>CBDAUN010000001.1:0-286726 GCA_965200645.1 Arenicellales bacterium
ACAAGTAATTAAAAAACCGGACTCAGAAGATCCTTTAGAACTAGTATCAACGAGATATATACTTCCTACTTTAGGAGTCAGAACGATTGACGAAGAAACAGGTGAAATCACTGAAGGGATGTTTACTTGTCCAGAGTCTAGTCCAGCACTAGGTATAAATGGCATTGCCCTGAGAATATTAGAACCGGGTTCGCCTGCTGTTCAGGAGGTGCCTGCAGGTAAAGACTTCACAATATCAGAAATAAAGCACCAAGATATTCCAGAAGGAGCATCTAAGGTAATTAAAGAAGGAGAATCTAAGACAATTAAAGGAACGGATGACTATGAGTTAATGGCTAAAGTTGATCCCACACCTGAAACAACGGTGAAAACCAGGCACATGCACGCTGGTGTTTCCGGGTCCTTGGGCGACACCGGGATGTCATTTGCGATCAACGTGGCAAATCATCCGGATAGTTCAGACGGGGAAAATCCGTGGAACTTCAACGTATCCAAGAGCCTAGGAGGCGGTGCGAGCTTAGCGTTCGAGTATATTGACAACGACAGTATGGAAACTTCCAATGAAGCACTCGTGCAATTGAGGGTGGACTTCTAAGTCGCATTAATTCAACTCTTTTATTCAAGCGGCGCACGATTGGTGCGCCGCTCTTTTTTGTACTCGAATTTAGCCGAAAACAAAAGGATTAATCCTCCCATTGGTAGTATTGATAACTCTAAATAGTTAATCTTCAATTTTGTATCTAGCATTAAGGACCCTGAACGGACTTTCGACTTGAGCCACACCAAATCGTGAAACATCCTAAAGCCTGTGAAAGCGGGTCTCCCTAATGTTGAGTCAGTCCCTTAATCTGTTCGCAATCAATTGTTCACTCCTTGGTTGATAAGTTGATTATTTAACAACCAATGCTCGAATTATCGGTTGAAAAGCACCAAATTATCTTTTCTACATGGCGCGTTCACAGTGCTTCGGTTGCACTTAAACTAAAGTAATAATCCTGCCTCGCAAATTTGTCCATGACTTGGTTTTGCTCGAAAGTAACGACATTTTTCAAACAACCCCTTGCGGGCAGGGTGATCATTATCAGTTTTGAACGGAAAATCGATATTCCGCATTACTCGGCCATCAGACCTTTCGAACATCAACTTCATGTAAGTTGGGCACCAACGGCATCGCCAATTTTCTTTTCTTCCGAATCGAGTCAGGAACAAATTCGTGACTAGAGAATTGCCGTTAAGTTGGGAAGGTATCCTTGGATTCGTAAAGCACGCCCACAATCAGTGTATTTCGTGGCGAGCGTTGACCTGAATTCATAGTTTCCACAGGCATTGTATTCGGCAGGACTCCGGGACTCATAACAGTTAGGTGGTCTGCGTATCGTACGACTTCAGTCTCTTCATGACTTCCGACATTTTCGCTTGTAAGTCATTGATATTAAAGGACCACGGTTGGAAATGGGGCACTACATCGGAATTTCCGATGTCAGACAGAAAAAAGAAAGAAAGAAGACTTAACGACTTGGGGGTGACGCGCGTCCTTTGGGTAGCACAAAAGGGACAGTGTTCCAGTTTAACCCTAAACACCGATAAATGCGTTTCGCCTCTGTCGTCGCCCGACTCGGCATGACATACTTGTCCGAGGTGCCCGGACGCCATAAGATACTCATCTGCAGCGCATTCAGTTCTCGACGCACCACTTCAGGACTCATGGGGTAACCGAGCTGACGCAGCCGATAACCTAAATGCTGAACACAGGCAAAGGCCAGATAGCAGATCGCCAGATGCGCTCGGATTCGAGCCGGCTTAAAGTGAAAGATCGGTCGAATGCGTAGATCATGTTTATTGGTTCGAAAGCTGCGTTCAATGGTCCACAGCTGACGATAGCGATTCAGTAAGTCTTGGGCACTGAAGTGATCATTGCCCCAGGCTATGATGGCATGCAGACCATCCCATTGGGCGGCCGCCGCTAACTTGTCTTCATTGATCACCACCTTGCCGTCAGGGAAGTCTAAAAAACGGGCCATGCCTTTATGACCGACACTGGCCGGCGTCTGACTTAAAGCTAACTGACGCTTAAGCTTGTCTAAAGCGCGCATGCGTTGATGTTGATCCTTGCGTGCGCGTTTGGATGAATAAGTGGCAATGATGCGTTCATGACCGTGTTTGATCTCCCGGTAACGCCACACTTGTTGACGATGGGGTTGCGGCTTCAGTCCATCCCAGGACTGATAAGCCTCATGATCCAGGATTTGTTGTTTAATCACTGCTGAGGCTGACTTCATGCGATAACCGAGGATATACGCAATCTGACGGGCCTGCAGTGCGGCTTGATTGTCTGCACTGAGCAGTCCGGCATCGGCGACCACAGTCATGCGTCCACCCGGAAACCGAACCTGCCAGTCATCGACTAACTGAATTAATGTCTTGCCTTCATAGATATTCCCCGGGAACACCTCATAGCCCACCGGTAATCCTTCGTTAGTCACCATTAAAGCTAAGATGATCTGTACCCGATGCGCCTTGCCATCTTTACTGCGACCTTTCAAGCGTAATTCGTCTTCTTGGTCCTGTTCAAAGTACAACGTCGTACAGTCCATAAAGACCACGTGCATCCCTTCAGGATCAACCTTTTGGGTATAACGACCAACTAAAGTCTGAATCTTGTCAATGACTTTGTCATCTATATCGTCCATAGTCTGATAGACTCGGTCTAAGGACAGTGTGACGCCGGCATCCCGGGACAGATCCATGACGGTACCCCGTTTACTGCGTGGCTGGGCAATTCGGGCTAAGACTAACTCGCGTAAGATCTGATTACTGCTTTGACGCCGGGCGCCTAAGACCCGGGTCAACCCCAGGGTCTCCCACAACTGACCATACGCTTGTCGAACACCCACCGTCAAACGTGCCTGTTCACGACATTCACCGACATCGACACCGAGTTTCTCAGCTTGTTTGGCCTGTCGGGCATGGGTCAGCAGTCGGGCATATTCTTGTACACTGAACAGTTCTTGTTGTGGCGAACTGCTCTGTTGTATTTCAGCGAGAATGAACTCGCCAAGTTGCCGTAAAGGTTCCAGTTCGGTTTTGCTTTTGGCGATCCCCACATGGCGGACAATCTTTTGTCGGACCAGATCGCCGTTGCGTACGGATTTAACGATTTGGACGCGATAGCGGTCTCGGTCGGGGTCGTATTTGGTGCGAATGAACAGATGAGGAATGAGAGGGGATCAAGAGATGAGTGTCAGGCACTAACAGATTTCAAACACTACACGGACGATTTGCCAAAACTCGACCAATCGGGCTGTGTAACCCATTGATTTCAAAGACAGAAAATATTTGTCGTTTGAAGACTTAAAATAATATGCTGGAACTTAAGAATAATTCCAAACGGGAAACTCTCATTAAAAAAAGCGGCGCACGTTTTGTGCGCCACTTCAGATTAAAATTAAAGTGCTGACAAGTTAGAACTAAAAGTCAACTTGTAAGTGCACAAGAGCTTCGTTGGCAATCTTCTTGCCGTCATCATCTTCATTATCATCATTGTCGATGTACTCGAATGCCAAGCGTGCACCACCTCCAAGGCTTTTGCTCACATGGGCGTTCCACGGATTTTCGCCGACTCCTTTTTTGTCAGGATTGTTGTGAACGTTGACTGCAAAGGACATGCCGGTATCGCCAAGAGGACCGGTGACCGAAAATCGCATCTGCTTGGCCTTGACCGTTTTTTCTGGCATTGCAGGTACTTCTAGTTTTGAAGCTACAGCATCTTGAAATTTAGGTACAATTACTATGTTTTCGTACTTTGTATCGTCTTCAAGAGTAATGTCATTTTTGCCGTCAGATGGATTTGGACAAACATATTTTCCTGTTCCTTCATCAAATTTCAGATTAGTTGTCTTGAACCTATTTCTTTCTGTCACCCGTTGAATTGGCTTTTCAGGGCCAAAAGCAACAACCTCACCATTCACTATTTTCGCATTTGCCCATCTTTCCATTCTGCATAGAGCTGGACTGCCTAATTTCCCAGGACTTCTATCGGTTGCAAACCTGGTCGTCTTTATCTCCATCCAAGAACCGGCGAGTGTTAGACCGCCCACAGGCACCGAAACGCCGAACGCTGAGGTTCTTGTCTTTCCGTTCAGCATGTCCTCTTCCGTGGTAAACGCCATGCCAATGGTGGCAGCGCCCGTATCAAATGACAGTCCGAGTTGTGCTCATGTCCAGGCTTCTGCCCGTACCCACGTTATCCTTACCATCATCCATGCCGGCATCTAGCTGAAAACTGATCGGTCCCGTCGAGGCAGAGTAGGACAGATTACTCGGTGTACGCAATGTGAGGCTATTTCTATTACCGCTCCACACGCCGTTGTCCGTCAGTGCACCAACGTGATTGTATGAGGCACTGTAAATCTGTCCTAAAGTAACGGTACCAAAACCGCCCGAAAGCCCCACGGACGAAAGTCGGCCGGCGCCTTTTTCACCCAGTGAGGCCGAAGACAGATCCAATGCCGCTTCATAGCGATAAACGGCAGTCAGGCCTTCGGATACTTCACTCGAACCTTTCACACCCCAACGAGAACCGTTGCTCTTCATTGTGGTTTCACCGCCTTGACTGTGCACGATGCCTCTAAACGAGCCATACCAGGTCGCCTCCGCCAGTACAACTGACGGTACAGTCAGTTATGCTTAAATCGCCCTCCTTTCGGTTCAAGATATGCACATCATTACGACAGAATATCTTTTATATACAATTACTTATATATTTTAATGTTTCGAATGCTGGATAATTATCTTTAAGCTGAACTCTCCTCATGAACTTAAAATATAGGCATAAAATGGTCTAACATTTGCATCGATAATTACGATATTTTGTCTCAAAAACTAACATTGTTTCAGACCACACTTAAAGTGACTTACTTGTCTAAGTGGATTGAATTCTTGGACGCTTTTTGACACCCGAAACTATGCAAAATTGTCCAGTATAGAGAAGAATCTAATACGAACAATTTGTTGCACATCCGCAACAATTTTTGGGTGTTTATCAGGTTGAGAGGTTAATTCTTCGGTCGTATATGCCATTTTCGTGCCGCCTCAGCCAACCTATTTGGCCGACTGAATATAAATTCGGTATCCAAACGGGAGTCGTGTTAACTCAAATGCTTGACTACGTTGACGCTGTTTTCGTTTTTAACCTAAAGCACGACGAGTGGGCACCGTAAGTTTCTCGCGCCACTTGCCAAAATTCAGGCATTCCGATTCGCTTTGGCAATTTCACAGCAGGGATTTCGCAAGGAACTGCTGGACTTCGTAACCAGTAGGAATTTTAATGGGTTACTTTACAAAGCAAACTGGACACATACTGAATTGAGACAAATATAGGAAAAGTTTTAAGAAGAATGTCTTTTTCTAAAGAATAGAGTAACTGTCATATACAACTTTGTTGAAAGCCAACGAGTGTTGTATCTAGCAAGCTGATCCACCAATCTTCCTTGGCTTGATAAAAAATTTGGTCAAGATATTTTTTCCGGTCGACCAGGCAACCGTCCAAATTTATTTTTGCTCCTGATTCGCTCCTTTGCCCATTTTGGAAACCATCAGGACCTGAAACTGGTTATTCTGGGAGAAGGAGTTGAGGTAAACCCTTCAGTCTGAAGTCTATGAGAATCGTCTGTCCGATGTGGTTTCGACGCCGGATGACTGTTAAAGCCTTATGCCTTTCTAAATTGTGCCGACGTCTTCGCGTTGTTATCCAGATTGAATGGTTGTAGCGATATTTTGATTGAATCGTTGGATTGCGGGTGTATGGGTGTCTCCACCAATTGTTCGACAAGTCCGAAAGAGATTCGCGACCTCAAGCGCTTTGGTGGCTTGGTGTACGTCGATGATTCAGAAGCCATGAGTGATGCAATAAGCAATACATCGGATCCTGAAATTGATCGTTGGTTGGTCAATTGTGCGCTTGAATTTTCGTTTGATAAAATTCTTGTTCAATTCGACCGGCTAATTGGTGATGCCATCAGTACAAGGCAAATTAATTGATGGACGAAATATTTACAATTAAAGACAGATACCATCCGTTCTATATTACCTATGATTGAACCTTATACCGTTGCTCTAACTTCCTGTGGACGATTTGATCTTTTGGAACAAACATTGGATTCACTGTTGCCACATTTGGAAGGACCCTTGGCAAAAATCGTAATTGCTGAAGATAGTGGCAGTTTTGAAGTTGAATCCGTCGTGCGGAAGTACGAACATACTGAAATAAATTTGAGATCATGGTCAATACCTCCCCCTAGGACATATAAGGAGTATCGACAGACTCTATTCAAACATCGATACAGAGTGGATCTTTCATTGCGAAGATGACTGGGAGTTTTTCCGACAGATTCATCGCAGACTCCTTTGCTATTCTCACGGAAATTGATAGTTGCTCAATGGTAAACCTTCGTTCGGTATCAAATTTGCGGCGCCCTCAGTCCCCTCCAATTGATCACACTTCAACTGGTGTTAGTTATTAAGTTCTACGTGCATCATATGGTCCTCTAGCCGGCCTCAATCTGAACCCCGGATTACGTCGGATGAGAGATTATCGGATTGTTGGCCCGTATGCCAGTTACGGCCAATGGACTAATGAAAGAAGATAGTTCAAGTTTACTTCAAACTAGGATACAGAATGGCTTTCCTTACCAAACCAGCCGTGCGGCACTTGGGAGGCAACAAGCATATTCCAGACCAGAAAACTCGATTGGCTGGTAGCAGGCGGTCACAAAAATTGAAGCGATCTGTACTCAAGCGTGTCGAACGACTTCGGTTGAAGTTAAAAGGTGAAAACAATCTATTCGAGATAGCAAAGAATCGGTTTGGGAAGGTGCGGCCTGGAATGAATCGATGGGTGAATTTTGATCACTGAAGATAATTCTTCAAGAAATTCATCTGAATCACTATATAAATTACTGAATGAAAACTTATCTGCCAAAGTCAGTTCATCTAACCACAGAGTTGGAAATTTATCAGGACACTTCCCAGTTTGCAAAAATTCTCCGAAGACCAACAGAGGAAATTCAAAATAAGAAGAATCTTTTTCGATGTGTTTATGGAACCGTATAAGCGTATACTGCGTGCGATTGGGCCTGTTTCAAGTCACTAAACTGAAGCTTGCTCGAGCGCTCGCTGACTCGCGTCAAATCTGCGAACACCAGTTTGAAGAGTTACTTGTCATAGCACAGGTGCGGAATCCCCCAGGTATTGGCCGCTGCGCTAGTGAGTTGTTTTGTGAGTATCTAAAGGTGACGTGACTTTTATTTTCTTTGACGAATCCTTTCCTCATTAATCCCTTTACCTTATCTCTTTTGGAAAGAAGCATTATCTAAGCATTCGTCCTTTCAGGTCATACTTGATTTTTTGGCTTTCGTGGAAAGTTTTGAATCATTTTTGTCCGAATAACCAAAAAATAGGAAGAATTTTAGATTTAAGAATGTGTAACGCTTCAACGTACGGTCTTATCATTTTTGTGCCGAACTAAAAGAGTTGAGATGATAACGCGGTACAACAAAGTAGTCTATCGGCTCATGAAATAGTTTACGTAAGTGTGACAATGCGTGCGTCTGTAAACTTTAAAATCTAGTTTCAAAATCTACATTGGCTTTGCATCAGTATCCCGCTGTAGCCACTGAGTTCGCTCTACAACGTATTTGACTGAAATAGGAGGACTGGTCAACACAAAATCGAAATTGACCAAAGTTAGAAAGGTGCAACCCCAAAATGTGGTCTTCTAAGTTCAAAATTGTTTTGGACTGCTACAACACAAGGAGCAAACGATACAAAACAACTACAACTTGCCCAATGCCTGAGCTAAGTCATCAATCAGATCATTGATGTCTTCGATTCCAACTGATAATCGAAGGAGTTGTTCAGGCACTTTACTTTCAGGCCCTTCAACAGTCCTGCGATGTTCAATAAGACTCTCTACTCCGCCTAACGAGGTTGCTCTGGTGAACAAACGTACAGATGAAGCGACTATTTTTGCTGCATCCGACCCGCCCTTAACCAATATCGATAGCATCCCTCCGTAGCCATTTTTCATTTGTTTTCTTGCAATTTTATGTGATGGATGGTTCGGGAGACCCGGATACATAACTTGATCAATTTTTTCATTACATTCCAGAAATTCTGCAATTTTCATTGCATTTTCTGAACACCTTTCAAATCGAAGGGCGAGTGTTCGCATCCCTCGCAATAACAGCCAGGCTTCAAAAGATCCAAGTACACTTCCCGACAGCTTACGAATCTCCAAAATTTCTTCCCAACGGGAGTCTTCAACTTTTGTTGTAAGCAGTCCGGCATTCAAATCACTGTGGCCATTGAAATACTTGGTTGCCGAATGAAACACAAGATCCGCACCTAAGTCCAACGGACGGGTTGTTACTGGCGGTCCACAGGTTCCGTCAACACCTAAAATTGCCCCGGCGCGATGTGCCACGTTTGCTGCCTTCTTGATGTCAACTACATCAAAGGTAGGATTTACCGGAGACTCGAGCCAAACGATTGCAGTCTTGCCAGGCTCGATCGAGTCTTCAATACTACCTTTCTCAGCCGGATCGAAGAAAGTAAGTCCAATGTTGCGTTGCTGGGAAATTCGCCTAAGCCAAGATTGAGCCCCGTGATACATAATAGAAGGTGCAACAATGTGTTCTCCAGTATTTACGGTTTCGAAAATGGTTGCAATAGCAGCCAGTCCAGATGCGAATAATTTGGCACTCTTTCCGTTTTCCAGTTCACACACAATTTTTTCTACCTGATCATGAGTTGGATTTTGGTAGCGCCCGTAGTTGTAGTTTCCGATCAGTTCCAGCTCTTGATCGCGAGCAAATGTGACAGAGTTCTCTATTGGCGGAACAATTCCACCCGTCTCCTTGTTGATGTAATGCCCAGCTTGTGCCAGTAATGTTTTGATGTCGGTCATAGTTATTGATGATTTTCTTTTGATTCGTAGGCTGATTAGTGCAATTTGATTGTTGATTGTTTCAGGCAAATTGCCAGTTTTCTAGTTGTAGTTGCTGGGCTTTAGATAATTTGAATTGAGTACTTCACTTTTCCGCTTTGGAAGTTAAGTCGGTGCGATATTTTGTCTCTAATTCGAATTGGAATCTCCTAAAGAACTCCAGTCATCTGAATAACTGAAAAATTTAAATGGTTCTCTGTGCTCAGGTGTAATGACAATCGATTCACCTTGGAACTGAACTGTCTTAATGTTAGAGAAAATATTGCTCAAACGTTCCTTATCAGTGGGGGTTTGACAGACATAGTAAATCTCATCCCACATTCCTTTGCGCCTGCCGTCCAGATGTGTGACTAATGCTTCGGAATACTTGCTTGGAGTTTTAATTGTTCGTTCCAGTTCAACAGCAATAACTTTACCATCGCTGCGAGTAGCAATAGCGTCCGGATATTTTTTCATCTTACCTCGAAGTCTGCCACGGTCGCCAATGATCCAATTCTTCCAACCTGACCCTTCTGCGCGAATTCGTGCCCGTTGTAAATCCAAGTGGTGGTTCAGCATTAATGGGTGTGCCGTTCCCTTCCGATATGCAGGACGGCCAAAGTCAGATTCAGTGAGCTCTATTGCTGTTGCACAGCCTCTTGCGCTTATTCCCCAAATAGTCGTATCGGGTCCATAAGAGGTTTCAACTTCGGAACTTCTGATTAACTTTTTTGACTCCATTTCGGACAGTAAGGAATTCACCTCTTCAGTTGAAAGTGGAGCCAGTAATTCCAGCAGAACGTCGGTATGAGTCCATGTTTCATCGTAGATAAATATCAGTAGTTTGTTGAAGGGTTCGGCGTGGTACTTATCATCAATCCCTTCGATAATCGATTTAAATTCCTGTTCAGACGCCTCAACTGTTATGGGACTCAATAGATCAACTTCGGTACTTTCAATTTGGGATGCAGATTTGGGCTGAACATGTACCTTGTCTACTTTAATTGCAGATGTTGCAGCAAACGTTGGTGTGCCTGTTCCAATACATACAGCACACCCGTCAGGCATCTTCATCACCATATTCACGTCAATCAAGTTGCGTTGTGATTCAGAAAGGATTCTTTCGCTGTTTTGAATTTCCACCAGTTCGGGGTTGGTTGAAGTCTTTCTTTGTTCGATATCGATTCGAATATGTCCAGTTTGATCGGAAATCCACTGTGCTGTTTCGTTGTTAGTTGGGCGATACAGCCACTTGATAGGTGTTGTATCTAGCACAGTTGCTCGAACTGAAGCTTCCGAAAGATCGGAACCGCAATCGCTAAAGTCTCCCAAGGATTGATGCGCCAAAAGAATATTGCAACCTTTATCGCGAATCGTACTCAAGGCACCTAGTGTTTGAGGGCTCAATAAGTGCTTAAACTCGTCCAGAAATATGGAACAGTGTCTGTTAAAAGACTTTTGCTCGAGTACTTGAATCAGCCGAACAATCAGCATCTTCTGCAAAATCACTACAGGCTCGTTACGCATTGACCCCACGATATAAATGCAGCCACCCTGCTCCAATACCGATTCAATATCTACTCCTTCATGAGTATGCACACACTTTAGATCTGCCACCTCACGCAATGCCGAAAAAAAGCCCTTTGCAGACCTAATCAGTTCCGGGTTGATGGCAGATTTTGACGAGGTCAGTAACTCCGGCATACTCAAACTACCCGATTCAACAAATTTGGCTGTTTGTCTGGCAGCTTCACGATCATCAAGTCGATAGAAGTCGGACGACACTCCACGACGACTAAGCTGAAATCCAGCATAGAACAGCTCAGCAACCTGTTCAGCAGTGGCGTTCAGTAGAGGGTTGATCTGGGGAATGTCTTCCGATAGTTGAACATAATGAAATGGAACGCCAGCATCCTTGCAAGCCGTATGAAAAACCGAAGGTGCCCATTCGTCGTGTTTGGGGTCGAATACAAATATGGCGTCTCCAAATTTTAATGATTGAGCCAACGTGACTGCCGCCTGCACTCCTTTACCCGTACCGGGCGGACCCATTACTTGTACATGACTTAACTTCCATTTTGCTCGAGGTACAGATATGGCCTCGCCATTAGGGTTTAGTCCAAGATAAATTCTGTCTTCGTCGTTGGCTTTTTGAATTTGCTTAGCTAAATCTACATTTTCAAATTCTGGAATGTAGTTCTTTAGGTGGTGAATGTCGGTGAGTGATTCGCGATTTGTAGACCTTAGCGTAAGACTTTCAATGCGCCCGACAGTGAGTGGTTCAACAACCCTTCCAACGAATGTTGCAACCAACAATCCCCCTACCAAGCCAAGTAGCAAGTAAACAATGTGCTGCCAGCCAATAGCTAACCCCGAACTAAAATATAGCCATCTAATCGCTACGAGAAGTAGAACCAAGCCAATTATGGTTGGGAGAATTCCGAAAACCGCTCGTATCGCCAGCACAATCCAATAGTTTTGACCACGAAGAAAGAAGAAACAACGAATCCCGAAAACGATCAGTGTAGGTGCAAGTACTAAGAGCACAAATCCAAAGGAACTACCTTGAAGCAAAGCAGCATCTACAAAACCTCCGATGCTTTCTAAACTACTCATATGCTGTCAGCCGTAAATGCTTGCATAGATACAGAAGAACAAATCTTATTCGGTAGAAAAAGCTCTAAACCAAGTACTTGACGATAATCGATGCTCCGCATACTAATAGTGACACAGCGACGACTTTCCTTAATGAATCTAATGAAATTTTATGTGCAATTTCAGCACCCAGCACAACTCCAGTTGATACACCAATCGCTACCGGAATAGCCAAAACCCAATCTATTGTTCCATGCAAAATGTGACCAATTGTGGCGAATGGAGCGATTACCAACTGAATGGCCATACTCAAGCCGACTGTCGTAAGGACAGGAAAATGAAGGAAAAGTAATGAAGGTACCAACAGTAGAGGTCCGCCGGTCCCGCTCACTGACGAGCCATAACCTACAGCCAAACCCAGTAGAACTAAGGCAAGATTGGGGACTGAATCGATACCAGAGTCATGTCTATCAGCCAACTTCTTGCGTAAGGAATTTATTCCTGATACCAGAACAAAGGCAATGACGATGAATTCGAGTACGAACGCTGGCAATGCCCATACAGTAATCGACCCCAGGTAAGCTCCAGGTGCTGCGCCGAGAATAAGAAAGACTGATTTGTCCCAACGGATTGAACCCTTTCTTGCATAACAGTACACCGCTACCCAGCCACTTACGACAAATCCCGCCATGCAGGATGTAATGACTGTGTGAATGTCGACCCCGATAACGTACACCAAAAAAGGGATCAAAAGAATTCCGCCAATCCCAACGACACCAATTAATACTCCCACGCCGAAAGCGAAGGCAGCAATTCCGCTCAGCAATAGTAACGATGAAGTCACCATGGTTGGTCACTTATCGATAAGATTCTTGATGAGGAACTAGTAGGAGAGGTTGAAATTAGTCAGATCGCAAACGATGAACCACAGCCGCAAGTAGTACTAGCATTTGGATTGTCAACGAAAAATCGTGCCCCCATTAAATCGTCCAGATAGTCTACCTTTGCGCCTGCGAGGTATTGAGCACTGAGCGAATCGACTACCAAGGTGACACCATTGCTCTCAATAACAATGTCGTCTTCTTGCATTTCGGACTCAAGTTGAAATCCGTATTGAAAACCTGAACACCCGCCACCTTCTACAAACACTCTTAAGCCGACTTTTGAGTCAGTTACTAGTGCACGAACACGTTCTGCAGCGTTTTGGGAAATATCTAGTAATGCAAAGTCTTCCAAGCCCAATTTACCTGTTTGTATGAGAATTGATGCGCATGCAATGATAATCGGAAACCCAAAAATTAGTTGTGGGACTTTTGCCTAGAAGTGTTAGTTTAGCGCAACGAACATAACCGAATTAAGCTACAGTTGGTTAAACTCAGTAGATTATTTGTTTCTATCAGTAAGTTAACTTTGGTTCGATTGGTCTTGATTGTTCGTTTGAGTTTTAATCCATCTTTAGTCTCATAAATGTTCTAAATTTTGTTGAGAATGAGAAATCTCTTTGGTCGAGTAAATGTAAGAAATATTGATTTAGTGATTGAAGGTCAATCGAGGGGGCAGGTGACATGGGATTACGGGATTTCGACCTCATCAATTGATACGCGAGCGAAAGAGGACAGTCGTCGAATATGCTCATTAATAAAGCCAATGAAATCTGGAAAAAACACTTGGTTTTACAAGATTGTTTTAAATCAACTGAATAGCTGGCTGAGTAGTAATTTCTGGCTGGTTTGGTGAATGTAGATTCTTGGTTTGCTCTGAATGGTTAATGGCTGCGCACAGAAACACTACAAGAGATTGGCTGGGGAACTAGGATTCGAACCTAGACTGGCGGAGTCAGAGTCCGCTGTCCTACCGTTAGACGATTCCCCAAAGTGCGTTCCTCGGAACCGTCGAAATTAAAATAAGACTCTAGCGCTTAGAATACTGAGGTCTTTTGCGTGCCTTATGCAATCCAACTTTCTTACGCTCTACTTCTCGAGCATCCCGTGTAAGAAATCCTCCGTTTCGCAGTGCACTTCGGTTGGCTTGATCGTATTGCAACAATGCACGAGCTATAGCTAGTTGTATTGCCCCAGCCTGTCCGCTCGGGCCACCACCTGAAACACTTGCCTTAACGTCAATTGTTTTTAGCATTCCAAGCAAGTCTAGAGGTTGGCGAATTACCATTCGTGCAGTCTCGCGACCAAAATATTCTTCGATCGATCGTCCATTTGCGGTGATGTTGCCCTCCCCGCGATTCAGATAAACCCGAGCCGTTGAAGACTTTCTCCGCCCGGTTCCGTAATAAGTCTCTGTTGCGGTAGCCATAATAGTAATGTTTACAGTTATAGGTCTAATTCTTTCAATTGTTGTGCTTGATGTGGTTGGTCAGGACCAGCATAAACTTTTAACTTTGACATCATTGATCGGCCCAACGGTCCCTTGGGCATCATTCCACGAACGGCTTTTTCAATGATTCGTGTAGGATGTCTGGAACGCATTTCAGCAATACCTGTGACGGTAAGTCCTCCAGGTCGGCCAGAGTGACGAAAATACTCTTTTGCACTTTCTTTATTTCCGGTAACCACAACCTTCTCAGCATTAACAACGATAACATAATCGCCAGTGTCAACATGAGGTGTGTAGATAGCCTTGTGTTTGCCGCGTAAACGAATAGCAATTTGTGACGCAAGACGCCCTAGTACTTTATCTGTAGCATCTACGAGAAACCAATCTCTAGATACGTCACTGGCTTTGGCTGATACTGTTTTCATTCTTTTGACACAAAATTAAAAGCCATGCATAACTTCGAAAATGCATGGCATCTGAACCAAAGGTAAGAGTACATTAAATTGGGATGATTTTCAAGAACTTTTATTCACTTTGAGAGTTTCCCATTTGTAGTTATTCTACAACTTCAAAGTCGATATTTCGTCTAACCGGGGCCGAATTGGAAGGAATACCGGCGGGTCATTCGTGGGATTTTCGTGAGTATTGGCTGATCCGGCGCTGATGGGTCGCCGAACAGTGCCGGTGGGCGACAATGTGCAGAAAAAGTCGCCTGGCGGTGCCGCCCCTTTCGGGCGATGTCAGTGATCAGGCCGATTTGTGGACAGCGACAGGAGACTACCCCGCGTTCGTCATAGATGAGGGGGTCGATGACGTCGGCGTTGTGCACCCGGGTCGGGTGCGCACGCCTTGGCAGGCCATTCGCAGCGCGTGCCTCGGCGCCGTTGGTTGAACTGATGGATTAGGTCGTCAAGTTTCATTGCTTCAACCACCATAGTTAAGCGGGTCAGGTCACAGTACTCATCGAGCAGGTACCAGGAAAACAGCGTATCATTGGTCCTTGTTGCACCCGATTGGTGGTTGTTTGATTATTCAAGTGTTCATGCTATTCGAAATACCCTGAGGATGCGGCATTTGATTAAGTTATATCAATCGCTTAAGTGTTTGATAGTGGCGAATTTGGAGGTTGTGGGATGGCTTTTTCGGTGCAGCGTCTAAAATCGCCTAAAACCCGGTCGAAAAGCCCAATTTGTGGGGTAAACGAAAAATCAACCCATTGAAAACAACAGTCATATCAACACTTTACATCATTCGATACCCTCTCGTATTCCCTTCAAAGAATTTCAAATTGAAGTACCTTAACTAGTTTCTTTGTACCAATCAATCACGACAAACGCATGGCCTCGCTTGCAAGACTACTTAGAAACATGAGGAATCGCCGAATCAATCGATTTCGGTTCCAGGGAGCCCCCGTCGGTTCAGCCAACTGGCTGGCCGGAATTGAAGACAAATACGGTGGAAAAGTGAGGGTTAAATTATCTGCAAGTAACCGACATCAAACTCTTTATCCAGATTATTTCGCGAAGCCAAAAGAAGTCGGCGGCGACAGAATGTCTAATCTACATCATGGTTATGGAGAATCTTATCAAGAATTTTTGAAACCATTTGTTAAGCAACGCTATGAAAGATATACCATCTGTGAGATTGGGATTTTGTGCGGAACAGGGCTTGCACTGTGGTGTGATTTGTTTCCAAACTCAAGAATCATTGGGTTAGATTTTGAACTTAGTTACTTCAACGATAATCTCGATAGACTATCAATACTAGGTGCATTTTCTAAGAATTCACCAGAAGTTTATCAGTTCGACCAGTATGCTTGTAATACAGAAGTCCTAAACGAAATACTAAATGGAGACAAGGTCGATATTTGCATCGATGACGCCTGTCATCAAGATCAAGCAATATTGAATACACTAAGGTGCATGTCTTCACACTTAAAGGATAATTTTGTCTATTTTGTTGAAGACAATTGGAAAGTACATACTGAAATCGTTTCCCTGTATAAACATTTTTACGTTCGTACAGGCGGAAAGAAAGGTGGATTGACAATCATAACAAACTACGAATCGACCTAAGTTTTCAGTGCCAAAGCATAGGAAATGCTGATGCCAAACTGTTTGAAACCTTGAATCAAATAATTTAAAGTGTTCGTTATTTTTGCTTCTTGGTTTCCGACATTTTCGCTTGTAAGTCATTGATTTAATAGGACCACAGTTCGATATGAGGCACTACATCGGAAGTTCCGATTCGATGAGAAGGTCGCGATGATGCGCTCATGACCGTGTTCGATCTGCCGGTAACGCCACACTTGTTGACGATGTGGTTGCCGCTTCAGTCCATCCCAGCACTGATAAGCCTCATGATCCAGGATTTGTTGTTTAATCACTGCCGAGGCTGACTTCATGCGATAACCGAGGATATACGCAATCTGACGGGCCTGCAGTGCGGCTTGATTCTCTGCACTGAGCAGTCCGGCATCGGCGACCACAGTCATGCGTCCACCCGGAAACCGAACCTGCCAGTCATCGACTAACTGAATTAATGTCTTGCCTTCATAGAGATTCCCCGGGAACACCTCATAGCCTACCGGTAATCCTTCGTTAGTCACCATTAAAGCTAAGATGATCTGTACCCGATGGGCCTTGCCATCTTTACTGCGACCTTTCAAGCGTAATTCGTCTTCTTGGTCCTGTTCAAAGTACAACGTCGTACAGTCCATAAAGACCACGTGCATCCCTTCAGGATCAACCTTTTGGGTATAACGACCAACTAAAGTCTGAATCTTGTCAAGAGAGGGTTTCGGGTTCTGTAGCGTGTTGATTTGACTGTTGTTTTCAATGGGTTAATTTTTCGTTTGCCCCACAAAATGGGCTTTTTGACCGGGTTTTAATCGGTTTTCAACGCTGCTCCGCAAAAAGCCACCCCACAGCCTCCGAAGACGCCACTATCAAATACTTAAGCAATTGATATTGCTTAATTAAACCACCACCAATCAAGTGCAGCTATGATCAATGATACGCTGTTTTCCTGACACCTGCTCGATGAGTACTGCCACCTGACATGCTTCACTATGGTGGTCGAAAGTGATGGAACTTGACGACATCGTCCATCAGATCAACCGACGGCGCCAAGGCATCCGCTGCGTCTACCCGCATCCTGCGATGGAGTCTCGGCGCCGAGAGTGAGCGTGCAATTCATCGTTAATGCGTGCCTACTACGGGTTCGAGTGTTACGGCGACGAGTTCCACGACAAAACCTATCGAGTGCCATCAAAAAGTGCGTTTAGCCGCTTGACCGTGGTGTTGTTCGAAGTCGAACGCGATACCGCCAATGTTCACGAAAATCGCACGATTGACCCGCCGGTATTCCTTCCAATTCGGCGCCGGTTGGGCAAAATATCGACTTTAAAGTTGCAGAATAACTCCAAACGGGAAACTCTCGAGCATCATTCATCATTGCCGCACCTGATTGGCTGTAGTTTGGTTTATTCGAGTGTCCATGATACTCGAAAAGCCTTGAGGATGCGGCTTTTTATTAAGCAATATCAATAGCTTAAGTGTTTGATTTTGGCGCATTCGGCGGCTGTGGGTTGGCTTTTACGGTGTAGCGCCTAAAACCGACTAAAACCCGGCCAAAAAGCCCAATTTGTGGGATAAACGAAAAATTAACCCATTGAAAACAACAGTCAAATCAACACGCTATAGAACCCGAAACCCTCTCTATTCACTTTTCTCCTTGAATGATTATCCACCATGGATCCATGACTAGCTACCTAATACACGCGCAGTTCCGACAGCCTCCTTCTCCACTCTTTGTATGCCATTGTCCTCATATTTGCGAAACGCTCCAAAAAATAAAAATAGCGGTTATAGATACAATGGGAGTTACGAATAAAACAGTCGGAAAAATGGGGCTTCTAATTTCGGTCTGTGCAGTACGAACCCCAATCACCAGAAAAATTAAGAACGCAAACATTAAAGCAATGGTAACTAGGCCCGTCACCGAAGCTAAGTGCCTAATATTATTAATACGTTGTGCAATTTCTTCGTTTCTCAATCCACTCTCTTTGGCTGAGGACTCTAAGTTTCTAATCTCCAACTTAACTTTCGGACCATCACCGGCTTCAACCGTACTATGTAGTTCTGAACTAGTTGATGGTGAATGTTCTGTCATTTGCTCGGAAGTGGGCTCAGTTCCGCTCTTTTCGGGATTGTGTGTGGGAGTCCCATTTTCAATCTTTAGTTTCATTTGCTTCGATTCTTGTTAGTTATTCGGTGAATTTATATCAATATAAACATTGAATTTGCGGTCCTGATGTTCTAAGATTTTTAGATTAGTCTTTAGAAGGTACGGAACAATTTCCATTGAGAGTTTCCAAAAATTTTTGAATTGAGTCCTATTCAATGATTAGTCCAAGAATGTCATTGCTAGTACCGACAGAGACACCTGCATTCTCATCGTAAACTATAATCACTCGGTAATTTGATTCCAATTTATCACCTCATACTACTTCTCTCAAACCTGAATACAAACTAGAAGATTCGATCAAGTTTAAAAAATTTTTGCACTGGTTATTGGCGCTTAATACTTGGACGTTTTATACACGTGAATTTCACAATTTAATTCAACTTGAAAAAGGTTATCCATAAACTCTAATTTCATGTTGAGTTGAAATTGATGAGTTCGTCAAACTCTCTAATTTCTAAGAAATCTATTGATAAGCTAATTTAATGGGATAATACCGTTTTGTTGTGCATTCCTAAAGTTGGAGCAACCTAAAAATCCAGTACGACAAAGTGTTATTACCAAAAAGTTCAATTGTGCAACCTCAAGATTCGAGACCCCTTATCTTTTGGCTATATTGTCCCTTATTGAACAATATCGACTGTTTTTTGGATAGGGGTTAATGATGGTTAAACAGATTGTCTGCCTCAATTGGGGTACTAAGTACGGTCCACCGTACATAAACCGCCTCTATTCGATGGTTGAGCGCAACATTACTCCACCATTCCGATTAGTCTGCTTTACTGATTCCAATGCAGGAGTTAAACCTGAAGTTGAATGCCATCCGTTACCACCCCTTCCTGTTGAAATTCCAAAGACGAAGCAGGGTATTTGGGACAAGGTACGGCTTTACAGCGCCAAATTAGCCGACCTCCAAGGAACGGCGCTGTATCTGGACTTGGACATATTGATTACGGGAAATTTAGATGAACTGTTTAGTTATGGTGATACTGATCGTGTCGTCATTGCTCGCAACCCAGTTAAACCGCTCGAACGGCTTGGCCAAGGTTCGGTTTACCGATTTCCAGTTGGTCAACTTGCTCCGATTCTGGAGAAGTTCTGTGCTAATCCAAAGGAAGTCACCGAATCGTATGTGTATGAACAGCGGTTCCTAACTCAAAATGCCCCGGGGGGAGCTATGTTTTTTCCGAATCGTTGGATTCGACACTTTCGTCTGCAATGTATGCGTACCTTTCCACTGAACTACTTCCTACAGCCAAAGCTTCCCAACGCCGCCAAAGTTGTAATTTTTCCGGGCGGACTCCACCCTCGTCATGGAATTAAAGGCGGATGGAAACATCATCGCGAGGGAATAAGCAAGACTGAACACTTGCTCGGATATCCTCGATTAAAGTATCGAGAAGAGAATATTTTTTCCTACCTTCAACACTACATTATGCCAACTGATTGGATAGAAGATACCTGGCGCGAGTAATCTATGTTGCAAGATTCCACACAGTTATGTTCAATTTGCTGGCCACTCTACCGAAGTTCTTTAGTGCATTGTGCTGACTTCAGGACTCGTGTAATGATCACTTCATATAGATCATATGGTAGCAACGCTTGAACAGCACTCTATTTCATCATCATTTGTGTGCAAACTAGGGGGTTATTATGAAATTTAAGGCGGAAAAAATGTTTTTCAGTTTCGTTAGTGAATTGGGAGTTGAGGTAGATGTCACCCATAAAATTCACTGGCTGACGAACAAAATTACAGAATCCGATGAATTGCTGTGGCGGATATTTATCGCTCTTGACGGCAACTCTGAAGGCATGCTAACCAAAGGTGTTAGACAGCTAACTCCCGATGGGTATCTCATAGACTATAACTGCATCATCGAATTTGATGAATTGCAACATTTCACTGAATATCGATTTCAAACATTACAGTACTATCCTGAAGAAATTAGAGTTGGTTTTGACTTGGATAAGTACAAGTCATGGTGTACTCAAAATGCTGCAGCCGCTTTAAGAAAGGGTGCGGTGGGGTACAGAAAGCCCAAAGCTGAATTTCCATTTCAAAATGGGCGTGCAGCTCAGCGGGCGTTGTTTGATGCCTGTAGGGATTTGCTACCTCACAGATATGGGCTAAACCCAACAGTTAGAATTTCGGAGTTCGAAGTCCCTTCGCTTTTTGATCTTCGAAAGAGTACCACTTCTGATAATCGGAGGAGAGCCAAAGAAGAAGTTCGACTAGCTCTCGATAGGCAGCTGTAAGGGGAGACCGTTTTGGCAAAAATATGGTGTTTCTAATTGTTGGTACGAACTTATTTTTAGAATCAGATTATGTCCGAATTCTAAGCCAACTCTACTTTTCAGTAGTGGTCAAGAGGCCGCTACGCTTCGCTAGTTCAATAACTAACGGCTCTTTCTTATGAATTTTATTTTCAAAATCAACTCTTTCCAGCAATGGGTTTTCTCTCCACCGTGTGGTTAGTCCAAGAAAGTGCCAAAAGTACAATTCGTTTTCTGATACGTGTACAGCATCAATCCGTGGTCTTGGAACCCGATTGCCAACAATCGGGTTAAGTGCATCTCGAAGAAACTTTTTTAATAAATAGACTAATTTGAGTTTGATGCTATATCGCTTTGAAAACAATTTGTTCTTCTCAGATGCCGTTCTGTGGGTAGCGGTGTAGCCAATCTTATCATATTTGTATATGTACTTCATCCGCCCAACTTCACTCCAAGAGTAACGTTTGTCCTGTTGTTCCTGCGGCTTTCCCAATTTTTTAAATCGATACGGAAAATGGTGAAATCTTGGTAGCTTTCCGGGATTCGAACTTACGATGTTCGGAATCATGTACTGTGAAAAGATAACTGCCCCCTTTTGAGCTGTTCGTAGTTTTTTATCCAAGAAATCCAGTAGTTTTGCACTGTCGGGTTTCACCAAATACTCGTCAATGTCCAAGTTGATGCAATATGAGTCTTCAACTGGGAATACCAGTCTTGCGTGATTCAACGCTCCATGCTGAGCAAATTTATGTTTTTTGAGATCTTCTGACCCGTATGGATAGTTCCAGTCGACGAATATAACTTTCACTTCGTCTTCCAAGTTTGTTAGTTGGGATATCAATTCGTTTCGGTTTGTGCTGCCATTGTCGTACAAAATTAGTCTACGAACGCCAAAGAGTCGACTGTGCCACTTCGCCCAATCTTCAATCCACTCGAAATGATTATCTTTTTGCATGGTAGTTATCGATAGACGCGCGTTGCTGTACTCTTGGTCGTTGGAGTTAGTGTGGGATGGGTCAAGCTCAAGTGAACAAACAAATGTCTTAAATTCGAACTTGATATACAGCGGGCTGACGATGTTGTTGGGCAATGGTTCGGACTCAAGGAAAGTGAGTCGTTCAATTTGGTATAGGTGGGTTTTAACGGGTTGGTCGTTGATATAGATGGCCAGCGGAAATATTTGGCTTTTGAGATTTAGGGGGAGCGGCCCAAGTGCTTGAAGTGTACGGCTGTGCGGGTCGACAAAGACATCATAAAAGATAGTTCTTGTATCGAATTTTTGTTCTTCCTCCTCTGGAAGTGAGGATAGACCAGGGACAGTCCGAACTACTTCTTGATCTAGCGGAATAAATACGGGCGTCGGCTGATATAGGTACACAAAACGCAGTAGGGGCTTATCTGATTTACTTAATATTTAAAGAGTAATAAGTGAGATTGAGAAAATTTGCTTGGGATACCATTTTAGGGAAATGTTGAACCTCATGTTCTTGGAGAAGAAATTGACTGAACCTAAGATTTATGGATTCGGCAAATGTCTTGAATGATGTTTAGTTTACAAAGGTTCATAGGTAATTGGTGCAACTAGCCAAAACGTATACTTTAACTGGTTTAGTAGTTTTTGTTTTGACTGGCGAGGGCAACTAGATTTGCCTTCTCGGCTAGTTGATGGATTAAAGGTTCCTCAATATGGATTTCATCATTGAATTTTTCTAGGGGTGGTTTTTGTTTAGTTTTCCAACCTGTATTTAGGCCAAGAAAATGAAAAAAGTACAACTCGTTCTTTGATGCATGGCAAGCATCAATTGTTGGTTTAGGAACACTCTGGAGTAAAAAATATCGAAATGGCTCCCGCAAACACTTTTTCAAATAGAAATTCAATTTGTGCAAAATACTATAACGCTTTGCAAACAACCTATTTTTATCGGACATAGTTCTATGCGCCCCGTTGTAACCGATTCTGTCAAAGTGATAAATGTATTTCATTCTCATCACCTCGCTCCATGTATGATTCCTACTAGGCTTGCCAAAGTGTTTGAATCGATAAGTAAACTGGTGAAATCGAGGAATATCTTCTGTCTGGGGCTGAATTATGTTCGGCACTAGGTACTGTGAAAAAATCACCGCGCCTAATGCCGAATTTGCCAATTTTTGATCTAGATATTCAACAAGATTTTTGTCTTTGGACAATACTAGAAATTCATCTATATCCAAATTAATACAATACGAATTTCGAATTGGGAATGCGAGTCTCGCGTGATTCAACGAACCTGGTTGAGCACATTCATATTGTAGTAAGCCATAAGGAAAATTCCAGTCAACAAAGATAACTTTCACTTCATCTTCTAAATGACTTAATCGCCTAAGCAATTGATCTCGATTCGAACTACCGTTGTCATAAAAGATTAATCTCTTTACACCGAAAAGACGGCTATGGTATTTGACCCAATCTTCAATCCATTCAATATAGTTATCTTTCTGCAGAGTAGTAATAGTCAGATGTGAATCTTTGGATTCGTGCTCCCACGTTTTACTTTCACTGAGATTCAACTCCATGGTTCTAATAAATGTCTTAAATTCGAATCTTACTGAAAAGTTCTCGCTGAGATTAGTTGGTAATTCTTGAGATTCGAAGAATACTAATCTCTCAACTTCGTCTAGTCTAAATGTTATTGCTTGATCATCCACATAGACCTTAAGTGGGAGAATTTTGCTCTTTAGATTCAAAAGGCGAGGCCCCAATGCACGGAGTTTACGTTGACGTGAGTCCAAGAAAACATCGAAAAAGATTGTTTTTGAATCGAATCTCTTCAGTTCATTTTCGGTGAATTTTTGCGAATTGGGAATAGTCCTGTTTATTCCCAACTCTGCGGCTATAAAAAGTGAATTCGGTTGATAAATATACATTCAGTTATTGCTAATGATTTTCAGATGGAATAATTTAATAACTTTACTTCCTAATTGAATTTCACCCATCGATTCATTACAGGACGAACCTTCCCAAACCGAAATTTAGTTACTGCAAACGGCTCCCTTTTGCCTTGCAGTTTCAATCTAAGCCATTCTATTCATTTAAGTGTGGATTTCTACAATTTTTGAATTTGCTTGCTACCCGACAAATTTGTACTTGAATCGAGAACAGACCGAAAATCACCCAAATGCCTTGCTTTTGAATTTAGCAAGCGAGCCACTTCTGTATCCCAGTGCTATGTAACGCTGAGAGATCCGTTTCTCATCAGCCCATTTACCGAAATTTGCATAAAGGCTTAAAATTCGATAATCGCTTAGCCTACACAACCCTGGATTGAAGTTTTTTCCCGCCCGAGGCTCGTTTACTGATCGAAGAACTTGATAACACACCATTTGATGGGATGTCAATCGGAACAGACTGAGGCCGAGGCAAATCCAATGTCGAACGAAGATTTACCATAGAGCAACTGTCGTATTCTGTGAGGATTACTAAGGAGTCTTCAATGAATTCGTCAGAATAAAACTCTCAATTATCCGAGGGGGATTGATCAAAATTTCAAATTTAATGCCAGCATGTACGAACTTCCATACGACGGTTTTAACTTCTGAACTGCCACTATCTTCAATAATTACGATTTTTGCCAACGGACCTTCCAAACGTGGCAGCAGTGAAGCCAACGTTTGCGCCAAAAGATCAAATCGTCCACAGGAAGTTAGAGCAACAGTATAAGGTTGAATCATTTCCGAGTTGAATCAGAATAGCTAAGGATATTAGTTCTAAACTTTTTAGTCTTTTCGAATTGTAGCGATGGCATCTCCAATTAGCTGGTCGAATTGAATCAGAAAGTTCTCAGGTGAAAATTCCAGTGCTCTATTGACCAACTGTTCACGGTCACGCACAGAAGCTAGCGCATTGTTTATCGCATCACTCATAGCTTCCTCATCATCAACGGGCACTAAACCACCAAATCTTCCGTGGTCGAGAATCTGTTTCGGGCTTGTCGAACAGTTGGTGGAAACAACTTTACATCCACACGCTAACGCTTCAATCAACACCATTGGAAAACCTTCCCATTTAGACGACAACACGAAGACATCAGCACACCTAATGAAAGCATAAGGATTCAACGTCCAACCCGGCATTGAAACTACATGGGACAAACCATTCTCATTGACTTGAGACTGAAGGGAGTGCCTTAATCCCCCCCCCCCTAGTATTACCAACTTCAAATTTTCATGCTGCTTTAAGCGGGTAAAAGATCGAATCAAAAGTTCAAAATTTTTAACCATTATCAACCGACCCACTGCAAGAATAATTTTGTGGCCAAATGCTTCCTTTCGATCAAACCAAGGATGGTTGGTAGGTGAACTTGCCAATTGCAACACACGTTGGCTGTCAAGAAAGTTGTATATGACTGTGACACGATTAGCAGGGAAACAACTTTGTTCGCAAATGTCTTGCTTTAATCGAATCGATACCGAATGCACCCAGTTAGCCTTTTGAATCAATGTTTTAAAATTCTTTGATCTGCTTCGAGCTATAGGTGTGATTCTTCCATGTACAGACCAAATAATTGGACATTCAAGTCCACTAATTTCTTTACCAATCAGAACCACAAAAATTTCAGGAATATGCATTGCGAAAACACAGTCTGGTTTGTTTTGGATCAAATATCTCGAAAAACCATACGCATTAAAAACTATTTGTCTTCTTGGGTGAGGAAACTTCTTTAGCAGTCTATACGGCCAGTTAACTAACACATAGTTAAAGAAATCTGAAAAGGATATTTTGTTTCTTAAGCCAGGGCACATCCAGTTGACATTTACATGTTGAACAGTACTTTCGATAGATTTATCAAGCCCGTTTTTCTTCCCAATCACATGGACATTTACCCCTCTCGGAATTTGCCTAAGCAACTCGCCTGCGAGTTTAAACAGTACTAAATCCACCCTATAGTTCGCAAGCACTAGACACTTAACAATATCAACACATATTCGTTCTCTTCCTCCACCACCCAAGGAGCCGATTACTATTGCAACAAGTTTGTCGGTATTTGTTAAATGCATAAGTCCCTTTGCCAGCTGATATCTTTGGTGTTTACGACCTGCAAATTCATTGTTGAATTAATTCTAACTTTAAATTCTATTGCCTGACAGGCAATTCGATTGACGAATTAAGAGAAATGACGTAAATAGAATTTGGTCTAGGCGATAGAAGTTAAGAATTTGTCAAATTCTAAAGTGACAACCAACTTTAAAACAACTATGTCACTGATGAAAAGTATCGATTCTTTGAGTTGTGAATTGATTACCGACCACTTTAGCACATTCAGTCAGCGAAGTGAAAATAGTCACATTTCGATTCTTTCTGTCCCGCAATGATGCGACAATCGAAAAAGTGAGACTTTACTCTTTAAGCAATTCGACTATTTTTTGAACAATTAGTTGTTAATTTATTCCCATACCAACTTTTTTGAGGAAATTAATCGTTTCGGAGAACATTGTAGATATACCATATTAAATCTTCCAAATAACCAAACATTTCATAACTCAGTAAGATTGTATATTTATCGCCCAAACTCTGTATTCTTGCCGACCGAATCGCAGGTTAAGAGAATCTATCCCTCTTCGCCCAGCCTTTATATTGAAGGCAATGAACTAGACACAAGAACAATCTTCTACGACATTTTTATCGACCATCAAACGGGATGCTTACGTGGGATTGGGCCTGCACTTTTGAATTTGAAAAATGAGATATTGCCGCTCGATATTCTTGTTGAGAATAGACGTATTTCATTCTCCATTATTGAGGTTGGGAGACTAGTGTTTCTTCAATCTGAGAGACCAATTAACAACTTTACAGACGATGTGTCACTCGTATTGAAGTTTAAAAACTTTACTTCTTCCGTATATTTGAGTAGCCTCAAAGATAAAATCCGGTCTTCGAGTGACAAGTCGAGTCGCCTTACAATTTCTACTCTCCAGAAGGATAATCCAATAATATGGATTGAGGACTGGATCCGCTGGCATTGTAGGCTTTACGGGGTAAAACGGGTAGTATTGTATGATAACGGAAGTCAAGATCAGCAAATTTTGATCACAAAATTACGAAATCTTGAACCAGAGGTCGAAGTGGTCCTTGTCCATTGGGAGTTTCCATACGGCCATCCCTACAACTACGTCCAAGTGGCATCACTAAATCATTGTAGGATTTACTTTCACCCAAATGATAAAGGAACAAGTTCAGAAAAAGATTACTGTATTAACCTAGATATCGATGAATACTTGGTGAGTCCACATAGAGATCATTTATTGGTATATCTTGATTCGATTTTCAGATCCAATTTTCTACAATCTGTAGTCGTTGAACAAGTGCCTGTGACAAGTATTTTGCCTGAAAATAGTGACTTCTCCCCCCCCCCCTCGTTGCATTGATTTTAAATATGTTTATAAGGAGATCGATTCCATCGTTGAGAGAAGCCCTCAAAACCTCAATTTAACCTGGCCAAAGTATATCTATCGTTTTAGTAGTTCACTATACAACGAAGTACATAGCACCAGAACGAATTATAAAAATTTTACATTTGTCGAACATTTGCAAATTTATGTACGAAATATTCCGACGAAAATAAATCGTAAACTTTGGAAATTGAAGCGTCTTCTCTTCGGTTTTAGTAAAAACACACCAAAACCACAATATGGAATGAAGCATGTCCCTAAATCAGATATGTACTTTTTTCACTTTCACGGATTGACGAGTAAATGGAGTAGTAGAATTCAACATTCGACTGAAACTTTCAACGAGGACATACACGACGAGGAAAAGTTGATTGAAGATTTGTTTCATCAAGCATATTTGCAAGAATTCTGAGCGCGACAGCTAGAGTAAATATCACAGTTCGTGCCTAAAGAAAGACGTGTAAATCATGGCATTCATAGATATTCTGAGTCACCACAAGGCAACAATATATGAATCTGGAACCACAAATAAACGATAGAACCTTTCATTCTAATTTCGGCAAGCGAATTGCGATCGTTGTTGATTCTATGAATGGCGGGGGAGCGGAGCGTGTGTGTCTTGATTTGTCTAGGAACTTCATTCGGAAAGGATGCATAGTTGATCTTCTTCTTTGCGAATTTCATGGCAACTTGCTCGATCAAATTCCTGTAGAAGTAAATTTGTTTATCCTGGAGGAAGAACAGCATCGGAAAGGTTACGAAGACCATTGCTCGATTCCAAATGACAAAATCAATTGGATTGTTCCAACCAATTCAATTCAGTTCTCGGATCATCTCAAGTATGTAACATTGTGCTGGCCAATAGGTATAAAGCTCAACTCAAATACAAAAAGGCATAAACGAATATTTCCAATAAGAAGTTACAAGCGTGTACGCTGGTCGCATGCTTTTGCTGTTTATTTGAGGGAAAATCGACCTGATTTGGTTTTAGCAAACCTTTGGTATTCTGTTTTTTGCACTTTGGTGGGACGAGACATTAGTGCGATTTCAGTTCCTGTGATTTGTTCTATTCATAATGCTCAAATTAGTTCTATTCCGAGAAAAAGAAAATTGAACTGTAAACTGCTTTCCAAGGCCGACTGGGTCCATACAGTATCGAATGGCATAAAAAAAGAGTTGTCAGAATTGAACTGGTTCGATGATAAGAAGATTACCACCGTCTACAACTCTTTGGATAAACAGCGTGTTTGTGAACTAGCCAAGCAACGTTCTGGCCATCCATGGCTTGATCGAAAAGTCAGACTCAATCACAAGGTTATACTGGCAGTTGGTAGACTGGCTAGTCAAAAAAATCATCCACTACTCATCAGGTCATTTGCCAACATTGCTCAGTCTGCTGGCAACATCAAATTAATCATTCTTGGCGAAGGTAGGGGGCGGGAAGACTTACAGTCATTGATAGTTAAATTGGGTTTGGCACACATCGTATCCTTGCCCGGTTGGATAGCAAATCCTTTTCCATTATTGTGTCAAACTGACGTGTTTGTTTTGTCTTCATATTTCGAAGGACTCCCAATTATTTTGATTGAAGCACTAGCATGCGGATGCAATATTGTTTCAACAGACTGCACACATGGACCTAGGGAAATTCTTGATCATGGAAAATTCGGGGAATTAGTGCCAGTTGATGATGAACTAGCGATGACTGAAGCAATTTCAAGATCTCTAAACTCCAACCCAAATCGCGAAGCATTGGTGGCCAGAGCATTGGAGTTTTCTCCTGATAGGCAAATGGCCAATTTCGAACAGATGATTGCTCAAGTGATAGATTCAACAAACAAAGTCCAATCATCTTTGCATCATGTTAGTTGAACTGGTGTTTCAATTGGATTGCAATTTAACTACTTTTCAGTTTGGCCCGAGGACTGGAGTTCTACTTTCTTCAACTAAACGCTACCCGGAAAAATCTAGACTTTTTATAAGTAGTGTGTAGAGAGGGATTCGTGTTCTGTAGCGTGTTGATTTAAATATTGTTTTCAATGGGTTGATTTTTCGTTTACCCCACAAAAAGGGCTTTTTGGCCGGGTTTTAGGCGATTTTCGGCGCTACACCACAAATTCCACCCCACCACCCCCATATATGCCACTATCAAACACATAGACGATTGATATTGCTTAATAATAAGCCGCATCCTCAGGACGTCTCCAGTAGCATGGCTACTTGAATAATCAAACTACCACCCATCAGGTGCGACCATGATCAATAATACGCTGTTTTCCTGGCACATGTTCGATGCGCACCGCACTGATCGCGCGCAGCGTCTACCCGCATTCTTCAATCGAGTCCCTGCGCCGAGAGTTAAAGCGCAATCCATCATTGATGCGCATCTTGCGGGTTTGAGCATTACGGCGATGGGTACAACGACATCGACTATCGGGTGCCATCAAAAAGTGCGTTTAGCCGCTTTATCGCGGTGGTGCTCGAAGTCGAACGCGACGCTGCCGGTTTAAGCCAGATGCAGCAGCGGCTGACCGACGAGCTGGTAGAACGACTGCCGGACTTCGGGGCTGATGTGGGCTTCGACGGCAAAGCCCTTCGCTCGCATTCAACCGGACGTCGTACGGCCCGCACCGGCCCGCCATCAGACCCGGACGCCGCCTGGGGATGCCACTCCTACTTCAGTACTGACCACACTGGACGTGAACAAAAGATTACCCAACGCTGGTTCGGCTACAAGACACACTGGTTAGCTGACGTACGCTATGCAATTCCAATCAACTGGACCCCCCGTCCCGCCAATGAAAGTGAACATCGTCACAGTAAAGCACTCGTCGAGCAGTACTTGAACAGCCCTGCAGGGGCACGCTGTCAGACCTTCGTCGCCGACCGTGGCCTGGACGATAACCCGCTTCGCCGCATGATTCACCGCAGTGGTGGCACCGCAGTGATCGAGACTCGCCGAATGTGGCAAGACTCAGCTCTGCCAGGCGAAGTACACCCGACCCGGGCGCTCAACGCCGATGTCATCGACCCCCTCATCTATGACGAACGTGGGATAGTCTCCTGTCGTTGTCCACAAACCGGCCAAATTCGCCAGATGGCCTATCACGGTGTCGAAAAGACACGTCAAACTCTCAAGTACCACGGTCCAGCCGCCCACTACGGGTTCGAATGTCTCGGCCGTAAACAATGCTACCGAGACGCCGGTACCCCGCATTCGCGCTGTCGAGTGGTACGCGTGAAGTTTGATGAGAACAATCTTCGTACCATTGGCACCTTGCCACGTAACACCTATCAGTGGAAACGACTGTACTCCGCACGCAATGCGCTTGAGCGTATCAATGCCCGCTCGGCTCGAGACTTCAACCTGCATCATCACTATATCAGAGGACTCGGCGCCATGCAGCTGGCAGTGGATCTTTCACTACTGACCATGCAGGCGCTCACGATCAGTGCGATTCGTGCTAATCAACCGGCACGAATGCGCTCGTTAGTACGGGCGGCGGCCTGACGCGTTAACCGGCCCAATCACTGACGCCGCCCGAAAGGAGCGGCACCGCCAGGCGTGTACTTTTTCTGCACATTATCGCCCACTGGCGCTGTTCGGCGATCCATCAGCGCCGGATTCGCCAATACTCACCAAAATCGCACGAATGACCCGCCGGTATTCCTTCCAATTCGGCTCCGATTGGGCGAACTATCGACTTTAAAGATGTAGAATAACTTCAAACGGGAAACTCTCACAAATTCTAATACACTTCTGTCTGAAGTCTTGAGTTTACTATACTGAAGAGTTCGTCAACTTTGCTTGACGAGCCAAGTCGTAAATTATCTCCGATTCAATATGCCTGTCTTCACTTAAATTATCAGCACCATTTTTACTTCGATCGTTCCACTTACAAGCTAAACCGACAAAATGAAGGTAATAAAGGTCAGACTCCGAAGCAAAAACCGAGTGGTATTGTGGTTTATTCGAGTCAATTGGTGAAATGTGGAGGTACCGTTTCAATCTCCATAGATGTCGATTGATTTTTGTGGGAAGTCTTTTTAAGTTAGATAGCAATTTTTCTGCAAGATTTTGTCCATGGGAGTTTGGAATTATTCGATGAACATCGTTGTAAAGCAGACTGACAAACCGAAAAATGTACTTTTGATGAGCTAGATAAAAAGGGTTTTCGTGTGGGTCGACAGCCTTATTTTGATTGCTATATTGATACCTAAAATTGAAGAATCGCAATGTGCTATTTAAGTCACATTGAGCAGGCAAAATGTTAGGCACTCTCACCTCTTTCGCTACTACCGCACAAAGTTGAGTAGAGTTTAGTTTAGCTTCAAGATATTCGAATAATTTTTTGCGATGTGGACTAACCAAGAATTCATCTATATCTACATTTATGCAGAACCAATTTTTTGATCTATCCTCCTTTTCAACTGGGGTAAATCGCATCCTACAGTGATTTAGCGACCCTCTCTGGGCATAGACATAAGGATGGCGTCCATACGAAAATTCCCAATGGACAAATATAACTTGAACTTCCGGTTCAAGTTTACGCAACTTTGTGATTAGTTCCTTTTGATTATGGCTCCCATTGTCATACAAAATAACCCGTCTAACTCCATACAACCGACAATGCCAAAGAATCCAATCTTCAATCCATATCACAGGATTGTCCTTCTGCAATGTGGTTAACGTAAGTTGGTTGTTAACTTTATCTGCAAGCCTTTCACCACCTACGTCATAGTTTAGTTTTAATGCACACTCAAATGTCTTAAACTTCAATCTTAATTTGACAACATCTGAGGTGGCACTAATTGGCTTCTTCGACTCCAGAATTATCAGTTTTTTCACTTTTGTGATAAAGAAATCTACGCGTCTTTTTCCTACATAGATTTCTAGTGGAAAAATCTCCGCTTTCAGATTATGCAGTGCCGGTCCAATTCCACACAGGCGCCCGGAGTTACGGGCGAGAAACAAGTCATAAAAAATTGTTCTTCTATCTAACTCGATACCCGCCTTAGGAGGTGGGATTGTCCGATAAATTCTCTCGACTGAATGGTCGATAGGTAAGAACACAGAACTGGGCTGATAAATCAACAATTTTTATTATTTGAAAATTTACTGGACTGAACTATCGTATTTATTTACTTCGTTATTCAAAGAATGAAGAAAGTTTGAAATCCTTACCGTTAGGCATTTGACAGAAATAAATTGTGTAGAAAATTTTCAGGTCTTGGTTAGTAACCGCTGCAATATAACTTTGTAGCATTCAACTCTAGAAAAGATTTACGGACAAACAACTAACAGAGCAGAGCCAAAATGCCAATTTCCTGCACAAACTTATAGTCCGAAGCTACGCCTCATCGTTACCCACAGCAATAATCCAAAGCTCAACCTGGTTAGTTTATTATTTATCTTCAGAGTGTATTTTTTCGTTCTTTTGCTGGAATTCAAGATCAAATCGACCCAAAGTATATTCGTGAGCCTTATCTAAAATTCAGCGGAATCTAAAATTTGTAATTTAACTTGAATTAGGTGTCATATATACTCACCCGTTGTGCCAATTCTTGAATCAAACTCTCTTCAACATGAAATTCTGCATTGAATTCTTCAACTTCTCTTACAATTCTTTGGTTCCAGTTATCAGTCAAACCAAAAAAGTGGAAAAAATATAATTCATGAGTTGATGCGACAGCAGAATTGTACAAAGGCTTCTGTCGTGTATTACCAGAGTCTCGGAAAAGACGTTTCAACTTCCAGACTTTCCGCTTTATTTTAATCGGGATTCGGTAAAAATGAAATTGGATTCTTTCTGTCAACTTTAGATAATGTGTAATTGGGGACACGTCGTGAATTTCATTGTAAATCGGACTACCAAACCGGAATACATACTTTGCATGCTCTATACTTCGGTAATAGTTGCTAGGCTCATCTACTAAGTCAGATTTCTTTGATCGATATTTGTAATCAAAGAACCGAGGGACAGGCTTCAGATCAGATGTTTGAGGTGAAATATTCGGCACCCGTATCTCCTTTAACATCACAGAATAAATGAAAGGAGAACAAAACATCGAGTCCAAATAATTCACTAATCCATCTTGATTAAGACAAACTAAATATTCATCAATATCCAAGTTGATGCAGTACCGCCTCACTCTAGATTTTTCATCGCCCTGTGGTCGAAAATGCATTCTGCAATGATTCAGTGACCCTCTTTGGGTGTAGCGATTAGGATGTAAGCCGTATGGAAAATCCCAGTGGACAAATACAATTTCAACTTCAGTCTGTAACTCACGCAACTTCTCGATTAGGTCTTGCTGATTTCTACTTCCGTTGTCATAGAGGATGACGCGTCCGACACCGTACAACCTACAATGCCATCGTATCCAATCCTTTATCCAAACAATCGGGTTGTCCTTTTGTAATGTGGAGATAGTTAGCCTACAATTTTTATCGCTCTTAGACCAAGGTGGATTGAAAGAATTAATCAACTTTATTGAACATTCAAATGATTTGAACTTCAGCACAAAGTAAACAATTTCTGAATTTTCGTTAATTGGCTCTTCCGACTCCAAAAAAATAAGCCTCTCGACTTCCGAAAGGACAAATTTAATGGGTCTTTTATCGATAAAAATTTCTAGTGGAACTACTTCCTCCTTCAGATTGATTAATGCTGGGCCAATTGCACACAAGTGCCGAGTACTGCGATCAATATATACGTCATAGAAAATTGTTCTGGTATCCTGCCTAGAATCTAGAAAGGGGGGGGGGATTTGGTAAATTTCTCTTAACCTTTAAAGTGCTAGGCAAAAATACAGATATGGGGCGGTAAGTGTACAATCTTCTTTTGTCTTGAAAAGACTAAAAATGCTTCGAGTTTTTTGTAGTTGAGGCTGTGCCGAGAATTTTACCGAATCAATTAGTAAACAAAATTTTTGTTTATAACTATGACAAATATGTCTAAGGGAAAAATTATAGTTGTTGAGCGCTCCGAAAGTATTATGGATCTGCAGCGACCTGTGGTTTGTATGGGAACAGCTGCCTACCATATAGAAGAGTATTTTGCACTTCAACAGATTTTGGAGGAAAGAGAGGGAATTCCCACCGTAATAATTTCTCCAGTTGAATCTCGCAAATTTAGGTTACGACAAAAGTCAGGCTATTTACGCTATCAAGAGCTACTACGATTTTTACCGAAGACGACTAAGTATTCACTTGAAGAAATATTGGAACTAGTTGGGCGTAGCAGCGCACTTATCGTAAAGAATGATTGGAGAGATTTTCCAACACTACTAATTGACCATGCGCGAAAGAATAATATTCCAACAATCGGATGGGTTGAAGGAGCAACACATTTTGAATTGGTATTGGGACTAGGCAGATGCCCATATCGATATGTCGATAACGTCTTTTGTCTAGGTGACTATGACGCCGAAATTCTTGGAAAGAAAAATAATACCATTGTTGGTAATCAAAGATTATGGGAGTTGTGGCGAAAACCAGAAAACAACGAAAACTTACCGTTGGCGACTGTAAATTCGAATTTTGCATATCGCAAGCGGCGTAGAGTTCATAATGATTGGTTGAAGGCAGTCGCTGGAGCACTTGAAAATTCAAACTTGGCCTGGAAGTTGTCTCGACACCCTGCTGAGATTGGTAGCACGTTTCCTTATCGGGCCGCAAACGAGTCCATTAGCGATTTGCTTAAGCAATCTACCCACTTAATTTCTCAGCAAAGTACAGTTTGCTATGAGGCACTGGTTAGAGGTGTTTCCTTGCACTTTTACAATGCTATGGGCGACGAAGCGAGAACATTTCAAGATCACGAAGGTGGTTTTACAGTTTCAACAACGAGCGATGAACTTAAAAAATCGCTTTCCATGTCAAATCTCAATCCTTCCATGGTGAGAAATAACGCAAAAGCCTTTTTGGAAAAACGACTCAGTTTAGAATGCAATAAGTCACCAGCAGAGCGTGCAACTTCAGCAATAATGGCATTGCGAGCCTGAATCCTAACATTACACAAATCAAAATCTTTGAATTAGAGGCGATAGCTCTCAAGTCCTAAAATGTAGTGCGCGTTAACTCCTTGAACCGCTCTAGTTCAATCTCGGCCTGGTTTATTTTATCCAGGAATGTGAATTTACGGTAATCCTAGCGCTTTTGCGAGTCAAATTGTACGGCAGTCGATCCTGCGTACGGACTTATGCGAAAGGAATTTGAAAGGTCCCATTGTTGAAACTGTGAATTCATATTCAGCATTTCCGTTAGCATAAGTTCAATTTTGCTGTCTTTGCAATAGCATGCTGAACTTAGTTTAGAATTAATTTCTTATAGTAAATATAACTACTGACCAAGGCAAGTACATAAAGCGAAAACTACACGGACCATGAGAGTCAGACCGGCCAGTGACAATGATCGGATAAAAGACAAATCAACTAAATAAGGAACTAACCGACAAAGCGTGGTTTTTTGTAAGCAAAGAAAGTTACTTCGTATGGGAATCCGTCGTTGCTCAATATGTAATCGTCTCTCATTATCACATAAGCGGCTAGCTCAGACTTCAAAAATTCAAACACTTCCATCGGATTGAAATAACACAGTTCGTCTTCAAAGTACTCTACGTAGGTTGAAAGCAGATTAAACGCTATCCCTTTCTCGCACGCGTTGTACAAATTTCGCAAAGTATCATAAACAAACTGTTCAGATTCAATCATGCGGTTGTTGAAAACGCCTGAAACAAAAGCATAGTCATAACCATGTGGTAAATTAGGATTTTCAGATGAAATTAACTCTACGTCAGCATTTGGAAAGTCATTCAGAGATTCTTTTGCAATTTGCACGAATTCCGGCACAATATCGATGCCGAGATAGCGACCAGTAAATCCCTTTGATTGCAAGTAACTAAATAAGTCGGCAATTCCGCAGCCAAAATCTAGAATGGAACTTAGGTTTGAAGAGATACCGGACAAAACTTTGAATCGTGCGTAATGCGATTCTCTATCTCGGTATTGCACAGCTTGAGAACTCACTCCATGATTTTTCAATAACACCTGATAGTGGGCAATCAGTTCTTGGTTCATTCAATTGTCTCAGGCGGTTATTTGGCTGTTGACAAAATCACTGGTCTGAGTGAATGTTCAAAGTACTCCATAAACGAGAGACGTCCTTTGGTACCACCATCAATAGAAAGTATTCGTTTGGATGCGTTTGCAATCAATTGTTTGGCCTCATCGTGGTTTGATCGCCACCCAAAATTCGGAATCCGATATGCAACTTGAACACTTCGGCACGTTGACCGGTAGTAAGTTGCTTCGGTATCCACATACCCTACATCTACCATGTCGTTCCAAACCCGACACACTTGGTGTTCTTCCATTTGAAATTCAACATTCTTAGGGTGTGTTGGAACCTCGGCCATAATTACAGTTCGACCGTTTAGCTTGACTTGGTTTCCATAAATGCCCGCACGATTGTAACGAAACGTTGTTCGATTCGGCGAAAAATCATGGATATAGTCTACGTCGGCAACCGCTGATTGGTCTACTTCGAACGCATATATTCTAGAACCTACTAGGGAATGCAGTTGATCGAACGGGCCTTCATACCCCAGCAGTTTCACCAAATGAGTATTAGGCAATGTCCAAAGTAACGATTTAGTCTCTAATCGCTGGTCGCTGTTTACAAGACAAGATATGCACGTTTTGATCTCGTTAACAAATGTTACCCTTGATTCAAGCAAAAAACTAATACCTAACTTGCACAGACGACTCCATGCAGCATCGCAAAATCCTTGCATTCCCTTATGTAACGGGTAGCAAAACTTCTTGTTAACATTGTATCCAGCAAACTTCGGTTCCCCGGAACGAAGTGTCACCCCAAGTCGATCATCGTAGAAAGGGGCATATCGCTTAAGTTCTATCATTTGGATGTCACTCCCGAGTTTCGGTCGACTAAATACACCAAGCGTACTCCGAGCTTCAGGTGCAAAATATGAAGGGTCATAGCCAGTGTATTTACGCATCATTGGAACTAACGTATGGGTCAAAGTAGTTCCATAGTTAAGAGCGAAACAGTCAAGGTAGTCCATCCCCCCCCCCCCTCTTCTCCCAACTCGTACCGTCCTTTCGTAAGTGTCGTAATTCAGCAAGAGATTGGCGGCAAATTCTAGTAGACATAGTACTCAAATCAGGCATCTCGAATCCGTAAGTCCACGTATTGTCGGTGACGGAAGCCCACTCGGTGTTGTCCAAAATCAACGTGTTTTCACCGAGAATATCCAGGAAAAATATTTCTCCCACTGTAGTCCGACAGTCGAGAAACTGGGTACCGTTGTCTAACCAGTATCCGTTCCAATGCCGCCCTCTTAAATTTCCGCCAATTTCGCTACTAGCATCGATGACAACTACTCGTAGATTATCGTGCGCCAATCTCCAAGCAGCGTAAATTCCTGCAAATCCTGCACCAACTATGACAACATCTGCATCCATTATCTATATTTCGTTGCCAACTGGTTTGAATCAACGCTCGGTCGTACAGATGAACGTATTAATGAAAGTGAGTCTTCCGGCCCGATATTTGCTATTGCGTCAATTGCCGACAAATGCGAAACAAATGGTCCATGGAGTTGTGGATAAATTGGGTGCTCAAACTGAAAAAAACGCAATTCGACCGAACTTGTAGAAAAAGCCTTATCCTCAGTTAAATATTCCAGTGAACCTGGTGGAGAAAGATAGGTGTTTGCACCAAAATTCTGGCTGATATGGATAAGTTTCTGCGATTTCGAAAAATCGGAACTATTGATTCGTGAACTAACAAAGCACGGTGTATTGATTCCGAGAATTCTGTTGAGCTCTTTAATTACCGCACAATTCAGTCTACCGAGTGTAACATGTTCTAGTGAAAACGACTTTTGAAGCGTGTCGACTACCAACTCTACGAACGGAGCTCGAGCAAGGCTCTGCTGAATTGTTATCAGTAACTTTCGATGAAATCCAAGATCAGCAATCTCAGTATTCCTGATATTTGTTCTTTGTCTTCGGCAGGGCACTGATACGGTCAGCACTGCATTGGATGTTTTCAATCGATTGCGTGTTTGCCAACTTTGTTTGGTACACTGGACATCATCAAGAAATACGAACACATCAACATGATCTATCATCGCAAAGTAGCCCAGCCATGGCAAAAAAGTTGGTTGCATGATTGCCACTGTCGTCAATTGCAAACATCCTCCACAGTGATTGGGTCAAAGGCTTGAACTGGCCGCACAATTGTTTTACCTTCTAGGTCTGCTCTTCGGTCGGCAGTGATGCCAACCCCAGGGCGAACAAACCGAAAGTCTTGGGATTGAACGATGTGTCCAATAGCTAGTTTGTGCATGGCAAATGCTGAACGTCGACCTATGGATTTGTTCGCACTTTCCGCCTCCTGTACTTCCTTTAGTCCCGTTCCGTGAGCTAAGTAAATCGAATCTATGCCATATGCAATACTTGTCATAACTTCAGGTGTTGCGGAAAATCGGTGATCAGGACCTTCACGAGTAGAATCATTAGTCACATGTTTCTCGATAGCCACTGCCCCCATGGCTGATGCTGCTATAGGAACTATGGAACCAATCGTGTGGTCGGAAAAACCAACCAAAGTTCCAAAATTGTCACGAAGCGTATTCATCGCGTGTAAGTTCACCGAATCGAATGGAGCAGGATAAGCTGAGCAGCAATGAAGTACAACAACAGGTCCACTGTTGTTACGACCTAGAATCTCCAAGGCACTAGCAATTTCCTCTAAGCATGCCATTCCGGTAGAAAGTATCACCGGCTTGTGCGTGGATGCAACTTCGAAAAGCAAGTCATGATAAGTCAATTCAAAGGACGCTATCTTGTAGACAGCACATCCTAAGTTCTCAACAAAGTCTAAATCCTTCGGATCGTAAATGGTAGTAAACGGCAATAACCCTTTCAATCTAGCACGCTCGAAAAGAGGTTCGTGAAACTCCATCGGCATAGCAGCCTTGTCATACAGGTCACGCAAATTATCGGTTCCCCAACAAGGATCGATCTTCATTGACACATGATTGCTCGCAACAGTTAGTGAATTGGCGTCATACGTTTGAAATTTCACGCAGTCCCAACCGGCATCGGATGCAATTTCCACCAATTCAAGCGCTTGGTCTAGGTCTCGATCATGATTGGCAGATAGTTCTGCAATCAATAGAGTCTTAAAACTGTCACCGATAAATTTATTTTCAATTGCAATGGAGGCTGTCATATCGATCTATGGTTGTTGCTCATCTAGCAGTGCATTTAATAACCGATCAATTCCGTGCGCGTCAACACTGTTAAATGCATGCTGATTGAACTGGCTTAATTCTTTCAGTTGGTGTTTTTTTTTGAGACTTCTGAGCATCGAATCAAAGCGATGTTGATCATACAATTGATCGAGTAGAAAAATGTATCCTAAGCCAAAAGTTTCGAATTGTCGCAGGTAAGGTTCGTAAATTGTTCTGTCCTGAACCAAAATTGCAGTCTTACCCAAGCATGCCGCTTCATAGCGTATTAAACCAGCCTTGCCAATCAAGAATGCGCAGTCGGATATCAGGGTTGCGAGACAATACTGATCATGAAGGAGTTTTACGTTTGACGGATTCTGATTCGCAATCGACTCGAGTTGAGAGATTAGATTTGCACTGAAGTTACTTCCAACTACTATTAATATCTGCATATCAAAAATTTCAAATTCAATGAGCTTGCTAGCGATTAGCGCACTGAGACAACTAGGGTCGCTTCCACCGCAACAAACCAGAATAAAGTTTCCGGGTTTGAACCGATTCGATTCAACCATGCCGCGCATTGCTAGATATGGAGGAGCGAGCGTCGCATATTTTGCACCAACTAGCCATTCCCTGCAATTTGGTTTATCTCTAAATTCTTCTGCATTTAGGTATGGGGTACAAATTAAATCAGGCACTCCGTAAGGACAAGTTATGAAATGAGTCGGCGGCATCGAATCAAGCACCATTACACGTATAGATCGGGTTTGTATTATCTCTTGAACTGATTTTCCAGCAAACGGTCTGCGATGATGACAGAAATCAACGATTACATGCGTGACACACTTTAGCTCTTGTGCCCATACAGATTCACCGTAGCCTTGATCAAAGCCATGCAGAAGATTCGAAGGTACGCCATGCGACATCGCAACCTCCAATGTTTCGTGAGGGGCGACCAATATATGTCGTTTACCGAGTGATTGCAGTCGGGAACTCAGAGACATCGCTCTATGGAGATGTCCGAGACCGATTTCAGATGATGCATCAAATCGAAGAGCAACAACCTCCTCACCCATACATACCACCTTCAATTAATGCTCGGTACATCCACTCAGCTGTCGTCCAATCCTCAGGGTCATCAATGTCTTGTACCAAGGGACGATAAATCTCTATAGGGTATGTATTGCCTCCAAACACGATTCTTTCGTTAAGCCAAGCATTGGAAGTCCCCCAGCAAAACTGACCTGCATCACGGTAGACACGCTCCAAATCTTGCGTGCGGGTCGCTGAATGTTCAGGTTGAAGCATAGCAACGCTTCCCGAAGAAGTAATTTTCAAAGCCCGTTGTATAGGGGAAGGAAATGTCGTGACCGCTAATACGTAATCGCAGTTGTGTTCTCGCAATATAGATTGCCCTCGCTTTAAATCCTCCACTCGGATAAAGGGGGCAGTAGCATAAATCAAACATATCTCACTGGTTTTGAATCCGTCTTCTTGCAGTTTCTCAAGCGTTTGACGAATGACGGGCATGACACCCGTGTAACTGTCCGCAAGATCCTTGGGTCGAAAGAATGGAACTTCAGCACCTTCAGCAACTGACACTTCTGCGATTTCAGAATCGTCAGTTGAAACAATAATTCTATCGAATAAGTTCGAATGCTTTGCTTGTTCAATTGACCAGCCAATCATTGGACGGCCGTGAAAATTACGAATGTTTTTGTGTGGAATTCGCTTACTTCCGGAACGTGCTGGAATTATCGCAATTGTTGATGCCATGAAGTTATTGATAGAAATACTTGGAAGACGTCATCGAAATTAAATGTGAGCAAAATCAATTTGAAAGACGATTTACTATCCTTCCAACCTTAGAATATAAGTTTTCTCTATATTTATATCCAACTCGCAATAACGTTTCCTAATCTTTGCTGCACCCTGACAATCTTGGTTTGCCGTGGTTGTGAGCTGCGCAACACTTCGTGCGTCTGTGACCTTGGGAAGTCCCGAGAATAATGGGCTGAAATTTAGACAAGCGGCCAGTGTGTCCATATAAACCACATTTTGCATCGCCTTCGACGTAGTTCAAATCATCATATCCGATATGTGCGAGACATCAATAACGGACATGTGATTTAAGAAGCCGAGAAGGCGAAATACGAAGTGCAAACTTCTTCATATCTTACAAAAACTACTTATCATATTGTTTAATTATGCACCGTCAATTTCGCCGTTGAGAACAAACAAAGATACTAACTTGTGGGATGCTCTGCACACAAATTTCTCAATCATCAGGCAAGAGGGTTTTATTTAGCCTTCACTTTAGAGTATTAAGCGTAATTACTCACAGACCGGCAGTTTATGATGAAATATTCCAAGCTGACCTTCAACTTTCAGAGATAGTAGTTTAGGCATGAAACAAGGTTTTTATAAAGCCTAATACTCTCCTTCCAAAGAGCGAAAATTCCGTCAAGTACTTATAGAGTTCCTCTAGGATATGCACCATTGGGAAAGATGCAAAAGAATGGAAACTAATCGACATATCTAGTAACTTAGTATCGACCTTGCTGTGAATCACATCGTACTAGACAACTATGGTTGGTATATAGATATCAAACAAATACTAAAGGTGACTACGATGGGAACGTCGTTTGTCAGCTAAAGGGTTGTTCATAGCAACTAAAGTGTCACTGTCTAAAAATAGTTCCATTAAAGGTACTTCAGTACTCAATTTGATATATTTTGCAAACGCATTTACTATACAGTTTCATAAAAGTTTTGGCTTTTTTGAAGAAACTTTAAGATGGGACAATATTGAAAAAGAAGGTAATCGTATCGGTGTTTCTTCATAAGGACTATTAAAACAGATTGGCTGAAATGTAGAGATGCGCTTTCCCAGAAATATGAAAATAATTTGTCGCCTTGATCTGTCAATCGAGTACGATACGATCGACCAACAATTTACCGGCACTGTATCTTTGGATTAATTACTGGATAGAATGAAAGACAATTTATCAATTTTGTTGACGGGAGGAACTGGGTCGTTCGGTTCAAAATTCGTGCCGATGGTATTGGAGAAGTTCGCTCCGTCCAGACTGGTCATCTTTTCGAGGGATGAAATGAAGCAATGGAAGATGGCCAACAGCATTAGTGACCCACGTGTTCGATTTTTTTTGGGCGACGTTAGAGACAAGAATCGACTCTATCGTGCAATGGATGGTATAGATTATGTAGTACATGCAGCAGCTTTGAAAATTATCCCCTCCGCTGAATACAATCCGTTTGAATACGTGAAGACGAATATCGAAGGAGCTACTAATGTAATTGATGCTTGTCTTGATAGAGGTGTCAAGAAATGCATAGCACTTTCAACAGACAAGGCTTCGAACCCGGTCAATCTGTACGGTGCTACCAAATTGGTATCTGATAAGCTTTTCGTAGCCGGCAATGCGTACTCCGGTTCATCGAAATGTCGTTTTTCGGTCGTTCGGTATGGAAACGTCATGGGGTCGCGTGGATCCGTAATTCCATACTTTCTGTCACTGGCTAAGGGCGATTCTCTACCCATTACAGATACTCGCATGACCCGTTTCATGATTACTCTTGAACAAGCTGTGGAAACCGTATTTCATGCTTTAGATGACGGGGGGGGGGGGGAGAAGTCTATGTAAGAAAAGTTCCCTCAATGAACATCTTGGAGATTGCCAAAGCGTGCGCACCACATGCTAAGCATCACCTGATTGGCATCCGACCTGGCGAGAAATTACACGAACAGTTAATTGGAGCAGAAGATGCCCTGCACACATACGAGTACGACGACTACTTCAAAATAATTCCTTCAATTCATAGTTGGGGTCGTGATAGCAAACGGAGTGAATCTACGGGGCGATTGGTAGATCCGAGTTTCCGCTACGTATCCAATGAGAACCAAGAATGGATGAGCCAAGAAAAACTCATTGAGTGGATTGACCAAAATCTACAGTCGATAGAAATTCACTGAAGTGATTCCATACGCCCGCCAGCATATTACGCAACAAGACATAGATGCTGTAGTCGATGTACTTTTTTCAGATTTTTTGACGCAAGGGCCGGCTGTCCCAGAGTTCGAATATTTGGTTTCCAATTACGTTGGAAGTGAGCATGCAATTGCTGTAAATTCTGCGACTTCGGCCTTGCACATGGCTTGTTTGGCTCTTGGGCTAGGCCCAGGCGATTTACTCTGGACAGTTCCCAATACCTTTGTCGCATCTGCAAATTGCGGCAGACTGTGTGGAGCAGATGTGGACTTTGTTGATATTGACTCGCAAAACTACTGCATGGATGTCTCATTATTGGCCGACAAACTCAAAAATGCAAAACAAATAGGACGACTTCCTAAAGTTATCGTGCCAGTTCACTACTCTGGCTTAAGTGCGGAAATGAAAGAAATCGGTGCTCTAGCGAATCAATATGGAGTTCGAGTTATTGAAGATGCGGCTCATGCAATCGGTGGCCAATATGACGGAGAGCGAATTGGAAACTGTGCTCACAGCGATATTGTTGTGTTTAGTTTTCATGCCATAAAGAATTTGACTACTGGTGAAGGTGGTGTTGCTGTTACCAATGACAGTTTTCTAGCTAACCGTATGGCAAGAATTCGGACACATGGTATCACTCGAAACCGCGAGTTTATGGAATGCATTAACTGCGAACCTTGGTGGTATGAGCAACTGGACCTCGGATTGAACTACCGCATGACCGACTTCCAAGCCGCTTTGGGGTCTTCGCAAATGACTCGTTTGGACGAATTCATTGCAAGACGTAAAGAGATCGCGGCTATGTATCAAAGAAAACTAATAGACTTGGCTCTAATACTTCCTGCAATTGATCGAGGCGACGAGTCAGCATGGCACCTATATTCTGTGCTTGTTGATGACACGCGCACAACTTATACGCGCAACGAAGTATTCCATACGCTAGTTGCAGAAGGGATAAGAGTAAACGTCCATTACATACCTGTTCACTTTCAACCATACTACAAAAGACTTGGTTTCAATTACGGAGACTTCCCTGTGTCAGAGTGGTTTTATGAGCGAGAAATCAGTCTACCACTGTTCTTCGGGTTGACAGATGCTGATCAATTGAAAGTGATTGAATCCCTTGAACGGGTACTCTGAATCTCTACTAAATTGAGTTGTTATTTTAATTTTTGATAATTGCGGTCCGCTGAAAATTCAGAATCAACTGATCGATGTTTTAGAATCGATTTTCTGTATTCATTCTGCAATTTGCTTATTCACCCTTTTGCTAGTCAATTTGGCTAAAGTCGCCATTTATTTGTCAGACTGTGTTTCCTCAACCAACTGTTTTTTCAATCACTTAATATTAAAACTGACGCTGATTTCGGCTATAGGGCAACGAAAGAAGATTCCCTGTAAATTAATTCTTTATAGGCACTCAAAATTAATCAGGTGAAACAGTAGACCAATTTGAATACTTGAAGTTAACAGTCATATTGCGACCAATATCTCTTCCAATGGCTGTAAACAAGAAAACAGAACAGAAATGAAAATGCACATTCATCTACTTGACACATCCATAGCTTCCACCAATATCGGTGATGAAATAATTGTAAATTCAATAAAACCACATCTGTACTCTAATTTTCCCAATGCTTATTTCAGTAGCTCTTCTAGCCATGATGGCCTAGGAAGACATGGACGAAAGAGAGTCAAGTTGGCAGATATTGTTTTCTTGCTTGGCACAAATGCGTTGTCTCCGACCTGGAGTGGATATGGAAGAGGAGGATGGCCAATTGAGCGTAAGGATATAAGTTTGTTGGAGAATAAAGTTGTTTTGTTTGGTGTGGGAGCACAGTACGACTCCAAACGAATCAATTCAAGACAAAGACAACTATTGTCTAGACTACTGTCGAATAACTACTTACATTCAGTTCGTGATGAGGCTGCAATTCGAATTGTCACTGACTGCGGTGCAAGAGGATTGAACACCAGTTGTCCGACATTGTGGAATTTTTTGGGGGGGAGGATTTTCCCACCTATTCAGTCTGACACAGTATGTTTCTCGCTAACTCATTATTTGCCTAATTTAATTGATCGAATATTCATCGATATTCTGAGTGACTTATATAGAAAACTATTCTTTTGGCCGCAACAAATTGAGGATATTAAGTACCTGAAAAAGCTCGTAAAAACTGAAGATATCAGAATTATTCCACCGAATCTTCGAGCTTATGAAACGTTTCTCAGCGAGACTAAATGTGATGTTATCGGGTCGCGTTTACACGGTGGGATTCATGCCATGAAGTATGGGTGCCGTAGTATTGTGATCGCTTTGGACAATCGAGCACGAGGGATAGGAAATGACACAGATTTGCCTGTGATTGAAAGGAAGGATGTTCCGAAAAAACTTAAAGAAATGCTTTCAAGTGAAATTGTTGTTGATTTTTCTTCTTTGAAAGGTGTCGCAGAAAAATTTCTCAATCAGTTTGGCAGTGGAAATGTTGGGAAGTCTTATACGTAGCACCACACCAATCTATTGCCATAAATTACGGTTACATGCCATATCTATCACGGATTTCAATTTGCAATAGAAATGTTACTGAATCCTAAATTGCTTCTTTTCGTGTACGAACTATCAGTTTCGCTTGTAGTTATGAATCTTGGTGAATATTTACTAGATGACCCACAAAGTTAATTGATCTTTCGTGTTGCGAACTGACATTATTGTCTGAATGTAATTTTCTTCTTCGTGTATTGTCTGCACAAGTTTTGCCCAGTCGTTCTTGGTGTCTATCTCCCAATTATTATTACGAATTGATGTTTGAGAGCGAAGAAGGTAATTTGTCTGGCAATTGTAACTTCATACCCTTCGCATTAATTTCAAATCATATTTTAAGAATTAGGCTCCATTATCGAAAGAAACAAAAACCTAAAAATAACTCGACCAAGTATATCTAGCGTTGTAGCCATTCTTGTTCGAAGAAGTACACCACACCATATTCAAAATATGAGGTGACACATAGCCATGCATGAAACACGTACTTTTTCATTTTCTCGTTTTGGAATGTAATAGAATTAGAAGAATTGCAAATTCGATTGATTCTTTCAACGAGGACATGCACGCCGAAGAGAAGTTGATTAAAAAATTGTTTCCTTAGGCAAACTCATTAGAGTCCTAAGCGCGATTTTTAAAATTATCACATTGGTAAAAAATACATGTAACCCTCGCTTTCTGGAGATGTTCTGCGTGGACTAGGAGACATAAGTCTGAAATTTGATTTAAATATTAACGATAGAATTTCTAAACCTAAAATTGAGAAGCGGATTGCTTTGGTAATCGATAGAATGCATGGGGGGGGGGGGGAGCGAGTATGTCTTGATCTGTCTAGGAATTTAATTCAAAAGGGATTCATAGTTGATCTTGTTATCTGTGAGTTTCAGAGCAACTCAATCTATAGAATTCCTCATGAAGTAAATTTGTTCGTTCTTTTGGAAGAAAATCCTAGGGAATATGGTAGTGACCAAAGTTCAGTCCAAAATGAAAGAATCAATTGGATCGTCCCAACTAATTCAATTAAGTATTCGAGTCATTTCAAGCATGTGGTTTCAAATTGGCCATTTGGTATAAAGATAAAAACAAGCAAAAAGCATAAACGAATTATTCCAACCAGAAGTGACTTGCGTACACGCTTAGCACATGCCTTTTCAGTGTATTTAAGGGAAAATCGACCTAATCTGGTCATTGCCAACCTTCCGCATTCAGTATTCTGTACTTTGGTTGCGCGAGATATTTGTGAGATTTCAGTTCCTGTGATTTGCTCTATTCATAGTTCCCAAGGAAACTTCATCCCAACGGATAGAAATAAGGTAAACAGTAGACTACTTCACAAAGCGGACTGGGTTCATACTGTATCTAAAGGTATAAAGAAAGAGTTGTTGGAATTGAACTGGGTCAATGACAAGAAGATTACCACTATCTACAATTCTGTGGATAAACAACGAGTTATAAAGTTGGCAAGATTGCCTTCTGGTCATCCATGGCTAGATCACAAGGTGAGATTTAATCACAAGGTTATCATGACGGTTGGTAGATTGGATAGAAAAAAGAATCATCCTCTACTCATCAGGTCATTTGCCAAATTTGCCCGTTCAGGTAACTTTAAATTAATCATTCTCGGCGAAGGGCACAGACGAAACAATCTGCAGTCTTTAATCGTTGAACTGGGTTTGGCGCACATCATATCTATGCCCGGTTGGGTAGCAAACCCCTTTCCATTCATGCGTCAATCTGACGTGTTCGTTTTATCTTCGAATAACGAAGGTTTTGGCCTTGTATTGGTAGAGGCATTGATGTGCGGCTGTAGCATCGTTTCAACTGACTGTCCACAAGGGGGGCCTAGGGAGATTCTTGATGATGGAAATTATGGTGAATTAGTGCCAGTTGATGATGAGAATGCGATGGCTGAAGCAATTGCAAAGTCTCTTCATTCCAATCGTGATCGCAAAGCATTGAAGGCCAGAGCCGAGGAATTTTCACCAGAGCGGCAAGTCGCAGAGTTTGAACAGATGTTTAACCAAGTTCTCGTTTCTCATGCCCAATAAATTTGTGATTCGAAAATACCGAGGAATTAATAACCTTCAACAGAAACTCTTCAACAAATTTAATAGATCCCTCGACTTTGTTTAAAGCATAAAACTTTTTTCATAATTCTTCGATCATCTATATCACTTAGCAAGCATCAAAGGTTCCACAACTTAAATATTTTCATATTCCGAACTGCTTTCAGCAGCCATTTGTAAATCGTAGGAGTAGTGACGAAGGAACTGTTGGTCACGGATTGCCATACGAAACTTCTTTGATTTTATAGTAACCATCTTTGCTATCTCTGATGCATACCTAATTTTCGAGAGTTTCCCGTTTGAAGTGATTCTGCGACTTTAAAAGTCGATATATCGCCCAAGCGGAGCTAAATTGGAAGGAATACCGGCGGCGGGTCATTCGTGCGATTTTGGTGAACATTGGCGAATCCGGCGCTGATGGGGCGCCGAACAGCGCCAGTGGGCGACCATGTGCAGAAAAAGTACACGCCTGGCGGTGCCGCTCCTTTCGTGCGGCGTCAGTGATTGGGCCAGTTGCGCGTCAGGCCGCCGCCCGTACTCACGAGCGCATTCGTGCCGGTTGATGAGCGCGAATCGCACTGATCGTGAGCGCCTGCATGGTCAGTAGTGAAAGATCCACCGCCAGCTGCATGGCGCTAAGTCCTCTGATTCAGTGATGATGCAGGTTGAAGTCTCGAGCCGAGCGGGCATTGATACGCTCAAGCGCATTGCGTGCGGAGTACAGTCGTTTCCACTGATAGGTGTTACGTGGCAAGGTGCCAATGGTACGAAGATTGTTCTCATCGAACTTCACGCGTACCACTCGACAGCGCGAATGCGGGGTACCGGCGTCTCGGTAGCATTGTTTACGGCCGAGACATTCGAACCCGTAGTGGGCGGCTGGACAGTGGTACTTGAGGGTTTGACGTGTCTTTTCGACACCGTGATAGGCCATCTGGCGAATTTGGCCGGTCTGTGGACAACGACAGGAGACTATCCCACGTTCGTCATAGATGAGGGGGTCGATGACATCGGCGTTGAGCGCCTGGGTCGGGTGTACTTCGCCTGGCAGGGCTGGGTCTTGCCACATTCGGCGGTTCTCGATTACTGCGGTGAATCATACGTCGAAGCGGGTTATCGTCCAGGCCACGGTCGGCGACGAAGGTCTGACAGCGTGCCCCTGCAGGGCGGTTCAAGTACTGCTCGACGAGTGCTTTACTGTGACGATGTTCACTTTCATTGGCGGGACGGGTGGTCCAGTTGATTGGAATTTCATAGCGTACGTCAGCTAACCAGTGTGTCTTGTAGCCGAACCAGCGTTTAGTAATCTTTTGTTCACGTCCAGTGTGGTCGGTACTGAAGTACGAGTGGCATCCCCAGGCGGTGTCCGGGTCTGATGGCGGGCCGGTGCGGGCCGTACGACGTCCAGTCGAATGCGAGCGAAGGGCTTTGCCGTCGAAGCCCACATCAGCCCCGAAGTCCGGCAGTCGTTCTACCAGCTCGTCGGTCAGCCGCTGCTGCATCTGGCTTAAACCGGCAGCGTCGCGTTCGACTTCGAGCACCACTGCGATAAAGCGGCTAAACGCACTTTTTGATGGCACCCGGTAGTCGATGTCGTTGTACCCATCGCCGTAATGCTCAAACCCGCAAGATGCGCATCAATGATGGATTGCGCTTTAACTCTCGGCGCAGGGACTCGATTGAAGAATGCTGGTAGACGCTGCGCGCGATCAGTGCGGTGAGTATCGCCTTGGCGGGCCATTCGCAGCGCGTGCCTCGGCGCCGCAGGTTGATCTCATGGATGAGGTCGTCAAGTTCCATGGTTTCGACCACCGTGGTTAAGCGTGTCAGGTCACTGTGCGCATGCCAGGAAAACAGAGTCTCATGCATCCTTGCCGCACCGGATGGGTGGTAGTTTGATTAATCAAGTAGCCATGCTACTGGAGACGTCCTGAGGATGCGGCTTTTTATTAAGCAATATCAATAGCTTAAGTGTTTGATAGTGGTGTATTTGGAGATTGTGGGGTGGAATTTGTGGTGCAGCGCCGAAAATCGCCTAAAACCCGGTCAAAAAGCCCAATTTGTGGGGTAAACGAAAAATCAACCCATTGAAAACAACATTTAAATCAACACGCTAGAGCACCCGAAACCCTCTCATTTTCGTGTTAGGGTTGCTCCAACACCTTTTCTGCAATAATGGAATTGCGAGCCTAGTTCTTAATATCCACCTAAAGCACCATTTTAAAATTGAATACAAATTTTTAAGCGAAAATACGATTGTGAATGTCAAAAGGTATGGAGCATAGAGGCCTGCCACTGAGGAAGAGTTGCTCAACATTGTATTTTGGGCGTTTGATTTCCTAGTTCGAAACGTAAGGGAATGAATAATTTATGAATCAGTTCAGAAACGTTCAGACAATCATTTCGTCGTGTACCTGCAGCCATGTTGTTGCCTATGGCTAGGTAATCATATTTTTCAGTCAACAGTGCAGTATCCTGGTTAATGGCCACTATAATCAATTGGGTTTGGATGCGCAGGGCCACGGCACCTAGTTTTATTGCGAGCCCAGAGTGGTTAGTGGCAGAGGGTGTAGTAGAGCAAGAAATGATGGAATCGGTTGCGAAGCCAATGCCGAAAGAAAAGAAGGATTTATCTTCTAACCCCATAAATGTCGAGCGTGCGGCAGACCCGCATGCGGACCATATCAACTCCCAAATCGAGGAATTTAGAAAGCAACTTCTTGGCAAAACGTTGCGCAATCACCTGCTCAACTGTCCGCATGGCCATGGTTCTTCCTCACAAGTTCGTATTATCGATGAGCTTCCAGATTTTGTGTTCAACCGACTCGAAGGTGGTGCCAAATTTACATTTCTGCCTTTGCCCGAACCAAGGGATCAGCCAGACGATGAGGATAGCGACGAGTTTCTTGAGACTTTGGATCAATACAAGCATAAAAGTACTACCTACAATGCAGCTATCGAGCAGTTATCGAGACAGGGCAATAACAACGCAGACCTTGAGTTATTAGAGCGGGAAGCGCGCGACCATGTGCGGCTTACTCTGAATATGGATGTTTGGATGCCTGAGAGTGGTTTGAGTGCGGCAAGTCTTTGTCGACGCCGTGGAATTGATCCTAGTTACGAGTTGCCGTTGTCGAACCAAGCAGAGTCAAGCTCACGGCATCATGATAGCGCCTTGCAGACCATGGTCCCCGCTGACGTCCTGTCTGCGAGCTTGAGTCGACTCAGGGATCGTGCCAGGTCAAGCATCATTCAGACCGGTGTACCTACGCTTTATGCTGCCTTCGGATTTCTGGAATGGTTTGAGAGTAAAAACTCGGATAAATCATATCTTGCTCCGCTCGTTCTGGTCCCAGGGGAACTTAATCGCCAACTGACGCACGGGCAATACAGCTACAAATTCCGTGGCAACGGAGAGTCAGCAAGTGGGAATGTCACACTTGCCGTTTATCTTCGCGAGCACTTCGGATTGGGGCTTCCGGAGTTTGATTCAGATGACTCTCCTGAGAGTTATTTCGAGAAAGTAGATGACAGTATTTGTACACATGTGGACCGCTGGAGTGTGAGAAGGTATCTGACGATAGATCTTTTTGCATATTCCAAGTTGGCAATTTACCAAGACCTCAATCCGAAAAATTGGTCGGCAGAAAAAGGTTTGGTTACACATAAAAATATTCGGACCTTGCTTGCACAATCGGGTGTATCGGACACCCCATATGCGAAAAATAGAGAAATTGATGAAGATAAGCAAGCGGAAAACTTTCCTATTCTCATTTTTGACGCAGATTCTTCCCAGCACAGCGCCATAATCGATGTTATGTCTGGCACGAATCTGACCATTTTTGGTCCACCAGGTACCGGTAAGTCCCAGACGATTGCAAATGCCATTGCTGCTGCAATCCAGGCGGATAAGAGAGTTCTTTTTGTCGCCGAGAAACTCACGGCGCTCGAAGTAGTTCACGACCGTCTGGAGAAAGCAGGACTCGGTCCGTTCTGTTTCAATCTTCACGCACAGGGGATAAGGGCAAATGCGATCAAACACTCTTTGCAAGAGAGAGTCTCGATGGCCCGACCGGATTTCGAACCATCGCGCTATGAGCAACAAAAACAGGTCTGGACCAGACAGAGAGATGCTCTGAAGACTTATGCGCGCGTGATGGGTGAGAAGATTGGCAGAATGGAGGAGACTGTCCATGACGTGCTGTGGCGAACCATCGATCGAAGAAACTCGGAGATGGGCTTGCCGCCGGAGATTTCAGCGGTTCACTTGAAGAATATTGAAACTACTCTGCCGGCAGATGTCGATGAAGCACGTAGGTGTATTCGGAGCTTGCAGCAAGCTGAAATGAAGGTAATGAAGCTGGTTGGTAGTGATAACAGGTCACCTTGGCGTGGTGTTCAACGCATTGATCTGTCTCCCATCGATGTTAGACCAACGATTCAACTGATGGAAACTTGTGAGCAAGGTTTAGCCGATTTGGAAGGCTTGTTGTCTGGAAACGGTCTTCGCGGTGAGACCATGACAATGAGCGAGACTGGTTTCGTTAACATTGGAACCGCACTGGTTCTGCGCATGACCGATGCCTTGGCTTACTGCGATCTCGCCTCTCTCAGTCGAAAGGAAGTCCGTGACAGCATCGCTCGAGCGACCGTTCGTGCGCATCGCTTGCGCGAACTAAGTGACGAATTGTTGAAACGATTCGGTATCAAGACTGACGAGTTGTTGCAGAAGAACGACTTGCATGCTTTGGCCGCCGAGGCGGCCTCGCTAGAGGTTTCTCAGCAAACGCCACAAGAGGCAAGAACCGAAGCTCGGCTATTGCAGGAACGGGCCGAAACTCACGACCGAATCGATAGCATACTGGTGCGGCTTGCAGGATGCTTAAATATTACAACAGCGGATCCGGAGACACACAAAACAATAGAACTGGTTATCAGTGTACTAAAAGATGCTGACGCAGATTTGCTCTCATCTCGAACGGCTTCCCTTGTAACGCGCGACGCTCATCGGATAATCGATAGAGCAAAAACTGAGTGCCAGGAACTGAAGCGTATTCAAGAGAAGCTTGCCCAGCGAATCGACCTAATGTTGTTACCTGATTCAGAAAAACTACAACAGACAACACGCTCACTAAACGTGTTGCGTGGCCCATTGATATTCAATGGGCCTGCAAAACAAGCCATGAAACTTCACAGGGAACTTACGCTTGTTAGAACCAAACCTTCGCCGCAAGAGGCAGCGAAGGATTTTCGAGAATTGATCGGATTTCTCGAAAAGACAGCACAACTGGAAAAAGACGACGAGATCAAACGCTGCCTGGTCGATCACTGGCGTGGAGTGAATTCCGACTTGACGCTGGCCTCACGAGTCGCTAAATGGGCTGCCGAAGTTTTCGGCAAACTAGTGGGCGAAGGGGGTGGACGCTCCGAGGCACGCGAGGTTTTGCTCCATGGAGACATCAAACGCTTGGGAGAAATACAGCGGATCGCCGAGACATTACCTTCGGAATGGCAACTGTCTGTGAGTCAATCCAATGTTTCCGACTGGAAGGCTAGGGCTGCGCGCCTAAAAGATCTAGCGGACGGGATGCAAAAATCAGGATTGAACGAATCCGCACCGTTTAGCAGTGCGATCGATTTGGCTAAGCTGATCGACGAATACGACTCTCTCTGGGCTATCGAGGATGGTGACAAGAGCGTTGCTTTGGTGTTTCAATCCAAAGTACCTGAATTCAAAATCTTAGAAGTTGTTAAATCACTGGCCGATGCCATGTCAGAACTCGCCTTGCCCGATGAAACTTGGAATCAGGTGGCATACTTCACTGCGAACGTCAAAGATGTGGAGGACTACTCAAAGCTCAACACAGCGTTCACCAAGGTGAGTAAGGCATGGAAAGACAGCGTGGATGCGCTGCAACTGAACGAGTTGAAATTCCTAGATGATGGTCAGTTTGAAACCACGGGGCTCGGAGCATTGCGTAAGCGTGTCCATGAAGCCGCAGTTGCAAAGGACGGACTGTTGCCTTGGAGTAACTTTCAACGGGCTCGAAAGGATGTCCGGGAGAGCCACGCTGAACCGGTTCTGAGCACGCTGGATGAGCATCGCATGCCTACAGCCAAGCTGTATGAGGCCTATGAGTGGGTGTTGTATCGCTCGCTTGCAGCGATTGCCTATCGTCAATTTCCAAAACTCAACGAGCTCAAAAGTTGGCAGTTGAATGACTATCGAACTTCTTTTCAGAAACTCGAGTTGCAGCTTCAGGAACTCGAACGCACGCGAATTGCTTATGAGCTACATATGCGCCCTATCGAAAAAGGCACCAACTTCGGTGGACCGAGTGCGTACACCGAAAAGGCGTTAATTCAGCATCAACTGTCGCTACAACGAAGCAGTGTCACAACGCGAAACCTGATTAGTCGCGCGAGTACTGCTCTGGGTCAACTCAAACCGTGTTTTATGATGTCTCCAACGACCGTGGCGGAATTGTTGCCACGCGATACAGATCTTTTTGACATAGTGTTTATTGACGAAGCATCACAGATGCAGCCTTGCGATGCGTTGGGTGCAATCGCACGTGGTCGCCAAGCCGTAATCGTGGGTGACCCCAAGCAGTTGCCTCCATCAAAATATTTTCAGGGTGGCTCTGTCTCGACTATGGACGATGAAGATGACATGCTTGCTCCCGCAACTGAGTCCATTCTGGACTTATCGTTATCCGCCTGGCATCCGCCGAGTTATTTGCAGTGGCACTACCGCTCGCAACATAGTAGCCTTATCCAATTCTCCAATGCACACTTCTACGACAATCGGCTGATTGTATTTCCAGGGCCTGATGAAAATCGAGAGGATAGCGGTATTCGCTATCATTATGTCAAGGATGGACTTGCCAAGGGAGGTCTTAACCCCGTAGAAGCAAAGCGTGTTGTAAAAGCAGCCTGTGAATTTATGGAGGAAGTTGGCAACCGGGATCTCAGCCTAGCGATTGTCGCGATGAACCAGAAGCAGCGCGACGAAATCAACGAGATGATGGATCGGGAAATGGCCCAGAACTCTGCAGTAGCCCGTTATCGTAAACGTTGGAAAAATACGCTCTTTCCCTTTATCGTTAGAAATCTTGAGACTGTGCAAGGAGACGAGCGCGATGTAATTTTTATATCGACAGTTTACGGACGAGAGACTGCCGGCGGTACTGTCAAGCGACAGTTCGGACCGATAACTCATACCGGTGGCGAGAGACGGTTAAACGTGCTCTTCAGCCGGGCTCGACGGCGCATGGAAGTCTTTTCATCCATGCAAGCCAACGATATTGCAGTTGGACCCGGCATAAGCGAAGGCGTGCGGGTCTTGCGGGATTATTTAGAGTATGCAGCAACCGGTAAAGTTGAACCGGGAATCAGTACGGGTAGACGACCGGAAAGTCCGTTTGAGGAATATGTCCTAGAGCGACTCCGGCGTAGTGGCTTAGAAGTCGACCCACAGGTGGGCGTGGCTGGCTATCGCATCGATCTCGGGATTAAACATCCAGAGTATCCGCATGGCTATCTGCTGGGAGTTGAATGCGACGGCAGAACTTACCACTCCGCTCCCTCAGTACGTGATAGGGATCGATTGCGTGAAGCTGTACTTCGCGGCCTTGGCTGGGACATTTATCGCATTTGGTCCACAGACTGGTTCGAGAATGCAGACAATGAATTGAAAAAGTTAAAAAAGCACATCGATTCCCGCCTTGATGCTTTTCTTGCAGGACAGATTGCTCAGGACTTCGAATCGATATTGCTTGGCAAGGCCGTCGATCAGTCAAAAGAACAGTCGGCAAAAATTGCGACCTTGGAGGAATCACTTGCAAACCTAGAAGAAGAGTCGCTTTTCGTGGAAGTTGGCGACACAGTGATTTATTACGAGGCTGGAAATGAGGAGGAAATTCGACGGGTTTCCATCGTGCGTGGTAGGGACGATCCCGCCAGCGCTATCATTAATGACAACAAGCCGCTTGCGATCGCTCTCTTAGGTGCTGAGGTCGGCGAGACTGTCACCGTACATCTGCCCTTGAGCGAATTAGACATCGTAGTTGTACGTATTGAACGGGTTGCAGTGGAAGCTGGGAACTTACTTTCCTCAAAATCACCAACATTGGTGGATGGGGTAAAACTGGAGCCTTATTCGGAATGGTATGGGAATGCGGTCGAAGCCAATACGACGTCTGTAGAGGAGGCTACTAACACGCTCTTGGAGATAGTAGAAACTGAGGGTCCGGTGCTAGAAAGTCGTGCCTGCCAAACTTATGTACGAGCGAGTGGTGTGTTTCGAGTGAGTCAACAGATGCGCCGGGGACTTTATCACTTACTGGCCAAACTTGAGAAAGAGAAACGTATTGTGGTTGAGCGTGCCGACGGTGAAAACGGGTATCGCAACGCTCTCCTTCGTACTCCGAACACCGAGTCAATAATCATCCGGGAAATTGGCCCAAGATCGTTTTACGAGGTGCCTCTTTCCGAACTGACTGCACTAATAAGAGTTGTCAGATCCTCAAAGCCAGGTGTCACCGATGACCAGATATATCGCGAAGTGTTGGCGATTTACGGATTAGTACGTTTGACCACGCAATTTAAGGCTCGGTTCCAGGAAGCCGATAAGCCTATCAATAAAATAGAATGACATAGAATAATTCCAGCGAAGTCGCTCTGGATTTCCCAGTTGACTAGGTGTGTTAGTTAATTTAACTTGTTTGACTATGAATAGTAGCCTATTTGAGTTTGACTGCAACGGGACTCTGAAAAAGCACAAGAATTTGGCGGAAAGCAACGCTCACAAGATATTTCTCAGTGCCGGTATTCTTCTTGGCTGTCCTAATTTGATACGGAACCGTATTTTATTGTCTAAAACTCAGCTTAAGAGAGGCGGGAAACTGACAAATGTTTCACTCGAACTTGTAGCAGAAGCCCAAATGAATCGCACAAAATTACATGGTTTTGATCTCCCAAACCATAGTCTCAACGAAGCCGCTCATGCATTCACTTTCGAGTGTATTAGAATTGAACACTACTTCATCCAACCACATAGTTAATTTAACTTTTTCCTAGATTCAACTGCCCTGTTTCGGGATCGCAAATGATTATTTCGATTTGGCCAGCAATAAGCGAATAGTGCAACAAACCAAAAATTCTTGATCAGTTGAGTTGTTCCTAAAACATCAAACGTTGCACAACCCGAATCATGTTCTCTTACTTGGAACTGCCTTCCACCACCGTCCAATTGTCCTTGTGAGTATGCCAAAGTAAAACTTCATTTGAACGAATTCTATCTGTTACCCTTTGATTAATCGAACCTCATGAAATTTTTCAAGCGTTCAAGAACTCGCTTCATATCCTCGTGCTCGGGGCTACCTTCGGGCACCTCCCATCTTTCATAATAACTATGCCAAGGTAAATTCGCTTTACGAAGAGCTTGACGGAACCTTTTCGGACTAATTCCAGCTTCCTTTGCCATATCCACTGCAGTGACATTTCTACTGCTAAACATTTTCTAATACCTCCATTTATCCAGTTACTTCGCCGGCGACCCAACAGTACCGACTTTAAATTTTTCTAGTACGCATTGAACTTTAAGAGTCCATATAACTCAGTTCATATTTCTAATTTTCACCACCCAACGCTACTGAAGTTGATGTAACAACGAAGTTTGTTTTCCGTTAATACACATTCTAAGCCTGCAGAAAGCATTGCTCTTTAATCTACTCGACCATTTCTAGCTAATGATATTAAGTCCATTACGAAGAAATTTTATTTTAAATGATTTTTCTACTAATACTTTTATTCACAGCCCTTGTGAAGAGTCCATAGCAACATTTTTGTTTCAGCACTCATTTGGTGGTTCAAAGCACCTTCAATAGAAATCCACCTCCCACATTAACGTAATTCCATCGAGAGGGTTTCGGGTGCTCTAGCGTGTTGATTTAAATGTTGTTTTCAATGGGTTAATTTTTCGTTTACCCCACAAAAAGGGCTTTTTGACCCGGTTTTAGGCGATTTTCGGCGCTGCACCACAAATTCCACCCCAGAACCTCCATATATGCCACTATCAAACACTTAAGCTATTGATATTGCTTAATAAAAAGCCGCATCCTCAGGGCTTTTCGAGTATCATAGATACTCGAATAAACTAATAACAACCCATCAGGTGCGGCAATGATCAATAATACTCTGTTTTCCTGGCACATGTTCGATGAGTACAGTGACCTGACCCGTTTAACCACGGTGGTCGAAACCATGGAACTTGACGACCTCGTCCATGAGATCAACCTGCGGCGCCGAGGCACGCGCTGCGAATGGCCCGCCAAGGCGATGCTCACCGCATTGATCGCGCGCAGCGTCTACCAGCATTCTTCAATCGAGTCCCTGCGCCGAGAGTTAAAGCGCAATCCATCGTTGATGCGCGCCTGTGGGTTTGAGCATTACGGCGATGGGTACAACGACATCGACTACCGGGTGCCATCAAAAAGTGCGTTTAGCCGCTTTATCGCGGTGGTGCTCGAAGTCGAACGCGACGCTGCCGGTTTAAGCCAGATGCAGCAGCGGCTGACCGACGAACTGGTAGAACTACTGCCGGACTTTGGTGCTGATGTGGGCTTCGACGGCAAAGCCCTTCGTTCGCATTCGACTGGACGTCGTACGGCCCGCACCGGCCAGCCATCAGACCCGGACGCCGCCTGGGGATGCCACTCGTACTTCAGTACCGACCACACTGGACGTGAACAAAAGATTACTAAACGCTGGTTCGGCTACAAGACACACTGGTTAGCTGACGTACGCTATGCAATTCCAATCAACTGGACCACCCGTCCCGCCAATGAAAGTGAACATCGTCACAGTAAAGCACTCGTCGAGCAGTACTTGAACAGCCCTGCAGGGGCACGCTGTCAGACCTTCGTCGCCGACCGTGGCCTGGACGACAACCAGATTCGACGTATGATTCACCGCAGTGATCGAGACCCGCCGAATGTGGCAAGACCCAGCCCTGCCAGGCGAAGTACACCCGACCCGGGCGCTCAACGCCGATGTCATCGACCACCTCATCTATGACGAACGTGGAATAGTCTCTTGTCGTTGTCCACAGACCGGCCAAATTCGCCAGATGGCCTATCACGGTGTCGAAAAGACACGTCAAACTCTCAAGTACCACTGTCCAGCCGCTCACTACGGGTTCGAATGTCTCGGCCGTGACCAATGCTACCAAGATGCCGGTACCCCGAATTCGCGCTGTCGAGTGGTACGCGTGAAGTTTGATGAGAACAATCTTCGTACCATTGGCACCTTGCCACGTAACACCTATAAGTGGAAACGACTGTACTCCGCACGCAATGCGCTTGAGCGTATCAATGCCCGCTCGGCTCGAGACTTCAACCTGCATCATCACTATATCAGAGGACTCGGCGCCATGCAGCTGGCAGTGGATCTTTCACTACTGACCATGCAGGCGCTGGCGATCAGTGCGATTCGTGCTAATCAACCGGCACGAATGCGCTCGTGAGTACGGGCGGCGGCCTGACGCGCAACTGGCCCAATCACTGACGCCGCCCGAAAGGAGCGGCACCGCCAGGCGTGTACTTTTTCTGCACATTATCGCCCACTGGCGCTGTTCGGCGACCCATCAGCGCCGGATTCGCCAATGTTCACGCAAATCGCACGAATGACTCGCCGATATGCCTTCTAATTTAGCTCTGGTTAGGCAAAATATCGACTTTTAAAGTCGTAGAATGACTTCAAACGGGAAACTCTCATTCCATCATCTCACGATTGAATTTTTCCCATTGTGTAGTTATCATTCTAACTCGACTGAAAAACCGATTTTCCCGAGCAAAAATGACGCAGTTGAACTTTTTGATAGCTGCGTAGTAACCAATACTCACCACAATAACAATACCCAGTCTTGAACGACTTAATGCATACTCCCCAAGCCGTTCCTAGACGACTGACAATCCCGACTGGTGCGGCTCGAATTCCGTTAACTCAGGCTGTCATCACCCTAATTGCTGCTGGATTATTCGCACTTATCGACTTCACCGCTGCATACTCAGCCTTTTTCGGTGGACTGGCTTGTATTCTTCCTAGCACTTACGCGGTTTGGCGGGTATTTGGTGCCGGTAGAGGTTCACACCCGTCTGGCTTTCGAACCTTCGGTATCATGATGCGTGCCGAGTTTTCAAAATTCGTGTTGACAGGTGCACTATTTGCCTTAATCTTTTGGCTCGTGCCCGACATCAACCCCCTAGCAATGTTCTCAGTTTTCGTACTGGCCATGTTAGCCGGGTGGATTGAGGCAGGACTCAGAATAAATTCGTATAATTGATACGATTTTTTATTATTACAAACATTGAATAATCACTTAGCCCAACAATGGCAGCAGGCGAAGAACTAACCTCATCTGGCTATATTAAGCACCACCTCCAGAACCTTACGTTCGGCAACCACCCCGAACACGGCTGGAGCATCGCACATGGTGTTGAAGAGGCACAGGCCATGGGCTTTTGGGCATTTCACCTCGACAGCCTGTTTTGGTCGATTTTCTTAGGTGCTCTATTCATACTCATCTTTCGGCGTATTGCCGTTCGCATGACTGCTGGAATTCCCGGAAGCACCCAAAACTTCATTGAGTGGATTGTCGATTTCATCGAAGACAATGTTCGAGGTTCGTTTTCTGGTGGCAGGAACGACTTGGTCGCCCCACTCGCACTAACACTGTTTGTGTGGATTTTGCTCATGAACCTAATGGACTTGGTACCGGTTGACTGGATTCCGGAACTCGCCATGGCTATTGGCATTCCATACATGAAGGTCGTACCAACGACCGACCCGAATATAACATTTTCGCTATCCCTTTCCGTATTTGCTCTAATGATCTTCTACAGTTTCAAGGTAAAGGGAGTTGGCGGATTTTTGGGAGAACTCACCCTGCAACCATTTGGTAAATTCATGGTGCCGGTTAATTTGTTCCTCGAGGGAATAGGCCTGCTTGCAAAACCGCTTTCGCACTCCCTGCGACTGTTCGGTAACCTGTATGCAGGCGAAATGATTTTCATTTTGATTGCACTGCTGTTCAATGCAGGTTTAACATTCGCTATCCTAGGCGGATTTCTGCAATGGGCTTGGGCAGTGTTTCACGTATTGATTGTTCTGTTGCAGGCGTTCATCTTCATGGTACTGACAATCGTCTACTTGGACATGGCGCATCATAAACATTAAATTAAAAGATTTTCTACAACAAAGGTTTGCTTAATCGGAGATAACACTATGGAAGCAGCGTTGTATTTTATTGCCGGTGCCGTTTTACTAGGCATGGGCGCAGTTGGAGCAGCTGTAGGTATTGGAATCCTGGGCGCACGGTTCATCGAAGGAATCGCTCGTCAGCCAGAGTTGCTGCCGATGCTGCGAGTACAATTTTTTATCATGATGGGGCTTGTAGACGCGGTACCCATGATTGGCGTCGGCATCGCATTCTACATCCTGTTCGCTGTAGCGTAGCTCGCGCTTTGTCGCGATTGCGCGGTTTGAACAATAAATTGTAAGAGGCAATGTCATGAACATTAATTTGACACTGCTGGGTCAGACGATTACGTTCATCATTTTCGTCTGGTTCTGCATGAAATTTATTTGGCCTCCAATCATGACGGCCTTGGAGGAGCGACGTAAAACCATCGCAGATGGTCTTGCTGCTGCTGAAGAGGGTCAGCGTCAGCGTGAACAGGGCACTGAACAGGCAGGAGAAATTGTCGAACAGGCAAAGGCTCAAGCACAGGAAATTATCGCTCGTGCCGAAAAGCGCGGGTCCGAGGTAATTTCTGAAGCGAAGGTTGATGCACGAACCGAAGGCGAGCGCATCTTGGAAAGTGCCCGCACCGAAATCGAAATGGAAACCTTCCGAGCTAAAGAGGAACTGCGTAATCAAGTTGCTGTCCTGGCAGTTGCAGGCGCTCAACAAATTCTTCAACGAGAAGTTGACGCCAGTGCGCACGAGAAAATGCTCAACGACTTGGCCGATACCCTGAAGACTTAGGTTTCTTATTTACCATGGCTCAGAATTCTCACATTGCACGTCCTTATGCGCAGGCAATCTTTGAACTTGCACAAGATTCTCAGCAATTAGAATCCTGGTCCGGGCATCTTGAGTTACTAAGCGAAATTGTCACCAACGAACAAATGAGTTCAGTCATCTCAGATCCCAGAATTAGCCGAGACGCAGTGCTCGAAATAATTTTGGACATTGGCAGTGATGCAATTGATGATCAAGTACGCAACTTGGTTCGTATCCTGACTCACTATCGGCGCTTGGCAGTCATTCCGGACATTGCAAAGATGTATGAAACGTTGCGTGCTGAAGCCGAGGGAATCATCGAGGCTGAAGTTGAGTCTGCCCAGGCTATGAGTTCGGAACATGAGCAGATTATTGCTGATGCACTGGAAGGTAAGTTGGGTCGTAAGGTACGACTGAGCAACGTCGTGAACGAAGAACTGATTGGTGGCGTGGTTGTCAGAGCCGGCGACTGGGTAATTGACGGCTCCGTACGTGCCCAACTGAATAAGCTCTCCAGCGCTTTGGGTGTTTGAGGGACCTAAAGAATATTGAACAACTGCCATAATTCGAATATAGAGGAACACATGAAATGGCGATGCAATTGAACCCGTCTGAAATTAGTGAATTAATCAAGGCACGAATATCCGACCTCGATTCGACCGCACAAGCAGGTAGCGAAGGAACTGTGGTGTTGTTAACGGACGGTATCGTCCGAATACATGGATTGGCCGACGCACTTCAAGGCGAAATGCTGGAGTTTCCAGGCGATACCTTCGGGCTTGCCCTTAACTTGGAACACGATTCAGTCGGTGCCGTTATTCTCGGCGACTACGAACACATTTCCGAAGGCGATACAGTACGTTGCACCAACCGTATTTTGGAAGTCCCCGTCGGCGAAGCACTGCTTGGACGAGTCGTCGACGCATTGGGTCAGCCCATTGACGGTAAGGGACCAATTGAAGCAGTTCGGTCTGAACCTATCGAAAAAGTCGCACCCGGCGTGATTTCCAGACAGTCAGTCTCCCAGCCCGTCCAAACCGGACTGAAATCCATTGACTCCATGGTGCCAATCGGGCGGGGACAGCGTGAGTTGATTATTGGCGACCGCCAAACTGGAAAAACCGCTGTCGCCATTGATACCATCATTAACCAGATTGGCACGGGTATTAAATGTATCTACGTAGCTATCGGCCAAAAGTTTTCCAGTATCGCCAACGTAGTACGTAAGTTGGAAGAGTATGGCGCAATGGAACACACCATCGTCGTATCCGCATCGGCAGCTGAAAGTGCAGCCATGCAATACATTGCACCTTATTCCGGCTGTACCATGGGAGAATACTTTCGCGACAAAGGCGAGGATGCACTGATCATCTACGACGATCTAACCAAGCAGGCTTGGGCTTATCGTCAAATGTCCCTGCTCCTTCGCAGACCACCGGGTCGTGAAGCCTATCCGGGCGATGTGTTCTATTTGCATTCAAGACTGCTAGAACGAGCGGCACGAATCAACGCTGATCACGTTGAGTCTATCACCAACGGCGAAGTAACCGGACAAACCGGATCGCTGACCGCATTACCGATCATCGAAACCCAGGCAGGTGACGTATCAGCCTTTGTCCCGACAAATGTTATTTCGATTACGGACGGCCAAATCTATCTCGAAAGTGACTTGTTCAATGCAAATATTCGACCTGCAATCAATGCAGGACTGTCGGTCTCTCGAGTGGGTGGTGCGGCACAATCTCCAATCATCAAAAAACTCGGCGGCGGGATTCGACTTGCATTAGCACAGTATAGAGAACTAGCCGCATTTTCGCAGTTTGCATCCGATCTTGATGAAGCCACACGAAAGCAGCTTGAGCGAGGTCAGCGTGTAACGGAAGTTATGAAGCAACCGCAGTATTCACCACTATCCGTTTGTGAAATGGCACTCGCACTATACGCTGCCAACGAAGGTTATTTGGATGATGTTGAAATCAGCAAAGTCGTTGCATTCGAAAACGCAATGCAGGCGTACCTGCGTTCCAACTATTCGGAGTTGATTGATGCAGTCAATGCTAACCCGGTCTACGACGATGATGTCGCTGCTAAATTCAAGGCCGCTTTAGATGACTTCATAGCGAACGGCTCTTATTGATCTATCAGTTAGTTTCGTTTTGACAAGTTAAATTGAGTTCAAAATAGATGTCCGGCGCCAAGGAAATTCGAACCAAAATTCGAAGCATCGAAAACACGCAGAAGATTACTTCTGCGATGGAAATGGTTGCCGCCAGCAAGATGAAACGTGCTCAGGAAAGGATGAATGCTGCACGCCCATATGCTGAATCCATAAATAAGGTTGTGGCTCATATGCATCAGGCCAACTATGAGTACAAACACCCCTACACAGAAGAACGCGAAATCAAGGCAGTTGGTTACATCATTGTTTCTTCCGACCGCGGACTATGTGGCGGGCTGAACATTAACCTGTTCAGAACGGCAATCGAATCAATATCTCAGTGGGATGAACAAAACATCCCAACTCGATTTGGCATTATTGGCACCAAGGGCTTGGGCTTCTTTCGCAGAATTGGTGCCGAAATTCTTTGCCAGGCATCCCAAATCGGCGATACGCCCCAAATTGTCGAACTGATCGGGTCCGTTCGGGTAATGCTGGACGCATTCGAAGAAGGCAAAATTGATCGACTCTACCTGGTTAGCAACAAGTTCGAAAACACAATGACCCAATCACCCTTGATTGAGCAGTTGCTTCCAATTCATGCGATCGGATCCGAAGCTGATTATTCCCATCATTGGGATTACCTATATGAACCGGAATCAAAGGTAGTAGTCGATGCTTTGATGTCACGCTATATTGAATCCTTGGTATACCGAGGCGTCGTGGAAAACATCGCTTGTGAGCAATCGGCGAGAATGGTCGCCATGAAGGCGGCAACCGACAACGCCGGCAATTTGATCGATGAACTCAAGCTTATCTACAACAAGGCGAGACAGGCATCAATTACACAGGAAATTTCTGAAATAGTTGGCGGAGCAGCCGCAGTTTAACTTAGAAACTAGTTTTAGTTTACAAATCAGAACAACAATAGAGCGATAAAACTCAATAAGAGGCAGTCATGACACAAGGCAAAATCGTTGAAATCATTGGCGCGGTCGTAGACGTGGAATATCCACGAGCAGCAATACCGAAGGTATTTGATGCACTTACTGTCGATAGCACCGGCCTGGTACTGGAAGTCCAGCAACAAATGGGTGATGGCGTAGTACGAACTATTGCAATGGGGTCGAGCGACGGATTAAAGCGTGGTCTTGCCGTCACCAACACCGGCGAACCGATCACCGTACCGGTAGGCGAACCCACCCTTGGACGGATTATGAACGTATTGGGTGAGCCAATTGATGAAAAAGGTCCAGTCGAATCAGAAACTCGCTGGCCGATCCACCGAAAGGCACCAGGATTTACCGATCAAGCTGCCACTGTAGAAATTCTCGAAACCGGAATTAAAGTTATCGATTTGATCATGCCGATCGCAAAAGGCGGTAAGGTTGGGTTGTTTGGAGGCGCCGGTGTTGGTAAGACCGTCACCCTGATGGAACTCATCCGAAATATCGCAATCGAACATGCCGGATTTTCCGTTTTTGCAGGAGTTGGCGAACGAACTCGTGAAGGCAACGACTTCTATCACGAAATGAGAGAGGCCAACGTTCTCGATAAGGTCGCATTGGTCTATGGTCAGATGAACGAGCCTCCCGGCAATCGGCTTCGGGTTGCCCTATCGGGACTAACCATCTCCGAATACTTCCGAGACGAAGGTCGCGACGTTCTACTGTTCATCGATAACATCTACCGTTATACGCTTGCGGGTACCGAAGTATCCGCCCTACTCGGAAGAATGCCTTCCGCCGTGGGTTACCAACCCACCTTGGCAGCCGAAATGGGTGTCTTGCAAGAACGTATTACTTCAACACGAACTGGATCGATTACATCCTTCCAAGCAATTTACGTACCAGCAGACGACTTGACTGATCCGTCTCCGGCAACAACGTTTGCTCACCTTGACGCAACATTAGTTCTTTCAAGACAGGTCGCTGAACTAGGTATCTACCCGGCAGTGGATCCGTTGGACTCAACCAGCCGTCAGCTTGACCCACTGGTAGTCGGGCAGGAACACTATGAAACGGCAAGAGCCGTTCAGGGCACCTTGCAGCGTTATAAAGAATTGCGTGACATCATCGCCATCTTGGGTATGGACGAACTATCCGAAGATGACAAGTTAACGGTATCGAGAGCCAGAAAGATTCAACGATTCCTTTCACAACCGTTCTTTGTGGCAGAAACTTTTACCGGAAGTGCCGGCAAGTATGTTTCACTCGCCGAGACTATCAAGGGATTCCAAGGAATCGTCAACGGAGACTATGATGACATTCCTGAGCAAGCCTTTTACATGGTCGGACCCATTGAAGAAGCAGTTGAATCTGCACAACAGGAAGCGGCTTAATTTCTGTACTTAGGCATAACATTAGGATGAGCGAATGAGTACCATACAAGTCGAAATTGTCAGTGCCGAAGAGTCCATCTGGACCGGCATAGGTACGATGGTGTTTGCCCCGGCAGAAATGGGCGAGGTAGGTATTGCTCCTCAGCACGCACCTTTGCTGACACGACTTAAGCCCGGCGAAGTCCGTGTCCAGTTAGAAGACGGAGCGGAACAATTTTTCTTCGTCTCTGGCGGCTTGTTGGAAGTACAACCTGACCAAGTGACAGTCTTATCCGATACTGCAGTACGTGCCGCAGACCTGGATGAAGCAAAGGCACTAGAAGCACAACAAAAGGCGGAACGCGATCTGCAAGACAAGACTTCAACCATGGAACTCGCTCGAGCCAAAGCTGAGTTGGTACAGGCAGCAGCACAACTGAGGGCAGCACGCAAGCTCAAAAAACTCAAGAAGTAGTTTTTTTATCTTAAGTCCCTTGGAAGTAATTCTGGGACACCTTACATCTAAACACATTCTGGAGCCTCTTGAATGGCTACAACGGAAGTCATTATTCTTGCAGGAGGAAGAGGGGTTCGCATGCGTTCCAACGTTCCCAAGGCACTACAGGAAATCGCTGGACGTCCGATGTTGTCTCACCTGCTTAACTGTGTGCGTGACTCCGGAATTGATCGTACCCACATTGTTCACGCAAATGCCGCAGAACAATTAAAACAACAAATTAAGGACACTGACATTGTCTTGACCCTTCAGTCAGAGCCCTTGGGAACCGCTCACGCAGTACAACAAGCTCTTCCGAAAGTTGACCCCGAATCCATCGTTATCGTACTTTACGCCGATAATCCCATGGTTCGGCCTGATACAGTTTCCAAACTAATCAAAGTAGCTCAGCACGATAAACTGGCACTGTTAACAATAAACCTGGATAACCCGGATGGCTTTGGCAGAATCATTCGCAACGATGATGGAAGAATCATTAATATCATTGAACATAAAGATGCCAGCCCTGACCAGTTAAAAGTTAAAGAGGTAAACGTTGGACCCATTGCAGTATCCGCCAAACTGTTAACCGAATGGATTGAGAAAATTGACAACAACAACTCCCAAGGTGAATATTATCTTACTGACATTGTTGGCATTGCCTTGAACGAAGGAATATCTGTTGAATCCTGTTCAACAACAAGTGAGATTGAAACCACCGGAGTAAACAGTAGGCTGGACCAGGCAAGACTTGAAAGAATGTATCAGTTTGAAACTGCACAGGACTTAATGGCAGAGGGTGTTCGAGTTATCGACCCTAATCGCTTTGACCTGCGCGGCAGTTGTTCAGCCGGAAAGGATTGTGTGATTGACATAAACGTCATTCTCGAAGGAAGGGTTGAGTTGGCCGATAGCGTACGAATCGGACCCCAGTGCGTCATTCGAAACTCAATCATTCAATCAAACGTCATCATCGAAGCCAATTGCATAATTGACGAGGCGGTCATAAAGGCAGGTGCAAAAATTGGTCCTTTTGCCCGAATTCGCCCCGGCTCAGTTATTGGAGAAAACTGTAAGGTCGGCAACTTCGTTGAAGTGAATCGATCAGCGCTTGGAAAGAATTCCAAGGCAAGCCATTTGACATATATTGGGGACTCTGAGATCGGGGAAGATGTCAACATTGGCGCTGGCGTGGTGACGTGCAACTATGATGGCAAGAGCAAGCACAAGACTATCATTGGTGACCGTGCATTCATTGGATCTAATTCATCACTAGTTGCTCCTTTGGAAGTTGGCAAAGATGCAATAATTGGAGCAGGCTCCACGATAACCAAGTCTGTAAAGGATGGATATTTGGCAGTCGAAAGAGCACCAACACGAGAGTTTGACGGACAGGAAGTTCGCAGCATTCGAAGACAGAAACTTCACAAAAAATAGAGAAACCAATTTGGGTCAACAACCATGTGTGGAATCATAGGAGCAGTATCTAATCGAGATGCAGTACCAGTACTGCTGGATGGTTTGCGTAAGCTGGAGTATAGAGGGTATGACTCCGCAGGTATTGCTGCAATCAATGCCGAAGGTAAGTTTGAACGTACTCGATGTTCCGGACGAGTCGAAACACTGGCCGACATGATCGGCAACGGCAGCCCATTATCAGGTACTACTGCAGTGGGACATACGCGCTGGGCTACCCACGGCGCACCTAGTACCAACAATGCTCACCCCTTGATTGCCAACGAGCATGTTGCTGTCGTCTGCAATGGGGTAATTGAAAATTATGAGCAACTGCGAGATGCCCAGCAAGAAAGTGGCATCGTATTTGAATCAGAAACTGATACCGAAGTCGTCGCTCACGAACTAAATCAAATGATCTCTAGCGGAAATAGCTTCATGGCTGCCATGCGCAAAACCGCAGAAAAGTTGCATGGCGCGTACTCTATTGCTGCGATGTGTGTTTCTGACCCATCAACAATCGTAGTTGCCAGGGAAGGTAGTCCTTTAATTATTGGATTTGGTAACAAGGAAATATTTATCGCATCAGACATGATCGCTTTAGCTGAAATAGCAGATTCAGTCATCGTGCTGGAAAACGGCGACATTGCTGAAATTTCCAGTGTTGAACATGTAAAAATCATTGATCGCAGTGGCTACCAAGTCGAGAGAATTTGTGAACCGCTAAAATTACGTACAGATTCGATTTCCTTGGAAGGCTACTCGCACCACATGCAAAAGGAAATCTTTGAACAAGGTGTTGCAGTAGCCGAAACAATCGAATACCGAATTTCTGCTGATCGCTTACTGGAGAAGCAAACATTCAGTTATGCCGCAGCAGAAATTTTCGATCGTACGCAGTGCGTACGCATCCTAGGCTGTGGCACCAGCTATTACGCCGGACTAGTAGCCAGAATGTGGTTTGAATCTTTTGGCATTCCTTGCGACGCCGAAATCGCTAGTGAGTTTCGCTATCGTGACCACGCTGTTCCAACAGATGCTCTTGTTGTTGCAATTTCACAGTCAGGTGAGACTGCAGATACATTAGCTGCTCTTGAGGAGGCAAAGCGAATTGGATTTAGGTATTCACTCGCGTTAACCAATTCCCCATTCAGTTCGTTAGTTCGAGAAACCGATCTTGTATTGCAAACTCATGCAGGTCCTGAAATCGGAGTTGCATCAACCAAGGCATTCACGACTCAGTTGGTGTGCTTGATTCTTCTGGGACTGGCACTTGCTAGAAGAAGAGGATTGACCCCTGAAAAGGAATCCGAAATAGTCAGTGAATTGCGTATGCTTCCAACCCGAATTGAAGAGGCACTAAAGCTTAACGACAAGATTGAAAAGATTGCCTGGGAGTTCGCAGATAAGGAACATGCGTTGTTTCTTGGACGCGGTGTACACTACCCAATCGCTCTCGAAGGTGCACTTAAGTTAAAGGAAATATCATACATTCATGCAGAAGCTTACCCTGCTGGTGAATTAAAGCATGGCCCATTAGCGTTGATCGATGCAAAAGTACCAACAATTGCTGTAGCACCTAATAATCACCTGCTCAGTAAACTAAAGGCTAATATTCAGGAAGTCAGGGCCCGTAAAGGACGATTAATCGTACTTGCAGACACGGGTGCCCCGATTGATGGTGATGACTACATTGAAATTGTAAACATGTCGCCTTCAGGAGAGTATTCATCACCCATAATTTACACAATCGCTCTTCAACTACTCGCCTATCACGTTGCCATCATCAAGGGTACTGATATTGACCGGCCACGAAATTTAGCGAAGTCTGTTACAGTAGAATAGCCTTTACCAAAACGTTTGGAAAAGTGTTAATTCGAATTTTAGTAGTCCAGGATTTAGATGGAAATTAAATGTTTTAGTTGATATTTAGTTTGCAAAAGAATACCAGTGCTAATGTAGCAAGTGCACGAGTAAGTGGCATAAAGCCATACCACGAAAGAGAAAGTTGGAGTGACTAAGGATCAGCCTTTACAAGTCCCTGCCGATGTTTGACACCTAAGACTAGGCAAATAGCATTCGACGAAAGAACGGCAGGGCATAGCTGCGTTGGCGTCAGTGCATATGCTCGAAACAATGCACAAGACTGTGCCTTGTCATTGTAAGGAATATAGAGAGTGATTCAGACTAATTTCGAAATCTCCAAGATGGTGCAACTCGAAAAAGAAGCGCAGTAGCATCCAATAAAAATTCTACGCAGGAATTTTCTGCAGGAGTTAAAAGCGTTACATTAAATGTTTTACTGGAGCGATAAGACGGCGAGTTGCCATGGAACAACCACAAAGAAATCAAATCACAGACTCAACACGCTATGATGATTCGAACAATGTTGAAGTAGTCGAGGGGCTAGATGAAGCAAGCGGGTCATGGGGTGACTATCCCATTGACGACCTCCTAATCAGGCAGGATAATCGCACGATCTATGATGTTATTCGACGCATTGAAATGTCGAACTACATCATGGACCCAGACTTCCAACGCGATTTCATTTGGCGAGAAGATAAGCAAAGCAAATTAATCGAGTCTGTAATTATGCGTATCTCTCTACCCGTATTTTATATGGCGGAGGATAACGGAGGGACGAATGGTAGTAGTCGACGGCTTACAACGACTAACACCATTTTGGCGATTTCTAAAGGGTGAACTTAGGCTGAAGCTCCCTGACAGACGTGAACTTCATGGTCATCGATTTTCGGAACTGCCTCACAAAATTCAAAATCGTGTCGAGGATAGCAATCTAACTTTCTACATAATTGACTCGAATGTTCCCGAACGCGCACGCCTTGACATATTCGAAAGAGTAAACGGAGGTGTTCCGCTAAGTCGACAACAGATGCGGAACTGCTTGTTCAACGGGAAAGCTACGCGATTCTTAAAGAGCGAATCTCAGTCTCGCATTTTCCGTGAGGTGACGGGAAAGAGCCTGAATACTCGGACCATGAGAGATCGTGAATTCATCAATCGATTTTGTGCTTTTCAACTCTTTGATGTCAATGACTATCGTGGTGATATGGATGACTTTCTTGCTCAGTGTTTGCACCGAATGAACAAGATGGAGGATGTCGCTCTTGAGGAATTGTCCAGAGATTTTCATCGAGGGCTTAGTAATAACTTCTTGGTTTTCGGACGTCATGCATTTCGAAAACATGAATTAGGTCAGGAAAAGCGTGGTGTACTGAACGCTTCCCTCTGGGATGTGATGTCAACTGGGTTGTCCGGATATGAAGAAAAAGTTGTCAAGGAACGTGAAGACATTCTTCGACAATCTGTCCATCGTCTTCTTAAAGACGAGGAGTTCGTCAATTCCATCAGTTCTGGAACGAACGATTCCAAGAATGTAAAGACTCGTTTCGATAAGTCCCGGACTACACTGTGGGAGGTGCTAGGTGATCACGTGGACCAATCTACGACATTTCAAGTGCTTTGAACTGCTGAAATTGCCTGTGAGTCATCTAACTTTACTATCTGGTTGCAATGCCTCCGGTAAGTCATCAGTGTTGCAGGCGTTGGTCTTGCTACATCAGACGATGCGCGAGCACGAGCGATCTTCACGTCTTATGCTTAATGGTGCAACGATTCGCCTCGGAACTGCTACTGACATCGTTGATCAAGTCTCTGGCCGCCGCTCTTGCGAGATTGGTCTGATTGATGGAAATTCTGCACAATTCAAGTGGGAATTCATAGGAGAACATAATGAGTTATCCATGGCTGTGCAAAGAGCGTGGGGTGAAACGGTGAATCATGGTTGGGATACGTGTGTCAGCGGGACCCGACCTACAGAAGTCGTGAGCGACTGATGAACATAGAAAAGTTAAATGTTGAACCGGACAAGAGAATCATGACAAAAGTTTTAACCATTTTAGATGCCTACACTCTGCAAGACAGACTAGAAGCTAGACAAGAAGGTAGACAGGAAGGTAGACAGGAAGGTAGACAGGAGATTGCAGAGAGTTTACTTCGCGACAATTTAGACGATTCGTTTGTTGTCAAGCACAGTGGTTTGTCGCCGGATGATGTTTCCGAACTGCGGCATAAGTTGAACGGAGCTGGTTCGTAAAGATCCAGAATGTCTCTGATTTGTTGTTTCTATTCTTTGAATAGTTAACTCGATATGATTGACGCAAGGCAAAGACATATTGCTTGACTTCCGACATTTTCACTTGTGAGTCATTGATTTAAAAGAACCACAGTTCGAAATGGGGCACTACATCGGAACTTCCGATGCCAGACAGAAAAAAGAAGATCTAACGACTCGGTGGAGATGATCGTCCTTTGGGGAGTGCAAAGGGGACGGTGTGCCAGTTCAACCCTCAACACCGATAGATGCGTTTGGCTTCTGCTGTCGCCCGACTTGGCATGACCTATTGGTCAGAGGTTCCCGGGCGACGTAAGATACTCACGACACTCGCCCACATCTACTCGCAGTTTCTCAGATCTTTTAGCATGCCGGGCATATTCTTGCACACTGAACAGTTCTAGTTGCGGGGAACTGGTGTGTTGAATTTCAGCAAGAATCAGCTCGCCGAGTTGACGTAAAGGATCCAGTTCGGTTTGGCTTTTGACGATACCGACATGTCGGACAATCTTTTGTCGGACCAGATAACGGTGACAGTCGGAGTTGTATTTGGCACGAATGAACCGGTGAAGAAAAAGAGGGGAATATATGCCCCATGATTATATGGAGACACTACAAGGACAGTTTTACAAAACCCGCATCATCGGGTTTTGTAACCCATTGATTTCAAAGACTGAAAAAATCGAAGTTCGAAGACTTAAAATAAAATGTCGGAACTTAAGAATACTTAGCAGTACTGGCACAAACCCAGCACGCGCCGCACGTAGGACTGACGCTGGGTATACCGGAATGTCATCTAGAAAAAAAGCTATCCTTTCACCTCGTTCCAGACTAGCACAAATGAACGAGTTGCCCCACTGAACCGTCTGTTCAATGAGTTCCTGATAGATCAGACCCCGATGGTCCTGTGACTGCCAAGATTATGGGTATTGCTACTTTAGTTTTGCCATAACACCTGCGACAATTTGAGTAATCAGACTTGATCAAACCTATTTCAGCAACTCCCGCTGTTACGTTGCTGACAGGACTAGTAATCATGCACTTGCATTCCTGTATTGATCATACTTAGCCATAAACAACGGTGCAACTTTTCGTAAGCGTCTGCTGTCCATTCGACCAGATCGGTTGAGATAGTCATGTCCAAAATCCAATGGTGCCAAGTTCATCTTGTCGCCAAACGTCTCATACCATTTTGCTGATGAGTTCGCAGCATCCACTATTTTCTTTGCGATAGGTTGACGGACCTCAGAGTAGTTGGCCAATGCTGTCTCTAAATCGCTTGATTGACTTAACGCTCCGACTAATGCAATAGCATCTTCCAGTGCAAGGCGGGTTCCCGACCCAACGGAAAAATGAGCTGTATGTGCAGCATCACCAACCAACGCAATATTTCCAGTAACCCACTTATTGCACCATATTCTTGGGAATTGACGCCAGTTCGACTTATTTGTAATCAAGGGTCTTCCTTCCAAGACTTCTGAAAAAACTTCTGCACACACACTAGCACTTTTATCCTCCCCCATATCATCAAATTGATACGCTCTGAACACCTCGTCCCCACACTCTACAATAAATGTACTGAGATGAGGAGAGTAGCGGTAATGATGTGCGTTGAGTGGCCCCTTTTTGGTATTGATAAAAGTCTGCGTTAGCGTCTCAAATCGTACCTCTGTCCCATACCAGGCAAAGTGATTGCAAGAGTAATCTACCGAAACCTCAAATTGGTCCGCATGAAATTGACGCACCAACGAGTTCAATCCATCGGCACCCACTATTAAGTCTGCCGATAATTCCTGTAATGACTGAACTACAGTTCCAAATCTAATGTTGACCCCTAAAGCCTCAGCTTCTTTTCGCAACATCTCAATTAATTCCAATCGCCCTATGGAAGCAAAGCCCACTCCATCTAAAGTAACCCTCCCTGCTGGATGATTTAGCGTTATATTTTCCCAACGTTGCATATGTGGCATGATAAGGCGATGGATCGCCGGGTCGTCGTGCTTCAAAAAATCTAGTGCTCGGTCTGAAAATACAACACCAAAACCAAAGGTTGCGCCTTTGGAGTTCTGTTCGGTCACTCTAATTGTTGCATCCGGTAATTTCCGTTTCAGTAATAATGCAACATAGAGCCCTGCAGGTCCCCCGCCGATAATTTCAACTCGCTTAAGATTTACCATCGATTAAATCCATTGACTTTTCTATGATGTGAACTGACACCAAATTCGAATAATTAACCAAACTTCCGCTTCAACAAAAAAGCCCGCCAGATAAAGCTAATCTGGCGGGCTTGTTCTTTTTGATCGAATTTTCGATCAGTTACTTACACTAGTCTCCAGATCTAAATTTCTGGTCTTCTTCTCTCAACTTTGCATTTTCGCGCTTTAGTTGCACGACATGCCAAGCAATCCAGAAAACAAATCCAGCGATGGCTAGTACAGTTTCAGTCCCAACAAAGGGGTAGATTGGACCGATTTCTGCAATCGAACCAGCCCAGTCAGTAAATGATCCAGTGCTCATTTTAAATTACCTCCGATGTTCGTTATCTGCCACTGGCGGCAGCTTCTGCTTCAGTAATTGCCTGTTCCTCAGCATCAATCATTTGCTGAGTTGCTGTATCCAGCCCTGCAATTTCTACTGATTGCGGAATTCTCAATATTCCAAATGCGCTAAGAATCTTAGCGATGATAAATCCTGGTAGAAAACCAAGCACGCCAAACATAATGATCGCGCCGATGATTTGACCAATCGGATTAATCGTTGCGTAACCTTCAAATGGTGAGGATGGGTAACCCCACAACATAAATCCGCACACTACCACACCAAAGAATCCTGCATATCCATGTACAGCTACCGCACCGACTGCATCATCAACTTTGAATCTGCGTTCGACGAAGTAGTGCATCTTGTACATAAATACGACACCAACTGCTGCGATAAACATCGCTTGAATGGGATGGTAAAGGTCATTACCCGCTGAGGCAGCGATAATGCCTGCTAGTCCCGATGAATATGTCCAGAAGGCATCACCCTTCGATACCCAATAACCGGCAAGCAATCCACCAGCCAGTGACATGAGGAAATTGAAGGTAATGGCGCTGAGAGTCGTCGGTCCCAAATAAATGTTGGTTGCCGAGAAAAACACTCCGTCTCCATCTTGAATATCCCAAATTGGAATATTACAAGCTACGTAGAATCCCCAGAATCCTGTATAGATCATGAACAGTCCAATGGTCACAAGCCATGGATTTCTGGGGTTGATGTTTCTTGGCGTTCCGTCCGCGGCAAACTTGCCGATTCTTGGACCAAGCACAACTAGAATACCAAGCGCAAATCCTCCTGCAATTGCGTGAATTACGCCTGATGCATACGCATCGTGATAGCCCAGTAGTTGCACCATCCAACCTTCTGCATGCCATCCCCAAGATGCATCTATGATCCAGAACACCGAACCGATTGCAACTGCGAGAATCCAAAACGCACCAGATTGAATTCGTTCAATGACTGAACCGGAAACAATTGACGCGGCGGTCCATGAAAACAGCAGGAATGCTGCCCAGAATACGCCATTGATCCTCTCCCAGCCGTCAGCACCAGCGCCCATATGAGCACCCATGAGTTGGCTGTTCACGGTGGCATGTGGTGCATCGACCAGACCACCGATGATACCGGGACCGTTTGGAAAGGCGAAATAGATCCACCACCCAAAGAAGAAAAACGTGATGGTGACTAACGGAATCAACATCGTGTTCTTCATCAGAGTGTGAATGTGGTTCTTCCGCCGAGAAGCTCCGACCTCATACATGCAAAATCCAACGTGAATCAAAAACATGAGTACGACCGTGAGCCAGTAATAGAACTCGGTAAAAATTACAACGAGTGCTCCAAGTTGATCATCCATACACTAACTCCACATTTTTTGTTGTTTGATGCCACCTTGAAAAACAGCATCATGTTGCGCAAATCTTCTGAATTTAACCAGAATTTGCGTTGTACGGGGTTAAATTGTACCTTATTGCGTATTGATTTCCTAACTTGCGTGCCTTACTGACCGATTTATCAATCAATTAGGAGGTTAGTCGCAACACTACTGCGCATTCTGAAATACTGCTCACACACTAAAATGAGCTAATTGCGGCACTATTCTTAATCGACGCCGTTATCGATCAAAACGTTGCTGTACGTATGGCGAGACTTTGTCGGAGTCGCTGTGCTAAATTCTGACTTTATCGATGACTTGTGTAAAAATGTAAATTTGTACTGGATTTTTAACTCAATCTGACGGCAAAGCAACTTGAAATTGTGGCGCACATACGAAACGTCACGTCGTCGCCTGTACAGAATTGTTGAGATTTTAATCTAGGAACTAATGAGGGGGGGGGGTGAAGCAAGTCTTGGTGGGTCGTGCAGGAATCGAACCTGCGACCACCTGATTAAAAGTCAGATGCTCTACCGACTGAGCTAACGACCCAACACTTCAAGACTTACCACAAGACTTCCATCAACAAGACAAGTCAACTGAAAAATTTGAAATGGAAACTTCAGAGAGTGGTTTTCTGGACTTGAAAACATTGTGAATTATACATTTACGAACAATTTAACATCACGCTTTATAGGGGATTAAAAAACAACGCTCTGGCAGCATTTGAAGCCAAGCAAGAGTAATTTGGAAGCACCTAGGAAGTTGCAGTATATACCGTCTCCGTATACAACAGAACCATTCCAGCACGCAACTATTCACTCTAAAACGTAGCAACAGTTCCAACTGCGAACGTGACCTGCTGAGGGCTGGAATTTTGTTGCAAATGGCAGGATACACAACAAGGTAAGAAACCGATAGTAACGCTTTTCAAAATACGTTCAACCCAGCTGAAGAGAGACATCACCCTGAAACAAGTCCGTGCAGATACATCAAGCGGCAACCTTGTCAACACGGATAGCAAGCAGACAATGCCTAATCTGGACTTCAAAGGTTTAGTCTCGCGTATACCTGAACCCATACACATGCTGATCTTGCAATTGGATATAATTCAGTTAGTTACGATGGGCGTGAACGCAAGATTCAGATGGTGCCGAGATGTAGTGAAAGAGCGTTTCCATTTTCAAGGTGTAGAGTTGTCCAACGAGAAATGAGTTCCAAACTTTCGCATAACTTGGATGATGCATGAAGCAGTTCCATTCGCTGATGAAAACTCAAAGTATCATTGCGCTGCCCCATGAGGCAGTTTGTTTGTCCTCAGGCAAATGTACGTTACCCTGATCAATTCCTTGAGCGCGAGGCCACCCTTCGTAACTGAGATGCGCTTGCCTACCGGAGTCCACTGCAAATGTACATAACCCGTATCGAGATCGAAAACTTCCGGTCCATTCGGAACATGGTATTAGACCTTAGCGACACAACGGTGTTGGTCGGTCCGAATAACGCCGGAAAGACAGCCATTCTGGATGCGCTGCGAATCGCGCTAACGCGACGCTGGGGTCAACGCGGCACCGGTTTCAGCGAGTATGACATCCATCTGGCTGATGATGAGGCTGATCCCAAGGCTTCAAGCGGCGTACGCATCGAACTGAAGTCGGAGGAAAGGCACCCTGGCGAGTGGCCAACTGCTGTCGTCGAAGATCTCGGGGATATTGTACAGTTGAACATTAATACCAATCGTAGATTCATTTCCCTGCGCACGCGTTGTGTGTGGAACACGGACACCGACAGCTTCGAACCGAGTTGGGAGTTTTTGACCGCCAATCGCTCACCACTGGTGGGAGTTGGAGCCCGCCGGACCAACCTCGAACGATTCTGGCGTTATCTTCCCATGTTCTATCTAGGGGCGCTACGCGATGTAGGCGATGAGTTTTCGTCGCGATCATCCCAATTCTGGATTCGGTTACTCAGAGAACTAAACATTCCACCAGAGCTTGAGTCCGAGGCATTGCAGGTCTTGGATTTACTCAATCGAAAACTTCTGAAAGCCGACCCACGCCTAGATAAGATCGCGAGTACATTGTCCGGCGCGACTAACATCGCAGCACGCGACCGAGAAGGCGGGCTCGACTTGCGGATGGTGCCACTCAAATCCTGGGATCTGCTGTCAAGAGCCGAGATCATCCTACGTAATGAACCTGATCTGCCGTGGCTCCCACTCAACAAACAAGGTCAAGGCATCCAGAGTCTTTCGGTCATCTTCTTGTTCCAAGCGTTCGTCGACCATCTACTGGGTGAACTTTACGAACCAGGCAGCGAGCCGATATTAGCCTTGGAAGAACCGGAAGCGCATCTGCATCCACAGGCCGTTCGCACACTATGGACCCACATCAACGCATTGCCGGGTCAGAAGATTGTCACCAGCCACTCGCCTTTCTTCGTCCAGAATGTTCCGTTCCGGGACTTACGCCTCGTGCGCCTGACAGCGAACGGTACTGAAGTGCGGTCGCTACCGACGAGTTTCTCCGTGTCATTTCCTCCCGTGGACGGCCTAAATTCCATGGTTTCTAACACAGTAAATCGCTTAACCTACGAACCTGCGTCAGAAACGCTAACGGTCTATGGAGATTTACAAGACGGCGACTATAAAGAGTTGCTCAAAAGCTGCTTTAAAGACGCGAGGCGTTCCGATCTTGAGTCGCGTCTTCTCGACCTGAGGAAACGTGCTTCCCTGTACGTTAGCGAAAAAGAACTGCGAAAACTGGAAACTCAAGCTCGACGCATGCGCGGGGAAATTTTCTTTGCAGAACGCTGGCTACTTGTAGAGGGACCGACCGATTATCTGCTGGTGCAGGCCATCGCTCATGCTTTGGACTACGATTTCGACCGACATGGTGTAGCGGTGGTTGATGTCCAGAACAACGGCAATCCAGCCACCTTTGCCGCGCTAGCGAGAGCCTTGTCTATCCCTTGGCTTGCGGTGTTTGATGGCGACAAAGGAGGTGAGAAACTTATTAAGCAAATCAAGAAGCGAGGCTTTAATGAAGCAGAATTAAGGAAACGGTGCCGCCAACACTCAGATGGCGCCTTAGAAGCGCAACTTGTCGCAGATGGGTTGGGGTCAGAACTGCGCAAAGTGCTAACAACAATCGGGGTTAAGGATACACAGAACCTTAACGACGCAGAACTCGTTAAACTATTGAAAAGAGATAAGATTGCCTATGTCGAGGAATTAGCGACACAGATCAGGAATGACTTCAACTTGGCTATGCGAACTCCTGTAGCGTTTCGTGATGCGGTTAAGCAGTTAAGAGAACTAACGTGATGACAAGTACCCTTTCAACCACGATGCAGGAACTCACGGCCATGCAACGTAAGGCTGTTGATTGGGACAATGGTCCCCTGTTGGTGCTCGCTGGCCCCGGTTCTGGAAAGACGAGTGTACTAACTTGCCGGATTGCCAGATTGCTGGAAACCTCACGGGACGAACGCTTCCGCATTCTCGGGTTGACCTTCACTAATAAGGCAGCACATGAAATGAGAACGCGGGTCGAAGCCCTGGTTCCTGACGTTAGTGACCGTGCGGAGGTCAGCACCTTCCACGGATTCTGCGCCCAACTGCTGCGACAGCATGGCGCCCATCTCGGCATCAAGCCAAACTTCGAGATCTATTCCCAAACTGCCGATCGACAAGCAGTCCTTGAAGACGCCTTACAACGGCAAGCCAACTGCTCCCAAAGAGACGACAATCAACTCTTGCCCCGTATCGACGCATTGAAGGAGCGTTTAGTAGGTCCTGAACAGGCTATGTCGTATCTGCAGCGTAAAACCTGTTTGTCGTCCGACGTTGTTAAGCGTATCGGGCTTGCCTATCAACTGTACGAGCAAGAGTTGGGTCGATCCAATGCCCTTGACTTCAACTCGCTGATTCGTCTCGCTTTCGAACTCTTGAAGCACCCGGCACTAGCTCAGCACTACCAGACGATATATCGATACTGGCTCATAGACGAATTTCAGGACACTAACGGTCCTCAGTACAAACTACTCAGGCAAATGGCGGGTGACAACTTCCGTCAGTTGTTCGCGGTAGCCGATGACGACCAGACAATTTATGAGTGGAACGGCGCAAATGTGCACCGCATACGTAGTCTAGTGGACGACTTTGGATGCGAAGTCATACAACTAACGGAAAACTTCCGTTGTCCGCCCAGCATTGTGGAAGCGGCGAACCGACTTGTCGTATACAACGTTCAGCGAGACCTCTCCAAGGCAGTTGCGGAGCCTGCCACGCGATGCACTGAGACTAAGGGAGAAATTAAGTACAACGTATTCTCTGATGACAAAGACGAGGCATTTCGCATCGCTGAGGAGGTTGCTATCCTTGATGCAGGAGAACGGACTAAAACGGTGGTTTTGGCACGCAGTCGTTCGTTGTTGGAACCCATCCAATCAGCACTTGGAGAGTTTGAGGTGCCAGTTACACTCTTGGGAAGGCGCAACGACTTCGCGTCGCCCCAGATGCGTTGGTTCGTCGCGTTGATGAAGCAAATCAATCGACCGCTCGACCAACGCAATGTGGCTACACTTACTGAAACATTCAGGAGTTTCGCTGGTGTTCAACTGGAGGTCGAAGAAGTAGTCACACTCTCGGAGACAAACCAAGTGACTTTGTTGGCCGCTTGGCTTGATGCTGTTCAGGAAGCAGAATCTTCGTCTTTACCGGTCATCCAAGCTGCAAAGGACCTCGCAGCGGGAAGCATCCCGCTTCCCGAAGCTGTGGTTAAACTCATGAAGTGCTTCAAGAGCGAGGATGAAGATCGTGATTTGCAAGACGACAAAAGTGCGTGGCGCCGAATTGAAAGTGAGATAAGGTACACTCGGGGCACCATACCGCTCGATCAGTTCCTCCAAGAGATGGAATTGCGATCGAAGGAACCAACTCCAGTGCATGGTGCGGTTTCGCTGGGAACGGTTCACGGTGCAAAGGGCCTTGAGTTTGACAGGGTCTATCTAATCGGTCTTGCGGAAGAGGTATTTCCCTCTTGGTATAGCGTCAAAAAGAGCAATGGTTATGCGGCAATTGAGGAAGAGCGTCGTAGTTGTTTTGTGGCAATCACGCGAACCAAGCGACACCTAGTTCTTTCGAGAGCACATAGATACAAAGAATGGCCTAAGCAGCCATCACGATTCCTTAAGGAGATGGGCTTGCTCGACCAAACGGTTTCACCTTGAAACAACGACAGATAGCAATGAAAATCGATTCTCTTACATGATTCACAACCATCTGCCGCACCATCCCCTCAACGTCATAATATTAAGGGAGTAGTTGAATCTACAACGCTACCACAAAACCGATTCACGAACAACTGATGAACTACTTCGGCAGTTTCTTAGAGAACTAGCCCTCGACTTCGACCAAAGAAATTCAAGAATTGGTACTCCACGACTAAGCTCTATAACTCTGATAAAGACAACCCGCAATAAATAATCGAAACTCTTCAAGATGCAAGGACTTACGTTCAAACATTTAGCAATAAGCGCGATAACATAATCAAAACCGATAGCAAGCACACAAACAACAATTAATGCCAGTGTGACAGGAAGTTACACGATGCTGAGTCCCGCACTAACGCCCAGTTCGAACTGCAGAACCACTAGCTTAAGCTAAAATTTATTAATCAAACAATAGTTTGCTTCGAACCTAGTTCCCGGAATCGAGTGGCAGATTCGGCATTTTGCAACTAATTTGCTACGAATTGTTCCTGCTCGGTGCCCACTTCCAGTTCCGTCGCTGCAGAAATGAGAGCCTTGGTATACATGTCAACCGGATCGTTAAATATCTGTTGTGTTAGTCCTTGCTCAACGACAATACCATCACGTAACACTAAAATCTTACTCGCCATTGCCCTGACGACTGACAGGTCATGACTAATAAACACATAAGCCAGTGCATGTTTTCGTTGTAAATCTCTGAGCAAATCAATGATCTGTGATTGCACTGATCGGTCCAATGCCGACGTAGGTTCATCCAATACCACCAGGCGTGGCTTAAGAATCATAGCCCTGGCAATTGCGATTCTCTGACGTTGACCTCCGGAAAACTCATGAGGGTAGCGATGGCGACTATCTGGGTCCATTCCAACTTCCCTTAATGCCGCAATCACACGCTGTTCTCGTTCACTAAAATCCAGTTCCTGATGGTGAACCCGTAACCCTTCGGCAATAATGCCGGCCACAGTCATTCGCGGACTCAGACTTCCGTACGGGTCCTGAAATACGATCTGCAGCTTACTTCTTAAATGACGAAGTTCCTTAGACTTGCGACCCTGAATATTCTGCCCTTCGAAACGTATGTCCCCTCGACTCGAAATCAGTCGAAGCATTGCAAGAGCTAAAGAAGTTTTACCTGAACCAGATTCTCCAACGATTCCGATAGTCTCTCCTTCCCTGATCGTAAGATTGACATCCTCAACGGCCTTGACATGATCGACTGTTCTTCTGAAAACCCCCTTTTTTATCGGAAACCAGACTCGTATGGATTCCGAATCCATAATCACCGGCGCACCATTGGCCGGAGTGCCTGACATTCCAGATGGTTCTGCCGCAAGCAGCATTTTTGTGTACTCATGGGTAGGCGAATTAAAAATTTGTTCTACAGTGCCGGACTCCACAAACGCACCGGACTTCATAACATGTACCGCATCCGCCATTTTGCGCACAATGTGCAAGTCATGACTGATCAGCAATAAGGCCATGTTCAGATCCGATTGTAGCTCCTTCAGCAGCTTCAGTATCTGTGCCTGAGTCGTAACATCAAGTGCTGTGGTTGGCTCGTCGGCTATCAGTAATCCTGGTGAATTAGCTAACGCCATCGCGATCATAACTCGCTGTCGCTGACCACCCGACAGTTGGTGCGGATAGGCATTTAGTCGTTCTTCTGCGTTCTTAATCTTGACTAAATTGAGCAATTCCAAAGACCTTTCTTCAGCCTTTGGTTTGCTCATACCCTTGTGCACAATCAGTGTTTCACTGATCTGTTTCACCACTGTATGCAGGGGATTAAGTGAAGTCTGTGGCTCCTGAAAAATCATACTGATCCGATCACCACGATAATCCTGCATCAAACTCGACGGTGCATCCATAAGTTCCTGCCCTTCATATCGAATGCTACCTGATGGATGAAAAGCATTGGGGTACGGAAGCAACTGCATGATGGAAAGTGCAGTTACAGATTTGCCTGACCCACTTTCGCCGACTATGGCAACGGTTTGTCCAGCTTCGATGTTAAAGCTGACCCCCGCAACGGCTGTCGTCTGCTCGGCTATGGTCCGAAACGATACGGAAAGATCGTTTACTTCAAGCAGTCTAGAGTCTTTACTTTCACTCATGATGCGGATGTCTTCCTCGGATCAAATGCGTCTCGAACTGCTTCACCGATAAACATCAGTAGACTGAGCATGACAAGTATGACAAAAAATCCGGTCAACCCCAACCAAGGAGCTTGCAGGTTCGCCTTACCTTGGGCCAACAACTCACCCAGGGATGCCGACCCCGGAGGTAGACCAATTCCTAAAAAGTCCAGCGAGGTCAGTACCGTAACTGAACCTGCAAGGGTAAAAGGCATAAAGGTCAATGTTGCAACCATTGCATTTGGCAGCACATGCTTGAACATAATTTGCGAGTCCTTAACTCCCAACGCACGTGCCGCGCGCACGTAATCAAAATTTCGGGCTCTCAGAAACTCTGCACGCACCACTCCTACAAATCCCATCCAGGAAAATAGTAATAGCAAGCCCAACAACCACCAAAAGTTGGGTTCGACAACGCTTGCTAAAATAATCAGTAGGTACAGTGTAGGCAATCCAGCCCATACTTCGATAAATCGCTGAAACAGTAAGTCTAGCCAACCGCCAAAGTAACCCTGTACCGCTCCTGCAGCAACTCCAATGATGGCACTGATAACCGTCAAAATAAAACCAAATAGAACAGATATTCTAAACCCGTACAACAGCCTGGCCACAACGTCCCTTGCCTGATCATCCGTTCCTAGCCAATGCACCCGGTCTGGTGCAGTGGGTGCCGGTTCGGGCAAGTCCCACGCCACAGTTCGGTGGTTGTAACGAACGATTGGCCAAATCATCCAACCGTTGCTTGATATTAATTCCTGTACATAAGGGTCACTGTAGTCAGCCTCTGTTTCAAAATATCCACCGAATGTTGTTTCCGGATAAGCTTGCAGAACCGGCGTATACAAACTCCCGTTGTAGTAGACAATGAATGGTTTGTCATTAGCGATGAACTCCGAAAACAAGGCTATAACAAATAGAACCGCGAATATCCACAAGGACCAAATACCACGGCGATGTGCGAAAAAACTGTCAATTCGCCGACGCGAAAGCGGTGAGATTTCCATTCCAAGAAATTTGGAAGTTTGATCCCGACTTCTTACCGTTTCTGCAGTCATCTCAAACTTCCCTGACTTCAAAGTCAATGCGGGGATCAATAATCATGTACATCAAATCACCGATGAGATTCATCAACAAACCCAGCAATGAAAAGAAATACAACGTGGCAAACATCACGGGGTAATCGCGCTTAAACGCAGCTTCAAATCCAAGCAATCCAAGCCCATCCAATGAAAAGATGATTTCGATTAACAACGACCCAGTAAACAGAATTCCGACAAACGCTCCTGGAAACCCGGCGATGACGATCAGCATGGCATTTCGGAAAACGTGACCATAAAGAACTCTTCTTTCGGCCAAACCCTTTGCCCGGGCGGTCATGACATACTGCTGATTGATCTGATCCAAAAAGGAGTTTTTGGTCAGCATTGCCAATCCGGCAAACCCTCCAATCACCATTGCCAAGACAGGTAGAGTAATGTGCCAGAAATAATCGGCAATCTTCGCTGGCCAAGACAATTCCGACCAATTGTCAGACACCAAACCAGCAAGGGGAAACCAATCCAAGTAGCTTCCTCCAGCAAACACAACCAGTAAGAACACCGCGAACAGAAAACCTGGAATTGCCGTACCAACAATCAATACTACAGTCGTCCAGCCGTCAAATTCACTGCCATCGCGAACTGCCTTCAGCACACCGAGCGGTATAGAGATGAGATAGACCAACAGCGTCGTCCACAAGCCCAGCGAAATGGAAACCGGCATTTTGTCTAACACCAAATTGGTCACCGACTCATCGCGGAAAAAACTTTCCCCAAAATCAAACAACAGATAGTTCTTCATGGTTTCGAAAAACCTGACATGCAATGGCTTGTCGAATCCGAAGCGTGCCTCCAGTTCAGCAATGAACTCGGGATCAAGACCCTGGGAACCGCGATACTTACTGCCTGAGTCTGCAGCGGTTGTCACTGTTTCGGTTGATCTACCCTGTTCGAGTTGTTCTCCCGATCCCGTACGGGTTACTCTTTCAACGATGTCACTGCCTTGGCCAGTCAATTCTGCAATGGCCTGTTCGACGGGTCCGCCCGGAGCGATGTGAATCACCGCAAAGTTGATCACCATAATCGCGAACAGCGTTGGGATGATTAACAGAAGACGACGAATGATGTATGCAATCATGCAGCACTCCGATGCGATCGTCTACGAATTCCAAACAGCAAAACGCCCACTGCAATGATTGCCAGGGCTGCAATCCAGGTCGTAGACTTAGTGGGAATTTCTTCCACAGCGGTCGAAGAGGTAGTTATGTCATCTGCCATCGCCTCTTCAAGCAGCGTAACCTTTGCTGGATCAAACCACCATCTAAAAATACCTTCACCTTTCTTCAACGGCATGGCTGGTCTGGAAAACTTGTCCCAGTAAATCAGCCTATCGCTTTTCAGATGCCAGGCTGGCACGAGATAGTGGCCTGCAAGCAAGACACGGTCCAACGCTCGAGTCCTGTGAATCAGTGATTCCCTGGTGGGCGCCTTAATCAGTAATTCAATCAACTGGTCGACTACTGGATCCTTGATCCCAGCGTAATTTGCACTACGCGGCGTATCCGCCGCCAATGTTGACCAGTAGGCCAACTGCTCATTACCCGGTGAATCTGATTGGCCCCATCCGCTGACGATAATGTCGTAGTCGTAAGTTCCAACACGATTGATGTATTGACTTTCATCAACCAACCTTACCCTTGCTTCAATACCAAGTTTTGCAAGATTACGCACAAACGGAAGGCATATCCTCTCGAACTCAGCACTGACCAATAGAATCTCGAACGACATGGGTCGTCCAGTCTGTTCGTTAACTCGTTTCAGATCTCGCACTACCCAGCCAGCTTGATCGAGTAACTGTGATGCGAGTTTTAAGTTCTCTCTTGGCCAACCGGAACCGTCCGTACGAGGTGCACGATATGAACCTGTAAACACTTCTGCAGGTAGCTGGTCTCGATACCTTTCCAGGATCTCCTTTTCTTCGCCCTGTGGCAACCCACTCGAAGCAAATTCGGAATTGGAAAAAAAGCTCTCAGTACGTGTGTAAGCACCATGAAACAGAGTTCGGTTGGTCCATTCAAAATCAAAAGCATGACCGATTGCCTTACGAACTTTGACATCGGAAAATACGTCACGACGTGTATTCAAAATAAAGGCAAACATCCCAGTGGATCGCTTATGAGGGGTTAACTCCTTTTTGAGCCAGCCTTTATCAACGGCTTCAACTTCATAATCCTTTGCCCAGGCCTTCGCCTGGTTTTCTTCACGATAATCAATCTTGCCCGATTTCAATGCCAGTCTAATCGCAGTCACATCACGATAGTAGTCGAATCGGTATTCATCAAAATTATTTATGCCAGCGTTGACCGGCAAATCTTTGCCCCAATAGTCTTCAACCCGCTCAAGTACGACATACCTGCCTGCCTCAAACTCTTTGACACGATAGGGTCCGCTTCCAAGTGGTGGCTCCAAAGTGGTCTTAGAAAAATCCCTTTCGGCCCAGTAGTGCTTGGGCAACACCGGCAACTGCCCTAAAATTAACGGCAACTCGCGATTTTGATTATTCGTAAAGGTAAATCCGACTCGAAGTTCCCCAAGTTTTTCGGCTTTTTCCACCTCTGCATAGTATTTTTTCATGCGCGGCAGATGTTCTGTCACTGCTTCAAATGAAAACACGACGTCGTCGGCTGTAATTGGCTTACCGTCATGCCACCTGGCCTTGGGGTTGAGGTTAAAAATCACCCAGGACCGGTCTTCGGGAACTTCAATGGACTCGGCAATGAGTCCGTAGTTGGTAAACACCTCCTCGCTGTTACCACTCATCAAGGTTTCAACCGCTCCTGTTCCTGTTGGTAATCCCTTGGTGATATGGGCATGAAATGAGTCAAATGTTCCCCTGCGACCTATTCGAATTTTTCCTCCTTTTAGTGCGTTGGGATCCAAATAGTCAAAGTGCTTAAAGTTGGGACCGTATTGTGGTTCACCATGCATCGCGATTGCGTGTACCGGCTCAACATTAGGAGAGTATTGAGCGTAACTTGGTCTTCCGATAGCAATAGTTGCCAGCGTAACCATAATCACGATGACACCCAGTGGCTTACTCACTTGCAGTCTGTGGTTTAAATTGAAGCGGATTAAAGTCACGTCAGCGTCGTTGGGCGATGAACTCACTTAGTTTGATCAAAGAAATTGTAATGAAGTTCATCTAGTTTCACCAACACACATTAACTTCTCATTAAGAACATTTATAAAACTGAGTGACCACCACACTCTGAAAGGCGGTACAAATCAACTTCGGTCAATCGAAGTTAAGCGTGTTCAATGCTATTTTCTTATTGTTATTTCCGTCTTTTTGAGTGCCATTGCGAGACAAAACTCGGACCAGTTGGTGCCGGAAAATCTCTCGTATTGGTCCAACCTGAAGTCAACGGAAGATGTTTGAACGATCCATTTTTTCGACCTAACCATGCAAGCACTCGAATAACGGGTCTGGTGACAAACCGATAAGTGACAGGAAATCGAGTCAAGTACTCCCACATTTTCAACCCTGCTCGTACCGTAAAACCGGTTACCTTTCTCTCGTACAGTTCGTGCCTCAGTGACAGCAGCATGCGCGGTAATGGAATCTTAACGGGACACACCTGTTCGCATCGACTGTTCAGCGTACACGCATTCGGCAAATTTGCTGCCTTTTGCAGTCCCGTCAGTAACGGTGTCCAGACCGAACCCATCGGCCCCGGATAAACCCAACCATACGCATGTCCGCCAATGGATTGATAAACCGGGCAGTGATTCATGCACGCACCGCAACGAATGCAGCGAAGCAACTCTCGATATTCACTTTTCAATAAACCCGAACGCCCATTGTCCAAAATCACCACGTGAAATTCTTCTGGACCACTTGAGTCACCGGAGCGTTGTGGACCATTGTAAATACTGGTATATGAAGACATCTCCTGACCGGTAGCACTTCGACCCAATATTCGCAGGAACACAGATAAGTCCTGAAAGCTTGGAATTACCTTTTCAATTGATGCCGTGACTATATGGATTCTCGGCAATGTACTGGTTAAATCACCATTGCCTTCATTGGTGACCAGCACCGTCGAACCTGAATCCGCGATTAAAAAGTTTGCCCCTGTGATACCCACATCGGCCTCAACAAAAACTTCCCTCAGAACCGTTCGAGCTTGTTCCACAATGGAGGCGACGTCTTCAACTTTTGTAGTCAATCCGTGTTTGGCGTGATGCTCGTGAAACAGTTCGGTAATTTGATTTCGAGTTTTGTGAATGGCCGGTGCGATTATGTGACTGGGATGCTCTTCAGCCAACTGAATAATGTATTCACCTAAATCGGTTTCCACCACTTCCATACCTTCGGACTCCAAAGCCTGATTTAAGTCCATCTCTTCGCCAATCATAGACTTGCCTTTCGCTACTCGCTTGGCATCGGCATCGCGACAAATTTTAGTGATGATGTCCAGTCCGTCTTGTGGTGTACTCGCCCAGTGAACCTGACCGCCGGAGGCAATGACATTTTCCTCGAATGTCGACAGATAGTCATCCAAGTTGGAAAGCACGTGGTTCTTGATAGCCACTGCGCGATTGCGCAGCAATTCGAATTGCGGTAATTCATCGACCGCCAACCTGCGCTTATCAACAAAACCGCCTCGCGCCTTGTTCAGCGCAGCCTGCAACTCTGAATCAAGCAACGCTGCCTTCGCTTGAGTTGCAAATTGATGAGAGGTGACTTCCATATAAATCTTTATGAACTGGCCTCACCAATTCCAGGCATGTCCCCATGCCCTGCCAACACTTCTGCGACATGCATGACCCGAACATCACTACCCTGTCTTTTGAGTGTACCTGCAATATTCATCAGACAACCCAAATCTCCACCCAATAAATAACTCGCGCGTGTTTGTTTAACATTTTGTACTTTTTCGTCAACAATGTTCGCAGAAATTTCCGGATACTTAACGCAAAATGTACCCCCAAATCCACAGCAAGCAGCCGGGTCACCAAGTTCCTTCACTAACAAACCTTCAACTTGACTCAGCAATTGTCTAGGTTGATGATGAATTCCGAGTTCACGTAGTCCCGAACAAGAGTCGTGATAGGCACATGATTCGGCAAAACTTGCATCAATTTTGCATTGCGCCACCGTGGACAAAAATTCAGTTAACTCATAGCAACACGAAATGACCGCTTCCGCTTCTCTACGCTCATTGGGATCATCAAACAACTCGATAAAGCGTAACTTCACAGTCGCTATACAGGAGCCGGAAGGTGCGACTATAAAATCGTAGGGTGCAAATATTTTGATAAATGTGCGGGCAACCTGCAGAGCACTTCGGTTTGCGCCATTGGAAATCAGCGGCTGAGCACAACAGGTTTGAGATTTCGGAACGTCGACTTCAAAGCCGCAGGATTCAATCAATTCGGCAGCTGCAAAGCCAATTTGAGGGCGAAACAGATCAACAAGACAAGTAGCGAACAGCGCCACCTTCGGCTTCGCCGCGGGTCCTGAATCTTGCATGTAAATTAATTGATTAGGTGACTATTAAATTGACCTGTTAATCCAACACAGCGCGCGGTAACCACATCGCAATTTCGGGAAACGCCATCACCAAGCTCAGTCCAATCACCTGTAACAGCACAAACGGAATGATGCCCCGATAAATTTGCTGGATTCTCACCTCTGGGGGGGCCACCCCCTTCATATAGAACAACGCAAACCCGAATGGTGGGGTGAGAAAGCTCGTCTGTAGATTAACCGCCACAAGGATGGTAAACCAGTAAATCAAATCAACCCTGGCAATGTGATCACCAAAGTCCAATAACTCAATAATCGGAGCGAATACCGGAAGCACGATCAGGGTGATTTCGATCCAGTCAAAAAAGAACCCTAGTACGAAAACAATTGCCATGAGAACAAACAATACCCCCCATGGCCCAAATCCAGAATTTTCCACTAATTCGATTACAATATCGTCCCCACCCAAAGATCGAAAAACATAGGAAAAAGCAGTTGCTCCTATAAAAATAAAGAACAGCATTGCTCCCATCAGCGCCGACCGTTCAACTACTGTGCGCAACATTTTGAAGTTAAGCCGTCGATTCATAACTGCCAATAGAATTGCCCCGGCAGCACCGACCCCGGACGCTTCAGTCGGAGTCGCCCATCCAGCCACAATGGAGCCCAGTACGAGCACCATCAGGAACACAGGAGGAATCAGGCCCTTAAAAATCATCAGCCAAAATTCCTTGGGATTTTCCGGCCCCAAGTCTTCCGGTAACGGTGGTGCCAACTGTGGCTTAATTGAACTTATCGTCAAAATGTAGATGGCATAAATACCTGCCAGCATCAACCCTGGAAAAACTGCTGCAACAAATAATGTTCCAACCGACCTTCCGAGCAGGTCCGCCATAATCACGAGCATAATGCTGGGCGGAATCAATATTCCTAGCGTGCCGGAGGCCGCAATGGTTCCAGTTGCCAATGGTATGTTGTACTGCCGTTGTAGCATCACGGGCAAGGCCATCAAAGTCATCATCACTACAGAGGCACCAATAATGCCCGTCGTGGCTGCCATGATCGTGCCCATTACGGTAATTGCAAGAGCCAATCCGCCTGGCACACGTCGTAACAGCACCTGCAAACAGTACAGAAGATCTTTGGCAACTCCACTTCGTTCAAGCATTGTTCCCATAAATATGAACATGGGAATCGCAACCAGTACAAGATTGTCTGCGATGCCACTCCAAATTCGGCCTACGATGTTAAAAAACTCGATCGGAATAAAAACATCCAGGGCTATACCTAATAAACCAAAGCCTAGTCCAGTGCCGCCCAATACTGCTGCTACGGGATAACCACTAAAAAGCAGTACGAAAAGCACCGCAAACATCAAAATGGGCATGTAGTCAATAAATAGGTCTAACATGTATCAGCCTGCTTTTAATCGATCTTAATTTGATCAATTTCCTCAACTTCAGTGATTTCCTTAACTTCTCGCTTATCTACGACTGCCGCGAGCTCTGCCGAACCAAACAGTTGGATTACTTTACGGAAAACTGTTGTAATTCCACTGATCAATAGTAGTACAAATCCTATTGGCAGAAAAATTTTGATTGCCCATCGATAAGGCAACCCCGTTGCGGACTCTGCCATTTCGTTCATGGCAAATGATCGATGCCACCAATCGATACCAAAATAAATAACGACACATGCGTAGGGAATCAAAAACAGCAGACAACCAATCAACTCGACCCACAATTTAACGCGAGAAGGCAATCGATCTCGAACTAAGTCGATTCTGACGTGCGCGTCCTTTAAGTAACCGTAGCCTAAACATAGTAAGAACAGCACAGCATGAGTATGCCACTCCAACTCTTGCAACTTAGTGGATCCCAAAACGAGAAATCGGCGGGTAACTACATCAAAGAGGATTATAAATATCAATAGAATCGAGACCCATGCGGCCGCACGACCAACGGAAATGACCAACTTCGAAAGTTTATCGTCGATTCGGAGCAACAGTTCCAAGATATCTATTCTCTGGGTGTTGTGGGGATAAGTTCAAAAGGATAAGCCGAGGACGACGAATCCTCCTCGGCTAATCGCTAACAAATCGGCTACATTTAGTTGTTTGTAGCCTAAGATTGGTGCTTACAGATATCCGATATCAGCCCAAATCTTGTAGTTTTTACGGAAGTCTGTATAGGATTCCCATACTTTTGCGAAATCTGGATTGGCCGCGCTTTCTTCTGCTACCACTTCATTCCATGCCCCTTCCAAGGCACCTAATATTTCTGGGGACCAGCGATGTATCGTAACACCCTTATCCTGAAGTTCTTGCAGTGCTGCAGATTGAATCGCTTCACCTTCCAACAGTCCATAACGGAAGTTGTCTCCACAGGACAGTTCAAAGTAGGCTTTTTGGGTGTCGGTTAGACTTTCCCATTTTTCCTTGTTCAGTAGCACTTCAAACAGTGTTGATTGCTGATGCCATCCGGGGAAATAATAGTGTTTTGCAATTTGATAGAAACCTAAGTTCAGATCAATTGCAGGCATTGAATACTCGGTTGCATCGATTGAGCCAAGTTCCAGGGCCGGAAAAATATCTCCGCCGGGAATCAACTGAGTCGATACGCCAAGCTTCTCCATCACCTTGGCACCAAGTCCGAAGAATCGCATCTTCAATCCCTTCAAGTCATCAACAGAATTGATAGGATTACGGAACCAACCGGATGCCTCCGGCGCGATAACACCACAAATCAGCGAATAAAGGCCATGTTCAGCGTAAATCTCGTTCATCAACTCTTGGCCGCCGCCAAAGTACATCCAAGCACCATATTCAGCAGCAGAAGGTCCAAACGGAACTGCGGCAAACATTGCTAAAGCGGAATTCTTTCCATACCAGTAACCAGGAGTCGACCAACAGGCATCGACTGCACCGGTAGCGACTGAGTCAAAGCACTCCTTCGGTGGCACCAAGGCGCCGGGTTCGTAGTACTTTAACTCAACGGTTCCACCAGACACACGGTCGATAGTATCCGTTACGTGGTGACCCAGGGTACCCAATTGCGTCAGGTTCTTTGGGAACCAACTTGCCATTTTCCATCGCACCTTGTCTTGTGCTAATACGGTAGTCGACGATAGGCCGCCTACCAGCACGAAGAATGACGCAAGAAGTGCGATTGTCATTTTTCGAAATTTCATTATTCATCTCCCTCCTTTGGGATTTAACATTACGGAACTGCATTCGCAGTCAATTGCGAATCATTTCCTTACATCTCAGTTCAATTTAAACAGATTATTGGAATATCTTATATTCAATTGCTTTTTTCAAGTGAAATATTTGATTGGTTGATAAAAACGGCAAATGTTTTGGTTTGGTTGAATGGTCGACCTAATTTAGATTCAAATTATGGTGTATTGAAAATTAGACTCCACCTATGGCATTGACTTCTTTTGAATTTTTCAATTTATGGGTACACAGGACACTGAATTGTTTGATTTAAGGCATATTATCTGCAAAGCAACTGCGCACTCTCCCAAGCTGGTCCACGATTCTTCAGCTAGACAGGCGGCGGTGGCTGTCGTATTGCGCAATACTCAAGTAGGGGCTGAAATTCTGTTCATCGAAAGGGCCTCACGCACTGCAGACCCCTGGTCGGGACAAATGGCATTTCCTGGTGGAAGGCGGGATGCTGAGGATAAAACACCTATGGATACTGCGGAACGCGAAACATTCGAGGAAGTAGGGATACAACTTGCAAGATCAGCAAACTTTGGTCGCATAGATGATCTTGTGGGACATTCCTCAAGTCCTTCACCCGGATTGGTAATTTCCTGCTTTTTGTATGAAGCTGCTGACAGAGTGCAGCTAAGGACAAACTATGAAGTACAAGACACGATTTGGATTCCTGTAACTTCACTAGCCAACCCTGAATTATTTGTTTCGAACTTCAGGCCACAAAATTATGATGGTGAATTTCCGGGTATCAAATGTGGTCAAGACGATGAACGAATTGTTTGGGGATTAACCTATAGATTTATTTGCGCATTCTTCAAAATGGCTGGCATACCATTTGAGGGAAAGGAGTATCCCTAGTCACATCATTGACCGATGGTGCATTGACAAACCTCGAGTTCCTCAAGTTACCAGTTTTGAAATATCGCCCTCATTTCCAAACAGATTTATTCTGGCTACCTGTTATTCAGTTTGGAAGTTTAACGTTTTGAGCAGTCGAGAATCCTAAATGAAAAATTGTAATTTTCTGTTTTTTCCACTCACTGGAAGGATGTCAATAACTGAAATTGGCTGAGATCCAATGTTTCAGACAACATTTTCTGAAATCATTGACATTTGCGAGCCTGTATTAAGCAAAGCCTGAATAGGGACAAAGTTATTTGTTCGGCAAGTTTAATGTGTGAATTCCTAAATGTATTGGGCATTCACCAATTTCTTGAATAGCGAAATGACCGAGCCCAAAACGATCGCAACCCGTTCGATAAGCGTCAAATGAATCGTTGTAATTCGAGTCTAACCGTCCATCGTTTAATAGAGCAATCTTTCCAAAGTATTCCTGCTCTAATTCATCTTTTATTTTGTCGTATGCATCAAAATTGTTCTACATCTCCTCAGTGATCATTTCTCACCTCTCTGTCAACTCCTTGTAAGTCAATTGCTTACCAATAGCACCACTTATTACACTGTCAATCCTGTCCGTTGTGTAACCTTTGACACTCCCCCTCATTCAACGAAAGTGGAAATTCGTTCATATAAGCTATGGTAGAGTTTATCGTATCAGTCCTGATATACACCTTCGAATTCACTTTCGAGAATCGCCCATATCATTCATTCCTCTACGCTTCATTTGATGTGTCGCAATTTCTGTAGAATTCACCCAAACCTAAACGTGAGCCCGGCCATGGAAGCGGACTGGATTGATCGGCTTTGGGAAGTAAACGATATCGTAAAAATGGTTCAAGACGCACAGCTGACTTATTCCCCACCAATAACTACTATAAGAAAAATCATTTTTCAACCTTAGCCACTACCAACAATCCACTAACTTTGCGATTCATTAAGATTTCGTGTAAATTCAAGATTTCTTGGGATAATTAATTACTACCTTTCAAGTTGATCCAGTTGTCGCATTCATGGATTTACAATGATTCACTCAAGATTATCAGTATGAACGCTCCACAGGAATTTGTCACTGATCGATTCAATCGACCCATTCGCGACTTGCGGGTGTCAATTACAGATCGATGCAACTTTAGATGCGTCTACTGTATGCCGAAGGAATTTTTTGGTTCCAACCATGCCTTTTTGGAACGTACGGCCCTGCTTGACTTTGGTGAAATCGAGCATGCAGTCAGAGCCTTTGTAGCCAACGGAGTCAAAAAGGTTCGCATCACCGGTGGAGAACCCATGGTGCGACGTAATCTTCCAGAACTCATCAATGCACTTGCCGAAATAGAAGGCGTTGAAGATCTAAGTATGACGACCAATGCATCCTTATTAACCCGTAAGGCCGCAGAAGAACTTTACGCCGCCGGACTACGCCGTATTACAGTCAGTTTGGATGCCATGGACGACACTGTCTTTAAATCGATAAATGATGTCAACTTTCCAGTACAGCGTGTTCTTGACGGTATTGATAATGCCTTGGCAACAGGATTGGGACCAGTAAAGGTCAATATGGTGGTTGCCCGAGGAATGAACGAGCACGAAATTATGCCAATGGTGAAGCAGTTTAAAAACTCCGACGTCATCCTTCGATTCATTGAATTCATGGATGTTGGTGCCACTAACGATTGGCAATATGACAAAGTTGTACCCGCAGCGGAAATTCTTTCAACCATTGACAAGATTTTTCCAATCACTCCCGTATCACCAACTTATCGCGGAGAAGTCGCCAAACGCTGGCAATTCAAAGATGGTAAAGGTGAAATCGGTATCATCGCTTCGGTTACGCAACCATTTTGCGGGACATGCAACCGCTTGAGATTGACGGCAGAAGGCAAGGTCTATACGTGTCTTTTTGCTACCGAGGGATTCGATATGCGAGCGTTGATTCGCTCTGGTGCAAGCACAGACGACTTGGAGCAGTCAATTCGAAACTTGTGGCGCAATCGAACTGACCGCTATTCTGAAATCAGATCCGAAAAAACTGTATCGCTGCCAAAGATCGAAATGTCCTACGTTGGCGGTTAGTCTGTTGAGATCAAACTCATCAGTTACCGGCGGCTGAGGTAGTCTATCTGTCCTTTAGATGCTCGAGTAACCTTGGCATCAACTCTACCAAGTTGCAGGGTCGGCTTCTGTAATCCAGTTGATGCACGATCAGCATATCCCAAGCGTCGCCGCATGCCCCTGCTGAACCGGGTAAGGAAAAAATGTAAGTGCCATTTGACACCCCAGCGAACGCACGGGACTGCAATGTTGAGGTTTTAATTTTTTCATACGACAGCACACGAAACATTTCCCCAAAACCACTAATCTCTTTATCCAGTAGAGGTCGTATCGCTTCTGGAGTGCCATCTCTTCCGGTGACCCCAGTGCCACCTGTCGTCAAAATCACTTGAACCGACGAATTAACAATCCAACAGCTCACAACTGCTCTAATTGCATAAATGTTGTCGCGTACTATCTTTTTGTCGACACACCTGTGCCCTGCATCGGTCATTCGCTTTACGAGCAAATCGCCAGACTTATCGTTTTCCTCAGTACGCGAATCAGAAATAGTCAACACTGCAATAGATACAGGAATGAATTCTCGCTCGCTCACTTGTCTACCCATATTTCCAAAAATAAAATGATCCTTTGATGTAAAGATTATAGGAAGTGAACGCATTAAAGGTAAATTAACCTTCCTAGAGACAATGACATCTCAAAAGGACTAAAAGAACTACCGTGAACCAAGTCTGGATTGGCACTCACAAAAACTTTGGTCATCAATACAAGACTACAAGACAGTAAAATTGACTTTTCTTGTCATTTAGCAAACCGAGAATTCATTGATATACAAGGTTTTTATGGATTCTCGGTAATTAAATTATTCACATTATGAATTTATCAACTAGCAGGAGTAGATAGTCGAAATGCCCGAAATAGCACAAAAGCAACCCTATGAAGTCAAACTTCAGCCAGGTGAATACTACTGGTGTCAGTGCGGAAAATCTTCCAACCAACCCTTTTGCGATGGCTCACATCAAGGATCGGAATATTCACCCGTTAAATTAACAGTCTCAAAAACAAGAACATATTTCTTGTGTGGCTGTAAACATACTAATAAAGCACCGAATTGCGACGGGTCTCACGCTAAATTAAATTGATGACTAAACGATTTATCCTTTCCAATTGAAAATTGACTTACTGCTGGAAAATACTTCAATCCAGTTGGAAGTAAAGTTGATAAGTGCGCAATGAGCTCACGCAACACCATTGCATTTACTCCAGGTGATCCTGCCGGCGTGGGGCTGGACTTGGCTGTTGCGCTTGCCAGCTGCCCCCCTGATTGCGACGTTGTAATCATTTGTGACCAAAACTTGTTTGAGTCCAGAGTGACTCAACTCAATATCGACCTGGCGCAAACGGATGCCGACAGCGAGGTCCAAATTTTGGATGTCCAGTGTCCGATACCTGCAGTTGCCGGGAAGCCAAATCCAGAAAACTCCATGTATGTATTGGAAACACTGAATCTTGCCATTACTGGCTGTCAGTCAGGCCAGTACGATGCCATGGTGACCGGTCCGGTAAACAAGGAGGTGATTTCCAAGGGAGGATTTAAGTTTTCCGGGCATACTGAGTACCTGGCAGAACGCACCAACACTCAAACCCCCGTGATGCTATTGGCATCCAGTAAGTTGCGAGTTGCACTTGCCACGACTCACCTGCCACTGTCGAAAGTTGCGGCAGCCATTACCAAGGACAGGCTTCGAACAATCATTGAAGTTTTACATCGTGATCTTCAACATCGATTTCAAATTAAATCACCGCGTATTGCAGTATGTGGACTGAACCCTCACGCCGGAGATGGCGGACTACTCGGCAATGAAGAGCTCGAAACCATCATACCAGTTATTGCCGACTGCAGCAGCCAAGGAATGCATGTGTTTGGACCACTACCAGCAGATACTGCATTCACACCTTCAAAGCTGCGCGACTGTGACGTTGTTCTTGCGATGTACCACGATCAGGGTCTCCCCGTTATTAAACATAGCGACTTTGGTGCAATTGCCAATATTACGCTAGGTCTGCCAATCATTCGCACTTCCGTTGACCACGGAACGGCCTACGATGTTGCAGGAACATCAAAAGTGGACAGAAGCAGTATGATGGCGGCGTTTTTTGCAGCAATAAAACTTTGCCGAAACAAATCCGAAGCCAAGCGATGAGCGCTCGCAGGCGCAAACCACCACTTGGACAACATTTTCTCGTAAGCGAATCAGTCATCCATGACATTATTGACGCAATCGCTCTAAAAACCAACGACACCATAGTGGAAATTGGCCCAGGTCGAGGTGTCCTAACAGAGCGAATTGTAGGGAAGGTTAGTGAGTTTCATGCGATTGAATTGGACTCGCAACTGGCCGCGTACCTCAAGAACAAGTTTTCCGCAGACAACGTCAAGATTCATACGGCTGACGCACTTAAATTTGATTACCCTTCAGTCTTTACTGAAAATACAAAAGTGAGACTGATTGGCAATCTTCCCTACTCCATATCAACCGAACTTATATTGCAACTTACCAACCACTTGGCGTCCATAGAAGATTTTTGCTTCATGGTGCAACGGGAAGTGGCTCAACGCCTCACCGCAGACTGTGGCACAAAACAGTACGGACGTCTTACGGTATCGGTGTCTCGCGTGTTGCATGTCGAGGCATTGTTCGATGTCGTTGCGGAGGCATTTTCTCCCCCACCTGATGTAAAATCGACTGTCATTCATATGCGCCCAAAACTAACGAATCGAGTCAGTCGGGAGTTGACGGTTCAATTCAACGAGTTGGTTCGTATCGCATTCTCCAAGAGGCGAAAAACCTTAAAAAACGCATTGATCGGTTATGTCAGTGAGTACTCCTTGGAGCAAGTTGAAATCGATTCGAGTTTACGTGCCGAACATATCACTGTAGCCCAATTTGAACGGCTCGCCAAATATCTTGTCGATAAACCATGCACCTGATTAAGTTTACGTTCAAATACCTTCTGTTCTCGTTAGCTGCTGCATATTTGGCACTTGCGACTACAAATGCACAGGCAGGTAGATTTGATTGTAGTGTGATTTATGATGAGTTCGACCATTTGATGCACGCACAATATTTGATTAAACCGGATCAATATGTGGAAACATTCGACTCTCTGATGACCCGAACAGAATTTCAGCAATACCAAGCCAACCAGTTCAAACTCCGTGCAGACCGAAAAGGAGTTGGCATTGGTATTATCCGTACCAATCAGAACACCTCCGGAAAAATGATCTTTTCGTGGGTTGATCGCCCCTCCGAAGACCTGGTTCCGTTCATTATTGATGAAATCATCATTTACGGGCGTGTCAGCGATGGTTATGCACCACAGCGATTGAAATCAGTATTTCTCACTCCGAGTTTTGCTGTCGACCTCGACACCGGTGAAGTTGTGGAACCGGATGATCCATCAGCCGATATGACCTATGTATTTGCGAATGGAGAATATGTCGTTGAAGCCATAAATTCTGCTCGAATTCACTTTCCGATTGAATCCATGTGCGTCGGTTACTAGCGATGCTGTACTTCGTCAGGTGAAATGTGGCATGATTTCTTCTGCGAAGCGTTGTATAGACTCTTTGGTTTCTGTTTGGCTGGCACCGAGATTCATATTCAAATTGATCTCGTGAATTCCAGCGTCGTAATAAAGACCAAGTTTATCCACCAACTGCGTCGAAGTTCCAACGAGAATATTAGCTGCTAATTCCTTAACGGTTTGTTTTGGCGGTAGTGGCTGTATAGCGCCATCCACCACGATTCCAGGACCGGCATAAAGGACATTGTCAAACCGCTTGTAGTACTCCTGTGCGAGAAGTAGTTTCTTTTTGACTTCCTTTTCATTGTCTACCGCAAACCCCATACGAAGCAGAGACAACCGTTGTTTTCGTCCACTTTCACCGCGGTCGACTACTCCTCGATTAAACGCGTCCGCCTGTTCTTGCAGCAAGGATGCCGAACCCTGTAAGGGAGTTGTTTGCACGTCATAGCCGCGTAGGGCACAGTGATAGATTGCATCGGGGGCCAAAGCAGCAATCATAATCGGCGGCATAGGTTGAGTGATTGGGCGGGGCATAATAGTTGTTGGCGGAAACTGATAGTACTTGCCGTCCCAGGACACCTCCTTTTCAGTGAGTAACTTGATCAATACTTCCAGAGATTCATCAAACTTCTCACGACTTTCCTCTAAGGTCACTCCGAATCGCTCAAATTCATACCCGAATGCTCCACGTCCCACACCAAGCACAAGTCTGCCATCACACAAAATATCTGCTACCGCTACCTCACCGGCTAAACGACGCATATCTCGAAACGGCAACACAATGACTGCTGTAACAATTGAAATTCTCTTAGTCTGTGAAGCCACCTTGACAGCAGTTTGAAGTGGTGCCGGGTTCATGAGAATATTGACCATATGATGTTCCGGCAAAGTGACTGCACAATAACCGTAGTGTTCAGCGAGTCTTCCCTGCTCCAGCATATTTTCAAACAACTGCTTCGCTGAAGCAGTTGTGTCTGGATAGTAGCTTGATAAAAAGAGACTAAATTCCATGTGCGATTTCCAAATCTACTGAGAGAACTTCCCACTACGGTTCAGGATATCGTGATAATCTGCTTCCACGCAAATTGATCAAGACACTTTAAAGCAATTATAGAAAAAGCCATGAGTGAAGCCGTAGACTGCCATTATGAAATCCAAGGTGAAGGCCCACCGCTAATTCTGATTCACGGGGTAGGTTCAAGTGGTGGAAACTGGCAGAAAATTGTTGATGTACTGCAACATGAATTTATGTGTATTTGTTGTGATTTGAGAGGACATGGTGCATCACCAAAACCCCCAACGCCTTACACACTCGACATGCTGGTGGCAGATTTGGAACAACTGCGTTGTAGACTGAACATCGAAAAGTTCCATGTGACCGGTCATTCTCTTGGCGGCATGATTGGCCCGGCCTATGCCCATCAGTACCCTTCCCGCATTCTGTCTCTTGGCATGTTAAGTACCGCTGCATTTCGTACCCAAAAAGAACGGCAAGGGGTAAACAACTTAGTGGACAAATTAGAAGATTCAGGCATAGAACCGCTACTTGATTCGCTGATTCAACGGTGGTTTACACCACAATTGGTCAACAGCCATCCTGAAATTGTGGAGGCGCGAAGACAACAAGTACTAGGTAATGACCCAGCCGTATTTGCTTCTGTATTTCGAATCTATGCAACAACCGAAATGGAGCACTTTTTGCATGAGATTAAGGCGCCGACCCTGGTACTGACAGGTGAGAATGATGGGGGCTGTAATCCTCGAATCAATCATTCCATGGCTGCGGCCCTACCGAATTCGGAATTACGAATTCTTCCACAACTGCGACACTCGATATTGCTTGAAGCACCTCAAATAGTTGCCGAAAATTTGCTCTCCTTTTTGCTCAAGCACAAGTGATGTCGTAGTTTCATCCTGTGCTGCAAGTATACTAATGGACTGTGATTTAGCACTTTATCTGGTCTAGTCAATATCCTTTCTCGAGTTGGAAGTTTTTTCATTAGTGAATTTCTATTACCTCTGCAATATTCATAATCGCGTCACTTCATGAATGTAGCAGTTGTCCAAACTTAATTTCGTGTTTGTTTCCAAATCATGAGTTTAAGCTTTCAAGAAATCATCTTCGCTCTGAATAAATACTGGGCGGAACAAGGTTGTGTGATTCTGCAGCCTTACGATATGGAAGTCGGAGCTGGAACCTTTCACCCAGCTACTTTTTTAGCTTCTATTGGGCCAGAACCGACAAAATCGGCATACGTACAGCCTTCAAGGCGTCCCACGGACGGACGCTATGGCGATAACCCCAATCGCCTGCAACATTACTTTCAGTATCAAGTCGTAATTAAGCCATCACCCACGAATTTTCAGGATTTGTATTTGGACTCCATTCGTCAACTTGGAATTGATCCACTCAAAGATGACATCAGGTTTGTTGAGGACGATTGGGAGTCTCCTACACTTGGAGCTTGGGGACTTGGATGGGAGGTTTGGCTGAATGGTATGGAAATTACACAATTCACCTATTTTCAACAAACGGGTGGACTCGAATGTCGTCCCGTTACCGGTGAAATCACCTATGGAATCGAACGTATTGCTATGTATGTCCAAGGCATCGAAAATGTATTCGACTTGCGGTGGAATGATGACTGGAACTATGGGGATTTATATTTGCAGAATGAAGCTGAGCAGTCCGCATACAACTTTGAGCATGCTGACACGGAATCACTGCTTCACCATTTCAATTCACTAGAGGAGCAGTGTCAGAAGTTAGCTGAGTTGCAACTGGCGATTCCAGCCTACGAACGAGTTCTTCAAGCATCACACACGTTCAACTTGCTCGATGCGAGAAAGGTAATTGGAGTAACGGAACGAGCACGCTACATCGCCAGAGTGAGAGGTATGGCACGACTCGTTGCGCACACGCATTTTGATGTGCGTAAACAAAAGGGTTTCCCTAGACTTAAAGGTGAGTCAACCGAACAGATGAGCACTGCGCCAGCAGCGTCACTGCAAGAGCACAAAGTACCGGCTGAATTCCACACTTTACCTTTGTTGCTGGAGTTAGGTACCGAAGAATTACCGCCTAGTTCAGTCAGCGAGCTTGGCCCCTCGCTATTGGAAAATTTAATTGAAGAACTTACGAATACGGGGTTAGTTGATCGCAACAGACTAAATTCTCAAGACGAATGGTTTGCAACACCACGTCGGGTTGCGGTTAGATTACATGAAGTGAGGAACCGTACCTCGGACGAAGAGGTTATCAAACGTGGGCCACCTCTTAATCGAGCCTATGACTCCGAGGGAAATCCAACACAAGCAGCCTTAGGATTTGCTAGGTCCTGTGATGTTGCGGTGGATGACTTGGAGCACATCAAAAATGATAGCGGCGATTTTGTTGCTGTGAGGTCCCATAAATCAGGTCAGAGCGCAAGTGAGTTAATTCCGCAATGTATTGCAAACGCGGTTGCACGTTTACCAATTCCGAAGCGCATGAAGTGGGGCGAGATTGACACCGAATTCATACGCCCCATCCACTGGATAGTACTTCTACACGGTGACCAAGTGATTCCGTGCAATATCCTATCCGTGGATACTGGTTCAACAACAAAGGGCCACAGGTTTCAATGCTCCAAAGATTTGGAAGTAAGAAGCGCACTAAATTATCCCGAAGTCTTCAACGACCACGGTTTCGTCATCGCTAATCGACCGAAAAGAAGGAGCTTGGTCGAAAAGCAAATCAATCAGTTGGCTGAAGAGGTTAAAGGTAGCGTGACTTTCAGCGAAACAGATGAGTTTGATGCGTTTGGTTTAGTTGAAGAAGTCACCAATCTGGTTGAATACCCCAATGCTTTTCTTGGAACGTTCGATGAGTCGTTTCTCAAATTGCCGCAAGAAATTCTGGTTGTTTCAATGCGGGTTCACCAAAAATACTTTCCCGTTTGGCACAACGGCAGTCTGATTCCATTCTTCATTGGAGTGGCCAATATCGATTTATCAGATTCAAATACTCGAAAACGAGTCGTAAATGGCAATGAACGTGTATTACGAGCACGGCTTTCGGATGCGAAATTCTTTTGGGACAGAGACAAGAAAGTTTCACTGGAACATCGTGTGGAACAACTGCGCGGTATGATTTTTCACAGATCACTAGGTTCAATTTTTGAAAAAATGATTCGTGTACGTGAGTTAGCTGAGTTTATTGCCATCGCAATGACGATCGACCCTTCAGACACTCGACAGGCTGCTGATTTGGCAAAGGCAGATTTGGTCAGTGAAGTCGTGGGAGAGTTTCCTCAATTGCAGGGCATTATGGGTCGATACCTCGCTGCAGCAAACGGTAAACCCGAGAGAGTTTCTCGTGCTATAGAAGAGCACTATTTCCCACGTTCTGCTAGCGACAATAGGATGCCGACTTCCGGGGAGTCGATTGCTGTCGCTTTAGCTGACAGAATAGACTCATTAATTGGCTTAATTGGAGTTGGTGAAACTGTGACGGGTGACCGAGACCCTTATTCTTTACGGCGAATGGCTGCTGCTGTGGCAAGAATATTAGTTGAGTCGAAATACGAGTTGGATGTGGAGAAATTGCTAAAAAAGTCGGCTTCAATCTATATTGAAAACCTTTCTGGAAATCAAAATATTTCAGAAAAGTTTGGAATTGCCACTATTTCTTCCGTGTTTAATCTTATCTTAGACCGACTTCGATTCTACTATATCGAACACGGTCATACTGCCGATGAAATAGCTGCTGTTTTAGCCCAGGAACCTTCAGAATTTCATAAACTAAGCGAGAGATTACACGCCGTTCAACGTTTTAAGGAACAACCTGAATGCGAGGAATTAGTCGCGGCAAACAAGCGCATTCGTAACATTCTGAGAAAAAGCGGAATGGAATCCGATGGTTCGGTAGATCGAGAATTACTAACAGAAGATGCAGAAATATTGCTATATGAAAAGACTTGCGAAGTATCAAAACAAGTCAACACCGAAGTGGCTGAAGCCGAACCCTGGAAAGTACTTCAAAGACTAACTGAACTAAAGGATCCTATAGATCGTTTTTTTGACGAAGTGATGGTCATGGTTGAAGACCAAAATCTTCGAGAAAATAGAATTAACTTGACCGGCTTGGTCAGTAAACTATTTTTGCAAGTAGCTGATATCTCACTTTTACACATAGACCAAAAGGAATCATGAACCGAGACTCATACAATGCCATGCTGGGAGCTGTTCAAGAATTTCATAAAAAGCACGACTTCAAAAATACTGGCGGCGAAGACTTGAAGTATCGAGTTGCGTTAATGTGTGAAGAACTAGGAGAAATTTCCGCTGCTGTAACTAAAGGACAGGGTTTGGATGCACTTGCAGAAGAGTGTGCTGACTTGCTTATTCTTCTTATTGGCACTGAAGTTGCTGCAGGTTTCAACCTTAATCAGGCATTTTGGAAGAAAATGGAAGAAATCAGTAGACGTGAATCTCGAATGATTGATGGAACTTTGCGCGTATCAAATTTTAATGAATGTTGATTGTTGGGAAATTCTAGTGATGGTTTCCTGAGTTCAGAAACAATTCCTTTCCCCATATTACATAGTTCAGATCCAACACATTACCAACTTAGGTTCGCTATCCCCTCTCTGAATGCGTGGCACGGTCATCTGCCGACAGTAGTCTAAACTCTAAATTCAGAATTGTGTCACTTGCTACCGGGTCGAATCAAATCCATACTCAACAACGAAGTGTGATTCGACTACATCACATCAACACAACATTAATATTAATAGTTCAATTATCACAATATTTCAGTTTTAAGATGAAATTGGATACGTGTAATTAATAGTAGTGTTAGTGCACGGCACTCGAACTAGCAACAGACACCTATCCTAGATTGAAATGTGAGTCTCTTCTCAGCTTCTCTGCCCAAGGCCGTTGCAACAGAATCAGTGCATACAGTGAGTTGCGCACTTCGTCGAATGCGGTTAGTCCTGTTTCCTGTTACCTGCAAATAACTGTAGTTGGTTCTACCAGCTGTTTGCCCGGCACCCAGTAGCCATACACAGATGATCAAAATCAAGCGATTTCGGCGAGTCCTGCCCAGTCAAAGTATTATTAATTCTGAACGATGATTGACCTCCTAGAAGAGCATTGAGTAATTAATCGGTCAGTATCAATAATTCCGTATCTACTAAAGAACAGTAAAAAGTGTCGCGGCAATGTCGGTCTGCATAGTGGGAATTACGGTAAGCCCAATTTATGAAAGAAGAAACATTTAACTGGAATTGTATTGCTATTTCTTTTGGCTGTGCAGTAACCATCGTATATAAATTCCTAGAATTAAATTGCGGTAAGTTCACGTGAAAAGACAAGGAATAGTTAGTGCGCGATGCATAATCGCTTGGATGGGAAATCCGTTACGACATCGATAGAGCCAGCGATATAGAGCCAGCGATGAAACTGCACGAATTTGGCACAGAATGAAATGAGCAATAAGAATCCAATTCGATTGCAAACCACCCCATCAAGAGACTAATCTAGCACAATTTGTATGTGGCATTAGTAACTAAAATCTAACGGCTGTTAAAGTGCTACAAATTCGAGCGTTCATATTTTTTGTACTTTCTATTGCCGCATTGTTGGTCTATTGGCCAGTCAGTATGGTCGTGATCCCGTTTCCTGCCGTTTTGCGCTCTAAAATCATTGGTGGTTTCGCCCACATCATCCTTTTTAATCTTCGCATAGTGTGTGGGTTAAGTCACAAAGTTGAAGGACTGGAAAATCTACCGGACACTCCATCAGTTCTTTTCGTCAAACATCAATCCGCTTGGGAAACCTTCGCATTACAGACTATATTTCCACCCCAAGCTTGGGTGTTGAAACGATCTTTACTGTGGATTCCATTCTTTGGTTGGGGTCTCGCAGCAACGCGGCCAATAGCGATTGATAGAAGTGCCGCACGTCAGGCGCTTCAACAAGTGGTTCAGCAGGGAACGAAAGTCTTAAAGGAAGGAAGGTGGGTGGTTCTGTTTCCAGAAGGTACTCGCAGCCCTCCCGGAGAACACGGTAAATTTAATGCTAGCGCGGCTCTATTGGCAAGTCGTGCTCAAGTACCACTCATTCCCGTCGCACACAATGCTGGAGATTACTGGCGAAGGCGCGAGTTTGCAAAGCGTCCCGGTATCATTACTGTTAGAGTTGGTGAACCGCTCTCAACCGAAGGTATAAAACCTAGAGAACTGAACCAACAAGCCGAAAACTGGATTCGTGAAACCATGCCGCAAATCAGTGAATCCTACCAAAGTTCCAATAGTTGAAATTAATAGTATTAAATCAACCTAAATGAGTGACGTCATCCTAAAGCGTTGATTTCTATCACAATGAGCAAGTGCTTTGCTCGGGTACGCGTAACATAGTTTTCAGTCCGCGCTTTGCTATCTTCGGATGACACCGGCTTGGTTAAAACAATGACGACATCCGATTCCAACCCTTTGAATTGGTACGTCGAAACAGCCAAAACACCCTTGTCTGCCTTCCAATCATCCACACGATCAGTACTCGGTATCGTCTTCCCAAATCGAGCTGGGATTTCTTTAATGATGTAATTCGAACCGAGAACCGCAACTTGAGATTTCCTTAGCCCTTCTGCAGTGGGCGTGCACAACCTCTTCACTTCCCGATTCACAATGTCAATTGCTTCCGACACCGAGTCGACAGCATAGACATTAGGCTCCTCGCCTTCCGCCGAATGTGGCTTCAAATCTACTTGTATGTCAATCAGCGAAGCACAATGTTCGGCAATTTGTCTAGTATTTCGACAGTTTGTATTTAAAGGGTACAGGCGGTCGTTTAATTCACTTGGCAAGCTAGGTCGGGCTACAAACAAGTTTTGGTTGGGGTCTAGAAAGATGAAATAGCAATACTTTTCTTCTGAATTTTGGAACAGAAACTCTAAGCTGAGCCACCAATCCTCATGAAAATCCTGACCCTCGTCAACGATGACCGCATCGAATTTCTCGTCGACAGATAACTTATCGCAAGCCTCAATTAGTTTATTGGGTACAACCTTCATCCAAAAATGATTGTCTAACTGCATGCCCTTTGGATGAAACTCAGTATTGGTTTGCGTACACAGGTCGCTCACTAATTTGTGGTAATGGGTGACAACCAAGTTGTCTTCCAACTCCTCAACAGACTTACTCTTCAACCATTCTCCTAATAGGCGGTTGTAGCAAACGAGCAAAACTCTTTTCCCTGACTTCGCAATTTCCTGTGCCTTGGCAAGTGCTAACAAGGTTTTGCCAGTACCGGCACCACCTTCAATGACTGCAAGCCTTTGCTTCGACAATGTTTGCAGAATCTGCATTTGCTCCTCTGTCATTCGATGTAGCTTATCTTCTTGATCTTCAATACTACGCCACATAACAGGGATGATTGCATACATTGGAAGCAACGCATCCTTGACTCGCATAAAGTCTTGTTTTTTCAAAGCCTGTTGCCCACCACGCCGAAAACACTTGAACGCCTTGTTGATGGCACTTTGAATCTTGTCAATCTTCGATGCATCAATGATTAGATTTGAAGAGAGGTCAGATGGAACAGTCCCCATAAACTTTCCATCTGGAAACACTAGCGCATAGCCATAGGTGAACGGCAGTTGTTCGCATCTCAGTTTTTCCTTTAAGGTGTCAACAATAACGTACATGCTATTACGCACCTGACCAGTTGGGTCTTTGTTTAAGTTTTCGACCTGTCCAGCACGCAAAGTTCGTTGCCAGGCATTAACTTCCTGGTCGTATTTGATATACCCACCCTTCACTTCTATGAACAAAATACCTTGACTGGGGTCAATCAACACAAAATCACACTCGCCTTCAATCAAACGACCGGACTTTTGTTCGCTCAACCAGTTGAAGCTGTGAATCACCAAAACACCATCCGGAAGTTGCTTGATGAGTTCTTCAGCGACCTTCCTTTCCGATGAATTTTGAATCTCAGAAGGCGATATTTTTGGTAGGAGCTTGGCCATTTAATTGAGTTAAATTCCGGTCATGTAAGGTGATGTGAGGTTGGCCAATTAGCGGTTGAAACTCTTCTCAATGTTTGTGCGCACTGAAAGGCAGTGACACCAGGGATGCATCAAACCGTTCTCCATCAATCAAAACACTGACGACTTCGCCGGGCCGGACATTAGTGGAAATAAGCGCCAACCCAATGTTTCGTTTCATACCCCAGGACCACACTATCGTAGTGGCATCACCAACTTTAGCTTCGCCCTGGTAAAGTTCCATCCAACGTCGATTTCGATTCATTGGAGTCTCTGAATTCAATATCAGACCCAGTTGGTGGCGTTTAATCCCCTCTGCGTGAATTCGTTTCAGCGCCTTCATTCCAATTACCTCGTCCGGCAACTCAAAATTCACGTATTTCCCCATCCTAACTTCAAATGGATTGGTTTGACCGTCATTGTCCGCTCCGTTGCTGAATAGACCCGACTCAACTCTTTCAGGATGATTTGGAGCACCTGGCCGTATCCCCCATGGCCCGCCAGCTTCCTTCACGATGCTCCATAAATCAGTCCCACGTGAACCGTCCAACAGATAGAACTCAAAACCAGACTGTTTCGACCAACCCGACCGACTGACAAGAATGGGAATATCTCCAACTTGGGTCTCCTGGAACCAGAAAAATTTGATGTCCCGCACCCAGTCTCCCAGAATTGAGGCAACCACATCTTCAGATTTTGGACCCTGAATAGCCATTGGCGAAACATCCGGTTCACAGATGTCCACAACCAGTCCTCTCTCAGCACATATTGCACGCGCCCAAAACAGAACGTTTGAATCCGAAATAGAATACCGAAAGAAATCCTCTTCAAGCTTGAGTAAGATGGGATCGTTGATTAGTACTCCGTCATGATTGCACAGAGCAACATACATCCCCTGCCCAACTTGACAACCACTAATGTCGCGCGTACATAAAATTTGAGTTAGCTTCGCTGCATCGCGCCCTTTAAGTTGCACCTGCCGCTGAGCACCCACATCCCACATGCAAACACCCTTCTTAAGACTCCAGTACTCACCTTCTGGGTCCCCATAGGAGACGGGAAGCAACATTCCATTGTAGGTCGTTACCTCTGTAGCACCACTTGCTAGCGTCGCATCATAATACGGAGATGCTCTTAATCTAGGATTGGGATTGATTACTTTCATTTTCATTTAATGATCTGTAATGTCTAAAAATTTTCTCCAAACTCTATGAGACTTTTAGTTTGACCAAGGGAATAGCGCCAACTGATTGACGTCTTCTTCCAGTGAATGACACATCCAGTTCAGTACCAACCCCGATTCTGCTTCAATTTTGTTGGCGGCAACGGGAGCCCAGTGTTCGCCTTGATTCAGCCGAATGGACAAATCACCTAAAACTGTATCGCGAACCACCTTGTTAAGTCCTTCACTAATCGGTGTACTACACCACGATTTAACTGCTCCAAGAAATGCCTACAACTTGTGGAGTTGCTTTACCAACATAGCACCCGCTCTCGGATTATATTGTCGGTCTAGCACACTCATTCTTGGAAAATAACCGCGACCACAATCAGCGAAAGTGTCGCAATAAATCAGTGTGTAACCTTTAATCGACCCATAAATCAGTACTTGTGCCAGTCGATTGTATATAACCTGTTCGTTGACTTGATTCAATGCTCGATGATCGTTTCTCAACCTTAGCTGTAGCAGAGTCATTAACTGAGTTTCGGATTCAATAGAAGTAGCAAGACCGATCACTGCTTCTACCGAATCATTGATCCCACAGCAAAGGTCACACTGTCAAGTACCGTGTCAGTACCGATCAATCCCTCTTGATGCCACCTTTGAAATCGCTAATCGTAAATCCATGATTGATGACGTGGTAGAAGGTTTCACCTGAGTGGATGATTGCCACCTTGCGTTTTTGCGGAGATAAGTACACTTTAATTCCTCGTGTATTTTCAATTTCCTTTAATGCTTCGTACCACGCTACGCACTCCCTTAAAGGACCTGAAACTTCCAAAGCAGACGTTAGGGGTAAATCTTTAAGGGTCAATTCTTCAAGCGAATTAGCATCACCTGCATGCGAAGACAACTTGAACTGAAAATCCAGCTGTATCAAGTCTTTAATGCTGCTTCGAAACAATGGTTTTGCAATATCTGATGGAGAAACTCGTAGTTGTTTCACTCCCATGTCCCATAGAGTCAACTGTGCATAGTCACTACGAATTTTCTTACGGGAGAATTCATCCAAGGCGCCAGTCAGCGAAATTTCAATGACCTCCTGCCAGTCCTGACATAAATCAAAACCCAACACAGGTGGCTGAGCGGACCGAGGAGTCTGCAAAGGATTGCTTGCATTGTCGATAGCAGCTACAGATAAAGATTTGTTACCCTTACAACGGACAAACTCAAACTCGTGTCCACGCTCATGAACTTGAATAATCCGATAGCTTCAACAGGATAACGATGTATCCAGTCCAGCATTTCATGGCGTTCCAAGGATCCAAGATTGTCGTAGCGTTCCTTTTCATTTTCCAAATGTAAAAAAGTGGATAGTGGCTAAACAAAAATATTCGATTTGTCTTTAGTTTGGGCAAGGCCTGACTAAGCCATCGCTGTTGAGAATTTTTAAATCCAAACCAGACTCCAATACCTGTACGTTGACTCCTACAAAAGCGACTTCTTGGTACTGAAAAGCGAAATAGTGTTCACCGAAGTGCTTCGTCTACGCATCCAATTACTCCTTCCGTACAGTCCCGGCAGGACCCACTTTATTGGTCTGTCCCCAACATCGAGATTGCCTAAAGTAATGTGCAGTGGGTGCTTTCAGTGCTGCACCTGTTTTTAGAATTGCTCAGAGAGAACTTTATAGATGTCCAGTATAGACGGCACCGGATGAACCTCGTCACCTAAATGAATAACGCAGTCGACATCACGGCTGTTCAGATCAATGATCACCTGGCGTAACTTTGGGTTCGCAATCCAATTGACTTCAAAGGAAGAACTGCTGCCGACTTCAGCCTCGTTCACATGAGTGTCGGAAACAACGGCAAACGAAAAAAGTCTTTCGCCTTCAGCCAAATTCGACATTTCGCCTATAGCGGAAAGTCAGGATCTAAGCGGAATATTCCTGTTGCGACCTTTAACAAAAACGACTAAAGATAACACCGTCAATGCCAAGAATAACCAGCAAATTGGACTTCGATAGAGAATCTCTAATCCTCCATCTGACAAGATGAGTGACTGGCGGAAGTAGTCTTCCAGTAACGGACCCAAAATAAACGCAATCAGAAATGGCGGGGCAGGAAATCGAAATAGCAACATCACATAACCCACGCATCCCATCAACAGCATCACCATGACATCGAACAAACTGTTGTTGACCGCGAATGTACCAAAGATACACAGCACGACCACAATCGGATACAGAATTCTATTTGGAACTTCAGATACCCGACTAATCACCCGAATGGAAAATTTTCCGACAAAAAACAGACACAGGCTACTCAGCATGATTCCTATGAAGAGTGCATAAATTAATGAGATATTCTCCACAAACAGCAACGGTCCGGGTTGCAGACCATGGATCATGAACGCGCCGAGTATGATTGCAGTTATGACATCTCCAGGAATCCCAAGCGCCAGCAGTGGAATCATGGTCGCACCTGTCACACCGTTGTTTCCGGCTTCTGCTGCGGCCACACCCTCGAGTTCACCTTTACCGAAGTTTTCTGGATTTTTTGAGGTTCGACGAGCTTCGCTATAGGACAGAAAGGCTGAAGGGGCACCGCCTATACCAGGTATCGCACCCAACACCACACCAATTAGGCTGCCGCGCAATATTGACTTGAAATAACGTCTGAAGTCCGTGAAGGTTGCCCCCACTCCTGTCATGACAGACGTTTTGATTTGGTCAGCAGCTTGCTTGGTAAAAAAGTTAATTATTTCCGGCAGTGCAAACAGCCCAATCAGAACCGGTATGAATGACAATCCACCCATCAAATTCCAATTGTCAAAAATTAATCGGTTAGTTCCAAATACCGTATCCAGTCCTATCACTGCGAACATCAGACCGAGACAGGCTGAGGCTATTCCCTTGATCAGGCTATCTCCAGATACACTGGCGATAATCGTTAGTGAAAAAAGAATGAGCGCAAAGCACTCCGGTGGTCCAAATTTAAGTGCGAGACCAGCGAGAATTCCGGCAAACAAAATTAGCGATAAATTGGAAATAAAATCAGCAAAGCATGAGGCATACAGTGCCATGTCCAAAGCTTTGCGTGCCTCTCCCTTTTGCGTTAATGGATAACCATCGAGCACCGTACAGGACGCCGCGGGAGTTCCCGGCACCTTAATTAAAATTGCCGTAATGGAGCCACCATACAACCCTCCCTTGTAGACTCCAAGCAACAGTAATATCCCTGTTAAAGGGGACATTGTGAAGGTAAACGGGACCACCAGTGCCACACCCATCGGTGTGGTCATACCGGGTATTGCACCGAATATGGCACCAATCAGAACACCAACCAAAATGATTAGTAGGTTCTGCAGGCAAATCAATAGCGATACTGCTTGGGCAATGTTCTCAAGCATACTCAACTCAACCGTAAATGAACTCGAACATGCCTAGCGGAATCGGAATATTAGCCACGAAAAGAAAAAATATAGTCAGTAGCATTGGCACGCTTAAACTGAGTATCACAAGCAACTTCCAACGTCGCTCACCGGCCATCCACGACAACCCAAAAATTATCAGTGCAGTTGACACAATCATTCCAAGTAGCGGCACCAAAAAGTAAACCGCAAAAAGCACACTTAATATGACTGCTAGGCGAGCCAGTCGTGCTGGAGGAAGAATGCTTGTTGACTGCTCCTGTGTTTCCTTTTTGCTTGGACATGTTGCGAGAATGACACCCATCAAAGTAAACACCGAGGCGATAATGATGGGCCAAAATTCTGGTGCGAGTGCCAGACTATCGACATTGGAAGGCGACACGATTCCGAACGGAATAAGCACGAACAGTGCAAACAGTCCCAATAACGTAACACCAAGTCCTGTCAGGCGGGATTCAGTCATACCATTAATACAGGTCTCTAGCTAATTCTGTAAAAGATCCGCGCTCTGTTAGAAAATGATGGATTGCCAGCGACTGTGCTGCCTCATAACTTCTAATTCGACTGAACTCCAAATTGTGCCGAACAAATTCAGGGTCAATGTATTGGGAAACAGCCGACTTTATTGCCTCAACATACAGCGAACTATCGATCATTGGTCCGGAAATCACAACTTTCTGCGAATGCAAGAAGGAATTTGCCACCATAATTGCATACCCAAGTGAGCGGCCAGCATCCGCAAGCGTTCGTCCATTGTTGATGTGTGCATCTGGCGAATTGGCAGCAATCGCTTCTCTCAGTTTTGTTGCAAACTCATATCCGTCAGCACCGGAATTCACCATTGATTGGTTGATAACACCAAAACCACCGGCCATAGAATTCAGCGGTTGCAGTTTACTAAAGTCATCCGGGATAAGTAACGATTCGATCAATCCAACGCGGGATTTATCACCACGAAGAAGTTCACCATCAATCTGTATGCTACAACCGATGCCTAAGGAACAATTAAACAAAACCACATTGTCAATATTTCGTGTGACCCCGAAAGAACGTATAGCTAAGTTCTTAGCATTGGGAATGCTCTCAAGTACGAATGGAAACTTGAGATTCTTCCTGAGTAACTCGCCAACATTTACATTGCTCCAGCCAATCGCAGGTGCGTCACGCAGGAAGTTGTTGACGGGGTCGATACCACCTGTGATTGCAACACCACACCCAATAATTCGGTCAGGGTCAATGTTTTGTTCATGAATTAACTGATTGAGTTCGTTGACACACGTGGTCAACACTTCTGTTGCAGATTCTAGGCTGCGGAGCACAAGCCGTTTACTCGCAATGGTTTCATTTGCGATATTTGCGATCACAATATCTTGGCGAAATACATTAACGGTAATTGCAGCAACATATCCACCAGCGGCCCGAATCTGTATTCCTATGCGACGCCGGCCAGGCCGTTTTGGCCCGTCTAGGTATCCAACTTCTTCGACCAAGCCAACATCAAGAAGTCCTCGAGTGATGCGCGAAACGGAAGCCTCGGTCACTCCCAACAGCCTAGCAATGGACGTTCGAGATAGTGGACCACGCTTTAGAATTTCGGTCATTACCAATCGAGTATTAGAATTGATAAGACATTGAGCGATGGCGAAACGGGTGGTAAAAAAAGGGCAATTCATTTCCTTGCTTCCCGTACGTCACACATATACTAGTAGAAACCTGACTGTCTAATATATAAACTTTAATTTAATGGTTTATGAGTTTTTTTAAGAAAATATTGAAAATACTGATGCCTAAAGTTTTATCAGTGCTTGTCGGTGTAGCGTTGATAGTTGTGTCAGGAATTGTCGTTGCAGAATATCCGACTAAACCAGTTACTCTGGTTTCACCCTACGGTCCCGGTGGGGCAGCAGACCTGGCAGCCCGTACCTTGTCGGCAACAGCACCAGACTATCTTGGAAATAGCATATTGGTTGTCAACCGAACCGGAGCCGCCGGTGTGACCGGCTCAACAACAGTGGCAATGGCTGAAGCTGACGGTTACACTCTGCTTTTGGCCCGCGTTGGTTCGCAAGCCGCTGTTCCTGCAATGAATACAACAATTCCCTATTCCTGGGATGAGTTTACCTTTCTTGGTCTGCTTGAGCTCAACCCATTTGCATTAGTAGTCGCGGTTGACTCACCCTACAAAACGCTGGATGATGTGAAGGAGGCTATCGCAGCTGGAGCCGACCTAAGCTACTCCTCTGCCGGAGTGGGAACACTCTTGCACATTGCAATGGTAATGACTCTGGACCAATTCGGAATGGGTGCTGATGCGATGAAACACGTCCCCTTTAAGGGTGGTGGTAAGGCAGCAGCAGCAGTGGCTGGCGGCCACGTTGACCTGCTGTTTCAAAACCTTTCAGGTGTTATCAGCAATATTCAAGCTGGTACACTACGAGCGCTTGTCGTAACGACACCGGACCGCATATTGGCGATAAAAGATGTGCCGACCGTAAGAGAAGCCGGTTACCCGGAACTTGAGGCCGTGATTGGCTGGAGTGGCGTATGGGGACCTCCTAACCTACCTGAGGAAGTCGTGGCAAAGTGGGTTGAGGTTCTGCAAAAAATTTCTGATGACATGGCTTGGTTAAAATTCACCAAAGCACTTGGATCTATCCCTCAAGTACTCCCGCCAGCAGAAACAAAGGCTTTTGTAGAAAACCAGTACCTTGCGTTCAAGACACTAACAAACAAACTGGGGATGACTATTCGATAACAAACAACTTTTCGCTCCACTTCTAAATTGCACAGTGATTCGTCGCTGTAAAAATTATTTATGGTGCGGATTTGCTGTTGCGATAGACTTGACCAAGCCATCGAATATTGTTGTCATTCAAACTCACCAGATGAGTTTTTCTCCTATGGCAATGCACCGGTCAAAACCCCTCACATTGATCAACAAACTGATAGCAAGTCAGAAGAACCGAACGTTTATTCGAGAAGCAACGAATGGCGAGCCAACGCTATTCGCAAAGAAATAGTTTCGATATTACGATTCAAATTTAACCACTATTGTTCGCCAGCGTGTTGTTGGGAAAACGCTTGGTAAAGTTTCGGGTTTTGTTGGATCAGCCAGAGTAACTCACCTACAGAAATACCCGAACTTGTGGTAGTTTTCCATTCCGGGTAAGTCATGCCAGTATCCAGAATAAATCTGGTGCCCACAGTTCGGTACTTGCTGAAGTCATCCTGCTGATGAAGGGTAATGACTTCATTTTTGTAGATGTAGACATAAATTTCCCGACCATCATGCAGCAAAATTGGACTTACCTGTGGGATACCATCAAAAAATCGTGATACAACACCAAGTCTAACTAATTCTCTGTGGTTGTCTCCATGACAATCAAGTTGCTTCAAAGCGTCACAGATTACGCCGTGCGGAACCAACACAAACTGCCAACCTGCATATTGATCTTCACTATTTTCCTGAACTACTGCAAAATCAAACTCTTCGACTTCACGACTAGTTGAATTTACAGTAAAGATCGCAACTGGATTGTCTTTTGGGTCAAATATGATTCTGATTTCATGCTTTCCAGAAACAAACTCCTGATAGTATCCTCGAGCCGCTTCTCTATCCTTAAGACAGTTGTTAAAAAAATCTCTGCCAAATTTTCGCAGTTGAATTTCACTTTCTGGTTGAGCCATGTAGTAATTTTCAGATAACTCAATCTGTTCATCACCGAACTGTAAATTTTTTCTCGAGTTCAATGATTTCAGAACAAGGAAAAAATTTTTAGCTGATTTATTGAACTGGTCAACATCATGCGCCAGGCTATCGAGAAGTTTGTTCGCAGCGTGTCTTACGACCGAATCTTCCGAATTTTTGAGCTTTGTTGCCTGTATTGCGGCATGTAGGGAATTCACTGCAGTGTCAGTATTGAATCGCGGATTTATTCGAACCCATTCAGTTAGTTCATCTTTGAACTTTTGAAAGTCCTTGCAATCCTTGACGACGCTTTCAAATTCCTTGAATTTAATATTGAGTGATACCGTTGTCATGGTTTTACCTTTGTTATGTGCTGATAAGGGTTTAATGAAACCTTAAGCCGCCTGGTTGCAGCTAACATTTTTTAATTCTTGGCTTGCGCCTCGAAGGACTTCGCTTGGATAAATCTTGGACTGCTTGAGATTAGTGAAAGTTGCAAATAGCGAAGCCTACAACCTGCATTAACCTCTGACCCTAATCTTGAAAAGTTCAATAGATTGTCACAGACTACACGAAGCCAGTACTAGCTTTTGACGCTTGAGCAATCAATTTTATGATTCGTGATTGTTTTGTCAATGAGTACTACGACAATATATGACGCATATAACTAATTCTAAAGATTTCTGTATTGCAGGAGAGGAAAATTTATAGCCCGGTGTAACCGGGGAATTTAGTGAACTACTGCTTTAGTCACTACTTCCTGCACCAAAGTTACCAATCAGGTTTTTTTGAAGGTGCGAAAGTGAGGATTAGCACGTTCAACATCATACTACTCACTGTTTAATGAGTAGAAAATATTTTTAAATCCGGCGGCAAAGAGTGATGAGTGCTATTGTGTCGGAAGTGCTGCATAGATTTTCAAGTATCTCGATTAACCAGCCGGTGGATGTTTTGTACTCGTGCTTATACCTTCAAAGTGCATTCATTGAGTTTACGAGTGATTAAACTAATAAAAAATTTACAGTGGTTAACAACTCTCACGCTTTTGTAAGTTATTTTCTGAAAGGTTGGTTAATGTCAACTTCTGTCCTGTTTTTCGTTTTTTCAAATAAAGTTCAGTTCGCATAAAATATGCCATTAATCCTTGTCTTTTCGACCTTCTTTTTGTAAATGAATATTAACCTATCGCGTAAGGCTGTTGCGCTTGTTTCTGGCGGACTTGATTCCATGCTGGCTGTGAAAATCATTCAAGAGCAAGGTGTTCAGGTCGAGGGAATCAATTTTTTTACCGGATTCTGTGTAGAAGGACATACGCATGCGATCCGAAAAAGGAAGCGGGACAAGCATTTACGTAATAACGCACTTTGGTCGGCTGAACAACTTGGAATTAAGTTGCACATCATCGATGTAATCGAACCCTATAAGCAAGTCGTTCTCAACCCCAAGCATGGTTACGGAGCTAACCTCAATCCATGTCTTGACTGCAAGTCGTTTATGGTCGGTCGCGCTCGCGAATGGATGCAGGAGCATGACTTTGACTTCATCATCACGGGCGAAGTCATTGGCCAAAGACCGAAGTCTCAACTAAGCCACAACTTTCCAGTCGTCGCTCGAGAATCTGGCGTACATGACCGCTTGGTTCGACCACTTAGTGCCAAACTGCTCCCCGAAACATTACCTGAACAGGAAGGTTGGATAGACCGCGAGAAATTATTCGGCTTCTCTGGCAGAAGTCGGAAGGGACAAATGGCCCTGGCGGCACAATTTGGATTTACTGACTATGCGCAACCAGCGGGTGGGTGTTGCTTTCTGACGGATGAATCGTACTCGCGAAAAATGCGAGACCTTTGGCAGCATCGAGGCGAAAGAGCATACGAATTTGATGACGTAATGCTGCTTAAAGTAGGACGTCACCTCAGACCAAAACCTGAATGGAAAGTGATAATTGCGAGAGACTCCGGTGAATCGCAATATTTGAACGGCTATCGAAATCAATATCCCCATTTGGCAATTGTCAGTCACTCAGGACCGGTCTCGATAATTGATGGCACTATTCCCGAGAGTGACTTGGAAATGGCCGCTAGTTTGGTTGCAAGATTCGGTAGCTCTCGAAATGTGGATGAAGTCGAAGTTCGCTATACAGATAGCAACGGAAAGTCGCGAATGCTGTCAGTAGCACCCATGAACCCCAATGATATTCCACAGCCATGGTATGTGTAGACGCAGTACTAGATGTCAGGCATCTGCTTTGTCCCTTACCTGTAATTCGCACGCAAGACAGGGTTGCACGACTGACTCCAGGACAAGTCCTTGAAGTAGTTTGTACAGACCCTGGCGCGCTGGTTGACATTCCGTCTTGGTGCAGGGTACACGGTCACGAAGTACTATCGACCGAAACCAATGAAGATGAGTCCATCGTACGATTAAGGGTGTCGTAAATCCAGCTAGTCGCACAATACAAAGTTTCGCTCAGTTAGAGGAATTAAGCGAAACTCAATCAGGGACTAAGTGATAATCCGACCATTGCCCACCCAAATCTCCCAGTTAAAACTCTTCCATACGATTTGTTTAGAATAATTAAATTGTCCACTTTTAACGTTTAAACTCACATCACCACGCACCGTTTTGGTGCATTAGATTCTAATCTCGCACTATAATGGTGCAATTCGCACTCCATGCAGTCAATAACTTCCATAATGTGTGGCTAAAACTGGCATGATTATTGCTGTAATTTATTTGTTTAAACAATTTTTTACGATACCTACACACTAAATATCAAGGAGAATCAACATGTCAGTTGAAAATGCGATGAAGGCGATCAAGGATTCGGGCGCAAAGTTCGTCGATCTGAGATTTACCGATACGCGCGGCAAAGAACAGCACTTGTCTATGGCGGCAGCTGAATTTAATGAGTCCGCCTTCGAAAGCGGAATTATGTTTGATGGATCTTCAATCGCGGGTTGGCGTCCGATTGATGAATCCGATATGGCTTTGAGACCCGACCCCTCCACGGCAATGCTGGATCCCTTTGCACAGGAAACCACCATGCTGATACGCTGCAACGTATTTGAGCCAGTATCCGAAGAGTTTTATGACAAGTGCCCTCGCAGTATTGGTAGAAAGGCTGAGGATTATTTGACATCAACCGGAATTGCAGACACAGCGTTCTTTGGTCCGGAAGCTGAATTTTTCGTATTCGACGGCGTGCGGTGGAACAATCAGATGAATAGTGCCTTTTACGAAATACTTTCGTATGAAGGTGCCTGGAATTCTTCACAGAGCTTTGATGAAGGACCAAACATGGGGCATCGCCCAGGTGTTAAGGGTGGTTACTTTCCCGTCCAGCCGGTAGATTCAATGCAGGATTTACGTACCGCCATGTGCCAGGCCATGTCAGACATGGGGATTGTCGTAGAAAAACATCACCACGAAGTTGGAACAGCCGGTCAGGGAGAAATCGGCATACGCTACGGCACCCTGGTCAATCAGGGCGATGCGATTCAGGCCTACAAGTATTGCGTTCACAATGTCGCTCATGTCCATGGCTTGACTGCGACATTTATGCCAAAACCTTTGGTCGGCGATAACGGCTCCGGAATGCATGTGCATCAGTCCTTGTCCAAAGGGAGTGACACCGTATTCGCAGGTGATGAATATGGAGGCTTGAGCAAGACAGCACTACATTACATAGCTGGTGTCTTCAAACATGCTAGAGCCATTAATGCTTTTACCAATCCCACTACCAATAGTTATAAGCGCTTGGTACCAGGATTTGAAGCACCGGTTCTTTTGGCATATTCGGCACGCAACCGTTCCGCCTCTTGCCGAATTCCGTTTTCGCCAGTCTATTCAACTCGAATTGAAGTTCGATTTCCGGACCCGTCAGCAAATCCGTATCTTGCCTTCGCGGCAATGCTGATGGCGGGTCTTGACGGCATTAAGAACGAGTTAGATCCCGGCGCACCGCATGATGAGGATTTGTATGAGTTATCTCCACAGGACGAAGCAAAGATCCCGCATGTCGCTGCTTCACTAGGGCAGGCATTGGATGCATTGGATGGTGATAGGGACTTCCTCAAAGCCGGTGGTGTGTTCACCGATGACATGATCAGTTCATACATTGAGCTGAAACAGGAAGAAGTGGATGCGTTGCGACTTGCAACACATCCAATCGAATATCAGATGTATTACAGCGTGTAGGTTCTACTCGCCCGGACGGCGATGCCGTCCGGGCACTTTTGTGAAACTAAAGCGGGTTACAAATCGCATCGGTATTTTGCGCAACACAAAAACGGCTGGAAATCTTGCGATGATTTGATATCAAAACTCAACTGAGTGGTAAACCAACACCATTTCACCCCCATTGGATTCTTTACCTCAGCCAAGTCCAAACCCATTGAACGATCTACTCGACAATTTGAGCACAGCGGTCATCGCTTGTGATGTGGACCTTAATATTTTGCAAATCAATCCCGCAGCGCAGTCGCTGTTTGACATCAGCAAGAAGAAAGCTCTCAATGCCAATGTAATGAGGTTCTTTGAGCATCCAGATTCGCACAAAACGCTATGCTTCAGCATCACAAGTTCCCAGCCAACCATCCTGAGACACACTGATATTCGAGACTCCAATCACCGACCAAAACTTGCCGACTGCATTCTTACCCCCGTTAAGACCAGCGATGCGGAGTACCTGCTACTTGAGTTCAACGAAATCGACAGTCGCACAAAACAAGCACTTGACGACTCAATGGACCGCAGCCAGACCGCTAACAATGCAGTGATTAGAGGCGTTGCCCACGAAATTAAAAACCCGCTGGGTGGTTTGCGTGGCGCTGCGCAACTACTTGACCGCGAGTTGAACGAACATCCTCACCTAAAAGACTATACGAGAATCATCGTTCAAGAGACTGACCGGCTATGCAATTTGATTGACGCAATGTCGAGTCCTCAGTTACCCATGAACTTGAAATCCGAGAACATTCATGAAATTCTTGAGCATGTTCGAATTTTGCTTCTGGCTGAAGTGTCCAATGGTATCAAGATTCAACAGGATTACGATCCCAGTCTGCCACCGGTATTGGGTGATCGAGAACAATTAATTCAGGCATTTCTCAACATCGCCCGTAATGCAATTGAAGCAAGTGGTGAGCATGGCGTATTGGAATTTCGAACCCGTGTAGCTCGACAAGTCACTATTGACTCCATCAGGCATCAAAGATCTGCTCGTATTGAACTGATAGATCGAGGACCGGGAATTCCATCGGACATTTTGGATCACGTGTTTTATCCAATGATTTCGGGCAAGGCCAATGGTGATGGTTTAGGGCTGTCAATAGTGCATAGGATTGTAAAGCGTCACGGCGGACACATCAGCTGTGAAAGTAAGCCGGGAAGAACCTGCTTTACCATTCACTTGAAATTCTCCGGGTCAGGTTAAAGTGATCTCACTGTACATATTTTTAAAACAAAGTTATCGAAGGGCTAAGTTCCATGGAAAAGTCTGTTTGGATTGTTGACGACGACCAATCGATTCGCTGGGTCTTGGAACAGGCACTAAAGAAGGAGGGCATTGAGTCACAGACTTTCTGTGACGCCCCGGCTGCTATGGAAGCGTTGCAGTCTCGACAACCTTCCGTAGTGGTTACCGATATTCGAATGCCAGACATTGATGGCTTGGAATTTTTGGACATTCTTCACCGGCAAATTCCGGATTTACCGGTAGTCGTGATGACTGCATATTCCGATCTCGATACGACTGTAGACTCATTCCAACGAGGTGCTCAGGAGCATTTGCCGAAACCTTTTGATATTGATGAAGCAGTAACTTTGATTCGAAGACTGTTGGAAGGTTCGTCAGCAGCCACGCTCAACGATGCAAAGGAGGAAACTCCATTACAAACCAAGATAATTGGTAATTCACCGCAAGTGCAACGCGTATTTCGTGCGGTTGGGAGACTTTCGAAGTCGGACTTAAACGTGTTAATAACCGGTGAATCGGGCACGGGAAAGGAGCTTGTCGCAAGAGCAATATATTCCAGCAGTATTCGTCAAAATCGACCATTCGTCGCAATCAATGCTGCAGCCATTCCAGCGGACTTGTTAGAGTCAGAACTGTTTGGCCATGAAAAGGGGGCATTTACGGGAGCAAACCAGCGTCGTATTGGTCGCTTTGAACAAGCTGACGGTGGCACTTTGTTCTTGGATGAGATCGGAGACATGCCACACGACTTGCAAAGTCGCTTACTGAGGGTATTGTCCGAAGGGAAATTTTTTCGGGTAGGAGGGGTCAATCAAATATCGGTAAATGTCCGAGTAATTGCTGCAACAAATCAAGACTTGGAAGAACTGATTGAACTTAAACAGTTTCGATCAGATCTTTATCACCGGTTGAATGTAGTACGAATTCCCTTGCCACCAATACGAGAGCGCTCCGAGGACATTCCACCACTGGTGGAGCACTTCCTTAGGGAGGCAGCCATTCAACTGAATATTGAAGAAAAGACGGTTTCCGATGAAGCAATGCAGAAACTAACGGCCTACTCCTGGCCGGGCAACGTTCGAGAGATTGAGAATGTTTGCCGAATGGTCACCGTCATGACACCTTCGAATACGATCACGGCCAGTGACCTTCCTTTAGCTGCGGATGACCAATCACCATCCGGCGAGCGGAGCAATTTTTCGGCGGAACACTACGATTGGGAAAAACCTCTTATACGTTACTTGTCTTTGGTTTTGAAAGAAGACGGTGAGGACCAAGCTGCGGCTCAACTACGCGACCGATTTGAAACTTTGATGATTACGACCGCACTGGAAAAGACTCGTGGGTCCCGTCACAAGGCAGCGACTCTTCTTGGTTGGGGAAGAAACAAATTATCTAGAAGAATTTTGGAACTGAAAATTTCTGCCTGATTCGAAATCTTGGGACAGTTAAATCTCCCGCTTGCAGTGAATTTACTGAGTCTCACAACCTTAAAATCAGATTCAAAAATTACCACAAATTTTAGGAATTTTAGATAATAGTTCGGGTTGCTTGATTTACTCAAAATCACGGCAGTAATTTTGAACCTAAACTTGAAGAAATAAATTTCATGCCACGATACAAGTTCACCTCTGAATCGGTTTCAAAAGGCCATCCTGATAAGGTGTGCGATCAGATTTCCGATGCCGTACTGGATGCCGCACTTGAGCAAGAACCGAACAGCAAGGTCGCTTGCGAGACTCTCGTAAAGTCCAAGTCAGAAAACCATCAATTACAACATCACGTCATCATAGCTGGTGAAATCACAACCTCTAAAGAGCTGGACTACAAAAAAATCGCTCAAAGTGTCATCAAAGATATTGGTTACGATGCAGACCAGTGGGGCTTTAAACATGATTGCGCTGAAATTACCTTGTTGGTTAATGAACAGGCCAAGAATATACAGGCAGGTGTTGAAAAGGGTGACACCGAGAGTCAAGGTGCCGGTGACCAAGGATTGATGTTTGGTTTTGCGTGTGATGAAACTGACGTTTTGATGCCATGGCCGATTACCTATGCACATCGACTCGTGCAAAAGCAAGCTGAAGTTCGCAAATCTTCAGGGTTTGAATGGATGGGGCCTGATGCCAAGTCCCAGGTAACTGTCGAGTACGATGGTAACGAACCTGTTCGGGTTGATACTGTAGTCCTTTCAACTCAACATCGAAAGGACATAGATTTAGAACAGGTTCGTGAAGCAGTTATTGAGGAAATCATCGAACCAGTGATTCCACCCGCTATGATGTGCGACCCCGAACGAATTAAAGTAAACCCAGCAGGTGAATTTTTTATCGGAGGCCCGGAAGCTGACTGTGGTCTTACCGGACGAAAAATTATCGTGGATACTTATGGTGGTATGTCACGGCATGGTGGCGGAGCTTTTTCCGGAAAAGATCCCTCAAAGGTTGATCGGTCCGCAGCATACGCCATGCGTCACGTAGCAAAAAACATTGTTGCCGCAAAAATTGCTAAACGTTGTGAAGTTCAAGTTTCCTACGCTATTGGTGATGCTAAACCCACTTCGGTGATGGTGAATACCTTCGGAACCGGAATTTGCGACGACGAAAAAATAGAAAAAGCAGTATCCGAAGTGTTTGATCTGCGACCCGGCGTAATAATTCGCAATCTTCAACTTAAACGTCCAATCTATCAAAACACCGCAGCATATGGTCACTTTGGCCGGGAAGAAGACTCGTTCACGTGGGAATTAACTGACAAGGTGGATGAACTTTTAGATTTCTGCACATAACTAACGAAAACGAAGTATTAAATACACTGTGAACCAGGGAAGAATATGACCGTAGCACTAAAGGAAGTATCTCAAGACTACAAAATAGCCGACATCAGTCTCGCTGATTGGGGGCATAAGGAAATTGCAATTGCAGAAACTGAAATGCCCGGCTTGATGGCCTTGCGTGAAAAGTATGCAAAGCAAAAACCGCTTGAAGGTGCCCGCATTGCCGGTTGCCTGCATATGACCATCCAAACAGCAGTTTTAATTCGCACCCTTGTAGAACTCGGGGCTGAAGTACGTTGGTCATCGTGCAATATTTTTTCTACTCAAGATCATGCAGCTGCGGCAATTGCAGATCAACAAGTCCCTGTATTCGCTTGGAAAGGCGAAACTGAAGAAGAATATTGGTGGTGTGTTGAACAAACCATATTTGGTCCCAATGGATGGCAACCGAATATGCTGCTGGACGATGGTGGTGACTTAACGCAAGTCATGCATGATAAGTACCCGGACCTCATGAAGTCGGTTCGAGGACTTACTGAAGAGACTACTACAGGCGTACACCGACTCTACGAAATGGTCAGCAAAGGCAACCTATTGTGTCCGGCATTCAACGTTAACGACTCGGTTACCAAGAGCAAGTTTGATAACCTTTACGGCTGTAGAGAATCACTACTCGATGGAATAAAGCGAGCTACAGATGTGATGATTGCCGGCAAAACTGCGGTTGTCTGCGGCTACGGTGATGTTGGCAAAGGTTGCGTACAGTCCCTGCGTGGCCAAGGTGCAAACGTGCTCGTCACAGAAATCGACCCGATTTGCGCCCTGCAGGCAGCGATGGAAGGCTATCAAGTTGTAACTATGGAACAAGCAGCGCCCATCGCGGACATTTTCATTACTGCGACTGGTAACTGGCACGTGATTACGTTGGAGCACATGAAAATAATGAAGAATCAAGCGATTGTGTGCAACATTGGTCACTTTGATGGCGAGATTGATATTAAATCACTTCGAAAATATCAGTGGGAAAACATCAAACCGCAAGTCGACCACGTCATTTTCCCGGACGGGAAGCGACTTATCATCCTTGCAGAAGGTCGCTTAGTTAATCTCGGTTGTGCAACAGGGCATCCCAGTTTTGTGATGTCGAATTCATTTACCAACCAGGTCATCGCCCAGATCGAACTTTGGACCAATCCTGACAATTACGATATCGATGTTTACGTGTTGCCGAAAGCACTAGACGAAGAAGTAGCGCGGCTACATCTGGATAAAATTGGAGTTAACTTGACACACCTCACGCAAGAGCAGGCAGAATACATCGGCGTTCCGGCTGAAGGTCCGTTTAAACCGGAATACTATCGCTACTAAATTACTTTTCGCGTACTGTCAGGATTTTCGCCTTTAAAGAACTAAAGGCAAACCTGCCACTACCCTAAAAATGCTGTAGCCTCAGTCGTCTGATTGAGGCTGACGTGTTTATGCTGATAGATCAGGTAGTAATTGGCTTTCTAAAATTGCGATTGAATCCTTCAACTGCAATTTTCTCTTTTTCAATCGTCTGATCTGTAATTCATCAACATTGCGGTCAGTGGCCAATCGATTCAAAACATCGTCGAGATCGCGATGTTCTGACTTCAATTTATTGATTCTCTGCTGTATATCCTCAGAACTATTTTCAAGCATTTACTTTGACCCTTTGTACTGAACGAACCACCTTAGCAGTTCTTCTCAAAAAAAATGCACCGCAAAAGGCGATGCTGATAGATACGGTTATTCATGATGTGGTTGCCTCTCGGTTGCCAATCATCATGCAACCTCGATTACAACCTGTTGGATTCGAACTGAATCATGTGCTAATCGTACCACTATTCGTGACACAATCCAAATAAATTTTGCATTATATTGAACTAACTTGTGATTGATTTGTTCAAATAGTCATCAGAAAGACAACCTTTGCATGAAATGACTTGAAAAGTCAAACAGTCAATAAACAGCAAGGGTGCTGTTGAAAAGGAAAACAGCCCCATATTGTGTTGTATCATTTCTACATTAAGGACAATCGAAGATATGAAAACTAAAACTACATTTTCGTCCCTGCTGGCATTGTTGTTTGCAGTTGGAGTTTTTGGAAGTTCAGTGGTTTACGCAGATGAAACCCACAGCGACACTAGTTCTGAAACAACAACGGAAACCGTTCTTGTTAAATTAACTGATCCCGAAATCGCCGCCGCCGAAGACGAAGAACCAGACTGCGAATAAACTTCAGTCTTTAGCTTGGTCGAAGTCTAATATCGGCCGTCGAAGTGCAATTAATTTGAATCTTGCTTCACAGTTGCTGTAACAGTCAGTTCCAGCCTTCACAAAACAATAGCATTCCTTATCCCGCGTCGGCAAATTACCGACCGATAATTGACGCGCCTCAGGTGCTTACATTACAAATACGATTCGCGCCTACAAACAAAAACGCCTGGAGTTAAAAACTCCAGGCGTTTGACTCTAGCTGGGTTCGAATGAACTAAGAAGTCGGTCGAATCGTGGTCAATCCCAGATTCTCCCAATTCTGCATTCCGCCTCGATACCATTTAATCTTGTCGGCAGGATAGCCCATCCGCAAAAGATTTTTGATATTGTTTGGCGATTGTCCGCACCACATACCGTTGCAGAACATTACAGCGGTCTTGCAATTTGAGAAATCAAACAAGCCTTCGCTTTCAGTTACATTAAAAACGGTCTCCAGAATTTCTGCGATTTCCAAAGGAGTTGCACCTTTTGCAGGGTTCAATCTCGTCCAAGCGACATTCATCGCAGTCGGGATAGTTCCGCGCTCCACCCAATCAGGAGTTCTTGAGTCAATCACAATGATTGATTCATCGCCCATATTCATGGTTTTCGCGAAGTCAATAATTTCAATCTCACCGATGGTTTCTACACCAACCGCCAAATTTGATGGTTGAATGCAGAACGGGGGGCAAGGTCTTGAAGTCTTTGCGAAGGCGGGATTCACAGTAGCACTGTTATCCTGATTTCGCATCACGGATACTGTATCACCACCAACAGCCAAGTCCACGGACATGATGTCTGGGGTGATGCCTACAGGCTTGTCTTCTGCGATTGACGCGAAAGACACTGTAGCCAGTGCTACACTAGCTAGAACAGTTAAACCAATTTTACGCATTAACGAATCCTCCGTTTACTGATGATTCAAAATTTCGGTAACTATGTATTGAATTTCCTTTCATCAAGGAAATGAAACTGTAATTAATATAACACTAATAAATGCGAAAAGTTTCTTATTAGGCAACAATTTCTTTGTTTGAAAACCTCACTTACTATACGAAATCAACTCTCGTTGAACTTGCGTCCTTCGCAACAAAGTGAAATAAAATTTTAGCGAGTGACAATTTACAAACTGATGGCGTAATCTACATTGAAAATTAAAAATATTTCCGTTTATAAGGCCAATCTTCCAATGAAGGAAGGCGCCTATAGTTGGTCGACACAATCTTTTGCGGCATTCGATAGCACGATTGTTGAAATTGAAACTGATGACGATATTTCAGGACATGGAGAAACCTGTCCCTTGGGACCTTCCTATTTACCCGCATTCGCACAAGGAGCGAGAGCAGGACTTGCAACACTTGCACCTCGACTCATCGGCCAAGACCCAACTAGAATCGGTGAAATTAATCGAACCATGGATACTCACCTCAAGGGACATCCCTATGTGAAGTCTGCGATTGATATGGCTTGTTGGGATATTTTCGGAAAGGCTACCTCGCAACCTGTACACGCTTTGCTCGGTGGCATACAGCAAGACTCTGTAAAACTGTTTAAGGTGATCAGCCGAGATGCGCCGGACAATATGGTTTCAAAACTAAAGCAATACCAAGCGCAAGGATTCAAACAGTTTCAAATGAAGGTTGGCGAAAACGCTAACGTCGACATCGAACGAATAATTGCGGTTCATGATCAACTAAATCCCGGTGATGTATTGAATGCGGATGCAAATACCGGTTGGCGCCAGCACGATGCAGTTAGAGTTGTAAATGCAGTCCGACCATACGACTTCTATCTTGAACAACCCTGTCTAACTTATGAACAGTGTTTGGCGGTAAGAAAATTTTGCCAGCAGCCGATGATTCTAGATGAGTGTATGGATAGTGTTGAACTTGTCATTCGTGGTCGACAAGATCATGCCATGGACGCAATAAACCTGAAGATCAACCGAGTAGGCGGACTGACAAAAGCCTGTCTCTACAGAGATTTATGTATCAATTTAGGGATTATGATGACAGTAGAGGACTCATGGGGTGGTGAAATCGCTACTGCAGCTATCGCACACCTTGCGCATACTTTACCCAAAGAATTTCACTTTCAGTCTTCGGCATTTCACGAGTACTCTCATGTCGAAATCGCTACAGGGGCACCAATTATTGAAGACGGATACATGAAGTCGTCCTTCCGACCCGGTCTTGGTATCACCCCTAACATGGAGGTATTGGGGGATTCTGTATTCACTACCTCCTAGGGGTAGAGTGAATTTCGTTAGCCGACTCCTCCCCAAATGTCACCGATGATAAAGCCGTCAGGAAAGGGATCAGTTGGGTCGACGACATATTGACTGAATGAGGTAATCCAAGCCTGGCCGGTAATGGTGGGGACCACCGCCTGATAGGGTCCCACTTTAGTTTCGGCGACTAACCTTCCCGTGAAGATGGTGCCCAGAATTCCCTCATGATTGAAGTTTTCGTTCAACCCAAGTTTGCCCTTTGCGTGCAGCGTGGCCATCTTTGCACAAGTCCCGGTTCCGCATGGTGAGCGGTCTAATGCCGCAGTCCATGTTTCCCTACGCTCCCAATCCAATTCACCGGTTGAAACAACCGCGGCGTTTTTCAAAGTCGCATCAGGATGTTGTGGCGCACCGGAAATCACTCCAATTGTCACTCCAGAGATTTCGGGATTTTCCGGATGAACACAGCGCAGCTGCTCTTTGGCGGCTGCCTTGATCATCTCGCAAACCCTTGCTACCTCCCCTGCAGAACCCGGCTCGAGCCTTAGTCCAAGCGGCTCAGCCTCTGCTATGACGTAGAACATACCGCCCCAAGCCACATCAACTACTACTGTGCCCAATTCCGGAACTTCGATGGGTTGGTCAAGATGTACAGCAAATGACGGAACATTTAGGAAGGTGACACTCTTTACCTTGTTGTTTTCAACTTCAGCGGTCACTTCAATCAAACCAGCCGGACTTTCCAGTTTTAACTTAGTGATTGGTTCTGCGCTTTCAACCATACCTGTTTCGATTAAGGCGGTTACGACACAAATCGTGTTGGTACCGGACATTGGCGGATATTCAACCTGCTCCATGATGATGTAGCCTGCATCCGCTTCGTCAATTGTTGGTGGTAAGATTAGATTGCAGTTCGCCGCAGGAAATCCTCTTGGCTCTCGAAGCATTCGAAGTCGCAACTCGTCATTGTGATCTCGCAGATAACACATTTTTTCAAACATGGAGTTTCCAGGTACGTCAGCGACACCTCCCGTGATGACTCGGCCATGCTCTCCACAGGCGTGAAGATCAACAGCGTGAATGACATTTGAAACTTGCACTGGTTTTGCCTCCTTAATTTCTGTTTGGCACCACTTCGCAGCCTTCCTGCTCAGGTTCATCATCAATCATTTCAGACGGAAATCCCGAAGCCAGGATACTTTCCTGGCACTGCTCTTCCAGTCTGCGAATGATGTTTGGCGACCACTCCCGTGCCCCATAACGCTGCAGTCCGTCCTTGAATATTTCAATCAATAGTGGACTTAACTCCAAATTTAAGTCTGCTCGGTCAGCAAGTTGCTGAAAAAGTGTGATGTCTTTGCAAACTAAATCCATGGTAAAGTTGATGTCCCGACTGCCGTTAAGAATCACCTGGCTTTCGGTCTCGTGCACAAATGAGTTTCCTGAGGATATTCGAATTGCTTCGTAAGTGGTAGCGAGATCGAGACCCGCACATTTGGCTGTGGTTAGTGCTTCGCACAATGAGACTAAGTTTGCGGTGGCGAGATAGTTTGTCAGCACTTTGAGTTTAGATGCAGACCCAAGTGGGCCGGTATGCAATATTCGCCTTCCCATAGCCTGTACCACTGGAAAGGCCTGTTCAAACGTCGGACGGCTGCAACCCACAAAGATTGAAATGTTACCGGTAGCTGCTCGGTGACAGCCACCGGAAACCGGACAATCCACGGCTTGTGCTCCTGTTTCTGCGACCAAGGCACCTAATCGCCTAACTTCAGACTCATCAGTCGTACTCATCTCAAGCCATATTTTGCCTTCGGACAGTCCAGCAATAACACCGTCTTGCCCTTCCATCACTTTGCTACAGGCAGCCACACTTGGCAAGCAGGTAATTACCAGGTCTACCGACTGCGCCAAGACTCGGGGAGACTCTGCCCAGGTTGCACCCTTGTCTAAAAACGGCTGTGCTACGCTCTGATTGAGGTCCAGCACCGTTAGTTCAAAGCCGTTTCTGGAAAGACTTCCAGCTAATTTTCCTCCTACGTTTCCAAGTCCGATAAATCCTATATGCATTTGCGGAAATCCTCCGAGGCTGTCACGTGGTGCATCTGGGCATTCAAAGTCAGTGATTGTAACTGTGAACTCATCCCAAAAAAGTCACTTTCTACCTTCAACTGATCTGTTTCGCCAGTAAATCAGCAGAATTAGAAAAGAACCATTCTGTACCGGAACGAATTTCTCGAGCAAGCAAGTTTACAGAGTTAACAAAACCAGTTCCCCACTTGATGTTCCTTTGCGCTAGTTGCCGGCGCATGCGACGGTTAAGCAGCAAATAATGACCTGTTAACCCTCCAACGTCATGCTTTAAAGTTTGTTCAAACTTCTTTGCAGTATCAGTAGTAGCGATCAGTAATCGGCTTTCGATTGGAAACTCAGCGGCAAAATTGAGTGTTTCCACATTCAAAGCCATGAGGTGATAGTGCTCTAGTGGTTCAAGTACAGCCAACTGAGCAGTCAGATTTTGAAGTCCAACTTTGCTGATGGTTTCGCTTTTTAACTCGATCATTAAATGTAACCGTTTGCCAAATCTTTCGATGAGTTCCTGCAGCGTAGGCACCGAACGACAGTGTTTGCGCAATTCACTAAATGAACACTTTCCGATCTCGACACCCACACAGTCTGGAATTCTCGCAGTATGGGGATCATGTATCACTACAGGTATGTTGTCGGAAGTCCATTGCACATCAAATTCGACTCCCCACACACCACAATTCAGTGCGGCTTGAAAGGCATCTAAGGTATTTTCATAAATCGGTATTGAGTGGTCCCAGCAACCTCGATGCGCCACGATTTGGCAACTATTTCGCTCCTGTGCTGATAACGCCGAGCGTGGCATATGTCGGAACCAACTTTCCACCGCAGCATCTGCCAGCGCCAGAACGCTACCGTAGTCATGTTTCATAGAATTTGTCACAGTGATACAGGCGAAGAATTGGAACAATTGATTTAGAATTTGGCTACGTCAGTTAACAACTCTGGTGTGCAAAGAACCGCTAATGTTGTATTTTGTACGATATTCTATTGATCTAGATACTTTTAGTTTGGGTTCGATTGAACCAACTAAATTTTTCGTCAATACCCAATAATATTTTTCCAATATCCAGAAAGGAACCAAATAGTTAGTTTTGCCAAAAGAAAATCCAATTGAAATGCACGGTACGGTAATGGAGATATTGCCAAATACAGTTTTTCGTGTACAACTTGAAAACAACCACATCGTTACTGCGCATATTTCCGGAAAGATACGCAAGAACTATATTCGAATATTACGCGGCGACCGAGTCATCGTTCAACTCACCCCATACGACCTTACCAAAGGACGTATTACTTATCGGCAAAAGGATACAAGAGAAAGAGATCGTTGAATCCTATGCTCACCTTAAATTAACCGTCGGTTATTTTTATTACTTTGTCCCATCGAAACATGCGAAAGCCATTAAGTGATTTCACCCATGTTTGATCTTCCATGGTGGGGTTATGTGCTGGTGGCATTGGGACTCACGCACATCACGATAGTTTCGGTAACACTCTTCTTGCATCGTGGTCAAGCACATTCAGCACTCGATATGCACCCTGCGCTGAGCCACTTCTTTCGATTCTGGTTATGGTTGACTACGGGCATCGTGACTAAGGAGTGGGTTGCGGTTCACCGTAAGCATCATGCAACAGTTGAGACTGAGGAAGACCCACACAGCCCGCAACTGTCCGGCATCAACTCCGTTCTGTGGGGCGGGATTTTTCATTACCGTCGCGCAGCAAGAACTCCGGGGGTTTTGGAAAAGTTTGGCAAGGGGACACCGGATGACTGGTTGGAGCGAAAAGTCTACGCAAAACACCCAAACTACGGACTCACCATCCTACTGATATCGAATGTGGTACTTTTTGGATTGGGCCCAGGTCTGGCAATTTGGCTAGTTGAAATACTTTGGATTCCTTTTTGGGCAGCCGGTGTGATCAACGGAATTGGTCACTACACCGGCTATCGCAACTTTGAACTTCCAGATGAAAGCCGAAATATCGTGCCTTGGGGAATAATCATAGGCGGAGAAGAACTGCACAACAACCACCATGCCTTTGCCGGGTCAGCGCAATTTGCGGCGAGACCCTGGGAAATTGATTTGGGTTGGAACTACGTCCGGCTTTTAGCCCACATGCGATTGATTAAAATTCGCAGAAAGATTCCGGTGCTGTCTTATCAATCAGGTAAAACCTGTATTGACACAGAAGCAGCCAAAGCTTTTGTTACCAATCGCTTCCATGTTTTGTCACATTACGTTACGGACGTAGTTAAGAATGTCTGTCGTGAAGAAATCCGGTTGGCATCCGGCGAATACAAAAAGAAAATCAAAAAAATTCGTCGCCTCTTGGCAACTGAAAAATCAAGACTCAGTGTCAAGAACCAGGAACGACTTCGAAATCTGCTACAGACCAACAATCGACTTGAGAAGGTCTATGCAATGAAAGAGTCTCTGCACAACATTGCATCGCGATCTTCAACATCCTACGAACACTTGCGCCAATCTTTAGAAGAGTGGTGCCAAGTGGCAGAAGAATCGAATATTGATTCGTTGATGCTTTTTTCTGCACGCTTGCGCGGTTCAACCAGCACCTAAACTACCGCGGTAATTCGTACTGTCAGTCTTTCTGGCTGGATTATGATTTGCTGAATCCTCAAAAAATTGCAAAAGATCCGAAGGATTGTGCAGGAAAGCGGTGTTTCAACGCCAAAATGCCTGACATCGAAGTACCCGGCCGTAACCAAAGTCTCCAGGGTCACACCATCTTTCTTCTCGAATGATGTGAAATTCGCTGCCAATGTGAAGAATAAACAACATTTTCCATATTGATGTTTTCATGCATGAGTTTTACGGTGTGGATGACATTCAATTGACATTGCAAATGTAGTTGGAAGTAAATTTTTGGGAACAGAGGCTATCATTGGTTTAGAATTGGGAGAATTGATATCCAATTGCACAGTAAAAAAATATTGCATCTAGACTCAAAAGTATGATATTCAAGCACATGTCTCGATTCAGAGTACTGAAGGTCATCATATAGAATGGAATCATTTAAACGAATTAAATACAAATTTGGAGGAAACAAATGACATATAAAAGCTTATTGTTTGCCATTGGCATGGCAACTGCATTGATCACCAGTTCAGCATCAGCAGACAAGGTGGATGATGTTATTGACGCTGGAAAACTTCGATGCGGCGTTGTTCTTGATTTTCCACCCATTGGTTATCGTGACGCAAACAACGAGCCAGCTGGTTTCGACGTTGAATACTGTAAGGACCTGGCAGCTGCTCTGGATGTAGAGTTGGAATTGGTGCCACTTACATGGGCAGACCGTTTGCCAGTTATCGTAACAAACCGAGCTGATGTGGTATTTGGAGGTACGTCAGATACGCTTGAACGAGCTAAGACTGTTGGCTTCACCATTCCATATGCCATTTATTTCGCTCAAGCGGTAGTAGGAGCAGAAACCGGTATTGAGACCTTCGAAGATATGAAAGGCGCTCGCGTCGCTGCTGCCGTGGGGACTGTTCCGGAACAAGAATTTCTAAAATACGCAGAGGAATGGGGAACGGTAGACCTGTATCAAGGATACCAGTCTGAAAACGAAGTGTTTCTAGCAGTTGCTCAAGGAAAAGCTGACGCTGGAATTACAACGAATACAGCCATAAAACCGATTACCGACCAATATGACTCTGTCGTTGCGGGTCCGCGCATGCCTTGGACAACCGACTACACATCAGTTGTTGGTCCTAGAAAAGACGTGCCGTGGCTGAATTATCTGAATTTGTTCATCACTCAGCAGGTACGCTCAGGTCGATACCAAGAGTTGTGGGGACATTTTGTAGGCGGCCAAGCTCCTGACCTTATCATCCCCGGCGTAATGTATTAAAATTCCGGCGTAATGTATTAAAATAAGATCAAACTCTCACACCCTTGATTTAAGTTATTAAATTCAAGGGTGTGAAGCCTTAGCGGATTAATCTTGGAATATAACTTTCACTGGCGCCCGGTATTCCGTAGTCTTCCTGACTTACTTGATGCCGGCTTGCTAACGCTTGAAGTAGCAATTTTTTCTATGATTGCCGGCATCGTGCTCGGCTTGACGCTTGCTTTCATGCGAATGAAAGGCATTATGCCGATTCGCTGGTTTGCTGTGTCCTGGATTGAGTTGGCCAGAAACACACCCGCACTTTTTCAGTTGTTCTTTTTCGGCTTTGGCTTAGGTGCTTTTGGTATACACCTTTCGCCTTATTGGATCGTCGTAGCCGCATTAACTTTCAACAATGCCGGTTACCTGGCGGAGAACTTCCGCGGCGGCATTCAGTCCATTCCAGATACACAAATCCGCGCCGCACAGAGCCTCGGTATGACTGGGTTACAAACAAACATTAGGATTATCGTCCCACAAGTCCTTCGCATAGTTTACTATCCGATGACGAATCAAATGGTGTGGGCAGTGTTGATGTCCTCACTCGGGATGTTGGTTGGGTTCAGAGAATTGTCTGGAGAAACTCAGTTCTTCGCGTCTAAGACATTTCGCATCTTTGAATACTTTGCAGTGACTGCGGTCATCTACTACATCATTGTGAAGGTTATTCTTGGATCGTCTAGATTGCTATCCATAAGACTGTTCAAGTACTAAGCATAGATAAGCATGGAATCAAGCCCAGTTTATTTCACCGGATTCTCTTGGAATGATCTTTGGTTTCTGACCGAAGCCGCTGGAAGAACACTCTATATTTCGGCTGTTTCGATTAGTTTGGGAACCATACTCGGAGTGGTTTTCGGCTGGATGCTATATGAAGGTCGGAAATTCAATACGTTTGTTTTGGGACCAGTACTGGATGCGTTTCGCTCGGTACCCTTAATTATTCAACTAGTTCTTTTTTACAATTTCGCTCCAATCATGGGTTGGTCTCTGAGTCCATTTATCTCAGGGTCGATCGTGTTAACAATCTACACGGCAGCGCTGGTGGCATACGTCTGGCGAGGGGCAATTGAATCGGTAGGAATGCCCGTGCGGCGAGCAGCACGCAGTTTAGGCATGAGTTACTGGCAAGACATGATTCATATTGTGTCTCCAATTGGCATTCGTGCTGTGTTCCCCTCTTGGGTCGGGGTTGCTTTGGGCGTTATGAAAGACAGTGCGTTGGTATCAGTTCTGCTGTATGTCGAACTATTGAAAGCTTCGCAGATTCTTATTACTCGAACGCAAGAGCCTTTTCTTATCCTTGCAATAGCAGGAGCGTTTTATTTTATTATTTCCTTTGTTGTCGCTCGTTTTGCTGACAGAATGGAAAAGAGGTGGGCACAATGATCGAAATTCGTGATGTTCATAAGTATTTTGGTGAGTTGCATATTCTTCGTGGAGTGCATCTAGATGTCAATAAAGGAGAAGTGCTAAGCATAATTGGTGCTTCCGGGTCAGGTAAATCTACACTACTGTACTGCATCAACGCACTAGAAGGTATCAATAGCGGACAAATTCTCGTGGATGGGACGGACGTTCACAGCAAAGAAACAGATACGAATCGACTCCGCCAGAAATTAGGCATGGTATTTCAGCAGTGGAATAGCTTTCCGCACATGACAGTACTCAACAATGTCGCATTGGCGCCACGTATTGTGAAAAAGTTATCTAAGGCAGAAGCACGAGAAATTGCTGTTAAGCAGCTTCAACATGTTGGTTTGGGCGAGAAATTAGATGATTACCCCAATTCCCTGTCTGGCGGACAGCAGCAGCGACTTGCAATTGCGCGGGCGCTAGCGATGGAACCGGCCTACATGCTTTTTGATGAAGCCACTTCAGCTCTCGATCCGGAACTAGTGGGAGAAGTTCTTGACACGATGCGATTACTGGCTGAAGAAGGAATGACTATGATCTGCGTTACCCATGAAATGGGTTTTGCTCGCGATGTGTCAGACCGAATTGCATATGTTCACGAGGGCATGATCGAAGAAGCCGGACCTCCAAGTCAAATTTTTGGAGATCCAAAATCAGAACTTACCCGCAAGTTTCTCGAAAAAGTTCGTTAAGGCTTGTTAGGCCAATACGGAAAGTCAAAGTTCTCTGATTCATCCCCGTATTCCGCTTACTAACCCTTTGCAAACTGGTTGAGCCGTTTGCAAAGATCCCCATTTACATACTATTAGACTGCTGTAATCCAATCAGTAGGTGGAAGTAGTTTGGCTCTCAGTTAGTCAGCGTTTCCCATGGTCAAGCAAAAGGAAAGGGAGTATGGTGGATGGGACTTCAACCAGTGATATCTGCGTTTGTTTGAAACAGAAAATCATCGACGCTGATAATCGGCTTGCCGTAATCGCGTGCTTTTTTTGCTTTGCCAGACCTGCTCGCAGTATCAAAAGTTACCAAAATATCACATCCTTTCTTTGTGACACTTCCCACAGGGATTAACCCAGCTAATGTAGCGATAGTCTCGAGTTGGGTTCTGGTAAAGGGTGAATCTTCAATCATAGCGGTTCCGGTAAAACATATATGCATACCCACTACCAAGGAACCATTTTGCTCTAGTTCTGTTGTTTCGGGTAATTCCTGATCGTCAATTTCTAAGGCTTGCGCTACTTTAATAATGTATTCGCGTTCCTTAGAAGTCACTACGCCGTCAAATTCAGCACTGGCAATAACCGACGCCAAATGTAATTTATGCAGAGCATATTGGTCGTCTGGCGATAGGTGTAGTTCTTGTGCCAGCTCCTGTAGTTGACTTCGTTCACTGGCATCAATCACGCCATCATCTAGAGCATGATTTAAAGCATACCGATAAATTCCTGTTGGCTGATCTTTCCAAGGGGAATGAGCGAATGAAATGATTCGCGAAAGCGGAGTGGAGGCTAAATTTGTCGCTTCGCGACGCAGTGTCCGTGGATTAGGCACACCGTCAGCCGTGGCAATTGCTGGAGAGACTAACTGCAGTTCAGCTTCATCTTGAAACAATTTTTTCGCAAGTTTTGCTGTTACACGAGCGTCGGCCAACGCTCGGTGATATTGCTCCAGTGCCACGTCGAAACGCTTACAAGCCAGCGAAAGATTCACACCGCCCGCCGCTTTCATGGTACACAAGCCCTTCCCTGGGTTGAACCAAGCATCGATTCGATCAAATTCCTGTTTTACCATTCGACTATCGAAACTAATGTTGTGAGCTATGAGAACCGCACCATCCAAACGACGAGCCAAAACTGGTGCAATTTCTTTGAAAGTCGGTGCATTCTCAGTTGCTGTAGCAGTGATTCCATGAATGTGTCCTGCTCCAACGTCGCGTTCAGGGTTGACAAGCGTGTCATATTCTTCGACTGGTTCGAAGTTCTGTCCATCTAGTGTTACTACTGCAATCTCGCAAATTTTGTCATGTTTGCCAAATCCTGTAGTTTCACAGTCAAGTACCGCGAATCGAGTATTAATTGCAGTATTCATTTTTTTTCTAATAAACTTGTCGGCTTTGTAATTTTTAGCTGAATCTTTGATATTGTGGTCTATGCTGATTGTAATGCACAAAGAATGATTTGTAGTACGGGTGGGTGGGCTGTATTTGTCAGAATTGAAAGAAATCGTTTCATAATGACCAGCACCAGGGTCCTGGCGCAGAAGTATGTACTCTAGGCAGCGACTCACGGCTAAATTTCAGGCACGAAACAAAATCTGGCGGATATGGCTCAATGCACGTGATTGGAGAAAAAGGGTGTCGCTTACAACGGAAATTAAGCGAGTCAAGAAGTTCGACTAATACTTGGAACAGGCGAAAGTCTGATATTTTTGAGAAATGCCCAATACGGTCTACACACAAGCAGTGCACTTTTCATGCAAACACACCAGTTCAAGTAATCCGAAAATTTGGACAACCTTGTATATAACCTCAAAAATTAAGGCACTTCGTCTTCAAGTGCCTCAATCTCTTTAATTAATGTATTGCTCTATTCGCGACTTCAATGGACTTGAGCGCGGAAAATGAGCCGCAAGATACTCCATCTGATCAGCAAGGATGTGTCTGCCCTTGAGGAACACATACTCCGCGTAGGTTGGCACAAACGGCACCGCCAACAGACTCAACCCTGCTTCTTCGGGCAAGAAGCCTGCCTTGTGATTATTGCAGCGCTTGCAGGCGGTTACCACATTGGTCCACGAATTCGTTCCTCCGCGACTGATCGGAATGATGTGGTCTCGAGATAACATGGAATGCCTGAACTTGTCACCGCAGTACATGCAAATGTTCCCGTCTCGCGCAAATAATGCCTTATTGTTGAGCGGAGGCGTGTAGTCCGGCTTATTGAAGTTGGCATATCGATAATTGCCATCGGTCGCCATAATGGCACTAATTTCGAACTCAGAACGCTGACCAGTGATCGCATTAGTTCCACCACGTATCTTGTACATTACTTCGCCAAGTGAATAGACAATGCTTCCATGATGGTACAGCCGCATAGCATCCTTGTAGTCGATCCATTCCAGTGGCATACCTGAAACGGTGGTTCGAAGTCCGAGCTGATTTAAGTTATACATAAGGTGCCTATCTCACAATCAATCTGTTTGATCGGGAAACACCTTCGCAACTCTTTCTACCGTGTTGCTTACTCGGGATTGTTGGACCGCATTTCTATCACTCTTCGAAATGCGCTTGTTTGACTTATTTGAGTTTACTTTCCTTGTAGATTACGTGTTTCCCAACGACCGGATCAAACTTCTTCAATTCAAGCTTGCCATCGGTGTTACGTCTATTTTTCCAAGTTGTGTAAAAATGTCCGGTACCTGCTGAAGATTCCAGTTTTACTTTTTCTCTTGGATTCTTTTTGCTACCCTCTGCCATTCGTTTGAACTCCTAGATGTCTGCCATCTAAACTTTTACGCCGTCAGCTCGCAATTCAGCAATGACAACATCAATTCCCTTCTTGTCGATGGTGCGAATTCCCTTTTGCGAAACGCGCAGTTTAATCCAGCGATTTTCGCTCTCGACCCAAAACCTGCGATAATGAAGGTTTGGACGGAACTTACGTTTCGTCTTATTATGAGCATGCGATACATTGTTACCGGAAATCGTCTTTTTCCCGGTCACTTGACAAACGTTAGGCATCGAAAAGGTATCTCAATAGGCCAGTTTTAGAAAATACAGTTGAAATAACAAGTGCGTGATTCTATATCATTACGGAAATTAAATCAAAAATTTCAACGCAGTATATGGAAACCAAAAGCCTTGTTATGCCATTAATTAAGCATTATTTTAATATTTATGACCGAATCAAGTAACAGAAAAATACTGTTGGGAGTGACTGGCGGAATTGCTGCTTATCGCAGTGCAGAACTCGCACGCCGGCTGTGCGAGATCGATGCTGAGGTACGAGTCGTTATGACAGAAGGAGCGACTCAGTTCATAACCGAACTGACAATGCAGGCGGTTAGTGGTAACCCGGTGCGCCGGCAACTGTTCGACTCACAAGCAGAGGCCGGTATGGGACATATCGAATTGGCTCGCTGGGCAACCCAAGTGATCGTCGCACCTGCAAGCGCCAGTTTTTTGGCTCGATTGTCGCATGGGTTAGCGAACGATTTACTGTCTACTATTTGCCTTGCGACAAAATCTCCAGTCGCTGTGGCACCGGCTATGAACCAAGTTATGTGGGAGAATCAAGCTACTCAAGACAATTTAGCCACATTGCGTAACCGGGGTATCGCTATTTTGGGGCCTGATTCGGGTTCTCAAGCATGCGGAGAGGTAGGACCCGGTCGTATGCTACAACCCCAAGAGATAGTGCAACGGATTATTGCAGCAGAATCTGGCCCGATGTCAGGACTCAATGTGCTAGTCACTGCCGGGTCAACTTGGGAGGCGATGGATCCGGTGCGTGGCATCACTAATAGAAGTTCAGGACGAATGGGATATTCAATTGTCGATGCAGCTGCTCAGGCCGGAGCAACTGTAACACTCGTTAGCGGTCCGGTCACTGATGGTACAGGACAAATCCCTGATGCGAACAGGTTTGTAAAAGTTGACAGTGCGGTAGATATGCTCAATGCCGTTAAAGAGAATTTAGCCAATCAAGACATTTTCATATCAGTTGCCGCAGTCGCCGATTATCGACCCAAAATGACTAAGTCAGAAAAGATCAAAAAGAATCAGAATGGTTTGTCGATCCAACTCGTCGAAAACCCTGATATTCTTGCTGAAGTCAAGAAGACTGCGCCAGGGATTTTTGCCGTTGGCTTTGCTGCCGAAACCTCGAACATAATTTCGGAGGGAAAAAGAAAACTGCTGTCAAAACGTGCCGACTTGATTGCAGCAAATAGTGTAAAGGGTCAAAATAGCGCTATAGGCTCTGAACAAAACTCCCTTCAGCTGATTGACAGATCAGGGGTCACCACCATAGAAACAGCACCCAAGCGACAAGTTGCTGAACAACTTATCGCGGAGATCTCTCAGCGATTTCATGCGAAAGATCGCCTGCAAAATACTAGATAAGCGGCTCGGCAAAGAAATCCCACTGCCGGTACACTCCACATCCGGATCTGCTGGATTGGATTTACGGGCCTGTGTAGAAGAATCCTTAACGGTTGCCGCTTCCGCTTGTGAATTGATTCCGACCGGAATGGCAATTAATATACGAGACCCAAAAATCGCCGCAGTACTTTTACCTAGATCCGGGCTGGGTCACAAACATGGAATTGTGCTCGGCAACCTGGTTGGGCTAATTGACTCCGATTACCAGGGACAGGTTTATGTGTCCTGCTGGAATCGCAGCGATCGTGACTTTACGATCAATCCCGGAGACAGGATCGCACAGATGGTGTTTGTTCCCGTGATTCAGACCGAGTTGGATATCGTCAAGGACTTTGAAACAACTGAGCGTTCAAGCGGCGGATTCGGACACACGGGAATTAGCTAAGGTTATGGCAAAAGTAGAAATCTATACCAGCCCTCTTTGCGGATACTGTTTCGCCGCCAAGCGTCTGCTCAACAACAAGGGTGTGGACTTTATCGAGTACGACACATTATTCAAGCAAGACGTAAAGTCGGAGATGATTGAGCGAGCAGATGGGAAACACACGGTACCGCAAATATTTATCGACTCCAAGAGCATCGGTGGCTTTACTGATCTACAACAACTTGATCAGCACAAGTTGCTTGATTCTATGCTTTTTGCGAACGATGATTAATTCGCTTTAACACCCAACCCATTCACAACCAAATTTTCAAATGATTCCCACTTCCGCAGAATTTAAGCGCATGGCGCGTAAGGCGATCTCGCTGATTGGTATGTCAGGTGTCGGGAAAACGACACTCGCACGAAAACTACCAAAAGACCTGTGGTATCACTTTTCGGCAGACTACCGCATCGGAACAGGTTACCTTTCGGAACCAATTATCGATACCATCAAGGAAAAGGCTATGGAGGTTAAATTTTTTCGTGACCTTTTACTTAGCGACTCCATATACTTTGGTAATGCGATGACCTTCGACAACTTACACTTACTGTCGAAGTATACGGGCATGATTGGCTCGAGCGACCAGGAGGGTCTCCCCTACAACGAGTTTATTCGCCGGCAACGGCTGCACCGAAAAGCAGAAATTAACTCCATGCTGGATGTCAGTGAGTTTATTCGAAAAGCTGACGTGATTTATGGATACCCCCACTTCATTAATGACGCAAGCGGTAGCATTTGCGAATTGGACAGCTCTAAAGTACTAAAGCATCTTTCTAAGCACACCATCATCATTTACATTAGTCCGGATGCACAGTTGGAGCAACTCGTGATACAGCGGCAAATTCAACACCCCAAACCGCTCTATTACAACGAAAAATTCATTGATGAGAAGCTTGAGGAATATCTCAACAAAGAAGATTTAGGATCATCCGATGAAATTCAGCCAAAGGAGTTCGTTCGATGGATTTTCCCTCAACTTGTGGACTACCGACGCCCAAAATATGAAAAAATTGCAGAGAAATATGGTTGCACAGTAAGCGCAGACGAGGTTAGCAGAGTACGCGATGAGCAAGATTTTATTGAACTCGTAGCCTCTGTACTGCCATCTTAAACTGAGACTAAATTCACTTTAATTTATTGCTACTTTGCCACTCGCCTTACCTCCATCATTACATTCTTTTACCCGTCTACGTTTACAGGAAAGTCTGGAAATAATTGATGTTAGCGATGCGTCGACCATCGACTTGCCATCGTTGCATATCGGTTTCCTAAACATGATGCCAGACGCTGCAATTGAAGCGACCGAAAGACAGTTTTTTCGACTTCTTTGTGCCGGTTCCTCTAACTATGTAGTGGTCGTTCACCCGTTTACCATTAAAGGAATCGAGCGAAATGAAGCAACGGCAGAGTATGTGTATAAATCCTATCAATCATTCTCAGATATTAAGGGGAAAAATCTAGATGCTCTTTTGCTATCGGGAGCAAACCCTAAAAGATCAGAACTCTCCGATGAGCCGTTTTGGGATCATTTGGTGAACGTTTTCGACTGGGCAACTTGTAATGTTAAATCGATACTTTGCTCCTGTTTGGCCACCCATGCTGTAATTCAACATGTGCACGGCATAAACCGAGTGAAGTGCGCAAACGGTAAGCGTTGGGGAAACTTTGAGCATAAAGTTACGCGACCCGATAGTCCCTTAGTCGAAGGGATTCACTCAAATTTTCTAGCGGTTCACTCTCATGTTTTCGAAATGACTGAGTCACAACTGCATGGCACCGGTATTGAAGTTTTGGCAACTAGTGATGATGCTGATTTTCACATCGCCATCAGTGCAGACAAGCGGTGGGTGTTTTTACAAGGTCACCCTGAATATGATGCTATCAGTCTTCTAAAGGAATATAAACGTGAGATTGAATTGTTCATTGAAGGGGGAAGAGACGACTACCCTCCGTATCCAAATAACTATCTATCTTCCGATGCGGAGTTTTTACTAAACCAATTTCAAACTAATCTTAAAACTGCTTTGGATAACGGAAGCCAATTGCCGGAATTTCCAGAAGCGCAGATTGCATTAAATCTAGGTGGTGTAGATAACCATGGAATCGCTCTGTTTTCCAACTGGATACGCATGGTATCCAATACAACTGGATAGCTAATCTAGTACAGCGTTTTCCTGCCCAGATTCAATTTCCGATTTTCGTCGGTCTACATATGTTTTTAATTCTTCGACTATTGCAGGATCAATGTACGGCGGCTGATGTTCCTTAAGCAGTGTCTTCCAGACATGGTTTGCACGCTGAGATGCGCTTAATGCCCCATCATCCTTCCAGGTCTCGAAATTACGCCAGTCTGACAATAGCGGCGAATAGAACACATCCTCATAGCGCTTCATAGTGTGAGCTGACCCAAAAAAGTGACCGCCTGGTGGAATGTCCGCAATCGCATCTTGGGCGAGCGTGTCCTCGCTCACCTCCATTGGCTTCAATAACTCTGCAAACATCTGCAGAATTTCTGCGTCAATGACAAGCTTTTCGAACGAAGCCGTCAGTCCTCCTTCAAGCCAGCCACCGCCATGCAGTATCAAATTGGCATGGCCAAGTACAGACGACCAAATTGACATGCTAGTCTCGTATGCTGCCTGTTCATCGGGAAGATTAGAGGCGTTTGAGCCACTAGTTCTCAGTGGCAAGTTATACCGCCGGGCCAACTGACCACTAGCCAAAGTTGTTTTCACGTACTCCGGCGTTCCAAATGCAGGAGAACCAGTACGCATATCAACGTTACTGGCAAAACTACCATAGACAACCGGCGCTCCAGGGTTGACCGCCTGAGTTAGTGCAATGCAGGCTAGTGCTTCGGCATTTTGCTGAACTAAAGCTCCCGCCATGGTTGTTGGTGCCATTGCCCCCAACAGCGTAAACGGTGTCACCAACACCGGTTGATTCACCTTTGCGAGCTCAATCATCGCCTCTGCCATTGGGATATCAACCTGGCGTGGGGAGTTAACGTTGATGTTCCCAATCGTCACGGGCTGTTGCGCCAAGTCCTCGTACGCCATGCCATGGACGATAGCAAGCATCTGTAATCCATCTTTAGCCCTAAAGGCCCCCAACATGTTAGTCATCCAGATACGATCGTGTGAAGTTATCGCGGCTAGGTACTTGTCCAGATGTCGGGTTGAAGCTGGAAGATCCATTGGTTCGAATGGACTTGCGCCACAGAAGTGAAAAATTTCCAATTCTCCGGCAATTTTTAGAAAGTTGTAGAGATCTTCCAACGTGCCACTACGCCTGCCCTTGTCAAAGTCCGTTACAAACGATGGTCCGCCAACAGTTGCAAAATTTATGGAGTTGTCTCCAACAGGAACACTGCGTTCATTGTTGCGTGCCTTTATTGTGAAACTGCCAGAAGTCGAGTCAATTAATGACATCACTAACTCAGGGTCAAATCGAACCATCTGCTCCGACTCGTCCACCTCTGCTCCTTTGGCACGAAAGATTTCTCGTGCCTGAGAATTTAGAAACTTAATCCCAGCATCTCGCAGTACGTTTAGCGAAGTTTGATGGATTGCCTCTATTTGATCTTCTGAAAGAATCTTTACAGGTGGATAGGGGTTGAGTACTCTGCTCCATTTGGAAGGCTTTAGCGAATGCGATTCCCGCGTTCTTCGCTTTGACGAAGTTCTTCGCCGGCGTTCACTCATGGGACGGCAACTGTTGATTAGCTCGGAAGGCAGAGTAGGTTGATATACGCTATCAATAATTATTATATAGAATCGCACCTAAAGGTGCTTGTCAGACACAGCACGAGAGAGTTTCCCGTTTGTAATTAATCTACAATTTTAAAGTCGATATTTCGCCCAATCGGATCCGATATGGAAGGAATACCGGCGAGTCATTCGTGCGATTTTTGTGAGCATTGTCGGGTCCGGCGCTGATGGGTCGTCGAACAGTGCCGATGGGCGGCAATGTGCAGATAAAGTGCACGCTTGGCGGTGTCGCTCCTTTCGGGCGATGACAGTGATTAGGCCGGTTGCGTGTCAGGTCACAGAGCTCATCGAACAAGTACCAGGAAAACAGCGTATCATTGATCATGGCCGCACCGGATTGGCTGTAGTTTGTGAATTCGAGTGTTCACGCTACTCGAAACGCCCTGAGCATGCGGCATTTGATTAAGCAGTATCAATCGCTTAAGTGTTTGATAGTGGCGCCTTTGGAGGTTGTGGGGTGGTTTTTGTGAGGCAGCACCGAAAACCGCCTAAAAGCCTGGTCAAAAGCCCATTTTGTGGGGTAAACGAAAGATTAACTCATTGAAAACAACAGTCACATCATCACGCTATAGCACCCGAAACCCTCTCATATTTGGGTTCACTGATAACTTCGAATCACTGTCAAACATTGTTTTTTTCATGATAGAGATTAACTGACTTCAGATTTCGACACTCAGTTGTGCTAGTTCGGTGAATTGAAGGCTTGATTCAAAAATCGCTACAAACTAAAAGGTTTACAATGTCACTGAGTGATGGACCATCACGGCAGGACAGAAACGACGGAAGTTCTTGAACCGCCCTGACACTTAAAGATACAGGCTTAGGTACTTTAATTGTTGCATGGTGGCCATGGGTGTCGCACTCGGATTCATTGCGTTCGACTTTGTGTGCATCGCGGCTGAGTTGTTTTACTGCAGATCATGCAGTCGTGGCATGTTTTGATAGTTCGGCATGGTCCAGCGCAACCTTTGACGTATAGCACAGTCATCAAACCACCCGGAGAGTTAAATTGAGTGTAACCACCAAGCCAGGCAATCCTGCTACGGGCAGGCCGTATCATGATTTGTTTTTCAAAAGCGTCTTAGCGTCGTTTCCGGAGTTTCGCAAAGAACTGGTCGAACTGTCACTGCCCGATGCGTTACGGTTGGAACTTGACACTGATCACATTGATTATCAAACCGAGATCTTAGGCAGTGCATGGCAGGTGGAACTTCGTCCTGATGGATTGATGTCGATGAAGATCAACCAGGCCAGCGAAGCAGATCCCCGGGCACAGTTCGTGTATGAATTCAAAAGTCATCCGGACCCGCAGACGCTGGCTCAGGTGGCACGGTATATGTACAGTGTCGGCTATGCGCATCCTGATGCGTTGGTGATGGCCGTAGTGGTGTATCACGGTGAACAGCACTGGAACTTCGATACCACGCATCCTGTTGCGTTGAAACTGTCGTCCGAGGAACTTCGAAAGTACGATGCCAAGTCACTGCACATTCGAGCGCTGTTTGTCAATTTAATGGACGAGTTAGTTCAAAGAAGAGCAAAGGATTTGAAGTTTGCCCCGGTATTCTATATTCTTACGCATATATGGCATTTAGATGATGCTGTGGTGGGCCAGATGTTGCGACTGGCGTCTGAAAGGTTATATGGCATGGTGGGTTACGAATTACTGTATGCCTCGATGGTGGCATATGTATGTCAGCGGGACCCGAAATATAAAGATCGAGAGCGACTGATGAAAATAGAACAGTTAAATGTTGAACGGGACAAAAGAATCATGAGCAAAATGTTGCCGATATTAGATGAATACGCAAGGCAAGACAGGCAAGAAGGCATACAGAAACGAAACTGGGAGTTTGCAGAGAGTTTAATACGCGACAATTTAGACGATTCTTTTGTTGTCAAGCACAGTGGTCTATCGCCGGATGATGTTTCCGAGTTGCGGCATAAGTTGAACGGAGCGGGTTCGTAAAGAACCGGAATGTCTTTGATTTGCCGTGCCTATCCTTTGAATAGTTAACTCGATATGATTGACGCTAGGCAAAGACATATTGTTTGACTTCCGACATTTTCACTTGTGAGTCATTGGTTTAAAAGAACCACAAGTCAAAATGAGCACTACATGGATCGCTCGGATGCCAGGAAGAAAACAGAAGATCTAACGACTCGCTGGAGACGATCGTCCTTTGGGGAGCGCAAAGGGGGCCGAGATCCAGGTTAATCCTCAACACCGATAGATGCGTTTGGCTTCTGCTGTCGCCCGACTCGGCATGACCTATTTGTCAGAGGTTCCCGGGCGACGTAAGATACTCGCGACACTCGCCCACATCTACTCGCAGTTGCTCAGATCTTTTAGCATGCCGGGCGTGAGTCAGCATCCGGGCATTAATATTTTCAAAATGGTTAAGTGAGACATTCCAAGATAGCACTCACTTCAGACAAAAACTATCAAACTGACTTCATAATCATGCAGCATTTTTAATGTTTCCCGATAATGAGGTCGCTTACAAAAGGTTAGTGAGGTGACGATGGTCTGACGAGAGGTTGAATTGGCAGCGTGGAAAGTGTCATAATTAGAGGTGATAAATCGCATTCAGGAGTAATAAATAGTTTGATGGAAAGTCAGATCCACTTTGGTGATTGTTACGATGTAATGAAGTTGATGCCGTCAAATTCCGTTGACCTAATTGTCACTTCACCACCCTATGCTGACGCGAGAAAACATACCTACGGTGGCATTAATCCGGAGGAATATGTTGAATGGTTCTGTTCGCGTGCTGAGGAAATGCACCGAATTCTGAAGCCAACCGGTTCATTTGTACTGAACATTAAAGAAAGATGCGAGGATGGCGAAAGACACACTTATGTTCTTGAATTGATCCTCGCACTAAAGCATGAAGTTGGCTTTCGCTGGGTGGAGGAGTATATCTGGCACAAGAAAACTTCTGCGCCAGGCCGCTGGAAATTCCGATTTAGAGATGCTTGGGAACGGATTTTACATTTCAGCAAGACTAAGGACATCAAGATGCGCCAGGAATCGGTGAGGGTGCCAATAGGAGACTGGACGGAAACTCGATTACGGAATATGAGTGATAACGATAGGGAACGGCGGGAATCCTCAACCAATTCAAAGATTGGCAGAAGAATTGAAGCGTGGGAAGGACGGAAAATGGTGTTCCCTTCGAACGTTCTACACAACTCTCCAGTGTGTCACAACACTGGACACAGTGCTGCGTTTCCCGAATGGTTGCCAGAGTTCTTCATCAATTTATTCACGGACGAAGGTGATGTTGTTCTGGACCCGTTTCTCGGGTCTGGTACGACTTGTCGTGTAGCCAATCGGATGCACAGGGTAGCCTTGGGCATTGAATTGAACCAAGGGACCAAAATTGCAGTTTAGAACAAGCCAAGGGTATAGTCTAAATTGGATCAAGGAAGAAGATTTTCTACAGGCAACCAATAACCTTCTATTATCAAGCAGCAACGCCGTAAAAAAGGCGAGACAAAGAAGAAAAGTTAATGTAGTTGATCCATTCGCATCTCTGCTTATGGCTTCCACATTTAAACTAACCGACCCAAACCAGTTGAACATTTTTCAAGATGCTGAATCGGGGATGAGAGCAATTGGAAATTCAATTGGTCAATTTCACCAATCAATTCTCGGTTCAGTGGACGGATGGGATAACCATGATGCCGGCTATGATTTGGAATGTCAGTCAGCGAAAATAATCGCTGAAGTGAAGAACAAGCACAACACGATGAATGCGACAAACAGATCGAAAGTTGAAGATGACTTAATTACAGCCATTCGCCAGAAGAAAGAACTGTGGAAAGCATACTTGGTATTTGTGATTCCAAAGCGACCCGTTCGAAAAACTGTGCCTATTCGAAACAACTTGTACCAAATTGATGGTGCGTCTTTCTATCACTTAGCAACCGGCAAGGAAGACGCTTTACATGACCTGTTTGATACACTATGCGAATTTCTATCACCGTCGGATGAAATATGCACTCACTGCAAAGAAGTGATGACCCAGTCAATCCCTCCAAGAGAACAGTCTGGTCCCATCATTATTAATTAGTTCGCCAATATCTGGAAACGACTTAGTAAAATCAACTTAGAGTAAATTTCACCAGCGCGCCTAAAGTCTTCAACAAACCACACACCTACCAGCTAAATAAGGTGAAATTGTAGAAGTGCCTGAGAATAAATGCACTAATTGATAAAACGGTTAGCATACCGGTCATCCTGTTCAAGGTGAAGTGCCTGAAACGCTGAATTTGAAATATTCCAGGTTTAACCCAGTTATTACTTCACTGACTCGCCAGCACGATTCTCTATTCAACCCTACTAAGAGTCGCTAAGAATTTTGCGATAAACATCAGTGTCAACATTGCCACCCGAAGCGATGACAGTAATTCTTTTGTTCTCATTCCTTTGCTTGTCCTTTAGTGCCGCTGCTAAAGTCGAGGCTCCTGCGCCTTCGACAATATTGTGTGTGTCTGTAAAGAAGTAACGCATAGCAGCTGCAATTTCTGTTTCACTTATCCGAACGATACGATTGACGTTATCAAGTATGATTTGTAGAGAGTCTAAATTCGGCACTCGAACTGCAATTCCGTCCGCAAAGGTGTTTGAGGACTGAGTTTCGATAACTTGCCGCTGTTCAAATGATTGGGCGTATGCATCCGCCTGCTCTGCGACTACACCGACAATTTCAGTACTCAAACCAAGTGCTTCACGAGCAGAAATCACCCCACAAATTCCTGAACCCAGTCCAATTGGAACATAAACCGTATCAATGTTCTCCACCGCACTGAACAGTTCCAAACCATAGGTTGCTACGCCAACTACTAAGTCGCGATGGAAAGACGGAACAAAATGAGCACCAGAATTTTCCCCTAATGAAGTTGCGTGTATAAGTGACTCGTCAAAATCCCTGCCATACTCTATCAGTTGTGCACCCAAAGCCCGCATGGCAGCATTCTTCTCCTTGCTGTTTCCATGCGGCATCACAATGGTAGCCACAGCTCCAATTTTGGATGCCGCGTAGGCAATTGACTGACCATGATTGCCACGAGTCGCTGAAATAATGGAGTTTGGTCGACGTTTAGCAAGATAGTTTAAGCCACCTCGAATTTTGAACGACCCAATCGCAGTGTGATTCTCGTGCTTCACCCAAACTTCTGTTCCACAACGTTGACAGAGCAAAGGCCACTTGTACTGTGGTGTCGGAGGGACATGTTCTGCAACTATTGTTGCAGCAGATTGAATTTCTTCCAGTGACGGGAGTTGCATTTTGTGGTGCATCTAGATGAAAATCTTAAATGGGTCGATTACAACCAAACGAGTTATCGGCCAATTTACTCTAGAAGATTATAAGCATAGGTTTGGCGGAGGAATACACCTCTAACACCGCACCCAAGCGCAAAGGTCAGTAAATGATTCGCTTCGACCCAGATTCGGCGGCGAAAGGAATTGGCACGTCAATTGCGAAGTTTCATTAATCTGGGGTGGACGATGGGGTTCGAACCCACGACCGCTGGAACCACAATCCAGAGCTCTACCAGCTGAGCTACGCCCACCACAAATCTTAAAGTTTCAAAATCGCTTTCGAATGAGTCTAATTCTACATCCAAACTGCGTAGAATCAAATACATGCCTGGCACGCCTGGCAGGACTCGAACCTGCAACCTACGGCTTAGCTTACCACTACAGTTTTCACTGCCCTGCTGCAATGTGGTAGTTGCGACAAGTTTGTAGTCTGGACTATATCTTCACCATCTCAGGTGGAGCACGTATAGTCTCTACGGATCCCGAATTTTTGGTTTCCTCGGTATTGCCATCGCCGCTACGCGTTAAGGTTTCACCGATACAGTGCTCTGCACTTCGAAAGTTCCTAAATTTCTAACGAAGGCTCCTAATTGAAGGCCGTTGCTCTATCCGTTTGAGCTACAGGCGCATAAACGATGGTCGGGATAGAGGGATTTGAACCCCCGACATCCTGCTCCCAAAGCAGGTGCGCTACCAGACTGCGCCATATCCCGAATAAATAAACCAACGGCAAATTATACGGCATTTTGCGATCTTGTTAATTCGAGGACTTTGCACATGTCAGCATGATCATTCATCAATTGACACTTAAATAAACGATTTGAAGTAGTATCGTAGAAGCACTCAAGCGAACTAATTTTGAAGGCACTTGGACTATGGGTAAGACCGTAATCATTGAAAACATCGAAGCAGTTCGAATTTTGACGCTGAATCGGCCACATCGGCTCAATGCGATTAATTCGGAACTACTTGGAGACTTGCGAAATTCTCTTGATGGGGCATTGGGCGATACATCAGTAAACGTTATTGTCTTACGCGGTGCTGGCAGATCCTTTTGCTCCGGGGATGACTTAAAGGAATTCTCAAGTCAATCTAAAAGCGAATCTGATTCTCGAACATTTATTGAAAACATTCAAGATATCACTCGTAGAATCGTTATGGGCGACAAAGTTGTGGTCTGCGCAGTTCATGGCTGGGCCGTCGGTGGTGGCCTAGAGTGGGTAATCAATGCCGATCTTGCAGTTTTTGCCGAGGATGCAAAATGCTTTTTTCCGGAAATTCGCTGGGGTATGTTTCCAACAGGCGGAGTGACTTGGCTTCTTCCCAAACAGGTTGGATTGTCAAAATCACGTGAACTGATATTTTTAGGCGAGGAATTTTCTGCTGAACAAGCCCTTGAGATGGGACTTGCCTGGAGGGTCGTCGCAGAAAAATCTGTCTTTGCTACTGCGTTGGAAGCTGCACAAAAGATAGCATCGATGCCACAGCTCGCTGTACAAAACCTAAAACGTGCATTCAATGGTTATCCAGACTATGCAGAATTGAATCGAGCTATGGACTTTGAAACCGAAGCTACCATTCAAGGATTTTTAGATCCGGCAACCAAGAAATTGGTCAGTAAATTTAGAAATTAATCAACCACTTAATCTGTTCGCATTAATCTTCAAAACCTTACGACTCGGTTTGGAGTAGTTAGAATTATTTGATATTATTTTTCCAAAAAAATAACACTAATAGGAAGGAGCAACTATGGATAGCATAGATATTGAAATTCTTAACTACGTTCAAATGGATGCAACCTTGTCCACTCAAGAAATCGCTGAACGAGTTAATTTAACCACGACACCCTGCTGGAGACGTATTCGTAATTTGGAACGTGAAGGTGTTATCCAGTCCAAGGTTGGGTTACTGAATCGAGACAAAATCAATCTTGGAGTTGACGTCTTTGTTGCAGTCAGAACTAACCAACACAATGCTGCGTGGTTCGAATCATTTTCAAGAGCAGTCGTTACATTTCCAGAAGTCGTCGAGTTTTATCGCATGAGCGGTCAAATAGACTACCTGATGCGAGTGGTTGTGCCAAACATTGATGAATATGATCGATTCTACAAAAGACTGATTGCCTCAACAGAATTGAATGATGTCAGTTCAAGTTTTGCAATGGAGAGAATCAAGTACACTACGGCCTTACCCCTACAATACGCCTTCATGAGTTAATTTTGCAATCACTGCAGAAGTAATTATGAATCCTCTTTTGTGGCAACCATCTGAAGAAGCAGTCCGTGATTCCGGACTGTCTAAGTTCACTCAGATGGTGAACAGCAAGTTTGATCTTAATATCTTAAATTTTCAGCAATTGCATGATTGGTCTGTACGTGAGTCTGAAAAATTTTGGTCGGCAATTTGGGAATTTTCTGAAGTTAGAGCAACCAAACTTAGTCAAGCTACTGTAGTTAACAAACATCTAATGCCTGGTGCAAGGTGGTTTCCGGATGCCCAACTGAACTTTGCGGACAACTTGTTGCGTCGGTCGGATGACCATCCTGCAATAATTTTCCGAGGAGAGGACCGGCCGGATGTTGTGTTGACCTATGCACAGCTCAATTCTGCAGTCAATCAACTTTCTCGTGCATTTCGAGAGCGTGGCATTCAACCCGGAGACCGCATTGCCGGCTATATGCCCAATGTTCCAGAAACAGTGATATGCATGCTTGCAGCGGTATCCTGTGGTGCTACCTGGTCTTCGTGTTCACCGGACTTCGGTGTTAGAGGTGTATTGGATAGATTTGGTCAGATCAATCCGAAAATCGTAATTTCCGTTGATGGTTACACCTATAACGGAAAACCTTTCGACATCACCGACAGACTAAACGCGATCGCCAAGGAACTACCCAATCTTGAGTCACTGATTGTCATTCCCTACCTAAACGAGACAGATCTCGATTTACCTGGTGGGATGACAACGCTGGATGAATATACTGCCGGATATTCGGACAATGTCATTGAACATATCCAATTGCCTTTCAATCATCCTCTGTTTATTTTGTTTTCATCGGGAACGACCGGTGCTCCGAAGTGCATTGTCCACGGAGTCGGCGGTACTCTACTACAGCACCTCAAGGAACATCGGCTGCATGTAAATTTAAAAAGTAGTGACAAACTGTTTTTCTTCACAACATGTGGTTGGATGATGTGGAATTGGCTGGTTTCGGCCTTTGCTTCCGAAGCCACCATCGTGCTGTATGAAGGATCTCCTTTCTATCCAAACGAACACGCTTTTTTTGACTACTTGGATGACTACGATATCAATCTTTTTGGAATTTCTGCAAAGTATATAGACGCTATTGCCAAGGCTGGTATTCGTCCAAAGGACACCCACAAACTCAATAACCTGCGAACCGTGATGTCGACTGGTTCGCCTCTAAATCCGGAAGGTTTTGACTACGTTTACGATGCAATAAAGTCAGATGTATGCTTGTCTTCAATTTCGGGGGGCACCGATCTCATTTCTTGCTTTGTTCTCGGAAATCCCAACCTCCCGGTGCGGCGTGGAGAGATTCAATGCATTGGACTTGGTATGGACGTTGCGGTATTCGACGACAACGGAGTCGCACTTCCAGCCGACAGTAAGGGCGAGCTGGTCTGTCGTAGTTCGTTTCCTTCAATGCCAGTGGGATTTTGGAATGATCTGGATGGGTCAAAATATCGAGGGGCGTATTTTGAGCATTTTTCCAACGTGTGGCGACACGGAGATTTTGTTAAACTCACTGAAAACGGTGGCATGATCGTCTACGGTCGTTCGGATGCCGTGCTCAATCCTAGCGGGGTGCGAATCGGAACTGCAGAAATCTATAGACAAGCAGAGCAGATTGGTGAAGTTGTAGAAGGTTTGGTAATTGGTCAAAAATGGGATGGCGATACGCGAATAGTCCTGTTTGTTCGACTTCGTGAAGGACTCACGCTAAGCGCTGAACTAACCGCCAAAATAAAGAAGACTATCCGTGAAAACGCCTCCCCTCGACATGTGCCCGCAAAGATTGTTCAAGTAGCTGATATTCCTAGAACTAAAAATGGAAAGATTGTCGAACTTGCGGTTCGGAAAATTGTCCATAACGAGTCGGTTGATAATGTTGAAGCCTTGGCAAATCCAGAAGCACTGGACTTGTATCGCAACCTTCCGGAATTAGCCACACCTTAGTTCTGCTCCAATTAACTATGTCCAACGATTCAATTACGGTCGACATTTGGAGGGGTAAACAAGACGGGGAATTTAAAACTTACCTAGTCCCGCGTGCTGCCTTGCAGACCGTTCTCGACTTAGTTACATACGTTCAACGGGTACAGGACCACAGTCTTTCCTATCGCTTTGCTTGCCGGGTGGGGATGTGCGGAACCTGTGCGATGTCGGTCAATGGCGTTCCGCTGTGGACGTGTCGTACTCAAGCTTCGGTCTTTGCCAACAAAGATCGTATTAAAATTGCTCCGCTTAGGAACTTTCCTGTGGTGAAGGATCTTGTCGTAGACATGTCACCATTCTTTGACAAGTGGACGGCCGCAGGTGGAGCGTTTTTTCCTTCTCATCCGGACAGCAAGGATTTTTCTCAAGTCAGTCCCTCGAATAAGTCGAGAAAGGCAGCCGACGAAACTATTCAGTGCATCAACTGTGGAATTTGCTATTCAGCTTGCGATGTGGTTAACTGGAAACCAGAATATCTCGGCCCGGCAGCATTAAATCGAGCCTGGTCGGTGATCAATGACGAACGAAATCAACCCAACTCACAGGCGCTGAATTTACTCGCTTCCGATTCCGGCTGCCTTTCCTGCCACACCACACGGTCGTGTACAAGATTCTGTCCGAAACACCTGAACCCTTCAAAATCCATCGCTAGTCTGAAGAGTAGGACATTACGCAACAAACTTAAGTGACTGTATTGAAGCCTGAGCCATATCGTCAGGATGGTAGCAATTTACCTGGATTCATCAAGTCATCAGGGTCAATAGAATTTTTTATCGCCTGCATTAAATTCAGTTCAACATCAGACTTGTAGAATTGCATTTCCCGCACCTTGAGCAATCCTATTCCGTGTTCTGCACTAAATGAACCATTCAGTTGATAAACGAAGTGATTTATGATGTCGGTGATTTCATTCCAACGAGCATAAAACTCTTCGGGATGCATATCCTCAGGCTGGCAAACATTGAAGTGCAAGTTTCCGTCGCCAATGTGACCGTATACAAAGCACCGAATTCCGGAAATCTGCGCCTTGAGGGCAGGCGAGGCCTTTTGCACAAATTCTGGAATTTTTGAGATTGGTATGCTTACGTCATTCTTAATACTTCTACCTTCGTGCCGTTGAGCTTCGGTCACGGCCGACCGTAGATGCCACATTTGTTGTGCTTGTTGCGTATTTGTTGCTACAACGGCATCCACTATGAGTTCTTCATCTAGGGCACTTTCAAGAATCTTTTCGCCAACCATGGAACTGACACCGTCTACGGTGCTGTCTCCCAATTCCAGCAAAACATACCAAGGGTATCCCTGCTCGAATGGATCACGAGTTCCGGGAATGTGCGTAACTGCGGACTTTACGCAAGCTCTCGACATCACTTCAAACGAACTGACAAAGTCCGATGACTCCACTCGAGATTTAGCACACAACTGAACCACCTTGTCAATGGAGTCCAAAGCCAAGATCGCAGTCGCCTGATGGGTAGGAATGGGAAATAACTTCAATACCGCTGCTGTAATGACCCCCAACGTTCCCTCCGCACCAATAAACAGATTTTTCAAGTCATAACCTGTATTGTCCTTTCGCAGTGCTTTCCGTTGGTCCAGCACCCTACCATCCGGAAGTACCACTTCGAGACCCAAGGTCAGGTCGCGGGTATTGCCGTAGCGGAGTACGTTAACCCCACCCGCATTAGTGGACAAATTACCTCCAATATGGCAGGTGCCTTCAGCACCGAGACTAAGCGGAAACAAACGATTATGCTCGCTGGCCGCTAACTGTATATCTGCCAGAATGCATCCGGCCTCCACTTCGATGGTATAGGATTCGACATCTACATTTCGAATCTGATTCATTCGTTTAAGATTTAAAATGATCGAATCTTTGGTCGACACGGACCCCCCGCACAATCCTGTATTGCCGCCTTGCGGAACGATCGAAACTTGATGTTTTCTGCAAACCTTTACGATCGCTACGACTTGTTCTGTTGAATTTGGTAAAACGACACAAACAGCCTCGCTTACGAATCTCCCTCGGCGTTCTTCGAGGTAAGGAACCAAATCTTGTTTGTCAACAATAACATTCGAATTGTCAACAACTCGGGAGAGTGCATCAATAAGTTGTGATTTGTTTTTCAAAATGAAAGCTTTAAGTCTGTGGGCCTGAGTTGTGTCGATTCTTCTCGCGAATTCGATTTATAGAAAAATGTTCATTGGTGTTTATCTACACAATAAAACGGCCTTAAAGTTTTCCCGCATTTATTACATTTTATCGGTTCATCCGTATATTCGAATCATAAGGCAACTCAGTACGCAAAGTGGACGGAAGTGACGTAGGAAAGTTCCAAAATAACTTACCTTCACTGACGGTATCCGGTGAAAATTTGACTAAGTTTTTGATTAATTTTACTTTTTCAATTCTATGCACTTCAAATACTATGACAACAAGTAAGTCGAATTGAATTCTTCGTTCCTTTCGTGTAATAAATCCTAGTAATTTGATTCTGATCTCTGATCTCCAGAATAGTCCCTGAATGACTTACTCACATCTAGGGTGAGTCTACACAACTCTAGCGACACATTTTGCCAATTTTTGTTGTTAATGACATACCGCGGCAAACGTGATCTAATTGCTCTCACCATTAAACAATCTAGTTAATGAACCTAATGAAGAATTAGCCAAAACATTATCAGGAGGACAATTAGTATGCTCACAGACAACACTGCGACTATTGACAGCAAGTGCCTTGAATTAGAAGAGGTGTTTAGTGATTTTTACAGAGTGCCAGCATATCAACGAGAATATGTGTGGGGAACTGATCAAGTTGAACGGTTGCTCAACGATGTCTTTGTTCCACTGGAAGATGTGAACTTCGTCACTGAAAACGCAAGCGAGTACTTCATTGGTAGCGTGGTTGTCTGCCCTACCACAGGTCCGGATTACGATGTGATTGACGGGCAACAGAGACTGACTACTCTGTATCTCTTATTTTGTGCAATTCGAGATCTTCTAGAGAGACATAATGAGGATGTCCCTGAGACTTTAAAAATGAAGTTGGTGCATTTCTCTCTTGATTTGAATGGACGAGAAAGGAAGAAGCATAAATTAGAACTTCAATACGAACAGAGTAACGAAGTCTTACGCAGAATTGTGGCTCGAGAAGATACGAAAGACATGGCTAATAGCACTTCAACAAAAAACATCATTACCGCTTTTAAAGTAATCAATGATTTTCTTGTCGAGAAAAAATTTAATGAATGGGAAGTGGGTGCTGAATTATGTTTCAAGTTCTACGGATTTTTACTCAAAAGAATCAAGTTAGTCAGAATTACAACCCGCGATATCGGCAGCGCATTGATGTTATTTGAAACCATTAATGAACGAGGCAAAGGACTTGATTCCTTCGATTTGGTGAAAAACTCCATCTTTATGGGGTCCAGCGAATCCGATTATCGCAAAATTACTGAAGAGTGGAAAAATTTGAGTGACACAATTTACGGCATGAGAGAAAGACCTCTGCGCTTCATGCGATATTTCATAATGAGTGAATATGACCTTCAACAGACATTCAAGGAAGGGAAAATGCCTGAAAGTGATGTGTTTAAGTGGTTTAGTAGAAACAAAATATCATTAAACATCACCAGCTCGAATCATGAAGGGATAAAGTTTGTAAAACGACTAAATTCTGCAGCGTATAAATACAAATACTTTTTAGAAAACAAAGATCATTACGGGCATTTAAACAATTTGATTCAAAATATAAATTTGTTGGGAGGAAAAAGCACCAGACAGCACTTGATAATTTTGTTGGCAGGGTCAAAGTTTTCCATTGATGAATTCAATCAAATCTCCGAGGAGTTAGAAAAAAGTCTTTTTATATCTTTGATAAAACGGGAAAGACCTCAAGTGGTTGAACAGAAATACCTCGATTGGGTTACAAGAATTTTAAGGATGTCCAAAAATGATGATTCATTAAATCAAATTTTGGCAAGTATGGCAGAAGATAGAAAGATAAATTCGGATATATTCAAGTTAATATTCAAAGACTTGGACTCATCTCAAATCGCTCATTACCGGATGAAATACCTTCTTGCCAAGTTGACCCAATATGTTGAAATTCGAGCTTACGGAAAAAATGAGTTCAATTCAAACCTTTCCAACTTTATAAACAATTACGATATTGAGCACATTTTCCCACAGAATCCCAACGATCGAGCAACTGAAGAATTTGGAGAAAACGAAAAAGAAAATGTTTCTTTGAGAATTGGAAACCTTACTTTGCTAGAGTCATCGATCAATAGTTCTATACAGAATTTGCCATTTTCGGAAAAGAAGGAAAAATATAGTGAATCCAAATTGCTTCTAACACAAAGTATTTTCAATAAGCCTACAGTTGGCAGGAATACTCAAATCGATCAGACTGTTTCCGAGTTGCAACATTGGGATGAGTGGAATGAAAACAGCGTTTTACAACGTCAGGAAATGTTGCTTAAATTTGCCCTAAAAATTTGGCTAGATTGACACTTTGATGGCAACGACAATTCACCAGTTAGAGTCTTCATTAGCGCAAAATATGATGCAGATTTGCCAAATTCGCTAACTTTCTAGACTCCGAAGTCGAAGCGATTCACACTAATATAGTGTTTAAGTTGGTCATTCTTCTTTTGGAATTGTTCAAAACAATTCGAACAATTATTTTGGCTACATTCAGTCAGCAACTAAATCTTATTGCCCTTGTTACGTTGCTTTGGTATTTTGAATTAGTTGAGTTGGAATTACGGTGCCCGCACTGTTGACCAGTTTCAGCCTTTCGCATTCTATAGTTGCTGAAATGGGAAGAATTTCGTCAATTAAATTATCAGAAAATTAAGCGTTAAGTGAATCGCAACTAAGTGCCTTAGCCAGACATTTCCAACCGAAAGACTCCGAACCAAGACGGAGTTTCAAATGCTTCACTCGATCTTTAACTTGATCCGATTACAGGCTTAAATAGTATACCTGCAGTGAACTTTTGTGTGCATTTTGACTTGTCACGGAGTGCAATTTGTAATGCCTTGGACGGACCGTTAATTTTTCAATGGATCAATTTTGGTAATTTGATAAGATCGAAATTGAACGCGAGTCGATCAGGTAAAGACTCCGCTAAATTATGATCGAAAACTTATCGGAAAGCGTAATCGATTCTTCCAAACACAAACTACCAAACATTGTGGTAGAACCGATATGGCAACGAGATGGGTTGGCAACGATCTTCCAAAGCGAGTCTTTGGATTTCTTTCGATCCGTACCAGATGACTCCATCGACTGTATCTGGACTGATCCTCCATACAACCTGTCTAACGACGGCATTACCTGTGTCGGAGGGAAGATGGTTCCTGTCAACAAAGGAGACTGGGACCGGAGCCGAGGTGTAGAAGGTGACTTTGATTTCAATCTGGCATGGACGAAGGAGTGTTTCCGAGTATTGAGGAAAACCGGATCAATCTGGGTAACAGGTACGTTGCACGTTCACGCAAGCGTAGGTATGGCATTGCAACTGAACGGATTTCGTTTGCTGAATGACATTGTTTGGGAAAAAACTAATCCGCCACCTAATTTGGGCCGCCGTACATTCACGCACTCAACAGAACTATTGTACTGGGCGAGTAAGTCACAGAAAGGCGACAAGAAAAAATACAAATTCAATTACGAGAGAATGAAAGAACAAAATGGCGGAAAGCAAATGAAGACTGTTTGGAAAATGTCTGGTCCGAAACCTGCAGAAAGGCAATTCGGTAAGCACCCGACTCAAAAACCACTCGAATTGATCAAGAGATGCCTGACTGCTTCTACCGACGAAGGTGATGTCGTTTTGGATCCATTTCTAGGGTCCGGCAGTACGGGAGTCGCTGCGCTCGAACTCGGTCGGACTTTCATTGGAATTGAAGTTAACGCGGATTATTGCAATCTTGCAATAAAAAGACTGGAATCGCTTCCCCCCCCCCCTTCTTCCTCTCTTTATCTCTTTCCTCCTCGTCAATAAATGCGTACAAAGGTTTCTTCATTGTCGTCAACATCAACTTCTTCTCATTCGAAAAAGAAAGCCCAAAGGGCTTAATCTATGGAACGAGACGAAGCAGTCAAACGACTTCAGGATTTGGAGGGCAAAGACCTCCGAAAGCTGGCTGATGATTACAAGGTCACCGTGTTCAAGAACGGTAAACTCAATAAAGGCTGGGCTGGGCATACAGTTGAGCGATATCTAGGGCTACCTATAAATTCAGCGCAAAGTCCCAATTTAGGCACATGGGAACTTAAAGTTGTGCCCTTGGTAGAATCAATTGGCGGCGCGTTGAAAGTGAAAGAAACCGTTGCAATCACCATGCTAGACCCAGAAGAGGTCATGATAAAAGACTTTCAAGACAGTCACCTGTTCACTAAACTAAAGAAACAAATTGTAGTGGGAAGAATTCGTAAAGACGAGTATGAATCGGAATCTATTGTCGTCTCATGCAACTGCTTTGAACTCGAAAGAACGGTTTTGTACGCACAAGTTGAACATGATTACGAAGCAATCAAACACGCTGTTAAAAATAAAACACTTGCGTCTAGAATCGGTCGATTAATTCAAGCACGCACCAAAGGAGCAGGCCATGGGACCACATCGAGAGCTTTCTATGCGAGAAAAGAACTAGTTGAATTCCTGGTTGGAATCCAACCGGTGAAGTACATTCAAACCGATTCCCATCCTATGATCGACATTGCAGTTCACGTCAATTTTCCGCGTCAACCAACAATTCGTCACTACGGCCAGGCGGTCGGGCACCAGGTAACTCGAGATACCTTGTTCGATTGTTCCAAGCATTCCGGAAAAGTAAATGCGGGTAATCGGGCAGAAGTTGATCATGTTATGCGCCGGTTGCCAAATAATCAATCTGGTGAAGGCCGACACAAGTGTCCCTATTGTGCCTACGAAGCAGGATTTGAAGCCGGTATGGAAATGATGATGAGGTCATTCAAATCCAAGTTTGGCTATTGGCTGGAGCAAGAACTGAATAAGAAAATTTCATACTGACACTTTACCATTAGTACCGCAACCCCGTATCGAACTCTGATGCCGATTGAGTCACCTGTTTGACAGTCGAACCGCGAACAATAACATAACTATTCTCTCTGTAAAGACAGCCAGATCCGCATTAGCGAATTGCGCCAAGGCACAGTCTACGTAGAAGTCTTTGGCGAAACACAATTTTACTTTCTCAGCAATGCCTAGAAATTGCACGCCTAGCAAACTCAATTGGCGATTGAAATTGTCAAATTCTTGATGCCCAGTTTCAAGTTCAACCGAATCGGATGAACTCTCGAGAATGTCAACAACAATTTCATGGAGTTTTGGATTTAGTTAAACAAGAAGTTGTTGTCGTTGATGCCTCTCGGTAGCACGAACATTCGCAACTTTCGGAAATTCTTTTCGAATTAGTTTCAAGACGCTATCTAATTCATCAGGGAGTAGCGCAATACGCTCATCGGCAGGTTCCAAAAATTTGTGGTACGCAAGCGTCATTCGACGTGCCTGAAGATTCGCTTCTGATTCTGATGAACTTGTACTACACTCGCCTTGGACCGCGCCCGAGTTTGCATTTGTCAACGGCGAAATTATTACAAGCAGAAATACTGCAATGACTAAAGTGAATCGCACTGTCGTAAGGCGAATCGACTTCGACCTGTAGTTGGAAAAACAATTTCTATGTCCAATTAGTGATAAGTCTTAATTTCACTTTGACAATATATCGAATGTTACGTTGAATCAGTTAACTGAGACATCATCATTCAAAACAATACCGTAAAACATTATCAAAATCTGTAATCTTGAAGTGTTCAAAACTGTCATGAACGTCACAGATTTGGTCATTATTGGTTGTCAGCATGAAAATGCCGATATTTAGATTTTAAGTCGAATCTAGAATCCTCCAGGAGCGTACCGGTCTTAGTACTAAATTGCTTGTCGCACTCCACTTACTAATTCCAGAACAGAATAGTCTTGTGTGTAGTTTTGTCGTTCGTGGGAGGTGACACCTTTGCAAAGATGCTTAGCGGATTCTTTATGGGGCATAGTAGAAAACTCCAAATATATCAACAATCTATACGTCTTTATCGGGAAAGCAGCAATTAAGGTAATCGATTTCGGCAATTTCCAAATAGATTCCCAAGCTGACTCTATATTTCTGACCTTTGATCTGGTTAGAAGTCAAGATGAATTTAATATGTTCAATATTGAACATATATTTTCTGTATATTGTGTTATTACACAATTGAAGACTAATTGGAGGAGTGAATAATGAAAAAAATTAAATTGCTGGCTATTCCGGTTGTTGCACTGTTTCTTTCCGTGATTGTTGCACCTGGTAGCGTATCGGCGCAAATGTTAAAGATGTCCAGCCAATGGACAGAAAATACCCCCGGAGGACAGGTTGATATCTGGTGGGCCGAAGAAATTGAAAAGCGTACTAACGGCGAAGTAAAAATCAAAATCTTTTGGGAAGGTGCATTGGGTAAAGCAAAAGAAAATCTTGGCCTGATCCAAACCGGTGCAATTGAACTAGCAGCAATGTCTCCGGGATATTTTCCGGCTGAGTTGCCCTTTCACGCAGCACCAAATTCCATACCAATGGCAATGTCGGAAGTTCCGCAGGCAACTGAACTGATGGAACGCCTGCTGGTAGAAGTTCCGGAGTTCGATGATGAAGCCAAGCGAAACGGAATGAAGGCTTTGTTCTTTCACCACTTAAATCCGTACAAACTCGTATGCAAGGAAATGGTGTCCGGTGTCGCAGACATGGAAGGAAAGAAAGTCAGAACCTGGGGTAAGGATATGCCCAGAATGGTTGAGGCTGCAGGTGGTGTTGCCGTCACTCTCGGACTGCCTGAATTGTATGAAGGCCTGTCAAGAGGAACCGTCGACTGCATCCCATTTTCAGTTGATTTAATGGTTAGCTACAAGATTTATGAAGTTGCAAAACATGTACACGATATAACCTTGTGGGAGGGTCCGACCAATGCAGTATGGATTTCCAGAAATATTTGGGACGGTATGACCGATGAGCAACGTGCCGTTGTTCAGGAAGTTTCTTTTGAAGCAGCACGTAGGGATCGCGATCAGGTACTCGCCGCAGGGGAAGCTGCCATTTCTACCTTGAAGGACAATGGGGTTGAATTCCATGATTTTCCAGCTGCTGAAGCGGAAAAGTGGCGCAATGCAAATCCAGACTTTTTTGGTGACTTCATCAAGGACCAAACTGAATTGGGACGCGGAGAAGCTGCAGAAAAGACCATTATGATTTGGCGCGAAGTAGTGGATGGTTAATCACTTCTAACGCATTTTTCATTCTAATTTGAAATCCGGGGACGACCTATCGTCCCCGGTACATCCATCCTGCCTAAACAACTAACCACACACGCAGGCACATGACTCCAGCCTATGTAATGCTCACTATCACTCGCGCTTGTGCGATTCTTTCTGGTATCGCCATTTTATTGATGATGCTGGCCGGTGCGGCTGATGTATTTGGGACAAACTTGGATGTCATTGGTCTTCGTAGTAGGCCGATTCCCGCTACTTTCGAGTTTATGGGTGCAATGATGGTTGTAACCGTTTTTCTTGCGGTTTCGTTTGCCCAACATAAACGCCGTCATATTCGTGTTGAAGTTTTGGTTAAGCGCATGCCGCAATTCATGCAGACGGTGTCGGATGTCATTCGCCATAGCCTGTCATTTTTGGTTTTTGGACTCATCACCTGGGCAACATGGCCGGCAGCGATACACGCATTTAATGTCGGTGAGTATGCCACCGGTGTCATCAACTTTCCGCTTTGGCCCGCACGGTTCGTGCTCGCATTTGGCGCTAGCTTGATGACTCTGCAGTGTCTGTTTGACTTTCTCGGAATCTGGTTTAAAAGTTTTCGCACTACGGATTTCGACGAAGATGAACAAGACAGTGATGACATAACAATTTGAAATGTTTGCAGATCCTGTAATTGTTGGCTACATCGGAGCCGGGCTTCTGTTTTTCTTTTTGGCTATTGGTATTCCCGTAGGGATTGCGATGGCGGTGATAGGAGTTGCCGGCATGCTGGTTGGAGTGGGCGAACTGCTGACTTGGGGTCAATTGAGAGTTCTACCGTTCTGGGTGGTCAACAACTACGCTTTCGCGGTACTGCCCATGTTCGTTCTTATGGGTATTCTGGCTGAATCTTCCGGTATCACTCGAGACGTTTTTTATTCTTCCGATCTATGGCTGCGCCGCTTGCGTGGCGGACTTTACCAAGCTGTTATTGTAGGTTCGGCGGTGTTTGCTGCAATTTCCGGTTCAACCATCGTGAATGCTGTGGTGTTTACCAGAATTGCTTTCCCGCAAATGCTGAAGTATGGCTATTCCAAGAGTCTGTCAATCGGAGCGATAGCGGGTTCCGGTAGTTTTGCAGCAATGATCCCCCCGTCCATTACGATGGTGATTTATGCCATTATCACTGAGCAGTCTGTTGGACAACTGCTAGTAGCAGGTGTCATTCCCGGCCTAATTACAGCAGTGGTCTATCTCTCGGGGGTATATCTTCTGGTCAGAGCCCGTCCGGTATTGGCTCCGCCAATTAATGTTCCAGTTTCGATGAAGGAACGTTGGCAGTCCATGCTCTATGTGTGGCCAGTCATAATTTTGATGATGATCGTATTGGGCGGAATTTATGGAGGATGGTTTCCACCTTCGGCTGCCGGAGCAGCTGGAGCATTTGGTGCATTTTGCCTGGCTATCGCAAAGAAGAAGACACTCAAGGGCTGGCTACCTCCAGCACTTTACGATGCTGCTTCCATTAGTTGCGTTATTTTCATCATCCTTATTGGCGGCTTGCTGCTTTCCAGAATGCTGGTTGTTGTGGGAGTCATCGATCAACTTGTTGAGGTGATTACATCCATCGCTGATACGCCATTAAAGTTTATGATTTTCGTGTCAATACTCTATATTTTGCTGGGTTGCTTTCTCGACACGACATCAATGATGGTAGTCACCCTTCCATTTCTATTCCCGGTTGTTGTAGAGTTGGGAATTGATCCAATTTGGTTCGGGATTGTTTTAGTCAAACTGATCGAAATATCAGTTATTACACCGCCCGTGGGGATAAATCTGTTTGCGGTACTTAGTGCCGTCGGGGACAAGGCAGAATTTCATCACGTGGTAAAAGGTGTTATTCCGTTTATAGTTTTTGATTTAATTGTACTCGCACTGCTCATTGTATTTCCCGAATTGGCTACCTGGCTACCTCAAAAGATGATTTCCGGTTGACAACCATAAGCGATTCAATCAAACCAATCATTTCCGGAGCGGCAATGGTTCCGTTCCGAAGATACGATGACGGCTCGACCTATCTTGACTGGACTCGCAAAGTTAGCACGGAAGCCATCGCGGAAGCTAACTTAAGCCCTTCTGACATTAATTCTATAGTGGTCGCCAGTGAGAGTGACATACTGTCTGGTCAAGTAAGTCCGGCAGCACTGATTGCAGATGCAATTGGATTGGCGGGAGTATCAACTGTTCACGTTGAAATGGGTGGCGCAAGCGGGGCTGCAGCTTTGCGTGAAGGATTCGCACAAGTGTGTGCAGGTGTGGCGCCACACGTATTAGTCATTGGCTACGACCAAACTGCAAGCAGACTGTCACGAGAGGGTGTTCAGTTGGTCTATGGCCTTTCATTCGATGCCGACATTGAAGGATGGCAGGGAGTCACTACAGCTAACTTGTATGCGTTGTCGTTCAAGCTTTACTGCGAGCAATATGAAGTTGAGCCACATCTAGCAGCACAAGTATCCGTCAAAAATCATGGAAACGCCTTGTTCAATCCATACGCCCACAAGCCAATGGATATTTCCAGAAGTGATGTGATAAATTCTAAAATGGTGAGCGAACCTTATCGTCTGTTGGATTGTTCTATGGTGAGTGACGGTGCTGCTGCCGTAGTACTATCCAGACCCGAATCCATCGGTCGAGTAGATGATGTAGTGAGAATCGTCGGTTCTGGTTGTGGCTCTGACCTCACCAAACTCGGCGACCGTGCCAAACCCTATCGATTCTTGTCTAAGCAAAGATCCGCACAAGCTGCTTACAAAATGGCAGGAATTTCTGACCCGGCTTCAGAAATTGATGTCGCTGAAGTCTACGATGCATTTTCTGGAGCCGAGTTACAAGGAGTTGAGGCTTTAGGACTTAGTCAGAACGGTTGTGCAGGTGATGACTTGGCAAATGGTAGATTTACGGTAGATGGAGACCTGCCTGTCAATCTATCAGGTGGGTTGATTGGCCAGGGAGGTGCACCAGGCGCTACTGGGATTGCTCAAGCCGTTGTGATGCGTCGGCTGTTGCTAAGTAAATACGAACCGCAACTTCAGCCTGTTCAGACGCTGCAAAAAGGTTTAATTGATTCGCACTCAGGAATTTGCACGGTTAGCGTCACTCACGTGCTGGAACGAGTGCGTCACTAATTTTTTATCAAAAAATGTCATTACCTCATCTTTGCTGACAACATGGCAGTAAATCATGTTGATGATTTCCAGTTCGTGTCGATGGAGTTCATCCGTAGCCGCAGCACAGCAGTCTTCAACAACTACCACACCAAAACTTTCATCAGCCAAACTTCTGACCGTTGATGAAACACATTGATCAGTGAAGATTCCGGTGACAACAAGATCCGTGATTTCCATATTCCTCAACATAAGTCGAAGATTGGTGCCAGTCAACGCACTGTCCGTCGTTTTAATGAGGACGATCTCATCTTCGCCAGGAGTCAACTCAGGCACTACTTGGCCCTCGTGTTCATTTTTGGGAAGCAGCAGATAATTGAATCCCGGCTTTTTTTGACTCAGTGAGCGATCTCTACCGTCTGTTTTGTGGCATGCGATTCGTGCAAAAATTACCTCAACCTCGTTCGCCCTGCTCCATTCGATCAATTCTGCAACATTTGGAATGACCGTGTTATTCATCCGATCATAGAATGGCCGCCAACGTTTGGTTTCTTCTTCGGTACCTTTTGGCTCCATGTAGGTGTTTTGAATATCAATCACAAGCAAAGCCGTACTATTGGGATTTAACTTAATATCCTCGGGTTCTTCGGCATCTTGATAATAGAATGATCGATATGCGGTTTTCCAATTCATGGAGATTCCTTTTTTGTATGTGTGCTAGTTTAAATCAGATACAACCACCATTATAGCGACCGGTCAACAATGAAGAAGTAGGCGCCTTGAATTGCGGTACTTTCATTAAAATAGACCCAATGAACTTCAACTCGAACGAAAGTCACTTACTTTCGGAATCAGACCCACCACCCTTTGTATTTACAGAAGGAAAGTTTTCGAAAGTTTTGTTGGTATGTGATCATGCGGGGGTACAAATTCCTTTGTCTCTTCAGCACAACACTCCAACACAAGAGGAAATGCAAACTCATGCGGCATATGATATTGGCGCGAAAAATATAGCCGAAGTCGTTGCAAACTTGATACATGCACCTTTAATTGCGGCGAATTATTCTAGACTAGTGGTTGACCCCAACCGCCGTCGCTCTTCACCTCAGCTTTCACCTCCGGTCAGTGATGGCATATTCGTTCCATTCAACCAAAATCTCACGGATGAGCAACTGGACGAGCGTTGGGATAATATTCATCAGCCATATCATCGCAGAATCCGGGAAATGCTTGACACTAGAAAGAACCAACTCACTGCATTTGTGGCAATACATAGTTTTACGCCACAACTGAGTGATGGCATAAAGCGTCCATGGCACATTGACTTGCTTTCGCGTAAACCGTCCAAACACTTCGGTTTTGTAAAGCAATCACTGCAAAAACACTTTCCAGATTTGAACATTGGTGAGAGTCAGGTCTTTCAAGTTACCGACCGAACTGACTACACGATTCCAATACATGCTGAGCCACGTAATCTTCCACATTTCTCCATTGAAGTTCGCAATGACATGATTCGTACAAAATCCAATGTGGAAAGATATGCTCAAGCCATAGCGGATACGATTACTCAATGGACTGAGAGGGAATTTGCTTAGGAAGTTTGAATAATTTCGATGACAGTCATTGAGTTAAATGGTGATCATGTTTTTGATCCATTAATCCCGATCACAAATCTGTATCGAGATCCCGATGATCAATTGAGAATTTACATTCCTGAAAACGCGAATATCGGTGCTGATACAGTAAGCCGATTCGCCCGGGGAGACAAGGCGAAACATCCGGCTTTAATTCACGAAAATCTAGACGGCACTATAGAGCAATACAGTTTTTCTGAGCTTGACGTTCTTGCAACCCGACTGGCAGTGGGACTCAAGCAACTGGGTGTGCGCTATGGCGAATCAGTTGCTATTCACACCGGTCAAAGCCCGCAAACTGCCTTGGCACACTTGGCGGTATACAAACTAGGTGCTGTCGCGATGACCATTTCTCATCTATATGGTCCCGACTCGGTCGTTCACTGTCTAAATGACTCCAAGGCAAGATTTATCATCACTCAGAGCGAATTTTGGTCCACCATTCGCGAACATCGTAGTAAGTTGACATTTTTAGACCAATGTATCGTCCACGGTGACTGTGAAGCTGGAGAATTAGAATTTAATGCTTGTCTTTGTGAACAAGTCGACGGCTTTGAACCTGCTGCTACAGAAACCGAGGAGCCAGCCATATTGATGTACACCTCCGGTTCAACCGGAATGCCGAAGGGTCTGATGCATTCCCATCGAATCATTCATGCATATTTACCGACTCTTACCTTGGTCTACAACGTTGAATTGGACTACCCCAATGCTGTCTTCTGGAGTCCTGCCGACTGGGCGTGGGTGGGTGGTTTGCTGGATTTAGTTTTACCCGCATGGCAGCATGGGCAAACAGTCATTTCTACCCAACAACGATTTTCGGCGAAGTGGGCTTTTGAATTTATGGAGCGGCATCAGGTGACTCATTCATTTATGACTCCAACTGGCCTCAAACGTCTGGCGGAAATAAAAAATCCGAGAAATTCCTGGAAGCTCGCGACACGAGTCATTTGCACTGGCGGTGAAAGTTTGCCCGGCGAGGTTATGCGATGGGCAGAAAAGGATTTTGGCATTGTCTGTAACGAGTTTTATGGGTTGACGGAATTCAATCACATGACCGGATGCTGTGCCAAACTCTACACAACAGTTCCCGGCTCTATGGGGCTGGCGTTCCCGGGAAGAAAAGTTGCCATTGTTGACGAGAATGGCAACGAACAACCCAATGGGATTGCCGGTGAGGTGGCTTCCTCCCTGAAGGATGATCCTAGCGTTTTTCTTGGCTATTGGGGAAGTCCTGGCATACCCGATCGCATGCAATTGGGAGACTGGTTGCTTTCAGGTGATTTGGCCATTCGGGACGAAAATGGTTACTTTTGGTATCAGGGACGTAACGATGACCTGATCAAAAGTGCAGGATATCGAATTGGACCCAACGAAGTTGAAGATGCGCTGGTTAAGCACCCTGATGTAGCTGAAGCGGCAGTCGTTGCAAAACCGGACAAAGATCGTGGTTCTGTCGTGATGGCTTATGTTCGGTTAATGGAAGGAGTAGATGGAGATGAACAAACCAAGCGTGACCTGCAGGAGTTTGTAAAGACTAATCTCGCCGTCTATAAGTACCCAAGAGAAATTGAGTTTGTAGCCTCATTCCCGCTGACTAGCTCCGGAAAAATTCGTCGCAATGTTCTGCGTGAGCAAGCTGCTGCTCAGTCAACTTAAGTTCCAAAATGCCTAATCCAGGCTTTCTTCGGTTTTTACTCCAGCGAACAAGTGGCGTGGCACTGAGCGTGCTATTACTGGTTCATTTGGGCACCATTATGTACGCAGTACAAGGGGGGTTGTCCGTTGCTGAAATTGTCGACCGACTGCAGGGCAATGCCTTGTGGCAGGTCCTGTACAGTGTATTTATATTGATTGCGATCACTCACGCTGGTATCGGAATCAGGAACATTCTTACGGAAATTAGAGTTGTTCCAGTCTTTCTTACGAATGTTGCTGTATCGGTCTATGTAGTTGGTTCAACCTTTCTTGGAGCCTGGACAATTCGAACTTTGGTGTTGCTGTCATGAGTTCACGAAGTCATTTTGGCTATGTTGCGTTTGGTTTTCACCGAATTTCAGGTTTGTGCTTGGCGATTTTCCTGCCCGTGCATCTTTTTGTGCTGGCTAACCTACTTGATAAACCCGCTACTGTGGATCAGTTTCTTACCTGGACCCAGACTCCCCTAGTGAAGATTCTAGAATCCATACTGATCCTACTGGCCGCTATCCATTTGTCAGGCGGAATTCGAATCGCCTTGTATGAGTGGTTTGCCGTTGATGGTCGACACAATTTGTGGATATCCGTTACTCTTGGCCTTTCAATTTTGTGCGCCACCGTATTTTTGATTAACGGATGAAAGTTTCGGTCAACGAATTAGTTTCGAACTTGAGTCGTGCGCAGACAGACGTGCTTGTACTCGGCAGTGGTGGAGCTGGGCTACTCACTGCTTTGCATGCGCACGATCGCAATTCCAACCTGAATATAGTGGTTGCATCAAAGGGTTTGATCGGAAAATCCGGATGTACTAGGATGGTTCAGGGTGGCTATAACGTCGCCTTGGCAGAAGGCGACTCTATAGAGCAACACTTTGAAGACACTATCAAGGGTGGTAAGTGGATCAACCATCAGGAACTTGCATGGACACTGGTAAGCACTGCCGCCGAACGACTTGTTGAACTGGAAAATCGATACGGTTGCTTCTTTGATCGAAATCCGGACGGTTCGATTCACCAAAAGGCATTTGCAGGTCAAAGTTTTGATCGAACTGTTCACAAAGGTGACTTAACAGGCATTGAAATCATGAATCGCCTGATGGAGCAGGTTCGAGTGCGCCCAATCGAACTGCTGGAGGAGTGTCGCGCAATTGACCTGATTCCGAGTACGGATGGTAAAGCTGTCGCCGCTGTATTGTTTCTCAACATTCGTAGTGGAGAGTTCTTTCTAATTCGAGCAAAGGCTGTAGTGGTCGCAACCGGTGCCGGACCCACAATGTATAAGTTTCATACCCCTTCAGCAGATAAGTCCTGCGATGGCTTGGCCATGGCTCTGCGACTTGGATTGATCCTGAGAGATATGGAAATGGTTCAGTTTCATCCGACCGGTTTGGTTGCCGGAAAGGATACCCGAATAACAGGAACCGTCATTGAAGAAGGCTTAAGAGGTGCCGGTGGACACCTGCTGGACGGTGCAGGCAGACGATTTATGCTCCAGTACGATCAACGAGGTGAACGTGCAACACGCGACATAGTTAGTCGGGCAATGATGGAACAAATGCGAGCTGGATACACTGCACCAAATGGCGGCGTCTATCTTACGATGAGCCATCTGCCAGCGGATGAGGTTCGTCAAAAGTTCGAAGGTATGGTGCTACGTTGTCAGGATGTAGGGTTTGATTTGGTGAGCGGAAATGTCGAGGTATCGCCGACTGCTCACTATATGATGGGAGGTATTGAATTTAACACCGAGTGCCGAACCAGCATTGGAAGATTATTTGCAGCAGGTGAAGATACCGGTGGGGTACACGGAGCAAACCGACTCGGCGGCAACGGCGTCGGGAATGCAACGGTATTTGGAGGAATCGCCGGCGATACCATCGCACAAGATTTAAGAAATGGGAGCGTTTTCCTGGAACCCGATATGGATGTCGCGACAAACAGCATTGAACGCGCAACCGCACCATTGGTAACGCCAATCGGCAATCTAAACGAAATAAGAGAAAGTCTGTATGAAACAATGTGGGAACATGCTGGAATTTTGCGCTCTGCCGAAAGTCTAAATCTCGCCAGCCAACAACTCGGTACACTAAGTAAAAATCTGTTGCAGATCGGAGTTCCAGATGAGCCATTGAAATTCAACATGAGTTGGCAAGAACACTTGAATCTACAAAACCAAATATTGGTTAGTCAAGCCATTGTGATTGCAGCTCAAACACGCGATGACTCACGCGGTGCACACTTCTTAACTGACAACCCTGAAACCAGTTCCTTGTCGAATACAAAATATACTCGAGTCTGGATAGATTCCAATCAAATCAATTCTGACCAGGTTCCAGTTGAATTTACTCGAATGGCTCCAACGTCAAATTAGTAAACTTTACTTAAAAACCATCGAAAATGATTTCAGAAAACACCATTAACGAAGCTGCATACGAAATTACTCGTCGAGCAGCAATTCGAATTCCAGAAGACTACCGTTCTGGAATCCGAAAAATGCGTAAACACGAACAGCATCACTTGAGTTGTTTTGTTCTGGATACAATGATGGACAACTGGGATGCTGCCGTAGAGGACCAGCGTCCGATGTGTGCTGATACCGGACTACCGCGGTTTTACGTTAAGTTTGGAAACGATGCGGCCATTAATGGTGGATTTGTGGCTGTGGAACGTGCCTTGAGACGGGCTACGGCAGATGCCACTGCATCAATTCCATTGCGCCCAAATCGAGTTCACCCGCTCAGTCGCAGCGACAACAACAATAATGTGGGTGTCAGAGCACCAGAAATTGAGTACTCAGTAGAACCCGATGCCAACTGGCTGGACATTACCACAGTTCACAAGGGCGGACTGTTCGGAACCGATTATCGAATGCTATTTCCTGGTGACGGCATAGATGGTATTAAGAAGATGTTTCTTGATACGATGATTCAATTTGGTCGTCGCGGTCTTGCTTGTCAGCCTGCTATAGTTGGAGTTGGCATTGGCGGGAGCAAGGACACCAGCATGGTTCTTGGCAAACAGGCAGCATGCCTAAGAGTGGTAGGAGACCGTCATCCGGATCCCGAAATTGCCAGGCTGGAAGATGAACTGAAGGAACTCGGAAACAGTATTGGCATGGGGCCTATGGGATTTGTTGGAAGTTCCATGGTAGTAGATTGTCATATTGAAGTTGCACATACACACACCGGGGGTATGCCGATTAGCGTACACAGTTTTTGTCTATCATCACGCCGTGCAGTGGTTCGAATTCGTGATGACGACACCTATGAATTTCGTAACGATCCGCAGTGGTTTACACCTTATCACCGAAGAGATTCAGTCGAGTGAAGCAGAACTTCGTCAATCTACAAACTCCGGCAACTGCAGCGGACATCCGTGCGTTGACAGTCGGTGATGTTGTTTACTTAAACGGCATAATTTATACCGGTCGAGAAGGAGTGTATCGAAAAATACTTGACGAGGGAATCGAACCCCCAATTGACCTTAAATCGGTCTCCAATGTGAATTTCCATTGCTCACCTGCAGCATCGGTCAATGATGATGGGACTTATACGGTGGGAGCAGTAACTGCAACAGCAAGTTTCAGATTTTCTAAGTGGATGAAGAGATGGTTTGACATAACCGATTGTCGAGTTGTTATCGGAAAAGGCGGCATGCCTCAATCCGATTACACCAATTACTTCACCACCTACGAAGCGATTTATCTTACGACTGTAGGCTACGGAACCGGAGCTTTACTGGGACGCGGCATCCAACGAACCATTAATGCTCACTGGCTCAAAGAACTGGGAATTGCACAGGCAATTTGGGTTTTGGAAGTAAAGGAATTCGGACCCTTTTTGGTCGAATGTGACATTCAAGGTAACAGTTTATTTGAACAGCAAAAGTTGGAAATCGACAAGCATATCGATTCTCTATATGCCGGATTGAAGGACCCGGCACTTCGCCGCTATGGAGAAACTAGCGACCGAACTGACGAAGTGGTTTGAAGTCCGGCAAATCCAGACTTCAAGCCAAATTGAACTTCCTCAGCTGCCGTAAACCAAGTTAAGCACGCATGCGTTCATTCTTGGGGTCGAAAGGCGGTTCGCCTAATACCGTTGCTTTGCGCCTATGTCCAAGCACAGGAATCTCAAATGTACTCCCCGGACTTGCGAATTGAGGCTCCACATAAACGTAGGCAAGACTCAATTGCGTTCGATGGCCAAATGCACCACTGCACACAATCCCCATCGGTCGGTCGCCATCCATTGCAGGCTCATTGCCAAGACAATCTGCATTGTCAACATCAACCGAAACAAGCACTAATGATGTAGCAATGTCTCCGTCTTTACGTTCAATCACCTTGTCTCGACCGATGAATTCCTTGTCGTAACGAACAAACCTCTCAATATCGGCTTCGACAGGCGTGATTTCGGTGGTAAGTTCGCTACCCCATCCTTTGTAACCCTTCTCAAGTCTCATGCTGTTCATGGCATACAGACCAAACCAACCAATTCCGTACTCGTCACCTGCGGATTCCAGTGCATCACACACAGTCGGCATTGATTCTATCGGGTGGTATAGTTCCCATCCCAGTTCTCCAACATAGGAAACCCTGAGCGCAAGAGTCGAAACTCCTGCAACTTGAATTTCTTGGCCCGACAACCAAGGAAAAGCCGCATTGCTCAAGTCAGCGTCTGTGACCTTTGTCAAGACTTCACGGGACTTTGGTCCAACAATGCTCAATACTCCAATTTTGTCGGTGACGTCTTCAACTTTGACATCTTCGCCGGGCAGGACATGCTGTTCCATCCAATCCAAATCATGTTGCTGCGCAACGATTCCCGAAGTGACAAAATATCGATCATCAGCGAGTCGTGTCACTACACATTCACTTTCTATGCCGCCGATTTCCGTAAGCATGTGAGTTAGAGCCGAGCGTCCCGTTCGCCTTGGAGCGCGGTTTGCACCTACACGGTTAAAGAAAGTTTCAATATTCGACCCAGTTACTTCATACTTTGCAAACGCCGACATATCCGCCAGTGCAACGTTGTTGGTGGCATTCAGGCATTCCTCAGCAACCGTATCAAATACGCTTGTTCGCTTGAATCCGTACTCTTCCGGCGCACCATCCTTGGAAAACCACTTTGGTCTTTCCCAGCCATAGGTTTCGGCGAAAATAGCGCCCTTTGCCTTCAATTTGTCATAAATAGGCGTCGTCTTGACCGGACGTCCTGCTTCTCGAAATTCTCCAGGATAGTGAATCTGATACATTTCCTGGTATTCATCTATCGATTTATCAATGACATATCGTCCGGGCAAATTGGCAAATTCACCATAGCGTCGCGGGTCCATTTCACGAACATTGATTTCAGTTTGTCCGTGCACCATCCACTGAGCTAGATACTTTCCGGCACCGGGTCCCTGTGTGATGCCAATGGATGCTCCACAACACAGCCAGTAATTTTTTAGACCCGCTGCAGGACCCATCAAAAAGCCGCCGTCCGGTGTGTGTGTAATGGGGCCACATACAACACGCTTGATTCCAGCTTCTGCAAATGCTGGAATCCGATTTGATGCATGAATCAATGAAGTCTCCAATCGCTCCAGGTCCTCTGTGAGCAATTCCATATCGAAACTCCAATCGATTCCATCTAAACCCCACGCTTGTGCGTTTTCCATTTCATACGGACCGATGACCAATCCTTTTTGCTCTTGACGATAATAACAAGAGGCTATCGGGTCTCGAACCACTGGCGTCTCAAAATTCAACTCTTCAACCTGAGGTAGGTTTTCGGTAACCAAATACGTATGCACCATGTTCACTATCGGGAGTCTGAAGCCACTCATTTGCGTCACTTGGTCCGCAAAACTTCCAGCTGCGTTGACTACGTGCTCACATACGATTGTGCCTTTGTCTGTAGTAACCTTCCACTCACCATTGGGTAGTTGGTCTACCGCAGTTACACGAGTACGGCGTACTATCTCGACACCCCGATTACGAGCGCCAAGTGCCATGGAATTCGTACTGCTGGCTGGGTCGGTGTGCCCGTCATCCGGTGTATAAAACCCAAGCTTAACGCCATCGACATTTAGCAAGGGATTGATCTTTCGAATCTCTGAGGGGCTGACTAAATAGTTGTTCACACCGATATAGTCGAGAACTCCCTTGACGTAGTGAAACCAGTCAACCTCATCGTCGTATACGGCGAGTCGAAGTGAACCACACCCGTGCCAGCCCGTTGCCTGACCGGTCTCCTCCTCTAGTTTTGCATACAGTTTTACTCCTACGTCATGCACCTTGGCCATGTTTAGGCTGCCGATGAAATTTGGAATCAAGCCGGCTGCGTGCCAAGTTGAACCTGAAGTTAGTTCTCCCTTTTCAATCAGGACAACATCGTTCCAACCTTCCTGGGGGAGGAAGTACGCCAATCCCACACCCATGGCACCCCCACCAATAATGACGACTCTTGCATGCTCACGCATTTAATTTGCTCCAGCTATTTAATGTTTTCAAAGCAGACGATTTCATGGACTTTATCCTCCGTAGTACCCAAACCACTCGGCATTACAATTGATCTCTTGTACTGTTCAATGGACTGCAATGAAAAGTTCTCTACAGGTAACTTTTCATGCTCAAAATTTCCAAATTGATCTTCACCGCGGACCAACAATGCAACGTCGTGTCCATGATTTTTGTGTTGTGTTACCTCGGTAGAGATATAGTTGATTGACAGTCCCACTCTCGGTCCGTTCGAACGATTGGCACCTGAACCGTGAATCGCCATGCTGTGGTGCATGGAAAATTGTCCCGGCTGCAATTCTACGGTGGCAATTTCAGACTGATCATTCGCTCCGAGGTCTACATTCTGATCGCTCATCAGCATATTATTACCATCGCCGCTGGTACTATGATGTCTTATCCCGTTTAAATGACTGCGACATACTACTTGCATCGCCCCGTTTTCCTCATTTGCACCGGACAATGCCAGCCAAACAGTCAAAACACCGTCAGCGGGCGACAGCCCCCAATAATGCAGGTCTTGGTGCCAACCAACATGAAGGGCCTGATTAGGTTGTTTGGCAAAGAATGTCGCACCCCAAACAAACAGGTTCGGACCCAAAATGCACTCGACGGCATCCAAAATAGCGGGATTTCGAACAACATCGCCAACCCATGGTGCTACCAAATAAGACTTTAGTAACTGCTTTGACTTGGTCCAACCGGACATTCTGTCGCACAGATGGATAAATTCAGGTATCAGCGATTGTGCATAGTCGGGTTCAATGGCCGTAAAAGGATATACAAACCCTTCAGTCCAATAACGATCGATTTGGTCTTGACTTAACATTGCCGGACCATTGCATCCAATTTCAGTATCCATCATCAATTTCTCACCAAATTAAAACTCCACTAGTGTTTGTAAGAAGGATCAATCGAGTCCAATTTACGCAATAATGCTGGCCATTCGTACTTTCCGGCGGGTGCACTAGATTTGTATTGGTCTGCAGCGTGCTGGCACACTTCTTCCGGTGGTAGTTGAACAGGTCGTCCAGTCATGTAGGTATCAATCTGTGCCTGACAAGATTTTTCTAAGTAGAACATTCGAATGTAGGCTTGAGCAACGGTTGAACCTGTTGTCAGTAGACCATGATTTCTCATCACCATTACCGGATTGTCCCCAAGATTAGCTGCCAGTCGGTCGCGTTCATCCAAATCTAGGGAAAGTCCTTCATAGTCGTGATAAGAAACCTGATTGTAGAACTGAAATGCATCCTGCACCACTGGTATGAAGCCATCCTTCAGCGAGCACACTGCCAATCCGGCTCGACTATGCGAGTGCATCACGCAGTTGACATCGCTTCGTTGATTATAAATCGCACTGTGTATGACATATCCGGTCACATTTGATTCGGAAGAGTCAATCACAGTACCGTCAGCCTCCATAGCAGGAACGATGACTTCACCCTCTTGATTGAGGGTGACTAGGTTTGATGCGGTCACTTCATCGAAGCGCAACCCGAATAAATTTATTAAAAATCGACCCGGTTCGTCCGGAACTCTTGCGGAAATATGGTTCCACACGATGTCGCTGAATCCGTTCAGGTCAGCCAGTCGATGACAGGCCGCTAGGTCGACTCGAACCCGCCATTCCTGTTCGCTGATTTCCGGACGCTTCAAGGTTTCGACTGCACGTAATGCTCTGCTTTCCATGTTAAATACCTCGGGGTTCTTTAATTACCTTTGTTTATGACAATAGACCTATACAAATTTCGTCTATGCCTCACCAGCTGGTTTTCTCCTTTGGAGTATGGCTGCGTAAATCTCTTCATTATCTACGATTCCTGCAATACCATCGCTATCGTACAACAGCACCGGCACTCCGCTTAAGTGTCTTAATTCGATTGTTTGCTTCATGGTTATCGCTACAGACGCCTTATACATAACATTCAACTTCGGCTCCATACCTGTTTCCCACTCATCGACCTGTATCGGTTGACCCTTGTGGTAAACCTCGCTCACCTCACCGGCGTCAGATAGTGACAGCCTTATATTTGCCGAGTCTAATTCCACTACTCCGTGGGTCACAGTTAGATCGGACATCGGCTTCATAATGGATAAAGCCCTGAGCACCCCTACCGGGTTCATGTGAGCGACAAAGTCGCTGACATACTGGTTGACAGGATTTAAGACGATGTCTTCCGGTGTGCCAAACTGCACGATTCTGCCATTGTCCATAATGGCAATACTTGACCCCAGTTTGATTGCCTCATCCAGGTCGTGACTCACGAACAGCACTGTCTTATGCAACTTTTCCTGAAGTTGCAATAACTCATCCTGAAGGCGACTACGAATCAGAGGATCAAGTGCCGAAAAGGGTTCATCCATCAGCAGAATGTCAGCATCGGTTGCAAAGGCGCGAGCTAACCCAACGCGCTGTTGCATGCCACCTGATAATTCATGAGCATACTTGTCCTTCCACTGCGCCAAACCCACCATTTCGAGTTTCTCGTCTACGATAGCGTTTCGTTCATTCTTTGGTATTCCGCGCAATTCTAGACCAAGTCCTACGTTTTGGGAAACCGTTCGCCACGGCAACAATCCAAATTGCTGAAACACCATGGATACTCGATTCATGCGAACTTCTCGAAGTTGTGCTTCATCAACCTTTGCCAAATCGATTTGACCGCCATTGTGCTGCAGCAACACTTCACCGCGGGTCACTTTGTTAAGTCCGTTGACTGTTCTGAGTAAGGTAGATTTACCGGACCCAGAAAGACCCATCAATACACAGATCTCTCCTTTGGCAACCAGAATTGAGGCTTCGCAAACACCTATAACAGTCCCTGTTTTGGAGAGTATTTCCTCGCGGTTAAAGCCCTGAGCAAGAAGTTCGCTAGCTTCCTTCTCCCTACTGCCAAATATCACATCGATGTTTTTGAGTTCGATTTCCGGAAGCGTCATGACATCCCTCGACGGTCAATTCTGCTTGCCAGAACTTTTGTCCCTTTGCCGACAAACTCGGTCCATCAGGATGGCAACGATAACGATGGCGAGACCTGCCTCGAACCCCTTTGCAATGTTTACGGTATTGAGTGCACGCAGCACCGGGATACCCAACCCCGGAGCTCCCACCATGGATGCAATTACGACCATAGAGAGCGATAGCATAATTGACTGAGTCACTCCGGCCATGATGGTAGGCAATGCATGCGGCAATTCGACTTTCCACAATAATTGGCGTTTTGTTGCACCAAAAGACTCAGCTGCTTCAATCAATGACTTCGGTACACTGGTGACACCGAGATGCGTCAAGCGAATTGGTGAGGGAATTGCGAAGATGACTGTGGAAATCAAACCTGGAACCAGTCCAAGACCAAACATAATCATCGTGGGTATGAGATACACGAATGCAGGTACCGTCTGCATCAGGTCCAAAGTTGGGCGCAACAGTGTATACAAACGCGGTCGATGCGCCGCGGCAATTCCAATGGGAACACCGACTAAAACACAGGTCAGTGCTGATGAAGTCATCAAACCGAGGGTTTGGACAGTCTCCTTCCAGTAACCCAGGTTGATGACCAACAGTAATGAGAGAACAATGAGTGCAACCAGTTTCCAGGAACGATGCAGAATCCAGCCCAGTGCAGCAAATGATGCAAGCAACACCAAAGGAGGCACCCATAGCATGACTTCGATGAGTCCACTAACTAGAAACTCTAGTGCCTGCGAGAACCAATCAAAAAATAAGAAAAAGTGATTCTGAATGACATCAACAAATGAACTAATCCACTTGCCGAGCGGAATCTTGTTCTCGGTAAGCCAGTCTAAAATTGTAGTATCTTCCGATTTGATCAGACCCCGAACCGCTCAGGACGGTTCGGGAATTCAATGACTTAAGTGATTAGATTCGTTCTATAGGATGTGAACTTACATCAATGCGCCTTTGGCTGCTGCCATGGCATCGCCACCGTCTATTGTGGTGACGCCATCAAGCCATTTGTCTAGCACGTCTAAATTGGCCGTGAGCCAAGCTTTGGCTGCGTCGTTGGGTTCAACACCTTCATTTAAAATTGCACCCATAATCTCATTTTCCATGGCAAGGGTGAATTCCAGATTCGTTAATAACTTACCCACATTGGGGCACTCTGTCGAATATCCCGCACGGGTGTTGGTGAACACCTCGGCACCACCGAGGTTGGGGCCAAAATAGTCATCGCCACCGGTGAGATAGGTTAGTTTGAAATTTGCATTCATTGGATGGGGCTCCCAACCTAAGAATACAACCGGCTGTGAACGTTGATTTGCTCTAGCGACTTGAGCGAGCATGCCTTGTTCGCTCGATTCTACAACTTCAAAACCGGATAAACCAAAAGCATCGGCATCAATCATAGTTTGAATCAAGCGATTACCATCATTGCCTGGTTCGATTCCATAGATTTTTCCGTCGACTGCATCACGAATTTTGGCGATGTCTGCGAAGTCCGCCACACCCATGGCCGCGGCGTGTTCATTGACTGCGAGAGTGTATTTCGCGCCAACCAGGTTGCGTGCTACGGTCTCCACTGAACCTTCCTCTCGGTATGGAGCGATGTCAGCTTCCATGGTAGGCATCCAGTTACCTAAAAATACATCAATGTCGCCATTCTTTAGGCTTACGTAGGTTACGGGGACTGACAGCACGGTTGCTGATGGTTCGTAGCCAAGCGCACCAAGAACAACGGAAGCAGCAGCGGTAGTGGCTGTAATATCTGTCCACCCAACATCCGAAAATCGAACTTTCGAACAGTCAGCCGCCCAAGCAGATGAACTGCCGAGCATCACTGTCGCAACTAAAATTACCCACAATTTATTATATTTTTTCATTTGTTTGACTCCCTCAAATTGGCCTTCAATTACCATTCATATAATGATGTAATTAGTAAAATTTTAACACGCCATATTTGTCAACCTGTGCAATAGTCGTACCGGTCGCACGGAAAATTTTTCGTCGAAAATATCTGCTTAAAGACTTGCCTCAGGCAAACACGAACGCGCACTACAAGAGCGTTAATTTGGCTTTAGTAAAATCCTAATTTATCAATTGCAAGTCACAATTTGAACCCGAATTTGTTAAAATTTGCACTCAGACGTCAATGTCCCGATTCTTTGAATCGGGATCTTATGAGAGGAGAGTTAGAATTACAGTTATGTACAAATCACTGCTGATCGATCCAGAAAAATGTACAAGTTGCCTACAATGCGAGCTTGCATGTTCGTTCGAAAATGAGGGCATCTTCAATCCTGCAAAGTCCCGAATCAAAATATTTGAGTTCGAACACGGTCTACGCACAATCCCTTACACCTGCACTCAGTGCGATGAGGCTTGGTGCTTGCATGCATGCCCCGTTGAGGCCATAACGATTAATGCCGAGACTGGTGCTAAGGAAGTTAATCCCACCATTTGCGTCGGCTGCAAGGTTTGTACAATTGCTTGTCCATTCGGCACTGTAAACTACAACAGCGATACCGGTAAAGTGATCAAATGTGATCTTTGTGGTGGAAACCCGCAGTGTGCCGAAGCCTGTCCAACAGGAGCAATTTTGTACGTCGACAGCAATTGGACCGGTTACTCCCGAATGCGCGAATCAGCCGTTGAGGCTCACGCTTAGGATTGGGTATTTCACCGTCCCGTTCACCTGATTCTTACTTCTGAAGTCTAGTACTCAATTATGAACCATCTAATTCTAGGTGCAGGCCCCGCAGGTATAATTGCAGCCGAATCGCTTCGCAAAATCTCCCCCTCAGATTCAATAACCATTGTCAGCGACGAAAGTCACCCGCCTTACTCCCGGATGGCCTTACCCTACTTACTGGCGGGTGATGTCGGGGAAGACGGAACCTACCTTCGGCACAACGAAAACCATTATGACAATCTTGAAATAACGGTTAATTGCGACCGGGTCACGGACGTATCTGCAGGTGACTCAAGTGTTGGACTTCAAAGTGGCGGACGCCAATCATACGATCGCTTGCTTATAGCAACAGGTTCTAGAGCGATTCGTCCTCCCCTACCGGGCATGGACTTACCGCAAGTACACAACTGTTGGACGCTCGCTGATGCGCACCGGATACTCCAGGATATTAACAGCGGTGATCGTGTCGTATTGCTGGGTGCCGGGTTTATTGGCTGTATTGTGCTGCAAGCTTTGGTGGAGATGGGACTGCAAATCACAGTCGTTGAACTCGCTGACCGGATGCTGGCAAGAATGATGGATGATGCCGGTGCGGACCTGATCGGTCGCTGGTGTGAAAGCAAAGGAGTAACTGTCAGAGTCAATGCCCAGGCAGTTGGCGCCGAAAGTCAGGCAAGTGGATTGGCACTACAGCTTGATGATGGTTCTGTCATTGAGACTGACCACATCGTGTGTGCTGCAGGAGTCAGATCCAACATAGAATTTCTCGAAGGCAGCGGAATCGAAACAGATTTGGGGGTGTTGGTCAACCACCAACTACAAACTAATATTGAAAATATCTACGCTGCCGGAGATGTCGCTCAGGGACCGGATATGAGTACTGGCGAACAGCAAGTTCACGCCATCCAGCCTACGGCAAGTGAACACGGTCGCATTGCCGCAATGCAAATGGCGGGGCACAAGACCCACTTCGGAGGCAGCCTGTCGATGAACGTTCTCAACACCTTAGGGCTGGTCACTAGTTCTTTTGGAATTTGGGATGGTGTTGAAGGAGGGGAGCGAGCAACAGCCCTAGACACCGACCACAATCGTTATTTACGACTAGAGTTTCGAGACGATGTGCTAGTCGGCGCACTGGCGGTTGGGCTAACCCAGCACGTCGGCGTACTGCGAGGATTAATTCAAACGGGAGTTAAGCTTGGCGACTGGAAAAGCCGTTTGATGAACGATCCATCGCTGGTAATGAGTGCTTATTTGGGACAAGTTCAGGGATCTCGATAACTTTTTTTGTTACCTTCTCGGCAGCGGCTCAAAAACACGGTCTGCCACCGACCAACCCTTGCTACTGGCTGTCAGTATCTGCATTGACGGTCCACCCTTGGTCCTCTCCCGACCTGCTGCACCTGGATTGATCACCCAAGGCTTTTCAGTCTGATCGATGACTCTGACGTGTGTATGACCGTAAGCAATAGCACAAGCATAAGGATGTGCTTTACGCAACAGTTCATGGTAGCGCCTGGAGTCTTTAATTTCGTGGCCATGCTCCATTGCCAGATCCCCGCCCGGTAAACTTAACAAGCATTTATTTGGCAGGGTCTCAAGCGAACTAGTGTCCGTTGACTTCCACTTCCACGGCACATCGTTGTTGCCGACTACGGCAAAAACCATACTTGACTTCGGCTGTAACTCATCCAGCACTGTCTGACTGCCAATATCACCCAAATGTGCCACAATGTCACACTCGTCAGTCACTATTTCAGCAATTCTGAAGTCAAGATATCCATGCGTGTCTGCCACCAACCCGACGGTAACTTTGTTTCCAGGCCAGTTGGATAAATCTATAGTGTCCATATAGATCAATTTAATTGAAGTTTAGGTGTCTTAGCTTACTAGTTAAGATTCTGTTCTTTTATTTTCTTGCGCTGTGCCAAACGTGCAAGTCGCCGTTCCCGGGCATCGGTGCGGACATCAATCGTGATAATTCCGAACAACACTTGATTTAGGTATCGCATAGCGAAATCCAGCAACATTTCCTCATCACTGGTCAGATGATGCATTTCATCTTCACTCAGATCAAACACATCCTGAAAACTTTCAGTTTGAATGAACTCACGAAAACTGTCCAAGTCGTAACTGCACATATCAAACAACTGCATGCTTCTGTCAGTAGGTCGGCCAACGGTTGGCCCGCTTGAGCGCTTGCGCAGTACGATCTCTCGCCAGCGCGAATTCATATCATCGTACTTGTCGACTCCCTGATTGTGTCGATACTCGTCAACTGTTTGCTTTTTCGACTGTTCGTGTCCTCGGCAATGATCTTCCTTGACGACGAAAAAAATATCTTCGACAATCGCTGAGTCTTTCTTCCTCACACCCATGTTTCCCAAAGCATAGTATCTGCAAGCTGCTGGTCTATCAGCATATACGGTGCAACCTTCTTCGGACAGAAACACGCATTCGGTAGTGCCAGGTTTTGTGTTCAACTTCAGTCCCGGAAGATCGTGATGGTCCATTGCAAACGGCGTGGTGTAGCGGCCGACGAACTCCTTTGACTCCATCTGGAAATAATTCTTCAACTGCACAATGTCATAAGGGGTAAGCGTGATGTCGATACTCCGGCAACATTCATTGAAACAACTGATTCCCTTAAAGCAATCGAACTGAAATTCACTTTTAGATGTCAATTCAACCGGTTCAATTGGAACCTTGTAAGGAGGTGCTCCTACAGAATCATTAGAAGTGATCTTCACTATACTTCAAATGGATAAAACTAACGGGAAGTGGGAGGTATTAAACCAAAAATAGTGCTCAGTTCACCTACAGTGCAACATTATGGCAAAATAATGTATGTAACTTAGCGAAATATTTTTTTATTTATTAGTTTCATCAACTAGCTCCATGGTGTTCTAAAATCGGTAATGACTGCTGTACTCGAGGTGAATAACGTCGTCAAGACGTTTGGTGGACTGACGGCGGTCGAACATTGCAGTCTACAGATCGAACAAGGCACAATCACTGGACTGATTGGTCCAAATGGGGCAGGTAAAACCACCTTATTTAACATTATCGCCGGTGAATTTGCCCCCGACTCCGGCACGGTGCGACTCGATGGAGAGGATGTAACGGGGCTGCCTGCCTACCGCATGTTCCAGCGACGTTTGCTCCGAACATTTCAAATCCCTCACGAATTTTCGCATTTATCAACAACGGAAAATCTAATGATGGTCCCCAGCGGTCAGGGTGGGGAAAACTTATTTAGAGCACTATTTCAGAGAGCAAAAGTACACAGCGAAGAAGCCGAGCTACAAAAAAAAGCGTTGGATGTCATTGACTTTATCGGTCTTTCACATGTCAAGAACGAATTAGCAGGAAATCTATCGGGTGGTCAAAAGAAACTCCTCGAACTTGGCAGAACACTGATGGTGAATGCCAAAATTATTCTGTTGGACGAAATTGGTGCAGGGGTCAATCGGTCCCTGCTTAATATTCTGGCGCAGAACATTATTGAACTCAACCGCAAACAGCACATGACTTTCGTCATAATCGAGCACAACATGGAATTGATTTCCCGTTTGTGTCATGTTGTGAATGTACTCGTTGAAGGGAAAGTCATTACTACAGGAACGCCGCAACAGGTTTTGTCCAACCCGCAAGTCGTAGAAGCTTACTTTGGTGGGGGGAAACTCTCACAATCACCTGGCGAGCAATCCTGACAATGCTGATAGAGGCTAAAAACATTGTTGCAGGCTATGGTGGTACCCGAGTACTAAACGGAGTCAATCTTCAGCTTGAGTCCGGTCGTATCGGAGTAGTCGTAGGCCCAAATGGAGCTGGTAAGACAACAGTACTGAAATCCTTGTTCGGGTTACTTAAGAATATAAAGGGCAAAGTGCTGTTGCATGACCAAGACATCACCACAGTCGCAACCGACAAGCGAGTTCAACTCGGCATGGCCTATGTTCCGCAAGAAATGAATGTGTTTCAAAGCTTAACTGTTCACGAAAATCTTGAAATGGGTGCTTACATCAGACGTGATGACATTTCCGAATCACTTGAGCGAATCTACAACCTGTTTCCGCCATTAAAGGACAAAAGAACAAATCCAGCTGGTGCTCTGTCCGGCGGACAAAGACAAATGGTGGCCATTGGGCGTGCGTTGATGGTGAATCCTGGCTTGCTACTCCTTGATGAGCCAACTGTTGGGCTTGCCCCGGCTTACGTCAATCTCATCATGGAACAAATAGTCGCAATTCGTGATTCCGGCGTAGGAGTCTTAATTGTCGAACAAAACGCCAAGTTCGCGCTGGGATTCGCGGATAAAGGATTTATCTTGGTGGGTGGACGTAATCTATTCACTGACTCTGGTGAAAACTTACTTAACAATCCCGATGTAGCACGCAGTTTTTTAGGCGGTTAGTGATTGTGAGCGAACTGGTTTTCTTCATCAATAAAGTCATCATCGCCGGGTCAATAATAAGCTGCATCTATGCGCTTGGCGCCATTGGAGCTACGCTAGTGTTTGGGATCCTGCGATTCGCTCACTTTGCGCATGGCGACATCATGACTGTCAGCGCTTTTTTCGCTTTACTGCTCGCTCCCTTATTCGCAAATTTTAGTCCGATCGTTGGTTTGCCAAGTGGCTTTCTGGCCATTCCTCTAACCATCGTTCTCACCGCCGTACTGGTAATCTTTCTGGATCGACTCTTCTATAAACCACTTCGAGAACGGGATGCGAAGCCACTCATCATTTTGGTTGCTTCACTTGGTGTGATGCTAATGCTACAGGGTCTGCTCAGACTGTTTGCGGGTACATCACCAAGGAGTTTCTTTTCAGAGGAAAAAAAGGACATATTCCGTATTGAACTTCCCTTTGACTTGACTACCAAAAAGATCATTTTTACAGAACCCCAGGTACTTCTCTGGGTGGCGACGATTGTGGCGGTGATTGTCCTTCACTGGTTTCTTAGCAGAACCAGAACCGGTAAGGCGATGAGGGCAATGTCCGACAATACCAGTCTGGCACTTGTCACCGGCATCGATACCAACAAGGTCATTATGACTACTTGGATTATCGCGGGTGCACTTGCCGCAACAAGCGGTGTTTTACTTTCTTTGGACGTCACGTTTAAACCCGACTTAAGCTTTCAACTGCTAATTCCCATTTTTGCTGCCACCATTGTAGGCGGGATTGGCAAACCCTATGGAGCAATCGCAGGCGGGATGATTGTGGGATTTTCCGAATCACTGGCAGTATTTAACTGGTCGATTTTGTTTCGACCGATCACTCCTTATTTGCCCGAATTCATCGAAATTCCGTCCAGACTCACACTCGTACCAACTGAATACAAGATTGTTGTTCCCTTTGTAATTCTTGTTGCGGTACTAATCTGGCGGCCTACCGGAATCTTTCAGGGGCGAGTTATATGATGAAGCACTTAAAGAGCGAACTTTTTCTACATGCCCTGCTTGCAACGGCAGTTGTTGCGGTGTTTTTTGTGTTTGGCATGGCCTATGGATTGCGAATGCTGGTGGAAGCAGGCTGTTATGCAATCATTGCCCTTGGCCTGACGATACAGGTTGGCTACGCAGGCCTGTATAACGCTGGTGTGATGGGATTTATCGCCATTGGTGGCTTCATGGTGGTACTGGTGAGTTTTCCGGTGAACGAAGACTTCTGGAACTCCGAAGGACCAAGTGCCTTGGCTGGCTTGGCATTTCAAGTTGCCGTGACTGTATTAATCGTCGTTGCAATCAGCCAGTTACACCGACTAGGTATTACCAAGCGCCTGACAACTATCCTGACAGTCAGCGCGATTGTTATTGGATTTTTGATGTTTAACGATGCACTGTATCCGGTCGCTCGGATGATCGAGTCCGAAGCGGGTTACATCGGAGGCTTCAATCTACCGGTTGGGTTAGGCTGGCTTGCCGGTGGACTGCTAGCTGCTGTAGTCGGTTATGGCATTGGTAAGATTTGTTTAGGTCTCCGAAGCGACTACCTGGCCATCGCAACTTTGGGAATTGCGGGAATTATTGTTGCCATTTTGAAGAACGCAGATTGGCTAACTCGAGGAACTCTTACAGTCTCGCCACTTCCTTGGCCAGTTCCAACACCAAATGATGTCGGGTTCATCGCTGCTCGTGCGGCTTACCTTTCTTTAACAGCTGTATTGATTGCAATCATCTTCTTCTTACTACAACGCGCCTATCACGCACCTTGGGGACGCATGATGCGGGCCATTCGAGACAATGAAGTTGCAGCGGCTGCAATGGGTAAAGATGTTAATGCAAGACGCTTAGAAATTTTTGTGATTGGATCATTCTTGATCGGGGTTGGAGGTGCTGCATTGGTTACCTTCGTTCGAATCTTTGACCCCGCGGGATTTCAACCGCTTCATCATACATTTTTGGTCTGGGTGATGGTCATTATTGGTGGTGCCGGAAGTAATATCGGTGCAATATTTGGTGCAGTAGCAATTTACATCATCTGGACTATGTCGGAACCATTGGCGCTGTTTATCTTTCAAAACATTGAAACCTTTGGACGCTTGTGGTTTGGCTGGGAACCGCCAGCAGACTTAATCAGTCGGGCATTGCAGATGCGAGTTTTTGTTATTGGCTTAACCATTACTCTAGCACTTAGATTTATCCCTAAGGGAATGATCCCGGAAAAAGTCAGAAGAGTCGATTGAAGATTCAATAGCGGTAAACAAAAAAAGGCGCCGCTATGGTAAGCGGCGCCTCTAGTTAACCTTAATTTATATCGAATTTACATAATCGGGCCTTGATTGACCAACTGACCGCCGGTAACAACAAAGTATTCGAATACGCCAGCGACATCTCCGTTTTCATCAAAGTCGTGCCCGCCTGCAGCGCCTTCATAGTTGACATCCACACCTTCCAGAATCAACCCTCGAGCCTTTGCCCACTCACCGGGATAGATCACTTCACCCGGAGGATTTGCTACTTCTGTCAAGGCTGCTGAAATTCCGTCAGTAGTCCCGCCGGTCTTCAACAGAGCTAAAGCCAACAAAAATGCAGCGTCGTAGGAATTCGCTACAAAAACTCCGGCAGCATCAAATTCTGTGCCTGCCGTGGTTTCCTCGTACATCATTTTGCCCTTACCACCTGCCGAACCAGGCAGGGTAATAATCATACCTTCAATTGCTGCGTCATCGCCAATTCCTGCGACTAGCGATTCTGCCGCCATTCCATCACCACCGACAAATCTTGAGAAGTCGCCGCCTTCAAGTGCCTGGCGAATGATTGTTTGTCCAGAACCATCAGCATAACCCAACACCACTAAAACATCCGCACCGCTGGAAGCCAAAGAACCAAGTTCAGCTCTGTAGTCTGCCTTGCCATCTTCATGAGCCTCGTTGGCAGCAACGTTGCCGCCCATTGACGAGTAGGCTCCCGACAACGAATCCGCAAATCCCTTTCCATAATCATTATTCACATAGGTAATCGCTATTTCGTTGATGTCTTTAGCCAGAAGCAACTTTGCCAATACCTGCCCCTGATATGCATCGGAAGGTGCGGTTCTAAATACCAAACCGTTGTCATCAAGGGTTGTAATTGCAGGACTGGTTGAAGCCGGTGAAATCATGGCAACTCCACCTGGGATCGCAGCATTATTGGCCGCTGAAATAGTAGAACCGGAACACAGTGCTCCAACGATTCCGACAACACCTGTGGTATTCACAAGTCTATCTGCAGCATTTGCTGCCGCGGTAGCATCAGTACAGGTCGTGTCACCTGAAGTTATAACGAGCGTTTTACCGTCCCCCATGCCTCCTTGGTCATTAACTTGTTGAACAGCGAATGCTGCACCGTCAAATATCACCGGTGTGAGGGATTCAATGGGCCCTGTAAAACCGCCCAAAAAGCCAATATTAACTTCGTGTTCATCAGCCTGCAATGCACCGGGTATCAATGCAAAACTGGCCAGGGTTGCATACACTATTTTCTTTATGTTTAGTTCCATGGTTAATTCCTCCACATAAATTAATGGTTCGCAACAATCGAATTAAATCTCGAGAGTTAGCGAAGTACTACTTCATTAGTGCAACAATATACCCTTTGAAACACCCCAACTTCGCACAATTTGTGTTGATGTTAAAGTCATTCAAATTGTTTTTCGCGCCATCGTATTGCCGCGGTTAATCCTACGCTCCTTTGGATTTCGGAAAATTTCCGATAACTCTCTGTTTCAGACGCCTCCATGACTGTGCCTGTTTCGACACCGTATTGGACGGCCTCCTTAAATCCAGCAATTTCTGCAACTCGATTCATTGTTGCCTTGGTCAGCTGCAGTGCTTCTAGGTCTACTGTGGCTACCCGCTTGGCATAACGCATCGTTTGTTCTTCAAGTTCTGCATCATCAAATACCTTATTGACCAAACCGATTCGCAAGGCTTCCTGCGCATCAATCATGTCACCGGAATATAGCAACTCCCGTGCTCGACGTACGCCAGTAAGATAGGGCATTACGTATACCGGTGGTGTAGCAGAAAAGCGTATTTCTGGCTCGCCGAATTTAGCAGTTTCGGATGCATAAGTGATACAGCACATCATGGACAATTCACAACTCCCTGCAAGGCAGTAACCACGCACCATTGCAATGACTGGTTTGGAACAATTCCAAGGACCAAACTCAAACGCAACGCAATCCATAAGCATCTTGCGAACGCCAACGGGACTCTTCTCGCCATACAGATTTCGCCAATCGACCGATAAATCGTAGCCGGCGCCAAAGTGGTTACCCACCCCACTCAAAACAATCACGCGAATTCCGTCATCGGTGTCCGCATCTCGAAACGCCGAGGACAACTGCGACATCAGTTCCGGATTGATTGAATTGCGCTTTTCCGGTCGATTTACTCTAAAGTGAGCAACCTTATCGATTTGTTCAATGACAAGCACTTCTGCCATCGCTGATAATTTGTATTTAGTTGAGTTTGTTTAGCAGGTCATCAATCAACGTTTCACAACGACTGATCTGACTGATTTCGATGAACTCATTCGGTCGATGTGCCTGGTCAATGTGACCTGGGCCGCACACGACTGAAGGGATTCCAATTTGTTCGAACAGCCCGGCCTCGGTGCCGAAACTGACGTAGTGAGTGTCTGTTGTATCCGTCAACTCCAATGCCAACTGAATTAAGTCTTCGTCACTCGTACTTAAGTGGGGGAACTGAGAGATTTCTTCCCATTCAATGCGACATTTTGGGTCTACTGCCTGCATCTCCGGCAGAATTTCGGAGTCAACAAACTCCTGTAAAGAGTTCCATATTTTCTCCGGGTCATCTTCCGGCATATTGCGAACCTCTGCTTCAAATTCACACAACTGAGGAACGATGTTCAATGCCACACCGCCGAGAATCTTGCCAGTATGAATGGTTGTGTAGGGTGGATCAAACCCAGGATTATGTGGGCCTTCATCTCGGCGCTTTCGCGCCTCACGCTTCAACCAGGCCACCATTTCCGCGGCCGCTTCAACTGCATTGACGCCGCGATGGGTTAATCCAGAATGACTTTCTCGACCATGAATTGTGCAACGACGAGAAATCTTTCCTTTATGTGAGCGAACCACTTTCAATCCAGTTGGTTCTCCAATGAGACAGGAACGAGGTTTCACCGGACGGTCCTTCAGTTCAGCAAGTAAAGTGCGTACGCCAATACACCCTACTTCTTCATCATAAGAAAATGCAAAATGGATCGGCGTATTTAGATTCATGTCCTTGATTTTGTTGACTTTAGCCAAACAAATTGCAATGAAACTCTTCATGTCGGAGGTGCCGCGGCCATACAGTTTTTTCTCCGACCGTTCAACCTTGTATGGGTCGGTATCCCAATTCTGTCCGTCTACCGGCACCACATCAGTGTGACCCGAAAGTAAGATTCCGCCACGATCCTTAGCGCCGATAGTGGCATACAAATTCGCCTTGCGACGGTCGGCGTTATGGACCAACTCCGATTCAATTCCATGTTCATCCAAGTAACCTTGGATAAATTCAATCAACTCAAGATTGGAGTTTCGGCTGGTCGTATCAAAACTGATAAGTTTCTCAACGAGGTCAAGGCTTTGTGGTTGTTTTTGCATATTTCTCTCGGTGTCAACAACTCATACTCAAGGATTTAGAGTGTTGCGATTAGACTGAGGTGTAACAGTCAATATAAATCAACGTGGTATAAAATTCTGAGACTACTCGCACCTTAATTTCAACAATTTCTACATTTTAAAGTATAGCGAATAACAGTGATCCAACAAGCATTGAATTAGCAACTCACCGCACCGATGTCTGAGAAGAATAACCTTGTAAATGTGATGTTGATCACGGCTTCATTTGTGATTATTGTCGCCGGAATGAAAACGGCTTCGGACATTTTGGTGCCGATTTTGCTTTCGTTATTTATTGCTACCATCAGTGCTCCTCCACTGCTATGGCTAAAGAATAAGGGGTTGCCAACCTTTGTGGCTCTATTGATCGTTATTGCCGTAATTTCCGGTGTTGGTATGCTGTTGGTTAGCTTGGTTGGTGCTTCGTTGTCGCAGTTTCAAGAACTTCTTCCTACTTATCAAGTCAAGCTGAATGAGTTCTATGTAAAAATCATCTCATTTTTTGATCAACAGTTTGGATCCTCGCTAGAACTCTCGGACATTCCCGGCATTTTGGATCCAGGTGCCATCGCCTCAACCCTCGGTAAGGCAGTGAATCAAATTGGTGGGGTGATCACCAATACATTGTTAATTTTCCTTACTGTGGTTTTTCTACTGTTAGAAGTATCGACCTTAAGAGAAAAGTTGAACACCATATTTGCAACTACATCCGATTCTATCGACAGACTTGGACACTTGAAAGTTAATGTTCAGCGTTATCTTACAATAAAGACGGGAACCAGCCTGGCAACAGGGGTTTTGGTTTGGATCCTACTGCGTGTGTTTGGAGTTGACTTTGCAATCTTGTGGGCCCTGCTGGCGTTTTTACTGAACTATGTACCCAATATCGGGTCAATTATTGCGGCCTTTCCAGCTGTCTTACTCACTGTACTGCAGTTCGGTCCGTTTACCGCTTTGTGGGTAGCTGTCGGCTATATCGCCATCAACGTAATTATCGGTTCAATCATTGAACCACGGATTGCAGGGAGGCAACTCGGACTTTCAGCTTTGGTGGTATTTTTGTCTTTGGTGTTTTGGGGATGGGTGCTGGGACCGGTTGGCATGTTTCTTTCAATCCCCTTAACCATGATCGCCAGGTTGATCGCAGAAAGTTACGACAATACTCGCTGGATTGCCATATTGATGAGTGACAGTTCAGACAACGCATGACTTCGTTTTTTACATTTCACTCCTATTTAGAAACGTAGAGTTTTAGATGACTCATACTTCCACTCCTCCGATTGCAAAGCGGCAGCCGCACAAGCTCAAGATTCATGGTGACGAGCGCGTAGACTACTACTATTGGCTAAATGAGCGTGACAACCCTGAAGTCATCTCGTACTTAGAGGCTGAAAATGAATATTTCGAACAGGTTATGGCAGGTACGAAGTCTTTACAGGATGAACTGTACGCCGAAATCACAGGAAGAATTCCGGAGTCGGACACTTCGGCACCGGTTGCTGACGGACCATGGGAGTATTTTTATAAAGAATTAGAGGGGGATGACTACCCCATTTACTACAGAAGGAGTAAGCAAAGTCATGAGGAGCAGGTTTTGCTGGACCAAAACAAGCTTGCGGAGGGACACAAATATTTGGCCATTAGTGCTATGCAGCACAGCCCATGTCACAAAATGCTCGCCTATGCTGCCGATACCACTGGCAATGAAGAGTACGACATCTATTTTTTGAACATTGAGTCCAGGGAATATCTTCCAGATAGGATTTGTGGCGTGTCCGGAAATTTCGAATGGAGCAGCGACTCTTCGAAGATTTTCTACACTCGCCTTAATGCCGCCCATCGACCGTATCAACTTTGTGTATACCATCTTGGAATGCAATCGAACGAAGCAGACAAAATCATCCTTGAAGAAAGCGATGACGCATTTTACATGGGTGTTTCTACGACATGCAGCCGTCAATTCATAGCCATTAATCTACATAGCATCAATACTACAGAAGTGCTTTTAATTGATGCAACTGGTGGTGATATGGAACCACGCACTATATTCTCTCGAAAGCCGGAGGTGGAGTACCAAGTTCAAGACAATGGCAATGACTTGTATATTTTGACTAATGAAGATGCTCTGAATTTTCGATTGATGAAAACATCTGTTCATACTCCGGACAAGTCTTCATGGGAAACAATCATTCCTCACTCAGACCATGCGACGCTCAACAACATGGTGATGTTCAAGGACTACATCGCTCTATCGGAACGCTCAAGCGGGCTGCCGCATGTGAGAATTGTTGATCTTCAGTCCAATTCAACTTACCTGGTTGAGCATCCAGAAAATGTCCAGGAACTCCACGTCGGTGCCAATCTAGAATTCAATATTGATATATGTAGACTCAATGGGAACTCACTGAACTTGCCTCGCTCCCAGTTTGACTTTGATATGCGAACTAAACAGACCACTTTGGTGAAGACCAAGCCGGTAAAAGGTGGGTTTGACCCGCAAAACTATAGGACAGAATCTTTGGTTGCAAGATCAACCGATGGCCAAGAAATTCCACTTTTTCTCATCTACAAAAAACGCATCGACCGTAGCAAACCGATGCCGGTTTTATTGATTGGATACGGTTCATATGGATTCAGCTATCCGCTGTACTTTTCGTCTGCTCGGTTGTCGTTACTTGACCGGGGAGTTGCAGTAGCCATTACTCACATTCGTGGCGGTGGCGAAGGCGGAGAATCTTGGTATTACGCCGGCAAACTCAAGAATAAGAAAAACACCTTTCATGACTTCAGTGGCTGTGCTACTTACCTGCTCGAAAATCAAATTTCTGAACCAAGCAAACTTGCCATTACTGGCGGTAGTGCCGGTGGGCTTGTGGTTGGAAATTTCTTGAACACAACTCCACAGTTATGCAAGGCTGCCATTGCACATGTGCCATTTGTCGATATTCTGACTACTATTCTTGACGATTCGCTGCCGCTATCCGTCTTGGAACGTGATGAGTGGGGAGACCCAAACGAAGAAGATTATTATGACTATATCAAGTCATACTCCCCTTACGACAACACCACTTCGGCAGTCTATCCGACCATGTTTGTCACCGCAGGATTGAATGACACCAGAGTTGGCTATTGGGAGCCCGCAAAGTGGGTGGCCAAAATTCGTCATCTAAAGAATGACGGTAACACGGTAGTCTTCAAAACTGAAATGCATGCCGGTCATGGCGGAAAATCTGGACGTTACAATGCCATGCGCGACACCGCAGAGGAATTCGCATTTATCTTGACTCAACTGTTGGATGATTCTTAATGGAATAGTATGGAGTAGCTAAATTAGGTCGATTAGGTTATTGCTATAGTTGATTTATTAAATTTTGGCTCGGGCTGATGTCATAACATATAGTTTCTTAATCTTGGCGATGTCTGTGGTGTTTCAGTGACCTGAACGTCGGATTGCATTTGTATGCTGTTTCGCCTCGGCCCAAAAATCGTATCCGTACGGATTAATCCTCTGCCATCGTAGAAACCCATTATTGAAGATAAAGTGCGAACAATTCTTGTCAGAAGCACTAATCTACCCACTGATGGAAAGATTCTTGGGAATTCTTATTGAGTGTGGATATTCAAGTTTGTCCCCGTTGTCAATTGATAGTTTGACCAAGGGATAAGAATCAGTCGCTTCTAATCTTCGCCAGTGGCTGCAGGCACCGCTTAACCTTGGCTTCCGATATCGTTTCTTAAGTTCGGACGTTTTATTTTAAGTCTTCAAACGATGAATATTTTCTGTCTTTGAAATCAGTGGCTTACAAAACTTGTTTGTGCGGTGTTTGCAAAACCTTCCATGGCGTGCCTCAGTTCGGTCCGTGGGCATTTTAAACCAATGACTTACAAGCCATCATGGCGGAAGTCAAGCAATAAGACTTTGCCTTGCGTCAATCATATCGAACTAACTATTCAAAACATAGACACGACAAATCAGAGACTTTCCGTATCTTTACGAACCCGCTCCGTTCAACTTATGCCGCAACTCGGAAACATCATCCGGCGATAGACCACTGTGCTTGACAACAAAAGAATCGTCTAAATTGTCGCGAAGTAAACTCTCTGCAATCTCCTGTCTACCTTCCTGTCTACCTTCGTGCCTACCTTCCTGTCTACCTTCCTGTCTACCTTCCTGTATGCCTTCTTGTCTAGCTTCTTGTCTGTCTTGCCTGGTGTATTCATCTAATATCGGCAACATTTTGCTCATGATTCTTTTGTCCCGTTCAACATTTAACTGTTCTATTTTCATCAGTCGCTCTCGATCTTTATATTTCGGGTCCCGCTGACATACATATGCCACCATCGAGGCATACAGTAATTCGTAACCCGCCATGCCATATAACCTTTCAGACGCCAGTCGCAACATCTGGCCCACCACTGCATCATCCAAATGCCATATATGCGTAAGAATATAGAATACCGGGGCAAACTTCAAATCCTTTGCTCTGCTTTGAACTAACTCGTCCATTAAATTGACAAACAGCGCTCGAATGTGCAGTGACTTGGCATCGTACTTTCGAAGTTCCTCGGACGACAGTTTCAACGCAACAGGATGCGTGGTATCGAAGTTCCAGTGCTGTTCACCGTGATACACCACCACGGCCATCACCAACGCATCAGGATGTGCATAGCCGACACTGTACATATACCGTGCCACCTGAGCCAGCGTCTGCGAGTCCGGATGACTTTTGAATTCATACACGAACTGTGCCCGGGGATCTGCTTCGCTGGCCTGGTTGATCTTTATCGACATCAATCCATCGGGACGAAGTTCCACCTGCCACGCACTGCCTAAGATCTCGGTTTGATAATCAATGTGATCAGTGTCAAGTTCCAACCGTAACGCATCGGGCAGTGACAGTTCGACCAGTTCTTTGCGAAACTCCGGAAACGACGCTAAGACGCTTTTGAAAAACAAATCATGATACGGCCTGCCTGTAGCAGGATTGCCTGGCGGGGTGGTTACACTCAATTTAACTCTCCGGGTGGTTTGATGACTGTGCTATACGTCAAAGGTTGCGCTGGACCATGCCGAACTATCAAAACATGCCACGACTGCGTGATCTGCAGTAAAACAACTCAGCCGCGATGCACACAAAGTCGAACGCAATGAATCCGAGTGCGACACCCATGGCCACCATCAAGCAATTAAAGTACCTAAGCCTGTATCTTTATGTGTCAGAGCGGTTCAAGAACTTCCATCGTTTTTGTCCTGTCGTGATGGTCCATCACTCAGTGACATTGTAAACCTTTTAGTTTGTAGCTGTTTTTGAATCAAGCCTTCAATTCACCGAACTAGCACAACTGAGTGTCGAAATCTGAAGTCAGTTAATCTTCTATCATGAAAAAAACAGGTCGAACGAGGACTGAACGCCATCCGTGAACTGAAAATTCGCCTTTGATGACTTAAGGTCTGTTGCTTGTCGCTGATCAAACATCTGTGGCAAATTCTTCTGTTCTCCACCCAACATACTACACTCACTCCGTTTTCGATGAGCACATGCGGGTTCGAGTACTATGGTGACGGGATCAGGTGCAGTGCCTACCGGTTGCCGTCGAAAAGTGCGCTTTACCATGCTGCTGAACAAAGTCGAGCGCGACACCCACCTACCTGAGCTGGATGAACACAAAGTCGACTCACTAATTGCAAATAATGTTTCAACTGCAATCTCTCTCTTGGTAGCAAGACTTTGTTTAATTCTATGTTCTACAATGTAATCTCCAAGGAGGTATCAAAGGATGAAATTTTTCAATCAAAGTAAAATGTCGGAAAATCCGAAAGTGACTGTTGGTGCTAAGGGTGGTCTATCAGTAGATGCAAACGAGTTGTTCGCTAGCCCCAAGGTGAAAGCGACGATTAAAAAGATGGCAGAACTTGATTTGACTAGGTCTTCCAAAACAAGCAAAATCGACAAAGAAGTAAGTTCCTAAACGCTTTTAATCAATGAGTCACTATTTCCTCCTGTTCGACGGAGTTTAGAATAAATCTAGAAATTCTCCCCAATATTGTCCCAATTGCTAGTGGCTATAGACACAAAGACACTCAAGAATTAACCTTTACAACCGATTATTCCTCAGTATTTGCTGAGTTATGCGGGAACGAACTCGCATCAAAAGATGATAAAAATAGATTTTGAGTCGTGTTCCGGCTTTCCGAAATTTCAACAGCTCGATTATTCGACCTAGAAATTTATAAATTATTTCAAACCGCACACACTCACCAACAGTAGGAAATTCGATTCAGTTTGGTGCGTTGGTGGTCGTCCAGAGACTCGAGTTATCAGCATAGACAAAACACCACATATTTTTGTAAAGGCGATTATTCACGCATGCAAGTCAACAGTGCAAGCCGAAATTTCAAAATCAACTAAATCAATAACTTAATCGTCCAGATGTAATAATTCCGTAAAATTCTCATTCTTTATTCCCACTGGGAGACTACCGAAGCAACAGTCTGAATTGCTTCAAGCATTACGTCTTGTGCAATGTTTAGTGGCGGGAGCAGGCGAATAACCGTCGGTCCGGCCGGCAACGCAATGACCCCAAGATCAAGCAACTTTTGTAAATATGGTGCAGACTTTTTTCTAAGATCTATGCCTATCATTAGACCTAGGTGACGGACTTCACGAACCAGTGCTAGAGACTCTGCCTTGAGTTCATGAACTGCAAGATCGCCTAATATGCGTGAGTGTTCAGCTAGATTCCCACGCTCCAAAATTTCAATAACGGCAAGAAAGGCTGCACAGGCCAGCGGGTTTCCGCCAAATGTCGAACCATGCGTACCTGATACAACATTCACTTTGTGATTGACGATTGTGGCACCCATCGGAACACCACCAGCAATTCCTTTAGCCACACAAATGATGTCAGGCTGCACACCATAGTGTTCGCAGGCAAACATCTTTCCAGTTCGACAAAATCCTGTTTGGATCTCATCCACGATGAGTAAGGCACCTCGGTCTTCGCAAATTTGAACTGCATTGGAGATGAACTCCTGCTCAATGGGTCGGACGCCCCCTTCGCCTTGAACCAGTTCAAGGATTACTGCGGCTGTTTGATCGCTGACTGCTCCGTCCAAGTCTCCTGAGTTGTTGAATGAAATCTTACTGAATCCTTCAATCAATGGAGCGAACGGTACCTGATATTCCCTTTTGTGAGTAGCACTCAGCGAGCCAAACGTGCGTCCGTGAAACCCTCTCATGGCACTCACAATCCCTACTCTAGCCGTCGACTGTCGCGCAAACTTGATAGCGGCTTCCATGCTTTCCGTACCGGAGTTGCAAAGAAACACTTTGTTTAACCCTTCGGGAGTAATGGCAACGAGCTTTTCCATGCAACGTGCCCTTACATCGTTGTAAAACACACCCGGACAGCTAATCAGTTGTTGTGCCTGATCGGTTATTGCTTTCGTAAGTTCCTTGTTTCCGTGTCCAACGCTCGCAACACCAGTACCAGCGGCACAATCGATGTATCGTTTTCCGTGATCGTCCCACAGCCAGGCACCTTCTCCTTTTACGAGGGTAACACCACGACGTGGATATACACCTAGTGCATGTTCAAACTCCAGGTCACCCAAATTTACGCTGCGGTGTTTCATTCTATGCGTGGATTTTGGTTCCCGCACCGTTGAGTACGCTTTGGTACGGATGTTCTGTTCTACCGTCTGCAACAACGACCTGAGTTGGAGTTGTTTCCAGCAATTGTCGGATAGCAAGAATTTTACGCTTCATGCGACCCTGCAAACGCTCTTCTAGCTCATTTAGACCCGCCAGGTCAAGCGACTCAATCAGACTCGCCGAATTTTTAGCGTCTGCAAGAATACCCGGTGCCTCTATGAAGTGAATAATCTGCTTGGCTCGAAACGAATGATGAATCACCGCAACAATATTATCGTTGTCTGCATTAATTGCACACCCTTGTTCATCTAATATTGGAATACCAACAACCGGCACCTGGTTACTGTCTAGTAAGGATTGCATGAGAGATTCATTAATTCGTCTCGGCTTTCCGGACAAGTCTCGCTTGATTATTTTTCGGCCGTTTTCATTGACTTTGATGCCACGATTTCGTTGACCTTCGATCAGACGCCCATCGATACCACTCAATCCTATTGCGTTCACACCTTGCTTCTGAAACATTTCAACCAGACGATTCTTGGCCTGGCCGGCGTAGGTCATCATGATCAAATCCATTGCAGTTTCGTCCGTATAAACACTGTCATATCCAGAGATGGATGTAATGACTCTAGGAAACGTTCCAAGCTGCTCAGCCAGTTCCTTGCGAGATGCATTTGCACCCAACACGACAATTAGATGCCCCTCGCACTGAACCAAGTCTGATACCAACCCAGTGAGGTTTATCTTCGCGCCACCTCCGATTTTTATGATGGTGAGATCTTTCATTCAAACATCTTCAATGATCGGTTTTCAATCGGTTTCCAACCCGTATCGTTTTCATAGGATGCCGAACTCACCATTGTGGTTCGCTCACTTACTTTTTCGTGCATCTGAAAATAATCAGGATTTTCGTTAAATTCGGTATAGAGCAGTGTTCTTTGCGGTTCAGCAATCATAAAGTTCATCGCTCGAATGTAACGAGTTTTTGCACTGAGTGTTGCTACTGCAAATTTAGCCGCCTGCTGCAAATCACCTTGATCGTATCGATTAATGAAATTGAAAATCTTTTCTGCACCAATCCGTCCATCAATTCTGATGCGAACTCCATTCAACTCGCCATTAAAGATGAACAAGCGGTTTCGGTTCGCAAACGGCATGTTGTTGTAAAGCACAATTCCTTCGTTTCTATAAGCACTTCTAGCGTGTGCAATGAGACAGGTAGTTTGTGCATCAAAGGCTAGCTTATCTTCCCATACAGGATTGATATTTCGATAGGTCACCCAACGACTGTTTGAAAGCCAGGCACAACCCCACCCGTGACTTTGGTCTTCCGAACTGTTCTTGGCGGTTAGCGCAAATTCGGCTAAATGGTCCCTAATTTGGAACGGTTCATGTGCCCGAACACAGAGTAATCTGCACATTTAACCGTCAAAACCGTACAAATTGAAGAATGAGTCGTAACTAACTCGGAAACAACCCCGAAAATTCCAAACCAGCCGTTTCGGGTAGTCCGTGCATGATATTAAACGCCTGAACCGCCTGCCCAGCCGCCCCTTTTACAAGATTGTCCATGGCACTGATGACTACGATACGATTACCGTATGGATCACGCTCAAAACCGACATCACAGAAATTGGTTCCGGCAAGATGCTTACAGTCTGGATACCTGTGTAGACCTGAACGATCCTTTACGATCCGAACAAAAGGTTCGTTGCCATAAGATGTTCGGTAGGTTTTCCAGATTTCCTGCTCAGATGGACTATCTTTATCGAAGAGTACGTGACATGTAGCAACGATGCCTCGGACCATTTCAATCGCAGTTGCCGTGAAATGAATGTCCTCCAACTTCAACTCCTGCAACATTTCACCAATATGTCGATGCCCGGTAGGTCGGTAGGACCGCACGGTTCCGCTACGAATTGGATGATGCGATCCTTCATTGATCAGCGCGCCACCTTCGCTTGAACCGACTTTCACTTCAGCAACAATGGAACGAACATTGAAGTTCCTAACCAATGGCAGAACAGCCAAAATGACCGCAGTAGCGTTGCAACCTGCTGTTGCTACAAATTTTGCAGTCGATATACAGTCTCGATTCAGTTCCGGGATTCCATAGACGAATTTATCTAAAAATTCCTTGTTAGTGTGGGGTTTTGCATACCAGGTTTGGTAACTATTACTCGAAGCAAGCCGAAAATCTGCACTCAGGTCAATTACTCGTTTTGCAAGTCCTGCGTATTGTTCAATAGAATTCATTGATTCGCCATGTGGCAGACATAAGAACAACGCATCGCATTCTGTTAATTGTTCCGGCGAAGTAAATTTCAGCGATACCGACTTACGCAAATTTGGGTTAACTGAGTGGACATACTTGCCTGCTCGACTTCTCGACACCGCTTGTTGAAGTTTAACGTCTGAATGCCCACTGAGAATTCGAATGAGTTCGCCGCCGGTATAGCCGGAAGCTCCGACAATTGAAACTCGAATCACGGCAAACCTGATCTCTGTATTTGCTCAACTACGTAGTCGACAATCTTCCCAGGGATATCCACCCCGGTAGGCTCGATACTGTTTCTAAACTCCATAGTGTAGTTTACCTCGTTGACCACATATCCCTTTGGTGTTTCAAACAAGTCAATCGCCAGAACTCCACCACCGACAGCGTTGGCGGCGGCAAGTGATACTTCCATTAGTTCATCGTTCAACGGGCAGTTAGAAGCAGTGGCGCCTTGAGCAGTATTGGTAATCCAATGTGAAGCGGTACGATAAATCGCAGCAATACATTTATCGCCGACTACGAACGAACGGATGTCACGACCACCCTTTTCCACATACTCCTGAATATAGTAAACAGAGTGCTGATAGGAGCCCAGCGTCCGCTTATGTTCGATGATGGCTTCAGCTGCTTCACGATCATTGACTTTGGATAACAGGCGACCCCAGGAACCGACTACCGGCTTTAACACCACGGGATACCCTAGTTCCTCAATCGCTTCAAGCGCCGAGTTTTCAGTGAATGCGACCTTCCAGTCCGGTTGAGGGACTCTAAACTTATTCAATGCGTCAGACGTAAGAATTTTGTTACCGCATAGATGGGCGACTAGTGCTTGATTGATACAGGGAATACCGGCACTTTGAAAAAGGTGAAGTGAGTACTCCGCTCGGCTATGGTTAATGCAGCGTTCCAGTACAACGCTGACATCGATGTCATCGATTGAACCGAAAACTAATTTACGGTCGTCCAGCATCACGATTTCAACGTTTTGGTGACGCTTAAATGATTTCAGCAGAAGTTTCTCTTCCACTCTAATCAACGAATGCAGAAACCCAACTCTCATTAAACCTCAATCAACGATGCAGTAAAACTGGCCAAATTATCTACTGTCCCCAATCTTCTTCCGTCTCCGGTGCAACTTCAACAGCGACAGGGTCCAACTCGGTGACTTCAAGTTCAGATCCACAGTCTTCACAATCGAGCAGTTCTCCGATAATTACATCGTCCACTACTTCTAGATCAGCACTACAAACGGGACACTCAATCATTTTCATCTCCTAAAGCAACTTTTTATTAATGAGAATGCATCTATTTCGTATCCAATAGACGCAGATTGTAGGCATAAAAGTTTATCACGGCTTAACCACAGAACATCGGTTCAGAATTGGCATAATCATGTGCAATTTACATGTCACCAATCACTGCGTCTTGTAAAATTATTTGATAAGCAATTCGAATTACACTTAACTGAAGTGATTTATGCAAACTACGTCAGCAGACAGTTTCAATCAATCCACAGTAAACTGGAAGCCCCATCCGTTTCCAACGTTTTCGGTGCAAGGTGCCCAGCAGTGGACCACGGATGAAGCGGTAGTCAAGCAGTTTGAGGAGCAAGGTGCTGTATTGCTGCCCGGTGTGTTTGCGGATTGGGTAGATCAGCTACGTTCTGGTTTACAGCGAAATATGGACAATCCACAAAACTACGCCTTTCCCTGCGAAAGTGTGCCTGAAGGTGCTCCTGGACGTTTTTTCGACAGCTACTGCAACTGGTTGCTTATTCCTGAGTATCTCTCTCACATTAAGAATTCCTGTGCGGCTTCGATGGCTGGTCAATTGATGCGTTCAAGTCGAGCGCAATTCTTCCATGAGCATGCATTTTGCAAGGAACCGGGAACTCAGCATGCCACTCCCTGGCATCAGGACATGCCCTACTACTGTGTTCAGGGCACTCAAACGGTCAGCTTATACGTTGCTTTGGATCAAACTCCGGCAGAGGTTGCCGTTAGTTTCATTGCGGGTTCCCATCAATGGGGAAGAATGTTTCAACCAGTTGCGTTTATTGACGGCGTGCATTTTGATGGTTCGGAAAAAGACATGGAACCGGTACCGAACTTTAATGGCTCATCTGAGGATTATGAGATTCTTGCGTGGGACCTGGAACCAGGAGATTGCATTGCATTCAACTTCCAAACCATACACGGCACAACTTCGGGTACGATTAAAAAGCGACGCCGAGCCTTATCCACCCGTTGGTTAGGTGACGATGTAGTCTACTGCGAACGCATGAGTGAAACGTCACCGTCATATGAAGGAATTAACCTGAAGCCGGGAGACAAAATGCGAGAAGACTGGTTTCCGGTTCTCTGGGAAAGACATTAATTGATGATTAAAGACAGGGTGCCAAGTGCAATTCATCCCATGCAGTATTTTGGCATGATTTGTCACTATCCACTCACTGGTAGTCAGTCTTTATAAACCTCATGCGCAGCGGTAATCGTGACACTGGCGAGATGCGCGAGATTGCCATCGAACGCGGATTTACTCGCAACGCCGCCGGTTCAGTACTATTCAAGGCAGGCAATACTCATGTACTCTGTACGGCAAGTATTGATAACCGCGTCCCTTATCATTTAAGAGGTACCAATCAGGGATGGGTCACCGGTGAATACAGCCTACTTCCGGGTTCAACGATCAGGAGAAGTCCACGTGAAGCCGCTCGTGGAAGACAGGGCGGGCGGACAATGGAAATTCAAAGGTTAATCGGACGGAGTTTGCGATCCTGTATCGATTTAACAAAACTTGGCGAACGAACCATCGTGATCGACTGCGATACCCTTCAGGCGGACGGTGGGACACGTTGCGCTTCCATCACAGGCGGCTATGTTGCACTCTGTGATGCAGTCCATCACTTAGTCGATTCCGATAAAATTGATGAAAATCCCATTCACAGATTCGTTGCCGCAGTATCGGTTGGCATCGTCAATGGTGAGGTTTTGTTGGATCTGGATTATGCCGAAGACTCAGCGGCCGAAACGGACATGAATTTTGTGATGAACGAGTATGGAGAATTTGTAGAAATCCAAGGCACAGCCGAACACCAAACTTTTTCCATGGACCAGTTGCAGAAGATGGCGCAATTCGCAAACAGTGGTGTTGAGCAGCTCATCAATGCCCAGAAGCAGGCTCTAAAGGAACCAATGAGTTGAGCAGGCCAAAAACAATCGTACTTGCCAGCAACAACCCTGGCAAAATCGACGAAATCAACCGCATGCTGGCCAACACCTCAATCAATGTTGTGGCTCAGTCAGACTTTGGCGTTGAAGAGGCTGTCGAGGATGGGCTGACTTTCGTCGAAAACGCTTTAAAAAAGGCACGCAACGCCACTGCTGAAACTGGTCTCCCTGCACTGGCGGACGATTCCGGTCTGGAAGTAGAAGCATTGAATGGCATGCCCGGTGTAATTTCGTCTCGCTATTCTGACCCCGGTGCCAATGATGAAAAAAATATTGCCAAACTACTCGGTGAATTGAAGTCTAAGCATGGCGAACAACGTAAATGCAGGTTTAGATGCGTCATGGTATTTTTACGACATAGCCACGATGCATCACCTCTAATTGCAGAGGGAAATCTGGACGGTTTGGTACATAGCCATGCTCAAGGGTGTCATGGATTCGGTTATGACCCCATAGTTTGGTTACCACAGCGAGAATGCACTCTGGCAGAACTGCCGGTGAAACAAAAAAACCAAATTAGTCATCGCTCTAAGGCCCTGCATTCTATGGTTGAACAGCTCAAGATTCTTAACGACTTCCTCCATGCATGATCTTGTACTGATTCGGCATGGACAAAGCCAGTGGAATCTGGAAAACAGATTTACTGGGTGGGTTGATGTCGATTTATCGCCACGAGGAGTCAGTGAAGCGCGAGAAGCCGGAATAACGCTAAAGGAACATAACTACCAGTTTGACATTGCACTGACTTCAACTCTGACCCGCTGTATCCGTACCTTGGATATAGTACTACAAGAACTCGACCATCCAGAACTGCCGATACAGAAGGATTGGCGCATTAACGAGCGTCACTACGGTGCCTTACAGGGATTGAATAAGTTGGAGATGATGGCAAAGCACGGTGCTGAACAAGTTCACCTGTGGCGCCGTAGTTTTACGGTGCGCCCTCCAGGTTTATCGGCAGCGGGCGCGGAACAATTCGATGCTAACAAAAGGTATTCCCACATTGAGGTGCCTAGAACCGAATCCCTCTACGACACCTATCTGCGCGTGGTTGAGTACTGGGATGATGTTTTAGCCCCCCTGTTGCACAAAGGACAAAGAATTCTGCTTGTTGGTCACGGCAACAGCCTTCGAGCACTAGTCAAGCATCTAGACAATATTTCCGATGACGATATCTCACAATTGAACATACCGACCGGCGTGCCATTGGTTTATCAGTTGGACACTTCCTTAATTCCACAAAGGCACTTCTATCTAGCTGACCAAGATAAACTTGATGTAGCGGTAGCAGAAGTACGCAATCAGACCTCACAGTAAATCATTCCAGTTGAATTAAGCAACTCGTAATTGAGAGCTGTATCCCTGCACTGCATATAGTTCCGGAATTTACCCGCAAACTACGCGGTAATTCAGCGTCTGCCAAGATACTTAAAAGTGGCTAGATAATTTTGTTCAAATGGTGCTGATTGCTGTCTTCCGTTTGATAAACTATTTCACTATAATTTTTTCGAGCCTCGCAAGCCAAGGACCGGCAACTGATTTTTGACATAACCATGATTGACACAGAACACAAAGAAGACCTTACACTCACGCTCGGTATTGAAGAAGAGTTTTTTCTCGTAGACCCAAAATCTCGCGACTTACTTTCCGACCCCGACATCGCGATATTCAAAGCCTGCGAAGATGCGAGCGGTGAACATAAAGTTGTCAGAGAGTTGCTCCGGACCCAAGTTGAAACCAATACCAAAGTATGTCAGTCGGTCGCGGAACTTAGACAGGCTTTGCGCGAAACTCGAAAGATAGTCATAGAAACCGCTGACGCCTATGGTGCAGCGGCAATGGCATCCTCTACCCATCCATTTGCGCTGTGGCAAGAGCAAGCGCCTACACCCAAAGAGCGCTACGAAAGATTTACGGTGAGTTTTCAGGACATCGTACGAAGATTTCTTGTAGGGGGTATGCATATACATCTCGGCTTTGGTAATGAAGATTCACGAATTCGAATCATGTCGGCACTTCGAAGGTATTTACCGTTGCTTCATGCACTATCAACTTCATCGCCGTTTAATGAAGGGCGTGAAACCGGGTTCAAGTCATGGCGTCTGGTTATAGTCGGTGGACTACCCCGTACGGGAATACCACGACCATTAAAATCCTGGGCCGAATATGAACAAATTCTTCGTGAATATCACAGCATGAACTTCATTCAGAACGGAAGTGAACTGTGGTGGGATATTCGACCTTCAATTTCCTATCCTACAGTAGAAATGCGCATTTGCGACATTTGTACAGATATCGAAGACGCTATGTGCATTGCAGCAATCTATGCATCCTTGGTTCGCATGCTCATGCGCAAGGACCAGGCTGGAAAACTTCCTGAGGAACCACTGACTGAAGTTATTTTGGAAAACCGATGGGTGGCTCAGCGCTATGGAACCTTTGCATTTTTCGGAGACTCTTCACAGGAAAGTGGACGAATTGATATTGACGACTATGTGCGTAACATTGTTGCAGACATTGCTGAAGATGCTCGTGCACTGGGATGTGAAGAGGAGACCCAGCGCGCCATTCGAATTATTCGTGAGGGGACTAGTTCTGACCGTCAGTTGGATTTGTATCGCTGGCGCCGTCATAAGGGAGACAGCGTTAAAAAAGCTCTGCGTGAAGTGGTCGATTCAGTACTCGAAGAGACTCGGGCAGGGATATTAGGCTAATAAGACTAGACCAAAAGCAAAAAAGGGCGGATTCAATCGATCCGCCCTTATTTTTTCAGTTTTTGCTGACTGAACTACATTAATATGGTTCAGCGTCAGTAATTTTCAATCAAATGCTAGGCTAAATCAAACCTGTCATTATGCATCACCTTACTCCAGGCGACTACGAAGTCGTTCACAAATCGGCCTTCAGAACCGTTGCTCCCATAAACTTCAGCTATCGCTCGAAGACGTGAATTTGATCCAAAGACTAAGTCTACCCGAGTTCCGGTCCATTTTAGTTCTCCAGTCGCGCGGTCACGTCCTTCGAAAGTATCACCGGAAACGGGCTCCCAAGAAGTACTCATATCCAGTAAGTTTACGAAGAAATCGTTACTCAACGTTTCCGAACGATTGGTAAACACACCGTGTTGTGAATTCTCGAAATTGGTGTTCAGCACACGCATGCCGCCAATCAAGGCGGTCATCTCGGCTGAACTCAAGCCCAATAGCTGCGATCGGTCAACCAACATTTCTTCTGCCGAGGCAGTACAGTCGCCGCCGACATAGTTACGGAAGCCGTCAGCTTTAGGTTCTAAGACTTCAAAGGATTCTACATCGGTCTGTTCTGCCAACGCATCACCTCTGCCTGGTGTGAATGGGACCGACACATGATGTCCGCCATTTGCCGCTGCTTGTTCGACAGCCGCACAACCGGCCAACACAATCACGTCAGCAAGCGTAACGCCCTTTCCATTGGCGTGAGCACTATTGAAGTCACTCTGAATACCACCAAGAACATCCAATACCTTTGCTAATTGAGTTGGGTTATTCACTTCCCAGTCCTTTTGTGGGGCCAGGCGAATACGTGCACCATTCGCTCCACCACGCATATCGGAGCCACGATAGGTCGAAGCGGATGCCCAAGCAGTAGAGACCAGTTCGGAAATTGATAGTCCAGAATCAAGAATCTTTGTCTTCAGATCGGCAATATCAGCATCGTCTATCAATTCACTCGGTCCAGCTGGAATGGGATCCTGCCAAATGAGTTCTTCATCAGGAACTTCGGAGCCCAAGTAGCGTGCTCGCGGACCCATGTCACGGTGCGTCAATTTAAACCATGCTCGAGCAAACGCATCTGCAAGTTCTTCTGGGTTTTCGTGAAAACGTCGAGAGATGGGCTCATATATGGGATCCATTCTCATTGCCATATCAGCAGTGGTCATAATGGGCGCATGGCTCTTTGAAGGATCGTGTGCATCCGGAACCGTGCCATCACCAGAACCATCCTTCGGCACCCACTGATGGGCTCCAGCTGGACTTGAGGTGAGCTCCCACTCATAGCCAAACAAGTTGTCGAAATAGCCGTTGTCCCAATTGATTGGATTAGATGTCCATGCACCCTCGATTCCGCTGGTAATGGCGTGACCGCCGACTCCACTTTCGAAACTGCTCTTCCAACCCAGACTTTGTTGCTCGATACCAGCACCTTCCGGTTCTGCGCCAACTAAGTCCGAACTACCGGCACCATGACACTTCCCAAATGTGTGACCACCGGCAACTAGTGCAACGGTTTCTTCATCATTCATAGCCATGCGTCCAAAGGTTTCACGAATGTCTCGACCTGAAGCTACTGGATCTGGAGTTCCATTTGGTCCTTCTGGATTAACGTAGATCAAACCCATTTGAACTGCACCGAGGGGATTTTCGAGATCGCGATCGCCAGTATAGCGCTCGTCTCCAAGCCACTCATTTTCGGTACCCCAGTAGATATCCTCTTCGGGCCCCCAAACGTCCACACGACCGCCAGCAAAACCAAAGGTCTTGCAGCCCATTGACTCCAGTGCACAGTTTCCCGCCAAGATCAGTAGATCAGCCCAGGATATCTTGTTACCGTACTTTTGCTTGACCGGCCACAGCAACATACGTGCCTTATCTAGATTTGCGTTATCTGGCCAACTATTCAATGGCGCAAAGCGTTGATTCCCTGTTCCTCCGCCACCTCGACCGTCAGCAATTCGATAAGTACCGGCACTGTGCCAGGCCATACGAATGAACAAAGGTCCGTAATGGCCATAGTCTGCCGGCCACCAATCTTGTGATTCGGTCATCAGATCGAAAATGTCTTGCTTGACCGCTGTGAGGTCTAAACTATTGAATTCGTCCGCATAACTGGATTCCTCATCGGTAGAGTCGGTGTGCCCATTCAATATATCCAGTCTCAACTGGTTCGGCCACCAGTCCCGATTTGAGGTGCGACGACGCGCGGCACCCATTACAGGACACGTACTATCGTTCATTGTTATCTCCTTTCCATGAATTGAATTGGTGTATTGCGTTCAAAAAATAAATCCCCTTTTTTCACTAGATTGAAACGTAAGGGGCTGGTTCAGTGTTTGTGTACTATAGGAGTACACCAAGTTGCATTAGTATAAGTGTATTGACAACTTCTTTCAAAATTTTGAAAGGCAATATTTGGTAGTAAATTTGTGGTCTTAGTCATATCAACACACGAATTTCGATGCAAATTTAATCAACACAAAGTCGTAGATTCAGCCTCAAGACACATCTGCAAACCTTTTCGAACATCGCCATACTGCAGAGATAATCCAAGTTCAGCGAGCATCCGAGAGTTGTCGATTTTACGCGAATCTCGAAGATAAGCAACCATCCTGTCACTCAGTGATTCGGTCGCTGATTTCGACAACTGAGGCTCAGGTAAGTTCCATATTTCAGCGACAATCCGAAAATACTTCGACATTCTCAATGGCACTCCATCTGAGACATTAAATACACCCATAACTTCCACTTCACCTGCGAGTCTACAAACTTGCACCAAGTCATCCACATGGATTCGGTTGGAAAAGCCACACTGTTCTTCGGGTGGTAGGGTTAGTCCCTGACGAATTCGCTTGACCGGTACTCTGCCAGGTCCATAAATCGCCGGCACTCTCAAGATTACAAGATCAATATCATTGAGTAACGCCCAACTTGTGCATATACGCTCGGCATCCACTCTGGCTTTCGCCTGATCGGTAGAGGGGTTCAACAATGCTGATTCGTCTACCCACGCTCCCTGGCAGTCACCATAGACACCAGTAGTGCTAATCAGTACGAATTTCGCCGGAGAGCCACAAAGTATTTGATTCAGAAACTTGTCTAGTCTTGTATCAACTGCTCCACCCCTTGGAGGGGGGACAAGATAATAAACCACTGAGCCTTCGCAATTGACTTGAGCGCCTTTGGGTGCATCATCAAAATCCAATTGAAAAGCATCGAAAACCGGTCTTTTGATAGTGGTGGTTCTTGTAGTAGCAGTCACGCTGTGTCCTAATCCCACTAATTCACTAGCCAACCTGCTGCCGACATAGCCACAACCAACAATAACCATCTTCACAATACTATCCGACTCAACTTTATTAGTCTCTTCGTAGGCGGTCAGATACAGCCAACGGAGATGGGTAGCGCAACACTACAATATAGGAGGAACCAATAAATGTAATGACGGTGGCAAGAACAAGATATCGACTTGCAAATTCACTTAGCACCCCACTGGACAGACTTACAAACACAACCAGCAAGGAGAATTCACTTAGTTGACCTAAACGAGCACCAACTTCCTTTGCGATGGCAACACTTTCCTTAGCTTGAAGCAATAAAAACCGAAATACAATCGGTTTTATCAACAGCATAGCACCAGCCAGAATCAGGGCAGGAATAATTACATCATCAATGGTATTGAAGTGAACCTGAGCACCTATGGCAACGAAGAATAGTACGAGAAAAAAGTCACGAAGCGGTTTTAAACTTTCTGATATGTATCGGCAAATTGGCGAGGACGCCAAAGATATGCCTGCGATAAATGCACCAATTTCCTTATTGAGCCCGAAGGCTACTGCAAGTTCTGCAAAACCCAAACACCAGGCAATGGTGATCAAAAAAATGTACTCCCGAATTTGCTCAAATCTTGCAATTAATCGCCTGATAACTAAGAATTCAAGAAAGAATACTATTGCCGCTAATGTCGGTAATGCAATGAAAGGAACAATTAATTCAAATCTGAGTCCAGTGGGACTTTGCATCACTGGAATCGCTATCAGTGCAATAATTGCGAGCACATCCTGAATCAGTAAAACACCGATAACCAACTGCCCGATGTGCTTATGGTGTAGCACTGTAGTCGGGAGAAATTTCAGTCCCATGATGGTGCTGGAAAATCCTGCCGCAATTGCTGCAATGAGTGCATCTGCGTGGCTAAATCCAAATGCAATTGTGATTGCGTAGGCAACCAGGCCGAAAGATATTGAGGCAACTACAGTTATCCAAGTTACTGTTTTGAATAAACTAAGTAGTTTGAGGGGACTTAACTCTAACCCGACTAAAAATAGGAGGAAAATAATTCCGATATGTGCGGTCTCCTCTATCAGCCCAACGTCAGGAATCAATTTAAAGCCACCCGGACCAACCAGCGCACCCAATACGACATAAACCACTGGCAATGCTTGACGTGCATAAAGACCCACTGTAGCCATCAACGCAGCTCCACAAAAGATCAGAGCGACTGAAATAAAGATTGAATCGTTCTCCATTCGAACAACCTCAAACTGTGACCTTAGGTCTAAGAAAAAACGTCGAAACCATATTCGACGTGGCACCAATTATCCGCTGGGGCTGGTGCCGGCCTTCCACTTTATGTTGCATCCGATGCTGGGAACCTGATGTGAAGACACTTCTTCATCGTTCAACACAGCATCAACCGCGTTTATTAGGTCCACGCCAGTAATTGGGACATCATTACCGGGACGGCTGCTGTCAAACTGCCCGCGATAGACGAGCAAACGGTTTGAATCGAATAAGTAGAACTCCGGAGTGCAAACTGCATTGAAGTCAACTGCTACTTGCTGGGTTTCATCGAATAAGTACGGAAAAACATAAGTGTACTTATCGGCATCTTCAGTCATTTTAGATGGGCTGTCAGCCGGATGAGTACTGGGGTCATTAGCACTGATGGCTACCGTTGCAAGACCTTTTGAAGAATACTCACGAGCGAATTGCGCGAATGCCCGCTTCAGATGAATGACATAAGGGCAGTGATTGCAAATGAATGTAATCAGTAATGCCGGTGCAGAAGAAAAGTCTGACACCGAAACCACATCGGCACTGAAGTTCCTATTGGTATTGGAAAGAGTAAAGTCAGGAACTTTGGTTCCCAGTTCAAGCATGAGTGATTCTGTTAGCGCCATATCAATTGCGAATTATATAGGAAGTGCTACAACAATTAATCGTAAATGACATATATCTTGGTAGTTATTATTCAATGTTATCAATTAGTTATGTAATATATTATGATGCTGTTGACTGATGTTTCCTTAAAATTTTTATCAACAATTAGAGTCTTCAATATGACCTCAGTGGGCAATATCTATTGACTTTCACTGCTGCAAACCGGACAAGTTGAATTCTTGTTTATTCGAATTTCCTCCCATCTCATTAGCGCGGCATCAAACAGCATTAGTCGCCCGGTAAGTGTATTTCCGACATTAGTGATTATCTTGATTACCTCAATAGCCTGAATACAACCGATTACACCTGTTACCGGACCAAGAACACCAGTCTCGCTGCACCTTTCTTCCGGTTCGTCTTCGGGCGCATAAAGACACCGAAAACAAGGAGAATCTAACTGGTCTAACTGATAAACAGTCACCTGCCCTTCAAAACGAATCGCAGCTGCTGATACTAAGGGAGTACTACTGCGCACACAGGCTTCATTAAGTGCATATCGAATATTGAAGTTGTCTGTAGCATCGAGCACAACATCAGCCGCTTCAACCTGCTGAACTAAATCATCGTCTTGCAGTCTTCCGTGAATTCCATCAACTTTAATCTCAGGATTTAGTGCCGAGAGTGTTTGGAGTGCGGACCCAACCTTCGAGTTACCTATAGTTGAAGTGTTGTGAACGATCTGTCTTTGCAAATTTGACAGGTCAACTTCATCAAAATCATTGACGACCAAATGTCCTATTCCACTTGATGCCAAGTACATTGAAGCGGGTGAACCTAAACCTCCCAAACCAACCACCAACACTCTAGAGTCCGACAGTGCCTGCTGGCCTTCAATGCCAACGGCAGGTAGCATGATTTGCCGGTTGTAGCGCAATAATGTGGAATCGTCCATTCTACTAATATTATCATGGTGGTTTATTCAATCATCGATTCAACAGTAAATCTACATGGCTCAATTTACGCACTTTAACGAGCAAGGCGAAGCTCACATGGTTGATGTGGGCGAAAAAGCTGCTACCGCTCGTAGAGCTACCGCGGATGGGAGAATCATAATGAATCAGGCGACACTTAATGCTATCGTTGAAGGTACTCACAAAAAGGGAGATGTCTTTTCCGTGGCTCGCATTGCTGGAATTATGGGAGCAAAAAAGACTTCTGAACTAGTACCGCTTTGCCACCCGCTGTCGCTCACCCACGTCAGTATTGAATTGGAGTGTCAACCAGAATATTCATGCGTTTACTGCAAAGCAACAGTAGAAACTCACGACAAAACCGGTGTCGAAATGGAAGCGATTAATGCAGTGCAAATTACACTTTTGACGATTTACGACATGTGCAAATCAAGCGATAGGGCCATGGAAATTGATTCAGTAAAGTTGATTGAAAAGTCAGGAGGAAGATCCGGTGAATGGCGCCGCAGCTGAAACCCAATCGCCTATCACTGTGACCGGTGGTGATGCCTGTGACATCGGCTCTATTCCCTATGCAGTTGCATTACAATCTATCCTCGATAAGATCCAGCCGATCCAAGACATACAGCGTTTGCCTATCCGCAGTGCACTGAACCGTGTTGCCGCAGAGGAAGTAACTTCCAAGTCCGATATTCCGGCATTTCGAAATTCCGCAATGGATGGTTATGCCTGTCGGGCAAGTGACTTAGAACAGCCGAATCCTAGACTAAAGATTGCGGGTGTTTCTGCAGCAGGTAGTCCATTTATCGCTTCTGTAGAGCCGAATCACTGCATACGCGTCCTCACTGGTGCGGTTGTACCTGATACGTTCGATACTGTGGTGATGCAGGAAGATTGCGATATTCATGAAGGCTGGGTGAGCATTCGAGGCAAACACCGACCCGGCAGTTTTATACGAAAAGCAGGCGATGACATTTCCAGCGGTGAAGTTGCCATTCGAATCGGCCAGACTATTGGCATTGCCGAACTTGGCGTTTTGGCTTCAGTCGGCTGTGCAGAAATTTCCGTATACCGAAAGCCAATTGTTGCCTTTTTTTCCACCGGTGACGAATTACGGGGGATAGGGGAATCCTTGGGACTTGGCGATGTTTACGACAGCAACAGATATACATTATTTGGACTGCTGGAAAACAGTGGTGCTCTGTCGCTTGACCTCGGTGTCGTAAGAGACGACCTCGATGACACCATTGCTGCATTGAAAAATGCAGCGAATTCAGCAGACTTGATTATCACCTCCGCTGGAGCTTCAGTTGGAGACTCAGACTTTGTCAAGCAGGCGGTTGAAAGTCTGGGAGAGCTGACTCTTAGAAAAGTCGCCATGAAACCTGGGCGTCCACTTGCATTCGGAAAGATTCGCGACTCATGGTTCTTTGGCCTGCCGGGCAATCCGGTGTCGGTGATGGTGACGTTTGACAAATTTGTGCTTCCCGCACTGCAGAAATTGATGGGTCTTGCTTCACTTTCACCGCTAAGGGTAACGGCCAGATGCGTTCGAGATATTTATAAAAAACCTGGACGTTTGGAGTTTCAGAGAGGATTTGTTTCTGTTGGCTCTGAAGGAAACTTTGTCGTCGACACAACTGGCGATCAAAGTTCCGGTGTATTGACTTCAATGAGTAAGGCTAACTGCTACATTGTGCTGCCACTCGAATGTGGTGATGTTACTGAAGGCAGCGAGGTCGAAGTTGAACCTTTCGAGATTCGATTGAGGACGAATTAAATAGCCAAGTAAGGCAAATATGGCGGAGTATCTTAGATATTAACCATGATTCTGGCTAAATTATCCGGAACGACTGCAAAATTTCCAGAGTGTTCGCGATATTTTCAGCATTTGAAATCTCTTTGTTTCATGATAGTACTTTTAAGAACTATTTGTACCAACAGAGTCGTAATTCAAGTTAGTTTCGTCAACAAAACTAATTTGCAAACCGGGACACAGTACGGCTTTGGCAAGCAGCAGTCGTTTTAGTTCTGTGACATTGATGCGCACGTGATCAAAGTACTGTTCATCGGGCCAAAATCTGACTTTTGTTCCAGTGTCATTTTTATTAACTCGTCCCCGTTCCTGCAGTTCGTGTGTAGTATCGCCATTTTCGAATGCCATGAAATAAACCATACCGGTGCGCTTCACCTGCACTTCAAGCCGATGGGACAGGGCATTGACCACTGAGACTCCGACTCCGTGCAGACCGCCGGATTGCAGGTAAGTTGTAGAAGAGAACTTGGCGCCGGCATGCAGACGGGTGAAAATAATTTCGATGCCGGGTAATCCTTCTTCGTGGTGAAGGTCACCCGGCATGCCACGCCCGTTGCCTTCAACGGTACAACATTCAATCGTTTTCGAGCAGGTCAGAGCCATTAGGTTTGGCTGCGACTTTCAATCATGTTCATTGTTTTTTCTTTATCCGTCATATATTGACGGATAACAATGAATTGTTGCACAAATGACATTGCTTCAACACAGCTACTCCTGTATGCTGTTCACTCTTGCGTCGCTCAGTCACCCTCATTCGCTGACCAAGCTTCAATTCATGTTTTAACGCCCGGAGGTACCGCCAATTTGAATCCCAACACTACAAGTTCCAAACCAGGCAAGGTGCCTTTAAAGCACGATCAGTTCATGCGTCGTTGTTTAACATTTGCGCCGGATTGCACCCGGGAATTGATCCATTTAACTTTGCATGGCGATCCAATATTGTCAATGCTTGATCTCGACGACTGGCGCGTGGAACCATCGGTACTGCTGTCCAACGAACTTGGCGAACTGCAATGTGACTTGTTGATTTCAGTGGGGCTCTTAGGCGGTGACGCAACGGTACCCAGAGTGATGATTTTATTTGAACATAAAAGTACAGCCGAATCAGACGTCCTCTTTCAAATCTCCAAGTATCGAAGTGCCATTAGTCTGCATTATCAAAAGTCCATCGTGTTGACGCTGGTCTTGTATCACGGCCAACAAAGGGGCTGGAAATTAAGTGATATCACGTTGCCGGCGCTGGAACACATTCCGCAAGCTTTGCACCATTGTGTGGGAGCATGGGCGATGGACTTCCCGTACAGATTTTTGGACTTTGGAGACGAACAGATCCAGCGGCAAACTGAACAATTGAACGACCAAGGGGTCTACGATATACTCGTTCGTATATGGAATTTGACCAAGGCAGATGTCGGCGAAATGTGTGTCGCTTCGTTGAAGTTAGCGCACGAAAAACGCGTGCAGATGTGTTGGATGGTCATGCAATACATTCAGCCGCTATTTACCCATGATGAAATTTGCGAAACAGAAGCGGAGTATCTTCCGAAGGAGAAAAGAATTATGACTCAGGTACTGTCCATGGAAGAAGAGACTTTTCAGTTAGGTATAGAACAAGGGGTAGCAAATGCGACGCAAGCGATAGCAGAAAATATGCTTCGGGGTGGATTTGATGTGTCAAAGATTGTGGAACTTACCGAACTTTCGACAGATACGGTAGCCGAATTGCAGCACAAGTTAAATGGTGCAGGCGCCTAAAGATACTTCACCCGCACCAGAGTGCATAATTGTGTTTTGTTTCCGGTGTTCATGCAACTATCTTCTGGATGAGGATGGTTTGTAAAGTTAAGTTACCTTTATGCTCAGAATTTAATACCATAAGTGAGTATCTTTGAGAAAAAGAAAGTAGATACATGGCGAAAGAGAACAGAATTATGACTCAGGTACTGTCCATGGAAGAAGAGACTTTTCAGGAAGGTTTCAAAGAAGGTTTTAAGGAAGGTTTCAAAGAAGGTTTTAAGGAAGGTTTTAAGGAAGGTTTACGGCAAGGTATAGAACAAGTTTTACGGCAAGATGTAGAACAAGGGGCAGCAAATGCGACGCAAGCGATAGCAGAAAATATGCTTCGGGGTGGATTTGATGTATCAAAGATTGTGGAACTTACCGAACTTTCGACAGATACGGTAGCCGAATTGCGGCACAAGTTAAATGGTGCAGGCGCCTAAAGATATTTCACCCGCACCAAAGTGCATAATTGTGTTTTGTTTCCGGTGTTCATGCAACTATCTTCTGGGTGAGGATGGTTTGTAAAGTTAAGTTACCTTTATGCTCAGAATTTAATACATAAGTGAGTATCTTTGAGAAATAAAAGCATATACCTTGCGAAAGAGAAAAGAATTATGACTCAGGTACTGTCCATGGAAGAAGAGACTTTCCAGTTAGGTAAAGAACAAGGTTTACAGCAAGGTATAGAGCAAGGGGCAGCAATTGCGACGCAAGCGATAGCAGAAAATATGCTTCGGGTTGGATTTGATGTGTCAAAGATTGTGGAACTTACCGAACTTTCAGCAGACAGGGTGTCTGAGTTGCAACATCAACTCCACGGTATCCAATCTTAACGGTACTGGATTTGCCAGTATAAATGTCGTCATTCCTTATTTGATTTGGTATCCCGGGGTCAGTTAAATGGATCCGGTCATTATGGCTGACCGTTGGATCGAATTTGATTTTTAGACTCCCTTTCAATTCATTTGTCGACTTGTCAATTTATAGCAATTCGAAAGACTAAAGCGTTAGAACCCAACCATAAACTATCGATAGAAGCGTCATTCCCAATGAGGCTTAAGGTCGGCTTCGAGAAAGGTGGAAAGTAACGACTAGTCATCGTCTGCAGTTGTAAAAAGGATGGTCGGCCACGGATGTGACAAATCGGAGATTGTCAAATTGACCAGACTTAAGTCGCAGGCGTTGTCCGAATTGCAGATAAAGTGAACCTAAGCGAAATTGCTGAAACACTAAGTTTGAGAGTTTTCTGTTTGGAATTATTCTACAACTATAAAGTCGATATTTCGCCCAAGCGGGGCCGAATAGGAAGGAATACCGGCGGGTCATTCGTGCGATTTTTGTGAGCATTGGCGCGTCCAGCGCTGATGGGTCGCCGAACAGTGCCAGTGGGTGACCCTGTGCAGAAAAAGTACACGCTTGGCGGTGCCGCTCCTTTCGGGCTTTTTCAATTTACCGATTGAAACAGCAATATTCGATTCGTATTTGTTCCTTGACGATTATTGTTGATGCCCCAACAGTTCGCCGTTTTCGTAAACTTCTGTTTGTTCACATAAATACTAACCAAATTAATAGGCAAATTATGTGCGGCTTCGGCAACAACCTTTTCTAATAGCAACTTACCGCTTTTTATTTCGCCAACTTCATAAGCGATATGCCCACCCAATTTTGTAATTCTGCACAATTCCTTCAAAGTTCGCCGCGTGAATTCACGCCAATCATTAATATTCTTGTAAATGGTTAATTTGGGACTTTCAAGTTCTAAAAACCAGTTACGCAACCAGTTATCTTTTTCGTAATCTACAACATCAAGAAATGGAGGTGATGTCACCGTTAGAGATACCACTCCGTCATCAATTTCTGGCGAATGTTCTGAAAGACCGGTTAAAAACAGATGGTCTTCCGCAGTAGGCGATCCTTGAGAAAGTAAAGATTTCGTCTTTCTCATCATCAAGTCAGCTACATTTTTTTCTTCAGGTTGTAAATTGTTTCTATCATTCAGAATCTTCTGTCTAGTTATCGATACGGCCTGATTCGGTGGCATTGTTCTAACAGAGAAGAATCCAGGTGAATGTCCCGATAATCTGTTTGTCGCAACCATTCTTATCCATGCGTCAATTTTGTCGAGTAATCTGCCTCTGCAATGAGCTTGTAAGGAGTAGATTTGGTGCAATGTATTAGGATGATAGAAAACCGTCATTTCATCATCTGCGTTGGGCAAACACTCAGGCCGCCACCAATCGATGCTTTGTAAACGGTCGAATATTGATTTAATGTCTGGCGGATTAATTCTCGATTCTGTAAGGACTCGGGATAGCGGAGATACGTCGTTGCCGTAAGGAATTCGCTTCATCAACGCTGCTTGGATTGGAGTAGTCCCTCGACCCATGAACGGGTCGTAGACGATATCTCCAGGCAACGTTAACTTATTAATGAAATAACTAGGAAGTTGAGGCTTAAAACAAGCTCTGTACGAAACTTCATGTATGCGCGCTGCTTGTCTTTGCCCAGCAGTCCAGAACTCATCAGTAATATATTTATTTGCCGGAATGTCCACTTAACCAGTCAAATCCACTTACGTAGTTCTGGCCATATTAGTTGCTGCTCCTATCTTCACCTGCGACTAAATCATCGAACTTCTATAGTTTGCCAATGGGATTCAAAACCAAATGAATCATTTTGTCAGTTGTATCCAATCAGTAAATCACTAGAAATTGCAATACTCGATAAATCCAGACCGGTTAGCAACTTTGTCGTAGAGTTTTCTGGCATTGTGATTAGTCTCATGAGTCATCCAATACACCTTGTCTACACCTCGCGACTTTGCCTTTGCATACACTTGATTGATTAAGGCACGCCCGACACCTTTATTTCTCGACTCAGCAGAAGTGTAGAGGTCTTGCAAATAGCACACATCTTCCTTTTGCCAAAAATTCTTGTGGTAGAGGCAATGTACCAACCCGACGGGTTGGTCGCCTAGAAACGCTATAAATCCAGTGCAGTCACCGACTTCATCAGACAGTATTCTGTGGAATGTAATTTCGTAAATTTCTTCTGAAACCGAAGTTTCGTAGAATTTCAGATACTCTGTCCACAAACGCCGCCAATGGCCTTCGTCAGACGCTCTCAACTCACGAATTATGAGCGATGAATTTATCGACTGATCGCTCATTTAACTGGTTGTATGAATTTACAGAAGTTATTTTGACTGTTTGGTAGCTTGCCTTTGGCGATAGGTCTCTTGCTGTTCAGCCGTCGCTTCAGTCTGATACATTTCCTTCCACTCAAAATAGGGCATCCCATAAACAATTTCGCGAGCCTCTTCGTATGTCATTTCGTGTCCGCGCTCTTGCGCTGCAGACCGATACCACTTGGAAAGACAGTTACGACAAAAGTCCGCCAAGTTCATTAGATCGATATTTTGCACTTCTGTGTGTGTTCGAAAATGTTCAACCAGGCGTCGAAAAGCGGCTGCCTCTACTTCTGTTCGGGTACTTTGGTCCAGTTGATTCATGCTTATTACCTACATTATCCGTATAGTGTTTCGCGTGAAGCGGTATTGTTTTCCACCCAACGACTTTCTCCATTTACCAAAGTTTCCTTTTTCCAAAAAGGGGCCTTGGACTTTAGATCTTCCACCATCCTCTCACAAGCCTCGAATGCCTGCGCGCGATGTGCTGACCACACTGCAATTAAAACTATTGGGTCACCAGGATGGACAATACCGACTCGATGCAACATGAGTAGGTCGACAAGTTCAAACTTTTTGGTTACCTCACTTGCCAAATTAAACAAATGTTGTTGGGTCATTCCTTCGTAATGCTCAAGAACCATTTGAGATATCAAACTTTCTTCATTGAAATCGCGCATCGTGCCAACAAATACAGCGGTGGCCCCATGTTTACCATCTTCCACATTCACACTGTGCAACGCAACTTCTTGCCACGGGTCAAAGGCATGTTCTATCACTTCGATACGCAACGTCAGCCTCCGGTGACTGGAGGAAAGAAGGCGACTTCGTCTCCATCACTGACCACATCATCCATATCGGCGTACTGTTTGTTGATTGCAACCAGAGCGTTATCCGGAATGCTTGCATCGGTGATGCAAAGTTCCCATACATCCCGGGCAGTTCGAATGGAAGTACTGTCGATCGTCAACTTTTGCTGACCCACAGATTCAGCAAGACTTGCAAAGAACAATACGTCGATTGACATAGCTAACTACACGCTCGCCTGATCCATATCCGCACTGAACTGACCTCGCGCGGCTGCAGAGTTAACCATCGCTCGAAGCGATGCCTGTCGATGCACTTCATCCCTGTTGCCGTCATTGCCTGACCAAGCCTTCATGGGCGCCTGCTGTAACGCACGACCATAGGAAAAGGTTAGTTTCCAAGGCACTTCAGTATCCAGTTGATTCATTGCGTTGAGGTGCAACGTTGCCAACTCGTCTGATTGTCCACCCGACAAAAAGGCAATTCCCGGTACCTGCGCAGGTACCTGCTCAAGCAGACATTGCACCGTCTGTTCGGCCACCTCTTGAACTCCTGCCTGCACCTTACAAGCCATTCCTGACAGAACCATATTGGGCTTTAAGACAGTCCCTTCGAGCATAACCCCCTGTTCATCAAGTTGCTCATATAAAGCACTTAAGGCCTTACTGGTGACTTCTCGACATCGCTCAATCGTATGGTCGCCATCCATCAGTACTTCCGGTTCTACAATCGGCACAATGTTGGCTTCCTGACACAAAGCAGCATAGCGAGCCAGAGCATGGGAATTTGCTGCAATACAGGCTGAAGAAGGGAGGCCATCACCAATGGTGATGACTGCCCGCCACTTCGCAAATCTAGCTCCCAAAGAGTAGTACTCAATCAGCCTTTCACGCAGACCATCCAAACCTTCCGTCACCTTTTCGCTGCTGTGCAAGGCAAGCGACTTTGCGCCTTTGTCAACCTTAATTCCGGGAACAATACCAATACTATCGAGATAGCTCGCAAACGGAACTCCATCTAGAACAGTCTGCCGAATGGTTTCATCAAAAAGAATTGCACCGCTGATGTAATCAGCCATTTTTGGTGCTGTAACGAGTAATTCGCGATAACTGCGTCGCGTAGCTTCAGTGCACTCCACACCCAATTTCTCAAACCGGCTTGTACAAGTCGGATTACTCTCATCCATTGCCATTATCCCTCTACCGGGAGCCACCATTTTTTGGGCTATGTTCTCAAGCTGCTGCTTGTCCATATCTGCGCCTCCTAACGCCTTGCATAGTTAAAAATACTATTCGTGTTTCAATTATAGAGTTAATTTCGCCATCAACCTTCTGTGCTCAGACAGTAACAATTTTCATGGTGTTTGTTCCGCCTTCAACACCTATCACATCACCCTTAGTAATGATGATTCGGTCTCCGCTTTTGATAAGTTCTCGTTTGAACATTTCATCAATTAGCTGTTGGTCAACAGAAACCTCGCTGTCTTCGTTAAGGTCGAAATTAATCGGATGCACACCTCTGAATAGCGTCACTCTCCGATGTGTCCGTGGATGATTTGAAACTGCATAAATCGGTATCGGCGACAATGTTCTAGACATCCACTTTGCAGTACTTCCCGACTCGGTCAATGAGACAATCGCGTCAATATCAAAATATCTTGCAGTGTGCATAGAGGCAGTCGCAACGGCTTCTTCGGTGTTGGTATATAACTCCCGTACCCGCTCACTTCTCCTGATGTCCCAATCGGTCAACTCCGAACCGCGACATATTCTGTCTAAAGCAGTGACAACTTTCGAGGGGTGCTTTCCGACAGCTGACTCCTGTGACAACATCACAGCATCTGTACCATCCAAAACAGCGTTCGCGACGTCTAGCACCTCTGCCCGTGTGGGCTGAGTGCTTTCAATCATTGATTGCATCATTTGAGTCGCGGTAATGGCCGTGCAATTATGTTCCCGTGCCATTCGAATGATTTGCTTTTGCACTCCAGGAAGTTTTGCATCGCCAATTTCTACAGCAAGGTCGCCGCGAGCAATCATCACTCCGTCAGATGCTTCAATGATCTCCAACATGTTTTCAACTGCTTCGGCTCGTTCAATCTTTGAGACAATTCTTCCGTTGCACCCGGTTGCATGTAGCAACTCTCTGGCAATCTGCACATCAACCTGATTGCGCACGAACGAAACCGCTAAAAAATCCACTCCCATTTCACCTGCGAAACGAATATCACTGTGGTCCTTTGAGGTCAGTGATGACGCTGTCAATCCGCCACCTTGACGATTTATTCCTTTGGAGTCGGATAGGTCTCCACCAACTAACACTTCGGTGGTAATTTCCGGGTCCAGAACGGCTGTAACTCTAAGGACAATGTTGCCATCATCTACCATCAAAATGTCGCCGAGCCGCACATCCTTTGGCAAATCTCTGTAGGTTAATCCGACACGTTCCTGATCACCTGCATCTTCTTCCAATTCGGCGTTCAACACAAATCGGGCACCTTCCTTTAGATTTATCTTGCCATCCTTAAAGCAGGCAATGCGAATTTTTGGACCCTGAAGGTCCGCAAGAATGCCAACTGCCCGATTTAATTCCTTGCTAACCTTGCGAACTTGCTCGATGCGCTTGCGCTGATCTTCAACATCACCATGAGAAAGGTTGACCCGGACGACATTTACCCCTCTTTCGATGACTTTGGCCAACACATCGGGCGGGTCAGTTGCGGGACCCAATGTTGCAACTATTTTGGTTTGTCTCAAACTCATATTTGAATTACTTTAACTCCTGTTTACCGGTCCACCGGAATCAATCTAATTTTCCAGCATTTCGATCGCTGGTAACGACCTGCCCTGAATGTATTCCAAAAAAGCACCGCCACCGGTGGACACGTAGGATACTTCATCGATTTTTCCAAATTGATTGAGTGCTGACAATGTATCACCGCCACCAGCAACGCTAAATGCTGAACTTTCGCCAACGGTTTTTGCTATGGCCCGTGTACCTTTGCTGTACGCAGCACGCTCAAAAACCCCAACTGGGCCATTCCAGATAATGGTTCCGGCGTCCATAAGCCGCTTGCTGTATATCTGACACGTTTGACTTCCAATGTCAAAAATCATGTCATCCTTATCAATGTCCTCAATTCTCTTTTGGCTTGCCCTATCGTAATCGTCAATTGCCTCTGAAACAATGACATCTACCGGCATGGGAATCTCGCAGTTGTGTTGCTTGGAAAGTTCCAGTACTTCGTTGGCCACTTGTTTTAATTCCGGTTCATGTAATGATGACCCCACTGGATATCCCGTAGCATGCAAAAAGGTGTTGGCAATACCACCGCCAACAATTAGAGTGTCTGACATCTGAGCCAATCGACGCAGCGCCGGCAACTTATCTGCCACCTTGGCGCCGCCGACGATCGACACCACCGGTGCGCAGGGCTTGTTTAAGGCTTTTTTGAGTGACTTAACCTCACGTTTCAGCAAAAGTCCGGCACATGACTTCGGCGCAAATTCCATTACCCCTACTGTTGAGGCGTGCTTGCGGTGAGCTGCTCCAAATGCATCCATAACAAAAACATCGCACAACTTTGCCATGCGCCTGCTAAGTGATTTGTCGTTAGATGTTTCGCCAGTTAAAAATCGAACATTTTCCAATACGGCGACCGTTCCTGGCTCTGTACCATTGGTATGACGCCAGTCACTGATAAATTCAACCTTCCTTCCGAGCACCTGCTGTAAAAAATTGGCAACCGGCCTCAAGGAATACCTGTCGTCTGTCTGACCTTCCTTGGGGCGCCCAAAATGTGACATGACCTGAACAGCTGCGCCATGCTTTAGTGCATAGTTAATGGTTTTCAACGATGCATTGATTCGCTCCGAAGAGCGCACGACCCCGTTTTCTACGGGTACATTGAGGTCTGCGCGAATTAAAACGCGTCTATCTTGAAGATCAACCTTTTTGATGCTCAACATGCCATATGCTGCATGTCAGGGTGCGTTAACTAAAGCAACTGTTGTATCAATCATCCGATTTGAGAATCCCCACTCATTGTCATACCAGCAACAAACTTTAGCGGCCCGGTCACCCACCACACGAGTGGTGGATGCCTCAAAAACTGACGAAGCTTTTGAATGATTGAAATCTATTGAAACCAGTGGTGCGTCATTGAATTCCAAAATTCCGTGTAGCGAACCCTCAGCCGCCTCCCTGACAACTTTATGGATTGCATCTACCGTAACTTCGGAATCAGTTTCTATCGTCAAGTCGACTAAAGACACATTAACTGTCGGCACACGCACCGCAAATCCGTCCAACTTGCCGTCCAGTTCAGGTAAAACCAAACCGATAGCGGCCGCAGCACCCGTACTGGTAGGAATCATAGACTGGGTTGCGGAGCGTGCCCTTCTCAAGTCTGAATGAAACACGTCATTTAGCACTTGGTCGTTGGTAAAGGCATGCACTGTGGTCATTAGTCCTGAGCGAATACCAAAGGCATCGTTTAGAACTTTGGATATGGGGGCAAGACAGTTTGTCGTGCAGGAGGCGTTTGATATGACCGTATTAGCGGACGTCAGAACGCCATGATTTACGCCGTAAACAACGGTAGCATCTACATTTTTTCCGGGTGCTGAGAGGATGACCTTCGCTGCACCGGCATCCAAATGCGCAGATGCCTTCTCCTTGCTGGCAAAAAAACCGGTGCACTCCAGTACCACATCTATCCCGAGTTCCTTCCATGGCAAGTCGGCGGGATTTCTTTCGGAGTAAGTGTGGATCAAATCCCCGTTGACGGTAAATCCATTGTCCACAACCTGAACATCTGCACCAAATCGTCCATGTACCGTATCGTACTGCAATAGGTGGGCATTAGTATTGCGATCTGCAAGGTCATTGATCGCAATGACAGATACTTCATTTGTTCTAGACGATTCGTATAAAGCTCGCAAGATATTCCGGCCGATACGTCCAAATCCGTTTATTGCTACTTTAATCGTCATGGTGGTGTTGCTTCTCCTTTGAAAGATGATTGATTTGATATTCCATAAATTGGCTGTCGGCGCTATGCCGAAAGTATTTGATCAACTGTTTCTTCGACCCCCTGAGCCGTCAAATTGAAGTGTTTGTATACCTCAGCAGCCGGGGCCGAATGACCGAAGCTGTCTACTCCAAGTACGGTGCCTTGTGAACCCGAATATTTTATCCAAAGTGGTGTAACTCCGGCTTCCACCACCACGCGTTTAGTGATATGTGGGGGAATCACTGCATCCTGGTAGTCCCTGGATTGGGATTCGAATAGGTCAACACAAGGTAGAGACACTACCCGTACTGAACCGCCACGGGTGTTGATCGTGTTTGCTGCATCTACGGCGATTGACACTTCAGATCCTGTCGCAATGATCAGTACTTGTGGATCATTTTCAGGTTCAACAAGCACATAACCACCGCGTTTAACTTGGTTGATCTGTTCGTCAGTTCGAACTTGCTGAGTAAGATTTTGGCGGGACAGCAACAAACTTGTAGGGCCATTCCGACGCTCGATTGCAGACTGCCAGGCGACTGTAGTTTCAACGGTATCGCAAGGTCTCCACACAGACATGTTTGGGATCAATCTAAGGGTTGCTGCCTGCTCTACCGCCTGGTGAGTTGGGCCATCCTCTCCCAAGCCAATGGAATCGTGAGTGTAGATAAATATCGAACGAATCTCCATCAGTGCAGCCATGCGTACCGCATTTCGGGCATATTCGGAAAACATCAGAAAGGTACCCGCATAGGGGATAAAACCACCATGCAGTGCCAGACCATTGACGATGGCTGTCATACCAAATTCGCGAACACCGAAGTAAATGTAATTGCCACTGGCGTCTTCAGCTGTAATCGCCTTCGAATCATTCCAGTAGGTAAGATTTGAGCCTGTCAAATCTGCTGAGCCACCAATTATCTCTGGCAGTACTGGACCAAGTGCATTGAGTGCCAGCAAAGATGATTTTCTAGAGGCAACCGTGGCCGGGTTATCGTTGGCTTCTTGCAACCAGCCTTGAACCGTTGCGTCCCAGGATGCGGGAAGTTCTCCCTTCATGCGCCGGACAAAATCAGCGGCCAGTTGTGGGTGTGCGGCTTCGTACTTGCTGAAGACTTCGTCCCATTGCTTTTGCAGACGCGCACCTTTTTCTTGGCAGGAGAATGTTTCGTAGACAGCATCCGGAATTTCAAAAGGCGCGTATTGCCAATTGAATGTTTTTCGCACCATTTCAATTTCGCTTGCGCCGAGTGGAGCGCCGTGAGCAGCGGCAGTGCCCTGCTTTGTCGGAGAACCTAAACCGATCACTGTGCTACAGCAAATCAGAGTGGGTCGGTCCGCATCGTCAAGAGCTGCATTGATTGCCTTTCGAACGGCTTTATGATCGTGTCCATCCACACTTCGAATGACTTGCCAGCCGTAAGCTTCAAATCGCTGCGGTGTGTCGTCGGTGTACCACTCTTCGACATAACCGTCGATGGAAACGTCATTATCGTCGTAGATGGTAATCAGCTTGCCAAGTTGTTGCATACCAGCAAAGGAAGCCACCTCATGCGATATTCCTTCCATTAAGCACCCATCACCTACGAACACGTAGGTGTGGTGGTCAACCAACTCATAATCGGGACGGTTAAACTGTGCTGCAAGAGTCTTTTCGGCGAGTGCCATCCCTACTGCGTTGGCAAACCCCTGTCCAAGTGGTCCCGTAGTGGTTTCCACTCCTACCGTCAGTGTGTTTTCCGGATGACCGGGGGTTTTTGACCCAAATTGCCGAAAGTTCCTGATCTCATCCATTGGCAGGTCATAGCCTGCTAAATGTAACAGCGAATAAACGAGCATGGAGCCGTGTCCATTGGAGAGAACAAACCGATCCCGGTTCATCCAGTTGGGATCACGAGGGTTGTGCCTGAGAAATTCAGTCCACAGCACTTCCGCTATGTCCGCCATTCCCATTGGCATTCCGGGGTGACCAGAATTGGCCGCTTGCACGGCATCCATCGAAAGAAAACGAATTGCGTTAACTCGCTCTTGTCGTTGTTGATTCTGTAGATCTTTTGATGGAGTATTTATCAATTTGTTATTTCTCTCACAAAAGCCTGTTCAGAACAATAATTCTCCCTGACAGAATTAAACTTCAACAACATAATTGGGATCAAATTCTTTGTTACCCGCGGTTGTTGGTGAACGAGCGTATCCACGAGGATTAGAAACCACACGAGTCTGACCGATAATGTAATCGGCCGACTCATGAGTATGGCCATGAATCCACAATTCGGCGCCGCATGTTCGGATGAAATCATCCATATTGGATGCAAAGGCAAACCCCAAATCAAGATCATATCGCTGCTTGAGAATTGACCTTTCCGAAGGAGCGTGATGGGTCACAATAACCCGCTTGCGTGATGCTGAACCATTGGCAACACTCTTGGCAAGATAATGGTACGATTCGAAATGAAATTCTTGAGTGTCTGCAGGACTCAACTTTTGATCGCCGTAGCGAATCAATCTAAAGTCGTTCATGTAACTCCCAGCCTGCAGCATCCCCATACCCTCATCGCCACGAATTCGAAAGTCAGTCCACAATGTAGCACAGATGAAATCAACTCCGTTTAGACTGACGGTTTCGTTTTGGACGACATGTATATTGGTGCCGTCAGCTATTTCGAATGCAGCTTGCATCACGGCTCGCAATTCATGATGATAAAACTCGTGATTGCCGAAAATGTAAACCACGGGTACTTCAGTGAATGTTTGGATTGCCCACTCAACCCCTTCCGTACCCACACCAATGTCTCCGGCAAGTACCACAGCATCGTAGTCACCGTGGGGTGGGGTGAACCCGGCGAACTCCAAATGCAGATCTGAATATACTAGTACTTTCATGCTAAATGCTTGGTCTTGATTAGATCGGAAGTTTCATTAAAAATAAACTCCCAAAACGAATGGTTGGTAGATACTGCCGGAATTTTTGAGTTAATTGTAGGCTTTGCACAATGAAGAATTTAAAGATAAGTCCATCGTCCGAAAAACTTCATTATGCACGCTCGAAGCATTAGCATTTTATATCAATCCTACAGAGTCATTGAACTATTCCCCAGGCACTTTGATTAACTATTAAAGTCCTTTATGCTCAACTTGCGCCTCGACTGATTTAAGTCATAGTTATGCAGATTTAGGTTATTTGAGTAATTCATTAGTACATATAATTAAAATTTGAGAAGACTAAAGCGTAAAGATAAACAGGTTAGGTAAAAATGACGGCATCTTTGGCAAACCAGTTCATTGTTGCGATGCCATCTATGACCGACCCTTACTTCGAAAGAACAGTCATATTAATCTGTCAGCACAACGACGACGGGGCACTCGGAGTCGTCGTCAACCAAACGACTGATTTAAAACTTAAGGATCTTTACGAACACTTGGAATTGGAGCACAATGACGCTCCAGAAGTTTCTCAGCCAGTTCACTATGGTGGACCCTGTCACCCGCACCGAGGATTCTTCTTACATGATTCAGGAGAAGAATGGGTGTCAATTCAAGTAGGCTCAATACTTGGCCTCACTCCAGCCAGGGACATTCTCGAGGCAATTTCACAAAATACTGGTCCCCAAAAATGCATGCCTCTACTCGGATTTGCAGGCTGGGCTAGCGGTCAGTTGGAGAGCGAAATTCGCAATAACGTTTGGCTTTCAACACCAGCCGACAACTCAATCATTTTTGACACACCATTAGACAAGCGATGGGATCAGGCGGCGTCCTTAATCGGTATCGACTTTTCTACACTGTCAACAGAGTTTGGCGAAGCATAGCGAACCTTCAAACTCTACCAGCGCGTCACCGACGCCAATGCAGGAGTCTAATTCCAAGGATACTTACGGAAATGTGCTCGCCTTTGACTATGGGTCAAAGAAATTAGGCATTGCTATGGGTTCTGCTGCTATTGGTCGAGCAACCGGAATTGCTACTTTGAATGTCACGAACGGCAAGCTAAATCAACAGCAGCTCCAGCAAATCATTCAGCAGTGGGAACCCCAACATTTCATTGTCGGTCTAGCGATTCCTGCCGACCAGAAACATAACAACTTTAGTGCTGAAATTTTAAAATTCGGCAACTGGCTTGAGCACACCTTCAAACGTTCAGTCACATTTGTAGATGAGCGATTGAGCACCGAAGAAGCCAAACACCGACTGTTATCGCAAAAAGGTTATAAGATGTCACACAAGACAGACCTACATCATCAAGTAGCCGCTGAGATCATTCTGGAGACGTACTTTCACTCGAAAGTTTCCACATCGAATTCAAGTTAGCGACTTTCAATATAATGCGCTCCAATTCACCAGGCTGCATCCATATTTCACATCCGTATTTTTCAAATCTGGCTGACTGATGACTGATGATCTCAATCACCTAAACAAAGAGCAACTCCTCACAGAGATGGAGTCTGGTCTGCGAATATTCCAAGATCAATCACCCCTAATGGTAGCGATTCAAACTGGCGGACTTTGGATTGCAGAGCGTTTACACAAGGCACTTGACTACTCTGAACCACTAGGTGCGCTGGATATTTCATTTTATCGCGATGACTACAGTAGAATTGGAGTCAATCCGCAGGTGCATGGTTCAAACCTGCCAATCTCCATAGACGACCGCAACATCATACTAATCGACGACGTATTGCACACCGGGCGAACTGTTCGGGCGGCCCTCAATGAACTGTTCGCATGGGGACGACCCACTTCTGTAGTATTGGCTGTATTGCTCGATCGAGGTAGTCGTGAACTGCCCTTTCAACCAGATGTGGTTGGGAGTAACATTCACTTGGCAAATGATCAATTCGTCAAGGTTACTTCAGACGGCGTGATCAGAGTGACCACAAAGGGAATCTAACCAAATGCAGGAAGCGTTGCAGGATATTCAACTCGATCGAAATGGTAACCTGCAGCATTTCATTTCGCTGGAAGGATTGCCTCGCAGTTTGGTTGAGACTATTCTTAACAGTGCCGAGTCATTCATCGACTTCCCTACCCGCTCTATCAAGAAGGTTCCGCTCCTAAGGGGAAAAACTGTAGTTAATCTGTTTTTCGAGCCCAGCACAAGAACCCGAACAACATTTGAAATTGCTGCGACTCGGCTTGGAGCGGACGTTATCAATCTGCAGGCCGAGGCGATGTCCACTACCAAGGGTGAAACGATACTTGACACTGTAAAAACCCTTGAAGCAATGCATACGGACTTGTTTGTGGTTCGGCATAATGTCAGTGGCGCTGCAAACTTGATTGCCCGGTATGCCCCGGACCACGTACATATCATCAATGCCGGAGATGGTCGATATTCTCATCCTACCCAGGCCTTACTGGATATGTTTACGATTCGGCAATACAAGGGGGAATTTACAGACCTTACTGTTGCCATTGTGGGCGACATTCTTCATTCTCGCGTGGCTAGATCAGAAATCAGCGCACTCAATATTCTGGGGGCGCGCGAGGTACGAGTCATAGCACCGCATACCTTGATTCCGACAGGGGTCGAAAAGCTGGGAGTACGGGTATGTACCGATATGAAGGAAGGGCTAAAAAATGCGGACATCGTTATGATGCTGCGACTTCAGCTGGAACGCATGCAAGGACAGTTGATCCCAAGTAGCGAAGAGTTTTATCAGCGGTATGGCCTTACCGAAGAACGACTTGAACAAGCCAAACCTGACGCACTGGTCATGCATCCAGGCCCCATCAACCGCGGATTGGAAATTGCGTCATCAGTCGCCGACGGTGCACGTTCGCTGATTCTGACACAAGTTGCCAACGGCATTGCTGTTCGAATGGCCGTAATGGCGCACATAATGGCAGGCAGCCAATCGACTGCGAAGAGTTGATTGTGAGCGGGATTGCAATTCGAAACGGAAGGGTTATTGACCCTGCAAACAAAGTCGACCGTATCGGTGATATATATGTCGCTAACGACCGAATAGTGGACCAGTGCCCCACAGATAGCAATTTATGTGAAATCGATGCCACGGGATCCATAGTATGCCCGGGATTGATTGACATCAAAGCCAAATTGGGGGTGCCGGGTCCAAGTGAATCCTCTACCATAGACATCGAGTCCCGCAGTGCCGTCAGAGGCGGCATCACCACGGTCTGCATCCAACCGGACACAGTGCCCGTGATCGACACTCCGGCGATGGCGCAAATGATTCAGCAGCGCACAACAACGCGAACCGGGATTCGCGTACTGCCCCTAGGCGCACTAACCATTGGATTAAACAACGAGTCATTAACCAACATGGCCAGCCTGATGGACGCCGGTTGCGTTGGAGTAAGCAATGCCGGTAACGCAGTCAGCAATACCCTGGTTATGCGCCGTGCAATGCAATATGCATCGACCTTCGACATCACCGTATACATTCAATCCCACGATCCGTGGCTAACCGGCAATGGCTGCGTGCATGAAGGAGAAATTAGTACGCGTCTGGGCTTACCGTCAATTCCAGTAGCAGCCGAAACCGTTGCTGTTGCCAGAGATATTGCATTAGTTCAAACCACTGGTGTAAAGGCGCATTTTTGCCAGTTGTCCTGCGGCCGCTCAGTTGACATGATTCATGAATCACAAAAAAATGGTTCGGCCATTACCGCTGATGTCGCCATTCATAATCTGCATTTGACTGAACGTGACACCGGGAATTTCAATACGCTGTGTCATGTCAAACCGCCTCTACGCAGTATGAGTGACCGAGACAGGCTGCGTGAAGGGCTTCAGGATGGAACCATTTCAGTGGTCTGTTCGGACCACCAGCCTTGTGCAATGGATAACAAGCTTGCGCCTTTCAGTCAATCTGCCCCAGGAATTTCTGGACTCGAAACCCTGCTTCCGTTAACCTTGCGTTTAGTTGATGAGGGAATAATTGATTTGTCTCAAGCGATAAGTCTGCTTACCCAAAACCCCGCTGAAATTCTTGGGGTTGAAGTCGGTCGTTTATCGGTTGGTACTCCTGCTGATATCTGTATATTCAACCCAGACAAAGAATGGATTTTTGATGCAACTAAAGTGATTAGCCGAGGCAAGAATAATCCGTTCGGAGGCTGGCAGATGCGAGGTGCTGTCACTTACACGATTATCAACGGACGCATTATTGACCATAGTTTGGAACACTAAGCACAAATAGTCGTCATATCAGCAATGCATTCAGATCATTTAAAGACCAACTGGGTCACCGTAAATAGACTCATCCGAACTGCGGAGCGCAACGCCAACCGTCCTGCAAACAGCGTCAATCTTGTTGCTGTGAGTAAGTTGCATTCAGCAGACTCAATTAGAGCACTAAGAGGCTTGGGACAATCCGCTTTTGCTGAGAACTTTGTTCAAGAGGCCTTACAGAAGCAAAATTCTTTGTCGGACCTTGACCTTGAATGGCACTTTATCGGTCGCATTCAAAGCAATAAGACTCGAGATATTGCCAGTAACTTCTCATGGGTACATAGTGTCAGCCAATTCAAGATTGCGAGAAGACTAAGTGATCAGCGAAATCCCGAGTTACCGTCGCTGAACATATGCATACAAGTCAACCTGCAGGAAGAAGATTCGAAGTCAGGCGCATCTATTGATGAGACTCACTCGTTGGTCGACCAAATGTCAAACTTACCCAATATTACAGTGCGGGGACTGATGATAATTCCCAAATTGACAGGAGTCATCGAAGAACAAAGGCGAGTGTTTGAACAATTGCGGGAACTGCAAGACACAATAAACAACCGTGGTTATAAACTTGATACACTTTCGATGGGGATGACCGGCGACCTTGAATCTGCGATTGCTGAAGGAGCCACACACGTACGCATTGGTACAGCACTTTTTGGACCACGACCACAACGGACAGGTTAAATCAATCAAGAGTCACCAGTACGACCATAAAATTCCAATCTCTCCCTTTTATTAAATACCACGTTCGGTTCTGCAAAATAGGAAAATACGGCCACAATCCGGGGCTTGCTTCCGCCTACGGGTGTGGTTCTATGCGCCGTATTCTTGCCTTTGAACACATTCAAGGTTCCAGAAACCATTGATTTGGTCCTAACGTTGCCTCGATCTCCGTTCAACATCTTCCCAATTCCATCAAAGTCAATATCGCTTCCGTTCCTCAAGCCATATGCCAACTCCAAGTCTCCTCCGAGGTCAGAAGCCTGGAGTAGCACTGTGGTGGTAAACTCTGCCCTGTCGAAGTGCCAGTTGAGCGATTCGCCTTTGTAGTAAGCCATTACATTTACTCTCGCTAATGGATCAGCCATAAGGTAGAGATTTGGCTTATTCATTACCGCTGCAAGAAATTCACGAAGTGGCGGCCATTGGTAAATTTCAAGTAATACGCTGTCGGAAATTTGATCTGCACAAATCGTGTGATTAGTAGTCTTCATTCGATCAAGTGCGGGGTGTTCAGGTGATACGCTGTTGAACTGGTCGTCAAAGAAGATGTTGTGTTCACGTTCGTGTGTAAATGAATCGTTGCTATACAGTGGTAGAACATCTGAAACGCATTGTTCAATGGTTGCGTTCAACAGGAGGTTGGGCAGCTCGAAACTCTGTGATTGTTGGAGTTCCTCGCGGCAACGAGAAACTAAGCGCTTACCGATATTGCTGTCCAGTTGGTCGAGTGGATAGCGATCAAGATCAAGGTACTGATTCATTGGTCTTCGTAGCAAACCTATTCCTGACTAATTTGAGTCAAGCAAACAACCTTTAACCTGAATAGGAGTAACTTACTTTTAGTTGACTGCGATATAATTTATTTGGCCATATGACAGTGACAGACGCCCATAAGAGCTTATATTTAAACCGCTGATTCTTGGCATCACTCCACAAACTCGCATAACTTTTTAAAACTGCCCTTGTAGGCCAAAACGTCAATTATTTTATTTAATGCAAGTCAGTGAAATTCCACCAATTGGTTTTATCGGCGGCGGCAATATGGCACGCAGCATCATCGGTGGTTTGCTGCAGGTAGAATTCCCGGCTCAGTTAATTACTGTATCGGACCCGAGTGCAGAAGCTAGAGCGAGTTTAAAGGATACCTATGGTGTAAGCGTCAGTGATGACAACGAGAACACGGTAAACAACTCGAAAGTTGTTGTTTTGGCCGTCAAGCCACAAGTCATGTTCAAGGCTCTTGATTCGATTGATACTTGCTTGTCAGACCAAAAACCGCTACTCATCTCAATTGCTGCCGGGATTCAGATGCAGCAACTGGACGATCGCACAGGTGGTGAGCTTCCAATAGTTCGAGTCATGCCGAATACCCCTGCATTAATTCGTCTCGGCGTCTCGGCCCTGTGTGCAAATAACCGAACAACTGAGCAGCAGCGAGACTGTGCTAACGCGATCTTGAATGCAGTCGGAGAGACTGTTTGGTTTGATGACGAAAAACTAATGGACGCGGTTACTGCTGTTTCGGGTGCCGGTCCTGCGTACTTTTTTCTGCTCATTGAAGCAATTGAACAAGCAGCTGAACATCTAGGTCTAACTTCGGACACCGCACACACTCTTGCGGTCAGGACAGCGGTTGGTGCAGCACAACTTGCTGCGCAAAGCGAGTACAGCCCCGCAACCCTACGTAAACAAGTCACCTCACCGGGCGGCGTTACGCAAGAGGCATTAAGAGTTTTAGGAGAAATGGGAGTTAAAGATGCGTTCATACGAGCCATAGCGGCCGGTGAACGACGCTCAGCCGAACTTTCTTCAGTAGCGGATACTACTCAATGAACAATACATTTGAATTCGCAGCTTTCGGAATTCTGCAAACATTACTGTTCTTTTATCTTGTAGTCGCAGTTGCGCGAGCACTGCTACAGTACTCCGATGCTGACTTTTACAACCCCGTTTCCAGAATTGTTGATCAAGTCACAAAATTTCCAATCAGTTTTTTGAGACTGTTTACACCGCGTATTGGAGGCTCGGACAAACTTTCACCGATACTTCTAATCTTAATAATTGCATGTGTCGAGCAACTACTTATTCAAAATCTGAGGGTACCGATATTTGATATTTTTGTGCTTGGGCTGGCGCGTTCGATCAGAGTGATTGGCGACTTTTTGGTTTATACAATTTTGGCCGCTGTAGTCCTCAGTTGGATTGGACCGCGAAAGCCATTTGTTTTAACTACACTCATTTATTCGATTAGCCTTCTGGTTCTTGCTCCAATTCGACGCTTTTTACCCCCAGTCGGTGGTCTAGACTTCTCTCCGATTGTTGCAATGATCGCACTGAGTATCATTACTGGTACTGTTTCAAACAGTTTGATTCAATTTATTGCCTAATATTGCGTAGTTGATTGGGTCATATTGGTAGTTCTTAAGCGAGGCTGAACATGAATACGAATGTTGTCGCATTTCAATCACGAAACTGGAAACAGTCAATTCAGGGTTTAACCCACCCACGATCAATTTGTATGCTGTTTTACGGCTTTTCCGCCGGACTGCCGCTACTTTTAGTCTTCGGAACTCTATCTGTCTGGTTACGAGAGTCCGGCATTGACCGAGCAACAGTGACCTTCTTGAGTTGGGCAGCTCTAGGCTATTCCTTTAAGTTCGTATGGGCACCCATAATTGACCGGATGCCGGTGCCGGTGTTAACCAAACTTATGGGGCGTCGACGAGCGTGGCTTTTGGTATCCCAAATCGCGGTTGCGCTCAGTCTATTGTGGACATCCAGTTTCGACCCACAAACCAATCTTCTGTTTCTGACAGTGGTGGGTGCTGTGGCTATCGGTTTTTCTTCCGCAACTCAGGATATCGTCATTGACGCATATCGTATTGAATCCGCTCCGCCGGAACTGCAGTCAATGCTGGCTGCTACCTATATTGCCGGGTATCGAATTGGGATGCTTGTTGCAGGCGCGGGAGCACTATATATGGCTGACTGGCTTGGTGGTGGAGAATATAGTTTCGATGCCTGGAGTTGGACCTATCGAACCATGGCCGGGCTGATGATTGTAGGAATAGTCACCACCCTCATCATCAACGAGCCTCAAACTGATCAATCTGATACCAGTTCGTTTTCGTCGACAGTTGACTATGTCCGATTTTTCTGTGTTTTTGCTGTGGCTGCCGCAGCATTCGCGAGCGGATTTGTTCTCACCGCAGATATTGTTAAGTCGACCAAAGATGCGTTGGTCAGCAACTTTGGTTTCAATTCAACTTCAGCCCGAATTTTGCTAGAGTCACTAAGGATGGTGTTCTCCATTTCTTTGGCAGGCCTGTTCGCATGGTTGTTGGTCCGTGTGCAATTTGTGAAGATGGCTCATATTCAAGAAACATACATTAGTCCGGTTTCTGATTTCTTTGTCAGATATGGCCGCACTGCTGCGGTAATTCTGTTACTGGTCTCCACATTTCGAATTTCGGATATTGTGCTTGGAATCATCGCCAATGTGTTTTATCTGGACATTGGTTTCACCAAGACTCAGATTGCCGAATATTCGAAGTTTTGGGGATTGTGGGCATCCATTGGTGGGGGTGTGTTAGGCGGTGTGTTGGCACTTCGATTTGGTGTATTGCGAGCATTGCTCCTGGGCGCACTACTCTCGGCTGGAACCAACTTATTATTCATCGCTTTGGCGAACAATCCAACAACCACCTTGTTCCTGTTTGTGGTGGTTGCGGATAATCTTGCTGCTGGAGCCGCTTCGGCAGCATTTGTTGCTTATTTATCCAGCCTTACAAATATCAGATTTACCGCCATGCAGTATGCGATCTTCACTTCGATCATGCTGTTGATACCCAAGTTTGTGGCAGGCTATTCTGGAACGATTGTCAACGGTATCGGGTATGAGTACTTCTTCGTGTTCACCGCACTAATCGGAATTCCAGTGATATTTATCATTTTGTGGGTTCAGCGCCTGGTTGAAGCGGATGAGAGCAACCAAGATACCTACTACTCTAAGGCAAAGTCGTAATCTATAGTTAGCGGAGCATGATCTGAAAACTTGATCTTGGTATAAATTTCAGCAGAACGCAGTCTATCTTTTAGAGATGGTGTAACAATCTGGTAATCCAGTCGCCAACCAACATTATTGGCATAGGCTTGTCCTCGATTTGACCACCAAGTGTATTGACTGGGTCGGCTGTCGAGAACTCGAAATGCATCCACATAGCCGGCATCGCCATACAGCCAGTCCATCCATGCACGTTCTTGTGGCAAAAACCCCGAGTTTTTGAGGTTGCCTTTCCAGTTTCGGATGTCAATGGGCTTGTGGGCAATGTTAATGTCACCACATATCACAAATTCCCGATTTTCTCTTCGATAGTTATTGAGAACAGTCTTTAAGCGACTCAGCATATCCTCTTTGACTAGTTGGCGCACATCGCCGCTGCTACCAGAAGGTATGTAAATCGAGATGACTGAAACATTCTGAAAATCTGCGCGGATATATCGGCCTTCGGAATCAAAGTCTGGCCATCCTATTCCTATCTGAACATTGTGCGGCAAGATTCGTGAATACAGTCCGACGCCGCTATAGCCTTTCTTTTGCGCACAATGTAAAAATCGGTGATAGCTGTCTGGTAGGAATTGCACATCAGTCAACTGATCTTCTTGGGCTTTAAGTTCTTGAATACACACGATATCGGGGGATGACTTAAGCATCCAGTCGTAAAATCCCTTGCTCCCCGCAGAGCGAATTCCGTTAGCGTTGAATGTCGTTATTCTCATTGAAATTCATCGAGTGACTTATATCTGTCACAGATAATAACCAAAAATATGGAAGTACTTATGCTCAATAGTATTTGATGGAACGCCAACAACATCTACATTACAGACCCAAGAATTTTGCCCACGACTTGTTGCGTTGGCACTCGCAGCATGGCCGCAAGAATCTTCCTTGGACTCAGACTAAAGATCCATATGTCATTTGGATTTCAGAAATTATGCTGCAACAAACGCAGGTGAGTACAGTAATTCCATATTTTGAAAAGTTCATTCTGAATTATCCCGATGTGGCCGCGCTGGCTGATGCTGAACTGGATGAGGTATTGAGTCTATGGCAGGGCTTAGGTTACTACGCAAGAGCACGTAATCTCCATAAAGCATCGAAGATGGTTGTAAGTAACTTTGAAGGGAGATTCCCACCTAGTGTTGATGGGTTAATGAAGTTGCCGGGAATTGGAAAGTCCACAGCAGGGGCGATTTGTGCTCTGGCGTTTAATCAAAGCGAACCGATTTTGGATGGCAATGCTAAGCGAGTTTATGCACGAATCTTCGAAGTTAAAGGCGACTCTGATAATGCTCGCACAAAAACTCTGTGGTCGCTTGCACGGAAACTCACCCCCAAATCGAATTGTGCCCGATACACGCAGGCCATTATGGACCTTGGAGCAACTATTTGTCTGCCTCGAAGGCCGCTGTGTGACCAGTGTCCGATGACCAGACTTTGTAGAGCCCGTCAATCAAACTCTCAAGAAATTTATCCGATTCGTAAGGAGACAAGAAGTTCTACAAGAAGGTCGGTTACGATGATGATTGTTCGTGACTTCAATGGTAAGATTTTACTTGAAAGACGGCCGGCTGAAGGTATATGGGGCGGCCTGTGGAGTTTTCCTGAGTGCCATCAGAATGAGTCGAATCTTGTAGATTGGTTTTTGCAACGCTATGGCGTTGCTATCAGTCTTGAACAAACATGGCCGAGTTTTGATCATCAGTTTACCCACCTAAGACTGACAATAACGCCTCAACTTAGTGTTGTGACGAGCATCCCAGGCGGGCTTTGTGATCATTTAAAATTTATGAGTATTGAAACTGCTCTGCAAGTTGGCACTCCCAAACCAGTGTCTGATATGCTAAAAAGAATTAAGTCTGAGTTAGAGTTGACCAATTCGACAGACATAAAATTAGTTTTTGTGCAGTAGATTGACCTTCAGTGTTGTTTAAACAAAATTTTTAAAGCCAATTCATTATGACTCGAACAGTATTTTGTCAAAAACTAAAAAAGGAGGCACAAGGGCTTGCTTTTGCCCCTCTACCCGGATCAGTCGGAAAAAAGATCTTTGAAAACATTTCTATGGAAGCGTGGCAGGAGTGGTTGAAACTTCAAACCATGTTAATTAACGAAAAGCGACTGAGTATGGGTAATGCTGAGCATCGAAAATACTTGAGCGAGCAGGTCGAGGCACACTTTTTCGGCGAAGGTTCTGACATGCCGGAGGGTTACACACCACCAAATTCTTCTGAATCTTGACAAATATCAGTATTCACCTGGTCGCACCTTAACCACCTACACCACTACCCCGATCAATTTGCAGTAGCAACTGAATGCTACCAATAATTCTCGTTCTTCGCTGGTCAGCGAAGAACGCTTATAGATGAAATACGGTTAGGAACGCATTTCACATCTCTGCCCCAAACCGTCCAATCATACTGATATCATTGAGGTTTTTAGCTATGAGGTCTGAACTTAATGATTGTCTATAGTGCCACGCGTCAGCAATTCCTTGAAGATGTAATTTCTAATCGAATCGACGACATCGTGCACCAGTCTTTTCAACGGCGACTCGGACATCGAACCTCACCTGCTGAAATTCGCTCATGGAATCACTCCCTGACTCAAATGAATAATGTACTGACCTTAGCTGGTACAGTTGAAGACGCTGGCGTAGCGATAGAGTTTCAAGTTCCATTTACGGCAAAACGGGTTGACTTCATCCTTACCGGTCGTAACGCTGAGCGAACGGAAAAGTGCGTCATAGTTGAATTGAAACAATGGGGCGAGGTGCAGTTCACTGAAAAGAATTCCATGGTCGAAACATTTATTGGAGGCGGGTTACGAGAAACACCTCATCCCTCCTATCAAGCATGGAGCTACGCAGAATTTATTAAGGATTACAACGTCGAAGTTAGAGAAAGTAATATTGAATTGCAGCCTTGTTGCTATTTGCATAATTGCGAAAATTCAATTGTTCTTAAATCGAATTTTTATAAGAATGATCTGGAAAAAGCACCGGCTTTTGCGAAATTCGATACCAGAAAGCTGGCTCAATTTCTAAATGAGCATGTTCACTTTGGTGATGATTCACAACTTATTCAACGAATTGACAACAGTCCTCTAAAGCCATCAAAGCAGTTGGCAAACTACTTGGTGTCTCTAAAAAAAGGAAATCAAGAGTTTACATTGCTTGACGAGCAAAAGGTTGTTTTTGAAACTGGTTTATTACTAGCGAAAAAGTCTCAAGACGTTGACCGTCAAGTCTTATTGGTAGAAGGCGGACCCGGCACAGGAAAGTCGATTGTGGCAATAAATATGATGATCAAACTGACCGAACAAGGATATTCGTGTCGTTATGTCACTCGCAACTCTGCGCCGAGAGAGGTTTACTACAAAAAGCTTAAGGGAACTGATACTCAGAAAAATATCAAATATATGTTTTCAGCTGCTGGTGACTATCACAGTGCTAAAGCATTATCTATGGATGCACTGATTGTCGACGAAGCACATCGCTTGAGCGAGAAGTCTGGTTATCAAGACAACTTGGGAGAAAACCAGGTAATGGAGATTATTCGTTCATCAAGACTTTCTGTCTTTTTCTTGGACGAAAGTCAGAAGGTTGCGATGAGAGATATCGGAACTCGTGATGAAATTTTAAAGTGGGCAAAACAGTTTGATGCTGGCGTAGTCGAACAAAAATTGGAGTCTCAATTTCGTTGCAACGGTTCGGACGGCTATCTTGCATGGATTGACAATTCGTTAGACATAAAAGAAACTGCCAATCCTACTTTGGAGGGGATTGATTATGACTTCGATGTCTTTGATAATCCGCAAGAAATGAGGGAGGAGATTGTACGTCTGAATGAACAAAACAACACAGCACGATTGGTTGCGGGCTATTGCTGGGATTGGATAAGTAAGAAAGATTTAAATGCGATGGACATCACTTTTCCTGAATACAGATTCCAGATGCAATGGAATCTGATATCTCATGGTCAGAGTTGGTTAGTCGAACCAAATTCAATCAATGAAGTTGGTTGTATTCATACCTGTCAAGGTTTAGAGATGGACTATGTGGGCGTGATAGTTGGAGAAGACCTAGTTGTCAGAAATGGTTTTGTGACCACCGATGCCGAAAAAAGAGCAACTCATGATAGAAGGGGAACTATGAGAGGCTATAGAACCCTGCAAAAAAAGGACCCCGAACTAGCCAAATCGAAAGCAGACGCTATCATCAAAAACACTTACAGAACACTAATGACTCGCGGACAAAAGGGCTGTTTTGTATTTTGTGTGGACAAAGAAACGAACGAATACTTCAAAAAATTTGTTAATTCCGACAAAAGGGCAAAGTCAAGACGGGAGTTACGCCCAGCAGTTCAAACAGAATTATTCCAAGATCAACTTTTCAAGTAAAAGTTAGTTAAATTATTGCACTAATTCTGTTCATGCAATTTATCTTAAACTGACTCCTTTTTGCAGTTCGTAAGTTTTGTAGTTCAGCGATAATAGCCGCGTTCTTAATTCGAAGCCACTCGCCACATAGTTCGATATCAAACCCTCACCGAACACCCTTTTTAAGTACTGATTTCAGCTACTCCGAATAGCCAATAATTGAAGATTGTTCATCGATACTCGTAAGAATCGTAAATTTCAACTAGTATAATTCTCACTTCGTTGGCCAGGTAGCTCAGTCGGTAGAGCAGGGGACTGAAAATCCCCGTGTCGGTGGTTCGATTCCGCCCCTGGCCACCTTTTGATTGATCACTCCAATCTTTTCCTTTTGCAGTCCTCGTGACTGACGTGCATTTACTTGTCCCTACAGCGAACTTGCCGAAAAACCACAGGCGAAATCACTTTCTAAATGCACCAAAATACAGTCGATTACTTACTGTCTTGATATAACCAGCCTGGCATTGGTCGTTCCAACTTCCAGATAATCTTCATCGGTCTTTCTGACTCATGTCGCTGATAATGAGCCTTACCTAGACAATGGTACGGTGCGGTTTCACCTCGAATATCCGATTTTCTTTCACGAACAAACAACACTACATTAGTACCGGCATTAGGCTGATTGATGTAGCGCTTGCCTGTTGGGGAGTCTTTGGCGGTAGTGTGTTGCGATTCCCAGTGAAACAAAGTAGGAGATATTGGGTAGTCGGCATAGCGAGTTTTTGGAGAATAGTCCTTTTCAGACTTTTCCAATGTGATGAACAATAAATCTGTTTTGGCGGCTTGATACCAATAAACCCCAGTCTGAGGAAAATGTATTGCGTTATTTCTGTCGGTCACACCATATGCTGCCATGATTTCACCTAGACTGTAACTGGCATGACTCGATAATGGGATAACGCCATTCGGGTCAATTGGCTCCGGAACAGAACGAAAACGATCAGCCAGAATTTCCACCAACTCGCTAAGTTCATCATGCAGTTCAGTAAATTGGTGAATACTCGATAACAACTCAGCTGCATCATCAATTGAATATCCACGACCACCAAATATAGCCACAAACATCATGTACAAACGACGTTCACGACAATCTTCATTTGGAATTTTCATTGAACTTTCAGCATCTAAAATTCTTTTCCATAGATCGAGCCGCTCTAAATCGTCTACGTGAATCACTCGACCTATGCTACGCAGCAGTTTTGCGTGACCGTCAAGGATGCTCCTTTCTTCAACAAACCCAGCACTTTGCCTCAGTTCAGTGAACGAGTGTCTTTGAGTTGGTTTACTGTAGATTTCCATCAGATCGTAATTCGTTTCCTTGATGAACTCTGACAATCGAGTCTCGCCTCCGAGTGAGAGTAGATCATTAACCATGAGTCGTCGTTGAGATCGAATTGCTTGTTTGAGATTTCGTAAAACTATTTCCTTTGCCACTCGGTCCATCTTGACTGCACAGCCGGGGGGCAATAATGGGAAATCCTGCTCAACGGCGGTTTGAACTTGATGATGAGTTCCGCCGAGAAGTGCCCGGTAGCGTACCTCATAGCGATACTCTTTCCTGACTTGGCCTACAAAGTCCATGACAGTCAAAACACTTTTTCCATCTGACCAGCGTAATCCTCTACCAAGCTGTTGCAGAAATACTGTCGCACTTTCCGTTGGACGCAGCAAAAATATTGTGTCTACTTCGGGAAGATCGACTCCCTCATTGAACAAGTCTACTGTGAAAATTACTCGTAAATCTCCCTTGCGCAGTTTTTGCACTGCACGGCTACGTTCTTCCTTATTAGTAGTACCATCTAGTGCCACCGATTGGTAGCCGAAGTCATTAAACTTTCGTGCCATAAAGTGTGCGTGTCCTACTCCAGCGCAAAACCCTAGTGCCCGCATTTGATGCGGAAAGGTAACAATCTCTTCCATAGCCTGACGAACTGCATTTGCACGCACATCATTTCCCGTCAACACATTGTCGAGTTCACCCAATACATACCTTCCACGCTCGAAACGAACACTGGAAAGATCTGTTGGGTCATGTATGCCAAAATAATGGAAGGGACAAAGCAATCCTAAGTCTAGCGCATCCCATAGTCGACTTTCGTAGGCCACTCGACCATCAAACCAATTTAGAATTGACTTGCCATCAGGACGTTCTGGAGTTGCGGTAAGACCCAGTAAAACTTTTGGTTTCAGGCGTTGCAACAATTTGTCGTAACTGGTGGCCGCCGCATGATGAAACTCGTCAACAATGACTACATCAAAGTCATTGGGGTCAATAGTTTCAACGTACTTCGCTAAAGATTGAATCGATGCAAATACATAGTGGCCAGCTTTTGGTCGCCTGCCTTCAACCAATAACTCGCCAAACTTGTGGTCATGCAGTACCTGAGAAAATACTTGCTTGCTCTGTTCAAGAATTTCTTTTCGATGGGCGACGAAGAGTAGTGAATTGCCTAATTTTTGTTCTCTGATTCGCTTGTAATCAAAAGCGGCAATCCACGTCTTTCCGGTTCCTGTTGCTGAAACTACGAGATTTCTAAAATGATTACGTTTGCGTTCTGACTCCAGAGCCTCCAGTGCTACCTCTTGATGTGGCTTCGGCGATACATCAATCTGAATAAAGGATAGTTCGGAAACATTTTGATTGTTTTGCTGAGCAAGCGCTGCATCCAACCGACCAACATCTTCTTTAGTTGACTTATAGTCTTCGAATTCTGGCTCTTCCCAATATTGATCAAATGTGGTCGCAAAGCGTTCGATAACTGCTGGATTTTCAACTGCACTTATTCGAACGTTCCATTCCAGTCCGTCAACCTGTGCCATATGCGTCAGATTTGACGAACCGATGTAGGCGGTATGAAACCCGCTGTTTCGATGAAACAGCCAAGCTTTGGCGTGGAGTCTAGTTCGTGCGACATCGTAAGAGATCTTGACATCAGCACCTAAATCGACCAGTTTGTCCAGCGCTCGTCGTTCAGTGGAGCCCGTGTACACACTCGCTATTACTCTGACTTTCGCCCCACTATTTATGCGACCTGCGAGTTCCCTTTCAAATAGTCGTAGTCCTGAGTGACGTATAAATGCACACAACAAATCTATCCTGTCAGAACTTGGGATTTCTTTGGCAATTTCGCTCGCAATTTGTACATCTCGCTTACCATTAACGAGAAGTCCTGTATGACGCAACGATTGGGTGGGCCGCGCAAATGCGGTTTCACCTACACCAGTTTGTCGTAGTACTTCTTTAAGAATTCTGGCACGGTCATTAACCTGACTTCCTTTAGGTAAGTGGAGTTCTTTGCTTTCCAATAACTCCAGTAAATTATTGATCAGTGCAATCTGTTTGGTAGTTCTAGTCTGCTTATCTTGATCGGATATTTGCTCAAGTACGCTGCGGAGTACGGTGGAAAAATGATGCGTTAACAGATCTACGCGGATACTGGAGTCAACCGATTCGATATTCGCTGTCAAACCTTCTTCCAGCCCGATGATTTCATCATCAAGCTTTTCGGTCAACAGACTTTCGTAAATACCAGGTAGTAATGCAGCTTTCATAGTCAACTAGACAAATAAAAATGCTTACCCAGTAACAAGTCAATAAACACGAAATAAGAACTTACTTTCCAGAACAGTCTCGAATACCTCAAAATGGGGTCGACTCAAACAAGGAAATTATATAAATGGCGCTTAAGCCTGATGACTGTTTTGGCAACACTAAAAAGCCAAATTGATTGTTGAGATTGCACTACTGAAATGGCGAGCAACAAAGCGAGCAAGCCAAGTCTCACAGATGCTGTCATGAAGATTTCTTTATGTAATTTGGTGTTTAGACAGGTACAATTATGCAGGATTCAAACCTTTACTATCAGACTTGGGGCTTGGCTATATATCTGGTTTCGGCGAAGCCGAAAGGCATATCTTCCATCAAGTTGCATTGAGAATCGGATGTTACCCAAAAATCTGCTAGGCACGTGGCCCACCGCCTAAGTGAAAGGTTGGCTCCTGAATCTCGTAGAAGTATTTGGCGGAATGAATGAAACAAGCACGTTCATTCAGTGTTTTTTGTACCCTAACCTCACTTTGGGTTGGATAGTGAACAAGAATTTTTCGTGTAGTCAATCACAAGTTTGCGGGTAATATTTCCCGACGGAGGACTTTTCTGATGACCCAAATAGAAACTGTCGTACCGCACTCCAAGCGTCGCGGGCGAAGCGTACGCAGACAGTCCCGAACGCAAAGAACGATAAATTACTTACCGGAGCTCGATCGTGGCATTGCTTATATTGATTTGATGTCGCCAGAGCAAGTTGAACGTGTGCATGATGCTGCGATGACGCTGCTGGAAACCAAAGGGATCGAGTTTCGCGATGATGAATCCATCAAAATGTGGGCAGTAGCTGGTGCCGATGTGAACGAATATCGAGTGCGTATTGATCGTAATCATCTGATGGACCTGATTTCCAGCGCACCAGAGACCTATACGATGGTTGCACGTAATAAAGACCGTTCAGTCACGCTTGGAGGCCGTAAGCAGATTTTTACGCCCGCTTATGGTTCACCCAATGTCCTCGACTTTGAAGGTAAGCGGCGCAATGGAACCATTGCAGATTTCCATGAATTTGCCAAGCTCGCTCACCTGTCACCTGCTATGCATATGTCTGGCGGTGTGCTTTGTGAACCAATGGACGTGCCGGTACCGAAACGACATCTGCACATGGTCTATAGTCTCATCAAACATTCAGACAAACCATTCATGGGAATGGTCACCGCACGAGACCGCGCCGAAGATACCGTTACCATGGCCAAGATCCTCTTTGGCGACGAATTTGTTGAAAACAATACAGTGATGACCTCGGTTGCAAACTGCAACTCACCACTGGTCTGGGACCAGACGATGTTGGATGCTGTCAAGGTTTATGCCGCATCCAACCAGGCGGTTCTGTATACTCCGTTTGTTCTGGGAGGTGCCAGTACGCCAGCCAGTACGGTTGGTTCACTGGTTCAGATCAATGCTGAAGCATTGGCTGGTGTCGCGTTTTCACAATTAGTGCGCCCCGGCGTCCCAGCTGTCTATGGCCAGTGGTTGGCAACGGTCAGTATGAAATCAGGTGCCCCCATGGCCGGCACACCGGAGATATGTCACATGAATATGCTGGTTGGGCAGATGGCACGCTACTACAAGTTGCCTTGGCGATGCAGCGGAGGTTGCACAAGTTCCAAGGTGGTCGATGCCCAATCTGGTTATGAAGCAGCTCGCAATATGTATGGTGCACTACTGGCAGGTGCTAATTTTATTTTATCAACAACCGGTTACATGGAAGGGGCCTTAACCCAGAGTTATGCCAAATTTGTACTCGATGCCGAGCATGTAGAGATGTTCTACAAGTTAGGGCAGGGTATAAACTTTGACGAACTGGAAGGCGCACTGGACTCAATGGCTGAGGTTGAACCGGGTGGACATTATCTTGGGACGAGCCACACGCTTGAAAATTCTGAGCGAGCCTTTATGATGCCAGAACTGATGAGTCATGACAGTTTTGAACAATGGCAGGCTGAGGGCAGCAAGGATGCAAATACCCGTGCGATAGAAAAAGCTAAGCAACTTTTGGCCGAATATGAAGCCCCTGCCCTCGATGAAACAATCAATGAAGAGTTGCTGGAATTCATCGCACGGCGAGAGGCACAACTACCAGATTCTATAGTGTAGTATCGCGAAATCAGTGTCAGTTTTTCACTGAATTACGCTTGATATTATTTTACAAGTTAACGCACGTCTTCCAGTAATCGAAAATAAGTTCCGAAACACGACCGCCTCAGGCTAAGGCTTTCGGAATTCTCATTCAGTTAGCGGCAATAGATTTATTCAGGCCTTAAGTATCTAGCGCCCAAAAATCCCGGGTAAGGGAAGTTTCACACATCTTCCGCCATCGAGCGTGATGATCTGACCGGTCACAAAACGTGATTCATCACTGGCCAGCCAAACCACAGCATCGCCAACATCCCGTGGGTCACCAATATGACCAACCGGGTGCAACTTGGTCAGTTCGGCATAGACTAGCTCTCGATCCGGATGGGAGTCAACATAAGTTTTGTTCAAATCGGTATCGATCCAACCTGGCGCAACTGCATTACAGCGAATGTTTTGTGGTCCGAGTTCGACGGCAAGAGCTTTAGTCAGACCATGAACACCTCCTTTGGAGGACGAATAGGCTGAATGATTGGGGTTGCTGCCGATACCTTCAATTGAGCCAATATTGATAATTGCCCCACCTCCACGGTTAGTCAAATGAGACAACCCGTGTTTTGACATCAAGAATGGGCCCTTAAGATTGACCGCCATCATTCGGTCCCAGTCTTCGCCCGTCTGTTCCGTAATCGTCCTTTCAAATTCAATTCCGGCGTTATTAACCAACACATCTATGCCAGGGTGTTTTGCAATAACCGCCTCATAGAATGCAACGACACTGGATTCATCGGCAACGTCTAATAGATACCAATCTTGTGCCCCACTATCGGGTCGTTTCAAGTCGCCGACTATGACTGTGGCACCGGCATCCATTAATCGTTGAGTAATGGCACGACCAATCCCTTGAGCACCACCTGTTACGATGGCAATCCGATCTTTCAAGCGGTCACTCAACGTGCCGTGTAACCCCCGTCGATGGGAATCGCGGTACCCGTTATGTGACGACTGGCATCCGACGCAAGAAAACTGATCAAATCCGCGATTTCGCTTGGTGCTGGTATCCGTTGCTGTGGAATTGCAGAGCGGTTGCTGTCGTGAACTTTTTCTGGCGTCTGGTGATTATGTCCCGAGATCAGCATTGGCGTGTCGACCGCACCAGGGCAAACCGCATTGATGCGTATCCCTTCGGTTGCATGATCTAGTGCCATGGCTCGGGTCAGGTTTACCACAGCACCCTTGCTGGCACAATAAGCTGCAAGACCTTCGGTACCAACCAACCCAACCGTGGAACCCAGATTGATGATGCTACCACCCCCACCGGTGCGCATTACAGCTATCGCTGCGCGAGACATAAAAAAAGTGCCATCCACGTTGGTAGACATCATGACACGCCAATCGTCATCGGACGTATTCAAGGAATCGCCACGGCGAATAACACCAGCGACATTGGCCAAAATATCCAATTGATGAAAATGCCGAATTGTTTCGGCTACGGCATGTTGACAAAATTCAGGAGCACAGATGTCCCCCAGCAGAATTTTGGCAGTGCCGCCTGCAGCTTCAATTTCTTTCTGTACTGTTTGCGCAGCACGCTGATTTCGTCCAATCAACATGACGCTAGCACCACACGCAGCCAAAACGGTGGCGGTAGCAGCACCAATTCCCGACGTCGCTCCAGTAACTAAAGCCACTTTGTTAGTAAGGGATTTTGTCAAAGTTCGCGACCTGCGCGAGACCTTCTAAAGGCAAAGTTCATGCGCGCACCCCAACCCAGAAATGGTCGAGGCGGTAATCGATTTGGCCGCCCGGCACCCAACATAAACTCCAGCAATTCGGACGTTTCCCCAGAAATCAATTCCGCCAGTAACTTGCCACAGATCGTACCACGGGAAATCCCCACTCCATTGTGGCAAAAACTGCCAAAAACTCGGTCAGCCAGTTCGCCGAAGACTGGCTCGTTATTCTGCGACAGTGCAAGTGCACCTCCCCAAGTGAATTCAAACTCCACTTCCGACAACATTGGGAACCGATTGTGAAACGAGTTTGAATGCTTTTTTCGAACCCAGCGCAGCATATGCTCTTCAGGATTAACGCCCCGGCTGTAACTATAAATGTTGCGGACTAAAATTCGATCATCCACGGTCCTTCTGACTGACGACCCAAAAGGATCGGAAGGAATAATTCCCCAGGATTCTGTGCCTCCAAGTTCTGCCACCTCATCTGGGGTCAGTTTACGTGTCATGCTGGCCCAGGTAGAGACTGGAATAATACAGTGGTTATAAAAGCCAAATCGGGGGGCAAATCCGTTGTTGGTTAGAAGCACCGTGTGAGCAGAAAACTCCCCTTGGGGAACCTTGATTCGGTGAGTCTTCCCATAACTGATTTCAGTTACTGGTGAATCTTCATAGACACTCACATTTTGTGGCATGGTCCTAGCAAATCCGGTCACCATGGCGGCGGGCTGAATCTGCACAGTACCAGGGGTATAGAGTGCGGAATTATAAAACGGTATACCGGTAACCGCCTTCATTTCAGCTGCATCTACCCATCGGTAGTCTACTTCCAGCAGATCTAGATTGCCGGTGTAGTTTTGCAGAAGGGCTTTACCGCGTTCGGTAGCAGCGCCGTGAAATTTACCATCTTCACGCCAGTCGCACTCAATGGCCTGAGTTATTACCGTTTCGCGCATGTAGTCTTGGCCAGCCCGATTGAGCGCTAACTGTCTTAGTTCCTCATCCAGCGAACCCGCAAAATCTTTAGCCCGAATGTTATGGGCTTGGTCGATCGCAAAACCGGAACAACGCCCAGCCGCATTGTTGCCGATACGTCCAGCATCAATGAGTGCTATCGAGACTGACGGATTCAGGTCGGCCAATCGTCTAGCTGCAGCTAGACCTGTAAAACCACCGCCAATAATCGCGTAGTCAACTGAAATATTGCCGACTGCGGCATTCGCCGGCGCAAGGGGTGGCAGAATTTCCAACCAGCCATTTCGGTTGTCGCTGGCTGGGAGAAGGTTGACTTTCACTAAATCATTCTAGGAAAGATCAATCCAGATGGTCTTTTGCTCGCAATACTGATCATGTGCCGACAGGGACTTGTCCCGCCCACCGAAACCGGACTGTTTAAAGCCGCCGAATGGTGTTGTAGCATCACCTTCGCCGTAACAATTCACCGCAACGGTTCCCGCCTTGATGGCTCGCGCGACCGTATGTGCCGTCTTGTTGTTGTCGGTGAAAATTGAGGCAGCAAGGCCATATTCTGTGTCATTGGCCATAGTAATCGCATCATTTGGGTTTTCAAATGTCATCACTGCGAGTACTGGACCAAATACTTCTTCAGAAGCTAGACGCATATCTGATTTTACATTTTCAAAAATCGTTGGCTCAACAAAATAGCCCCCACTATCTTTGCGTACTTGTTTCCCGCCAATGACGAGCTCTGCACCGGACTGTTGTGCTGCCGTGATATTGTCGAGCACTTTTTCCATGTGACCTTGTTCTATCATCGGACCAATACGAGTAGAGGACTTGAGAGGATCTCCGACGACCCAATCACGCGTACGTTCGACCAGTAATTCCAGCAGTTCATCCTTGATACTCCTGTGAACAATCAGTCGCGAATTGGACGAACAGTTTTCGCCCATGTTCCAGAATATTGAATTGGCAGCATGCTCCGCGACAGTATCAAGATCATTGACATCATTCATCACGATAAGTGGGTTCTTGCCACCACATTCGAGCAATACCCGTTTCAGATTGGACTCAGCGGAGTACTTGAGGAATAGTCGACCGGTATCAGTTGAACCGGTAAATCCGACGCAGTCGACTCCGGGATGCAATCCGATCGCCCTGCCAGCCGTCTCGCCAAAGCCTGGCACGACATTGACCACACCATCCGGTATACCCGCTTCGGTGGCAAGTTCACCAATGCGAATTGTCGAAAGTGATGTTTGTTCAGCAGGCTTCAGAATGGCGGTATTGCCGCTGGCCAAGATTGGCCCCAATTTCCAAGCTGTCATCATGACGGGGAAGTTCCACGGTAATATCGCGCCGACCACACCGACTGGCTCGCGCACGATCATTGAAACCACACCGGGACCGCTGGGTGACAATTGATCATAAATTTTGTCTGCAGCCTCTGCGTGCCAGCGAATCGTATTGACAGTTTCCGGCAAATCGATTTCCAAGCAATCTGTAATCGGCTTACCTGCTTCCAGTGCATCCATCATCGCCAACTCTTCCGCATTTGCCTCAATGAGTGTCGCAAAACGCTGCAGGTGTACTTTCCGTTCTGAAGGACTTAACCGTGGCCATGGGCCCTCATCAAATGCCTTACGAGCGGCAACAACGGCCAGATTGACATCAGCTTCATCGGCCTCGGTAATTTCAGCTAAAACTTTCCCATTTGCCGGGTTCAGCGTCTGGAACGTTTTACCGCTTTGCGCATCCATCGGCCGCCCGCCGATGATCATCTTGGTGGAAAGCTTTACGGAACTTGGGTGATCTTTCTCTTTCGACATCTTACTGTATTCTCTCAAGGAAATTAGCGTCTGACGTATGACTGGATGAGCCAGTCTCGCTCTTCTTGCCAATCACGCCAAACCAGCCGATCCGCACTGGTTCGATTCACTGGCAACTTGTTCATGGCCATGCGCAGGTCATGGCGTGCTGGCCCAGTAACAACAGGCAGAGGTTTGCGCGGGGGACCCATATCACGACCGGATAGTTTGGTCGCTGCCTTAACGCCAGACATGTAATCCACATCATGACGGTTTCCGTAGAGCCAAAGACATACTGTCTCCATCGCCTCCCACAGTATGAGAGCCTCAGCGAATTTACCTTCTGCAATCAAATTGTAGAGTTGGGCACACTCATGGGGCATAAAATTAGCTGCACCCCAAATCATGCCAATACAACCATTCATCAGGGCAAATGGCGCAAATGCATCAATCCCATTGAAAACACCACCACCGGTCGCAACCAACTTTTGCTGGGCCGCAAAATCACATGAACTGTCTTTGACATAGTCGAGGTTTTCTACGGCCAATAGTCTGCGGTACATATCATGGGTTAAGGGTGCGGCCTGTTGCGGGACGTTGTACATCACGACTGGAATGCTAATGGCTTTGGCAATAGCTTCATAGTGATACATGACTCCACGCTCAAAGGGTGGTTCAAGATATGGCGGCATGATCATTACTGCCGATGCCCCTGCATCTTCTGCCGCACGGGACTTTTCGATGCAATCCATGGTACTGAGTGCCGTTGTCTGCGCTACTGTCGGACAGCGGCCATCGACGTGCTTTGCACCGACTTCAATCAGCCAACGTTTTTCACTATCACTAAGGTAGGCGTACTCCCCTGTGCCAGAGCAAAGCACAAGGCCATGTAAGCCAGCCTCGATTAAATCATCGATATGCGCCTTATATTTGCCCTCATCAATCTTTTCGCCACGGTCATCCATTGGCGTACACATTGCAGCAAAAATACCATGTAAGTTAGTCATACCCGTCTCACCTGAAAAGTCTCACCACACTTGATGGGACACTGAGTTCAAATTTGTTGCATAGTTTATATTACTTAACTTTAAACTCGAAAACAAATGATGTATTCAACAAAATAATTAAAAATATTTGATCATGATGACGACTGAACCAGAGACGAAATTTATGAAGAGTTTTATACTGACTTCAAGGATGTGTATCAGCATTTTTGACTCATTGAATAAAGTCGGAGCAGAATGTAACGATGCGAATTTTATTGCGACCAAGACTTTTGAATGAATTCAATCAGGACTAGTGCAGTTTTCACCTAAAAAATAAATTGCCCGCCTATAAGACTAGGTGTATTAGGCAGTGAAATCATTAGCGTTTGTATGTTATTCGATGACGCTTCGACTGATTCATGTGAAAGGAAGTACTTATGCCGTTGCTGTTGAGTAAAGACCCAGAGCCCACCTGAACTAAATTATCACCTGCTTGGAGGGTTTACAAATGTGGAAAAATGTAGTGGAAATATTGTTCTCCATCGCTGATGCAATTTTAGGCATTTTGTTTTATGCTCTTAGTATCAGTATGCTCTGGGCGGTTTATATCTGGGTGATAAAACCTTTATTCTTCGAGTGATGAAACACATTCTACATTCTTTTACAACTAGTAAACGGTCACGGAAACACGTAATTCACCCGTTCCATTTCAGATGCAATTTACCTGTTGATGGATGCTAAATTTAATGTGCAACCACTGCCTATAATGCGTTAATATCAGGGGGTTGATGGCGGGCAAAGTTGTTCTGTGAAAGGAATTGCCGAAAGAAATGGTGCGGCCCGAAGTGAAAACCCGCCAGTGATTCTCAGGAGATACCCTGAAAACAAGGATTTTTAGGTGAAATCAGCACTCCCTCAACAGAAACATTTATACTATTTTATGGCTCTTCATTTGGTCTCCCAAATGGTACTGAACTAACCTCGTCATTCGTACCAACAAGAAATTTCCGGTTATCTCTTCACCAACAAAGGTAAATTAGTTTTGACTAAAGTTAAAGAACAAATTCTTGCTGCCAACCAAGAACATGTTCGCCGGTGCAAGAACCGGCCGCCACTGCCAAAGTCACTTGCAAAGTCTGCGGCGATCTTAACTTGTATGGACCATCGTATTGACCCCGCTCAATTTGCCGGCATCGTCGAAGGAGACGCTCATGTCATTCGCAATGCTGGAGGACGTGCGAGTGATGATGCCATCCGTTCCTTAGTGGTTTCCCACAAACTCATTGGCACTACGGAATGGTTTGTCATTCACCACACAGCATGCGCAATGGCCACCATTACGGACCAAACCATAGCGACATTGCTGGCTGAAACCCTAGACCCCGCAGTCAACAAAGATGGGGTTTGGTGTAATGAACATGCAGGAGTAGGCTCAAACGAGGGACATTACCGAGAATGGCTGACCATCCGAGATATGCATGGCTGTGTTCGGCAAGACGTTCAACGAATTGCAAAACATCCCTTGGTTTCTAAAAAAATTTCGATTTACGGCTATATATATAACGTGGACGACGGATCGTTAACTGAAGTGGAAGGAGCCACACGGTTAGGAAGTTGACCGACAAGTAAGGTCAACAAAATAAGCAAAGGCGTAGTGGTCTAATTAGGGTTTTAACCACTGACCATACAGTTCCGAGAGTGTGGCATTGCTCACCACAGTACTGGAGAAGTCAAAAGTCCCATCATTCAACATTTGCGTCCCCACATCAAAAACTGTGGTGTAAGCAAGTCGAGACAGTAACCCGCCAACACTGATTCGTTTCACACCAACTTCCTGTAAGTTCGAAATTGTAAAGCTAGTACCGGGTAATCCGGCCAAAACGTTCACAGGTGTTTTGGTTTGCGAGCAAACCTGACGAACTGCATCCAGTGTGCGTAGCCCCGGTGCATAAAGCACATCGGCCCCGCATGCCTCGAACGCCTGCAGTCGATCAATGACATCGTCAAGATCCGTTCGATTCCACAGAAAATTTTCGCAGCGCGCGGTTAATACGAAGTCACTATCCAATGCATCGCGAGCCTCACACGCAGCTTGGACTCGTTCAATAGCCAAACTTCGATCATAAATTGGAAGATCCAGATCCCCAGTGTGGTCCTCAATGGAGCATCCCGCAAGACCAACTTCTGCTGCGGCAGAAATAGTAGTTGCAACACTTTCGGGAGAGTCGCCAAAACCTTTTTCAAGATCGGCGGATACAGGTAATTCGGTTGCTTCAACCATCTGACGACAGTGTCGCAATACCTCATCTCTATCTACTGCACCATCCGGCAAACCGCGGGAATATGCCATTCCCGAACTGGTAGTAGCAAGCGCCTTAAAGCCCATGGAAGCAAGAATTCTAGCTGAACCTACATCCCAGGGGTTAGGGATGACGAACAATTCGTTCTGGTGATGCAAACTTCTAAACTCTTTACAAATGTCCCTCATATTTGCTACTCCAAAGAAACTAAATCTGGATTTATTCTTTAACTCAACAAACTACGCACGTGAACGCAACGTAATCACTATTCCCGCCATTATGATCAAGACAATGCCGATCAAACTAAATTTATCTGGCACTTCATTCCAAATCACCCATCCCCAAAATCCAGCGAATACTAAGAAACTATATTCGAAAACTCCAACATAAGTCGGCTCTGCGATCTGGTATCCCCGAATCAATCCATACACACCGACCAGTGACCCAAAACATTGAATTGTCGTCCAAAACCAAAAGCTAGGGGTTAATTCAACCCACCCAGTAAAAATAAATGGGGCAGATTGAACTCGGGCTTCATCAAATCCTGCAAACTCTATCACTGTCATTCCCACCAAGCCCAAAAATGCACATGCCAGGAAAAAACCTAATAAAACTGCAATCGTTGATTCTTCCGAGCACCAATGTCTCGTTACCAACTGACCAAGGGCATACATAATCCCCGCAAATAAGGGCACGAGAACAAATAGGTTCAAGTGAGTTACATCTGGCTTTAAGACTAGCACAACACCCGTAAATCCTACCAACACAGCTCCAATTCGCCATATGCCTATCCGCATTCGAAACAGCAAAGCTGAAAATATCAACAAAAAGATTGGCGAGCTGAATAGAGTCGCTCCCGCCTCTGCGATTCGCATCACTGAAAGCGAACTAAAGTAAATCAATATTGCCGCAGACAACAATATAGAGCGCACCGCTACCGCCCAAAACCGAATGGGCATAAGGGATTGCTTCTTCCATAGGCTAAAGCCAATGATGAGTGGAACTGCTACCAAAGCCCGCACGAAGTAAAACTGCCACACTCCAGCTTCCATGGCAACGAAACGTATGAAGTTATCAATCAGCCCAATAATTGCCATTGAGCCGACAATCATCATTCCACCGCGAAAAATATTGGACGTAACTTCAGGCATCAAGAAATACTTTCTTGCTTAAATTCGAATAACGCACAGACATAACTAGCACCCTCAACCTGATGCGATAAATCAATACGTACTTTGATTTTGACATTTTCCGTTTTGTCTTTATTCCTGCACGGAATTATCTGTGAATCCTTGCCTGAATAATCGCACATTAAAGCCGGCACCCACTGAGTAGTGCAAAGCATACACAGTAGTTGAAATATTTGTACATATTTAATCAAAATTTCAATAACATACATATGTATGTTATATTGCGTGAACATATCACAGAGGCACCAACTCATGGCATACACAAAACCCGGACAGACTCGAAACAAAATCTATCAGTTCATGCGTAAGCGATTGCTGGAAGGACGCCCACCGACCGTACGCGAAGTGCAGAAAGCATTTCAAATGCGAGCTGTACAGTCCGCAAAGTCTCATTTGAATGCACTGGTTCGTGAAGGCAAGTTGCTTCAGGAACCGGGTAAGTCACGCAGCTATCGGTTGCCAAGCAAGACAAACTTTGTCCGTCGGCTCGTCCCTCTTATTGGCGAAGTTCCCGCTGGACAGTTAAATATCGCTCTTGAAAACTTCGAAGGCTACATCCCCATTCATTCCCGATACAAAGACGATGAAATTTTTGCTCTACGAGTGCGCGGCGACAGCATGATTGACGCTGGAATTCTGAATGGCGATGTCGTCGTTGTACATCGCCATGCACAATTTCAATCGGGAGACATTGTCGTAGCACTGGTCGACAACGAAGCAACCGTCAAGGAACTTTACACTACCGATAGCGAAGTCCAACTGCGTCCCAAAAATCCCGAATACCCCATTGTCACAGTATCTCTAAAGGATTTGATGGTGCTGGGGAAGGTCATTGAAGTACGTCGCTTCCTGGAGGGCATTGATCTAATTGATGAGGTGCATTATGCCTGAAGTCGCTGTTGACCTTCGTACGCTGTCGCAGATAACACAACACAATTCGAGCCAGAAATCGCAATGGAACCTGCGTGAACTTGAGGGAAGGTTGGTGGAAATTTCCGATCCCCAACCCGTTGCGGCATTGAGTTTTGCATTTGTTCTTATTCACGAAATCCAAACCAAAGGCCACTGTTCTGCATGGATTGGGTGCGCTGACAGTTCATTCTACCCTCCCGACGCAGCCGCTTGCGGCATCGACTTAAGATGTTTGCCGATATTGCGCATGAAAAACCACCACGATGCATGTCGAGCAGCAGAAACACTGCTGCGAAATGGGGCATTTCAGTTTGTAGTTATTGACTTGATTCGTGCCGGGCGGATTCATTCTGCCACTCAGGCCCGTCTGCATGCACTGGTAAAGCGCTATCAGGCAAGCGTACTATTCATGACTGAGAAGTCTTCCGTCGACCCGTCCATTGGACCATTAATATCACTGCGGGCCCATACAGCCCGAACACACTTGGAGCAGGGGAAGTTTTTGTGCACAGTTCATGCCGTTCGCGACAAACGAAGCAGCTCAAGCTGGTCTTGGTACACATCATTTTCTGGGGTCGATGGCTACTACTAACTTAAATCCTTCAACAAAAACCAGTATCGCATGCATCTGTGTACCGCAATTCCCGCTTCAGTTACTGGCTCGGTCACTACCGGAAGACTTTAACTCTCCACTTGCCGTAACTGACCGGGAAGACGCTGGGGCGGTCATCATGTTCGTCGACGAACGTGCGGCCAAGCAGAAGGTTCATCCCGGACTTCGTTATGCCACCGCTGTAACAGTATGCCCAACACTGCATGCCGCATCGGTGCATCCCAAACAGTTCGAAAACGCCCATCAGGGCATTGTGCGCAGGTTGCAGAAGTTTGCCCCGGGTATTGAACCGGTGATGGAACTGCCCGGCGCATATTATCTCGACACTCGAGGTATGCAATGTCTTGCACCTGACATGCGAATCTGGGCAAAAAACATCCAGGAAGACTTGCTGAAGCATCTGTTGCTTCGTGTCAATATCGCTGTAGGTTTTACCCGCTTTGGGGTTTTTACTGCGGCACGTTCTATGACGCCTAACGGTGCTGTAAGGGTCTTTAAGTCCACTACTTCGGAGCGTCTGGCAGCACGGAATGCACCACTGAACCTTCTTGTCCCTCCTTCAAGAGGGCTAAAGGAGTTGAGCAAACTTGACGTCCGTACCGTCAGAGATCTGCTGCGATTGCCTGAACGTGAAATCAGAACCAGATTCAACGATGATTTGTTTGAACTCGTACGCAGGGCAAAAACACAGGAAAACACCGTATACGCCATTAAGCTTCCGGAGACCTATAACGCCGTCGTCGATTTCGAATATGCGCAAAACGATGTCGAACAACTACTCGTTGCCATTCAGCATTCGTGTCGTCGTTTGCTGGAAAGGATGCAACGCAATGGTCAAGGCGTAAAGAACATGCACTTGCGTCTAAAACTGGATAGCGGAAAATCCGAAACCGAAAAACTAAACACTTCCGAACCCACACTGGATTTGGCAGTCATCACCCAGTTGCTTCGACTCAGGTGCAACACACTGGACTTGGAACAGGGAGTTGTTGGCGTTGGCATTCATATGACTCCCGGCCCACTGTCAGAGGCGCAACTCAGCTTGGACCAGGATTTGACCAAAACCATACGTGAACTAGCTGCCGCCGACCAGGCACTGGCACAAGTTTGTGCTGAATTCGGCATAAAACGAGTATTGCGTGCTAAGTGCACTGATTCACATTTGCCTGACGAGTCCTATTGTTGGGAATTTTTCGACCGAATGCGCAAGCCCGTCCCTTCACATCCGCAACAACCATCGTTGATTCGCCGTGTTTACGATGCTCCTCGACGTATTGGAACGCCCTGTCGCACAAGACTCAAAAGGGTTTTGGGGCCTTATCACATTTCGGGATTTTGGTGGCGAACTACACCTGTAAAGCAAAGCCACTACTATGTTGAAACAAACATCGGTACAACTCTTTGGATCTACTACGACAACCTTGCCCGACAATGGTACGAACAAGGCTTGGTGCAGTAAACGATGCCCCGCACAAACTTATATACACCAATCTGGTGCAAGACCTACTATTCGTTTCTTGAAGGCGCCAGTTCGCCCAAGCAATATGTGGAACGAGCCGCCGAACTGAAACTGCCGGCCCTTGCTCTCACCGACCGGGACGGCGTATATGGTCTGGTAAAGGGGCATTTTGCTGCCCGCGAACATGACGTTCGTATCATCGCCGGCTCGCAGGTCACCGTGCAGCACAATAAAGGTTCTAATTTTGGCTTATTGCTTTTGGCACGCGATCAAACGGGATATGCAAATCTTTGTAGTCTGATTACGCTGGGACGAAGACGCAGCACTAAGGGCAGTAGTTGTGTATCCCTTTCAGAATGCCGCAGTCGTGCGCAGGGACTGCACGCCATATGGCTGCCGGAGGCGACAACCACGGTAGATGCCGAAAGTCTATCCCCCGAACTGGATGCAATGAAGTATGCATTCAGTGAACGACTTTCCATGATGCTGTGTCGGCACAAGGAACCGCATGACCAGATGCTGGAAGCACAAACCCGATCCCTCGCAAAACATCACTGCATCCGTACAGTCGCAGGCACCGAGACCTTATACCACCACATCAGGCAACGTCCCATCCAAGACGTTCTTACCTGCATTCGCAATCATCGAACTGTTGCAGACTTGGGAACTTTGGCAAAGCAAAATGCAGGTCACTCACTAATGAGTATAGAAGACTTTTCGAACTTGTTTTCCGATGACCAGATGAGTCTGCAACGCACAATAGAAATTGCTGAAGACTGCACCTTCAACTTGGACACAATTCGCTATTCATATCCTACAGAAGAGATTGGCGACGGGCTGACTGCGTCTGAGCGGCTACGAAGATTGACATTTAAGGGTGCAAATCAACGTTATCACGGACTCATCCCTGACAATGTTGTGACACAGTTGGAAAGGGAATTACAGCTAATCAGTCAACTTGAGTACGACGGATATTTCCTGACCATGTATAGAATCGTCGAGTGGTGTCGCTTACAAAATATCCTGTGTCAAGGGCGCGGTTCGGCTGCAAATTCGGCTGTGTGCTACTGCCTTGGAATCACCAGTATAGATCCGGTCAGCATGAACTTGCTGTTTGAACGTTTTCTGTCCCGCGAACGCGACGAACCCCCAGATATTGATTTAGATATCGAGCATCAGCGACGCGAAGAAGTCATTCAGTATGTGTACCGCACTTACGGGCGCGATCATACCGCCATGGTTGCGACGGTCATTCGTTATCGAAGCCGCTCGGCAGTCCGAGATGTCGGTGCTGCCTTCGGCGTACCCCGAACCGATCTGCATCGTCTGTCGAAGCAAATCCACTCGCACGGCGTGGTGTGCGCAGAAGACTTCGTACGTGCTGGCGTAGATCCGTCAACACGCATCAATCAACTGCTGATACTGCTGGCAAATTCAATCATAGATTTTCCGCGACACCTGTCGATTCATCCCGGAGGCTTTGTATTTACCTCGGGACGAATTCAGGAACTGGTGCCGGTAGAAAATGCCACAATGCCGGGGCGTACTGTCATTCAATGGGAAAAGGGCGACATTGAAGACATGAAAATCTTCAAGGTTGATCTTTTGGGCCTCGGTGCACTCACGCAACTGCACCAGTGCTTCGACTTGGTTGCACAACTACATGGACATTCGCTGGGGATTCACTCGATTCCGAAGGACGACCCCGAAGTATTCGATATGCTGATCAAGGCGGAGACTACGGGAGTATTTCAAATCGAAAGTCGTGCACAAATGAGCATGCTTCCTCGACTTAAGCCCCGTCAATGGTACGATCTGGTGGTGCAGATTGCAATCGTGCGTCCGGGCCCGATTTCAGGCGGTATGGTGCATCCGTATCTGCAAAGACGTGCTGGAAAGGAATCCGTAACATACCCTCATCCGTGCCTGATTCCAGTTTTGAATAAGACTCTCGGTATCCCCATATTTCAAGAGCAGGTGATCAAGCTTGCTATGGTCGCAGCGGACTATCAACCCGGCGAAGCCGATCAACTACGGCGTGACATAGCGGCTTGGGGAAAAGGTGGTCGCATTGACCAACATCGTGAAAAACTGATATCCGGGATGATGGCCAAGGGGATAAAAAGGAAGTTTGCTGAACAGATTTTCGACCAACTACGCGGGTTTGGTGAATATGGCTTCCCGGAATCCCACTCCGCCAGTTTCGCCATTATTGCTTATGCGGCTTCCTATCTAAAGTGCCACTATCCCGCTGAATTCGCCTGCTCGCTGCTGAACTCTCAGCCGATGGGGTTTTACTCTCCTTCAACAATTATTGAAGACGCCAGACGTCATGGCGTTGAAATTCTTCCGGCCAATGTGCAGTTGAGTCAGTGGGACTGTACGGTTGAACCTTGCAAAAAAAGCATTAAGGGATTTGCACTGCGAATTGGACTTCGCTACATCAAGGGCCTGAATAAAAGCGACGGCAAAAAACTTGAGTCCGTTGGAAGCAAGGTTCATTCCGTCCAGGAATTGTCAGAAAAAGCTGGTGTTTCCAAGACATCTTTATGCAAACTGGCTGAAGCAGGGGCTTTGCAGAATCTGACAAAGAACCGAAGGCTCGCATTATGGGATGCCCATGGCATAGAAGACAGAGAAATTATTTTCCGGCCACCTGCCGAAAAGGTTGAGTTTTCACACCTTGACGCTAAGCAAAGCAACGAATGGGACTATCGCTCCATGGGTGTGAGTAGCAGCGGACACCTACTGACCTACTACCGCGACCAGTTGGACTCAAAAGGCCTACCAACTGCAAAAACTGTCAACGCACTGGCAAACGAGACAGAAATCACCTATGTCGGGATAGTGATCTGTCGTCAACGACCGGCGAGTGCTTCAAGCGTAGTATTCATGACATTGGAGGACGAAACTGGATATGTCAATGTCATTCTATGGCCCCGCTGCTTTGAGCGCTATTTGAAGCTAGCTCGGTCACTAGTGTTGATGGGTGTCAGTGGTAAACTTCAAGTCGCAAACAATGTGGTCAATCTAATCGCAGAGTCAATCTGGGACCCGGGTGACATCATTCCGTGGAAAAACTTCAAGTCGCGGGATTTTCATTGAGGAATTAAAGGATTCGCCGAAATAGGAATTCAAAAAACTTAAGTCCCTCAATACCAACAAATTCTCATATCTCTTGCCTGATAGGCAGTGAATGTCTCAATAAACAGTAAAGTGTAGAAAATTCAATAACACGCGGTCCTTAATGCATGCTTGATTTTTTCAATTCAGTAACCATCTATTGGCTTAATTACCCTACAATTGAACACTTGTCACTCAGCAAGATGCCGAAGACTTAAACAAGGAAATGACACGATGGGCGAACCTTTAGAAACTTGGGAAATGATCCTGCTTGGCCTGGTCGGTGTGGGTGGGATATTCCTGTTGTATCCAGGATTAAAACGAATTTCTGCGGAAAGCGAAAAGGCCGAAAAGGATTGGTCGGGACTTCTCCTCCCCATAGGCGCAGTCGTTGCGTTCGTCATCCTATTGATTATGATTGTCTGACCTGAACGGAGTCGACCCAGCACTTGTCGACTAGTACACGACATACTTAGGTACCGACAGTATTTCTTTGTTTTGCAACAATTAAAGGGTTACCCGACTGACTGCAGCAATGCGTAATTTTCCATACATAAATTGATGAAAAAAGTACTCGTCATCAGACACGCAGAAGAGTCCATGGCAGATAAAGTTGCCTCTTGGATGGAGCAAAACGGCATTGAACAGGAGGTTTTTGTTCCTGCAAATGGGGATAAACTTCCTCAAGATACCTCCGAATATGATGCACTAGTCATATACGGCGGAGTACAAAGTGCGAACGATGGGGAAAAGCACCCTTACATTGCCAAAGAAATAGCACTAGTAGCTGACTGGGCCACTGCAAACAGACCTGTTCTCGGAATTTGTCTAGGTGCTCAGATATTGGCCAAGTCTTTAGGTGGTGAAGTGGGGCCACATCCGGATGAGCGATTTGAAATTGGTTTCAATCCTGTATTGCCAGTGCCTGATTCAGATGGATTCATGCCAGACAAGAACTACTTTTATCAGTGGCATGGTGAAGGGTTTACGATCCCGGAAAACTGCCAAAAACTCGCTGGCGGCGAAGAATTTCCCAATCAGGCGTTTCGCTATAGAGAAAAAGCTTATGGATTTCAATTTCATCCGGAAGCGACTCGGGAAGTTATGCAGGAATGGATGTCCTATAACGAAGGTAAACTTGAACACCGCCTTGGAGCCCATCTGCCGGACCGCCAACTTGAAGATGAACGTCGCTACAGTGAAACCATGCATAATTGGCTATCGGAATTTTTGAGTGGATGGTTCAAGACCTGGTAGCCTTGAATTTTGCAACAACCGAAACTATTTAAATTGAATTCAGAACCTGCCACATTAAAACGTACCCTACTGGCAGACTACGCCGCGCCGCATTTCCTTGTTCCAAAGATCAATTTGCACTTTGTTCTAAATGCGGATACCACCACCGTAACTTCTAGGTTGACTGTAACAAAGTCTGACTGTGAATCCGACCAGCCTCTAATTCTGTTTGGTACTAAGCTCGAGCTAGTATCAATTCATTTAAACGACAACAAACTTGTTTACGATGATTATCGCTTCGAAGGCGAGAACTTGATTATCGACAACCCTCCAGACGAGTTTGAGTTGCGCATTGTCAATCGAATTCAACCATCCACCAATAAGGCATTATTGGGACTTTACGTATCGGGAAATACCCTAACCACACAATGCGAGGCAGAGGGATTTCGGGCAATAACCTATTTTCCTGATCGCCCCGACGTTCTAAGCGAGTACACCGTTACTTTGGAGGCACAGCCAAGCGTCTATGCGGTCCTGCTCTCAAATGGGGAACTAATCGATAGCGGCACTTTGGAAAATGGACGTCATTATGCGACTTGGCATGATCCTAGCCCTAAACCGTGCTACCTGTTTGCCTTAGTAGCCGGAAGATTGGATAAGCTGTCTGACGAATACATCACTGGTAGCGGACGAAGTGTGCAGCTTGAGTTCTATGCTGAGTCAAACCAGGTGCACAAGTGTGAATGGGCCATGGATTGCTTGAAGCGTGCCATGCTCTGGGATGAACAAAACTACGGTAGAGAGTATGAACTCAACCGTTACATGGTGGTGGCGGTTGACGACTTTAACATGGGTGCCATGGAAAACAAGGGTCTTAATATTTTCAATTCAAAGTACGTCTACGCCAAACCGGAAACAGCGACTGACCTCGACTATCACAGCGTTGAAGCAGTCATCGCACATGAGTACTTTCATAACTGGAGTGGTAATCGTGTCACTCTGCGTGATTGGTTTCAGTTGAGTTTGAAAGAAGGATTTACCATCTATCGTGAACAGCAATTCAGTGCGGACATGGGTTCCAAAGCAGTGCAGCGAATCCGCGATGCGAACATGATCAAGGTACATCAGTTTCGTGAAGATCAGGGTCCTACCTCACATCCAGTGCAACCAGACTCTTATGTCACAATAAATAATTTTTACACCTTGACGATATACAACAAAGGCGCAGAGTTAATTCGAATGATGCATGTGCTTTTGGGTGCGGATGCCTATCGCAAGGGCACTGACCTTTATTTCAGTCGTCACAATGGATCCGCAGTAACTATTGAAGAATTTGTCCGAGCGCTGGAAGATGCGAGCGGCTTTGATCTTGACCAATTCAGGCATTGGTACAAAACCAAGGGCACCCCGACAGTGATTGTCGAACGCCAATACGACCACGAGCAGAATATCTATTCATTGACATTTGAACAAAGTATCGACGAAGCAACTGAACACCACAACGGTGCACTACAGATTCCCATACAAACCGCTCTTTTGGCATCCGATGGACGAAAGATTGATATTCGTTTGACACCCAATCCTGCAGAAGTAAAAGAGGAAGTTGTTTTACAACTGAATAAACGAAGACAAACTTTTAGTTTCTATGAAGTGGCAGCCGAACCGGTGCCATCATTGTTACGTGGGTTTTCAGCGCCAGTGGAACTGGTAAACCCCCTATCAAATGAGGAACTTCAGTTTTTGATAGCAAACGATACTGACTCTTTTTGTCGCTGGGATGCATCACAGATTGTTGCCAAAAACCATTTGCTTGAACTGATTGCAAGCGTACAGAACAATTCCAAACCACCGGACTGCAGTAAGTTTTTGTCAACTTTTGAATCCGTACTGACTGCAGACGATGACCCAGCTCTAAAAGCGCAACTACTGACACTCCCCTCAGAAATTGCCATTGGTCAGGCCATGGATGTGGTTGACCCAAAGTCAATCCATCACGCCAGAAAAACACTCGTTAGACTAATTGCTAATACCCACTTTGACTCCTTGATGTCGGTTTATCAATCCAAAGCTCACGTTAGTGGTGAACAATACGACGGGGTTAGCGCCGGTCACAGAAGTCTTCGTAACTTATGTCTTTCATATTTGATTGCTATTGACAGCAAAGAGATTTGGGATTTGGCATACCAGCAATTTCTAAATAGTCGCAATATGACGGATCGCGCTGAAGCTTTACAGGCACTCACTTCATCAAACAGCCCAATGCGCCAAAGTGCGCTCGACCAGTTCTTTGATCGTTACGTCAACGACTCTCTCGTCATTGATAAGTGGTATCGCATTCAGGCAACAGCTTCGCGTGACGACACGCTGCAAAGAGTTGTTGAATTGACGCAACATTCATCCTTTAGAATTGATGTGCCAAACCGAGTCATCGCCCTGATCGGGGGGGTTTGTTTTGCTAATCCATCCTGCTTTCACGCCAAAGACGGGTTTGGGTATGACTTGCTTGCCGACTATATTCAGAAAATTGACCCGTCAAACCCGCAACTTGCGGCACGATTGGCAGATGGCTTTTCCGAAATTCGAAGATATGGCATAGATCACCAGGACCGAATGCTTCAGCGTCTCAATCGAATCACATCGGGGGATGCTCTTTCTGTTGATCTTGCGGAAGTCATTGAGATGATTCTCAAACCGTTCTATGCGGACTCACAGGTACAACAGGAATCGGTTGCAACCGTATAATCGGTTGAAAGTGGCAAATCCCAAATGCCAAAGTCCAAAGACATTCAAGTTACCAAATCGTCGACGAGTAAGGAAGTTGATGCGTTCCTGAAGAAAGTCGCGATTACGCCTCGACCTGTGGCAAGTGGTCGAAGAGGTCGACTGATTTTTGGCATGGACGCCACCGCCAGTCGTGAGCCAATGTGGGATCAAGCCTGTCATATTCAGGCAGAAATGTTTAATGTTACAGCCGACCATGGCGGGTTGGACGTTCAACTAACCTACTATCGCGGATTTCATGAATTCCGAGCCAGCCGTTGGGTCAGCGCTGCTGTAGAATTACACGGCATCATGACAAACACTTCATGCGCCGGCGGTTTAACGCAAATCGGTCGTTTGCTCAGCCATGTCAAGAAGGAGTCGGAAAAATCGAAAGTCAATGCTTTGGTTTTTGTTGGAGATGCCGTCGAGGAAAATATTGACGAACTTTCCCATAAAGCAGGTCACCTGGGTTTGATAGGAGTACCTGCATTTATGTTTCACGAAGGATACAACCCCGTAGCCGAACGGGCCTTTCGCGAAATCGCTAAGCTATCCGGCGGTGCCTATTCCCGATTTGATGCATCCAGCGCACAACAACTTAGAGACTTGCTGGCAGCTGTAGCTATCTTTGCGTCCGGAGGACGCAAGGCTTTAGAGGACTTTAGCAGTAAGCGGCGAGGCGTTGTCGCTCAACTGACTCATCAGATTAGCAAAAACTGATAATGGTCCGATTTTTCATTCTGCTCACTTTGGTGATCGGCTTGATGTGGCTGTTTGCCCGCCTCGGCAGAATGTCACCACAACACCGCTCAAGATACCTGAAAATTGCTGCCTTGTGGATTGGCGGAGGACTGTTACTGGCGGCCATTCTTACCGGAAAACTACATCCTTTATTTGCCATCGCAGGTGCTGCTTTTCCATGGATACAGCGATTCATCTTGATGCGCAGTGCATACCAGATGTTCAGTTCTTGGAAAGGGCCTGCACAAGGTGCCAAACCGGGACAGTCATCAGATGTCAGAACAAAATTTCTCGAAATGGTGCTTGATCACGACACCGGTGCGATCTCAGGTACTGTAATTGCCGGTAACTTTAAAGGACGAACCCTTAATGATTTGAGCGTTGAGGAAATTGCTGAATTGATCAGCGAGTGCCAAACAAGCGATAAGCAGTCAGTATCGCTCATTCAGGCCTATCTCGACAAGATGAGACCTGATGAATGGGACGAATATGCGCGGGAGCACGGCGCACATGAAGAACATGCACAAGGTGATGGGTCGATGTCCAAAGAAGAGGCTCTGCAAGTTCTGGAACTAGCGGAAGGTGCGACCAAAGAGGAGATCATTGAGTCGCATCGCAGATTGATGCAGCGCAATCATCCGGATCGGGGTGGATCTACGTGGGTGGCAGCTCGTATCAATCAGGCGAAGGATGTTTTGCTGTCATGAAGCAATCCAAGATACACCAGTACATTCCTATTTTCATAGCACTGTTTTGGACGTTTTTCACCTCTAACGCAGTGGCTGAAATTCAGCTTCAATCCCAGTCTCTAGAGCATCGGAAAATTGGCAGTGTAGAAATGCTCGTTCCGGAAGGATTTGTTCTTGAAGTGCTGAACGACAAACTCAACCGACCGCGGATGATTACGTTCGCTCCGAACGGCGATATGCTGATTGGGTCCGCCAAAACAGTCTACCACCTAAAACCACCGTATGTGGAAGCATCCAACTACTTAAGTATTGATGGCTATCCGCATAGCACCGCAATTCGTGATCAAGAATTGTTTATCGCAACAACGAAAGGGATTCATAAGACAAATTACGACCCCGATGTAACTCGAATTAGACCGTTAGACCTGACGAGAATTGCGAAGCTGCCGGGTGGATTTGGTCACAGCTCGAGAACCATCGATATCGCACCCGATGGTTCAGTCATTGTCAGTCTAGGCATCACCGGCAACTGTAGCGACGAATACATTTCGGATGATTACTCGTTCAAAGACCGCAGAGGTGGCATGCTGCGTCTGATTGAGTCTGAAGACGAATATTCATGGGAACCATATGCGAGTGGACTGCGTAATCCTGTAGGCTTCGACTTTCACCCCATCACCGGTGTGATGTATTCAGCCAACAATGGCCCAGACCACTGGGGCTTTGATCGTCCTCCCGAGTACTTTTCCAAAGTGGAACCAAACTCGTTTCACGGCATGCCATGGTATCAGTATGTCGATTCAACGCTGTATCGAGATCAATGCATTGCTTCAAGTCCACCGCGTCCAGGCAGCGATGTGGTTGCTCCTGTAGCAACATTTCCGGCACGAGTCGCTCCGCTTGGAATGTCTTTTGTTCCGCAAAATTCACTCGGAGAAGGATTTGATCTAAACGCTGTAGTGGCATTACACGGGTCTTGGGCTACCCAACCCGATGGTGACTATATCGGTCCATCGGCAACCCGCAGACCTCCTGCTGTGGTGCTGGTCGAATTTGCCAATAACGAAGCGACGGGTTCCGTTGCTCCCGTCGTCTTAGGTTTTCAGCTTGAAGATGGCACTCGCATTGCACGACCCGCTGGAATCGCGATTGGCCCCGACAACGCTCTATACTTCACCAGTGACGGCGGAGCCATCGAAGGGCTGTTTCGGCTTCGACGTATAATTCAACAATCCTAACTAACTACCACCCGGGAGAAGGGACAATGTCCAGCGCTACACAGAACTTCACACGTTGAGAGATTCAATGTTTCATACCTGACATGAGCGTCGGGGCACGCCATTTCGGCAAACAAACGCTTGATTGGTTCAAGAAGGCTTCTGAGTCAGGCCAGCACACGCATACTTGATGTGCGGCAACCAATACCGGAATATTCTACGGCATTGCTGGAAGCTACAACGGCCCGCACCAAAGAGGCCGAGCCGGGCTGCTCGTTAACCGTTTTGCTGAATTCTCCTCCGCACAACACGGCTTCTTTGAAATATCCATTGGTTCCGGAGACCGAATTGCGCCCAAAGCGCTGAACCTTCCGGTTTTTCCAGACTCCGCCCAGCCCAAGATCACCACAGTCATGAATCGCCGGCGAATTACCACAGCGGCGATTGACAAAATACTGGGAATCCGGCTGCGCAAGAGTCAAGCCCGGCAGCGGGTTGTCCTGATTAACAAAGACGACTAGTGCATCAATAGCCACCGGTGCAGCGGTGGGCTGGTAGCCGTAGCGGATTTCAAAGGCCTCGATCTCGTTACTCTGCAATTTCCCGCCTGACCGGGCCGATATTGGCGGTGCTCTCGGTCAGGGCCGGCAACACGGTGGAAGACCCGGCTGCCTGAATTTGGATATTGACACCGTGATAGAAGCGACTGAATTCCTCCCTCCCCCGAGGATCATCAGACGGGCGAGGGTGTCGGAACCCACACTGGTCAGATTACCGAAGATGCCGCCACCGGCTCATAGGTCGGAATGGCGTTTTTCGGGTCTTCAGCCGCCAACTGTCCGCCCCGGGGGCAGGTAGCAAAGCAGGGTAACCGGTAAGCAACTGCCACAGGGTCAGCTTACGGCCAGAAACCGGCCAAATACGACAGAAAGGAGAGGAGTAAAATCGGGTCAGCTGGTCTGGAGTTACCTAGAACTCAACCAACTGCCTGCGGGCCCGCTGGACAATCATTCGCGCATAGGCGTCCTTCGGTTCCAGGCTTATCGCATGGCGTAGCAGTTCTTCCGCCCGTTTGCCATGCTTACGGCGGCTTAGTGTCAGCAGTCCCCGACCGACTTCCGCATACACCACAAGGTCATCTTCTGCCAGTCTCAGCGCATGTTCGTAATGTTCAAGAGCCTTGGAAGGCCTGGCACCATAGGTGAGGTTTGCGACAATTTTGCCAGCCCTGGATACAACTTCCGCATGCCATGAGCCAAGCTGCAGGTGGGCATACGTCATATCACGATCCAGAACGAGCACATCTTCAGCCAGTTGGCGCGAACGGCTAAGGTGACCATCTAGCAGTGCCCTCGGAGTCGGTATGTTCTGGGCGTAACGACCCACAGCATGTGCCAGTTGAAAGGCAATCCACGGATCCTCGGGCTGCAAGTGAACAGCCCTTTCGGCCAGTTCAATAGCATGCAGCAACACCTCCGGGCGCTCCGATTCCGTTTCCAGAAAATAATGGGCGTAGATGGACAGAGCTTCTGCAGCTAGTGCATAACCTTCAGCAGTTGCAGCCGCTTCTCCAAGCCTTGCGGCCTTTTGCCAACGACCCTCGGTAAAGGCCACACGGGCATCATCCATGACTTCAATGTCCTGGGCTGAACTCATTTCAGACGCGGCCTCTGCCAACAACGTCAGTGTCAGACAAGCGACTGCCAAACAGGATGTTATTGGCCGCTTCAGCCTGGCAAACATCAACTCTGACACTTCCTGGCAGCACCATTGCTGCCCCTTGTAAGTTTACCTACCGCAAAACCAAACCCGATCAGCACAATGCCAGTTGCAACTGGAGTATTTTTGAGTCTGTAGCCGTCAATTACCGTATGGTCTGAGCAGTGAAATGGTAAAAACCGGTCACTGCCGTGCCAATGATGCAAGTGGTTGACGGGGAATGCTGTGAAATACCGAAAGGATTACCACGGGCTTTGATTGACTGCATGCAGTGCGTCTGGCATCTTGTAGCTGATCCCTTCTTTGTCATATTGCGCTGCGCCGAAAATACTGTCCAATCCATCCTGCACCTCATTGTTCATAATGGAACTCAAAAAGCGTTGTCTTAAGCGGACATAGAACAGAACCAGCCAGCCGATTCTTAAAGTATTCGGATAGTCATACAGATCGGCCAGTTCGTTGCCAACCAGTGCCCGGGATAGCCGATAGGCATATTTTGCCAGGCTTTTCTTTTGGCTTTCAGTCTCCACTCCCTCGGCCATTTCAGGAATTGCCTTGAAAATCGAATTGACCATGGTCTTGGCATCCTTGTCCGGTGGCGGTTCGCACATATTGGCAATCTGGTACAGCCGCCTGGCCGAAGCTTCAGAACTGAACAGAATGCTTTCCGGTACACCCAGCAGATAGCCAGCATAGCGCCAGATCTCGACAATACTGTCAATTTCTTCCTGGCTCATACTACCGCCCATCTTGGCCGCATGCTCGAACTGACGGATGGAAAAGGTATACAAAGAAACACCTCCCAAATGAGCACAGTGGATGGGCGTGCCCCAGGCCTCATGATCCCACTCTTCGGAATCCTTCAAAAACTTGCGCACCCGGGCGTGGACAAACCGCAACCGCATCGAAAATTTCCACCCCTCGCCATCGCGGGTCATGCTGTTGGGATAATAGGTTTCAATCATATGCCGATTGTTCTGCCGCAGTCGCCGCACGGCACCCTCCCCCATTCCGCTCACCCGACCAGTGATGGAAAAGGATTTGCTCACCATGGTCCCAAATCCTTCCACCGAAGCTCCAATGGCGAAAGCCACGAGCATGTTTTTCATGTTGTTGAAAAAAGCCCGCTGTCCCACCTCGTGCAGGCTGAAATCAACCCAGTCTGGCACCCTGTCATCGACCACGTTAAAGAAGTCTCTCAGTGATTGCGGGGCGCGGGCCAGCGTTGCCGGATCGTCCCGTTCCACGCCAGCGCGGATGAAACGGTGCAGGTCTCTGGGCTGCAGATCAAACAACTCTTCCATCACCGGATCGAGCTCTTCGTCACCTATAGTGGTATGCCGTATGTAGTTGTCAGCTACCTCAGGATCGACCTTACGAGCCTTGGCGTAGCCTTCGGCATAAGCTGCCGGAGGTGTAAGCATGTTTCTTCCTCCTGTCTGTCTTGTAAGGGTGATTCACTTTGGGTATCACCTCTCGGATCTGGATTCAGCACCCGCCTGAAAGTCACTGAAAAAGTTACCCATCTGCCTTAATCCAAAATCAAGTTTGGTAACATATTTCGCCAATCTTAATACATCATCGTGCAAACTACCTGTTGGCTTCCCTGCAACAAGAAACTCATTAAACTTTGAGCAGAAAACTAAATCCCTTAACCACCTTATACCAAAAATTGACCGATAATAAAAGTAATTTATCGTCTAAAGAGTTTCCCGTCTGGAATCATTCTACAACTTTTAAAGTCGATAGTTCGCCCAACCAAAGCTAAATTGGCAGGAATACCGACGGGTCTCGACCACTGTGGTGCCACCGCTGCGGTGAATCATGCGTCGAAGCTGGTTGTCGTTAAGGCCACATCCGGTGCGGTCGGTACTGAAGTAGGAGTGGCATCCCCAGGCGGCGTCCGGGTCTGATGGCTGGCCGGTGCGAGCCGTACAGCGGCCGGTTGAATGCGAGCGAAGGGCTTTACCGTCAAAGCCCACTTCAACACCGAAGTCCGGTAGTAGTTCTACCAGATCGTCGGACAGCTGCTGTTTCATCTGGCTTAAACCGGCAACGTCACGTTCGACTTCGAGCAACACCGCGATAAAACGGCTAAACGCACTTTTTGACGGCACCCGGTAGGCTATTTCGTTGAACCCATCGCCGTAATTCTCGAACCCGCAAGATGCGCATCAACGATGGATTGCGCGCTAAATCTCGGCGCTGGGACTCGATTGAAGGATGTTGGTAGACGCTGCGGGCGATCAGTGCGCTGAGCATCGCCTAGGCGGGCCATTCGCAACGCGTACCATGGCACTGTCGGTTGATCTCATGGACGAGGTCGTCAATTTCCATTGCTTCGACCACCATCGTTAAGCGTGTCAGGTCACTGTACTCATCGAGCATGTGCCAGGAAAACAGCGTATCATTGAGCATGGTCGCATCTGTTGGTTTCCTGGTAGTTTATGGGGGTATCTATGATACTTTAAAAGCCCTGAGGATGCGGCTTTTTATTAAGCAATATCAACCGCTTATGTGTTTGATAGTGGCGTATTTGAGGGCTGTGGGGTGGTGGTTGCGGTGCAGTGTCGAAAATCGCCTCAAACCCGGCCAAAAAGTTCATTTTGTGGGGAAAACGAAAAATCAACCCATTGAAAACAACAGTCAAATCAACACACTACACCACCCAAAACCCTCTAAAATCATGAGTTCCGTAGGGTTGATTGATTCAAAATAGGATTATCGTCGGAATTAATCAAATTAATCTATGTTGTAAAGGCTATGACTGTAGTTTGGAGTGCGTAGAATGAAACGAAGAATTGGAGACTCTGAGCTTTTGGTATTCCCAATTGGCCTCGGCGCCATGCCGTTGTCAATTCGTGGTCGACCAAAGCTAAAGGAGGCAATTAAGGTCATTCATGATGCGCTTGATGCGGGAGTTGAGCTGATTGACACTGCCAATGCGTACTGCATTGATGACGCCGATGAAGGTTACAACGAACGTACGATTGCAGCCGCTTTACGTTCAGTTTCAAGCGAACCGGTGGTCGTCGCGACAAAGGGCGGATTAGTTCGTCCGGGAGGCCGTTGGGAACGCGATGGTGCACCTGGCAGTCTTCGAAGGGCGTGCGAAAAAAGCCTGCGAGACTTGGATGTAGAGACGATTGACCTATATCAATTTCATGCTCCGGATCCTTCGGTGCCATTTGAAGATTCTGTCGGCGAGTTGGCTAAGTTGCGTGCCGATGGCAAGATTCGTCATGTCGGGTTGTCCAATGTCGATATCTCATTACTTAAAACCGCCATGGATATTGTTCCGATAGCGTCAGTACAGAACCGTTGCCACATCTATCATCAGGCAGATTTGCGCAATGGTTTTGTGGAATTTTGTCGACTAAAGTCTGTCACCTATATTCCATACAGTCCAGTTGGAGGAGGTGGCGGTCACGTACGGTTGCGGGATGACAAAACAATGGTGCAAATTGCAAATTCACATGGGGCGACTTCATATCAAATCGCCTTAGCTTGGCTGCTCGGAAAGAGTGACAATGTGATACCGATTCCGGGAGCGAGCCGTTCAGCCAGCATCCTAAGCAGCATTAAAGCGACTGATGTTCACTTAAGCAACGCAGAGATTGTGCAGATCGATGCTATTGATTGAAATGCTGCTAGTGTGCAGGGGCGAGTGCTCTATTGAAAGATTTTTTATGGCGGCCAAGGTTCGACGGGCTTGCCGCCTCGAATCCAAAAATCAATACCTTTGGTGACGTTGTAAACTGTGTCGTAACCAAATTGCTGTTTCAAAAAACTACTCACCGCCATCGAACGGTTGCCGACCGCACAAATCAAAATGACCTTATCTGCAGGTTGAGCAACATCTACAAACGATGACATCCATGTTCTGACGTCATAGCTTCCGTCTGATTTAAAGAAGGTAAGCAGTTCGCTGCCTGAAATGATTCCAGTCGCCTTCCATTCTTCCGGTGTGCGAAGGTCCACGACGGGAACGTTTTCATCGATGAGCTGTTGAAGTTGCTCGTTTGTGGAAATCTGAAGAACCTCGGCGGTGGCCATGCTACTGACTATACAAAGGACTACTGCGGACAATCCTGTTACAAAGTTGCGTGCTCTATGGTTTATTTGCGCAATACGCATTTGTCGTAAAGATTCAACAACTTTCCTTGTGGGTCGTATTTTTGTTTGAGTGCGAGATACTGTTCCTGATTGTAAGCTTTCCAGAATTCCTCCTCTGCAAAATATGTATCTGAATAGAGTGACTTAATCCCGCCAAGCTGAGCGGTCATGCGTTCAATTTTTTTGTTCAAATACCCTGGTGCCCGCTTTTCTCGTGTCTTGGTTGAATCCCAAAATCCAAAATTCACGTAGTTAGTGTCGTTTCGTAACGGGAACAACGGATAATTTGTTGATTTGTCGCTGGTACCAATGGGACAAATCCATATCGGAAGCACGCCAATTTCACGCATTAGAAAACCCAGAAATTCTGGAGCATGCCCAATCGGAATATCAATATCCTGAATAACCGACTCGCAGTGATAACCTGCCAATTGATTCAGGCGTCGAGTGACTCCCCACTTGGAGTTCCAGCGCATGACCTTGGTATAAGTTGTAGAGTTCAATCGCTTGCGCCCTACAAGTCGACGTAGAATTGGATTTTGAACGTAAAGATTCTTTGAACACCAAAACCAATCAGTATCCCAACGCCATAGGTAGTCATGCGTCGTTAAGTAATCGACCGCACCATCTTGGATAGAACGGAAATACATCTTCATATAGGTATAGTCGCTGACGAAGGGTGCTTCATCTACAAAATTTCCAGTTGTGACAAAGCATGAATTGGAAGAGAATATCGAACCGTCCAAAAAATCGACTTCACTCGAAATCATTTCATCGATCGTTGCGAAGAACTGTTCCGGGTCGCTAAAGTGCTGATGCTTAATTTGCACGAAAGGTTTGGTTGGTAAAGCCTTTACTTTGAGGCTTAAAACGTATCCCAAAGTTCCGTACGAATTTGGTAGTCCGTAATATAAGTCGGAGTGTTCGTTGTCAGCGTTGCAGGTGATGATTGAGCCATCAGGCAACAAGACATCCATCTCAACAACGGATTCATGCGTGAGTCCGTGGCGAAAAGAGGTCGATTCAATACCAACTCCGGCGAGGGCACCGCCGATGGTGATTGACTTTAGTTGAGGAACAACCGCTGGGATAAAACCATGCGGCAGTGATGCGTCGACCAAGTCGCCATAGGTGATCATACCCTCTGAAGTTAAAGTTAGATTTTTTGAGTCAACTTCCAAAAGATGATTGAAATCGCTAACGGAAAGTGCCTTGGCATCGGATTCGATTCGATCACGAAATAAGTTCGATGTTTTCTTTTCCAAACGAACGCTGTTTGCGATACGCATTTGTTTGCGCAAACGCTCCTTACGGTGAGGATAGGAGTCAGCAAATTCTGTCAAAGTGGCCATCAATACGGGAAATTTAATTCAATGATGTTTCAGATAAATTTTAGTTGTTCATTCTCAATGTTACTTCGACTAGTTGGTTCACGACTGCTGTGACACTCTTTTGAGCAGACTCGTTAACTAGTTCGTTGTTATTGAATGCGGACCCGGCATTAACCAGTCCAAACTGGCGGGGAATCACAAACACTCCTAGATTGCCCAGAATTGAACGGACGCTTGCAAGTGACCGCAATCCGCCCATTCCACCTGGCGATGCAGCCAACAGACCAGTCGTTTTGCCGTTGAAGGCTGCAAGCCGTGCTTCGCCTTCGATGGGGCGACTTACCCAGTCGATCGTATTTTTTAAAACTGCGGTGATTGCACTGTTGTATTCGGGGCAGCCGATCAAAAAGCCGTGGTGGGTTTTCATCATTTCAAATACTTTCAGGCCATTTTCGGGAATTCCACTATCGGCCTCAAGATCGCCATCGTAGAGTGGCATTGGATAGTCCCGAAGATCAATTTCAGTAACTTGCGCCCCTGCCTGTTCTGTCAATCGAGCCGCTACTGAGATGAGTTGCTTATTGAAAGAGGCTGCCCTGGTACTACCGGCAAAGGCAAGGATCTTTGGCTGCATTGAAAATGACCTAATGAAAAGGTGTTTGATCGAAGTCTCAAAACCGCCAAAAATTATAAATCGAAAATGTGTAGGCGGCCGACATCCGCTGTACAACCACCCACAACAAGGAGGAAATCAAAAAAGTTTTATTTCCAATTACATATGGTAGCCTCGCTCCTCGTGAATCGAGATGTCCAACCCTTCCACTTCAGATTCTTCATTCACGCGAATGCCGCCAGTAATTAACCCCACCACCTTGAATATGACGAATGTAACTATGGCAACATAAATAATGGTTACGACTACGCCAAAGAACTGAATGCCAACCTGTTTGGCGATAGATACTTCCAAGCCTTGGCCACTAAATACGCCGAGTTCGGAAGATGCAAAAATTCCCGTGAGAATGGTACCTACGGTACCAGCAACACCGTGTACAGGAAATACATCCAGCGAATCATCAATTTTTAGTTTGTGCTTAATGACAATGATGCTCACATACGAAACAGGTCCTGCGATAAGTCCAATGACCAGCGCACCAGCTGGGCCAACAAATCCGGACGCAGGGGTAATGGCGACCAGGCCGGCAACCATACCGGTAGCGGCACCAAGCGCAGATGCGATTCCGCGATTCAAATATTCAGCAAATACAAAACCCATGGCAGCTGCAGCTGCACAGATATGCGTGACCAATACGGCCATCGCCGCGTCGTGATTCGCTGCGACCGCACTGCCTCCATTGAATCCGAACCAACCCACCCAGAGTAGTCCGGCACCAATCATGACCAGGGTCATGTTGTGTGGGGTCAATGCAGCACTGGGATATCCCTTGCGCTTACCGAGCATCATTGCACCAACTAAGGCTGAAACTCCAGAAGTGATGTGCACGACATTTCCGCCAGCAAAATCCAGCACCCCGATTGCGCCGAGCCAGCCGCCACCCCAGACCCAGTGGGCAATGGGTGTATAGATGAAAAGAATCCACAAGACCGTGAACCAGACCAAGCTGGAAAACTTAAAGCGCTCAGCAAGCCCGCCCACAATGAGAGCTACTGCAATGATCGCAAACGTAACTTGGAACGTTGCAAAAGCAGATTCCGGAACATCTCCGGCCATGGATTCTTCCAGAACGTTTGCAAAAAGAACCTTCCCTAATCCTCCAATAAATCCAAGACCAAGGTCATCAAATGCCAGTGAGTAACCCACAATCACCCAAGTGACTGTCACCACACAAGTAATAGTGAAACATTGCATTAAGACCGACAACACGTTTTTGCTTCGGACCAGACCTCCATAGAACAACGACAACCCGGGTATGGTCATCATTAGTACAAGTGCTGTTGCGGTCAAAAGCCAAGAAGTGTTACCTGGATTGAGTTCCTGCGCATATGTTGCCGGTGAGGTCAAAAGCAATAATAGAGTGGTTGGAATCAGATATTTTAGAGTCTTCATAAATAAGGCCTTTTACAGGTAGTTTGGTTAAATTCCGCTTTCGCCCGTTTCTCCAGTTCGAATGCGAACGACACGGTTCAGTTCGGCAACAAAAATTTTTCCATCACCAATTTGTCCAGTTAATGCGGATTGCCGAATCGTATCAATCACATCATCGACACGGTCTTCAGCAACCGCAACTTCGACTTTTATTTTGGGGACAAAGTCAACAACATATTCAGCGCCACGGTAAAGTTCCGTGTGACCTTTTTGACGACCAAATCCCTTCACTTCGGTAACGGTCATTCCTTGAATGCCTATTTCTGAAAGCGATTCGCGCACATCGTCAAGTTTGAACGGTTTGATGATGGCGGTTACTAGCTTCATAATTAATCCCTCCGTATTGAATTTTTCTACAAAATAATAATCAGCAAGAATCATGCCAAATATTCCACCAATTTTTTATCCAAATTATTGGTTTTTGGCACCAGTTTGCACCAATTTGGTGCATACTTTGCATTGCTGTGTTCAAAATTATCCAAAATAGCGTTTGGATTTAAGAATATTTACTGAAAACTAGTGTGGAAGGTGATTGACACGTCACTAGCAAAGACGGCGTTGTCTCAATTAATCTGCACTACACGTTAGGGGGCAAAGTATGCGCAAGACGGCATTTCTGTACGATGAGCGGTTTATGGAACACGAAACCGGCGATCGGTTTCCTGAAAATAATGCTCGATTGACCGCGACGCTGAGTCACTTGAAACAACAGCCGTGGTTTGGTGACATGCTACATCTTAAGGCGAATTCAGTTGACCGTGAGTGGCTGGAAAAAATTCACCATTCAGAATTTATTGATGCCACCCAACAGCTGTGTGAGGCAGGGGCCAGGAATCTCAACGATCCCGACGTGAGAGTATGCTCCAAGTCCTATGAAGTAGCGACGTTGGCGACAGGGGGAGTGCTGAAACTGGTCACTTCCGTCATGGAAGGAGAAGTGGATAACGGATTTGCCTTGGTGCGACCCCCGGGTCATCATGCAGAGGCGGATCGGGCCATGGGGTTTTGCCTATTTAATAACGTCGCTGTTGCTGCAAAATACGTGCAGACACACTATGGTTTAGAGAAGGTTCTAATTTTGGATTGGGATGTCCATCATGGAAATGGAACACAGCATTCCTTTGAAGAAGATCCATCAGTATTCTTTGTCAGTTTGCATCAATATCCGTTGTATCCCGGAACGGGTGCACACAGTGAATCCGGCATCGGTCGAGGAAGGAATGCAACTTTAAACTGTCCTATGCCAGCAGGGTGCGGTGATGACTTATATCGAGAAGCGTTTGTTGAGAAGATTTTCCCGGCAATCCATAAATTCAAACCCGATGTAATTCTAATTTCGGCGGGGTTTGACGCACATAAGGCGGACCCGCTAGCTCAAATCAATCTGAGTTCAGAATTTTACGGATGGATGAGTCATCAAATGCTGGAATTTGCTGATCAGTATTCACAAGGCCGACTGATTTCTATGCTTGAGGGTGGGTACGATCTTAACGCGCTCCCCATTTGCATTTCAAAACACTTGATTGAATTGATGGGGGCTTCGCTAATGGTTGGTGAGTAAAGTAGCCAAACAAGGGACTAGATGGGGCTGAATAGATTAAAACCGATTCAAAAATTCCATTAGGATTTTGTTGAATCGATCGGCCTGTTCTACATTACAAAGGTGTGCCCCACCTTCTACGATGTCCATGTCAGAACCTGCTATTCGATCCTGTATGGCAATTGAATCTGAAACAGGTGTTGCTTGATCTAGTTCACCAACGATCAGTTTAGTCGGCGTTTGGATTTTGACCAAATCGTCCATGTAGTCCAAGTTTAATATGGCATGGCAGTTGCCAATATAACCCTTAAGTGAAGAAGCCAAAAATTGCCTACGATTAGTCAGATAACCGGGTGCTTGCGATTCACGGAAGGATTCGGTAAACCAGCGCATCACCGCACCTTCGACCAGGCTTTCCATACTTCGTGCAGCAATTCGATCTCGCCATAGGTGCTTGGTTTCCTCTCGAACTCGAGCCATATTATCACATAGAGTCAAGCTCAACAGTCTATCGGGGTAATGGATGGCTAGACCCATGCCAATCATGCCACCCAAGGAAAGCCCTACCCAGTGCACTTGCCTGAGTTGGAGTGCATCCAAAAATGCGACAGCATCGGCAACCAGCATTGCCATCGAATACGGTTCGTGCGGTGCACAGCTCAATCCCAAGCCACGGGTGTCATAGCGAATCACCTTAAATTTCTCGTTGAGAACATCTATTTGAGGATCCCACATGACAAGACTGGACCCGATCACATGGCTCAGCACCACCACATTACCGTGATGATTTCCGGAGGATTCGTAATTGATTTGAATATTGTTCGCTGCTATTTTCATCGACTATTGATCACTGATGCGAGTAAATTGTTGATGAAATAATCTTGGGTCGCTTGCAAAAGGGACCTTTGGTCCACTGTTCCAAACGCTCCAGTCGATACTTGGAAAAAGTACTGACCGAGGATTGGACACAGTATCAGGAACGTGTGTTAGATCGATCGTGTCACAGTATTGAATGGATTCCTGATAAATTTGTGCCCCACCGATAAACCAAATTTGGCCATCATCAATTGCTTGTAACGCTTTATTGATAGACGGATAACTTTCAGCACTCATGTCTGAGTTACTTGTAATCACTATATTTCTTCGTTGTGGTAATGGCCTAAAGGGTAGTGACTCCCAGGTTTTGCGCCCCATGATGACTGTTGAATTTAAAGTTGTTCTTTTGAACCGCTTCAGGTCTTCGCTATAGTGCCACGGAACAGTGCCATCTAGTCCAATCACGCCCTGTTTAGTCATGGCCACAATGATGCCTGCTTTCCGGGTCATTTAGAAATTACGTTCGCACAATTAGACTGCAACTCGAAAGTTGATGGCTGGATGAGACTTGTAACCTGCTAACTTAAAGACGTCAAGAATGTCTTCGGTATCGGCTTCGAGTAGTTTTGTAACGTCATCAAGAGACTTTATGGATGGGTCAATGGTTAACTTTGGTAAGTCCTTTGGTTCCCTGGAAAGTTGAACCTTAAGACCGGGAACATGATCGAATTCTGATTTTGAACCGTCTGATTTAGCCGTGTAGACATGAGTATCGATCAGTGTGTGTGCAAATATCCCTGGCTTAATGTCAGTCAAATGACCGATAAGTTCAAGCAAAAATGAATACCCTGCGATGTTGTAAGGCACGCCCAGTGCTACGTCAGCACTTCTTTGAGTCAGGTGTAGGCATAGAATTGGCTCATTGCCATCTGTCATTTGTACATTCAACACCCAAAAAGCATGACAGGGTGGCAACGCACTGGTCTGAGCATTACCGGGTGCCCAGGCGGAAACAACATGACGACGACTCATTGGGTTGGATTTCAGTTGTTCCACTACCCACGCGATTTGATCATTGTCGGCCATGCCAGCACCGTTCGGTACGGGGAAATGTCGCCAAAAATTACCATATGCACTGGGCACGCGCCTTTCGTCGTTTGCCCAAGGGTGCCAAAATTTGCAACCATGTTTATCGAGCAAGCCTATGTGGGTTTGCCCAGACAAGAACCAAAGATTCTCAATGACGATGTTTTTCCACGAAATATTCTTAGTCGTTAACAGAGGAAAACCATGACGTAAGTCAATTTCGTAGTTGTAGTTGAAGGTGGAGAGAGTGTCGATGCCTGTACGATTTTCCTTGCGTGTTCCATGCTCAAAAACATGTCGCACGATGTCTAGGTATTGTTTCACAGCGGATTGAGCTTAGGAGGCAATGACAAAATCGACACTAATTTCAATCAAATGATTTGAAAGCCAACTCGCAAAATATATTGCCAAACCAGGATAAAAAAGTGGAAAATGCTAGAAATTGCAGTTTACAACAATTTACCCAGAAAGAAATAGTGCAATAGTTTCATTAAGGAAAACGAAAGCAGAATAATAATGAGATAGTGATGAAAATGATGTTACCAATTGATTCACCAAATAGGCGCGTAATCAACATCGACGAAGGTGAGTATTTGCCTTTATATGATGACGAAGGTCGAGTGGATGGTGAAGTCCTCCAGTTAAATCCGAATAAAGAGTTAGGCTACGGTTTTCATATTTACAGGATGCCGCCTGGTCACACGACAACGCCGCATGTACACAAAGGAGATGAGGAATTTCTCATTTTAGAAGGAGAAATTATTGATCATGACGGCTTTCGCTATGGCAAAGGTGACCTTGTCTGGCTCGAAGCGAACACGGAACACAACTCGTATACCCCGAACGGAGCCTTGCTTGCGGTGTACTACCGCTAGAGATTATCGCTGAATGCTAAGCGAATGCCTGACACTTTAATCGAAAGTTACAAGAGCACTTACACCCGCAAAGTGCGATTAGAAATTAGCCTTTTGCAGAATCAC
>CBDAUN010000002.1:0-523832 GCA_965200645.1 Arenicellales bacterium
GCCCAATCACAGGCCGAAAGAACTTATGACAAAAGCCCACCTCTTCAAGAGGGGATTGAGTTAGATACAAACACAATTTTTTATGACTTGTTTCTCGACTGTAACACTGGGCGCCTATGTGGAATTGGACCCGCACCGCATAATCTGAAAGCTGAAATTTTTCCGCTTGAAATTTATTTTGGCAAAAGAAGTGTAGAATTTTTTGTCACAGAAGTGAAAAAACTAATTTTTCTGGAGTCGGAAGAGCCAATTGGTGCCTCTTCAGATGCTGTCAGTTTAACTTTGAAGTTCAAAACATTTGAATGTTCATTGGAACTAAACAATGACGTAGGTGGCGAATGGCTTGAAGTTAAAGAAAACAACCAACTTACATTAACCACTTTACAAAAGGACAATCCTATAGTATGGATTGAAGATTGGATTCTTTGGCATTGCCGACTTTATGGAGTTAGACGGGTTATCTTGTATGACAATGGCAGTCACAATCAGAAAGAGTTAATCACAAAGTTACGTAAACTTGAACCGGAAGTCGAAATTATATTAGTTTATTGGGAATTTCCGTATGGACGCTATCCTTACATCTATGCTCAGAGAGGATCATTGAATCACTGTCGGATGCGTTTTAATCCAGTTAAAGTGAGGGAAGGAGGGGGGAGGTCAAGAAGTTGGTACTGCATCAATTTAGATATTGATGAATACTTGGTGTGTCCGCATCAAAAGGATTTATTCAATTATCTTGAAGCCAAATTAAACTCTACTCAACTTTATTCAGTGCTAGCCAGACAGGTGAGAGTACCTAACATTCTACCTGCACAATTTGACGTGAATAGCACACTGCGATTTTTTAACTTTAGGTATCAATATAGAAATCAAAATAGGGCTGTTGACTCACACGCAAACCCGCTTGATTTGGCGAATCACAAGTACATTTTTAAGTTTGGTAGTCTGCTTTACAACGATGTACATCGTGTTCTTCCAAACTCCCATGGACTAAATATTGCAGAAAAAATTCTATCTTACTTACAAAGATTTCCTACAAAAGTTAGTCGACATTTATGGAGAATAAAACGTTACTTCTCTATTCCCACTGTTGAATCTATAAAATCACAATACAACTCGACTCTTGCTTCAGAGTCTGACCTTTATTATCTTCACTTTATTGGCTTAGCTTGCAAGTGGAACTATCGAAATGAAAAGGAAGCTGATCGTTACAGCGTAGACAGGCATATTGAATTGAAAATGATTTGTGACTTAGCTCGTCAAGCAAAGTTGACGAACTCATCAACGTAGTTACCATAAGACTTCAGACAATAATGCATTGAAAATTCTTGTATTTGCAATTTAAACTCAAATCAGTTCGAAGTTAGTAATAACAGTCAATTCTGAGAGGGTTTTGGATACTGTAGCGTGTTGATTTGACTGTTGTTTTCAATGGGCTAATTTTTCGTTTACCCCACAAAAAGGGCTTTTTGACCCGGTTTTAGGCGATTTTCGGCGCTGCACCACAAATTCCACCCCAGAACCTCCATATATGCCACTATCAAACACTTAAGCTATTGATATTGCTTAATAAAAAGCCGCATCCTCAGGGCTTTTCGAGTATCATAGATACTCGAATAAACTAATAACAACCCATCAGGTGCGGCAATGATCAATAATACTCTGTTTTCCTGGCACATGTTCGATGAGTACAGTGACCTGACCCGTTTAACCACGGTGGTCGAAACCATGGAACTTGACGACCTCGTCCATGAGATCAACCTGCGGCGCCGAGGCACGCGCTGCGAATGGCCCGCCAAGGCGATGCTCACCGCATTGATCGCGCGCAGCGTCTACCAGCATTCTTCAATCGAGTCCCTGCGCCGAGAGTTAAAGCGCAATCCATCGTTGATGCGCATCTTGCGGGTTTGAGCATTACGGCGATGGGTACAACGACATCGACTACCGGGTGCCATCAAAAAGTGCGTTGAGCCGCTTTATCGCAGTGGTGCTCGAAGTCGAACGCGACGCTGCCGGTTTAAGCCAGATGCAGCAGCGGCTGACCGACGAGCTGGTAGAACGACTGCCGGACTTCGGGGCTGATGTGGGCTTCGACGGCAAAGCCCTTCGTTCGCATTCGACTGGACGTCGTACGGCCCGCACCGGCCAGCCATCAGACCCGGACGCCGCCTGGGGATGCCACTCGTACTTCAGTACCGACCACACTGGACGTGAACAAAAGATTACTAAACGCTGGTTCGGCTACAAGACACACTGGTTAGCTGACGTACGCTATGAAATTCCAATCAACTGGACCACCCGTCCCGCCAATGAAAGTGAACATCGTCACAGTAAAGCACTCGTCGAGCAGTACTTGAACAGCCCTGCAGGGGCACGCTGTCAGACCTTCGTCGCCGACCGTGGCCTGGACGATAAACCCGCTTCGACGTATGATTCACCGCAGTAATCGAGACCCGCCGAATGTGGCAAGACCCAGCCCTGCCAGGCGAAGTACACCCGACCCGGGCGCTCAACGCCGATGTCATCGACCACCTCATCTATGACGAACGTGGAATAGTCTCCTGTCGTTCGCGTCCACAGACCTTCCAAATTCGCCAGATGGCCTATCACGGTGTCGAAAAGACACGTCAAACCCTCAAGTACCACGGTCCAGCCGCTCACTACGGGTTCGAATGTCTCGGCCGTGACCAATGCTACCGAGATGCCGGTACCCCGCATTCGCGCTGTCGAGTGGTACGCGTGAAGTTTGATGAGAACAATCTTCGTACCATTGGCACCTTGCCACGTAACACCTATCAGTGGAAACGACTGTACTCCGCACGCAATGCGCTTGAGCGTATCAATGCCCGCTCGGCTCGAGACTTCAACCTGCATCATCACTGAATCAGAGGACTCGGCGCCATGCAGCTGGCAGTGGATCTTTCACGGCTGACCATGCAGGCGCTCACGATCAGTGCGATTCGCGCTCATCAACCGGCACGAATGCGCTCGTTAGTACGGGCGGCGGCCTGACGCGTTAACCGGCCCAATCACTGACGTCGCCCGAAAGGAGCGGCACCGCTAGGCGGGTACTTTTTCTGCACATGATCGCCCACTGGCGCTGTTCGGCGACCCATCAGCGCCGGATTCGCTAATACTCACGCAAATCGCACGAATGACCCGCCGGCATTCCTTCCAATTTAGCTCTGGTTGGGCAAAATATCGACTTTTAAAGTCGTAGAATAATTCCAAACGGGAAACTCTCATAATAACGGTGTTTACTGTCAAATTTAGTTATTGGCCGGCTGAAGAATGCTTCGCGAAACAGGTGGTTGCACTTAGATGGGTAATTCAAAAACAATTCTGTATGGAACCAAGGTAACTAAGGTGACCGAATCGACAGTTATGCGTAGGTAAGAATTATTAGATGGCTTACGTGATAAGGTAAATATCAAGATGTCACTATTTTGAATAAGTTCGCAATTACATATTAGTGATTTTAGTATTTCGTTAATCCGCTATTGAACTTGATTATTTATTTTTGTCTGCCAATCTTAAAAACCTGATCAAATAGCCGCTCAAATTCCGATGTTTGTCTCTGTGGTGAAAATTGCCTGGCTCTATTTTTCAACCTTTCTCTATTGGGTTCAGATAGGAATCCTCTAGAGATCGCTTTGGTCATTGCAGTTTCGTCTTCAACAGGAACCAATGTTCCAAACTTTCCCTGATCAAGAATTTCATCTGGACCAGTGGGACAGTTTGTTGAAACTATGTTGCACCCACACACCAATGCCTCAATCAAGATTTTTGGAAATCCCTCCCATTTAGATGACAGCACAAATAAATCAGTGTGATACAAGAAAGGATAAGGGTTGTCTATCCAACCAGGCATGGAAACGACGTCAACCAAGTTCAGATTCATGACCAATGTTTGAAGAGAGTCTCGTCCTTCACCTTCACCTAGAATTATTAATTTACAATTCTCGGAACGCGTTACATTAGCAAATGACCTGAGAAGTAGATGATGATTCTTTTGCCTTTGTAGTCTACCAACAGTCAGAGCAACTTTGAAATTAAATCTGTCCTTTTTATCCAGCCATGGATGTCCGGAAGGTTGTTTGGCCAACTTCAAGATATGATTGCAATTCACTGAATTGTAGATAGTGGCAATCCGCTTGCTATCAACCCAATTTAGTTCTGACAATTCCGTCTTTATACCCGTCGAGACTGCGTGAACCCAGTCGGCTTTTTCAAGAAGAGCACTATGAACTTGTTTCTCGCGTATATTTGTAAAATATTGGGATGTGTGAATTGAGCAAATTACGGGTACAGGAAGTGCTGAAATCATCCTTCCAATCAAGGCGCAAAAAATTGCATTTCCAAGTATTGCGAATACAAGGTCAGGTTGGCGGTGCTGAAGGTAAACTGAAAAACTATGCATCCACAATGATCGATTTCCTTTTCTTCTGGGAAAGACTTTCAAGCCAAATGGCCATTGCAGAACAACATGTTTAAAGAATTTTCGAAACTCAATCAATTTTGATGGTGTTATCCAGTTGATTCTTTCATCTGGCACGGAACACTCATGCATAAGGTGCTGAGCTTGCATTTTTGCTCCTAAAATATATAAATTGACCTCTTGAGGAATTTGCTTGAGCAACTTGCCTCGAAACTCACAAATTACGAGGTCAATGTCGTATCCGGACTGAGAGAAGTATATTGATAGGTCAAGACAAACTCGTTGTGCCCCCCCCCCCATTTAAATTATCGATGGTCATTGCAATGCGCTTGCCAATTTCAGAACTTATTTGTTGATCAATCATTTGTGCTATTTAATTCGTAGAGATTTTCATCATTTCCTAAATTGCGTGATGGTTAGAATTGGGACTTTATGTGTGCAATAATTTACTTGAAGCAATCCTAAACAATTAGTTATCACAATATAATAGACTGCAACAAGTTACTAATTTACAACAAAGAACTTTGTACATCTATCGTCCCAATTCAGTGCTCCTACCTGCCAATTCAGCAGTTGAGAGAATTTTTCCTACGTGCTCGCCCGCTCGAACTGAAACCTCTTTAGATACAAAAACAATTTTTTACGACATATATATTGACCCCGTTACTCGTCGATTGTGTGGAATTGGGCCTCGGTTATACAACCTAGAAACAGAAATATTTCCACTTGACATTTTTGTAGGTAGTAAACGCATCGATTTCTTTATCACGAAAGTCAAAAAACACTGAAAATATTTGTTGTATATGACAAATAAACACGACAGGTCTAAACAAATTTGGAATGAAGGCAAATTACCCAATCTTTCATCCAATTCATCCAAACACCTCACTGAGATGGAAGAGTGTGAGAAATGCTAAGTTGAATAGGTAATTTATATCTTGAATTCTAGTATCTGAAGAGTCTCAAATGACACTTTAGGCTAATTTTTTGTAAGAACTGTCAAACCATAACCAATGTCATAAAATTGAACATTTAATAACTCGTGCGCTAAAGCGATTTCTCTATGCACATCCTTGTTGTCCTCAATAAAGTAAACGAACTTTTCACTTAAGTGCGGTGACATACTCTTCAAGGTAGTTAAAATAGCTTCATTTGTATGGATTCCGTCGTCTATGCAAACGTCAACCTTATCACCGTCCAATAAGTTTTGTAGATACTCAGTGTTGCAATTGTTGTATTGGTCGAATTGATGTACTTCCGGTAAGTTCTTAGAATATGCACCCAGTTGTCTAAGTCTATCGTAACTTTCGTTGAAGTAACTCAGTTCAAGATCTAGCCCAATTATTCTAGAGTTGGGGAACAAATCACACCAAATTGCTAGACCTGTACCCTGTAAAATCCCAATCTCGCAAATCGTGAATGCGTTGTTACGTTGAACAACATAGGGCTCCAAAAAAGACTGGTACACTTTTGCGTAGCCATGGTGTCGCTGAGACATTCTGTCACCACCAGCTAACTGTGTAATATCTATTTTTTCAGAGTGATTTGGGGTGAGGTGACTAATCGAGCGACAACCGACGTCGACTTTACCACCATATTTCCCTTCTGTTCCTGCTAACCAGTTTGCTGAACCGGCAGGTGCACCTCGCAATAGGCGTAAAGCCCTCTGTCTACGCCCCCAGTTTCTAAATCTTCTAGCTAATGACGGCATTATTTATTGACAAATTGATGTAATGCATAAAAAAATCTTCTCGTTGAATGAACTTCATCGAATTGACTACTACCTTGAATTGAAGTAAATATAATCTCTTTCTGAGTGAGCAAAATTAGTTACCAACTTAACCAGTTATTATAACTTGCAATACTCTCGCCAAAAATGTTGTTCGGCAAAATATTCGAAAATACTTCTTATTTTAGATACAGTTGCTTACGCGATTATTTAGCGGTAGTTTGGAAGTTGAAACTGTCGCACGGAAGTTTGCTCACACTGGAATAAACTTTGATATCGTGGTCAATACCCCTTCACTCTCGGACAATTGAGAAGCATTGACAGGCTTTATTCACACATTGATACTGAGTGAGTCTTTCATTGTGAAGGCAATTGGGAGTTTCATTCTGACGGATTCATTGAAGACTCCTTTGCAATCCTCACAGAATTCGACAGTTGCTCTATGGTAAATCTTCGCTCCACATTGGATTTGCCTCGGTCTCAGTCTGTTCCGATTGACATCGCATCAAATGGTGTGTTATCAAGTTCTTCGATCAGTAAACGAGCCTCGGACGGGAATACACTTCAATTTAGAGTTGCGTAGGCTAAGCTTAGATTGAAACTGAATGGCAAAAGGGAGCCGTTTTCAGTAACTAACTATCGGTTTGGGAAGGTGCGTCCTAGATTGAATCGATGGGTGAAATTCAATTAGTAAGTAAAGTGATTTAAGAATTCCATCTGAAAAACATTAGCAATAACTGAATGTATATTTATCAACCGAATTCAGTTCATCTACCCACAGAGTTGGGAATTAACAGGATCATTCCAAACTCGCAACAATTCACCGAAAACGAACTGAAGAGATTCGATTCAAGAACGATCTTTTTCGATGTTTTCTTGGACTCACGTCAACGTAAACTCCGTGCATTGGGGCCTCGCCTTTTGAATCTAAAGAGCAAAATTCTCCCACTTAAGGTCTATGTGGATGATCAAGCAATAACATTTAGACTAGACGAAGTTGACCGATTAGTATTCTTCGAATCTCAAAAATTACCAACTAATCTCAACGAAAACTTTTCAGTGAGATTCGAATTTAAGACATTTTTTAGAACTATGGAGTTGAATCTCAGTGAAAGTAAAACTTGGGAGCGCGAATCCAAAGATTCACATCTGACTATTACTACTCTGCAGAAAGACAACTATATTGAATGGATTGAAGATTGGGTCAAATGGCATAGTCGTCTTTTTGGTGTAAAGAGATTAATCTTTTATGACAACGGCAGTTCGAATCGAGACCAATTGCTTAGGCGATTAAGTCATTTAGAAGATGAAGTGAAAGTTATCTATGTTGACTGGGATTTTCCTTATGGCTTACTACAATATGAATGTGCTCAACCAGGTTCGTTGAATCACGCGAGACTCGCATTCCCAATTCGAAATTCGTATTGTATAAATTTGGATATAGATGAATTTCTAGTATTGCCCAAAGACAAAAATCTTGTTGAATATCTAGACCAAAAATTGGCAAATTCGGCATTAGGCGCTGTAATTTTTTCACAGTACCTGGTGCCAAACATTATTCAGCCCCAGGCAGAAGATATTCCTCGATTTCACCAGTTTATTTATCGATTCAAACACTTTGGCAAGCCTAGTAGAAATCATACATGGAGCGAGGTGATGAGAATGAAATACATTTATCACTTTGACAGAATCGGGTACAACGGGGCGCATAGAACTATGTCCGATAAGAATAAACTGTTTGCAAAGCGTTACAGTATTTTGCACAAATTAAATTTCTATTTCAAAAAATGCTTGCGCGAACCATTCCGATACATATTGCTTAGGCATATTCCGAAACCAAAAATTGATGCTTGCCATGCATCAAAGGACGAGTTGTACTTCTTCCATTTTCTTGGTCTAAATACAGGTTGGAGAACTAAACAAAAACCACCCCTAGAAAAATTCAATGATGAAATCCATATTGAGGAACCTTTAATCCATCAATTAGCCGAGAAGGCAAATCTAGTTGCACCCGTCAGCCAAAACAAAAACTACTAAACCAGTTAATGTATACGTTTTGGCTAGTTGCACCAATTACCTATGAACCTTTGTAAACTAAACATCATTCAAGACATTTGCCGAATCCATAAATTTTAGGTTCAGTCAATTTCTTCCCCAAGAACATGAGGTTCAACATTTCCCTAAAATGGTATCCCAAGCAAATTTTCTCAATCTCACTTATTACTCTTTAAATATTAAGTAAATCAGATAAGCCCCTACTGCGTTTTGTGTACCTATATCAGCCGACGCCCGTTTTTATTCCGCTAGATCAAGAAGTCATTCGGACTGTCCCTGGTCTATCCTCACTTCCAGAGGAGGAAGCACAAAAATTCGATACAAGAACTATCTTTTATGATGTCTTTGTCGACCAGCACAGCCGTACACTTCAAGCACTTGGGCCGCTCCCCCTAAATCTCAAAAGCCAAATATTTCCGCTGGCCATCTATATCAACGACCAACCCGTTAAAACCCACCTATACCAAATTGAACGACTCACTTTCCTTGAGTCCGAACCATTGCCCAACAACATCGTCAGCCCGCTGTATATCAAGTTCGAATTTAAGACATTTGTTTGTTCACTTGAGCTTAACCTATCCGACACTAACTCCTACGACCAAGAGTACAGCAACGCGCGTCTATCGATAACTACCATGCAAAAAGATAATCATTTCGAGTGGATTGAGGATTGGGTGAAGTGGCACAGTCGACTCTTTGGCGTTCGTAGACTAATTTTGTACGACAATGGCAGCACAAACCGAAACGAATTGATATCCCAACTAACAAACTTGGAAGACGAAGTGAAAGTTATATTCGTCGACTGGAACTATCCATACGGGTCAGAAGATCTCAAAAAACATAAATTTGCTCAGCATGGAGCGTTGAATCACGCAAGACTGGTATTCCCAGTTGAAGACTCATATTGCATCAACTTGGACATTGACGAGTATTTGGTGAAACCCGACAGTGCAAAACTACTGGATTTCTTGGATAAAAAACTACGAACAGCTCAAAAGGGGGCAGTTATCTTTTCACAGTACATGATTCCGAACATCGTAAGTTCGAATCCCGGAAAGCTACCAAGATTTCACCATTTTCCGTATCGATTTAAAAAATTGGGAAAGCCGCAGGAACAACAGGACAAACGTTACTCTTGGAGTGAAGTTGGGCGGATGAAGTACATATTCAAATATGATAAGATTGGCTACACCGCTACCCACAGAACGGCATCTGAGAAGAACAAATTGTTTTCAAAGCGATATAGCATCAAACTCAAATTAGTCTATTTATTAAAAAAGTTTCTTCGAGATGCACTTAACCCGATTGTTGGCAATCGGGTTCCAAGACCACGGATTGATGCTGTACACGTATCAGAAAACGAATTGTACTTTTGGCACTTTCTTGGACTAACCACACGGTGGAGAGAAAACCCATTGCTGGAAAGAGTTGAATTTGAAAATAAAATTCATAAGAAAGAGCCGTTAGTTATTGAACTAGCGAAGCGTAGCGGCCTCTTGACCACTACTGAAAAGTAGAGTTGGCTTAGAATTCGGACATAATCTGATTCTAAAAATAAGTTCGTACCAACAATTAGAAACACCATATTTTTGCCAAAACGGTCTCCCCTTACAGCTGCCTATCGAGAGCTAGTCGAACTTCTTCTTTGGCTCTCCTCCGATTATCAGAAGTGGTACTCTTTCGAAGATCAAAAAGCGAAGGGACTTCGAACTCCGAAATTCTAACTGTTGGGTTTAGCCCATATCTGTGAGGTAGCAAATCCCTACATGCATCGAACAGTGCTCGCTGAGCTGCACGCCCATTTTCAAATGGGAATTCAGATTTGGGCTTTCTGTACCCCACCGCACCCTTTCTTAAAGCGGCTGCAGCATTTTGAATACACCATGACTTGTACTTATCCAAGTCAAAACCAACTCTAATTTCTTCAGGATAGTACTGTAATGTTTGAAATCGATATTCAGTGAAATGTTGCAATTCATCAAATTCGATGATGCAGTTATAGTCTATGAGATACCCATCGGGAGTTAGCTGTCTAACACCTTTGGTTAGCATGCCTTCAGAGTTGCCGTCAAGAGCGATAAATATCCGCCACAGCAATTCATCGGATTCTGTAATTTTGTTCGTCAGCCAGTGAATTTTATGGGTGACATCTACCTCAACTCCCAATTCACTAACGAAACTGAAAAACATTTTTTCCGCCTTAAATTTCATAATAACCCCCTAGTTTGCACACAAATGATGATGAAATAGAGTGCTGTTCAAGCGTTGCTACCATATGATCTATATGAAGTGATTCATTACACGAGTCCTGAAGTCAGCACAATGCACTAAAGAACTTCGGTAGAGTGGCCAGCAAATTGAACATAACTGTGTGGAATCTTGCAACATAGATTACTCGCGCCAGGTATCTTCTATCCAATCAGTTGGCATAATGTAGTGTTGAAGGTAGGAAAAAAGATTCTCTTCTCGATACTTTAATCGAGGATATCCGAGCAAGTGTTCAGTCTTGCTTATTCCCTCGCGATGATGTTTCCATCCGCCTTTAATTCCATGACGAGGGTGGAGTCCGCCCGGAAAAATCACAACTTTGGCGGCGTTGGGAAGCTTTGGCTGTAGGAAGTAGTTCAGTGGAAAGGTACGCATACATTGCAGACGAAAGTGTCGAATCCAACGATTCGGAAAAAACATAGCTCCCCCCGGGGCATTTTGAGTTAGGAACCGCTGTTCATACACATACGATTCGGTGACTTCCTTTGGATTAGCACAGAACTTCTCCAGAATCGGAGCAAGTTGACCAACTGGAAATCGGTAAACCGAACCTTGGCCAAGCCGTTCGAGCGGTTTAACTGGGTTGCGAGCAATGACGACACGATCAGTATCACCATAACTAAACAGTTCATCTAAATTTCCCGTAATCAATATGTCCAAGTCCAGATACAGCGCCGTTCCTTGGAGGTCGGCTAATTTGGCGCTGTAAAGCCGTACCTTGTCCCAAATACCCTGCTTCGTCTTTGGAATTTCAACAGGAAGGGGTGGTAACGGATGGCATTCAACTTCAGGTTTAACTCCTGCATTGGAATCAGTAAAGCAGACTAATCGGAATGGTGGGGTAATGTTGCGCTCAACCATCGAATAGAGGCGGTTTATGTACGGTGGACCGTACTTAGTACCCCAATTGAGGCAGACAATCTGTTTAACCATCATTAACCCCTATCCAAAAAACAGTCGATACTGTTCAATAAGGGACAATATAGCCAAAAGATAAGGGGTCTCGAATCTTGAGGTTGCACAATTGAACTTTTTGGTAATAACACTTTGTCGTACTGGATATTTAGGTTGCTCCAACTTTAGGAATGCACAACAAAACGGTATTATCCCATTAAATTAGCTTATCAATAGATTTCTTAGAAATTAGAGAGTTTGACGAACTCATCAATTTCAACTCAACATGAAATTAGAGTTTATGGATAACCTTTTTCAAGTTGAATTAAATTGTGAACTTCACGTGTATAGAACGTCCAAGTATTAAGCGCCAATAACCAGTGCAAAAATTTTTTAAACTTGATCGAATCTTCTAGTTTGTATTCAGGTTTGAGAGAAGTAGTATGAGGTGATAAATTGGAATCAAATTACCGAGTGATTATAGTTTACGATTAGAATGCAGGTGTCTCTATCGGTACTAGCAATGACATTCTTGGACTAATCATTGAATAGGATTCAATTCAAAAATTTTTGGAAACTCTCAATGGAAATTGTTCCGTACCTTCTAAAGACTAATCTAAAAATCTTAGAACATCAGGACCGCAAATTCAATGTTTATATTGATATAAATTCACCGAATAACAAACAAGAATCGAAGCAAACGAAACTAAAGATTAAAAATGGGACTCCCACACACAATCCCGAAAAGAGCGGAACTGAGCCCACTTCCGAGCAAATGACAGAACATTCACCATCAACTAGTTCAGAACTACATAGTACGGTTGAAGCCGGTGATGGTCCGAAAGTTAAGTTGGAGATTAGAAACTTAGAGTCCTCAGCCAAAGAGAGTGATTTGAGAAACGAAGAAATTGCACAACGTATTAATAATATTAGGCGCTTAGCTTCGGTGACGGGCCTAGTTACCATTGCTTTAATGTTTGCGTTCTTAATTTTTCTGGTGATTGGGGTTCGTACTGCACAGACCGAAATTAGAAGCCCCATTTTTCCGACTGTTTTATTCGTAACTCCCATTGTATCTATAACCGCTATTTTTCTTTTTGGAGCGTTTCGCAAATATGAGGACAATGGCATACAAAGAGTGGAGAAGGAGGCTGTCGGAACTGCGCGTGTATTAGGTAGCTAGTCATGGATCCATGGTGGATAATCATTCAAGGAGAAAAGTGAATAGAGAGGGTTTCGGGTTCTATAGCGTGTTGAATTGCACGCTCACTCTCGGCGCCGAGACTCCATCGCAGGATGCGGGTAGACGCAGCGGATGCCTTGGCGCCGTCGGTTGATCTGATGGACGATGTCGTCAAGTTCCATCACTTTCGACCACCATAGTGAAGCGTGTCAGGTGGCAGTACTCATCGAGCAGGTGTCAGGAAAACAGCGTATCATTGATCATAGCTGCACACTTGATTGGTGGTGGTTTAATTAAGCAATATCAATTGCTTAAGTATTTGATAGTGGCGTCTTCGGAGGCTGTGGGGTGGCTTTTTGCGGAGCAGCGTTGAAAACCGATTAAAACCCGGTCAAAAAGCCCATTTTGTGGGGCAAACGAAAAATTAACCCATTGAAAACAACAGTCAAATCAACACGCTACAGAACCCGAAACCCTCTCTTGACAAGATTCTGACTTTGGTCGGCCGTTACGCCCAAAAGGTCGATCCCGAAGGAATGCACGTGGTCTTGATGGACTGTACGATGTTGTACTTTGAACAGGACCAAGAGGACGAAGGACCCGAGGCGTTGCGCTTGAAAGGTCGCAGTAAAGATGGCAAGGCGCATCGGGTACAGATCATCTTGGCTTTAATGGTGACTAACGAAGGATTACCGGTGGGCTATGAGGTGTTCCCGGGGAATATCTATGAAGGCAAGACATTAATTCAGTTAGTCGATGACTGGCAGGTTCGGTTTCCGGGTGGACGCATGACTGTGGTCGCCGATGCCGGACTGCTCAGTGCAGAGAATCAAGCCGCACTGCAGGCCCGTCAGATCGCGTATATCCTCGGTTATCGCATGAAGTCAGCCTCGGCAGTGATTAAACAACAAATCCTGGATCATGAGGCTTATCAGTGCTGGGATGGACTGAAGCGGCAACCCCATCGTCAACAAGTGTGGCGTTACCGGGAAATCGCACACGGCCATGAACGCATCATCGCGACCTTCTCATCGAATCGGAACTTCCGATGTAGTGCTTCATATCGAACTGTGGTCCTATTAAATCAATGACTTACAAGCGAAAATGTCGGAAACCAAGAAGCAAAAATAACGAACACTTTAATAATATGATTCAAGGTTTCAAACAGTTTGGCATCAGTATTTCCTATGCTTTGGCACTGAAAACTTAGGTCGATTCGTAGTTTGTTATGATTGTCAATCCACCTTTCTTTCCGCCTGTACGAACGTAAAAATGTTTATACAGGGAAACGATTTCAGTATGTACTTTCCAATTGTCTTCAACAAAATAGACAAAATTATCCTTTAAGTGTGAAGACATGCACCTTAGTGTATTCAATATTGCTTGATCTTGATGACAGGCGTCATCGATGCAAATATCGACCTTGTCTCCATTTAGTATTTCGTTTAGGACTTCTGTATTACAAGCATACTGGTCGAACTGATAAACTTCTGGTGAATTCTTAGAAAATGCACCTAGTATTGATAGTCTATCGAGATTATCGTTGAAGTAACTAAGTTCAAAATCTAACCCAATGATTCTTGAGTTTGGAAACAAATCACACCACAGTGCAAGCCCTGTTCCGCACAAAATCCCAATCTCACAGATGGTATATCTTTCATAGCGTTGCTTAACAAATGGTTTCAAAAATTCTTGATAAGATTCTCCATAACCATGATGTAGATTAGACATTCTGTCGCCGCCGACTTCTTTTGGTTTCGCGAAATAATCTGGATAAAGAGTTTGATGTCGGTTACTTGCAGATAATTTAACCCTCACTTTTCCACCGTATTTGTCTTCAATTCCGGCCAGCCAGTTGGCTGAACCGACGGGGGCTCCCTGGAACCGAAATCGATTGATTCGGCGATTCCTCATGTTTCTAAGTAGTCTTGCAAGCGAGGCCATGCGTTTGTCGTGATTGATTGGTACAAAGAAACTAGTTAAGGTACTTCAATTTGAAATTCTTTGAAGGGAATACGAGAGGGTATCGAATGATGTAAAGTGTTGATATGACTGTTGTTTTCAATGGGTTGATTTTTCGTTTACCCCACAAATTGGGCTTTTCGACCGGGTTTTAGGCGATTTTAGACGCTGCACCGAAAAAGCCATCCCACAACCTCCAAATTCGCCACTATCAAACACTTAAGCGATTGATATAACTTAATCAAATGCCGCATCCTCAGGGCATTTCGAATAGCATGAACACTTGAATAATCAAACAACCACCAATCGGGTGCAACAAGGACCAATGATACGCTGTTTTCCTGGTACCTGCTCGATGAGTACTGTGACCTGACCCGCTTAACTATGGTGGTTGAAGCAATGGAACTTGACGACCTAATCCATCAGTTCAACCAACGGCGCCGAGGCACGCGCTGCGAATGGCCTGCCAAGGCGTGCGCACCCGACCCGGGTGCACAACGCCGACGTCATCGACCCCCTCATCTATGACGAACGCGGGGTAGTCTCCTGTCGCTGTCCACAAATCGGCCTGATCACTGACATCGCCCGAAAGGGGCGGCACCGCCAGGCGTGCACTTTTTCTGCACATTGTCGCCCACCGGCACTGTTCAGCGACCCATCAGCGCCGGATCAGCCAATACTCACGAAAATCCCACGAATGACCCGCCGGTATTCCTTCCAATTCGGCCCCGGTTAGACGAAATATCGACTTTGAAGTTGTAGAATAACTACAAATGGGAAACTCTCAAAGTGAATAAAAGTTCTTGAAAATCATCCCAATTTAATGTACTCTTACTTTTGGTTCGGATGCCATGCATTTTCGAAGTTATGCATGGCTTTTAATTTTGTGTCAAAAGAATGAAAACAGTATCAGCCAAAGCCAGTGACGTATCTAGAGATTGGTTTCTTGTAGATGCTACAGATAAAGTACTAGGGCGCCTTGCGTCACAAATCGCTATTCGTTTACGCGGCAAACATAAGGCTATCTATACACCTCATGTTGACACTGGTGATTATGTTGTAGTTGTTAATGCTGAGAAGGTTGTGGTTACTGGCAACAAAGAAAATGCAAAAGAGTATTTTCGCCACTCTGGCCGACCTGGAGGACTTACCGTCACAGGTATTGCTGAAATGCGTTCTAGACATCCTACACGAATCATTGAAAAGGCGGTTCGTGGAATGATGCCCAAGGGACCATTGGGCCGATCAATGATGTCAAAGTTAAAAGTTTATGCTGGTCCTGACCAACCACATCAAGCACAACAATTGAAAGAATTAGACCTATAACTGTAAACACTACTATATGGCTACCGCAACAGAGACTTATTACGGAACCGGGCGGAGAAAGTCTTCAACGGCTCGGGTTTATCTGAAGCGCGGGGAGGGCAACATCACCGCAAATGGACGTTCGATCGAAGAATACTTTGGTCGTGAGACCGCACGAATGGTAATTCGCCAACCTCTAGACTTGCTTGGAATGCTAAATACAATTGACGTTAAGGCAGCTGTTTCAGGTGGCGGCCCGAGCGGACAGGCTGGTGCAATACAACTAGCTATAGCTCGTGCATTGTTGCAATACGATCAAGCCAACCGAAGTGCACTACGAAACGGAGGATTTCTTACACGGGATGCTCGAGAAGTAGAGCGTAAGAAAGTTGGTTTGCATAAGGCACGCAAAAGGCCTCAGTATTCTAAGCGCTAGAGTCTTATTTTAATTTCGACGGTTCCGAGGAACGCACTTTGGGGAATCGTCTAACGGTAGGACAGCGGACTCTGACTCCGCCAGTCTAGGTTCGAATCCTAGTTCCCCAGCCAATCTCTTGTAGTGTTTCTGTGCGCAGCCATTAACCATTCAGAGCAAACCAAGAATCTACATTCACCAATCCAGCCAGAAATTACTACTCAGCCAGCTATTCAGTTGATTTAAAACAATCTTGTAAAACCAAGTGTTTTTTCCAGATTTCATTGGCTTTACTAATGAGCATATTCGACGACTGTCCTCTTTCGCTCGCGTGTCAATTGATGAGGTCGAAATCCCGTAATCCCATGTCACCTGCCCCCTCGATTGACCTTCAATCACTAAATCAATATTTCTTGCATTTACTCGACCAAAGAGAGTTCTCGATCTCAACAAAATTTAGAACATTTATGAGACTAAAGATGGATTAAAACTCAAACGAACCATCAAGACCGATCGAACCAAAGTTAACTTCCCGATAGAATCAAATAATCTACTGAGATTAACCAACTGTAGTTTTATTCGGTAATGTTTGTTGGGTTAAACCAACACTTGTTGGTAAAAGTCCCGCATCTAATTTTAGGTTTCCGATTATCATTGCATGGGCATCAATTCTCATACTAACGGGTAAATTTGGCTTGGAAAACTTTGCATTACTAGATATTTCCCAAAGCGCTGCAGAACGTGTTCGTGCACTAATGGCTGACTCAAAAGTCGGCTTAAGAGTATTTGTAGAAGGTGGCGGGTGTTCAGGTTTTCAATACGGATTTCAACTTGAGTCCGAAATGCAAGAAGACGACATTGTTATTGAGAGCAATGGCGTCACCTTGGTAGTCGATTCGCTCAGTGCTCAATACCTCACAGGCGCAAAGGTAGACTATCTGGACGATTTAATGGGGGCACGATTTTTCGTTGACAATCCAAACGCTAGTACAACTTGCGGCTGTGGTTCATCGTTTGCAATCTGACTAATTCCAACCTCTCCTACCAGTTCCTCATCAAGAATCCTATCGATAAGTGACCAACCATGGTGACTTCATCGTTACTATTGCTGAGCGGAATTGCTGCCTTCGCTTTCGGCGTCGGAGTATTAATTGGCGTTGTTGGGATTGGCGGAATTCTTTTGATCCCTTTTTTGGTGTACGTTATTGGGATCGACATTCACACAGTAATTACATCCTGCATGGCGGGATTTGTCGTAAGTGGCTGGGTAGCGGTGTACTGTTATGCAAGAAAGGGTTCAATCCGTTGGGACAAAGCAGTCTTTCTTATTCTCGGCGCAGCACCTGGAGCTTACCTAGGGTCGATAACAGTATGGGCATTGCCAGCGTTCGTACTCGAATTCATCGTCATTGCCTTTGTTCTGGTATCAGGAATAAATTCCTTACGCAAGAAGTTGGCTGATAGACATGATTCTGGTATCGACTCGGTCCCTAATCTTGCCTTAGTTCTACTGGGTTTGGCTGTAGGTTATGGCTCGTCAGTGAGCGGGACCGGCGGGCCTCTACTGTTGGTGCCTTCATTACTTTTCCTTCATTTTCCTGTCCTTACGACAGTCGGCTTGAGTATGGCCATTCAGTTGGTAATCGCTCCATTCGCCACAATTGGTCACATTTTGCATGGAACAATAGATTGGGTTTTGGCTATTCCGGTAGCGATTGGTGTATCAACTGGAGTTGTGCTGGGTGCTGAAATTGCACATAAAATTTCATTAGATTCATTAAGGAAAGTCGTCGCTGTGTCACTATTAGTATGCGGAGCATCGATTACCGTCAAGTACTTGGTTTAGAGCTTTTACTACCGAATAAGATTTGTTCTTCTGTATCTATGCAAGCATTTACGGCTGACAGCATATGAGTAGTTTAGAAAGCATCGGAGGTTTTGTAGATGCTGCTTTGCTTCAAGGTAGTTCCTTTGGATTTGTGCTCTTAGTACTTGCACCTACATTGATCGTTTTCGGAATTCGTTGCTTCTTTTTTCTTCGTAGTCAAAACTATTGGATTGTGCTGGCGATACGAACGTTTTTTGGAATTCTCCCAACCACAATTGGCTTGGTTTTACTGTTCGTAGCGATTAGAGGGCTATATTTCAGTTCGGGTTTAGGAATCGGCTGGCAACACATAGTTTACTTGCTGCTTGGCTTGGTAGGGGGATTGTTGGCTGCAACATTCGTTGGAAGGGTTGTTGAACCACTCGCTGCCGAGCGCATTGAACGTCTTACGCTAAGGTCTACAAATCGCGAATCACTCACCGACATTCACCACCTAAAGAACTACATTCCAGAATTTGAAAATGTAGATTTAGCTAAGCAAATTCAAAAAGCCAACAACGAAGATAGAATTTTGCTCGGACTAAATCCTAATGGTGAGGCCATAACTGTACCTCGAGCAAAATGGAAGTTAAGTCATGTACAAGTAATGGGTCCGCCCGGTACGGGTAAAGGAGTGCAGGCAGCAGTGACGCTGGCTCAATCATTAAAATTTGGAGACGCCATATTTGTATTCGACCCCAAACACGACGAATGGGCACCTTCGGTTTTTCATACGGCTTGCAAGGATGCTGGCGTCCCATTTCATTTTGTTCAACTATCGGAAGACATTCCCCAGATCAACCCTCTACTGAACGCCACTGCTGAACAGGTTGCTGAGCTGTTCTATGCTGGATTTCAGCTTAGTCGTCGTGGAGTGTCGTCCGACTTCTATCGACTTGATGATCGTGAAGCTGCCAGACAAACAGCCAAATTTGTTGAATCGGGTAGTTTGAGTATGCCGGAGTTACTGACCTCGTCAAAGTCTGCCATCAACCCGGAACTGATTAAGTCCGCAAAGGGGTTTTTCTCGGCATTACGTGAGGTGGCAGACCTAAAGTGCGTGCATACTCATGAAGGAGTAGATATTGAATCGGTATTGGAGCAGGGTGGCTGCATTTATATCGTGGGGTCAATGCGTAACGAGCCTATAGTCATTTTGCAGAAGATGCTGATTGTTCGGCTGATTCAAGTACTCGAGCGAAAGTCTTTTAGCAAACACTGTTCCATATTTCTGGACGAGTTTAAGCACTTATTGAGTCCTCAAACACTAGGTGCCTTGAGTACGATTCGTGATAAAGGTTGCAATATTCTTTTGGCGCATCAATCCTTGGGAGACTTTAGCGATTGCGGTTCCGATCTTTCGGAAGCGTCAGTTCGAGCAACTGTGCTAGATACAACACCTATCAAGTGGTTATATCGCCCAACTAACAACGAAACGGCACAGTGGATTTCCGATCAAACTGGACAAATTCGAATCGATATCGAACAAAGAAAGACTTCAACCAACCCCGAACTGGTGGAACTTCAAAACAGCGAAAGAACTTTTTCTGAATCACAACGCAACTTGATCGACGTGAATATGGTGATGAAGATGCCTGACGGGTGTGCTGTATGTATTGGAACAGGCACACCAACGTTTGCAGCAACATCTGCAATAAAAGTCGACAAGGTACATGTTCAGCCCGTATCTGCATCCCAAATTGAAAGTATCGAAGTTGATCTATTGAGTCCCATAACAGTTGAGGAGTCTGAACAGGAATTTAAGTCGATTACCGAAGGGATTGATGACAAGTACCACGCCGAACCCTTCAACAAACTACTGATATTTATCTACGATGAAACATGGACACATACCGACGTTGTGCTGGAATTACTGGCTCCTCTTTCAACTGAAGAGGTGAATTTCTTACTGTCCGAAATGGAGTCAAAAAAGTTAATCAGAAGTTCCGAAGTTGAAACCTCTTATGGACCCGATACGACTATTTGGGGAATAAGCGCAAGAGGCTGTGCTGCAGCAATAGAGCTCACTGAATGTGACTTTGGTCGTCCTGCATATCGGAAGGGAACGGCACACCCATTGACGCTGAACCACCACTTGGATTTACAACGGGCACGAATTCGTGCAGAAGGGTCAGGTTGGAAGAATTGGATCATTGGCGACCGTGGCAGACTTCGAGGTAAGATGAAAAAATATCCGGACGCTATTGCTACTCGCAGCGATGGTAAAGTTATTGCTGTTGAACTGGAACGAACAATTAAAACTCCAAGCAAGTATTCCGAAGCATTAGTCACACATCTGGACGGCAGGCGCAAAGGAATGTGGGATGAGATTTACTATGTCTGTCAAACCCCCACTGATAAGGAACGTTTGAGCAATATTTTCTCTAATATTAAGACAGTACAGTTCCAAGGTGAATCGATTGTCATTACACCTGAGCACAGAGAACCATTTAAATTTTTCAGTTATTCAGATGACTGGAGTTCTTTAGGAGATTCCAATTCGAACTAGAGTCAAAATTTCGCACCGACTTAGCTTTTAAAATGGAAAAGTGAAGTACTCAATTCAAATCATCTAAAGGCCTGCAACTACAACCAGTAAAGTGGCAACTTGACTGAAACAATCAACAATGTAACTGCACTAATCAGCCTACGAATCAAAACAAAATCATCAATAACTATGACTGACATCAAAACACTGCTGGCACAAGCTGGGCATTACATCAACAAGGAAACGGGTGGAATTGTTCCGCCAATAGAGAACTCTGTCACATTTGCTCGCGATCAAGAGCTGGAGCTGATCGGAAACTACAACTACGGGCGCTACCAAAATCCAACTCATGATCAGGTAGAAAAAATTGTGTGTGAACTGGAAAACGGAAAGAGTGCCAAATTATTCGCATCTGGACTGGCTGCTATTGCAGCCATTTTCGAAACCGTAAATACTGGAGAACACATTGTTGCACCTTCAATTATGTATCACGGGGCTCAATCTTGGCTTAGGCGAATTTCCCAGCAACGCAACATTGGACTTACTTTCTTCGATCCGGCTAAAAAAGGAAGTATTGAAGACTCCATCGAGCCCGGCAAGACTGCAATCGTTTGGCTCGAGTCTCCGGTAAATCCTACCTTTGATGTAGTTGACATCAAGAAGGCAGCAAACGTGGCACATCGCGCCGGGGCAATTTTAGGTGTTGACGGAACCTGTGGACCGCCAGTAACAACCCGTCCGTTGGACTTAGGTGCGGATCTTGTGTTTCATTCAGCAACCAAGTACTTTAATGGTCACAGTGACTTGAATGCTGGGTTGCTTACAACAAAAACTGAAGACTCCCGTTGGGAGGAGATTCTGGAGATTCGTAAACTGTCGGGAAGTGTACTTGGATCTTTTGAAGCCTGGCTGTTATTGCGAGGGATGCGAACACTCGCCCTTCGATTTGAAAGGTGTTCAGAAAATGCAATGAAAATTGCAGAATTTCTGGAATGTAATAAAAAAATTGATCAAGTTATGTATCCGGGTCTCCCCAACCATCCATCACACAAAATTGCAAGAAAACAAATGAAAAATGGCTACGGAGGGATGCTATCGATATTGGTTAAGGGCGGGTCGGATGCATCAAAATTAGTCGCTTCATCTGTACGTTTATTTACCAGAGCAACCTCGTTAGGTGGAGTAGAGAGTCTTATTGAACATCGTAGGACTGTTGAAGGACCTAAAAGTAAAGTGCCTGTACAACTCCTTCGATTATCCGTTGGAATCGAAGACGTCAATGATCTTATTGGTGATTTGGCGCAAGCACTGGACAAGTTGTAGTTTTTTGAAGCAATTGTTCCTTTAGTTGTAATCCTCCGTAACAATTTTGAACTTTGGGAATCTAATTACGGACTAGCAGAACAAATTTGATCTTGCGTTGACCCGAACTCCCACATCAATTAGATATGTTGTAGGTCCAACTTTGTGGCTACGGCGGGATACTGAAACTAGTTTACCAAGGCCACACGGACGCTTGGTAACATTTGTTAAAACTTTTGCAAAAGACGATAAAAACTTTGATATACAGCCTCATCATCCAGACTGAGTCGTCCGTTTGAAAGTTACTTTAGATTCCAATGGAATCTTGCTGTAGAAATCTAAACTTAAGTTCTGACATTTCATTTTAAGTCTTCGAAAATCAAATATTCTAATTTTAAATTCAATGGGTTACACACAGATGACGTGATATTTTCATAACCGCCCATATAGTAATTTTATGCTTGACATTGAGCCTGTCATCTTCTCTCATTCCTCACCTGTTCATTCGTACCAAATACGACCCCGACCGAGACCGCTATCGCGTCCAAATCGTTAAATCCGTACGTCACGGCGATCTGGTCCGACAAAAGATTGTGCGCCACGTCGGGATCGCCAAAAGTAAAACCGAACTGGAACCTTTACGCCAACTTGGCGAACTCATTCTCGCTGAAATACAACAGACCCATTCGCCACAGCAAGAACTATTCAGTGTACAAGAATATGCCCGGCTGCTGACCCATGCCCGACAGGCCAAACAAGCTGAGAAACTCGGTGTCGATGTCGGTGAATGTCGTGAACAGGCACGCTTGACGGTGGGTGTTCGACAAGCGTATGGTCAGTTGTGGGAGACCCTGGGGTTGACCCGGGTATTAGGCGCCCGGCGTCAAAGCAGCAATCAGATCTTACGCGAATTAGTCTTAGCCCGCATTGCCCAGCCACGCAGTAAACGGGGGACCGTCATGGATCTGTCCCGGGATGCCGGCGTCACACTGTCCTTAGACCGAGTCTATCAGACTATGGACTATATAGATGACCGAGTCATTGACAAGATTCAGACTTTAGTTGGTCGTTATACCCAAAAGGTTGATCCTGAAGGGATGCACGTGGTCTTGATGGACTGTACCACGTTGTACTTTGAACAGGACCAAGAAGACGAATTACGCTTGAAAGGTCGCAGTAAAGATGGCAAGGCGCATCGGGTACAGATCATCTTGGCTTTAATGGTGACTAACGAAGGATTACCGGTAGGCTATGAGGTGTTCCCGGGGAATCTCTATGAAGGCAAGACATTAATTCAGTTAGTCGATGACTGGCAGGTTCGGTTTCCGGGTGGACGCATGACCGTGGTCGCCGATGCCGGACTGCTCAGTGCAGAGAATCAAGCCGCACCGCAGGCCCGTCAGATTGCGTATATCATGAGTCCTGAAGTGGTGCGTCGAGAACTCAATGCGCTGCATATGAGTATCTTATGGCGTCCGGGTACCTCGGACCAGTATGTCATGCCGAGTCGGGCGACGACAGAGGCGAAACGCATTTATCGGTGTTTACGGTTAAACTGGAACACTGTCCCTTTTGCCCTGCCCAAAGGACGCGCGTCACCCCCAAGTCGTTAGGTCTTCTTTCTTTTTTCTGTCTGACATCGGAAATTCCGATGTAGTGCCCCATTTCGAACCGTGGTCCTTTAATATCAATGACTTACAAGCGAAAATGTCGGAAGTTAAGTGTAGCTAATAAAAATATTACCAAGGGGGATTCGCGTTATGAAGTATGTTGAATTCAATGGAATATTCGATGTTTCAATTTTCGTTTACTCCTTATATTGGGCTTTGCGGCTGAGATTTAGCAGTTGCGCCTGAAATTACACCGAAAAAGCTTAACTCCTGCTTGCCAGCAGCCTGCTGGTGTCTGGCGGATTACCGCCGATCAAGCCCCGGCCACCTGATCGTGCCTTCGTGCCACCGCCAACAGGTGTATGCCGTCAACCGGGTGGAACGTAGTTTCGTGGAAGTGGGCCACCGTACCAGGGTGATTCCGCACCTGTGCCATGACAAGTAACTCTTCAAACTGGTGTTCGCAGATTTGACGCGAGTCAGCGAGCGCTCGAGCAAACTTCAGTTTAGTGACTTGAAACAGGCCCAATCGCACGCTGTATACGCTGATACGGTTCCATAAACACATCGAAAAAGATTCTTCTTATTTTGAATTTCCTCTGTTGGTCTTCGGAGAATTTTTGCAAACTGGGAAGTGTCCTGATAAATTTCCAACTCTGTGGTTAGATGAACTGACTTTGGCAGATAAGTTTTCATTCAGCAATTGCTATAGTAATTCAGATGAATTTCTTGAGGAATTATCTTCACTGATTAAAATTCACCCATCGATTCATACTAGGTCGCGCCTTCCCAAACCGATTCTTTGCTATTTCGAATGGATTGTTTTCACCTTTTAACTTCAACCGAAGTCGTTCGACACGCTTGAGTACAGATCGCTTCAATTTTTGTGACCGCCTGCTACCAGCCAATCGAGTTCTCTGGTCTGGAATGCGCCTGTTGCCTCCCAAGTGTCGCACGGCTGGTTTGGTAAGGAAAGCCATTCTGTATCCTAGTTTGAAGTAAACTTGGGCTACTCTTCTTTCATTAGTCCATTGGCCGTAACTGGCATACGGGCCAACAATCCGATAATCTCTCATCCGACGTAATCCAGGGTTCAGATTGAGGCCGGCTAGAGGACCATATGATGCACGTAGAACTTGATAACTAACACCAGTTGAAGTGTGATCAATTGGAGGGGACTGAGGGCGCCGTAAATTTGATACCGAACGAAGGTTTACCATTGAGCAACTATCAATTTCCTTGAGAATAGCAAAGGAGTCTGCGATGAATCTGTCGGAAAAAAACTCCCAGTCATCTTCGCAATGAAAGATCCACTCTGTATCGATGTTTGAATAGAGTCTGTCGATACTCCTTATATGTCCTAGGGGGGAGGTATTGACCATGATCTCAAATTTTATTTCAGTATGTTCGTACTTCCGCACGACGGATTCAACTTCAAAACTGCCACTATCTTCAGCAATTACGATTTTTGCCAAGGGTCCTTCCAAATGTGGCAACAGTGAATCCAATGTTTGTTCCAAAAGATCAAATCGTCCACAGGAAGTTAGAGCAACGGTATAAGGTTCAATCATAGGTAATATAGAACGGATGGTATCTGTCTTTAATTGTAAATATTTCGTCCATCAATTAATTTGCCTTGTACCGATGGCATCACCAATTAGCCGGTCGAATTGAACAAGAATTTTATCAAACCAAAATTCAAGCGCATTATTGACCGACCAACGATCAGTTTCAGGATCCGATGTATTGCTTATTGCATCACTCATGGCTTCTGAATCATCGACGTGCACCAAACCACCAAAGCGCTTGAGGTCACGAATCTCTTTCGGACTTGTCGAACAATTGGTGGAGACAGCCATACACCCGCAATCCAACGATTCAATCAAAATATCGCTACAACCATTCAATCTGGATGACAACGCGAAGACGTCGGCACAATTTAGAAAGGCATAAGGCTTTAACAGCCATCCGGCGTCGAAACCACATCGGACAGACGATTCTCATAGACTTCAGACTGAAGGGTTTACCTCAACTCCTTCTCCCAGAATAACCAGTTTCAGGTCTTGATGGTTTCCAAAATGGGCAAAGGAGCGAATCAGGAGCAAAAATAAATTTGGACGGTTGCCTGGTCGACCGGAAAAAATATCTTGACCAAATATTTTTTATCAAGCCAAGGAAGACTGGTGGATCAGCTTGCTAGATACAACACTCGTTGGCTTTCAACAAAGTTGTATATGACAGTTACTCTATTCGTAGAAAAAGATATTCTTCTTAAGACTTTTCCTATATTTGTCTCAATTCAGTATGTGTCCAGTTTGCTTTGTAAAGTAACCCATTAAAATTCCTACTGGCTACGAAGTCCAGCAGTTCCTTGCGAAATCCCTGCTGTGAAATTGCCAAAGCGAATCGGAATGCCTGAATTTTGGCAAGTGGCACGAGAAACTTACGGTGCCCACTCGTCGTGCTTTAGGTTAAAAACGAAAACAGCGTCAACGTAGTCAAGCATTTGAGTTAACACGACTCCCGTTTGGATACCGAATTTATATTCAGTCGGCCAAATAGGTTGGCTGAGGCGGCACGAAAATGGCAAATACGACCGAAGAATTAACCTCTCAACCTGATAAACACCCAAAAATTGTTGCGGATGTGCAACAAATTGTTCGTATTAGATTCTTCTCTATACTGGACAATTTTGCATAGTTTCGGGTGTCAAAAAGCGTCCAAGAATTCAATCCGATTGGTCAAGTAAGTCACGTTGAGTGTGACCTGAAGCACTGTTAGTTATTGAGACAAAATATCGTAATTGTCGATGCAAATGTTAGACCATTTTATGCCTATATTTTAAGTTGATGAGGGGAGTTCAGCTTACAGAAAATTATCCAGCATTCGAAACATTAAAATATATAACTAATTGTATATAAAAGATATTCTGTCGTTATGATGCGCATATCTTGAACCGGAAGGAGGGCGATTTAAGCAAAACTGACTGTACCGTCAGTTGTACTGGCGGAGGCGACCTTGTATGGCTCGTTTAGAGGCATCATACACAATCAGGGTGGCGAAACGTCAATGGATGACAGTTATTCGCGCTGGGGCGTCAAGGGCTCTAGCGAGGTCTCCGAAGGGCTGACTGCCGTCTACCGTTATGAGGAAGCTCTAAATCTTGGCACCACTACTCTTAGTGCTAACAACCGGCTATCCTACGTCGGTCTTTCGGGTGGATTCGGCACGGTCACGCTGGGACGGATCAATAGTGCGGCCTACAATCACGTCGGAGCGTTGACAGACCGAGGCATTCATAATGCCCCCAACACTAGCGTAGCGACTCGCAAGAGTAATGCACTTTCGTATTCAGCTTCCACCGGGCCGGTTAGTTTTCAGGTTGATGCTTATATGGGTCCGAACTCCGGAGAAAGTGTTGACAATGCGCAATTCGGTATGACCGTCGATATGGGATTCGGCAAAGTCGGCGCAGCGTTTGGGAACACCAAGAACGCCGGCAAGAAGTCAACGAAGATGACTGCAGTCGGTTTCGCTATTCCCGCCGGTGGCGTGGAACTCTACGCCTCGTGGCGCGAATTAAAGAATGTACCTGCCGTAGCGGAAGTGCGAGGGATCTGCCGTCGTCCTATGGATCCTAAAAAGCTACAATCTCCATTAGTTGATAGATACGCGGACGCAGATGGGACTTGTATGTCCCTCAATAAGAATTTGACCGATATGAAGGAACATTTCAAATTGGAAAAAGAAGGTGTGGTAGAAAAAGATGAAATTCCCAAGGACAGGCAGGTTCACTATGGGATCTCAGGTTCTCTTGGAGATTCTGGGATGTCTTACGCTATCAATGGTGCCGACAAGCAGAATGACACGACACCATGGAACTTCAACGTTAGCAAAAGCCTTGGTGGCGGAGCGAGCCTGGCGTTTGAATACGTCGACTATGATGGTGCTGCGAAAAACGAATCTCTTCTTCGGTTGAAGGTTGATTTCTGACCGATTCAAGTCTAATCGTTAAATAAAGCGACGTACGGTTTCGTGCGTCGCTTTTTTTATCAGACGGTTCATGAACCGTCTAAAGGGAACTCGCAATGTAAAAGTTGTGCCTATACAGTTCAAAAAGAAAATCGGTGATGTCATTTAATGGCTTCTTGACTTCCGACATTTTCGCTTGTAAGTCATTGATATTAAAGGACCACGGTTCGAAATGGGGCACTACATCGGAATTTCCGATGTCAGACAGAAAAAAGAAAGAAAGAAGACCTATCGACTTGGTGGTGACGCGCGTCCTTTGGGCAGGGCAAAGGGGACAGTGTTCCAGTTTAACCCTAAACACCGATAAATGCGTTTCGCCTCTGTCGTCGCCCGACTCGGCATGACATACTGGTCCGAGGTGCCCGGACGCCATAAGATACTCATCTGCAGCGCATTGAGTTCTCGACGCACCACTTCAGGACTCATGGGGTAACCGAGTTGACGCAGCCGATAACCTAAATGCTGAACACAGGCAAAGGCCAGATAACAGATCGCCAGATGCGCTCGGATTCGAGCCGGCTTAAAGTGAAAGATCGGTCGAATGCGTAGATCATGTTTATTGGTTCGAAAGCTGCGTTCAATGGTCCACAGCTGACGATAGCGATTCAGTAAGTCTTGGGCACTGAGGTGATCATTGCCCCAGGCTATGATGGCATGCAGACCATCCCATTGGGCGGCCGCCGCTAACTTGTCTTCATTGATCACCACCTTGCCGTCAGGGAAGTCTAAAAAACGGGCCATGCCTTTATGACCGACACTGGCCGGGGTCTGACTTAAAGCTAACTTACGCTTAAGCTTGTCTAAAGCACGCATGCGTTGATGTTTATCCTTACGCGCGCGTTTGGATGAATAAGTGGCAATGATGCGTTCAGGGCCGTGTTTGATCTCCCGGTAACGCCACACTTGTTGACGATGGGGTTGCGGTTTCAGTCCATCCCAGGACTGATAAGCTTCATGATCCAGGATTTGTTGTTTAATCACTGCCGAGGCTGACTTCATGCGATAACCGAGGATATACGCAATCTGACGGGCCTGCAGTGCGGCTTGATTGTCTGCACTGAGCAGTCCGGCATCGGCGACCACGGTCATGCGTCCACCCGGAAACCGAACCTGCCAGTCATCGACTAACTGAATTAATGTCTTGCCTTCATAGAGATTCCCCGGGAACACCTCATAGCCCACCGGTAATCCTTCGTTAGTCACCATTAAAGCTAAGATGATCTGTACCCGATGCGCCTTGCCATCTTTACTGCGACCTTTCAAGCGTAATGCCTCGGGTCCTTCGTCCTCTTGGTCCTGTTCAAAGTACAACGTGGTACAGTCCATCAAGACCACGTGCATCCCTTCAGGATCAACCTTTTGGGTATAACGACCAACTAAAGTCTGAATCTTGTCAATGACTCGGTCATCTATATAGTCCATAGTCTGATAGACTCGGTCTAAGGACAGTGTGACGCCGGCATCCCGGGACAGACCCATGACGGTACCCCGTTTACTGCGTGGCTGGGCGATTCGGGCTAAGACTAATTCGCGTAAGATCTGATTGCTGCTTTGACGGCGGGCACCTAAGACCCGGGTCAACCCCAAAGTCTCCCACAACTGACCATACGCTTGTCGAACACCCACCGTCAAGCGTGCCTGTTCACGACATTCACCGACATCGACACCGAGTTTCTCAGCTTGTTTGGCCTGTCGGGCATGGGTCAGCAGTCGGGCATATTCTTTTACACTGAACAGTTCTTGCTGTGGCGAATGGCTCTGTTGGATTTCAGCGAGAATGAGTTCGCCGAGTTGGCGTAAAGGTTCCAGTTCGGTTTTACTTTTGGCGATCCCGACGTGGCGGACAATCTTTTGTCGGACCAGATCACCGTTACGTACGGATTTAACGATTTGGACGCGATAGCGGTCTCGGTCGGGGTCGTATTTGGTGCGAATGAACAGATGAGGAATGAGAGGGAATCAAGAGATGAGTGTCAGGCACTAACAGATTTCAAACACTACACGGACAATTTTACAAAACTCACGTCATCGGGTTTTGTAACCCATTGATTTCAAAGTCAGAAAAAATCCGTCGTCGTTCGAAGACTTAAAAGAAAATGTCGGTACTTAATAAAAAAAGCGACGCACGAAACCGTACGTCGCTTTTAGACTAGATTTGTGTCAGTTAAAAGTCAACCTTCAACCGAAGTACAGATTCGTTTTCCGTCATACCCTTCGCACCGCCATCGTAGTCAACGTATTCAAATGCTAAGCTCGCTCCGCCACCAAGGCTCTTGGAGACGTTGAAGTTCCAAGGGGTCGTGTCGAGATCCAAACCATTATCTAAGTCTGCAAAATTGACGGCATAAGACATGCCTGTGTCTCCAAGGGAACCTGAAACTCCATAATGAACCGCCGTGTCCTTAGCCGTTATAGGATCTTTCAACGCAGTTGTTTCCGTTGTACTTTTCATCTCCGGCGAGCCAGGTAAAAAGGTGTATTTGGCTTTATCAGTATCGGAACTACACGTTCCTGCGCCAGTTTTTTCATCAAAACCTGTCGCTGGCTTATAGCTGATATCACCCGGTTTATTAGCTTTAGCCAGTGCTTCCCGTTTGCATCTTTCTGCTGTTGCAGGAATTGTGACAAATTCAGCAAACTTGGTGGTTTTATTTTGGCGCCACGATGCGTGGAGGTTTATGCTACCGACGGGAATTGAGAATCCGACTGCAGACATATCCGTCTTCATAACGGCAGAACTCTTGTCGTTGGCCAGCGCCGCGCCAACTTTACCGAATCCCATGTCGAGAGTCATGCCGAGTTGCGTCTTGTTGACACCATTTGCCCTGTTGGCATCAATCTGAAAACTGATTGGCCCGGTTGAAGCAGAATACGAAAGCGCGTTGCTGGTGCGAGTCCCTACGTTTGCGTTGGGGGCATCATGAATGCCTGTGTCTGTTAACGCCCCTACATGATTGTAGGCCGCACTCCAGATCCGCCCCATGGTGACCGTACCGAATCCGCCTGAAAGGCCGACATAGGACAACCGGTTATTATCGCTAAGCGTGGTAGTGGCAAGATCCAGACCTTCCTCATAGCGGTAGACGGCTGTCAGTCCTTCGGAGACTTCACTGGAGCCCTTGACGCCCCAGCGAGAGTAGCTGTCTTTTATCGAGGTCTCGCCACCTTGGTTGTGCACGATGCCTCTGAACGAGCCATACCAGGTCGCCTCCGCCAGTACAACTGACGGTACAGTCAGTATACTTGCGAGTCCTAGCGCAATTAATTGCTTTTTCATAGTATTACTATCCTCTAATTTATCTAGATATTTAGTATTTTCACTTTGAAAATTCGTGTCCGTTGTCATGGACAAAAGTCACAAATTTCCGTAGTTCGTATTGTATGTAGGGGCATGTCTAGATCAAACTAAACCTTCAAAATGTGCAAAAAAACATCAAAAAATGTTGCATTTGCGCAACATGCCAATTTCACCTCAAAAATGCCTAACAAAACCAAAAATATTGCAAGACTACCTCAAAGTGAAATTTGAACAATTGGACATGTTCAATCAATAATTCTTTGACAATTTAATACTGTTTCATAGGATTGAACTGTGAAAGAATTAGACAGCGTAACATTTAGGCACGATTACTGGGTCTGCAAGTAGACTCGATTTGCAGAGGACGACGACTTTGAACAACGTAACACACATACTAAAACATACAATTCGGTCATATGAGATGCGGTTAACCAGATTCGTTTTAGGTAGTTTGAATTAACAAACTTTTGCCTATATGAGTATCTTGCATATTTGGACTTTTGAAATGAACAATCGTACAAAATTTTCTATTTTGCTGACTAATTTCACAGCTTTTCATCTGTTTAGTTTAACCATTACATTTGATAGCAAAATGTATGGCAGTTGGAAGTGGAATCCGTGTGCCAAAACTCAACCAATGGTAACTATCACAGCTAGTGAAGTTGAGTGATTTTTTAGAAGAAAGAATTCTGTAACTCACGGCAGCAGCAGCGAACTGTCAAACCATGTCTGTAAACACTGTCGAATATTTGTTGCGAATTTGCAACGGTGAGTTTGAACTTGGCACTCCACCAGACAACCCGAATTTAAACAGATTTTGCGTCATTACTAGCACACTTCAACGACTACAAATATCAGGTGTAAAACCTAGCTCATGTATGTCGTAAAGAACGCAACAGATTGAAAAACTAATCTCTGATTTTCGCATCGAATTATTGTTCATTTATCCTCGTTCGGGTCTGAAATATTCTTTTCCAAAGTGGCTCCTGATTTGTGATATTCAGTAGATCTAAAATTTTGATTAGTTATGTAACTCTTTGATAATAAAAATAAAAATAAATATAAATTTTCAAGTTATAAACGGACTCAGCCGATGTAGTTGGTGGAATTCTGAGCATAACTGACTGTACCGTCAGTTGTATTGGCAGAGGCAACCTGGTATGGCTCGTTCAGAGGTATCGTGCACAGTCAGGGCGGCGAGACATCAATACAAGATAGTTACTCCCGCTGGGGCGTCAAGGGCTCCAACGAGGTCTCCGAAGGGTTGACCGCCGTCTACCGCTATGAGGAAGGTCTGGATCTTGCCACTACCACGCTTAGCGATAATAACCGGTTGTCCTATGTCGGCCTTTCAGGCGGATTCGGCACGGTTACTATGGGGCGGATCTGGAGTGCATCCTACAATCACCTCGGGGCGTTAACAGACACAGGCATTCATAATGCCCCCAACACGAGCACTTCGAGTCGTACCAGTAACGCGCTTTCGTATTCGGCCTCCACCGGGCCAGTCAGTTTTCAGATTGATGCAAACATGAATGTGAAAGAAGGAAGCAAAAGAAGTGTGGATATGGCTCAGTTGGGCATGAGTTTTGATACCGGTGCGGCCAAAATTGGGTTGGCGTTTGTGAATTCCAAGACCAATTTGGACAGCATGAAAATGTCGGGCATTGGTATGTCCATTCCGGTCGGTGGACTGAACCTGTACAGTTCTTGGAGTGAAAAGAAGGTCACCACCTTTGCTACACCGGACCGGGAGGTACTCCAGTCAACCCGACATGCGGTATGCAAAAAAGTCAGGTATGCAAATGCGGCATTTCCAATGGTGGACGAGACGGACGATGAAGGAAATACTATAAGTAAAGAAGATAAAACAAGAGTAGTACAAAATCCTGATAGTAACGAACCTCTAGCAATCGAAGGAACGTCATATCTATTTGCAACATTGAGCGAACGTACAATTGATAGTATGACGGGTGTCGTCACTGAAGGGATGCCTAGCTGTCAAAATTCTTCTCCAGCACCAGGTATAGATGGCGTTGTCCTGCGAACATTAGAACAGAGTTCACCTGCAGTCCAAAAGGGTATGCCGAAAGAAACGATGAAATCCAGGCACATGCATGCCGGTGTGTCCGGACCCTTGGGTGATACTGGGATGTCGTTTGCGGTCAACGTCGCTAATCATCCGGACAGCAAAGACGGAATCGGGGAAAATCCTTGGAATTTCAACGTCTCCAAGAGCCTCGGTGGCGGAGCGAGTTTAGCGTTTGAATACGTGGATTACGACGAATCTGATGACAACGAATCTCTACTTCGGTTGAAGGTTGATTTCTAACTGACACAAATCTAGTTAAAAGCGACGTACGGCTTCGTGCGTCGCTTTTTCTTGTTAGATGGTCTACAAATAACCATCAGAGCACCTGCCATTTTATAAATTCGCCCATGTAGGGCAACGAACAAAATGGGAGAATTGTATTGTGAGGTTTACATGCTTGATTGAAGCGTCAGCTCCATCCACAGACTACCAGTTCCTGCAGTTCCGGGAAAGATATTCGAAGCTAGCCATCCCTAATACCATTTCCACATTTGAGTGGGGCAAGGTTGACTCCGATACTGCAAAGAAAGAAATAAGAAGAATCGCCAAAGAGTTTCAAAACTAAGTTCAGGGCGGGTGTTCCAAAGAACTATCCCTTGAACATGCCGAGTTGGTTATGCTTTGGAGTTTTAACAGAAAATGTTCTGAATCACTATCCAGTAACATCGGTCACTTCTGTGAACTCATAACGAAAAGAAAGATCATGGACAGATGTATGCCCTTTTGACGAAGAACTTCAATTTGGGTGGAATAGGAATTGCGCGTTCCTCCAAGTGGCTGTGTTTTATCGATGAGAGTAGGTTCTGCATCTAAGACTCAAGGGTTTCTGCGACGCTGAGGTACATAACCCATGGAAATCATCAAGTCTTCCCGATTGTGCCAGGAAAAAGCGCCAACAGCCAAAGAATTCTTCGTGAAACCTCACGACTGGACAAGCGAATGGTAACGGCAACCGATTAATTTAGGTTCTTAAATTCGATGAGACTGGTCGCACAGAAATATCAAATTGAACGTGTCGGAAACATTGAAATGAGACTGTTCATGCTAGGTAACGACCCGTCTAACGGATAAGTACTAGTCTGCCCTGATCTCTGTCAAACAATCGGTATTCAATTTAGACGATTGGATGCTCTAAATCTACCCGTAAAGGAGTCACAAAGTTTGAAGATAAGTCGAATGACTAGTGGAGAGATATGATCTATAGCAATCAAGTTCATTGTTTAGACAACTTAGGCTAATTCCGTAACCTTCTCACGCTGTCCGCATGCCAATTACTTCAGATATAGTCCAATTGAAACCTGGAATCAGCATCGAGGATAGTTCGATTCGAAAACTTTTCTGGAACTGCTGAAATAGGTGTTTTTGGATGGAGGTGAAGGTTTATTCAAGCGTCTGAAGAATATAACTTAACTCTTCGGCTTTGCTAGTTGTAATGCGTGGGTGAGTTTAAACATAGCAGGCTCTTATCAGATGGTTCGCGACCCGTCTGATAAGCAAAAGCGACGCACGAAACGTACGTCGCTTTATTTAACGATTAGACTTGAGTCGGTTAGAAATCAACCTTCAACCGAAGAAGAGATTCGTTTTTCGCAGCACCATCATAGTCGACGTATTCGAACGCCAGACTCGCTCCGCCGCCAAGGTCCTTATTAACATTGAAGCTCCATGGTGTCGTGTCATCCTGCTTGTCGGCACCATTGATAGCGTAGGACATCCCAGAGTCTCCAAGAGAACCTGATATCCCGTAGTGAACCTGCCTGTCCTTGGGAATTTCATCTGTTCCTACCACACCTTCTTTTATTAATCTGAATTTATTCTTGGTGAGGCCTGTATTAGCGGTTTTGCAGGACATCCCATCCATGTCCGCATCTCTAGTAGCTAATCTTTGACCACTAAATTCTGAAGGTTCACCTCGATTAATAACATCTTCAACTGAACGACCACAGATACCGGGTACGGCGGCTACGGCAGGTACATTCTTTAATTCGCGCCACGAGGCGTAGAGTTCCACGCCACCGGCGGGAATAGCGAAACCGACTGCAGTCATCTTAGTTGACTTCTTGCCGGCGTTCTGGGTGTTGCCAAACGCTGCACCGACTTTGCCGAATCCCGTATCGACGGTCATACCGAATTGCGCATTGTCAACACTTTCTCCGGAGTTCGGGGTCATATAGGCATCAACCTGAAAACTAACGGGCCCAGTTGAAGCCGAATACGAAAGTGCATTGCTTAGACGACCCCCAGTGCCTAAGTTGGGAGCATTATGAATGCCTCGGTCAGTCAATACTCCGACGTGATTGTAGGCCGCACTAAAGATCCGTCCCAGCGTGACCGTGCCGAATCCACCTGTAAGACCAACGTAGGAAAGCCGATCACCATCGGCAAGGGTGGTGGTACCAAGGTTCAGATTTTCCTCATAGCGATAGTTGGCGGTCAACCCTTCGGAAACCTCGTTAGATCCCTTGACGCCCCAGCGAGAGTAGCTGTTATCCATTGATGTTTCTCCACCCTGGTTGTGCACGATGCCTCTAAACGAGCCATACAAGGTCGCCTCCGCCAGTACAACTGACGGTACAGTCAGTTATGCTTAAATTACCCTCCTTTCCGTTCAGGTTATGCGCATCATAATGACAGAATATCTTTTATATACAATTACTTATATATTTTAATGTTTCAAATGCTGGATAATATTCTGTAAGCTGAACTCTCCTCATAAACTTGAAAATTAGGCATAAAATGGTCTAACATTTGCATCGATAATTACGATATTTTGTCTCAAAAACTAACATTGTTTCACACCACACTTAAAGTGACTTACTTGACCATACGAATTGAAATCTTGTATGCCATCAGACACAGATTTTTGCACTACATTTTCCAGATTTGAGAAGAATTTGACTTGAAACTATTGTTGCATATACGCAACAATATTTAGGTGATTTTGACGTAAAATTGCCAGATTTTCAGTCGTACTCAACGTTTTAGAGTTGGCTGAGCCAATAAATCCGGTTAACTAATTTGAAATCTAGTTTGATTGCACTACCTAAATCGTTTGCTTTTGAAACAACAAATTTTCGGTTTTTCTAGCCAATACCACGTCCCATGGAATAGAACTCGTCGTTTGGGCGCATGTTCAGGAAATTCGCCATTCGATTACTCATAGCGAAGAACGCTGCAATTGCTGCTATGTCCCAAATTCCCTCTGAATCAAACCCGAGCGAGCGAAGTTCTTCAAAATCCGCCTCCTCAATCGACTTTGAATCGGTAGCCACCTTCATTGCAAAATCCAGCATCTTGCTTTGCTTGGGTGTGATGTCTGCCTTAAGGTGGTTGATCGCCACCTGATCTGCAATAAGTGGGTTTCTCGCACGTATCCTCAGAATGGCTCCATGAGCAACCACGCAGTAGTGGCAGTTGTTTGCCCCGGATGTGGCTACTACAATCATTTCCCGCTCCGCCTTTGTTAGTCCGCCTTCCTTTTCCATCAGTGCATCGTGATAGGCGAAAAATGCACGAAACTCGTCAGGCCGATGTGCCAGCGTAATAAACACGTTTGGAATAAATCCGGCCTTTTCTTGAACCGCCAGAATTCTCTGCTTTATGTCTTCCGGAAGTTCATCTAAATTTGGTATCGGATATCTGCCTGCTGGTTGCTGTTCAGTCACCTTTTACATCTCCTAGGGTTGTTGTCTATAGCCTCAATCCAATTAACTACGCATCTTCTTCCCCTCTGGATCATACAGAGGTACGTCTTGAATCTTTGCCTTTCTTGGATGTCCAATAATCTCAATTTGGTATTCGCTTTCGGCACTCACCCTGGATGGCGGAATGTAGCCTAGTGCAATGCTAGAGCCCACAGTATGTCCGTAGGCTCCAGAAGTCACTATCCCGATAACATCCCCATTGCAAACAATTGGTTCGCCGCCCACTGCATCAGATTCATCGGCTTCGACGCTGAAACAAGTAAGTTGCCAGTTCTGGATATCATCCGCAATTTTCATAAGATAATCCCGTCCAATGAACTCGCCCTTGTTCAGTTTTACAAATCGGTCAAGCAGGGATTCATAGGGATTGTATTCGGTTGTGTATTCCCGACTCCAGCTACCGTAACTCTTTTCAAGTCGTAGAGACAGTAGTCCACGGGAGCCTACCTGACGAAGGCCGTAGTGTTTTCCCTCTTCGAGTAGCAATTCGATCACTTTAACCTGATGGCGCGCTGGAAAGTAGATTTCATATCCCAGTTCGCCCGTGAAGGCTACGCGCAACATCAAAGCATTGACACCGCCTACATCAACGGAACGAATACTCATAAATGGACACGCTTGTGCAGATAGGTCCTCACCTGTTACTTTCTGCATCAGTTCTCTCGATATGGGACCGGATACGGACAATCCCGCCCATTCATTCGAAAGGTTAGTGAATTCAACACCGCTGCCGAACCAATGCTTCCGAAACCAGCGCCAGTGATTCATTTCAGCTGCGCCGGCACCAATAAGCAGAAACTTGTTGTCCTCTAACCTGGCGACTGTAAAGTCTGCCACGACACCGCCTCGCTCATGCACCATTGGAGCAAGCCCCATTCGCCCGACGCGGGCGAGGGTATTGGTGCTGAGCATGTTCAGCCATTCACCTGACCTTGGACCGCTTACGATATATTTTGCGTAGGCCGAAGTGTCCAGCAGTCCGGCTGTTGAACGAAGTATTTTGCATTCTTCACCAACCGGGTCGAAGGATTCGGTTCGTCTAAACGAGTAGGTTTCCTTGGCTTCCGTTCCTTCCGGGGCAAACCACAGCGGTACTTCCCAACCGATCTGGGCACCAAAAACCGCACCATTCGCCTTTTGCTTTTCATATGCCGGTCTGACACGAACGGGTCGACCAGCGGGACGCTCTTCGTAGGGAAATGAGATTCTAAACCTGGAACCATAGTTATCCATGGTGGTATCAAGTATGTAGTCTTGGGTCACCCAATCCCCATATCTCGCAACGTCAATGGGCCACAGGTCCAAACTCGGCTGTCCATCTAGAATCCACTCGGCCATCATTTTTCCAAGACCTCCGCCAATACTAAATCCGGGAATTAATCCGCCGATGAGAAAATAGTTTTTAAGTTGAGGAACAGGTCCGAATAATGGCAAAATATCCGGAGTCCAAATCATAGGACCGTTTACTACTCTCTTGATTCCGGCAGTTTCCAAACAGGGCATACGATGCATGGCACGTGCGAAGTTATCTACAATTCTGTCCAAGTCATCCGGAAGCAGATCGTGACCAAAATCCTGTGGGGTTCCGTCTACCGACCAATGCCTACCGTCCTTTTCGTAAGCACCCACGAGAAGGCCGCTTCCTTCCTGTCGCATGTAGTACTCGCCGTCGTTGTCGTGAATCAGGGGAATCTCCTTATTCAAGGCCTCAACTTCCGGAATGTTTTGAGTCACTAGGTATTGATGCTCAATGGGCATCAGAGGCAAGTTCAGCCCCGCTAGTTTTCCGACCTCCCGTCCCCAAAGACCGGCGCAATTAACCAGAAATTCTGAGATGATTGATCCCTGCGGTGTTTCCACCTGCCATCCTCCGCCTGGTAGTTGAGTTGTTGCAATAACCGGACAGTTTCGATAGATTGTCGCACCGCGCATTCTTGCACCGGCGGCATAGGCATTTGCAACTCCACTAGGATCGATGTGAGCCTCGTTGGGTTCCCACATGGCACCGTAGACTCCATCAAGATTCAACAGGGGATTTAACTCCTGAACCTCCTCCAGCGATATTTCTACGAACTCCAACCCCAAGTACTTCGCTTTGGAGCTCTGGATTCTGATTTGGTCGTACCGCTCCGGTGTGGCGGCAAGGTATATTCCGCCGACAGGATGAATTCCGCAGGACTGACCGGTTTCTTCCTCCAGTTCCGGATACAGTGTAATTGTGTAATAGTGCAGCTTCGACAGATTGGCAATATCCTGTAAAACATGTGTGTTTCCGGCTGCATGCCAGGTTGACCCGGAAGTGAGTTCGGATCGTTCTAGAAGAACGATGTCCTTACCACCATGTTTTGTGAGATGGTAGGCAACACTACAACCTGCAACGCCGCCGCCTATGATTACGGTATGGGCTGTTTTCTTCATTCAATACTCGCAAAATTCGGTTAAGGTTAACTCCTATAAACCAACCGGTCGTGAATGCTCGAGTTAGTAAACTGTGGAATTATAAGTAAAAAGTCACAACGGCAGAGCTCCACCTTGCTCCTTTCGAATCTTGACAAAGCGGTCGATCGCTTCAATTCGAGCAGGATTGACAGGTGGTGGTTCAAAGTTCTCCAACAGACTCCTGTAGATACGGTGTGCCCTTGCTGTGGCATCAACCGCCCCATCCTCTGACCAAGTCTCAAAGTTTCGCCAGTCTGACAAAATCGGCTGATAAAACTCGCTTTGATATCGCTCCATTGTTTGACCGGCTGAAAAAAAGTGTCCACCCGGTCCAACTTCCCTTATTGCGTCCAAACCCAGGGAGTCGTCGTCAACCACGACCGGCTTGAGCACCTCCATCATTCCTTGAAGCATTTCGGCATCAATTATGAACTTTTCGAACGAGGCGCAAAGTCCGCCCTCCAACCAGCCTAAAGCATGGTGCGTGAGATTTGTATGGGCCAGCGTAGCTGCCCAAATGGACATTTGGGATTCGTATGCAGCCTGAACATCGGGTGCATTAGAAGCGTTGACGTTGGAAGAGCGGTACGGTATGCCGTAACGTCTAGCGAACTGACCGCCGATGAGTGTGGCCTTGACGTATTCCGGTGTGCCAAACGCTGGTGAACCCGTACGCATATCCACATTGGAGGTAAAGCCACCATACATAACGGGTGCACCCGGGTTGACAATTTGGGTAAACGTAATTCCTGCAAGCGCTTCAGCGTTTTGCTGGGTTATAGCTCCTGCCAGGGTGATTGGAGCCATGGCTCCGGCCAGTGTAAATGGGGTAATGACTACTGCCTGATTGAGTTTTGACATTTCGATAATTCCCCAAAGCATTGGAATATCGAATTGCAAAGGGGAATTTGCGTTGACTACTGTGAAAACGCTGGGTTCCTGTGATAGTTGTTGGTCATCAACATCCCTAGTCAATCGGGTGATTTCCAAAATATCCAACACACGATCTCTTCCGAGGGAATAACAGCGGTACACCTTGTCCGTAAGGGTTACCGTGACCTGGGCGGCGTCCAAATGCCGCGTGGTTGGTGGCAGGTCAAGAGGCTCCACTGGGTGACCGGGAATGGCGTGGGCAATGTTGAGTGCCTGAGAAAGCCGAATGAAGTCGCAGTAGTCCGAAAAAGTTCCGGAACGGCGGCCACCGACAATGTCGCTTGCATTGGGTGGTCCGGAAACGGTGGAAAACGCCAGCCAGTTTCCACCAATTCGAAGATTTTTCTGCGGGTTTCTGGCATGCAGTGTGAATTCAGAAGGTGCATGTTTGATTGATTCCAGAACAAGATTTCGATCAAATCTAACCCGGGTATCGTCCTTCCTTGTGTCTGCACCGGCTTTGCGAAGTAATTCCCGTGCTTCGGGTAACAGAAAATTGACCCCAATTTCCTCAAGCACGGTCAATGATGCGTTATGAATTTTATCCATTGCCTCTTCGGACAGAATTTCCACCGGCGGATACGGATTTTGAATCTGCTCGAATGGTGCCTGCTGAAGACTTTCAGTCTGTGATTGCTTCTTACGGGCTTGGCGTGGTCTGCGCACGTAAACGACTCCTGTCTGGTTGGTTTAAGTTCTTGAAATTTTACTTTTACTTTGAGTGGTTCCCCAACTTGAACCAAACCTTAACATTCTGAAAAGTCGCGATGAACAACTTGATTCTCATTCGAATGACATGGCTGTTGAGAATGGTTAGTTTTCGCAGGCACAGGGAAATCGCCGAACGCTACATTCAATCCAACGGAACTGCCTGATAGTAGCCGTTTGCGGATACCACCTGCATAGAAGAATCGTACAACGCACTAAGTGCAGCAGAATTCAACATCAAACTCTTTTCACCTGAAGACACCACTCCTCGGTCCTTAAGGAAAATCACGTAGTCTACTTCGGGTGGGATTTCGTGAATGTGATGTGTGACCAGCACAATCTGCGTGCCGCATTTCATAAGTGTTCGTATGCTGTTCAAATACTTGAAAGTTGCATTGAGATCAAGTCCACTGGTTGGTTCATCCAGAACCAGAGCCGAAGGCTCATTCACAAGTGCCCGACCTAGCAAAAAACGTCGCTGCTCTCCTGTCGACATTCTTTGAAACTGCTTGTCTAATAGATGTCCTATGTCCAACTGTCGGGCAACTTCCTTTGCTTTGACTTCCTCATCCGAACGATAATTCTGATGGGCATACACACCCACACTGGAGTAAAACCCAGAAAGAATTACTTCAAAGCCAGTTACGTACCCTAGGTAGCGATTCTGTAAGTCCTGTGAAATAAATCCTAGGACGCTTCGAAGTTCCCAAACATTCCAGTTTTCCATGCCTAAAATTCGAATGTTCGAGTTGTCATCCTTAACCGGGTATAACTCGCGCATGAGCAACTTCAGCAACGTCGACTTTCCAGCACCGTTCGGTCCCAGTACAGCAATGTTTCGCTTGCGGGGTAGGGTTAGGGAGAAGTGTTCAAATACTTTCTTTCCGCCTCTGTATACAGTCACATTATTCAGATCTATCAACGTCCTGCTGTTTGAGGTGAGAGGATCTGCGAGTCTCATGTTGAAAAGTTGTTTACGATGTCAAAAAACATCGTGTGGACGTTTAAAGTTATTTTGATGCCTGGTATTTAATGAGGCTTCTAAAGTGACTCTGATGGGACAGGTGTGCAAGTTCTGGAGTATATGATACTGAGGTCTGGAGGGTTGAGGGGCGATTTACGCGTGATTTTCGGAGTTCGGATTTGCCTGGCTGATACATTTGTTGAGTGTCTGTTGTTAATATTCTATGTAGTCAATCTTACCAAAGGTATACCCTCTTTGGGTAAAGCAAAAAAGACGCCAAAACTACAAATTTATCAATACGTTTCGCTATTACGTATTCGTACTTCAAGTGTCCAGTGCGAAAATTACGTCGCACCGGCACAACAAAATTTCCAAGTCTTGGACAAATCATTCAAAATTCTTTAAATTGCAACTGAAATTCGTTGTACATCGACCAATCAATCGAAATTATCCTGTAGTTATAATAAAGTCACCCCAAACTTGGGCTACAGTTGTCACCCAATTCAATGGGACATTTGATGGATCTTACCCCGCTACTTACTCCATCCAGCATCGCCATTGTCGGCGCGTCCGCGAGAGAAGGATCAATAGGATATGAACTGCTAGAAATGATTAAGGCAAGCGGTTACGATGGAAACTTATATCCTGTAAATCCAAGATATTCAGATATTGCAGGTCAGACCTGCTACAAATCCATCGAAAATATTGGTAAGCCCATTGACCTTGCAATGTTTGTCATTTCTGCACTGCGTCTTGAACAGCAGGTAGACATTGCTCTGCAAGCGGGAGTACGTTCGATGGTAATTACTCCTAACGCAGTTTTCGAGGGTGATACCCAGCCGTTGTTGGCAGAAAGAATAAAAAGAAAAATCAACGATGCGGGTATTCCGGTTTCAGGCCATAACTCCATGGGATTTTATAACAATGACTTCAATCTCAGGGCTTGCGGATTTCGTGCACCGAAGATTTCGGGGTGCGGTCCCATCGCATTCATCTCTCAGTCGGGATCAGTATTTTCAGCGATAACCCACAACGATCCGCAATTAAAGTTCAACTTGTCTATTAATACTGGCACCGAACTGAATGGCACAGTCGCCGACTACATTCTTTACGCACTAAAGCAGCCGACTACCAAAGTGATCGGAATGTTCATCGAAGCAGTGCGGGACCCGGAGAGATTTGAACAAGCGTTGCAGCAGGCTGCTGAGAGCAGAATACCGGTTGTTGTGTTAAAGGTCGGCAAAAGCGAACTCGGAGCCAAATACACCATTAGCCATTCCGGCGGGCTTGCAGGTAACGATGATGCCTTCAACGCAGTACTGAGACACTACGGTGCAATACGGGTTCACAGTATGGATGAACTGGCCAATACTCTGATGCTGTTTAGTCATTTTCCGGAAGTTCCAGCCGGAGACATTGCGATGATTGCCGACTCCGGTGGAGAGCGCAGTATGATTGCCGACGAAGCAGCTTCGCTAGGATTGAATTTTGCATCGCTTTCATCACAAACCATGGCTGAACTTGCAGGTTTGCAGGAATATGGTCAGGAAGCCTCAAACCCTCTGGACCCTTGGGGTACTGGCAACAACTTTGAGCATATTCTCCGTGAGTCACTGGCGGTAATGACTAGTGACAAAAATTCTGCAATCGGAATTTTGAGTCTGGACATCCGAGACGATAATTTCATGGTTGCCAGCTGCATTAGTGCGTTACGACATACGAGAGAAAAGGTAGACAAGCCCGTAATTCACATGACGAACTATACGGGAGTTCGCCGCAGTAAGACTACCGAAGTTTTGAACTCCTTTGGTGTGCCGGTTCTTTGCGGTACTCAACCTACCCTAAGGGCGGTGCGCAATTGGCTTAACTTTCGAGACATCTCATTCCAACCTCAAGTTCGACAGTGCACCAGTCCGATTATTTTCAAAAGCGATAACCTAGTCTTGCAGGAAAACGATGCTCTTCAATTGCTTAAGAGTTTCGGGTTGCCGACTGTGGATTGTATTCCAGTTCAATCCGAAGATGACGTGTTCCGCTTAATTGAAAGCTTGGAATTTCCAGTTGTTCTCAAAACCATACAGTCCGGATTAGTTCACAAGTCCGACAGGAACGGTGTTGTACTCAACATAACAGATGAACATTCACTTATAGCCGAATATCGTTCCATGGCAGAGCGGATTGGAGAAACCGCGCTAGTCCAACCAATGATGACGGTAGATTATGAATTGATTCTAGGAATGAAAACGGATGAAATATTTGGTCCGGTGGTGATAGTCGGTACAGGTGGAATCTTCGCCGAGCAGATGAATGACAGGTTTGTAATTCTGCCAAATGTGGGGACAGAGGAAATACACGAGAATTTACAGAAGTTAAGCATCTATCGACTCCTGAAAGGAGTGCGCGGGAAGCAGGCTACAGATATGAATGCGCTTGTTGACACGATTGAACATTTTTGCCGAATGATTCAAACTTACGGTAATACCCTTCGGGAAGTTAACATCAATCCGCTTGCCATCAGCCAGTCGAGACCGATTGCTTTGGACGCCTTAATTGTTCGCAGTGATGACTGCTATCATCAAACAAATTCATAGATACAATTTGTTCAGTCAATGGCACTGTTTATAACCGACGAATGCATCAACTGTGATGTATGCGAACCTGAATGCCCCAATGAAGCCATTTTTATGGGGCCAGAGATTTACGAGATACACTCGCACTTGTGTACCGAATGTGTCGGACACTTTGACACTCAACAATGCGTTGAAGTATGTCCAGTCGAGTGCATTTTAGTTGATCCAAACATCGTCGAAACTCAAGATGAACTGATGGAAAAGTTCAGGCAAATTACTATGGAGTAATTGGCCAATTTCACATCCGAAAGGGAGTTGATTTATGTATTCATCCCTACTCCTGCTGATCACGATTACAACGCTCTATGCAGCCTACAATCTGCTGATCAAAGTTTCCACCGACTTGGTGCCGGTGACTTCCACATCCACTATTTTGGCAACTATTGCCCTTCAAATTTCAGCACTGGCCATTTCGTCAGTTTTTGCAATTGGTTTGTTGCTACGAGGTGGCCAGACCCTATCCCTGCCGTTAGGTGCCTATGTTTGGGCTGCTGCAGCGGGGCTATGTATTGGGGCAGCTGAGATTGGATACTTTTACCTGTTTCGTGGGTCTTTTGGTAGTGCACCAATGCCGGCGAATCTGGCCATACCCAGTATTGTCGCCGGCACTATCATTATTGCACTGCTTGCATCGTGGCTGTTCCTGCGTGAACCTATCTCAGGTATGCAGTTACTGGGGGCAGCTCTGGTGGTGACTGGTATAGTTGTGATGTTTGTCGCCGAAAACAAGTCATTCACCTGAATTGAAAACTGGCTGTTTTCTGCAACGAATCGGATTCGGTAGGGTTATGTTGATAATTATGGAAGAATTTAGTCAGCAATAATGCAATTATTGGCACGCTTGTAAGTCAGGCAGACAATGTGTTGTTCAAGTTTTATTCACAAAATATGACTTGGAATTTCCTCCTTCCCGATCAAATCCTCCATCAAATCCCGTTCCCGAATCAAATGCATCTGATTGCCACTAACCAATATTTCAGCCGGACGCAAACGGGAATTGTAATTTGACATCATGGCTGCCCCATAAGCACCAGCGTCTCTTACAACCAATAGATCCCCTGCGCCAATTCGGAGCTTACGCGATTTACCGAGAAAATCTCCTGTCTCACACACCGGCCCAACCACATCATAAATTCGTTCAGGTTCGTCAGAATCTTGTACCGCCGAAATCTCCATCCAAGCGTCGTACAACGCCGGGCGAATGAGATCATTCATGGCGGCATCAACTATTGCGAAATTTTTTGTCGAAGACTGCTTGATATACTCGACTTTACACAACAGCATCCCTACTTTTGCTGTAATGGAGCGACCAGGTTCGACCGAAACTGAAATGCCCACACCTCTATCACGCAGGACGTCAGCAATCGAAGTGCTATATTGTTCAGGTGTTGGAGGTAATTCATCACGATAACGAACACCTAATCCACCTCCCAAGTCAATTTGTCGTACTGATATTCCGTCGCTTTGTAGTGACTCAACAAGATCCAAAACCCTTTCCAATGCTTCCTTAAATGGTTCCAGCGATAAAACCTGCGAGCCTATATGAACCGCAACGCCTGATACATCAATGTTGCCCATTTGGACTGCTTTCCTATACAACCCAAGCGCCTGCTCAATCGGAACTCCAAACTTCGCTTCCTGCAGCCCTGTAGCAATGTGAGGATGTGTCTTCGCATCAATATCAGGATTGACTCGAATACCAATTGATGCTCTTTTGCCCAATTGTTCAGCAACTCTTTGAACTCGATGCAACTCCCCTTCCGACTCTACATTGATGCAAAATACCCCTTCTTCTAACGCATTCGTAATCTCCCACTCCGACTTGCCAACACCTGAAAACACGATCTTGTCCGCATCGCCGCCTGCAGTCAATACCCTATGTAGCTCCCCGCCGGAAACAATGTCAAAACCCGCCCCAAGTTTTGCCATCAAGGCAAGTATAGCGATATTGGAATTCGCCTTTACCGAATAGTAGATTGATCCACCCAGATTTGAGAATGCCGTCGCATAGGCATTCCAACCGGATTCAAGTTTTTCCTGAGAGTAAACGTAGCAGGGTGTGCCAAACGACTCAGCTATTTCGCTGAGTTCAACATCCTCAACCCGCATGCCATCGAATCGCATCGGACACTGATCGCGTCATCGATAACTGTACAGTTTGCTGATTGTTGAGTGAACTAGTTTCAGTAGGTAAGACTAGCGGCCCACGATTGCCACAAGCCGAAAGAAACATCACAGCAGCCAATGCTGCCCAAATCAATAAACTCCTATTCATTTTTTATTTGTCCTCAGTATCAATTTCCTTGACCGCTTTAATCGTTGTCGGGCTTTCTTTACCGCTTTTTTGACTTGCTCTGGTGCTGTGCCTCCTATGTGATTACGAGCAGTAACAGCTTTAACCGGGTTCAAGTCAGCCTTAATTGACTCGTCAATTTCAGCTGCATACGACTGCAGTGTTCCCAAACTTAGTTCCTCCAATCGACTATCGGATTCTATACAGTGTCTTACGATTTGACCGACGACTTCATGCGCTGTGCGAAATGGTACGTTCTTTTTAGCTAGGCCTTCTGCCAGGTCCGTTGCCGTTGAAAAACCTTCAGAGGCGGCCTGAAGCATTCGCTCACGTTGCGGCTCCATTTCTTGAATCATCCCATTCATTATCTTAATTGAGTAGAAAGTTGTTTCCAAGCAATCGAACAATGCGATCTTATCTTCCTGATTGTCTCGATTGTATGCAAGAGGCTGCCCCTTCATAAGCATCAACAGTGATTGAAGTTGACCTGATACTCGAGCACTCCTACCTCGAATGAGTTCCGCCACATCTGGGTTCTTCTTTTGCGGCATGATGCTGGACCCGGTTGCATACGCATCCGACAAACTAATAAATCTATATGAATCTGATGCCCAAATTATGATCTCCTCTGCAAATCTGGATAGATGAACCATTGTCAGAGCACAAACCGATGCTGTTTCTATCGCAAAATCTCGATCAGAAACTGCATCCAAAGAGTTCTGGCAAACATCGTCAAAATCAAGCATTTCACAAATAAGTTGCCGATCAATGGGTATGGTAGTACCCGCCAATGCCGCTGCACCTAGAGGACTGACATTGACTCTCTTTAGCGCATCAATGAATCGCTGACCATCGCGCTCCAACATTTCATACCAAGCCATCAAATGATGCCCGAAGGTGATTGGTTGTGCTACCTGTAGATGAGTGTAGCCCGGCATTATGGTGCTGGCTTCCCGTTTAGCAAATTCTACTAAAGTACTTTGTAGTTCAAGTAATTCCTGAATTATTTCTTCAATATAGTCCCTTGTATACATTCGAAGGTCAGTTGCAACCTGGTCATTTCTGGAACGTCCAGTATGAAGTTTTCTTCCGGCGTCGCCTATCAATTCAGTAAGACGTGCCTCAATATTCATATGTACGTCTTCCAATTCTTCTGACCAAACAAATTCACCTGAGTCGACTTCGTTGAGAATCTTGGTTAAACCGTTGTTGATGTCTTTTGCCTCATCATCTGTAAGGATCCCAATTTCATGAAGCATTCTGCCATGTGCAACTGACCCCGCAATGTCGTATTGTGCTAACACCTGATCGTATGACACTGATGCCGTGAAGTTCATCACTTCCTGGGCTGTAGAGTCGGCAAATCGACCTCCCCATTGCTTGTTTTTTCTGCTAGTCATCAAAAGCTAAAAAACTAGATTGTTGCTTGCTATCAGTATACTTGCAAGCAAAGAATCGAAAGGTCGTTGAATTGACTACTCAGTTCACTGTTTGGGAGTGGATTTTTGGAAAATTGCGTAACGAATCATGGCTCCGTCTGACAGAGGCTCTTTCACCTTGATTCGTTACTATGGATGATTACCCATGAGGTGGACAGTCTCTATGCCTAAAGTTGCCCTATTTCTAACAGTACTATAATTCAAAGTCACTTATAAATTCCGCAACTTAATTGTCGTTATGAATTAATAAGTTCTTAAACATTTGAGTGGTATGGCTGTTAGTGAAGTTAAGTCTTGAAAGAGTGTAATAATCAACCAATACCATTGCCGAAACTCACCGCACTGCCTGCAGTTTCAAAATCCTATTCATCATATTTTCCAAAAAAACATATTGAGTACTTCAGCGATACCACAATTGAACGACTTTGGACAAACACCAAAGCGTTGAGATTTCTGGGTCATTACGAATCCCCATTTATTGGAGTTCTTATGCAGCATTGTTGAACAATGTAAACTGGTGAATTCCTTTTGCTGTCTATATGATTATGTTGAAAATGGTCAAGATTTTACATACGCCCCACGAGGGACATTTAACATCCTGTTTATTTCACGCTGAATCAGGCAAAATATCGCTGACTAGAGCGTATTGTTCTGCAAGGTCATGAAACTTGAATAAGAAATCACTCTCAGCCGCCAATATAGAAATTCAGATTTCAAACTAACCGAAACAACCAAAAACTTTTAATTCATACCCAATGAATATCTTACGCATAGGAACTCGAGGAAGTGAACTTGCTATATGGCAAGCTAAATACGTATCCAGTCAGTTGCAGGAACATCATTCGGACTTGGAGGTTGAGTTTTGTTACATCAAAACTGAAGGCGACAAACGTACGGATGTTCCGCTGACTGAAATCGGTGGCAAAAATCTATTTGTAAAGGAACTCGAAGTCGCATTGCTGGACGGTCGAATTGACATCGCCGTTCACTCAATGAAGGATGTCACTGTAAATTTGCGTCCTGAATTTGACATACCAGTCATTTTGCAACGCGAGAATCCTTGCGATGCATTGGTTTCCAACTCATACAAATCACTCGAAGAACTACCTCTCGATGCCACGATTGGTACCAGCAGTCTTCGCCGCCAAAGCCAGTTACTCATGACTCGCAAAGATTTGAACATCAAAACGCTTCGAGGAAATGTACAGACTCGCCTTAAGCGTCTGGATGAAGGTTCCTACGATGCAATTATCCTGGCTGTCGCAGGATTAAAGCGTCTTGAACTTGAGTACCGTATAACCCAAGAACTACCTGTTGAGCATTTTGTACCATCCCCCGGACAAGGTGCACTCGGAGTAGAGTGTCGCGCTAACGATGATGCCACCCACGAATTGATACTCCCATTGGATCACTCCTCAACGCATACTTTGGTCAATGCGGAACGAATCGTAAATCGCAGACTTGGAGGAAGTTGTTTCGTGCCGTTGGGTGTACACGCTCAAAGTGAAACTAAGTCTGTCAACATACATGCCTACCTTGGGGATCCTTTGGGTAGTCGCAATCTTTCTGATACTGTATCAACCACTTTGGAAAATTGCATTGATGCAGCAGAAACATTGGCGGAAAATCTTCTAAATCGTGGCGCAAGAGAAATACTTGAAACTTAGTCAGTAACAAGTCGAGGATAACAGTCATTCAATGACTAATACTGTTTTAGTGACACGCCCTGCTCACCTGTCAGGTGAACTCACACAGAGATTAAAAGTAAAGGGATTTGAGGTTATTTGTCTGCCAACAATTGCAATCGAAACAATTGCAAATCAAGCAAAGCTAGAATCAGTATTTGCCACCAAAGATCCTCCTGATGTTGGTATCTTTGTGAGCGTCAATGCTGTTGATGCAGTGAGCCGCTGGCTGAGTACAAATCAACTGCAATGGCCACGCAACACGCAATGCGCTGCTGTGGGGAAGAAGACAGCTCAGGCTGCAATTGAACAGTTGGGGGTGAATTCCGTAATTTCACCTGAATCTGATTTCGGCGCCAAGTCACTCCTGCAATTGGATGCTATGCAAGACTTAAAGAGTAAATCAGTTGCAGTATTTCAGGGTGAAAAGGGTAGCGGCTTGATACAGTCTGAAATCGATGGGAAATGTCGTTCACTATCTACATTTTCTGTTTACCGAATGATGCTGCCAGAAGTTGATGTCACACCGATTAGCAATCACCTAAACAATGCAGAAATAAACTTTGTTGTAGTCACCAGCGTTACTGGCGCTCAGAATCTTTTCACCCTGTTGGGCACTCAGTTATCCTCTCGATTGAACTCAACTAAATTTGTAGTATTCAGCACAAGAATTGCAGAATTTTTGCATAGTGTTGGATGTACTAACGTTCTCATTACTGATGAGGCATCTGACGAATCGATTATTTCTACAATTGAACAAGGAACTAGATTTCGAGTAAATAACCTAGCCAATCTCTAACTTTTACTAATTACTCAAACTTTTACGGTTGTGCCGTTTTTTTATTAGCACACATATTCGGCAGCATACTCAATAATCTTCAACAACAATTTGGGCAAAATGATGTCCCCGGGATAGGGCTTGTGGTATTGCGGGATTGCCCCCAACACTTAATCTCGATTAAAAACAAGTTTTTTCGTAATGACAGCCCAACAGTAAAAGTTACGATCTGGACTGCACTGCTTGGCTAATTCACCATCAATCATTATCAAATTTGGAGACCAAAGTCCCAAAATTGCACCATGTATTGTTCATTCCTTATAATCCTTAATCCCATAGCAACTATAGCCATCATAAATAAAATTGGTAGAAATCAGTTATAAACTTCCCAACTACTACTTCAAATTATTTACAACTGGATTAAATAAACTCCCCAATTTATTTCGCATAGTCCGTACTCAATGAACGACCAACTAACATCACATTTTAAACATTGCCGTCATGCCTGAAGAGAACTCAACGTCTTCAACCAACACTGACGAGCGAAGTCCAAAGCCCGAAAAGAAAGGCTCAAAAGGTGGCTGGATCTTTCTTGCAATACTCATTGCGATGGCTGCTGCAGGCGCATCAGGTTATACAGTCTATCGGCTGGAACTTGAAGTCACCCCTAAACTTGGTTCGGTAACCGAACAATCTGCCACCTTTATTCAACAGGCAGATGCACTAAAACAAAACGATCAGATTATTGAGGAAAACGTCAATGAGTTGAGTTCGATGATCGATCAATTGGCTTCGTCAAACAAGTCACTAAACAGTGAACTTGATGACATAGTCGATTCAATATCTGCTCTATACCAAAAAAAGGACACCAGTGCCGAAGCCTGGCGAATTGAAGAAATAAGCCAACTCATTGCAATAGGTAATCATCGACTTCAATTTGCCGGTGACTTTGTCACCGCAGCAGACACCAGGAGAATTGCCGACCAACAACTTGAGCGATTGAACGATCCTAGATTCGTAGCCGTCAGACGAGCCCTAAACGATGAAATCGCAGTACTGGAACAAACATCAACAGTCAGTGTATCAAGCATCTCGCTCAAGATACTTGCCTATGCTCGCACGGTAGATGAACTACCGCTAAGAACACAAAACCTATCCAATAGACTGGAAGTTGGTAAAGATGAATCTGAAGTAGACTCAGATGACATAAATTCACAAAATATTTGGGTACAGATCAAGCAGGATGTTTTTTCTCTAATTCGAGTGCGAAAAACGGAAGATCGCATTACCCCTGCACTGAACCAAGATCAACAAAGCATTGTGGTTGAACATCTACGCCTGCTTCTGCAAATAGCCAATGTCGCTGCCCTGCAAAGTCACCAAGAGGTTTATGTATCAGCCCTCGAAGATGCTATTACATGGCTACAGGTGCACTTTGATTCTTCCGATCCAAAAGTAAGCTTCACAGTAGACTCAATCAAAGAACTTTCGAAGATGACTGTTGAGCCAAAGATTCCCGAAGTTGCAGAATCAATCAACCTTTTGCGATCAATTCAAGCTGAAGGATAAAAGAGTAGGATGCGTACATTAATCCTACTCGGACTGATCGCACTCGCTATATCTTTTGGCACGATTTACCTCATTGAAGAACCTGGATTTATCTTTATCCAGTGGGGTGATTGGCAAGTTGAACTATCAATAACCCTGGCAGTAATCGTCTTAGTGTTGGTTGGGCTCGCTTTGTATTTTTCCTATAGCATCATCTCGGAAATTGCAAGAATTCCACGGAATCTCAGAACAAGGCTAAAGGTAAGAAAGATGCAGAAGGAACGACAGGCGTCAGTCAAGGGATATATGCATCTGGTACAAGGTAACTGGGATAAGGCGGAGAAGCAACTCACTTTAACTGCCAGCAAGTCTCAAGAATCAGCAATGGATTATCTTGCCGCAGCTTACTCCGCACAACAACGGGGAGATACTAAGAAAAGAGATGAACTATTGAATCAGGCTAATGCTGACGATTCGGTTACCAAGTCAGTTATCAATTTGGTGAAATGTAAGTTGCTGTTGGATGAAGGGCGAGTTGAAGAAGCAATTGTGAGTCTCGAAAAACTCCGCAGAATCACTCCTAACAGTAGAGCAATATTAAAATTCCTAACTGAAGCCTATCAAAGGCAAAACAATTGGAAGGGAGTTTTTGATTTGTTGCCGGATTTGAGAAAGTACACTGTGTACCCAAAGGAAGAATTAGAAAATTTGAGTTTCGAAACTTACAGAAATGCTCTCCGACATTCCGATTCAGCAGGACAACTCCTCCAAACTTGGAGAAAGATTTCCAAAGTCAGTTCTACTGATCATGAATTGGCCGTCATCTACGTTCGTAAACTGCTGGTTTTTGATCGGCACCAGGAAGCGGAAAAGGTAATACGTCAAACACTTTCAGTTAAATGGAATTCGGAACTTGCCTATTTGTACGGGGAACTAAACGGAAACCTGGACCGCAAGAAACTTTATGACAGAGCATCTGGGTGGCTCACTGACCAACCCACAGATCCTAACTTACTACTGACCTTGGGAAGGCTGGCGATTCAGAGCAGTCTGTGGACAAGTGCTGGAGAGCACCTATCTTCCAGTATTGAAAATGGAGGCAGGTACGAAGCAAACATTGAACTGGCTAAAGTGCTTGAGGACCAAGGCGACATAGATGGTGCCCTTGATGCGTACAAAAGTGGTGTTGATCAAAATTCCAAATCACATGAAAGTTCCGCCAGTTCTTCATAAAAAACGTAGATCTTTCACTATCAACAATAGTTGACAGTTCGAGAATATTTATTTCAACTTCCCTTCGCAGGATTCACTGCTTGGGAAGCGAGAAAGCAACAAACGAGTTGAATCGCACACGTCAGAAAGCCAGTCGATTTTACTTAACTGGTGACTGGAAGACTCAAAAATATGCAATTTTTTTCATTGAACAATTGCGTTGGTCGGAAGGCAGCAACATTGAAACTCACAAATGGTTAAATGCGGTCATTCTGATGAAAATTTAGAAAATGCGCATTCCGAAATGCAATCGGACTTGGAGGTTAGAAATTACGTTACTTGAGCCTTATCTGAGAATAGTTTCTAAATCTAACTTGCTCATTTGAATTGCCAACCTTTTCACAAGGCTATATTAGCTAATGTAATTGAAACTGATATTAACAGTTGTACTCCGGTGAATTTCTCTAGCAATGTGGTGATTACTATTTCTTTAGCCGATTAATTCAGACTTCATGTACTGCGATTTTCAGCAGTCTTTCACCCCTTCAACACTTCGAAATTAGTCGTATTTTTAGCTTCGTGCCTTAAAGCAAAACCTGACATCTTAACTTGTGATATTTTGGTAGGAAATTACCGATGACATTAATTCATTGAATTACTGACAATTGGCCACAATCACCATAGAATCTTAACTCGAAAATATGAAGAACGACCCCTTACTAAAGCCGTACCGCATCAAACATCTGGAACTAAAGAATCGCATTATTAGCACCAGTCATGAACCTGCGTACTCGGAAGACTCCCTTCCTAAACTAAGGTATCAACTCTATCACGAGGAAAAGGCAAAGGGTGGAATCGGACTAACCATGTTCGGTGGGTCAACATTGGTTTCACCAGATTCACCTCCTGCTTTTGGAAACCTCTATGCTGGTTCAGATGAAATTATCCCCTACTTTAAGCAACTGGCTGATCGAGTGCATCAACACGGTACTGCTGTAATGTGTCAAATTACCCATCTGGGTCGACGTACGTCACCTTACGTCAATGATTGGCTACCAACCATTGCTGCCTCCTGTGTTCGAGAGCCCGCGCATCGCTCATTCCCGAAGGAAATGGAGATTGAAGACATTGAACGGGTCGCCCAAGATTACGGACGTGCTGCCAGACGATGTATTGATGGCCAACTGGATGGTTTAGAAATTGAACTGTACGGACACTTGTTGGATGGATTTTGGTCACCGCTTACTAATCGTAGAACAGATGAGTTCGGCGGGTCACTGGAAAATCGACTGCGATTTACGAAAAAGGTTGTCGAGGAAATCCGTAATCAAGTCGGAGCGGACTTTATTGTTGGAATACGTATGGTTTTCGACGAAGACTTAGAGGGTGGCTTGCAATTTGATGAAGGCTTGAAAATTTCCGAAATACTGACAGATACGGGTCATATCGACTTCATTAACGTGATTAAGGGGCATGTCACTACAGATGAAGGTCTGTCTCACATGATTCCAAACATGGGCACTCCCTTAGCACCTCACCTGGAATTTACCTCAGCAATACGATCGCAGACACATCTACCGGTTATGCACGCAACTCGTATAGCAGATGTAGCCACTGCACGCCATGCAGTAGCAAGTGGAAGTGTTGACTTAGTAGGGATGGTCCGTGCACATATCGCTGATCCGCATATAGTCAATAAAATTGCTACCGGGCAAGAAGAACAAATTAGACCTTGTGTTGGTGCAGGCTACTGTATTGACAGAATCTATCTTGAAGCTGAAACACTGTGTATACATAATCCTGCCACGGGTCGCGAAGAAACAATCCCACACGTCATTAAACCAGTCGATGTTCCACGTACAGTGGTAATTGTCGGTGCGGGACCAGCCGGCCTTGAAGCTGCTCGCGTGTGTGCTGAACGTGGACACAATGTTGTCGTTTTTGAAGCTTCCGACCGTCCCGGCGGTCAATTAACAATTGCTAGCAGAGTTGAACGACGGCGAGAACTGTTGGGAATCGTTGATTGGCGTTATGGTCAGCTGCAACGACTGGCAGTTGAGCTTAGGTTTAATACCTTCGCTGAAAAAGATGATGTGCTGCAGGAGAACCCAGATGTAGTCATTATTGCCACTGGAGGTTACCCCAACATGTCGTTCCTGAATTCTGGAAGTGAACTAGCAGTATCCACTTGGGATGCCTTAACAGGCGCAGCAAAGTTGGCACAGAATATTTTAGTTTACGACGACATAGGCCAGCATCAAGCCGTCTCCTGTGCAGAATTTTTAGTAAATAAAGGAATATCAGTGGAAATCATTACGCCGGACCGCATGATTGCACAGGAAGTAGGTGGATCAAATTATCCGACTTACCTTAAAACGTTCTACGAAAACGCTGTCAAAATGACGCTGACCCAGCGCTTGCGAAGCTTAAATCGAGTTAATGGGAAAATTGAAGCAGAATTGTTTAACGAATTCGACAAGTCAATCACTCGTCGACAATATGAACAAGTCATTGTTGAACACGGCACTTTACCCAATGACGAGTTATATTTTGATCTTAAGTACGATTCATCTAATCACGGAATAACAAATATTGACGCCTTAATTTCTGGGAAAGTACAGGACGAAGTTCGCAATCCCGATGGTGGCTACAAGTTGTTTCGCGTCGGCGATGCCGTTTCAAGCCGTAATATCCATGCGGCAATCTACGATTCACTTAGACTTTGCAAAGATTTGTAACGCTATTGTAATTGTGAACTTTGGTTCGAGTGCCCTCCCACTGAGTTGAACGCCATACTCTCTCAGTAGAAGAAGTTTAGATGAGCGAACCAACGGTAGATGCAGCGGTAATTGGTGGTGGAATTGCCGGAGTTTCTGTTGCCGCCTTTCTTGCTCAGAAAGGCGTTACAGTGAATCTGTTCGAGATGGAGTCTACCCTCGCCTATCACACGACTGGGCGTAGTGCTGCTTTGTTCACACCAAACTACGGTCCCGACTCAATTCGAGCATTCGCTAAAGTAGCTGTGAACTTTTTGCATTCCCCACCTGCTGAAGTCGATACTCCGCTGTTAAGTGAACAGGGATTGCTAACAGCAGTCACGGAATCCTATCTGAACCAAGTTGAACAGCCGGAAGGAACAGAGTGGATTGATGAAAGTGAGTGTTTGGAAATTGTTCCAATTCTTCGGCAGCACACCTATGTCGGAGGGGTCTATGAGGCTGCCGTCGCAGGAATTGATGTTCATGGATTGCATAATTTGTATGTCAAGATGTATACCAATGCGGGAGGCACAATATTTAGGAATTCTGAAATATCGGAAATTCAACGGGTGAACGGGGTTTGGGAGATTCACTCTAAATGTAACAACTTCAGAGCTAAGTCGATAGTCAACGCTGCCGGCGCTTGGGGAGATTTGGTAGCACAGATGGCAGGCATAGAACCTGTCGGACTCATCCCAAAAAGACGGACAGCAGTACTGATTAACAATAACCAATTGGGCAATCACGATAGTAAAGGCTGGCCATTGGTGGCGATTGACCGAGACTATGTCTACTTTCAGCCATTTGGAAGTGGTCGGGTGATGCTGTCACCTGCCGACGAAACTCCCAGCCCACCTGGTGACGCACAACCCGAAGAACTGGACGTTGCCATTGGTATTGCAAGATTTGAAGAAATGACAACTGCCGAAGTTAAGAGAATTGAACATAGTTGGGCCGGTCTTCGAACTTTTGCACCGGATGGTCATCCGGTAGTCGGATGGGACTTAGAGGTGGAAGATTTTTTCTGGGTAGTTGGACAGGGAGGCTATGGCATATTTACATCTCCGGGTATTGGTCGCTACGCCAGCGAGTTGTTTTGTGGAAATCAAATATCGGCAGAATTTGTAGAAACAGGGTTTGATTTTTCTGTTGTTAATCCCAAACGTTTTCAAATGCCTTTAACTCAACAAACTCCTCGGTAATTGGCCATACCCACTACCATTTTTGTTCCTGATAAGTGTGAAGAGTCTTAGAAATTACACAAAATCAATATACATAATCAACGATTGATATTCGCCTTGCATTGATGTTACGAGGATAAATTTGGAAATATAAATCCACTGAAGCGGGTGACTACTAGATTTGAATTGGTGTACTCGACTCTGTCTAAAAAATGAACTTGGAAGTGGTTCAGAGGATGCTGATAACGTGATTGCTTGACATAGATTTTCTAACAAACAGCGAATTCATCTCAAAATAAGTCTAATTTTGTTGCGTATATGCAACAAATATTTTGTATTAGATTCTTCTTCATTCTGGACAATTTTGCATAGTTTCGGGTGTCAAAAAGTGTCCAAGAATTCAATCCTCTTGGTCAAGTAAGTCACTTTAAGTGTGGTGTGAAACAATGTTAGTTTTCGAGACAAATTATCGTAAATATCGATGCAATATTTAGATCATTTTATGCCTATATTTTGAGTTGATGAGGGGAGTTCAGCTTACAGAAAATTATTCAGCATTCGAAACATTAAAATATATAAGTAATTGTATATAAAAGATATTCTGTCATTATGATGCGCATAACCTGAACGGAAAGGAGGGTAATTTAAGCATAACTGACTGTACCGTCAGTTGTATTGGCTGAGGCGACCTGGTATGGCTCCTTTAGAGGCATCGTGCAAAGTCAGGGTGGTGAAACCTCGATGAAGAGCAACGGCTCACGCTGGGGCGTTAAGGGCTCCAACGAAATCTCCGAAGGGCTTTCTGGCATATATCGCTATGAGGAAAATTTAGACCTAAGCTCAGCCACACTCAAGGCTGACAACCGGCTTTCTTACGTAGGTCTTTCGGGCGGATTCGGAAGCATTACGCTGGGGCGTGTGTTCAGTGCCTCGTATAATCACGTCGGCGTGCTGACGGACTACGGTGTTGCGAGCACCAATGCAGCCTCGACGGTGCGAACGAGTAACACGGTATCGTATTCAGCATCGACTGGACCGGTGAGCTTTCAGGTTGACGCCAAGATGAAGTCTGGTAATACCAGAAGTGTTGACGCAGCGGAGTTGGGGTTGTCCTTTGACACCGGTGCGGCAACTGTCGGTTTGGCCTTTAGGGATGAGAACACCAAAGGTGACAAGACCAAACAGTCGGCCATTGGATTTTCTATTCCTGTTGGCGGACTGACCCTGTACAGTTCTTGGACTGAATCGAAAGTCACCACCTTTGCTACACCGGACCGGGAAGAAGAAACCCGTAAGACAAATCCTGAGGTCAAAGCTCAGCCAGCCAAACCTGCGGTATGCAAAATTGAAAGGTATGAAAATGCAGCATTTCCTATGGTGACGGAGACTGACGCGGATGGAGAGGAAATGACTATGCCGGATACAACAGCGGAACCAATACAAAATCCGAACACTAGAGTACCTTATAAAATTGTGTCAACGGAATATCGATTAGCAAAATTACAAGATTGGGATATCGATACTGCCACAGGTAAAGTCACTGAAGCGATGTCGTATAAATGTGCAGAGTCTAGTGTAGCGAATGGTATAAATGGCGTTGTCGTGCGAACATTTATGTCGGGTTCACTTGCAGTCCAAGCGATGCCTGAAAGTGTCGACGTTGTGTTTAAGACAGTTAAGGGTGATGCGGAAAAAACGATGAAATACAGGCACATGCACGCTGGTGTGTCCGGACCCTTGGGTGACACCGGGATGTCGTTTGCGGTCAACGTCGCTAATCATCCGGACAGCAAAGACGGCAACGGGGAAAATCCTTGGAACTTCAACGTCTCCAAGAGCCTTGGTGGCGGAGCGAGTTTAGCGTTTGAATATATCAACAACGATAGCGATTTAGAGGGCGAAGAAAACCAAGCTCTCGTTCAATTAAAAGTGGACTTCTAGCATATAAACGCTAAAATTAAATTAAAAGCGGCGCCTCGATGGAAGTGCCGCTTTTTTTGTATGCCGCAGAATTGACACGATGGACTCAATTCGGTTCTAAACGCGAAGTTCCCGATTGGTCAATCTTGACAGTGACTTCAGGACTTGGTTACAAGTCGATCTTCAATCAGACCAGAAGAGATTCCCGTTTGGTATCATCTTGACTTCCGACATTTTCGCTTGTAAGTCATTGATATTAAAGGACCACGGTTCGAAATGGGGCACTACATCGGAATTTCCGATGTCAGACAGAAAAAAGAAAGAAAGAAGACTTAACGACTTGGGGGCGACGCGCGTCCTTTGGGCAGGGCAAAAGGGACAGTGTTCCAGTTTAACCCTAAACACCGATAAATGCGTTTCGCCTCTGTCGTCGCCCGACTCGGCATGACATACTGGTCCGAGGTGCCCGGACGCCATAAGATACTCATCTGCAGCGCATTGAGTTCTCGACGCACCACTTCAGGACTCATGGGGTAACCGAGTTGACGCAGCCGATAACCTAAATGCTGAACACAGGCAAAGGCCAGATAACAGATCGCCAGATGCGCTCGGATTCGAGCCGGCTTAAAGTGAAAGATCGGTCGAATGCGTAGATCATGTTTATTGGTTCGAAAGCTGCGTTCAATGGTCCACAGTTGACGATAGCGATTCAGTAAGTCTTGGGCACTGAAGTGATCATTGCCCCAGGCTATGATGGCATGCAGACCATCCCATTGGGCGGCCGCCGCTAACTTGTCTTCATTGATCACCACCTTGCCGTCAGGGAAGTCTAAAAAACGGGCCATGCCTTTATGACCGACACTGGCCGGGGTCTGACTTAAAGCTAACTTACGCTTAAGCTTGTCTAAAGCACGCATGCGTTGATGTTTATCCTTACGCGCGCGTTTGGATGAATAAGTGGCAATGATGCGTTCAGGGCCGTGTTTGATCTCCCGGTAACGCCACACTTGTTGACGATGGGGTTGCGGTTTCAGTCCATCCCAGGACTGATAAGCCTCATGATCCAGGATTTGTTGTTTAATCACTGCCGAGGCTGACTTCATGCGATAACCGAGGATATACGCAATCTGACGGGCCTGCAGTGCGGCTTGATTGTCTGCACTGAGCAGTCCGGCATCGGCGACCACGGTCATGCGTCCACCCGGAAACCGAACCTGCCAGTCATCGACTAACTGAATTAATGTCTTACCTTCATAGAGATTCCCCGGGAACACCTCATAGCCTACCGGTAATCCTTCGTTAGTCACCATTAAAGCTAAGATGATCTGTACCCGATGCGCCTTGCCATCTTTACTGCGACCTTTCAAGCGTAATGCCTCGGGTCCTTCGTCCTCTTGGTCCTGTTCAAAGTACAACGTGGTACAGTCCATCAAGACCACGTGCATCCCTTCAGGATCAACCTTTTGGGTATAACGACCAACTAAAGTCTGAATCTTGTCAATGACTCGGTCATCTATATAGTCCATAGTCTGATAGACTCGGTCTAAGGACAGTGTGACGCCGGCATCCCGGGACAGACCCATGACGGTCCCCCGTTTACTGCGTGGCTGGGCAATGCGGGCTAAGACTAATTCGCGTAAGATCTGATTGCTGCTTTGACGGCGGGCACCTAAGACCCGGGTCAACCCCAGGGTCTCCCACAACTGACCATACGCTTGTCGAACACCCACCGTCAAACGTGCCTGTTCACGACATTCACCGACATCGACACCGAGTTTCTCAGCTTGTTTGGCCTGTCGGGCATGGGTCAGCAGTCGGGCATATTCTTTTACACTGAACAGTTCTTGCTGTGGCGAATGGGTCTGTTGTATTTCAGCGAGAATGAGTTCGCCGAGTTGGCGTAAAGGTTCCAGTTCGGTTTTACTTTTGGCGATCCCCACATGGCGGACAATCTTTTGTCGGACCAGATCACCGTGACGTACGGATTTAACGATTTGGACGCGATAGCGGTCTCGGTCGGGGTCGTATTTGGTGCGAATGAACAGATGAGGAATGAGAGGGAATCAAGAGATGAGTGTCAGGCACTAACAGATTTCAAACACTACACGGACGATTTTACAAAACTCACGTCATCGGGTTTTGTAACCCATTGATTTCAAAGACAGAAAAAATCCGTCGTTTCGAAGGCTCAAGGTAAAATGTCGGAACTTAAGTCTATTCTCACAAATCAACAAAAAAAGCGGCGCACAAAACATGCGCCGCTTCAGATAATTCGTAGAAGTGCTGGCAAGTTAGAACTAAAAGTCGAACTTGTTCGTTGCACAAGATTTTGGTTGGCAATCTTCTTGCCGTCATCATCAACCGAATTATCATTCATTGTCATCAGATTCGATCGTAATCCACTCGAATGCCAAACGTCGCTCCGCCACCAAGGCTCTTGGAGATTGGCGTTCCAAGGATTTTCCCCGATTCCATTTTGTCTGTCCGGATGTTATGAACATTGACCGCAAACGACATACCGGTGTCACCCAAGGGTCCGGATACACCCGCGTGCACTGGATCGTTTTTTCGCCATACCTGGCTTCCGTCTCAATTTTCTGGAGGCACCTCCTTTCAGGTCCGGTTCTAAAGTTCGCAGGGCAATGCATCTATACCTGGTGCTTTTTATAGGCATTTCAGTACGACACCCGTCATACTATCAATTGTAATTCGCTCAATGTTCATCGATATGACGTTCCTTCGATTGCTTAGAGGTTCGTTAGCATCAGGATTTTGTACTAAAGTTTTATCTTTGTACTTATAGTATTTTTCATGTCCGTCTCCGTCCACCATGGAAATGCCGATTTGCATACACTTTTTTGCACCGCAACTGGTCCTTTGACTCAGTACCTCCCGGTCCGGTGTAGCAAAGGTGGTGACTTTCTTTTCATCCAAGAACTGTACAGGTTCAGTCCACCTACAGGAATGAACATCCAATGGCTGACTTTTGGTCTTGTCCGGTGTTCTTATCCCTAAACGCCAACCGACATTTTGGCCGCACCGGTATCAAAGGACTCATCCCAACTGAGCCGTCCACACTTCTTGCTTCCAGACTTTCACATCATGTTTGCATCAATCTGAAAACTGACCGGCCCAGTGGAGGCCGAATACGAAAGCGCGTTACTGGTACGACCGTCGAAGTGCTCGTGTTGGGGGCATTATGACATGCCTGTGTCTGTTAACGCCCACATGATTGTACGATGCACTCCAGATCCGCCCCATAGTAACCGTGCCGAATCCGCCTGAAAGGCCGACATAGGACAACCGGTTATTATCGCTAAGCGTGGTAGTGGCAAGATCCAAGACCTTCCTCATAGCGGTAGACGGCGGTCAACCCTTCGGAGACCTCGTTGGAGCCCTTCACGCCCCAGCGGGAGTAACCGTTACTCTTGTATTGAGGTCTCGCCGCCCTGACTGTGCACGATGCCTCTAAACGAGCCATACCAGGTCGCCTCTGCCAATACAACTGACGGTACAGTCAGTTATGCTTAAATCGCCCTCCTTTCCGTTCAGGTTATGCGCATCATAATGACAGAATATCTTTTATATACAATTACTTATATATTTTAATGTTTCGAATGCTGAATAATTTTCTGTAAGCTGAACTCCCCTCATCAACTCAAAATATAGGCATAAAATGATCTAAATATTGCATCGATATTTACGATAATTTGTCTCGAAAACTAACATTGTTTCACACCACACTTAAAGTGACTTACTTGACCAAGAGGATTGAATTCTTGGACACTTTTTGACACCCGAAACTATGCAAAATTGTCCAGAATGAAGAAGAATCTAATACAAAATATTTGTTGCACATCCGCAACAAAATTAAACTTATTTTGAGATGAATTCGCTGTTTGTCAGGATTATCACAGGATAACTTGAGTGGCAAAAGGTGGCTGAATGTAAAATATGTCCAGAACTTTTTCAAAGGTTTACTAAATGTCAAACAAAATAGAAACTGAATCCGTAATCGTAGGTGCTGGTCCGGTCGGGCTGTTTCAGATTTTTGAACTGGGGCTGCTCGGAATAAAATGCCATGTCATTGATTCACTCAAGGTAGTTGGCGGACAATGCGCAACACTTTACGCAGATAAACCCATTTACGACATTCCGGCCTACCCAATAGTTGGTGCACAGGAACTAGTGGACTTGTTGGTGAAGCAGGCTTCGCCATTTTCTGCCGAATATCATTTGGGCCAGCAACTAACCGACTTAGTCAAACGAGATGACGGACGATTTAATTTGAAGACTTCTCTTGGTACTGAGTTCGATACCGGATCCGTAGTCATCGCGGGTGGATTGGGAGCATTTGATTCCCGTCCTCTACGCAATCCCGGTGCCTCAGACTACGAAGGTAAAAACCTGAACTATAAGGTAGAAAATAAGAACCACTTTGCTGGCAAAAAGGTAGTAATACTTGGAGGCGGAGATTCAGCATTGGACTGGGTTCTTGAGTTGCACAAAATCGCAAAGGAAGTTGTACTAGTGCATCGCAGGGAAGATTTTCGAGCACAGCCAGCATCAGTCAGCAACATGAAGAATTTAGCTGCCGAAGAAGGGAGTACACTGTCATATCACATCGGAAGGATCGCGAAAGTTGTTGGAGACGGGGAGCGACTCACACAAATACAAGTAATACCCTTCAGTGATAATCCCGAATCGATTGACATTAGTCTGGACGAACTGCTTGTTTTTTATGGCTTGTCCCCCAATTTGGGACCAATTGAAAATTGGGGGCTACAGATAACTAAAAAAACGATTGATGTAGATACAAAAGACTGTCAGACCAACGTGCCTGGGATATTTGCCATTGGCGATATCTGTAACTATACAGGCAAGAAAAAATTGATTCTCAGTGGCTTCCACGAAGCTGCTATGGCTGCTTTCGGAGTCCAGCACTACATCTATCCGGAAATCAAACAGCGAGTTCAATTTACGACCACTAGCCCAGCGCTACAGCAAAGACTCGGTGTTGACGGAACAATGTAGTTTAGACTGCTTCAAGATGATTTAATATGCAACAGATTAGGCATTTGACAAAAGCCGAGTTCGATTTTTCAACCGAAGTGCCTGATATCAATTTTCAATGCAGTTTAAACTAAAAAAGAGTTTGACCTGATTCGAATCGAGTCGTTTACACCGTAAGTTGACCTGTGCAGACATCGCACAATTAGTTGGCTTAAGTGCGCTTTGCAACAAGAGAACAACTGCGACACCTGATTTGTTTTCTGCTGGGTATCTTCCAACACCCTACACCAATGAGAATTGAAGAATCTCAACCCGAACTCCGAACGCTTTGTCTTTGCGAATTATGATGAAACTGTCATCTGTCTTAACGCGCAGGATGTAATTGATAAATCAATTTGAGACCGGATTTCCAATCTAATTCGAATTTTGCTTAACTACAGGTTAGTTTTCCAGCCAAATTGTGAAGGAAGTAAAGACTGCGAGCTTGAATTCGTCAGGGTGGACACTAGATTCAACTATGCGTTGTTGGTAAGGGTTACCAAAAATCCTCATCACTGACTTTGATTCAGGCTATGAGTTACGCAACCATCTGGTTCACGGTAGAGAGACTTGAAAGTCAATTGCAAATTACACTCAGGTGTCGAGCGATTTACCAATCATTGAGTTTCTAGTACTCAATCTTATACATTAGATGCTAGAGTGTCCTGATGACAATAGAACTATCCACCTTTTTCAGATATTGAAAGGTAAGTTGCGAATTAGAACTTTTATGCCTTAGCACTTAGGAAACTTGAATCCGTCCGTACCTCCAGCAACGTGGGACGATCTGATTTTAATCCTTCTATAATTGCCAACTTCAATTGTTCTTTGCTCTCAATGCGTTGAGCATTACAATGGAAACCCTTTGCGACTGCTACAAAATCTGGAGACGCCAAATCCACACCAATCCGCTCAATGTTCAACCGGTCAAACGTGTCGCGAATCTCGCCGTAGGCGTCGTTGTTCCATAGAACGATAACAATAGGTAGTTTGTTTTCTGCTGCAGTTGCGAGTTCCTGAATTGTGAACAATAAACCTCCATCTCCGGCTACGCACACGACCGGACTTTCGGGACATCCAAACTTTGCCCCAATTGCCGCTGGAAGTGCGAAACCTAAAGTACCATATCCTGTAGTTGAAGTCAGATAAGTTCTTGGTAAGACTCCTCTATAGTAGTAGTTTCCACTGTAAACAATTTGAGTGGAGTCTGCTGTTACAATCCCGTTCATTGGAAGCACCTCACGGATCGTATCCCATATCACTGCATGAGACTGAGTGCTTGCAAACCAGTACTGTTTTGTCTGCTCTAGCAAGGATTTCACGATGGAACAGTTTTGTTGCCGCTGATTGTTTCTACGGACTTTTGACTTCTTTAATGCAAGAATCATATTTGCCAGAGATTGTTTGGCGTCCCCAAGAATTGGAATATCTGCCTTAGCATTGACATGCATTTGTTCCGGGTCGATGTCAATTCGAATCAATGTTCCATCAAAATGAATGTCTCCATCACGAACCCAAATGTCCGTTTCGGAAAGTTGTGTGCCAACAGCCAGTACAACTCCGGCACCCTGTAAAAAGTCAAGGACAGGCGGGTGGAGTAAATTTGATCCCAGACACAGTGGATGGTCATCCGGAATTACTCCCTTAGCGGCAAATGTCAGCACTGTAGGAAGGTTGAGCAAATCAACCAACTCCCGAGCTTCCAAGTAGGCATTGATACTTCCTCCACCGAAGATGATTGCCGCTTGGTCAGAGTTAGTGAGTAGTTTCAAGGCCTTGTCTAGTTGATCCTGTGGTGGACTCGGCAGATTCGTTCGTGCCGGCAATACAGAGTCAAATTTAGCTATTTGATCAAGCAGGTCTATCGGAATTTCAATGTGTACGGGACGGGGTCTTTTTGAATCAAATACCGCATACGCTCGCTCCATTACTTCCGGAACTTCATCAACTGTGCGAATCGTGTAACTAAACGCTGTGAACTGTTCCGTAAGCAATTGCTGATTACGCAATTCGTGCAGATCGCCTTCATTCATACCAAGACTGTTTGTCTTATTTACACTGGAGATTGCAAGTACAGGAACTGAATCCGAGTAGGATTGTGCCAGGGCTGTAGCTGCATTAGTTACTCCGGGTCCGGTAATCAGGCAACAAACGCCAACTTTCCCGGTCGACCTTGCATAGCCGTCTGCCATAAATGCTGCGCCCTGCTCATGCCGCGGCGTGACGTGTTTAATGCCCGTAAGGGAAATCCCCCGATACAGTTCGACTGTATGCACACCGGGAATTCCAAAAATAACTTTTGTCCCATAGTCAGCAAGTAGTCGCATGACTTGAACACCACAGGAATAATTACCGGTCACTGGAGTAATTTCCGTAAATTACTTGGTATGAAGTTCTATGATGTCTTTATCAATCAGTACGTGTTCGGGTCCGACGGGTTGACCGTCGAAGACTTTCTCGCCCCAAATCCGGGCAAACCGAAAAGTCTCGCCAAATTCTTTGTGAACTTGAACGGCAATGTCACGCACTGTTCCGCCGTATCGTATTGTAAAGGGTCGGTCGGTATCGGCAGGCTTACCAGGCACCTTTGTGTAGACTCTAACTATATTTAAACACCTGAATAAAAGTTCCGAAACTTTGTCCAGACCGAATTCGGTTGTTGCTGATACTGCGATAGATGGAAATCGATGTCCAAGCAATTCATCCAGTGCATCCAATTCCCTTTCGTTATCGACAATGTCAATTTTGTTGGCCACTAATATTGTTGGCAATATGATTCGAAAGGGGTTTTCAATTTCTGACTCGTCTGAAGAATGGTCTTCTCGCACAACATCGACACCATTAACATTGGCGTTATATAAGTGTATCTGTCGAGCATTCAGTTGGGCAGTGGCTTGGTCAACATGATCGATGCAATCCGGGTTGGAGATGTCTATCACCAAAAGCACGGCATCTGCTGGTTGAAGAGCGTTTACGATCCATGATTCTACATACTGATCAGACACCGGTGGCAGGTCGATCAACTGAAAGTGAATATCCTCGTAAACAGCCATTCCAGGTTGAGGTAATTTTGTAGTATATGGATAGGGACCGACTTCAGTCTTTGCTCCGGTCAGTTTGGAGTGTAGCATCGACTTGCCTGAGTTCGGCGGACCTATTAGAGCTACCTGAGCAGCGCCTTCGGGTCGCACGGTATGCATTGGTCCTGTACGTGCACCGCCTTTGCGTGGACCGGTCAACTCATCGGTTAGCATCTTAATGCGGGTTTTAATGTCTCTTTGCAGATGCTCCGTTCCCTTGTGTTTTGGGATGGTGCGAAGCATTTCCTTAAGACAGTTAAGTCGATCAGCAGTCTCTCGTGCTTCTCGAAAAGCCTGTTCAGCCTTCTTGTATTCCGGACTTACATTCGTTGGCATTGCAAAAGAACTATAGCAAGATTCATTCTGTGTAATGATACTCGGCTAAAGCACAGAATCGGCAATGCTAAACAGCAAATGAAAGATTCACGTTTGAAGTTATTCTACAATTTTAAAGTCGATATTTCGCCCAAGCGGGGCCGAATTGGAAGGAATACCAGTGGGTCATTCGTGCGATTTAGGTGAGTATTGGCGGATCCGACGCTGATGGATCGCCAAACCGTGCCGGTTGATTAGCGCGAATCGCACTGATCGTGAGCGCTTGCATGGTCAGTAGTGAAAGATCCACTGCCAGCTGCATGGCGCTAAGTCCTATGATAGAGTGGTGATGCAGGTTGAAGTCTCTGGCCGATCGGGCATTGATGCGCTCAAGCGTAGTGCGTGCTGAGTACAGCCGCTTCCACTGTTAGGTGTTGTGTGCCGGCGCCGTCGGTTGATCTGAAGGATGAGGTCGTTAAGATCCATTGCTTCGACCACAATCGTTAAGCGTGTCAGGTCACTGTACTCATCGAGCATGGCCTAAAACCCGGCCAAAAAGTTCATTTTGTGGGGTAAACGAAAAATTAACCCATTAAAAACAACAGTCAAATCAACACACTACAGCACCCGAAACCCTCTCTTGATGTAGAAAATATGATTAGGTCTAGCAAAGTTGGCAAGCAGTTGTAAGAACTTGTTGAATACGACCGGAAATTAAAATTCTTGTCCTGCCGAGAGTCTTTTTTCTATCAAATTGCTGAGATAATGACCACTCAAACCATATTTGCATCACTGGTAGACTTAAATTTTACGAATCACCTTCAACATTTACGAGCCGTTCAGCGTATAATTTTCGTTGTGGAATTTAACCAACCCTAACCAACATAGGGCTTCGTTACAATTAATTTCAAATCGCAGGCTCCCGCTGATTGTTACTCAACAAAGGAAAGTAGCAAAAGGCTGGAATGTTCCACCATGATTCCCTTAAGTCGCATCTCATATTTAGACCTCAATGCGAGTGAAATTCTACATCGCCAAGTACTGATGTGTTCATTTACCTAATTCATGATTTGCCTCAAGACACTGACCAATGACAAACACTAAAAAATCATCGAATCAATTTAACTACACCTGCCTTACTCCGGAAAATGCGGCATATCTTGAAGAAATATATGCCCAATTTAAATCCAACCCAGGTGCACTAGATCAACCTATAGTGGATGCAATTTCCAGATTTGAGTCATCTCCTGATTCAGCGAAAGTAGGCAGCATAGGTACTAAGCCACAGGAGTCCAAGGTTGAATATGACGACATTCGAAAGCAGGCAGCAGTCCATCGATTGATTGGCCAATATCACATGTTTGGTCACTTGCAGTCCAAACTAGATCCACTCGAACTGACCCATTACGAAAGCTGGGCTGATTTAAGTCTGGAATCAGTCGGGCTGAGCGAAGAAGATTTAGATACCGAATTCAAGGTAGACGCATTGGCCGATACTGACGCCATGCCACTTCGGGATATTGTCAAATTCTTCGACAACACCTATTGCTCGTCAATCGGCTACGAATACATGTATATCACCGACCCAAGTCGTGTGAAGTGGTTGCAGCAAAGAATCGAAAACACCACGATTCAACCCACTTGCGAGTTCGACCAAGAGAAAAAAATTAACATACTTCAGCAACTGACCATGGCTGAAGGTCTGGAGACCTATCTACATACAAAATACGTCGGCCAAAAACGTTTCTCCCTAGAGGGGGGTGAATCTTTAATCCCACTATTACGCGAATTAATTCTGCTTTCAGGTGATTCCGGAACTAAGGAAGTAGTAATTGGAATGGCACATCGTGGACGCCTCAATGCGCTCGTAAATATTTTGGGTAAAATACCGTCTGATTTGTTTGGCGAATTTGAAGGCCAGATTAGTTCTGCGAGTGCTCGATTAAACGAACAAGGTGACGTTAAGTACCACATGGGGTTTTCGTCAGACATCAATACCCCGGGCGGAATTGTGCATGTAGCATTGGCATTTAACCCATCCCATCTTGAGATTATCAATGGTGTTGTACAAGGCTCAGTCAGGGCACGACAGCACCGGCGTTTAGATAAAGCTAGAAATGAAGTCATTCCTATTTTGGTACATGGTGATGCTGCCTTTGCCGGCCAAGGTGTGGTGATGGAAATCCTCAATATGTCTCATATTCGTGGTTTCGAAATCGGTGGAACGATACATGTCATTATCAACAACCAAATAGGGTTTACCACCAGTAACCGGTTGGATGCAAGATCAACCTTGCACTGTACCGAAGTTGCCAAAATGGTTCAGGCACCAATCTTTCACGTTAACGGCGATGACCCCGAGGCTGTGGTATTTGTTACCCAATTGGCCCATGCCTATCGCCGAAAGTTTCAGACTGATGTGGTGATTGACTTGGTGTGCTATCGGCGATACGGACACAATGAAGCTGATGAACCCACCATGACACAGCCTGTTATGTATCAGGCAATCAAGCAAAAAGACCCCGTCAGGCGCATGTACGCCCAAAAGTTGGTTGACGAAAGAGTAATCACCGACGATAAGGCACTGCGCATGGTCATGGAGTATCGAGACATGCTGGACAGAGGACAGGTTGTCGCGGGACAAATTATCGATCCCGGCAAGGCAGAAAAGATGGTGGATTGGAGTGCGTATATGGGAGTCGATTGGACTCAGTCTACAGATACTTCTACTACTTGGCGAAAGATTAAAGAGTTAAACAAGAAGTTAATGGTGCTTCCCGATGGCTTCGAACTGCATAACCGGGTCAAGAAAATTCTGGAGGATCGCCAAAAAATGGCTACAGGCGACATTCCAATTGACTGGGGTTTTGCAGAAAACATGGCCTATGCCTGTTTGGTTGACGAAGGATTTCAGGTACGACTGTCTGGCCAGGATTCGGGACGCGGAACCTTTTCTCACCGTCATGCTTTATTGCACGACCAAAAAAGTCGAGCAGTCTATGTTCCGTTAAAATCAATTCGAGGTCCCCAGGATTGCCAAATCTACAACTCAGTATTGTCTGAGGAAGCTGTACTCGCATTTGAGTATGGATACGCAGCCACCGACCCCAATTCCTTAGTCATATGGGAAGCACAATTTGGCGACTTTGCCAACGGGGCTCAAATCGTCATCGACCAATTTATTAGTAGTGGCGAAGCGAAATGGGCTCGACTTTGTGGGCTCACGATGTTGTTGCCGCACGGATATGAAGGACAAGGTCCTGAGCATTCTTCGGCCCGAATTGAGAGGTTTCTTCAGCTTTGCGCACACAAGAACATCCAAGTTTGTGCACCAACAACTCCTTCTCAAATGTTTCATCTACTTAGACGTCAGGCAATTCGTCCCTATAGACATCCACTTATCATCATGTCGCCCAAGAGCATGTTACGTCTGAAATCTTCTTTTTCCACTTTGGAAGACCTCACAGATTCCAAGTTCCACACCATCATTGACGAGTTTGATGAAAACTTGATTCGTCGGGATGTACAAAGAGTAATCTTGTGTTCTGGTAAGGTGTATTACGACCTGGCTGATATGAGAGAGCACATGAAGGCGGCAAATATTGCAATTCTTAGAATAGAACAGCTTTATCCTTTCCCAAAGGAAGAACTAAGAGCATTGTTGTCTACCTACTTTCGAGCAAAGGAAGTTGTTTGGTGTCAGGAAGAACCGAGAAACCAAGGAGCTTGGTATCAGATTCGTCACTTGATTTCCGAATGTCTGACTCCCAAGCAAGTCTTAAAGAATACCTGTCGGGAAGAAGCCGCATCCCCGGCTGTTGGGAACTTTCGGGTGCATCTAGCACAGCAGGAGCGCTTGGTGATAGATGCGTTGTCAGTCGATAGAAAGGTTGTGTCCATATCAGATGAAAGAGAGGTAAGGGCAGATGCAAGTTGAAATTAAAACGCCAATGCTCCCCGAATCTGTGGCAGAAGCCACCATGCTGGCTTGGCACAAGAACGTGGGTGACACTGTTCAGCGTGATGAAATTCTTGTAGAGATTGAAACTGAAAAAATCGTTCTGGAAGTTCCTGCACCAAATGACGGAGTGATCAAACAGATCACCAAGGCTGAAGGAGCAACCATTTACGCTGAAGAAGTTCTGGGCGTTCTGGAGATTGTCGAACAATCTTCGGATGCACAGCCTCAAGAGTCAGATGAAACAGAACAGAAAGACGAACCTGAGATTTCAGTAGCAAAAACCGAATCTAACGAACCCGAAGAGTCTGACGATAAAACAAAATTTGCGAGTCCAGCCGCAAAAAGACTGATTGATGAGCATAAGATTGAAGTTGGACAAGTAACAGGTACTGGCAAGGATGGGCGAATAACTAAAGGTGATGTTTTGGATACCATCGAAGCCAAATCCGATTCTTCACCAGCACCTAAACACTTATCAACTCCACCAGCCCCACCGCCACCAGTTGTAGTTCCAAAGGCAACCTCGGGCGAGCGGGCTGAGCGTCGTCAGCCGATGAGCCGCATTCGCCGTACCATCGCAAGCCGCCTCGTTGAGTCGCAGCAAACGGCTGCATTGCTAACTACCTTCAACGAAGTGGACCTATCCGAAGTGATGAGTATTCGCTCCAAGCACCGCAGTAGTTTTGAAGACAAATACGGCGTCAGACTGGGATTTATGTCGTTTTTTGTTAAAGCTTCAGTAGAGGCACTAAAGAGTATTCCAGCAGTCAACGCGAGTATTGAAGGAAACGATATTGTTTATCACGACTATTGTGATGTTGGAATTGCGGTGTCATCCCCTAGAGGCCTGGTCGTGCCAGTTGTTCGAGACGCAGAACAAAAGAGCTTTGGTGAAATTGAGCAGGAAATCAGAGCGTACGGCCAACGTGCCTCAGCTGGCTCTTTAACTTTGGAAGAGCTGTCTGGAGGAACATTCACCATTACCAATGGCGGTGTGTTTGGATCTTTGGTATCCACTCCCATCGTTAATCCTCCTCAAAGTGCTATTTTGGGAATGCATAAAATTCAGGAACGACCCATCGCACTGGATGGTCAAGTTGTAATTCGCCCGATGATGTATTTAGCACTGACTTACGACCATAGAATCATCGATGGGCGCGAAGCCGTTACATTTCTAGTGAAAATTAAGGAGTCTTTAGAAGATCCAACACGACTTCTGCTTGAGCTTTGAAGGTGATGCGAGGTGAGTGATTCCTATGATGTCGCGGTTATTGGCGCAGGCCCAGCAGGATATGTGGCCGCGGTTAGGTGTGCCCAACTTGGCCTGAAGACTGCTTGCATTGATCGGTGGAGTTCTGCTGACGGCAAACCTGCTCTCGGCGGGACTTGTTTAAATGTTGGATGTATTCCATCAAAGGCCTTGTTGGATTCAACGGAGCGTTTTCATAACCTAACCCACACCTACAAAAAACACGGCATCATCGCACAAAACGTCTCGATGGACGTAGCGCAGATGATGAAGCGAAAAGAGCAAATTGTTGGCAGTCTAACCAGAGGTGTCGCTCAGCTCCTTAAAGCCAACAAGGTAGACTTCAAGCATGCCCACGGTCGTCTAATAGCCAACCGTAGGATCGAACTGCTGGATGTCCAGACCAATAAAAAACAAGGTGAGATCAGCGCTAAAAACGTAATTCTTGCGAGTGGTTCAACCCCCATTGAACTTCGCAGCATGCCATTCGACAGTAACCGAATTGTAGACTCTGCCGGGGCATTGGAGTTCGACACCGTACCCGAACGACTCGGCATCGTTGGAGCAGGAGTGATTGGTCTGGAGCTTGGAAGTGTTTGGCGTCGTTTAGGTGCAGATGTAACCATATTGGAAGCACTGAGCGACTTTCTACCAGCAGCAGACCAAGACGTTGCTAAGGAAGCTCACAAGCAGTTTAAGCGACAGGGACTAAATATCACCCTCAACGCCCGAGTGGAGTCGGCAGTGGTCAAAGAAAATGGTGTCGATGTTTCCTATTCGATCGATGGCGAAGCCAACACACTATCAGTTGATCGACTGATAGTATGTGTTGGACGTAAACCCTGCACTGACAACTTATTCTCCGAAGATTCGGGTATCAATACTGATGATAATGGTTTTATCCTGGTTGACGATGACTGCAGTACTGGCGTCGAAGGTGTCTACGCTGTTGGCGACAGTGTTAGGGGACCTATGCTAGCCCATAAGGGTTCGGAAGAGGGTATCGCAGTTGCTGAGCGCATCGCTACAGGAATTGGCCATATCAATTACGAAACCATTCCATGGGCCATCTACACCTCACCGGAAATCGCCTGGGTTGGCCGGACAGAACAGCAACTAAGCGAAGCTGGAATTTCCTACCAGTATGGCACCTTCCCATTTGCCGCAACAGGTCGCGCCAAGGCCATGGAAGATTCTGCTGGATTTGTAAAAATTATCGCCGAGCAGCGAAGCGATAAAATATTAGGTGTACACATCATTGGACCTCACGCTTCTGAACTGATAGCCGAAGCTGTGACAGCCATGGAGTTTCATGCTAGTTCTGAAGACTTGGCAAGAACTATCCATGCACATCCTACTTTGAGTGAAGCGGTTCACGAAGCAGCCTTGGCTGTTGAGCGCCGTGCTATTCACAAAATCAACTGATTTGAACCATGCGGAGCACTGACCGAGAGGAGTCCATTCCAAAGGACATCTTCAAGGCATACGACATTCGGGGAAAAACCGACAGTTCCTTTTCGAAAGAACTGATGCGTGAGATCGGTTTAGCCTTTGGAACACTCATGCAAATTCAGTCTTGCGACCAAGTTTGCGTTGGGAGTGATGGACGATTTACCAGCCCATCTTACAAATCTTCTTTAATCGAAGGTTTAACTGCTACAGGTGTAAATGTTATCGATATTGGCATGGTACCAACACCAGTCGTGTACTTTGCAACTCACTTTCTCAATTCCGGCACTGGAATTTCCGTAACCGCCAGCCATAACCCTCCCGAATATAACGGCGCCAAAATGGTTCTTGCAGGACACTCTGTATACGGGGAAAACATTCAAAAAATACGCCGAAGAATCGTCTTTCAGCACTATGTTGATGGTCACGGCAGTGTGCGTGAGCAATCAGTTTTGGAAAACTATATTGAAACGATTGTCAACGACATTGAAATCGAACGACCGTTGCATGTGGTGCTCGATTGTGCGAATGGAGTAGGTGGTGTCGTTGCACCACAGGTATTGCGTAGCTTAGGTTGCAAGGTAACGGAATTGTACTGCGATGTTGATGGATCATTTCCAAACCATGGTGCAGACCCCACGCGACCTGAAAACCTGAATGATTTGATTGAGACTGTTCAAAAATCAAAGGCAGACTTGGGCCTGGCACTGGATGGAGATGCTGACCGAATGGTTGCTGTATCCCCAGATGGACAAATCATTTGGCCCGACCGATTGATGATTTTGTTTTCACGAGATATTTTGAAACATCAGCCAAATAGCAAAATCGTATTTGATGTCAAATGTACGCGAGCCTTAAAAAGCGAAATCGAAAAGTCCGGCGGAGAGCCAATAATGTGGAAGACAGGGCATTCGCTAATGAAGACAAAACTTGCTGAGTGTGGTGCCGCTTTTGGAGGCGAAATGAGTGGCCATTTCTTCTTTGCTGATCGTTGGCCTGGATTCGATGACGGTATTTATGCTTCGGCTCGTCTTTGCGAACTTCTTTCAAAGGATGACCGGTCAATAAGACAAGTTTTCGATGACCTGCCCGAGATGATAGGTACACCGGAAATCAGAGTGAAGTACTCCAATGCGGAAAATCTGGTAGAAAACTTCAAGTCAAAAGTTGACTTTCTGGATGCCCAAATGAACTATATGGATGGTGTAAGAGTAGACTTTAATCACGGATTTGGTCTATTGCGTTCTTCGAATACTGCACCTGAGTTGGTATTTCGATTCGAATCCGAATCTGCTGACGGACTTGATCAAATCATCCAGTCATTCAAAGATGAACTTAGAGTGTTGGACCACGGCTTTCATCTGCCAATTTAAGCCGTAAATTTCAGTAGTAATTACGATTCCACTTCAACGGCTCGTACATTCTGAAAACCCTTGGGCAGCAGGGTACCCAAAGACCCACGTTGCCCAAGGTAATGCTCGAAATCCCGCTTTTTCAGATTCAAGTGACGCTTTCCGCAGGTCAGCTTGAGACGCTGATTTGTAGAAAATGCTCTGACTTGGATGACCTGTACTCCCGCCTGACGATCTTTTGGCTTGATTCTAATGAGTTGCACGCCGCTACCCCCGTTAGCTAGCGTCGGTAAATTATTCGCTTCAAAGATGAGTAATTGACCATGACTTGTGACCACAGCTATTAAACTGCTGAGGCTATCAAATGTATCAAGAGGTAGAGGTCTTTGCGTGACTGGTAGTTTGAGTAACGCCTTACCTGCTCGATTTTTAGTTTTTGCCTTATCTAACTTGATAATAAACCCTTTCCCTTCATCTGTCGCTACCAACAGGTATGTTTGTGGACCTCCAATTGCAATTCCTGTAAAGTCAACAGTTTTTGGTGGAGCAACCATGCTGGTTAGCGGTTCACCGACTGTTCGTGCAGAAGGTAAATTTCGAATTGCCAAGGTATAAGCACGTCCATGCGAGTCCATACAAATTAATGAGTCGATGGTTCGTCCTTTTGCAGCTGTTAAGAAAGCATCGCTATCGCGATAGTTCAGAATTTCAGGATCAATTTGATGGCCCTTGGCAACACGTATCCAACCCATAGTGGATAGCACCACTGTTATGGGTTCTGAAGGAGTAAGTTGTTCTATATCAAATGCTCGTGCAGGACTTGAGTCTAAACTGATCTGGCAACGTCGAGTATCAGCATATTTATCCGCAGTCGCAGCCAATTCATCACATACTAGGCGATTGAATTTACGTGTCGACTCCAGCAGTTGAGAAATTTCATCACGCTCCTTACGCAGTTCGAACTGCTCCTGTCTTATTTTTACTTCTTCGAGCTTTGCCAGTTGACGTAGGCGAATGGCCAATATTGCTTCAACTTGTGTATTGCTGAGACCGTAGCGTGCCATCAATTCCTTTTTTGGGTCATCTTCGTTGCGAATGATCCAGATCACCTCATCAATGTTCAAAAACACGATGTTTAAGCCATCAAGTATGTGCAGTCGTTCAACAATGGTGTCGTATCGACTCTGTAGACGACGGCGAACGGTTCCCTTTCTAAATTCCAACCATTCAAGAAGAAGCCCCTTTAGGTCATAAACTAACGGTCTGCCATCCGTACTAATCATGTTGAAGTTAATATGATGGCTTTTTTCCAAGTCTGTTGTTGCAAACAGGTGCAGCATTAGTGCTTCGTTGTCGACTCGTCCACTACGCAGTTGTAATGTAATTCGACTTGGGTATTCTTCGTCAGATTCATCACGTACATCCACGAGCATAGGCAACTTCTTTGCCAACATTTGGGTGGCAATTTGTTCAATAACCTTTGAACCTGATACCTGGTGGGGTAAGGAACTGATGACTATTTCTGAGGATTCGTTGGACCAGTTTGCGCGTTGCTTTATTGCTCCTGTACCGGTTCTGTAGATTTGCTTAACGTCTTCTAGTGGAGTGATGATTTGCGCCCCTGTTGGAAAGTCGGGTGCAGGTACTAACTCGCAAAGTTCATCTATTGAAAGTTTTGGGTTTTTGATCAGTGCAATGCAGGCGTTAGCCACTTCCAGGATGTTATGCGGAGGTATGTTTGTTGTCATTCCGACCGCAATTCCATACGAACCATTAAGAAGTACATTGGGTAATTGGGCTGGTAGGTGCTTTGGTTCATACAGAGTCTCATCAAAGTTGGGTACCCATTCCACTGTACCCTTAGCCAGTTCAGCAAGCAGAACTTCGGAGTATGGCGTGAATCTGCACTCGGTGTAGCGCATTGCTGCAAAGGACTTTGGATCGTCTGATGATCCCCAATTCCCCTGTCCGTCAATGATTGGATAGCGGTAAGAGAACGGTTGTGCCATTAACACCATTGCTTCGTACGCAGCTGTATCACCATGCGGATGAAACTTCCCGATAACGTCTCCTACAGTTCGGGCAGACTTTTTGAATTTTGCCGTAGCCGACAGTCCCAGTTCTGACATTGCATAAATGATGCGTCTTTGAACGGGTTTTAGTCCATCAGATATGTGAGGGAGGGCTCGGTCGAGAATGACATACATGGAGTAATTCAGGTATGACTCTCTTGCGAAGTCAGCAAGGCGATGACTTTCAATACCCTCACGAGGAATCAATTGAAGTTCAGGTTGTGACTTAGGGTTCAAGATTCAATAACTACTTTGAAAAGCAAGATATGATTGCACAAAAAACACCAAATATTTCACACCATACGCACAAACCTGGTTTGAACAGATCAACACTTCCAGCCGGAAAACTGTTGAAGGTTAATTAGATTTCAACTTGGCTACGAATCATAAAGGTTGTGCTTGATTGCCGTCCCTCGATAGCCATTCCTTGCGCATGGCAACATTCCTTTTGGAGAGCAGCATATCCATTAAACTTATGGTGTCGTCTCCACCTTCTAAGTTTAGTCGAAGCAAACGTCTGGTATCGGGATTCATCGTTGTTTCCTTTAACTGACGAGGATTCATTTCCCCCAATCCCTTAAAGCGTTGTACGGATACCTTTGCAGACGGATTAGCCTTTTTCATTTTTTGTGACAGTTTTTCAAGTTCGGCTTCATCGAGTGCGTAGTCAACTTGTTTGCCTACATCGATACGAAAAAGCGGGGGCATGGCGACATAGATGCGACCATTTTCAATGAGTGCTTTAAAGTGCTTGAGGAACAATGCACACAGTAGTGTTGCAATATGCGCTCCGTCAGGGTCAGCATCGGCCAGAATGCAAATCTTTCCATACCGTAGTCCTTTAATATTATCCGTCCCGGGGTCTACTCCTATGGCTACCGAGATGTCATGTACTTCCTTCGAAGTAAGAATCTGATCGGACCGCATTTCCCACGTATTTGATATTTTGCCTCGAAGCGGCAATATTGCTTGAATTTCTCGGTTACGTGCTTGTTTTGCACTGCCACCGGCAGAGTCGCCTTCTACTAAAAAAAGTTCAGTTAAATCCAAGTCGGTGTTTGTACAGTCCACCAACTTTCCCGGCAGTGCTGGTCCACCACCAACTTTTTTGCGTGTGGTTTGCTGGCTGGTCCGTTGTCGTTCCCGTGAATTTTCGATGCATAACTGTGCAATCTTTTCTGCATCCTGTATATGTTGGTTGAGCCACAAGCTAAACGCATCCTTGGCCAAAGCGGACACTATCTTACCCATGTCTCGAGATGTAAGTCGATCCTTTGTTTGCCCCGTAAACTGTGGATTATCCATTCTCACCGACAGGACAAAATTGCAGTGTCTCGACGCATCTTCGGCTGAGATACGCAAGTTCCGGGGAAGCAGGTTACGGAATTCACAAAATTCCCTTACTGCATCAGTTAAACCAGTACGAAGCCCATTGACGTGAGTTCCTCCGAACCTTGTTGGAATTAGATTAACGTAACTTTCACTAACAGTGCTGGTTGAGATTTCGGGTGTCCAAACGACAGCCAGGTCAACTTGGGATTCGCTTTCCGACTTATGTATAACGATAGGTTCAACTGGTATACGCTCAGTGCCATTGAGTTGGTTGGTCAAGTAATTACCTAGACCGTTTTCGAAGTGCCATACTTCATTGTTTTCTAAGTTAGTTTCGTCAACAAAACTAATTTGCAAACCGGGACACAGTACGGCTTTGGCAAGCAGCAGTCGTTTTAGTTCTGTGACATTGATGCGCACGTGATCAAAGTACTGTTCATCGGGCCAAAATCTGACTTTTGTTCCAGTGTCACTTTTATTAACTCGTCCCCGTTCCTGCAGTTCGTGTGTAGTATCGCCATTTTCGAATGCCATGAAATAAACCATACCGGTGCGCTTCACCTGCACTTCAAGCCGATGGGACAGGGCATTGACCACTGAGACTCCGACTCCGTGCAGACCGCCGGATTGTAGGTAAGTTCTAGAAGAGAACTTGGCGCCGGCATGCAGACGGGTGAGAATAATTTCGATGCCGGGTAATCCTTCTTCGTGGTGAAGGTCAACCGGCATGCCACGGCCGTTGTCTGCAACACTGAGTGAGAAATCTTTGTGCAGGATCACGGTGATTTCGTTTGCGAATCCGGCGATGACTTCATCGACGCTGTTATCGATGACTTCTTGAGCAAGGTGGTTCGGGCGCTCGGTATCCGTGTACATTCCGGGACGACGGCGAACCGGATCCAGACCGGTTAATATTTCAATTTCGGAGGCGGAATATGTTTGGGACACCGTATTGATCAACAATCTTTATGTTGCGTTATGGACCTCATGGCCATGAGGATGGGTCTCATTATATTTTAAATCCAGGCGTTCAAGGCACAGCGAAAGTGAACTCTTTTACAAAACACAGGATTTTCTGTAGCAGTGTTAACCATACACGGCGGTACACATTGACAAATTCATCAGGTCAGACTTATAAGTATTTACAAAATCTTGTGAGATTGAAGCTGAGGGTCTTACTCATCGAAACTGCATTTTATGTTTCGAGTCAGTAGTGTTGTCTTCAACGGCACAACATTCAATCGTTTTCGAGCAGGTCAGAGCCATTAGGTTTGGCTGCGACTTTCAATCATGTTCATTGTTTTTTCTTTATCCGTCATATATTGACGGATAACCAAGCATTGTTGCACAAATGACATTGCTTCAACACAGCCACTCCTGTATGCTGTTCACTCTTGTGTCGCTCAGTCACCCTCATTCGCTGACCAAGCTTCAATTCATGTTTTAACACCCGGAGGTACCGCCAATTTGAATCCCAACACTACAAGTGCCAAATCAGGCAAGGTGCCTTTAAAGCACGATCAGTTCATGCGTCGTTGTTTAACATTTGCGCCGGATTGCACCCGGGAATTGATCCATTTAACTTTGCATGGCGATCCAATATTGTCAATGCTTGATCTCGACGACTGGCGCGTGGAACCATCGGTACTGCTGTCCAACGAACTTGGCGAACTGCAATGTGACTTGTTGATTTCAGTGGGGCTCTTAGGCGGTGACGCAACGGTACCCAGAGTGATGATTTTATTTGAACATAAAAGTACAGCCGAATCAGACGTCCTCTTTCAAATCTCCAAGTATCGAAGTGCCATTAGTCTGCATTATCAAAAGTCCATCGTGTTGACGCTGGTCTTGTATCACGGCCAACAGCGGGGCTGGAAATTAAGTGATATCACGTTGCCGGCACTGGAACACATTCCGCAAGCTTTGCACGCATGTGTGGGAGCATGGGCGATGGACTTCCCGTACAGATTTTTGGACTTTGGAGACGAACAGATCCAGCGGCAAACTGAACAATTGAACTACCAAGGGGTCTACGATATACTCGTTCGTATATGGAATTTGACCAAGGCAGATGTCGGCGAAATGTGTGTTGCTTCGTTGAAGTTAGCGCACGAAAAACGCGTGCAGATGTGTTGGATGGTCATGCAATACATTCAGCCGCTATTTACCCATGATGAAATTTGCGAAACAGAAGCGGCGTATCTTCCGAAGGAGAAAAGAATTATGACTCAGGTACTGTCCATGGAAGAAGAGACTTTTCAGTTAGGTATAGAACAAGGTTTAGAACAAGGTATAGAACAAGGGGCAGCAAATGCGACGCAAGCGATAGCAGAAAATATGCTTCGGGGTGGATTTGATGTGTCAAAGATTGTGGAACTTACCGAACTTTCGACAGATACGGTAGCCGAATTGCAGCACAAGTTAAATGGTGCAGGCGCCTAAAGATACTTCACCCGCACCAAAGTGCATAATTGTGTTTTGTTTCCGGTGTTCATGCAACTATCTTCTGGGTGAGGATGGCTTGTAAAGTTAAGTTACCTTTATGCTCAGAATTTAATACAAAAGTGAGTATCTTTGAGAAATAAAAGCATATACCTTGCGAAAGAGAACAGAATTATGACTCAGGTACTGTCCATGGAAGAAGAGACTTTCCAGTTAGGTAAAGAACAAGGTTTACAGCAAGGTTTACAGCAAGGTATAGAGCAAGGTATAGAGCAAGGGGCAGCAAATGCGACGCAAGCGATAGCAGAAAATATGCTTCGAGGTGGATTTGATGTGTCAAAGATTGTGGAACTTACCGCACTTTCGACAGACAGGGTGTCTGAGTTGCAACATCAACTCCACGGTATCCAATCTTAACGGTACTGGATTTGCCAGTATAAATGTCGTCATTCCTTATTTGATTTGGTATCCCGGGGTCAGTTAAATGGATCCGGTCATTATGGCTGACCGTTGGATCGAATTTGATTTTTAGACTCCCTTTCAATTCATTTGTCGACTTGTCAATTTATAGCAATTCGAAAGACTAAAGCGTTAGAACCCAACCATAAACTATCGATAGAAGCGTCATTCCCAATGAGGCTTAAGGTCGGCTTCAAGAAAGGTGGAAAGTAACGACTGGTCATCGTCTGCAGTTGTAAAAAGGATGGTCGGCCACGGATGTGACAAATCGCAGATTGCCAAATTGACCGGACTTAAGTCGCAGGCGTTGTCCGAATTGCAGAAATAGTGAACCTAAGCGAAATTGCTGAAACACTAAGTTTTCCTTGTTCACTGTCTTTCAACAAACCGAAATAGACAAGCCTCATTCGCCCGACAGTTCGCTGATTGGAGCTAATTTAGCCCCGCTAAAGGTGTTTTAGCTTGGCCGTCAATTCCGTGGTTGTGGGTACACAAAACACAATACATAATTAGGTCGAATGTTGCAAATTAGTGTCACCGCGAGCCAATTAGAAGTTTCTTGGCTCACAACTTAATGCCAATTTTTCAATCGCAATTCACCTGCATTTCGCATACAGTTTTCCCCTAGATTGTGTAGAATTTACATAGTGATAGGTTGTAAGTTGATGAGTATTATTTAAATGACAGATTCAAGCCAGGAATCCAAACGTGCGTTCGAAGAGGCTCTTGAGGAACTCGAGGAAATTGCCAAACGAATGGAAGAAGGTAAGCAAACCTTGGAACAATCGCTTATGGATTTTGAAAGGGGAATGAATGTTTCCCGCGAATGTCAAAAACAGCTTCAACAGGCTGAACAGCGTGTTCTGGAATTGACCAAGAAGAGCGACTCCCACGAATTACAAGTATTCGAAACGGATACCTCGGAAACATAAATTTGCAGAACAGTTGGGTAATGGTTTACTATTACCAACAATAACATAAGATATCTCGGAAACATAAATTTGCGGAACAGCTGGGATAAATACATAGAACGCGCCAACCAAGCAATCGACAACTTACTGCCGCAGGCAGATGTTCCGCCAGAACGTTTGCACGAAGCGATACGTTATTCGACCATGAATGGCGGTAAACGGATCAGGGCAACTCTTGTTTATCTGACTGGCGAAGTTTTTGGTGCCCAGCTAGCACACCTAGACGCCCCTGCTACCACGATCGAACTTATTCACGCATCAACCTTGGTGCACGATGACCTGCCGGCAATGGATGATGATGACATGCGCCGAGGTCTTCCATCTTGTCATATACAGTATGATGAAGCGACTGCTATTTTGGTTGGAGTGGGACTACAATATCTTGCCTTTAAAGTACTCGCGGATGAAGCCAACGGAATAGCAGCATCCTGTAGATCAAAAATGGTTTTCGTTCTTGCCGAAGCTGCTGGAACCGTAGGAATGGTGGGTGGTCAGGCCATGGATATCGCGATGGCTGCAGGTAATGATACAAACTACGGCTTAGGCACCATGCACCTGCTTAAGACTGGAATGTTGATTAACGCTTCGGTGCTGTTGGGTGCCATTGCAAGCAATAAAGCAGATGCAGAGTCATTGCATCATTTAGATGAATTCGGCAGAAACATTGGTCTGGCATTTCAAACAGCAGATGACATGCTGGATGATGAAAACCCAGAATTCAGCAACAGAACTAGAGCTCTAAAGCTGCGTGACAATGCCTTTGTGGCACTCGACAAATTGAGTCAAGACACATCAAGTTTACGGCGGCTAACGGATTTCATAGTTAATCGGACACACTAGCAATGATGATGGAGTCTAACAATGAATAACCCTACCCATTCAAATCATGGTATTGATTCTGACCGCTATCCGCTACTCTCAAAGATTGATAAACCGCATCAACTGAGAGAAATACCGCGTAGCCAAATCGAAAATGTCGCAACAGAGTTGCGCGAATTTTTGATAGAAGTCATTTCAAAAACAGGTGGCCACTTGGCTGCCGGACTGGGTACAGTCGAACTCACTGTCGCTTTGCACTATGTGTTTAACACACCGGATGATCGACTTGTCTGGGACATTGGCCATCAGGCGTACCCGCATAAAATTCTGACGGGTCGTCGCGATTTACTACATACCATTCGTCAACCAGGCGGCTTAAGCGGATTTTTGTCGAGAGAAGAAAGCGATTACGATACATTCGGCGCCGGACATTCAAGCACTTCACTATCAGCCGCGCTGGGCATGTCGGTAGCACAAAGAGCACAAGGGTCGAACGCAAAGGTGGTCGCGATTATTGGAGATGGTGCGATGACTGCAGGTCTGGCTTACGAAGCACTCAACAATGCAGGCGATTCTTCTGCGGATCTTCTCGTCATCCTCAATGACAATGAAATGTCAATTTCTCCGAATGTCGGTGCAATGCATAATTACCTAGCAAGACTACTGTCGGGTAAGGCATTTACCACTATGAGGGAAAGCAGCAAGGTTGTATTGAGTACCCTACCACCCGTGAAATCTCTGACGGAACGATTTGAGGCTCACGCCAAGGGCATGTTGCTGCCCAGCACCTGGTTTGAAGAGCTAGGTTTTTATTACATTGGACCCATAGATGGTCATAATGTTTCAGTGCTAATTTCGACTCTGGAAAACATGAAAGGCTTGAGCGGACCCAGATTTCTTCATATTGTGACCCAGAAGGGAAAGGGTTATGAATCCGCCGAAGCGGACCCGCTAGTGTATCACGGGGTTTCCCCATTTGATGTCAGCACCGGAAAATTGGAAAAGAAGGCAGGCAGTCTCACATACACCAATGTGTTTGGCAAATGGCTTTGTGATATGGCCGCAAAGGATGACCGCCTGATCGGAATTACCCCGGCCATGCGTGAAGGTTCGGGTTTGGTACGGTTCGAACAGGAATTTCCTGATCGCTATTTTGATGTCGGAATTGCCGAACAGCATTCGGTTACCTTTGCAGCAGGTCTTGCCTGCGAGGGCATGAAACCGGTCGTAGCGATTTATTCTACATTCCTGCAACGAGCGTATGACCAAGTCATCCACGACGTCAGCGTACAAAACTTAGACGTTATGTTTGCTATTGATAGGGCAGGATATGTAGGCGCAGATGGTGCCACTCACGCAGGTGCCTATGATTATTCTTATTTGCGCTGCATCCCGCACATGATCGTGATGGCTCCCAGCGATGAATGGGAATGTAGAAATATGCTATATACCGCCTACCTGCATGATGGTCCCACTGCTGTTCGGTATCCTCGAGGAAGCGGGCCAGGTAGCGAAATTGAAGAACAAATGCACCAATTTGAAATCGGTAAGGGTGTCACCACCCGCAAAGGTTCCAAAGTAGCGATATTGTCGTTTGGGTCTATGCTGGCACAGGCAATGCTTGCCGGAGAACAACTTGACGCAACGGTTGTCAATATGCGCTTTATCAAACCTGTTGATGAAACCTTGATCAAGGACATCGCTAAAACCCATAGATTAATAGTGACGATTGAGGAAAATGTTATTGCGGGTGGCGCTGGTTCGGCGGTTAATGAAGTACTTGCAGACATCAAGAACGCTCCGCAGGTTATTAATCTTGGTCTACCTGACAGGCACCTAAAGCATGGCAAGCCGGACGTAGTCTTGGCTGAGTGTGGACTAGACAGCGAATCTATTGTAAAGCGTGTAAAATCTGCATAAGTTTCACCCAAACGTAGAACATCCAGAAAGGTATGAACTTTCCAAAATTAATTCCGGTTCCCATTGATTCATCGGAACCGGTCATTCCGGATATTCAAGCGAAGCCGGACACCAGAAGACTTGCTATTGATCAAGTCGGCATTCGTTCGATTCGCCACCCGGTGAAGGTACGCGACCGTAACAACGGCGATCAATATACGATTGCAATGTTCAACATGTACGTTGGGTTGCCGCACAACTTCAAGGGCACGCACATGTCTCGATTCGTCGAGGTTTTGAACAGTCACGAAAATGTGATTTCCGTGCAGTCCTTTAAAGAGATCGTAAAGGAAGTAGCAGACAAGCTTGATTCCAGTACCAGTCGAATTGAGATGACCTTTCCCTACTTCATGGAAAAATCTGCACCGGTTACTGGAGTCAAAAGTGTTGTTGATTATGAAGCGACACTGTTTGGAGAGTTAATGCCTGACGGGCAGACGCAAATTACTACCCGAATTGTTGTACCCGTTACCAGTCTTTGTCCGTGCTCGAAGGAGATCTCAGACTATGGCGCACATAATCAGCGATCCCATGTGACGGTGACGGTACTGACCGACACATTTGTTTGGATGGAAGAACTGATCGAACTAGCCGAAGCCAATGCGAGTTCTCAACTTTACGGATTATTGAAGCGCCCTGATGAAAAGTTTGTAACTGAGCAGGCGTACGATAACCCCAAGTTTGTGGAAGACATTGTCAGGGATGTTGCTGGTGAATTGAATGACGATGATCGGGTTTTAGCCTACACCGTAGAGTCTGAGAACTTTGAATCCATTCATAATCACTCTGCGTACGCTCGGATTTCAAAGTCTAAGGATCCCAACTTCCGGCTAAAAGTCGTCGAATAGGGTAGGTCTCGCGAGATTCAAATCAGTACAGCGCAAATGACCATTCGTTCGTGAATGCTCGTATTTGTTCAGCCCTAAAACAGTCCATTGAAGATAATCGTCCCGAATCGGTACTGATTCTCTCCCCCAGCGTTCCTGAATGCATCACTGATTACGCGACAGCTAATCCGCAGGTAGTAGTTGAACATATCGTTTTAGAGAGTCTTGACCATACGCTTGGTCAATTAAAGCGGTATGATTTCGCATTTATAGCGGAAACACTGGAGAAACTTGAACGAGCACAGGCATTGCATTTAATTTCACGCTTGCGAGACTTACATGTAAAGTTATTGTGGGTACTGTTGCCGGAAAATGCATCGTCGGATAATTTTCAACACAAAGATGCTATTGCACAAGGCTTGCGTCGAGTTGAATCAAAGGGAGGAATTAATATGGAAAACCGTCTCTACGAATTTAGCCTGCAATTCTACAAACCGGTACCGCAGTGGTTGAATTCAGAAAATTGGGCCAATCCGCAGGAATGGAACAAACGTCGCTGGTAAATGAATAATTTCAATAACTTACTCTCGATAGGACATGAAAACCTCCAGTTACTTACTTGCTACTGCTAAAGAAACTCCAGCTGGAGTGGAAATTGTCAGTCATCGCCTGATGCTTCGTGCCGGTATGATTCGTCAGCTCGCCGCAGGGATTTACAGTTGGCTGCCAACTGGGCTGCGAGTGCTTGGCAAGGTGGAAAATATTGTTCGCGAACAAATGAACCTATCCGGTGCACAGGAAGTTTTAATGCCGAGCGTTCAGCCTGGCGACATTTGGAAAGAGTCGGGCCGCTGGGATCATTTTGGTCCCGAACTGCTGCGATTTAAGGATCGCCACGATCGAGACTTTTGTCTCGGCCCAACCCACGAAGAAGTCATTACTACACTAATTAACAATGAAGTTCGAAGCTATCGGCAACTACCAGCAAACTTTTATCAAATTCAATGGAAGTTCCGAGATGAGGTACGTCCGCGATTTGGCGTGATGCGCTGTCGAGAATTCCTGATGAAGGATGCCTACTCGTTTGATGTCGACCGGGCAGGAATGGAACAGTCCTACAAAATAATGTATGAGACATATGAAAAGATCTTTACCCGTCTCGGTTTAGATTTCGTCGCAGTTGAAGCCGACTCCGGAGCAATCGGCGGCAGTATCTCTCATGAATTTCACGTCATAGCAGATTCAGGTGAAGATGGAATTGGAGTGAATGAGGAAGTTGGATTTGCTTCCAATGTAGAACTAATTGATCTTTCAGCACCGTCAACACCTCGATTACAACCGAGCGAGGAAATACGTCTTGTTGAGACCAGGGGCGTTAGTACCATTGCGCAGTTGTGCGATTCTATGTCCGTATCACCGGACAAAACCATAAAGACTTTGTTGGTTCGTGGCAATGAAGCGCCGATTGCATTGATAATTCGAGGTGACCACGAACTCAACGTACTTAAGGCTGAAAAAATTCCTGATGTTGTCGTGCCATTTCAGATGGAGACGGCCCAATCCATCACCGATTTTATAGGTGCAGAACCCGGTTCCATAGGACCTGTCAATTTGAACTTGAAGGTCTACGCGGACTACGATGCCATGCAAATGTCAGACTTCATCTGTGGTGCAAATCAAAATGACAAGCACTTTGCTGGCGTCAACTGGGGTCGAGATTGCCCAGAACCAATAGCCATGGACTTGCGTAAGGCTGCTGACGGGGACCCGTGTCCCGGCAATCCCAACCAAAAGATAAATGTAAAGCGAGGAATTGAAGTTGGACATGTTTTTCAGCTTGGTACCAAGTACAGCGAAGCGTTCAGTGCCTCTTTTTTGGATTCCAGCGGCAATAACCAAATATTTTGGATGGGCTGTTATGGAGTGGGGGTTTCCAGAATTGTTGCAGCAGCGATTGAGCAAAACCATGATGAATCTGGCATAGTCTGGCCGGAACAGATTGCACCCTTTTCAATCAGCATTATTCCAATCAATTACCACCAATCGGAACAGGTAAGAGAAACTTCGGACAAACTTTATTCTGATCTGTCTTTTCTTGGAGTGGAAGTGTTACTGGATGACCGTGATGAACGACCAGGGGTTAAGTTTGCGGAGTCAGAATTGATTGGAGTTCCACATCGACTGGTAGTATCTGAGCGAGGTATCGCAAATCGTACGGTTGAATACAAACACCGGACAAACAATTCAGTCGAACATCTTCAACTCAGCGAAGTTCTTGACGAAGTTACCAGTCGAGTTGAGACTAGCTGAGTAATCTATCTGACTCGAAAGTCGCCGGGTGGTGACTCAGTGAGGTGGTAACTTGTGACTGATGTCACATTCGACATTGGCGAGCCAATCCACAGCCATTTTTCGAGAGTATTGATTTGCTCCGCATTTCCCCACGCACACACCTCGACGGAACCATCCGTAAGATTTCTGACCCATCCAGTCACCCCAATTTCATTGGCTTGCTCTTCCGTGCAGACGCGAAACCAAACGCCTTGAACTAATCCGAAAACAATAAATTTACGAGACTCAGGCATTTCTCATTGGCCTGTTGCAGGTGCAACAATTTTGTGTTGGTGTCGGCAAATGATGAATTAAATGAAATCCAAATAGTCCGTTATTCGACTATTATTTGGTTCCAAAAGCCGTTCATAAATGATGAAGTTGGCGAGAACGAGTTTGACGTAACGTCGGGTTTCTCGAAACGGAATTGTCTCCACCCAGGCAAGTGCGTCTTTAGCTGTTGAGGATTTTCTCCACTTCCCCAAATTACTAGGCCCAGCGTTATACCCGCAAAGCGCAAACACGACATTGCCATCAAATCGGCTCAACACTCGTTTTAGGTAACCGGTGCCGAGTCTAATATTGGTTTTCGGGTTTTGCAGACCTCGTTTGGTAGGTGCCTTCAGCTCCTGTCGCTTCGCCTCTGATTTCGCTGTACTAGGCAGTAACTGCATCAAACCAACTGCTCCTGCTCCTGATTTAATGTCGGGAACAAAAAGACTCTCCTGGCGCATGATGCCGTAAATCCATTGGGATGGTACAGAGTGCTGCATCGACGCCTCACGCACAATTGATAGGTAGGGTCTTGGATATAGCAAATCAATCGATTGACTATCCGGGTTGCTAGTCCGTCGAAATGCACGTATGGCACCATCGTGCCAGCGCAATTGGTGAAACAGATTTGATGCATTCCACCAAAATTCATCATCATTGACTTCGCTAAGCGCATATAGTTCAGATCTTGCAGAATAGTAACGACCTAAAGCAAGGAATTCTAGTATCCGAGCAATCGCAGAATGGTTCTTTGAGTCAAAGTGGTTGGCTACAGAATGATGCGAGGTCATCGACACTTGAGAGTATTCCAATCCGAGTAGGTCTGCGGACAAAAATCCGTAGTAGTCACTGCTAACGGACAAGTCCTTCCAAATTTCTCGAGCCTCCTTCGACTTGCCAAGTTTTTCTAGTGCATGGGCTCTCCAAAATTTCCAAATACTTCGCTGTGCTGCTGCGTCGCTCATCGTAGCAATCGCTTCCCGCAATCCATGCCAGTTTTCCGTCAAGATTGCGGTTCTAGCCCACCATTCAACACTGGATTCGTTGTGTGCTGATTTTAGCAAACTGGCAAACCACTCATAGGCCAGTGGATTGTGTCGGGTGCCGAGCGAGATTGCAATGTCACGTTCAATCAATGCCTTTTCATCATCGGACATGGAAAGTGAGTCGCGGGCACCGGCCCATTCTCTGGCAGCGACTTTGGGATCCTTCAAGCGTAATCTAGCTATAGTGAACCGGATTAAATCTCGACCAACTTTCGACTGACTCCAAGACTTTGCATTTCGCTGAAACTCACTGCGCAGATTCCGTGTAACTCGGGTAAGTCTTTGCGCCCATTGTTTCATTTCACTGGACTTGAGTAAGCCAATGAGATATTTCCCCAAAGACCTGTTTCGGGGATAGGCCAGCATGAGTCGCTCAAATATGAGTTGGTCCGAAATTAAACCAGACTTCAGAGCAAGCCCAAAAACTGTATCACAAGTTTTGTCTTGTGACCGACCCACCAGCCACAAATCCTCAATAACCGGTAGTGCGGCTTGGCGTTTGCCAGAACGATACAGTGCTTCGGCATATCTGCACCTGGAGTGGATGGTCTTATGGTCAGCATAGTGATCAACAATTAACTCCCAATTACGTTCCTTGTAGAGTCGATTTAGCCACCAGTTTGAAAAATCCGGAGTCAGCGGCATGTCGGCTTTACTTAAGTATTTGACAACTTCACTATTACGAGTTTTAGATCCTTTTGCTCTCAATTCTTTAAGTTGCAAATACGGATAGAGGGGGTAATTCTGCAACTTTGGTTTCAATTTGCGCCAAGCAGAGAATTTTCTCTGACTCAACAATCTTTCGGCCTCTTTGTAAGTAATTCGAAGTTCAGTGAGGTCAGTCAATGCCAATGCACTTTGGGCCGGATAAAGCGGTACCAACAGTAAAACTAAACAAAGCAATGTCCAAAGGTAAGCAACAGGGTTACTGGCGGCAAATATGGCTATGAGAGATTTAGTTGCCATAGGTGAGAAACAAATGGTGTCACAATGCATGCACAGCAAAATATTGCTGTTGGGTTTCTTAAGTGATTATGCCGTCAGTAAATTTTGACGACTATTATGAATGGTATGGACGATACACCGCAGAACCAGACCGAGTTAGTCAGATTCTGCGGTTTAATCAATTATCCTGTGAATCTTAGTCTTGATTTGTATGGAATTTTTCTCAATTTGAGTAAAGTCTGCTCACAAATTCATTCTTGTTGATTCAAAAAATTACATGCTTGATTCTCGATACTTCGAATCGGCTTCTTCAACTTCACCGATGGACCATGCACCGCGTGTCTTAGCGTGCTCGATAGCCTTGTCAATGTCAGTACGCATTAGGTCTCGAGGCACCAGCAGTTCTTGATCCGGGTAAATTAAGTCGGCATCTTCTATGTCTTTATTTCGACCATAAATGAGCGGCCAACGGAAGGGGTCGTTGTAAATGCTAGGCATTCCTGAAATGCTCCACAAACTATCTCCAGGAGCAACAATGTATACATCGTCAGTTGCTACCATAGGTGCGGGTTCTTCTTCTTCCATCATTGGCTCGGGCTCGGGGGCCATTTCTTCTACCATTTCTTTCTTTTGCATGCACGCACTTAGTACTAAAGCTAGTCCAATGAGCATAGCGATTTTCAAATCAATACGAAGACTTTGCAGTATTTGTTGGGACATCTGACTCCTCTCAATTTACATATGTGCATTAATTCGGACGGTGTACTGTATTGTATCACTTGAATGCACTAATCAACAAATTGTTCCTTGCTGGTGCAATGAAACAATTTTATCAATAGTAACATTGATTTGCCCCAACGTGTACACAAAAAATTAACTCGTTAGCGAATGTCGTTTAATGATTTTTAGGTTCCTTATAAATATCAATAGCATTTTTAACCAAATCGAGGATGTCAGAGTGCAAGATATATTTCTGCCCGGTCATCTAAGTAAGGAGACTTCAGTGCAAACTGACCGAAGTCGGTTCAACTAAGCTGAAGCGAATTAGTAGTGTGGGACTGCCACGCATCATCCGGTGCAGGTAGCGCGACTGCTTCAGCAACTTCGGATAAAAATCGGTCGCGCTGAATCGGCACCGCACCCAAGCCAATCAAATGCTCGGAAGGCAATTGACAATCAATCATTGGAAATTGCCAACTTTGGAGCAGTTGGACCAGATAGTACAGTGCCACTTTAGAGGCATCTTTGTAGGCATGAAACATACTTTCACCATAGAACATTCGCCCTAGACTCACACCATACAATCCGCCGACCAACTCACCATCCAGCCTGGTTTCAACGGAGTGTGCAAATCCAAGTTTGTGCAATTTCAAATAAGCATTCTGCATTTCGTTTGTAATCCACGATTCTGAGTGTCTATCGCCACGGTCAGTGCTCCTGCAGCGTTGTATGACCTCACTAAAGCGAGTATTAACGGACACACAAAATCCTTGATTGCGAAGACTCTTTTTCAAACTTCGAGAAACCCGTAACTCATCGGTATAAAGCACGTATCGAGGATTTGGAGTCCACCATAAAATTGCCTGTCCTTCGTTGTACCAAGGAAAAATACCTTTGGAATAAGCATCTAAGAGCCGTTTAATCGACAAGTTACCACCAACTGCGATAAGTCCATCTTCACTGGCGGCTTCTGGACCTGGAAACGGAATATATGAACCCGCAACCGACTTTCTCGTCACGTTCACTCTTGCCGATAGGCTGAATTAGCATTCAACTCTTCACAATGCCTGCGATAGTAACTGGTTTCTTGAATCGAAGCTGCTTGTAAAATTCGAGCAACCTCCGGGTGGCGTACGAAATGACCTGCGTATCTCATTTCTGCCATAAACCCGCGGTCTAGCTTGTGACCGCCACGAGTTCCAGCATCGTACATTGATAGGCCTTTGTTAATGCAATATTCAATGGCACTGTAGTAGCAGGATTCAAAGTGAAGAAAGGGATAATCTCCGTCACACCCCCAATATCGTCCATAAAGAGAACTCGAACTACGCAGACAAAAAGATGCTCCGATATATTTTTCATCCTTGCGTGCCAGGAACAGCACTATGTTCTCTGGCATGGTTTCTCCGATCAATTTGAAAAATTCAACCGAAAGATATTGATAAGCCAGGTATTTATAGGTGGTGTTTCGATAGAACTTTGCAAAAACCTGCCAATGTTTTTTGCTTAAGTGTTCTCCTTCAATAACTTCGATGCTAATGCCTTGCTCTGCAACACCACGTCTTTCTCGGCGGATCTTCTTTCTCTTCCTCGATGACAGCATGTTCAGAAAATCATCCATGTTTGTATAATTGTTGTTACGCCATATAAACTGATATGCTCCTCCACGAACTGTGTAATCACTGGACAAAAGACTGAGTCTTTCTTCGTCGGTGATAAACAACCAATGAATAGAACTGAGGTTCAGTTCGTTTACGATTTGCCGGCTGGCATTAATGATGGCATCGCGCAGTTGTGATGAATTTGAGTTAGATTCAATAAGAATCTTTGGTCCACGAAGCGGTGTAAATGGCGTTTGCAGAACCAGTTTCGGATAGTATTGGACATTCAAACTGTCGCACAGTTCCTGCCATCGCCAATCAAAGATAAATTCCCCTTGGGAGGTAAACTTTAAGTACATGGGTGCCGCAGCAAGCAAGCCGGTTTTTGCAGTTGGGTTTCGTATTACAATGTGCTTTGGTACCCATCCAACCTGTGGAGATACGCAGCGAGTGGATTCAAGTGCACTTAGGAATTCGTAGCGTAAAAAAGGATAATTCTCCGGTACGAGAGCATTCCATTCATCAGCAGTAACTTCTTCAATAGAAGAGATGAACTCCAACAGTAATTTTGGGTTAGTAGATCCTGCTGAGAATTCGCCGATGTCATCCTTTAGCATGTAATAAGTATAGCAATGAAATGTCGAACGAACTTGGCGTAGCAATAGCACAGTTAAATCTCATCGTGGGCGACCTGAGTGGAAACGTAAGCAGGATCACCAAAGCAGCTGAATATGCGTTTCAGGACTTGGGTTGTCGCTACATCGTCTACCCGGAATTGTCAATTTGCGGATACCCTCCCGAAGACCTGTTGCTACGCGACGACTTTCTGCAGGACACTTATGCCGCACTTAAGGAAATTGTACAACTGAGTACCCAAGCCGAGCTAGCAGAAATTGCATTGGTACTGGGTTATCCCTGGCGTGAGCAACAAGCACTTTACAATGCTGCATCAATCATTCTGAATGGTGAAATTCTAGGGACATACCGTAAACATCATCTGCCGAACTACGGAGTTTTTGACGAGCATCGATACTTTTCGCAAGGTACAGAGTCTTGTGTGGTGACGCTCGACAAATTACCTGTCGGTCTGACAATATGCGAAGATGTTTGGTGGGATGGACCAGTCGAGTGGGCCGTTGAACAAGGCGCAAAGTTAATTTTCAACCTTAATGGCTCACCGTTTAACACAAACAAGCCGAGTTATCGTGAGACAGAGGTGGTGGGCAAGAGAGCCCTACAAAACCATGTACCGATTGTTTATGCCAATTTGGTTGGCGGCCAGGATGAGTTGGTGTTCGATGGTGGATCGTTTGCCTGTAATGCAAAGGGCGAAGTGACTTTTCGATTGCCAAAGTTTGAAGAATCAGTAGAGCGAGTCTCCTTCGATGTTGCTGACACGGTTGAACCATTAACGGCTGCGAAGCCCAAATCCACAAAGCTTTACCTTCGCAGTTATGCTGAAATTCACCAGAATGACACGACTATCAAACAGAAGGTTGATCCTGGTCGCTTTGAACGCCTTGATGACATCTACCGTGCAATCAAACTCGGGGTATCCGACTATGTTCGAAAAAATGGATTCAAAGGAGCAGTTGTAGGAGTATCGGGCGGAATCGACTCGGCGCTTACGCTTGCTATTGTTGCTGATGCACTAGGCCCTGAGAACGTTCAGGCAATTTCGATGCCGACTCGATTTACTCAGAAAATAAGTATAGAAGATGCACTGAGTGAAGCTAAGACGTTAGGTGTGGCTAGTTCCGTTGTTCCAATTGATTCAATTTTTGAATCTGTTCTTGTGGCGCTCAAAGAGGAGTTTAAGGGATTGGATATGGATGTTACGGAAGAGAATATACAGGCCCGTTGTCGCGGAATGATTCTGATGGCGATTTCAAACAAAAAGCACAAAATGGTCATTACTACTGGAAATAAGAGTGAGGTTGCAGTTGGATATGCAACCTTGTACGGAGATATGGCAGGCGGATTCGGAGCCATCAAGGATGTTCCCAAGGAACTGGTGTATGAATTGGCTGAGTATCGAAATGTTGTGATTGGCCCAGTTATTCCGGCAAGAGTGATGACCCGACCGCCAACAGCCGAATTACGAGCGGATCAACTTGATGTGGATTCGCTACCTCCTTATCACGTACTAGATAAGATCCTCAAAGCCTATGTCGAGGAGGAAAAGTCCATTCAGGAAGTCGTTGATATGGGGTTTGAATCTAAAACAGTTGAGAGAATTGCACGCTTGGTTCAAACAAACGAATACAAAAGAAAGCAGGCAGCGCCTGGAGTCCGTATTTCACTTAAGGCTTTTGGCAGGGATCGGCGTTACCCGATCACTAACCACTATTAGTGGAATAGTCCAAAAAGAAAATCCTGTTCCGAACGTTCCTGCAGTTCTGTGTCTAAAATGGCATCTTCGGTAAGGAGATACTTACTGCCCGGGAAGTTTAGACTCAATACCCGCCTTGAATCCGCCGCTAAATCGTACAGTTCAAGTTGATTGTATGAGTAAACCAAAATTGCCAGTGCTGCTTCAGTCAGTTCGGAGTTGGGATAGTTGTCAAGCACTGATTTGGCACGATTAATGGCACCAATGTATGCCTGTCGGTTCATATAGAAACTTGCAATTCGAATGTCGTTGCGAGCGAAAACATTCGTTAGGTCAATCATGTGCTGGCGCGATGACTTTGCATAATCGCTGAAAGGAAAAAGTTCAGTGACTTCGCGAAATGCTTCAAAAGCATCCAATGCAGAGGCAGCGGCGTGGTCGCTAAAGTCTTCTTGATCCTTGAACCATTGTTCACCCAACTTTGGCGTTTGAATTGGCAGGTGAGCAAGGGCCTTAAGATAATAGGCATAGTCCAAGTTAGGGTGATTGGGATGCACCTGGATAAACTTGTTGATTTCTACCAGCGCCTTTTCAGGTTGCTTTGCTTTGTAGTATGCATAGGCTAAATCAATTTGACCTTGTGTTGAATACTTTCCAAAGGGATAGACGGATTGGAGGTCGGAATAACGTTCAACCGCTAATTCAAAATTTCCACGGTCCAACACCTTATAGGCTGAATCGTACATTTCTTGTTCAGACTTTATTTCTTCGTCCTTGGACTTTCCCCCGCAGCCAACCACTAGAATGGTCGCTGCAAGTGTGAAGGCTAGAACTTTGTTTATGCGAGTGGGCATTGGAATTGCCTAAATACCTTTAATCAACATCAGAAGACTTAATTTTATAGCAATTTGCTCAGAATCCACACGAGTAGACAACGCAATTTAGATTAATCGATTTCAGTTCGGAGCTAATTTTCAACTATTTCACCGAAGAACTAAAACAAGTGACCCGGAGTTCAATCAGAATGGTTTTTGAGCCATGGTCACAGTTAAAACAGTAGCATCGCAGATGTATCCGATGACAAGAATTGCAGAATCTGACCCCTTGAAGTGAATTCTGAACTATGGGAAAGGTGTGAGTCGTAATATATAGTTGATTAAGAAATCTCAAATCTCAATGTTTATAAAAGTGCTGTTTGTTAGTGAGTCGCATTTGAAGCAATTGAAAACTGAAAATGAATGCGAACACACTTATAGTGATGACCGTATCGAAGTGTGAGAAGCGAGTGAAAGACCACGATTCCAAGTTATTGATTGAACAATTTCCACCTGAATTGGCAGGGTATCGCTTGGACAAGGCACTTGCGACAATGTTTCCTGAATTCTCCCGTACAACCATTCAGTCATGGATCGATTCAAATCTCGTGTTGGTAAATGGTAACCTGGCCACACGTCGGCAAAAGATTAATGGCAGCGAACGAGTTGATATCACGGTCGTGAAACCAAAGAGTCTTGAGTGGGAGCCTCAAGACATTCCTCTTGATGTCATTCATGAAGATGAGCACATCATTGTTGTCAACAAACCTGCTGGGCTAGTCGTTCACCCAGGAGCTGGGCGCGCAGATGGTACTATGTTGAATGCACTGCTGAACTACGATGCCAACCTGTCCCAACTGGTTCGAGCTGGAATCGTACACAGACTAGATAAGGATACATCCGGTCTGCTGGTTGTTGCGCGTAACGAATTAGCCAGATTAAATCTAATCGAACAATTTAAGAAGCGCTCTGTCTTTAGAAAATATTTGGCTGTGGTTGAGGGAGTGCCAATTTCGGGAGGTACAATCGATGCTCCCGTGGGTCGCCATCCTACCAAGCGCACGCTTATGGCAGCAGGCAGGGGGAGGCCGGCAGTAAGTCACTACAGAATTGTCAGGCGCTATCGACGTCACGCTCTGCTTAGAGTGAAGCTCGACACCGGGCGCACCCACCAAATTAGAGTACATTTTCGCTATGCTGGATTTCCCGTACTTGGAGATCCTGACTATGGCTCTAGACCTCGAATTCCTCCTGAAGCCGACAATGCTTTAATCACCCAGCTCAAATGCTTTCGGCGTCAGGCTTTACATGCTGAATACTTACAGATCGATCATCCCGGAAGTGGCGAACGCAATCACTGGCACCAGGGGTTAGCAAAGGACATGCGCGAATTGATCATCGCACTCAAAGCAGATTCAGATGCTGCTTCCCAGGAAAGTTAATTCTTACCTCGCAACAAGTCTCAACCAGCGGATAATCAAAATCCGTGTTCAATCCCCAGCTCATCTTCGCGAAAGGTAACTAGGCTGTAAATTGGAATTGGTGACAATTCCTGAGCAGCACCAAGTTCAATCAATTCTATAACTACGGCGCATTCAACGACAGTTCCGCCTAATTCGGCAATGATTTCGGCTACTGCCTTCAGGGTTCCGCCGGTTGCCGCCAAATCATCTACGACTAATATTCTGCTCGATTCTTCAAGTGCATCTCGGTGAATTTGTAGACTTTCCTTCTTACGATATTCCGATTCGAATGATTTTGTGATCGTGGCATGGGGCAACTTGCCCGACTTTCTAGCAGGAATTAACGGTAGCCCAAGCAAATGTGCCAATATGGAGCCAAAGATAAATCCTCTGGAGTCAACTGCAACAATTGCGTCGAGTTCGGCGCTTTGATAACGCTGATAAAAGCGGTCAAGCGTAAATCTCAACACTTCGGGATTTTTCAACAATGGAGTGATATCGCGAAAGCGCACCCCTTCAACTGGAAAATCGACGACAGTGCGTATAGCGGATTTCAGGTCCATGGCACGTTGCTTAGCTTTGCGGTCGACCCGTTCAGTTTCACTGTCTTTGGACCGTAAAGATTAACTTGAAGCCGTTAACTCCAAGTCAATCTTTTTTTCATGCAGTTAAGTCCCCAGCACATCAATTGTTGCGGCCCGCAAGATTGCAGAAAGTCTGTCGATTTCTGCAGGCTCAATCACAATTGGAGGAGCCAGACAGTAAACATCACCTCGAACCCGACTAAACAGCCCGCGCTCGATCGCCGCATTCAAAATCTTGTCGCCTACCTTGTCGGCTGGGTCGAAGGCTTCTTTGGTTGATTTGTCTTTGACATACTCAACACCAAACATGAGTCCCAAGCCTCGAATGTCACCGACATGCGGATGATCTCCAAGAGCACTGTTTAGATTATCCTCAAGCTGTTTTCCTTTTTCGGCAGCCTGTGCTGGAAAGTCCTCTCGCAGAATTAAATCGATCATTGCAGATGCAATGGCACTACCTACGGGGTGTGCGCTGTAGGTGTAGGCGTGCATGAAGGGCTCTTTGCTGTTATCCATTGTGTCTGCAATTTCGTCGCTGACTCCAATACCGCCAAATGGAAAGTAACCGGAGGTAATGGCTTTTGCAAACTGAATGATGTCTGGTTGTATGCCCCAGTGTTCAAGAGCAAACATCTTCCCAGTTCGACCAAAACCGGTGATGATTTCGTCTGCAACAAACAGTACATCGTACTGATCACAAATTTGCCGAATACGTGGGAAATAATCGTCTTGCGGTGGGATGACGCCACCAGACCCATGCACTGGTTCAGCGATAAACATTGCTACGGTTTCCGGGCCTTCCGCCAGGATGGCCTTTTCAAGTTCATTGGCTGCGGCAACCCCTTGGCTGACGCTGTCATCCGTGGACTCGTAGCGATAGGGGTAGGGTGATGGAATGTGTGAAAATCCTGGTATTCTTGGCTCGAACATCGGCCAGTAAACCGGCATACCAGTGGCGCACATCGCTGCAAAAGTAACGCCGTGATAACCAAGCATTCTGGAAATGACCTTGGTCTTTTCCGGTCGGCCCTTGAGTTTCCAGTAGAATCTCGACAGCTTGATAGAACTGTCGGTTGCTTCACCGCCGCCGGAAGTCAGATAAAAACGATTGATTTGCGGATACATCATCTGCGCCAACTTTTGACCCAGTTCGATAGCCGCATTGTTGGAACTGCCCACATAGCCAGAGGCATAGGCAAGTTGCGTCATTTGTTGTGTTGCGGCATCGATGAGCGGTTGGCAGCCGTGTCCTGCTGTGTTGTTCCACAACCCAGCCAAGCCATCGATATATTCCTTGCCTTCGCTATCGACCAAAATGGCACCATGGCCGCCAGTCCATATTTTGGCATTATTGTGCCCGCCGGCAACGTGTAAAGGATGAATCAGATGATTGACATCTTCTGACAATAGCGCTGAATTTGGAATCGCCATGTAATCCCCCTAAATCTTATATGTGTGTTGAATGTGTTGTGCAAATAGGTGTTGCTTCATAGTGAGCAACACCGGTGTTTATTGGTTGAAATGGTTTGATTATTCTTCTTTGGTTATGGTGACCGTAGCGATAGGTCCGCTCCAGGCATTATTCGCCACCGTGAACGCCGAACCTTCGCCACCTTGAATTCCAGCATGCTTTTGAACAATTCCCTCAGCTGTAACGCCGCTGATACCCGTTGCTAGTGCATCTCCTAATCCAGTTGGGTCGGCTGGAATCCCCGGTGTGTTAGGCGCACCGCCGCCGGTAATAGATTCGTCATTCGCTTCTGTTCCTGCATCGTAGGCGAACAGGTTTATTGACCCGCGTTCCACCGCTGCATTATCAACTGCTACGAATCCGTCGTTTGTTGGCAGAATTTTAGCGATAAGAGAGAATCGTTGCGCAGATTCATCGAGTTCAAAACTAACTGAATTGCCCGGGCCTAATAATCCATCAGCTGGATTGACAATAACTTGCTGTTCACCGTCAAATTTTGCGATCATTAAACTTAGTGAACCACCTTCTGCAACTGCCTGCAGTGCTTTAGATGCAGCTTGCCCCTCGGTGAACATTGCGGAATCCCTCTCTCCGTGACCGACAACTAAAATCGGTGTCAGGTAGACGTTGTCGGTGAGGTTGGTTACCGTCACCGAAATTGGGTCCTTCCATAGTCCGGAGACTTTATTTTTCGCCTTGTCATAGGTGGCACATCCGGTTGTAAAAACGCTCGCCAAAAAAGCGATTGTCAAAAACTTAAAGTTGTCCATAATTTAATTTCCGAACTCGAATCACAATATAGATTGAATATCTGGTTTAAACGGCTGCTATTTGAGTCAAATAATATATCAAAATTATCAAGTGCTGAACTTGTGGCTCGCTACGAGGTGAATTGCCTTGTGTTAAACTAGTTAACCCAAAGCAAAGTAGTAATCTGTTAGAAGATTATTACTCTGTATTGAATTCGGAACAACTGCACGGTATCCAAGACGAAGACGATTTTATTAGTCTCGTAATCGAGCAATTCGAAGACATCAAACACGGAGGTCCTCAATGTTAAGAAGTACATACAAAAGACAACACTTGCGAAGACTCAAACAACTCGACAAGGAACAGGCAGAGCGTGAAATTGCTCGTGTGAAGACACTCGATCAAGATACTATCTTCACCAACAATTTCGAATTTGAAGCCACACTTTACGAAGCTTGTGAAAAGCACTTAGACTTCACATTTAAGAAGTTTTATGTAGAAAATGTTCTGTCTTCTATGTGGAATGGATATTACTACGCGACTAAAAAACGACCCTGGTACTACAAAATACCAGCACGCTACACCAAAGACAAAGTCGATTTTATCGTATCTCTGCCACAACCAGAGGATGCCGCTTAAACCGCAGTGTTTTGCGACAACCAGGCTAGTCCGCGACAGCGGGGACGCGACGGCCAAATGAGAAGACCAGCCGTTAAATTCTTTGCCTTGATAGCACTGTTAACATTGGATTTTTATGTCAGTGTGCCGTAAGTTTGAAGGTTCATCGCCGCTACTGTTTAAGTTAAACTGCAACCGGACTTTACAACATTTTTTTAAAAAGCTGTAAGGAATCAAATTGTGACCAAGTCAATAACAAAATCCTATCGCATGTTTCGTAGTGAAACTTCAAATTTCGGTATAACCGATAAGCAGTTGGCGCAGTTTAACGAAGATGGCTACCTGATTGTTCGAAATTTTTGTCGATCTAAACTACTTAAAGAGGCGAGTGAGTGTGCGCTAGCAGCGCTGAGTCCACCAATAGCTCCGGTTGAATACGAAACTGATCTTCAGTATCCGGGGTCACCCTCAGAAAGAAAGGCACCGGGTGGTGATACGGTGCGTCGACTGCTTAATGCTTTTGCGCGTGATCAAATCTTTCGCCAGTGGGGAACGAATCCTCAGATTGGTCGTATTGTGCGAGAAATGTTGGCTGCAGACGCTGTTCGATTAAGCCAAAATCACCATAATTGCATTATGACCAAACATCCGGGATATGGAAGTGCCACTGGTTGGCATCAGGATATACGGTACTGGGCATTTGAACGACCTGAACTGGTGACTGTATGGCTGGCTTTGGGCCGCGAAGATGAGACTAACGGTGCATTAAGAGTCATTCCCGGGTCTCACAGAATACAATTGGATCGAGGGTTGTTTGATGCTGCATTATTTTTGCGCGAAGACTTGCCCGAAAATCACGCAATGCTGCAAACAGCAAAAACGCTCACTCTGAATGCGGGAGATGTATTGTTCTTTCATTGTCGACTGTTTCACTCTGCAGGAAGAAACGACTCGGATTCAACAAAGTTTTCGGTCGTGTTCACGTATAGGTCTGAAGACAATAAACCAATCGAAGATACCCGTTCAGCTCGTCATCCAGATGTTCATTTGGAGACGGAAATAGCATGAAGTATTGGGCATTAATTCTGTTGCCAATGGCAGGCATCATTCTTTACTGCATGTGGGTCAAAGTTCGAGGCAAGACTTTAGAAGAAATTGTAGATGAATCAGCAGTTGAGCATCACGCTATAGTCGACGTGTTTGAAGAACATCCCCATGGTGGTACAGCTCAAGAATACGATCGCTGGCTGAATACCGACAAATCTTAATGACCATTTCCATAAACTCCTTTTTGGAGTACAAAAAGGAGAATGCCAAGTTCGCCTGCGTCACTGCCTACGGGTTTTGTGAAGCAGTTGCTGCCAGCGAAGCCGGAGTGGAGATGTTGTTGGTGGGTGACTCTTTAGGTATGGTCATACAAGGTCATGACAGCAGTTTACCTGTAACGATTTCTGATGTTGCCTATCACGTTCGCTGTGTTCGCAAGGGTAATCGGGGAGCTCTAATGATGGCAGACCTGCCATTTATGAGTTACTACTCGGAAAATGCCACCCTCGAAAATGCTGCATTGTTAATGAGGGAAGGTGCACATTTAGTCAAACTGGAAGGTGGCGCATGGTTGGCTGAGTCAACCCGATTGCTGGTTCAGCGCGGTGTGCCGGTATGCGCCCACATGGGACTTACACCGCAATCCGTTAATCACTTGGGCGGATATCGAGTACAAGGTCGCGACCCAGTCCAAGCACAAACCATGATCGACGAAGCAGTGGTACTGCAAAATGCCGGAGCAAGCTTTATTCTGCTGGAATGTGTACCGGCATCGCTGGGTAAGGCAATCACAGAAAAACTAGACATTCCTGTCATTGGTATTGGTGCGGGACCGCATACCGACGGACAAATTTTGGTACTGCACGATTTGCTGGGACTGTATCCCGGCAAGCCTGCAAAGTTTGTGAAGAACTTTCTTAGAGACTCGAACGACGTTCAGGATGCACTAAAAAACTATGTTGATGCAGTCAAGTCATCCAGGTTTCCAGCTGCGGAACACTGCTACAACTAGATAGAATAGTTTGGAACTTTTTCATTGGACTCACTTTCTTATTTGACATAATTGATGTAATCAACTGTGCCGAGAAAGGTACTAAAATTCTCAGGAACTAGCTCATGATTTTTGGACTTCAACGAAAAACAGCAATACCGAAGCGCCAGGCAGCCTTGCCCGGTAGACCGCAACCCATACAAACCTCCGAAACGAATTTTATAAATGGCAGATCCCTACATCCGCCCTATCCGGAAGGAACTGAACTGGCCATGTTCGGCGCCGGATGTTTCTGGGGTGTTGAACGCAAGTTTTGGAATTGCGACGGCGTTTATGTCACAGCGGTTGGCTACTCGGCTGGGCATACACCAAATCCAACTTATCGAGAAGTTTGCACTGGCAGAACAGGTCACAATGAAGTGGTGCTGGTGGTGTTCAATCCACAACAGGTTACCTACCAGGAACTGTTGAGAATCTTTTGGGAGTGTCACGACCCGACTCAGGGAATGAGGCAGGGCAATGATGTCGGTACTCAGTACAGATCGGGACTCTATACCTACGGCTCTTCTCAGTTGGAGCAGGCTCAACAGTCTTTGCAAGTCTACAGGAACAGTTTGAAACTAAAAGGATATAGTGAAGTCACTACGGAAGTAATTGAAGCGACTGAATTTTATTTTGCGGAGCCAGAGCATCAGCAATATTTGGCCAAAAATCCATGGGGTTACTGCGGTTTGGGTGGCACCGGTGTGTGCTATGAGCCAGCTAAAACCGTAGTGGCTTGATGAGTTCGCCACATTATGCAAAGAAAAATATAGTAATTGTGATTGTTGCGCTAGCCCTTTTGTTTTTGAAATAATTACGTTTGCACAATGCAAACAATCGCGCTAATACTTCGGAGGTTGAAATGGTTAAGAGAAGAGCTGCACTAAAGGCAATCGGTAGTATTCCGTTTGCAGCAATAGGCGCAAATGCTGTCGCTGAAAATGCTGATGAGAGCCGGGTTTCAATTTCAACCTGGCTGGGTGATGCCCAGGGCTATTTGGCCCAACCCAAAATGATGCCTGCCCCAGGGGTGGTGTTGATTCACGAGTGGTGGGGGTTGAACGACCAGATTAAGCAAACGGCCGATATGCTGGCCGATGAAGGTTTTTTTGCAGTAGCAGTGGATCTGTATGGTGGTGAGGTGGCGAAAACACCGGATGCAGCACGTAGTCTCATGCAAAATGTCACCCCGGATGAAGCCTTGGAAATCTTGGTTACTTGGGTTGATTGGATGCGCGACTATCCGGGATCGAATGGCAAGGTTGGAACGCTTGGGTGGTGCTTTGGTGGCGGTTGGTCGCTGAATGCATCCATTGCAACTCCAGTTGATGCCACCGTAATTTATTATGGCCGTTGTGACAAAGGGGCTGAAGAAACTGCGCAACTGCAGGGACCGGTTATGGGACACTTCGCGACCCAAGATAATTTTATCGACATGCCAATGGTTGCCAGATTTGAAAAATCCATGGATGCATCAGACAAGTCATATCAAAACTTTTGGTACGAAGCGGATCACGCCTTTGCAAATCCGACCAGCGCAAGGCATGATCAGGAAGATGCGAAACTGGCTTGGATGCGGACAGTTGATTTTCTTCGCGAAAATTTAGCTTAAGCTGCATTAGTCATGGCCGGTGCAACCGAATCAATTTATATTGACCAACCAACCGACAGTTCGGTTGCCGGCGAATTTCAGCGTGTTGCCGAGTATCTTTCACAACAGATCGTTGGCCAGGACCAATTAATCGATCGACTGCTGATTGCATTGGTCAGCGGTGGACACCTTCTGCTGGAGGGTTTTCCTGGGCTCGCAAAAACCCGTTCGGTTAAGGAACTGGCGAATTGCGTTCAAGGCCGATTCCATCGAGTACAATTTACGCCTGATCTGCTGCCGGCAGACATTACTGGCACGGAAATCTACCGTCCCGAAACCGCGTCGTTTCAATTCAGACAGGGTCCATTGTTTCACGAAATCGTGCTCGCAGACGAAATCAACCGTGCCCCAGCGAAAGTTCAGTCTGCTTTGCTTGAAGCGATGGAAGAGCGACACGTCACGGTTGGAGATACTACTTATCCCTTGCCTGAGTTGTTCATGGTGATGGCTACACAAAATCCAATTGAGCACGAAGGGACCTATCCGTTGCCGGAAGCACAACGAGACAGGTTTCTCATGCATGTTCGGGTGAACTACCCGGACAAGAATCGGGAACAGGAAATATTGCGAATTGCCCGTTCCGAATCGATGTCCGAAACATTCAGTAGCGCAAAGGAGTCGCCTCAAATATCCCACGAATCCATTCTTGCTGGACGTTCACAAATGTTTAATTTACATATGTCGGCTTCAGTCGAAAAGTACATTGTGGAACTTGTCTGTGCCAGTCGGGACTGCGAAGTATTGGATCCTCAACTGCACAGCTGGATTGAAGTAGGCGCAAGTCCAAGAGGAACCATTGCGCTGGATACCTGTTCTCGGGCCAGAGCGTGGTTCGATGGCCGTGATTATGTCTCGCCTGCAGATGTTCAATCGATCGCATTTGACGCATTGCGTCACCGAATACTACTTTCCTATGAGGCTGATGCAGATGGCGTTGATATTGACGACGTCATTCGCGGCTTGATTTCGGCAGTCGCAGTGCCTTAGCGGGTTGACTAGTCATGCTGCAGGGTGTTGACGTCACCACAGAACAGCTCATTCGATTACGCAGTAGAGCACGCAAGGTCTCCCTCAATGCTTTGCAATCCAATCTGCTGCCTGGGTCACGAAGGTCAGCAGTGTTCGGTCGAGGGATGGAATATGAAGAGTCGCGAAAGTATGCCGATGGCGATGATGCACGACTGATTGACTGGCGCGTCACCGCACGCACAGGAACAGCTCACACAAAAATCTTTAGAGAAGATCGTCAGCGGGCAATTTTTTTGGTTGTAGACCTAAGCGAATCCATGCACTATGGAACTCGCAGGGCATTTAAATCTGTTGTCGCTGCAGAGGTGGCTTCGATACTTGCATGGGCTGCCTTCGACTCCAATGATCAAGTTGCAATATTGACAGTAACCGAACACAAGATACCCAATCCCAGGCCAACCAGAAGGATTGATGCGATACATCAGCAACTCGATATGCTGGCGCAGTCTACAGGTTTTTCTCCTGCCAATGGAAACCCCAATCTAGCGGAATTTGTGAACCCCATTCAAAAGCAGGCTCGCGCCGGCGATTTGGTGATTTTTATCAGTGATTTCTTTTCAATGTCGGAGGATACGAGACGGGCTCTTGCTCAGTTAAGACGCAAGTTGCAACTGATGGCATGCTGGATTGTGGATGAAACGGAAAAGCAAGCTTTACCCCGGGGAACATATCCGATTAGTGATGGCAATCAGTTTTCTACTTTGACTCTGTCATCCAATAATCGGGTGTCTCGTTTGCAACAAACTCTAAGCGATCACTGCACTCATATTGAGCAATTGTTACGCAGATCAGGAATTCCGACCATCCAGCTAAGTCCGGGCGAAGACGTCGCACAAAAATTAGCTTCAACTTTGGAAAAGTGGTCGCGACGTAGAAATTTGCGGCGGTAACTGTCGTGTCAGAAACAGAGAAAATTCTCGCCGATATGCGTGACATTGTCATGCCGCAGGAGCCGTCCTTGTGGCCACCCGCGATTGGATGGTGGATGCTTGCTGGTTTGGCGATTCTAACCGTCTTTGGTGCCGTATATCTGATTCGAAATTCTTTGAAAAGCATTGCTCGAAAGACGGCTTTAAGTCGCTTGTCGAAATTGAGTTCGCTGCCCGCACAGGTGGCACTGGTTGAGCTTTCGACCTTAATGCGAACAGTCGCAATTTCCAAATATCCTCGTTCGAAGGTAGCCGGACTGGTTGGCCACGATTGGCTGGTATTTTTGGACCAATGCGTCGATACCAATCAATTTACCAACGGCCCCGGTCAGATACTTGCTCACGGTCCCTACCAAAAATACTCTATTGACGATTGCAGCGACACAATAGCGCTATGTCGAACTTGGATTAAACAAGTGTTATGAGGAACTGAATTCATGTTGAGTTTCGCTTGGATTTGGATGTTTTTAGCACTTCCATTGCCGTTTTTTGTTCGGCTGTGGAGTCCGAAGTCTGACGAAAAACCGCTGTCACTAAAAATTCCTCACTTTGACACTGTCTTAAGTGCTGGACGGTCAAGGATGGGTTCTTCTACTTCGCTTATGCTTCTGACTTGGCTAATTTGGATTCTTTTGATTATCGCAACCGCTCGTCCGATTTGGATTGAGCGTTCAGCCGAAATACCTGCAACGGGTCGAGATATGATTGTTGCAATCGACGCTTCCGGAAGCATGAGGCATGCTGATTTTGCACAGAGTTCTGATTCAAGATTCACCATTGTTCAGGATATAGCCGGCGCATTCATTGAACGCCGCACCGGAGATCGAGTGGGGCTGATCATATTTGGAACGCAACCGTATCTGCATGCCCCTTTGACATTTGATACTAAGACAGTCGCTCAGTTCCTGAATGAAACCGTTGTTGGCATGGCCGGGCAGCGAACCGCAATTGGTGACACTATCGCTATGGCAGTCAAAGTGCTGCGGGAGCGACCTGCATCGAGTCGTGTGCTGGTGTTGCTGACTGACGGTGCAAACACAGATGGTTATCTTGATCCAATTCAAGCCACTCAGTTGGCTGTGAGGTACGGAGTTCGGGTCTATGCAATCGGCATTGGCCAAGACCTGGAACTTATGGGCTCCCAAACCTCTAGAAGAGGCACGAGCGGCAACACCAACGACCTTGAATACATTGCTGAGGTGACAGGAGGCGCATATTTCCATGCACTGGATCCTGATACTTTAAGAGGAGTCTATCACCAAATTGAACAGTTTGAGCCTATCGCTATTGATGACCGACGCTTTCTGTTGGCAAAGGAGTTGTATTTTTATCCTCTTGCTTTGGCTTTAACCATTTTCCTGTTTTTAGTATTTCTACGCTGGTCAGGAAATACAGAACTACTTCCAAAATTTCTTAGACCGTCGCAAGATGCCATTCATTGAAGAATTCGTATTCTTAAGACCTTGGTGGTTGCTTGGTGCCCCACTGGGAATTTTTCTAGTGATGTTCGTTCAGTCACGCAATACCGGCAATTGGAGAAAAGTTTGTGACCGTGAACTACTGCCACATCTTTTGGTTGGCGAAGAAAAAGTCGCTAGTCGGATTTCTCGTTTGTTGATTGCATTGGGGTGGATATTGGCAACAATTGCGTTGGCGGGACCTGCATGGGATAAAGAGGAGGCGCCAATCTACGGTAAAACTCAGGCACTGGTCATCGTTTTTGACTTATCACAAACCATGAACTCACCAGACATAGAGCCTTCGCGATTAGAGCGTGCGCGTTACGCAGCAATAGACTTGATTGAGCGTAATCCTGATCAGGCTACTGGGTTGGTAGTGTTCGCAGGGGGTGCGTACGTAGTTGCTCCCGTATCAGAAGACGGCGGAACAATCGTACATTTATTGCAGTCATTGGATACCACCATCATGCCGCATCAAGGCGAGTCCGCAAGTGCCGGATTGAGTCTCGCCCGTAACTTACTTTTGTCGTCGGGATACCAATCCGGTCAAGTAGTTCTTGTTGCAGATTCAATAAATGATGAAGCGTTCAATCAAACCAGTCTATTGAGGCAGGACGGATTTGATTTGTCCGTTGTGGCTGTAGGCACTCATTCCGGGGCGCCAATACCAACGGAATTCGGTGGTTTTTTGACTGATGGAAGCGGTAACGTATTGTTGGCTCCGGTGGATAGACAGCAACTACAGGAATTAGCGGCACTAGGAGGTGGTGACTTTAGTGCAATAGATGGCGTTGGGGGGCAGGTTCAGTTTTCTACATTAGCCGCCTCACTAACTGATGCACCTCAAGCGGATGCCGAGCGATTCACCACGGCGCAGTGGAAGGACCGGGGTGCATTGCTATTGATTTTGCTGGTGCCACTCGTCGCTCTTATGTTTCGCAGGGAGTGGATTTTTGCGATAGCTGCAGTAGGTTTGTTCCACACGGATAGTTCCTTCGCGTTCGAATGGGATAGTTTGTGGCAACGGGCAGACCAAAGAACAGCTCAAGCAATTGCACGTGGTGACTTGGATGAAGCCATCAAAATTGCCCCGGATGGACAATGGTTAGGCGCTGTTTTATACAGAAAGGCGAACTACCAAGACTCTGCTATTGAATATGGCAGAAATAGTCATCCGATCGATCATTACAACCATGGTAATGCATTGGCAAAAGGTGGGGATCTACTTGGTGCATTAAAACAGTACGATTTTGCACTTGAAATTCAACCAGAATTTGATGACGCGACCTTCAACCGAAACCTCGTCCTGAAGGCTTTGCAAAGTGAAATGGGAGGTCAAAATGACAACCAGTTCAATCGAGGTGGAGAAGATGGCGAAGGGGGTCGAGGACAGCAATTTGAGGACCCGACAGACCTGAGGGGTCAAGGTGACCAGGTTCAGGGGCGTGATTTCGACGATTTAGGTGATCGCAGTGCCGAAACGCGTTCGCTTGGGGAAACAGGTGAATTGCCGGAGGATGAGGATTCGACACAAGGAAGCCAGTCCGCTATGCCTGGCGGAGATGCCGCGGCCTCTGAAGAATTAGACCAACTAATGGAACAGTGGTTGCGACAGGTACACGATGACCCCAGTGGATTACTCAGGCGGAAGTTTCTGCACCAAAGCCGCAGCAGAAACCTATAGTGGTGGTTGATGGAATAAGCGATTGAAGATGAAGGTTTTAACAAGCAAATTCAGACTGGTTATCGGGCTAGTGGTGGCCTGTCAATTTACCTTGACCGCAACTTCTGCAACTGCGATTGAAGTGCTGACGGAAGTGAGTAGAGATGCGGTATTTCTTGAAGAGCCATTTACCTTGACGCTGACCATCAACGATGCACCCCAATTTAGTCAAGGCCCGGATTTAGAACCTCTAAAGTCAGATTTTTATGTACTCCATCAGTCAACTCACACAGAGGTGTACATCACAAATGGTGAGCAACGCAGCACTAGAAGTTGGCAAATTCAAATTATGCCTCTGCGAACTGGAACTCTAACCATCCCTGCGCTAGTTGTAGACGGTGAGGTGAGTGACCCAGTTACGATTGAAGTAACGAATTTTGTGTCTCAGACTTCTTCACAAGGTGAAGATTTATTTATTCAAATACAAACAGAACCGCAGAAACCATACGTGCGCGAGAAGGTCATTTTGGCGGTGCGTTTGTTTTTCGCTGCAGAGATTCGCAGTGGAGAGTTGGTTGATCCAAAAGTTGTAGATGCAGATGTGACGAGAGTCGGAGTAGACCGACAGTTTCAAGTTCAGTTGGGTGATAAAGACTATTTGGTTATTGAAAGGCGATTTTTAGTCTTTCCCCAAAAGAGTGGACAACTGCTGGTTGAAGATGTTGCCTTCCGAGGTGAAATCGTTGTGCGGGATTCGTCCAACAACCCAAGGCTCCTTAGAGTGGACAAGTCAGCAGAGCCTACTCGAATACAAGTTAAGCCAAGACCCAGCGGTGCGACAGATGGCGTTTGGCTACCCGCAGAGAACCTTGTGCTCATTGATTCCTGGGATTCAGGTTTGCCTGAGTTTGAAGCGGGGAAGCCCGTTAAACGAATCATTGAAATGAGAGCGACCGGAGTTCGGGGATTGCAACTGCCGGGATTGTCATACCAAGGAAACGATACGTTAAGAATTTACGGAAGCCAGCCGGTGAGAAACACGGATGATCACAGCGAACAGGTTGTCGGCAGACAAGTCGAAGAATTTGTCATCGTCCCGCAGGAAGGAGAGTCGATTGAGATACCTGAGTTCTATGTTGTTTGGTGGGACATCACAGAAGACCGTGAAAAAGTGGCTCGAATTCCCAGTATTTCCGTTCAGGCGAATTTATCTGCATCTGCAGAGTCTAATTCTGATTCCGGTACTGCGATTGATACACAACCCAATATTACCTCGCTTCAGGACGCCAATATTCCGTCGAGAGAAGAGACGAGTTTTTGGAAATTGGCTAGTCTGATTCTTGCAGCTGCATGGCTAGCCACACTTTATTTCTGGATTGCCACACGACTTAGAAATCGTGATGGGTGTGATGAACAGCACAAACGCACAAAAGTTAGTCAGTCTCAACGAAGGATTCAAAGCACAATACGTCATTCATGCAAGACTAATAATGCTAGCGCAGCGGCACAAAATATTTTGCGGTGGGGGCATACAACTTGGCCAAAGCATCCACCAAAAAACTTAATTGATTTTGGCAACCGAATATCCTCTAACGCTTTGCGAGAGGAACTTCAAAAGTTAGACCGATATCTGTATTCGGATGATTCCGCAGGTTGGCAAGGCGACCAACTATGGAATGAGTTCAAGAACCTTAAACTGTTTGCCGCATCCACAGCGGAAACAAAGAAGATAAGTAGCCCGCTGGACGTCTGGCGAACTGAGTTGAAGACCTTGTGGCCTGAGCGCAAATCGTCAGCGACATAACAGGCGAATTACGTTTTCAACTTTAAGAGCAGGAATACTTGAGCCACAACGAACAAGCATAATGCCATTAAAGTCCAACCGGGAATACTAATTCCCAAAAATGTCCAAAGCGTTTCGGCGCACTCTCCAGTGCCGGATAGCACAATGCTCAATGCGTCCATCAATGCATTGTTTTGAAAAATAAATTCAATTCCTGGAAAGCATTCCGGTACGCGGTCAGAAGGAAGACTTTGTAAATAGACATGTCTACCCGCCATGGCCACACCGAATAATGCAGCAAAGAGTATTACATATCCATAGACGCGACGACCTCGATTGCCAGGGTTGTGTAATGCAGCGATCAAACACAGGACTCCGACAGCGATGACAGCCAATCTTTGTACCATACAAAGAGGACACGGTTCCAAATACATAACGTGTTCCATATATAGTGCTAGTGCAAGCATAACGGCTGAGCACAGGAACGTGATCGAATTGATGGCTCTATGAGTGGTCATATGTAATGATGAATTGGTTGAATTTGCAAATTATATGGGTCAAAGTATCGCAAAAATTCGTCAGGATAGGAGATTTAGTAAAATTTTTTTGGTTTTAACCTCGATAGTTTTTCCCAAATGCGTGATACGCGACTCTACATCGACTTGGCTCATTAAGTTCATTCGTTTTACAGAGGCGAAAATTACCATGAATACAGTTGGTGAATACTGCAGTTAACCTGACTTTTCATAATCAATCATAGCGTCACTCAATGCTGTTGTAGACATCCGTTACCTATGAAAGGTGCTACCTCATCTAGACTAAAGAAAGTGTCGAATTGAAATAATTTCAGTCCCTCGCCGGACGACTTTGCACTTGATTTCATCTGTTATAATCACTTGCTATTCTGTGCCGGGTCGTGAGTAATTTTGATGATGGTTCATCAAATATTACGCCGGCATTCCAATAGTGAACCCTGACAAATCTGAGGAGACAAATGCCTGACGACAATATCGATCAGGAGCGACGGCGATTTTTAACTGGTGTTACCGCTGGAGTCGGTGCTACCGGTGCTGCAGTGGCAGTCGTTCCCTTCGTTGCGAGTATGACGCCGAGCGCAAAAGCGAAGGCAGCAGGTGCGCCGGTAAGAGTTGACATCAGTCGGCTGGAGCCTGGCAAGTTGCTAAAAATCGAGTGGCGAGGCAAGCCCGTGTGGATAGTCAAACGAACTGAAGAAATGCTGTCGACTCTTGCTCAAGTCGATGTACTGGCTGACCCGAATTCTGAAGTAGGACAACAACCCACCTATGCTCAAAACGATTATCGATCACTCAAGCGCGATATTTTGGTGTTGGTCGGTATATGCACACACTTGGGTTGCTCCCCACTGGAAAAATTTGCTTCTGGCGAATTGGACTCCGAGTGGCCAGGCGGCTTTTTCTGCCCTTGTCACGGATCTAAATTTGACCTCGCTGGTCGCGTCTATAAAGGGGTTCCGGCACCCACTAACCTGGAGGTGCCGCCGCATCGATTTCTGACTGACTCAGAAATCGAAATTGGTGTTGATACTGTCGAAGGAGATCTTGCATGAGCAAAATTCGTGCATGGATCGATGAACGCTATCCCATGACGAAATTCTGGGAAGAGCACGTTTCAAAATACTACGCACCTAAAAATTTCAACTTCTGGTACTTCTTCGGTTCTTTAGCCCTAGTCGTTTTAGTTATTCAGATCGTTACTGGAATTTTCCTGACGATGTACTACAAGCCGGATACTGAACTGGCATTTGATTCTGTGGAATACATCATGCGCGACGTGTCGTGGGGCTGGTTGATGCGTTATCTGCACTCGACTGGAGCTTCGATGTTCTTTGTAGTGATTTACCTGCATATGTTTCGCGGATTGCTATACGGTTCGTACCGCAGGCCCCGAGAACTGTTGTGGATTGTCGGAATGGTCATTTACCTGACACTGATGGCCGAAGCATTTTTTGGCTATCTTCTTCCTTGGGGCAACATGTCATACTGGGGTGCGCAAGTCATCATTTCATTATTCGGTGCCATCCCGTTTGTTGGAGAAACATTGGCCACTTGGATTCGTGGAGACTACGTCGTTTCAGACGCAACTTTGACCCGCTTTTTTGCATTTCATGTGATTCTTGTACCACTGGCACTATGCGGACTGGTTTTTGTCCACCTGGTGGCCTTGCACAAGACTGGGTCGAACAACCCTGACGGTATTGAGATAAAGAAAAACAAGGACGCACACGGACGTCCAAAAGATGGAATTCCCTTCCATCCGTATTACACAGTCAAGGATATTTTCGGTACAGCAGTATTCCTGTTCATTTTCTTTTTGATTGTTTTCATCGCACCAGAAATGTCCGGATGGTTCCTGGAACGGGCAAATTTTGAACCGGCCAATGCCCTGCAAACTCCTCCAGACATTATCCCGCTTTGGTATTTGACACCGTACTACTCAATTTTGCGGGCAGTCACTTATCCTTTATTTGGCATTGATGCGAAGCTGTGGGGCGTGTTGTCCATGGGGGTGGCCATCTTCTTGTTCTTTTTGCTGCCGTGGCTCGACCGCTCATCAGTGAGTTCGATTCGATATAGAGGTTGGATGTTCAAGTCAGCATTGACCATTTTTGTGATCGCCTTTGTGCTTTTGGGATATTTGGGAACAAAGAATCCTCAAGCAGTAGACTTGTTTTGGTTTAGCAACGTCAGGTGGGCGCAGATTTGCTACTTCCTCTATTTTGCATTCTTTTTGCTGATGCCGATCTACACCAAGCTCGATCCGGTGAAGCCTGTACCAGACCGGGTGAAGTTCAAATGAAAAAGACAGTGATTGCAGTACTGTTGATGCTGGTTTCCGGCTCCTGTCTTGCGGCCGGTGGCGGCGATGAAAACCTGGATTCGGTTTTTATCAATCTGGATGATCGGGCTTCGCTGCAAAATGGAGCAGGCCTGTTTGCAAGCTATTGTCTTTCCTGTCACAGCATCAAATTCATGCGTTACAACAGAATGGCCGAGGATTTGGGAATATCTGATTCAGTGCTGAGAACGAATTTTCTGCAACCTTCCCAAAAACCTGGAGATGTGATGACAGTCAACATGTCGGAGGAAGATGCAAAACTTTGGTTTGGCACGGCTCCGCCTGATCTCAGTCTAAGCGCCAGGTCTCGCAGTCCGGATTGGATTTACACATTTTTGAGAAGCTTTGTAGTCGACCATGACTCCTTTACTGGTTGGAACAATGATTTATTCAAGGATGTTGCAATGCCTCACGTGCTGTATCGACTTCAAGAAGCACAGTCCGAAGAGGAATATGACAATTCGATACGTGACCTGACAAATTTCTTGGTATACGTGGCAGAGCCTGCGAAGCTGGTGCGCTATAACATCGGTATATTCGTGCTCCTGTTTATGGGGGTATTCATCTGCATTACATACCTTTTGAAGAAGGAATTTTGGAAAGATATTCATTAAGGCTCTTGTATTTCAGACAAACTGCCACTATATGAATGCATAGTGGCGCCGAGTTTGGCGGAATACAGCAAAATACTGACTTTCAAAGGTAGTTAATGGATAAGATTCCAAGTCGTATGGCTTCCATGACTTTGTATTCAACACAGTCGTGTATTGAGGGACATGCCTGCAGAATCGTTTTGTATGAAAAGCAGGTTGACTGCGATGTCGAGTACGTGGATCTTGAAAGCAATCCAAACGCGCTGGCCGAAATGAATCCATATGGCGAAAGCCCCACGCTAGCCGACCGTGAACTCATACTCTATGGGTCCCAAATCATCGCTGAGTATCTTGACGATCGATTGCCTCATCCGCCGTTGATGCCGCCAGATCCGGTTAATCGTGGGCGAGTTCGCATGATGATTTACAAGATTCAGCGAGAGTGGTTGAATGAGTTGAGACATCTTGATTTACAGGGTCTAAAACCACGAAAAGGTTTACGAGCCGCGATACGTCAGGATCTATCGTCTATGTCACCATTTTTGGTAAAGCAAGAGTTCCTGCTTGGTGAAGAATTTAGCCTGGCGGACTGCTTTGTGATGCCTGTACTGTGGAGATTAGAACACTATGGTATAGAACTACCAGCACAGACCAAGGCGGTTTCAGCTTATATCCGACGGGTGCTGGCACGTGAATCATTTAAACGAAGCTTAAGTCCTTTGGAAAGGGACATGAGATAAGCATGGATTATCAAACTACAATTCCCATGAAGCCCTATCTGATTCGTGCTGTTAGGGAATGGGCGATTGATAACGGATTTACCCCGCAAGTGCTCGTTGATGCCACTTTGCCAAACGTTAACGTACCTGAAGAATTTGTGTCCGAAGGACGAATTGTACTGAACATACACGACCAGGCCGTTCAAGGGTTGGAAATGTCGAATGAGTGGATTTTATTCAACGCAAGATTTTCCGGAAAAATTCTGCAGGTTGATGTTCCCATGGAAGCTGTCATTGGTGTATTTAGTCGAGAAACTCAAGCCGGAATGACCTTCGCGACTGCCAGTCCACAAGAAGCTCAGAATGCTGGGTTTGCGGAATCTTCGGAAGATGAAGAGCCCGCAGCAGTGCCAATTCCGAAAGGAAAACCGCACTTGCGAATTGTTCGCTAACAATTATTGAAATCACAACCACGAGACATCCACTGATGTCAAAAATTCGAAGTACCACTGTATTGTCAATTCGGCGCCACGGCAAAGTTGCGATTGGAGCCGATGGGCAAGTTTCGTTTGGCGATACCGTGATGAAAAACAACACTCGCAAAATTCGAAAACTCTATAACGATCAAGTTCTAGCCGGTTTTGCAGGTGGTACCGCTGACGCTTTTACACTGTTTGAGCGTTTTGAAGGCAAGTTGAAGGAATACCAGGGGAACTTGGTGCGAGCCGCTGTCGAACTCGCAAAAGATTGGCGAACCGATCGCTACCTTCGGCGACTCGAAGCGCTATTGGTCGTCTGCAATAGTGAAGCCTCGCTGATTATTTCGGGAACGGGAGACGTGATTGAACCGGAAAACGGTTTGATGGCGATAGGTTCTGGCGGCGACTTCGCTAAAGCTGCAGCGATGGCACTGATCAATTCAACTGAACTAAGCGCAAGAGAAATTGTCGAACGCAGTTTGGCCATCGCAGCCGATATTTGCATTTTTACCAATCATCATTTCACCATCGAAGAGTTGGAGGTCGGTTAGACGTGTACGGAATGACACCACGTGAAATTGTTCAAGAACTCGACAAGCACATCATTGGTCAGGACGATGCTAAGCGTGCTGTGGCAATTGCACTGCGCAACCGTTGGCGACGAATGAATGTAGAAGACGAAGATTTGAGAGTGGAAATTACGCCAAAGAACATTTTGATGATTGGCCCGACGGGAGTAGGTAAAACTGAGATTGCACGGCGTCTCGCCAAGTTAGCCAATGCACCATTTATCAAGGTTGAGGCAACGAAGTTCACCGAAGTCGGGTACGTGGGTCGTGAAGTCGATTCCATTGTTCGGGATTTGATGGACATGGCAATAAAGATGACCCGTGAAGATAAGATTGAACTGGTTAAAGCACGTGCAGAAGATGCTGCAGTTGCACGGGTACTCGACGTTTTGGTGCCACCGCCGGCAAGTTCCAAGTTGTCCGATATTGGGAGAACTGATTCGGGGTCAGATGTGGGTTTTGCCATCGACCAAATAAAACTTGATGGCTCGGTACAGGAAAATGCTGCCCGAAGAAAGTTTCGCGATAAATTGCGAAAAAATGAATTAGATGACATCGAAATTGAAATCGAACTGAACTCCTCGGTTGGTGTGGAGATTTTCGGCCCTCCCGGTATGGAGGAAATGACCAGCCAACTTCAGAACATGATGGAATCGATAGGCAATCGGAAAACTCGAACTAGAAAGGTGACGGTGAAGCAGGCGATGAAACTGCTGACGGACGAAGAGGCTGAAAGACTTATTGATGATGAGGACATTAAACTTCAAGCGATTGATAATGTTGAGCAAAATGGCATTGTGTTTATTGATGAAATGGATAAGATCACCAGTCGACACAACACCCATGGCGCTGATGTTTCCCGAGAGGGGGTTCAGCGTGACTTGCTTCCATTGGTTGAAGGGTCTACGATTTCTACTCGTCACGGCATGGTCAAAACAGACCACATTCTGTTTATTGCTTCTGGTGCGTTTCAGATGTCCAAGCCTTCCGATTTAATTCCGGAACTTCAGGGCAGACTGCCGATCAGGGTGGAACTGGATGCATTGACAACCGAGGACTTTGTTCGCATTTTGACGGAGACAGATGCGTCTTTGACCGAACAATATATAGAACTGATGAAAACCGAAGGATTGGACCTAAAGTTTCGCAAGTCCGGAGTTGAAAACATCGCGAAATTCGCCTGGCGCGTGAACGAAGCGACGGAAAATATTGGTGCAAGACGCCTGCATACTGTCATGGAACGTTTGCTGGAGTCTATATCCTTTGAAGCGTCCGACCGCGATGGAGACTCAGTGGAAATTGATGGCCCCTATGTAGAAGAAGAACTAAAAAGTTTGGTCGAGGACCAGGAACTTTCTCGGTTCATTCTTTAATCTGACTTCTCAACTGTCTAAACATCCATTCAGCGATTTTACAGTTTCTAAAACTTTCTTGAACCTACAACGAAGTCCAACTTAAGTCGGGCTTTGTAGCAAAGTGATTGTTCCGTGACCGGTGGTTTAAATAGATCTTCGACGCCCTTATTCAAAATTTTGAAAAATTTGAATTAGGGGCTTGAAATTCTTTCAATTGACTCCATATGTGTTGCTAGCGGAGGCCACAACTGAAAAGTGGTACGAAAATTTTCAACATAACTTGGAGATACACAATGAACAAATTAATTCAGTCTAGAGACTTCCTGTCCGATCCTTGGGGTTCCTTCTTTCCACTGAGAACTTCCCGAGCATTTGGAAATGGCACGTTGTCTAGATTACCAGTTTTGGAACAATCGAATGTTCTGATCGACATCAAGGAATCCGATTCAGACTATCAACTGGCCGCGAATCTACCTGGAATTCCAAAGGAACAGATCAGCGTTTCCGTCAACGATGACGTGTTGACGATTTCGGGAGAATCCGCTTCGGAGAGCTCTCAGGAATCCAACGGTGAAGTCATTCGCCAGGAGCGATTTCGTGGCAAGTTCGTAAGGTCTCTGAGACTGAACGAAACTGTCGATGAAGCGAACATTGAAGCCAATTACAAGGACGGCGTATTGAATGTGGTACTGCCCAAGCGGGAGTCAGCACAGCCGCGCAAGGTTGAAGTAGTCGTTCAATAGAATTGATTTCACTTTAATTTACCTCTCTGTGTTCTTTTTAGCCGCTGCAACTGCAGCGGCTTTTTTTATAAAATTCAGCATTTATCGTAGAATTTTTATTGCTTCAATACTTCTCGATTTTGTTTCACATCAATGAATAGTAGCCATTCTCAAGCTCGCCGGACGGCCACAGTCATGGTTGAGGCGTTGCCCTACATTCAACGTTTCAAGGATAAGTTGATTGTCGTGAAATATGGTGGCAATGCGATGGTCGATGAGGATTTAAAAAACAGTTTCGTGCGCGATGTCATACTTATGAAAAGTGTTGGCATGAATCCGGCTATTGTCCATGGAGCGGGTCCGCAGATTAGTCAATCAATCGCAGCATCCGGACGAAAAACTCAGTTCATAGAAGGTTTACGAGTCACCGACCAGGAAACAATGGACATAGTGGAGGACGTGCTGGTCAATGTGGTCAATGCCGAGTTGGTTCAAATGATCAACGAAAACGGTGGCAGTGCGTTTGGCTTGGGCGGACCAGGTGATGGTGGATTTATCCAGGCCGAAAAACTGCTGTTAAGCGGCACCGATCCGGATACCAATGAATGCATTGACATCGGCTTTGTTGGGGAGGTCGTCTCAGTTAATCTCTCACTGTTGAGACTCGACCAGGATGATGCGATTCCCATAATCGCACCCGTCGGTCGCGATGAATCGGGACAAAGTTACAACATTAATGCCGATACGGTAGCTGGAGGAGTGGCCGAGGCCGCACAGGCGGAGAAGCTCATCATTGTGACAAACACGCAAGGCGTATTGGACCGCAATGGAGAACTGATACCTGAACTCATGGTAGCAGATGTTCATAGACTGATCAAAGAAGAGGTTATCTCTTCGGGTATGCTCCCGAAAATTCGCTGTGCCTTACAAGCGTTGCACGCGGGAGTGCAATCAGTACATATCGTTGACGGTCGAGTTGAACACTCCGTGTTGCTTGAGGTGTTTACCGACGGGGGTGTCGGTACTCTAATTTCTATGTAACCACGTCAAGTAATATCCAGTAACGATGCCGAAACTTTAGTCAAATTGCTCCGAGTTGTGCTCGGGACAGACTTCCACCTACCCATAAACTTTGCTCAAGTACTTGCCTCTTTGAATAAAGCCTAAGCCGCCAAAAATCAATACGGCTGCGACCCATACGGTGATCGGCAGTACTTCGTCGTGTAGAATTGCTCCGAAAAAGATTCCAAATACGGTAATGAAGTAGGTCGCTGTGCTAGCAAATAACGCACCACTGTGCTTGATTAAGGCATTGAACACGACGATTGCCAACGCCGTAACGACACCGTGATAGATTATCACAGCAATCTGAAACGGCGATCCTTCCCAAATAGGGACAAAAGACTCGGCGATAAGCAATACGCAAAACAAAATTGCCGTGGACATCACCAACATACCAATTGACATATCCAGCGCTCCTAGTCTTGCCGGCACATAGCGCGCGACGTAAGATGTATAAAACGCATAGCAGACAATCGGGATTATCGCAACAAGGATTAGCTCCAGCGGCGCAGTTACTGCCCCTGAGTTGCTGGAGAGCACAATAAGCATGGTTCCAAAGAACCCAAGCACGACGCCGACAATCTTCAGGTTGTGAAGATTCTCAACTCTCATCGCAAGTGAAATGACGTAAGTCACGATGGGAGTAGTAGCGATTAATAAAGCCATCAGCCCGGCAGGAATGGTTTCAAGAACCAGGTACATCAAGGTTTGCGGCAGTGCAAATGATGTCAATCCGCAAATGAAATAGAACTTTAAGTGTAGCGGCGGAATCTTTTTTCCTCTCGCTAAGTTGATGCAGATCACAATAATCGTTGATATGGCGAGTACCCAAAATGCATAGTTGAACTTTGGGAATCCCGTTTGACTGATGGCTTTCATGGCATTGATCAGTCCACCCCATGCGACGCCAAGAAAGAGTAAAGCCAAGAATGGCAAAATCTTTTGCAGAGTTTTGGAGGACTTGATACTTGCCAAATCCATACGAGTCATCTCCCCAAGCGATGAATGCCTGAAAAGCTGATTGGATTGATAGAAGTTTCTATTCCGGACTGGCTTCGCTGGGTTTGAACCTCAGCACCGCACCATTGCTGCAATAGCGTTTGCCGGTAGGTTTCGGACCATCATTAAAAATATGTCCATGGTGACCTCCGCAGCGTGAGCAGTGGTATTCCGTTCTTGGCAGGATCAATTTAAAATCCCTTTTAGTTTCGAGGCTATCGGCGATGGCTTCATAGAAACTGGGCCAACCTGTTCCGCTGTCAAATTTTGCCTTTGATTCGAAAATTGGCTGACCACAACCGCGACATTCATAAACGCCTTCACTATTGTTTTTGTTCAGATCACTGGTAAATGGTCGTTCAGTTCCTTCGTTACGCAAGATGTGATACTCCTCTGGAGATAGAATTGAACGCCATTGTGAATCTGTTCTTTCAACTTTGTCCATGACAAGACCTATAAAGCAAATTTACCTTGAGATTATCGTATACGATAACACCCTAATTTTAATTGTATTTCTGACACAAAAGGTACCTCGGTGTAATCGACAATAACAACTTTATATTGTTTGATTTGATGTGATCTTTTAATGAATTCCGCCACCGAACTAGACTATCTGTATGGACATAGATACAAGGGTGTTTTTCTTGTACTCACTGCGGGATTGTTTTGGAGTTTTGCTGGCTTAGCCGTCCGCCTAATTGAGCAGGCAAACGAATGGTCAATATTGTTTCACCGCTCCACAACATTAGCGGTATTTTTATTGACCTACATTTTCATTTTCAGACGCGGTAACGTAAAGCGGACATTCCAGCGCTCCGGACCGCTGGCTGTTTGTGCGGGATTGGTATTGGGCGTGGCATTTTGCTGCTGGATATTTTCGCTGACACATACCACCGTAGCCAACGCACTGTTTCTACTTTCCACTTCGGCCTTTATTGCTGCAATATTGGGTTGGTTCATTCTCAAGGAAAGAGTTTTCCCATCAACTTGGTTTTTTATTTTGATTGCCACTGCTGGCGTAGGTGTAATGGTGTTCGATGGATTTCAAACGGGAACACTATTTGGGTCAATAATGGGCCTGGGTGCAGCTACTGGGTTTGCTATGTTTGCGGTACTGATTAGAAAGGGAAGGAGTAACGATCTTATCACCGCAGTCTTTTGGGCGGGTTTCTTTGGCGCGACTATTTCTGGAACGATCATATTGGTTACCGGACAGAGTTACAGCATTATTTTGAACGACTGGCTATTGTGTGCTGCGATGGGAGTATTTCAAGTTGGTTTGGGCATCATCATCTTCATCCATGGAGCAAAATATCTACCGGCAGCCGAAATTACACTTTTATCCTTGACAGAAGTAGTGCTTGGTCCATTCTGGGTTTGGCTTGCGATCAGGGAAGTTCCGGGAGCACTCACCGTAATCGGAGGAGCGATAGTTTTGGGCGCTATCGGCGCACAGGCCATTCGCACCATACTCCGTACGAGGTAGACCGAGCCCATTGTGACTTATTCAAAAAAGGCGACTAAGTATAATCAAAGGCTTGTAAATCCGTTATGGCACGTTATTGTCAATACAAGAACAATCTGGGAGAATGAATAACTGATGGCTTGGTGGGGTGCAATTGCTGGTGGTTTAGTTGGGGGGATGTTTTTCGGTCCCTTAGGTACCTTATTGGGAGTCGTGGCAGGGAGTTGGGCGACTCGCAAAAAACATCACGGTGAGTTCACAGCCTTTCCCAAAGACATGGCTGATTCGACGACCAAGCAGGAACGTCGACAGTTAGCCTTTTTCGCTGCCACATTTTCAGTCATGGGCTATATAGCAAAGCTGGATGGCCGGGTCAGCAGAGCAGAAATTCAACACGCCGAAGCCGTCATGTCACACATGTCGCTGACGAAAGAACAGCGTCAAGCGGCAGTCGAATTATTTAACCAGGGCAAATTGGAAGATTTCGATCTTCAGGGCGTGCTCGACCAATTCTACGAAGAGTGCAGAAAATTCAAGAATCTGTTAAGAGTTTTCATCGCACTGCAAATTCAAGCTGCGCTTGCTGACGGACTTATTGATGCGGAAGAACAGGGTGCACTAAGGAATATCGCCGCTTACTTGAAATTTAGTGACCGCGAATTTGAGGAAATGTTCCATGCTGAGCGAGCAACAGCATCCGGCCATGACGCTCACTCTTTGGAGGAAGCTTACCAAATACTTGAGATTGAAAGTAATTGCGACGATGCTGAGGTGAAGCGAGCTTACCGTCGAATGATGAGTCGTTATCACCCAGACAAGTTAGTGTCCAAAGGCCTGCCAGATGAAATGATGAAAATGGCTACAGAGAAAACCAAAGAAATTAAAGCAGCTTACGAAATGATTAAAGAATCTCGTAAGTAGGTAGTACATAAAATTCAGTTTTAAGCATTTTTGAGATAGGAGAAGTTCATGGCAAACGCGATGAAGATTTACCAAACGGGTGGTCCAGAAGTGATGAAGTGGGAAGTTTACGACCCCGGCAGCCCCGCAGAAGGGGAAGTGCTACTGCGACAGACCACAGTTGGCCTAAACTACATTGACGTTTACTTTCGCATGGGAATCTATCCCGCACCACAATACCCGTTCGTTAACGGGCTTGAAGGTGCCGGTGTTGTAGAAGAGGTTGGAATTGGAGTAGAAGATTTAGCGGTTGGCGATCGAGTCGCTTATGCAAATCCACCCTTAGGAGCCTATTGCGACTTTCGAGTCATGCCGGCACATCGCTTGGTAAAGATGCCGGATTCCATATCAGATGAAACAGCTGCAGCGATGATGTTACAGGGGTTGACGGTGCACTATCTGCTGAACAGTTGTTTTGAAGTCAAGAAAGGTGACACGATATTGTTTCACGCTGCAGCAGGTGGAGTCGGTCTTATTGCTTGTCAATGGGCCAAGACGCTAGGTGCTAAGACTATTGGTACAGTTGGCAGCGATGAAAAGGCAGAAATTGCTCGAGAGCACGGTTGTGACTACCCCGTAGTCTATACAAGGGAGGATTTTGTCCAACAAGTACAGGAAATCACCAATGGTGCAGGCGTGCCAGTTGTATACGATTCGGTTGGAGCATCAACCTTCCACAAATCTTTGGACTGTCTAAGCCCAAGGGGCCTACTAGTTAGTTTTGGGCAGGCATCGGGTGAGGTTGAAGAGTTTAATCCGGGTGTATTACGGGAGAAGGGGTCACTGTACCTGACGCGCCCCACGCTGATGACATACACTGCTAAACGTGAAGATTTAGTGAATAGGACTGAAGACTTGTGTTCTTTGGTTTCTTCGGGGCAGGTCAAAATCACCGTCAACCAGCGTTATGCTCTATCCGATGCGGCTCAGGCGCATCGAGACCTTGAAGCCAGAAAAACTCAGGGGTCAACTGTGCTGGTGGTTTAGTCGAATCAGAATATTCCGTCGAATAGCTGAACTTTAACAATATCGCCAGGTTGCGCCGTTTCTTCGTCGTCGTCAAGCAGGACGAAGCAATTTGCAGTAGACATACTGCTGAGCAATCCTGACCCTTGCTGGCCCGTGATGGCAACCACTGATTCTCCGTTTTGGTCATGCGAAAGTACGGCTCTGTAGACTTCTGCTCGATTTGGTTTTTTTCGAAACTTTGTTGTGGCACGGGCGTGAACGATAGGTATTGGAAAGAGATTCGATTCACCGCTGAGTTTTCTTAATGCTGGTAGTACCAAACGGTAGAACGTCACCATGACGGCTACGGGATTTCCCGGCAATCCAAAAAACAAGGCATTACCAATTCTGCCAAAAGCAAAAGGTCGGCCCGGACGTATGGCAATTCTCCAAAGATTCAGTTCTCCTAACTCTCGAAGAGCGTCTACCACATAGTCGGCACTGCCAGTTGATACGCCTCCGGAGGTGATGATGACATCAGCACCTTTACTTGCCTGATAAAGTGCGTCCAAGGTCTGCTTTGCGTCATCTCGAATGACTCCAAGATCGGTAGTTTGCATTCCAGCCTGTTTCAGCATGGCCAAGAGCACATAGCGGTTGCTGTCATATATTTGACCAGGCGCAAGTGTTTCTCCGGCTTTTCTAAGCTCATCTCCCGTTGAGAACACCGCTGCAAGCGGTCGTTTCATTACTTCAACTCTACCAACACCCACAGAAGCCAACACACCGAGTTCCGCTGGGCCAATTCTTGTGCCTGTACTTGCAACAACTGATCCCTTCGTTAAATCCTCACCCGCGTCACGAACGTTCTGCCGGGGTTTTTGGTTGGCGGGTATATTTGCGACTTCATCAGAGACGTCGACATTTTCCTGAATAACTACTGTGTCGGTTCCCTTCGGCATTATGGCTCCGGTCATTACCCGCACAGTTTCGTTCGGTCCACAGTGGGAAGTCCAAGGATGACCTGCAAACGCAGTACCTACAACGTTAAATGCTTTCGTCCCGTCCACGGGAAGAGATGTCGAAGCGACGGCAAAGCCATCCATAGCCGCATTGGCATGTGGTGGAATGTTCATCCGGGCTTTGATGGAACTCGCCAGTACACGGTCTAATGCGTCCGGCAGGGATACTACCTGTGTTTGTGAAATGGCAGTGACTTTGTTTAAGACCTGTCGTTCGGCATCTTCAATGGGTATCAAACCGGAGTTCGGGTCGAAGCAGTCAGTAGGGATGTGCGGGACTTTAGTCAAACCAATCAATTCGGGCTATGCCGCTGAATTTGGAATTGATAGAATTATAGCAGTGTGAGCAATGACTCAAATTTGCAGTGATAAGACGATATGTATCGTCAACCACAGTGGGTTCAGTGAAGTACAATCTCTTGACTACCAAATCAAGCGATTAACTCGCTCACTAAAAATTGTAGGTTTAGAGTATTGTCAATGAACGAAGATGAATTCAATTTACAAATCAGAAAATTTCTAAAGAAAGTTGGAATCCAGTCGCAAAGAGCGATTGAAATGGCAGTTCGAGATCAAATCGAGTCCGGAAACCTAACCGGGTCAGAAACACTGAATGCCAAGGTTCACTTAACCATCGAGCAACTCGGCGTCGAACACATCATAGAAGATACGATTGCACTGGAATAATTGACCCTGTTACTTCGATGTCCTTTGCAGTTCGACTGCGTATGAACTGACAGGAGACATACCATCAATTAATTCGCGTTGCAGTAGAAACTCAGCGAAGTTTTCGTAGCGAGCAGTGTCCAGAGCTCCTGGTCTTAGTGCAAAACGCGGTATTGTGTCATGCCACGCGAGACGATTGAGTTCGTTGTCGAGTGCTTTATCATAATCCACGAATAATTCCCAAGCTTCGTCCGGGTGATTAACAATGAACTGCACAGCTCGCTCGGTTGCTTCTACAAATCTGCGTATTGCTGGGTTGTCAACATTGTCTGCGTGAATGATGTAGACCAACTCGTCATAGGGAGGAATACCAATTTCTTCTAAGTAAAATGCCCGTCCCGGGACACCGTTAAGGTCCATTTGGTGTAGTTCAAAGTTTCGGTATGCGCCGATGACTGCATCAACTTGCTTAGACATTAAAGAGGGAGAAAGCGAAAAATTCACATTGACCATTTCAACCTCTGAAATACTCATTGAGTGATGATTCAACACCGCTTCAAGCAAAATGTCTTCAAACCCAGCTACTGAAAATCCAACTTTTTTCCCCTTCAGGTCACTAACTTCCTGAATGTCTGAATCCCTTCGAACCACAATGCAATTTAAAGGTGTCGCTACGAGAGTGCCAACACGAATAATTGGAAATTCCCTTTCAACTAAGAAGTGAACTTGAGGCTGATAAAATACAGCGATCTCTACCGATTTAGCAGCGACCAGTTTCGGAGGATCGTTCGGATTACTCGGTACGATGAGTTCTACGTCTAAACCGGCATCAGCAAAATAACCTTTCTGTTCTGCAATGATGAGTGGGCCATGATCCGGGTTGACATACCATTCAAGTGCAACTGTGAGTTTGTCTGCTGCATGTACCGAAGACCCAAACAAAACTATGAGCAATAGACGAGTAATGTTGACTAAAACCTTCATGAGATTAACTTTCCTTTATTAGTAATTACTGGGATTCCAAAACACAATTTTCTGCATCGCGATGTCGACACTAAAGTAAAGCACGACCGCAAACACAGCCAATGTGACTAGAGCAGCGAACATTAAGTCGATTTCGGTGCGTGCACTAGCATGTAGCATCAAGTATCCAAGTCCGGTGCTTGATCCCACCCACTCGCCAACGACTGCACCGATTGGAGCAACTACTGTAGCAATACGCAATCCCGATGCCAGCGAGGGCAATGCCGCCGGCAGACGCACAACCTTTAAAATTGATCGTTTAGACGCCCCCATAATGGTAGCAATATCCACCCAGCCACGTTCAGTGGATCTGAGGCCATCAAACAACGCTGCAGTTATTGGAAAGTAAATGATCAGCGTGGCCATCGCCACTTTAGATGCCATCCCATATCCAAGCCACAATATCAACAGCGGCGCTATGGCAAATACTGGTAGTGCTTGCGAGACAACCAAGACGGGTAGAAGCCAACCGCGAACAGTTTGATATTGGAAAATTATCAATGCGCTCAGGAGTCCAAGGACACAGCCGATTACCAAGCCGAGCAGAATTTCAACAATTGTCACTGAGGCATGAAACAAAATCAGTTCGCTGTGCTCTACTAAGGCAACAGCCACATGATAAGGCGCCGGCAGAATGAACGCGGGAACTTCAGTAATCCAAACAACCACCTGCCAAAGGGTAGTTAAAATGGTAACGATAACCGCGATTCGAATCATATTAGGCGAACTGAGGGTGATTCAGCTGTCTCATCAATTCAGTGTAAGTTTCGCCAAATTGAGATTGGTTTGGTTCGCGCGGTGCCTTGCCTGCCGGTCTGATGGTTTCCAAGATATGAGCAGGCTTTCCATGTAGAACGTAAATTCGATTAGCGACTCGAAGTGCTTCCATCGGATCGTGCGTCACAAGGAGTGTTGTTTGATTGGAAAGTAGTTGACATGCAAGTTCCTGGATCTGATAGCGAGTGCTGGCATCCAACCCGGAAAACGGTTCATCTAGCAAGTTGATTGAACGTTGTTCAATAAGAGTTCTTGCGAGTGCTGCTCGTTGGCGCATTCCGCCAGATAACTGATGAGGATAGAGATTTTCCACACCCTCCAAATCAACCTCCGCCAACAGTTGAAGAGCTTTGTCTCGTTTATTTTGCAGTAACTCCCCCCGTAACTGAGCACCTAAGGTGACATTTTCGATCACAGTTCTCCACGGCAGAAGCAAATCTTGTTGTGCCATCCACGCCACTCTCCCTGCAACCGGTAAGTCATCACTGGTGGATACTTTTCCATAAGCCACATCGGGCGTAAGCAAACCTGCGATAAAACGCAGCAAAGTTGATTTTCCGCTGCCACTTTTTCCTAAAAGACAGGTTATTTCACCATCCGGTAAATCTAGATGAAAGTCATCAAATAGGCGATTTTGCCCAAACGCGACACACAATTCTACGGATAGTGCGGTCATTGCAAAAGTTTATGTCGCCCGAGCTTGTAAGAACGGTGCTATGCTGTTTGTCGACCACTGTATATTGCGGTCTCTGGCGGCTCTGTAGGATTGAACTATTCGTGCTGAAATATCATTTGTTTCAGCTAGATCGTCAAATACCTCTTCAGCAGCTGTACGAGCCGCGGTGATCAAGTCATCGGGAAAACTTCGAACCTTTACGCCGTGTTCTTCAACCAGTTTGTTGATTGCAAATGGGTTGGCAAATTCAATTTCTGAAAGACTGTATGCATGTTCAGCCATGCATGCACTTTCAATGATCAGTTTTAAGTCTTCAGGAAGATCGTTCCAGACATCAAGTTTTATTAGTAATTCAGCCGCACCGTTTGGTTCATGAAATCCAGGTCCGTAGTAATACGGAGCAGCATATAGTCCTTTTGCCAGGTCTGCCCAAGGTCCTACCCATTCCACAGCATCAACAACTCCGGTCTTAAGCGAAGTCAGAATTTCAGGCGGTGGAACAGTTACTGGGACTCCACCCAGTCGCCGAATTACTTTCCCGCCGAGACCCGGCATACGGTACTGCAAGCCCTTCAGGTCATCCAAGGAGTTAATTTCAGTTTTGAACCACCCACCCATGTTAATGCCGGTGTTGGATGCGAGAAGTGGTTTGACGCCCAGAGGCTGATATAACTCTTCCCACAAGGTACCGCCATTATCGTGATAAATCCAAGCCATGTGCTCAACAGCTGTCAATCCAAAAGGGGCAGCCGTGTACACAGCACTTGCTGGAATTTTCCCTTGCCAAAAGAATGCTGCTGTGTGACCTAGTTCGGCCGTGCCAGCTCCAACGGCATCCAATACGTCCAAGGCGCCAACTAGTTCACCGGCTCCAAAAATTTTGATTCGAATTCTGCCGCCACTAAGAAGTTCGATGCGCCTTGCAAGTCTATCTGCAGCTGCCCCTGTCCCTGGACTGTTTTTGATCCAAGACATAATCATTCGAAGTTCTATAGAGTTGTCTGCCTTTACATAAGGTGCAGCAACAGCGGCAGCTGTAGCACCTGCAATTCCCGATTTAAGAAATTTTCTTCGTTTCATGATGTTTGACCTCCCTGCCAAATTCGGTAGAAGTGGTGGACGGGTCCATGTCCATTGCCGACTTCAAGTTCGTCAGCTCTGGAAATAGCCCCTGAAATGTATTTTTTTGCAGCGATTACTGCGGATTGAAGACCGTATCGATGAGCCAGAAAGGCACAAATAGCGGATGACAAAGTACAACCGGTTCCATGAGTATTTTGAGTATCTATACGGGGGCTTGTGAGTTTATCGACTTTGTTGCCATCAAACAGGAGGTCTATGCTTTCTGCTCCGGTTTGATGACCGCCTTTTAGTAGTACAGCCCCACAGCCGAGCGACAATAGACGCTCGGTAGCGGACTCCATATTCAAAAGTACTTTATCGATAGGTTTTCGCAACAGTCGAGCGGCTTCCGGTATGTTTGGTGTGATGATGGAAGCCTTTGGAATGAGTAGTGACTTTAGCGCTTCTATTGCATCATCTTGCAGTAGTGAATCCCCACTCTTTGCGACCAGTACGGGGTCAACTACTACATGTCCAATTTCATACCGGTCCAGTGCTGCTGCGACTGTTTCGATAATTTCAGCGCGATGAAGCATGCCAATTTTGACAGATGACACATTCAAGTCTGTACAAACTGAATCGATTTGGTCAGCTACAAAACTTGACTCAATCTCGAAAACTGAATGGACTCCTTTTGTGTTTTGAGCGGTTAACGCGGTGAGTACGCTTGCGCCATAAACTTCAAGTGCACTGAATGTCTTTAGGTCGGCTTGGATACCGGCTCCGCCACTACTATCGGAACCTGCAATGGTTAGTGCAATGGGATTAGGCATATTGATCAATACTCACTTAGAATTGAATTTAGAAATGTACTTGCGCAACTGCTTTGCAGCCAGTTCCGGCGAATCCGCTTCGCAAATTGCAGAAACGACTGCAACTCCCGACACTCCGGTGGACAGCACGTCAAAGAGATTGGATTGGTTGATTCCACTGATGGCAATAATGGGTATTCTTGAATTGCAATTTCGGACGGCATCAACCAAATGCTGAAGTTGTTCCGTGCCGATGGGGTCTTGTGCATCAAGTTTGCTCTTGGTAGCAAAGACTCCGCCGATACTTACATAATCAACTAGATCAAGGGCAGAATTTCTGACTTCATCCAAGTTACGCACAGTAATGCCAATAACTGCTTTTTCACCAAGCATCTTTCGGGTTTGCTCAACGGGCATGTCTCCTTGGCCGATGTGAACTCCGTCCGTATTTAACTCAAGTGCTACTTCCACATGGTCATTAACAATCACTGTAGCACCGAGGGGTTTGATAGCTTCAATTGTAGATACTACAAGAGATTTGAAGTGTTTGTCTGCCCCAGACTTATTGCGCAACTGCACTGTCGTCACCCCACCTCGTACCGCCTGCAGGGCGGTTTCGACGGGTGTTGCGCTTACGCATTGGTTCGGATTAATCACGAGATAGAGTGTAGGGTCAATCATAGTGCCAGTCGCTATTACCTGCATCGATTTATCGCCAATTCTATCGAGTGATGTGCTGTTCATGCACGTGGCTAAGCTGGTCTAGAAAATTTGGTACAAATGTCCCCGGACCCTGAGACTGTTCTGCTGCCTTAGAGCCTGCCAAGGTGTAGTTGGTTACAGCTTGATAAACTGACGAAAAGGGATCGTTACTGCGGGTGATGTATGAACTAATCATTGCCGACAGTGCACATCCCATACCGGTTACTTGACTCATCCAAGGATGTCCAGCAACCAATTCGACAGTTCGGTCTTTAAAGACAATTCTGTCAGTCTTGCCAGTTTCAACTAAAACGACGTTAAAGCGTTGGCTAAATTCTTCTATCGACCCATTTTCAAAATCACAAAGCGTTTGAATTTCCTGCTTATTTGCTCGTATCACTATGGGTCGAAACTGTACTAGTTCCCGGCAAAAATTAGCCCTAATTTTTGAACGATCGACAAAAACGGGGTCAAGTACCCAAGGAATTTGACTTAGATTTGCCAATTTCACCGCTTCATGAATCGCACTTCGCTTGGTGTCAGATAACATACCCAAGTTGATACTTAGTGCATCGCTGGATTGAATTAATGGTTTGGCTTCCTTGGCATCGTTGGTCATCGAAGGTTCGCAACAGATGGCAAGAAGAACATTTGCTGTTAGTTGAACTGCTGCTTCATTAACAATGCAGTGAACTCGGTTCTTGCGAGCAGGATTTTTGTCAACAAAGACGGTAGAGTCTTGTGATTTAGACTCTAGATTGGACATGTTTTCAGACTGATCGACCATCATACAGTTTCCCCGAATTAAGCGAGGGTGTTAGGATGAATCGGCCGATTTGCCGTGTAATTACATCCTGATTCCCTACGCCGGTATTATCCGGATCAGGTTCAACGGGTTGGATAGTTCCAAAAATCTCAGCCCATCAGAGGCACCCCGTCAAGATGATTGGGAGAATTATAGCACTCGACTCATGTGATTTATTGTGCACTGTTGCGGTTCTTTCATTGAACGTTGAAGAAAACTAGTAGGCTACGCTATTCATCGTCGTCAAATATAACGTCATAGCACATATCCCAGAAGCCAGTCTCCAGAATTGTCGCCTTTCTAAAGGTTTCTGACAAAGAATCAAATCGTGCTAATCCGCCTCGTTCATTGCTCAATCTTTCCAAATTGCTTATCGATTTGATCGCTAGTGCTTGATATTCCTCGGAACTATACATGTCGATCCATTCCTGATAGGGGTTGTCTTTGACATGAGTGTAATCAAGTGCAAGCCTATTCCCGATTTCAGCATAACCGACAACGCAGGGAAGCAGAGCGGCGTACAGGTCAAGTAAATCCCCCGCAGATCCACAATCCAGCACAAATCGTGTATAGGCAAGATTGGGCTGCTCTTCAGCAGCGGATTCTAGTTGTTCTTGGCTGACACCGTGTCGAGCAGAGAATTCAACATGTAACGACATTTCAGTGTTTAGTGTTGAATGAAGGATTTCCGATGCCCACTGCATGTCCGAAATTCGTTCTGATTTATATACGGCAAGGGCCCAGGCACGAGAGAAGTGAATGAGAAACAGATAATCTTGTACCAAATAGTGTCGAAACGATTCGAGGGGAAGCGAGCCATCTCCGATTCTTGCTACAAAATCGTGATGACAGTATTCGTTCCAATGCTCAGAACAGGATTGCTTTAGTTGATCAAATAGCGAAACGGCGTAAGTGGTTTTACGAGACATGGATACTGTTGAAAAAGATAATCAGATTAAATTTGCTGGGGGTGCTCCATCAGATGTTGGAACGCCTTTACTTTACATAAATACCTATGAATATGTCGCTCTAGCATCAAGGCAAAAGATCCTCGTACCGCTTTAATAGTTCAGATTTTTCTAGTGCATCTTGTTGTGGGCCGAATTTATAGTGACAAACAACACTATTCATATACATAACACTTTTGTGCTCGAATATTTTGCTTATTTCATAAGAAAAGTAAGGCTCATCAGCATAATTATTTTTAAATTTTCCCATGTAATTTCTAAAATCCTTTCCTTTAACAGCAAATACATTTATGGAAACTCTTTGAGGAGTTGACCAGTCACATACTATATCTTTCACAAATTTTGCAGGGTCACTAAGAAATTCTGCGTGAATCCATTTCGCCATCTTCGGATTTTTGTACCAAAGTGATAACGGTTCACCCTTTGCTACACCCCATTCGAGGAAGTAATCTAAATTACCAGAAACCATTCCTGTCTTAATTTGAAAGTATGCTCCAACATCATTGTTAACGATATTTGGATAGTAAATTCCATAGTTGCTTTGGTTAACGAAATCAATAAGCCTATCCAAGTGTCCCAAGTACACCACATCGTCGTCACACTTAATCAAGATGTCATTGTCTTTGAGATTCCTTTCGTAATATCGGTAGAATGAATAAAAGTGCTCACGCCAACGTTCTCTAGTAATTGTTTTTCGAATAGACCAATAAAGTGAGCGAATGGGACGACGAGCAAATTCGATTTTTCTTGATCGTTTACCAAATGGAGGATGTACGTATTCAAGTTCAGGAGTCATCAGGATGATCTTGTTTGATGTTTTAGAGATTTCATACATCCATTCTCTATCACTCTCAGAAATTGCAAAATCCCATAAGTGAACTTCATCTATGATTCCATTTTTGAGATAAAAATTTAAATGGCGCATCAAAAATTGGAGATATTTTTTCGACCCACCTAGCACACCAATAATGACCTGACCATTCTCCTGTTTGAATCGGTTGCTAAGTGAAAGTGATGACTTCAGTAACCTTTCTTCTTTTCGATAATGAAAGAGAGGTAAGTTGAGCAACTGATGTGCAGACGAAACTGGGGAAAATATCCAGGATCGCAAGAGCCATTTGCTTTGCAATTTGTCACCAGACCTTTTAAATGCATGGTAGCGCATAATGTCATATTTCGATTTTCTCTTTAAACGAATTTGTGTCGCTTTTGGATCTTCTTCAATGTTGATAATGTTGGACAAGTGAGTCTTGCTTACCCTAAATATTTCCGCAGGATTGATTTGAATGTTCTGGGCATACTCCTCTAACACTTTCGACAGTTCTGCTTTAGGCTCAACATCTGATGCTTGATATAAGGGCCCTGAACCAATTGGACGATTATGTTTGACACACACAGCATCGATAATTGCAACATTTCTGAAGTTTTTTTGATGTTCCTCATGACTCCAAATGTAATCAAGCCCCCATCCAAACTTCAATCCTGCAAAACGTTTATAGATCGCCTTCAAGACTGAGTTGAGAAATATTGGAGCCATAATTTCTACAAAATTTGTGTACCGAAGTACACAATCCAATTGCTGAACGACAATCGGAAAAGCTACGTAGGAATCATTGGATAAGGACGGTTGTGCAATTGTTAGAGAGTATTGTTCAAAAGTACTGAACATTTTGTTGATGTCATCAACCGTAGTTTGTAGATCATCATCAGGCAACCAAATGTTTCGATAGTCAAATAGTTGCGGATTTTCTTCAAGAAGCGAGAATATTGAAGACCATTTCCCCCCCCCCCTCACTTCATAGAATTCACCATCCGATGCGAATTTATCCGGACTACTACCATAGTAACTAATGAACAAATCGAATTCCTTTGACTCACCAAGCCACTGTGAGTGCAGAGATTCGTCGCCAGCTCGTACTATTACCAAGTTTTTTTTATTGTGATCCAATTTAATAATTCCTCTGTGAAGAGTTTAGGGTGTTGAAATTCAGACTGAAGGTCTATAGCAAGACTGCGTTAGTTTTAGAGTGTACGTTCAAAAATTTTGATCTGAAGAAAGAGGTGGGAGACGTCGCTGACTAATAGATGATAAGAATTCCATTCCGAATGCAAGTGCTTCACCAATAACTTTGTCCATATCAAGATAGCGATAAGTCCCTAGCCTTCCAATAAAACTTACACCTTTGACTGCCGATTTATGCTGGGAATTTGCTAACTTTGAATATTTTCTATAGATCGTCATATCTTTAGCGAGACGCATGGGGTAATAAGGAACGTCAAGCTTGCCAGTTGCTTTACTGAATTCAGTGTAGATGACAGTTTGCTCATGTGATTCCCAAGGTGCAAAGTGTTTGTGCTCGTGAATTCGAGTCCATGGAGTGGCAATGTCGGTGTAGTTAATCACAGCATTGCCCTGATAATCGCCTTGTTCCACTGTTTGTTCCCAATATACAGTTCGGTAACCTAACTGCCCATGACAATGTTCATAGTAGGCATCTAGAGGTCCGCTCCAAACCAACCAGTCAAATTCTTTATTAGCGTCTTGAGTCAGTTTTGAACTTAACTTAACTTCAATTTGGGGATGATCGAGTATGGATTGAACGACACTTGTATAACCGTCGACCGGAATACCTTGAAATTGGCTGTTATAGTAATTGTCGTTGTAATCGAAACGCACTGGTAGGCGCTTCAAAATGGAGGCTGGCAGGTCCTTTGGCTCGCATCCCCACTGTTTTTTTGTATAACCATAAAAGAAAGTTTCATACAGATCGCGCCCCAACATTTGCAGAGCCTGTTCTTCGAAATTACGGGGGGGGGGGGGGCTGACATTGAATGATCACCTAAATTCGCAATAAATCGTTTGGCTTCAATGGGTGTCATGCGTTTTCCAAACAACTGATTGATCGTATGAAGATTGACGGGCAAACTAAATATCCCTTGATTTGTATGTGCCTTAACTCGATTGACGAAAGCTCCAAATCGACCATGTTTATTGACATACCGCCAAACAGTCTCGTTATTCGTATTGAAAATGTGTGGGCCATATTTATGGCACATTACGCCAGTTTCTAAATGCCTTTCAGTATGACAATTTCCTGCTACATGAGGACGTTCGTCAAATAAAATGCACCGAATATTACTTCGTTCGACAATTGTACGTGCAGCAACAGCACAAGAAAATCCAGCTCCGGCGAAGCCAATCACATTAATGTTGGAATTTAGTTTGTCGAGACTCATGTAAGAGAGGGTTTCGGTTGCTGTAGTGTGTTGATTTAACTGTTGTTTTCAATGGGTTAATTTTTCGTTTACCGCACAAAATGGGCTTTTGACCATGTTTTAGGCGCTGCCCCGCAAAAACCACCCCACAACCTCCAAAGGCGCCACTATCAAACACTTAAGCGATTGATATGGCTTAATCAAATGCCGCATCCTCAGGGCGTTTCGAGTAGCATGGGCACTCGAATGAAAAAACAACAACCAATCCGGTGCGGCAATGAACAATGATACGCTGTTTTCCTGCCACCTGCTCGATGAGCACTGTGACCTGACACGCTACTGGCCTAATCACTGTAGTCGCCCGAAAGGAGCGACACCGCCAAGCGATATGTTTTCTGCACAGGGTCGCCCACCGGCACTGTTCGACGACCCATCAGCACCGGACCCGCCAATGCCCACTAAAATCGCACGAATGACCTGCCGGTACAAAAGCTCGAAGACCGGCCCAACTATGTTCAATCCTTTTAACTTCGGCAGTTGTCAATTCTTCAATTCTCGCAATACCAATAACAACGTCCAGTTCTTCCTTAAGTTCCGACATTTTATTTTAAGTCTTTGCAATCAATGGGTTACAAAACCCGATGATGCGGGTTTTGTAAAACTATCCTTGTAGTGTCTCCATATAATCATGGGGCATATATTCCCCTCTTTTTCCTCACCGGTTCATTCGCGCCAAATACAACTCCGACTGTCACCGTTATCTGGTCCGACAAAAGATTGTCCGACATGTCGGTATCGTCAAAAGCCAAACCGAACTGGATCCTTTACGTCAACTCGGCGAGCTGATTCTTGCTGAAATTCAACACACCAGTTCCCCGCAACTAGAACTGTTCAGTGTGCAAGAATATGTCCGGATGCTGACTCACGCCCGGCATGCTAAAAGATCTGAGAAACTGCGAGTAGATTTGGGCGAGTGTCGTGAGTAACTTACGTCGCCCGGGAACCTCTGAAAAATAGGTCATACCAAGTCGGGCGACAGCAGAAGCCAAACGCATCTATCGGTGTTGAGGGTTGAACTGGCACACCGTCCCCTTTGCGCTCCCCAAAGGACGATCATCTCCACCGAGTCGTTAGATCTTCTTTTTTCTGTCTGGCATCGGAAGTTCCGATGTAGTGCCCCATTTCGAACTGTGGTTCTTTTAAATCAATGACTTACAAGCGAAAATGTCGGAAGTCAAGCAATATGTCTTTGCCTAGCGTCAATCATATCGAGTTAACTATTCAAAGCATAGCCCCGGCAAATCAGAGACATTCTAGATCTTTACGAACCAGCTCCGTTCAACTTATGCCGCAACTCGGAAACATCATCCGGCGATAGACCACTGTGCTTGACAACAAACGAATCGTCTAAATTGTCGCGAAGTAAACTCTCTGCAATCTCCTGTCTACCTTCCTGTATCCCTTTCTGTATTCCTGCCAGTTCGCCTTCCTGTATCCCTTTCTGTATTCCTGCCAGTTCGCCTTCCTGTCTAGCTTCTTGTCTGTCTTGCAAAGTGTAGGCGTCTAAAATGGTTAACACTTTTGTCATGATTCTCTTGTCCGGTTCAACATTCAGTTTCTCAATCTCTATCAGTCGCTCACGACTTTTATACTTCGGGTCCCGCTGACTGACATAGGCCACCATGGAGGCACACAACGCATCGTAACCCGCCATGCCATGTAACTTTTCAGACGCCAGGCGGAGCATCTTACCCACCACTGCATCGTCCAAGTGCCATATGTGCGTAAGAATATAGAATACCGAGGCAAACTTCAAATCCTGTGCAACCTTAGCCACTGGCTCGTCCATTAAATTGACAAACACCACTCGAAAGTGCAGTGACTTGGCATCGTACTTTCGAAGCTCCTCGGACAACAGTTTCAACGCAACAGGATGCGTGGGATCGAAGTTCCAGTTCTGTTCACCGTGATACACCACTACGGCCATCACCAAGGCTTCGATTTGTGCGTAACTAACCAGGTGCATATACCGTGCCACCTGAGCCAGCGTTTGGGAGTCCGGATGACTTTTGAATTCATACACGAACTGTACCCGAGGGTCTGCTTCACTGGCCTGGTTGATCTTCATCGACATTAGACCATCGGGACGAAGTTCCACCTGCCAGCCGCTGCCTAAGAATCTCGGTTTGATAATCAATGTGGTCGGTATCAAGTTCCGACCGTAATGCACTGGGTAGTGACAGTTCGATCAGTTCTTTGCGAAACTCCGGAAACGACGCTAAGACATCTTTGAAAAACAGATCGTGATACGGGATGCCTGTAGCAGGATTGTTTGTCGTTGTTTTAGAACTCATTTTGACCTTCCTAATGGTTTATGGGTACAGTTTGCAATAAAGGGGGTACATCTGATGTCTGACGTCGACCGAAAGAAGCGGCACCGCCAGGTGGGTACGTTTTCTGCACATGGTCGCCCACCGGCACTGTTCGGCGACCAATCAGCGTCGGACCCGCCAATGCTCACGAAAATCGAACGAATAACCCGCCGGTATTCCTCCCAATACGGCCCCGGTTGGGTGAAATATGGACTTTAAAAGTTGTAGAATTATTCAAAATGGGAAACTCTCATGTAATGTCAAATATTACATTCATGTAATATAGTTGAACGTTGCAAAAAATATTTTGAAGTAGTCATTAATTAGAAAATTATTACATTATCTTTTTCACATTGATTCTATCGTTTTGTCTACTGTAATACACAAACCCATTCAAATATGACGATTGACGTACTGAAGGCAAGAAGAGATACCCCAGGTTGCTTTAGCGTAGTTCATCTGCATCATTCTGGAACTAGTTTGATGCCAGTGCCGGTGCTTGACTCTGTTCGCGAGCATCTTGAACTTGAACATTTACTTGGTGGTTACGAAGCTGAAGAAGAGGCTGAGAATAGATTGGCCAACACCTATGCTTCGCTAGCGCGCATGCTCGGTTGCAAAAAATCTGAAATCGCATTAACCGAAAGCGCCACTGCTGCATGGAATGCCGTGTTCTACGGAATCGCTCAAACTTTCAAGGAAGGCGATCGTATTCTCACTTCAACTGCAGATTACGTTTCCAACATGATCGCCTATCTACAAACTGCAAAGCGCTACGGCGTTAAGGTGGACATTGTTCCGGATGATTCCAATAATCAACTGAACTTACGCACTTTCGAGAATATGATTGATGATCGAGTCAAGCTGATATCAATTACCCATGTCCCCACTTACAACGGACTAGTCAATCCAATAAAGCAAATTGGAGTGATGGCTCGGGAGTACGGAATCCCATATCTGGTAGACGCCTGTCAATCTGCCGGCCAGATGCCTTTGAACGTCGATGACATCAACTGTGACGCCCTGACCGCGACCGGACGAAAATACTTGCGCGGGCCAAGAGGTACTGGATTCCTTTACATTCGTAAATCTGCGCTGGAAAAATTTCCACCTGCGATATTGGATCTTCGTGCCGCTGATTGGGTCGATGCAGATTCCTATAAATTGAAATCCGGTGCCCGTCGCTACGAACAGTTCGAGTCGAGTATTGCAGGTCGTATAGGGCTTGGCGTAGCCGTGGATTACGCCTTGTCACTGGGATTGCGGGACATTTACTCTCGGATCCGATTATTGGCTGAAAAAATGCGTAGTCAACTGAGTGAAATCGATGGTGTTACGTTACGTGACAGGGGTAACAAGTGCTGTGGTATCGTTACATTTTCATTGGATGGATTCGATGCTGGTCATATCCAAAAGAAGCTGCGGAAAAAGGGAATTCATGTCGGGGTCTCCAAAAGAAGCAACGCCGTTTTGGATATGGATAAATGGGGAATTGATTCAGTCGTTCGAAGTCCAGTGCATTACTTCAATACGGAAGAAGAAGTGGATTATTTCGTTCATCGAATTCGAAAAATAGCTTCATCATCCAAAAGTTAACCCAATAGGTTGACTGACTCGGCTGACTTGACAGATTCCCAGGCCAGCATTGCCTTTTTTCTCGTAAGCCCCCATTCATATCCACCTAGTGCGCCACTAAGTCGAATGACCCGGTGGCAAGGAACAATGTAGGCTATCGGATTTCGTCCAATAGCCGATGCGACGGCCCGAACCGCATTGGGACACTGGATATTTTGAGCAATATCGGAATAACTAACCACCTCGCCAAAAGGAATCTTTAAAAGAGCCTCCCAAACGCGAATTTGAAGGTTCGTGCCCTTCAGAACAATTGATATAGCTTTGTTGTCAGCGGTGTTTTCATAAAAAACACTTTCAATAATGCCTGACGTATCCGAATTGCTTTTGACCAAATTCGCAAGTGGCCACTCCCGATGCAATACTTGAGCATTAGAAGTGTCTTCAGAAAAACTCATCCAGCACACACCTCGATTCGTCAACCCAATTAAGCAATAGCCGAAAGGTGTGTCATGCCAGCCATAGCGGATGGTGAGATTCTCTCCAAAGTTTCGGTACTCTTTTGGAGTCATGGCGTGTACATTGACGAACAACTCATGCAGTCGACTGGTACTGGATAGTCCGACGTCCATCGAAGTATTCAGTACCGAGTTGTTTTGCCGCAACAACTCACCGGCATATTGCGCTGTGAGATATTGAACAAATCGCTTTGGTGTAATGCCTGCCCAGCGCTTGAACAACCGCTGAAAATGAAACTCACTGAGGCCGACATAGTCAGCAATTTCCTTCAATGTAGGCTGGTCAGTAAAATGCTCATCCAAAAAGGAAATTGCCTTTGCAATCGTTTCGTAGTCTTCAATTAAGGTGGTCATGGCTCGCAAAATATGGGTGATGATTGAATCTATATTTTTTCATTGAAACAATTGCAAAACAAGCCGATTCTTGCTCAATTTACTCGATAATATCTTGCTGTAAAATATTTCTTTTGTAGTTGAATCGGATCCAAAATGGATTGACACAAGAATGCCAAAAAAACTTCCTGAAAAAGTAGATATCGTAGTCATCGGCGGCGGAGCTGTCGGTACTAGTGTCCTGTATCACTTAGCAAAACTTGGGTGGGATGACATTATTTTGCTGGAACGAAGAGAACTCGGATGCGGTACCACTTGGCATGCGGCCGGGTTGGTCGGACAAATTCGTTCTAGCTACAACCTGTCAAGGCTTGCACGATACACAGCTGAGCTTCTGGATGTTCTAGAAGAGGAAACAGGACAGCAGATGGGATTTCGCCAAGGCGGCTCTCTTGCGGTAGCATCGGATGCAGAACGAATGGAAGAGTTCAAGCGTCTGGTTTCCATGGCTAAGTCATTTGGAGTAGAGGCTCAGATCATCACCCCGCAAGAGGCGCTAAAAAGGTATCCAATTCTAAATATAGATGACCTGGTAGGTTGCGTGTTTGTGCCAAAGGACGGTCAGATTAATCCGATGGACATGGTTCAAGCTTACGCAAAAGGGGCCAGACAAGCCGGCGGCAGAATATTCGAAAACGTCAAAGTTACTGGGATTAGGTCCAAAAACGGAACCGTTACCGGTGTCGATACAAACCAAGGTCATATTGAAGCTAAATTTGTAGTCAATTGCGGCGGAATGTGGGCAAGGGAAATCGGCTTAATGGGTGGTGTGGATGTACCACTCCATGCAGCAGAGCACTATTATGTCGTTACCGAGCCTATGGAAGGATTGCCACCTGATTTACCTTCCATGAGAGACCCGAACGGATACACCTATTACAAAGAGGATGCCGGAAAACTACTGGTCGGTGCTTTCGAACCCAATGCCAAACCTTGGGGGATGGATGGAATTCCAGAGGACTTTTGCTTTGACCAGTTGCCGGAGGATTGGGACCAGTTCGAAGGGGCATTGAGCAACGCTTTGCATCGAATTCCGTCTCTGGCAGATACCGGTATTCACACATTCTTCTGCGGCCCGGAAAGTTTTACACCGGATGACCGTTATTACCTCGGAGAGGCTCCTAACTTGAGACGCTTTTATGTAGCGGCCGGATTTAATTCCATCGGTGTGCAATCTTCAGGCGGTGCGGGCAAGGTTATTGCGGAGTGGATTACTAATGACTATCCCTCAAACGATTACTGGGACGTTGACATTAGAAGAGTCCATCCATTTCAAAACAACTCCAAATATCTACATGACAGAATTACGGAGACTTTAGGCTTGCTATATGCGATGCACTGGCCATTCAGGCAAGTGGAAACCTCACGCAACGTTCGCAAGTCTCCGTTGCATGACCGATTGGCGGCAAAAGGCGCGTGCTTTGGCGAGACATTTGGCTGGGAACGTGCGAATTGGTATGCACCTGAAGGTGTAAAACCCGAATATGAATACACCTACGGGCGACAAAACTGGTTCGAACACTGTGCTGCTGAGCATGCAGCGACAAGAAGTGGTGTCGGTATTTTTGACCTGTCGTCCTTTGCCAAAATTATGGTTCAGGGCCCTGATGCAGAAAAGTTTCTTAATCAAATTTGTGCAAACAACGTTTCTGTCGACCCCGATCGAATTGTCTACACACAGTGGCTCAATGATAGAGGCGGAATTGAAGCGGATTTAACCGTCAAGCGACTGGCAGAAGATCAGTATCTTGTTGTGACGGGCGCAGCCTCTCAAATTCGAGATCACGATTGGCTGCGTCGACATATAACTTCTGACTTGAGAGTGGTGACAACCGATGTCACATCCGGCTACTCAGTCCTTTCGATCATGGGACCAAACTCACGAGCACTTTTATCTCAGGTCACGCCAGCAGATCTCTCCAATGAAGCCTTTCCCTTTCTGACATCTAAAGAGATCGAAGTAGGCTATGCAATAGTTCGAGCCTCCCGAATCACCTATGTCGGTGAACTTGGACTGGAGTTATATATTCCCACAGAATTTGCACAGCATGTCTACGACGAGATTGTGCAGGCAGGAGAATCTCACGGCCTTAAGCATTGCGGCTACCATGCGTTGAATTCACTGCGCATGGAAAAAGCTTACCGTCACTGGGGTCACGACATAACCGATGAAGATAATCCGCTGGAAGCTGGGTTGGGATTTGCTGTAGCTTGGGATAAGCCGGGTGGATTCATTGGACGAGAGGCTTTATTGAAACGTCGTGGCGGTGCTCAAAAGAAGCGATTGGTACAGTTCCTGCTCAACGACCCAGATCCGCTTCTCTATCACGAAGAACCTATTTATCGGGATGGTCAATTTGTCGGAAGAACAACATCTGCAATGTATGGCTATACGCTCGGTGGTAGTGTCGCTTTGGGTTACGTGAACTGTGAAGACGGAGTTACACCTGACTTTGTTGCGTCAGGAGCTTTTGAGTTGGAAGTCGCTGGAGAGCGATTTAGCGCTCAAGCCTCTTTACGCCCCATGTATGATCCTCGATCCACAAAGCCAAAGGCTTGATAAAAACATGGCTCTAGAAATTTTTCAAACGGATCCTTATGCCCAGAGTTGCACCGCTGAAGTAGTTTCAACCTTCCTCGAAATTAACGCATTCAGCACCAATCAAACAGTCTTCTACCCAATCGGTGGCGGACAACCTGGTGATCAGGGTAGGGCACTTTTAGAAGACCAAGATGAGTTGAAGATCATTGATACACGACGAGATAGGGAGTCAGGGGAAATTCTCCACTATTGCGCACCGGAGTCCGAACTGCCTGCGCCTGGAACTTCTTTAGAACTGCACTTAGACTGGGACCGACGCTATCGGCTCATGCGCATGCACAGTTGCATGCATCTGTTGTGTGCGCTCATTCCAGCCGACGTTACTGGCGGTCAAATTCATGATGGTCGTGGCAGACTAGACTTTGACTTGGAACAGCCCATAGACAAAAAGCAGTTGGAGTATTCCTTGAATCAGTTAATCTACAAAAAGGCAAAGAGAGAGTTTAAGTGGATCTGTGATGAGGAACTTCAAGCAAATCCAAAGCTAGTGCGAACGATGTCTGTTCAACCGCCGAAGGGTGCGGGAATGGTCAGGTTGGTTCACTTCAAGGGCGTGGATCTACAACCATGCGGCGGAACGCACGTCGCTAGTAGCCATGAAATAGGTTCAGTCGTTGTCAAAAAAATAGAGAAAAAGGGTCGGCAAAATCGCAGAATTACCATCGAATTTGCGTATTGAGCCAACTGAAGAACTTATGCAAATTTGGAGGCATTTATGCATACGGGAAGTTGCCTATGCGGTTCTGTAAATTTTGAAGTACACGAACCGATTCGAAGATTTCACCACTGTCATTGTCGAACTTGTCGCAAGGCACATGCAACCGTTTACGGATCAAGTGCGCTGACTAACGAGTCTGGATTTAAGGTTACAAACGGTGAGGAATTATTATCACAGTTCGAATCTTCGGCAGGTAAGACACGATTTTTTTGCAGCAATTGCGGTACTCATGTTTTTGCCAGGTGTGATCGTGACCCAAACGACGTGATATTGCGAATTGGGGTACTGGATACAGAGCTGGGATTTCAAGCGATCGGTCATATATGGGTCAGTCATAAGCCCGACTGGTACGAAATTCGAGATAATCTGCCGCAGAATGAAGAGTGGTAGGCATCGAGTTACTTTCTCATTGATTCAAGGATTGCATTTAGGATGACAGAAGCTAAACAAGAACTACATCGCGGCCTTAAAGGTGTCTACTTTGCCCGCTCTGCAATTTCATCAATTGACGGTCGAGCCGGTGATCTTAGATACCGAGGATACTCCATTCACGAGCTTGCGACACAGTCTAATTTTGAAGAGACTGCGTACCTACTGTTGTTCGGGGAACTCCCTACGAGGAGTCAGTTGCAAGAGTTTGATTCGAGATTGAAGGAGGCTCGAACTCTACCCAGCCAAATTCTTGATATTGTTGCTGCAGTGGCGGACTCTCATCCAATGGAGGTCTTGAGAACTGGTGTATCTGCACTCGGAGCCTTTGACAAGAACATTGATGATCTCTCGCAAGAATCAGTAACCAATGCAGCCATTAGCCTGACTTCTAAGGTTCCAATGATCATAGCTGCTCATGAAAACATACGCAATGGAAGAGATCCTGTTGCTCCTTCGACCGAGTTAGGTCACGCGGCCCACTTTCTATACCAACTGAGCGGCGAGAAGCCTAGTGTCGACGCAACTGAATTATTTGATCGAGATTTGGTGCTTCACGCTGAACATGGATCAAACGCCTCAGCCTTTACAGCAAGGGTAGTGACGGGAACCGATGCGAATGTTTATGCTTCAGTCACGGCTGCAATTGCTGCTCTATCAGGTCCAGCGCATGGGGGTGCGGCGGAAAATGTGATGAAAATGGCACAAGAAGTCGGTAAGGCCGAAAACGCTGCACAATATGTTAAAACTAAGCGCGGCAATCGGGAACCGGTGATGGGTTTTGGTCACCGTGTGTACCGAGCAGAAGATCCACGCGCACGCCATATGAAAGAGGGCGTCAAAAAACTATCAATTGAAAAGGGACAACCGCAGTGGTATGAAATTCTTCAAGCCATTGTCGATGCCATGAAGCCTTACTCCCGTCATGGAGTGAATGTCAATGTAGATTTTTATTCAGGGGTCGTCTATCACCTGCACGGAATTCCAGAAGACTTGTTCGTGCCTATCTTCGCGGTCGGAAGAACCCCGGGCTGGTTCAGCCAAATTTTGGAGCAGTTGCAAGCGAATATTTTGATTCGTCCGCTAACTGTTTATAACGGACCTGAACCTAGAGAGTTTCTGCCGATTGACGAGCGTTAGTTGTCCGTCAATCAATTCTGTTCGTGGAGGTTGACAACAGTACCGCTGTTGTTTCAACAATATCTTCGACTGTGGCTCCACGAGACAAGTCGCTAATTGGGTGAGCAAAACCCTGAAGCACAGGTCCAATTGCTTTTGCCCCAGCCAAGTACTGGGTAATCTTGTAGCCGATATTCCCAGAGTTTAAATCCGGAAATATAAAGGTGTTGGCACTGCCAGCAACTGGCCCTCCATCCTTGATCTTCAAAGCAGCTACTCGCGGATCAAACGCTGCATCAAACTGTAGTTCACCATCAATTTTTAATTCAGGCCTTCGATCTTTTACGATGGACACTGCTTGGGCAACTCTGTCTACTAGTTCATGGACCGCACTACCCTTAGAAGAGAAAGACAGCATCGCAACACGCGGTTCTTCGTTGAGTACTGTTCTGGCATTTACCGCGGTCGCAATGGCGATGTCCGCAAGTTGTTCGCAAGTCGGGCTAACATTCACTGCACAGTCAGCAAAGATTAAATCCCTTTGCGGCTGAATATCGCCAGAGGGGAGTCGCATCAAAAAGAAACTTGATGGTGTCTTGATACCCGGTTGATTTCCAATCAACAGGAGTCCAGCTTCTAGAACTTTTGCGGTTGGCACCGAAGCTCCAGCAATCATGGCATCAGCACGTCCGGTACGAACCAGAATCGCGCCAAACATCAGAGGTCTTCGAAGCAGCCGTTTTGCAATCGCCGGACTGAGTTGGCGAGGCCCAGTTGCTGCCGCCTCCACTAAATCTTCGATATTTTCTTCTTTAACAGGGTCTGCGATTTGAATGTCGTGAATTTCAATGCCATGTTCACTGGCAACAGATTGTATCTTGTCAGTGTTGCCGGCGAGAATCGGTATGGCCAATTGGTTTGACCGGATGATTGCAGCGGCACGCAACATGCGCTCGTCCGCTGCTTCCGCAAATAGGACGGATTTATACATTTTGCGATGTATCTAAGCCGTTGACAGAAGATTGTTTAGTGGGTAACTAATTCCACCAGCATGCTCGCAATTTCTCCAAAGTCATTCAATAACTATTCGTTCCGACTCGTCCGATCGCTATACAAAATTCTTGTATTTATCCAAGTGTCGCACCGGTGCACTCAGTGCATCACGTCTGAATGGATCTCCAAGTTCGCGTGTACACATCACTTCAACTACGGTTGTTTTGCCTTCGCTTTGTGCGGTACAAGCCTGACGTAGTGCATCACCAACCATATCCAATTTGTCCACAACAATGCCTTCGGCTCCCATCGATTGCGCAACCTTAGCCCAACTTGGATTATCCAAGTTTACGCCTTCAAAGCGTCGGCCGTAGAAGTCGACTTGGTTCTTCTTCTCAGCACCCCATTGTCTGTTGTTGAACACCACCGGTGTGACTGGGATGTTTTCGCGTACGCAGGTTAGAATTTCTCCCATGCTCATCGCCCATGCACCATCGCCAACGTAGGCAATTGCCGCACGGTCAGGTGCTGCCACCTTGACTCCCATAATTGTTGGAAATGCATAGCCACAATTTCCAAAACTCATGGCAGCAAAAAAACTACGTGGGTTTTCAAATCGCAAATAGCTGTTTGAGACAGAGCAAATGTTTCCAATATCCGTGGACACAGTGGCATTAGCAGGCGTGGCTTTTTCCAGTTCTCTCAGAACTTGGCGAGGATGTAGCATGCCTTCATCTTCTTGGGACATGGTCTGACTCCATGCGTCCTTCTCCTGCGACCACTCATTGAGTTCTGTTTCCCAAGTATTCTTTGCTTCGGAAATTTCGCCCAAACGGGACTCCTTATTTTGCAAACTGGTGATTTGCTCACGGTTTTTGAGTTGATCAAGAATAGCTCTCGCCGATTCACCTGCATCTCCGCAAATTCCAACTGAAATTTGCTTGACCAGACCGATCTTTCGATAGTCCACATCGACCTGAATGATCTTGGCATCCTTTGGCCAGTAATCCATCCCATGTTGCGGAAGCGTACCGAATGGGCCCAAACGCGTTCCAAGTGCCAATACCACGTCTGCCTTGGAGATGAGTCGCATGCCAGCCTTAGAGCCCTGATACCCAAGCGGTCCTGCCCAAAGTGGATGACTTGCCGGGAATGAATCGTTATGCAGATAGCTGTTGACCACAGGGGCGGACAAATACTCTGCCAGTTCTACGCAGGAATCTGTGGCGTCAGCCATGATGACGCCACCACCTGAAACAATGACTGGGAATTCCGCATCTGCGAGTAATCGCGCAGCATCGGCTATTGAGTTGCTTCCGCCTGGTCCACGTTCAATATTTTGCGGAGAAGGAATGTTGACATTGACGTCGCCATAAAAATAATCTCGCGGAATGTTCAATTGTGTTGGACCACGTTCCGCCATGGCCATGTCAAAGCATCGACCAGTAATTTCTGCCATTCGACCAGGACCGTTAACATGGCCTTGATATTTAGTTATTTTTGAAAAAATCGGCAGTTGCTCCGTCTCCTGAAATCCGCCAAGTCCGATGGTGTTGCTTCCGGTTTCGGGGGTAATGGCTACTACTGGGGAATGTGCCCAGTAGGCCGCGGCAATTGCAGTTACAAAGTTTGTGATTCCAGGTCCGTTTTGTCCTATGCATACGCCATGACGACCGCTCACTCGAGCGTAACCGTCAGCCATATGTGCTGAACCTTGTTCGTGTACTGTGGGAATGAAGCGAATACCAGCGGCGGGAAAAATGTCAAGCGAATCCATATATGCAGAGCCGACGATACCGAAAACATCAGTAACGCCGTAGGCAACCAAAGTTTCAACAAAAGACTCGCTAGAGGTCATTAGTGGCATTGAAAAAGTCTCCTATTGTGAGCTTAATTAAGTGAAATAGCGGATTATATACACCAACAAGAGGTTCTGTACTAATCCCTCAAAACGGTAAGTCCAGCTTCCGAAATGCCAGGTCAATTTCTTGATGAGTCATCAGCAAAATAATCGAATTAAGATGAATCAGGTGTGGGTAAAACAAAAAAAGCCCCAAACGGGGCTTTTCTTGTTAAGAATTGTAATTGGTAATAATTACATTGCAGCTTCCTTACCGGCAGCAACCCAACTATCGAAGGTTTCTTGGTTGGCGGCAATCCAATCCTCGACATGTCTAGCGATATCTTCGAGTGAATCTTCACCATCGCGCATTTTTTTGTTTTGCGCAGATATGTCATTGATGTCTATAACAGCCTTTTCAAAAACCGCACGTGCGGCTGGATTGGCATCGAGGAACTCATTGTTTGCCGCGACACGCAAAGAATTAACTTCGAAACCTAGTTCTTTACCATCAAATATAGTGTTGGCTTCTCGGCCATCCGGCAGCGAAGAGTAAGGGACTTCAATCCACTGTACATTTTCTCCGGGTACCAATACTCCAGAAACCCAATATGGCGTCCAAGTGTAATAGACGATGGATTCGCCACCTTGTAGTCGAGCGATTGTTTCGGCCATAAGGGCGTTGTAAGCTCCTTGATTGTGAGTCACCGTAGCGTTCAAATCAAATTCCTTGAGATGATGTTCGATCACTCTTTCGCAACCCCATCCGGGAACACAACCGGCCAGGTCTGCTGTGCCGTTGCCATCTGCATCAAATCGCTTTGCAATTTCAGGATCCTTTAGGTCTCCAAGATTTTGAATGCCAGCGTTGTAAGATTCTGTATCTACCAGATAGCCTTGTAGGGCCCCACTAATGAAGGTTCCTACCTTGGACATCTTCTCATCGCCACCTGACTCTTCAAAAAATACAGCGTGTAAGGGATCCCAGTGGACCGCTGTAAAATCACCGTCACCTGTACCCAGTACCAAGTGGATTGTCTGGTATTCCACTTCTTGCGGGTCCGCAATTTCATAACCCAGTTCCATCAATGCTCGATAGATAATTTGGTGTTGGAACTTTTCTTCCAAAATGGTGCCTTCAATTGGACGAACCGTCACCCCTTTTCCTGGCATCATGGAGTCTGCGAAACTTGTGGCTGAAACTGCAACCATGCTTGCTAGCAAAACTAAAGCGGAAGTTAGTTTTTTAAATTTATTCATAAAGGAGTCCTCCATGGTCATAAAAATTTCAGTATTTCGACACCTTCCTGTGCGTAATTCTGAATTTTTGGTTAAAAAATTAGCCATGATGCATAGTTCAAACTACACCTTAGTTAATTTCGTCTAAAAATTGGTGCGAGTATATATTCACAATTAGATTTTAATTTGATTTTGTTGATGCTTATCGCAAAATAGACTAGGCTTGACTTTCTTTTGTTCTGCTTCTTACCAACCTAACCACCAGTCCAACCGGACCACCTTCCCACCAGTGACGATGTCCGCGTTCCCGGCCTGATCTCCCTAAACCTTGCGTAATTCTATCCAACACGATAGCCAAAATAACAATTCCAAATCCACCTACAAGTGCCTTACCAGCATCCAGTCTTCCCATTGCACGCAGCACTTCATTTCCTAACCCTTTTACCGCAATCAAAGAAGCTATGACGACCACGGACAATGCCATCATAATGGTTTGGTTGAGTCCAGCCATAATTGAGGGAATCGCAAGTGGCAACTCAATCTTGAATAGTATCTGTCTAGGTGAAGAGCCAAATGCTCGTGCCGCTTCAACCACACTGGCGTTGACTTGTCTAATTCCAAGTGAAGTTAAGCGAATAATTGGCGGCAGTGCAAAAACAACGGTAACAATAACCCCGGAAACATTACCGATTCCGATCAGCATCACCACAGGTACCAAATAAACAAATGCCGGAATGGTCTGCATGGTATCTAAAACTGGGCGAATCACCAGTTCAAAGCGATCATTTTTACCTGCCAGCAACCCGAGTGGCAGACCAAAAATCACACAAATCACGACTGAAGTAGTAACCACCGCTAAAGTAGTCATCGCCAGACCCCAGGTGGTCGGGTCGCTCAGACCCAAAAGCATCAGGCAGACACAGACAAAAATCGCAACCTTTGAACCCGCGGTTTGCCATGCCAGCAACCCCAAAAGACCAAGCATAATGACAGGTGGTATGGCTAGCATAATGCCTTCAACATTCACGATTAGATCATTGACGAACCACTTTATGGGTTGCACCACATCTCTGTTTTCTGCCGCCCAAGCCTTGATGCTGTCCGCCCAGTCGGCTATCCCAAAGTCAAAACTCTTAAATGGATTTAGTAGATCGAAACTTTTTTCTTCGGCCATATTTCTAACACCGATGCCTAATTTGAGGCAATGTGTTGTTCCTCAGTTTTTCCTTGAATGCCGCGCAACAAGTTTCGTTTAGATACTACTCCTAGCACCTCATCCCCATTGCACACAATAATCGGATGGTCAGTATCAATCGACAAATTAACCAGTGTATCCAAGTTGTCGTGAACGTTAGCTCGCGGACACTCAACTTGGTTTAAGCTGCCGTTATTATTTTCATAGACTACTACCGGCTGCATTACCTTTTGTGCAGTGACCAGCTGAAGTTTTGAAATACCAGCGACAAAATCAGCAACGTAGTCGTCAGCCGGTTCGGTCACGATTTCTTCAGGAGTTCCGATTTGCACCAACGCCCCATCCTTCATGATAGCGATTCGGTCTCCAATTCGAATTGCCTCATCCAGATCGTGAGTAATAAAAAGAGTTGTTTTTTGCATTTCAGCGGATAGATGCAAAAATTGGTCCTGTAACTGCCTTCTGATTAGTGGGTCGAGTGCAGAAAAAGGTTCATCCATGAGCAGTATGTGGGGGTCCGCGGCAATTGCTCGCGCAAGTCCGACTCGTTGTTGCATGCCTCCCGAAAGTTCATCGGGATAGCGGTCTCCCCAGCCTACAAGTTCCACTGTTTCGATTGCATTGTCGGCGACAACATATCGCTCATCACGTTTGATGCCTCGCACTTCCAAAGCATATGCCACATTATCTCGCACAGTACGATGTGGCATTAGCGCCATATTTTGAAACACCATTCCAATTTTGGTTGAACGCAGTTGTCGAAGTTCCGTGACTCCCAGTTGATTAACGTCTTGGCCTTCAATGAAGACTTCACCATGGGTAGGTTCGATTAAGCGATTGATATGTCGAATCAAAGTGGACTTGCCTGAGCCGGAAAGACCCATAATGCAGAACACCTCGCCTTCGCCTACAGAAAATGTAGCGTCCTGAACTCCCACAACGCAGTCAAAAGTTTCCAGAACTTCAGTCTTGGATAATCCCTGGCTTGTAACAGCCTTCATGGCTTCTTGCGAACGGGCGCCGAAAATTTTCCAAAGATTACGGCACTCAATTACCATGCCTGATTTGTCATTTTGAGATTTGGTTGCTGAGGTCACGAATGGCGAGGATCAGTTTAGAGTTTAAATAAAATTTGACTATGAATGATTTAGTCTAACTTCTAATTTGTCTAATTTGTTGATTCAATTCAAACCCATCAATTCAAATTTAGATATTAGATTATTTGAGCTGTCTTAAATTTGTCAAATTCAAGAAGTACGAATTCAGAAATTAGGTGTCTCTAGCCCCAATGGTTTCAATACTAAAAAGTAACTTCAAAATTGAGTTGAATGTTAAGAGCCACCGACCCCAAAGTAATAATTAGAAAAGTTATGTTAGTTTAATTTTGGATGGGTTGTAGTTTTTTTGAAAAAATTGGCGTGAGTCTAACAACAAATACATCCAAAAAGTGCAGTAAATCTCTAACATATCACTTCATTCTCAAAAAATATTAAACTCTACAGCCGAATACCAAAGCGAAAATCTGTTGATGTGACTTGGGTGATCTTTACTCGAAAATCACCCTTAAAATTCTTAAACAGCACAAATACGATACAAAAATAACATTTAATTGCTAAAAATATAGTATTTGTGAAATATAACTATTAGTATTGTGCATAAATATATTGGTATAGCAACATTGTCCAACTTTATAGTAATTGTTCTGAAGCACGTTTTTTTGTGCGAAATTATTGGAGAGTAACAATGAAAGTTTTTCAAAGGGTCGCACTGAGCTTAGCTCTTTGCATCACCGGTGCCAGCACTGCTGTAGCTGGCGAATTGACAGTCGCGACTGTAAACAACGGTCACATGATTGAAATGCAGAAGTTAACCCCGGAATTCGAAGCAGCGAATCCTGGTATCACTTTAAATTGGGTCGTTTTGGAAGAAGGTGTTCTGCGCAGTCGTGTAACAACTGACATCTCAACTAAGGGCGGTCAGTTTGACGTTATGACAATCGGCATGTACGAAGCACCGATTTGGGGTTCTCGTGGTTGGCTTGAACCACTTGAGTTCAGTGCTGATTACGACGTTGACGATGTCTTGCCTGCTATGCGTGGTGGTCTTAGCCATGAAGGTACGCTTTATGCTGCTCCATTTTATGGTGAAAGCTCAATGATTATGTACCGCAAAGATCTGGTTGAAAAGGCAGGAATGGAAATTTCCGACAACCCAACATGGGACCATATCCGCAACGTAGCAAGTGCTATCCATGACGCCGATAATGGAGTCTATGGAATCTGTTTGCGCGGAAAACCGGGCTGGGGCGACAACATGGCCTTTATCACCACGATGGCGAACAGCTTTGGTGCGCAGTGGTTCAATATGGATTGGACACCGGCACTGGACAGCCAGGCTTGGAATGATGCTGTCACATTTTATGTCGACCTGTTGAACACCTATGGACCTCCGGGCTCAGAAGGTAATTCGTTTAACGAAATTTTGGCCTTGATCAACGAAGGCAAGTGCGGGATGTGGATCGACGCCACCATCGCTGCTTCGTTCGTATCAGATCCTGGTCAGTCCAAGGTCGCAGCTGATATGGCATTTGCACAGTCGCCCTATCAGGTCACCACAAAGGGTGCTAATTGGCTATGGGCCTGGGCTCTTGCAGTACCAGCCGGAACCAAGCAAGCGGATGATGCCAAGCAGTTTATCGAGTGGGCAACATCAAAAAGTTATATCGAACTAGTCGCTGCAAAAAATGGTTGGGGCAATGTTCCTACAGGAACAAGGCAGTCCACCTATGACAATCCTGAATTTCAAGCGGCCGCAACATTTGATGAAGCAGAGTTGAAAGCCATTCTGTCTGCAAATCCGAATGATTCGACCTTGAACCCATCCCCATATGTTGGAGTTCAGTTCGCAGCAATTCCGGAGTTTCAGGCAATCGGCATCGCAGTGGGTCAGCAAATGGCTGCAGCATTGTCGGGTGACATTTCCGTCGAAGAAGCACTAGCCAATTCGCAGGCTGCTGCAGACCGAGAAATGCGCAAGGCAGGATATTACTAGGAATATTTGATGCGCACGAATTTAGAACTATAAAACATATCGTGTTGAGTATAGAGCTCCAGCGCTGTCAATAGCGCTGGAGTTATCTTTCGGGGTAGAGCAGGTGTCATGAATCGAACATTATCAAGATTGCTGCAGGCCCCGAGCATAGTTCTGTTATTGCTTTGGATGCTCGTGCCTTTGGGTATGACCATCTACTTTTCGACCATTCGCTACAATCTTTTGTATCCGGAAAGAACCGGCTTTATCGGGTGGTCAAATTACGAATTCTTTTACACTGATCCAGCGTTTTGGCCAGCGATATTTAACACACTTGTGCTGGTTGGATCAGTTTTGGCTATTTCAGTATGTCTTGGTCTCGCTATAGCGGTACTGATTGATCGGCCATTCGCCGGTCGAGGCATAGTTCGAGTCATGTTGATTTCGCCTTTTTTCATCATGCCTACAGTCAATGCATTGTTATGGAAGAACATGTTGATGAACCCAATTTACGGTGTTTTTGCAGCGGTTGCAGAACTGTTGGGAACGGACCCGGTTAACTGGCTATCGCAGCATCCGCTGTTATCAATCATATTAATAATCAGTTGGCAGTGGACACCGTTTGCAATTCTTATTTTTATGACCTCATTGCAAAGTATGGATCAGGAACAAAAAGAAGCAGCATTGCTGGACGGTGCGGGAGCGATTTCTCAGTTTATACATCTCACACTGCCACATCTTTTTCGTCCGATAGCCATCGTCATCTTGATTCAGATGATTTTTCATTTATCGGTATTTGCAGAAATTTTTGTCACTACAGCCGGTGGTCCAGGAACGCAGTCCACAAATTTAACGTTTCTGATATTTACTCAGGCATTGCAGGGGTTTGATGTTGGCGTCGCTTCTGCGGGTGGGGTGCTCGCAATAATTCTAGCGAATATTGTGGCAATCTTTTTAGTTCGCTTTATTGGCAAGAGTCTGACGGTGTAGGCAATGACTGATCAACAAAAAGAGCAATTCAAGCATCGTATTGCGGTGACAGCCGGATGGATTGTCGCGGGTTTGATGTTTTTCCCAATTTTGTGGATGTTCATGACAAGTTTCAAAACAGAACTCCAGGCAATCGCCATACCGCCAAAGATTTTCTTTCAGCCCACGCTGGAAAACTATGTGTTAATCGAAGAGCGAACAGATTATTTTCGCTATGCGTGGAATTCAATAATTACAAGTTTTGGCGGAACCCTCTGTGCCATGCTTGTAGCCATTCCTTCGGCCTATGCCATGGCCTTTAATCCAAGCCGGTGGACTAAGGACATTCTTCTGTGGATGCTGTCAACCAAGATGCTGCCGGCCGTCGGAGTGGTGATGCCAATTTATCTGATTTGTCAGAAGTTTGGTCTTTTGGATACCAAAATTGCGCTGATTTTCATCTATGCGATGATCAATCTACCGATTGTGATGTTAATTCTGTTTAACTACTTTCGGGAGATTCCGAAGGAAATTCTGGAAGCAAGCCAGTTGGATGGAACTTCGACATTTAATGAAATTGTTCACATTGTGATGCCCTTGGCTTGGGGAGGAATCGCTTCGACGGCATTACTTTCGATTGTGCTGCTCTGGAACGAAGCATTTTGGTCAATCATTTTGACTTCGTCGGATGCCGGTACACTAGTGGCTTTGGTTGCATCATTTTCCAGTCCGGAGGGGTTGTTTTGGGCCAAAATATCCGCTGTATCCACACTGGCCTGTGCACCGGTTATTTTGTTTGGCTGGGTAACACAAAAACAGTTGATTCAAGGTCTAACCTTTGGTGCAGTTAAGTGACCGTGGCCACAGTTCAATTCGATCTTACAGGAAAAACCTGCCTTATCACCGGAGCCAATGGTGGTATTGGAGCTGCTACTGCCGAACATTTCTTCAATGCAGGCGCCAGAGTCCTGACCACCGATATTGGAGAACAATTTACGGGAAACTGTGAGGCTGAGTACTTGTCTTGTGACTTGCTAAATCCTGCAAGTCAGCAAATCTGTTTTAACTGGATTGCTGAGCAGGTTCCTGAGGTTTTGTTCAACAACGCGGCTGTATTTGATATGGGTTCGGTACTGGATGCTGATCTTGATCAGTTTGATCGTTTGTTTGCAGTAAATGTTCGAGCCATGTACGCCGTGATGCAGGTGGTGGCCAAGGCCCTTGTTACCCATAAAAAAAGCGGTTCGATTATCAATGTGGCAAGCCAAGCCGGTCATCGTGGTGAGGCACTAGTTGCGCATTACTGTGCGACTAAGGCAGCTGTCATCAGCTATACACAGTCGGCCGCTTTAGCTCTTGCGCCATACGGCATTCGAGTGAATGCCTTGTCGCCAGGTGTAATCGATACGCCGATGTGGGATAGGGTCGATAGTCTATTTGCCAAATTTGAGAACAAGCAACCAGGCCAAAAGAAGCGTGAAGTGGGTGAAGTCGTGCCGCTTGGTTATATGGGGCGTCCTTGGGAAGTTGCGCGAGTTGCTTTGTTTCTGGCTTCGGACCAATCGCAATACATGACCGCACAGACACTCAGTGTCGACGGCGGCAACGTACTTCGTTAGGCATAGAGCATGTCAATCATCATGCCGGAAATCGAATATGTCGACCGTGCAACGGAGACGATTCGCTATTTGGAGCACGGTTGGCCGACGAGTCTATGTCGCTGGCATAGTCACCCGGAATATGAACTGCACCTTGTGACAACTACACGTGGCAAAGCCTTTGTCGGTGACTACATTGGTGAATTTCGTCCTGGTTCACTGTTTTTGACTGGACCAAACCTCCCTCACAATTGGGTAACGGACGAAGTGACACAGCCTGAACCTGTTGCAGTTCGCGACATGCTAGTGCAATTTAGCCAGGAAAGCATTGATCAACTTTCCGTTGCTTTTCCGGAATTCAAGGAAATGTCAAATATGTTTGAACTCGCAAACTCAGGCATTGAATTTACGGGCTTCAATGCAACATTTGCTAGGGGTCACTTTGAGTCCATCAGGGATTCCAAGGGAGCAGAGCGCATTGTCGCATTCCTGCGGTTTTTGGTGCGTATAAACGAACATGCCGAGAAAAGAGCACTATCAGTCGTACGAGTCAATCAACTTGAAAGCAACAGCAAGCACTCGCGTATCGCAGAAGTAGTCAGTTACATCACGGACAATTTTACGGTTCGCATAACACTGAACACCGCCGCACGTATGGCTGGGATGAGTCCTACAGCATTTTCCCGAAACTTCCGCAAAGTCACAGGTAATCGCTTTATTGAATTTATCAATCGCATTCGAGTCGGTCAAGCCTGTTCGATGCTTTATGCGACCGAGGATCCGGTGTCGTCGATCTGTTACGAAGTAGGCTTTCAGAACTTGGCAAATTTCAATCGACATTTTCTGAAAATGAAGAGTATGACACCCACCGAATACCGACAAACCGCACGAACGGAACTAGTCAGCGAATAATGGCTGTATCGTTGAAATTTAACGACGAATTGGGTGTTCCAAGAACTTCTTATGATCGTTCAGCTGCCAAGGTGGGTATTGTCCATCTTGGTTACGGCACATTTCATCGTGCGCATCAGGCGGTGTATTTTGATGACTACATGGAGATTACCGGAGACTTGAACTGGGGGATTGCAGCGGTGAATCTTCGCCCTGAGGATTCCGAACCTTTTGTCAGGGCGCAAAAGGCGAACGGTGGATATTTATTGAAAACGACAACACCCAGTGGTGAGAATAGTTTGAGGCTGGTTCGCTCGCACCTTGGTTTTACTGACTGGTCGAAAGATCGGTCTGTGGCTGAACAGTTGCTTTCGCAAGAATCAGTGCACGGGATTACCATCACTATAACGGAAAGCGGCTACTGTTTAGACCACGGTGGGGCTTTGAACTTTGATGAACCGATCCTACAAGGCGAAATTTCTGGTCATCCACCTCGCTCGGTGTATGCGTATCTGGCGAGTGCATTGGAGCAGCGTGCACAGGCGATTGATGCACCCATTTCAGTGCTTTGCTGTGACAACATTCGTGCCAATGGCAGAATGTTGAAGTCCAATTTCCGGATTTATTTGGAAGCAACAGATCGGTTAGATTTGGCTGAATGGGTGGAGAAAAAAGTGACGTTTCCCAACTCCATGGTGGATCGCATTACGCCTCGAGTTACGGATGAATTAATTCAGGAAACCGATGCCATGTTTTCTGGTAAGGCTCTGAGTCCAATTCACTCAGAGTCTTTTACCCAGTGGGTGTTGGAAAATCGATTCGCCAACTCAATGGCAGACCTAACCCAGGTTGGGGTTGAAGTGGTTGGCCAAGTGGATGCATTTGAGGAAGCCAAGATCAGAATTCTAAATGGTGGTCATTCAGGTTTGGCATACTTTGGAGCGCTGGCGGGGCATAAAACATTTGACCAGACAATAAATGACCCGACTCTTAGGTCTTATTTCGAAGCTTGGCAACGACAGGAAGTGTTGCCCGGACTTGCAATCAATCTTCCTTTTGATAAGTATGCTTATCTCGACCAGGTTACAGAGCGATTTCAAAATGCGGCGATTACGGACCAGTTGGAACGAATTTGCATGGATGGTTGGTCCAAGATACCAATTTATATCAAACCGACACTGGAGTCATGTCTTAATCAGGGGAAAATTCCGCATAATGGATATAAGGTGGTAGCAAGTTGGTATGTCTATAGCCGTCGCTTTAGTGCTGGTATGATGCCAATTCGGTATCACGAACCCTACTGGGATTTACTCGAACCGTTGTTAGCGCCAAAGCAGGAGGAGTCCTTTGCCAAATGCACGCAGCTATGGACAACCATGCCCTCCGACTTTCCTGATTTTGTACCCGGGTTGGTCAGAGCAATTAAGGAGGTAGAAAGGCAATGGCCGGTGTAACCATCGAAGGCGTCTCAAAGTCCTACGGACAGGAGCAAGTCATACATGGTGTCAACCTAATGGTAAATTCTGGCGAGTTTGTTGTATTCGTTGGTCCTTCTGGTTGCGGAAAATCCACACTGTTGCGCATGATTGCCGGGCTTGAGGAAATTTCACAAGGGGAGATTTCAATCGGAGACCGAGTCGTTAATGAGGTCGCACCCTCAAAGAGGGGAGTCGCCATGGTTTTTCAAACTTATGCTCTGTACCCTCATATGACGGTTTACAACAACATGGCATTTGGTCTGAAGCAGGTCAAGACTCCGAAAGATGAAATTGATCAACGCGTACGTGATGCCGCTACTGCGTTGCATCTAACAGAATATCTCAATCGTTCACCTCGAGAGCTATCGGGTGGTCAGCGTCAGCGAGTTGCGATTGGCAGAGCGATTGTTAGAGAACCGCGTGTTTTTCTTTTTGACGAACCGCTTTCGAACCTCGATGCTGCTTTGCGTGTTCAAACCAGATTGGAAATAGCTCGGCTACACCAGCGGTTGGATGCGACGATGATTTATGTGACTCACGATCAGGTTGAAGCGATGACATTAGCAGACCGAATTGTGGTGTTGCGTGACGGTCGAATCGAGCAGGTGGGTTCGCCAGTTGAATTGTATGAGACACCGGACAATACGTTTGTCGCCCAATTCATCGGTAGCCCTAAAATGAACTTTTTTTCTACGAACGATTTGGCTAATAGCGCTCCGACCAGACTAAAGTTGCTTCATCCTGAAAGACATATAATTGGCATTCGGCCTGAGCATTTGCGTATCTGCAACTATGATGATGCGCTTATTTCTGCAAAGCTGGAACTTGTGGAAAACTTGGGCGAATATGTACTCGCGCACATGCAGGTTGAAAACGGAACTGAATTTATCGTTAAGTTGGACAAGTTGCCTGCGCATTCGGGGGATGGTAGATTGAGTTTCACCGCCGACGAATCACTGATTCATCAATTTGACCAAAGTTCGGGAAAATGCATCACCGCTGAGGGCTATTCCTAGAATAGGACAGTTCTCCTTTATTGCGTTTGCAAAAGACTCTGCTGTGTAGTGTAGTTCGGAACGGGAAAACCACATGTACCTCGTCTGTGGCGAATCATTATTCGATGTATTCCTTGATGGTGAAGACACTACAGGTGGACTTCATTTTGCAGCCCGTTGCGGAGGTTCACCATTCAATGTGGCAATTGGAATCGCTCGGTTAGGTGGTAAGGCAGCACTGCTATCCGGTATCGCCCGAGATATGCTGGGTGAACATCTGATAAGGACGCTGGAAAAAGAGTCGGTGTCGACTGAGTACCTGATTCGTCCGAAAGGACATACAACTTTGAGTCTTGTTGGTGTCGACCGGCTAGGTCAGCCACATTACACATTCTATGGCTTGGGATCTGCAGATTGCAATGTCACCGAAAGAGACTTGCCGGAGATCGGGTCAAAAATAACTGGGCTTCACTTTGGGTCGTACTCTTTAGTTGTCCCACCAGGAAGTGACTCCTATTTAACGTTTGCAAAAATCTCTAAGGATTTGTTCGTCTCAATCGACCCAAACGTTCGAACCACAGTGGAGCCGGATCGTCAAGTGTGGAAGTCACGAATTAGCCAATTTGCTTCCTGTGTCGATCTGCTGAAGATGAGCATGGAAGATTTTCGCACACTGTATCCAAACACCCAACCTAGACGCAAGGCGAAGCAATGGATTGCTTCAGGTGTCAAGCTGGTAATCTTGACCGATGGAGCTAACCGAGTGTCAGCTTGGAGCCAAAATGCTTCCGTTGTACGAATTATGCCGAGTCCTATAAAGGTCGTCGACACGGTTGGAGCTGGTGACAGTTTTCAGGCAGCTCTACTCACCAAACTATGGGAGGATGGTGGTGGCTATCCCAAAGCCGCCATCAAATCAATTGACGAAGCCCGACTGAGAGAACTGCTGCAATTTGCAGTGGACTGTGCTCTGATTACCTGTCAGCGTCGTGGTGCAGACCTTCCTCATCGCGAAGATCTTACCGGCAAAATCAAATAACTTCAGAAGCCGGGTAGTAGTCGTAATTTAAATCATTAGCCACTTGTTCATAAGTTATCTTGCCTTGACAGACGTTGAGTCCGGCCAATAGATGTGGATTACCGGTCAACGCAGATTTATACCCCTTGTCTGCAATGCTGATCACATGCGGCAAAACGACATTGTTGAGTGCATAGGTTGAAGTGTGCGGAACGGCTCCCGGCATGTTTGTGACGCAATAATGAACGACATCATGAACAAGATATGTCGGGTTTGAGTGAGTGGTTGGCCGAGCAGTTTCCATGCAGCCACCCTGATCAATGGCAACATCGACAACAACAGACCCTGGATGCATGTTCTTAATCATATCTTCTGTTACAATCCGTGGTGCCTGAGCTCCTGGAATCAATACAGCACCGATTACCATGTCAGCATTTTGCAAGTGCTTTTCCAGTGACTCTTGAGTGGAAAAAACTGCATTGGTAGAGCGTCCAAATTGCTTCCAATGACTATCCAGAACGGTGGTATTTCGATCAAAAACCCACACGTCAGCACCCATCCCCACTGCAATATGGGTTGCATGTGTGCCTACGACTCCGCCGCCGATTACCACAACCTTTGCGGGGTCAACACCGGGAACTCCACCTAACAGAACGCCGCGGCCGCCATGTACTCGTTCCAGACACCAAGCACCTTCCTGTACGGCCATTCGACCGGCCACTTTTGACATTGGAGCAAGAATTGGAAGCCCACCTTGTTCCGAAGTAACAGTTTCGTATGCTATGCACACAGCACCACTATTTACCAAGTCTCGTGTTTGGTCGGGGTCTGGAGCAAGGTGTAGGTAGGTGAATAGTACCTGACCCTCACGCAACATCTTACGCTCTGGTTCCAGCGGCTCCTTCACCTTCACAATCAGTTCTGCAGTATCAAAAACTTCCTTGGGAGTTTGGACTACGCTTGCACCTACCTTTCGATAGTCATCATCGTTAGCGTGAATTCCATTGCCAGCATTGGTTTCTACAATAATTTGATGGCCTCGCTCGACCAGTTCTCGCACGCTGCCGGGAGCAAGACCAACGCGATATTCATCGACTTTAGTTTCTTTTGGAACTCCGATTTTCACTTCATTTCCCTGTTGTAGTTTTAATTATTTAATTCCAACTTCCCTGTTGTTAAGATTCAGCTAGCGAATTAGCAGATGTTGAGTCAGGAATGGATTGGTTTTAAATAGGTTCCAAGTACTATCGTATTTCAGTACGATGGCTTGGACAAAATATTTTAATCATCTTTGCTGTGATTCACGTATTTCTTTCTTGTGAAGCCTACAATTGAAACGCTATCTTCCATTCTAAATTGCATAGTTTAACGGCACATTAGTCAAAACAATAGAGCGACAAATTGCTCTCCCAGTTCTACCACATAACAAGTTGACTTGGCATATTATTGAAGTTGTTTATAGTCAGGTCAACCTGAGCATATTTTTTGAAATAAGTAGCGTTAATAAGCATCTTGACTTCATCAAGCGAATTGTTTACCAACACTCAGTTTAGGAACTGATCAGCACCATGCAGTATGCCTCCGAAATTCTTGAAAATCACTGGATGCCATTTACCAGTAACCGAGACTTCAAAGCCAATCCTCGCTTTGTTTCACGCGGCGAAGGTGTGTATTTGTTTACCCCAGAAGGTAGGCGGATAATTGATGGTTCTTCGGGATTGTTTTGCTGTGCAGCAGGGCATAGCCGCCAGGAAATAGCAGACGCCGTTCATCAACAACTACTGGAACTGGCGTACACGGCGCCGTTTCAACTCGGACACGAATCATCCTTCCATCTTGCGAGCAAGTTGTCAAAGATTACTCCCGATGGCATGAACAGGATTTTCTTCGTTAACTCGGGGTCCGAATCAATCGACACTGCCATAAAGATTGCACTTGCCTATCATCATGCTCGCAAAGAAGGACAACGTCAACGCTTTGTGTCCCGAGAACGAGCTTACCATGGGGTAAATATTGGCGGAACAGCGTTGAGTGGAATGGTGAAGAATCGTGAGATATTTGGTCTTGGGATGATCGGCGTAGCCCATATGCGGCATACATGGTTACCAGAAAATCGATTTGCTCAGGGGCAACCAGAATCAGGTGCTTTTCTTGCGGATGATTTGGAACGAATTGTGCATAACTTCGGAGCCAAAACCATAGCAGCTTGTGTTGTAGAACCGATAGCAGGGTCAACTGGATGCCTGGTTCCTCCTTTGGGATATCTGCAAAGACTGCGAGAAATCTGTGACGAGTATGGGATATTGTTGGTATTTGACGAAGTAATCTGTGGGTTCGGTCGAACCGGTGAGCCGTTTGCTTCGCAAAGTTTTGATGTTGTTCCGGACGTGATGACTATGGCAAAGGCATTGACCAATGCCGCGCAACCCATGGGCGCCGTGGCTGTTTCCGAAGAGGTTTATGACACAATTGTCGATTCGGCTTCGGGTCCCGGTGTCGAATTCTTTCACGGTTATACCTATTCGGGTCATCCAGCGGCTTGTGCGGCGGGACTGGCTACATTGGATATCTATGAAAACGAAAATTTATTTAACAGGGCTGCTGAACTTTCCGATTATTTTCAAAGTGCCATGTTCTCGCTACAGAAGTTTCCCCAAGTACTGGATATTCGAGGGTATGGATTGCTTGCCGGATTTGATCTTCAATCCGATTCAGCGCCAGGTGTGGCTGGGTTGAATTTTCAAAAACAGTTATTTCACAATGGCATGCATGCTAAGGCCACGGGGGATGCTTTAATCATTGCACCACCGCTAATTTCAGAACGAAAGCACATAGACGAAATGTGCGAGGTGCTCAAACAAACCTTAAACGACACTGCGAATTTAGCGTAAAGATATTACGGTTTGACTGATTTAGAAGCGCTCAAATTAAGAGTGGTTTAGCGAAGGGTACGAGTCGCAATATTCTCCGCATAATTTCAAATTTCAGGCTGTTAAAACCAATTTCGGTAAATCAGCACAGAACACAGCAGCGATGCTTACTACCTGCATAGGGGCGTATCCCAAACCTCCATATCTTAAGTTGCCGGACTGGTTCAATTTGCCAGCGGGACCAGACACTTCTGATCCGACTAGTTCTTGGGCAGTTGCTCTTGATGCGATGGGAGATTCGGCAGATCAATTGATTGCCGATGCTACTCGACAAGCCGTCACTGACCAAGTAAAGGCTGGAATTGATATACCCAGTGATGGCGAGATTCAGCGAGAAAACTATATTCACTATCACTGTCGTCATATTGAGGGGATAGATTTCACGAATTTGACTGAGCGTTTGGTCAGAGGTGTTTACTCTGCCAAGTTACCGACTATTCACAAGCGAGTGCAAGCACGTGACAAGGGATTCTTGGTTAAGGACTGGAAACTCGCACAATCCTTTACTGACCGACCAGTGAAAATTACTTTGCCAGGTCCGATGACAATCGCTGATACCAATGCCAACGAATTCTACGGATCCGAAAGAGAACTTGGTGCGGACCTGGCAGATGTACTTAATGAGGAAGTCAGGGCATTATCTGATGCGGGGTGTCGAAACATACAAGTGGACGAACCGGTGTTTGCCAGGAAGCCAGAATTCGCACTGAAGTTCGGTATAGAAAATCTCGAACGTATTTTTCATGGAGTGGGCAAGGATGTTCAGCGCACTATGCATATGTGCTGTGGATACCCGGATGCCTTGGATCGAGAAGATTATCCGAAAGCGAACAGGCAGGCTTATTTTCAGATTGCCGGTGCCGTCAATGACTCTTGTGTTGACGTCGTTTCGATTGAAGATGCGCATCGACACAATGATTTATCTTTGCTTGAGTTGATTCCGGACACCTGTGTAATTTTGGGTTTGGTCGCAATTGCGAAGAGTCGTATAGAAACGGTGGAAGAAATAGCCGGTCGAATTGAACAGGCTCTCGGACATATTGACTCAGAGCGTCTGATTGCAGCACCTGATTGCGGATTGGGTTTGTTGGGTAGGGAATTGGCTTTGGCTAAATTGAGAAATCTCACCACAGCAGCGCATTCGCAAATTTGAGTTCCTCACCAAAAACACCCGCAGCCGTGTGTGTCCGGCTACTACGTCAGTATGAATCACCATGACCACTCAGCACAAACAAATCTTCATTGAACAGTGAGGCTTAGATTCTTTACGGCCGAAGTTCATTCGAATATCTAGGAGTGAACGCTATAGGAGTCATAGAGACGTCATTGATCTTATCGATCTCATATGTCTCAGTTTGAACATTGTCTGCTTGCACAGCATGCAACAGCACATCGCCAGTTTTTGTCTTCCGAAATGAGTATGGTTCGATAGTTTTGAGACTTCTATTGCCACGCTCATCGGTATAGTCCAGTTTCACACATAATTGACTACTTCCGGCAAATCGAACTACTTCTAGTGAGTTGCCACTCCTTGTTGTAAGTCCGAGTCGACCATAAGGTGGTTGATAAGCTAGCCCACTTTTTGAAATCGTTCCAAGTGGTGCACTTCTTTGTATCGCATCCCCATCAAACCAACTGAAAAATTCTGGCAAACTATTCCAGTAAGCCTCTAAATTAGGTACTGCAGGAAGCTGTCGTATCAACATGCGTTCCCAGTTACGTCGCAATCTAGACTCCAAAACCATTACATCCGCATACGTTGGAATGTCTTTATCTACATACGCACGCTTTTTTGCCAGAATTTTTCGAATGTCTGATGCTGCTGATACAGAGTCATGTCGAAATAAGTTAATGACATCGTACAAATCCCTTGGTAGACACCTATTTGCAAGGGCGCTAATTTTTTCGGCGAAGATTTCTTACAGACTATAACAATTAATGAAAGTTCCGTCCGGTATCTCGTCTGAATAAGGATGAAAAATGGTTCGCCGTTCTGGCGGCGTTACCAGTACCTCATCTGCTGTCAAATTCAATTTTATTTTGGGATTACTCTTCTTACCCTCGGCGAAGTGGCTCTTGAAGTAGACCCTCCCTTGGCAAAAGATTCTGTTATCTGGATTGGTGTAGGTTTCGAATCTGTGCCTGTCGGTCGAAAGTATTATGTCTGCTTCCTTTTCCAACCACTCGGAAACTAAAGTGAATCGCTCGATCAACAGTGCTTCATCCACCAGACTATTGTCTCGAAGCGTAAAGTCTAAGTCCTCGGAGTACCTATAGGTTTCGAAAAAGCATTTCTTTAGGCAGGTACCACCTTTAAAGACTACTGACTGAGACCGAACAGGGTTACTAGATATGGCAGCAACCACCCAACCTAATATGTAGTCTTATTCTATGGTATTTGGACTTATACCTGTCTCTCGAGCGATTAAGTAAATTTCATTTCTTTCAATCATTTAAGTTAGCCAGGACTTGAAGTCAACCATGTATTTGGGAACCCATAAATTCCAACGTGTAACCAATTTATCATCCCTTTCTAGATAATTGTCGAGAATCGCGTAACCCGATGTGATGTGCTTTCTGCACTCAGCTACAAATGAAGAATTAAACTCAAGCAATTCTGCAAAAAATCCTAGTTTTTTGAAAAGAGCACCATTTTTAAACTTAATGGCACAGTCGAGCAATGCGTCATAATCACTGGGTCTGCCATACACCTTTCTAAATTCATTCAAACAGTGAGTCACGTGTTGCAAACCCCCGCCTAATCCCAGATCATTAATACAATCTAGAAGGGTTTTGTATGGGTCAGAAATTAAATACTGCCTATGCTCCCACCTTCTAGTTTCAGTACCAAATATATGTCGTTTAGGAATATACCTAACATTGAATCTGACCCCTCCCCGAGTGTGATGACCATAGGAAACTCTCCTGCTGGTAAGTACGCATATAGAATGGAACATCTGTTCGGTCAGGTCCCAATCTTCCAATGCACTAAAGCCACCCACATATCCTGGCTCATATAACTCGGGAACAAGTATACAGGGATCATCAAGGACTTGATCATATCCGAGTGCCCAAGGCAGTATGGGAACATATAGTCCATGTGCGACACGTCGGATTAATCCTTGATTGTGCCAACCCGCTAGCAGTCTAGACGCATGCTGCCGACTTATCTTCAGCGCACGCATCGTATCGTCAACTCGAATCGTACTGCCGCCTGTTGCACGACTGACAGCGGCAAGTCGCTCTTGTCTGGTTGAAGGGTTAAATGACATGATCTATTTAAAAAATAAAAAAATACCGAATGAAAGAGTTTATTACTTCATTTCATATCAAACTAGACAATATCATATTAAATATACATATAAATGAGAGTTTAATGTATTTTAATATAGTAATAGAATTTACTATAAATCAGCAAAAAGTGTTGAATATTGACAGTGTTTGGAGGGGCCAGCCAATTTCAAGAAACATCTGGGTGTCAATCGATTAATCGCCATTTGATATACTTTTACCATTCGACCCAACTTTAAATCTGCGAGCCCGTAAGGGGTGATTGACTATGGACGTGCAAGTTAACAAAACTCTACATCACTACATCAATGGCCAACGTGTCGAAGGCACTAGCAACAGATTCGGTGAAATTTACAATCCTGCTATTGGTGCCGTCGTAAAACAGGTGCCGTATGCGTCAAATGAAGAAGTCAATACCGCCGTCAAGGCAGCTGCAGATGCTCTGCCAGGGTGGTTAGCTGTTCCACCCGCGGCACGTGCCCAAGTTCTATTCGACTTTCGTGAAGTGGTACGCAAGAACATAGACGAACTCGCTGAAGCCGTATCCGAAGAACATGGCAAAACTATTCCCGATGCTAAAGGCTCAATCGGTCGCGGTATCGAAGTTGTTGAATTCGCCTGCGGCATCCCGCAACTACTAAAAGGTGAGATGTCCGAACGGGTTGCCAAAGGCGTCGAAATGTACTCGGTAAGGCAGCCGGTAGGTGTGTGTGCTGGTATTACACCGTTTAACTTCCCAGCCATGGTTCCAATGTGGATGTTTCCTGTAGCAATTGCTTGTGGCAACACTTTCATATTGAAACCTTCGGAGAAAGATCCTTCCTGTCCGTTGTTGCTGGCAGAGTATATGAAGCAAGCTGGCTTACCCGATGGCGTTTTAAATGTGGTAGTAGGCGACAAGGTAGCAGTTGATGCTCTGTTGATGCATCCCGAAGTAGCGGCAATTAGTTTTGTGGGGTCTACGGCAGTAGGAGAATACATATACAAGACTGGAACTGACTATGGAAAACGAGTTCAAGCCCTGTGTGGTGCCAAGAACCACATGGTCGTCATGCCGGATGCTGACATGGACCAGGTTACAGATGCAGCGATTGGAGCAGGTTACGGTTCAGCTGGCGAACGTTGTATGGCAATTTCAGTGGTCGTTGCCGTTGGAGATGAAACTGCAGACGAAGTGGTTTCAAGGCTAACCCCTCGGGTAAAGGCACTCTCCGTAGGCCCATACACTGACGACCAAGTTGAGATGGGTCCACTTGTTACCCCCGACCACTATCAAAAGGTTAAGTCTTATGTTGATATTGGGATAGAGGAAGGTGCGCAACTGGTGGTTGACGGTCGAGATTTTTCGCTGGAAGGCTATGAGGATGGTGCATTTTTGGGTGGCTGTCTGTTCGATAAGGTAAAGCCAGAAATGAAAATCTACACTGATGAAATTTTCGGTCCAGTTCTCAGTGTGGTTCGAGTTGACAGCTATGAGGAAGCCGAGCAGTTGGTGACCGACCACGAATACGGAAATGGAGCGGCTATTTTTACCAGAGATGGCGGCCTCGCACAAAAATTTTCCTCCAATGTAAAAATCGGGATGGTTGGAATCAATGTGCCAATTCCGGTCCCAGTGGCTTATCACAGTTTTGGTGGCTGGAAGCGGTCACTGTTTGGTGACCACTACATGCATGGTCCAGAAGGTGTGAGATTTTACACTCGCATGAAGACCATCACTACTCGCTGGCCTGCGTCAATTCAAGAAGGGGCTCAGTTTAACTTTAAGCGGGGAAGTGACGACAACTAGTCGATTAGTCCTGCAAAATCATGTTGTCGATTAATCGCACAGCACCAACATGAACGGCGATTAATGCGATAGCGTGCTTAAGCGAACCGACAGGCGACTTGGCCTGCCAATTTGTTGGATCTCTTAGTTCTGCGTAGTCAATAGTTATTCCTGGATGGGCAAGCCGAGAAGTTAGGAGTTCGTGTAGTTCTTGACAATCTCTTATACCCTCGTCCCACGCAGATTTGGCCGCAAGCAGCGCTCGATGGATGTAAAGCGAATTCTCACGTTCCACTACTGTGAGAAGTTCATTGCGTGAAGACAATGCTAATCCATCGGCATCCCTGACGGTGGCACAGTTAACGACTTGCGGAAATCCTAAACGAGATGCCAAATCCTTAACTACCAGCAGTTGTTGATAGTCCTTTTCACCAAAATATGCTCGGCAGTTGCCAACGATACGAAAGAGTCTATCAACTACAGTGCATACACCGTCCATATGTCCCGGGCGAAATTCACCTTCCAACCCTTTGGCATAGACGCCTGGGTCAAGTCTAGTGACTTCATCGATTGAATGAACTCCAGGGAAAATATCCGTTAAGGTTCCCATAAAGACCATGTCACAGTCGGCATCATTGAGCTTTTTTTGGTCAGTTTTGAAATCTCGCGGGTAACGTTCGTAGTCTGCAGGGTTGTTGAACTGTAAAGGATTAATAAAAATGCTTACGCAGGTCACATCATTTTCTGCGACAGAGCGGTTGATTAACGAAAGATGACCGCTGTGCAGGGCACCCATAGTTGGTACGTAGCCAATTGATAGGTTGTTTTGGCGCTGCTCAGAGCACCACTTTGAAGCGGAGCGAGGCTCGAGAAATACTTCTAGCAAACTTTCTAAGGCGTAGGCGTTATTTGGATGACCGAAAATCCTCTACGGACTGGTTTGGCGAATAATCAATCGTGTTTGAGTACGATTTTGCCGATGTAGTCACCTCGTTCTAAATGCGAATGAGCTTGTTGAACACGCTCAAAGGGGTAAACCGAGTCGATTACTGGATGGATGGATTTGTTTTCGAGCAAAGGCCAGACTTTCTCTAAAAGTTGCACAGCAATTTCAGCCTTTTCTGCGACAGAACGAGGTCGCAGGGTAGAACCGGTGATCGTTAGCCGCTTCAGCATAATCGCAAGTGCGTTTATTTCAGCCTTGATGCCGCCTTGGGTCGCAATAATCACCAAGCGCCCAAACTTTGCAAGACACTTGATGTTCTTTGCCATGTAGTCGCCTGCCACAATGTCCAGAATGACATCGACACCTTTTCCTAAAGTTAAGTCTTCGATCGACTGCACAAAATTTTCCGTTCTGTAATTGATTGCTTCATCCGCACCTAATTCGACACAGCGGGTGCATTTGTCGTCACTTCCCGCTGTGACAAAGACTTTTGAGCCGAATGCTTTTGCCAGTTGAATCGCTGTTGAACCAATTCCGCTGGCACCGCCGTGAATGAGACAGGATTCGCCGGCGATAAGCCCGCCCAACATAAATACATTGGCCCATACGGTAAAGAACGTTTCCGGCACTCCACCGGCATCGACTACACTTATCGAATTGGGAATAGGTAAACAAGAGGATGCTGGTGCGGCACAGTACTGTGCATAGCCACCGCCGGCGAGCAGAGCACAAACGGTATCACCAACGTTCAGGGTGGTTACATCAGAGGCAACTTCGACGACTTCACCTGCTGCTTCCAATCCTAAAATATCCGAAGCACCGGGTGGCGGTGGGTATTTTCCATTTCTTTGCATCGAGTCGGCTCGGTTCAGTCCACTCGACGCTACTTTGATTAATACCTCGCCTGGCTTGAGTTGTGGTATCGGGCGCTGTGCAATTGCGAGTACTCCTGGACCGCCAGGTTTGGTAATCTCTACGACTGCCATGTTGCCTGTCATTTTGTTATTCCTCGGTAATCTCTTTGAAACTACTTTTGTAGCGTCTAATCTTGTCAATGTAAGACTGATTGAACCTTTGCAACATTTCGGTTTCCTTTTTCCCAAGCGATCGTACGACTCTTCCTGGCGAACCCACTACCAAACTGTCATCAGGAATTACTTTGCCTTCTGTAATCAAAGCGCCGGCTCCTATCAGGCAGCGTTTGCCAATATGTGCGTTGTTCAAAATGACGGCATTGACACCAATTAGACTTCCTTTGGAAATGGTGCATCCGTGCAGCATTGCCTTGTGACCAATTGTGACATTTTCCGCAATGTTGAGAGGAATACCCGGGTCTGTATGAAGGACACAGCAGTCCTGAACGTTTGAGCCGCTGCCAACTACAATTCGCTCGTTATCACCTCGAATGACGGCACCAAACCAGATTCCGACATTGTCACCCAATACAACGTCACCCACAACGGTAGCTGATGGGGCGACAAAAACATTCTCTCCGAATTGCGGAGTCCCGTTATCAAGTGAGTAGATCACGGTTAATTCAAATTCTACCGATTGGCCCCAGTGGGTCTGAATTTTGCCTGGGAATTAAGCGCAATAGCGAAGCTGCCGATCCCTTTATTTTTTCGGAAAGATTCTGTTTTCGCACAAACTTGATTTCGTAAATATCGGCATTGCTACTTGATTCAAGCAGATAGTCATCACTCGTTCGTATTTCATCGACTAAATTCAAATCTAGCGCACGTGTTCCGTGCCAGTGTTCACCTGTGGCTATTTTTTCGAGATCAATTTCAGGTCGGTAGGATTTCACAAAGTCTTTGAACAATTCATGAACATCCTGAATGTCCTCCATCATTTTGGTCTTACCCTTTTCTGTAGGTTCGGTAAACATGCCAACCGTTCTTTTGTATTCGCCGGCGGTGAACTCCTGATAGTCAACGTTGTGCTTTTGTAGTGCCCGATGAAAATTAGGAAATTGTGCGAGCACTCCAACTGAGCCTACTATGGCAAATGGTGCAGCCAAAATCTTGTCAGCCACACATGCCATTAAATAGCCGCCGCTTGCTGCAACCTTATCTACAGCGACTGTGAGTGTGATGCCTTTTTCTTTAAAGCGTGCTAATTGTGATGCGGCTAAACCGTAACCATGAACCACACCTCCCACACTTTCAATTCGAATCAGTACTTCGTCTGGTTTGTTCTCAAGCGTAAGAATTGCCGTGATTTCTTCTCGAAGTTGATCAATCTGCGATGCTTGAATATCACCTTCGAATTTGAGCACGAAGATACATTTGCGATCGTCATCTTCACGGGTAGTCGGCGCCTTGGCCTTTTGCTTGGTTTGTTTCTTTTGTGCCTTCATCTGCTCCTTGAATTCTTTCTTCGGTAACTTTACCGAGTTAATTGAATTCGACATGACCTCGTATCGCTGATTGAGGTGATTAACTTCAAGATGCTCCTTTTGATGAGCACGATGCCTTGTAGATAGTGATGCGATCAGAATGATTGGAAACGAAATCAATGCGATAACAGTCACAGATTTGGCGAAGAAAACTAGATAATCTACAAAGTATTCCATAGGATTACGAATTGAAAAAACTAAACAAAAAATTCTATCACAGGCTAGGCAGGCAATTCACGAGTTAGGCCAGTGAATTAACCGCAGTGAATGAAGTTCGACGTTAAAAGTCTAAATTTGATAATTCTCCACATCTTGTAATTCAAATCTACCATTAGGTTAAATCGGTATGTCCGGCACCCAAATATAGCCATCATCATCAGCAATATAGGCTTCACGGAGTCCATGAGGCTTGTCTTGTGGGTCGGCAACAACTACGTATTCAAGTTTTCGAGCCAGTTTCACAGCTTCATCTGGATCCCTGCCATGGATGCGTAACTCAATTCCTAATCCTCGAGTATCGATACTTTGTACAAATCTATGTAGAGCAGTGCCTTGGTAGGTGTGATCTGCATGAACCATCCATTCACTGCCGACCGCCTGAAGAACCGCAAAGTCCGGGTCAGAGTAGACTACCGATGCACCGATTACACCTGTTTGGAATCTAAGCGCATTGTCGATATTTTTGACTAGTAAATTAATTGACAAGCCACTGAGTGAGTGTCCGTACTCAGGTGCAGGAATCCATGAGTCTCCAGTGCGAAGTTTCAATAGAATTTAACCTTAAGTTTACGAGTTTGTTTTAATTTGATGGTAATAATCATTGGAGTGCAACTTTTCACAACTGAAAAAAAGTTCTACCCCTTCAGTTTGGCCCATGAATCACGTAAAGGCACAATGCGGTGGAAGACAGGAGCGTTGCCATCTGTAGCTTGGGTATACAGATAGTAATAGCCGTTGCGTTCAAACTGAAATCTTGTGCCTTGTGGTGACTCAGCTGCCTCGCATTCTATGCGTGCTTTGGTATTAATTGTGAGCGATTCAGGATTGATAAAGTCTGCAAAATTACCATCCTTCTGTGTAGCAGGGTTGGCGATCGTGAACAAACGGTCGTACAGGTGAACTACCGAGGGTACGCTGGTTTCGCGATTGACCCAGTGAATAGTACCCTTTACCTTGCGTCCGTCAGGTGCAACCCCTCCACGGCTATTGGGGTCATAGCGACATCGCACCTCTATAACTTGGCCGTCGTCATCCTTGACCACTTCTGTGCAAGTGATCAGATATGCGAATCTAAGTCTAACTTCAGACCCTGGTGAGAGTCTGAAAAATTTCTTTTCAGGATTTTCCTGAAAGTCGTCTCTTTCGATCAAGATAGTTTTGCTGAATGGAATTTTGCGTGTACCGAATTCAGGACGCTTCGGATGATTTGTGGCATCAAGCCAGTCAACTTCGTCGTCAGGATAGTTTTCAATGACCACGCGTAGTGGGTCTAATACCGCCATCGTTCTGGCTGAGTCGAGATCGAGTTCCTGGCGAATCGTGTTTTCGAGCACGCCCATTTCAATTTCATTGAAGTTTTTTGTAACGCCAATTCGATTGCAAAACTCCCGTATTGATTTTGCAGTGTAGCCTCGATTGCGAAGTCCGGATATAGTGGGCATTCTGGGATCGTCCCACCCGTCCACCAACTGCTCATCCACCAGTTTTGTTAACAGTCGCTTACTAAGTACTGTGTATTCCAAGGACAGTCTGGAAAACTCCGTCTGCTCCGGACGGCTTGGAGCAGTGACATTCTCGATAAACCAATCATACAAGGGCCGATGATCCTCGAATTCCATGGTACACAAAGAGTGTGTTACACCCTCAATTGCATCGGACAATCCGTGTGCAAAGTCATACAGCGGGTAAATGCACCATTTGGTTCCTGCAATCGGGTGTGAGGCGTGCCGTATGCGATACATGATAGGGTCACGCATATTGATATTGCCTGACTTCATATCAATCTTTGCCCGAAGCACGTGCGTGTTGTCAGGGAAGTCGCCGGCTCTCATTCGCTTGAATAGACCGAGATTTTCCTCGATTGAGCGATTTCGATAGGGGCTGTCTGTTCCAGATTGTGTGAGTGTTCCACGGTATTGTCGAATTTCCTCGGCGGTCAAGCTGTCAACATAGGCCTTGCCGTTTTCAATTAGCTCGATAGCAAAGTCATACAGCCTTTCGAAATAATCTGAAGCGTGAAGGGGGTCGCCTTTGCCGTAACCTAACCAGCGTACGTCTTCAATAATGGAATTGACGAAGTCAATGTTTTCTTTGCCAGGATTCGTATCGTCGAAGCGAAAATTACAAACTCCCTTGTAGTCTTCTGCGATCCCGAAATTGAGGCAAATGGACTTCGCATGTCCTATGTGCAAATAACCATTGGGCTCTGGAGGAAATCGCGTTACCACCCGACCGCCATGTTTATTGTTGGAAATGTCTTGATCGATAATTTGTCGAATAAAGTTTGTTGGACTGGACACTATTTTGAGTATGGGAGTGGTTAATTGAGCGTATGAGAACTTAAGTTAATGCCACTTTGCAGTGGTGTGAGCAAGTGAAGTTGAATGTTTGTTATAAAATTTGTGAGATTAATTTGCACTGGATACATTTAGTATGAAAATAGCATTTCTCATGGATCCGCTGGAGTCTGTAAAGGCCTACAAGGACACATCATATTATTTGATGCTTGCTTGTCATGAGCGTGACCACGAAGTGTTTTATTTTAATCAAAACACAATGACCGCGACGAACGGTGTAGTCGCCGCCACAGTGCAAAAAGTGCAAGTCCATGCATCTGTGGAGCAACCCTTTACAGTACTGGAGACTTTAAAGATCAACTTGTCAGCAATGGATGCAATTTTTGTAAGAACCGAACCACCGTTGGACCGGGCATATTTCTATGCGATGTTGATGCTTGACCTGGTAGGTGGCAAGACCGTTATTGTCAATCAACCTTCAGGCATTAGAAACTGGAACGAAAAACTCGCTGCATTGCACTTTCCGGACATTACGCCAGCAACGCTGATTACCAGAAGTAGGGATGAAATATTGCAATATCGAGCAGAATTTGGTCGGTTGACTTTGAAGCCACTGGATGGTTACGGGGGGCTTGGCATCGTGTTCTTGGAAGAAGTTGATGATCAAGAAGATGCGAAAATTGACCACATTACTCAAAGTGGCAGGCATGTAGTTATTGCTCAAGAGTACTTATCTGCCGCACAAGAAGGCGATAAGAGAATTCTTTTAGTTGAGGGGGAGCCAATTGGTGCGATCTTTAGAGTGCATGCCGACGGTGTAGAGTTGAACAATCTTGATCAAGGCGGAGTAGCTGAGCCTGCAGAATTGGATGATGTGGATTTAGCCATTTGCGCACAAATTAAGGAAGGGTTGATAGAAGAGGGAATTTTCTTTAGTGGAATTGATGTAATTGGTGGAAAGTTGATTGAAGTCAATGTGACAAGTCCGACAGGACTTCAGGAGTTGAGCCGATTCAATGAACGGTCATACAATCACGACATTATTGCAGTTCTCGAAAATAAAGTTCGAGCCGCTCATATTTAATCCTTGAAATTTTGAAGACAACTAAATCCATCTTCTGAATATGACTATTGTCACTCGTTTTGCGCCTAGTCCAACTGGAGTAGCTCACGTCGGTTCGATGCGTACTGCTCTTTTTTCGTGGTTATTTGCAAGGCAGTCAGAAGGGAAGTTTCTCCTTCGGATCGAAGACACAGACCGTGCCCGTTCAACTCCTGAATTTACTTCAGTGATTTTAGAGACGTTGAATTGGTTGGGGATGACGCCTGACGAGCCACCAATTTATCAGTCTGGTCGGACACAAATCTATCAAGAAATAGCAGTAGATCTGGTTAGGAATGGTTATGCATACCATTGTGTATGCAGTAAAGAAAGACTTGACCAGTTACGTAAATCCCAGGAACAGGAGGGGGTAAAGCCTCGGTATGACAGAAAGTGTAGGGATCTTGGTATAGAACCATCAGCGGATGAACAATCCGTAATTCGATTCAAAAATCCACTGGATGGTGAGGTAGTAGTTAAGGATTTGGTTCAGGGCGAGGTGACATATCGGAATTCTGAACTGGATGATTTGATCATTATTCGGTCTGACGGTTCTCCAACCTACAACTTTTCTGTGGTGGTAGATGAAATTGCACTTGGTGTCACTCATGTTTTACGTGGCGATGATCACCTGAACAATACTCCTAGACAGATCAACATGTTTAAAGCATTGGGAGCAGAACTACCAAAGTTCGGACACGTACCGATGATTTTGTCCGCAGAAGGTAAAAAGATTTCCAAACGTGAAAATCCGCCCAGTGTGCTGGAGTATCGCGACCGCGGGTTTTTGCCCGAGGCAATTCTCAATTACCTTGTTCGATTGGGGTGGTCTCATGGGGATCAGGAAGTGTTTAGTCTCGATGAAATGGTTAAACAGTTCGATGTAGAGCATATTCATCGTTCACCTGCCTCACTGGATGAAAAGAAGCTGGAATGGTTGAACCATCAGCACATCATGCATGGAAAACCGGAGCGGATCGTTAAATTGCTCAAGGAGTTATTTGAATCCCATGGAATCGATACCCAGTCTTGTGGCCCAGATTTGGTAGATTTGTTTGAAGTGCAAAAGGCGAGATCGAAGACTTTGGTGGAGTTTGTAGATCGGAGTGTTTACTTTTATGAGGATTTTGAAGATTACGATGAAGCTGCAGCTGAAAAGTTTTTGACCTCAGAATCTGGTGTGTTGATTTCTCAGTTAAAGGATCGTTTGACTGAATTAAGTCATTGGAGCAAAGATGAGATCCACAATGTGTTGAGCAATATCGTCGCCGAGAATGGCGTCAAGTTTGTAGCGATTGCTCAACCAGTAAGAGTGGCCCTTACAGGGAATACAATTTCTCCTGGAATCGATGTAACTATTGAGTTAATTGGTCGAGAGAGGGTGACGAATCGACTTGAAAAAGCGATTCGATGGATTGGTACGGGGACTAATTTGAGGTAATCGGAAGTTTAAACGTGATCGGAATGAAATCAAAATGGAGCATTATCTGTCCGCTTGCCTGAAGTGATTCTGTTATTTAATATAGAATCACAATTTGAAAGGAAATCATCGCGCGAAAAACAGCGGTTAGGCACCAATGCTGACAGAACCGGTTTCTTCACATCGTGATTTGGTGAACGTCAGGACTGACGTTCACCACAAGACTATGCCACATTGTCTCCGGGATTGCCCGAACCAACTGATGTTCACATACAGGGCAGAGCCTATCAAATTAAGGGCTTATCCTCGCTCAATGTCCGTTATAGTCTAGCCAAAAAATTATTCTTGCGAGAGTGTATGGATTTCCTGCTGGAAGTCGAATTTGCGGAAGTAGCAAAACTTAGACAATTTGCTGACCCCCCCCCACCAGAGTAATTCCACGATCGGTGGCGTGGAAATAACTTGAATTACAAAGATCTTGTTGCATATAAGAGGCAAAATAAATTGCCCGCAAGGTTTTGGCTGTCACCGACACCCAAAAATAATTAATTATTTCAACTTGGCGACGGTGACGTTTTCAGTGATTGCATCACCAGTAACTAAAGTTTCGCTCGTTTTGAACACGACAACGGTTATGCTCATAGATTGGACACTCCGATGAAGAGCCTTGTTCACCATACAATTACACAGTAGGTTAGAAAATCACCATGCCAGAATTAAAAAATGTCCCAGACTTTAAAGCATTCTTTTTACCTGTCCTTCAACTAGGAAATGAAGGGCAAACCAGCATAAATGAGGCAGTCGTAAGAGTTGCGGATTATTTCGACTTGTCGCAAGAAGCAAGAGAAGACTCTACCGCTTCTGGTAGGTCGACACGAGTTCGGAACCGAACATCGTGGGCAGTTACTTACTTAGTGCAAGCTGGGCTACTACATCGCCCTAAAAGAGGTTACTTTATCATTACAAAAAGAGGTAAAGATGTGCTGGCACAAAACCCCGAAAAAATTACTTTGGATTTCTTGATGAAGTTTTCCGAATTTCAGCAGTTTAAGACCAGAAGGAAACCGTACAAAAATGATGCGAATGATTTGAGAGAAGATTGCGGTGACGTTTCACCAGAAGAACAAATTGAATTAGCTCATGGTGAAATTGTTGCAGCAATAAAGTCGGAACTCTTAACAAAAATCCTAAATTCTTCTCCAGAATTCTTTGAGCACTTGATAATCGATTTGTTAGTTGCTATGGGTTATGGAGGTTCTAGAGATGAAGCTGGTACACATTTGGGGAAAACAGGAGATGGCGGGATAGATGGTGTAATCGCGGAAGATAAACTTGGATTAGATGTTATTTACATTCAAGCTAAGCGATATGCTTCAGAAAATTCTGTAGGTTCGCCAGATCTTCAAAAGTTTTTAGGAAGTTTGGTAGGAAAAGGTGCCAATAAGGGAGTTTTTGCTACAACGTCTTCATTTTCTAAGGCAGCACAAGATTATGTGAATTCTGTTTCGCATCGGATAATTTTGGTAGATGGAGACAAACTCACATCTCTAATGATTGAGCATGATGTGGGTGTCCGAGTAAATCGAGCGATTGAAATAAAGAAAATTGATGACGACTTCTTCGAAGAAGCATGAGCGGTACCGATTGAAGATTCATATTCAGCACCTTGTGAATAAAGGTCAGACGACTTATATTGTCAAATTTTAATTATCTTTACAAATGTTTCGGAATTGAACTCTAGGCTATTCAATAGTAATTATAAAAGGATGTTTATGACATCCAGATTCTAGAAATTTTCACCAAATCCTTCAAATTTTACTCAAGAACACATCTGATTTACCTAAGGCTCCCATCAGTACGCATTTGAACCTGGGCTGATTGGATCAAAATATTACGTATAATTCCGCCTTACGTACCACCTGCTACAGAAGAAAAGACGGACACCTTAGTCAATTCTGTTTTCATTGGGAAAAGGGGCCATAGCTCAGTTGGGAGAGCGCTACAATGGCATTGTAGAGGTCGTCGGTTCGATCCCGTCTGGCTCCACCATTCCAACGGTAATTCCTACCTAAAACTTTTAAAGATTTTCTTCGTGGTCTGCAATTCATTTAACAGTCCGTCAAGTTCCCTAACGCAGAAAAAGAAGTCAGATTGGTAGAAGCATCTGCTTCGGATACCTAACGTAACCGAAGATGAGGGCGTTCCCTAAACCAGATTACCAAACCCGCCACAATCACAATGATCGCACCCACAATTGTCCAGCGATTTGGTGGATGATCGAAGATTAAAAAACTTGACATGGTCATCCAAATGATGAATGTGTAACTGTATGGTGTCAGCATGCTGGCCTCCGCATATCCGTGTGCACGAGTAATACATTCATGACCTATCCAGCCAGCTAGGCCTATCACCGACAGTAGTAGCCACTCAATCACAGAACTAGGTGTCTGCCAAGACCAAATTCCAAAGGGCAGTAAAATGATAGTTCCGACCAGTCCTGCATAAAACTGCTGAGTTGCGATGGCTACTTCTCCGGCAAGTTTACGTGTCAGCAGTGTATAGAAAGCAAACAACGTAACATTGGCGAGCGATAACAGAACTGCCGGGTGAAATTCTACACTGAATGGGCGAATTGCAACGAGAATGCCCAAAAATCCCGCCAATACTGCAGACCATCGCCAAATCCCCACTCTTTCTCCAAGAAAAACACCAGACAAGGCACACACGATTATTGGGGCCGAAAACATGATGGTGGATGTAAGTGTCAGAGGTAGGTATCTCAGAGCGGTGAAGTTCAACACCGTGGTAAAAGCAAGAAGTGCACCTTTTAACACTACCAATACTGGTCTCTTAGATCGAAACCTATCCCACGACATACCACCTCGTCCGATAACAACGGCAGAAATTAAAAAGTGCCCGGCATAGCGAACAAACGCTGCCTGTAAGGCTGACATTCCTGCGAGCAAAAGCAATTTTGCGGCGCTGTCCAAAGTCGCAAACATAAAATATGTCAAACACATGAGTAAGATTCCCAGGGTCGGCCGGTCACTATTGGGTGTGGCGATTAAAGACATGAAAATGAATCTTGGTGAAGAAGGGCCGAACGTCAGAGGCGGTTTGCTTACTTTGTCCGGTGGACAAAATCCGAATAGTAAGTGCAGTATGGTTTCTGGGTGATGTATCAACACCCGTTGGTGTTATGTACAAACTTGGTCGGTTAACAGGCCGGTTATGCACACCGGATGATGATTTGTGAATACGCAAATCAGGATAAGAATCCAATGATATTGGATGATTTAGAAAAGCCTTTGCAAATTTTCCACTCGTGAGTTTTTAATAGATATGAGCATGAAATAATTTCAATATTTCAGTCTTCAAATTAGCACTTGCTATAAAATACCTTGCTCATTCGCCATAGACGTCCCCATCGTCTAGTCAGGTCCAGGACACCAGCCTTTCACGCTGGCGACGGGGGTTCGAATCCCCCTGGGGACGCCATATCAAATGACAAAAGCACTTTAGAATTTTCTGTGTCGCAAAAATAGCACAAGGTCCAGCAAATTCACCCGGTCGGCTAGTCACTGAAATCACTGCATTTAGTTCTGGGACTGAAACATTCAGTTGGAGTTAATGCACTTAAGTCCAAGTTGGATACACTTTGCTACGTTGCAGACAATTGTGAGCCGTTCGACTATTCTTTGCAGACTTCCAATCAATAGATTTCAATCATATTTGTGGAGTCCGACCGAATGAGCATAAGGTTAGCAGTCTGTGATTGGCGAGGATGTGTAAAGTCCGATTGGTGCCAGCAAATCGCTTCAGACATAGAACTATCATCAAGGAATTATGTCAAAATCTCAAATTGATCAATTAATAGTTTGAGGTAACAGCGTGCGCAACTGGTTCAAAACTCAGTCTACTATCCTCCTAATCCTTTCTGCCTGCCTAAGCAATTTAGCTTTCGCTGAAATACAAAAAAGCCCTAACGATCATCGCGAATACCGTGCATTCCAGTTAGAGAACAAAATGAACGTTATGGTAATTTCGGATGCCGAATCCGAAGTTGCAGCAGCTTCACTCAGCCTTCAAATTGGGGGAGGAGATGATTTCGAACACCGACCAGGAATAGCACACTTTCTTGAGCACATGCTCTTTATTGGAACTGAGAAGTTCCCTGCAGTCGATGAGTATCGGTCGTTTATTCACAGGAATGGAGGAGAGTCAAACGCCTACACCGGACTGGAGGTCACCAACTACAACTTCTTCGTCAATTCAAATGCTGTGGACGAAGCATTGAATCGATTTTCGCAATTTTTCATCTCACCACTGTTATCTCCTGAATTCGTAGAACGTGAGCGTGAAGTTGTGGATGCTGAATTTGAAATTCGTAAGCAAAGCGATGGCGGTAAGCGCTGGTCCGCAATGAAAGCATTGTTCAATCCAAAGCATCCTGTATCAAAATTTATCTCGGGAAATAGCGATACCCTCGCAGGAGATGTCAGAAAAGATCTGGTTGCCTTTTTTGAAAAGTACTACAGCGCAAATCTAATGACCCTGGTAATCTTGGGGCCGCAGTCGTTGGAAGAACTTCAAGCAGTGGCGGTGAAATACTTTTCTGAGGTGAAAAATCAAGACACGCCGAAGCCTCAAACCGCTGAAACTCAGTTCAATATGGACCTGATACCCGCGGTGCTGATGGTTAAAACTGACGCCGACGAACCACGTTTGCAAATTCAGTTCCCAATTTTCAATTTAAGACACCATTGGCGCGAGCATCCTGAACAGTATATTTCGCACCTGGTTGGACATGAGGGACAAGGAAGTTTACTGTCATATTTGAAACAGCAGGGATGGGCCGATGGTCTATATGCGTCGGTCGGCTTATCGTCATACGAAAGTTACACGTTGCACGTCTCCGTATCATTGACAGATTCTGGTTTTGAGAATTGGGAATCTATAGTCGATAGCTTGTTTGACTACATTGACTTGATTCGACGCGCCGGCATTGACCAGTGGCGCTTTGATGAGCAGAAAGCCCTTTCAGAGATTGACTTTACTTTTTTGGAAGCAGAAAGTGCTAGAAGTTATGTAACGACTCTAGCAGATTTACTGCCAAGTTACCCATTGGAAGCAATGTTTAAGGGCGTCTACGTTCCGGAAAGATTTGATTCTGAACTGATTACCAAAATTTTGGGACTGATGACCCCTGAAAACGCAGTAATCGTGCTTAGTTCTCCCAACGTTGAGACCAATTCGGTCACCCCAATTGTTGGAGCTGAGTATTCTGTCACACAAATTTCCGATTCAACCCTATCAGAATGGGAAGAAATCTCTGCCATTGATGCTTTCGCTCTGCCGTCGAAGAACCGTTTCATTCCGAACGACCTTTCATTCGTAGATACAAAAAGTACAGAACTGCCAGATCAAATTCATTCACGAGAAGGGTTCGAACTGTGGCACCAAACGGATAAGTCATTTGATGTCCCGCGCTCCAATTTCTACTTTAGCATTCGTTCGCCTGCAAGCAACAACGACGCAAAAAATTCCGCGCTTTTGAGTTTGTTTACCACCTCTCTAAATGAACAGTTAAATGAGTTTACCTATCCCGCATTGATTGCCGGTCTTCGTTATCAGTTGTATCCGCATTCTCGCGGAGTTTCAGTCAAGGTTTCCGGATATATCGAAAAACAAGAAGTGATGCTCAAACAAATTCTTGACGCGTTTCAAAATCCCAAGTTTGATGAAGCTAGTTTCGAACGTTTTAGAAAAGATGCCATTCGAAGTATAGAGAACAGTACAAAAGAAGACGCCTATGATCAATCAATGAAAGAACTTTACGAATTGCTTGTGTACCCCCACTATAGTGATGACGAGTTACTTCATGTTCTTAATGAATTGACGCTTGATGATCTTCGAAGTTATGCGAATGAGTTCTTCGAAGAAATTAATATAGTCGCTCTGTCACATGGAAATACTACCGAAGAAGACTCACTTCGAAAGGCAGAATTGGTAGTCAATACACTAATTGAATCAGCAGATATTGTGCATGTGGATAAAGCCAAATTATTTAACATGCCAGAGGAAGGACCGTATATTAAACGAGTGCAAGTTGACCACGAAGATTCTGCAGTAGCTGTCTACATTCAAGGGGAAAGTCGTGATTTGGATGATAGGGCAAAGTATTCGTTACTGGCCCAGATTATTCGTACGCCATTCTTCTCTGAACTGAGAACTCACCAAAAGTTAGGATACGTTGTATTTGCTTCGAACATGCAGGTGATGAAGGTGCCTGGACTAATATTCGTCATTCAATCGCCCGATAAATCTCCCGACAGCTTGAGTGCGAGCATTGCAGAATTTTTGAGCTCGTACCACTTGACCTTGAATCAGATGACAGAAGCAGAGTTTGACCAACACCGAAACGGACTAACCAATCGCATTTTAGTGACAGATAAGTCTTTATCCGATCGGTCGTCCCGATACTGGCAATCATTGGATGACAAGGATTACAATTTTGACCGACGAGAGCGATTTGTAGCAGCCATTGAAAACTTAAACTTTGAATCATTCAAATCTTTTGTTCAAGATTTGCTGACCGAACGAAGTGAAGGTCGGGTCATCGTTGAAGCATACGGCAAGGATCGTGTACTTCCAACTAAGTTATTTCCCGAAGAAGGTCAACTAGTTGAAAATAGTCACCAGTTTCGTAACAGCATGAAATTGTTCCCTTAATTTAGCATCCAATGAATTCAGCTCATATCAAACTTGCTGAGGAAGTTGGGGCATTGCTGTTGGAAAATGAACTTAAATTGGCCACGGCTGAGTCTTGTACGGGAGGCGGGATCGCAGCTGCAGTAACCGATGTAGCTGGCAGTTCCGGGTGGTTTGATCGGGGATTTGTAGCCTATAGCAACAAGGCAAAGCAGGACCTATTGGGTGTCAATGAGGCAACGATAGCACGACACGGTGCCTGCAGCACTCCAGTAGCATGCGAAATGGCACTTGGGGCTGTTGCAAATAGTCTTGCGAATGTGGCGGTCTCTGTTACCGGTATTGCTGGACCGTCAGGCGGTACTGATGCAAAACCGGTTGGTTCCATTTGGGTTGCCTGGGCTGATAATTCCGGAATCATTAAATCCAACGAAGTTCGTTTTCATGGCAACCGGGAGTCCATCCGAAGTTCTACAGTCGAACACGCACTGCGCGGCGTGAAGGAATATTTGGAACAACTTGATTGGTAATCCGCTGCAAGACTTAGCGGAGATATGGCTGAAGGTAAAGTCAAGAAACAGCGACTCTTTGTTGCACTATTGCCTGATAAAGAGGTTAGAGACTCACTCGACAACATTCAAACCAAACTCAAACTTAGCGAATTTGGAAGTTGTACTGTTTATGAAAATCTTCATGTCACGTTGAACTTCGTCGGGGAGGTTGAAGCAGAGCAGGTAGAGGACATCGCAAAGTTTATTCACAATATCAGTTTCGCTCCGGTTGAGTTCGAACTCAACCGCGTTGGTTATTTTGCGAGAGCACAGATAGTATGGGCAGGGTCGAAAGATCGATTTGTGCAATTAGAGGATCTAGCGACCGTCATTCAAAAAGGTATTCCGTTTAGACGCAAGTCGAAGGGATACAGAGGATTTACACCGCACGTGACACTTGCTCGAAATGTTCACAAGCGAATTAGTCAACCAATTGACCCTGTTTCTTGGCATATCAATCGATGTTACCTGGTTCGATCCATTACCAGACATACTGGCGCAGAATACGAAGTGATTGCAGAGTCAGAAGTAATGAAGTAGTCAGTACTAGGAAATTACTGATTTAGGTGTACGTGAACTGCACCAAATTCTCCTAAATTAGATGAAAGTTCACGATAGTGGTGTTCGATTGGCATCGGTTTTCCGCAAACACCGGTGGTTACAAATTGTCCAGCCTTCAATCCAATACCTCGTGAATTAAGTCGATTTACCAGCCACGTCAGTGCCTGTCTCGGATCTCCCAATGCATCGGCACCGGTTCCTTCTGAAATCACTTCGTCATCAGCGAGGAGTTGAATTGGCCATTCACTCAAATCCTTATTTTTCCAATCTAGATCGGTAGGGCTACCCAAAATACACTCCCTTGCGCAAGCTAAATCTGCAATTAAATTTGGTGTTCCGACAGTCGCGAAATCGGAAAATCTTGAATCTGGAAGTTCAAGGCTTGGACGTAGCTCACCAACGGCTTGTTCAATCTCTTTCCATTCATAATCAATTTCGTGAGCCGGAAGGTCTCGGCTAAAGACAAAAGCAAACTCCGCTTCGGCTACTCTCATATGATTACCGGACATACTAATGGTTGCGCCGGATTCATAAGTTTTTGACCTCAGATACGGCCCTTCCAAAGGGTGATTCACGCCAATGTGATTTTGTCCGCCTTGACTGGTTGCGGCAATCTTCCAGCCTGCAATTGGACTACCCGAAAGTTCCGCATAGAATTGCTGCACAATTTGGCCGTCTTCAATGGTCACCGGACGGTACTTTGGCGATAATTCATTGATCACCGCTCCGGCTTTCCAAAGACCCCAGATTGTTTCTGCTGCTCGCTTTGCGTCAAACATTTGCATGTGTAAATGTTGATTTGTAGGATTTGTTAAGGATACTCAGCGTTCAAGTAAGTGCCGTTTTTCCTTAACTTCTTCCCATTCTGCGGCATCGGAAGGAGCGGGTTTCATGACCGATATGACTGGCCATATTAGGCTTAGTTCTATATTGAGATCGAGCCATTCCTGTTGATCTTCGGGGACGTCGTCATCCGCATAGATCGCGGTTACGGGGCATTCGGGTTCGCACAGACTGCAGTCGATACATTCTTCGGGATCGATCACCAGCATGTTTGGCCCTTCGTGAAAGCAGTCCACAGGACAGACTTCAACGCAGTCCGTATACTTACACTTTATGCATGATTCTGTAACAATAAATGTCATATACCAAGTTTTTATAGTTACCGGTTTTTTATGTGCGAATTGTAGAAAATCCCGAAAGAATCGGGGTTAAGGTATTGTATTTCAACAGTTCAAATTCTTGTAAAAATTTCCTTTAATGGTTGACACAGTTTCATCAATTCGATCAATTTACAAGAGACTTTAGTTGATATAAGACATCCAATGCCTGCCGGGGAGTGAGTTCATCAGGCTCAACTTTATCCAATTTTGTTTCCACGGCCGATGCTGTTTTGTGCTGTAGGTCAAACAAGGTTCGTTGTAAGCTTGAATGCTGAGTATGCGATTGATTTGCTGATTGAGTCAGTTCTCGCAACTTGTTAGTAGCACTTTCGATTACCTCTTCGGGCATGCCAGCCAGTCGTGCAACTTGAAGACCATAACTTTGATTGGCCGCGCCTTCCTTAACTTCATACAAAAAGACGATTTCTTCGTTGTATTCCACGGCGTCCAAATGCACATTTGTAATTCCAGCAATTAATTCGGCCAGTGCAGTGATTTCAAAGTAGTGTGTAGAAAATAATGTGTAAGCCTTCACGTCTTCAGCTAAACTGACCGCACATGCCCAAGCCAGTGCAAGTCCATCGAACGTACTAGTACCTCGGCCAATTTCATCAACCAGCACAAGACTGTTTTCAGTTGCTGCATGAAGAATTGTGGCCATTTCTGTCATCTCGACCATAAATGTTGAGTTACCACCTGTTAAGTCGTCCGACGCACCAATTCGGGTAAAGATTCGGTCCAACGGACCAATTGAGGCACTGCTGGCAGGTACATACGAACCAACATGCGCCAAAAGAGCGATGAGAGCCGACTGTCTCATATAGGTACTCTTACCACCCATATTGGGTCCGGTAATCAGTAGCAACTTTGAATCTGGTTGCAAATCTGTATCGTTGGGAACATAGGTTTGACTGCTCAACTGTTCAACCAATGGATGTCGACCGGCTTCGATGCGAAACCCGGGGGTGTCCAAGAGTTGAGGTCGATTTAGACGTAAGGTGCTTGCTCTTTCAGCAAAGTTTCTTAGCACATCAATCTGGGCTAGTGAACGGGCTGTTTTTTGCACGGCGGTAACATGGGGAAGCAACTTTTCAAGCAAGTCATCAAAGAGCTCCTTTTCCTTTGCAATCGCTCGCTCTCGAGCAGATAGAATGCGACTTTCAAATTCGCTGAGTTCCGGCGTAACATAACGCTCTTTGTTCTTTAAAGTTTGTCGTCGAGCATAGTCTTCTGGAACTTGATCGATTGCAGAACGCAAAACTTCTATGTAGTATCCGTGAATTCGGTTGTAGTGAATTCGCAGAGACCTGATTCCGGTTCGTTCCTGTTCGCGAACTTCCAATTCTATAAGTGCGGCATCTGAGTTGTCTCGAATTTGAATAATCTCGTCAAACTCATCATCATAGCCCTGTTGTATGACACCGCCATCTCTCAAAGACGGAGCAGGTGTATCTTGCAATGCCTTTGTAAGTAAAGCTGCAATCTGCGGCATCGTGGTAATATCGGCACATAAGTCAGCGAGAGCCTGACAATCCTTCAATTCGAAACTGTCAATCAGTTTTGGCAGGGCTGCCAATGAATCTCGCAATTGGGCGAGGTCGCGAGGGTTCGCCGTTTTGGTGGCGAGTCTGGAAACAATTCTTTCCAAGTCTGCAATGTTCTTGAGCTCGGAGGCTGTACTGTGATAACTAGCTGCATCCAGAAAATAATTCACAACCTGATGTCGCCGGGCGATTTCATCTCGGTCGCGAATCGGATTGCGAAACCATCTTCGTAACTGTCGAGCCCCCATCGTTGTTATGCAGTGGTCAAATAAATGAAGCAGGCTGCCTTTAAATTGACCGCTTAGTGTAGATTCGATTTCCAGGTTTCGCCAACTGTGGTGATCAATCACCAAGTTGTCATTGGACCCTACAATTCGCAAGTTACGAATGTGGGGCAAGTCGGATGCAAAAACGTCTTTTGCGTATTGCAGTAAGGCACCTGCGGTAGCTGTTAATTCTGGGTGTGCATTGCCGTCGAATACGGAAATGTCTCGAAACTTAAATTGAGATTTAAGAATTTCACAAGCACGTTCGTAACTAAAGTACCAAGCAGGGACTTCCTGAACTCGTGTGACGGTTATCAGATTTTCAATCTCTTGTCCCTCTGCAACTAAGACTTCGGCCGGTGCGGTCCGCCGCACGGCTGATTCTATTGATTCATCATTTTCAATATACTGAGCAGTAAAACGACCGCTAGACAGTTCAAGCTCAGCAATTGCTGTCGCAGCATGACCAGGATGAACAGCAACTAGCAAGTTTTCGGTTCGAGCGTCTAGCAAATCGTCATCAATCAACGTACCTGGAGTAACGACTCGAGTAACCTTTCGTTCCACCGGACCTTTAGTTTTTGTTGGATCACCCACTTGTTCACATATTGCAACCGGTACTGATTGCTGCATCAACTTTTGGATGTATTGATTGATGCTGTGTGCCGGAACCCCCGCCATTTTTATTGGCGTCGGGTCGGATTTGTTGCGACTTGTTAGAGCTATGTCCAGCAAAGTTGAGGCTCGTTCAGCGTCTTCATAAAACAGTTCGTAAAAGTCTCCCATCCGATAGAACAGCAGTGTATTGGGATACTCAGCCTTGATGCTCCAGTACTGTTGCATCATTGGGGTAGGTTTGGACTGTGAGGAATGGGCCACGCTAGTGCAGAAGCGATTTACCGAATTGATTGAACATTGGAACTAACGATGCTCAGTAATTCATCGTAAATACCTGGGTTCGCGGCTATTACTTGGCCGGAATTTAAGTAGTTTGTTCCACCCTTAAAGTCGGCAATGATTCCGCCGGCTTCCTGAACAATGAGTGCGCCTGCAGCAATGTCCCATGGTTTTAAACCGGATTCCCAAAATCCGTCATATTTTCCTGCAGCTACATAGGCCAGGTCGATTGCGGCAGAACCGGGTCTTCGAATTCCAGAGGTTTTTTTCGTTAGTTCTCGAAACACGGCGATCCAATCTTCAACATTATCGTTTTCACGGAATGGAAAGCCTGTTCCAATCAAGCAATTGCTCAATCTCTTTGTTTTGCTGACCCGAATTCTTCTTTCATTGAGGTGTGCACCACTACCACGAGATGCACTAAACAAATCGCCGATTATGGGGTCGTAGATGACCGCATGTTGAAGCTTATTGGATTCCATGACGGCAATGGATACAGCGACCTGTGGTAGTCCGTGAATGTAGTTTGTTGTGCCATCTAGTGGATCGATTATCCATTCGACTTCGTTGCCGATAAATCGACTTCCTTCTTCGGCGGTAATGGAGTGTTGCGGATATGCATTCCTGACCACATCAATGATTTCCTGCTCAGCCAGGCGATCGATTTCCGTTACATAGTCTCGCTTTTCCTTTTCGTCAAACTTTATGCGTTCTACACGATAGGAATTTCGCACGATGGTTTTGCCGGCGCGACGTGCAGCCTTTATGGCGATATTCAATATAGGATGCACTTGATTATTCCCTGCGGTTACTTAAAGAAAATTGAAATTGCACGAAGGTGCGATTTGTGAGACTTATAATTGTTGTCACGTTGTATCGGTATTGCCCTGCAACGAACTAAAAACGGTTTTTTGTTGTTGGACAACAACTGGTTGGACGTAACGGTAAAACTCCGTAAAAGATAACGCGTATACGCACAATTTCAACGCATTTACAAACAGTTATTCTAACACAAACCGACTGTTCACCCGTCTCGTGCGTAGTCGGGAGTTGAGTGCTAAATTGAGGTTAAGTGTTGGCTATATTTAGACAAATCATGGAGTAAATTCTCGAAATGAAGAGATATCAATTGTTTATTGATGGAGAGTATGTTGATCCGCTAAGCCAGGAATGGTTTGACACAGTCGATCCCTATACCAGCAAGCCGTGGGCACGGATTCCAAAGGCATCGGCTGAAGATGTCGACCGGGCAGTCGCTGCAGCTTCCAAAGCTATGGAAAACCCCGAGTGGAGTGAATTATCTGCAAGCCAACGAGGCAAACTCATGCGGCGTCTCGGTGATTTGGTAAACGACAACGCTGAACGCTTGGCTGAAATTGAAGTCCGTGATAACGGCAAATTACTGGCAGAAATGAGTGCGCAAATGAAGTATCACCCCGAGTGGTGGTATTACTTTGGTGGTCTTGCAGACAAAATTGAGGGTTCAATTCTGCCGGTTGACAGAAAAGATTCATTTTCCTATACGACCTATGAACCACTTGGGGTTGTTGGCGCAATAACAGCATGGAATTCACCGTTACTGTTTGTTGCCTGGAAATGTGCACCGGCTTTGGCAGCGGGTAACACGGTTGTGGTTAAGCCATCAGAATTTGCTTCAGCCAGCACACTTGAATTTGGAGCACTGGTTAAGGAAGCCGGATTCCCCGACGGGGTGTTTAATGTCATTACCGGTTTTGGTGCGGAGGCAGGAGCAGCACTGGTTGATCATAAGGACGTTGCCAAAATTACGTTCACGGGTTCGGATGCTTCAGGTGCAAGAATTTATGAAAATGCAGCGAAGGATATCAAGCATGTATCTTTGGAATTGGGAGGCAAGTCGCCTAATATAGTTTTTGAAGATGCAGATATGGATATGGCAGTCAAAGGAGTTGTGTCGGGTATTTTTGGGGCTACAGGACAGACTTGTGTGGCAGGGTCTCGCTTACTGGTTCAGGAAAGTATTCACGATGAGTTTGTCGATTGCTTGTTGGAATTGGCAAAATCAGCGAAAGTTGGCAATCCAATGGAACAAAACACGCATATAGGCCCTGTTACTACTCGGCAGCAGTATGACAAAGTAATGTCATACATAAAGATCGCGAAGGACGAAGGCGCGGAGTGCATTCTTGGAGGTAACCCCTGTGTTGTTGAAGGCGGCGGCGATCAGTTTGTGGAGCCAACGATCTTTACCGGTGTAACCAACGATATGCGTATCGCTCAGGAAGAAGTATTTGGTCCGGTTTTGTCTGTAATTACCTTTAAGGATGAAGATGAAGCCATTCGAATTGCCAATGACGTGGTATATGGGTTGGCTGCGGGTGTTTGGACGAAGGACATACGCAGGGCAATGCGATTTACCAAGTCACTAAAGGCAGGAACAATATGGGTCAACACCTATCGGGCATTTAGTTACATGGTTCCGTTTGGTGGAATGAAGCGAAGCGGTCTTGGTCGAGAAAGCGGGATTGCCGCGATTCGCGAATATTTGCAGGTTAAGAGTGTTTGGCTGTCCACAGCAACTGAGTTGCCCAACCCGTTTATCTACAACTAGCAGGTCACATACCTATTCATTGTGCCGGTTCGTGTCGTACTGATCGAAACCACCCATCCAGGTAATATTGGTGCCGTAGCACGGGCCATGGGTAACATGGGGCTTCACCATCTTGAGTTGGTGAAGCCCGTGGAGTTTTTAAATGAACAAGCATTCGCTCGTTCGGCTGGTAACGAATCCATACTAAAAAATGCGAATGTTCGTGAGAACTTGGACGACGCGATTGGTGATTGTGAGATCGTTATCGGGACAAGCGCGCGTAGTCGCACTATCCAATGGCCGTCGCAGACCCCGGAAACTTCAATGTCTGCAGCTGTGGAAGCGAGCAGTCTTGGGCAAAATGTAGCGTTGCTGTTTGGACCTGAACGAACAGGTTTGGAAAATCTTCATATAGACCGTTGCACAGTTCTGGTAAAGATACCGGTTGACGAGCAGTCGCCTTCCATCAACTTGGCAGGTGCTGTGCTAATCATGTTGTATGAGCTACATAAAGCGATGCTCAAGACTGAGGTAGAGACGGTGTCAATAAAGTCAACTAACTCACCACGTCCTGCAACCAGTGATGAGATGAGTGGATTTTTCAAGCACTTGGAAAGTGTGGTCAGGCAGACGGGATTTATTACAGACGGACCTCGAGAATCCTTATTACGAAAAATTAGACGGATCTTTGTACGTTCTAGAATGTCCGATGAAGAAGTAAACATAATGCGGGGTGTATTTACATCTATCCTTACGCAACGTCCGAATTCGGATCAATCGGCAAATACATCTAGTGGTAGGAACTCTTGAAGAAGTTGTTAATTGGAATAATTTTGCTTGTACTAGTCTTGTTTTCCGGGCCGATAGTTTTATCTATTTCTCAAGCAAACATGGGTAAAGCATGGTATCAAGCTACGAATGAATCGGCCGAAATAGCACCGAAGGTTGACGAACATAAAGATGCGGTAGTACAGATTTACGCTGCAAGAGCATGGGGTTGGCGTGGGGCGTTTTCAGTTCATTCTTGGATTTCCATCAAACCGACTAATGCCAAAACATATACCGTTTATCAGGTTGTAGGCTGGAGGAAGTACCACAACCAGCCTGTGCTTTCAGTACGGTCTGACATACCGGATCGGCATTGGTATGGGAACCGACCGACAGTTTTAGTCGACTTGCGGAGCGAGAAGGCGCAAGAGGTTATTGATCAGATTGATGTTGCTGTGCAAAACTATCCTTGGCCAAGTGATTATCGCATGTGGCCTGGTCCCAACAGCAATACCTTTGTTGCTTGGGTGATTCGCAATGTGCCAACTTTGAGTGTAGATTTACCACCTACGTTTATTGGCAAAGATTATCTTGGAGGGACAAATTTCTTTTCACCTTCCTTGGGTGGAAATGGCTTTCAGTTTTCAGTATTTGGTGTATTCGGAGTGACAGTTGGAGTTGAAGAAGGCATTGAATTCAATTTGGGAGGGGCTAACTTCGGAATCGATCCCAAGGCTCTGGCGCTTAGATTACCCGGTTGGGGAGTCATTGGATTACGAAAAGATACCGGTGTCGGGTGATGAATGATTATTTGAGTAGTTTTTGTCCAGTTTGTTCTAAGATTTGCACGGTGAATTTGACCATAGGCATTATGCGTAATGCTTGGCCAAGTATGCCGAAGTTGAAGTCTAACTCAGAGAGGTTTTGAAAACTAGTTGAAATCTACACTTAAATATTGCATTGCCACCTTGGTACTGATTTGTGCAACTGCATTCGGTGAGTATATTGATCAGATTGGTCCCGACCCGATGCGGTCAGAAAACTGCATTGTGGTTACTCCACACGATTCAATGATATGTTTTGGAACTCCGGATTCTGTTGAGTTCGATGGCACACCGATTCTCACTATCGGCTGCGATGCAAACTTCCTCTCTCTGACTCTACAGCACCAACCCAGCGACTCGAACAGCCACCTCAGAAAGATTACGCTGATGTCAGACCACGGGGCGTTGACTTCAGATTGGCTTGCTGCGTCATCAACAGTATCGCTTATGAGGTTAATTTATGGAGAATCAGACGAGGAAAATTACTACTGGGTGTTAAGACTGATGGGCGTGCTGGCAACCCCAGAAATAAGCAAGTTTGGATATGTGGTTGAAGATTCGGATGTGTCTGGGTGGTTTGAATTTGAGTATTCTGACCAAAAGCTCATGGAGTTGATCATTCCAAGTTGCACTTGAATGAAAAAACGCTTGATCTTTAGATTCTCACAGTGTTTGTTTTAAGACTAACGATCTTATGACTTTATGTGACAACTTCATGCAATCGGCATGACCTTTAACAACTTTGGAATTTCATATTGTTATCGTGTAATTTCGTATGATAGGGGTTGTAAGCGTATAATGACGAACTCATATCAATAAGTAGATCTAGGACTTATATTTAATCAATACAGAACAATGTCTATAACACTCACCGAATCCGCTGCCGCTCGGGTCAAGAGACACCTGGAGGGTGATCAGGAAAAAGGACTCCGCTTCGGAGTCCGCACAACTGGTTGCTCAGGATTTGCCTATGTGCTCGATTTCACGGATGAGTCGAAATCTGATGACCATGTATTTCAAAGTTGCGGCATTAAGATTCACGTTGATGAAAAAAGTCTAAATTTTGTTCAAGGAACTACTATTGACTTAAAAAAGGATGAGCTTGGCGAGTCATTCATTTTTATCAACCCCAATGCCAGTGCCGAATGCGGCTGCGGTGAAAGTTTCACTGTACATTAGCCTCTTTGTTAATTCCAGCGATGTGACTGTGTCGTCAAGTTTTGTGACGGCAACTTTACTTTCTATTCGCTACATACAACCGTAAACCAGTTCTCGCTGGCAATGAATGTCACCACAGAAACACTTGGCTGTAAGGTCAATCTTTACGAGTCCGAACACATTGCTCACAGAATTCGATCTATGGGGTTGGATCGTGACGTTTGTGTTATCAATACGTGCACCGTAACACGAGAGGCAGACAGGCAATCCAGACAGGCTATTCGTCGCGCTATTCGCGACCAGCACAATTCACTAATCGTAGTTACAGGTTGTTATGCAGAAATGCAGCCTGAGGTTTGTGCGGAAATTCCAGGAGTTGATCTAGTAGTACCGGGGTCACGAAAGTTGGAGATTCCCGACCTACTCATGGAGCAAGACTTTACCGAACCCAACCAAGTTGTAGCACCAGCAGACAGTCATGTACTTCCGCAAGAACTCCCCGTAGGCTTTGAATCCAGAACCAGAGCGTTCGTTCAAGTTCAGCAAGGATGTGATAACGCCTGCACATTCTGCATTATTCATAAAGCTCGTGGTCGTAGCCAGTCCATACTGCCAACGACGATCAATCGACAGGTTGAATCGTTCGCACGACAGGGATTTTCGGAAGTTGTTTTTTGCGGAATCGACTTGGGTGCATATGGGATGGACTTTAATGGCGAAGGCGACTCACAAATCAATCTTTCCGTGTTGGTTGGTCAACTTGCGCAACGTCACCCAGAATTACGTATTCGTTTAAGTTCCATAGATCCTGCACACATTGACGATGCATTGATTGAAACCATTGGCGAATATGCAAATATTTGTCCGCAGATTCACCTTTCCTTGCAAAGTGCATCTCCAATGATCTTAAAGCGCATGAAGCGACGCTACTCTTCAGACGACGTCTATCAAGTTGTTGAACAGCTTCGAAGTGCCCTCCCCGACCTGGTTTTATCTGCTGATGTAATGGCAGGGTTTCCAACGGAATCAGAATCAGATTTTGCACAAACGCTAAACGCAATTCGCAATCTAGAAATAGCCTATCCCCATGTGTTTCCATATTCCGAGCGTGACGGTACGCCGGCAGCTCGAATTCCGAAACAGGTGCCTGTACCAATTCGAAAGGCGCGTGCAGCAAGATTGAGAGAAGTCGGTCATGAAGTTAGATCCACAGTTTGCAGTCGCTATATTGGAAGGCAAGTTGTAACTTTGGCTGAAGGCGCATATACCCCAAAGTCCAATCTCGTCCGAACTCGTATGGCGAACTATTTGCCAGTTTATGTTGCAGGCGAACAACTAGATGATAGTGGTTGGACGAACATTCAAATTACTGGGCTTTTTGGTGATGGATTATCGGGTGAAAATGTAGCGTAACTAGCAAAAATTAACTCCATTGAATCTACTTCATTTCCTACGTACTCGTACAATAGTAGTTTCAGTTCGAATTTCCCATTCCAAACTAGGATATTCGATGACCTCACTTTTCAATAAACTCAAAAATCAAATCATCAAGGAATTGCAATATGGCTCTTGAACGAACATTATCAATCATCAAACCGGATGCAGTTGACAGAAATCTGATTGGTGACATAAATCGCAGATTTGAAGATGGCGGTTTGTCCATTGTCGCCTGCCGCATGCTGCACCTTTCTCAGGAGCAGGCTGAACAATTTTACGCAGTGCACCGGGAGCGACCCTTTTATCACGATCTAGTTAAATACATGCGCAGTGGACCGGTTGTGGTTCAAGTGCTCGAAGGTGAAAATGCAATTACCAGAAATCGAGAAATTATGGGGGCAACTAATCCAGCGGATGCAGCAGCCGGAACCATACGTGCCGATTTTGCGCTAAATGTAGAAAAAAACAGCGTACATGGTTCTGACGCACCGGAAACCGCAAAGACTGAAATCGCATTTTTCTTTTCTGCTGATCAAATTCACAGCAGAAATTGAGTAACTATTTCTTAATTCCTGTGGAGTGAACTTGAAGACAAATCTTTTCAGTCTTGATCGAGAAGGGTTGTCTGATTACTTCAGCAGTGTCGGTGAGCCGACATATCGCACCGATCAAATAATGAAATGGATTCATCAGCGTGGAGTGACGCAATTTGATGTCATGACGGACATCAGTAAAAAACTGCGAAGCCATCTGAATGAGAATGCCAACTGTGATACACCTGAAGTTGTCAATGATGTCAAGTCCTTTGACGGAACCAGAAAGTGGCTGTTCCAGTTGAAGGATGGAAATTGTGTTGAAACAGTATTCATTCCTGAAGATGCTCGGGGAACTCTGTGCGTTTCATCCCAGGTAGGTTGCTCGCTCACCTGTTCGTTTTGTGCTACGGGACATCACGGTTTCAACAGAAACCTCACCACCGATGAAATTATCTCTCAAGTCTGGTTGGCCAGGCAGTTGTTGGGGGAAGGCGACAGCCCCAATCAGCAGGTGACCAATGTGGTACTGATGGGTATGGGGGAACCACTGATGAATTACGATCAGGTCGTACCCGCAGTAAAGTTGATGCTGGACGATTGTAGTTATGGATTGTCTAAACGAAGAGTGACTCTAAGCACTGCAGGGGTAGTTCCGGCGATCAATCGACTGAGGCAGGACTGTCCAGTAAGTCTTGCAGTTTCACTCCATGCACCGAATGATGAGTTGCGGAACAAATTGGTGCCACTTAACAAGAAGTATTCGATTGACATGCTACTGGAAGCATGCCGAGAGTATGTTCGCGACAATCACCGTTCGCGGGTGACTTTTGAATATGTCATGATTGCCAATGTCAACGACACAATACGGCATGCGCGTCAGTTGGCCAAACGACTCAGTGATGTTCCCGCAAAGGTCAACTTAATTCCGTACAACTCAGTACCTGGTCTCGACTACAGCCGCAGTTCACAAAACGTAATCGACCGTTTTCGTGATGTATTGCTGAGTAAAGGAATAATGACGATTACTCGTAAAACTCGTGGAGATGACGTCGATGCAGCGTGCGGACAGTTGGCTGGAAAGTTCAAGGACAAAACCAAAAGGTCCATACGATTCAATGCTATGTTGGCAAACAAGGCTGAATCTTCGACCGGTGCAGCGTTGGGTTAGATTTCATGAAGATCCAGTCAGTACGAGGCATGCCTGATTTGCTGCCTGACACCGTTGAATTTTGGCAGGACGTTGAAGCTTCAATTCGAAAGGTTGCGGCACTCTATGGCTATCGAGAAATTCGAATTCCACTTATTGAGCGCACAGAGTTGTTTAAGCGTTCTATTGGGGAAGCTACGGATATTGTCGAAAAGGAGATGTATACCTTCGCTGACAACAATGGTGAATACATGACCCTTAGACCGGAAGCGACAGCAAGTTGCGTTCGGGCCGGAATTCAGCATGGCATATTTCATAACACTAAATCACGACTTTGGTATATGGGACCAATGTTTCGCTACGAGCGACCGCAAAAGGGTAGATATCGCCAATTCCATCAATTTGGGATTGAAGCCTTCGGTTGGAAAGGACCGGACATCGATGCAGAAGTCATACTTGTGGGGAAGGCACTGTGGGAGCTTATCGGTATCCAAAGTGATGTGGAATTGCAGATCAACTCACTTGGAACACCCGAATCCAGAGCTAGGTATCGATCTAAATTGGTTGAGTATTTTCAGCATCATTTCGATGACCTTGATGCCGATAGTCAGCGAAGACTGACATTGAACCCTTTAAGAATTCTCGACAGCAAAAACCCCGAGATGCAGGGTCTAATTTCACAAGCACCGACAATCATTGAATATCTAGACGACGAATCAACCCAGCACTTCTCAAAACTTCAGTCAACACTGACTGATCTTGGCATCAATTTCAAAATTAATTCAAGACTGGTTCGAGGATTGGACTATTACAACGGAACTGTGTTTGAGTGGATCGCTGGCCAAGGCCTCGGGGCACAAAATGCGATCTGTGCCGGCGGGCGCTATGATGGTCTCGTCCAACAGTTGGGTGGTGGTGCAGTGCCCGGTGCAGGATTTGCCTGCGGAATTGAAAGACTGGTTGAACTTCGACAGCAAACTCGGGGGAACCGAAGTCAGGGAAGTGATGTCTATTTCGCTATGCTTGGTTTTGATGCGGAAAGAGCCGGAATTGTTCTCGCTGAAACACTTCGTAATGCTGGAATTAGTGTGATATTGAACTGTGGCGGTGGCAAACTCGCCAGTCAACTGAAGCAGGCAGATCGTCTGAAATCGAGTTTAGCAATTATAATTGGCGACTTGGAACTCAGTAGGCAGTCCGCTGTACTGAAAAACTTGGAAACCAAGAAGCAGACTCAAGTTTCTTTCGACAACATCATAGATGCAGTCTCCAAAGAGTTGTGATTTCAATCAGCAATAAACAAGATGATTTGTTCATTATTGATGGTGGTAAGTGATGAATCCAGATGATGAACGGTTAGAGCAGATAAAGGAGTGGTGGAAGGAATACCGCTGGACAATAATCGGCGGTGTTAGCCTCGGCATTGCTTCTCTTTTAGGGTTCAATTTTTGGACTAAGTATCAAGTTACCCAAGCGGAAGCAGCATCCTATCTCTACGAGCAAGTCACGATTCAAGTGGCTGCTGAGAACTTTATTGAAGCTGATCAGTTCGCACAACAACTCTTGGATGAGTATCCAAAATCCGGATATGCGGGACAGACAGCTTTATTGCGCGCACGGGTTCAACACGAACTGGGAGATACGGATAAGAGTCGCGAATTGTTGCACTGGGCCATTGATAACGCAAAAGAAGATTCCAGTGTGCATGCTGCGAGAATTAGGCTGGCCAGGTTATTGATTGCAGATTCAGCGTATGACGATGCTTTGAAGGTACTAGATGTAAGCGACCCCAGTGGTTTTGCGTCTCACTACCATGAATTACGTGGAGACGCACATCGTGGGCTTAATCAACTTTCCAAAGCGCGTGAAGAATACGAGCATAGCCTTGAAAATCTACCACCAAGTTCAAATTATCGAACAATTCTGACATTGAAATTAAACGATTCGAAATTGCAGAATGCACAAGATACCTAAAGTTTCTACACTTCTAATCGCCTGCTTGTTGATTGTTTCATGTGGCGGTCAAAAAGTTGTATTACCGGACCCGACGCCGTTGGAAAAGATTAATGAACGGTTAGGTTTTTCACTTAAGTGGGACAGTAGAGCAGCGGGTGATACGGAAAATAACCTGAGCACCCTGCACCCTGTTTTTCTCGGTTCGAGGATTTATGTCGCTTCTGTTAGCGGAAGCATTACAGCAATTGAAGCTACAAATGGAAATGTGGTTTGGCAGGTGGATTCGCAAGAGGAGATCGCAGCAGGTTTAGGCGGGGATGGTCAAAGAATTGTAGTTGTTACCAAGTCAGGAAACGTAGTGGCGCGGTCGGCAACAGATGGGGCTGTGCTATGGCAACATCCTGCCGGACGAGTGATTCTAGGCACTCCTTTGATCTACCAAAACGGCGTCTACTTGCGAAGTATTGACGGAACGATGATTGGGTTGGACGCTGCTACGGGTGAAGAGATTTGGGAATCAGAATTCACCCAACCGAATTTCACCATTCACGATGCTGAATCTATTACATCCTGGAATGACAGCGTAATTGTTGGAACTGCTGCCGGTTTAGTCGTAGGATTCGATTGGGAATTCGGCATCACCAACTGGCAAATCGAAGTAAAAAGAGGTGCAGTTGGCGGTGCGTTACAACTGGATAGTGTTAACACATTTCCATTAGTTGCAGGTAACGTGCTCTATATCGCTGCTATACCCGATCATCTTCGTGCTTATAACCTTCAAGGAAGAAGTCAACTGTGGACTAAATCCAAAAAGATTGGAAACCGGTTGGCGGCAGACTCTTCACAAGTGTACGGAGTCGGAGACAACGATGAGGTATTTGCTCTAGACCGACTGGATGGCAGTGAATTGTGGAGCCTGACTGCAATGAGGTATCGTGGTATAGCCGACATTGTTCCAATGGGCGGCTATCTGATCGTAGCAGACCGGCAGAATGTGTTACACGCAGTCGAAGTTATCACTGGCAAAATTTTGGGTCGCATCAAGTTAAGAGGCACTGTAGCTGGAGGCGGGCTTGATGTGAGGGACGGAGTACTTTATGTCAGTTTCCGCAACGGTAATTTGCATGCGTACAGTTTGGGAACTATTCAGTAGGTAGTTCACTCATTCACCGTATTCGGGTTTCTTAACTCGATACATTGTCGATGATGCACATCTACTCTAGCGTCGAATTTGTGCAAAGTAATATTGAATTGAACACCTCTCATGCTGCCAGTTATATCCATTCTGGGTCGCCCCAATGTCGGCAAGTCGACGCTGTTCAACCGTCTTACAAAATCTCGCACTGCCCTGGTAGATGACTCCCCCGGTGTGACCCGAGATCGACTCTATGGGCTTACCACAGTCATTGGCCGAAACGTATTGGTTGTAGATACTGGTGGAATTGGCGAAGACGTCGATGGCATGGCGAGTCTAGTTAAGGAGCAGGTTGAGAACGTTCTCGATGAATCCAATCACGTAGTTTTTTTGGTTGATGCCATAGACGGACTAACGGTTGCCGATCAGGACATCGCAGACTTATTGCGAAAGTCAAATTTACCTGTCACTGTTGCGGTCAACAAGTCGGAGGGACTGGATGATGGGATCGCAGCTGCTGAGTTTCAGTCTCTGAGGTTCAAGGATCTTCAAACAATTTCAGCCCGCCGAGGTAATGGAGTGGCAGCAATGTTTGAATACATTGTTGAAACCTTGCCAACGGAAACCGACCCGCTTTGGGAAGATCCTGGGCCCAAGGTAGCGGTGCTCGGTAGACCCAATGTAGGAAAGTCCACACTCATTAACACCATTGCCAATGATGAGCGACTTATCGTGAGTGCTGTACCGGGAACCACGCGAGACAGCATCATGGTTCCATTAGCTCATGGTAAGGAACGCTTTCGGTTTATTGATACCGCAGGTGTTCGGCGCAGGACAAAAGTTACTGAGTCACTTGAAGTGTTCTCGGTCATCAAATCCTTACGATCAATCGAATCTGCTCATGTTGCAATTCTTGTGCTAGATGCGTCTGAGGGCCCTACGGACCAGGATGCAACTTTAGCTGGACTCATTCTACGTGCAGGCAGACCATTACTTGTCGTAGTGAACAAGCAGGATTTAGTGACTTCTCAAAGGCAAAGCAGTCAATTGAGTCGTTCACTGGACCGAAAGTTATCTTTTGTGCGGGGCGAAAGGATTAATATATCGGGACTCAAAAGAACTGGAATTAGCAAGTTGGTCAAGTCTGTTGCTGCAGCATATCGTTCAACCATGATTGAGATGTCGACAGGGAAGTTGAATGAAGTGCTGAAAAGTGCACTGTTGCAGCATCCGCCACCAAGAGCGAGAAATCGACCAGTAAAACTTAAGTATGCCCACCAAGGAGGACGAAATCCACCGGTTGTAGTGATTCACGGAAACAATGTTAGTTCAGTTCCAAAGCACTACAAACGTTATCTTGCGGGATATTTTGAGTCCGCGTTTGACCTGTCACACGTGACGGTGAAGGTGGAGTTTAGAGCTGGGAGCAATCCTTACGCAAAGTCCTAGATAAGTTGCGTCATAATTATTCGGTCTGTTCTACTTCGACGTGCAGAGTTCCAGCATGGAGTTGCGCCGTTAATTTTTGACCTATAGCGACTGAGCTGGAATCTCTTACGACACTGTTGTTTTCCTTTGTTCTCACGATGGCGTAGCCTCTCTTTAAAGTGGTGCTAGGGTTGACAGTTTCAATTCTTGATTGCAGTGAGGCAACGCGTGATTGCAGTTCCTTCAATTGATGATCGAAGCATCGTGAAATATCGGATTGATAATTATCAATCCTTGACTTTGATCTTTCAATTTCTGTGCTGGGCGTCGATCGGGCGAGTAGATTATCTAGCATACTGCAGGATGCACGATAGACTTGCAGTTGCTTATTGATCAAAAGCGGAAGATGCTTTTCTGCATGCTTGAACTTATCTTGTAGGAGTTTGATTTGTTCTTTTGGGTGCTTTAAGCCTCTTTCAACGTAGTCAACTCTTTGGCTGAGATTGAGTAGTCTGTTCTGGATTAATTTTTTCAACTGCCTGTCACTATCGTGAAATTCCGTTAAGATTTGCGCCATAGAGGGTGTAGTTAACTTTTCTGCTGCAGCGGTAGGTGTGGAGGCTCGGTAGTCACTAACCATATCGGCTATGGTCATATCAGGTTCGTGACCAATTCCCGTCACAATGGGGATGCGACAATTAAACGTTGCTTCAGCAACAGAAACTTCGTTGAATGCCCACAGATCTTCGAGGGAGCCTCCACCACGACCTAGAATGATCGCTTGCACTTCTCTTCGTTGATCTGCCAGTCGAATCGTGTCAGCGATCATCTTTGCTGCAAAGTCGCCTTGAACCAAGGTTGGATAAATGATTAACTTTGTCGTAGGAAGCCTTCTTCTGAACGTCCTAATTATGTCTTGAACTGCTGCACCGGTATTTGAAGTAATTACGCCTACACACCGCGGATTAATCGGAATTGGTTTTTTATTTTCTGGTTCAAAGTATCCCCGTCGTTTTAAGTCTTCCTTTACCTTCTCAAATTGTCTCCACAAATCCCCTTCGCCAGCTAACTCCACATTGTGCACAATTAGTTGATAGGATCCTCGTTGTGCATAGATCGCCAAATTACCTGTAGCGATAATTTTCTCGCCATTTTGCTTCGGAGTTTTTGAGCCGCGTTGATATCCTCTAAAGAATGCACATCGGATTTGTGAAAATTGGTCCATAAGACCGAAGTAAATGTGTCCGGAACCAGGAGTACTTAAACCTGATACTTCACCTTCTATAGAAACTACACCGAAACGTTCCTCAAGGCTATGACCAGCTGCTTGGTTTATTTCAGTAACTGTATAGACTTTTCTGGTACTCATCAGCTAAGACAAATGTTTGTGAAAATTACCTGTGAATTTTGTTTCATACTACACGAATATTTGGTGCGTTTTTCATTGTTGATTTTAAAATTTTTCTATAATTAGATAATGGAAGGTATCGAACAAGCTCTCACTTTTGATGACATTCTCCTTGTCCCTGCTCGCTCGTCCGTTCTGCCGGCCGAAACATCCCTAAACACTCGCCTTACAAGGCAGTCTGAACTGAAAATTCCACTGCTGTCTGCAGCAATGGATACGGTTACGGAATGCTCCATGGCCATTGCAATGGCTCAGATGGGTGGACTCGGCGTGATTCACAGAAATATGCCGCCTGAACGTCAAGCCAATGAGGTACGCAGAGTAAAGAAACATGAAAGTGGAATCGTTAAGGATCCTATCACAGCGGATTCGGCAATGACGGTTTCTCAAGTTTCCGATCTGATGTCCAAGCACGGGATATCTGGATTACCGGTGATGGAAAATGGCAATCTGGTTGGCATCGTAACAAACCGAGACATGAGATTCGAAACTCGTAGTCATCGACCGATCACTTCAGTCATGACTACCAAGGATGATCTTGTCACCGTACGAAAAAATGAATCAACGGAAAATGTTCAAATGCTATTGCACAAGCACAGAATCGAAAAGTTGCTGGTGGTAGATGAAAATTTCGCACTGCAAGGCCTGATCACAGTGCGCGATATTTTGAAGTCGGAAGATTATCCGGATGCCTGTAAGGATTCGGAAGGGCGATTGCTGGCTAGTGCTGCAGTAGGAACCGGTGATGACGAATTGATGCGAGTCCAGCAACTCGTGGATGCTGAAGTCGACATTGTCGTAGTGGATACTGCGCATGGCCATTCCGAAAAAGTGATTGAGCAAGTCAAAACGATCAAACAGCAATATCCTGAATTACAGGTCATTGCTGGAAACATAGCAACGGGTCGCGCTGCTTTAGATTTAGCGGACGTTGGTGCGGATGCAGTCAAGGTTGGAGTTGGCCCAGGTTCGATTTGTACAACCCGTGTGATTGCCGGTGTTGGCGTACCCCAAGTAACAGCAATCGCTGATGCGTCTCGAGCGCTGCGAGGTAGTGGGATTCCAGTGATATCAGACGGTGGCGTTCGTTATTCAGGAGACATAGCCAAAGCTATCGCCTCTGGTGCTGATTCGGTCATGATTGGAAGTCTGCTCGGAGGAACTGATGAGTCCCCTGGTGACATTGAAGTTTATGAAGGTCGAACCTACAAGTCGTATCGTGGCATGGGTTCTTTGGCAGCGATGGCGGATGGAGCAAAAGACCGCTATTTCCAAGCTGGTGAAACTGATAACTCCAAACTTGTTCCAGAAGGAATTGAAGCCAGAGTGCCTTACCGCGGTGCGTTGAAGCACGTCGTTTATCAGTTAATCGGGGGATTACGGTCCAGCATGGGATATACAGGCAGTCGCGACCTTGGTGAGTTACAAAAGGATGGTCGCTTTGTACGCATTACCAATGCCGGAATCCGTGAAAGCCACGTACACGATGTTCAGATTGTAAAGGAATCACCAAACTATCAACGGACATAGCAACGCTGTGACCACTGGTTACTCGCCGAACATCTCTTCTGACCGAATTCTTGTTCTAGATTTTGGATCTCAATACACCCAATTGATTGCACGCCGCATTCGCGAGAGCGGTGTCTTCAGTGCAATTTACGCCTACGATGTCTCATTTGAGGATGTGTTGGAGTTTCAGCCATCTGGAATAGTTCTGTCTGGTGGCCCGGCAACAGTTACAGATGAGTTTTCCGCGAGAGCACATCCAAAAATTTTTGAGATGGGCATTCCTGTGCTCGGTATTTGTTATGGCATGCAGACCATGGCCGCACAACTTGGCGGTAAGGTAGAAAACTCTACAGTGCACGAGTATGGATTTGCTGAAATAAACATTAATCAAGATTCAGAACTACTCGGCAAGTTAGCGCAGTACTCAGAAAGTAATGACAACAATGCCCAGCAGGTGTGGATGAGTCATGGCGACAGAGTTATTGAGTTGCCTGAAGGGTTTGCGAAAATTGCTGAATCGGACAGTTCACCGATTGCTGCAATTTGCGATGCCGAGCGATCACTTTATGGACTTCAGTTTCATCCAGAGGTAACCCATACTTCTCAAGGAAAGGAAATCATTCAACGATTTGTTCATGAGATTTGTGGTTGTGCATCAGACTGGAATTCAGAGGAATTTATCGAAAGGGAAATTTCTCAAATTAGAGAAAAGGTGGGTCAGGATAAAGTCATACTTGCTCTTTCAGGTGGTGTAGATTCGTCGGTATGTGCAGCCTTGTTGCAACGTTCGATCGGTGATCAACTTACCTGTATATTTGTTGACAATGGACTATTGAGATTGAATGAGGTAGAGAGCGTACGGTCTTCAATAGTTGAAAAAATAGGTGTCAACGTGAAGGTCATTGATGCTCAGGATCGGTTCTACCGAGAACTTCAAGGGATAAGTGAACCGGAAGCGAAAAGAAAGACGATAGGTCGGGTGTTTATTGAGATTTTTCAGGAGGAGGCATCTCAAATAACCGACGTCAAGTGGCTTGCTCAAGGAACAATTTACCCAGACGTAATCGAATCGGCTGCTTCAAAAACCGGTAAGGCTGCGGTGATTAAGTCTCACCACAATGTCGGTGGACTGCCTGATTCATTGCACTTACAACTGCTGGAGCCACTGCGAGATTTATTTAAGGATGAAGTAAGAAAAGTCGGCAGAGAACTTGGATTACCAAAGGAACTTGTATACAGGCACCCATTTCCCGGTCCCGGTCTTGGTGTCCGAATCCTCGGAGAGGTGAAGCGAGAGTATGCTGAGATCCTCCAACAGGCTGACGCAATTTTTATTAATGAGTTGGTAGACAACGACCTTTATTACGAAGCGAGTCAGGCATTTGCGGTATTTCTTCCAATAAAGTCAGTTGGAGTCGTAGGAGACAATCGTGCTTATGAGTACGTTGTGAGTCTCCGTGCGGTACAAACTGAAGACTTTATGACTGCCAAGCCTCTGAGAATTTCTTATGAAATATTGGAGCATATATCTAGACGCATCGTGAATGAAGTGCCCAAAGTGAGTAGAGTTGTTTACGATATTTCGAGTAAACCTCCTGCTACTATTGAGTGGGAGTGACCGGCACTGGTGCAGGCAATGTCTGGCACTGGTTGCAATAGCAGGGATATCACCTTATACCCGATTGTTCAGTCAGGTAGAAAATAAGTGACGATGATGTCCATCTCCCTGTGCGGGATGCCGATTATATCTATACCTTTCTCTCCTATCATGTAGAAGACAAAATGTTCTCCCTGGGGGGGGGAACTGTAATAGCCTTCAGCAACATCCGTGCGGTGTTTGCCTAATTTCGGATTTTCCGCCAACTAGCCAAAGCGTCTTTGGAAAGTGATTGTTACTACTGTGAAGAAATCACAGGCAATGATTGAGTCAGCCTGGTTTCTTACAAAGGTTGACCAGCGTTGATCGTGCGTTATGCGCGGTGGAATGTCTGGCATGTATTTTCGTACGGTGCGGGGCGACACAGAGATGCAAAGCTTGAGGAGGAGTTCGTTTACGGTGCGTTCTTCACCCCAGGATGGATTGTTCAGTGCCATCTCTCGAATGAGTATTCTCAGTTTTTTCGGTATCGGCGGTCGACCAGGACGTGACTTCCATCGCCAGAACAGCTTAAATCCCTGTCGATGCCAACCGATTAATGTTCGAGGTTGCACAACCGTTAACGCAATCCGCCAGTTGAATAGCCTGGAGAGAGAAGCACAAGAGATATTCGTGCGGCATGATCAGGTCGACGAGGCTTGATCTTGCGCTCCTGGTACATGGCCAATTGTTTCCGCAGGAAAAGATTCTCGGCGGCCAGAGCCGACTGTGGGCGCAGACTCAGGCCCAGAAGAGTACTAACAGAAAGCAGTCCATTAGGGAACTGGCGCGCCCATCTTTATGTGATTGATCGTCGCAATTGTTTGTTGTTCTGCCACGATGAAACCCGCTATACCGTTTTCCTGCCGGGGCTGCGCAAACCGCAATTAGCAGTATTAGGTCGCTGGTTTAAAGAAGCCTTTACTGCATCGTTAGCGTACATGGGCTTGCCGGATAATCAGGTGCGTCGAGCAGAACTGGCTCTAGGCGAAACGCGGTTTGATACACATACCGACCGTTCCGTGCAGGGCAGCCTGAATCAAATGCATTTTATGCTGGAAGCTCGTCTGGAAGAAGTTGCGGATGTTATGTTGTTCAACCCACTGTCAATAACACGCCTGTTATGCCATTACCCCGTGAGTGTTCGCGGTGGCAAAGAATTCTGGATGGCTGATGATACTATGGCCGAGCGGGTGGCGACCTTATAAGGAGTGCCTGGCTAGCTGACAAGTCGAGTCAAAAAACGGTAGATTTTAACCATAGCAAACGTGTCGCGCTCGCAACATTTAAGCAGGTCATTCGCGATTTTTCTGCTTCGTCAGGGTACGCGTTGACCATGTTTCACCGGGTTTTCCGTAATGGTGAATAAATGCCGGTGCTGTCTAGCGCTTCGACGTTATCAACAAGGCGGGTAAGAGCGCATACAACGCACTGAATATGAATGCAATTTGTGCGACTAAGTGGGCAATAGATAAGCCGTAGATATTGGGTGGCGCATCGTAAAATAAGTGCTTGCGAACAACCACAAAGCAGATAATAATATGTTTATAGTTGTTTTTTAGTTTGACTAGGAGGTGGGCATGTTTAGCTCTTCAGATATCCATACTGTCACTGAATTTAGCCGAAAGCCAGCTGAACATCTACGGCGCTTGTCTGAAACAAAGCAGCCAGAGATGCTGACGCACAACGGGAAGCCAGCGGTGGTTATCCAGGATGCAGAAAGCTACGAGCGGATGGCTGAATTGGCGGACTACGCAGATAGTATTCTTAATATCCGCCAGGCTATGTCTGAAACTGGAAGGCCACTAAAGAAATTTACCAAGGAGTTTGAAGCCAGGCATGGTATCGAGCGTTGAAGAAATACCGTATTGATATCAAACCCACGGCAGAGAATGATATAGAATCACGTTATCTCCAGATTGCCCTGGAGTCACCACAAAATGCAGTACAGTGGTACCTGGATATTATCGAGGCAATTGAAAAACTCAATTCACTTGCCGAGCGCTGTCCAATTGCACCAGAAGATACTGATATTCAAAAAGGGATTCGTCATCTGATACTGGGCAATTACCGTGTGCTCTATTTGATCAATCAAGACGTTGTCGAAGTTCTGCATGTTCGGCACGGTAGAATGGAACGCAGAATATAACGGATGATAGTTTATGACCAAATTCGTTAGGCTAATTGTGAACATGCGCTCAATCTAAACCGGCGTTTGAAGATAAAGGGAAATTTGTCTACAACTACTGGAAACCAAATTTCGGAAATAACAAAGCCGCTTTTCGAACTGGTTGTCAGTAATGATTTCACTGTATCTATTGAACTAAACGTACTTGTTATTTAGGGAAAATAGCTGTAGTACTAATTCTTTACTTTGTTTGCCGTCACCTTTTATCAAACGATTTCGACAAATATGAAGTCAATGAAACTGAGTTTGGAATTGGCAATCAAAAGCTAAAATTAAAACCAAACAGATATACAAATTGCCTACAAGATATGGGTCGAATTAAGCACTCGAAAAATTGGCTTACAAGTCGATTTAGAAAAGGATGTTATCGTAGAAATATATAATTCCTGGTACCAGTTTGTTGAAGAATTATCCAATCTGAACTTGGAGAATACATTTAACCCCTATTCCAATAGGTGTTCTGTACATGATTCTGAAGATGCTCCTTTCAGACGTGGCGAGCTCCTGTTAAGTATGTTGGAAGCAGCCCAGAATACGACTTTGGATTCTATTTGGATCGGTCGTGATTTGGGATATCGTGGAGGCAGAAGAACAGGGCTAGCACTCACAGATGATATTCACCTTGCAGATCATGCTAAATGGTGGGGAATTGAAGTTATGCGGCCTACTGTTGGTACACCAGTCGCAGAGCGAACCGCAGCCGTAATATGGGGGATACTGTCGAATATTTCGTCTCCGGTCTTCCTTTGGAATGTATTTCCTTTACACCCTCATGAGCAAGGAGAAGAATTTAGCAATCGTGCACATAACGCAAAAGAAAGAAAAATTGGCTAAGAAATACTACTTAGTTTAATTGAACTACTACGTCCTAAAAGAATTACTGCGATAGGAAACGACGCCGAAAAAAGTGTCCTAAAAATTACAAACGGAATAAAAATAAACAAAGTCCGCCATCCAAGCTACGGCGGCCAAAATCAATTCATTTCCCAGACGCGGGCGCTATATAAAAACTGAACTGATTTTCGCTGTTACAACTACAACTAATAGTATTCCCTAATATATGCATACGCCTGATCAAACAAGTCTTGATCTGTATGCAGCTTATATTTTAGAAGGGTTTTACCTTGACTTCCGACATTTTCGCTTGTAAGTCATTGATATTAAAGGACCACGGTTCGAAATGGGGCACTACATCGGAATTTCCGATGTCAGACAGAAAAAAGAAAGAAAGAAGACTTAACGACTTGGGGGCGACGCGCGTCCTTTGGGCAGGGCAAAAGGGACAGTGTTCCAGTTTAACCCTAAACACCGATAAATGCGTTTCGCCTCTGTCGTCGCCCGACTCGGCATGACATACTGGTCCGAGGTGCCCGGACGCCATAAGATACTCATCTGCAGTGCATTCAGTTCTCGACGCACCACTTCAGGACTCATGGGGTAACCGAACTGACGCAGCCGATAACCTAAATGCTGAACACAGGCAAAGGCCAGATAACAGATCGCCAGATGCGCTCGGATTCGAGCCGGCTTAAAGTGAAAGATCGGTCGAATGCGTAGATCATGTTTATTGGTGCGAAAGCTGCGTTCAATGGTTCACAGTTGACGATAACGACCGAGCAGGTGTTGCGCGCTGAGCTGATCATTGCCCCAGGCAATGATGGCATGCAGACCATCCCATTGGGCGGCCGCCGCTAACTTGTCTTCATTGATCACCACCTTGCCGTCAGGGAAGTCTAAAAAACGGGCCATGCCTTTATGACCGACACTGGCCGGGGTCTGACTTAAAGCTAACTGACGCTTAAGCTTGTCTAAAGCACGCATACGTTGATGTTTATCCTTGCGCGCGCGTTTGGATGAATAAGTGGCAATGATGCGTTCAGGGCCGTGTTTGATCTCCCGGTAACGCCACACTTGTTGATGATGGGGTTGCGGTTTCAGTCCATCCCAGGACTGATAAGCTTCAAAAAAGTTCGGATTTGGCAAAATGTTACAAAACCGTATTGGACGCAGTTTTTAATAAATTCCTTGTTTATAGGGTTTTCAGACGTTTTCGGACATTATTGGAAAAGATAATGGTGCCCAGAAAGGTAATCAAGTCAATGAGCAGTTTGATGACGGATGTTAGTATTTTCATACTGGAAAGGATGATGCCACAGAGCAACCAATGATACGAATGTCACTTATTCTCCATGGCTGAAAGCCGTGCATTAATTATTGCGGAGCACAGCCGAGGGCATGCGTTATCTCGAACCCGAGTCGGCGCGATGGCCTTACATTTGTGCTACACTATGTAGGTACAATTTAGCGGAGTTGCTTATGGAACAATTCGATATATTCACAGCCAGAGATCTTCGTAACAGATCTGGCGAACTCTTGAAGGATGCTGAGGCAGGACGGCTTTCACTAATAACGAAACACGGAAAGCCCGCCATTCTGGCAATTCCGTTTGACCAATTGCTGATGAATTACGGTGTTCACAGGTCAATGGCTTTGCACCTTTTTAGATCCCATCAGCTGACTCTGGCGCAATCTGCAAGAGTGGCGGATTTAGATATTGAGGTATTCATAGAGCTCCTTGGCAAGGCGGGTCTCGACGCGGTGGATTATCCAACCGAAGAACTTGATGATGAATTGACAGCCGCATCGTGACAGGGATTGTCGTAGCAGATACCGGGCCACTGATCGCACTGGCCAGGGGAGGGCATCTGCAACTGCTGCAAACGTTGTATGAGGAAATAATTATTCGTCCTGCCGTTCAAACCGAGTTGCGTCTGGGTTCCGGGCGTCCGGGCTCGAATCGACTTGCCGGTGCCTTTGAACAGGGATGGTTGCAAGTCAGGAGTCCTTCAACCAGCACCTCGTCAACCTTGAATGAACTCATCCTCATACTCGATCCTGGTGAAGCAGAGGCGATTGCCCTGGCTGAGGAAGTGAATTGCAGATTCCTGTTGATCGATGAGCGGAAGGGGCGTGCTGTTGCCAGACGCAGAGGGATACCCATTGTGGGCATAGCGGGTGTCCTGCTCACGGCGAAGAAGCATGGTTTCATTGATAAGGTCCTGCCCGTTGTTTTTGATCTGGAACAGATCGGATACCGCATGGCACCAGCCTTGGTGAGTGAAATCGCCAGACTTGCGGGCGAAAACGTTATAAATAGATGAAAACCTTCCGCAGAGGTGGCGACAGCAGTCCATCGGATAGAGTAGGAAGGCATACATCTGGAAGTTGTCCGGAAGGCTACCTAACGTGCTGTGTATCAGTGTTCAATCGGCAGTTTTTTCGAGCATTTTGAAGAAATTTCTGAGCATGGTATTTTTCATGGTATTACCGTTTAGCGGGAAAATAAGCCATTGAATATAAAAGATAAAAATGGCCTGTTTACAATTGAGTGGGAGTGATTACACGCCCCAAATCTCATCTTTATATTCAAGATGTAATCCAAGATGTCTGAAAATTTACAAAACTTAACATTTAACGCGATCGACTTTGAAACGGCGAACTCCTTTCAGGGTAGTATTTGTCAAGTTGGTATCGTTCATGTGCTAGATGGCAAAATAGTGGAGCAATGGCAGAGTTTAGTGAATCCAATGGATGATTTTCATCAAAGAAATATAGCAATTCATGGAATACAAAAAACTGATGTGAAGGACAGCCCGACTTATCCACAAGTCTATGAAGAAATGAGAGATAGGTTGCAAGGCGAAGTACTGATAAGCCATAGTCACTTCGATCGTAATGCTATGAAACGCGCTAACGAACACTACGAGTTGCATGAAATCGACGTAACTTGGCTCGATAGTTTAATGATTGCACGAAGAACTTGGCCTGAATTGCGCAAGTTGGGTGGTCATAACCTCAAAAACTTAGCTGAACATTTAAACATCTCCTTTCAACATCATGATGCTCTAGAAGATGCAAAAACTGTTGCGGAAGTAATCGTTCAAGCATGTGAGATAACCGGTAGCGACATTACAGAATGGTCACGCAAACTACCTTCCTTAACAAAACCAAAAAAGAAAACGGTCAAACTCAAAAAGTCGGAGGGTTTCCAAGAGGGACTCCTTTATGGCGAAACAATACTATTTACGGGGCGCCTACAAGTTGTCAGAAAGGAAGCAGCAATTATTGCGTCTCAAGCAGGATGTAATGTAGTAAACAATGTAACAAATGAAGTCACGATACTGGTTGTAGGGAATCAAGATCTTGGGGTTTTGAGAGGGCACGAAAAGAGCAGTAAACATCGTGCGATAGAAAGAAAAATTGCTAATGGCGCTGACATAAAAATTATTTCAGAGGAAGAATTCTTCGAATTAGTCAATATTGACGTGGAAAAGCAATAGGTATGATAGTAAGTCGATTTGGATTTGCTCTTTATCCCCAAGAATGAATTCAGCAGGAGACCTTTGCGAAACAGCATCATGATGTACTGGAAGATATTAGAGCTGCAGCAGAACTGATGCCGACCGCGTGCGAGGTTAAAGATTAGGATGTTGTGGATTGGTTAAGTTATTGTCGCTTGCAAATTACACCTGAGCTCAATCACGGATGACCAATACACAGCAGATAGATCTCAAGTTCATGCAATTGGCTTTAGAGTTAGCCAGCACCGCAAAGGATAAAGATGAAGTCCCTGTTGGAGCAGTCGTCGTTCTCGATCAAAAAGTTATTGGGGAAGGACACAATCGCACACTTGCTGATCGAGACCCCAGTGCACATGCTGAGATCATAGCTTTACGTTCTGCCGCTCAAGCACTAGAAAATCACAGACTTCCTGACGCAAGCATTTATATAACACTCGAACCTTGTGCCATGTGTGCTGGTGCGATTTTGCAGGCACGACTGTCAAGAGTAGTGTTTGGCGCCCACGATCCAAAATCTGGTGCTGCCGGTTCAGTTGTCGACATCTTACAGAATGAAAAATTTAACCACCGTTGCGAGGTGCAAGGTGGAATTCTAAGTGACGAGTGCGGAAGAATGTTGCAAAAGTTCTTTGCATCAAAGAGGAGTTAGTGTACCTGTTTTGACCCAGTGCTGGAAAAGAATCTTTCGCTCCAAGAAGATTGTTTGAAATCATGTTAGTCACTAAATTGACACTTTGGCTGATTCAAATTTGGGATAATGCTGTCGAATTGGCTTAGAACATTCAATAGTTACCGTGCGGAGAGGTACCGAAGTGGCCATAACGGCGCGGACTCGAAATCCGTTGGGGGTATATGCCCCACGTGGGTTCGAATCCCACCCTCTCCGCCAATTGACCTGAAGGAACTTTTCTCCCTGTTTACGAGTCTTTTTGAGTATGAAAAAAACAGTTATCTCACCTTTCTACTTCGTTTGGCTGGCAATCGCCATTCCTATTTTCATTGGTGTAATTCCCGGAACTCAAAACAGCCCATTTCTCGGTGTGAATAGTGCTCACGCCGACTATAGTTTGTATCAGCAACACTGTGCCAGCTGTCATGGTGTGAATCTTGAAGGAGAACCAAATTGGCGCAACATGAAGGCAGACGGTACCCTGCCTGCTCCTCCGCACGACGAAACCGGTCACACCTGGCACCACGATGATGAGCTTCTATTCAACTACACCAAATTTGGTGGAGAGGGGTTAGCAAAGAAGTTTGGCTTAAAGGACTTTAAAAGCGGTATGCCTGCTTTCGAACAAGAGTTAAGTGACAAAGAAATTATTTCAATTTTGGAATACATTAAATCAACTTGGCCAGACGATATAAAGCAGGCGCAAGCATCGAGATAGGCATCTAATGCTAGGTTTGAGCCACTTTTGGTTTCAAGCTGTTTTGCACCTCATTACGAGATCAATACCACGCTTTGGGGTGATGTACACTATTCTCCATTCTTATGAACATGAACGAATTTCAGTTTCGTGATTTTTTGCGGCAATTTCATTTTGCCCTTGCTTCACTTCTTTGGATCCCGATTCCAGAACCTACTGACTTAGAGCCACAGGACGTTAACCGTTCTTTACTTTGGCATCCACTGGTGGGTTTCTCTATAGGTATTTCTTTAGCCTTCGTTCAACTATTGGTGTCACCCTTGAGCCCCACAGTTGCGGCAGTAGTTGTGCTCATCATTTGGGTAGTCCTGACCGGCGGATTAAATCTTGAACAACTATCGGCGTCTGTCGAAGAATGGATGCATTTATTCAGGCGAAGTGTAGAGCCAGAAAACCAAATTTCTGATAAATCGATTGCGACGATCTTTATCGTTGCATTATTGATTACGAAGTTCGCGGCTTTCAGTGCAATTTTTGAGTCAGAGAAATTTTCTGCGGTGATAGTCGCGTGTGTAGCAAGTCGAATTTGTATTTCGATGCTACTTCTAAATATGGGTTACGGTGAGCCTAGGAACTATGGCGGATTGAAGGAAATAGATGTCGATAAAACACACATGTATTTTGGATTCGCGATTTCTGCCTTGCTCTGTGTAGTGATCAGCGGCTTGTTAGTTCTCCTAGTAATTACAGTCTGTGCGGTTGTTGTCTATCTCATCCAATTGGAACTGAATCGTCGATCAGACAGCCTATCAGGGAATTCCTGTCGCACACTGGTTGAGGTCTTTGAAGCGGTAACTCTGTGTGTGCTTGCTGTATAGAACAGTAAGTTTGAGAATAACTGGCGGGCCATGCATGATGAAGATGCGTAGGTTTGCTTCGCTATAGCACTATGATGAAAGCGCTGCGGGAGGTTTGCCCGTGTCTCTGACCAGTTTGAGATCACTGGTTCTCAGACGACTGAATCCAGTTCGACCCGCACCTCCAGCAGGTCACGGGCCTTGCGCCCGCAGGCCACGGCAATCAGGTGAACTTTCCGGCCGTTGCGGCGATATTTATCGCCATAACCGCGGGTTCGCATCTGGGTGAAGGCTGCTTCAAGAGCGGCGTCTGCGTCATGGACAGGTACAGCGTACTCTGACCCGGCACACCTATATCGGTGAGCACCAGTTCAACAATCGCGCAGTCCAATCCGCACGAAGTGTTTCGGTACCGCCGATGGTGGAGCGCAAATCCTCATAGGCGGTGCACAAACGGCAATCCCAATGTCACCTCATCGCACGTGACCACCGGGCCGACCCTGCTCACCGGCAAGAGCGGACGCTATCACTACTATACCTGTTCAATCAGTGTCCAGCAGGGCGAGACCGGTTGTTCGGGTCGGACCTTTTTGATGGATAAACTCGGCACTTCGGTGGCCGAGCTCCTCGAAACTCGCCTAGTGGGCCAGGAACGGGTGGAGGGCATCTTCGAAAGTCTCTTGGCGCGTCGTAAGTCCCGCGCTGCGCAGGCTCAGATCCATGTGACGGATTTGAACCGGCCCGCTAGTGAGGCTGTGCAGCGTCTTGCTCGTCTCTATGAGGCCATCGAGACCGGAATTGCTGATCTGGATGACCTTAACCTGAAAGATCGGGTCGCACATATCAAAACCCTGCGCGATGAGACCAGGGCCGAAATGAGTTGCGCTGAAGCCGGCAAACTTAACGCCACCACCATCACCCCGCGGATGATCGAAAAGTTCTCCATTGCTGCGCGCTAGAAGATCAAACTCAAAGTTGGCGGCAATCACCGCGACTATCTGCGCGCTTTGGTGCAGCACGTCGAGGTTGACGAAAGCAAAGTGCGCATAATTGAATCAAAGAGCAAACTACCTAATACGCTTGCTGCCACAAGCGGCAAACTATCGGCAGCGATCAACGTTGGCAGTTCTATTCCTGGGTGGCGGAGAGGGAGGGATTCGAACCCTCGGTACGCTATTCACGCACACACGCTTTCCAGGCGTGCACCTTCAGCCGCTCGGTCACCTCTCCTGTTTTAAATGAACTTTGATCAGACTACCACGCAAATGGTCGGGGTGAGTGGATTTGAACCACCGGCCCCTGCCTCCCGAAGGCAGTGCTCTGCCAGGCTGAGCTACACCCCGAATTCAAAGCCACCAATTCTGTTAATACGATCTCGTTATAACAAAATCAGTCAGATCAACTAGTGCATCTCGATAGATGGTATCCGGCAAATGATCCAACTGTTGAACGGCTTGCCGACTGTATTTGTGGGCAAGTCGCTTAGTATATTCTACAGCCCCGCAGGAAACGACTATTTGAATGATTTTGTCGATGTCTGCCTCATTCGGATGCTTCAAGGCAGAGTAAATTTTTTTCTTGTCCTTTTTGTCTAACACTTCAAGTGCACGAATAAGCGGCATGGTTAAATTTCCCTCTGTGAGGTCGTCGCCGACTTGTTTACCGATCGATTTGATATCGCCAGAGTAATCTAATATGTCGTCGCACAACTGAAACGCCATGCCCAATAAGTTGCCGAATTTCGCCAGTTGTGCTTCAACCGCCGGAGATGAATGACTGATTACAGCACCAAGTTGAGCAGAAGCTTCAAACAAGACCGCAGTTTTACGTTCAATCGTGGCGAAATATTGTGACTCGCTGGTCGCGGTGTCTCTCAGGTTTAGCAGTTGCATGATTTCGCCTTCTGTAATTCGACGAATAGCGTACGCCATTACCTCAATGACACGTGGGATGTTTAGATCTGCCGCATGCTGCAGCGACCGCGAAAAAATATAATCACCAACCAATACGCTCGCCGAATTGCCCCAGAGTTTATTTGCTGTGACTTTGCCCCGCCGCAGTGCCGACTGATCAACCACATCATCATGCAATAGGGTTCCTGCATGAACCAATTCAACAGCCGCACCAAGTTTGCAATGGTCTTTACCGTCGTAGCCTAGAGCCTTAGCTATTAGCACTACAGTAATTGGTCTTAACAACTTGCCACCAAGGCTAATCATGTGTGACCCAATTGTTCGGACCAATTTAATGTCCGAATCAAAACCGGTCAAAATCAGCCTTTCAACGTCCTTGATATCAGCTTCTGCCACTGACCTGATTTTGATCAGATGACTACGGTCATCACCTTTTTTTGGTTTCGCTGGTATGATTAAATTCTTCGTGATTGACGCTTCTATCATGTCAGTCAAATTCAAGTTTTTGGATTCCTTGCTGCAGAAAAACCACTAATTTTGATTTAAGTTCTTGCAGCTACGAGTGTGCTGGTATACGTCGTTTGAATGCTTCTGCCAATGTTCGACTGTCGAGGTACTCCATTTCGCTCCCCACGGGTAGTCCTCTCGCAAGAATAGTAGGTGAAACGCCATTTTGATCAAGCACTTCACACAGATATTCGATTGTGGCTTCGCCTTCGATTGTGCTGTTCATGCCCAATATGACTTCCTTCACTGAATTATTTGCCAAAGTCCTCAGCAACTTCTCAACTCCAAGTTCGTTGGGTCCAATGCCATTGATTGGAGAAATTCTTCCCATAAGCAAGTAGTAGGTGCCGTCAAAAATTCCGGTGGCTTCGAAAGCACTCAAGTCAGCGGGTGTTTCTAATACGCATAACTTGGAATGGTCTCTATTTGGTGATGAGCAAATTTTGCAAATTGGTGTTTCACTGAAGTTATTGCATTGCTCGCAATGAAGTACTTTTTCGGCTGCAAATTGAAGTGTTTTTGCAATCTCGAATGCTCCGTCGCGATCATGGACAAGCAATTGAAAGACAATCCTTTGTGCCGAGCGAGGTCCAACACCAGGCAGCCTGCGAAAAGCAGTTATCAAGTCATCTACCGCTTTGGAGACGATCATCTGTAAACAGTCATTCTTACGAACTTATGATTTAAAAATGTCGAACGGTAAATTTATCTTGGCAGTTCGCTCTTTGAGACGCCTTATGGCATCATGAAATGCTGCCACGAGCAAGTCTTGTAAAACTTCACGGTTGTTGCTAGTTTTATCATCAATTCCATCCATATAATCTGGATCGATTTCGACACTTTCCACCTCAAAAGTACCATTCAAAATGATCTTTACCGCACCTGCACCAGCTTCACCAACCACTCTTTCTTTTGCCAGTTTATCCTGGAAACCGTGTAGTTGAGTACTCAACTTTCCCAAATTTTCAAATATTGACTTATCCATTTAATGATCCTATGTGTTTTGTGAGTCTTGAGAAGTACTAATCTGTATTGAGTTTTCGTCGATCAGTGCTCCAAGTTGATTAACTAAGAAGTTGGCGCCAGGTTCACTCAAAATTCGCTCTCTAGCTTCCTGCACCATCCTTTTAGATTCGCGATTTTGCTGCAGTTGTTCCTGTCTTTCGCGCTCCTCTATCGATTGGGAATCACTCCTTTCTTCGATAATTGAAACTTCGATAGATTCACCAAAGTGATTCTTTAGAGCAAGCTCGATTTCCCTTACGTTTCTTTGGTCCTTATCCCGTTGCAAATCAGGAGATTCATCCCCATTGAGTGTTAACTTAACTTGCGCCTTATCTCTCGATACAAACGCAAGTTTGCGTACAACTGAACTTGCAGACAGACTCTCAAACTGCGTATTGACTACAAATTGCTGCCAATCTTCCGCTGATTCCAGAGAATTCTTGGTGGCATTTACTGAAACTGGTCCGCTTTTTTGCTCAGCTGTTTTCTCACTTTTCTTTAGCGAATCTCTTGGAGCTTCACTTGTTTTGGCAGCAGTTTTGTTTTTCCTGGCTTTAAGCGGTACAGGCGAGCCACTTCGGTCTTTTGATTGAGATTCCGGTACAAAAGCAATCATGCGAAGCATCACCATTTCAAATCCGCTTCGTGGATCCGGAGCAAGGGGTAAGTCCCGTTTGCCAATTAGCCCGATTTGATAAAACAATTGAAGATCATCATCGGATAAGTGCTCACCTTGTTCGAGCAGTGCACTCATTTCAAAGTTACTGAATTCCGACAGTGAGTCAGATACACGATGCAGTGCAAGTTTATGAAAGATGATTAAAAGCTCGTCCAAAATCGTTTCGTAGTTGGCACCGTGCTCATTGATGTCTGAAATTACCGCTAACACTTGACCGGCATCATGATTGACCAAAGACTCTAGTAGCTTGGCGTGGTAATCGCGTGAAATCATTCCGAGCATTGAGCGCACAGTCTCTTCGGTCACCGCACCCGCACCAAATGAAATCGCCTGGTCCAACAGGCTTAGACCATCCCTCATACTACCTCGGGCCTGTTGCGATATCTGTGTCAGTGCCTGATGATCATATTGGATGGATTCCTCATCCAAAATCATACTCAGTTGACCACTGATTTCCTGAGTGTCGAGCGCGCGAAGGTTGAACTGAATGCAACGTGAAAGTACGGTTACCGGGAGCTTTTGAGGGTCGGTTGTTGCTAGTAAAAACTTTACGTGAGGCGGCGGTTCTTCCAAAGTCTTTAATAGTGCGTTAAAACTATGCCCAGAAAGCATGTGAACTTCGTCGATCAAATAAATCTTAAATCTGCCTGACGTCGTCTGATAGGGAACGTTATCAAGTAGAGCACGAGTATCTTCTACCTTAGTTCTGGATGCTGCATCGACTTCAATTAAGTCGATAAACTTGCCTTCATTGATTCCTAGGCATGCAGAGCATTCGCCGCAGGGCTTTGAGGTTACTCCCTGTTCGCAGTTGAGTGCTTTGGCCAGAATTCGCGCAAGTGTAGTCTTGCCTACGCCTCTAGTGCCGCTGAACAAGTAGGTGTGATGGAGACGATTTTTATCCAAAGCATGTGCAAGCGTACGCACCACATGGTCTTGGCCGACAACCTCATCGAGATTCTTGGGTCGCCACTTTCTTGCTAGTACTAGGTAACTCAACTAGACTATGATCCACACTTCGGAGATGTTGGGAGAATGGGAGGCGGTTTCGTCCCACAACAATGCAGTGCCCGAAATAACTGCTACGGCTGCTTCCTTCCAGACCTGACCGGGTTCACAACTTTTCGTCACCGCAAGTGCGAGGCGCCACCGCCATAAACTTTAATTCACTTTAATCCTTATCGCTGCTGAGTCAAAACTCAGCAATTGACAAAGGAATTTCTAAATTAATTTTACTCGTAAAATTTTATGAGTTGAGGCTCTGTATATTTTGCTCAAAATAAGTTAATTTAAGCAATAAATTTTTTCAATATTTGGGAAACGAGATTCGACAAATAAGGCCAATTTGAGCCACATGAAGAACTTATAGTTCTGATAAAATTATGCACTTTATATGGAGTGCACTAAGGAATTCAATTTTTCTTTGAAATCAACAATGTAGTTCATTTTTCTCCACCAACTACCGCCCCAATTTATCAATGACAATTTTAGTTACCGGTGCTGCTGGTTTTATCGGTCATGCTACATCACGTGCATTACTTGAGCGAGGTGAACAAGTTCTCGGGATCGACAACTTTAACGATAGCTACGATGTACAAATAAAGAAGGATCGCATTGCAAACATAAAGGAGTCGGCAAACTTTGAGTTTGTAAAGGGCGATGTAAGTGATCAAGAAACGCTTTCGAAAGTTGACTTAGAGCATGGTCCATTTGAAAAGGTTATACACCTGTCTGCACAAGCAGGAGTGCGTGCCTCCATCGAGCGACCATTTGGCTTTGTGCGCGACAACATTATTGCGCATATGAACATTCTTGAACTGTGCCGAAAAACCAATAATTTTCAACATCTCGTTTTTGCGAGTTCCAGTTCAGTTTACGGCGGAAACACCGAAACAAAATCAGCCACAGCAGATAAAGTAGATAAGCCCCTATCTCTGTACGCCGCCACCAAGGCGGCCGACGAATTGATGAGTTACAGTCATAGTCATCTGTTTGGACTGTGTCAAACTGGACTTAGATTCTTTACCGTTTATGGACCATGGGGCAGACCCGACATGGCCCTTTATCTGTTTACTAATCTAATCGATCAAGGAAAGCCAATCACCTTGTTTAACCAAGGGAATCTGTTTAGGGACTTCACTTACATAGACGATATTGTAGATGGGATACTTCGAAGCCTTGACAGACCGCCATCTGCGACAGAAGATGAACCGCCATTTAAAGTTTATAACCTAGGTCTGGGTAGGGCCGTACCTATTCGAGACCTGGTTACCTGCATAGAAAATGAATTAGACAAGAAGGCAACTATCCAACTGGCTCCAAAGCACCTGGCAGACCCGGAAGGTACTTTGGCAGATTTAAGCGATTCAGAGAGAGATTTGGGTTACAAGCCAAAGACTAACGTGGAAAAAGGTGTTAAGGAATTTGTAGCATGGTACAAAAGCTACCAAGCAAAATGAACAACTTGAAGGAGATGTGGTCTCTACTGGTGCCAACGACTAGTTTGGCATTGGGCCCACTAGCAAACTTGGGTCGAGGCGGCGATTGAACAAATTGATTCTCCAATCTAAGTGAGCACCAGTCACGCGGCCGGTGGCACCTACGGTAGCAATTAAGTCGCCTTTCTTCACCCGATCTCCTGTGCTGACGAGGATGGTGTCCAGATGCAAAAATGCGGATGATAATCCATGTCCATGATCAAGAATTAAGGTTCCACCTGAAAAGAACATGTCCGAATTTACCAAAGTGACTACACCATCTGATGGGGCTAGAACTTCAGTTCCTGTAGGTGCAGCAATATCAATCCCGTAGTGAGGCTGTCGGGGTTCACCATTTAGAATTCGTTGCGAGCCATAAACGCCACTAATGATTCCAATAGTTGGCCACTGAAAACCGCTAAGGAAGTCGACTCTGGGATTGTCAACATTGCGAGCTGCTCTGATTGATGCATTTTCCTTCTTAATTCGCTTGAGGGATTCTTGATCCGGAGAGACTAGATTCTTTGGCAAGCCGTCGATACGTTGAACTTCGTATTCTCTTTGTTCAACTGTGATGACTTTGCGTATATTCTCTCCGTCTGGATATTCGACTGTCAGTATCGATACTTCGGGTGCATCTCGATGAAATCCGACCAAAAACCAGCCTTCATCTGAGACCCTGACCAATTCGCCGTCAATTTTTACGATGGCTAGGGGATTGGTTTTCCCTTGCAGTAAACCGCCTTCGATTGGCGGGCCTGTCAGTTCCAGTTGATTTTCAGCGAGTACTGACTGACAAAATATAAATATTGCGGAAAGTAAACAGACTGAGCGCAACACACTTAATTTGGTTTTTTGTATCGTTGAACTTCCCAAATTCATAAAGACACTGCTAACGATAGTGCGCTTAAAGCGTAATAATTCTGGAGGTTTCCGCTCCGGCAGAGCCAGTCAGCAGGGTGGTGATCCGCTTCACGTAATCTGCGGGATCCTCCAAAGCTGAACCTTCGCTAAGCATTGCATTATCGAACAGCACGTTAGCCCAGTCCTCAAGTCCTTCATCCTTTTCCACCAAGGTTTTGATAAGCGGATGGTCCGGGTTGATTTCCAAAACTGGTTGCAGCCGAGGTGCGGCCTGACCGGCGGCTTCCATCATTCGTCGAAGATGATTGCCCATTTCGTGATCATGTACGACTATGCACGACGGAGAATCTGTGAGTCGAGTTGAGACTCGCACATCCTGCACCCGTTCAGATAAAGATTGCTTGAGTTTTTCAATAAGCTCATTTGTAGCTGAGTCGACCTTAACTGGCTCCTTCTCAGGAGTGGTTTCTTCCTCGTCACTTTTAAGATTGTCTAGAGATAACTCACCTTTTGTTATTGACTTTAGTTCCTTGTCTGCGTATTTGTGCAAGTATGATACAACCCATTCATCTACCGGATCGGTTAACAACAACACTTCAATATCGTGCTTACGGAATACTTCAAGATGCGGAGAACTGGTAGCAGTCGAGTAACTGTCTCCAGTAATGTAGTAAATTACTTCCTGCTTTTCCGGCATCCGCTCTACATATTGAGCCAATGAAATCGATTGCTTTGCTCCTTCTCCCTTGGTGGTTGAAAATCGAAGCAGTTCGGAAAGTGCATCCTTGTTTGGTTCGTCTTCAAACATGCCTTCCTTAAGGACTTTTCCGAATTGATCCCAAAACTGTTGATACTTTTCTGAATCTTTGTTCGCAACTCGCTTGAGTTCGCCGAGAACTTTTCTCACTGTGCCAGATTTGATTTTTTCAATCTGTTTATTTTGTTGCAAAAATTCTCGTGAAACATTTAAGGGGAGGTCATCGGAATCAACAATACCTTTGACAAATCTCAAGTATGCCGGCATCAAGGCGTCTGTGTTGTCCATGATAAAAATTCGGCGAACATATAGCCTGATACCATGACGATGCTCCCGGTCAAACAGGTCGAATGGCGCACGTGATGGAATGAACAGTAAGGACGAATATTCAAGTCTGCCTTCGACTCGGTTATGCATACGAATTAAGGGGTCTTCATAGTCAAGCGACAAAGTCTTGTAAAAGTTGTTGTACTCCTCTTCGGTAATATCTTTTCTTGGACGCGTCCATAGCGCGGAGGCGTTGTTTGCCGTGACCCACTCCTTTTCTTGCTTGGTGCCAGTTGCTTTGACTCGAATCGGAATCGAAACGTGGTCGGAATACTTTTTAACGACGTCAGCAACGACAAGATCATCCAAAAACTCCTTGGCGTCTTTGCGCAGTTCCAATGTAATCGTCGTGCCGTGCTGGTCTACAGTTTCATTTTGAATTGTAAATCCGGTCACACCGTCAGAAGTCCAAACTGTTCCCGTATCTGCAGGTTTGCCAGCCTTGCGTGTGGTCACGGTGACATTTTCTGCCACCATAAATATCGAGTAAAAACCAACTCCAAATTGCCCGATTAAGCGAGAGTCCAGTGATTGCTCTCCGGATAGCGCTTCGACGAATCTTTTGGTTCCCGAACGAGCGATTGTGCCAATATTGGAAATGACTTCATCTTGTGTCATTCCAATTCCGCGGTCGTAGAAAGTAATCTTCCTGGCTCGCTTGTTTACTTCAATATCGATGGACTCTTCGATCTCGCCCTCACGCATGGATGAATCCGTCATGGATTCGAATCGAAGTCTTCCATAAGCGTCGGAAGCATTTGAGATTAATTCTCGAACAAAAACTTCGCGGTCTGAATAGAGCGAATGAACAACAAGGTTCAGTAACTGTTGAACCTCAGCTTGAAATTCGAAATTATTGGTGCCTTGATCTTCGGTCATAATTTTCAAAAATCTCCTTTAGGATTGTTCGGACTGTAGACATCATTCTGTTGCATAACAGTGCGTTCGAAATATGATATTTCAAGATGGAATTTTGTGGGCTTCGCGCGACTTGAAAAAATTTATTCTACTCATTGTGAAACGAAGTATGGTTTGAATTGTCAATAGTTGCTAATACAACATCAAATCATGCTGATGAACTAATGGCTAAATTTTCCGAAATCAAATCTATTTTTCGATTCTTGGCAGTACTTGCCCTAATCTTCACAGTATCAACCACACTTCAAGCTCAGGACACCGTCGATTTTGAATTGCCCGATGTTGATGGAACAGTACATCGACTATCGGACTATCGGGGTAAGTGGGTTATTGTTAACTTTTGGGCAACTTGGTGCGGGCCGTGTATTCGTGAAATTCCGATGCTGCGCGAAGTTGCAAAAATGACAGATCCTGTACAGCCAGTGGTGATTGGGATTGATTTTGAAGAGATTCCGGAAGATTTACTCAGATCTGCCATGGAAACCTTGAACATGGACTATCTGGTTCTGCGAGTAGGCAACTCACCACTCATCCCATTTGAACCATTGAAGGGATTGCCAAGCACATTCATCGTCTCGCCGGATGGACGGTTGGTGTTTAGCCACGCAGGAGAAATTCACAAAAGACAACTGGTTGAAACTCTGCAGAAACTTGTCGAATCCAGTTGAAGGGTCTACTACTTCAGTTGGATTTGACTTTAGAACGGTTGATTAAAAAGCATCGAAAAGTCTACAGCGTGTAGATGCTTGGTTATTGCCCCAACTGAAATGTAATCGACACCTGTTTGCGCGACCTCTCTCACGGATTCGAGCAAAAAACTTCCTGACGCTTCAAGGTCTACTCTGCCATCGACCACTTTGACTGCGGTGGTAATGTCTTCAATGGTGAAGTTATCAAGCATAATTCGGTTTGCGCCACTTGCTATCGCTGCTTCTAACTGATTCAAATTCTCAATTTCAACTTCAATCAAAAAGCCATTCGGCAGGTCTTGCGGTAATCTGTCTACCATTTCATTGAGTGTCATTCCGATGCACTGATGGTTTTCCTTGATCAAAACACCATCGTGCAATCCCAAACGATGATTGGTCCCACCACCAATTTTTACGGCATATTTTTGCGCAATGCGAAGTCCGGGAATTGTCTTTCGGGTATCTAGAATTCTTGTGCCTGTCCCGGATAGTCTTTCGACATACTGACGGGTAATTGTTGCTGTTCCCGAGAGAGTTTGCAGAAAATTCAACGCGGTTCGTTCCCCTTGGAGCAACGAAGTTGGATTCCCCCGGAGTCTGCAAATTTTGGTTTCCGCTGCAACACAATCGCCTTCGTTGACCTGCCATTGAAAGTCTACTAAGGGATCAATCTGAGTAAAAACCTCATTAAACCAGGGAATACCGCAAATCACTGCGTTTTCGCGGCAGGTAACCTCAGCCGCAACCTCTTGAGCTGAAGTGGTCAGGGAGGAAGTGACGTCACCGCTGCCAATGTCTTCTTCAAGAGCAGCCTTTACTATGCTTGAAATATCGTTTTGTAATATGCCGTAACTCATAAGAGTGTGGGTATCTCTAATGATAAAACAAAATGGAAATTAGACTTTATATCCAATCTAAGGAACAGTAACGACTGCCGCAATGGTCGTGTAGAAAATTGTAATTTTTGAATTGAATTTAGTGTTAGAATTTAGGTAATTTAGTCAAGTAGTGGAACTGTAAATAAATACATGGAAAACGACATTTGGAGCATAGTTAGCCCGAAACTAACGGCCAACGCTTCTAACACCGCGTGGATTCGCCGGGTACGCCAAGGCGATCCAGTTCTGTACAGTTATGACAAAATTTATAAGTCTGCAATAAGCATTGCAGCAACACTTAGGCAAAAAGGAATCTCGCAGGGCGATATTGTCAGTGTTTGTGCCGCAAATGGACCAGAATGGGGTTCGGCTGCACTCGCAGTATTTAAACTCGGAGCGATTCTTGCACCGATTCATCATGGTTATAGCAAGGAAGATATGGCTCGCCAAATTGATGCGCTGGCCCCTAAAGTAATCCTTACCCATGAGTTCAATATCGAAGATTGCGATGTTGAAATGCTGTCGATTGAATTGTCCGAAGCAGGCAACGAAGAGGAAGCCAGGATAAAGGACAACATTAGTAAAAAATCTGAAGCTGTCAGGATTTACACTTCTGGAAGTACCGGCAAACCCAAAATGGTACGGCTTTCTCACAGTACGGTGGGCAGTAATCTAATCACTTGCAGCAATATAGTGGTATTAGGAAAAGAAGATCGATTTTTGAGTTTGTTGCCACTGTCTCATATGTTTGAACTACTTGGTGGTATGTTGCTTCCGTTATACAACGGTTGTTCCATCGTCCTGCCTAGTGTGCTGACCGCAGCGGAAGTTCTAGAGGCGATGAAGGCAGAAGAAGTTTCCATCGTACTGGCTGTCCCCCGACTTTATCGCAGCATCAAGGAAGGCATGGAGAAAAAATTCAAGGAAGCACCAGCACCTCTTCGTTGGTACATTGCGCTTCTCGCATCTATGCCGCTTTCTTGGCGCAAGCACTTGAATGCTCCAATTCGCAAAAAGCTCAGTCCAAAGTTGAGAATCTGGGTGAGCGGAGGTGCAAGACTTGATCCCAGTGTAGCCAGTTTCTATCGAAGCCTCGGTATAAATCTGCGACAAGGTTATGGATTGACCGAAACTGGACCTGTGATAAGCGTTCAGGAAGATTATCCAACCAACCTGGACAGTGTTGGTAAGCCATTGGAAAATGTTGAAGTGATAATTGATGATCCGGATCAGGTTGGATGTGGCGAGATACTAGTCAAAGGTCCCAATATCATGATGGGTTATACCGATCCAGAATTGACCGCTGAAGTGATGCGTGATGACTGGTTTTGCACAGGAGATGTAGGCCGCATAGATGCGTCCGGAAATATTAGCATTACTGGCCGAATCAAACGATTAATCGTGACTGAAGCTGGTAAAAATGTTTATCCGGAAGAAATCGAAATGCTGATTGAGCGGTATGATGATATTAAAGAAGCTGCAGTACTCGAAGTTGATTCCCGCCCAGCTGCGGTGTTAGCCATTGAAAAGGACATGCAGTCCATTGCACGATCGGTCATAGAGAAATTTAACAAGCAAACCTCTTCGCACAATCAAATCGCTCGATTTGCAGTCGTAGAAGACCTGCCTAAAACACCACTCGGCAAGATTGCCATTTCAAAACTGCCTGAAATCTTCGCTGAAAGCGAAGTTAAAGGCTGAAGCTACAGAAATTTCATAAACTTTTCGCCAATCAACTCTGATTGGCCATAGAGTATTGAATTTTTTACAAAAAGCCTCATATAGTTTATAGCGGCTTCATCCGGCAATTCGGATGGAGCCAAATACAAACCAATTGGGGAAACACAAAAATGCGAATTGATAAGTTTACGGTAAAACTGCAGCAGGCCATGAGCGACGCCCAAAGCCTGGCTATCGTCAACGATAATCAATTGATTGAAGCAACTCATTTGCTGGTCGCGTTAATCGACCAACAAGGTGGGACAGTGCGTCATTTGCTCATGCAGGCCGATGTGAACATTGGATCACTTCGGAGTGAACTGGGCAAGCATCTCGACACTTTGCCCAAGGTGACTGGTTCAGATGGACAGGTTCTGGTATCTGGTGACTTGTCCAGTTTGATGAATCGTGCTGAAAAACTGTCACTGGAAAGAGGCGATCAATTTATTTCTAGTGAATTGGTCGTTTTAGCCGCGGTTAACGACAAAGGTAAGACAGGCCAGTTGCTCCGAGAGGCTGGCGCCACACGTAACCTGATCGAAAAGAGCATTGAAAGAATTCGCGGTGGAGAGGCAGTTAACAGTGCGGATTCGGAAGATCAGCGACAGGCTCTGGAAAAATACACCTTGGATGTAACCGAGAGTGCCGAGCAGGGAAAACTGGACCCCGTCATCGGCCGCGATGACGAAATTCGCAGAACAATTCAAGTGCTGCAGCGCCGCACAAAGAACAACCCGGTTCTGATCGGCGAACCCGGCGTCGGCAAGACTGCAATCGTCGAAGGACTGGCGCAACGGATAATCAATGACGAAGTGCCCGTAGGTTTGAAAGGTAAGCGGTTACTTTCTTTGGACTTTGCAGCTCTGGTTGCTGGAACACAATATCGTGGCCAGTTCGAAGAGCGGTTAAAAGGCGTTTTGAGTGACATCGCAAGACAGGATGGTCAAATAATTCTGTTCATTGATGAAATGCATATGATGGTAGGCGCTGGAAAGAGCGATGGTTCAACTATGGATGCCGGAAATATGCTAAAGCCAGCGTTGGCCCGGGGAGAACTGCATTGCATCGGTGCCACTACCCTAAACGAGTACCGTCAGCATGTCGAAAAGGATGCTGCTCTTGAACGACGTTTTCAAAAAATTATTGTTCAGGAGCCTACGGTTGAAAGCACTATTGCGATACTTCGAGGAATCAAGGAAAAATACGAAGTGCATCACGGTGTAGATATTACCGATACGGCAATTGTATCGGCTGCAACATTGTCGCATCGTTACATTTCGGATCGGTTTCTTCCTGATAAGGCCATTGATCTGGTTGATGAGGCAGCCAGTCGTATTCGCATAGAAATTGATTCCAAGCCCGAAGCACTTGATCGCCTTGACCGGCGCATCATTCAGTTGAAAATTGAGCTCGAGTCACTCAAGAATGAAGAAGACCGGGATTCAAAAAAACGATTTGATGACTTAAGTCAAGATATCGCAAAACTGGAGCGAGAGTATTCCACATTGGATGAAGTGTGGAAGGCGGAAAAGTCCGCTGTTCTAGGAACTCAACACATTATGGAACAACTTGATCATGCTCGGCAGGAATACGCCGCCGCAGAACGAGCCGGTGACCTTTCACGTCAATCAGAATTGAAGTATGGCAAGATTCCAGAACTTCAGCGTCTATTGGAAGCCACTCGTGATACCGAGCAAGGTGAATTTGAGTTGATGCGTAGTAGTGTAACATCAGAAGAAATCGCTGAAATCGTCTCCAAGTCTACCGGCATTCCGGTAAGTAAGATGATGCAGGGAGAACGTGAACGATTGATCGATATGGAGACCCAGCTCGGCAAACGGGTGATCGGACAGGAACAGGCTATATCTGTAGTGTCCGATGCCATTCGACGTTCACGCACCGGGCTGTCTGACCCAAATCGACCCTATGGCTCATTTTTATTTTTGGGCCCAACCGGAGTGGGTAAGACAGAACTGTCGAAAGTCTTAGCAGAATTTCTGTTTGACACGGAACAGTCGATCGTCCGAATTGATATGTCGGAGTTTATGGAAAAGCACTCCGTGGCACGTTTGATCGGAGCTCCACCGGGATATATAGGATATGACGAAGGTGGATATCTGACGGAACTGGTACGTCGAAAGCCGTTTTCCGTAATTTTGATGGATGAGGTGGAAAAGGCACATCCTGATGTATTTAACGTTTTGCTTCAGCTATTGGATGATGGACGCCTGACCGATGGGCAGGGTAGAACGGTTGATTTTCGAAATACTGTGGTGATTATGACCTCAAATCTGGGTTCAGACATTATCCAAGAGATTTATCAAAGAGCAGCTCAAAGTAGTGAGTTTAATTCACAATCGCCCGAGGCTGAAGTGAAACAAACAGTGCTTTCGATTGCGAAGCAGCATTTTCGCCCTGAGTTCATCAATCGGATTGACGACATTATCGTATTTCATCCATTGTCTGCAGAACATATTGCTGGGATAGCGAGAACGCAAATAGCCTATCTTCAGGACCGACTCAAGAAACGTGGTTTTGAATTTGCTATCGATGACAGTGCCTTGGATCAGTTGGCAAAGATTGGGTTTGATCCCGTATACGGAGCACGTCCCTTACGTCGGTCGATTCAAACAGAGATTGAAAATCCCCTGGCAAAAGATATTCTTGCCGGTAAATTCACTTCCGGCGATCGAATTCGAGTTGGCTGGTCAAAAGGCGAATTTAAGTTTGAAGCCGAACTGGCGCAAGCTGCATGACAAATTAGTTTTCTATGAATTGATTGTTTTTTCATTCGTTGACTGTGTTGCATAACTTGTAAGTTCTGCAGTCGTTTGTCTTGACTCGATAAGAAGCTGATGCTTGGATTCCACTTGCTTGAACGTTAAATCCTTACCAATCAAATAAAAGTATTAGTACCACGCCGTATTGTCTGTCTATATAATGCACTCGGTAATCGCCTGCTAAGGCTAATTACAACCAATTAACAGCAAATTTAAAACAGCGCGGCTTCGGGTGGCGCTGTTTTTCGCTAATTACGTTTGACATGAATAATAAAGGAGTGAGTGAAGTGTCAAATTACCAATCCGACATCGAGATTGCTCGCAACGCAACTCTGAAACCGATCGGCGAGATCAGCGAAAAGCTGGGCATACCTTCCCACGCAACTATTCCATATGGCCACGATAAGGCAAAAGTTGATCTTGAATATATTGAATCGCTAAATAATCGCAAAGATGGAAAGCTGATTCTGGTTACAGCGATTACACCCACCCCAGCCGGAGAAGGAAAGACTACCACTTCAGTTGGTTTAGGAGATGGGCTAAATCGAATTGGCAAGAATGCGTTAACGTGTTTGCGTGAACCAAGTTTAGGTCCGTGTTTTGGATTGAAGGGAGGGGCAGCAGGCGGGGGACACGCTCAAGTTGTTCCGATGGAAGATATTAACCTGCATTTCACAGGAGACTTCCATGCAATCGGTGCTGCACATAATCTTCTTTCAGCATTGGTAGACAACTCAATCTATTGGGGCTCTGATGTTGGACTTGATTCACGGCGTGTTTCCTGGCGCAGAGTGGTCGATATGAATGACCGAGCACTTAGACAAATCACCTGCTCTTTAGGCGGTGTTCCAAACGGATTTCCAAGAGAAACTGGTTTTGATATTACCGTAGCAAGTGAAATTATGGCAATCTTCTGCCTGTCCAAGAACTTGGATGATTTGCAGGAGCGGCTCGGAAGAATAATTGTTGGTTACCGAAGAGACCGAACTGCCGTGACTGCAAGTGATGTCAAGGGCGAAGGCCCAATGACGGTGTTATTGAAGGATGCAATTTCACCTAATTTGGTACAGACGCTGGAAAACAATCCAGCATTTGTGCATGGCGGTCCCTTTGCAAATATTGCGCATGGATGTAACTCGGTTATCGCGACTCGAACTGCCTTGAAGATGGCTGATTATGTGGTGACAGAGGCTGGGTTCGGAGCAGACTTGGGGGCACAGAAATTTTTCGACATCAAGTGTCGTTCGGCAGGAATTTCACCAGCCGCTGTAGTGGTAGTTGCCACTATTCGTGCACTCAAAATGCATGGTGGAGTGGCTAGAGCGAACCTTAAGACAGAAAACGTATCCGCTGTACTCAGCGGTTGCAAAAACTTGGAACGTCATCTTGAAAACATAGCAAAGTATGGGGTTCCCGCAGTGGTTGCGATCAATCGTTTCACCACAGATTCTGATGTTGAGGTACAAATAGTGAAGGAAAGATGCCAAACGTTGGGCATTGAAGTCCACGAGTGTACGCATTGGAAAGAAGGTGGTGCAGGTACCGAATCACTATCTCATCGGGTAGCTGAAATTGCTGATGGCAGCACGGCTAAATTCAAGTTACTGTACAAGGACAACCTGCCGCTTGAAGAAAAAATTCGAACCACGGCACAGGAAATTTACGGTGCATCTGACATCGCGATTGATGGCAAGGCTCATACTGTTCTCAAGCAGTTGCAGGACGATGGATTTGGCAATTTGCCAATTTGTATGGCTAAAACTCAATACAGTTTTGCTACAGACCCAACCTTACTTGGTGCACCTACCAACCACATCATACCGGTAAGAGAAATTCGACTTTCGGCGGGCGCTGGGTTTATCGTGGCGATTTGCGGCGACATAATGACCATGCCCGGACTGCCTCGTATTCCCGCCGCGAATGCAATACATGTTGATAAGGCTGGATTGATTCAAGGATTGTTCTAAATTCATTGACCAATGGCGCTTAGAACACTAGACGCTGAATTTCTGAGTACTTCGCCATTTCATCCACGTTTGTTTGGGACCAATGGTGCGGTTGCCAGCGAGCACTATCTGGCAGTTAACGCCGGTGCCGACATACTAAAGGCAGGAGGTAATGCGGTTGACGCCGCGATTGCTGCTGCTTTGGTTGAGGGTGTCGTTAATCCTCATCAACACACAATTGGCGGCGAGTGCCCGATCTTGATCCAAATGGCCGACCGGGAGTTGCCAGTCGTCATCAACGGCAATACTGCCGCACCTATGGCAGCGACGGTAGATGAATACCAACGTCGCGGGTTGTCTGAAGTGCCGGACATTGGAATCCTTGCCGCCGGAGTGCCTGCCGCTCTGGGTGCTTATTGTGTTGCTCTTGAGAATTTTGGCACAATGCAGTTTGAGGAAGTTTGTTCTGCCGCACATCAGCTCGTTCGGGACGGATTTCCGATGCATCGCGGTCTTGTGTGCATGACCGACTTTGGGGTGGATGCGATGAAGGAAACCTTCATTCGTAAGTGGCCAAATACCGCTGAAATTTACCTGGTTGGTGATAAAGCACCACAAGTTGGTACTCTCGTTCAAAATTCTGCGTTGGCAAATTTCTTTGAAATACTGATACACGCGGAAAACAACACTTCAGGTCACCGCGAAGCAGGCATTGAAGCAGTACGAAATGAGTTTTATAACGGAGAAATTGCCGCGGAGATCGTAAGGCATTCTGATGAAAGAGATGGGTTGCTGACTCGAGAGGATCTGAGCCAGTACAAGACCTACATGGAACATCCGGTATGGGTAGATTTTCACTCTGCACGGGTCTATAAATGTGGGTTTTGGAATCAAGGTCCAGCGTTGCTTCAATCTTTATCAATATTGAAGAACTTTGACCTTCAAAGTATGGGGCAAAATTCTCTTGATTACCTGCATACTGTGATTGAAGCCGTCAAATTGGCCTTCGCTGACAGAGAGCAGTGGTACGGCGATCCTTTTCAAGTCGAAGTCCCAGCGGCAGAGTTGTTGTCTGACAGTTACGGACGTTTGCGGGCACGGTTGATTCGTTCGCATATTTCGGACAATGAAATTCGTCCGGGCAACCCCACCCAACCGCTGGCGGAACTGCCTTCACAAGAACGAATCGGTGGTAAAGGATGGGGGCATGGCACAGTGCATGTTGATGTCGCTGACAGGCATGGAAACATGGTCTCAGCGACACCAAGTGGTGCTTGGCTAAGATCCTCTGAAGTGGTTAAGGCTTTAGGGTTTCCACTGGGAAATCGCTTGATGACGTTTTATCTTGAACCTGCCAGTCATCCCGGGGTCATTGCACCGCAAAAGCGGCCAAGGACTACCATAAGTCCAACCATGGTGCATCGTGATGGAAAACCGTGGATCGCCTATGGCAGCATGGGTGGAGATCAACAGGATCAGTGGATGTTGCAGTTTATTCTCAACCGTGTTGTTTTCGATATGACTTTGGCTCAATCGATAGAGGCACCAAAATTTTCGAGCAGGCACTTCCCTGGATATTTCGCTCCACACGACTATCAAAAAAGAGCCGTGAACATTGAACCTCGTGTAGGAGATGAAGTCATTGAAGGTCTTAAGAACAAAGGGCACGAGGTTAATGTGGTTCCAGATTGGACCGAAGGATTTTTGCTGGCAGTCGAACGTAATGACGAAACAGGCTTACTTGAAGCCGGTTATGATCCCAGAGGTGCAAAGGGAGACGTTTTTCCAGCAGCGGCGAGTTGCTGGTAACTCGTGGCTTAAGACGATTGGCTGGGGTAGAGTGTGTCGCTGGAATATTCGAACGAATCGTAGAATAGCTGGTCTTCACTCAACCCGTGTTGCGGAAACACGGTACGGATTGCCTCAATCATCGGAGGAGGTCCACTGGCATAAACTTCCAAGTCCGAAAGATCTGAATAATGCTCTAACACGATATCATGTACCCATCCAATTGAGCCACTCCATTCGTCCGAATCTTTTGGCTCTGATAGAACCGGCGTGTATTTAAATCTATCGCCATGCTCTGTGAGCCAAGCGCCAATTTGGTCTTGAAAGTAGAAGTCTCTCATTGTGCGCACTCCCCAAAACAAATGTAGTTTCTGATTTGAGTTCATTGACAGTGCCGTTTCGATTATGGCGTTCAATGGAGCGAAACCTGTTCCACCACCAATTAATACGATGTTTCGGGCTGAGCTTTCACGAAGAAAGAACGTTCCTAGTGGGCCTTCAAAACGAATAATATCCCTAACTTTGGTGCCTTGAAAAACTCGCGTGGTAAATCGTCCGTTAGGTACATGACGAATGTGCAATTCGAGATCCTGATTAATGGACGGTGCATTGGCAATCGAAAATCCACGGCGTCTGCCATCGCGCAAAATGACATCAATATATTGTCCAGAGATGTAGTTGAATATCGTATCTCTCGGCAGCGTCAAGGTGACTTTCATAACATCGTGTGTCAATTTTTCAAGGCTAGAAATTCGAGATGGCAGTGATTGAATCACAATATTGTCGAGTGCATCGATTTCATCTGCACGGATGACCAAATCCTGTCGAGGTTTCGCCCGACACAGAAGAATTTTTGACGATTCGAGTTGCGAGTCACTCAGTGCTGCCTTATCGTATTCTTCATGTTCCACCCAACCCGAGACTAGTGTAGCCATGCAAGCCGCACAGGTTCCGTTTCGACAACTGTAAGGTAGGGAAAAACCCTGTCTGAGAGCAGATTCCAGTACGGTTTCGTTAGCATAGACTTCGAATACTCGACCGTTGGTTTCATTTGTGACTGTGAAGTTTGACATCGCAAGCAGTTTAGTGAAAATCGGTTTTGGTGGCGTGTAAAGTCATTGTGATGAAGAGAATATTTTAAGTTATGCCTGAACTGCCAGAAGTGGAAACCACCATACGTGGGATTTCACCTTCAGTCATCGGGTCGACGATTACTGAAGTAGTTATTCGCCAGCCGCAGCTACGTTGGCGAGTACCGAAAAATCTCCCGGAATTACTCATTGGACAAAGGTTCAGTCAAATTACTCGCCGTGCGAAGTACATGCTGTTTACCACCGCTACTGGTCACATGTTAGTTCACTTGGGAATGTCGGGCAGCCTGAGGTTGTCTAAACCACACCACCCACCCGAATTGCACGACCATATTGAGTTCGGTATCAATGACGAATGGCGACTTCGTTTTCGGGACCCACGGAGATTTGGTTGTGTGTTGTGGGTTGAGGGTGACCCTGAAAGGCATAAGTTGCTGGTTAATTTGGGTGTAGAGCCCATTAGTGATGAATTTGATGGTTCCTATTTGCATCTACGTTCTCGAAAGAGAACAGCAACAGTCAAGCAGTTCATCATGGACGGACGAATTGTAGTTGGTGTAGGAAATATCTATGCTTCAGAGGCACTATTCAAGGCTGGAATTCATCCTGGCCGAAATGTTGGACGGATTTCTCTAAATCGATACGAGTTGCTTGCTACTGCCATCAAGAGCACTTTGTCTGATGCGATAGCTGCAGGCGGAACGACACTGAGGGACTTCGTCAGTGCAACGGGCAGGCCAGGTTACTTCAAGCAGGAGTTATTGGTATATGACCGGGTGGGTGAGCCTTGCGTTAATTGTAAGTTTCCCATATCCAAGTTAGTCATTGGTCAGCGTGCAGCTTACTACTGTAAACGCTGTCAACGTTAAACTGCAACCAAGTTCATTAAAACAGCAAAGTCAAGTCATATTCAAACGCATGAAAACTACTTTCATGCATCACGTTCACCTTCAATTTATGTTGTCTTTAGTGCAACTGAATCGCTTAAATCCTTTTTTGGCCTTAATTAGAATATAGAATTGTTTGAACTATTCGGTTAAATCAGATATCGAAATACCGTTCTGAAAGCAGCTTGCCGTCAGTGTGTTTTGTAGCAGACAGGCTATTGTCATTGGACCAACGCCACCTGGAACGGGGGTAATCGCTCCCGCAACCTTTACTGCCTCGTCAAAATCGACATCGCCAACCAACTTTCTTTTCCCAGGTTCTGGCTCTATGCGGTTGATGCCCACATCGATTACCGTTGCACCCGGTTTTATCCAGTTGCCTTTAATCATTTGCGGTCTTCCGACTGCGGCAATCAGAATGTCTGCCTGAGAACATTCATGAGCGAGATCTTTGGTTCGTGAATGCGCCGTTTGCACCGTACAGTGCTCTCTAAGCAATAGTGCTCCGATGGGTTTTCCCACAATATTTGAACGTCCCACGACGATTGCCTTTTTACCGGTCAAGTTATCAAGGTGTGACTTGAGTAGAATCATGCAACCAAGCGGGGTGCAGGGCACCAGGCTTTCCTGACCAATATGCAGTCGGCCTACATTCATTACGTGAAATCCGTCTACATCCTTTTCGGGCAGAATTGCATTAATCACGCTGTCTTCATTTATATGATCTGGCAACGGTAACTGTACGAGTATGCCATTTACAGACGGATCAGAATTTAAGTTTTCGACCTTTTCAAGTAGTTCTTGCTCAGTTGTATTCGCGTCTAGTTCGAAGTGATAGTCGTTCATTCCGGTTTGAATTGTTTGGGTGATCTTATTGCGAACGTAGACCTTACTCGCCGGATTTTCGCCAACCAAGACAACGGCCAACCCTGGCGTAATTGCATGCATCTGCTTCAGACGAGAAACTTTAGCTGTGATTGATTCTCGAAGTTGTCCTGCAACTGCCTTTCCGTCAATAATATTTGCTGTTTGAGTCATGATGAATTTCCAGTATCTGTTTGAGTCAAATCTACCGCATGAGTAAGTCGACTTAAGTAATCAACGTACCACCGGTGATTTATGAAAAAATTCTATCCGTAGCCTTTCTTTATTCAGCGATTGCGGTTCTGATCGGTCACCTTTTGCTTTGAATCGCTGCGAATTTTATAAATTCTAATACCAAAGTGGTTACAAAATTATTAAATTAGGTAAAGTTAAGTCCATGATGATTAAACATTGTCAATTTAGGACATAAACTATTAAGAATGCGTTTAATTGATGCAATTACTTTGCCCAAAATTATGCTTCACTTTGGACAATTAAAGACGGGCGGGAGCAGGTGCACAACCAAAATTGAATTCCAAGCAGATAGCTTCTTTAGTAAATAATCCCATCACTATATTTCCGTTATTCGAGTCTTACTCAGTCATGCCAACATCCTTGACCCGGTCAAAATTACCCATAATCGGTGTTATGGGTTCTGGAAAAGATTTGCATGAAGAACGTTCGCGGGTCCTGGGTTCATGGCTGGCGCAACTAGATGTGCACTTGCTTTGTGGAGGTGGAGGTGGTGTGATGACAGCTGTCAGTAGAGCATTTGCGAAATGTAGCGATAGAGCAGGAATGGTGATAGGAATAATTCCGGGTTGGGTTGATGGGGTCAATTATTCGAGTTTGAATGGGTATCCAAATCCTTGGATTGAAATTCCGATATATACTCATTTGCCCAATTCTGGTAGAGATGGAGAGGGGTTTGATTCACGCAATCACATCAACATTTTGACTGCTGATGTACTAGTGTTTTTACCCGGTTCGGCTGGCACAGCTTCTGAGTCTAAGTTAGCAGTAAAGTATGGAAAATCTGCAATTGCCTGGCTGGATGACCGAAGTTGCATTGAAGGTTTGGCACCTCAGATCGAAGTGCAAAAGGAATTCAGCAAAGTAAAGCAGTTTGTATTGGATCAATTGGCGCAACAGCATGGATGATTTACAGCGATCACTGTTGAATGTATTTTCAAATTGTGCTCTGGACCGTGTAGTTCCTCGAAGAAAGGATCAACAATGGTTCGAGTCCATTTGTTCACATGCATCTACCAAAATAGTACCGTTTTACAAGGGTCGTTTTTTGTTAGAAGAACAGCCTACAAGTTTTCCGGTTTGGCTGAGTTCTGCGGATTTGGAAGAGTTCAACCAATCGCCACAGATTCGAATATTTTTGGGAATGCGTAACTCGGTTGTATTTATTGCGATCGATTACATGGAGCCTGATGTAGTTGTTCACTACGAGGCAGGCAGTCGTAAGTTTGCCGACTTGCGTCAATGCGGTTCTCTACTTCATCCACAGGAAGCCTCAGTACTTTCATATGCTAAGGCACTGTTTCATTGGCATCGAGCACATCAGTACTGCGGATTATGCGGTTGGGAGACTGAACCGGCTCAAGCAGGACACGTGCGTGTATGTGGCAGTGAGCAATGCGGCCGAACTCACTTTCCAAGAACGGATCCTGCGATTATCGTGGCCGTTACTGATGATAATCGCTGTTTGTTTGGTAGACAGCCAAGTTGGGCACCGAATCGGTACTCAGTCATTGCAGGATTTGTGGAACCCGGTGAAAGTTTAGAACAGGCCGTACAAAGGGAAGTGATGGAAGAAACCAACATTAGTTTAGAGTCCATTCGGTATCGCTCGTCCCAACCTTGGCCTTTTCCGGGTTCGATCATGCTGGGATTCAATGCGACTGCAAATAGTACGGCAGTAAGTTTAAATGACGGTGAACTGGCAGATGCACATTGGAGAAGTGCAGCTCAAGTAGTTGAAGGGTTAATGGAGGGAACCTTCGCATTGCCTCCTCAGTTGTCCATCGCGTACAGACTCATTGAAGAATGGTTCAACTCAAATCATGTAGAACCGCTTACTGAATTGCTGGATAGAACCGATAAACACACCGAACTCATGACCCTAAAAACGCAGTAGGATTCACTGGCGTTTATAATGCTCTTAATGATTTACATTTTGAGAATTTATCGCGCTCACCATTGGTTTAGATGGAAGATTCTGTAAATTCACAGCGGTCGAAGGTGCTGGGCGATATTCGTTCAGCCTTGCAAAGCAATTCTCAGGATACAGTGGCGCAAATTGAAGCCGAGTATTGTCGTACAATTGCTTCGGCAACACCACGTCCCGTAGTTGATGGCATCCTTGTCGACCGGTTTATTCAAAAACACGAAGCCGTAAAGGGAACTGCCAAGATTGTTAAGTCAAACTCGCAAGTTCCAAGTGCGGTTCAAGATTTTCTCAGCGATTTCAATTTGCCAACTGAAATGGTCATGAGCAAAACACAGTATCTGGCAAACTTTGATTGGCCACCCGACTGGAAGATTTCTACTCGAAGCGCTCAAAAGACAGATGTTGTAGCAATTACTGGAGCAATGTGTGCTATTGCAGAATCTGGAACACTTGTTGTTGCGAGTTCGCCAAAAGTTATGTCTTCACATTTGTATTTACCGGAAAACCACATCGCAATATTCAATATTGGACAAGTGGTCAGGCATTTAGAAGACGCATTGAATCTGTTGACAAAAGAAGTCTTTAGTGAGTCTAGAGGAATACATATGATTACAGGTCCTTCGAAAACTGCGGATGTAGAGCAAACCATTCAATATGGAGCACATGGTCCGCGTCGATTGCATGCGATTATTGTAGATAGCAAAGGTTAATGGTGCCAATGCCAAAATCATCCTACACCTATGACGATCTGTTGGCCTGTGGGCGCGGCGAATTGTTTGGGGATGGAAATGCTCAACTACCATTACCACCGATGTTGATGTTTGATCGAATATCAACTATCAATGCACAAGGCGGTGAATTTGGTAAAGGGATTGTCGTTGCTGAGTTGGACATTAGGCCTGATTTGTGGTTTTTTGATTGTCACTTCAGAAATGACCCGGTGATGCCAGGGTGTCTTGGCCTGGATGCACTGTGGCAACTTGTCGGGTTTTTTCTCGGTTGGCTGGGGCATCCGGGGCATGGGCGAGCTCTAGGATCAGGTGAAGTTAAATTTTCAGGACAAATTACCCCGGAAACTAGAATGTTGTCTTACCATCTAAACATTAGGAGAGTGATTTCTAGAAAGCTTGTAGTCGGTGTGGCGAATGGCGAAGTAGAAGCTGACGGCGTGCGAATTTACTCCGGAAATGACCTTCGTGTCGGCTTATTTTCTACGTCGAAGTAACAGGACACAATATTTTGAGATAGGAAATGAGAAGAGTTGTTATTACAGGAATCGGAGTTGTATCCAGTATTGGTTGCAATAAGGACGAAGTCATTGGTTCACTGCGGAACGGCACCAGTGGAATTGACTTTGTTCCCGAATACCAAGAACTCGGATTTAGAAGTCAAGTGCACGGCGGTATCGACCTAGATATCAATGCTGTTGTCCCAAGAAAAGTGCGACGCTTTATGGGTGATGGTCCAGCTTTCAATTACATTGCTATGCTAGAGGCTATTGAAGATGCAGGCCTCGATGAAGAACTTGTAAAAGGCACACGCACCGGAATGATTATGGGTTCGGGTGGCGCATCGACTGAAAACATTACACAAGCTGCAGATTTGCTGCGCTCCAAGGGCATTCGCCGAGTTGGACCCTATATGGTGCCACGTGCCATGTCCAGTACTAACTCTGCTACGTTGGGAACCATCTTTGGCGTCCGCGGCGTTAGCTATTCCGTTAGTTCAGCCTGTGCAACCAGTGCCCATTGTGTTGGGAATGGGTCAGAATTAATTCAGTTGAACAAGCAGGATGTTGTCTTTGCAGGTGGAGGTGATGAAGTTCATTGGACTATGACACTTCTGTTTGATGCGATGGGAGCACTCTCGAGTCGTTACAATGATCAGCCCCAATCGGCCTCTCGACCATTTGATAAGAATCGAGATGGATTTGTTATTTCTGGCGGTGGTGGTGTTATTGTTTTGGAGGAGCTTGAACACGCTTTGAATAGAGGTGCACGAATTTATGCTGAACTAGTTGGCTACGGTGCTACGGGAGACGGGTTTGATATGGTTCAACCTTCGGGTGAAGGGGCAATTCGGTGCATGGATATGGCATTGCAGGGTGTAGAGGGTTCAGTGGATTACGTCAATGCTCACGGAACAAGTACACCGGTCGGAGACATTAAGGAACTAGAATCTCTGTCAGAGATATTTGGAAAAGATGTACCAAAAGTTTCTTCCACAAAATCAATCACCGGTCATGCACTAGGTGCAGCTGGTGTCAACGAAGCGATTTACACCTTGTTAATGATGGATAACGATTTCATTTCACCGTCGCAGAATATAGATGAATTGGATCCAGGTGCTGTTGGTATGAATATAGTCCAGCAACCGATAAGTAATGTTGAAATTAATACGGCCCTATCGAATAGTTTCGGATTTGGCGGCACCAACGCTACATTAGTTTTCCAAAAATACCCCAACTGACATAGTATCGTCTTCGGGTACTGCTGTTCTCGAAATGTCTGGTGACATCCGTCCAATTGTTGCGTGGCTGACTTCGGTCTGCGTGCTTATTGCTCTGCTTATTTCAATTGGAGGCTACACTCGATTAACCAACTCTGGTTTGTCGATTGTAGAATGGGCTCCAGTTTCTGGGATCATTCCTCCATTGGACGAAACTCAGTGGCAAAACGAATTTGAGGCTTATCAGCAATTTCCTGAATTCAAGATTGCCAATCCAGATATGACTCTTGCTGGGTTCAAGAGAATATTTTGGATCGAGTACCTGCACCGAGCAATCGCACGCTTCATCGCTTTCGTATTTTTTGTTCCCTTAATGTATTTTCTACTTCGCAGAAGGTTGAATAAATCTTTGGCTTATCGGCTAGGTGTGGTGTTCTTACTGGGTGGTGTTCAAGGAGCGATGGGCTGGTACATGGTCCAAAGCGGTCTGGCTGACAATCCAGCAGTCAGTCAATACAGGCTTACGGCCCATCTCGGGTTAGCGGTATTAATTTATGGATACTTGGTTTGGTTGATAACAGGGTTGCTAATGAATGCCCGTCAATATCATCCAAGTGCTACCCTTTCGAACAAATTAGCCGTCATTGCGTGCCTAGTAATGATTGCTGTCATGCAAGTCAGTGGAGGATTTATGGCGGGAACTCATGCTGGGTTTGCTTTTAATACCTTTCCGGACATGAATGGTGAATTAGTTCCTGCCGAATTGTTAGCCTTACAACCTCTTTGGCGAAACTTGTTTGAGAACGTCACAGCGATTCAATTTTTCCACCGTTGGCTTGCTGTGGTGATGTTGCTTGCAGTAGTTTGGTTGTGGTGCAATCGATTCAAATTCTCAAGTAAAAATATGAGACTATTGCACGATGTTGCACTAGCCGTAGTGGTAGTGCAGTATTTGCTGGGAGTGAGCACCTTACTATCCGTGGTTTCAATACCAATAGCACTCACCCATCAGATGGGGTTTGTTAGTCTTGTTACAGTTCTTATCGTACTGTTGAGGCTGACTTTTGACGTTCAATACCAGTCAACAGCCGGATAAATCGAATCTAACCTAAATTTTCACTCTATAAATTTCGGGCTTTATCTCGCAAAACGAACTTTTGAATTTTTCCGGTAGAAGTCTTCGGTAGGGGGCCAAACACTACAGATTTTGGAGCTTTGTAACTTGCCATATTGTTCTTGCACCAACTTATGACCTCATCTTCTGAAAGCTCCTCGCTTTGAGATGCCACTGGGGTAACAAAGGCACAGGGAGTTTCGCCCCACTTGTCATCTGGTCGCGCAACCACCGCTGCTTCCATGATTTGTGGATGCCGATATAGTACATCTTCGACTTCTAGGCTGGAAATATTTTCTCCGCCAGAAATTATGATATCTTTGGATCGATCACGCACTTCAATATAGCCATCCGAATGAGTCACACCTAAGTCTCCAGTGTGATACCAGCCGTGCGCAAATGTTTCGTCAGTTGCATCGGTATTTTTTAAATATCCCTTCATGATGGTATTCCCGCGGGCCATTAGTTCCCCCATCGACTCTCCGTCATGCGGAGTCTCCAGCATGGTTTCAGGATCAATGACTCTGACATCATCCAGTGTGGGATACATGACGCCTTGTCGTGCCATCTGTGAGGCACGACCTTGCATATCCAACTCGTCCCAACTATCCTGCCATGCACAAACTGTTGCTGGTCCATAGGTTTCAGTCAAACCATAAAGATGTAACACACTGAAACCCATTTTTTCCATTTCAGAAATGACCTGGCTGGGTGGAGATGCACCGCCGGTGGCGACCTCCACGATTTGTTCGAATTTGGTCTTTACCTCTTGGGGGGCGTGAATGAGCATGTTCAGTACTATGGGTGCGCCACACATGTGCGTGATTCTGTTATCACGAATCGATGCGAATATGTCGACAGGTTCGACCTTGCGCAAGCACACATGAGTCCCCGAAATGGCAGTAACTGCCCAGGTAAACGTCCAACCGTTGCAATGAAACATTGGCAGTGTCCAAAGGTAGACGCTGTTGTTGTCGAGACCAAAGGTAAGTGCATTTCCAAGAGCACTAAGGTGGGCGCCACGATGATGAAACACCACTCCCTTTGGATTACCAGTTGTGCCGGAAGTGTAGTTTAGTGAAATTGCCTGCCACTCATCACTTGGCGGTTGCCAGGTAAAGTTTGGGTCGCCTTCCGACAGAAAAGTTTCGTAATCCAGCTCTCCAACGAAATCGCCTTCTTGCGTTAAATGATCGTCAATATCAATGACAAGAATGTTCAGCTCAATGCCATCGAGGGCTTCTTGAATGACGTGAGAATATTCGCGGTCGGTTAGCAGAACTTTAGCTTCGCCATGTTGCAGAATAAAGGCGATTGTGGCAGCATCCAACCGATAATTTAATGCGTTTAGCACCGCACCGCACATTGGAACTCCATAATGTGCTTCTAGCATTGCTGGCGTGTTGGGGGACATAATTGCAACGGTATCTGCGATACCGATACCTCGACCTTTCAGTGCGCTTGCCAGTTGCCGACAACGATCATAGAACTGTTGGTACGTAAAGGTTCTATTTCCATGAATTACGGCGGTTCTGTTGGGGAATATCCTGGCGGACCGTTCCAAAAAGGTTAGCGGGGTTAGCGGGTGGTAATTCGCTGGGTTCTTGTCTAAGTCAGACTCGTATATGCTCATTTTGAGATTTGCTTGATTTGGAGGTCCGGAATTGTGCGTAAGAAATTCTGACTTAACACGACTTTATTTAGAATTTAGTGACAAATTGTAATACTACTTGCGGCGCAAGAAGGGTTTGTTTGGTAACAGACGCATCACCTTGTGGTGAAACTTAGCGCAGGTTGCTCTAACTTCGCTAAGAATTTTTGTCAGAGTGTTAATTGCAAAGCCAACCGTCAGGCTGGTTGACTTCATGAGCACGACTTCAAAACATATCCAAATTCAACACGTGCTTATGTAGGTGCAACGTGTTCACACCTTGAAGGTAAGTTGATTAACTCGATTCATCAAGCATAAAGTTGAATTTGTACCAGCCATATGGGCGCGGAGTTGGGCAACCATAAGGAAAGGGTATCTCAGCCTGATTTTTGCTGTCGTCTGGGATTTCATCGAGAAAATCAAAATCACCAAGTTGATCAAGTGTTTCACAAAATTGTTCGTGCTGCTGCTCAAATGCAGTTGATTTTTTAAAGTGCTAATTTTCCTTGGCATCTCAGCCAACCCTCTTTAACTCGGTCTTTGTGTGGATATACTGGTTTATGCTTCCTTTTCTGAAGTAGTCTGAAGCGAGACCGTGATAGTTACGCACCATCTCGCTGAACTCAGAATTTTGACCGAAGTCATCAATCTTTAACTTAATATCGGAACTTTGAAGTTCGAGCATAGAAATTCCCCTACCGTGTGAGTGCCATTTTGGAGCATTTCCAAGCGTTTCAGCGATTTTCTTGGCTCTATCTTTTCTCATTTTGTAGTAACGATTGTACCTATAGAGTCTGTCTCTTACCAATCTTTGAATTTGTATTTTAAAAGCCATTGCGTCATAAGAGTGACATCATGCTCAACGGCTTGCTGAATTTGGAACACAGGTGCCGGGTCAAACTACTTAACAAGAAACACCAACTCTGCCCGACAAGCCGTCGAATTATCGGCATTGTTGATTGTTTTGAAAAACTTTCTCAATTCCTCCAGGTAGCCATAACTCTGAATGAAAGTTGCCATCTGATTTCCTGTATTGTGGATCGATGTAGTCACCGAAATCTTCATCCGCGCTACCGGTAACGGTCATGGCGTACTGAACTACATCTATGAAATGAACACCCGATAGTGTCAGTAAGTGACGTACAACACCTGACAGGAACAACTTACACCGCAACTAACAATCCAATTGATCGGATGGTCGATTGCGACAATTTGCATGAAATCACTGGCCAAACTCGTCACCGAAGGTTCGCCAATAACAACTAACAACTACATCAAACTGTTCCATAACAGCGTCTCAGAAACTGACACATAAACCTACGCTCTAAACCCTCCTAACCACCAGCCAGAACCTATGCTACTCAAACGAATGGTTTTTATCGTTTTGGCGCCATTAACTGTCTAATCATCGATGATGGGACAATACAGACAGGTTAAGTTTATGAAAAGTATAATTTTGTGAAAATTTCATGTATTGATTGGACTGTTAGAGTATGACAACATCTTCGCCCAAAATTTTGTTTCTTTTTCCAGGCCAGGGTGCGCAATATCCGGGAATTGGAAGCGACCTGCTTTCTAACTATGCCACTGCTCGAGACACCTATGAGTCGGCTTCTAAAGCACTGGGTTATGACATGTTTGAACTAAGTGATGTAGCAGCAGGGGACGAGATTCATCTAACGCAATACACTCAGCCTGCACTACTGACGCATTCCAGTGCCTGTCTGAGAGTCTTTCTCAAAGAGGCTGAAATTGAAATAAAACCAGCGTTTACATGCGGACACAGTCTCGGCGAATATAGTGCTTTGGTAGCTGCTGGAGCGATTGATTTCGAGTCTGCAGTCAAGTTGGTTTCTCGACGTGGGGAGTTGATGGGGAAGTTTGGCGAAGGCGAAATGCAGGCTTTACCTTTGACTTTAGAACAAGCATCGTCATGGATTTATAAAAATTACTGTGCCATAGCCGCATGCAATCTTCCCGAACAAACCGTAGCAGGAGGACGACCGGAGGACCTAGACAGATTAATTACCGACCTAAACGGGCAATTCCCCGGAAAGACGGGGGTTCGGCTCAAGACAGAAGGTGCATTTCATACCTATTACATGATTTCGGCTGCATATGCGTACCGTAAAGTTATTGACGAATTTGACTTCAGAATTCCAATTTGTCCGGTCGCATCAAACTTTACTGGCGATTTTCATGAAGAACGGATTGAAACGATTCAGTCTAATCTCTTCTATCAACTTTTTCATCCGGTACTGTTTCACAAAAATTTAATGACTATAGCGGAGCAAGGAGTTGATGTGGTCATAGAATTTGGAGGTGGTTTAGGAGCTGGCAACGACCCTGCAGAAAAGCGACCCAATCTTGCAGGAACAATCACTCGTGCCTATCGGCGTGCGTCTCCACGCCCTGTTTATCATTCGGTGATCAATATGAAAACGCTAGAGTCAGCTGTTCTATCAGTTCAAAACATGGCGAATTAATTCTGCCATCTGTTGTGCAAAATCACTGACAAGTGCTAAACCTGTTCAATCTCAATTAGTGTTCCATTGAAATCTTTTGGATGCAAAAACAGCACCGGCTTGTTGTGTGCGCCGAATTTTGGATTACCGTCCCCGATGATTCGCATTCCCTCTGCAGTCAGTTGATCTCTTGCAGCGTAAATATCATCGACTTCGTAGCAAATGTGGTGAACACCTCCGGATTGATTGCGTTCCAGAAAATTTGAAATAGGCGAATTTTCACCCAAAGGATGCAATAGTTCAATCTTTGTATTGGGTAGTTCTACAAAGACCGTAGTGACTCCGTGTTCCGGTAGAGACACAGGAGCTGATACCTTCGCACCAAGGACGTTTCGATAAAGATTTGCTGCTGCGGTTAAATCAGGGACTGCAATAGCGACGTGATTCAGATTTCCAATCATTCAAACTCCAAAATGGGTTGGTCCGCGGCCAAACTATCACCTGCAGAAGCTAAAACTTTGACAACCACTCCATCACGTTGTGCCCGTAATACATTTTGCATTTTCATCGCCTCGACAACCGCCACTGTTTCTCCAGATTTTACCGACTGACCTTCAGTAATATGCAGTTCGACTAGTAATCCTGGCATTGGCGAAGTCATTAGTGGCGAATTCGCCATTGACTCTTGTTCGATCATGTGTTCATTAAACTTAGCGGCTTGAGGTGTAAATACCTTTACTAATGACCGATAGCCGCAGTAGTCAATTTGATAAACGATTCCGAGCCGTTTAACCTGCATTATGATTGAGTCGTCTGAAATAGTTGCTTCAAAAATCCGCTTACCCGGGTGCCAAGAGTGATTGACCACGTGAGTGGTATCACCTATTTGAATGGAGTGGCCACAAGCCACTCGCTCTATGCTGACTTGGTGCTGTTCCGAATCAATCAACGCCATCCAATCCGTTGCTACAGGCCACGGCCGCTTTCGCATCTGACCCTCAATGGTTGATGCTCTTTCCTCATAGGAACAGTGAAGTATGGCGGCAGCCAAAACAGTATGTTCCAATACCTTTTCAGGTCGAGGTGCCGTTTCCCAGTCGTATCCTTCTGGGTACTCTCGTTCAATGAATAATGTCGTCATCTGCCCATCAAGAACCGCTGGGTTCTGGGCTAAGGATTGGAGAAATGGGATATTGCTTGTCACTCCGGAAATTTGATAATTTGCCAGTGCATAAGCCATGTGCTCAAATGCACTTTTTCTGGTCTCTCCGAAGGTGATTAGTTTGGCAATGATGGGGTCATAGTGAATTGATATTTCAGCACCTTCATAGACACCTGTGTCGACTCGAATATTGTCGGTGCTCTCTGGTGGGGCGTAACGAGTGAGTCGTCCTGTCGATGGTAAAAAATTACGGGCTGCATCCTCAGCATAGATGCGCGATTCAACCGACCACCCATTTACTTGAATGTCTGCTTGACTGAGACTGAGCATTTCACCGGCGGCAATTCGAATCATCCATTCCACAAGATCCAGTCCAGTAGTCATTTCCGTTACTGGATGTTCGACCTGAAGACGGGTGTTCATTTCAAGAAAGTAAAAATCTTGATTTCTATCTACGACAAACTCAACTGTGCCAGCCGAAACGTAGTCGACAGCCTTGGCCAGTAAAACTGCCTGATCGGCGATTCGCTTCCGGGTTGATGAATCAAGAAAAGGTGAGGGTGCTTCCTCAATCACCTTTTGATGTCGCCGCTGAAGTGAGCATTCTCTTTCACCAAGGTGAATGCAGTGTCCGTGGGTGTCGGCAAGAACTTGAATTTCAATGTGACGGGGATCTTCAATGAATTTCTCAACAAAAACTCGATCGTCACCAAAATGCGTTTTTGCTTCACTTCTGGACCTTTCAAAACCTTCCGCGCATTGTTCATCATCATATGCGAGGCGCATCCCCTTGCCACCACCGGCTGCCGTTGGCTTTAGCATGACCGGATATCCAATTTTTTGGGCAAGTTCAATTGCGTGGCTACCGTCGCGTATCACATCGTCATATCCGGGAATCACATTGACACCCGCATCGCGTGCAAGTTTTTTGGAGGTAATCTTGTCTCCCATCAATGTTATTGCCTCGGCACCGGGGCCGATGAAGGCAATATTAGCGTCAGTCAGTGCCTGGCAAAACTTAGTGTCTTCAGAAAGAAATCCATAACCTGGGTGCACTGCCTCGGCGCCGGTTTCCCGACAGGCTGAAATAATCGCTTCAACACTAAGGTAGCTTTGTGCAGCTGCAGCCGGACCAATTCGTACAGCTTCATCTGCCGCGGTTACATGCAGTGCGCCAGCATCCGCATCAGAGTAGACGGCCACAGTTTGTATTCCCATTTTGCGAGCCGTTCGAATTACACGACATGCAATTTCCCCACGATTGGCTATGAGAATTTTGCTAAACACTAGTTCAAGTCTATAGAGGTATGTTTCCGTGTTTGCGCCACGGATTCTCAAGTTTCTTGTTGCGTAGCATTGCAAGGGCTTGGCAGATTCGATTTCGAGTGTTTCGCGGTTTAATCACATCATCGATAAAACCACGACTTGCTGCGATGAATGGGTTGGCAAATTTATCCTTGTACTCCTGTGTCCGTGCAGCAATCTTTTCCGGATCATCCAAGTCGGACCGAAAAATTATTTCCACCGCTCCCTTGGAACCCATTACGGCGATTTCGGCTGTAGGCCAAGCAAAGTTCACATCGCCGCGAAGATGTTTTGAGCTCATAACGTCGTAGGCACCACCATACGCCTTTCGAGTAATTACTGTAACCTTCGGAATGGTTGCCTCGGCGTAGGCATAAAGCAACTTTGCACCGTGCTTGATGATTCCGCCATGTTCCTGTGCCGTTCCAGGTAAAAATCCAGGCACATCAACAAAAGTAACTACCGGAATGTTGAAGGCATCACAGAACCGAACGAAGCGAGCTGCTTTAATCGATGAGTGAATATCCAAGCAACCCGCTAAGACTAAAGGCTGATTGGCTACAATGCCGATGGTTGAGCCCTCCATGCGAGCGAATCCGGTTACGATATTTGCGGCATGATTTGGTTTTAACTCAAAGAATTCCTCATCATCGGCCACCTTGGTGATGAGTTCACGAATATCGTAAGGATGGTTTGGGTCTTCGGGAACTAAATGGTCGAGTGACGCTTCAGCGCGGTCCCTTAGGTCATTGGTTGCTCGGGTGGGCGGTAGTGACTGATTATTTGCCGGTAAAAAATCAAAGAAGTCACGCATCATCAGACAGGCTTCAATGTCGTTTTTAAATGAACCATCTGCAACGCCCGACTTTTCGCTGTGTGCGGAAGCACCGCCTAATGTTTCAGCGCTGACTTCTTCGTGAGTCACAGTCTTGGTGACATCTGGTCCAGTAACGAACATGTAAGAACTATCCCGAACCATGAAGATAAAGTCTGTAATGGCTGGTGAATAAACTGCCCCTCCTGCACAAGGTCCCATAATCATAGAAATTTGCGGAACCACCCCTGAGGCAAGAACATTTCGCTGAAATATGTCGGCGTAACCACCTAGTGAAGCAACCCCATCCTGTATTCTGGCCCCACCAGAGTCATTCAGTCCAATAATTGGAGCACCAACCTTTACTGCCTGATCCATCACCTTGCCGATTTTTTCCGCGTGTGCTTCGGATAAAGAACCGCCATAGACGGTGAAGTCCTGACTGAATAAAAAGACCAGTCTGCCACGAATCGTGCCGTAGCCGGTGATCACCCCGTCGCCTGGTATTTTGTTGTCAGCCATACCAAAGTCCGTAGATCGATGCTCAACAAACATATCCCACTCTTCGAAACTGTCTTTATCGAGCAGCAAATCTATTCGTTCCCTTGCGGTTAATCGTCCTTTACCGTGCTGGGCATCTATCCGTCTCTGTCCACCACCAAGCCTCGCTGCTTGTCTTTTGACCTCCAGTTTACTGACAATGTCCTGCATAATCGAAACTACTTATAGTGAACTACTGTGTAGAAGTTGTGTTTTGCGAAATAAACTCAAGCACTTCGGGAATCGTATCGATGATTCTGGTTCCGGGTCCATAAACAGCTGCCACTCCCTTTGATTTCAATCGTTTTTCGTCGTCCGGAGGCACGACCCCGCCACAGATGACAACTATATCGTCAGCCCCTGCATCTCGCAATTGATCTAAAACCATAGGAACGAGTGTCCGATGTCCACCCGCTTGGGTTGAAATCCCGATTAAGTGAACATCATTGTCGATTGCCTGACGAACGACTTCTTCCGGGGTGGAGAAAAGAGCGCCAACATCTACTTCAAACCCAAAGTCTGCATAAGCAGCAGCGATAACCTTGGCCCCTCTGTCATGCCCGTCCTGTCCCAGTTTAGCAATCAGTGCTCGTGGTGGTCGATGCTGGATTTGCTTAAACTTCTTTACCTCAGCTCTCACAGCTTCAATTTCATCATGGTCAGACATTTCTGAACCATAGATTCCACTAATTGTTTTAGGTACGGCTTGATGCTTACCAAACCTATTTTGCAGTGCGTCAGTAATTTCACCAACAGTCGCTCGTTGCCTTGCGGCTTCGATAGAAAGTTGCAGTAATCCCCAAGATGAACCAGCGGCACACTCAGTTAATGCATCCAGAGCTTTTTGGCAGCGATCTTGGTTTCGCTGTTTTCTAACATTTTGCAGTCGTTCGACCTGACTCGCACGGACCGCGTGGTTATCAATGTCCAATAGTTCCACAGTTTCACCTACACTGCCTGTGAATGCATTGACACCAACAACTACTTCATCACCCGAATCCAGTCGTGCTTGCCGCCGAGCAGAGGATTCTTCAATTCGCATCTTGGGAAGACCAGCTTCAACAGCCTTCGTCATTCCGCCCATTTGTTCTACTTCATCAATTAGCTTACGCGCTGCAATAGCCATTTCATTGGTCAGGCTTTCAACATAGTAGGAACCGGCCAATGGGTCTACTACTTTCGACAATCCTGATTCTTCTCGCAAAATCAGCTGAGTATTGCGGGCGATTTCTGCCGAAAATTCCGTCGGTAAGGCAAGCGCCTCGTCAAACGAGTTGGTATGCAGCGACTGTGTGCCGCCCAAAATTGCTGCAAGCGCTTCGACGGTTGTTCTAGTGATATTGTTATAAGGAGATTGGCTAGTTAGACTCACTCCGGAAGTCTGGCAGTGAGTTCTAAGCATAAGTGACCGGGTGTCACTGGGTTTGAATAGTGTCTGCATGTACTCTGCCCACAACAAACGCGCCGCCCTCAACTTTGCAACTTCCATAAACAGGTTCATGCCAATGCAAAAGAAAAAAGACAGTCTTGGGGCAAACTCATCCACCTGCATTCCCGTCGACAGTGCAGCTCGTACATACTCGATTCCATCAGCGAGCGTATAGGCGAGTTCTTGAACGCAAGTCGCCCCGGCTTCCTGCATGTGATAGCCGGAAATCGAAATTGGGTTGAACTTTGGCATGTGCTTTGCGGTGTACTGAATAATGTCGGCTACAATTCGCATGGAAGGTTCGGGTGGATAAATATAGGTATTGCGGACCATGAACTCCTTAAGAATGTCGTTTTGCAAGGTGCCCGTCAATTCCTCCTGATTCGCTCCTTGTTCCTGTGCAGCGACTACAAACATAGCGAGTACGGGTAAAACAGCACCGTTCATGGTCATGGAAACTGAAATTTTGTTCAATGGTATTTGATCAAACAAAATCTTCATATCTTCTACGCTGTCAATGGCAACACCAGCCTTTCCTACATCTCCAACCACTCTTTTGTGATCGGAGTCATAGCCACGGTGAGTTGGCAAGTCAAATGCGACGGACAGACCGGTTTGACCCGATTTGAGGTTGTTTCGATAGAACCGGTTTGACTCCTCTGCAGTAGAAAATCCAGCGTACTGCCGCAATGTCCAGGGACGTCCCGCATACATGGTTGCACGTGGGCCTCTAACAAATGGCGGGATACCAGGTAAGGAGGACAGGTGCGCAATGTCCTTAAGGTCACTTGCCGTATATAGCGGCTTAACGTCAATGCCTTCCAAAGTCGTCCACGTTAGTGAACTTGGGTCAACCCCTCTCAGTTCACGAGTAGCCTGAACTTGCCAGTCTTCAATGGATGATTTAGAGAAGGTCATAGCGGTTTCACGAACAGCATGAATCTTGCGACCAGTGATTTATCCTTTTGGATAACCGATTAATTTTAGCGATTCGGTGATTTCATCGAGTATCACTGGATCATCAATTGTGGCTGGCATTTTCCATTGCTCAGCATCGGCAATTTTCTGGATAGTTCCTCGAAGGATCTTTCCGGATCTTGTTTTCGGTAATCGCTTAACCACGACAGCTTCCTTGAATGCGGCTACAGGTCCAATCTTTTCTCGCACCAACTTGATTGATTCTGTAACGATATCACTATGATCGCGGTCGCATCCGGCACTCAATACCAATAAACCAAGTGGCACCTGTCCCTTCAGTGAATCTGCTACTCCGGTTACCGCACATTCGGCTACATCCGGGTGAGCTGCCAGAACTTCTTCCATCGCACCCGTAGACAATCGATGCCCGGCGACATTAATGATGTCATCCGTTCGGGCCATGACAAACACATAGCCATCTTCATCGATAAAGCCGGCATCCGCCGTCTTGTAGTAGCCTGGTGATTCTGCAAGATAAGCATCAAAGAATCGTTGTTTTGCGTTCCACAGTGTTGGAAAACTTCCGGGCGGCAATGGTAGTTTGACGACCAAGGACCCAATGTCGCCGGGGTTTGCTTCGTTGTTCAGTTCATCCAGTACTTTAAGATCCCAGCCGGGGACGGGTTTGGACGGTGAACCTTCCTTGATGGGAAGTTGTTCAATTCCGATTGAGTTGGCGCAAATGGCCCAGCCGGTTTCAGTTTGCCACCAGTGATCAATCACTGGAACTTTAAGTTTATGTTCGGCCCAGTGCAGAGTGTCGGGGTCTGTTCGCTCACCTGCAAGAAATAAAGTTCTAAATCCTGACAAATCGTAATTTTTGAGATACTCTCCGTTCGGGTCTTCTTTCTTTATCGCTCGAAACGCTGTCGGAGCAGTAAACAGTGCCTTTACGTCGTGATCCGAAATGATCCGCCAAAATGTCCCAGGATCTGGGGTGCCTACCGGCTTACCTTCAAATAGAATCGATGTATTTCCCGCAAACAATGGGGCATAGATGATATAGGAGTGTCCAACCACCCAGCCGACATCTGACGCGGACCACCATACCTCTCCGGGATCAACGCCATAGATGTTTTTCATAGACCACTTTAACGACACGATGTGACCGCCATTATCTCTAACCACACCTTTGGGTACGCCGGTAGTCCCGGACGTATACAAAATATACAGTGGGTCGGTAGCGAGTACCGGTACACAAGGCGCGGGTTCGGCGCAAGACATCACGTTATGCCAGTCGTGGTCCAACCCTTCAGTCATTTTTGCTTCTACCTGCGGTCGTTGATAGACGACACAGGCATCGCACTTATGTTGTGCGAGACTTATGGCTTGGTCTAGGAGAGGTTTATATTCGACCGTTCGACCAGGTTCCAGACCGCAGGATGCACTGACGATGACCGTGGGTTTTGCATCGTCTATACGAACCGCCAGTTCGGCTGCAGCAAATCCCCCGAAAACTACTGAGTGAATAGCACCGAGTCGCGCACAGGCAAGTATGGCGATCACTGTCTCTGGAATCATCGGCATATAAATGACCACTCGGCTGCCATGCTCAACACCAAGATTCGCAAGCGCGCCGGCGAAGCGTGCAGTTTCATCTCGCAATTGTCTGTATGTGTACTTGTGAACTTCGCCCGTCATCGCCGAGTCATAGATGATTGCAAGTTGATCTGCGCGACCGGATTCTACGTGCAGGTCAAGGGCGTTGTAACATGTATTGACTTCAGCTCCGGTGAACCAGCGATAGTAGGGTTTATCGCTGTCATCCAAGACTTTATCCCACTTTTTGTACCAGTGTACGGATTCAGCAATTTCTCCCCAAAATTCTTCGGGATGCTGCAGTGAACGATCAAACATCTGTTGATATTTACTCATAAATCAATCCCCAGTCGCTGACGATTTCAAATATATTGGATCTAAATGTAGTCTATTGATGGCAGTCGGCTTATCGGTCTATCTGTGTATTTGCTTAGACTACAATATGCCTGCAACCGAATTAACTGTCAATTTTTGAATAACTAAGTATCACAATCTCTTAGGAGAACTATTGTAATGACCTACGAACATATTATTACCGAACAACGCGGCAGTGTTGGCTTGATTATCCTCAACAGACCCAAAGTGCTGAACGCCCTTTCAAGTGGCGTAATGAATGAACTAGCCAGTGCTTTGGACGATTATGAAAATGATGATGCAGTTGGCGCAGTCGTGATTACAGGAAGTGAAAAGGCGTTTGCTGCTGGTGCCGACATTAGCGAGATGCGAGATAACACATTTGCTGACGCGTACATGCAGAATTTCATTACTCGTAATTGGGAGAAGGTGACTGAGTGCAGAAAACCAGTGATTGCAGCTGTTGCGGGATATGCACTGGGCGGTGGCTGTGAACTGGCCATGATGTGTGATTTTATTGTTGCTGGGGACAATGCGCAGTTTGGTCAGCCGGAGATTGACCTCGGCATCATTCCAGGTGCAGGTGGTACTCAAAGACTAACACGAGCCATTGGCAAGTCCAAGGCCATGGATATGTGTCTTACGGGTCGCAGAATGGGAGCCGAAGAAGCGGAACGGTCCGGATTAGTCTCACGAGTCTTTCCGGCAGAGGAACTGGTAGACAAGGCAGTGGAAATCGGACAGTCCATTGCGGACCGTTCTCGAATAGCGGCTGCGATGGTTACCGAAACGGTGGACCGTGCATATGAGTTAACCTTATCGGAAGGCGTACTTTTTGAACGCCGTGCTTTTCATTCAATGTTTTCCACTGAAGATCAGAAAGAAGGCATGACCGCATTTTTGGAGAAACGCAAGGCCGAGTGGACTCACAGGTAACACTGGGTAGATTTGATTTCCAGACTTAACTCAATATTTCCCTTGGGTTCATGGAAAAAGCCAACAAGGAATGCAGTCGATTGTGAGTGAAGAAACTTTTGTTTGGACCTAGTTGAAGTTTACGAACAACTCGCCCTCGGCGGCCACTTGAAGTGGGGTAGGTTTACCAGCCTCAATCAAAATATTGGCACCCGCATGGTGCCAATATTTTCTATAGTGCAGTCCAAAATGTCTCCCCGTGACACAGGCCCGACGCCTTCGGGAGTGCCCGACATAATGACATCACCTGGATACAGCGTATAGAACGAGGAGGCGTATGCAATCAGTTTCGCGGTCGAAAAGATCATTTCCTGGGTGTTGGAACTTTGCATCTGTTTACCGCTGTTTAGTAATCCAAGGTTGAGGTTGTCCGGGTCATCAATTTCGTCGGCGGTAACCAGCCATGGTCCGAGTACAGAGTGGCTGTCAGCAGATTTGCGCAAGCTACGGTCTTCTGGGCCTCGAATAGTCATATCCAACCCGATTGAATATCCTGCAACGTAATTTAGGGCGGCGTCCTCAGCAATGTTCTTAGCCTCTTTACCAATCACTATGGCCAGTTCAACTTCATGATCGGTTCTTCGGTCGGCGAATCTCAATCGTACACCATCGTCGGGTCCAACCGGAATGGGTGACTTTAGGAACAAGCCATGCGATTCAAGAGTCTTCACTTGCTGATTTGAAGTGATTTCGGGATCCGCATTCATTTCATCCATATGCTTTTTATAATTAACCGGTGTACCAATGATCTTGCTCGGTCTGGCAACTGGACTGTTCAAATGAAGATCGCGTAAAGAAAGAATAGGGGTATTTTCGTCCCGTATCAATTCCTGGAACTTAGGTATCAGCGTGTTTAGTCTTTGAACAAGCGTATCACCAGGAGGTTGCGGCCAATCGTTCCAGGCGAGCAGGTTGACGACTGCGCTTACATCCCGAACACTGCGGCCTTGGATAATGCCTAAACGATTGGTATCAAATCGACAAATTTTCATGGGAAAGTGCCAGTATGCACCTATTGAATTGATAGTGAATTTGCTACAGACTAGGGATAAATATTGATCAACTTTTGTGCGAAGAAATTCGCTAATATTTTTATCTATCGTACCAGAAAATAGATGTGCAGTCGTCTTAATTTTTATGACAGAAGGTTATTGTTTAAATGGTTAATATTCCATTCATAGTGGGTGATGATTTCACTTATGGCAAAGTTCAAACAGTGACGCCGCTGATTCGTAGAATCGTTGCCAGAAATCCAAGTCAGTTCACCTATTTCGGCACTGGTACCTATATCGTGGGGCATGGTGAAGTAGCAGTAATTGATCCAGGCCCATTATTGCCCGATCATATTGAAGCGATCTGTAATGCATTGAGCAACGAAACGATTTCGCACATACTCGTGACCCATCATCACGCCGATCATTCACCTGCCAGTCGGCCTTTAAGCAAAAAAAGTGGAGCACAGATATTTGGACGTCCACTCATTTCCTCAAGTGACAATTTCGATCAAAAAGTGGTTGTCGAAGAGGATTATGACGTTAAGTTTTGGCCCACGGCGGTGGTTCAGCATGGGGATGTGATTGAAGGTAGTGGTTGGACCTTTGAATGCGTGCTTACCCCTGGACACACTTCTAATCACGTCTGCTACCGGTTACATCAGGAAAAATCATTGTTTTCAGGTGATCATGTGATGGGGTGGTCAACCAGCGTCATTATCCCGCCGGATGGCAACATGTCGGACTACTTGCGAAGTTTGGAAATGCTTTTGGGCGCAGATGACTTAATCTACTACCCGACTCATGGTGCGCCAATCAGTGAACCGAAGAAATTTGTGCGTAAATTAATTGAACACAGAATGGAAAGAGAGCAACAGGTGGTCGACTGTTTTCGGTCGGGATTGAGGACGGTTAGACAGATGGTGCCTATCGTCTATCGTTCGACCCACCCTTCACTGCATGGAGCAGCAGCGTTATCGCTGTTTGCTACGGTGATCAGGTTGGTGGAATTCGGTGTAGTTGAATGTGAGGGCAACCCCCGAATGGACTCTGAATATTTGTTTGTCGGATAAGTCTTGAGTTCAGTACTCTGACATTTTGTGCCAGTTAAAATTAATTTTTACGATGAGCCTTTAAGATTGACATGCAAATCAATCAAGAAGTATGTTGCAGAACCGGAAAATCAGCCGGTACTTTCTGAGATTACTTTTCCAGTGGTTCTGCGTAAGCGCCAATCTTGCTGGTCGAGATACCCGCACCGACCAAACCCTCTAGCAATTTCACCCCGGCAACTACACCGTCAATCACCGGCAGCCCCGTGTCTCGCGTCAGTCTGTGAGTCAAATCAGCCATGCCTGCACATCCGAGAATCACAGCTTCGATGTGATCTTCATTTCTTGATAGAGTGATTTCTTCACGAACACGGGTGTAGGCATCACCGTCGTCATCTTCCAGAGCTAGCACAGGTAGATCAGCCGCCCTCACTTTACGACAACGTCGGTCCATTCCATACTTGATTGCAAGATCTTCAATAATGGGCACTGAGCGGGGCAAAGTCGTTACCACGCTAAAACTGGTTGCAACCACTGAAGCGGCAATCATGGCAGCTTCACACATTCCCATAACTGGGCCGGATGCTATTTCTCGGCATGCGCCGATGCCAGGATCGTCGAAACAAGCGACTAGAACAGCGTCCACACCTGTAGATTCACCCCCGGCAACTATATCTACTAAGCCCCTCACGCTCATGACTTCGTCATAATGTCCTTCTATGCTGGCAGGTGAATCGGTGGGATTAGTAGCGATGATTTCAGTGTCTCGGGAACACACCTGTTTAGCAGCTTTCTCGATTTTCCTTGTCATCGAAGCAGTCGAATTTGGGTTTACGACAAGAATCTTCACCTCGTTCAAACACCCAGATACAGTTTTCGCACTCGATCATCCTCGAGCATTTCCTTTGATTCACCTTCCAGTGCGATTCGTCCGGTTTCGAGTGCGTAGGCTCGGTCTGAGACGCGAAGTGCCATTCGCGAATTCTGTTCAACCAAAATAATGCTGACGCCTTCTTCTTCGTTGATAGAAACAATCGAACGAGCGATTTCTTGAACAAGCAGTGGAGCGAGCCCGAGCGATGGCTCATCCAATAAAAGCAAACTGGGTTTGGCCATCAATGCACGGCCGATCACTAGCATCTGCTGTTCTCCGCCGCTCATCGTGCCTGCTTGCTGACGCTTGCGTTCCGCAAGACGCGGAAATCGCTCATAGACTCGATCCATGTCCCGTTGAACTTCCGCTTTGTTACTTCGAGCAAACGCACCCATAAGCAAATTGTCTTTGACGCTCATGTAAGGGAAAACATGTCGTCCTTCCGGCACCATGATAATGCCCATTTCAACTATTTGATGCGGCCCAAGTGTCTTGATATTGTTGCCCTGGAAGTAGATGTCTCCGGATACGACGGGAGTTAGTCCGGTAACCGCACGCAAAGTAGAAGTCTTACCAGCACCATTTGAACCGATCAAGGCGATAATCTGACTTTCTTCTAACTGGATTGAGATATCCGAAACTGCTAACACGTGATCGTAACGAACAGTAACGTTTTGAATGGAAAAGTAACTCATCCCCGTGCCACCAGTTCGTCGTCTTCGCGGCCTAAATAAGCTTCAATAACCTTTTCGTTGTTCTGCACATCCTCAGCGGAGCCTTCAGCGATTTTCTTACCAAAGTTCAACACCACAATATGATCACTAATGCGCATCACTGCACGCATGTCATGTTCTACTAACAGTACCGTAACCCCGCGTTCGCGAATACCGCGCACCATCTCAACAGCCGCATTTGTTTCTTCGGGATTCATTCCTGCAAACGGTTCATCCAACAGCAAAATTTTCGGATTGGCTGCCATTGCCACCGCAATGCCTAGTCCCCGCAAATATCCGTGTGGAAGGTTTCTCGCCACTTCGTCTTGTACGCTAGACAGTCCTAAATACTTCAATATTTCAATCGAACTTTCCCGAAATTCTGCTTCATCAGCTCGTGCCGTACGCGATCCAAAATAAAACCCCGTCAATCCAGCACGACTTCTAAGGTGATGCGCAACAATGACATTCTGCATTGCCGTCATTTCACGGAATATGGTTGTTTCTTGAAATGTGCGTACTACGCCTCGACGGGCAACTATGTGCGCCGACAACTTCGTAATGTCCTCTCCTTGAAAGATCACTTTTCCTGCGCTGGTTTGAAGAAACGACGTGATGAGTTTGAACAATGTGCTTTTGCCAGCCCCATTCGGACCGATCACGCTGACAATCTTGTTTTCTTCAACATCAAATGTCACGTCGTCGACTGCAACAAGGCCGCCGAAACGCTTAGTCACACCTTGAACTTGTAAGACGGGCATCATTTTCTTCTCAATCCTAAACCGCCTACGAACTTTGGTATTTGAACGCTGAGCAGGCCATTTGGCAGCCACAGCATGAGTGAAATCATGATGACCGCATACAGAAATGGCTGGTACTCGTTGAGTCCATGCAGAAATTCAAAACTCATAAACAATACAAATGTGCCGACGAGTGGTCCAAATACGAATCCAAGTCCACCGAGAAAACAGTAGAGCATAAAGTAAATTGAATCTTGAATCTGAAATGTCGCCGGGTAGATGCTTTGTTGCGATGCGATAAAGAATGCACCGCCAACTCCGCCGTAGAATCCGCTAATGGCGAACGCAATGACTCTGAGCATCGGAACATTGATTCCAATTGAAGATGCCAATTCTTCATTCTGCTGTAGCGACCTGAACAGTCTGCCCAATCTGCTGTTGACAATTCTGTAAAGAGCAGCGTAACCGACGATCAGCAAAAATGCGCCAAGGAAGAACAAAGACAAATGCTTGTTTCCGCTTGAAATTCCGGGAAGCACAGTAATCCCAAAAACTTCTAACGGCTCAGGAAGAGGAATATTGACGATGCCGCGAGAACCGTTAGTAATTGAACTGAACGACTGAGCGGATAAACGTGCGGTCTCCGTCAAACTCAGCGAAATCATCGCGAAATAAACGCCACGCAACCGCAATATAGGCAAGCCGATAAGAATTGCGACTATCGCAGCCACTATCCCCGCTGCAGGCATCGCGATCCAAAACGACACATCCAAGCGTGAAATTAGAATCGCGGCGACATATCCGCCAAGCAATGCAAAGGCTCCTTGGCCAATATTAATTCGTCCGATATAGAAAGTAAGCCAAACTCCGGCGGCGATAACGGACAATACCGAAGCAGTGGTAATAATGCCTAGCAGATAAGGCTTGTCGGCAAACAGCAGCGGGACGCCGACAACGTAAACCAATAATGCGACCGCAACTAGCACTATACGATTTCTTGCAGCCCTTTCCTTTGGAATCTGCATTCGAAAAGTCTCTTTTGTTTAAAGTGGTAGTCGCTAGCCCCAGGGTTTTCCCATCAATCCCTGAGGCCTGATTGCTAGAAAGACGATCAGTGCTATAAAAATGATCAAGTAAGTTTCTCCACCGGGAAAGAAACGGTATCCGAAGGATTCAAGCAGTCCGAGAATAAAACCACCCACAATGGCTCCTGACACGACGCCCGCGCCGCCAATCATAACCATGATGAATGCTTTGATCGAGATCGCTGTGCCGATGCCGCTATTAACCCCGGAAATCGAAACTAGCAAAGTACCGGCCAAGCCGGCTAATGCCGCGCCAATCGCGAATCCAATCATTGCGTAGCGATTGACATTGACACCCTGCAACTGTGCTGCTTCACGGTCTTGTGCGAAAGCTCGCAATCCTCTACCGGGACGAGTGTACTGCATGAAAGCTATAAAAGCGGCGATCATTGCGGCAGCAAGCACTATGACTACGGCACGGGAATACGGAATGAAAGCTCCGCCGATACTGAACACTCCACTAGCTATTGGTGGGACTCCTCGGTGCTTTTCACCGAAGAAAATTAGAATCATGCTTTCCAGCAGTAATGCCGTTCCGGCTGCTAGCAGCATGGAACTTTCTTCTCGTGTGCTATGACGCAAAACGCGCCGAAAGAAGAGAACTTCGAACAGCACCCCAACAATTGCCAGGCAAATGGCCGTGGATATGAGTGCCAGAATGAAGGGATACCCAAGTACACCGTAGATATAGTAAGTGACAAACGCCCCTAGTACATACATCTGCCCGTGTGCGAAGTTCAGCACATTCATAAGCGCGAAGATCATCGTCAATCCAAGCGCAATCAGGGCGTATTGAAAACCGGAATACAATCCGTTAAAAATCACCTGTTCCATATCGCTTTCGACAGTCGGTGGATTTATATGCGGTTATGTAAGAGAAAACCCCCAGCATCACTTAAAATTGAAACACCGCCGCAAAATAGCAAGCGGCGGTGCTTCAATAATCAAGCGAAAGCCGAAGAAACTAATCGACTAGTCGACTGAACCGATAAACAGCGTTTGGAAGCCACCGTCGCGATATTCGTTGACAACCATGGGAATCGGCAACTGTCGCGGTTGATTGAAGAACGAACTACCCACATATGTCAGGCTGTTTTCACCGACGAGAAGTCGATTTTCAACATTCAGATTAGGCATAACTGCTTTGTATGCTTCGACATCATCAAGTGCTGCCTTGCCTGCAAGTTTGAGTGTTTCAATGATCATTTCGAGGGCATACACCTTAGTTCCTGCCTCATCATTCCATTCACCGACGTGTTTCACATACTCATCACGGAACTGGTTCATATATGCGTCGGAAATTTCCGGTGTGCTTGCTCCGCCTACCGAGATAAAACCGTTGGCTGCATCACCTGCAACTTCCGCTAGGATTTTTGCATCCTGAGCAGTCTCAGTGCTGAGCAAACCTTCATACCCAAGTTCGCGTGCCGCACGAATCAGCAATGGTGCATCTGATGGTGCAACTCCGGACAATACGATTAGGTCCGGTTTCAACTCAACAATTCGAGACATGACCGGGAAGAAATCTGTTGTTCCAGGTTCATAAGTGTCTTCAGATGCAACAACATCCATTCCTAGCATATTGGCTGCATCAACACCTTGCACACGTTGATTCAGTGGGTCGGATTCATTACGAGCAACGAATGCAACCGACTTGACTCCGTGATCAGCCATCAACCGCTTGTAGATGACCGGTCCTGCCTGATACGATGCAATCATTCCTAATACGGAGTTGCTTGCCGGTGGTGTGTAAAGCGTGCGGTCGAACGCATATGGAAAGTTCATTGCGCCAGCTTTTTCCAAAACTGGTACGATGGCTTGTGCTGTGGTATCGACGTTTGGGCCGATGATGTACTTGATGCCTTCCTGATAGGTTAACCTCTCGGCACCTGCAATCGACAGTTTCGGATCGTTTTTATCGTCGATCGAGATGATTTCAAGCATGTACTTTTCACCATCAATCTCGACGCCACCTGCCGCGTTATACATCTTTGCGGTTACTTCCGCACAATAACGATTTACAAGACCCCAAGAGGCTGCCGGTCCGCTCATCACGCCCAGTACACCAATCTTCAAGGTGGCCGCATTGGCAACTGTAGACCCCACAGCCAGCATAGAGGCTGCTACGATCGCAGTTAATAATTTATGAAATATCCTCATTAGATTCACTCCAGTCCTTGATAAAGTTAATGATTTCCTTGTGCCAAATGTCAATGGTTTTTTGCATTGAGTTAGCAGCACTCGGCAAATTCTAATTAGTGTTTTTGAAAATTTCCAATGCATAATAATATTACATTTCACAAAGAAAGTATTGCTGCATAAATCGCTAACCGTATTGAAATTCTTTCCTAGTCTGAAGAGGTTGATTGCCAACTATACCCTTGGCGAACTCTTTGATTGTTTTCGGTTGGGACTGCAGATGCTAAAAGCAATGGTGCCAACCGTTCAATCCCTCGTTGCGCAGAGCGGCAGTGCTTCCGCTGTTTGTTCCGGTGATTAGAGCGGTGGAATTCAATTTTTACCAGCCTTTTAAGTTGGGATGAAATGTATGTTGTGACAGTTGAAGAGTTTGAATACTGCCTTCTGTCAAATATCAAAGTTTCGGCCAACCTATGTTCTGATGCCGGTAATCATTTAATGCTGCTTCATTTTTCTTTGCATAACCCTTTGTATGAGCATATAAAGCAAGACTTGGTAAACCTCTGACTATAAATCTTAAGCACGCCAATATTTAACTTTACTTAGTAGTGTGTCCATGCAGGCTGAACAAAATTTTCCTTTAAGGTCTGACTGTCGAAAAGATCGGTACGAGTCGAACAAGCTTCGAAAGCGTATTCGTCGAGAGGTTGGTAGAGCGATAGCCGACTACGACATGATAAAAGACGGTGACCGAGTATTAGTCTGTGTTTCAGGAGGAAAAGATTCTTACGTGATGCTGGATATTCTCTTGGAATTGCGCTCTAGAGCACCGATTGAGTTCCACATCAGAGCATTGAATCTAGATCAAAAACAACCCAACTTTCCGGAACATATTCTGCCTCAATATCTTAGCGATAGAGGTGTAGATTTTGAAATTCTTCAACAAGACACATACAGCATCGTGACTTCCATCATTGAAGAAGGTAAAACGATGTGCGGTCTTTGTTCACGTCTTCGGCGAGGAATTCTGTACAACTATGCCGAGAAAAATAAATTCAACAAAATTGCTTTGGGACATCACCGTGAGGACATAATCGAAACCCTCTTTTTGAATATGTTTCATAACGGAAAACTCAAGGCGATGCCGCCCAAGCTAAAGAGCGATGACGGAAGAAACGTTGTCATTCGACCGCTTGCTTATTGTCGTGAATCAGATATCGCCCGCTACGCAAAACATCGTGAATTTCCAATCATTCCCTGCGATTTATGTGGTTCGCAGGAAAATCTGCAAAGGGTAAAGATAAAGCAGTTGTTGAAACAGTGGACTTTAGAACAGCCCGGAAGGGTGGAGAACATCTTTCGCAGTATTCAGAACATTGCTCCTTCGCAGATGGCAGACCGTAGCTTGTTTAATTTTGCATCACTGGAAGTGGACTCCGTACCAGTCGAATCGCAAATAACTGACCAGCAGGAACATTAACAGCATGCTTAAAGGTCACGAAAAATACATTGATAAATTGATAGAGTTCTTAGACCAATCACCGACTCCGTATCATGCCACTTCAAATTTGTCTGGAATGCTGCTTCAGGAAGGATTCAAGCAACTGGATGAAACCGAAACCTGGGACATAGAAGCTAACCAGCACTATTTTGTGGTGCGTAATGATTCGTCCATTGCGGCATTTTCAACAGGAACTGCAGACGTTGAAAAATATGGAATGCGATTGGTTGGGGCGCACACCGATAGCCCGTGTCTTAAACTAAGACCTAATCCCGATGCGCGTAAATCTAGGTATGCCACGATTGGTGTTGAAGTATATGGTTCGGTTTTGCTCAGAACCTGGTTTGACCGAGATCTGGCAATTGCCGGCAGTCTCTATTACCGAGATAGTAAAGGCGAATTTCAAAAATCCTTAGTGGACAGTAAGAGCCCTGTGGTGACGATTCCGAGTATTGCTATTCACCTTCATCCAAAGGCGAATGAGGAGCAGTCAATAGACAAACATATGCAGTTAAATCCAATATTCGCCACCCCATCTGTAGACGAACATTCCGACTTGCTTGCTTGGATCAAGACCGAGACCAGTCAATCAGTGTCCAATTCAGATTCGATTCTTGGATTCGATTTGAGTTTGTATGACACTAACAATGCTTGCCGACTTGGTTCAGACCTTCAAATGTTTGCCAGTGCTCGAATTGATAATTTAGTCAGTTGTTATGTAGCAGTAAGAGCCTTGTGCGAGTCGCACAGCGATTACTTTAGATTGGTCGTTTGCAACGACCACGAAGAGGTGGGTAGCGCATCTGATTCGGGTGCTCAAGGTCCATTTCTGTCTTCGGTTATTGAACGAGCGGCCGGAAGAGATGCTCGAATCATGCGACGTTCCATGCTGATTTCCGCAGATGGTGCACATGGGATTCATCCAAATTTCCCAGAAAAGCACGAAAAGAACAACGCACCTTTACTGAATGGTGGCGTGGCAATTAAGCGAAATTCAAATCAAAGATATGCCACTTCCGGACAAACGGGTGCTTGGTTTTCCAATCTATGTGAATCCAACAACATTTCTTATCAAACTTTTGTTTCACGCAACGACATGCCGTGTGGTTCCACGATCGGTCCAATCACTGCTGCACAATTAGGCATTCGGACGACAGATGTGGGAGTGCCGCAATTGGCAATGCACTCCATAAGAGAAGTCGCTGGTGTGCATGATGTGCTGAGTTTTCATGAGGCAATTACAGCCTTTATGGTTTCTGACCTGGCTGGTCTTTATTAATTTCTCAGGACGATTCTGAAAAACACAAACAACTAGTAATTTTCATCGCTAACAAATTCTCAAGCCGTGCGGCTACCAAAGAAATTGCCTACTTAATCAGCGAAGATATGGAGTAGGTCAAGTCAAATTTAATGACTCAATGCAAATGATTCTGACTTTGAACTTCCATTGCGATCTTTCGAAGTGCTTTGTAGCCTTCAATTAGCCGAGGCGATGGCCGTCCCAAATATGCTTCACTAATTCGATACACCGATTGGCTCTTTACGAACTTCGACTCTTCCCAGGCGGGGTTTCGATAGACTACTTTCGGGCGATATTTCTCGTATTTCACGCCGCACCAAGAAATCGCCACGGCATCTGGATTTAGTTCAGCGACTTCTTCATCCGACAAAGGCGTACTCTTGACATCTCGATCAGCGAGCGGGTTGTCTAGACCAGCAAGTTGCATCATATCTTGAACCCAGGACAACTTACCGGGTGCAATGACAGGCTTGGGCCACCACTGAATCAGCACACTAGGGCGATATGAGACTTTGGTGCATTCCACTATCGCACTTTGCATTTCGTCAACTACCCGTTGGGCACGTTGCGATACACTCAGCAAATCCCCTATGGTGAGAATGTTTTGATAAACGTCACTTAGGCAGATGGGTTCTGGTGATTGGTAAGGCAGGCCAGCATTCGAAATTCCTTCAACCACCTTCTCATGACCGGGGACTGTAAGAGAGGCTAAAACAAGATCAGGCTCCAAATCCGCAACTTTTTCAACATCAATAGACAAGTCGGGACCGACTCTGGGCAGTTTATGAACAATGTCTGGTGGATAGTCTGAATGATTGTCTACACCGACAAGTTGATTGGCACAACCTAACGCACAGACAATTTCAGTATTGGAACAAGTTAGCGAAACGATTCTCATGATTGTGCCAGTTCCGACAAAATCAGTTTAAGATATGACCTTGTCATAAATTTACCGAATTTCACATCAATTAAAAATTGGAATTTGTATGAAACAGCAATATCAAGTGGTTGTCATTGGCGGTGGCGTAGTGGGGGCCAGCGTTCTTTATCATATTGTAAAGCAGGGGTGGTCTGACATCGCTCTTATCGAGCGCAAGGAGTTAACGGCAGGATCAACCTGGCACGCTGCTGCTGGCTTTCATCCGCTCAACAACGACTTGAATATTTCAAGCCTTCAGGCCTACACCATAGAACTCTATGAACAAATTCAAAAGGAAAGTGGACAGAGTGTAGGAATTCAAATTAATGGGAACATAGCTTTGGCTGCCAACGCCGAGCGGTGGGAGTATCTGCAGCACACCCACTCTACGTTTATCACCATGGGTTTAGATACACGCCTGGTTGAGCCCGATGAAATCAAGGAAATGTGCCCGATATTGGAAACTTCCGATCTTTATGGCGGCATGTATGACACCAAGGAAGGTCACTTGGACCCGCATGGCGCGACTGTCGCTTATACAAAGGCAGCTCAAATTGGCGGAGCAGAAGTCATACTCAGAAATCCAGTGTTGCAGCTCAATCAACGAGCCGACGGCTCGTGGGAGGTTGTGACGGAGCAGGGGATAACAATTGCTGATCATGTAGTCAATGCAGGTGGATTATGGGCAAGAAAGGTAGGCATGATGGCCGGCGTAAACTTGCCGGTGGTGCCGATGCAACACCATTATCTAGTTACAGAATCTATACCAGAACTGGCAGACAGAGAGCAACCAGTGCCTTCTGTAGTCGATCTTGATGGCTTCACTTATTCCAGGCAGGAACGCGATGGGCTATTGCTTGGAGTCTATGAATTAAATCCGAAGCATTGGCATGTCGAAGGTGCACCGTGGGACTACGGAATGGATTTAATTCCCGAAGAAATTGACAGGATCGCACCACAGTTGAACATCGGATTTAAACGATTCCCGGTATTAAATGAAACAGGCATTCGTCGATGGGTAAATGGTGCATTCACGTTTACCCCGGACGGAAATCCACTGGTCGGTCCGGTTCCGGGTTTGAAGAACTTTTGGGTTGCTTGCGGTGTGATGGCAGGATTTAGTCAAGGTGGTGGCGTTGGTTTGGCTTTGGCACAGTGGATGGTTGACGGCGAACCCCAAGCCGATGTGTTTGGAATGGATATAGCCCGTTATGGAGACTTTGCAAGTGGTGACCGCTACGTCAGGGACACCACCCGTCAATTTTATTCACGCAGATTCGTGATGACCTATCCCAATGAGGAACTTCCAGCAGGTCGTCCACTCAAGCACTCACCAGCGCATGATTTGATGCAGGTGGAAGGCGCCACCTTCGGTGACTTGTGGGGACTTGAAGTGCCAATTTACTTCACCCCGGGCATTAAGAACTTTGAGGAAAACCCTACTCTACGCAGATCAAATGCCTTTGAACACGTCAGGCGAGAGGCATTGGCAGTGCGTAACAATGTCGCCATGGTAGACATCACGGGGTTTTCCAGATATGAAGTTTCAGGGCCGAATGCCGAACAGTGGCTTGATAGGGTGTTGGCTTGTCGCTTGCCACGAGTCGGCGGTATAAGACTGGCACCGATGCTCAGTCCAATGGGTCGACTCAAGGGTGACCTGACGGTGCTTCGCCTCGCACAGGATAAATTTTGGTTGATGGGTGCATACTACCTGCAAACATGGCATATGCGTTGGTTCAACAATTGTGCCCCTGCAAGCGGCGTGTGTATAATAAACATCTCCGATGAATGGACAGGGATTTCCATTTGTGGCCCTCGATCACGGGAGTTGTTACAAGGATTAGTTACCGATGATGTTTCAAACGCTGCTTTTCGATTTATGAATTGCTGCTCTATGGAGATCGGGTTTTGTCAAGCGGTTGTAGGACGGATGTCGGTAACCGGTGAACTCGGTTATGAAATCAATGTGCCAAGTTCGCACCACCGTTCCTTGCACTGTGCCATAGTAGAGGCAGGAGAAGGTCTTGACCTTAAGTCGTTTGGATTCAGAGCAATGTCCAGTTTACGACTTGAGAAGGCTTATGGTGCATGGTCCACCGAATTCACCTCTGCCTATACTCCCGCAATGTCAGGTTTAGCTCGTTATGTAGACTTTAGTAAGCATGATTTCATTGGAAAATCAGCTGCGTTGGCCGAACAGGAATTCCCACCGGAACGGCGTTTAGTGCTGTTGGAAATTGATAGTCGAGATGCCGACCCGACTGGATTCGAACCGGTGTTTAGTGAAGGGGATTGCGTGGGATTTATAACTTCAGGAGGGTATGGTCACAGAGTTGAAAGAAGCTTAGGATTGGCCTACATAAATTCCAAAATTTTGCAGCAGTCAGCCGACTTGAGTGTAAGCGTAGTTGGTGAACGCTTTGCGGCTCGTATATTGGCAGAACCGCCTTATGACCCCACAGGGGTTAAATTGCGCTCCTAATTCTAAAGGTTGACCATGCTTCATAAACCCGTCTGCATGCATATTTTTTTAAGTGGGCTACCATTCGGTTGGCTGAGCAGCATCTGGTCTCATTCAGTGATCTAGGAGGTGTGAGCACAAGCGGCGAGTTTCATGCACTTCATAGCGCACTAAAGATCATCGGTAATGGTTTCAGTATGACGACAGTTGAAATTGCAATAAATTCCAGTGTAGGTGTGATTTAACTCGTTGTCCACACTAGATTAATACGTACGGCAGGCAACCGATACAAAGATAGCCAACGCATTTATGATATAAAATTTCAGGTTACCTGTATTTTTTTGTGTCGTACATCAACTTCATTTGAATTCAATCACCTAGTAAAGTTTCATGAAATTCGGATTTGCGACACGAATGGCTTTGGCGATGGCCATTATTCTAGGAATAGGTGTTGTCATAACCGGAATCTTGAGTATACATAAATATGAGCGTACACTCGCTGACCTTCTAAATTCCCGATTCCAATTCGTTATTCACGATATTCGCCAAAATATCGAAACCAGGATGGACCTTGGGCTCAGCCTTAAAGATCTGGAGGGTGTATCCGACGAATTGGATACCTACGTTCGAGCCGATAGTGAAATTTTATCTATCGAGGTGTTCGACGATTCCGGTACAGTAATGTTCAGCAACGACATCAGTTTGGTGGGGGATTTGGTCTCCGAAAACCTCATATTTGCATGGCGTGAAAATCGCGGAAAAATGACATGGTCGGGGCTCGAAAGCGATGCGGGAGTTGTAGGTGCACCGATTCGAAACAACCTGGATCAGGAAGAGGGGTCTTTAGTTCTGCGGTTCTCGCGAGAGTTCCTCGATCAAAGCGTTTTGGCACAAACCGAAAGATTAGTGGTGACTAGCGGCACCATAATCTTGATAATGATTGTACTGAGCATTATCGGTGCAATGCTTCTGCTGCGTAGACCAACACACGATTTACAGTACATCGGCGAGTCTGCAATCGACATTGCCATAAACCGACAAGACGCTAACAAGGCATTGTGGACTGAAGTCGGAAATCCGAACTTTCCGAAATTCTCCGACTCCATTTTGGAAGCTCATAATGCTATTGATGCGGCCACTGATGAGATTCGTCAACTGGATGAGGATGCTTCAGATTGAGTAATAGTGCAAGTCAGTTTAGTCCGCAGACTTTGAAGAACAAAGACAAGGGCAATGTCAGTGAGGGCAACAGAAAATTGCTCACCAAACTGGTTTTGCTTGCATCAGTGGTATTGCTGGTAGGACAAATACTGGTAGCCAGATTTGCATTGTTTGGGTTTGAAGCCGAACTCGATTCGCAACTGTACCGAAAGGCTGATGCCGTCGGTCTATCGGTAGCAAGTCAAGTCAAATTTGCTATTGATGACCTGAACATTCCGGTCGAAGAACTTGTAGGCGTAGAGGAGTTTTTCGAAACCTTCCTGGAAATTAATCCCGATCTTGAGTACATGGCCATCGTGACCATACCGGGAGAAGTGCTATACGGCCAAGGCGTTGGAATCGAAGCCATCACCAGGGTGATTGCCGGTAGTTCCGGACAAAGCGACAATTTCTTGATGGAAGTAGATGGTTATGTTGACGGTGCCTTTCCAATTGGTACGGAAGACGACAAATTGGCGTTACACGTTGGCGTGAGTACCGAACATGTTAGGCGACAGTTCTCCGAGATCATTTACGAACTCATAGTAGTTGTAGCCATCTCGTGGTTGGTTGCTTTTGAATTCATTGTGTTTTTTGTCGGGGCGTACTTTTTCGTACCCGTATCTCACATTGAAACCGTTCTAACCGCAGGGGCCAAAGGTGTTTTTGCCAAGAGTGTTGCTTTAACTAAGCGGGATGAAGTCAGCCGAGTCGCGTCCTCTCTAAATCGGTTGTTGCTGGAGTTGGAACGCCACTATGCTGATTTCGTGTTTGAAGTTCAAGAACTCAAGACGATTCAATTGAAGGAAGCAGTTGCTGAAAAGATTGAAAAGGTTAAGAAAAGGATAGACAAAAGTTATTTCATCTCCAGTCAATTAGCAAAATTCTCCGACGATGCCCGAAATATTCGAGTGCCGCTATTTCTGTTTATATTTTCTGAAGAGCTGTCGCGGTCTTTCCTGCCACTCTTTATATCACGCTACGTTGACTACGAATTGACCGTCACCAGTGACTGGTTAGTTGGATTACCGATCACACTGGCAATGCTGGCAGCAATGGCTGCTACACCCATTGGTGGCATTTTGACAGACCGCCTGGATGTTCGGCGGGTTTTCCTGCTCGGAATCAGCATTGCCATTGTTGGATTTTTAGGTACGGCATTCACGCAGAGTTATCTTGATTTGGTAGCTTGGCGGATGCTGACGGGTGTTGGTTACGGTCTGATATTTACGGCATCGGAGGCTTGGGTCGCGGAAAAGGCACATGAACATTACAGAGCACGAAGTGCTTCAATATTTGTGGGTGCGGTATTCGTGGGGGTTGTGTGCGGTCCACCGATAGGGGGCATCTTTGCTGATCGAATAGGCTACGAAGCTACCTTTATCGTTTCAGCGATACTGGCGGCGATTTCCGGTCTGATGGTTATTCGGATATTTAGTAAAAATGATCCGGACAAAGAATCGGCAACAGCAAAGCGTAAACCCGAAGGACCCAGCATCAAGACTTTGAAGGTTCTATGTTCGGACTTAAGATTCCTGGCGGTATTAGTTTTGGCAGCCGTGCCGAATAAGATGATTATGGCTGGATTTTTGTTCTACCTGGTGCCACTGTATCTCACTGACCTGGAGCATACACAATCTGGAATCGGAAGAATGTTGATGCTTTACGGACTTGTAACATTGGCATTGATGAACATCGCCGCAAAAATTTCAGACGCAATTCAAAATTATGAAAAACCAATCATATTGGGCGGGTTAGTGTCAGGTGTAGCCTTTATTCTGGGGCTGTTCGATCAAACTATTGGCGGGCCTTCCGTAGCCGTCGGAATTGCAATTGCAGGTCTCGGATTTGGACACGCATTGGCATTTTCGTCACAGAATTCGATTGTTCAGATGGTTGCCGAAACTTATCGCACATCAATTGGGAAGGCTTCGGTGTTGAGTACCTACCGACTGTTTGAGCGAACCGGGTTGGTGATTGGCCCCATGGTTGTCGTCGCGCTCACGAATTTTTATGGGTATCGGTTGGCTGCAGTTGGAATAGGAGTCATCATGCTCACTGCTACACTGTTGTATGCTCTCGTCACTTTTTACATCGCACGAGGTAGCAAAATGGAGGGAAATATGGAGGCGACCGGCGAAGCATGAGATTAACCAAGCTAAACTCCAAACTAGTGCCAATTCTTCTGCTAGCAAGTTTGTTGATTTTGCCGGTGAAGGGTTTTACCCAGGAGGCTTCTACCAAACGTGATGCCTCAAATCCTTACAAAATTTTTGGTGTGGTTTGGCGTGGCGAAACCGACGTCGAGAACGGTTTTCGGGATTATTTGAGACAGCAAGATATCCCATATGAATTTACCGTACGAAATTTGAATCTCGATCGAAAAAATGCCCCTGCAATCGTTGAGGAAATTAAACGGGTTCAACCGGATCTAGTCTACACCTGGGGAACAGGAACGACAAGCAGTATTGTAGGCAAGTTGCAAACGGATACCCCTGAACAGTTTGTTCGAGATATCCCTGGAATATTTGTCCTTGTAGCCTATCCAAAGGTAGCCAGCATCATCGAATCCTATGAGCAGACGGGTCGAAAAGTGACGGGTGTGGCCTTTTTGGCTACGGTTGAAAGCCAGTTGAACGCGATCCAAGCTTACCGACCATTTAAAAAGATGGCAGTCATTTATGACAGCACTTCCGGTAATTCCAAAATTAATGTGTCTCAACTGCAAGAATTCATGCCCAAAATGGACATGGAACTCTTGGTTATGCCTATTCCGCTAAAGGAAGATGGCAAGTCCAACCCTGAAGCTCTTCCGGGCATGATCCGCCAGGCCAAGGCCGATGGCGCGGAGTTGCTTTATATGGGGCCGGATTCATTTATTACCAGGCATGGTGAAGCGTATACCGCTACTGCAATTGAGGTGGGTTTGCCTACGTTTGCATCCACTCAGGCGCCGTTGAAGAGTCATCGCGCCATGTTTGGACTGGTTACCGATTACTACACTTTGGGCAAACTAGCCGGGGTTCAGGCAGAAGAAATTTTGGTTAAGGGTAAGCCTCCCCAGGATGTGCCTGTGCGGCGATTGTCCAGGTTTAAGTTATGGATCAACACCGATGTAGTTCAGGAGATTGGCACCTATCCGCCGATGAGCATGATAACTATCGCAGATTTTCAAACCAGTAAAAACGCCAATTGAAGTTTTCAGTTCATTTCAAGCAAAGTAAATAGACACCCATGCTGCTTCGAGCACGTATAAGTTTTTTTGTAACCATTGCATTTGCAATAGTAAGCGTCAGCATTTTATACGCCACCACTAAGCGTGAGGAATTGGCGCAGATCGAGCATGCAAAAGAAAGTATTTATGATCAGGCTAATCTATGGGAAAAGGTCAAAAGCGAATTGATTCAGCGTATGGCTGATGGGACAAATCTTCTCACCGAAAATGAGGATTTTCTCATTGCCATAGCCTTTGATCAGATTGATGCATTGCAGGAGGTGGCGGCAGACGTTGTTGACCAACTCAGTGATGAAGCAATTGCGGACCGTCTGGACGTGTATGGCCATGAAGGTGAATTGCTCTATTCATCACAGGTGGCCGTATTTCAAAGTTCCGTGGTTGGAGAAAGCGTTGCTTTGAATGCCATTGAATTCGACATTGAAATCAGCGGTGTTGGTAACGATAAGGAACGCAACACTGCAATAGTTTACGCTTTCCCTCTCCATTTGAATGATGAGTTGATTGGCCTCGCAGTTTATTCCGCCGATATTGTCGAAGCACTTCTAGAGATGGAGAATTTAACTCAATCTTGGGTATCGGTCGTTAATCGGCGTGGCAGGATGCTTGCTTCACGAGATGCCGAACAGTGGAACGACTTTCAGCAATATATCAAGTTAAATGAATTTGGAGTATTGCAAAGTTTTACTAGCACTGATCGATTCTACACAGCAGCAGTTTTACCCCAGATTGCGGAACTGGGGGGCTTGGTTGGAAGACTGGTGATCGTGCAAGATGTCACTAACCTTACCCAGCAGCAGCGACGAATTAAGCAAATCACAATTATTTCCATCGCGATTTTTCTAGTGTTCGTGCTAATTGGACTGAACTTATACATGTCGCGAACTTTTTCACCCCTCGCCGAAGGGGTGCGAGTGCTGAACGCCTTGTCCGAAGGAGACTTAAGTACTCAAATTCAGCATCATCACACACGCGACGAAGTGGGGACCATCGTCGAAGCAGTTGATCGGTTCCGTATCAATCTACTTGCGCTGACTCGGTTGCGACGTTCAAGAGAACGTCAGCGAAGCCGCCAAGAACGTTTTATTCAAAAACAAATGCTTAATTTGGCTGAAACTCTTGATGGTGAGGCTCGCGTAGCGGTCTTGGAGGAGTTGAACCAACTTGACGAAATAATTCAATCAAGCGCTCGTTCGACCAAGCGCAGAGGTGGTGTGGTTGAGCAAGAACATAGTCTTGATACCAGCCAAACGCGTCGGGATTCGGACACTATGTCACTCATAGCCACGGCATTCCAAAGAATGTCTGCGAGGGTCCTTGATCAGCATCAAAAACTACGTGAGGCGATTGTTACGAGAGAGGCTTTGGCAGCTTTGCGCCAGGAACTGGACATTGCCACCCGTGTACAGCTGTCACTGTTGCCACGACACATTGAGGTGTCCGACTCTTTCGATATAGCCGGGTCAATGGTTGCTGCGAAGGAAGTCGGCGGCGATTTTTACGACTATTTTCGATTGGATGAATCACATGTAGGTGTTTCGGTAGCAGATGTTTCCGGCAAGGGAGTAGCGTCTGCATTGTTTATGGCAATGGCCCGGACTTTGCTACGAAGTAATATGAACCGTTTTCAGTCACCTGCAACAGTACTTGCCACCATGAACGAGTTTCTTGAACAGAATAACGATGAGCAGTTGTTCGTTACAATGCTATATGGCGTTCTGGATGAGTCGAATGGAGACTTTACCTATTCTGTGGCAGGGCACGACCCTCCGATTCTTAAAGACAGTTCGCAAGTTCGAACGTTGGAGCGAACCAACGACATGTTGCTGGGAATGTTCTCCGGTCTAGATTATCACGACCGGACTGTTCGACTTGAACATGGTTCGCGACTGGTGTTCTTTACCGATGGAGTTACGGAAGCGTTCAATGCGGCCGATGAACAATTCGGGACCGATCGACTAGCTGATGTCGTTGCAACGCTGTCTGGAGAATCGCCACAAGATGATGTCGCTGCAATAACCAAGGCAGTTGACAATTTTGTCGGTGATGCTGAACCCTTTGATGATATTACTTGCGTAGTGATGTTCTACAAAGATCCGAATCAGCGGTCAAAAAATTAGTACTGAGATTCATACTGAAGAAACTAAAGTGAGTGAATCTTCTAAGCTTGAACTCTCTTTAAAGAGCGATCTCAGAGAGTTAGTCCGCATCGCGGACATCATCGAGCAGCACGGTGATTCTTTAGGCTGGCCTATGGAGTGGATCTTCAATACCAATCTCGCCTTGGATGAATTAATAACTAACGTAGTTAGTTATGGCTACGGTGATGGTTACGATGCCAAGGACATCCATGTGTCTTTAACAGTAGAAGATGGGAATTTGGTGGTTGTAATGAATGATTCGGCAAAACCTTACAATCCATTTGAAGAGGCACCGGATGCTCCATTGGAGCAAGATTTGGAGGATCGACCTGTAGGTGGACTTGGGGTTCATTTGGTCAAGACCCTGTTCACCAGATACGAGTATGAGAGAGTGGGGGATCGGAATCAAGTCACTCTGATTTATGAATCGACATTTTGACTAGTGCAAGTGTCTTCGCATCAAGCACCGTTACCGACATTGGGCATCGCACGTCGCGCAGACGATGCATTGAGACAGTGTTTCGCAAAGTTATCCGTAGAGTTTACCCACCAATTAGATTGGAATCACTACGACCAATTAGTTGCGGCAATAGAGTATCTCGACGGGGAATATCAGTGGCCTCAACTTTACCGATTTCAATATCACCATCCGGTAAGTTTGCAGGATGCAGTTTACGGTTTGGGCAAATCTTATACGGTTTCGCTTTCTTACGCCGATTCAGGTCGCGGTGTTGAACCCGTTGTGGCAATCGGTGGATTGACCAATGCGGCTCAAAGATTTCGATTTATTTCGATTGATGCGATACCGGAGTTGCGCATCTACAGTTTGGAACTTGCCGGCAGAGGACGTAGTGGCTGGCTTGCAGAATTAACTGACTATACGCTTGAGTCATATGTTGAGCAACTGAGACAGTTTATCGACCACGTCCAACTTCGGACCTGTACATTGCTGGGTTCTTCATTGGGAGCAGTGATTGCAATGCGCTTCACCAAAAAATATCCGAGCGTAGTCACTCGAATAATTTTTAATGATAGCAGCCCATATATACCTAGTGAACGACGTGCTCGCAGAGCCAAGGCGGTAGGTAGATACTACACTTTTCACAAGCCATCTGAAATGTTTCGACGAACCGGAGCTTCAGCGAAAGCTGTAGGTCCGGCATTGGACGCGGTGATGCTAAACAATGCCCACCACAAAACGCGCTGGTCCGAGGATGAACAGGCTCGAATTTATCGACATGACATTCGGTCTTTGCTCGCTTATCGTGCCGAAGCAACCGAAAGTCTTGATCGGTGGGATGACTGGAAAGAAATTCACTGTCCAGTTCTAGTAGTGCACGGATTGGAAAGTGACGCAACATCAATTGAGACTATCAATGAAATGCGTCAATCACATGATGCAGTATCCGTCATTCACATCAATCAAACAGGACATACCCCTACACTCAGCGATTTTGAACTCAATAGGAAAATTGTGGACTGGATTAGATATCCAGAAAAGTTTGTAGACAATCAAATTCACACAGTCGCCTATCAACCCAAGCGAATTTTGTACTTAAATGAGTGAATCAAGTCGCGGTTTTTATTTTTTGCGTCATGGTGAAACGACTTCAAACGCACTCCAAATCAGTTCTGGAGGAGAACAGGATCCAGACTTGACTCAACTCGGCTGTGAGCAATCCCTCGAGGTGGGCAAGATTCTTCAGGAGGTAGTGCCTTTACCCGGCTTGATTGTGTGTTCTCCTCTCAAGCGGACCACCCATACCGCAGAAATTGTTAATCAGAGATTCGGACTTGAGTTTTTGCTGGTGGAGAAATTCATTGAACGCAAGTTAGGTGATTGGAACGATCAAAGTTCAGAAATTACCGACCCCTTACTGTTTTCTGGTCAGACTCCACCAAATGGTGAGAGTAAAGCAGAATTTCGTACGCGAGTTTTCGCGGGGTTTCAAGAATTGACGGACGTACTACCGAGGTGGCCTTTGATAGTAGCTAGTCGTGGAATTGCCCGGGTCCTGCTGGAGCATACAGGTTACCCGCAAGAAGTTAACTTTCCGAACGGTGGATTGCTTCGATTGGAACTATCGAAGAACGTTAAACAGTTTGAAGTTTCTAAAATAGAGCGATTAAATCAGTAACCCTTGAGTTCGGTATAGATTCAAGCGAGCAGACGACACTTTCGATTGTCGTTATTGCTCATTTAGGTATTTGAAATTGCTTCGGTGCGGTTGCTGTAAATAGGAATTATCTTTCCGAATCCACTAATTTCGAATACATCCTTAATCGAACTCGCCAATGAACAAAGTGCGAGATTCGAATTCTGGCTCTTCAATTTTTTGGCTAGCAATAACACGACTCTAAGTCCAGCACTGCTGATATAAGTCAGTTCACTTAAATCCATTATTACGGCCGAATCATCGTCCGAAACTGCCAAGTCTATGGAAGTTTGAAAATCGAAAGCGTTGCTGCCATCGACTCTTCCGGCGGGCGTTATGATTAAGAAACTGTTTTCGCGTTCAGTTTTGAGATCCATTTAAAATTACTCCTGGTTGTCTAAATATAATGGCAAATTGAAGGGGTTTCAAATTCTCCTGTGTCTTTAGGGTTGCAATAACCGAATCGAATTTTTTCTTAACACACTTGGAGTTGCTAACGTCCTCTTCTATATTTTAAATTTAATAGTCAGGTGCTTTGATTGACTGTAACAATGAGCATTATTCCCGATTAGATAATAAATACCAGGTTTAATCATCATCTGGCATGATCATAAATTCGGGATAGGCTTCTATCTTCAATTCAGCGACATCCTGCCCAAGCGACTCAACAGCGGGTGACACCCTTAGTCCGATTGTCTTGCTTATTACTGTCCAAAGAATCCAGGACAGAATAAATACAAATGCACCGACCGCCAAAACGCCAACTAATTGTACTACGAAATCACCGCCAGCGGCGATTGAAACTGCAAGCGTTCCCCAAATTCCGGCAAATAAGTGAGCTGGTACTGCACCAACCACATCATCGATTTTCAGCAATTCCAAAAACTTAATACCAACCATACATAGCAGACCACCTATACCACCGATCACAATTGCCCAAGTGTGACTGGTGATGTCCGGTCCAGCGGTGATCGCCACCAATCCTGCAATTGCGCCATTTAGGACGGCTAGGAGATCAACTCGTCCGAGCAGGGATTTTGAAATAGCCATAGCAACCAGGATCCCCGCCGCCGCTGCCAGGTTGGTGTTGACCAACACGATACTCATTGCAATCGCGTCTGCTGCACTGCCCAGTGCGAGCTGAGATCCTCCATTGAATCCAAACCACCCGAGCCAAAGAATAAAGACTCCCAATGTGACTGCGGGTACGTTGGAGGGGGGCGTTGACTTGACACTACCGTCATCTTTGAATTTATTTGCTCTTGCGCCAATCACCATTGCTCCGGCGAGTGCTGCCCAACCACCTGTTGAGTGCACGATTGTTGATCCAGCAAAATCTTGAAAACCCATCTCGTTGAGCCATCCACCGCCCCAAGTCCAGGCACCGACTATGGGGTAGATCACTGCTGTCAGTATTGCGATGAATAAAAAGAATGACCACAGTTTTATTCTTTCAGCGATGGTGCCTGAAACGATTGATGCTGTAGTTGCTACGAAGACCATTTGAAAGAACCAGTCGGACATTGTCGAGTAGCCTTGATCTCCCAGGGCTTCTACGCTACCTCCATCTAGTAGCGCAAGTTCCGCTTCTGTCGATGCATAAAACAGGTTGAATTGACCGATAAATGATCCGACATCGACATACATCAGGTTATAACCAACGATGTAGTATGCAATACCTGCGATAGAATATAGCCCTACGTTTTTTAGACAAATTACGGAAGCGTTCTTGGTGCGTACTGAGCCGGCTTCCAGCATGGTGAAGCCGGCGCACATCCACATTACCAGTACCCCCCAAATCAAGAACGAGTAGGTGTTCAGAATGAATGCGAGTTCCCCTTCAGCGGCAAATGCTGAAGTAGAAACCAGGCTAAGAGAGATAGTTACAAAAATCGGTTTGAAGATGCGACTAATAACCCTGTGAAGTAAATCGGTAATTTTAAGCATAGCAACTCTACCCGAAAAATTCAATTAGTTCAACTAAGTAAATTATAGACAAAATTTCTAGGTAATTGTCCAATTAAGAGTCAAGAAGTGGGGGTTAACCTTGAGGCGGTAGACTAGATGACAACCCCAGACTTCCTGACATCAGATTTTGACCAGGGTTGATTTGATGGTTGAAAGTCCTCGGATTGCTCTAAGAACTCAACCAAATACGCACGATCAATCCGGAATTTTAGTTGCGCATCATCTACGAATAACCCGCAAAGGGCAGGCACAAAGGGTCTTCGCTCATCGTATAAGATCAGAAAGTCTGAGCCTACGACTAAGTGTATACCTAACTCGTCACTAGTAACCGAAAATAGGCAATTTTCAACTGACACTCCCGAGGAATTTAATTTTGGTATCGACACCCTTCGCTATCGAGTCCGGTCATCCACAGTTCTTCCTAACTGATAACGAGACCGAGGCAACCAGCGGTACACACCACCGGTTAGCGGATAGACCGGGTTTTGCGGGTGAAGTGAATTAACGGTGGGGGTTCGGCGGTACTTGATGGTAGAAAGCGGATGGATTCGTGGAAACCGGCAATGTTGGTAGCCGGATCCTGGCCGTTGTGGTAAGCGCCGCTTTAGGATTTCGTGGCGTCAGGCTCGTTAAGGAGCAGACTGGCCAGTCGCTTGGCCTCGTCGACTCCATCCACGAAATGCCAAGCGGGAATACCACGGAAGACCTGGAGCGAATTTAGAATATCAGCTACTTCCCCTCCTTTTGCCAGGCCCACTACGATGCAGGCGGTGTCTTCGTCGAGTGCTGCCAATACCAACTCCTCAATCGCCAGCGCCGCGCTGTCGTCTACGTCGGTCGTGTCGGTAAAATCCAGGATGACGACCTCGTGATCCTTGATATCCGCAGAGAGCTCGCGAGTCAGCTCGTTCGCGGAACTGACTGAGAAACGCCCCCGTAACTTCACTAGCCCGACGGGTATGCGATCAGGATCGATATCGTCGAGGTTCGGCACAAGGGTGGGGTCCATCAGTGGTACGGAAATCACACTGTCCATCTCGCCACTTGCCAGGTCTTTCGAACGTACCACCCCCGCGACGATTAGCCCGAGCGCAACGGCGGTGACGAGATCGATCAACACAGTCACCAAGAAGGTGAGGAGCATGACAAGAACAAATTCGTTACGGATTGCCCGCAGATGAAGGACGAAACGCCAGTCCACGATGTCCCAGCCGACCTTTATGAGAATGCCGGCTAGAACTGCGAGCGGGACTGGTTCGGTAATCCAGCCGAATCCTAGCAAGAGGGCAAGCAACAGAGCCGCTGCAAAAATTCCTGCCAGCGGACTGCGACCACCGGCTCGAATACTTGTCACGGTTCCCACGGTTGTGCCTGCGCCCGGTAGCGCACCCAACAGACCGGCCGCAAGATTGCCGAGACCTTGTCCCACAAGCTCCCGATTGGAATTGTGGCGCGTACGGGTCTGGGAGTCTGCAACCAGCGAAGTCAGCAGGCTGTCGATTGAACCAAGTAGCGCAATGATCAGCGCCGGTTCCACGAGGCTGCCGATCGATCCCCACTCTAAGTGTGGAAACTGGAACGCGGGCAGACCCGAGGGTATCTCGCCGATGGTCCGCGCGTCAGTGAGTGCAAAAAAACCAAGACAGGTACCAATCACCAATGCTGCCAGCGGTGCCGGCAGAAACTGTCGTATCCGACGCGGCCAGAAAATGCACGTCGCCAAGGCGACCGTTCCCACTGCGAGGTCGTGCAGACTTGGATTGGTGAAAGCGGCTGGCCAAGCCGCGATCTGGCTGAGCGGTGGTCCCGAAACGAATTCGGTCCCGAGCAAGGGCAGTACCTGCAAAATGATGATGATGGTGCCGATACCGGTCATGAAGCCAGAGATGACTGAATATGGTGTGTAGCTCACGAAACTGCCGATTCGCAGCAGGCCGAGGCACATCTGCAATAGACCGGCTAGCATGACGATAGTGAAGGCAGTTACCAGACTGTCGGCATGCATAGCGACAACTGCCGCCATAGCAACTGTCATCGGTCCGGTGGGACCCGAAATCTGTGAAGACGTGCCACCGAACACGGCAGCGAAGAATCCCACCGCAATGGCACTGTAGATTCCGGCCACTGGGCCTAGACCCGAGGCCACGCCGAAAGCCAACGCCATCGGCAGCATCACGACCGCAGTGGTGATGCCGCCGAAAAGATCACCTGGGAAATTGGCGCTGAATTTCATGCCCGTCCCTCCAACCATTGCTTGGTATTGATCGACAATTTGCCACTTTTATATCTTGTCTTCAGGCATTATCGGAAGTAGGTGATTAATTTCAAATCATCAACTCTAGTTCGGATGTTTTGCCCTGAGCCTCTGAAAGACAGAATATTCCATTTACTGAAGTCAATATGTCATACGCCTCCACCCGCTTTAAGTTTCTTGTTGTTATGCTTGTTGCGTTCCTTCTCTCCAACCTCATCCTCCACTTTGACTAAGCCGACCTACAGATCTTCTCGTTGTGTATTTGAAGCTTCACAAATTTGATACAACAGGAATCATGCAGTCTTTTGCGTGACTCCGATATCCCGATGAAGTTTCATTGAAGATGCCCCTATTACACTGCTCATTTCAAGATAGATACAAAATCTCACTAACTCAGTGAAGCCTTCGATAGTTCATACACAGTGCCAATACGCACTAAAAGTGGTATTGATCATGGACCACAGTAATAAGGTAGCCCTGAAGCCTTCAACGCGATATGGTTTGCTTTGCAGCTACAATGCGGAAAATGTCATCCCGCCACCCAGATTAGATTTTCAAACTATTTGGTGGACGACTCTTCATCGGAAACAATCTGTGCGAGTTTGAACTGCGTTATCGCACTTGTTTGTGATTTGCTTAGCCCTTTGTGTGGCATCATCAAATTCTGATTGTTATCGAGATATTAAAATCCTAATTGATGATTACATATCAGACAAGTATATAGTTCCCCAATCAAGAGTGCCAGATTCGAGAACATTTCAGTGGAAGTGTTGAATCAAGTTGCCTCTCACAGCAAAGCAAATTTGTTCTGCTACATGATCCTAAATGACATAATGGATACGTTGTAGAATTAAGAACAATTTCAACGACAGGAGGTTGTTGTGAAAATCCGAAGTATGCTGGAGAAAAAGACTTTTTCTTGGGCAGTTTATGATTGGGCGAACTCAGCGTTTGCGACAACGGTGATCGCCGGATTTTTTCCAATTTTCTTTCGCGAATTCTGGTCAGTCGGAGAAGATCCTGCGATTACAACTTTTCGCCTGGGGTTAGTCACTTCAATATCCAGCATAGTAATCATCATTATTGGGCCGATCTTAGGTGCAGTTGCCGACTGTGCCGGCACCAAGAAAAAATTTCTTATGGTTTTTTCATTTTTGGGAGTTTTGTCAACCGCTTGTCTCTACATGGTTGGACAGGGAAATTGGCAGTTTGCGCTGGTGTTGTTCTTTATTGGCCAGATTGGATTTACCGGCGGGAACGTTTTTTATGATGCAATGTTGGTGGATGTTGCGCCTACCAAGGAACGAATTCACTTGGCATCGTGCACTGGATATGCTCTCGGCTATCTTGGTGGCGGGTTGCTTTTTCTCATTAATGTTGTGATGGTTTTGAATCCAGCGGTTTTCGGATTTGCTGATGCTGGTCAAGCGGTTCAATTCAGTTTCTTTACAGTTGCTTTTTGGTGGGCCGTGTTTACCATTCCTATATTTCTATATGTTGAAGAAAAGTCATCTGAACGCACCAGTAATAAAGGTCTTTTCAAAGCAGCACTCAGTGAGCTTTTAGAAACTGTGGTTTTGCTTCGCGGTAAGCGCACGATTCTGCTGTTTTTAGTCGCCTATTGGTTCTACATCGATGGCGTTGGGACGATATTTCGCATGGCAGTTGACTACGGGCTGTCCATTGGTCTCGAAAGTAACGACTTAATTGTCGCCTTACTGATGGTCCAATTTGTGGGATTTCCGGCGGCGCTGGTATTTGGCTGGTTGGGCCAGCAATACGGGCCTAAACTCGGAATTTATTGCGGTATCGTTGTCTACATCACTGCCACGATCTGGGGTTATTTCATTACTTCCGGTGCGGAGTTCTTTATTCTTGCCTTCATGGTTGGTTTGGTGCAAGGTGGAATTCAGGCTTTGAGTCGATCGCTGTACGCACAGATGATTCCGCAAGATCAGGTCGGACAATATTTTGGAATATTCAATATGATTGGTAAGGCGGCAGCGATTCTGGGTCCAGTTCTAGTCGGATGGGCGGCTGTTGCTGTTGGACATCGAACTTCAATTCTAACAATCATAGGTTTGTTTGTAGTTGGTGGGCTATTGTTAATGAAGGTAAAGACTCCAACCGCCGAATCAGAACTTTTTGAATCCAGGATTGTCCGTTAATGCGACGACGAAAAAATCGTGAAGCACTGGAAAGCCTAGCAAATTCCATAGTCGCACAACTTCCTCGTGAAACTGTAATCAATCGGTTTCCACCGATAGAATTATTTTCCGCCGACGAAGTCGAGCAGGTTCACACAGCATCATTGGATGTGCTTGAACAGGTCGGTGTGGAAATTTTACTTCCGGAGGCGCGTCAGCTATTGGTGGATACGGGTGGCGCAACCCTTCGCGGTGAACAGCAGATATACATTGACAGGGGGCTGGTTGAACAATGCATGGAGACGGTGCGACCATGCTTCACCGTACACGCCCGAAATCCTCAGAATAACGTTGAATTTGGTGTTAACCAGTTAAATTTTGCGACGGTTGGCAGTCCGCCTCACTCCTCCGATCTTGACCATGGTAGGCGTACCGGAAATCATCACGATTTTCGTAACTTTTTACGTCTAGCTCAGCATCTAAATATTGTGCATTTATTCGGCGGGTATCCCGTTGAGCCAGTCGACCTTTCTGTATCGATTCGATATTTGGAGTGCTTGCGAGATTTTGTCGTGCTTAGCGATAAAGTGTTTCATGCTTATTCTCTCGGTGCACGCCAGATTGCAGACTCGCTGGAAATCGTCAAAATTGGTCGCGGCATCGACGATGATCAATTGGACACAGAGCCGAGCGTTCTCACTGTTGTAAATTCCAATTCACCATTGCGTTTAGACGGAAACATGACTCGTGGAATTATTGAAATGTCCAAACGAAACCAAGTCGTCGTGTTAACGCCGTTTACCCTGGCTGGCGCAATGGCTCCGGTAACTTTGGCCGGTGCTATTGTGCAGCAAAATGCTGAAGTACTGGCGGGTCTTGTGATTTCTCAGACCACTCGTTCGGGAGCCCCTTTTGTCTATGGTGGATTTACCTCCAATGTAGACATGCGTTCGGGAGCCCCAGCGTTTGGAACACCGGAGTATATGAAGGCGGCACTGGCCAGCGGCCAGATGGCACGACGCTACCGCCTGCCATTTCGTTCTTCAAACACCAACGCCTCGAACTGTGTAGACGCTCAGTCGGCGTACGAGTCGGTATTTTCCCTTTGGGGTGCGGTTAACGGGCATGCCGATATCATGTTGCACGGTGCCGGTTGGCTCGAAGGCGGATTAACGGCGTCGTTTGAGAAGTTTGTTGTTGATGCAGAGTTGTTGCAAACCGTTGCGGAATATATGAAGCCGATTTCTCTAAATGACGAAGAAATTGGGTTTGATGCGATGAAGGAAGCTGGACCCGGTGGCCACTTCTTTGGTACCCAGCACACTCAAAGTCGCTATCGAGATGCGTTTTACACCCCCCTGATTTCCGACTGGAGAAACTTTGAAACCTGGTCAGAAGCGGGCAGTCCGCAGACGATGCAGCATGCCAATCGGGTATATAAACATCTGTTGTCTGAGTACGAAGAACCCCAACTTGATTCGGACCTGCGACAACAACTGGATGCTTTTGTTGATCGTCGAATTGCTGAAGGTGGTGTGCCTACCGACTTTTAGTTCGCGCCTTGTACCGTCACTCGCGCATGCCATTGGCAAATTCAGTTCGCACCAACTGTTTGCCAAAGTTCTTTGAATGTAAAAGGCGCAAAAATGCTTCAGGCATGGATTCAATGCCATGCATAAAGTCAGTTCTGAATTTGAACTGTCCGGAATCCGTCAGTTGTGCGATGGAGTTTCTTGCCAGTGAATACTTGTCCAAGTGATCAAACACTAAAAAACCGGTTACGGTTGCTCTGGCGACGAGAATTTGCCGTAGAAATCTTTCGCCAATGTCAGGCTGTTCCAATGACCCGGCTAAACTGATGGTGCCAATGATAATCACCCGAGCTCCCAGAGCGAGATTTTGCATAGTTGCGTCATGAATGGGTCCCGCGGTATTGTCAAAGAAAATATCGATGCCGTTTTCACAGGCAGCTGCAATGTCAGCTCGAATATCCTTTGAAGTTCGGTAGTTTATGCCTTGGTCGTAGCCGATTTCGCGACACCACCGCAACTTTTCTTCAGAACTGGCTACGGCAATGGTTCGACAACCTGCTGTTTTTGCCAGTGCGCCAGCAATTTGTCCAACTGCTCCCGCAGCAGCCGACACCAGTACAGTTTCACCAGCCTTCATTTTTCCGACAAGGTTCAATGCACACCAGGCTGTTATTCCAGGCATACCCAAATAACTCAACCAGGCGTGTGCAGGTCCGATATTCGTGTCAACTCTTGTTAATTTGGATGGATTGAGAACCGCGTATTCCTGCCAACCGAACTGGATGGTTTCTACGATTTCTCCCACTTGCCACTGCGGATGATTGGATTGAACAATTTCTGCTACTGCACCGCCCACCATCAAATCGCCGGGTTTTACTCCTGCAGCATAGCCTTGTTTTGCACTGATGCGCCCCCGCATGTAGGGGTCAACAGATAAATATAGTGCACGAGCCAGAACTTCGTCTTTTTCAAGTTTCGGTGGGTGAACAGTTTCTATCCGCCAGTTGTCTTCAGTAGGCATGCCTTTAGGAAAAGAAGCCAGCACCCATCTGCGATTTTCAATTGATTTCATGATTGTTGAATTTGTTGCGATTGTTCAGTGATGAAGGTAGTTGAGTTTAGTCCTCTAGAATTGATCTTGATACAGTGGACTCATAGTGTCCTTTTCAACCCGAATTAGTATAAGTTCACATGTAAAATTCCAATCTTGCAAAATTTTGGAACTAATTTACACACACAAATATTTTTAACAAGTATCTGTTGCAAAAAATGGAACATTACCAATTTTGTGTTCTGATACCTGGCTAATTTTATAGATACAGATCATGTAGTCGTTTATGAAGATTAAAGATATTGTCCTTACACGTCATCGAATTGACCTTCCCCAACCATTTTTTTCTTCGTGGGACCCGAGACCATTAGCCCAACTTGAAGCGACCATAGTTCGAGTGATAGCCGACGAGGATATTGTAGGCATCGGATCGGGAGATGCAATGATTGGGTTTGAGCGATTCAAGGATGTATTTATTGGCAAGGATCCTTTCGACTTTGATCGGCACAATCGAGCATTGGACAGCATCAGTTTATTTGCAAGTCGCTGTTGGCCTTTAGATATAGCGCTTTGGGACCTCAAGGGTAAAGTTGAAGGTCTACCTGTCTATAAATTACTTGGCGGAAACCAATCGAAAATCCCCGTTTATGGGTCGACTGGTACTGTACGGCACCCGCAACAACTCGCAGAGCAAGCCTCTATGTTAAAGGAGAAGGGTTTTCAGGCAATGAAATTTCGCATTGGTCGGCGCCCACCTGGTGAAGATGCCAAGGCAATTCAAGCCGTGCGTGATGCCGTCGGTGACGGTATCAATATTATGGTCGATGCAAATCAGGCATGGCGCATGCCCTGGGATAGTTCAGACTGGTGGAAGTTTGACGATGCGAAAGCAGCCATTGAAGAACTCATTGAATACAACCTGTATTGGGTGGAGGAACCATTGCATCGTGGTGATTTTGCTGGGCTCAGGAAGTTAAGGGAAATTGAAGGATTTCCCAGGATCGCAAGCGGTGAGATGAATACCGAATACTATGAACTTAGTGAAATGATTCGGACCCGCTGTGTTGATGTTTTACAAACGGATTGCGCCTACTTTGGTGGAATAACAGGACTCGCCAAGGTTGCTAAGGAGGCAACTGAGGCTGGTGTGATGTTCAACCCGCATGCCTGGGGCAATGGAATTGGTTTTCTTGCCAATGCTCACTTAGTTGCTGGAACCGGGTTACCGCCATACCTTGAATATTCCTATGACCCGCCCGAATGGGATGTTCCAACTCGAGACTTTATGTTTAAGCAACCCATCAAATACGATAACAAAGGTCACGTAATTTTGAGTGATCGCCCAGGACTCGGGTTTGAACTTGACGAGGAAGTCCTGGCTAGAACGAGAATAGAATAAGTCTTGTCGTAAAAAGACTTCGACCATTAAAAGTCGTAAAACTCTCGAATAAAAAATAAGTTATTGGAGCCTATTGAAATGAGTTATGCCATACCAGATTTTCAACGTGCAGTAGCATCGGTCACCGGAACATCAAGTCCTTATCCCATCAGAAGAATTTATCTGGTCGGGCGAAATTATGCCGAACATGCCCGAGAAATGGGGCATGATCCAAATCGTGAAAAGCCATTTTTTTTTCAAAAACCTCCGGATTCGGCATTGCCTTACGGCTCGAAATCATCGGGCAAATTAAAGTTTCCTTATCCACCGCTTTCCAGCAATGTGCACCACGAAATCGAACTGGTTGTCGCTTTAGGATCAGGCGGGGCAAATATTGAAGAAGGTGATGCACTGAATCATGTCTACGGCTATGCCGTAGGCATTGATATCACGCGGCGTGACTTGCAACAGGAGATGAAGCAGAAGGGACGACCCTGGGAGGCTGGTAAGTCATTTGATTATTCTGCACCGATGAGCGACATAACCCCGGCAGCTTCGATCGGACATCCTAGTGCGGGACGCATTTGGCTGACTGTGAATGATGAACTTCGACAGAATGGTGACCTAAATCAGTTGATTTGGTCGGTGCCGGAGATTATTACCGAGTTGTCAAAACTGTTCGAACTTGCAGCGGGAGATTTGATATTCACAGGTACGCCGGCGGGGGTTGGTCCCATTGAAAAGGGTGATCGTCTTTTCGGAGCGGTCGAAGGCGTATCAAGTATTGAAATCGAAGTGGTTTGAAAAGGGCTCTGGTGGAAGCGAATTTCAAATTTGGCAAAACCCAGAAATCAGAACTGATTAAAGTGCTTACCTCATAGCAATTTAATGTTCTTAATGCTATACTCGATTCGTTAACATACGGGGTTTTGAAGTTGAATGTCTTATTTGCGACATAAATTGTCAGCACATTTATAGAAGTAAACCCCATGAAAGGTTTTATAAAGATTTTTCTGGAAGTTCGCCGACGCTAGATGGTGTCTTAGGTTTAATCTGGTATTGATAGGAGGCTATCGAATGAAAGATATTCACGAGCTCGAAAGAGCTTTTAATTTGGGAAAGATCAACCGTAGAGAATTCCTGCAACGCAGTGCGGCAATGGGTGCAGCGGCAGCAGTTCCGGGTGCGTTGTTTTCAAAATCAGCATTTGGACAGGAAAGAAAATACGGTGGAGTCTTGAATTTGGGAATGGGCGGCGGATCCACCACAGACACGCTGGATCCGGGCACGCATACCGACTCTGTTGGCATCAATCTCGAATATCAAACCCGTAACCACATGACTGAGGTCAAGCCTGACGGCTCAATCGGTGGTGATCTTGCTGCTGGTTGGGAAGCTCAACCGGGTGCTATCGACTGGACTTTTGAGTTGATTAAGGGAGTTGAGTTCCACAATGGTAAAACATTAACCGCTGCGGACGTTATCTCTTCTTATCAGCATCACATCCGTGAGGAATCTACTTCGGCAATTGCAGATCAAATGCGACAAATCGACTCCATGAAAGCGGATGGGGATTACACAATTCACTTTAAGTTGAAGTCCGGTAACGCTGACTTTCCTTGGATTCTGAGTGACTATCACGCATCCGTCTTTCCGACAGAAGGTTGGGAATCAGGTGTCGGAAGTGGTCCGATGAAGTTAGTTTCCTACGAACCGGGTGTGCGGTCCGAGACAGCACGCAATGAAAATTACTTTAAGAGCGGTTTGCCATATTTTGACGGTTGCGTCATTACAGTAATTGCTGATTCCGCCGCTCGTGACAACGCCTTAAAAACAGGTCAAGTGCATACCACAAATCGTGTATCGCAGCGAACCGCTACATTGCTGGACAAAGCACCTGGAGTCGCGGTTCACAAGATCGTTGGTACGAAACACTATACGGTTCCGATGCTGGTAGACAAACCACCTTTTGATAACGTTAAGGTCCGACAAGCATTGCGTCTGGCAATAGACCGACCGGCACTATTGGCTACAGTGCTCGGTGGACACGGGGAAATTGGTAATGATTTGCCGATTGGCCGTCAACAGGAGTATTACAACACTGACCTGCCTCAACGCGAATACGATCCCGACCAAGCCCGATTCCTGCTGAAGGAAGCTGGTATGGAAGGGTTGTCCGTTGAGCTTTCGGCTGCTGATGCGGCATTTGACGGTGCAGTTGACGCAGCGGTTCTCATGAGAGAGCACGCAGCGAAGGCCGGAATCAGCATCAATGTTATCCGTGAGCCGAATGATGGTTATTGGTCAAATGTTTGGCAGACCCGGCCATGGGCCATGTGCTACTGGTCAGGTCGACCCACCCAGGATTGGATGTGGACCATTGCTTATCAATTCGGAGGTGCATGGAACGATAACAATTGGAATAATCCTAGATTCCAAGACTTGTTGCTCCTCGCGCGAGCCGAAGTTGATCCAGTAAAGCGCAAGGACATGTATTGGGAAATGCAGCGACTGCATTGGGAAGAAGGTGGCACAGTTGTTCCACTATTCGCAGCAGACCTGATGGGAGTATCCGATGACATTCACTTGCCCGACCAAATTAGTAGCGCTTGGGAACTTGACGGTCAGAAGTGTTCGGAACGTTGGAGCTTCGCGTAACAATAGAGCGGATTTGATTCGAATTTCTGCAGGCTAATATCGAAAAATGGGACTACTAAATCTCATTGCACGGCGTTCAGCTTTCGGATTGATTACGCTAATTGTTATCACAATATTAATATCTTTGGCAGTAGAGGCGTTGCCCGGTGATTTCGCCGAGCAGCGCCTTGGCCAGGCTGCTACCCCGGAAACTGTTCAGGCGATTCGCGCACAACTTGGTTTAGACCGACCGGTAGTCGTTCGCTACTGGGATTGGCTGAGCAGTTTTGTTCAGGGCGACATGGGCATTTCCTTAGCCAACTCACGACCCGTCTCCGAATTAATGGCGAGTCGGTTAACCAACACTTTATTCCTGGCGGTGACTGCTGCGATTGTGGCTGTACCGCTGGCGCTGTTTTTAGGAATATTGGCAGCGCTTTATCGTGAGTCGTTTCTCGACAAGATGATTTCGACGATTACGCTCGGCGCAATTTCATTGCCCGAGTTTTTTATCGGCTACATGCTGGTCGCACTGTTCGCCGTGCAGTGGCAATTTTTTCCTGCCATTTCTAATTTGTCGGATTCCATGAGTTTTTGGGAGAAGATCTATATCTCCATATTACCCATAGCTACATTGTCGTTAGTAACGGTAGCTCATATGATGAGGATGACACGAGCAGCCATCATTAATTTGATGCAAAGTCCCTTTATCGAGATGGCAAATCTAAAAGGGTTGAAACGTGCTCGAATTATCGTGAATCACGCACTGCCAAATGCACTTTCACCGATCATTAACGTCATCGTACTGAATTTAGCCTACCTTGTAGTAGGTGTTGTTGTTGTCGAAGTCGTATTCGTGTATCCAGGTCTAGGCCTGTTAATGATCGATTCGGTAACAGCACGAGATTTACCAATTGTGCAGGCGTGCATACTTATTTTTGGCGCCACGTACATATTTTTGAATATGCTTGCAGATATTCTTGCCATCGTCAGTAATCCTCGAATGCGGCATCCACGTTAGCGGTTTAGAGTAGTGAGGAGAGCGATTAATTCGTTGAAGCGAGCTGGATTACCGGCACAAATCAGCATCGTCATTTTGATCTTTTATGCAATCGCCGCAATTTTTGCCCCTGCCTTGGCACCCTATGGTGAGAGTGAAGTCGTTCAGCCCGTTCCGTGGGCAAGTCCAGCGGAGAGTGACACTGTTTTGGGTCTGGACCAGTTGGGTCGTGACCTATACAGTAGAGTACTGTACGGTGCGAGAAATACCATTGCACTGGCCTTGGGCATTACCTGTTTAGCATTCTTCATGGGCATGGCGGCAGGATTTTTTGCGGCCGCTGTCGGTAGTTGGGTGGACATACTACTGAGTCGCTTCGTTGACATCATCATGGCTTTCCCGACACTGTTTTTCGCCTTGATCGTATTGTCAATATTTGGCACATCAATTCCTGTCATGGTATTCGTGATTGCAATTCTCGATTCTACACGTGTGTACAGGATTTCCCGGGCATTGGCCATGGACATAAATGTGATGGAGTACGTAGAAGTAGCAAGATTGCGCGGCGAAGGCTTGGTTTGGATTATGCGTAGAGAAATATTTCCAAACACCTTGACGCCATTACTGGCCGAGTTTGGCCTCAGATTCTGTTTTGTATTTTTGTTCATCAGTTCGCTGAGTTTTTTGGGTATTGGAATTCAGCCACCAGCTGCAGACTGGGGTGCTATGGTTCGGGAAAACGGAGTCGCGATTACTTACGGAATTTTTACCCCACTTGTACCTGCGGCGGCAATCGCTGTTCTAACGATTGCAGTGAACTTAATTGTTGACTGGTTCCAGCGTAAAACTGCCGGGCTTCGAGAAGAATACTAGTAGGACGTAGACGGATCGATTCAAGTGCCTGAAAAGTCTGATCAATTATTGACAATACGAGGTCTTCGCATAGACGGTTTCGCCGACGAAGCCTGGAAGCCAATTGTAAATGGTGTCGACGTTGACTTAAAGCGCGGCGAAGTGCTCGGTCTAATTGGCGAATCCGGTGCAGGCAAGTCCACCATCGGCATCGCTGCGATGGGCTACACCAGACCGGGATGTAAGATAGTTGGCGGTACAATCGACTTTGATGGAATTCCGATTCACGAACAAACCACAGAAGAATTACGCGAAATTCGCGGTGTGCGAATGTCCTATGTTGCGCAAAGTGCGGCTGCCTCTTTCAATCCAGCACATCGTCTGATTGATCAATATGCTGAAACACCGGTTCAGCACGGAGTCATGAAATTTCAGCAGGCTGCCAACAACGCCCGGGCAATTTATGCACGACTGGAACTGCCTGACCCAGACAACATCGGAAACAGGTTTCCGCATCAGGTGTCTGGCGGACAACTGCAAAGAGCCATGGTTGCGATGGCTATGTCCTGCGAACCAGATCTAATCGTTTTCGATGAACCAACAACCGCATTGGACGTAACGACTCAGATTGAAGTCCTTGCTGCAATAAAGGATGTGGTGAGAACGTTCAATACAGCGGCCATATACATCACGCATGATTTGGCAGTGGTGGTTCAGTTGGCAGACCGCATCATGGTATTGCGTTACGGGGATCTGGTTGAGGAAGGAAACACCAGAGATATTCTGTACAATCCAAAGGAGAAGTACACGCAGGATCTGTTAGCTGTTCGTACTTTTCGTAAAGATGATGAGGAAAGTCAGGCAGATGAGGAGCCGATCATCAAGGTAACTGACCTGCACGCTTCATATGCAGGTGGAATCAAAGTACTGGATGACATCAATCTTGATGTCCATCGTTGCCGAACAATTGCAGTTGTAGGAGAATCCGGGAGCGGCAAGAGCACGCTTGCTCGGGCAATTACTGGACTTCTGCCGCCTTCCCAAGGCTCTGTGATGTACTCCGGGGTCGAACTCGCTCGCTCATATAAGGACCGACCGAAGGAGCAACTCAGAAACATCCAAATGATTTATCAAATGCCTGATGTAGCTCTAAATCCGCGCCAGAAGTTACGCGATGTTATTGGTCGACCACTCGGATTTTATTACGGGATGTCAGGTAGCAAGCGCGAGCAGCGGGTCAAGGAATTGCTGGAAATGATAGAACTGCCAACTAATTTCATTGGCCGATATCCTCCAGAGTTGTCCGGTGGACAAAAGCAGAGGGTATGTATCGCCCGAGCACTGGCGGCCAGCCCCGAAGTGATTATTTGCGACGAAGTCACTTCTGCATTGGACCAATTGGTGGCTGAGGAAATACTTAAGTTGCTACATAGACTTCAACAGGAGTTGGAAATTACTTATCTTTTCATCACGCACGATTTGGCTACGGTTAAGGCCATTGCTGATGAAATTGTTGTTATGCTTCAGGGACGAATTGTTGAAAGCGGTGACAAGGAAGAGGTTCTAGCACCGCCCCACCATGACTACACTGAACTGCTTTTGGGTTCAGTACCTGAGATGGACCCCGACTGGCTTGATGGAGTCTTAGAGTCGAGGCGATCTGTTGCTGGCTGATGAAGCCAGTGAAAAGCTGTCCTACCATCGTTTCAGATGGTTCAAATTGAGTTAGCGAAGTGATTATTCTCATTAGCAAACGCTTCGCTACCATGCTACTGACAATGTTGGTGGTATCTTTAGTACTTTTTTTACTGTTGGAATTTGATGTTGCTTCAGTCGCGGTTAAAGTTTTAGGTCCATACAGCACCGAAGCTCAGCGGGAAATTTGGTTGGAAACCAACGGCTATAACGAACCCGTTGTCTTTCGCTACATCACTTGGCTGGGTAACTTTCTTGTGGGGGATTTTGGCGTATCTACGATCTACAAAATTCCTGTTTCGGAAGTGCTGTGGCCGAGGCTGTGGAACACAACAATACTCGCCTTTTGGGTGTTCGTGCTTTTGGTCCCAATTTCCCTGGTGTTGGGAATCCTCTCAGGAATGCGTGAAGGCACCAAAATGGACCGAACGATCTCTGTAGTCAGTATTTTGACGACATCGGTTCCTGAGTTCGCAAGTACCGTTTTCTTCTCTGGAATCTTTGTATTTTCGCTGCAGTGGTTGCCTGGCACAAGCAGTATGTTTGACGGTTTTGACTGGAAGCAGATGATTCTGCCAGTGCTTGTGTTGCTAATTTACGACTTCGGTTATGTAACACGAATGACTCGTGCCTCAATGGCAGAAGTCATGACAACCCATTACGTGCGAACTGCTGTATTGAAGGGTTTGCCCTTTCGTAAGGTCATTTTGAAGCACGCGTTGCGTAATGCATTGATTGCACCGTTTACAGTTTTAATGCTGCAGGTAAATTGGCTGTTGTCAGGGGTGATCGTAGTAGAATTCTTTTACGCATATAAGGGATTTGGGGCGTTGTTGCTTGATGCTGCATTGCGTCAGGATGTGTACCTCATTGAAGCGTGCACAATGGTCGCAGTTTTTGTAGTGGTAATGACGCAGTTGCTATCCGATATCGCCTACACCTATTTAAATCCTCGAATTCGATTCAACTAATTTAATTCATGGCTGAAGCGGCAATCACTCGGGACAACACTCGCTCTCCTTTGTTGAGGGGACTACTGCGAATAGCGCACAGTGTTGCTCTGTTGCGGGAAAGTTGGGTAGGCATGATTGGTGCCTTTCTTGTAGGATTTTGGGTGCTAGTTGCAATATTTGCACCACTAATTTCTCCCTATGAGCCAAATGCCACAATTATGCCGTTGCAGAAGATCGGTGCTGTTGCACCCGATGGAGGCAGATTTTGGTTGGGTACTGATCATATCGGACGCGACATTCTTTCGCGATTGATTTGGGGTTCAAGAACAGTGCTGTTCTATGCACCAGTTGCTACATTCAGTGCCTATATTGTGGGTATCGTGATGGGATTGGTTGCGGGATACTACCGAGGCTGGGTGGATGACGTGCTATCTAGAATCGGCGATATGATTTTGTCCTTTCCAGTTCTTGTGTTGTACATCATCATCATTTCAACTGTCGGTGCATCTGGTTTAAATATTGTCGTAGCAATCGTCTTTGCAAGTGGTCCGGCAATTATGAGAATTGTCAGAGGACTGGTGCTCGATTTAAGAAATCGCGACTACATTGCAGCTGCCCAAACTCGTGGCGAGTCGGCTTGGCGAATTATGCTGGTTGAGTTACTTCCCAACGCTCGTGGTCCGTTGATTGTGGACGGTTGTCTACGCATGGGTTACGTCATTATCAATATTGGAGTGCTTGGATTTCTGGGTCTCGGACTACCACCACCGGATCCGGATTGGGGTGGCATGATTAACGAAACTCGCCAAATGGCATTGACATTTCCACATATGACCGTATTGCCCTGTATAGCAATATCCACGCTGGTGCTGGGATTTAATCTATTGGCTGACGGACTACGTGAGATTTCACTGCGTGATTAGATACGGGTATTTTGAATTATGGCGAGTGACGATCAACCTGTACTAAAGATTCAAAATCTGGATATATCGTATTTCACCAGAGCAGGTGAAATACCGGCTGTTGTCGACTTTTCGCTCGAAGTGAAACGTGGTGAAACCATTGGGCTGGTAGGCGAGTCTGGTTGCGGTAAGTCAACTGTTGCCATGGCAATCATGCAGTACATGGGGCATAACGGAGCCGTTCGACGAGGCACTATAGAATTTAAGGGGCGCGACTTGACTAAGCTGTCGGAAGAAGAACTTCGACAGGTGCGCGGCAAGGAAATATCCATGATTTACCAAGAGCCGTTTGCCGCACTTAATCCCAGTATGACCATTGGAAATCAGTTGATTGAAGTTCCCTTGGCTCATGAAAACATAACTGAAGGCGAAGCACTAGATCGTGCTCGTCAGATCCTTGTTGATGTGAACATTCCGGACCCCGACCGAATTCTACAATCCTATCCGCACCAACTTTCGGGTGGACAGCAACAACGTGTAGTCATAGCAATGGGACTGTTATCAAGTCCTGATTTGCTGTTGCTGGATGAACCAACTACTGCATTGGATGTCACGGTCGAAGCGGGAATCGTAAAGTTAATTGCAAACATTAGCAAAAAATTCGGTACTTCTCAGATTTACATTTCCCACAATTTGGGATTGATTTTGGAGACCTGCGACCGGGTTTTTGTGATGTATTCGGGTGAAGTAGTAGAGGAGGGTAGAATAAAGCCGCTGTTTAAAACTCCTCGTCACCCCTATACGCATGGATTATTTGGCTGTATTGCTTTACCCACCGCTGACAAGAATGCAGCTCCATTGAAGCCAATTCGAGGGCAGCTTCCATTACCTCATGAACGACCACCGGGCTGTAACTTTGGTCCTCGATGTGACTTCTTTCAGGCAGGTCGATGCGATGGCCAAGACATTCCGGTTGAGGAAGTCCCTGACGAAGAGGCGGGATCCAAGACTCACAGAGTTCGTTGCTTGCGCTGGCAGGAAATCGAACAAACCAGGACTGTAGGTGAGTCGCTCAAAACAGCAGAAGAATTAGGAGATTCGGTGTTGACCGTAGAAGGCATGCAGAAGTACTACAAGTTGCATGACCGATCTTTGAAAGCTGTGATTTCGGGTGAAAGTATCAAATTGGTGAAGGCCAATGAGCAGATTGACTTTAATGCACACGAATCGGAGACGTTGGCCATTGTAGGTGAATCGGGTTGTGGAAAGTCTACATTAGCCAAGGTGTTGATGGGACTCGAAACAGCCACTGGCGGAAAGGTCACCCTTAAGGGTAGTGAAATTCATGATGTACCGGTGCAGGGTCGGTCACCTCAACAACTAGCTTCGATGCAGATGGTGTTTCAAAACCCATCTGATACCTTAAATCCTAGTCATACCGTAGGTGCACAGATTGCTCGATCGATCAAGAAGTTCAAAGTCGAAAGTAAGCGTGAAAAAATCCGTGATTTGGTTATGGAACTGCTGGACACAGTGAAACTACCTCGTGACTTTTATTATCGGAGGCCACGGCAGTTGTCAGGCGGCCAGAAGCAGCGAATAGGTATTGCACGGGCTTTTGCCGGTAACCCCTCGATGATCGTTGCGGATGAACCAGTTTCTGCACTCGATGTGAGTGTTGCGGCGGCGATTACGGAATTATTGACTGATATTCAACGTAAACACAAGATGACGCTGTTGTTCATCAGTCACGATTTGAGTATCGTGAGGTATTTGTCAGATCGAATTCTTGTCATGTACTTGGGACAGGTAATGGAGCAAGGTAACACGCAGGATGTATTTCAACCACCGTATCATCCATATACCGAGGCATTGCTTTCGGCCGTTCCGATTGCAGACCCAGAAATTACCAAACGCGAGATTGTTCTAGAGGGCAACTTGCCGAGTGTTTTAGACCCACCTGCGGGATGTCCATTTGAAACACGTTGTCCACGAAAGTTAGGATCAATCTGTAAGGACCAACGCCCACCTGTTCAAACCACTGGTGACAACCACACCATTGCTTGTCACATTCCTCTTGAAGAGTTGAGTCAGTATGACCCCGTGATACAGATGCATGTACCTGAGGCAGAATCTATCTCACCAAATGGGTAGAGTTGATTGAGTTAGAATTGAATTCAAACAAAAAAGGGGAGCCTTCTAGCTCCCCTTTTTTTTAGAAACAATTTGAACTACTAGGAATTAATACTAAGTTGATTTCCAAAAATATAGCTCGTTGGATGATGCCGGAATCCCGCCACCTTATCGCTCCAGGCAGAATACACGGAACGCCATAACGGCTGAGTGATTGGGCCATCTTCCTGCATGATGATTTCCAATTCCTTCATTATGGCTCGTCTTGCCTCTAAGTCGAGAGTACCTTCGGCCTGGGTCAACAAAGCGTCAAATTCCGCATTGGCATATTTGGATTCGTTCCATGGAACCCCAGAACGGTAAGCCAAACTAAGAACCATGAAGCCAAGAGGCCTGTGAGTCCAAGAAGTGAATCCAAATGGAACCTTATCCCAAACATCCCAGAAGTCAGCAGAAGGCAACAGATTAATGTCAACATTGACGTTGGCTTCTTTCCATTGTTCAACCATTGCTTGTACGGTTGCAAGTTCCCAAGGCGGGTCGCCCTTACAAGCGATCTCCAACTGGAGACCATCAGCGTATCCGGCTTCAGCTAGTAGTGCCTTTGCTGCCTCTACGTCTCGCTCAATCGTTGGCAGTGCAGCGTAATCGGGATGAATGGTACTAACATGATGATGCTCGCCTGGTGCACCGGAATTTCTGTGTCCCAACTCCAGACATCGAACTGGGTCAATACCCAGTTTCAAGGCTCTGCGAACTCGAGGATCTGAGAACGGTGCAGCATCCACTTGTCCACGTGCGACACCAGTTTTAGCTGTTGTTGCTTCGTGTACGTTAATACTGTCAATGCCACGATACACATCAATTTGACCAATTGTCCCTTCATATGAACCTTGCACTTGTCCTGAGGATAGTGCTGCCAAGGTAGCCGATGGATCATCACCTAAGTCGATAAACTCAAGCCGGTCTAAATAGGGACCGTCTCCGTAATAGTCGTCTCTGCGAACTAGTATGGCTTTTTCGTTTTGAACATATTCAACAAGTTCAAATGCACCTTGACCATTGGAGCCGACGCCGAAAATTCCATTTTCTTCTGGGTCGATAATCCCGAAGGGATAGTGGAACATGTGTTCTGGGACTGCAATTTGCGGAACCCTAAGGTTCAAGCGAACAGTCTTGCCATCGACGACTTCGATTGCACTGGCATCCCATAGACCATCCTCGGTGTCGTTTATCATGTAGCCCTTCATCAGACCAAAAACGGATGAACCGGTGGCTGGGTCCAATACATGATTGATATTCCACGCTACATCTTCCGCGACGAAGTCTCTGCCGTTATGCCACTTAAGGTCAGGGCGTAAACGCAGTGTCCAGGTCATCAAATCTTCACTAACTTCCCAACCTTGCAACAACCCTGGATGAGTTACATTGTCATGATCGGTAAATGTCAAATATTCGCATACCTGTCGGGTGATGTTGGAATCGTATACCCACTGAAATATGTGAGGCTTTTCGATGGTTGGTACTCGCATTGAAACACGCAGAGTTCCTCCCATTGACATGTTCTGTGCATGCGCTTGTGGCATCATCTTGACGCCAGTGATATCGCCCGCGAACTTATACGCAGCAGCTGCCGAAACTCCAAGCAGTGCAGAATAGCGAAGGAAGTCGCGTCGGGTAATCTTACCTTCAGCCAACTCTTTCTTCAACTGCGGAATATGGCGATGTTCTTTGTTCTCCATAAGTAACTCTCCAATAGGTTAAGCTAATTCTTGTAACTTAGTTAAAAATTGTAATATGTGCAATGTTATAAAAAATAATCAAGTTTGGCAAATATTTGGCTCGTTTCAGTACACTACTCGCTACAGAAACTACAGGAGTATTTCATGAAATTTACAACCTACAACATTCACTATGGTGTCGGTTTGGATGGTCAGTTTGGTGTGGACCGAATTTTGGATTTTTGTCGCGATGCTGATGTCATTGCCTTGCAAGAAGTTGACCGTTTTCTTCCTCGAAATGAAGAAGTTGACATGGTACGAGAGATCGCACTACAAATGAGTGGTTACCACTGGGTTTATGGGGCGGGTGTTGACATTGATGCGGACCAGATTCTTGAAGACGGCTCAATCCATCATCGGCGCCGTCAATTTGGGAACATGCTTTTGTCACGAACTCCAATAATTACCGCTCGAAAGCACCTGCTGCCCAAGTACGCTTCAATCGGCGCCTTAAGTATTCAACGGATCGCCGTTGAAGGGGTAATTGCGTGTGGTGATACAAGGATTCGAGTGTATTCGCTTCATCTTACACACATCAGCAAGGTTGAGCGCATGCAACAGGTTAAACGTTTACTTCGAATTAATAGAGATGCTGTTGCAGAGGGTGGTCCGGTATCAGGTAAATTCGAAGATACAGATTTTGAAGGGCAAGGTGGAATATCTGAGTTGCCTAGAGAAGCAATAATGATGGGTGATTTCAATTTTGTGCCGGATTCGAAGGAGTATGATCGGATCGTAGGACCAATATCCGATTATGGTGGACGTGTTACGAACCCAACCGGGTTTGTGGATGCATGGGTTGAAGCGGGAAACTCAGAAGAACAAGGGTATACGGGTGACGTGAAAGGGAAAGAGGCGCGATTGGATTATTGCTTCGTGAGTCAACCTCTAGCCAACCGAATCAGGTCAGCTCGTATAGATACGGAAGCTATAGGTTCGGACCACAAACCACTGACGGTTGAATTTGACTTTTCAGACTAACATCATCAAGGAGCGTAGACCAGTCCTAACTTCAATGACATTGGGTTAGTTAGTAGCAGAGATTTCTAACTTTGTTCCGTCAATAGGATCGCTCAAGTTGGTGGTAATCAGCAAATCGCTGTCGCTCAATGCGTCACTTTTGGCTATATAGTAACTCTCCTGACCAATCAAAACCTCCCCATGAAGTTCGATGGGGACTGACCTCAGGCGCCCATCAATCACTTTGTTCACACGCCCTGATAGGTCTACCACGCCGGTAGGAATCGCGATGGCTTGTGGTACTGGCGGCAGTTGCAGATATAGATCAACCGAACGGTTTAGCTCCGGATAAAATTGAGAATCTGTAAACTGAAAGAAGGCCTCCACTCCACCTTGCCCAGGCTTCACCTTCGCTGCAAGCCGATCTACTTTCATTGGTAACTGGTAGCCATCAACTTCTGCAATAGCATCTGTTTCAAGTGAGTCTTTAGTACGACTTCGAATTTCAGGTAAATATCGATTGGGAACTAAAGTTTGAATTTCCACTGTTGTGTGGTCATACATGTTCAGTACTGGAGTGCCAGTGTTTACTCTTCCGCCAAGGGCGACGTGAACGGCGGAAACTCGACCCGAAAATGGTGCGATTATGGTTGAATCTTCAAGGTCTCGCATGACATTTTGCCGAGTAGCATCAAGTCGCTGAAGGTCAGAGCGAAGCTGCCTAACGCGACTGTCGTGTTCCCGGAGTGATGCACGGCGGCGAGTTACAGACATTTTGGATTGTTCCTCGACAACCAATGCATTTTCGAACTGCTCAAGTCCAATCAAATTCTTTTGTCTCAGATTTTCGATCCGAATTCTCGATTCAGTAGCAATTTCGGCGAGTTGTTGCTCATGGATAAGTTCTTCCGTATTGGTCTGATGACGTAGCGACTCTTCGAGTAGTAGAGTTTCAATGCGTGCCATGTCGGCATCGAGTTCAACAATTCTCGTTCTTAGGTTTCTGGTATCAAACTCTACCAGCACATCATCTTTATTGACGGTTTGACCTGCTGCAATATTGACCTTCACAACTTTGGCATCAACAATCGAAGTTAGCGTTGCATTGGAAAAGGAAACTACACGACCGAGCAGCTTCACAGTTGGTGTTAAGGTGGTCCGCCGAATAGATTGCACTTGAACTGTCAGGACTTGTTCCTGCGATGCATTCGCAACGGAATCTTCGCTTTTTTTTGGCTTTCCAAAGACAAAATAGCCTGCAACCGCAACACCTACGATTAAGATGATAGACAGTAGAATTCGAAAATTTTTAGTCACTGTATTGATTCAAGTAGGAGCAGTGAATATGGGACATAGAGTTTCAGTCATGCGTTTGGACTATAGTTTAATTCAGGCTTAGTAATAGTTCGTCAAATAATGCATATCTACTTGACTTGATTATCGATAATTCCAAAAGCGACATAAAGTTCATTGGTTTCTCGAGAGCTGAATTGCCATTCCTCATAAGTTCACCTTCTATTCAGGTTTGCCGGTCGATTTACAGCATGTATTCGGTATAATTTTCGCAGCACTGAATACCTTCCAACCTCAAAATGCGGACTAAATTCGGACTAATTTTAGAAAAGCTGAATGCTTTTTCCAACGTGAGTTAGATAAGTGCGCATGACTCTTGAACGAAAGAATGTTTTGCCGGAACCGGACCTGCCCGACGGTCGTGAAGTACTGGGGGAAGGGGCGACCCTTGCTAGAGACTGGAGGGTAGGTGAGTCCGAATTTTTGAAATATTACGAGGTGCCGGACGAGATGGCGTACAAGCAGCAATGCATGGCACGCGGTCGAATCATGCAGCATGCCCACATGGGCTTTCGTGATTGGGAAAAGAGTCGAAGGGCATTTGTGGAAATTCACGAGGGGGTGGCTGCTCGGGGTGGCCGGGTGGACCGGTTTGGCCTCTGTCTCGATTGGAGCATGGGAATTACCCGATCAGAGCGCTCCAATTTTATCCAGGGAACTGGCCTCGTTCTGGATAGCCCAGAAGCATTTGTTGAAATCGCTAATGCTGCCCCCGCCGCTACCCATTTTGGAGATTTCATGCTGGGGTTTCCCGCGGCACTGGAAAATACTTGTGCTGCCCTTGCTGCGGGTGGTACAGTGATTGGTAATCTGGGACAATACTTCACTTTTCGGCTAGCAGAAACTGATGACGTTACTGCCACCCGGTCGACGTTAGCCGCCGTGGGTCTGATGGCAGCCCAACCGGTAACAGTGATGGTACATTCTAACCTGGATGACGGCTTTGCAGCACTGTTTGAGGATCTGGCTTGCGCACTTGGCTTTGCGCTGGTGGAGCGCTATATCGTGGAGGATCTTGCCGGAGGCAAAGTTACACACTGTTTCGGGCATCATTTCACTACGCCCGTTCTTCGGCTTGCATTTCAGCGTGCACTGAAAAGTCTGAGTCCGGTTCCAGGCAGTATGCTTTATGGTAATACCATATCTTACCTGGGGACTGAGGTCGAAAACTATGCGAGTCTCGGAAGTTATCTGATGATCGATATAGTTGGACAGATGACTTTACCGAGCGGTCATGCGGTGAATCCAGTTCCAGTGACAGAAAACCAGCGTATTCCAGAAATCGGGGAAATCATTGATGCACAATGTTTCACCAAACGGCAGGTGGAACTTGCCGATGCTTATGTCGACGTGATTGATTTCGAGAAAGTGGATTTGAAAGTTGAGCAACTATCGCAAGCGGCCAGACAGTTCTACGACAATCTGATGCAGGGTTTTGTGAACGGTGGTTTTAATACTAAAGACGCATTTGAAATGTTACTGGCGATTCGGCGCATTGGGGCAAGAAAACTTGAGCAACTATATGGACCTGGCGAGGTGCATCAAACCACCCGGCGAAGAATTCCGGTTGTCCAGTCCGATGCTGAGCGTGAGATGGAACATCAAATTGAAACACACCTTTCGTACGTGGATGCATCAATGCGTGCCCAGATTGCGGCTGGAGGTCTCATTGTATTGACTGCCAGTACGGATGTTCATGAGCATGCCAAACGCCTTATCGAGGGTTTGCTGAACCAACTCGGAGTGGACATTGTGGATGGTGGCGTGTCAGCGGAAACACATGAAATTGCCCACCTGGCAGAAACATCAAAATGTACCCTCATTGCACTTAGTACCTACAATGGGGTGGCACTGACCTACTTCAAGCGATTGCATGACGAACTCGTTGAACGTGGTCTTGAGACGCCTGTCATCATTGGTGGTCAACTTAGCGAAATTCCAGAAAAATCAACAGATTCATTACCGATCGATGTGAGTGAAGAACTCTCAACTGCTGGTGCGTTTCCATGCCGCAGTGTTCAGGACATGATGCCGGTGTTGGCGGACCTTGCGCAACCGGGTCGAGACATCTCGGTGGTAAATTGGTGATTTTCTGACTTTTCAATACCCAAAACTGTACTTAAATGCTGCTGTATTCTTTGAATAATTCCAAAATTATTGAATCTTAAAAATGGTGCAACAAAAAACCATTGCATTCTTTCCAGAAGGGGCATTTGGTCCGGCTCTTAATTCCGTTGGTATTGCTCAAGCTTGTACTGACTTAGGATTCAGATGTGTATTTCTTACCGATCCTGGATTTGCTGGAGTATTTACGGACTATGGATTTGAAGAGCGCACAGTCAACTTATCCGAGCCAATGGACCCTGATGAAATGGCCAAGTATTGGCAGGACTTTATCAATGGTCACATTCCAAATTTCAATAAAAGCCCACACGACCAGATCGATAATTACGTTAAGGAGTGCTGGGAAGCGATTGTTGATACCGCTAAATGGGCAGAAAAGGACCTACCCCGAGTTCTTGATGAGTTGAAGCCGGATCTGATCTGTGTGGATAACGTCATCCTCTTTCCAGCCACTAAACAATATGGCGTGCCTTGGGTAAGAATTATTTCCTGTAGTGAGAACGAAATTACCGATTCGGACATCCCACCTCATCTTTCAGGCTGTGGTGAAAATGATTCCACATGTTTTCAGTCTTATGTGGATAGATTTAATGAAATGATCAAACCGACGCATGAAGACTTTAATAATTTTCTCGCTGAGTGTGGTGAGGATCCGTATCCGATAGGGGAGTTTTTTGAGGCTTCTCCTTACATGAATCTAGTTCTTTATCCTGAACCTTTGCAGTTCAAAAGAAAAAAAGCACTCGATCCAAGTCAGTTTCAATACTTAGAAGGTTGTGTTCGAGTCGAACAAGACTACGCAGTACCGCGGTTTGAGAAGAACAACGATGCTCAGCTAATCTACCTTAGTTTTGGGACCTTGGGATCGGGTGATACGGAATTGTTGAAGCGATTAATAAGTCTACTTGGTGAGTCGCCATATCGCGCACTGGTAAACGTAGGAGACTACATTGATGAATATGATTCAGTACCGAGTAATGTCCACATTCAATCTTGGTATCCACAGCCTTCCGTGATTCGTCAGGCCGATGTAATCATTCATCACGGTGGCAACAACAGTTTCAATGAATGCCTGTTCTTTGGCAAGCCGGCCATCATCATGCCTTATGTTTGGGATGGTCACGATAACGCTACTCGTGTCGACGAAACAGGACACGGAATCAAGATGCATCGGTCCGACTGGACGGATGAGGAACTTCTTGCGGCTATAGACCGTCTGTTGTCTGATACGCAGATGCACACACGGCTGGAACAAACCAGCAGGCATATGCAGGCTGCTGATGGGCGCCGCAAAGCTGCGGCAATAATTGCAGAAATTCTCAACTCTTGAAGATGGATCAAGGGTTGAAGGAGATTTTCCGCTAAGTCACTTGAACGTAAATGTCGTCACCGTCGATTGCTACAGGGTAGGTGGCCAAGTCTTCCTCGGCTGGATCTTCCATAACTCTTCCAGTCGGAATATGAAACTCAGCCAAGTGGAGTTGACAAACAATTTTATCCTCTTCAATAAAACCGTCTGACAGGCAAGCATATTCGTGAGTGCAAACGTTATTGATCGCATAAATATCGTTATCCATCAGCACTACGGCAACTTCTTCTCCGTTTAGTGTAACAGGATGAGGTTCTCTATCTTCCAGTTCAGAAACACTAGCGGCTTGGTACCAATTTTGATCCTCAGAATATGTAGTCATTTCTACTCCAATTTAGTAAATTTGTATTAGTTGTATGGTTGAGCGAAGACATTGCTTTTGGATTATCAATTGAATGTGGTTGAAAGCATAGTGGGAATTATAGTCAATGTAGATGTTTGAAAATGACTTCAAGCATGACCGGTTTTGCCAGTAGTAGTGCCAGTTCCCAATGGGGGGAATTGGTTTGGGAATTACGTTCTGTAAATTGTCGTGGTATCGAGGTATCGTTACGGTTGCCGGATAGTTTGCGACATCTGGAGTCGACGTTTCGAAAGCAAATAACTAACCGTTTTACTCGAGGTAGAGTTGATGCTGTTTTTAAGCAGAATTGGGTGCAAAATGATTCGACGCTACCCCAGTTGAATCTGGAATTCATTGGTGCTCTCAAGCAACAATCTCAGGCAATTCGTGAACTTGTGCCACAAGCGAAGCAGCTGACTGTATCAGAAATATTGAGGTGGCCAGGTGCAGTTGTAACGGAACAAGTTGATGATCAACAGTGGAACAGTGAAGTCCTTAGTTTGCTTGAAGTTGCGCTTGCCCGCCTTGAGACAAGTCGCGATTCTGAGGGAAGCGAAATCCAGACCATTATTTCCAGCCTGCTCGAATCACTCGAATCGACGGTTGTTGAAATTGAAAAGTTAATTCCGATCGTTGAAGAGGAACTGAAGACAAAAATTAACCAGCGAATTGAAAGTTACGAGATGTCGGTCGACCCATCTCGCCTTGAGCAGGAAATCGGACTTATGCTGGTCAAGAGTGATGCTCGTGAAGAGATTGATCGATTTCGACTTCACCTCAAGGAGTTTTCACGAGTATTGCAAGAGCAAACGGCGGTCGGAAAGAGATTGGGGTTTTTGATTCAGGAACTCAATCGGGAAATCAATACGCTAGGGTCAAAATCCTCAAATTATTCTTTGAATTCGTTAGTCGTGGATGCCAAAGTGACCATAGAGCAAATACGCGAACAAATTCAGAATGTGGAGTGAAAATGTAGTGTTACTCTGTCCAGCCAAAACCTCAGGTAATTGAACATCACTACACAATTGAGCTCAATAAACTGGTCTTTATCCGCTAACGGCAAATTATCATCAAATCCCCAACATGTCTCCAACAGAAGTTCAAAACATCCGAGATTCGGTTGCAATCGTTATATCGGCTGCCTCTGGAACCGGCAAGTCATCTTTGGCACGAGCATTGGTGGATGAAACTGATCATGTAGAACTATCTGTCTCACATACAACAAGAGATATTCGACCGGGCGAGCAAAATGGTCGGGATTACCACTTCATCTCGAAAGATGAGTTTGAAGAAATGATCGCTGCAAATGAGTTTATTGAGTATGCAAAGGTTTTCGGCAACTTTTATGGTACTTCACAGCGTGCAATTTCAAATCAGCTTACCGAAGGCTGCGACGTTGTACTCGATATTGACTGGCAAGGCTCAAGGCTGGTAAGAGCAAGCATAGAATCAGTAATCGGGGTATTTCTGCTGCCTCCATCGCTAGACACTTTGGAACAGCGATTGAAGGACCGTGGGCGCGATGATAGTGACACCGTAAAAAATCGTATGGATAGCGCTATATCAGAAATGAATCACTGCTTTGAGTATGACCATATTGTGGTAAATGACAACTTTGAAGACGCCTTGCTAGACTTAAGGCATGTGGTTAACCGAACACCAAATTTAATTCGTCCAATCCCGCCTACTTTATTTGAAGAATTACAAATCAGTCAGCCGTGATGAACGCCCATAAATCAATTCAAAATTGGAATTCTTGGGCACAAAAACAGTTTATTAATCCGATTGCAAAGATGGTCTGGGACGCCTGCGTTTTAGATGTTCAAGCCTTCAAGCCGGGCAATGTTCACTGTTTCGCTAAAGGGCATGACATGACAGTAGATGACTTTCTCAAAAGTGCCGCGGCTATTTCAGAAATCATGGGGAATGTGCGGTTATCTTTAGGAGAAAGAATTTTGGACTCCGCACTAGCCACCAAAGAAGCAGTCTCAATAAATACCAACATTGGAATCATCCTACTGTGTGCTCCTTTGGCAGGTGCAGCATCCAAAGACGGTCGAGACTTAAGACTGAAGGTTGAGCAAGCAATTGACGATGCCGATATTGGTGACTCTGAAAACATTTTGAAAGCGATTCGAATAGCAAACCCTTCCGGGCTGGGTTCGGTGCAACAGCACGACGTTGCAAATACTGCTGTTGCTCCAATCAAAGAAATCATGGCAGAGGCTCAGGACAGGGACTCGATTGCCCATCAATACGCCAACGGCTATCCATACATTTTTGAAGTTGGCTTACCCCATGCCAGAGCATTTCAGCAAAATTTCAAAAATGAAATCACAGTTGTCACTGCATTATTCTTACTGTTTCTCTCTGAGTATCCAGACTCCCACATTGTTCGTCAATTTGGCTTGAAAACGGCATGTTCAGTTCAAGTCATTGCAGCTAGTTTGCTGCAAAATTTAGCGGATGCAGGAGAGTTGGATGAGGTGTTCAGTGAGTTTTCCAGATACGATACCCTGTGGAAAAACACAGAACTGAATCCAGGTACAAGTGCTGACCTAACCGTTGCAACTATGCTGGCATTGAAAATTGAGGAGAATGTAGGATAATTGCAGACGACGTTTCGAAATTGGAATCACGTCTCACACAAACAACAATTCATAAATCTGATTCAACAACCACCCCTCAGAGGAGGCAAAAATGACAAAAATAAATAATGTATGTGTAGGAGAGTCATTGGTCGGTGATGGCAATGAAGTCGCTCACATTGACTTGATTATTGGTCCCCGCGGTTCAGCCGCCGAGTCCGCTTTCTGTAACAGTCTTTGTAACAACAAAGATGGATTTACCAGTCTACTGGCTGTAGCTTCACCCAATGTTCCAGCGAAGCCAAATACAGTGATGTTCAATAAAGTTACCATGAAAGGTGCAAAGCAAGCTGTACAGATGTTTGGCCCGGCTCAAAGAGGTGTTGCCATGGCAGTTATTGATAGTGTTGAAGACGGCACCATCCCTCAAGATGAAGCGGATGATTTGTTCGTTTGTGTCGGTGTGTTTATTCACTGGGAAGCAGAAGACGATGCAAAGATTCAAGACTACAACTACGAGGCAACTCGTGAAGCGATCCGACGTGCTGTTACCGGCAAGCCAAATGCAGCAGATGTTATCGCTCAAAAAGGAATCGAACATCCATTTGGCGCTCACGCTTAAGTAGCAACCAAAGAAAATCTTTTTTGATGCCGGCTGTGCGGTTGTTCACCGTACAGTCAGCATTTCTATGTACGGTTAGAGTTCATCCGGTCATATTGATTTAATGGATAAAGTAAACTGATATTTGGGCAAAAATCCAAATACAGAAACTGTACCAATTGAGGAGATAACCAATGTCAGACACTACCCCTGATCGTCGACTGGAAGAGACATTCGATGAAGCCACCATAGAACGAAGGCTTTCTGAGGAACTGCCGCACTGGTTTTACGAAAATGGCTGGATCCGAAGGAAATATCGCACTACTGGCTGGAAGAGCACATTAATGGTAATTAATACAGTGGGACACCTATCGGAAGCCGCTTGGCATCATCCCGACCTCGCTGCATCCTATGCATTCGTAGTCGTCAAGTTAATGAATCATGCAGCAAAGGGCATTACAGAAAAGGACTTTGCACTTGCGAAAAAGATTGAAGAGGTGGTGCAATGGCAACCCGGAGTCGAGGATGGTCCACTTGAAGGCACTCCTACAGATGCCCGATTCCGCTATGTCAAATACGATGGGTAATTGTTGTTCCAGGAAAATTTAGTTATTTAGTTGTGCTTTCATGGCTCAAGGAACTAATGTACTTATCAATCTTGGATCAAATTTCGGTGATCGTAGACAGAATCTCTACGACGGAATTCAACAAATTCAACAACTCGATTTTTCGGTCAATAAAATCTCGCCCGTAGTAGAGTCGCCAGCCTTGTTGCCAACCGGTTCCCCTTCTGAATGGAATCGTCCATTTCTGAATGTCAACTTACACGGGGTTGGAAATCTTGGAGTGGATGCATTCTATCGCTCTACCAAAAAAATTCAAAAGGAATACAAAAGGTATTGCGCTTCGAATTATTCGCCTCGCAGTCTTGACATTGACATTATTGCTTGGGGAGATGAGGTGGTTTCGCTAAATGGCAAGGAATTACCAAACTCATCACTCCATACAAAATCCTTTGTAATGTCTCCTCTAGTGCACACTGCTCCAGAATTTGAGTTCGTTAACGCCAACAAAACTGCTTTCGAAATTAGTTGTTCTCAGTCGCTTCCGTATCACATTCCACTTTGGATGGGCATTGTAAACGTGACGCCTGATTCGTTTTCTGGCAACAAAGGTGATTTTGAGTTAACCAAGATTCAAGCAACCGTAGAAAAGATGATCAGTAGTGGGGTAAATATCATTGATGTCGGAGCTGAATCCACTAGACCTAATGCAACACCTTTAAGTGCAGAACAGGAGTGGAAAAGACTGGCAGGTGTGTTGGAGGTTGTCAAAGAGTCGCTAAGTAAATCACTGTTTCCACCTCGATTAAGCATAGATACCTATCATCCGGAAACAGTTGAAAAGGCTTTAAAAGTCGGCATTGACATGGTAAATGACGTATCTGGATTGAGTAGTGGCAAAATGATCTCACTGGTTCGAGAAAGTAATGTTGAAGTTGTCGCAATGCACAGTGTGACTGTACCGGTAGATCCAATGGTTTCCATCGATGATTCGAAGGATGCTGTTGAATTCTATGAAAAGTGGCTACGAATTCAGCAAGACCGTTGGAGTCAGGCAAAACTCAATCTGGACCGAATTATTGTCGATCCCGGAATAGGGTTTGGTAAAAGCAGCTTGCAAGCCTTAGACTTGATGCGTTCCATATCTCGAATTCGAAAACTTGGGCAGCGGGTTCTAATCGGTCACTCACGCAAACGATTCTTGAAGTCGTTTGCCCAGCGAGAGAGTTCAGATCTGGATATGGAAACAGTTGCAACTTCCTTACATATGAGTTCTCAAAATGTGGATATTCTGCGCGTTCACGACGTTGAGAGTCATACGCGTGCCTACTTGAGTTATGCGCATCTGCTCAATCAGAGAATTGAATTGGAGTAGTGGTTTAAGTTTGTGATTGCGATTTGTTGTCCCGAAATTTTGAAACTTCATCCAGTAACCACTCCCAAGCGATCAGTTCCCTTTGACCGGCAGTCTTGTCGATAGCGATCGACAAGTACTCCAGTTCAGAATCAATTTTCGTTTCCGAAAGCATCGATAGGCGACTAATTAAAATTGCCGCTTCAATAACCGCCGCCTGAGCACGATTAAACCCAGCGAAGGGTGCCATAGTCTTTGACTTAGTTTCTTGAAGGAACACTTTTGGCCGAAGAGCGTCATCTTCCATTTTACAAACTTGCAGTTCACGGAAGGCTAAAGCGCATTCTAATATCCTGCCGGGTACTGTAGTTGCCGGCACGGTAGGCCAATCAGTGCGCCCTGTTAGGCAACCAGCAAACACCCGCACATCATCCGTGAAATTCACCACTGCACAATGAGTGGAAAGGAGATTTGAAAGTGTTTGTGAGGGCTTGAATGGTGCAATGACGACCAACGAGTCCTGATAACGAATACCCATTGGAGCAATGTGTACAGAGCCTTCATCGTCCACTGTAGTGACGATGACTTCGTGAATCATGATTCGTCGTTCCTGCCTTTTTTCATCTCAGTGCTGACTGGTTTGTCGTATTCATTTGCAGGAAGATCTTCTGGCAAGATACCGCCCCAACTTAAATCCCGATCCTGTAAGTATCGTTTGCCCAAATGCCATGCAATTTGGGCTTTGGTCAATTCTGCACCAAGATAAAAGGCGTGTGACCCATCTTCTTCAACATTGAGGTTTGGAAATAGATCAAAAGGGTTGGTCGACACAAACAATCCGGCTCGATTAAAAATGTAGATTCCTTCTTCACCAACTCGAATTCTAAAACTGGGGTCTTTGATCATTTCAGCCAGTTCACGAATTTCCTCGTCCGAATCCGCAAAGGGTTTCTTTTCGTGTAGCGTAATTAGACTTTCGTCAAATCCCTTCGGAATACTAGCATCCGATTTTGCCGCATACATCATTCTACGGGCCAAGTCGGTTTCTCTAATAACGGTATGCGCATGTTTGCTTACCTGTGTTGTCAAAACTGCCTTAGCATCAATTTCAGATACGATTCCCATGAGCAGCGCAGTCATACCGGTAGTATCTGCGTCGGTTAACTCCGTGAGGTTGCCAATACCAACCATAATGTCAATTTGAGGATATTTGGCTCTCAATTCATGATATTGAACAATGGATTGAGTAAATCCGAAGTGAATTGGCGTCAAAATTGAATCCGCCATGAATGCGTTTCCCTGTTCGAGCAAAGCATCAATCGCGCGATACAGTGATGGAATTCCATACTCCTCGTCTGGAATCAGAATCGGAATACTGTCCGTTTCATCACAAATCCACAAAGTACTCTCCGTCAGACTCAGTAGGTAGTCTGCACCCGCATGAGCTCCGGTAAGTAGTTCAGCGCTATTGAGTGAGTCAATACTGACGGCAAAGTCTTCAGTTTTCAGCGTTTCAATTGACTCTTTGAGATGTGTAAACTCAACTTCCGGCAGGGTGCCAACATCAATCACATCCGCACCAGCTCGACGAAAGGCATAGGCTGCTTCGACGATTGCTTCCACACTCATATTCGGTGCGTCAACAATTTCGGCAAAAATTGACGCCGAGTAATTATCGAGAGAAATTTTGCGATTAGTCGAGCCGAAGTATTCCGGCAAATCCTTCAGCTCTTTAGGACCGCGGTCGACTGGAATTTGAAAGTGTTCGGACAAATCATCGGGGTCAAACGCACATAACCCAGGGAGTAACATTCGATCAAAATTTTCAACATTCTGCAATCGGCGCTTAATCATTTCACTAGTCATCAGAGCTGCAACGCTTACACCAAGTTGCCTAATCTCATAGGTGAACGCCTTGTCATCCAATGATTCGAGAATGCGCTGCAGATTGGTTTCTGCCAGTCGTCCAGTGAGAAAAAGGATTCGTTCTGGCATGGACAATTCTAGTTGCTGTGAATTTGTGTTCTACAGGTTTGAATTATTTCAATAATTCAACAACTTAAAACAACTGCAGGTTGAGGAATTGAAGCGAGACTACGCAATTCACCAACACTTAATTCTGCAAGCTGGCTATTCGGTCTTCAAGTGCCGTTTGCAAGTCGCCAACGTTTGTGACCAAAGTGGTGTCCTCAAACTCTCCAATTCTATGTGCACAATCTAAATCAATCTTTCGAGGGTAGACGGTCACCATTTTTCCCGGTGCTGGGGTGATTACCACCGGTTCGGTATCACAGGCATAAACAACAGCAGGAATTCGACACTTACCCGCTTGTGCAAAAACGTTAGTCACTAATGTGTCGGATATTCCCGCTACGCATTTTGCAACCGTATTGGATGTTGCAGGAGCAACGATCAATGTATGGTAATTTCCCTCATAAAACTGTCCCACAGGTACTGCACTGGCAGTGGAGTCGTGAAACATGCGAATACCGGCTTCCTTCAGTCGCTCCTTGTACTTGTACATGACCAGGACTTCTTCAACTGCACGACTCAAAAACAAGTCAACGTCGTCTAAAGTCATCAGGATATCCAAGCACTCCTTCAGGTCGTGACCTGATCCGGTCAAAGCCCATGCAATACGAGCATTTTCGTATTTGCGTGCCATATTCAAATACTCATAGAGTAGGTGGCAGGAAACAGAATGTAAACCTCTATCGAGGCAGTACTCATTTCTGCCACGAAAGCTCGGTTCTTATTTTCTTTTGCTTCTCCTTAACTCGTTCGGCTCTATAGAAGTCGTTTCCTGCAATATCTTCAGCAAGATTGAGTTGTTTCATAGCTGCATTCAACTGACCGTTCAAGTAGTAGTACTCAGCTGTAGAAAAGTGAACGTCAAATGCATCATTGGCTTGTGCTGATGCTCGAGCGTGCAGTTTGTGTAACCGAGGAATTTTAGGGTGATCGAGAATTATTTTGCGCACGAGCCGCTTTGCTTCCTTTGCTTGTTTGGCGTCGAGCAAAATATTGGCGTATAGTTCAGCGAGAGAAAGGGATTGATTGAACTTAAGTGCGTTTTCAAGAATTTGCTTTGCAGATTCCGAATTGCCGCTGGCCAATTCTATTTCAGCGTTGGCAAGAATAAACCAAGTATTGTTCGGGTCTTTTGTTATCAACTTTCCAATATTCTGTTGCGCCTCATCGTGTCTATTGTCTTTCGACAATGCGAGTGCAAGCCCGTATAAACCAGCATTGCCTTGATCTCCCTGGTCTACTTGTTCGACAAATGATGCGACGGTGGCGGACGGAACAAAGTTGTTCAGGACTGTAGATCTGGCTTTTGCCAGTTGGAAGTCGTTCGAGTCAGCATCATAGTTTCTCCCTTCGTAAGCTCTTAGCCGGTTTTCAACATTAGCGATTCTTTCTGGTGTAAGTGGATGGGTGTTATGTATCGATGACTGTCGGGCACCTGCCAACCGAATCCACTGTTCCAAGGAATCCATAAAGTTCCTGGCCTGTCTTGGTTCAATATTGGATGCAGCAAGAATTCGAAGTGCAATAGCATCAGCTTCACGCTCAAAGTGTAGTGTATACCGAATAAGTGCATCCTTTTGCGCAGCAGCAGCCGTAACCGCCAATCCCAATCCTTCGCTTCCGCCAGCAATAAGGCCGCCCAACACTGCAATCATTGATGGGACAGCCAGGTCCTTCTGTCTTTCCATCATCTGTGGGAGATGTCTTTGGGTGTGGTGTGCGATTTCATGTGCGACGACCGAAGCAAATTCTCCTTCTGTTGCTGCCAAATCGACAAGCCCAGTGAAAAACACAAATGTAGCACCCGGACCTGCCAGTGCATTGACTGCGTTATTGTCAACAATAATCACTCTGAAGTTGCTGGAGTCAAATCCTGCATTAGCCGCAAGTCGCTTTGCGAGCCCTGTAACATAATCCGATAGTTGCGGGTCTTCGACAATCGTCATTTGTTCTCGAATGAGTTTTAGAAATTCTCTGGCTACGATTTCATCCTGAATCGTTGTCAGGACTGGTGCAACGTTTGGCTGGGCGTCAGGAAGTGGAACTTGACTTGCCCCTTTTGCAATTGATAAGCCAATCAAAATAAGCACAGCGATGACCACCAGGTAGGTAGGGTGTCTTAACTGCGTGAATCTACAAAGCATGAAATAGACCGTTGAATAGTAATTGGGAGAGTGGAACGCCAAGCGTTCTAAGTATTTTACTCGCTGTTAGTATCCCTGAAGTTTCACCATGACTTGTGATAGGAGCATAGGTTGAGACGAAACAGCGTGACATATAATTGAAACAACATGCTACTGATGCCCACAATGGCGTAAATTTTTTTTCATAGGTCGCAAGCGTCGCCATAAATCTGAAACAGATCAATGAAGTTCAATATTTTGGTCAACGAAGGTCCCTATACTCATCAAGCTTCCGATACCGCCTATCAATTCGCGTATGCCGCCATCAATTCAGGACACGAAGTGGTGCAAGTCTTCTTTTATCACGATGGTGTCTACAATAGCACAAAGTTGAGTGTACCCCCCATAGATGATCGCGATATTGTCAAGCGATGGGTAGCGTTTGCCGAAGACCACGGCGTTAAATTGAACGTGTGTGTAGCGGCAAGTCAACGTAGGGGAATTCTTGATTCATCCGAAGCAAGGCGTCACGCACGGGATTCGGATAATGTGGATAGTCAATTTCACATTACCGGCATTGGACAATTTATAGAAGGTGCGATTGTTGCTGATCGAACGATTGTGTTCGGCGACTGAGCCAGGATAGGTTTTGAAGCATTGAACAGTATCTCAAAAAGAATTATCTTCGTATTTCGGCGGGCTCCGTATGGAACAATCTATGCTCAAGAAGCATTGGATATGCTAATGACAGGTGCTGCATTTGATCAAATTGTGTGCCTGGCATTTCTTGATGACGGCGTCTTTCAACTAAAGCGAGGACAAAGCCCACAAGTCATTGGAATGAAGCACTATTCTCGAGCATTCGGAGCGCTTGGTGACTTCGAAGTGACCAGTGTTTTTGTCGAGCTAGAGTCGCTAAAAACCCGTGGATTGAATCAGTCTGATCTCATCGAAATAAACGATGAAGATGACAAAAACATGGTTAAAGTCATTCCAACAATCGAATTGGCAACTGTTATGAATGAACAAGACATAGTCCTTCAGGTTTGAAGAATTATGCTTCACACTGTTAACAAGTCCCCAAATGAAAAACTCAGTTTGATGAGTTGTCTAAGGCTTGCGACTCCTGGAAGTGACATTCTACTCATCGAAGATGGTGTCTATGCCAGCCTATCCGGAGCGGCGATGGCGCCAATGATGCACGAAGCAGTAGAAAAGTTTTCTGTATACGTACTGGAACCCGATCTTACGGTTCGAGGGTTGCAGTCATCTGCAATTGTTGATGGCATTTCAAAAATTGACTATGCAGGGTTTGTTTCGCTCGCTGTTCAGAATCAAAGCATACAGTCTTGGCTATAACCACTCATGGCTATAGAATTCAACGGAAAAGTCTACGAAACTGACGAAGAAGGTTTTCTTCAGGTTCCGGAGGAATGGAGCGTGGAACTCGCCGCAAAGATGGCGACCGATGATGGTTGCGAGTTAACGCCGGATCACTGGACTGCAATCAACATTCTCCGAGACTACTACGCACAGTACGCAATTGCCCCTCCCGTTCGAATTCTAGTACGTCATATGGGGAAGCAATTGGGAAAGGAAAAGGCTAATAGCCCGTATCTTTATGAGTTGTTTCCATTTGGTCCAGCCAAGCAAGCATGTCGTTATGCCGGGCTTCCAAAACCGACGGGTTGCATTTGAATCAGGTCGCAATTGTCCTGTGAGGGGGAGTGGGATTTGAGTTTCTTATTGGGTTTTTCCATTGCGGTTTTAACCTACTTGGCATTGCTTATATTTGTCGTCGGAGTAGTACTTCGAATAGTTAAGTACTTTCGAACCCCATCCAAATTTCTTCTGCCAATCTTTCCAGCTCCTGCAACAAGAACTGGAGTTGTCTTGCGAGTCCTTCGAGAGGTATTCTTATTTGAAAGTCTTTTTCGCGCAAGCAAGTGGACTTGGCTGTTTGGATGGCTCTTTCATGTTGCATTGTTTGTCGTGCTGTTGCGGCACTTGTTTTTCATTGTCGATCCCGTTTGGGATTGGGTTATATGGTTGTTTCCCTACGGCGACCTTGCCGCAGCAATGATGTTGTTTGGTTTACTGGGTCTTTCAGCAAGAAGATTTCTAGTTGATCGCATTCGCTACATTTCGACACCATCTGATCACCTAATGCTTCTTCTTTTAGTCGTAATTTGCGTCAGTGGATTGCTGTTGGCCAACGTGACTTTTGTGGACCTGTCAGCCGTGCGGAACTACGCTCTTGGATTGCGCGTTTTGCAGATTAATGAACTACCAACTTCGTTGGTGCTGAACATTCATTTAAGCAGTGTCATACTGCTAGTGGTAATCTTTCCTTTCAGTAAATTGATGCATTTTATAGCTCCTGTATTTAGTCCCCCGCATACTCAAACTAACACTCCTAGCAGTACTAGCCGTGGCAGCTGACCTGCAATCGAAGCCATTGACAGAAAGGGCCTCAGCCGACTCAAAGCCTTACTTCGGACAAACTGCAAGTGAGGCAAATCTGGTAGACGGCTGGAAGGATATTGCTATTGCCGAATTGGGTAAACAAGTCGAGTCCAATCGAGCACTACAGGTTTTTCTAGATTCCTGCGTGAAATGTGGAGCATGCACCGACAAGTGCCACTACTATCTTGGTGGAGGTGATCCGAAAAATATGCCTGTTGCACGGCAGGACTTGATTCGAGGTGTCTACCGTCGTCATTTCACCCTCAGCGGAAAATACTTTCCGAATCTAGTTGGCGCACTCGAATTAAGTGAACAACTGATTGAAGACTGGAGTACTTACTACTATCAGTGTTCACAGTGCAGACGCTGTTCCGTCTATTGCCCCTTTGGAATTGATACAGCAGAAGTTACGATGGCTGCAAGATCAATCCTGAACAAAATCGGCCTTAAGCAGCGCTACATCCACTCAGTCATCGACAAAGTACACAAAGTCGGCAACAATCTCGGTATGCCTGCTGAGGCGATAGTGGATACCTTGCAGGCATTGGAAGAAGAGGTCAAGGAAGATACTGATGTTGATGTCAGGTTTCCGATCGACGAACCCAATGCAGAAGTTTTACTAGTCGTCCCATCAGCAGATTTTTTTGCTGAACCTCATGTCGACGGTTTAATTGGAATTGCGAAGATTTTTCACCAGGTTGGTGTGTCTTGGACTTTGAGTTCGGAAGCATCTGAAGCAGCCAATTTTGGAATTTTCGTTGGTGACCAGGATCAGATGCAAAAGATCGCACAACGAATTTGGATGGCTGCAAAAGACCTTTCCGTTAGCGAAGTAGCTATTGGAGAGTGTGGTCATGCTTGGCGAGTCGCTAGCAACTATTGGGAACAACTGAGTACCAATTCAAATTCAGCTTGGTTGGCACCGACACGACACATTTGTGAAGTAACTCATGGATTATTGGGTGAAAACCGACTCAAGCTTGACCGCTCAGTTCACTCGGACAAGGTCATTACATTTCACGATTCGTGCAATATCGCCCGCGGTTCTCGAATGGGTAGTCATCCAAATGATGTATTCAGAATACCAAGAGATTTGTTATACGCTTCCTGCGAACAATTCGTAGATATGTCCAAAAACACCATAAAGCAGTACACCCTTTGTTGCGGAGGAGGGGGCGGATTATTGACTGATGAGTTGATGAAAATTAGGATAGCAGGTGCTACACCAAGACTAAATGCCTTGGAAGAAGTGATTGCAAATCATGGTGTGACTCACATGGCAGCCATCTGCGCGATTTGCAAGAGTCAGTTTCGAACAGTTTTGCCGAAATTTGGTTTGGGAATGGAGATAATCGTCAGCCTGCATCAAATTGTTGGAGATGCGGTGGTTTTGAAGTGAGCAATCGAACTGATAAACTGTCTAGCCACATAAATTAGGTTGCATGGTGGCCCAAAATTAGAACTAAACTAACTATTTCTTCGCTCAATCATTAGTATGTAATATACTCATAATATATTTTACGGATAACAAGAAATATTGTAATGAGTGGAGTTACATCAGAATTAAAACCAGGTGGAGAAAGTTATCGGCCAAACGTAGGAATAATCCTATGCAAAAGAAATGGTGAAGTACTTATAGCGCGAAGAATCAACCATGATGGTTGGCAGTTTCCTCAGGGCGGTATTGGGCGCAACGAAACATCTCACGAAGCAGCCTATCGTGAACTAAACGAAGAACTAGGTCTCGAAAAATCTCACGTTCGTCTGATGGGTTCAACCAAGAACTGGTTGAAATACGACATACCCGAAAAATTTCTCAATAGACGCTACAACGAGAACTATCGAGGGCAGATTCAGAAGTGGTTTCTCTTTGAGTTTATTGGTACAGAATCAGATTTTTGCCTGCATCTTTCGCCAAAACCAGAATTCGATGATTGGAAGTGGGTTGAATATTGGAGTCCCGTCGAAAGTGTCGTTCGATTTAAACGACATGTCTATCAGGATGCATTGGCAGAATTGGAACAGTATCTTCTATTGCTCAAAAACAAATTAGTTCAAGCCTAAATGACTGGATAGATGGTGAAATACTGATTAGAGCAACAACATACTTGACTCTTAAATTTCAATAAATCCCCAAAACCAAGTCCTATGCGGATAGTAGCAGATTCCTGTTCTTGGCTCAGTTGTAGAAAGAACTAAAATTCGCCATAATTAGTCACCTGCTATGCGGGTGTAGTTCAATGGTAGAACTTCAGCTTCCCAAGCTGGTAACGTGGGTTCGATTCCCATCACCCGCTCCAATCATTTATTCAGTTACTTTCAGATAAACGACTTTGTCTATCTGGCTAGACTATTATTGTCTCAAGTGTGACCTCTAGGCGTTATCCCGTGAAAATTTCGAATATCGAAACAACACGTTCAATACCACGCGTCTTTGCCGCGATATCTGCAGCAATTTTTGCCTCTTCTTCTGTTAATACGCCCATTAAATAGGCAATGGTATTAGATACTATAACCACGATATCAGAAGACGGAATACTTTTGGCTCGTCCAATTCGAAAGTTCACCGAAGCCTTGAGATATTGATCCTTTATCAATTTGCTAGTCTTACTGACTTTACCTACTCGAACCTCGTTGACCACTTGTCGTACTGACTCCAGTTCTTCTGCAGTTTTTTGCAAAAAGTCCTTCATTTCAGCAGTGGGGACTTCACCAAGTAGCAATACTATGCCGTTGACAGTTGTTACGTTTATTCGATAGTTAGATTGGTCCTGAATATCAGCAAAGAAAATATTTCGGATAGTTATTGTGATAGATTTATCAATGGCGTGTTGAGCAATGCTCCGCTTGGTCACACCTTCCCTCGATTGGTTGTCTTCTTGACCTAGGGCTAAGTGGGAAAATCCAAGGGCTAAGGTAACTGTCAGCATTATTGGGATCAACACTGCAGTGGGTGAGAGTTTTCGATATGTAGTCAATGTGTGTCTCCGGAACTATGCTTAGATAAAAGTAAAAATCATCGAACTTAAATAATTAGTGTAAATCAAAATTTAGCGCTGTTCCTGCAATTCGGGAACAGTCGGAGGGGTAAGTTGGTGGGTGAATCTTTGCACTTCTGACATGTAACTATCAGGTATTAGTTGAGGAGCACCTTCGACAAATTTGGCAAATGCGGGTTCGCGCTGAATGCGACCATTGCCATCTATTTGAAGTATTGAAGTGACACCATGATATCTGGCCCCATCTGTTCTTCTTAGTGGAACAGCACGGTACAGCAAATTGTAACTATCGATACCCATGGCAAATAATCGATCGAGTTGATTGGACTTTCTCCAAGGTGTTTTAAGTTGCTTGCGAAGTTTTCTCAGTATGGGACTGTCGTCAACCAGCCAAGGCATGTCGGCAAACTGAATTGAATTCAAATCATTATCGTTAATCGGATTGGGATAGCCGTCGTAGATGCGCCATGTTGAGTAAATCGGCAAATTATGTGCTTTAAGGAAATCCAAATGGGGTTTGATTAGGCGGCCATGATCGGCGTCGGCTATCAACACAACCACATCAACATCCTGGCGTCGACGAGGGATAAACTTGAGTGAACGTCCCGCCAATGAACGAATGATCCCATATCGTTTAGCACTGGCATCTACATTGAGTAATGATTGAGTCATTTGAGAATAGTCCGACTCATTCAAGCCATATTCAATTTTGTCAACTACCTGTCCGCCTGAATGTTCCCATTGTTCTACGAATCCTTCCAATACTCGCATTGCCCATCGAGTTGGTGGATGAAGGATAAGCGCGTATTCATCTCCAGCACTGGCAGCTTTTTTTGCTATACCTGCACCTTCTTGTTCTGGGGCAAGTGAAAACTGAACTACGAAGTCGGGTAGTATCACATTATCTGCTTGACCAAGCAAAATGGTCGGTGAAGTGATTTGATCACTTTTTGCTAAGGTATTAACTTGCTTCACACCAATCGGTCCAACAATGTAGTCCGCTCCGCCTTCAACGGCCAGCGAATAATTCAAAGTGACTAAATTAGGGTCCGAACCGATATATTCAACTTCTACCAAAGGCTTGTTTGGGTTACTGTCCACAGCATGTTGGGCAGAAAATCCAGCTACAAAAGCATTTGCTGCATCTGCATTAGGTGAAGCATTCGGCATCAGTAGAGCAATTTTTTGGACTGATGCTTCAAGTATAGGATTATCCGGTAGTAATCCAGTTTGCAGTAGAAGATTCGCTGGGTGATTGTGGTTGTAGTTCTGCCAGTCTTCAACTGCCAGTCTGTGGTTATACGGGTCATGAATTAGAACATTCGTCACCAACGCTAAGTTAAACCAGCCTTTTGCAACCGGATCTTTAGAATCACTTAAAGCTAGCGATAATTCTTCCAGGGAAACCTTGTTCAGCAATGACCATATTTGATTGGCAACTTCAAGCTTCTCTGAATCTTCTGCTAGCAAATTCTGAAGTTTAATGAGTTCCTTGGCACAATTTATGAATTCACCCAAAACTGCAAATGAGGTTGCTGCCATTCTGAAAGTCTTGAACTGTTGCTCAGCAGTCAGTGGTATGTCTGGACTGGATAGAGCACCAAGCACTTTGATGACTTTAGCATGCTCACCATCAAGTTGGTCAATCTGGACCGTAATCAAAATATGGTCAATAGAATGCGGTGGTTCCAGCAGAGTATCTGGCACTAGACCAAGAATATCTTGCGCTTCAGTGATGCGTTGTTGTTGCACTAGTGAGTTTGCTGCGAGTAGAAGGGTTGGAACTGTGCTTCCTACGGTATAGTTTTGCAGGTGCTCCCAAGGTGTGGGAATTACTTTTTCGATGACCTCTGCCGTTTCAAAGTCTAGTTCTCCGACATCGGTAACTTCCAACTCGGTTTCAATTTCTGGTGAATCAGATACTGCACCTGTTGAAGTGTCGGTAGTTGGTGGAGTGCAGCCAAACAGAAGCAAACTCAACGTAGTTACTGATACAAAAGACGTGAAATTGCAAGACTTTGCCAGCATATATTCAGATATGGTGGTGATGACTTTCAAACTGGAATTTATAGAATAGCATTAAACCAAAGGCCTAGAATTACAATTTATAACCTACTGAGTATGCAGTAATTATGGCAGGCACTCTATATGTCGTGGCTACACCGATCGGTAATCTTGAAGATATTACGATGCGGGCCGTTCGCATTCTTTCCGAGGTGGATGTAATCGCAGCTGAGGATACACGAAGGTCGCGTAAATTGTTGAATCACTATAACATCGGTAATGGTGTCATTTCCTACTTTAAGTTCAACGAAGCTATGCGCACGACCAATTTGCTTAATCAATTACTAGCTGGGTCAAACATAGCACTCATTTCTGATGCAGGTACACCCAGCATCTCTGATCCGGGTCACAGGCTAATTGAAACCGCAATCGAGGCAGGAGTCCCAGTCGTTCCCATTCCTGGTGCAAGTGCATTAACCTGTGCTCTTTCGGTTTCTGCTGTAGATACTAGACGATTTGTCTTTGAAGGTTTTCTTCCACCGAAGGGTTCTATTCGAACTACCAGATTGAATGAACTAATGCGAGAATCGAGAGCGATTGTACTGTTTGAAGCGCCGCATCGAATTGTTCAAACGCTTGCTGATCTGGCCGGGAAGTTCGGAGCAGATAGAAGAGCAGGTTTATTTCGTGAGATGACGAAAATTCACGAAACCATTTTGTTTGGTAGTCTAGGTGAACTCACCGCACAAGTTACAGATAATTCAGTTAATCGAAAGGGTGAATTTGTCGTAGTGGTGGCTGGTACTGATTCTGTTCAATCAGATCATCCGATCGATGACACCCTGAATTTGCTTCTCAAGGAACTACCGATTCGAAAGGCTACTCAAGTTGCGGCAGAATTATTGGGTGTGCCACGCAATAAACTTTACAAACGCTCATTGGAATTGAAGGGTTCGGACCTCGAACAATCCTAAATCGATTTTCGGTTGGTTGAGATCTTGATGTCTTGCGAAAATATCCGCAATTTCAATTGTTGCAAGCATGGATGATCTCAAGAGGCTACAAAGCATCTGAGAGTTAAACTCGCTCTCGGTATTCGTTGCGGGTGAAGTCAAGCCGGCAAGGTGCTACTGGTATACTTCAATTGATTAGAGTTGGTCGGGCAATCGCTTGCCTTTTAGGCGGGAGGAAAGTCCGGGCTCCACAGGGCAGAGTGCCAGGTAACGCCTGGGCGGCGTAAGCCGACGGAAAGTGCCACAGAAAAAATACCGCCTGTGATTTACAGGTAAGGGTGAAATGGTGCGGTAAGAGCGCACCGCATTTGCGGTAACGTGAATGGCAGGGCAAACCCCACTTGGTGCAAGATCGAATAGGAGTCGAATGACGTTGCCCGCGTCCGACTCGGGTAGATCGCATGAGATGCGTGGTGACGCGTATCCCAGATAAATGGTTGCCGCCATTCAACCGAATGGTACAGAACCCGGCTTATAGGCCAACTCTTTCTTCATCTCACTCCTTCCTTGCTTGTTCCATCCCGTCTCGCTGCGGATTTGAATCGCGAATTCATATTCAAGCCAATTCTACCGTTTCAACATAGTTCGTTCAGAGCATTAACCCATTTGCAGTTTTAAGCATGTTGCACACATGCAACAAAATCATCCGAACTAAACGGTTCGACGAGTGTATTATTGAAATCGACTTCGAGTTATGGCAATTTCTTAGTAAAAAAGTTGTGAAAAATTAGTGAATTCAGAGTAAACTTCCGAATTACCCTAAACGTTATTGAGACTAAAAAATTTTCATGGGACCGAATTTCTACGGAATCTACCAAATTTCTATCAATTCGAGCGGACAATTCAATGTTCCCACAGAGCAGCTTGACGTATTGCGCGTTTTGACAGAGGAATCAGGCGCTCGCCTTTGGGTAACGCGTGATGTTGATGATGAATGTCTCACCATATACCGTCATGATGAATGGTCGGTTATAAGAAAAAAGATTCAACAATTACAGAACTTTACCAAGGAATTCAGGCGCATCAGTCGGAGGATGATTGGAAATTCCAAGCAAGTATCCATCGATGCTGCTGGTCGGATACTGATCCCGAAAGAGCTTCGAAATAGATGCCAACTGAAGACACGTGCGTTGTTTGTCGGTAATGGCGACCGAATTGAAATATGGGATAGAGACCTTTTTGAAAAGGCGGAGCAAAGATTTGATGAAGACAAACTGGAATTCCCGGACAAATATGACAAGTACCTGAAAAAGGTCTGACACAAACGTATCAGCAAATCGGAGGCGTTTTACGACAAATCGAATATGAAACAATCCGGAAATCTCCGATGAACAGGTTACAATGCGCGGGCTCGCATACACCCGTAATGTTGCAAGAAACGCTCAGTGCCCTGGCAATTGACCCCGCTGGCGGCTACATCGACGCAACCTACGGACGTGGTGGACACTCCTCAGAAATCCTCGAACGGCTTGGGGCTGAAGGTATGTTGTTTGCCATTGACTGCGACACAGAGGCAATTCAGTCTGCCGGAGCGGAGCATGCACTTGATCACAGGTTCTCTCCTATACATGCTCGATTCTCCAATATGAAGGTGGAAGTTCGAGCCCGCGCACCTCATTTACCCATTTCCGGAGTTTTCGCCGATTTAGGGGTGTCATCGCCCCAACTTGATAATCCCGCAAGAGGTTTTAGCTTTCAACAGGAAGGATCGCTCGATATGCGGATGAATATTCAGGAACAGATTACCGCCAGTGAATGGCTTCAATCCGTGAGTGAAGAAGATCTGGTCACCGTCCTCAAGACACTGGGCGAGGAAAGATTCGCAAGGCGCATCGCTCGTGCCATTGTGCGCAGTCGCGACGAATCCCCCATTGAGACAACGCTTCAATTGGCGAATTTAGTCAAACAAAGCGTGCCAACACGAGAACGTAACAAACATCCCGCCACTCGTACCTTCTTGGCGATTCGAATGCACATTAACAATGAATTGAAGGAACTAACCCATTTGCTAGAACAATCGATTGATCTTCTTAAGCACGGCGGTCGATTAGTGTTGCTTACCTTTCACTCTGTTGAAGACCGAGTTGTTAAGCGCTTTATGAAGCAGGCCGCCATTGGCTCTCCAGGTCCCGACGGTGTTCCTTTTCGTAGCACGGACTTTTCACCAACACTGAAAATCATTGGTAAAGCGCTTAAGCCTAGTGCCCGAGAAATCGCGATAAATCGTCGCGCACGTAGTGCGACGCTTCGGGTCGCTGAAAGAATTGGAGTTTAGTCGTGCTGAGGACCGTGACTATAGTCGCCATTGTCGCTTTTTTAGTTACTGCCGTCAGTGTCGTCTGGGTTCGTCACGAAATTCGAGCGACCTATGCAGAACTGCATTCTAAATATCAGGTAAGAGACGAACTCAACCGAGAGTGGCGCCGCCTGTTGGTTGAACAGGCGGCTTTTTCCGCGCAAATTCATTTGCGCAACTGGGCAGAGTCGAACCTCGAAATGCACTATCCGACAGCAATTCACTTGCTTTTACCGGCTACTGACAAATCTAACTCATAAAAAATCGGGCCGGAAATGTTACTTCCTAAGTTCACTAAGCAATCAGTCGTTTTCCTTGTGTTGATGACAGTGTTTACCCTTTTGGTCAGTCGAGCAGCCTACATTCAGCTGGTTGTTTCGGAGGAACTTCAGGACAAAGGCAATGCAAGATTTGCTAGAAATCAAACGATACCCGCGAATCGAGGCATGATTCGAGACCGAAACGGTGAGATTCTAGCCATTAGCACACCAGAAGATTCAATTTTAGGCGTGCCGGAAATTCTCAGTGAGAATCTTGATGAATTAGCACCGTTGGCTAAAGAGTTGGGGTTGCCGTTAAGTGAATTAAATAAAAACGTTCACCGTTGGATGGACGAGAACAAACGCGGCGTTCTTCTCAAGCGTCAACTTACACCAGATCAAGTGGCAAAAGTGATGGCTCTGGAAGTGCCCGGAGTCTCCCGAGTACGAGAGTATCGTCGCTTTTACACCAACGCAAATACAACGAGCAGCCTGCTGGGAATTACCAGCATCGACGACAAAGGTTTAGAAGGAATTGAACTGGCCTTTAATGATAAGTTGGAAGGTCAGTCCGGCCTGAATCGAGTCATCAATGATAGTCGCGGACGAACAGTTGAATCAGTTGCTCGAATCAGAAGTGTTGAGGACGGCGAAGATGTTGACCTAAGCATTGATATTCGAATTCAGCAAATTCTCTACAACCGACTGGCTCAGGCCATTCAGGAAAGCAAAGCATCATTCGCAACAGGTGCGGTAATTGATCCGAAGACCGGGGAAATTCTAGCAATAGCGACTGCACCTAGTTCCAATCCAAACTTACGCGATAACCGAAAGGTTACTCGTAACAAAGCAGTAACCGATGTCTTCGAACCCGGATCTGTGATTAAACCGTTCACAATCGCCAAGGCAATTCAGGTTGGTCTGGTAGAGCCCGAAACCATGATTGATACCAGGCCCGGTCACATCAAAGTTGATGGTTATATAGTGAAAGACATTCGCAATTTCGAAACCCTCTCGGTGGCGGATGTGGTTATGCGAAGCAGCAATGTGGCTTTGGTCAAGATTGGACTTCAGTTAGATCCGGATGAATTGGTCGGTTTCTACAAGAAGCTAGGTTTTGGTCGGGTGACTCAAAATGTAATGCCGGGAGAGGAAACTGGACTGTTCCCCGTACGCACGGAATGGAAGGAGTCCCAGCACGCAACACTTTCATACGGTTATGGATTTGCAGTGACGCCTTTACAGGTGGTAAGGGCCTATGGAGTTTTTGCAAATCAAGGCAAACTGATGCCACTAACCATTCTAAAGAATGGAAATGCTAACGAGCAAGGCGAGCAGGTCATTAATCCTGAACTTGCCCGCACCATAAGCGGGTTGCTTGAGCGTACAGTATTACCGACCGGTACTGCTAAACGTGCCAAGCTTCCTCTTTATAGAGTGGCGGGAAAATCAGGCACTATCCAAAAACTGATTAATAAGAAATACAGCTCCGAACGCCACTTCGCGGTATTCGTTGGCTACGCACCTGCAACTAACCCTAGACTTGCCGCTGTGATTGTGGTTGACGATCCGAGAACAGAAGTTCATTACGGCGGTGTTGTTGCTGCACCGGTATTTCGAGATGTCATGAGTGAGTCGCTTCGTTTGCTTAATGAACCTTATGATGATCTGCAAAAGTTGGCAATGAATTAGTAGTTTCAGGATAAAAAATGCAGTTGCACGCACAACAAAAGTGTCAACCGAAAAATCTTGCTGAATTGCTAACAGATTTTGCAGACACTGATATTCGATCCGATGCCATAGTAAGCAACCTATGTCTTGACAGCAGGGAAGTAGGGCAGGGGAGTGCTTTTTTTGCAATCCCAGGTAGTTCTTCAGACGGTCGTGAATTCATCAATAATGCCATTCGAGAAGGTGCATGCGCAGTTCTGTATGAATCCAACGGATGGGACAGAACTTACCATGACGCAAACGTCCCTCATATCGGCATTCGAAATTTGAAGCACAAAATTGGTCGTATCGCTGATAGATTTTTTGAATATCCCTCAAAACATCTTCACGTTGTCGGGATCACCGGCACAAATGGGAAAACCACCTGCGCATTACTCTGCGCCAGTGCACTTGAGCAGCTAGGAACAGTAAGTGGAACAATCGGCACTCTCGGAGTTGGTTACCCAGGCAAATTAAACCGTGCAACCCTGACTACTCCCGATGCCATCGCACTGCAGAAAGGGTTGTCGGAGTTTGTTCAATCAGGAGCACGATACTCATTTCTTGAAGTGTCTTCTCATGCTTTGGACCAAGGCAGGCCGCAGGGTGTTCGCTTCGATACTGCAGTGTTCACGAATATTGCCCATGATCATTTGGACTACCACAAGAATTTGGAACACTACAGGCAAAGCAAGTCCAAACTGTTTACGGATTACCACTGCGAGTCGGCAGTACTAAATGTAGACGACGAGTACGGAAAGATCTTGCTTGAAACGTCATGTGCTTGCAGCAAAATAACTTACGGTTTTAGCCCAAGCGATGTTCAAATTCTGAACGTAAACACCCAGCCACATGGTCTCGAAGTCGACTTGAATGTGTTCGGTGAAGAAATCAAAGTCCAAAATCACTTGATTGGTCGTTTGAATGCAATCAATGTCGCTGCGGTTGCAGCTGTTCTATACGTACTCGACATTGATACTTCCGAAATTCAGCGGTCGATTTCGGGGTTGAGGTCAGTTTTGGGAAGATTGGAACGCATAAGTTCCGGACATAGAGAAGGGCCACAAGTCTTTGTAGATTTTGCACATACCGAAGCTGCACTCGAACATGCACTTGCGAGTCTGCGTGAGTTTACCAAAGGAAAGCTTTGGTGCGTTTTCGGTTGTGGTGGTAGCCGCGACATGCAAAAGCGTCCCAGAATGGGAGCAGTTGTCGATCGAAACGCAGACCAAATCGTCATCACAGATGACAACCCACGCAAGGAAGACCCTCAGGTAATCGTGCAGCAGATTCTTGAAGGTGTCAACAACAAGCCGGTGGTTATTCATGATCGTGCGACGGCGATCGAATACGCAATTGCAAATGCGGCGGTTAACGACACGGTTTTAATTGCCGGCAAAGGGCATGAAACCACACAAACCTACAGCGATAGAGTCGTGCCCTTTGATGATCGTGCAGTGGTAAGTCAGGTTTTAGAGGCTATTGCATGATGAGACTTAGCTTTGTCGAACAATCTGTAGCCGGACATCTGATTGGGAGTGACGCTGCTGTTGCAAGCGTCGCAACCGACTCTAGAAAAATTTCCGGTGGGGAATTGTTCGTAGCATTGCGAGGTGAACAGTTCGATGGGCACAAGTTCGTATCAGAAGCCGTACGAAAAGGTGCTGCTGCTGCATTGGTAGACACTGAAGCCCAAGATGGCATTCCGCAGGTTGTGGTCGATGACACCGAACAATCACTCGGAATGCTCGCTGCAACTTGGCGCACCAACTTCGATTTACCCATAGTTGCGGTAACCGGATCGAGCGGAAAAACTACCGTAAAAAATATGGTTGGGATGATTCTGACTGAGCAGGGCAAGACTCTGGTCGCACAGGGAAGTTTTAACAATTCAATCGGATTGCCAATGACGTTGCTCCAACTGCGCGACTTCCACGAGTACGCTGTGGTTGAGATTGGCATGAATCATGTAGGCGAGATTGCTCCGCTGAGCAAAATTTGTGCACCAACCGTGGCTGTGATTACCAACGCCGGTCCAGCACACTTATTGAACTTAGGGTCAATCGATCAAGTGGCGATTGAAAAGTCCAGTATTGTCAGCGGCTTAAGTCAGAACGGAACCATGGTCCTTAACGCAGATGACCCACGAATCGATATATTTACCGAGGCGGCTTGCGGCTGCAAGATTGTTACTTTTGGATTCAATTCAGATTCCGATGTAAGCGCAGAATATGAAATTCTACCGTACGAATCTGAGGTAATTCTTAAAACGCCACTGGGCGATGTCGAATTTAGATTACCTATTCCCGGTAAGCACAACATTGCAAATGCAATGGCTGCGGCTGCGGCAACCATATCTACTGGAGCAACGCTTAACAACATTCACAAAGGATTGGAATCCGTCAGTTCGGTATCAGGTCGGTTGATGCTGAAATCGCACTTTGCAGGTGGTGCCTTACTGGATGACACCTACAACGCTAATCCAAATTCTGTTGCTGCAGCACTTAATGTGCTCGCAAAGCTTGGCGGAGACCGCCGAGTTGTTTTAGGTGACATGCTTGAACTTGGCGAAGAGGCGGAAAATCTGCACCGACAAACAGGACAACTGGCACGTCAGTTAGGTATAGGTCGCTTATATACCTATGGAAATCTAAGCCGGCACATTTCTGATGCCTTTGGCTATGGCGCACACCACTATGGCAGTCACGAAGAAATTATAGAAGTGCTTAAACGGGACGCTAGCCAGGAAACAACAATATTAGTGAAAGGATCACGTGGAATGAAAATGGAAGATGTAGTTGCCGGACTGCAAGCCTTGAATGAGGAAAGCATATGCTGACTGCGCTGTTTCTTTCCCTGGTCGATCAGTTCTCCTGGTTAAATGTTTTTTCTTACCTGACTTTTCGCGGAATGTGCAGCGTCATAACTGCATTAGTTTTGGGTGTAGTCTTAGGTCCCCGTTTGATCAAATTACTGACTAAGCATCAGATTGGCCAGGTCATTCGTGAAGACGATGTTCCATTGCACATCAGCAAAGGTGGAACACCAACCATGGGCGGTTTGCTAATCTTGTTATGTGTAACGGTGTCTACGCTGCTATGGGCAAACCTAGAGTCGCGTTTCGTATGGATCGCACTAGGAACTTTGTTTGCATTTGCCGCAATCGGTTTTGCGGATGACTACTTGAAGATTAAGCGAAAGCACAATCGGGGATTAACGGCTCGACAAAAGTTTTTACTTCAGTTTATGACTGGCTTTGCCGTTGCAGGGATTCTCTACGCGACTACGGCAGATCCTCAACAGAATTACTACATCGTGCCAGTCTTTAAGGACTTAGTTTTAGACTTCGGCATTTGGTTTATTCCAGTAACCGCTTTGGTGTTGGTCTCAGCTAGCAACGGTGTAAACCTCACAGACGGCTTGGACGGCTTGGCAACAATGCCAATCGTGATGATTGCCGCCGGTTTTGCAGTGTTCAGCTACGTGACTGGGCACTTTGAATTTTCAAATTACTTAGCAATTCCCTATATCGAAGGCACGGGCGAACTGGTTGTCTTCTGTTCGGGGCTAATCGGGGGTGGCTTGGCCTTTTTGTTCTACAACTGCCATCCTGCACAGATTTTCATGGGTGATGTTGGTGCACTCTCACTGGGTGCTGTGATCGGCGTAGTAGCTGTAATGGTTCGACAAGAGGTGGTGTTATTCATTATGTGCGGCATCTTCGTCATTGAAACGATGTCGGTGATACTGCAAGTTGCATCATTTAAGCTGTTTGGACGTCGAGTATGGCTCATGTCACCCATACATCATCACTTTGAACTTAAAGGCTGGCACGAGTCCAAAATTGTGGTCCGTTTCTGGATCTTAAGTCTGGTTTTTGTTATTGCTGGCCTCGCAACCTTAAAAATTAGGTGAAGTTTACTTTAATTAACTTCGGGAGGATTTGGAAATGGATGCAGCATATTCAGCACTGTATAGCGATTTTTTAGAGAAAAGCGCGGTTGTGGTAGGGCTAGATAAAACAGGCTTGAGTTGTGCTGTGCACCTCGTAGGCGAAGGCTACGATGTAGAAATTGCCGATACGAGAATGTCACCGCCACTGGAGTCTGTTCTTTACGCAGAATTGCCCGGTGTAACTCTTCACAAGGGAGCCATCCAACCAAAGCTTTTCGTCAACGTTGACATGGTAGTGCTGACAGGCAACGCCATCAACAACAGGCAACTCGCAGACCTTGCGAAGCAGTACGGATGCGAAGTTGTCAGCAGTTTGGAACTGTTTGCTCGAAGCTGCAGTGTTCCTGTCGTGCTGATCGGTGGCGACAATGGTAAGTCGACCGTCGCAGATATGGTAAAGGAAGTCTTTGTTCGAACTTCTGGACGAGTTCGCATTGGTGGGTCTTGCAGTGCACCCGTATTAGACATGCTGATAGGCGGCAAGCCGGATGCCTATTTGATAGAGGTGTCTTCGATTGCAATGTTCGCCCAGACACGTTCGCTGGTATCCGAAGTTGCGACTTTACTTAACTTTGACCAAGACCAGAACAAAGTGATCACATCGGTACATCATGACGCAGCAATGCGCAACGTGTTCAAGCTATCTAAAAATAGAGTCCTTAATCGAGATGATAACTATTCATTGACACTCGCGGCTGAGGGACAAAGCATAACTTTTGGTTCCGATCAACCCTCAACTGAGCGAGACTTCGGAGTAGTTGAGGATGCTGCAGGACGTTGGTTTGCTCGCGGCAGTGAACGTATTGAAAAAGTTGAAAAATTTGAGTTGGCTGGCCCGCATAATGAACTCAATATACTGGCAGCCTTTGCAATTCTTGAATCATTGGGTAAACCGGTCAATGTTTCAGTTCCAATCATTCGAAAATTTCGTGGACTACCCTACTGCTGTACTGACATTGGTGCATTTGAAGATGGCGTCCGATGGATTAACGATTCAAAATCCACAAACTTGAATGCCGCCATTGCAGCTGTTCAGTCCTGTGGTGAAAATGTTGTTTTAATTGCGGGTGGTGTCAGCGAAGGTGCTGACTTTTCGAAGCTCACAGGTGCGGTCAACGGGAGTCTTAGAGGTTGTGTGCTGTTTGGTCGGGATGGCAAACGCATCGGCAATACCATTAAGAATCAGACTAAGATTAAATTCGTCGAAAATATCTACGAAGCGGTCAGTGTGGCGGCGAACATGGCTAAACGAGGTGATGACATCGTGTTCAGTCCAGGTTGTGCACCATTCGATATGTTCATCGATCAAATTTATCGTGGACAAGCATTCAAGCAGGCGGTTGATTTGCATTACTCATGAGCGTAAGTCAGGCTGTCAATCAAACGAGAACGAAACCAAGCAACGGCTCCTTTTTGGACCCGTTGTTGCTGGTCGTTTATCTATGTCTCGTTGGTATTGGAATCATCGCAATTTACTCTGCGACGATTGCAATGGCCTATGAACAGTCTGATGCTTTTTTATATCTGCGCAAACTAGTTATGCATACTACTTTAGCAGTGGCTGCATTATTGACAATGTCGATAATCCCTATAAGTTTCCTCAAAAGAAGTGCAGTCACTGCTTTTTTGATTTCAGTCGTCTTGTTGATTGCTGTTCTGATTCCGACAATCGGAATCGAAATCAACGGTAGTCATCGCTGGATCAGGCTGGGGGGACTGCTGTTTCAGCCTTCAGAAATTGCAGAACTGGGGTTGATCATTTCAATCGCATGGTTCCTGACAAAACAGAAAATTGATATCAACGACTGGAAGATCGCTGTTGCTCCAATCGTAGTCATGCTGGGAACTGTAGCTTTTTTGTTGTTGCTGGAACCGGATTACGGAAGCGTTATCGTGGTGGGGACAACGGTTTTCACAATGATGTTTCTCAACGGTATTCGCGGTAGGCACTTGTTTGTTTTATCGGTGGTCGGCTTGATTGGCCTGATTGGCCTTATTCTGGTCGAACCCTACCGCATGCTTCGCTTAACAACCTTTTTGAATCCCTGGGCAGACCCATGGGGCAGTGGGTTTCAACTCAGCCAATCATTGATTGCATTTGGTCGTGGAGAACTGCTTGGAACTGGGTTGGGAACGAGCGTGCAAAAGCTGTTCTATCTTCCCTATGCAGGAAGCGATTTTCTGTTTGCAATTATCGGAGAAGAGTTTGGATTTGTCGGCACTGCAACTGTGATTGTGTTGTTCGCGATTCTGGTCGGAAGAATTCTTCATGTTGCTACAGTAGCGCAGGAAACGGGCGATCAGTTTGCCAGTGCCATGGCACAGGGAATCGCAGTACTAATTGCTATAGGGGCCATCATCAATATGGGAGTCAACATGGGAGTTCTGCCAACAAAGGGCTTGACATTACCATTCATGAGCATAGGTGGAACCAGTCTCATCGTTTACTCAGCTGCCATAGGTATTGTTCTATCTATACAACGAGAAGCAAGAAGACGAGGTCAAAATTGAATTCGATGATCATCATGGCGGGTGGGACCGGAGGACACGTCTATGTGGCACTCGCAGTTGCGAACGCGCTCAGACAAAAGGGGGTGTCCGTAATTTGGCTTGGAGTTAAGGGCGGTTTCGAAGATCAACTGGCGCAGAAAAATGGATTTGAATTCGATTCAATTTCAATGCGAAAAGTCTGGGGAATCAGTACTCTTCGCTGGTTGACTGCTCCAATTTGGACAATGATTTCAATGTTCCAGTCAATAGTAATCATTCTGCGGCGACGTCCGGATGCGATGCTTGGGGTTGGCGGATACGTAAGTGCACCGGCAGGACTGGCATGCTGGATGATGAGACGCCCACTACTCATTCACGAGTCGAATGCCATTCCTGGTTTGGCAAATCGAATACTTGCTGCTCTTTCGAGTTATGTGCTGGTTGGATTTCCGGAAACCGAATTGAAGGGCAAGCCGATATTCGTCGGTAATCCTGTTAGAAAGGAAATAATCGAAGCCGCCAGCGACCGTTCAGAGTTCAACCCGGACCGTGAAGATCAACTGCGGTTGTTGATTATTGGCGGTAGTCAGGGTGCCAGAGCCTTAAATCAAAATGTCCCCAAAGCAGTTGCTCGGCTGGAGCAGAAGATTAGACCAAAGGTGATGCACCAAACCGGTCGAGGTCAGCGCGCAACCGCTGCAACTGCATACAGTGAAAGTGGCGTAGAAGCAAATCTTGTTGAATACATTGAAGACATGGCGGAAGCCTACTGCTGGGCAGACATCGTAATATCCCGTGCAGGAGCCATGTCGGTAGCGGAACTGGCCGCGATGGGTATGCCATCAATTTTAGTGCCCTATCCCTACGCGGCAAAGGATCATCAGCGATTCAACGCAGAATACTTTGAAACTAGGAATTGTGCGTATCTGGTTGATGAACGTGACCCGTTTCCGACAAGGCTGGAAGAAAAGCTTCGAAGTTTTATAGAAAATCGTCAATTAATCAATACTATGTCTAAAAAAATCAAGCAGTTAGCTACGATTAATGCCACCGATATGATCGTAGAGCACTGCATGGAAGCAATCAAGTCTTGAGTAAAGATGAGGTGCAAAATCAAGTGAATTTTTCCACAACTGGTTTGAAAGGCAGACTTCTTATTGACGAACCAATGAGCAGGCATACCAGTTGGCGGGCAGGTGGTCCGGCCAAGTGGTTTTACACGCCTGCTGGTCTCGATGATTTGGGCGAATTCTTAAAACGAATACCTCAGGAACTACCCATTGCCTGGTGCGGTCTAGGCAGCAACTTGCTGGTGCGGGATGGTGGGTTCAAGGGAGCGATAGTCAGTACCTTGAAGGGGCTCAGCAAACTGCAGTTGGCCGGTAAAACCGGTGTGTATGCACAAGCCGGAGTTCCCGGTGCAAAGGTAGCACGCTATGCGGCGGAAAGTTCGCTATGTGGCGCTGAATTCCTCGCTGGGATTCCCGGAACTGTAGGCGGTGCGCTGGCAATGAATGCGGGCTGTTTCGGCAGTGAAACCTGGGATATTGTCAGTTACGTCGACACCATTGACCGTAGCACTACACAAGTTCGCCAAACTGCTCTTGAAGTTGAATATGGATATCGGTATGTCAAAAAGTCTAAAGATGTTTGGTACACAGGTGCACGATTTGAACTAACGCCCTGCGATTCCACAACCGGTAAAAAATCAATTAAAAAATTGCTCAAAGAAAGAACGCGGACACAGCCAATTCAAACGGCTAATGCAGGCTCAGTTTTTCGTAATCCACCCAATGACTATGCCGCTCGTCTTGTCGAGTCCGTGGGCCTGAAGAATTACAAGATTGGGAATGCTCGAATCTCGCCAAAGCACGCAAACTTTATCGAAAACCGCAACAAAGCAACCGCCAAGGAAATCGAAGACTTGATCGACTTAACCATCAAACGGGTTAAAGCAACGCATGGCGTTCAACTTATTCCAGAAGTCAAGATCATTGGCACACCTTTAACGGCTAGCGTGGTTTGAGTGTAGCTATGCAAAAAGACCAGAACTATAAAGACCAAAGTCGCCGGAAGCGTACAGGGTTGATTGCAACTTTGCTGGCGGCAGTTGCGATTGTCGGATTTGCGGTGGATTTTCTGTATCAGCCGCATCGGTTTCCGCTGGTCAGTATTGAAGTAAACGGAACACAAAACGTTCAGCCCAATCAAATTCGTCAAATGATCGCGGAATCCGTACCGCAAAACATCTTTCGGATTGATCTTGTCGCTGTCGCAGAGGCTGTGGAGGACGTGCCTTGGGTGGCGAATGCGACCGTACAGCGAAGATGGCCTCCGGGTACTTTGCACGTGAACGTCAACGAAAGAGTCATTAGTGCTCAATGGAGTGATGGACTTTGGATTGATGAACAAGGCATTCCAGTTGAGATTCCGGAGTTTAACAACACCGATCTTCCTAAATTTCATGGTTCCGCAAGTGCGGGCAAGGAAATGCTCACCAACTACCAATCCTGGCAACCGAGATTAGCCGAAGCAGGATTAGAGATTAGAACACTGACACGTTCGGACCGTGGCGGTTGGGAGGCGAGTATTGCCCGTGTTGGCAATGAGTCCTCAAAGACCGATGCCGACCACTCCGAAATTGAATCGCCTAAGCAACTCATTCAAGTTCGTCTCGGAAGCTCGAGCCCGAGCGAGAATGTTGAACGCTTTACGCACATATATCAGTCAGTAATTAACAGATACAGCGAGTCTGTTGAAAGCATTGACATGAGACATCCGGATGGACTGTCCGTTCGCTGGAAGGATCAGCGAATTCCCCGAAGACTTGAAAGCAAAAAGTACATTAATTCCTAGCCTGCATGACCTAAGTGAGAAATGAAAATGAAACCTAATGGTAATGAAATTCTAGTTGGACTAGATATGGGAACCTCAAAGATTCGCGTAGTAGTCTGTGAGGCATACCGTGATGGCACTATGAAAATCATTGGTGTTGGCCAAGCACCTTGCACTGGCATGGTTAAAGGTACAGTCTCAAACATCAACTTAACGGTTGATGCAATTAAAGCTGCTATGCATGACGCTGAGATGATGTCCGAATGCACGATTGATACTGTATCAATCGGAATAACCGGTGCGCATATCCGCAGCTACAACGCCAACGGTGCTGTCGCAATACGTGACCGAGAGATCAAGTCCAGCGATATAGACCGGGTGATTGAAGCAGCAAGATCGGTTGCAATCTCAAATGACGAAAAGATTCTTCATGTAATACCTCAGTCCTACACCATTGATGAGCAAGATGGTGTGCAAAATCCAATCGGCATGTGTGGGGCTAGGTTGGAAGCGAAGGTTCACGTAGTGACGGGAAACGTCAATGTGGTGCAGAATGTGATCAAGTGCGTTGAGCTTTGCAATTTGAAAATTGAATCCATGACCCTGGATCAAATCTCTTCAGCTGAATCAGTTTTAACTAATGACGAAAAGGATCTTGGTGTGTGCTTGGTCGATTTAGGTGAGGGAACAACTGACGTTGCGGTCTATCACGAAGGCGCCATTCGCCGATCTACAGTGATTCCCATCGCCGGGTATCAAACCACTCGAGACATTGCGATTACGCTCAAGACATCCACGAAATCTGCGGAAAAAGTCAAGCGACGCTATGGAAACGCTCACGTTAAATCAGTTGAGGAAAACGAATATATCGAAATTCCAGAAACAGAAGGCCGGCCGCTACGATCATTCACCCATCAGGACTTAGCCGAGGTGATTGAGCCGAGAATCGAAGAAATTCTGTTTCACATCAAATCGGATCTCGATCGTTTCGGGGTAATGGATTCAATCGGCTCGGGATTTGTGTTTACGGGTGGAAGTGCCAAAATGAAGGGACTGCTAACTTTAGCCGAAGAAATTTTTGAGTCGCCGACAAGGATCGGCTTGCCCACCTACGCCTCAGCATTGAGCGACATTGTGCACCATCCCAGTTTTGCAACAGTCGTGGGAATATGCCAGTCTGGTCTGAAAAACCTGCCCAGTAGGCCGATTGAGATGGAGCAAAACTTTGAAGAGGAGTACGAACAGGAAGAAAGAACTGGATTGTCAAGAATCTTTGATTACGTCAAGAAGGTTGGCACTCATTCAGAAGACGACAAATTGGAGTTTGAGGAAACCCGTGTCAGAAGTGGAACTTAGCATAGAAATATTAAACTTGGTGTGAAGGAGGTACTACAAAAATGAATAACATTTTGGAAAATAAATTTGTGCTTACCCCTGTGGCGCAAATGCCACAGCAGGCAATTATCAAGGTTATCGGTGTTGGTGGCGGTGGTAGCAATACTGTCGACCAGATGGTTACAGAGCAAATCGATGGCGTCGAATTTTTTGTGGCAAATACCGATCAACAGGCGCTTAACCGAAGCAAGGCATTTTCAAAGCTTGAGTTCGGAGCAGATCTTACGCGCGGGCTCGGAGCAGGAGCCGACCCTGAAATTGGTAAACGAGCCGCGTTGGAAGACAAGGAAATGTTTATACGAAGCTTGGAGGACGCGGACATGGTGTTCATCACCGCCGGGATGGGAGGTGGAACGGGCACCGGCGCAGCCCCAGTCATATCCAATGCGATTAAGGAGGCAAATCAGGAAGTCCTAATCGTTGCAGTCGTGACAACTCCCTTTCTGTTCGAAGGGAAGCGCCGCATGGATTCCGCAAGGATGGGGTTAGAGGAACTCACACCGCAAGTTGATTCGCTGATCACGATCCCGAATGAAAAACTTTTAGCGGAATGCGATAAGAATATTTCAATTAAAGAAGCCTATGCTAAGGTAAATAATGTGCTGTTGAACGCCGTCCAAGGAATTGCAGAACTGGTCCTGAAACCCGGACATATAAACGTGGACTTCGCTGACGTTAGAACGGTAATGTCTAAGGCAGGTTCGGCAATGATGGGAACCGGCAGCGCGTCTGGTGAGGACAGGGCAGTGAAGGCGACGCAAGCAGCAATTGCAAATCCACTATTGTCTGATGTCAACGTATCAAATGCACGTGGACTGCTGATCAACATAACTGCAAGTTCCGATATGTCGCTCATGGAAATCAGCGAGATTGGTAACAGAATAGAACAAGTTGTATCAAGCGATGCTACGGTAATCGTGGGGCAGGTTTTTGATGATACTCTGGGTGACGAACTAAGAGTGACACTGGTTGCAACCGGCTTAGATGATTATGGTAGACATAGAGAGGCCGCGCACGATCCAAATGGTGAATTTTCGCAACAAAGCGAAATTTTCGGAAATTCTGAAGTCCCAGCAATTTTGCGCAGACGAGATAGTTCGCCTTTACCCGATTGGATGATTGAATAGTTAGATAAAAAGATTCCTAAGTTAATCGATACCAATTTGTACAAGGGCCGAAATCGCGGGATGTTGCAATTATTCGGCATTATGTTACACAAGTAAAGGAAATCTTAGGAAATTGGTGAATACGACTACACTTTTGTAGTACAATGAATTGATTACCTTTTTTTGATTGTGTGTATGTAGCCAGAGCAATTTCTGATTTAAGTGGAGCGTTGCACTTCATTTGATACTAGTATGCACTTTGGTTAACAGTATTTGGCAAGACAAAACTACAAACAAAATAAATCTGTACACTAAAATACATCAAGATTTTGCGGTTTGTTGCTATGTATCAAAGCGAGCAGTGGAAATATGATTAGACAAAGAACATTGACAAATGTAATCAAGGGCACAGGTGTTGGGTTGCATACCGGTGAAAAGGTTTACCTGACTTTACGTCCTGCTCCTTTAAACACAGGGATTATATTTCGCAGAGTAGACCTTGACCCAATTGTAGAAATTCCTGCCGTAGTGGATAATGTCACGGACACGCGACTTTCGACTACTTTGGAAGTGGCTGGAGTTAGAGTTTCCACAGTAGAGCATTTGATGTCGGTTTTCGCCGGACTGGGTGTTGACAATGCCTACGTTGATGTTTCTGGACCTGAAGTCCCCATCATGGATGGCAGTGCGGGTCCATTTGTATTCTTAATCCAATCCGCAGGCATTGAGTCGCAAAATGGCTCTAAAAAATTTATCCGAATCAAAAAGTCCGTAGAAGTCAAAGAAGGCGACAAATGGGCGAGATTTGACCCATATGAAGGATTTAGGATTTCCTACAACATCGATTTTGACCATCCAGTGATTCGCGACTCCAACCAGGTATTGGTCGTTGATTTCGCGAATACTTCATTCGAAAAGGAAATCAGTCGTGCCCGAACATTTGGTTTTATGGCTGACCTTGAAGCCCTGCATGAAGCTGGTTATGCTAAAGGTGGCAGCCTTCTAAATGCCATTGTGATGGATGGTTACCACATCCTTAACGACGATGGCTTGCGTTATAACGATGAATTCGTTAAACATAAGATTCTTGATGCAATTGGCGACATTTTCCTATTGGGTCATCTGTTAATCGGTGAGTTTTCAGCATTTAAGTCTGGGCATCATTTGAACAATCTCCTTTTGAAGGAACTTAAGGCAGACGTTTCGGCTTGGGAATTCGTATCTTACGACAGTTATATTGATATGCCCAAGACAATGATTCGGCCGTTGCCGTCATCTGCTGCTGCTTTCACCTAATTGAGTAGTTTGCGCCGGAATTCAGGAAAATTCTACTTCGCGCAAATTGATCTGGAGTGCTACTCGGTACGGGTAAGTCGGCCTAGTTTCTGATAAGCCACTTTCAAGTTCAGAGAGTTGGCTGTAGCCGCACACTTATCAAACAGTTCTTTCATTTCTGAAGTGACGGGTCTATGTCGTTGCAATTCCGGTTTTCTGACTGGTTGAGTTTGGCTTTCCTTTGTTCGTACCATTACTCGAATTGAAAGACTGGATAATTGATGGTAGCCAAGGGCCTGCATTCCCTTCACAATCGTTGGTTGCCGGTGAAGTAGTTGGTGCGCCCATGTGGGAGAATCGACCGCGACCTCTAAAATTGCACTTCGGACCTTCAACGAAGTGGTGTGCTCAAATATTGAATCACCGACAACTTCAGCCCAGTCGGCGTAGATTGGTAACACTGCAGGCGGTTGCAGATCAATCTCTGCAACAATGGATGAAACTTTGGTAAGCATGGCAATAAAGTTACATGAAGGGCAAACTAATTCCTAACTGTCATTAAAATAGGAATCGACTGCTAAACTGGGCTTGATTATATGAATTTAGGCACTATCTTCCTTACTAATCGGCCAAAATTGAAGTTTCACTAGTACAATTGCTCCAGCAAATATCTACAGTCGATTTCACCTCGAAGGTGTTTCTTTACGAGTCCGTGAACAGATGGCAAGCCACTCCAACTAAAACAGATAGAAAGCTATTTTGAAATTCAACAAAATGCTAACGAGTGTCTTCGGCAGCAGCAACGCCAGGCTGTTGAAAGAGATCTCCAAAATTGTGGATGTTATCAATCGTCTGGAACTTGAAATGCAGGCTCTTTCAGATGAAGACTTAGCCGCAAAAACCCCTCAATTACGTCAAAAAATTGTCGATGGTGCATCCGTTGACAGTGTGTTGCCAGAGGCATTCGCTGTCGTTAGAGAAGCATCACGGCGCACTTTGAACATGCGTCACTTTGACGTCCAGTTAATCGGTGGTGTAGTACTTCATCGAGGGAAAATAGCCGAGATGCGTACCGGAGAAGGAAAGACTCTGGTCGCAACACTCCCCGTTTATCTGAACGCATTAGCAGGACACTCGGTTCATGTGGTCACGGTCAATGACTATTTGGCCCGTCGTGATGCACAGTGGATGGGAGTTATCTACAACTATTTGGGTATCACAGTTGGGGTAGTGGTGCCGAATCAAGAACCCGAAGAAAAACGCAATGCCTATAGTTGCGATGTCGTTTATGGAACCAACAACGAATTCGGATTTGATTATCTGCGAGATAACATGGCGTTCAACAATGAACAGCGAGCGCAGGGTAAATTGACTTATGCCATTGTTGACGAAGTCGATTCCATTTTGATTGACGAAGCCCGTACTCCACTAATCATTTCTGGTGCGGCTGAAGACAGTACTCAACTATATAACGACATTGATCGACTGATTCCCCGTCTCACACGCCAATTGGAAGAAGAAGGTCCTGGTGATTTCAGTGTTGACGAAAAGTTACGCCAGGTGTTTCTGACCGATGAAGGCTACGAAAATGCAGAAGCGATTCTCATCGCAAACGGTTTGCTTGAAGAGGGAGGAAGTCTGTATGACATCTCTAATATCAGTCTGATGCATCACGTCAATGCTGCTTTACGAGCCCATTCGTTGTTTCAACGAGATGTAGATTACATCGTAAACAATGGTCAGATAGTCATTGTCGACGAATTTACCGGTCGCATGATGCCGGGTCGACGTTGGTCCGACGGACTTCATCAGGCTGTAGAAGCTAAGGAAGGCGTCAAGATTCAGCGAGAAAATCAAACTCTGGCTTCCATCACCTTTCAAAATTATTTTAGACTTTACGACCGACTGGCAGGAATGACAGGAACTGCGGATACCGAAGCCGAAGAATTTCAGCAAATCTACGGTTTGGAAGTCGCAGTCATTCCAACTGACCAGCCGATGGTGCGACAAGATCATGCGGATTTGGTCTACAAGACTGGGGCTGAAAAGTTCAGAGCAATTGTCGCCGGCATTAAAGAATGTGTCGACAACCAGCAACCAGTGCTGGTTGGAACTGCGTCAATCGAAACCTCTGAGTATCTTTCTGGGTTATTGCAAAAGCAGGGTATACAACACGAAGTGTTGAACGCCAAACAGCACGAACGAGAAGCAAAAATTATTGCTCAAGCAGGTCGTCCTAGTGGGGTTACGATCGCTACCAATATGGCTGGTCGTGGGACCGACATCGTGCTTGGTGGAAATCTCGAAATGGAACTTACCGAGGCCGGTGCTGCATCTGAAGATGCGATCGCAGCGATTGAGAACGACTGGCAGCAAAGACACGACACTGTGGTATCCGCTGGCGGGTTGCATGTATTGAGTACCGAAAGACATGAATCACGGCGAGTCGATAATCAGCTCAGAGGCCGGTCGGGCAGACAGGGCGATCCGGGCTCCAGTCGGTTCTATTTGTCTTTGGAAGACAATTTGTTGCGAATATTCGCATCGGACAAAGTGTCCAGTTTAATGAGTAAGTTGGGCATGGAAGAGGATGAGGCGATAGAACACTCCTGGGTGAGCAAGTCTATTGAAAATGCCCAGCGTAAAGTTGAAGGTAGAAACTTCGATATTCGAAAGCAGCTGCTTGAATATGACGATGTCGCAAACGAGCAGCGCAAGGTTGTTTATGATCAGCGCAACGGATTGATTGAAAGTGATGACATTTCTGAACTCGTTCAAACTGTGCGTCACGAATGCATTCGAAGTGTATTTTTGGCCAATGTCCCTGAAGACAGCCTCGAAGAGCAATGGGATGTCGAAGGGCTTAGTAAGGAACTGGAGTACATGTTCGATTTAAAACTCCCAATTGCTGAGTGGGTAGTTGACAAGTCCAACAACCAAGACGATATTTTGGACAAGATTGAAAGTGAGGTGACTTCAACCTATGAGCAAAGGTTTGCCGGAATGGATGCTGTCATTCGCCAGGTGGAAAAATCAATGATGTTGATGGTTTTGGACACTCAGTGGAAAGAGCACTTATCCAATATGGATCATTTGCGTCAGGGAATTCATCTTCGAGGGTATGCGCAGAAAAATCCCAAACAGGAATACAAGCGAGAAGCGTTCGAGATGTTCACTGGCATGCTCGATAACGTCAGACGAGAGTTCATTCGACTGCTGTCTAGAGTCGTTGTGACCGAAAAATCCAAGGCTGACCCTAGTACTCAGGTCGCACGTCCTAAACAGCCTAAACTACAATATAGTCAACCGGAAATGGAAATGTTGGGCTCGAGTCCGCCACCTGCAAGTTCAGGTGTTCCATCCCAAAGTCAGCAACCACAACAGCAAAAAATTGCAACACCATATGTCCGTGAAGGACGGAAAGTAGGAAGGAACGAACCATGCCCTTGCGGATCGGGGAAAAAATACAAGCAGTGTTGCGCAAAGGCCGCATAGTCGGTCAAACGCAACCAGAAACTGAAGATTCGGAACGAGTCGAATCTGCAGTTGAGTTTGCCCCCAAAGAAGAAAAGGCGCATTCAAGCAATAGAGTTTCCGGTGTTCGTGCCGGTGTTGCGGCCGCAAACATCCGACACAGCGATCGTGATGACTTGGTAGTGTTTTCACTGCATGAAGGTACCACAGTAGCAGCAGTATTTACCCGCAACAGTGCTAGCGCAGCACCCGTCAAGGTTGCACAAAGTCACTTGAAAAAAGGTGAAGTTCGTGCATTAGTGATAAACAGTGGTAACGCAAACGCCGGTGTCGGTAAGCAAGGTAGGGAAGACTGTCTTGAAATCTGCAAAGTGCTAGCCAAGCACCTTGAAATACCTACAGAGTCAGTACTGCCATTTTCGACTGGAGTGATCGGACAACGTCTTCCAGTTGATGCAATCTGCAGTCATTTGCCGCAAGCAGCCAGTTCTTTAGATGAGTCAAATTGGGACAAGGCGGCCACAGCGATCATGACAACCGATACGGTACCGAAAATTGTCAGTCGCAAGTTGAATTTGTCCAGTTCGCCGGTCACTATCACCGGAATTGCAAAGGGCTCAGGAATGATTCGTCCCGATATGGCAACCATGTTGGCGTTTGTTGCAACGGATGCAAAACTAGACTCGAGTTTGGCTCAACGAACTCTCAGGCGTTGTGTGAACGAAAGCTTCAATCGAATTACCGTGGATGGCGATACTTCGACAAATGACTCGTGCGTTTTGATGGCGACTGGTACTAGTGGCTACCAACACAAAGACGAAACGGGTGATGAAGACGTTAATGCCTTTAATGACATGTTGTCTGAAGTGTTTGCTGAACTCGCAGAGTTGATTATTCGTGATGCAGAAGGCGCTACAAAGTTCGTTTCGGTTGAGGTGATAAATGGTTGGTCGGAAGCAGACTGTCTCAAGGTGGCATATACCATTGCACATTCGCCTCTCGTTAAAACTGCTATCTTTGCGAGTGATCCTAATTGGGGAAGAATCTATGCAGCAGTAGGACGTTCGATGATCCAAGGTTTGGATATGACACTAGTGGACATCTCCATCAATGATGTACTGATCGTTCAGTCCGGGTCGCTACACCAAGGCTATTCCGAAGAAATGGGTGTTGCAGCAATGAAGCCTGGTGATATCAAGATTCAAATCAACTTACACATGGGAGACCGGAAAGCCACGGTACTAACGACCGATCTCAGTCAAGAATATGTGAAAATCAATGCTGAATACCGCAGTTGAGCGAATTCACGTTGTAGTTGGTCTGGTATTTGACGGTCTTGGACATGTTCTAATCGCGCAGCGTATTGATAATTCTCTAAATCATGGTAAGTGGGAGTTTCCAGGCGGTAAAATACGCGCCCATGAATCCAAGCAGGATGCGTTGCAAAGAGAGTTGTGCGAGGAGATCGGCATCAAAGTTCGGGAGTCCTATCCCTTGATGAGTTTTCCTTTTGACTATCAGGACCGAGCCGTCATGTTGAACTTTTTTGTTGTCGTTGATTATGAGGGACAACCGCAATCTTGTGAAAACCAGCCGATAAAGTGGGTAGACCAATTGAACATCAGCAGTAGTGAAATGTTGCTAGCCAATCGGATCGTTGTTGAACGTCTGCGAAAAGGAGATTTACCCTAAATTCCTTCAATTCGTCTGAAATGAAGAAGTATTCAATATTTTCATTGGTACGCAATGCTGCTACAAGGCATAAGAATTGGCGCCCTGTATGGCGCTATCCTGATCCGAAGCCTGCATATGACGTCATCATCATTGGTGGTGGCGGACACGGACTCGCGACTGCTTACTATCTCGCAAAACTGCACGGAATTTCCAATATTGCAGTTCTCGAAAAAGGTTGGCTTGGTGGCGGAAATACCGGCAGAAACACTACTATTGTTCGATCGAATTATTTACTGGATGCAAACGCACAGTTTTACGAACACTCCATGAAGTTGTGGGAGGGACTTTCACAGGAACTGAATTACAACGTCATGTTCTCGCAGCGGGGAGTTTTAAATTTGGCTCATAGCGATGCCGAAATGGACGCGTTTGCGATTCGAGGCAATGCAATGCGCTTTAATGGGATTGATGCGCAGTTGTTACTGCCGGATCAAATCCGGCGCATGGTTCCGCATTTGGATTGCTCTAAACAGACCAGGTATCCAATTTTTGGCGGACTATTGCAGCCACGAGGCGGTACCGCCCGCCACGATGCTGTTGCTTGGGGATATGCCCGTGCAGCAGATGCATGTGGTGTCGACATCATTCAAAATTGTGAAGTTACTGGTATCAGTGTCAAGAACAATCGAGTTGTAGGTGTTGCTACAACACAAGGTGTGATTCGTGCAGATAAAGTTGGTCTTGCGGTAGCCGGCAACAGCGGCAGGGTTGCGGGAATGGCTGGATTGAAACTACCCATCGAGTCACACGTGTTGCAAGCAATGGTGACAGAACCGTTGAAGCCAATCATTGACACAGTGGTTACCTCCGGTGCATCCCATGTCTACATCAATCAGACGGATAAGGGAGAAGTGCTGTTCGGTGGTGACTTGGATTTTTATAACTCCTACGCTCAAAGAGGTAATTTCCCTCGAATTGAATATGTAGTCCAGTCGGTCCTAACTTTATTCCCATGCCTTAGTCGAGTGCGATTAATGCGCACCTGGGGTGGGGTGATGGACATGTCCATGGATGGCAGCCCTATCATTGGCAAATCACCGATTGATCATTTGTATCTCAATACGGGATGGTGCTATGGGGGATTCAAGGCCACTCCGGGTTCGGGCTGGTGTTTTGCCCACACAATTGCCAATGACAAGTCACATCAGTTCAACGAAGCATTTACGCTCGAACGCTTTAGAGAGGGTCGTGTGCTAGACGAAAAGGGTGGCGGTGCCCTGCCGAAAGTGCATTAGTAAAAAAATGAGAGAGTTGAGATGCTGTTGATTCCTTGTCCATGGTGCGGCGAACGGGCGCAAATCGAATTTACTTACCATGGTGATGCAACAGTCGAACGACCATCCTTGGATGCTTCGGATAACGAGTGGTACGACTATGTTTTCACTCGCGATAATCCTCGAGGTGAACATACAGAGTGGTGGCATCACACGGCTGGATGTCGGCAGTGGATCAAGGTGAAGCGTAACACTATGACACACAAGATATCCGGTGCACAGCCGGCAGTCAGTAGCGAAGCGGACTCTTTGGAATGATAGATTCGCAACCGTATCGCCACCTTGATGGTGGCGCCATAGATCGCGGTAAACCGTTGAAGTTTAAATTCGACGGGAACCCCTATAACGGGTTTCAGGGCGATACACTCGCATCTGCACTGTTGGCCAATGGTGTTCGGCTGGTGGGTCGAAGTTTCAAATATCATCGTCGGCGCGGAATATTTGGACTTGGCGTTGAAGAGCCGAGTGCGTTGATACAGTTACGATCAGGTAATCGATCCGAACCCAACATTAGAGCTACTGAAATTGAGTTATTTGACGGACTGCAAGCCTATTCGCAAAACCGTTGGCCCAGTTTAGCGTGGGACATCGGGTCAACTGCAAACCTGATGTCTCCACTACTTCCGGCAGGGTTCTACTACAAAACATTTATGTGGCCAGCATCTGCGTGGATGCATTATGAGCGCTACATTAGAAGAGCAGCAGGATTGGGTAAATCTGCTACTGTTCCAGACCCCGATACTTACTCCAAACTTTACCAATTTTGTGAAGTTCTGGTCGTTGGAGCAGGCCCAGCTGGAATATCCGCAGCATTATCAGCCAGTAAATCTGGTGCGAGAATCATCCTGATGGATGAAACCGCAAGTCCCGGTGGTAGGTTGTGTTTTGACAACCAACAGATCGATAACGCAGCGGCATCGAAGTGGATTGATTCCTCACTCAAGCAGCTTCGCAACATGCCAAATGTAGAAGTTCTAACTAGGACTACGGCGGTAGGTTTCTACGATGACAACATGCTCGTGGCTTTGGAGCGTATTGCCGACCACAGGCTTGTACCGGAACGACATGAAGACAGACAAAGAGTCCGTTGGATTCGTGCCAATCAAGTAGTTTTGGCAACCGGTGCAATTGAAAGGTCGATTGCCTTTCACAACAACGACAAACCCGGTGTAATGTTGGCCTCTGCGGTACGCGGTTATGCTAACAGATACGCAGTTAAGGCGGGTCGCCAAGCAATCGTGTTCACGAATAACGACAGTGCCTATGCTACTGTCTCTGCATTACGAAGCGTTGGTACAGAAGTCGTTGCGATTGTAGATTCTCGACCATCTTCTGCTGGTAAATTTGCTTTGGCACATGTTAAGGATGAACCAATAATGCAAGGATATGTGGTCGCTAAAGTCAATGGATACGATCGGGTGAAGTCAGTCGAAGTTGTTCGGTTGGTTGATGGTGAAACCGTTTTGGGCTCAGAAAAATTTCAATGTGATGCACTCTGTGTGTCAGGTGGATGGAACCCGACGTTGCATTTGTATTCGCAAGCTCAGGGAAAATTGCGGTATGACCAGGACTACGCAGCATTTCACCGTCAAGGCTCTATGTCTGGCATTCATGTAGCAGGCTGTGCGGACGGTGCAATTTCGACCTTACAATGCATCCAACAGGGTAGTGCCGCTGGAGTGGACGCGGCAGCGGCGGCTGGGACTAATGTCAATCAGGAGTTCGCACCTCCGACAGCATCGGATTGGGTGGAATCGCCAATGATTCCACTGTGGAAAGTCCCGACACATGGTAATAAGCGCACCAAGCGTTTTGTAGATATCCAAAATGATGTGACTGTCGATGACGTCGAACTTGCTTCGCGTGAAGGTTATTTATCAGTTGAGCATCTAAAACGCTATACAACTTTGGGCATGGGCACCGATCAGGGTCGCACGAGTAATGTTATTGGACTTGTGGAACTTGCTCAGCTGCGCAATGAAACGGTTCAGCAGGTCGGGCACACAACCTTTCGCCCCCCTTATTCTCCGGTTGCTCTTGGAGCCATTGCATCTGGCGAACATGGTGTACACATGTCGCCAGTCAGACGCACCGCGATTCATGACTGGCATGTTGAAAATGGCGGTGATATGCAAAACTCTGGTGCTTGGCACCGGCCTGCAATTTACCCAAGACCCGGTGAACAAATTCGTGACACGATCATTAGAGAAACTCTTCATGTTCGGTCAAAGGTAGCAATTGCTGATGTATCAACGCTTGGAAAAATTGCCGTTCAGGGACGTGATGCTGCCGAATTTCTGGAGCGAGTTTACATCAACCGCTGGAAGTCTTTGCCGATTGGACGTGTTCGGTACGGACTGATGCTCCGAGAAGATGGATATGTTTTTGATGATGGCACTACCACTCGAATTGGTGAAAATGAGTACTACATGACAACAACTACGGCGAATGCCGCAGGGGTCATGTCTCATCTGGAGTTTTATGCCCAGACCGTGTGGCCAGAGCTTCATGTACATTTGACTTCTATCACGGATCAATGGTCAGCACTGGCATTGGCCGGGCCGTACAGCCGAGATGTACTCAATGAGGTGCTTGAAAGTGCCAGTGCAAGTGACGAAAGTCTACCCTACATGGGTTTCGTAGAAGGAACCATTGACGAGGTACCTGCCAGAGTATTCAGGGTGAGCTTTTCAGGCGAACTCGGATATGAAATTCACATGCCATCAAGATCGGCGGTAGATATTTGGAAAACAGTTTTGAAAGCTGGAAAACCATGGGATATATCCACCTATGGACTTGAAGCCCTTACGGTACTACGCATAGAAAAGGGTCACGTCGTTGCCGCTGAGTTGGATGGAAGAACTACGGCAAAGGATCTGGGGTTTGAACGCATGATGCGCAAGGATTTGGACTTCATCGGAGGTCGCCTGGCACAGCGAATTGGTATGGTAGAAGGTGGACGAAAACAACTAGTAGGCCTGGTGTCAAAGAATGGGCGCCCCATTCCACATGGAGCGCAAATCGTTGCTAGTGCCGACAACAAGCCACCAGCTGAAACGATGGGTCATGTCACTTCGGCTTGTTATAGTCCTCATCTTGAAAAGGACATCGCGCTGGGGCTGGTTGTAGATGGTACGCAACTTTATGGAAGCGTCGTACACGCCGCATCGCCATTGACAGGGATGTCAGTTCCTGTAGAAATTGTACATAATGTTTTTTTCGACCCAACCGGCGAAAGGACTCGAAACTAAGGCGAACAGTAGCATGCAAATTTCGTTAAATGAAAGAATTGCTGGTTCTTTATTTCAGTTACACGGGCTACAGGAAGGCAACTGTGATCAGTTCATTAAAGAATTTGAATTCGAGCAACTGCCCGATATTGGAAAGTCAGTGGCTACATCGCTTGCAGTTCTGATGTGGAATGGTCCAGGGATGTGGATGTTGGAGTGCAAATTAGACTCACCCGATAGAACCGCAAAGAAGTTAACCAAGATATTTGACACTACCGAAATCTCTATAGTTGACTTATCATCGGCGCGAACCATTATTCAGGTAACCGGTAAGATGGCCTCAAGACTGATAAAAAAGGGTAGTCCTGTAGACATTGATTCGCTTGAGGTGAATTCTGTTGTTTCTACTCTGATTGGTCATACGAGTGTCTTGATTCATTATCACGATGAATTGAGTTATGACATTTATGTGATGCAAACCTTCGGAACAGACTTTTGGCATTGGTGTGCGTATAACGCAGCAGAGTTTGGCTTCAAAAGATGACAGATGAGCAAAATTTAGCGAAGCGCTTTGTATTCAAAATGAAATAGTTTCTGCCATGCGTGTTTTTCTGTATTCAATTTGGTTGCCGATTGCGGTCCTCGTTATTTTTGTAATGAGGGCGACCGTCTTTGGAACAGTTGACTCCAGACTAATTGAAGACTTTCTGTCAATCAGCAATCTTCTTTACCTGTTTGCTGTCACTTGGCCGTGCGGGCTACCACTTACCTTTGTGTTGATGAGACTACATCGACACAGTCGAATTGCGACAGGAATTCTGATCGTTCTGCTCGTTCCGCTGTCTGGCCTGTTTGCAATGTATGGTGGATTGTTTGGTCCGTTTGGAACCTTAATTTACTCAGCGTCAGCATCTATTCCGGCATGGGTAGTTTGGGGAATTTATGCACTTTTAGAATATCGCCGCCGACCGGATGTGACTGATGATATAGATGAACTGAAAGCCTTACCGGATGAATCAAAAGGCCGAAAACAAAAACTTTTAAAATGATGACTTATGCCTGCTATTCAAGCCGTTACCTTTGATCTGTGGGACACCATCATTCAGGATGATTCTGACGAACAAACCCGTCGTGAACGTGGACTCAGAACTAAATTCGTTGAACGACGTCAAATTGTATGGGAACTGTTGGGGAGCGTAAAACCCATTCCCTACGAAGTGGCAGAACAAGCCTACAGTCTAGTGGATGCAGCGTTCAACAAAGTATGGCACGAACAGTTTGTCACTTGGTCGGTTGCTGAAAGGCTGGACTTGATTGCTAAAGGCCTGGGCGTGGCAATTGCTAGTGACTCAATGAGTGCGGCAATACAAAAGTTGGAAGTGATGGAAGTGGAAGTGCCGCCAAATCCAATTGAAGGTATTGAGGAAGTTTTGTCTGAATTAGCAACAAAATATCCATTAGCTGTAATTTCAGATGCGATAGTTACGCCTGGACGAGAACTGCGCTCATGGTTGAAGAAGTTCAATATGTACCATTACTTTTCAGGGTTTGCATTTTCTGATGAAGTAGGTCACTCTAAACCGCATCCGGAAATCTTTGAATCTGCCGCATCACAACTGAGTGTCGATCTATCTGGCGTCGTTCACATAGGCGACCGAGAGCATAATGACATTAAAGGTGCGCACGCAATGAATATGCGAGCCATTCTGTTTACAGGCAGTCGGAAAACGGATCTTAAAAATAACACGGCTGATGCAGTGTGTTCGTGTTATAGCGAACTCCCAGAAATTTTGCACAGGCTGGCCAGTTAACCACTTGGCTGATAGGGATTTACGAAATGTTCGATAATAAATTTCGAATTCTGGTGATTGAAGGATACCAACAGTCCGCTAGGGAAGAACTCATTCAAGGCGGAATGGCTGCGGCATCCGAAATCTATAAAAAGATGTTTTTGAACTTGGCTCCAAATGCCTCAATCGACATTGTTACGCCAGCAGATTCAGGTGCCACAGTACCTACAAATTCGGGATTGAAGTCTTATGACGGCGCTGCAATGACAGGATCAAGTCTTTCGGTATTGGATTCGGATAACCCAGCTGTTCAGTCGCAATTCGGACTTGTTAGTGACCTGTTCGAACAAGGTGTGCCATCCTTCGGTAGTTGTTGGGCCATGCAAGTCGGTGTTGTAGTCGCTGGTGGTAAAGTGGGCGTTAACCCGAAGGGCCGAGAAATGGGTTTTGCACGCAAAATAGCGCTCACTGAAAATGGTAAAAGCCATCCGTTTTACGAAGGCAAGACGGATGTCTTTGACTCTTTTGCCAGCCATGAGGATGAAGTAGTGTCACCTCCGCCCGATTCAACGGTGCTTTCTGGAAATTCGATTTCCGCTGTTCAATCAATGGAAATACGACATCTCAATGGAGTCATGTGGTGCGTTCAATATCATCCAGAGTATGACACGCAGGAACTGGCTGCGCTGATTCGGTGTCGCAAGGAAAAGTTAATCGATATGGGGTTTTTCGAAAATGCCGAAAGTCTGGCAGACTTCACCGAGAAACTGAAACTTGTTCATAATGATGGTGACCGGAAGGACTTGACTTGGGCTTTGGGGATAGATGGCGACATTCTGGATGCGCCGACACGGCAACGTGAAGTCATCAACTGGCTCCAATATCAGGTGTTGCCACGATACCGACAAAGAACCAGCGTTTAAGGTTTTTCTCCCTGTGCTAGACGGCGGTTTACATCGTCGATCACATCCAGTAGTTCCGTAAATTCATCTACTACGTAGTGGGCTCCAGCCTGGTTCAGTAATCCTCGGGTGTGTACCAGGCGTTTGGCGAATTCTTCTTCACTCAACTTATCTCTCTCGGCAAAAGAATTGATGTTCAGATAGTTACTGTATTTGGCTATACCTACAGTCCAACATCCCGCTTCTAAACCCTCATCAATACCGGAAGTAGTATCGTCTACCTTGATGACGGACTGAATCGGATGAGCGTCAAGGAGGTCGAGATTTCGATAGAGCATAAATGGCTTGGGGCGATTGCCGTGTATCACATCATCTCCTGCAACTGAAGCGTCTGGCACATACCCCTGCTTTTTTGCTTCTGCTTCTAGAATGTCAACCATGCTTCTAACAAAACCCGTGGTGCACCCAATTTTGATACTGGAAGCTTGGATTTTTTTTGCTGTTTTTGCGACTCCCGGTAGCAGTTTTGAATACTGTTTTATGCAGGCTAATTGCAAGGGTACAAAGTCTTCATACATACCATCCACATCATCTTGTGTAGGTGCGGTGTTGTGAACCTTTATCCATCTGTCTTTAATTTTAGGATCTTCGATTAGTGCTTTGATGTGCAGGTCTTTACGCAGTCCCATTGGGCCTCGAGCTTCCTCCATGGAAATTTCGATCCCTTGTTTTGCAAAAACCTCGACAAACACTACAGTGGGTGCGATAACGTATGCATCGGCTGTGGTGCCGCTCCAATCCAATACTAGAGCCTTAACTTTCCCTCGATAAGTTCTGGTGAATGCGAACTCAGTACTCATAAAATTTTTCAACAGCACAAACTATTCAATTCAGATTGCTTACAAGTTTACTACAGCAGCAAGTTAACTCGAAAGAGCCCCACCTCAGATGATACTCTTAAGTTGGTCTAGACAATCATAAGCGGTGTTGACTAGGTCATCGATTTGAGAATTGGTAATGATTAACGGTGGTGAAATTACCATGGTGTCGCCTACGGCTCTCATCACAAGACCCGAACTAAAGCAGATGTCTCGAAGTTTTGGCCCCATGCTTTGATCAGGCAAAAATCGATTTCCATCTATATCCTTGACTATCTCTAACGCACCAACCATCCCAATACTGCGGGCTTCGCCAACGCATGGATGATCTTCCAAAGTTTTCCATTTTGAGTATAGATGTGGCCCTGTAATGTCTTTAACTTGCTTGATAATCCCCTCATCCTGAAGTATCCGAATATTGGCAATCGCAACTGCACAAGATGCAGGGTGGCCAGAGTAGGTAAAACCGTGTGCGAACTCCCCACCGTTGTCAATTAATACGGACGCCACTTCATCCGACACCATCACTCCTGCGATGGGGAGGTAACCTGATGACAACCCCTTTGCCAAGGTCATAAGATCAGGTTTTATTCCATAGTAGTCGCTACCAAACCACTCACCGGTCCGTCCGAATCCGCAAATCACCTCATCTGCAATCAGCAGGATTCCATATTTTTCGCAAATTCTATTGATTTCAGGCCAGTATGTGTCAGGTGGCAGGATGACTCCGCCAGCTCCTTGAATTGGTTCACCAATAAAGGCGGCGATTCGGTCTGCGCCTAATTTCAGAATTTCTTCTTCCAGTGCTTGCGCACAAATTCGGCCAAATTCAACTTCAGAATAACTCCTTCCTTCACCAAACCAGTATGGCTGGCGAATGTGCACAATTTCTGGAATAGGTAACCCTCCCTGTTCGTGCATCGCCACCATGCCGCCTAAACTAGCAGCTCCCATGGTGCTACCGTGGTATGAGTTAACCCTACTGATGATGATTGACTTTTCAGCATGGCCACGCAGTGCCCAATATCGGCGCACCATGCGAATTATGGTGTCGTTGGCCTCTGAACCAGAATTGGTAAAGAACACATGGTTCAAGCCATCGGGTGTAATACTCGTTAGAAGATTTGAAAGTTCAATCGCGGGCGGATGCGAAGTTTGGAAGAAAGTGTTGTAGTAAGGCAAGGAATTCATCTGCCTGGCAGCAGCTTCGGCGAGCTCTTTTCTTCCATAGCCGACATTGACACACCACAGTCCCGCCATTCCGTCAATGATTTTATTTCCTTCAGAATCCCAAATATAAATACCCTCAGCACGGGTGATTATTCTGCTGCCGATCTTTTGCAGCGAGCGATAGTCGGTGAATGGATGAAGATGATGTTCGTTGTCTAGGGACTGTAGCTCTGGAGTTGAAAGCTGGTCTAGTGAGTCGTACATATTCCTATTCATTGGTTTTTTCGTGAGCAGTTCAATCTTCTTGAATCTGGTCTTTTACTCGCGGGTCATCGATAATTTGTATTGTTTGTTTATACGGTGAAAATCCAGCTTGTTGGTAAGTTGAAATTGCCTTTGGATGATCGAGGTTACAGGTGTGCACCCATAATCTATTGGTGTCCTTCGTCCATGCTTTTTCCACTGACCACATCATGAAATATTTCCCCAGTCCTCTTCCTATAAATTCCGGAACGAAACCAAAATAGGCGATTTGAGGTTCACTTCCGTTCTGGAAATCAAGTTCAACAAAACCAGCCGGGGTACCTTGAACGTATAGTACATAAAGATGCACATCTGGGTGGTGAATAATGGCTGCCAACTCCTTATCCGAAAGAAGATTTCTCTCATACCAGCACCAGGCACTACCGACGGCGTTATACAAATATCGATAGAATGACAGTGTTGGTTTGCGCGCACGAATAATCGAAATTCCATCGGACCGGGTTCTGCTTTCCTTGAATTTGGGCGGCTTGTTCATTTCCAGATAGGTGATCACCATGCGTAATTTCCCATGTGGCAAATCTTCGTGATCAGATGTGTAGTGACTTTCACCAGCGGTCGGAGCTGAAGGATGATGCACAAGTTTTGAAGGTGGAGCCATAAAATGATGTTGCTAGAGTCTAGTATGATGAGGTTTATTTCATGGAATTTGAAAGCAATAAGTTAGATTGCCTAATGTTTTGATTATATTGTATTAATTGGAACTCAATGAAAAGTCCATACACGGTCTTACGACTGTAGTTCATAGTAATTGTCGGTATAATTCTCGGGTGAACTCAATCGAATGTCGAATATTCAATCTGTGATGACAAAAGCACAAGTAATCCACCAACTCGGGCCTCCGGAGAACATGAAATGGCAGGATTGGCATGTTCCAAGTTTATCTGCAGGAGAGGTCAGACTGCGCCATACTGCGATTGGTGTAAATTTTGCCGATACCTATCATCGAGGAGGGGTGCCGCATCCCTGGCCGGTACCTCCGTGCCCGGTAGTCATAGGATTTGAAGCTGTTGGAGTCGTAGAAGAAACTCATGGCAATGTCACTTCGGTGAAGCCTGGTGATAGAGTAGCATATGCAGACCCACCACTGGGTAGTTACTCGCAAGCTCGCAACTACCCAGCGAATAGATTAGTTGCCGTGCCGGATGATCTTGATGACAAGGTAGTTGCGGCGACTTTACTCAAAGGTATGACCGCACATTACCTGTTACATAGAACCTATGCTGTACAACCTGGCGACACTATCGTGGTGCATGCCGCCTCTGGTGCGATGGGCTTGATATTGTGTCAATGGGGCAAGGCAATTGGAGCTACGGTGGTTGGTACTGTTAGCACGGAAGCCAAAGCGCAGGTTGCTCGAAATGCCGGGTGTGATTATCCGGTGGTTCGGTCTTCAGAAAACTTCGTAGAAGTGACTCGCGAGGTAACGAGTGGTGAGGGTGCAGCCGTAGTATACGAAGCCATTGGCAAAGATACCTTACAGCAATCCTTGGACTCCCTTAGACCGTTGGGTGTGTGTGCCGCTTATGGACATGTTTCAGGTCCACCCGACCCAGTCGACATCATCGGCGACCTGGGCAGACGAGGTTCATTGTTTATTACACGTCCTGCAATTATGCATTATGTCGCAAAACGTGAAGACTTGGAACGCACAGCGAGGGGCTTATTTGAAGCATTGAACAATGGTTTGTTTAAGGCAACTATCAACTACGAGTATGAACTAAAGGATGCAGCCAAAGCTCATCAGGCAATCGAAAGCGGTACCACCGTTGGGGCTACAGTATTGATTCCATAATGGACTGAATAACAAAGATTCAAGAGAAATTAATATGGAAATCACAGGAACTAAAGAACTGCCGGTATCTCGAAAGGAAGTTTGGGATGCACTGCATAATGAGCAGTTGCTATGCTCTTTAATCAAAGGCTGCGAATCTCTTGAATGGACTTCAGACTCAACACTGGAAGGGGTAGTTACGGCAAAATTCGGACCCGTCAAGGCAAAGTTTCTTATTGACATGGCAATTAGTAACTCAATTCAATACGAAAGTTACACAATGACTGGTGAGGCAAAATCCAAAGCACAAGGTTTTGCTGGAGGTGCAGCTGATGTCCAACTTGCCGATTCGAATGGTGGTTGCGAACTATCCTATCAAGCTGAATTCAAAATTGGTGGAAAGATCGCTCAATTGGGTTCGCGTTTGATGAGTAGCGCGAGTCGAAAGATTATTGACAGTTTCTTTGATAGATTAACTGAAGCTTTGTCGCCCGAATCTACGGATGAATCAGAATCTTCAGATTCTGATCAAAATCTCACTTGAGATTACCACAATCTAGAATTTCAAGGCGCAGACATCCAGCGGCTCCAAAGCGACCACATCTATCACTTTGATTGGGTGACGGTGCCCACAGTGTCATCCATGCAGTAGATTTCTAGTGACTTAAAATTATGGTTTTGGTTCGCCAACCAATGCGGAAGTGAACCCTCTGCGATAGAGTCTCTAAGGCGTTTGAAATTAAAACTCAGTGACAAAACTATATAGTTCATAGTGTAAACTTTAAACTAGGATGGCCTTGTTCATTCAATAATGTGTTTCGACAACTAAATGCATATGAATGACGAGGACACTTATATAGGCAAGAGTACATATACGTAGATGGAGGATTGAAATACATGAGTGTGGATGTATCAATGACAATCAATGGCCAACAGGTTTCTGCCACGGTGGATTCCCGCACCTTGCTTGTTGAATTTCTGCGCGAAAATCAACGGTTGACCGGCACTCACGTCGGTTGCGATACAAGTCAATGTGGTGCCTGCGTCGTGCATGTTAATGGTAGTTCTGTCAAGAGTTGCACACTGCTTGCAGCTCAAGTTGATGGTGCCGAAGTTGCCACAATTGAAGGTTTGGCAAGCAATGGCAACCTGCATCCAATGCAGGAAGCGTTTCGAGACAATCACGGACTGCAATGTGGATTTTGCACCCCGGGGATGATTATGAGTGCCTTGGATTTGGTCAGCCGTAATTCGGACCCATCTGAGGCCGATGTTCGCGAATGGCTAGAAGGCAATCTTTGCCGGTGTACGGGTTATCACAATATTGTGAAATCCATTCAGGCTGGCGCAGCCGCAATGAGGGAGGGATAAAAATGTCAGAATCAGGAATGGGAGTATCCGTAAAACGGCGTGAAGATGCCCGCTTCGTTAGCGGTATCGGAACCTATACGGATGACATGAACGTGACTGGACAGGCATACGCCTATATTTTGCGGTCTTCACTAGCACATGCCAAAGTTAATTCTATTGACACCTCAGCTGCGTTGGCAATTGATGGAGTGATCGCGGTATACACCTGTGAAGATTTTGCCGGCGTCGGTGGGCTACCATGCGGCTGGCAAGTCAACAATATCGATGGTACCCCGATGGCAGAACCCAAACATCCAATTCTAGCGGAAGGAAAGGTTCGACACGTCGGAGATCCGGTTGCTGTAGTTGTGGCCGAGACAAAAGCCATCGCCAGGGATGCTTCAGAACAAATCGCGGTTGACTACGAAGAGTTGCCTGCAGTACTCAACATGGCTGATGCGCTGGCTGAAGGTGCTGCTAATGTGCATGACGATTTGGAAGGCAATCTGTGCTATGACTGGGAACTCGGTGACAAGGCAGCAGTTGATGAAGCTTTTGCCGATGCCCATCATGTTGCGAGCCTTGATTTAACCAACAACCGTCTGGTAGCGAATGCTATAGAGCCGCGTTGTGCAATCGGAGACTACGACCAAGCATCCGGCCACTACACACTGCACACCACTTCACAGAACCCTCATGTTATTCGTTTGTTGATGGGAGCGTTTGTGCTGGGTCTGCCGGAGCATAAGCTAAGGGTTAATGCTCCTGATGTTGGGGGTGGATTCGGATCGAAAATCTACCATTATGCTGAAGAGGCGATTGTAACTTGGGCCGCAGGACAGTTGCATCGAGCGGTAAAGTGGACCGCCGAACGTAGCGAGTCCTTTGTGTCAGATGCGCACGGTCGCGACCATACCACCAGTGTTGAACTTGCATTGGACAGCAACGGTAAGTTTCTTGCCATGCGTTCAATTACCAAAGCGAATATGGGTGCTTATCTTTCAACATTTGCACCTTGTATCCCAACTTATTTGCATGGCACATTGTTGGCGGGTAACTACTCGACTCCTGCAATTTACACCAACGTGAAAGCGGTTTTTACGACAACGGTGCCGGTCGATGCTTATCGCGGTGCTGGGCGACCTGAAGCGACTTACCTAATTGAACGAGTTGTAGATATCGCAGCGAGTGAAATGGGTATTGACCCTGCAGAATTACGCCGTCGTAACTATATTCGAACTGATGAGTTTCCATATCAAACACCTGTGGCGTTGGTTTATGACACCGGTGACTATGAAGCCAGTCTGGACAAAGCACTGGAAGCAGCGGATTACGCAGGATTTGAAAGTCGAAAGCTAGCTTCAAAGGCTTCCGGAAAACTTCGTGGCATAGGTATTTCTTCCTACATTGAAGCCTGTGGCATTGCGCCATCCAATGTGGTTGGCGCACTGGGTGCAAGAGCAGGGCTGTATGAAGCGGCAACGATTCGGGTAAACCCGACTGGATCCGTGAGTGTGTATACCGGTTCGCATTCCCATGGCCAAGGTCATGAGACGACATTCGCCCAAGTAGTTTCAGAACTGCTTGGTGTAGATTATGACAGCGTGGAAATTGTTCACGGCGACACCGACAAGATTCCCTTTGGAATGGGTACATATGGCTCAAGATCACTTGCTGTAGGCGGTACTGCAATCGTTAAGGCGATTGACAAGATTGTCGCTAAAGGTAAGAAAATTGCAGCACACTTGTTGGAGGCTGCCGAGTCTGACATTGAGTTTGAAGGTGGGCAGTTTGTTATTCCCGGAACAGACCAGGCGAAATCGTTTGGTGAAGTTGCCTTGACTGCGTACGTTCCGCATCAGTATCCGCTCGAAGAGTTGGAGCCGGGTTTAGAAGAAACCGCATTCTACGATCCGAAGAACTTCACATTCCCCGCAGGAACTCACATTTGCGAGGTAGAAGTTGACCCGGATACCGGTTGCGTCGATATTCTGAGTTTCCACGCAACTGATGACTTTGGGCGTATTGTAAATCCCATGATTGTAGAAGGACAGGTGCATGGCGGTTTGGTTCAAGGCATTGGACAGGCATTGCTGGAAAACTGTGTCTATGATGATGAAGGACAGTTAGCTTCGGGATCTTACATGGACTACTGCATGCCACGAGCTGACGATGTACCCAGTTTTTCGGTTGATACAACAGTAACCCCCTGCACTCATAATCCATTGGGTGTAAAGGGGTGTGGTGAAGCCGGGGCAATTGGCTCACCGCCGGCAGTTATCAATGCCATCGTCAATGCTCTGTCTGACTATGGCGTGAAGCATATTGAAATGCCTGCTTCACCGCATAGAGTCTGGCAAGCAATGCGCAATGCTCAAGCATAGATATAGAGGAAAAGTTTTATGTATTCGTTTAATTATGTAAAAGCTAACAGCGTTCAAGAAGCATTGGATGCCCTGAATGGATCTGATGATGGATTGCTCCTTGCAGGCGGTCAGACACTGATTCCGACCATGAAGCAGCGCCTGAGATCTGCGGATGATGTGATTGACCTTTCGGGCGTGTCAGAGCTGTCCGGCATCTCAACTAATTCTGATGCGGTGGTAATCGGTGCGATGACAACGCACAATGAAGTCGCTAACTCGGCTGAGGTCCGCGATAGTATCCCGGCTCTTGCAGACCTGGCAGAAGCTATTGGAGATCCTCAAGTTCGGAATTGCGGAACCATTGGAGGTTCTATTGCCAACAACGATCCAGCTGCAGATTATCCAGCAGCGTTGGTGGGACTGGGAGCAACGGTAAATGTGGCCGGCAGTTCTTCTAGGTCAATAGCGGCCGATGACTTTTTCGTTGACTTGTTTGAAACTTCTCTGGAAGAAGACGAAATAATTACTTCTGTTTCATTTCCTGTACCGGACAAAGCAGCGTACGTCAAGTTTCCCAATCCCGCATCTCGCTATGCGATTGTCGGTGTTTTCGTTTCAGTGAAAGCATCTTCAGTTCGGGTCGCGGTAACCGGTGCGGGAGCGTCCGTATTTAGAGTGAGTGAAATGGAAAGCGCGCTGGAATCGTCATTTTCATCTGCAAGCCTTGATGGTATTCAGGTATCAGATGACGGCTTGAATGAAGATATTCATGCCAGTGCCGAGTATCGTGCTCATTTGGTATCCGTGATGGCCAAACGGGCGGTCAATGCAGTTTAAATATTCGGCTGCCGAACTGACATCAACTTTGATCGACAGGTACTCAACCAAATCGGTTGGGTACCTGCGGTACTCTACCTAAATTACCCGATCGAGTTATGGCCTTCCCACAGGACATAAGCTCAACTGTAAAACTCCTTAGAGATAATGACTATATTGCCGAGCGTAGTCTTGGAACTGCAGTTTTTCTTTCTTTACAGTTGCAGCGACCCTTACTTTTAGAGGGTGAAGCAGGGGTAGGTAAAACCGAAGTCGCCAAAGTTCTAGCCCGAGCATTAGGCCGTCGGTTGATCCGATTGCAGTGCTATGAAGGACTGGATGTTTCCAGTGCTGTTTATGAGTGGAATTATTCCCGACAGATGATCGAAATTCGCCTGGCAGAAACCGAAGTCGAATCTGATCGTAATCAACTCGCGCAAGATATTTATTCGAAGCAGTTTTTGATTGAACGCCCTTTGCTTCAGGCATTGCAGCACGACGCTGATGAGCCTCCGGTATTGCTGATTGATGAAATTGATCGAACGGATGAACCTTTTGAAGCCTATTTACTGGAAATACTTTCGGACTTTCAAATTACGATTCCTGAAATTGGCACAATCGCTGCAAAGTCACCACCCTCGGTTATTGTGACTTCCAATCGGACACGTGAAATTCATGATGCTCTCAAACGCAGATGTTTCTATCACTGGGTGGACTTTCCGAGCGCTGAACGAGAGTTAAACATTCTTCAGATCAAGGCGCCTCAAGCCAGTGCTGAGTTGGCACGGCAAATTGTGCAATTCGTTCAAGCTTTGCGCCAAGAGGACCTGTATAAGTCACCGGGCGTTGCTGAAACGATAGACTGGGCTCATGCACTAGTGCAAATTGATGTGATTTCGCTGGACGCTTCAGTGGTTGATGAGACTCTCGGTGTACTGCTGAAGTATCAAGATGATATTGATCGTGTACGTGGCCACGAGGCCATGCGTATTCTTGAAACGATTCAAACAGAGTTAGCGGCGTGAGTAGCAGCGAGGGTTCTCAGCAGGGTGGAATGTTTGTTACCAATTTAGTGCATTTTGCCCGTGTACTTAGAGCTTCCGGACTACCCATTGGAACTGGACGAATATTGGAGGCAATTCGGGCGGTCAGCGTAGTGGGGCTGGACAGTCGTGAAGATTTCTATTGGACGCTACACGCTGTCTTTGTGAATCATCCTCGTCAGCGACTGATCTTCAATCAGGCATTTCATGTTTTCTGGCGCAATCCACGCGTGTTGGAAAGAGCTATGTCTTTGCTGCTTCCAAAGTTACGTGTACCTCAGAATATGAAATCAAATCAGGAGCTTGCACGTCGTTTGTCGGAATCACTCTATCCCACCGACTCAAATCAGGAGCTGGTACGGGATGTCAATCCACAATTAGACCTGCGGGCTTCCCTAACTTATTCAGACCAAGAAAAATTTCAGGAAGTAGACTTCGAATCGATGTCGCGTGATGAGTTGGAGCAGGCTAAGCGAGCAATAGCGAAGATCAGAGTGTTGTTTAAGGAATTGCCAACACGGCGTTATCGCGTACACAATCGAGGGCAACTTCTCGACATGCGCAAGACTCTACAGCGCAGCTTGAGAAACATGGGAGAAACTGTTTCCCTAATCAAAAAGAAGAAAGCCACAAAACAACCGCCGGTAGTGTTGCTGTGTGATATTTCCGGCTCAATGAGTGAGTATTCAAGAATGATGTTGCACTTTTTTCATCTGCTGTCGATGAGTAGAAATCAAGTATCGTGCTTTGTGTTTGGAACTCGCTTGACGAACATCACCAGACAGTTGAAACATCGTGATGTTGACTATGCCCTCAACAAGGTGTCTGAGCAAGTAGAGGATTGGCATGGCGGAACAAGAATCGGAGAATGCTTAGCCGAATTCAATCGAAACTGGATTCGTCGCTTACCACTGCATAGTTCAATTGTAATTCTGGTGTCAGATGGACTGGAACGATCAGAATCAGGTAATCTGGAACAACACATCGCAATGTTGCACCGATCCTGTCGACGCCTGGTGTGGCTCAATCCATTGCTTCGATATGAGGAATTTGAACCCAAAGTGAGCGGGATTCGAGCGATACTGCCTCATGTCGATGAATTTCGGTCGGTTCACAATTTAAAGAGTCTGGACGCACTGGCACAATCATTGACGATGTGTGACGGTAGAAATAGCCATCTGTTGGTGCAACACCGAAAGGATTGGCGAAAACGTTTGCGTGCTACGAGTAATCCGGTCAGAGATAAATTTGATTTTGCCGTAAGTACAAGTCAATGACTCAAAGGGAAGATTCTATCTTAGATATTGCTGCTCGCTGGGTTGATGAAGGACAGGGTGTCGCGCTTGCTACTGTCATATCAACTTGGGGGTCTTCTCCTCGACCGGTTGGCAGTCAAGTTGTGATTAATGAAAGTAGGAATTTTGAGGGTTCAGTTTCCGGTGGCTGTGTTGAATCCGCTGTAATTGAAGAGGCGGTGGATGTAATTGAAAGCGGCGAGCCTCGAATGCTTATATTTGGTGTGACTAATGAACAAGCATGGGAAGTTGGACTGGCCTGTGGCGGTGAAATTCATATTTACCTGGAACCTGTTCAGTTGAATTGAAGCAATCTACGTTGGTTCGTTGAAAAAGACGCTTTTGGATCAAATTAACTCGGTTCGTCGTAGTAACCGCGTAGCCGCTTTAGTTACCAATCTCACAGACGGGGAGCAAAACCTCTATGGTTCGGACAGTCTGCCAGACGATTCGGCCATTCGACATGCTGTTATAGAAGGTTTTCGTCGTGACCGTAGTCAAACCATTGAAATCAATCACAAACATTACTTCATTCAAATCTTTAGTACACCTCTTAGATTGATGATTGTTGGGGCAGTTCATATAGCCCAACCCTTGATACAGATGAGTCAACTTTGTGACTACAAAGTCATACTGATTGATCCTAGGCGAGCTTTTGCTTCACAAGAACGTTTTCCCAATGTAAATTGCCTGCAACAGTGGCCGGATACTGCTTTACGTGAACTTGTGCCTGATCGACGCAGTGCAGTTGTCACATTAAGTCATGATCCCAAAATTGATGAGCCAGCTCTAAGGGTGGCTTTGGAATCAGAAGCATTCTATATAGGAGCTTTAGGTAGTCGGCGAAATCACAGCAACCGTTGTGAACGCCTGCGAAAAGCTGGCGTGACAGAGGAGGATATAAATCGAATTCACGGTCCCATTGGTCTGAATATTTCGGCCGAATCACCGGCCGAAATTGCAGTTTCAATAATGGGAGAGATTACTGAGACTTTGCGCAGGAGAAATTCGCTGTGAAATTCGGACGAGTCAATACACTGGAAGCGGAAGGCTCTTTGCTGGCACATTCACTGCGAGTGATGGATCAAAAATGGAAGAAGGGGCGAAGCTTAACTCGATTCGATATAGATTTGCTTGTTTCTGAAGGTGTTGATTCTTTAGTTGTTGCGCAATTGGAAGAAGGTGATTTGGATGAAGATACTGCTGCGGAATCTCTGGCTCGAGTGCTCTGTGGGTATGGTGCTGAATTACGACCCCCAAATACCGGTCGGTGTAACCTTTATGCGACTTTACACGGAATTTTAAGGATTGATCAGAAACGACTGAATAGCACAAACGCGGTGGATGAGGCCTTCACAGTTGCCACGTTGCCGCCATATTCTCGTGTCTATCCAGGTCAACTGATGGCTTCAGTCAAAATTATTCCGTTCGGGGTTACCAGAGATCAGCTCCACGCCTGCATAAGTGTAGCAGGCAAAGCGCTCCCTGCCATTTCCGTGGCTGAATTTAGAAACCTATCGGTTTCCCTGATTCAAACCAATGTTGAATGGTTCAATCAATCTCTACTAACCAAGGCATCCAGATTACTGAAGGAACGTGCCAGTGAGTTACATTGCAGTTTAGAACATGAATCTACTTGCAAGCATCATGAAAAAGATATCGCCATGGAGATTCATAAGCATCTGCAAAGGCGTCCCGATGTGATCTTGGTTCTGGGCATATCGGCCATCCAGGACAGAAATGACGTTGTCCCGCAAGGTATTGTGGATGCAGGTGGACGAATCGAACATTTTGGAATGCCGGTCGACCCTGGAAATTTAATTTTGACAGCACGCCATGGCCGCACCATCATTATCGGGCTTCCAGGATGTGCTCGTTCTCCAAAGCGAAATGGGTTTGACATTGTATTTGAGAGAGTTGCTGCGGACATTGAAGTGATACCCAGTGACATCATGGGATTTGGTGCGGGTGGTTTGTTGATGGAAGGCCCAAGAAGGCCGGAAAGGAGAACACAAGTTGCGGAAACTGTGGATGAACAAGCACCTCGTATTGCGGCGGTAGTACTGGCAGCCGGACAGTCAAGTCGCATGGGAGAAGTAAATAAGCTGATGATGGAAATTCAGGGGCGGTCTGTGATTAGTTTAGTTGTGAATCAACTGCTGAAATCAAAGGTTAACGAGGTGATTGTGGTTACAGGTTACGAAGCGAAGCAGGTAGAAGAACAACTCAGTGGATTGTCGGTTAAGTTTGTAAACAACCCAGAATTCTCAAAGGGATTAAGTACTTCGTTGAGAACTGCACTAAGTGCAGTTTCTTCTGAGTCTGCCGGAATTCTAGTGTGCTTGGGAGATATGCCTTCCGTTAGAAGTTCGCATATTGATGATTTGATTGAAAACTTTGATCCTGAATCAGGAAAAAGTATCTGCGTGCCAGTCCATAATGGCAAGCGCGGTAATCCAGTACTATGGAGTAAACGGTATGTACTTGAAATGATGGAGGTTCGGGGCGATGTCGGTGCAAAGCATATGATTGGCGAATACAATGAATTTGTGCAAGAAGTTGAGATGGAAGACGAAGGAGTGCTTATAGACTTAGATACCAAGGAAGCGATGGATCGATATAAAAAATTAGTTGAGATTTGACCAAAGAACAGTCATCGAGCTCGTGCATGAATTACATGTTTGCATGCCATAGTGACTCTTGGCGTGGTCAAAACAAATGACCTAACCCCAAATAGCATCTTCACTGGCACAACGCCGAAATTAGGTCATCCCATTAAGGAGCGAAATACTCAACGAACTCACTGCTAAAGACCTAGGGTCATAAACGGACATCTACAGGGTACTAAGTTAGTGCCCGCAAACTCTTTACAAGCAATTGGAACGTGAGGTCATCCTTTACGTTGCCGCGTGGTTGCAGGAGTCGGGTGCAATTCCTAGTCTGTCGTCAAGCGTCGATTAAGACATCCACTTGTTGAAAAAACTCACTGCCGGGTTAAACGGACAGAAGACCGATTTGATTCTACAAATTTTGGGAGAGTTGCCGGACCGCAGTTCAAGGCAGCATTGGCGCTTACCTTGGGTCACGCTTTCAGGATGTGCGGGTTAGTGTACTTTTGTACATAATGTAAACTGTTCAGAGTTCCTGCCCTAATGATTTTGTAGAGATAGAGGTTGATACTGTGAAAAATAAGAATGTTTCGGATGCTGAAATTCTCAAAAAGTAAAGTTTTAAGTTTGAAAACAACAACAATTCCAATGTCTTAAAATTGGATAATTATCAAAAGCTGTTATCTGAAATAACCGAATTCAACTACCAATTTAGTATCGCAGAGGCAAAGCTGTTTATTTAAACGAAGTTTGAAAATTCGTTGAGTTCAGTCAGTTCGGGTATTACAGACATTTAGGCAACATTGTTTATATTACCCAGATTTAAACTTTGGAGAAAATCGTGTTTCCAGATCATTGGATACGCCTAGGATTCTTCCTACTGATACTGGTTGCGATGGGATGCTGGGAAGCATACAAGCCAAAGCGCCAGTGGCAAGCTGAACGTCTGGATCGATGGTTTCATCATTTGATGCTGTCGGGACTCAATACAGTGCTTATTAGCATCATTGTTCCGGCCTCAGCAGCCTTTGTTGCGTTTTATCTCGAGAGTATTCAGTTTGGTTTGCTGAATCGGCTTCCAGTAGGCGGTATTTGGAACTTCCTCATTGGAATTTTGATTTTGGATCTGGCAATTTATACTCAACATGTCGTCTTCCATAAAGTGCCAATATTTTGGCGATTTCACAGAATGCATCACACAGACGTGGATTTTGATGTTACAACTGCTGTTCGATTCCATCCGATTGAAATTATGATTTCGTTTGCAATCAAACTCTGTGTTGTAGCAATTTTTGGACTATCTCCTGAATCTGTGCTTGCCTTTGCCATTTTGTTGAATGGCACTTCAATGTTTAATCATGCCAACGTTCGAATTCCCCAGAAGGTTGACAAGGTTTTGAGGTGGTTCTTAGTCACACCAGATATGCATCGGGTCCATCATTCCATAGTCCATCAGGAAACCGATAGCAACTTCGGATTCAACCTGCCTTGGTGGGACCGAATTTTCCGAACCTACAGACAGGCTCCTGAAGCTGGACACGATAAAATGACAATTGGGCTGCCAATATTCAGGGACAAGTCAGAGTTACGGATCGATAGGTTGATTTCGCAACCCTTTCGAAAGGCTGATCAGCCAAGTTGAATATTTGCGTCGAAGTGACCGGCTTCAAAACACTCTGCGATAGTCTACCTCTACGCTGATTTACGCCAGCTAGAAGTGCAAAAATTCGGAAGTTCGCTCTGTGCAGTAGTGATGGCGTCCTGAATGGATTGAGTCAAACGGTCTACAATTTCTTCCACAATCCCTTCATCAATGATGAAGGGAGGTGCGAGTATCACCTGGTCTCCGTGAAAGCCATCGATTGTTCCTCCGGTGGGGTAGCAAATCAATCCCTGATTCATTGCCGCTTCCTTCAGGATTTTGAAAAATTTTAGTTCAGGAGGAAGTGGTTCCAAGGTAAATTTGTCCTTAACAAATTCAATTCCGATAAAAAGTCCTTTTCCCCGAATATCGCCTATGTTTGGGTGATCTCCTAATACCGCGTACAATTTTGATATTAGTTGACTACCGCGATCTACTACGTTTTGCAGTAAATCTTGTTCTTCAATTGTCTTGATCACTGCATTAGCTGCGGCACATGCCACCGGATGACCATTGTAGGTGTTACCATGTTGCAATATACCTGTACCTGAGTAGATTGCATTGTAGATCTTGTCGGAACAGATCGTCGCGCCAATCGGTATATAGCCACCTCCCAAACCTTTTGCTACGGTAATAATGTCCGGTTCAACATCGAATATATCGCAGGCAAAGAAGTTGCCTGATCGTCCCATTCCACACATCACTTCGTCCAATATGAGCATTATGCCGTAATGGTCACAGATTTCTCGAATTCTCTTGAGATAAAGTGATGAGGGGACCAGCACGCCAGGTGTTGCTCCACCAATGGTTTCGGCGACGAATCCGATAACATTTTCCGGTCCCAATTCAACAATCTTGTGTTCAAGTTGATCAGCGACACGAATGGCATACTCCTCCACAGACTCATCAACACGCTGAAATCGAAACGGATAGTAGCAATCGACGTGATGTGATGGGCGTAGAAGACATTCAAACGGATGTCTTTGTCGCATGTGTTTACCTACTGAAAGTGTTGCGAGAGTACTGCCGTGATAACTTTGCCTTCGAGAAATATAGTACTTACGATTGTATTCTCCAACTTCCAGATAGTACTTTCTGGAGACTTTCAAGGCAGTTTCAACAGCTTCGGATCCGCTGGACGAAATGTATGAATAATTTAGACTGCCCGGTGCGAGTCTGGCGAGATTTGTTCCAAGGTCTTCCAAAGATCGTGTGGTGAAAGATCCTGTATGCGCAAATTCGACGGCATCCAGTTGATCGTGAAGGGCTTGTAAAATAGCTGGATGTCTGTGGCCAAGGGAGGAAACAGCAGCACCACCAGATGCATCCAAATAACTTTTACCAGATTTGTCTGTTAGATAAACACCTTCTCCATGAACAATTGTCCGCAAATTGTCATGCAAATTTCGATGTAGTACGTTCGTCATGAGTTAAAAATCCTCGCTGTTTTTTGGATTGACTGATGCCGTTTGTATAGTTCCATTACATTTTCAATTCCCAAATCCTGCGGGAACTTTCCGAGTTGACTAAATCAATGTTGGACGAGAAAATTTCACTAACTTAAATGCAACGCCAAGATGGTTGCTAGCAATATGATGTGATTAATGAATTATCAGTTGCGTGGGGTCCAGCTTAAACTCAAGTGTTCGAGCTGTAATGCTGGCATCTAGTAAGGATGAATAGAACAGTTTCACGAATTACAAATTGGTACTGTCCGAGTACGCTTTTCATTTTACTCTATTGTATTATCACGTTTCATCAACAAATATCCTTCACAAAAAATTTTTCTACGACAAGTGGTGTAAGGAGCCTTTATGAGTGGAATAGACATTCTCTTTTTGTCCAAGGACAACATGGATTCATTGAATCTAGAATTGACTGACGTCATGGACGCAATTGAAAATGGTTTAGTAGCACATGGCCAAAGGAAGGTCATTATGCCGTCTAAAAGTCACTTGGTATTGGACTTCCCAAACAAGTTATTCAATATTCTAAAAGGATATGTGGAACCGGTAAATGCGGCGGGTGTGAAAGTAATTTGCGACTTTCATGGCAATTACGAGCACAACTTGCCATCCGAAGTGGCGTTGCTAACTCTTTATGATCCCGAAACCGGAACTCCTATGGCAATTGTTGATGCAACCTTGATCACATGGATGAGAACCGGAGCTGTGACCGCACTCGGCGCAAAGCACTTGGCGAGTAAGGATTCAAAAGTTCTTGGTCACATTGGAGCTCGGGGAACGTCGTGGTACAACGTTAGAATGCTTGACATGATATTTGACTTTGAGGAAATTCGCGTAACCAGCAGACGGACTGAATCACGAGAAAGATTTGCTGATACTTTGACGGAAGAATTGGGAAAGAAAATCAAAGTAATGGATAACTCTCAAGATACTGTGAAGGACGCAGACATCATTATTGATGCATCTCGCTTGTTACAACATGAAGTTTTAGTTGCCGATTCTGCTGTAAAACCCGGTGCACATTTACAGGCCTATGGTGCCGTCCTCTCGGTTGAACCGACACTACCATATGCGGTGGATAAGTTTGTTGTAGATGACTGGAATCAGTGCAAAATTTCACCCTATGGCCAGTTCGCAGATATGATTCAGGCAGGTGAGTTGAGAGATGAACATGTTTACGGAGAAATTGGTGAGATCGCCGCCGGAATCAAACCGGGTCGCGAAAGTAACCAGGAGAGAAGCTTGTTTTGGCATAAAGGATTTGCTGTGAGCGACATAATGCTTGGCATGCTTGCAGTGAAAAAAGCCAAAGAACAGGATGTAGGTACGCTACTGAATTTCTATGCCAACCCTAAGGATATGTAGGGTTAAGTTCAAATTTGTGAGCAAGGAATTCTAAATGAACGCAAAGTCGAGCAAACGAAAGAGAGACAATTTGGTATGGATTGATCTTGAGATGACTGGGTTGTCTCCGGAAAATGACCGAATCATCGAAATTGCCACAATTGTGACGGATATTCAATTGGAAGTTGTGGCTGAAGGGCCTTCGCTAGTGGTTCATCAAAGTGATGAGCGGTTAGCCGCAATGGATGACTGGAATCAAAAGACACATGGGGATAGCGGATTGATTGAATTGGTGAGGGAGTCGACAATCAATGAGGCACAAGCCGAGCAACAGACGCTTGCTTTCTTAAAGCGCTACGCCTCTAAGAAGTGTTCGCCTTTATGCGGAAATGCTGTTTGCCAGGACCGCAGGTTCTTGGACCGATATATGCCTGAGGTTTCGGCTTTTCTTCATTACCGACACCTGGATGTCAGTACGCTTAAAGAATTGGCAAAACGCTGGAGAAAGGAGTTGTTCTCCAATGAATTAAAAAAAAGTCGCCATCGTGCACTCGATGACATTCGTGAATCTATAGAAGAGCTTAAATTCTACAGGGACCATTTTCTTATCGCCAATCCCTTGGAGTTCACTTAGAGTTTATTGAGTCGCAGTGGTGCTGATTGATCGCCCATTGCACGTGCTCACGAACTAGACCTGATTCATCATCCAATCTGGATTTGAGAGCTGCCAATAATTCAGCACTTGGAGGTGCGGATCCGAGTGCCGTTGCAATGTTTCTTAACCAGCGTTGGTAACCAATTCTGCGAATTGCTGAACCCTCAGTTTTTTTGTAGAACTCATCCTCGCTCCAGCGAAATAACTCGATCAACTTAGGTGCATCTAGATACTCTCGAGCCGAAAATCCTGGCTCGTCAGAATCCTTAGCAAATCTGTTCCAAGGACACACCACTTGGCAGTCGTCGCAACCAAATATCCGATTTCCAATCAACGGGCGCAGTTCCAACGGAATTGATCCTTTCAATTCGATGGTCAGGTAAGCAATGCAGCGTCTTGCATCTACCACATACGGTTCAGTGATTGCGTTGGTTGGGCACGCTGGTATACAAGCTGAACATTCACCGCAGTGATTAGTTTCTGGGCTATCAATAGGCAATGGCAGGTCGGTATAAAGTTCACCAAGAAAAAACCAGGACCCCGCCTTTCGATTGATCAAGTTCGAGTGCTTGCCGAGCCAGCCAAGTCCAGCCTGTTGAGCAATAGGCTTTTCCATTACTGGTGCACTGTCGGCAAATGCGCGGTAGGCAAATGAGCCAGTTCGATGGCGGATTTTTTGAGCAAGTTTTTCCAAACGTTTACGAATCAACTTGTGATAATCCTTGCCAAGTGCGTATCTGGAAATAAAAGCACTTTCAGGGTCGTCGAGAATTCTATTGATTGGTTTGCTATTGGGTGGATAGTAGTCCATACGTGCAGAAATTATTCTGAGCGTGCCGGGAATCAACTGTTCCGGCTTAGTCCGTTTGGTACCATGTCGCGACATGTATTCCATCTCGCCATGCATGCCATTATCGAGCCATTGCCATAGTTTTTCCTCTGCTTCAGTTAAGTTTGTATCGGTAATTCCAATTTGCTGGAAGCCAAGATCTTGCCCCCAAACTTTGATACTGTCAGCAAGGCACTGGTAGTCGATTGTGGAGTCAACGGATGCACTCATAATTTACAGACCGTTGCAGTATGTGGAGGTAGAAGCAGAGTCGTCTCCAGTTGGAGAATTTACTCATGCAAAGAATTATGACTAGAAAACTGTTGGTTATTCTATGCTATTCCGTCATTCAAGCAGACCAAGAATTTCCTCTCGATTTTCATCCAACATTGGAGGTCTTCTCAAAATGGGGAGGTTCTTACCACCGACTTTAATTGGGTGTCCAAACGTTTTAGTCATTGACGAGTTTGGAAGCTCCAGGTCTTGAACCCAATTCTGGTCGACTACCTGTTTGTCCACAAGCACTTCTCCATATCGGTTTATGGGTGCGGTTGGCACGCCCAACTCAGAAAACGTGGTAGTCCAGTATTCAGCGGTTTGTCGGCTAAACGGTTCTGCAAGAATTTCAGTTAATTTATGTTGGTGCTTCGCTCGATTTGACGTGCTGTTGAAGCGTGGGTCGTTTAATAACTCTCTACGTCCTACAGTATCACATACTATTTCGAATAGGCGTTGATTACCTGCTGCTAGTACAAAGTAGTCATCAGATGCCTTGAATGCCTGATAGGGCGCATTGCGAGGATGGCGTGAACCCAAGCGACTGGGATGCATTCCAGTACCAAAGTATTCGCTAACTTGAAGTGGAGCGATTCCTAAACTACATCCGAGCATAGAACAGTCAATTTGCTTGCCTTTACCTGTGTGCACTCGTTCAAATAGAGCTGAGGAAATATGAAATGCGGCGTACAGTCCAGTAGCAAAGTCGCTGATTGGAACACCACACTTTACGGGTGGATCGCCATCTTCACCGGTTACGCTCATGATTCCGGAAATTGCCTGCATCGTAACGTCAAATGCACCTTCCTTTGATCTAGGACCGGTTTGACCAAATGCAGAAATTGAACAGTAGACTATGGTGGGGTTGACCTTGGCTACAGCTGCATAACCCAAATTGAGTCGTTCCATTACACCCGGTCGGTTGTTTTCCAGCACTACATCTGCGATCTGACAAAGACTCAACGCTACTTGTAAGTCTTTAGGCTCTTTTAGGTCCAGTGCGATCGATCGCTTATTTCGATTTAGTGAAGCAAAATTTTCGCTGAACCCATCGGTTAATGGCGGCCAAGTTCTCATCGCATCGCCACCAGGCGGTTCAATCTTTATGACCTGTGCTCCTAGATCTCCCAGCGTCATTCCACAAAAAGGGCCCGCTGCTATTTGACAGAACTCAATAACAGTGATCCCTGAAAGAGGAAGCTCAGATGAATTTATGGTCATAACAGATCAACTGATGGCTAACGGTTACCATCAAAAAAATCCGGCTTCTCAGGTTACGCGAACGCAACCACAAGAAGCCGGTCAGAAGTTGAAAACTTTTATACAGAAGTTGGGAACTTGTAAGGCAAATTCCTTGCTCTCATAAAGTCGGCTTCTGTGGTGTCGCTGTAAGCAATTTGGTCGCGACGGAATGGCAGCATGCTATTGAGCACTTTCTTGGTCATTGGGTCACGGGCTGCCTGGTCGGAAATCAGTTCACCAACAACAGACCCTAAAGCGGTCAACGCATCATCTGGAATTTTCTTCACCACAGTACCATGGTCATTAATCAGCTTTTGCAGTTGAGGTGCTGAGTAAGCGGTTGGTTCGCTAAGCGCGTACATGTTTGCCGAAGCAGCACAATTTTCAACGACAGCTTGCAGATCAGCAGGTAGTCCATCCCAAGCGGCGGAATTCACAAACAGATCAAGGGAAGTTGCCGATTCATGCCATCCTGGTGTGTAATAGTACTTGCCAAAACGCCAAAAACCCATTGAAGCTTCTCCGTATGGGCTGTTCCACTCGACCCAATCAACCGCACCTGAAGCGAATGCGGCTGCTACTTCACTCCCTGGTAGGTTGATGACTGTGGCACCGATTGCAGTCATTGCTTCGCCGCCAAGACCTGGCATACGAATTTTCAAACCCTTGAACTCTTCAAGCGAATTAATTTCTTTTGATGAAGTTCCAGGGTGCTGCACGCCTGTATTACCACAGAGGATAAACTTACATCCAAACGCGTCTCGATACAGTTCATCGCACAGATCACGTCCACCACCGAAGTAGTACCAAGCGTTATATTCTTGTGCTGTCAAACCGAAAGGAATGTTACTGACAATTTGCGATGCTGGTGCTTTACCTTTCCAATAATACGGAGCCCCATGCCCCATTTCTACAGTACCGGCACCGACGGCATCAATTGATTCAAATGCAGGCACGACCTCACCGGAAGCAAACAACTTGACTTCCAATTTGCCACCACTGACAGCGGTCACCTGATCAGCAAAAAACTGTGCTGTAGTTCCGAGCCCAGGTAAATTCTTGGGCCATGTTGTTATCAGTCGCCATTGAATCTTATTCTGCGAAATCGCTGGCGCGGCAACCGTTGCTGAAGCTGCGGCTACTGCCGCTACTCCGGTTCCCTTTATGAAATCTCTTCGTTCCATGCTAATTCTCACCATTTATTGTGTTGGTTAATGCTAAGACGTGCCATATGCACGCTGTTTATAGTTGCTTTCGAATGAAAATCACCTATTCGTTAATTATGTTCAATCTATATATCACCATTAATGCTGTTGTGCAAACTCCACCTGCCAATCACAATTTTAAAACAACTGTTTTGGTAGCCAAGTAGCTAAAGCTGGAAAATACGCAACCAAAATGAGTGCCACCAACTGAAGCCCAACAAATGGAATCACACCTTTGTAGATCTGGCCGGTTGAAATACTTTTTGGCGCCACCCCCCGGAGATAGAACAGCGCCCATCCGAACGGTGGAGTCATAAAGCTGGTTTGTAAGTTCAACCCAATCATTATTCCCAGCCACACCGGATCAATGTTCGTTTTCAATAGAGCTGGAGCGATAATGGGTACTACGATAAATACGATCTCAACAAACTCGAGAATAAATCCCAGCAAGAAAATCAAGACCATGGAAAATACCAGCGCCGTCAGAGCCCCGCCGGGCAGGTTCAGTAGAAACCCTTCGACTACTTCATCGCCACCAAGACCACGAAACACCAAGGAGAAGATTTGCGCGCCGATAAGAATGCCAAATACCATGCAGGATATTTTGGTGGTTGACCGAACTACTTCTCCAATTACCTCCCAGTTCAAAGTTTTTCGGCTATAGGCCAAAACCATTGCACCAACTGCGCCAAACGATGCCGCTTCGGTAGGGGTTGCCAATCCACCGAGTATTGAACCAAGAACCGCCACGATCAAAAATAGTGGTGGAATTAGAACCTTGATGACCTGTTTGTACAAGTCACCGCTGTCCATCGTGGGGTCATAATAGGCAGGTGAGTGCTGAGGTTTAAAGAGCCCCACGCACACTTGCCACAGTAGATACAGACCAACCAAAATTAAGCCCGGAATAACAGCACCGGCAAACAGGTCAATTACGGAAAACGGTTCAACAGTGAAGTTACCTAATGACAATTGAGCTTCACTGTAGATCCCGGCAAGCTCATCGCCCAGCAACACCAAAACGACAGATGGTGGAATAATTTGGCCTAGAGTTCCCGAAGCACAAATTGTTCCGCACGCCAAACTTGGATTGTATTTCGCTCGTAGCATAGTCGGCAAACTTAACAGGCCCATGGTTACCACGGTAGCACCCACAATTCCCGTGGTTGCGGCCAACAACATGCCAACGACTATGACTGATATACCTAATCCGCCTCGAAGTGAACCAAAACACTGTCCCATAGTTGACAGCAATTCTTCGGCAATTTGGGATTTTTCAAGCATAACCCCCATATAGACAAATAGGGGTACTGCAACGAGAATTTCATTGGTCATCACGCCAAAGAAGCGAGATGGAATAGCGTTGAAGAAAAACAGGTCAAACGCACCAATCGCATTTCCAAGCAATGCAAACAGCACTCCCACACCTGCCAGAGTAAAAAACACTTGGTAACCGGCAAGCATGGCAAAGCAAATGGTTGCCAGCATTACCATGCTTAATATTTGACCGCTATCCAAGTCCGATATCCGATTGGGTTGATCGCTTGGTCATTTCTTCCACTGACTCTCCAGTAATCAAGGACCGAATGCTACGAATAATGACTGCAAGCCCTTGCAGAAGCAGCAGCACACAGAACACCAACATGGTAGTTTTGAATAGATACAGCCCATGCAAACCACCGGCTTCACGCGATGTTTCGAATCTACTCCAGGAAAGTAAAACGTAGGGTAGGGTGTAATAAGTGACTAATGCAACTGTTGGCATCAGAAGAAATAGCGTGCCAAGTAAGTCAACCCATGCCTGATACTTGACACTGGCCGTACGATAAATAATATCGACACGCACATGTCCGTGCGCAGCCAGTGTATACGCCATAGCCATCATGATAATTGCGCCATGCATCCACACATAACTTTCCTGAAACCAAACCCAGCCTACGCTGAAGCCATAGCGCAACACAGCAACCGAAAAGGTCACCAAAGCCATGGAAAACGCCAGCCATGCCGTAGTTCGACCGACCTTGTTATTCACCCAATCTATTTTGTCGGCAACTTTGGTTAGAAACTCAAGCATAAATGAAACTGCAAATTAACTGAATTATTGACAAAATATAGACTATGCCAATAACGGCATCGTTGCCGGTCGATTGAGTGTAAATCGTAGTAATTTAGCGATGGAATTTATACCGCACCCGCTACAATTTTCTGCTTCGGGAGTTTGGCTGCTTCCAATTCCTTCATTTCCTTATGTTGTTGTGCAGAAAACAGTTGTCTAATTCTGCGAAGGGCCTTGTCTGGCTTCAGAAACACTTCCATATAACCATCGTCTTGATAGTCGAACATTTCCTGCTGCTTGACCAGCGCCCACAAATCTTGGGCAACAACTTCAGGAAACATTTGAGCCACTCGCTTGGCTGCAGAAATGTTCGAGTCGCCCTTTGAATTGTGATGACTCTTGCAGTTTACACACCAGCGCCAAATATGATTGGTGTCGTCCACTGGAGTGTGGGTATGAAACAATATATAGCCACGTACCTCAGCGCTTTCATCGCCGGATGGAGTCACTCTCATTTCAACACGCGTTAGACCTGGACTAACCATACAATGCGTATGTTCCCGGTCTACCACATCGTAAACAAACCAATCTTCCAAGAACGGTGGCTGGTGGTAGTTGCTGGTTGTTCGAATTGTCTTGACGAATTTATTGCCATCAACTTCGCCTTCCTGTAACTGAATCGGTATACGGCTGTTGTCAATGTCGCCAATGTTGCCGTCGTGTAACGGATAGAAATGAGTAATATCCATCAAGTTTTCAATCAGCAATAGGTAGTTGGCATTTACATCCATTGGCTCAGAATGAATCGACTCCCATTTGGAATCTGCAATTTCCGGTGTTCTTGGTGGGGAGACATCCAAGTACATCTGCCGATTGCCTGGCCAAATCCAAACTAAACCGTCTTGTTCGATTATTGGAAATGGTTTCAGTTTGAGTTGTGGTGGGATTTTTCCATCTGGATGGGAGGGTACAACAACGCAGTCTCCGGATGAATTGTAGCACAAGCCATGGTACGCACACTCGAGAGTACCATCCGGCATAATTCGCCCTTCGGATAACGGCATACGTTTATGCAAGCACCTATTGTCAAAGGCTACCACCTCACCGTCGTCATCTCGCCAAGTGACAATCGGTTTATCACAAATTTTATGACCCTTCAATTCACGGGTTTTGAACTCGTCGGAAAACCCCAGAACGTACCAGGAATTTTGAATGTAATGGTAAGGTATCATGCCGAATTCCTCCAAGTTTCTGTAGGCGGTGCCTCCTGCCAAAACAAAAAAATCATTATAATCAAATACTCACAATATATTTGCCATGTGCAATTTATGACGAAGAGTCTGGAACACCTAGTGACGAGCAATTTTGTAAAATATTGAGCAAGTGCCATCTATCAACAAAACTCAATTTGCTTGGAGTAATTTACAACAATAATTTATCTGATTTAGTACCTTATGGCGATCGTTAGAGACATTCCAATTGAAGAGGTTTCAGATGAGTTGAAGCCGATATATTCAATGTTTTGCAGTGATTATGGTCCGTTTGAGAATCAAGTAAGCGTATTCGCTCACAGACGTCCAGCGTTAAAACACATTATGGGCCTTTTGCTGGAATTGGCTGACGAAGCCGTTCTATCCAAGCGGTATTTGGAAATCGCTTTGGTGACGGTATCCAAACTCAACGAATGTGAATATTGTGTGATGCATCACACACCGAAATTGGTTTCACAAGGCTTTGATTCTGAAATTGCTGACAATATTCTTGAGCCGGACTGTCCAGGTTTAAATGATGTAGAGCGATTAGTACGAGATTACTCTGTACTCGTGACCAACAATGCCAATCAAATTCCTTCGTCTATTCACCAGCAACTCAAGGAACACTTTAGCGAAGCTCAAATAGTTGAGTTAACCTTGCGAATCGCATTGTGCGGATTTTTCAATCGGTTCAATGACGCCTTGGATATTGGTATAGAAGACTCTGCTGTGGCCAGTTTGCTTGCAGTTCAGTGTAAGCAAGACGTCACAACGGTGGTGGGAGGTACTAGTCGCATTGAATAGCCGATCGCGAATTGATGTTCTAGTCAAGTCAATCAGTTACGAAGCACAGGATATTTTCAGCTTCGATTTAGTTTCTCCGGACGGTTCGGATTTGCCGGAGTTTCAACCTGGTTCTCACTTCGATGTTTTCATTGACGAAGGCATCATCCGACAATTCTCGATTTGTAACCCGCCTTGGGATCGGTCTCACTACAAAATTGCCGTATTGCTGGAAGAAGACGGAACAGGTGGGTCGAAACATCTTTGCCAAGTCACTCGACCCGGCGACATCATTCAGATTTCTGAACCGAGGTGTATGTTCAAGCTGTCTAAGGACGCAAAGCAGCATGTATTGATTGCCGGTGGTATAGGCGTTACCCCACTGTTGTGCATGGCTTATTGGCTGCAAAGGAATGAGCAACAGTTTGAGTTCCACTACTGTATACGAACAAAGGAAATAGCGGCTTTTTTAAAGGAAGTTGAACGGTTTAGTGATAGTGGAGAAGTTCAGTTTCACTTTGATGGCGGCGACCCGAGTAAAGGGCTTGATATGAAGTCGCTACTGGCGAGTCAGGAGAGCGGAAAACATTTATATTACTGCGGTCCGCCAGGATTTATGAATGCATTAAAGGACGCGTCTTCTCACTGGGAGGAAGGAACAGTACATTTCGAGCATTTTTCCAGTGAAGGGCTCGAAGTTGCTGCTCGCTCTGAAGAGTCTTTGGATGAATTTCAGGTAAAGATTGCCAGTACTGGCGCCGTATACGAAATTCCATCGTATCAATCTATTGTAGATGTGTTGCGCGAGAACGGATTTGATATCGATACGTCCTGCGAAGATGGGTTCTGCGGAACTTGTCTTACCAGGTATTTGGAAGGTGAGCCGGAGCATTTAGATGAGGTGCTAGATGATGAAGATCATGAGGAGTACGTATTAATTTGCTGTGCGAGATCCTTTACACCAATGTTGGTGCTTGACCTTTAATTTCTGTTCCAACATTGGCTGTTACTGTGGCGTTTCGGCCTATTGCACCAAAGGGTAAATCGACCTGACGTGTTATAATTTTTGCGATGTAAGGAGCCCCTTCAACGCTTAGTCCACCCAAGTCAATTCACCACCTTTTTGGATCGGAATTTACTTTATTCACGAGTTCAGTCAGAGACAATTGACCGCTACGCAATTGATGACGACAAAGTCTCTGGTTACGAATTAATGCGTCTTGCCGGAAGGCGTGCTTATGGTATTTATTGCGATTGTTGGCCCGATTTAACGTCTCCCGCCGTGGTGGTCGGACCAGGTAATAACGGCGGAGATGGTTATGTGTTTGCCGCTGAGGCGGTTAACGCAGGGATGAACCCGGTCGTGTATGAGTTATCAGAGCCGAAGACTGCGGAGGCACAGCAAGCTAGACTAGACTTTATCAATTGCGGAGGAGTCTGTGTTGAATTTGATGGTGGTGTCGCGAACCTAGGAAGTGACTCGATTGTCGACGCAATTTTTGGAATTGGCTTAAAGCGAGAACCGAAAGACAAATGGCGTGACGCCATCAAAGCGATTCAATCATCGAGTCTACCTGTAATGTCACTTGACATTCCATCGGGTCTTGATGCGGATACCGGTGCCGAATTGGGTATCGCCGTACGTGCAGACATCACTGTAGCCTTTATTACTCGAAAAGTAGGGTTCCACACGGGGCATGGTCCTAAGAACTGTGGAAAAGTGTTTGTTGAGTCTTTAAATGTCAGTAGTGAGATATATAGTCGTGTGGATAACATGGCAATATTAATATCTAAAGAAGATGTTGCAGCCCTACTACCAAGACGTTCTGCTTCTGCTCATAAAGGATCGGTAGGTCGAGTAGTCATTGTCGGTAGTAATTTAACGATGGAGGGGGCAGGTTTGATGGCAGCACATGCAGCTTACCGCACTGGTGCAGGACTGGTCTCACTTGCGTTAAAACTAAATCATCACTATGCCATCGCACCATTTATAAAACTATCTATGGCAGTTTCTCCGGAAATACGTCTATATTTCTCGGATCAAAAGCGTGTTCTTAACAAAGCGATTTTGGGTGCGGACGTTATTGGAATTGGTCCAGGATTAGGTAACGACCAGTGGGCCAAGAGTATGTGGAGGAAAGCACTAAATTCAGGTCATTCGCTGGTAGTGGATGCGGATGCATTGAACCGGCTTGCTCAAAGACCGGCTTACAATGAAGATTGGGTGCTCACGCCGCATCCAGGTGAAGCGGCGAGGCTGCTGCGTGTGACTACAACAGATGTTCAGGCAAATCGCCCCGCTGCTGCTCAGGAGATTCAAAAGCGTTATGGTGGCGTATGCGTTTTGAAGGGGTCAGGCACACTAGTGGTTTCAGCAAGTGATTTTTGGGTATGCGATAGGGGAAATTCAGGTATGGCTACCGCAGGTATGGGTGATATTCTGACTGGTGTAATTTGTGCTTTAAAGGCACAGGGTTTGAGCTCTTTAGAGGCCGCAATGTGTGGTGTTTGGCTGCATTCGAAGGCCGCAGATGATTGTGCCCAGTTTGACGGGGAAATAGGAATGATGGCCACTGATCTGTTGCCGAAAATTCGCCAGAACTTGAATCAATTGATCAATGCAAGCGCAAGTTAATTCACTACTGGAAATGCAAGAACTCGGTGAGCAGCTATCTGCCGAGTTTATTCCGGGACAACACTGGCACTTCAATGGTCCCTTAGGTGCCGGTAAAACAACCCTGATTCAATCAATATTTGCTGCCATGGGTGTTAGTGAACCGGTGCTTAGCCCCACATTTTCAGTGTTTGAACCTCACACTACGGGCAAAGGAGCGCAACTGCTTCACATAGACCTGTACCGAATTGAATCGCCCGATGAATTAATTCATACGGGTTTGGATTTTTACGAGCATAGCGACTGTTCGTGGTTTATTGAATGGCCTTGTCGTGGCGGGAGCATGATTCCGCAACCCGACGTTAATGTCACTATAGAGTATGACCGCAGCAATCGAAAAGTTACTGTTCAGAAACTGAATATTGGTGATGACGGATGACAAGGTTGCTTAAGAAGGTTCCCTTGTGGGTTGTCGGATTGGCATTGACTGTCATTGCATTTTCTGTTGAGGCGGCCTTATTGAATGATGTTCGCTTACGCCATCACCCCGACCGAACCAGGTTGGTTTTTGACTTAAGTGATAGCGTACAGTATCGATTCTTGGATTTAGATAATCCGGCCCGAATTGCCATAGACTTAATTGGTATTGAAGATGTCAACATTCGTACCAAGTTTCCAAATCTATCTCCAAATATTAAAGATGTTCGAGTCGGTCGGCACCAGGGGTGGATTAGGTATGTTGTTGAATTCAAGAAAAAAGTTGATGTCGAGCATTTTGTGCTAAAGCCGAATGAAGCCTACGGAGACCGAATTGTCGTCGACATGTATCCCAACGGGAGTAGAAAAAAGAAGTCGAATAAAAACCTGGATTTTGATCACTCAATGCGTGATGATAAGTTCATCGTAGTCATTGACCCGGGTCACGGGGGTGAAGACCCCGGTGCGGTTGGTGCTAAACGTACTTATGAGAAAACTGTAGTTCTCCAAATTGCCAAGAGGTTGAAAAAAGAGATTGATTCCGTACCGGGTATGCAGGCAGTGCTCACACGAAACGGTGACTACTACATATCTTTGCGGCGTCGTATTCAATTTGCCGCAGAACAAGGGGCCGACTTATTCCTATCCATTCACGCTGATGCCTTTACCAAAAGGTCCGCTAAAGGAATATCTGTATTTAGGTTGTCGCGCAGAGGAGCTTCAAGCGAAGAAGCACGCCTATTGGCAAAAAAGGAAAACGCTTCTGACTTGGTTGCCGGTGAAGAATTCCACCACCATAATGAAGATGTTCAGGCCACATTTGCGAACATGGCCTATACAAAACAAATTCATCGCAGTACGGATCTGGCAGATCAGTTGCTGAAGCAACTCCGATCCGTAGGAAATATGCATGGGAATTATGTTGAACACGCAGGATTTGTTGTGCTGAAATCTTCTATACCCTCAGTTCTCATTGAAACTGGATTTATCTCTAACTTGAATGAAGAACAGCGCTTGAAAAGCGGTAAATATCAGGCACAGTTGGCCAAGGCTATCAGAAAGGGAATAGTAGCATTCGTTGCCCAAGATCCGGTCGTCAAGGAGACAGCTTGGTACAAGTCACGTGCCTAGTGGAATGGGAAGATCGTAGATAAATGGAACAACGCATTCGCAAACTTGATGAGCGGGTAATCAATAAGATTGCCGCAGGCGAAGTGGTGGAACGACCGGCTTCGGTACTTAAGGAGTTGATTGAGAACAGCATTGATGCACACGCTCGTCATATCGAAATTGAAGCCGAATCAGGCGGAATGAAGCTGATTAGAATTCGCGATGACGGTCAGGGAATTGCCGGGGACGACATTGTGCTTGCGCTATCGCGACATGCCACAAGTAAATTACATGATTTTGACGATATTGAGAAAATTCAAACACTTGGTTTTCGCGGTGAAGCACTACCAAGCATTGCATCAGTTTCAAGACTACAACTAACGACGCGACAGCAAGGAGAAGCCCATGGCTGGCATATCGCTCAGGATGCTGGAGTCGACGTTCAACAACCGAAGCCGAACCCACACCAAGTGGGCACAACCGTTGAAGTGCAGGACTTGTTCTACAACGTTCCCGCTAGAAGAAAATTTCTACGTACAAATGCAACGGAATATTCCCATCTTGACAGAGTTGTGAAACAGACCGCTCTGAGCCGTATGGATGTTCGAGTGGAATTCACACATGGAAAAACCCATGTAGTTTACGAAGCAGCCAGCAGTGAGTTGCAATTGAAGAACCGTCTAGGGATGGTATTTGGCCCTGATTTTGTTGATCAGTGTATTAGAGTCGAAAGCCAAACGAGTGACATGAAGTTACATGGATGGATTAGTGTTCCGGATCTCACACGTGCTCAACCAGACCGGCAATACTTTTTTGTAAATGGCCGGTGCATCAAGGACCGAAGTGTGATGCATGCCCTAAGGCAGGCCTATATGGATGTTTTGTATGACGGCTCCAGATACCCAATCTGTGCGCTGTTTTTGGAAATCGCACCGGACTTGATAGATGTGAACGTGCACCCAGCAAAGTCAGAAGTGCGATTTAGAGTTCACAGGCATGTTTACAGTTTCGTGGCTCGAAGTTCTCACGAAGCTATTGCAGGTGAGCGTCCAGGTACTGTGCACCAACATGTCTACGACGGACAATCGAGCGGTCAAGTGCATTCCCACTACACAGCACAAAATCATTCTATGGAATTTAGGAGTCACATGCCAAATTCAATTGGAGCAGAGGATTTGTTGCGTGGTGAAAATTCACTGCATACCGATAGGGAGGTAATGACTGAAATACCGCCACTGGGCTTCGCACTGGGACAACTCGGTGGAGCATTTATTCTGTCAGAGAACGAAAAGGGGCTGGTTATTGTTGATATGCATGCTTCCCACGAGAGAATTCTTTACCAAAAGCTAAAACAGCAATTTGACGATTCGAGAGTTGAAGTTCAGCGATTGTTGGTGCCGATTGCGATGAAGACTACAGCGGAAGAAGCAAATACAGCGGAGCTAAACATCGAACAATTTTCGAAATTGGGATTTGATGTAAGCCGAAGCGGTGAATATCTACTAACAGTTAGAACGGTGCCCCAAGTGCTTCAGCACACTAATGTTGAAAAACTGGTTCGAGACATGTTGGCTGACATGATTGAGCATGAAACGAGTGATAGAGTAGAGCAGATTAGGAATGAGATGCTCGCCACCATGTCTTGTCACTCGGCTGTTCGTGCCAATCATCGACTTACAATGATGGAAATGAACCAGTTGCTTCGCGATATGGAATCAACGGAGTTTTCTGGTTACTGCAGCCACGGTCGACCTACTTGGAAGCAAATTACAATGAAGGAGCTTGACAAGTTGTTTTTCAGAGGACGATAAGCAACACCTTTGTCTTTCAAATTCAATACAAATGCCACGCAGTCGACAGTGGTATTCCTCATGGGTGCGACCGCATCCGGAAAAACGGATCTAGCCATAAATTTATGTCGCCGATTTCCGTTCGACATCATTAGCGTAGATGCCACGCAAGTCTATCGCGGTTTGGACATCGGCACTGCCAAGCCCTGTGCTGAAATATTGAAGCAGTTTCCACACAGGCTGATCAACAATTGCGACCCGCAAGAGCGATATTCAGCGGGACGTTTTGTTGAGGATGCATCGAAGGAGATTCAAAACTCGCTCAGTAATGGTAGAATTCCTCTGCTAGTTGGTGGGACGATGTTCTATTTTCATGCTCTGACTAAAGGATTATCGCCATTGCCTCGGGCATCCGAGAGTATCGGAGCGAAAATTCAGGAACGAGCTTCTCAAATTGGCTGGCCAGCATTACATGGAGTGTTAACAGAGATTGATCCTGGCACTGCATCTAGAGTAGATCCCAACGATTCTCAAAGGATTCAAAGAATGCTTGAAGTTTATTACATGGAAGGTAAAACCGCAGGTTCGTTTATGCATGATAGTCCTCCAAAGTCGATGCCTTATCGCAGGGTGTCAATGGTGGTTTCAGGTGGCGACCGTGATCTTCTTCGAAGCAGAATTGTTACAAGGTTCAAGCAGATGCTGCAAAGAGGCTTCATTGATGAGGCTAGACAGCTTTATGAAAGACCTGACCTGGACTCATCAATGCCGTCCATGAAATCGGCTGGATACAAGCAGGCTTGGGATTACTTTGATGGTCAAATCGATTATGACACTATGGTTGATAAGTCGATTCTGGCTACCAGTGCTATTGCAAAACGACAATTGACATGGCTGCGAAATACAAGTGCACAAGTCTGGGTCGATGGAAGTAAACCCACTGCCCTGAATTTAATTACGAGTTATTTTGAGGCAAGAAAGGATTTAGAATTAAATTAAGTAATTATTTCGTAGAACAAATGTTGAAAAAGATTGTCTGAACAAAGGATTGTAAATTTTATTTTCATCTCCATATACAACAGGGAAACCAATGACAAGATTAAAGGAGATTATTCATGTCGGATAGACAGAAGCATAGTTCGGTTCAAGATTCTTATTTGAACCAACTACGTAAACAGAAAGTGCCAGTATCAATTTACCTTGTAAATGGAATTAAGCTTCAAGGGCAGATTGAGTCTTTTGACCGTTTCGTGGTCATTCTAAAGGCGACTGTGAACCAGATTGTGTACAAACACGCAATATCTACTATTGTTCCCGGTCGTTCAGTTCAGTTATACAGAACTGAAGAGTCGAATCAGTTGAACACGGTTGAAGAATAGTCTTTATAACTGAGTTCGGATAAAGTAACCGTTCAACGTGACGGGACCAAAGCAAACCGAAAATTATCCTGAAACCACTGAGTTGCTGCTAGAACGAACTGTGATCGTTCAGCAGCATCCCGGTGGAAGCAGTTCCGATATCGACAGTACTGAAGAAATTCGGTTACTCGCAGAATCTGCGGGATCGGAGGTGGTCGGTGAAATTCGTTCAAGGCGGGTCCGACCGCATGCCTCTACCTTCATTGGTAAGGGCAAACTTGAGGAACTCAAGTTCATAGTAGCATCCACAGATGCCACGTTAGTTGTTGTCGACCATGCAATTACTCCGGTTCAGGAACGTAACCTGGAGCGTAGTGCACATTGTCGGGTCATTGATCGAACTCGCCTGATTTTGGATATTTTTGCATTAAGGGCGTCAAGTCGAGAGGGGCAGTTACAAGTTGAATTGGCTCAGCTTAAGCACCTATCGACTCGGTTAGTGCGTGGATGGACTCACCTTGAAAGACAAAAGGGTGGTATTGGACTGCGTGGTCCTGGTGAGACACAACTCGAAACCGACCGACGTTTAATTGGGCGAAGAATCAAAACTCTCACAAAGCGCCTGGAACGAATTGGAACTCAGCGGGAACTGCGTCGCAGTAGCCGCAAGAAGGTACCCATTCCAACTGTAGCTTTGGTGGGCTATACCAATGCCGGGAAGTCTTCACTGTTCAATCGATTAAGTGGTGCGAAGGAATATGCGGCAAATAAGCTGTTTTCGACCTTGGACCCAAAAATGCGCAGAGTCATGCTACCGGGATTTGGTGCGGTGATTTTGTCAGATACAGTAGGATTTATTCGCGAATTGCCACATGGGCTAATTTCTGCATTTCACGCGACATTGGAAGAGGTGGCGAATGCTGCCATTTTGGTACACGTGGTTGATGTGACATCAGTCAATCGTGAAGCCGAAATTGAGAATGTCGATACCGTGCTAGAGGAAATTGGTGCATCAGACATTCATAGGGTTTTGGTCAACAACAAAATTGACATTAGCGGCGATTCACCACATGTGCAGCGTACATCATCGGGCTTAGTTGAGCAATTATGGATGTCGGCGAAGACTGGAATGGGGATGGAAAACTTGATCGATGCACTTTCGGATTACTTTAAGCAGGGTCGTGTGCAGGCGCAAATTTGCCTGCCGCCGGCCGCAGGAAAACTGAGATCTCAAGTCTTTCAAAAGTTTGAAGTTCTGAGCGAAACATTTCTGGAATCCGGCGCTGTTGTGATGGAACTTGAACTGATGCAGAGCGATGTTGGCTGGTTAAACGCCAATCAAAGTTTTCGACCTGAATACTGGCGAATTAAGCCAGAAGAAAAAGTGGTTGAACAACTTCGAGACCACACAGAGCGTATTGCAACAACTGAAGATTGGCAAGCCAAAATATCAGTTGGTTAGCGAAATATCAAGCGTATAATTAATTTTCGATGGGGAAACAGACAAATTAAATCCCATTCATTTGAATCAATTTATGTATCGCAATGGAATTAGTTTTGCATTGCGTTCAATTTTGCATGTTCACCAATATCACCACTGGATTGAAGAACGCTCATGTACGGAATCGAGTGGGATTGTTTTGTTTACTCATTAAAGACATATAACTAGTAACTGAGGTTAAGAAGAAAATGCCCTGGGATGATCAGGACCCTGGCCGAAACGGTCGTGGGCGTGGGGGAGGCGGTCAAAGTGGACCGCCAGAACTGGACGAGCTTATAGATGTAATGAAGGAACGCTTTACCCGCGGATTTAGGCGTTCAAGCAGTAGTTCTGGTGATAATGATGGAGGAGGGGCAGGAAGACAGAAACGCAGTAGTAGTTCCGGTTCACGTAAGCCAAACCGAACCATCATCTCATTAGCCATAGTCATAGCATTGGGTCTTTGGGTATCCAGCGGCCTATATGTTGTGGAACAAGGTGAGCAAGGCGTAGAGTTGCGCTTTGGAGAATACGTTAGAACAGCAGGCGCAGGTCTTCGATGGCATATACCCTTCCCTGTTGAAGAAGCGGTCGTAGTCAATGTCCAAAAAGTCAATACAGTTGAAGTAGGTTATCGGGTCAATGAACGCACCCGTACCCTCACCCCAGTAACTCGCGAAGCCTTGATGTTGACTGCGGACGAGAACATTATTGATATTCAGTTCGCCGTTCAGTACGACATCAAGGATCCAAAGGACCTACTGTTTAACGTTAGTGACCCATTGCACCTAGTGGTGCGACAAGCGACAGAAAGTGCGGTTCGTGAGGTCGTCGGAGGTAGCACGATGGACTTTGCAATTACCGAAGGGCGAGCGGAAATCGCGCAGGACACCAAAGTTTTGCTGCAGGACATTCTAGACCGATACACCACCGGCGTTAATGTCAGGGCGGTTGAAATGCAGAACGCTCAGCCACCAGCGGAAGTAAAGGCAGCATTCGATGATGCCGTGAAGGCACGGGAAGATGAGGAGCGACTCAAGAATGAAGCCGAAGCTTACTTTAATGACGTCATTCCGCGAGCACGAGGCCAGGCAGCCCGAATTCTTCAGGAAGCCGAAGGTTATAGGGCTGCTGTGATTGCTCGAGCCGAAGGTGAAGCATCACGATTTGAACAAATTTTATCGGAATATCGCAAAGCACCTGACATCACTCGTGACCGACTTTATTTGGAGTCACTTGAGGAAGTTCTAACCAATTCGACAAAGTTACTAATCGATCAAGAAGGCGGCAACAACATCTTTTATCTGCCACTTGACCAAATTATTAAAAATCGGGAACAGTCCACTGCGGGTGACTTCGACGTCAACCGTTCCGGAACATCAACAGGTGGTGGAACTGAATTTGGAAGTACGTCTCGGTCCATTAGAAACGAAGGCCGAAGCGGAAGAACACAGGGCTAATACCCATAGAAGCCGAGGAATCAAGAATGTCATTTAAAACGGCAATTGTCGCAATAGTCTTAGTCATAACAGGCGTACTTCTATATGAAACTATCTACTTTGTAGATGAAAGAGAAAAAGCGATTGTCTTTCAATTTGGACGTATCGTGAAGGTAGACAACGAACCAGGTTTGCAGTTTAAGAAGCCTTTTATCAATAGCGTAGAGTTTTATGATGCCCGGATTCAAACTATGGATGCGGATCCTGAGCTTTATCTAACCGGTGAGAAAAAGAATTTAGTTGTTGACTCATTCGCCAAGTGGCGGATTCGTGATGTTGCAAAGTATTACGTAACCGTTAGCGGGTTACAATCAAATGCACGAGCTCGATTGGCACAGCGCGTAAATGATAGTTTGCGTCAGGAATTCGGTAAGCGTGCGGTTCAGGAGGTGATTTCTGGCGATCGTGCGGAAATTATGGAATTGGTGAGAAGAGCGGTTGACGAAGAAGCTAATGAATTTGGGGTTGAAGTGGTTGATGTACGTCTCAAGCGCGTAGACCTTGACCCGGAAGTCAGTGAGCGAGTGTATAGCCGAATGGAAGCCGAACGTGCTCGAGTTGCTAAGGAGTTACGTGCTAAAGGAGCGGAAGCAGCTGAAAGAATTCGAGCCGATGCCGACAAGCAACGCGAAGTTACCTTGGCAAATGCCTATAAGGAGGCACAGGAAGTTCGTGGTGAAGGTGATGCGACAGCTACTTTGACGTATGCGAGTTCATTTGGTCGAGACCCTGAATTTTATCGGTTGTATCGTAGTCTGAATGCCTATCGCTCTACCTTTCAGAATAAAGAAGACTTGCTCATACTGGAGCCTGACTCAGAATTCTTTCAATATTTCAAGAACAGTTACAAAGGTAAAGGGAGTTCTGCAGTCAATTAGCCAACACACACGATGAGCTGGGATACTGTTTTTGCGGCGTTCGGCTTGCTTCTGTTATTTGAAGGATTGATGTGTTTATTGGCTCCGTCATACTTACGAAAAGTCATGTTGCAGCTGCTCGAATTCAATAGCGCTGTCATTCAAAGAATAGGAATAGTTGCCGCACTTGCTGGTGCGGCTATTCTTTGGATCGTTGCTTAGTTGAACTCCTCATACTAACTTTGATCTAGTTTTTCACAGTTTCATTTTTGACTTCATCAGCTTTTCAAAAAGGCACTGATGTCATGAACTCACACTTATGGACCCAGCTTGAAGGAGTTGAACAGATACTTTCAAGCGAGGGCTGGAATTATGAGCAATTACGTCGAAAGTTGCTCGACCGCTTTTACTCAAATGGTTACGAGTTAGTTATCCCTCCGCTCGTAGATTTTGTTGAAAATCTACTGTCAGGCACTAATCAAGACCTAGACCTCCTTACGGTAAAGGTGCCTGACCACGTCAGTGGGCGAATGTATGGCATTCGAGCCGACATGACCCCACAGGTTGCCCGCATTGCTGCACTTCAAGCACCACAAATCAATGAAGTTATTCGGTTGTGCTACTTAGGGCCGACACTGTTGGCTAGAACTCCTGATCTTGGTGGTAGTCGGGAATTGCTTCAATTTGGTGCTGAATTATTTGGCTCATCTGCACCAGAGTCGGATTGCGAAGTGATTCGTTTGATGGTTGAGGTGTTGCAGACCGCAGGTGTAAATCCTTTATCAGTATCAATCGGTCACGTTGGAATCTTTCGCGAAGTATTCAAACTGATAGATTTGGATGGTCACGTGGAAGGTGAGTTTTTAGAAGCACTCCAACGAAAATCCAAACCAGACATAGATGAAGTCAGTGCGCGGTACAAACTTGATGAGGATCGGTGCAGGGTATTGAAGGATTTAACTGATTTAAACGGCAGTGTTCAAATTTCCGAACAGGCGAATTTACGACTCGGAAAATTGTCGAAGGGATTAGATTCTGTATTGGAGGAAGTAGCTGCGATTTGTGATCTTTTGTGCAACCAAATTGAAGGAATTTCGTTGCATCTGGATTACGCACAGGTTGGTAGTTACAAGTATCACACTGGGGTAATATTTTCTGCCTACGGACCTGGCTATGGTCAAGCATTGGCGAAGGGTGGGCGATACGACGATGTTCTTTCTGCATACGGAACCCCATGTCCGGCAACAGGATTTAGTGGGGATTTGCGACTGCTTCGTCATCGTGCATCAGTACAACTTCGCAAGGCGATATTGGTGCCTGCCCAAGCCAAAGTGCCGTCAGAAGTCATTGAGCGGTTGTTTAGACAAAAAGAAAGGGTAATTTACGAATTGCCGAATCAAGGGAAAGCACAACTTGGTACCATAGTTGACCGGAAATTGGTCGAAAAAGATGGTTCCTGGGTGGTGGTCCATTTCAACTCGCAAGAATAGTGCAATGGCTAAAACGGTAGCAGTCTTTGGAGCTCAGTGGGGTGACGAAGGAAAGGGAAAAATTGTTGATTCATTGAGCGCCCAAGCGGATTGTGTCGTTCGTTTTCAGGGTGGTCACAACGCCGGTCATACTTTGATTGTAGACGGTCAAAAGATCGTTCTACATCTCATTCCAGCCGGCGTGTTGCACGAGCACGTCACCGGATACATTGGTAATGGAGTAGTCTTGTCCTTGGAATCTCTCCAAAAAGAAATTGATGAACTTAAGGACTTCGGTGTTGATATCGATGGCCGACTCAAAGTGAGCGGTGATGCATCGTTGCTATTGCCGGTACATAGTGCACTTGACCAAGCAAGAGAAGGGAAGAAGAATGGTCAAAAAATCGGCACAACTGGCAGAGGAATTGGACCAGCTTACGAAGACAAGATTGCTCGTCGCGGCTTACGCTTGTACGACTTAGTTGACAATAATGGATGGCAGGATAAATGCCGTTCTCTTTTGGAATATCACAATTTTTTGCTGACTAAGTATCACGAGTCTAAAGCAACCGATATAGATCAGTCAATTGCCGCACTAGAATCGTCGGCAGAGTGGATACAATCCATGGTTTCCGATGTAGGAAGTGACATTTATGAAGCTGTAGAGGCAGGTAGGAGAGTGTTATTTGAAGGCGCACAAGGGTCGATGTTGGATATTGATCATGGCACTTACCCATTTGTAACTTCTTCAAGTACAGGTGCAAGCAGCATCACTTCCGGTGCTGGATTTCCTACTTCTAGAGTTGATTATCGCTTGGCAATCGTAAAGGCCTATGCTACACGGGTCGGATCTGGACCATTTCCAACCGAGTTATTCGATTCTGTTGGTGAAAAAATTGCAGAAAAGGGCATGGAGTTTGGGGCGACTACTGGACGCCCTCGACGATGCGGATGGTTTGATGCAGTTATGTATCGTCGTGCTCATCAGGTGAATCAATTTAATGGGTTATGTATAACAAAAATAGATGTTCTTGACGGGATTGATCCGTTGAAGATATGTACAGCATACAAATGCGGCGGAGAAGAATTCGAACACTATCCCAGTAACGCTGGAAAGTTAAAAAATGTTGAACAGGTATACGAAGAACTGCCGGGGTGGAATGAACCAACCCATGGAATTACAGATTATGATCAGTTGCCGAAGAACGCGAAGCGTTACGTAGAAAGGATCAGTGCTTTAACCGATACACCCATTGCAATTGTATCGACTGGACCTGAGCGAAGAGATGAAATATCGCTTGAACCAATCTTTGAATGAGAAGGGTAAGACTGCTGTCTTTCATTTAGTTTCTTAGTGGATGTTCGCTCTACGGTAGTTATTGGCTGCTTTGAACGCCTTATCCTAACCATTCAGGCTGAATTACTCAGGACGTTATCGAATCTCCAATGTTGATTTTCCCACTCGTTGAGATATGAGCCCGCAATCCTGCACGTTTTCTCCAAATTTTTACCAGCTTGGGATGTCCAACTAGCCCACTAAGGTAGGTGCATGGTTCACACAAGCGCATTCCCTGTAAGGTAACTTCACCTACTTGAAATGTATGCCCAACAAGAGCATTCAAATCGACTCCTTGGGTGATGATGTTACGTCGACATTGTGAGTGTTCGAGAGTGATCCCATGTTCTTCTTTTAGTTCTTCAAAAGCTTCCGATTCGATCAATGTGATTTCTTGGTCGGGTTCAATATTAGGTTTGGAAAATGTACCGGCAATAGAATAGTAGCGGTCGCCGATTATCCCTCTTCCTTCAATAGCACTAACGGAGTTGATTTCCTGCATGTCTCCACCGGCTTCCGGTGTAATAAACATTTGAACTACGGTTGCGTTATCGTTACTCATTGGACCTCCACTATTGAGTTTTTGGCTGGAAGATTCGGAGTTCTCAGACTGTTAACTCTGAATTTAAATCAGCTGACTCGAATCTAGAGTTTATATTGTAATCGGTAGAGTCAAAATTTTAGTTACCAAACTTTCAAATGCGAAATACACACCTAATGTCTAGTACAACAGTTTAGGACTCAAGCGTTTATAGACTAGTCAGGATCTTGTGTGTATTGATGAGGTTGTCGTTCAACTTGATAGTGAGAAATCCGAAACTACTTGATTTTGGATAGAATCTCATATTGAACATATAGTTTGTCAAATGTCCAATTCTCACAACGTTTGACGTGACTTTCAAAGCACAGCGTTGTTCGTCACCACGTTCATTCCTCTATGTCTCACTCTGGAATCAGAGTAACTACATCGATGGTTAGTTCCTAAAGCTATTTTCCGTTTGTCGGAGCACCCTTTTCCAACTCGTTGTTATTCTGAATCTTCTCAAATGCGTCCTGAAGTATTTTCAATTCTGAAATCATGTTTAGTTTCGTTCCGGTTTTTGCAGCCGCCTTCTTGGCGGACTTCATTTTGTCGAATATCCTATCTTTGGCAATCCCAAACTTGCCACTCAAACTGAGACCCTGCCCAATTGTGCTGTCTAGTGTCGAACTTCAAGATCTATGACATAATCTTAAGGAGAAATTTGAAATTAGTCAAAAAATTGTTGTGAATTCTCGCGAACAATTTATGGCTAGTTCAATGCGGCAATGACAACGTTGCAATTAAACCTAAAATCGCCAAAAAAGCATCCGGAATTCGGTAGTATGCGATTCCAAAATGAAATATGGAGTAGTGATTTCCCGAATTGAACTTGATTCGCTGTGATTTGTTAATTTGAACTGATGAAATTGGAATTCAAACTTCAGTACATAGCACGAATAATCCTGCATCGTGTTAATCAATTCAATTTTGGCTCCAACTTAACATTTTGGCGTCAACGTAAAAATTTGTACAAGCGAATTCATGAATTCGATGAAAATTTACCTGACGACATCGAAGACGTACTCGAAGTATCAGCGACCCTAGAAATCAGAGAATACGATGTATTCGGACTGGCTTATAGCTGGTGGTATGGTAGAAACGCTCAGTTCGACATTCTTGAGGCCCACTTTGCACGCTACATGTTCAACAAGATAGTTCCGCCTTGGGTACGGCAGTATAGTCGAATGATTATTGAACTACGAAACAGCGGAGAACTAGACCGGGAGGTTTTGGGAGTAGCACTTTTGCCTAATGCCACAGCACGGTCGGTTAGAGCTGGAGTTCGGTACACGGTATTAATCGCTTTAATAATGAGTGCACTGATCGTTATGGCAAACTTAGCCTACAACTACATGGACTTACCTTGTATGTTTCCGCCTTGCTACTAGTAGTTGCCACAAACTTATTTCTTTATCATTTATGGAATCTGATTCAACTTTACTAAACATCATTTTTTTACTTTTCACTGGCGGTATTGCCTACCATGCGATTACCTATCGAACTGAGGAAGGCAAACGAGACGGGGTCAGACTACTATTCGGGTGTATCGCTTTGCTTTTTTTCATGCGTGTGCTTTTTGTCGACATACTGGAAGTTTGGTATTGACGCGGAATAAGTCTGGCGATACTCAATTCTATATGTAATTTGAATCACTCTGCTAGAATTAACAATCCTATACCTTTCACCAAATCAAGACTGAGTCTCTGAAGTTGTCTAGATGGACACTGGAACTCACATCGTCTGTAATTTAATTGTTCAGGGACGAACAAAATTACCTCAGCCCCAACTTTTCACTATGGTGATAGTTGGAGCCATTCTTCCCGACGCTCCGATGATCCTGTTTTATGTTTGGGAATCGCTTGTACAGCAAACTCCTGAATCAGTAATTTGGTCAGAACGATACTACCTACCCGCTTGGCAAAACTTTTTTGACATTTTCAACTCGATCCCAATTGCAGTGGCAGGGTTGATTATGGCAATCAAACTTCAAAAACCAATCCTACAAATCATATTTGTTGGTGTCCTGTTGCACATCGCCTTTGATTTCCCATTACACAACGATGACGCACATCGCCACTTCTATCCTTTATCGGATTGGCGATTTATAAGTCCCTTTTCCTATTGGGACTCAAATCATTACGGGCACATCATCATGCCACTGCAAATTCTATTCGCAGTTTTAGGTCTGATATGGTTATGGATGAAACACCGTAGTAGGTATGAAAGAGTTGTAGTCGGTGGGATTTCTGCAATCTATGTCAGCTTTATGGTGTATGCGGCAATCGTTTGGTAAAGGAACCTGAGTAGATTTGAACTACTTTTTATAAGTTCGTTGCCGTTCATCAATTTCAGGAACTTTCAGCAATCTTTCCGACGCCGGTTTCTTCATTTCCGACATGAGGTATTCAGCCCGTTCAGCAATGCCCGGTGGCTTCTCAGGCTGATTTCTCAAAAACCGTGTCAGCCAATGAGGTCCTTCAGCAATTTCCGGGTCAAGTTGAAGTGCGATCAAATAATCTTCTATGGCTAGTTCGTAGTTGCCCATACGATCATGTAGTATTCCACGATTCGCATAGGTTCCGCCAAATTCTGGTTCCAAAGCAATCGCTTCATCAAATGCTATGAGTGACTTTGAATTTTCTCCCAGTAGCATAAGAGTTCGTGCTTTTCCGCGTAGTGAACTGATGTGTGAAGGGTCAGCCTTTAACGCAGCTTCATATTCAATGAGTGCACGCTCATAAGAACCATCTTCAAACAGTTTGTTGCCTGCATGGTACTCCGTATCTCCAGGGTCATATCCAACTATGTAACTGTCGTACAATCCCCAAGCAACCCAGCCAATAGCAAGGATGATTGCTGTGTACTTAAGAAACTTGTAAAGACGAGGGTCCACGTAGTTAATCGGGAATTAATCTGAAATTGAATAGTAAGGAAAATAACAGGCAAACAAATGCAGCAATGACATACGCTCTGTTTTTTTGCCCGTCAATTTCTTCCTGACTGAGGTGACGTTGCAGTTTTTTCTGAATACGCCTCACACTGAAAACGTGAATCAGTCGACTGACTGGTAGGAATAGGGCAGCGGTAAGGGCGATCACCCACAGCCAGTATTGAGTCACTATTGACATGAAAGCAGACTCTCGTCGTCAAGCATAATTCAAACTAGAGTTTGAAGTGTATAAAAAAAGGGAGGGTTGCCCCTCCCTTTTATTTTACTTACTGCAGTTATCAGCCTAATTGCTTTCTTGACCTGTCGCGACATCACCGATGTCTTCTTGCAAGACTTCGATCTCGCGTTCTTGGAGAGTTGACATCTCCATTTTGTAGGCAAGAAACCACATCATGAACACACCAATTGCCCACCATAGAATTTGCCATGCCCAAATTGAAGGCATGCCAAATAACCAGGTAGCCGCATCGTTCGGATTTCCGAAAATGGTGTTTCCGATGACTGCGCCTGGTCCGATTCCGAAGAAGAACCATACTAATGTGATGATCCAAGCCATCGGCAAAAGGCCACGCTTGGACTCGGGGAGTGCAGCATGTTCAGCGAGGAAATTATGGAACTGCATCCTGTGCTCTGTTTCTTCTTTGTTCTGAGTCATTGCAGATACGATGATTGCAATACCCAGGTTAAAGAAGATTCCCCAACCTGCGGAGTGAATGGTCCACGGCCATCGACCCCAGGCGGTAATTCCAAGATTCTGACCAATCGTTTCCGTGCACACCACGGCAATCATGCCAGCTGCCAGTCCAAGTGTAATACCCGCACGGGTAAACCATGGGAAGTAGCAAGCTGCCAATAGTGATGGCCACATTTGAAATCCAAATGCTACTGCCAGACCGCCAAGTAGTACCAGCGCATCGGAAGAGGTTGTGGCAACGACAAGAGCCGCACCAACGATGACCGCAACACCGATTCGACCGAATAGCTTTTGTTGTGCGTGGGTGATGTTTGGCATAACAAAGTGCTTAAGTAGGTCGCGTGTCAGCATTGCCCCAGCTGTAGACATATAGGCCGCACCGGTTGACTGCATAGCAGCCAAGGCGCAAACAGATAGCAGTCCAACCAACCAAGGAGTAGTATCCTGTAAGACGCCAATCAACTGAGGTACCAACATTCCTTGCTTCCCGGGGGACTCCATTAGGTCAGCACCACCAAGTCCAACTCCTAGTACGTTGTTGATTTCTGGGAAGGCCGCCAAGTATGCAGTATCAGCACCAAGGAAGTGTCCGCCCATGCCCTGAAAAGCTGTGAAGAAAAATAGGATAAACCCGATTCCCAGCGAAGATGCCCAAACTTGTTGAGGGGCAAACGGCTTAGGATCATGATTTGCGAAAGCCCACATCGAAAACGCTGGTGAGGACTGAATTCCCATCAGCGCGAACATATAGGTCAAAATCATGATTCCGGTCCAAGCTCCACCAACTGCCGAGGGGCCCGATGAAACAAATTGAATGATTCCCGGTATTGCAACATAGTGACTGTAACCATCCGGAGTTCGTTTGGTATCCAACTGTGCAAGGTTTGCGATACCTTCATTCAATGCGGTATACCCACCAACCAAGTTGATGGCAACAATACCGATAATCACTATTCCGAGCGCAAGCAGTATGCACTGCAGCGTATCCACATAGGCCACAGCTCTCAATCCACCCGACGCGACGTAGATAAACACGATTGCGGAGAGCAACCACATACCGGCATTAATTCCAAGCCAACCATCAGTTAAGACGTTGAACAGGAATCCTGAAGCGCGAAGTTGGATGCCCAGGTAGGGTACCGAAAAACAAAGGGCAACCAATACCACCAGAATGCGGATAAAGTCGGACTTGAAGTAGTAGGAGAGCATTTCTCCTGGGGTCACAAACCCAAATCTTTTGCCAAGCATCCACTGGCGCTTTAGTAGTATTACTCCGGTAAATGGGATCGTAATCGCGTAAAACGAGGCATATGCATACTGAAATCCATCTCGATATAGTAGTCCCGGATGTCCCATGAAGGTCCAACCAGAAAACGAGGTTGCAGTTGCAGCCAATACGAAAACCCACAGTGACAAGCGTCTCCCCGCGATGAAGTAGTCGCTTGCGGTATGAGCGGTCATCGCTCCTCTAATCCCCCAATAGATACAATAGACCCAATACAGGATTACAAAGACGAATAACCAAATAATCTTTGCGTCCAATTTCAAATACCTCTCTATTTATTCAGTTGGAAATTTTCAGCAATGCAAAACACTGACTGTATTTTGATTATCTGATAGGTGTTTGACTCGTTACTCCTAGTGAAGCAAATGAGTACAAGGTTAAATTTTGGAACATTATACTCATATTATTTGACTATAAAGCCCATATTGCGTGTTTTTTGGGTCATTATTGCAAATTACTTCCATAATTTTGAATCTTTACGACAAGTTTCACCAACATATTTTCTGCAGCTACAAGTGTCCATGGCCTATTGCAGCGAGTTGTTGTCCGACTCTGACCCTAGCGTATAATTACCCTTTCTTGTAGCCTGACCAATGTGTGCATCCGCTAAGATGTTCGTGTATTAAAAGGGTACAAGCCTGCATCACGATATTAATGCCGAGGTGGCGAAATTTGGTAGACGCGCTAGCTTCAGGTGCTAGTGGGGGTTCCCCCGTGGAGGTTCAAGTCCTCTCCTCGGCACCAAGCCAACAACAGACCATAACAATCCTTTGACTTAAGATTTAATGAGTGATAGCAGGTTGAATCACAAATTCAATCTGCATGCCTGTGATTGTACTGATTGAGTTCGGTTGGTGTTTTTACTTTTATTTGTCAACGAAAGCCACCAGTTTTTTAAATCTATCAACTTAACCAAAGTGGTCGAATACCACTTGAATCTGACCCAAAATATTTAATGAGTAGGCGTAAGTCAAGGTCCACAGAGTCAAAGAGGAAGGCTCAAAAATTAACCCATGGAGTGGTGGCCTACGCAAATAATCGGTACATGCTGGTCAATACCGATGCCCAGGAATCCGTCAAAATTCCACTTCAAAGAAGAACTCCCAAGTTGTTGCCAGGCGATGAAGTGGTCTTCGAACCCGCCCGCAATCGACAAAACAAAGCAAGGCCTGCTCAAATCATCAGTTGTCGTCGAAAAACCAAACATCTGGTTGTGGGCTACATTGAATTCACACCTCAAGCCAATGTTTTGCACGTGGTTGGTTTTATAGGAATTCCGAATGTTTACATACAGTCGAAAGTCTCCATACCATCTGGCACTTATGTCCTCGCCGAAATTTCACCGGAGTCAAGAGTAAAACCAGAATCCAACTGGAAACTAAACAAATTTATTCGGACACTTAAGACTGAGTGTGATTTAGCACGTGGTATTGCACAAGCCAGACACGGCATTTGTGAAGACAATTCAAGCGAAATCAAAAAAGAGCTAAAGGAAATCTCCAAAGAGTTTTCGCAATTTGACCTTAGCGATAGAACCGACCTTCGTCATTTGCCCTTTATTACAATTGATCCGGCAGGGGCAAAGGATCATGACGATGCGGTTTACTGTAAACGTTTGAAATCTGGCGCACGTCTCTATGTGGCAATTGCTGATGTCGCACACTTCGTTCGTCCTGATTCGGCAGTTGACTTGAAGGCAAAAAGATCCGGAACATCCATTTATTTTCCGGGTTCAGCGATTCACATGCTTCCCTCCGAACTGTCCGGAGATTTATGTTCCTTAGTTCCAGGGCAAGACAGATTGGCTGTTATGTGTGAAATAAAGATTGATACTGATGGAAATATTACCCATAGCAGCATTTATGAAGCGGTTATAAATTCCGCAGCAAAATTGACCTACACTGAAGCAGCAAAAATTTTGGAAGTAGGCGATTCAACCCCGGTTGGCGCGAATCTGATAAATCTAATGTACGCCCGTTATTGTTTGCAAAAGAATCAACAGCGGCAGAATTCATTGCAGCTGGATGTTCCTGAACAACGGCTTTTGTTTGACAAGAATCAAAGAGTAAAGGGTGTTGGAAAATCGCATTCGACGGAAATGCATAGTTTGATTGAGGAGGCGATGTTGGCGGCGAACATATGCGCAGCCAAATTCATCGCTCAACACTATTCGCAGGCAGGGATGTATCGAATTCACGATGTACCGTCCTATGACGACACCCTAAGGCTGCATAGGAAGTTAGAAGTGTTTGATGTGAGCTTTCCTTCAGACCGTCCACCAACACTATCCGATTATGAAAATGCCCTTCAGAAGTTATCCGTTTCGCAATCCGTTCTGAACGTACTCCAGTTGCACATTCTTAGAAGTTTGTCACTTGCTGTCTATAGCGAGTCATGCAGTCCGCACTTCGCATTGAACTTCGATTGCTATACACACTTCACATCCCCCATTCGTCGTTATCCTGATCTGGTTGTGCACCGAATGATCAAAGATGTTATTCACCATAAAAAGTTGCAATATAGTCCGTCAAATCTAAAAAAAATCGCGAGGCATTGTTCCTACTTGGAGCGCAAGGCAGAAGCTTGTATGAGAGAAGCACAGAGGTGGTTAATCGTGGATCTTATGTCGACTCACATCAACCAGCAGTTTGATGGTGTGGTGACTGATGTCAAATCATTTGGGGTGTTCGTACAGTTAGAGGATCCCTTTGTTGACGGGATGGTCGGCGTGTCAGAATTGAGGGATGATTACTATATCTATGACGAACATTCGTATTCACTAATTGGAAAGCACTCAGGCAAAACGATTTCCTTTTGTAGTCCTCTAAAAGTTAAAGTGTCTAATGCAAACAAAGAATTGGGATTTATTGACTTTGAGATTGAAAACCATCATGCACGTCCCTTAAGACGTAATTCGAGAAAAACAAGACGATGACACAAAAGGTTTTTGGATTTCATGCTGTAAAGGCGTTGCTATCCAATCGTAGGCAAGACGTAAAGACCGTGTTGATGAGTGCGGTACGCAAAGACAAGCGGCTAGCTGAGGTGGAGCGTCTGGTGCAATCCATGAATATAGAGTTTTCAAAAGTCTCCAATGAAGTCCTTAATCAACTTTCCGAAGGGGTTCGCCACCAAGGAGTGATAGCTTTGTGTTTCGAAGAGAAGTTCGAACAGCGAGTAAAGGATGTGGATGAGTTGTTAGAACTTGCACCTCAGCCAGCACTGCTCGTAGTGCTGGATGGTATCGAAGACCCCAGAAACCTCGGAGCTTGCCTCCGCAGTGCTCATGCGGGAGGGGCTCACGGCATCATCTTGCCGAATCATCGCGGAGCGAAAATTACCGAAGTCGCATCCAGAACCGCCGCCGGGTCAGCCGAATCCATTCCCATTGTTAAGGTATCCAATCTCGCTAGGAATTTGGCCAAACTGAAGTCAAAAGGTGTTTGGGTATTCGGAATGGATGTAAATGCAAAATCCACAATCTTTGACACATCGTTCTCGGAGCCGTGTGCCCTGGTGTTTGGCTCTGAAGGTTCGGGTTTACGAAGACTAACCCGAGAAAGTTGCGATCAACTGACTCAAATCCCGATGCTCGGCGATACAGAAAGCTTCAATGTGTCAGTAGCAGTGGGCATCGCAACTGTAGAGGTAACACGGCAACGCGGTTTACCGTGAACCAAACAACTTAAATGATTGCACCCCCGCAACTGCTTCCCGCGCCCGCAGTGCAGCCAAAACAGTGACTTCCTACCGCGATTTTTTGGTTTACGATTGATTCTGCGGGAACATCCCATAAATACTTATTACCTTTGTAGCCTGCCTGAATATCTAGCATCTGGTTGAAGTCGCAGTCGAAGACTCTACCAAGCCAGTCCACACTAATGATGTGGCGACACATCAGCCCGGGTACCGTGCTGGCATTAAAATTATCAGCCAATAAGTTCATATAACTTTCGTATTCGCCGTTTTGTTCCAAATAGTGTCGAAATCGGCTAATTGGTAAATTGGCGAGGGTATATAACTGGTTGAATTGAATTCCAAAATCTTCTAGCAGCCGCCGCTTGTACTCCGATTCCAATACTTGTTGAGATGGCGGTAAAAATGCCCCTCCGGGATTGTAGACAAGGTCGAGAATAAGACCCGGTTTGACCCCGTAACCTAGTGAATTTAATAGTTTCAGGGCGGCGATGCTTTTGCCAAAAATTCCCTTGCCTCGCTGAGCTTCGACATTTTCCTTCGAATAACAGGGTAGGGAACATACTAACTCGACTTTACTATCGGCGTACCATTGTGCGAGGTATTCGTATCCGGGTTCGACTAGGATGGTTAAATTGCAACGTGAAATGACTCGCCTAACGCCGCGTTCCAGGCATCCGTCAACAAAGTATCGGAAGTTTGGATTCATCTCTGGTGCACCACCAGTGATGTCTACTGTCTGAATGCCATTGTCTTCAATCCAAACCAACAGATTTTGCATTGTCCTCCAAGACATAATTTCAGTACGTTTTGGACCGGCATCAACGTGACAGTGATTGCATGCCTGGTTGCACAACTTCCCCAAGTTGACTTGCAGGTCCCGGATCTGCTCACGTCTTAATTCGCTATATCCATAGTTGCGAATCGTTTGAGCAAAATTCCAACGCAGGGTGCTGGGCAAGTGCGATGTGCTTGGTTCACCTGTAGTTGTAGCAGGAATTGCTACATTAACAGCAGCCATTTTTCCCCATAAAGTGTTTTCGAATGAAGTGGTCAACCGAAATTCGACCCGGTCCTCTCAAAGTCAATATTAACAGGATGATCCCCCACAGTTGGTGATCTTGAAGACCAGCAGCATTCAAAGCGGGGTAGGAGATGACGGCTACAAGATTTACCATAAACAAGGCACCGGCTGCAGCGCGTCCCGCAATGCCAAATACCAGTAGTACCGGTAGTATGAGTTCAGCTGCTGTACCCGAAAATGCAGCGAATTCCGGTGACAATAACGGTACGGAATACTCGCTTTCAAACAGAAATAAGGTTGTGTCGTAGTTTTGAATCTTTGTCAATCCAGATTTCCAAAACACATTGGCTATCCAGAGTCGTAGTGCGAGGTCTGCAATTGGTGCGCCACACTCCAACACACAGATAATCTTTCGACTCAATTGTGTAACTTTTTCGATCATAATTTTGCTCTTAGTTTGAAAGGAATCGACTAGTCAGGTGACTCATCAGTATTGATATTGGCAATTGTACCGAGTGCAAAGAACTTATGCAGAATACTTTGAAGGTCGAATTTATCAAATTTTTCCATCAATGACTGTACTAGGGTATGCAGGGAATGTCCATTCTGCACCTGTTTTGCAAATTCATACTCTTCGCTCGTTAGTGATACAACGTTAACCCTATTTGATTGGCGAAGGACCAATACAGCTTGTCCGCCACGGTCTATGTTTAGGGTGCTGTCGTCTTTATCTGAATGATATTTGACGAACTGCCAAATGTCGAAAATTGGAAAAATCGACTTCAACATCCGAACGGATGGGACGAATTGAAAGGTAAGTTCTGCATGTTTGGATTCCGGCACGGAAGCCAGCGTCTCAAGTGAAAGAAAATCTGAGTCCATGGCGTGATAGGCTTCAATATAGGCCCATTCCACTGTTGCCACATCCTGCAGGTATGGCAAGTCCTTTAATTCGGGTACGCATGAAATGAATTGCGGGAACTGACCACCGTAGTCAGTGACATTGCCGGTCGACGGCGGGTGCTGCTTAGCATAGCGTTGAGCGAGTGCTTGAAATGACCCCTCACCGACAAGGGTGCTTACAACAGAAAAATGCGCCTGCAGAACTTCGGCAAGCGTAGTTCGAACATTATTTTGGTATACCTGTATGCGACGACTGGATTCGAGTCCATTCGGACGAATTAGAGTTTCGAGTTCACTGACACTTTGTTGCCCAAAAACTGTGAGGGCAAATTGTTGCTGCAGTTCACGCAGCTGCATGGCGTTCACTTTGCTGATGAATGCTTCTCGCTATGGCTGCCTCTTCAAGCAAAACTGAGAAGTCAGGTAGGTCCTTGTCCCACTCGATTAAGGTTGCAGCAGTGGGGAACTTCTTTGCGGCGATGCCATACAAATTCCATACGTCATCGCATACTCGCTGATCATGAGTGTCGATTAGGACTTCACCGTCATCAAACTTGTTAACGGTGTGGCCAGCCAGATGAATTTCCTGAACCACCGATTCTGGAACGCTTTCAATATAGGAAATTGCATCAATTCCGTGGTTGCGAGAATTTACATAGATGTTGTTCACATCCAACAAAATTCCACACCCACTGCGCTCTGCGATATCAACCATAAATTCACATTCGGATAATTCCGAGTGATTGAACTCAAGGTAAGTAGACGCATTTTCAATCAAAATTTGTTGGCGCAGAGTATCCTGGATGGCTTCTATACGACCAACTACATGGTCTGCTGCTTCCTTGGTAAAGGGTAGTGGCAGCAAGTCGTGTAGATAGGTGCCGCCAATAGAACTCCACGTGAGGTGGTCAGATACCAGCATTGGCTGGTATCGATCGATTAATTCGGAAATGTTTTTCAGGTGACTGTCGCTCAATGGGTCGGTGGAACCAATTGAAAGAGCAACACCGTGAAAACTGACTGGATAATCCTGTCGAATTTTTGTCAGGTAATGGTGAGGTTTGCCGCCGCGTCCGAAGTAGTTTTCAGTGTGAACTTCAAACCAGTCGACAGGATGTGGTCCATTAACTGCTTGTTCGTAATGGTCACCGCGCAACCCGATTCCGATTGAAGACATGAGAATCGGGTTGGCGACACAAATTTGGAGTTAGAACAAATTACTGGCTGATTTAACCAGAAGTCAGACTTCCACCTACCAATCTTTCACACATTCCTTTTGGCAGAACAACAAATGCATCAGCTTGTCCATCAGCAGTTGAAGTGCCGGCACAGGATGAATTAGCAGTTTGACAGTCATTATGTCCAGCTTTGGACACACCGTAGCACTTTTCTTTATCATCGTCTGCTACTGCAGTTTGTGCCATGGTAAGTGCTCCCAATGCTAGGGCACCAGAAATTGCTGTAGTAATAATTGCTTTTGAAGCTTTCATCTAATAAATCCTCCATAATGGATAAAAAATTTAATTCACACAAATTAAACACTCATGAACGAGAAAAGTTCCATTTGATTCGAAACTTTTTGCATTGTCTGCTGAGTGGAAAATACGCATTCTATCACTTTTGAGGTTCGGCTTGGACTGGGAATTATCAGAGTAACAAGATTAGTAAATATTCAAATTAGTTGCAGTAGTTTTCGATGTGCTGCAAAAAATCTGAATCTTGCCTTATTTGCATTTCAAATGTGTCATTCCCCACCATCCAATCGAACAACGCTTCGATTATCTTGTGTTGCACTGTGTGCTTTTCTCCAACCTTCTGTACTGTCGCGTCATAGAGTGCACGAAGACCTTCTGGGTCATCAAGTGCGATCATTTCCTTGACAATAAGGTGCATCGCCATGTGAGCAAATGGTTCAGTTTCATTGGTTTCAAACTCGTATCCCGCATACTTGTTCGGGTCGGCTACAACTGTCTCAAATTCTGGGTGCATTTGAATCGTTTTAACAATTTTCTTTTCCATTGCGTTCAACTTTTTACTGGCAATAAACTTTCCCCAGGCATCAAAGAAAACTTGGCGTTCACGGGCATCTTCAGTCATTGATACATTCCTTTAATATTAAAGTTATTGGGTTGCTGCAGTTTTTGTACGACCTGGCCATTCGCATAAGTCGAAAATTATGCATGATCCGCACAATGGTTTTTTTGCCATGCAGGTATATCTGCCATGAAGAATCAGCCAGTGGTGGGCGTCCAATAGATACTCATTCGGAACAAACTTCATTAATCCACGTTCTACCAAATCAACATTTTTGCCCTTGGCGATACCAGTACGATTGGAGACTCTAAAAATGTGCGTGTCAACGGCAATGGTTGGCTGACCAAAAGCCGTATTTAACACAACGTTAGCAGTTTTGCGACCCACTCCGGGTAGAGCGGTGAGTTGCTCGAGGGTATCCGGAACTTGTGAGTTGTACTGGCTGACAAGAATCTCGCAAATTCCCAGTACGTTCTTTGCTTTGTTGTTATACAGTCCAATGGTCTTAATGGCATCCTTGATTTCAGTTAATCCAAGTTCAATCATTGACTCTGGGTCAGGTGCTTTTTCAAACAAACCCTTTGTGGCTAAATTGACGGCAACGTCCGTTGACTGAGCTGAAAGAACTACCGAAATAAGCAGTTGGAAGTTGTTTTCAAATACTAATTCAGTAGTAGGGTGTGGATTAGCGTTGCGGAATCTCGAAAAAATCTGTTCGCGCTTAGAGGAATTCATCTTGCAACAAATACTCTACTCAACCCGAGTGGCCAGTTTTTTTCTATGCTTGCGCCATCTTCTTTCGCGACCTCTATTCACTGCTTCGCGAATTTCAATTCTTAATAGTCCAGTAGATTCCGTTTCTTCTAAGTTTTGTGTCGGTCGAACTTCAAGTCGGTCAAAGTGTCGAGTGGCTAGTGTTCTCCACCGGTCAACTTCATCTTTCGGATACTCAGGCCATATTGTGCCGGTGTTCTTTGATTGATATTCAACCATCTCAATACAATCAACAGGGCAGTAATCTACACACAAGCGACAGCCAGAACACAGTAAGGTTGCCACTATGTGCAAGTGCTTAGGTGCACCAATAATCGCGTCAACTGGACACGGGTCTAAACACAATGCACAACCGATACATTCGTCTTCTCGAATGACGGCTGTGAGTCTTCTTTGGTGAACTTCGCAGTCCGGTGCTAGAGGTAGCGGTTGCGTATTTTGCAAAGATGCAAGAGCACTAATCGTCACTTCACCCCCGGGGGAGCATCGATTGACCGGCGCATCCTCATCAAAAATGGCACTTGCGTAGTCAAGACAACGCGGGTAACCGCAAAGGGTGCATTGGGTTTGCGGCAAACACGCATCAATTTTTGAAATTTCTTCAGTGCGTGAGGTCAAAATTTCAAACTAAAGTTGATCGATTACTTAGCGAACTTGAAGTCCTGGCTTTGTGTCACCAGGAAGTTCAGCAAGATTCAAGGAATTACCATCTCCTGCTGCCAAAATCATTCCCTGAGATTCACCGAATTTCATTTTTCTTGGTTTCAGGTTCGCCACCACAATCACAGTGCGCCCAACCAAGTCACTAGGGTTATAGGATTCCTTAATACCTGCAATAACTTGTCTTTTCTCGTTGCCGAGGTCAACAGTGAGTCTGAGAAGCTTGTCTGATTCCGCAATATCTGAAGCCTCTAAAATTCGTGCGGTACGTAAATCTATTTTTGCGAATTCATTGATATCAATCATATTTGAATCATCTTCCGTGTCACCGGTTTCCTCTTCTTCCTTGGATGCTGCGACCATTGCGTTGACACTTTTTGGTTGTACACGCTGAAGCAGGTGCACAAAACTCGAAATCTGGTGGTTCAATAAAGGTTGGTGAACTTGGTCAAATCGCTCCAGCGGATCATTGAGAAATTCACCAGCCCGTTCAGCAAGTGCTGGAACAACCGGGGCCAAGTAAATTATCAAGACCCGGAATAAGTTGATGCCTTGCGTGCATATTCTATGTAACTTATCGTCAGAGTCTTTCTGTTTGGCAACCTCCCAAGGAGCCTGTTCACTTACGTATTGATTACACTGATCAGCCAGTGCCATGATTTCCCGCATGGCACGACTGAACGTTCGTTGTTCATACCATTCAACTATTGTGGAAGCCTTTGAAGTAAGTTCGTTATACAGTTCCCAATCATCCAACTCAGGCCCCAAAGTTTGATCAAACCTCTGGGTCATAAATCTTGCACAGCGACTCGCAATATTTACCACCTTGCCGACCAAATCAGAATTCACTCGTTGAATGAAGTCTTCCATGTTCAGATCGATGTCTTCAATTCGCTCATTCAGTTTGAACGCATAGTAATAGCGAAGGTAGTCGGGGTCCAAATGATCTAAGTAGCATCTAGCAGTGATGAAGGTGCCTCTCGATTTGGACATCTTTGTCCCATTGACTGTCAGAAAGCCATGGGTAAAGACACCGCTTGGTTTTCGAAACCCAGCACCGTGCAACATTGCAGGCCAAAACAGTGTGTGAAAATAAAGAATGTCTTTGCCAATGAAGTGATACAACTCGGTATCTTCTTCATTTCGCCAATATTCATCGAAATTAATGTTCTTACGAGCGCACAGGTTTTTGAAACTCGCCATATAACCAATAGGCGCATCCAACCAGACATAAAAATACTTGTTCTTCTCATCTGGAATCTCAAATCCGAAGTAGGGTGGGTCCCGTGATATGTCCCAGTTTTGTAGACCGGCTTCGAACCACTCGTTCAATTTGTTTTTTACTTCAGGCTGCTGCAGTACGCCAAAAACCCACTCGTGGAGCATTTCGGTAAAGTCGCTGAGTTTTACGAATAAATGTTCGCTCTCTCGCTGCTGAGGGGGTGCACCGGATAGTACCGAATATGGTTTAACCAGGTCGTTAGGTGAATAGGTTGCTCCGCAATTTTCACAACTATCGCCATATTGATCTTCCGCCCCACATCGTGGACAGGTGCCTTTGACGAAGCGGTCGGGCAAAAACATTTTTTTTTCTGGGTCGTATGCTTGGCTAATGGTTTTACGTGCAATGTGACCACAGGATTTCAGCTGGTTGTAAATGTATGACGCCAGTTGACGATTTTCGCTTGAATGGGTGGTGTGATAATTGTCATAACCAATTCGAAAATCCGCATAGTCGGCCTCATGTTCCACCTTATACCGAGCAATCAGTTCGTCAGGGGTAATGCCATCGTTCCACGCCCTAATCATTATTGGTGTGCCGTGCGCATCATCTGCACAAACAAAATAACAGGAATGCCCTGCCATTCGTTGACTGCGTACCCAAATGTCTGTCTGAATGGATTCGACTAAGTGCCCAATGTGAATTGAACCGTTTGCGTACGGAAGGGCATGGGTTACGAGTATCTTTCTTTGTTTTGTCATTGCCTGGATTTATAGAATTAAAATTGGCTTACCTAAGGCGTGATTAAAGGTTTTTTTGAGTTGCGAAACGAAACTCCTCGAATAATGTGATAAAAACAGGTGTGTTAAAATAACCTACTGACCTAACGCTCGGAAATTTCCAAATTTACGCGTCTGAACAATATTTTACAGCCATATTGCAAGGATACCGGTCTGAGAGCTTAGTTAGGTTCCTCTCAACAAATTTCAAGTATGACAAACTATGACTGATTTAGCTAAGTCAGCGATTAATTCTGCTTTGGCCCAGATCACTGATCCTCACACTGGCCAGGAGTTAACCGCAAATAAAAGCATAAAGGGTATATCGATCGACGGCGGTAAGGTTGATTTGTCTATTTCGCTGGGTTACCCGGCGAAAGGTTGGATCCCTCAGTTGCAAGAAGAGGTGAAGAACAAGTTAGCTGACATTGATGGAGTGGTCGATGCCAATATCAAGATAGAGTCCAAGATTTCCTCACATTCAGTACAAAAGGGCGTCTCGCCACTACCTCAAGTCAAGAACATGGTTGCCGTTGCTTCGGGCAAGGGTGGCGTAGGTAAATCAACAGTATCTGCAAACTTGGCACTGGCGCTGTCTAGCGAAGGAGCGACAGTCGGAGTGTTGGATGCTGACATTTACGGACCAAGCCAGCCAAGAATGCTTGGTGTTCGAGGGAAGCCTCAATCTCGAGACGGCAAGTCGATGCAACCTGTTTATAGTTACCACCTTCAGACTATGTCGATCGGCTTCTTGATTGAAGAGGAAACTCCGATGATTTGGCGTGGTCCTATGGTGACACAAGCGTTGGAGCAGCTCCTTCGACAAACAGCGTGGAACGACCTGGACTACTTGATCATTGATCTTCCGCCAGGTACGGGCGATACACAACTCACATTAGCGCAAAGAGTACCGGTGAGTGGTGCAGTCATTGTCACAACACCGCAAGATATAGCTTTACTGGATGCGCGTAAGGCTTACAGAATGTTTGAAAAGGTGGAAATCGACATTCTTGGCCTGGTTGAAAACATGAGTATCCATATTTGCGGTGAATGCGGTCACCAGGAACATATATTTGGTGAAGGCGGCGGACAACGTATGGCTCAGGAGTATGGCATCGAATATCTTGGCGGCGTACCGCTGGATATACGAATTCGTCGCGACGCTGATGGCGGCCGTCCCACAGTAGTGAGTGACCCGGACGGCCAAATTGCGCAGATTTATCGAAAGATTGCACGTACGATGGCTGCGCGATTGTCTATTCGAAAGAAGGACTTCACAAGTGATTTTCCATCAATTGTGATTCAGAACACCTAATTTAAGAGTGAACTTCTAAGTGAGGGGAGACGAGATTGTCGATAAAGTCTGATACTTGGATCAGGCGTATGTCAACTGAGTTTGGCATGATTGAGCCCTACGAACCCAATCAGGTGAGTCAAGTTGGAGACCAAAGAGTCATTTCATACGGCACTTCAAGTTATGGATACGACATTCGGTGTTCCCGAGAATTCAAAATATTCACAAATATCAATACTGCTGTTGTTGACCCGAAAGAATTTTCTGGTGACAGTTTTGTCGATTATGAAGGGGAAGTTTGCATCATCCCGCCAAATTCGTTTGCATTGGCACGTACCGTTGAATTTTTTCGAATTCCAAGAAGGGTTCTGACGGTATGCCTAGGCAAGTCCACTTATGCCAGATGCGGAATAATTGTCAATGTCACGCCTTTTGAGCCGGAATGGGAAGGACATGCAACGTTGGAATTTTCGAATACCACACCACTGCCAGCAAAAATATACGCAAATGAGGGCGTTGCTCAGGTCATCTTTTTTGAATCGGATTTGGAGTGCGCAACTTCATACAAAGACCGAAAGGGAAAATATCAAGGTCAAATTGGCGTGACCTTACCGGTTGCATAACAAAAAAATTGCGAACGCCGCAAACCGTAACTGAATTTGCAAGCCTGATAGAACAGGCTGTTTTTGAGTTTGAGGATCTTACCCGATGTGCGGTAGAAGATATGGATGACGAGACCGGAGCCTATGTATTTGATTTTGAAAACATGACCATTGCAATGCGAGAACTGCAAAGTGAAGTTTCGGGTAAGTCGGACTATAGGAACGAACAGGGATTCAAGTATATGTCTCGAGTCAAAATGATTCGAAGTTTAATCCCTTTCTACCAACTAATCGTGGCGATTGACGTCGCTTGCAAGCAAGGAGTAAATCTAAAGTAGCACAATGTCGGGCAATACCTTCGGCAAGATGTTTAGTCTAACGACTTATGGTGAAAGCCATGGCACCTCAATTGGGTGCATTGTAGATGGCTGTCCACCAGGAATGCGACTTTCTGTAGAGGATATTCAACCAGACTTGGATCGACGAAAACCTGGAACATCGCGTTTTACAACGCAGCGGCGAGAAAGCGACTTGGTAGAAATTCATTCCGGGGTATTTGAGGGTAAGACGACGGGCACTCCCATAGGACTGGTCATTAGAAATACAAATCAAAAATCGAAGGATTATTCAAAGATTGCTGATCGTTATCGCCCCGGTCATGCGGACTATACCTATGCTCGAAAATACGGCATTCGCGACTACCGTGGCGGTGGCAGATCGTCTGCACGTGAGACTGCCTTAAGAGTTGCAGCCGGAGCCATTGCTAAAAAGTACTTGCGGGAAACTTTTGGGACATTGATACAAGGTTATGTATCACAAATCGGGAAAGTTGAGCCTGTTACAGTCAACTTAAACGAAGTCGAAAACAATCCATTTTTTTGGCCCTGTCAAACTCAAGTTATTGAGCTTGAAGCATTGATCAATGACTTGAGAAAGTCGGGCGACTCCACAGGAGCCCAAGTCACGGTCGTTGGCACCGGAGTGCCTACCGGTTGGGGAGAGCCGCTTTACGCAAAATTGGACGCTGAAATTGCAGGGGCAATGATGGGTATTAATGCGGTCAAGGGGGTCGAAATTGGTGCTGGGTTTCAGAGTATCGGGATGTTGGGTTCTGAGTATCGGGATGAGATGACACCTAACGGATTTTTATCAAATCACTCAGGTGGAGTTGCAGGGGGAATCTCTTCAGGTCAACCCATCGTTGCAAGAGTAGCGTTCAAACCTACATCCAGCATTGTATTGGCGGGCAAGACAATTAATGATCAGGGACAACCGGTGGAAATTTCCGTAACCGGCCGTCATGATCCGTGTGTTGGCCTGAGAGCGGTACCCATCGTTGAAGCGATGTTGGCGCTGGTGTTGATGGACCATGCACTACTTCATCGTGGCCAAAATGCCGAAGTTGAATCTGCCGCGCCAGTGGTGCCATCAGAAGCTGATTCTTCAAGAGTTGCTGCAACTTCTGACGTTTCGTCATTCGCTGCTTCGGGAGAGGACTAGCTTACTCGAGTGAAGCGCAGTACTTGAGAGTTTGAAACTGAATTTTCTCCTTCGTCTGGATTAGGCGGGGGTGAACTTAGGGTTTCAAAATATTCCATTGCACAAAATCCAATTTCGCGCATTAGGCTGACTTGATCGATGTCAGTAGTGTCTGTTTGAATTAGTTCACTGTGAATTTGGCCGAGTGCATTCATAGTGGCTTCATATTGTATTGGGGCGTTGACGTGAAAACACTTATTGGCACGATAGACAGCACTTGCAACCTTTTTGACCAAATCATAGTGCACTGCCTCTGAAGAGATAACTTTAGATGGGTGCATTTCATTTACAGCGACCGAGATGTGGTGACTGCCTATGCACTCGGAGAGCAAAATGAGTAATCCACGATAAGTCAGGGTTGCCCCCTGTGTTTGCGATTGTTGTGCAGCTTGTTTCAAATTTCAGATGGTGTCACACTAGAGTCGACTCTCATTTATAGCACACGATGCACTATTCGAATAACTACACGTTGTATCATACTGCGCATTGATTTACCTCACTGTATATCGACAACAGCAATTAGGATATGACAGCAAAACTTACTTATATTTCTGGTGATGGTATCGGCCCAGAGATCATGGTTCAGGTGCTGCGCGTGCTTGACATCTTGTGTGACTACGGTGGTCTTAAGATTGAACGTGAAGAAGGTTACTTGGGCGGAAATGCATATGATAGGTTTGGTACTCCTTTGCCTGATCAAACGTTAGATCTGGCCAAAGAATCCGATGCCATATTGTTTGTTGCGGCAGGGGGTAGCAAGTGGGACACACTCCCCCGAGACCTCAGACCTGAGCGGGCGTTATTGCGTATGCGCTATGAACTTGAACTGTTCGCAAATCTTCGTCCTGCACTGACCTATCCTGAACTTGCTTCATCATCAACTTTAAAGGATGAAGTCGTTTCCGGTTTGGACATTTTGATCGTACGTGAATTGACCGGAGGAATTTATTTTGGTGAACCCCGAGGGATTATGAAAAATGAAGCTGGCAAGAGGTACGGAATCAATACGTTGACCTATGACGAAGATGAGATTTCCAGGATTGCTCATGTGGCATTTCGGATCGCCCGTCAAAGAAATAGCCAGGTTTGCTCGGTCGATAAGGCAAATGTTCTTGAAACAACCGAATTATGGCGAGAAGTGGTTACTGAGGTTGGTGCAGATTATCCCGACGTAGGTCTGCAGCACATGTTGGTCGACAATGCAGCAATGCAATTGGTCAGAGATCCAAAGCAATTCGACGTAATCGTCACTACAAACATGTTTGGCGATATTTTGTCAGACATATCCGGTATGTTGACAGGATCAATCGGAATGTTGCCTTCGGCATCACTGGATAAAAACGAAAAGGGCTTGTACGAGCCAGACCACGGCACAGCACCTGACATTGCGGGCCGAAATGAGGCTAATCCCTTGGCAACCATATTGTCTTTGGCGATGTTACTCGACTATTCGCTAAAGGCAGGCGAGCTTGCTGAAAAACTTAGACGGGCAGCTAAAACTGTGATTGAGAAGGGACTTCGTACTCCTGACATTCACACACCTGGCATGAAGTTGGTTGGAACTTCGCAAATGGGAGACGCAGTTGTCGAAGAACTTCGAGCATTACTAAACTAAGCGGACTTAATTTCTGGAAAACAACAAATGAATCGAGAGTATGACGTTGCTGTAGTGGGAGCCTCTGGGATGATCGGAGAAGCCATGATGTCGATCCTACAGGAGCGTAATTTTCCAATAAGAAACATTTACCCACTTGGCAGCGATCGTTCAGCAGGATCTGAATTGGATTTTCATGGCGAGCAGGTTCGAATTGGCTTGCTTTCGGAGTTTGATTTTTCATTAGTAGACTTTGGATTGTTTTCCGCAGGTGCTGGTATTTCTGAGCGTTATGCTCCTATCGCGGTGGAAGCCGGATGTACAGTAATCGACAATACATCAAAATTTAGAAATGAACCGGAAATTCCATTGGTAGTGCCGGAAGTGAACCCTGAAGCACTAGACGATCACAATGGATTGATTTCGAACCCGAATTGCTCAACCATTCAGATGGTTGTCGCGCTAAAGCCAATTTATGATGAGGTCGGGATTGAAAGAATCAATGTTTCAACCTATCAGTCCGTTTCTGGAGCAGGTCGGAGTGCCGTAGAAGCACTCGCCAGTCAAACAGCTGCCCTTTTAAATGGCCGAGAGCCGGATATTGATGGTTCTGCAAAACAAATTGCCTTTAATGCGGTGCCACATATTGATGTGTTTTTAGAAAATGGCTACACCAAGGAAGAAATGAAAATGGTGTGGGAAACTCGCAAAATTTTGGGTGACGACAGTATTTTGGTTAATCCAACAACAGTCCGTATACCAGTGTTTTTTGCACATTCGGAAGCTATTCACATCGAAACCAAGGACAAAATTACGCCATCTCAGGCTCGAGACATTCTGCGAAATGCGCCTGGAGTAAAGGTGGTAGATAATCCGAAGGATTTACTCTATCCAACCGCGATAACCGATGCAGCAAATAGGGATGAGGTTTTTGTTGGGCGTATTAGAGAAGATATTTCACACGAACGCGGCCTTAACATGTGGGTGGTATCTGACAATGTCAGGAAGGGTGGTGCGTTAAACAGCATTCAGATCGCAGAATGCCTCATTTACGACGAGTATTGAACAGTAAGAAACCCGTCTTCCGTTCAATCCGACCTCTATCTTTAATTCTTAATTTCATTGTCGCTAGCACAGTAATGATGTGCTGGACGGCGTTTTGGGACTTTCCGGAACTCTACGCTCAGCAATCCGAAACTCAGCAGGCGCCAAGCAATCCAACAGCTGAAATAGTTGCTGAAATAGAGATTCTGCTTCAAGAAATCGTTAAAGAAGTCTCGCTTATCGAAGGGGAGTATCTTGTTGATTATGTTCAGTGGATAGTCGATCGTTTTAAAAACAATTCCAAGGGACGGATAATTTGGTCAATAACAGCGGCTCTGGCGTTAATTTCCCTAGCCCTCCTGTTTTTGATTATTTACAGCTTTATGGTTTTGCTCCGACCCAAACGGCCAGCTGTTGAAAAGTCAATTGTAGACAAAACTTCTACGCCAACAAACATACAGCCAAAACTTGCCGAAAAGCCCAAATCCAAAGTCGTTGGAAAAGGTATTTCCAGTGTCAGTATTTCATCACACTTTGAAAATGGGTCGCTGAAGGAATTTGAGGAGGCACTATTGGTCGCCGTTCAAAAAGGTAAAGCCGATGATGCAGCAATGCTGTACTTGATAGCTAGTCGCGCAGTCGATTTCAACTATCAAAGGTTTCAGGAGTTGATCGATAAATTGCTGGGCCATGGGCTCGATAAGAAGTCTCAGGTGTATCGGCATGCAGGGCAAATAGGTCGGTTAATTTCTTCAGAATCATTTCCAATTACCCAATGGCCAGAGCCTGAAGGCATGTTTAACGAAAAATCTACCTTGATATCCAGTGATTTAAGTGCGGTTATGACATTTGGTGACACTCAAACTTTAATGGATATGTTGACCGTTTATGCGGTTATGGACGATCATGCCGCTGTTAAACGACTTGTTGTCCAACTGCTAGTTTATGGAGATGCATCGCAGCGTGCAGAGGCTATAAAACACGCTAGAAATTTAAGTTGAAAACTTAGTTCGAGGGTCCGTACTGGCTTTAGGAAGCGGTAATGGCTTCTGAGATTCCCTTAACAAAGCCAGTGACGTTGTCAACAATGTTGTCCAAATTTGTGTTTTCATCTTCGATGTTTTGCTTAATCAAATCGACAATGGCCGAGCCAATAACAATTCCGTCCGCTACTTCGGCTATGGCCTTGGCCCCTTCGGGGGTCTTGATCCCAAATCCTACGGCAATTGGCAAGTCCGTGTATCCCTTCAGTCTTGTTACTGCTGCAGACACCTGGTCAATGAGTGCGCTGCGTGTTCCAGTGACTCCAAGTACAGAGATGTAATACACAAAGCCACTGACGTTATTCAAAACGGATTCGATACGATCATCATCTGTAGTAGGCGTGACCAGACGAATCCAGTGTAAGCCTGCGATTAGGGCTGGGTCGCAAAGTTCGTGGTCTTCTTCTGGCGGGAGATCAACAATAATTAACCCATCCACACCACAAGCTACGGCATCGTTGACAAACTTTTCTGGTCCGTAGCGATATATGGGGTTGTAGTAGCCCATAAGCACAATTGGTGTCGTATCGTCACTTTCCCTAAATTGACGCACTAGATCCAAAGTTTTTGCTAGCGTCATGCCAATACGCAATGCACGTTGGCTTGATGCCTGAATCGAGGGGCCATCTGCCATTGGGTCGGAAAAAGGCATACCCACTTCAATTAAGTCAGCTCCGGCTTCGGGCAAACTACGAATTATCTTTTCGCTCGAATCATAGTCTGGGTCTCCGGCGGTGACGAAGGCAACAAATGCTTTTCGTCCTTCACTAGCAAGTTGATCGAATTTTCGAGTGATTCGAGTATCAAGAAGTGAGTGAACCGTCACAGTTTTGTCCCAAGCGCTTCTGCCACAGAAAAAACATCCTTATCGCCGCGACCGCACATGTTCATTACAAGAATTTGATCCTTGTCGAATTCGGATGCAATTTTCATCACATGCGCTAAAGCGTGTGCTGGTTCTAAAGCAGGGATGATTCCTTCAGTCTCGCAGCAAAGTTGAAAAGCTTCTAGTGCTTCTTGGTCGGTAATCGAAACGTATTCTACGCGTCCAGTGTCATTGAGCCACGAATGTTCCGGACCAATTCCAGGATAGTCAAGTCCGGCAGATATAGAATGAGCATCAATTATTTGACCGTCATTGGTTTGCAGCAAGTAGGTTCGATTGCCATGAAGAACGCCGGGCTGACCTCCATTTAGAGAAGCAGCATGTTTGCCGGTTTCGATACCTAATCCTGCGGCTTCAACCCCAATAATCCGCATGTCGATATCATCCAAAAATGGATGAAACAGTCCCATAGCATTTGAACCACCGCCGATGCATGCCACGAGACAATCGGGCAGGCGACCTTCGGCTTCCATGATTTGTTGTCTTGTTTCGTCGCCGATCACAGATTGAAAATTTCGAACCATTTCCGGGTATGGGTGCGGGCCAGCTACTGTCCCGATAATGTAGAATGTCGTGTCAACGTTGGCAACCCAGTCTCTGAGCGCTTCATTCATGGCATCCTTCAGTGTTCCGGTTCCGGAAGTTACTGGCACTACTTCAGCTCCCAATAGTTTCATTCGAAATACATTTGGAGCCTGCCGTTCGATATCGGTTTCTCCCATGTAGACTATACAGGGCAAATCAAATAATGCACACACGGTGGCAGTTGCAACGCCGTGTTGTCCAGCGCCAGTTTCTGCAATAATTCGGGTTTTGTTCATTCGCCGGGCAAGCAGAATTTGTCCGAGCGTATTGTTTATTTTGTGTGCACCGGTGTGGTTTAACTCATCGCGCTTAAAGTATATTTTTGCACCACCGAGATGTTCGCTTAGGCGGGCTGCGTGATATAAGGGACTGGGTCGGCCAATGTAGTGTTTGGCGTAGTAGTCAAATTCTGATTGAAATTCTTGACTGTTTTTTGCTTCCTCATAAGCTTTCTCAACACCTAAAATCAAAGGCATTAAAGTTTCAGCAACAAACCTGCCGCCGTATATTCCGAAGTGACCTGTGTCATCAGGGCCGGAACGATAGGTGTCGTATGATGAATCAGAGGCCATTAGTTATCGCTAGTGCTACCCGCAATTGATGAGTTATTTAAGGTACAGCATTATACCGAAAGGATGTAGGTTCGTTTCGCTGCTCAGTGAAGGTTTGAAATGAGAATTGCTGTTTGTATCGAATACGACGGGTCACAGTTTAGTGGGTGGCAGATGCAGTCTGGAGAACTGTCCGTACAAGAGGCTGTGCAGTTGGCACTATCCAAGGTTGCAGACCATCCAGTGACTGTGCATGGTGCCGGAAGAACTGATACAGGCGTGCATGCTTGCGGTCAAATTGCTCACTTTGATACCACTGTTACTCGAAGTAACAATTCCTGGGTAATGGGTGCAAATTCCCTTCTTCCAAAGGGAGTCAGTTTAATTTGGACACAACCCGTAGATGAGTCTTTTCATTCCCGATTCAGCGCTTATTCAAGAAAATACCGGTATGTGGTTCTAAATCGCAGAATACGCCCCACATATTTGACAAAGAAGGTGTCGTGGATACATCAGCCGCTGGATGTGAACTTGATGCAAATGGGTGCGAACCAACTGCTAGGCGAGCACGACTTCAGCGCGTTTCGGTCCGCACAATGCTCGAACAAAGTACCCATTAAAACTGTGAAGGAACTCACAGTCAATCGAAAAGGTGATTGGGTCTGGATCGACATCGAGGCGAATGGGTTTCTGCATAACATGGTGCGAATTATTGCAGGATCATTGTTTACTGTTGGCTGGGGAGATCAACCTCCAAGTTGGATAGCGGATGTGTTGTCGAGTAAAGATAGGACGCTTGGTGGAGTAACTTCAACTCCTGACGGACTGTATTTCATTGCTGCAATGTACTCTAAAAAGTACCCGTTACCTGAATCACCACCGGCTTGCCGATATTGGTAGACACGAAAATCACAATTCCGCACAAGCCATCTTTAAAATAAAATACATGGCCTAATTTACTTTGAACTGAACAGCAAAATTCAGGCAGTATTGAGCAAGTTGCTCACATGAATAACACAGGCGTACGTTTTCTGGCTCCTAAAGGCCAAGGTGATCGTCATCAAACGCAAATCAAGATTTGTGGAATGACGAGTACTCAGGATGCTCTAGCAGCTGCAAATTCCGGCGTTGAAGCAATTGGCGTTATTTTTTATGCTCCAAGTCCGAGAAATGTTGAAAGTCAATTAGCACGACAGATAGTGGAATGTATGCCAGAGTCTGTATCTACTGTAGCTGTGGTTGTTGATCCGGAAGATGCATTGATTTCAAAAATCGTGTCGGAAGTAAAGCCAGATTTTATTCAGTACCATGGGTCTGAACCCCCTCAAAAGTGCGACGAAGTTGGAATTCCATACATAAAGACTGTGAGAGTGCGAAATACTAATCAAATATTGGAAACAGCACGAAGTTATCCCAATGCGAAAGCGTTGCTTCTGGACACCTATGAATCGCAAAGAGTTGGCGGCACCGGAATCAAGTTTTCTTGGGATTTGATTCCTAAAGTCGATCAACCAGTCATTTTGGCTGGGGGATTGAACTCAAAAAATGTTGATCAAGCGATTACTGAAGTCCAACCTTACGCGGTAGACGTGAGTACCGGAGTAGAAAGGAGTCCCGGAATTAAAGAACCTGCTGCTATATATAAGTTTGTAGCGACTGTTCGATCCTCGACTCCTACCTGCAAATCAAAATCTAAATCATCGGTGGTGATGTGAATTGGTTTACTAACCTACTACCGCCAAAAATAAAGTCAGGGACACGACTAAAGAAAAAGGGCGTTCCTGAGGGCATTTGGGTCAGCTGCCCTCGGTGTAAGGAAGTCATTTATCGAGACGACCTTATGGAAAATTTATATGTGTGTGGCACCTGCAGTCATCACCTACGGATGGGTGCCGACGATCGACTCAAAAAGTTTTTGGATGAGGAGTCGGCAGTTCCTTTGGACGACGACATCAAACCCGTCGACATACTGAAGTTCAGGGACAACAAAAAGTACCGTGACCGTCTGTCTGACGCACAGAAAAAAACTGGCCAATACGATGCGTTATTGGTTAAACGTGGAACTTTGAACGGTCGACCGATCGTAGCAGCAGCACTAGAATTCAAGTTTATCGGTGGCACAATGGGGTCTGTGGTGGGAGAGCGATTTGTTCAAGCAGTCAACTACAGTATAGAAAATCGCGTTCCTCTTATTTGCTTCTATGCCAGCGGTGGTGCACGTATGCAGGAAGCAATGTTTTCACTGATGCAGATGGCGAAGACAACAGCAGCTGTTGAGAACCTTAAGCGTCACAATGTGCCCTACATTTCTATTTTAACTGACCCTACCATGGGCGGTGTGTCAGCAAGTTTAGCGATGCTGGGTGACATTATCATTGCCGAGCCCAACGCAGAAATTGGTTTTGCCGGCATGCGTGTCATTCTGCAAACAGTCAGAGAGTCATTACCAGAAGGATTTCAGCGTTCAGAGTTTCTATTGAAGCATGGAGCAATCGATATGGTTGTGGACCGTAGAGAACTTAAGGATACTATTCATACCATGTTGACGACACTAACTTCAGTGAGCGTGGTTCAAGCGGATTTCGTTGATTGAGTAATTCCTTCTCGGCGATTTCCTCGCCCAGCATTAATCGCGATCTTGAACACTGGATGGAGTACATCCAGACGTTACACAACCGAACCATGGATTTGACTCTTGACCGGGTTCAAACAGTTGTCAGTCGATTTGGTTATGCAGAACCTCCCTTCAAGGTCATCAGTGTTGCTGGTACTAATGGAAAAGGGTCTGTGGCAACGACGATTGATTCAATTTTGCGTGAAGCTGGCTATGTGACTGGGCTTTATACGTCACCACATCTGGTGAATATCAACGAACGATTCGTTGTTAACGGTAAGCCCATATCCGATTCCGAATTATTGGAGGAATTCGAAATTGTAGAAGCGATACGCGGTCGAACCCCTTTGACGTTCTTTGAATTTGGCACAGCCATCGCTATTGACTATTTTTACCGTAAGAATGTGGATGTGGCAGTCATGGAAGTTGGCCTAGGTGGACGGTTGGATGCTGTCAATATCTTTGATGCAGATATAGCCTGTATCACCTCAATTGGGACTGACCACAGAAAGTGGTTAGGTTCCACTCGTGAGACTATAGGTTTTGAAAAAGCCGGAATTCTTCGTTACAGGCAACTCGCAGTCTGTACAGACCCTTGCCCGCCGGAATCAATTTTGAAAGCAGCAAGGAAATTGGAAACTCAGTTGCATGTGAACGGATTAAACTTTGAACACAGTTCAGCTGAAAGTGATTGGATTTGGCGAATGAAGTGCGGTAAACACAATATTCAGATTGAAAATTTGCCTTATTCTCCACTGCTAGGTGACTTTCAGCAGGAAAATTGTACCGGTGCCGTTACCGTTGCCGTATTGGCACGGGAATTTCTTGAAATTTCAGACCAGGCAATTCGAGATGGAATCATATCAACTTCGATTTCAGGTCGTTTGCAGATTGTGCAAAACAATCCCGAAGTTTTGCTCGATGTAGCTCACAACGAAGAAGCAGTCCGAGCACTGAACAGTTACCTTGAAAGTGCTCCTGTAGCGGGGCGAAATATTGCTGTAATGTCTGCATTATCAGAAAAACCAGTTGAGTCAATGATTCAAGTTATCCGAGACAAATTCGATGAGTGGCTCTTCTGTGGAATTCAAAATTCTCCAAGAGGAATTTCATTGGATGAATTGGCGAGTCGAGCGATTCCTTTGCTGTCCAGGGATACCCATTACGACACTCACAGCGATGCAAACAGTGCATTTGAGTGTGCGCTGCAAAGCGCTACTAGTGACGATCGAATCGTTGTGTTTGGCTCGTTTTTCGTCGTTGGTGATATAATTCGCAGGTATCAATTATCACCAATCTAGTTAGTTAATTATCCAATAGTAACTAACGATTTCCCACACTAAGGAACATGTCTATTCTTGATTATAAAAACAAGATCGTAGGCTCAATATTTCTACTAAGCAGTCTGGCGGTCGTTTTCTTTGTAGTTTTAGAGCCGGTTGATTCCAGCAAGTCCACTCAGATTCTATCCGGAGGTTTTGCTGAAACAGATACGGCACAAAAGCATGATCCAACGCAGCCCAGACCCGAATTAGTCGTCGCTTCGACGAAAACTCAGCGCTTGGAAGACACGATTCAAAACCAGCAAAGCGGTATCAAGGAACAGAATCCAATTACTCAAGTAGCTGGCGAAAACAAATCCAAAGAGCAGCCCGTACAAACCAAAGTCAACCAAGTTGAAGTTGCGGTCACTCAGACCAAACCTGTTGAAACTTTCACACCTGAGGCTAAAACTGTCGCAGTTTCAACTGCCAATTCCGAACCGACGAACACTACAAAGAAGGTTCCAACAAAAGTGGCAAAAGCCAAAACCGAACCGCAGGCAAAGTCTGAAGATTCGGTAGGAGGTTGGTTTGTTCAGTTAGGCGTATTCAAGAGCTACTCCAATGCAGAGTTGCTGGAAGTAGCCGTGAGAAATGTTGGTTATGCCACTCGCTTGGACGATGGCGTCTCTGGTCAAACGTCAGTGACGAAACTGTTGGTCGGGCCTTACTCTTCCAAGACTATCGCAACCGCGATTAAAACAAAGCTCGAATCCACTGGTTTTGACAAAAAGCACGGAATTGATGGCATGTTCGTCATCCAGTCCGACGAGTCCAAGACTTAAACTTTTCCGAACTGGGAAAGCAACAAAGAACGAAGAAGCAAGGACTCAGTCCTTGCTTTTTTTGTGTACTAAAATTCAAAGTCTGCCATGAAACAGGTCGATATATTGATCGACGATTACTTCTTTAGAGAATTTAGTCTCGATTTTCGCGTGACCAGCCTGAATTAAAGAATCACGTAATTCTGCATCGTCACGCACCTTAGTTAAAGCTGCAGCCATGGCAACGTTGTCGTCAATGTCGACCAGTAATGCATCCTTTCCATCTTTACAAATCCAATTTGCACTTTCTGACTTCGTTGCAACGATGGCTACACCTACATTCCAACTTTCCAAGAGTACGTTACCAAGAGGCTCATGTCTCGAAGGCATGCAAAAACAGTTGCTCGCCGCGACGTATTGTTCGGGGTGTTCGACCCAGCCGACAAATCTAGTCCGGTTTTTGATGCCGAGTTCATTGCTTAATTTTTCAAGATTCTTGCGCTCTGGGCCATCGCCTACCAGCCAAAGCCAAGCATTTGGAATCCTGGCAACCGCACGGACCAGGGTGTCGAATCCCTTTTTGCGAACTTGACGTCCAGAACCTGTCACTAAAAATGCATCATCAGGCGTATTCAGGCTGGAACGTTCCACTGGAATTGGTGTTATTTGATCTGGGAAGTTGGTGATTACGTGGGTAAGTTTTTTCCAGCCGAGTTCACGCAACCTTTTCCCAATATCGGGGGTATTGACAACGATACAGTCTGTCCTTGAATAGTTTTTCAAACTACTAGGATAGGCTCCTAGCCTTGTCACCTTCAATGCGGAGGAATTGGCCGGAAAAACTTTGCTGGCCCGATTCATCCAAGCCATAATGACATCGGGTTCCCAGTCACCAATCATTCGGCGAATATACCGATGAATTAAATATCTTCGTATCGAAAGATTAAATGGGGGGGGGGTGAGCTTCGACAATTAGACCAAGATTCTCGACTTCGGACCGCCATGCACGTTTTGGGCGAATCACGAATCGTTGTTCCACTCCTCGCTCACTCAATGCATTTGCCAAGACCACAAAAAAGCGTTCCGCTCCACCATGCTTGCCAAAGTGAAGGTGCAGTACTCTCATTAAAAACTCCCTGTAATCGACAGAAGTTTCAGAATTAGTTCAGATTCAATTGAAAAGAATTGCCAAAAATAGCCAAGATTCTACTGGTTTCGGGACTCATTGCACACTAAAAAGTTGCGGTGTGGTTGCCCGGTGACTAAACCCGTTGACCCTTTGAGATGAGATTCCATACTTCAATTGAATGGTAAAACGAAAATTAAACATTGATGCGACTAAATTGCCAGTTTTACCGACAGTCAAAGAGTCTGATATGGGTAATTCCTCAACAATTTCCTTCATTTCGATCAGAATCTTAGGAACATAGGCATGATGCGCAATGACACTGTGTTCCTGGAAGTTATTATACTAAAAACTATTGGAGTCCTATTTGAACCAATCAATGCTGGCATTCAAGCAATCTCTTTTTGATAAAATTAATAGTTTACATATTAGTTTATTAGGTGCTAACGGCAACCCCTTTGCTCATTGTTGCTCCATTATCCCCAGAGTAGAGTGTCTACAAATTTGTGGTGATAATCATTTAATGCCAACCCCTTAAGTTCGAGTTTGTCACCGTATTTACTAGATTTTGGATTCCTTATTGTCATTTTAATATCAATGGCAATTGGACTTGCTCGAGGATTTGTTCGATCTTTTTTGTCCGTGGCTTCATGGATTCTTTCGGCATGGATCACCTGGCGATTCGCCGAGTATGTCGTGCAGTTCTTGGAGCCTATGAATATTAGTACTGGGCTGCAACGCCCGGTTGCTTATGTTGGGCTGTTTTTTCTCAGTCTACTGATTGCTTCGATTATCAGTGCACTTATTGCTAATTCCTTTCTATCACCTGGTTTCGCTAGTGTTGATCGAACTTTGGGAGCCGCATTTGGAATCCTGCGCGGAGTGTTGGTGATTCTTGTATTGCTTATGATTGGATCAATGACGGTGTATGTTGCTGAACTATGGTGGCGGAATTCAATAGCAGTAAATATCTTCGAACCATGGGTGAATTCGATACGCGACTGGTTGTCGAGTATACTTAATACCGGATCTGTGGACCCCGCTAGTGCGACGCCAGAAAATACTTAATTCAACAACCGATAGGGTTACCTTTAACTGCGCCTGTAGTAACTCAATATGTGCGGATTAGTCGCAATAATTGGCCCAGGGCCAGTAAACCAAGACATCTACGAAGGACTGACTGTACTCCAGCATCGAGGACAGGATGCTGCCGGTATTGTGACCAGTGATGGGCAAAAAGTCTATGCAAAAACAGGTCAGGGTCTGGTGCGAAATGTATTTTCTTCTGAAACATTGTTCGAACTGCATGGGAATATGGGTGTTGGGCATGTTCGGTATCCAACTGCGGGTAGTAATTCTGAAACTGAAGCACAACCGTTTTATGTGAATTCTCCGTTTGGAATTGCACTGGCACATAACGGCAACCTGATCAATTATCGCAAATTAGCCGAAACTGTGTTCAAGGCCGACCGCCGGCAGATCAACACCGGTTCGGATTCCGAAGTAATGCTCAATGTGTTTGCCTACGAGTTGTCCAAAATTATCCGTCAATCAAACTTTCAGTTTCACCCCAATCATGTCTTTCAGGCAGTCTCCAAAGTATACGAGCGATGCATTGGTGCGTTCGCAGTCACTATATTGATTGTCGGTCACGGCATATTGGCTTTTCGAGACAGCCACGGAATCAGACCGCTCGTATTTGGGAAGCGCGAAGGTAGCAACGGAATCGAACATGCATTTACTTCCGAAAGTGTGGCATTGGATGTACTAGGGTTTGATTTGGAACGTGATGTCGCACCGGGTGAAGCTATTTTTATCGGTACGGATGGGGTCGTGCACAGTCATATTTGTGGCGTAAATCCTCAGTCATCACCGTGCATCTTTGAATATGTATATTTAGCACGACCAGATTCAATGATTGACCGTATTTCGGTCTATAAAACTCGGTTGAGAATGGGTGAATGGCTTGGCAGGCGCTTTATGGAGAAGCACCCGAATCACAACATTGATGTGGTAATACCTATTCCCGATACAAGTCGAGCAGCGGCACTGCAGTTGGCACACACCATAGGAGTAAAGTATCGGGAAGGGTTTGTAAAAAACCGATACTTCGACCGAACTTTTATCATGTCACAACAAGCGGAGCGTCGTTACTCGGTAAGACACAAACTAAATGCGATTGATCTTGAGTTTGAGAATAAAAACGTACTGCTTGTAGATGATTCAATAGTCCGAGGTACCACGGCAAAACGAATCATTCAAAGAGCGCGAGAAGTTGGTGCAAAATCTGTAACGCTGACTTCAGCCGCACCTCCCGTCCGCTTTCCAAATGTCTATGGCATAGACATTCCAACTCCTTCTGAACTTGTTGCAACTGGTCGCGATGATGAACAAATATGCCAACAGGTGGGTGCAGATGATTTACTCTATCAACGTCTGGAAGATCTAGTGGCTTCGGCACAAACTGACAGGTCCGATGTCACAACATTTGAGATGTCAGTTTTCGATGGAAAGTATGTCACAAATAATGTTTCTGTCGAGTACCTAAACGATTTGCATCAAGCTCGCCAGGACACTGCTCGTAAACAAAGCGCCGTATCAAGACTGAACTTTTCTAAAGAGGACAACGATCTAATGGCGGTCAATTAATCAGGGACGTACAAATTAATTTCCCCATTGGGACTAACACTCAGCACTCCATCTGTCCCGCCATCCCAATCACCAAGTACGTATCTGGTTGCATTGTTGTCATCAACCTTATGGTAGTGAATTCCAGGCTTATGTACATGTCCATGAATCATCTGCCGCACTCTTGCTCGTTTCATCTCTTCACAGACAGCAGATTCGGTAACATCCATTAGCATCTCATCCTTTCTTACTTTGCCGCTTTCACTTTGTTGACGCATATCTAATGCTCGTTTCAGGCGTTCCGAGACTGGAAGCGACAAAAATTCAGATTGCCATTCTTGTGAATTCACAATTTGGCGAAACCGTTGGTGCTCAACATCGTCTGTGCACAAACTGTCTCCATGCATTAGTAACGTTGGTTTACCTTTGACTTCAACTACAGTCGGGTCTGGGAGCAAAGTGCCATCAAACGTATTAACGAATTCTTGTCCAATAAGGAAGTCACGATTACCATGCATGATGTACACGGAAATTCCAACATCCCGCACTTTTGACAGTAAATCAGTGGTACGTCTATGCCCCAGTAAATCTATGCCATCGTCTCCAATCCAAAACTCGAACAAGTCACCGAGTATGTAAAGGGCATCGGTGTTATGCAAGATGCCATTTAGATATCTGTCGAATCGATCATAGGTATGTGGCCGATTCGGATCGAGATGAATGTCGGAAATGAAGCGGGTATATGTCACGATGTAATTCTCATAGCCACTTTGTATCTATAATAATTCGCTTGCTTTTTACAGTTAGAAAAAAACTAGTCACCACCGAGCATTATGTTGCGAATTTATAACAGTCTAACCAACGAAAAAGAGGAGTTCATTCCAATTCAAGAGCGGAAAATTGGCATTTACGTTTGCGGTATGACTGTGTATGACTACTGCCACTTAGGCCATGCAAGAGTCATGGTGGCATTTGATACGGTGGTTAGATTCTTTCGGTATAGTGGATACGAAGTAAATTACGTTCGAAACATTACTGACATTGACGACAAGATTATTGCTAGAGCAACTGAGAACAATGAATCAATTGATCAATTAACAAATCGCTTTATTGCTTTTATGCATGAGGATCTGGAATACTTGTGTGTCGAAAAACCCAATCAAGAGCCACGGGCAACAGAATACATCGAACAGATCATTGAAATGATCACCACGCTAATTCAACGTGGATTTGCCTATCCCGCATCTAACGGTGATGTTTACTATCGGACCCGTGCGTTTGCAGATTATGGAAAACTATCAGGTCAAAACAATGACGAACTTCAAGTAGGTGCCCGAATAGAAGTAGGTGAGGTAAAAGATGACCCATTGGACTTTGTTCTATGGAAGAACTCTAAAGAAAATGAGCCGTGGTGGGATTCACCGTGGGGTAGGGGGCGTCCCGGTTGGCATATTGAATGTTCGGCAATGTCTACTTGTCTGTTGGGAAACAACTTTGATATTCATGCAGGTGGATTGGACTTACTGTTTCCTCATCATGAAAATGAAATTGCCCAATCCGTAGGTGCGACAGGTGACAAATTCGCGAATTTATGGATGCATAACGGTTATTTGCAAATTGACGCCACTAAGATGTCGAAGTCATTAAAGAATTTTCTGACCATACGGGAAATTCTGGATATGGATAGCAATCGAAGTCGCATGGGTTTGGTATTGCGATACATGCTTCTCACTAGCCACTACCGAAGTCCACTGAACTACAGTGACGACAACTTGGAAAACGCAAAGCAGGCGCTGCGACGAATATTTTTTGCGCTGGACAAGGCAGATCAGTTTGCTGAAGTCAGTGGTCGTGAAGTTGACAAAGACTTAGTTGACCGGTTTATCAAGGCAATGAATGACGACTTCAACACCTCAGATGCACTTGCAGTCATATTTGAAGGCGTTCGAATCTTAAATCGTGCAGTTGAGTCCAATTCCTTAGCTGAAGTAATTCGATTTCGGAATACAGTTCGAGAATTGGCAGGAGTGCTCGGACTCATGTCCATTACCCCATCGAAGTTCTTAGGCAGTGAAGAGTCAGATATGGAAGACTGCAGAATTCAGCAATTGGTAGAAGGTCGTAGAGTAGCCCGACAGGAAAGAAATTGGGCTGAAGCAGATCGAATACGAGATGAATTAACAGAACTAGGAATTGAAATCGAAGACCGGTCTGACGGCAGTTCGATCTGGAGAAAAACTTGACTGCAACAAGTCTATTCTGCGTTGAATTACTCTCTGTTGAGTACGAAGTTCACAATCACCTGCATTGGGTGATTAAGCCACAGTAGCAGCGGTAATAAAAAGAATTTCTATAAGCACAACATTTGTTCTTTAAATGTTCGATTAAACAGCATAGATATTCGGTCAATATTTAAGTAACTTCAGCCAATTATGTAGATCAGCGCAGGAGCTACCAAATATTTTTTGTTTGCACTGCAACAATTACTATAATCGCTCGTTTACACTATACTAATCTGCCACTAAATTCCAATCGATGATTGAGGTGACGTAATGGAATTGACAGGAGCGGACATTCTAGTCCGATGTCTACGCGACGAAGGTGTCAAATACATCTTCGGTTATCCCGGTGGTGCAGCATTGCACATTTATGACGCCATTTTCAGGCAAAATGATGTAGAGCACATATTGGTTCGTCACGAACAAGGTGCAACACACGCTGCCGATGGCTACGCGAGGGTAACTGGACAGCCTGGTGTAGTACTGGTTACTTCAGGACCCGGAGTGACCAACACATTGACTGGAATAGCAACTGCATATATGGATTCGGCTCCTATGGTTGTCATTTCTGGTCAAGTTCCTACACACCTAATTGGTGATGATGCCTTTCAGGAAGTCGATGCCATTGGTGTCACTAGACCGTGTGTTAAACACAGTTTTTTGGTGACTGACATCAGAGATTTGGCAATGACCGTCAAAAAAGCGTTTTACATTGCGAATACCGGTCGCCCCGGACCAGTCGTGGTTGACGTGCCCAAGGATATTACTGCACAGAAGACGGAATATATTTATCCAAAGTCAATCTCAATGCGCTCGTACAATCCAACAATGAAGGGTCATCCAAAACAAATTAAGTTAGCAGTTGACTTGCTGCTCGATGCTAAGCGTCCAATAATCTATACCGGCGGCGGAGTGGTGACAGCTGGTGGAGAAAACGAACTATACGAACTCGTAAAGTTGCTCAACTATCCATGCACCAACACACTTATGGGCCTAGGTGCTTATCCGGCAAATGATGAACAATTTGTAGGAATGCTGGGTATGCATGGTACTTACGAAGCCAACATGGCTATGCATGATTGTGACGTAATGCTCGCCATTGGCGCTAGGTTTGATGATCGAGTTACTGGTGATTTAAAGAAATTTTCACCAGATGCTCAGATTATTCACATCGATATTGACCCATCTTCGATCGGAAAGAATGTACCGCCCAAAATACCTATCGTCGGCGACGCAAAACGGGTGGTGGCTGAACTTGTTCAAGCAATCAAAAAATCAGACAAGAGTCCTGATGCTAAAGCTCTGTCCGAATGGTGGAAGCAGATTGAAGAGTGGCGATCGATCGATAGTCTCGCATATGACAAGACGAGCAATGTGATTAAGCCGCAGTTTGTGTTGGAAAAACTTTTTGAAGTGACTAAAGGTGACGCATTTGTCACATCGGATGTCGGCCAGCACCAAATGTGGGCAGCACAGCATTATCGATTCGATAAAACTCGTCGCTGGGTGAACTCTGGAGGGCTTGGAACGATGGGCTTTGGTCTACCTGCCGCCATGGGAGTTCAGTTTGCATATCCAGATGCTACAGTGGCGTGTGTCACCGGTGAAGCCAGCATCATCATGTGCATACAAGAGCTTTCCACGTGTAGACAGTATGACCTGCCAATTAAGATCATTAATTTGAACAACCGCTATATGGGGATGGTCAGGCAGTGGCAGGAGTTCTTTTATAACGAACGTTATTCGCACTCCTATATGGATGCACTGCCAAACTTTGTTGATTTAGCACAGAGTTTCGGCCATAAAGGAATGCTCATTGAAAAACCCGGTGATGTCGAAGGTGCATTACGGGAAGCGATGGCCATGAAGGACGACTTAGTCTTCATGGACTTTATCACCGATGCAAAGGAAAACGTCTATCCGATGATTGCTGCCGGAAGCGGGCATAACGAGATGCACTTGAACCCCAATGGTAGTAATCCTCTAGTACGGGAGCTCGCTTAAGTGGCTGACGACAGCAAGCCAAGCCGTCACATTATCTCGGTTCTTTTAGAAAACGAAGCTGGAGCGCTCGCTCGAGTCTCCGGTTTGTTTACTGCACGAAGTTACAACATAGAAACGTTGACGGTCGCTCCGACAGAAGACCCTACACTATCACGTATGACTATCGTTACTATAGGTACAAACCAAATAGTCGAACAAATCACCAAGCAGCTAAACAGGCTTGTAGATGTTTACAAGTTATTGGTATTAACTAACTGTGAAAAATATGTCGAACGAGAAGTTATGCTGGTCAAAGTTATGGCGACCGGAGAAGGTTGTGCAAAAGTGATCGAACTCACCGGTATTTACAAAGGACGAATTATTGATGTTACGAACTCGCTGTATACCATTGAAGTGACCGGTGCGGGAGAAAAACTCGTCGCTTTCGTAGAAGCACTGAAATTAGTTTCAAAGATTATCGAAGTCGTACGCTCCGGTGTTACTGGTATTGCTCGTGGTGAAACGGCTTTAACTGTCGGAAAAGAAAGAGTTCAATCAACAAATTAGGGACAAAAAATAACATGAAGGTCTATTACGATAACGATGCAGATCAATCGTTAATTCGCAGCAAAAAAGTTGCAATTATTGGCTTTGGGTCACAAGGTCACGCCCATGCAGGTAACCTGCAAGATAGTGGAGTGGACGTGGTGGTTGGGCTTCGGGAAAGTTCTTCTTCTTTCGAAAAGGCTCAAAAAGCTGGCATTGCGGCTGCAAGTGTAGCTGATGCAGTGTCAGATGCAGACGTCGTGATGATTTTAGTTCCGGATGAGCTCGCCTCTGACCTGTACAAAACTGAAATTAGTCCCAATTTAAAGCCTGGTGCAGCAATTGCATTTGCTCACGGATTCAATATTCACTTTGGATTCGTAAACCCTGCGGATGATGTCGATACATTTATGGTAGCCCCCAAAGGTCCAGGACACCTGGTACGTTCCACTTATACCAACGGTGGTGGAGTTCCATGTCTGATCGCAATTCATCAAGACCCTTCTGGTGCTACGCGTGATATCGCTTTGGCTTATGCTTCGGCGATTGGTGGCGGTCGAGCCGGGATCATTGAGACCACCTTTCGCGAAGAAACAGAAACTGATTTGTTTGGTGAGCAAACTATCTTGTGTGGTGGAGTTACGGCGTTAATTGAAGCTGGTTACGATACACTGGTGGAAGCAGGATACGCACCCGAAATGGCCTATTTTGAATGCCTTCACGAGTTGAAGTTAATTGTCGATCTAATCTACGAAGGTGGCATTCAGAACATGCGATACTCAGTTTCAAACACCGCGGAATTTGGCGACCTGACACGGGGTCCTCGTATTGTTGATGACAGGACACGAGAAGAAATGAAGCGCATACTCGGTGAAATTCAATCCGGCAAGTTTGCTAAGGAGTGGATGGATGAAAATGCGACAGGGTGTGAAAGATTCAATGGATTGCGCAGTAGTTCTGCCGGTAGGGGAATTGAAGAGGTTGGTTCTTCTCTTCGTGCAATGATGCCATGGATCGCTGCTGGTCGTCTTGTAGACCGCGATGTAAACTGATATGACTTCTATCGCTCGCGAAGGTTTACCCTTCGTCGCGGTAACCCTCATTGTAGCCATAGGCGTGCATGCCTTCGCAGGATGGGCATGGGCGGTTCCACTATGGCTAGTAGCCTTATTTGTTATTCAGTTCTTTCGCGAGCCTCATCGTGAAATTCAGTCTATAGAGGGTGGAATTGTCTCGCCCGCTGATGGAAAGGTAGTTTCTGTTTCTAGAATGACCAATCCATACGACCAACAACCTTGCGTGCGTATTGCCATCTTTTTGAATGTGTTCAATGTCCATTCAAATCGTATTCCCGTAGCGGGAGTAATTACCAAGCGCGAATATCACTCCGGCAAGTTCTTTAACGCTGCAATAGACAAGGCATCTGCAGAAAATGAACGAAATTTAATCGTAATTCAAACTGAAGACTCCCAGAATGTGACTTGTGTTCAAATTGCTGGACTAATTGCAAGACGAATATTGTGCTACGTGGGTGAGGGCGACACCGTTTTAAGGGGACATCGTTATGGATTTATTCGATTCGGGTCGAGGGTCGAATTGTTTGTCCCCGAAAATTGCCAAATTAGTGTCGGTGTAGGAGATAAGGTCAAGGGCGGTTCAGATCTGATTGGGATATTGAAGTAGCCTCCCTTCAAAGTATTCCCAATTAAGTCTTCTCTCAAGTGATGGCCAAAAACATTGGTTAGTTTGCATAAATTTGTATTAATTTAAGAACTTACAGATAATCGTAATCTCAGTGTTTGCAACGAACACTGTCGATATTAACTAAGTAAGTTACCGGAAATTGAAGAATTTAAGCGTAAAAAAGGATAGTTCCAGACGACGCGGTATTTACATACTGCCGAATTTGCTGACGACAGGAGCGTTGTTTTTCGGATTCTATTCGATTATCCAAGCCACCTACGGTAAATTCGAAATTGCGGCCGTTGCAATATTGATTGCGTTAATTCTTGATGGTCTGGATGGCAGAGTAGCCCGACTGACCAATACGACGAGCGATTTCGGTAAGGAATACGATAGCTTGTCCGATGTAGTATGTTTTGGACTTGCACCGGCCTTGGTGATTTTTGATTGGTCAATTCACGGCCTTGGCAAAATTGGTTGGCTGTGTGCCTTTTTGTATGTTGCTGCGACAGCATTACGGCTGGCTCGTTTCAATACCATTGTCGTGGAACCCGGATACTTCCAAGGATTGCCTTGTCCGCCAGGAGCGGCTTTGGTTGTGACTTGGATGTGGGTAATGCACGATGGTGGGTTGCGTGACGTTGAGTTCATGGCCATAGCTACAGCAGTTGTGATGACCTGTGTTGCATTAGGGATGGTCAGCGGTATCCCTTATCCCAGTTTCAAAGAACTTGATCTCAAGGGAAAGATTCCGTTTGTAGCAGCGATTGCCATGGTACTGGTAATTGTGCTGATTTCCTTTGACCCACCGCGTGTGATTTTTGTGGCTGCGTTGTCCTATGCCTTGTCTGGTCCGGTAGTCTGGGTGATGAGAAAAGGGAAAAAGTCTTATGATAACGACGAAACTGAAGCTAAACCAGACTCTGAAACAGAAGACAGTTAGATTAGATTACGAGTTGTAAAATCAGGCCCGATGGTAGATTTGAATGACTTGACATAGGAAAAGTATGGGCCATACTCAGGAGATCTACCACGTTTTGTTGATGCTACGTATCAAGTGCGTCAGTATCTGCATCCTCTGATATTGCGCCGCGAGACACATCATCAGGTTCAGCATTCTCAGAAGATATAGTAGGAGCTGATTTTTTCCAAGCAACCAATTTAGATCCGTACAGCGCATAGAAAGCGGGTACAAGTTTTTCAAGATCATCAATGAAGTTAGTTTGTTGAACAAAACGAGCCCCTAAATGTTTAGAGTAAAAAAGGTCAAAACTGACCGGAGTTACATTGCTGGGATGATTTACCGCAATACTCAAATCTCGCCTAAGATCGGCCACAAGATATTGAGTGGTCTCGCTTCTCCTTTGCCAGTGAACTCGAATATATAGGTTAGACAGGTCGTCGTGCTTGATTTGCCGGAGCAGCCAGTTAATTCTAGCGCCTGTTGTCTTTTTGTCTTCCGGCGCTCTTAAACTCATACCGACGTCGATACATCGGCGTGTTAAATCAGCTACCACTTCGAGTGGTGCGGCAGCATCCGGTATGTCCAATAACACCCGAAGTTGCCTCTCCCGTTGCAAATATGACAACTCAAACTTTACTCGTTGACTAAGATCTTTAACATGCTTGCGAGGCAATTTAACCATCACGCCTGTTTCAGTTAAGCGGCTAAAGATTAGAGAAAGATCACGAGTCTCCTGATGCCATGCGTGAATTACTTCCACTGCTTCAGTTGACTTCTGACGAATATCGCCACCGCTGGAAATTAAGCGATTCAAGTCAGTCCACTCCCTGGGCATTCTTGTAAAACCGCGTACTCCAGCACTTTCGTGCGCTAAAAATCGGCGCAGTTCGTTGAGTAGTAGTCTTTGGTCAGGACTAACTAAATCAGCTTGATGGAATAGAAGTTCAACTTCGGTAAGGATGTACATCCAGGACCAATGTATAACTGGAATTCGTGATCGGCTTTTTCTAACGCATTCTAGAGGGTGAACACTTGGAGCAGTTGCGAATTGATTCGAGATTGTTATTACGTAGTCAACACCATTTTCCTTAGCTAGCACACGGTATCTCTCGACTTGCTCAGAATCGAGATCGGAGTTTCCAACTTTCGCTTCAACAAAAGCCTTCCACACCCTTTTCCCAACTGTCAAAACAATAAGACCATCGGGTCTCTCTTTCATGTCGTTTGCTAAATTTGTTGGCACTATTTCTGTGTATGCATCGACTTTGGCTCTAATTCCAACTTTCTGACCAGCACTTGCGAGTAACACACGCCCGAGTTCATAAATTCTTGAAATGCAGGCCAAAGTGACGCATGTGGTTCGTCCCTCTTTAGATGTGTTCGATAAAACGGGAAAGAGTCTTGCAATTTCACCTTGTGACAAATACTCAGGAAGATTTGAGGTAGACATAGACCACCAATTGGTTCATTTGAATTTAATTGGGATACAAAATTTAGTATACCAGTTAAGAAAACGTAGCTGGATTGCGCCCTTTGGCTCAGCGGTATGAATGAACAGAAAAAGTTGACACGTATGGGGGAGGGGGAAGGGTTGTTTAAAAAATGAAAGAAGGCGAATGGGAACTCCCATTCGTCTTTTCCACTTCTTTAAGAAACAACTTAGATGAATTTGAAATTAATTTTTTGCTAAAAATTGCTTATTGATCAATTATTGATGATCGTGAAGTATCTCTGAGTAAGATGCGTAGGGCCATAAGTTGTGGTCTACCAGCACCTCAAGTCGATCTGCAGATTCTCTAGCTGCTGCCATTAGTGGCTTGATTGTTTCCTGTGCATAATGGGCAGATTCACTCGGATCGCTGTCTGGAAAATTGTCACATCCATAACCAAGCGCGTCAGTCTGATCAAGTAATTTCTGAACTAAAGATCGTTTTTCGTCAAAGAACCTCGAAGTAAAACCTGAATTACTGTCACGACTAACATCCTCAATACATGCTGGAATTACGCCAGTACGTAACATATTCAGCATTGCCCTTGCTTCCATACCAACGTCTGTAGCGAAAGCTTCCTGTAACACTACCTGCCTGGCTATAACTTCTTGTTCATTAAGAATATTTAGATCACCAAACAACCTGGTGTTCTTTTCAGAGGAGAGCTCATCATAGGCATCAGGACTACTTTTTAGGTGAAACAACCCTGACTTTTCAGCAAATTCGTATAGCTCATCAGAGTAACCATTGCCACTAAACAATGCGCCTTCGTTATCCCTGATTGTTTGTCGAATGACATCGTCAACAGCCTTACCAGACTCGATTTCGTCACACAAAAATTTGAGACTATCGGCCATAGCAGTGTTTAACATCGCCAAGGGAAGGGCGATATGTTGATTTCCACCAACAGCACGAAATTCAAATCGGTTGCTACACCAGGGAAATGGGGCGGTACGGTTGCGATCTTCCAAGTTTGCCTTAATATCTGAAACCGGTGCAATGACTTCTACCGTCCGATCTTGCATCCCATAACCACTAACTTCTCCACCATGAGCATACTTTTTGAAGTGCTCTTCGAAAATCTTACCAAGGCATAAAGTGATTATGGCTGGAGGTGCCTCCTGAGCACCTAAACGGTGATCGTTTCCTGCAGTCGAAACTCCAACTCGCAAAAGATCGCCATGAAGATTGACGCCTCTCAACAAGGCGGCCACAAAAGCAAAGAGCCGGCGATTTTCTTCATCATTTTTACCGACAGTAAATAAGTTCGCACCGGTATCTGTGTTCAATCCCCAGTTATTGTGTTTACCGGTTCCATTAATTCCCGCAAATGGCTTTTCGTGGTACAGAATTGCGAAGTTATGTTCAAATGCAATATTCCGCATAACATCCATAGCCAAAACATTGGTATCGGCTGCATGGTTGGCAATGGAGAAGACCGGCGAAATTTCATATTGTGCTGGAGCAACTTCGTTGTGGGTGCAGTGAATCGAAATTCCCAGTTCCCACAACTGCTCTCTGCATTCGGCTACAAATTTATTTACCCTGGGTTCCATATGAGAAAAGTAGTTTTCCGACTGCTCCTGTCCGCGTAACGGAGGTGAACCTAGCAGAGTACGACCTGTGGCCACCAAGTCAGGTCGTGCTAGGTAATGTTCTCGATCGATAATAAAGAATTCCTGCTCCCACCCTACGTTGCACACTACCTCCATAGTTTTTGTATCGCCGAGATGCGTAAGCAATCGAACACTGTATTCATTCACTGCCATTGACGAACGTAACAATGGGGTTTTCTGATCAAGAGCCTCACCGTTCCAACTTACAAATGCAGAAGGAATGTACAGCGTTTGACGATAAACAAACGGTGGGGATCCGGTATCCCACCCGATATAGGCAGCCGCCTCATGGGTATCACGCAGGCCACCATTTGGAAATGATGAACCATCAGTCTCTGTCTGAAAAAGTTCGGAACCAGACAAATTAATAATCAATTTGTTTGTGTCGAAGTCAACATTGACAAAGGTTTCAAGTTTTTCGCCGTGATATGGACCTCGCATGGGTGAGAACCAATGCGAATATCCTATACAGCCCTTGGACAAAGCCCAATCACGAATCGAAGCTGCCAACTCGTTGGCAGCTGCCTTTTCCATTGGTACACCAGTTGCTCGACATCTTGCAAATGCGTAGTAAATATCAGGAACAACAATCTTCTTCAAAATAGCATCATCTAGAACATGGTGATTAATTTTTCCCAGTGCATCAGGCAACGATGCAGCTTGTGTCGGTGCGTCGTGAGTTTGAATTGCTTTCATGTTTAATCCCTCGTAAGTTAGATACCCTTGAATTTCAGTGTATCAATCGAAGTCTAGTATTCTTTCAAGATTGCTAAGTGACAAAATAATTTTGTCATGGAATTGTTCTTGTGTGGTTTTGTATAAGGACATCCCTTCAGTTGGATGTTGCAAGAAATATCACAACTAAGTTTTGGGGTATTGCGTCAAACAAAGCGTTTGCCTTTAGTGCATCGAAGTTGATTTGCAGCGAACGTCTCACCTATGTAACTGAGGGTTGTTTTATACCCAATTTGACAGATGAGCCTCCTACTCCAATCTGGAACTGGCAATATACATACCGAATGCTTCGCACCATACTGTGACATTATCTAGCACATTGGGCTCAACATCATCAGGCAGTGTAAAACTAAGCGGGCCAGAAAACTGTTTGACCCTACCCACCTCGATTGCCTTATCCTTTAACTGAAGAAAATCTTCCTTAGTGTCCGCAAATTTGGTGGTCAAATAAACTCTATAGTCCGGTCCTGGTGCCAGCTCGACATTTTCTTCAAAAATTAATTTTCCTTCGGTGACTCTAAGATCACCTTCTCCCCAGTGCAGTGCGTCCGAACCAGGACTGTCTCGATCAAACATCCCCACCAAGTCGCCTTCGGTGGCAGCTGCAACCTCTACAGGTTCCTTGTCGCGATTTTGGTATTCAACAATGACTGGCAACAAGTAAATTCCAATTCCAATTCCAGCCCCACCGCCGAGGATTCCGCCGATCAAAATGCCAATGATTAGAGTTTTCATGATGAAAAGTTATGCCCTAAAGATCATATCTTCTAAGTTACATTGAAGGCTGCTGTGAAATCCTGAAAAGTGACATTTATCATAAATCTATTTGCAATATTTTAGTTTATCTAATGACTGTGGACAATCAAATTCATTTCTGAGTCAAGTAAATGCAGGTTGAAAAAAATGGAATGTGAGATTGTGTTCGTGATATAAAGCACTTTCTATGAAGGTAAAGGCAATCAACATCACTCTGACTTCCGGCTTCCTATCTCTGCTGCTGCGCCGCTAGGGCGCGATTCTTTTTTTCCAAAAAACTTTCATAATTTCGTAAATCCTAAATTAGATTTACGAGGTCCCTTTTATTTGCCACAGTCAACTGTAGGAGTTGATGGAGTAAGTTATGACAAATGATAGATTAATTATATTTGATACTACATTGCGCGATGGAGAGCAAAGTCCTGGTGCTTCGATGACGGCCGAAGAGAAGTTGGCCATTGCGTATATTTTGGAAAAGATGCGTGTGGATGTTATTGAAGCTGGTTTTCCAGCAGCCAGTGATGGTGATCTCGCAGCAGTGGAACAAATCGCAAAAGAAGTTAGGGGTAGTACTATATGTGCATTGGCACGAGCGGTAGAAGGTGACTTAGATAGAGCGATTCAAGCTGTCAAACCAGCTGCATCGCCTAGAATTCATACATTTATTGCAACTTCTCCCATACACATGCGGGAAAAGTTGAGAATGGAACCTGACCAAGTTCTCGAACGTGCAGTATGGGCGGTAAAGAAAGCGAGAAACTTCACTGATGACGTGGAGTTTTCACCTGAAGATGCCGGGCGGTCTGACTTCGAATTTCTCTGCAAAATTTTAGAAAAGGTTATTGATGCCGGCGCAAAAACAGTCAATATCCCAGACACAGTCGGTTATACCATGCCGGAACAGTTCGGGAGTTTGATCGAAAACCTCATTAGTTCCATTCCTAATTCAGACAAAGCGATTTTTTCGGTTCACTGTCACAACGACCTGGGGGTTGCGGTTGCCAATTCACTTGCAGCGGTTCAAAAAGGGGCACGCCAAGTCGAATGCACCATTAACGGCTTAGGTGAGCGAGCGGGCAATGCCTCTCTGGAAGAAATCGTTATGGCAATACGAACACGAAGAGACGCCTTTACCTGCGATACAGGAATTGATACCACTCACATTGTTCCGGCCAGCAGGCTCGTTTCGAGTGTTACCGGTTTTCCAGTACAACCGAACAAGGCAATTGTCGGCGCTAATGCATTTGCTCATGAATCCGGTATTCATCAGGATGGAGTCATAAAAAAGCGCGAAACATATGAAATTATGCGTGCCGAAGATGTAGGATGGTCGACCAACTCGATGGTCCTGGGGAAACACTCCGGTCGAAATGCATTTCAACAGCGTTTGAATGAATTGGGAATTCATTTCAGTTCTGACGATGAACTAAATTCTGCATTTTCAGATTTTAAAGCTCTTGCCGATAAGAAACATCAAATTTACGATGATGACCTCATCGGTCTTATTGCCGACTCCGGGTTGCACTCACAGGAATTTCGGTTCAAACTTGAAACCTTAAAGGTACATTCGGATATGCACAGTGCATCAACAGCGACCGTCGTGGTAAATGTCGATGGTGATTCCGTGGAATCAATGTCAGATGGCAACGGTCCAATAGATGCTTCCTTTAAAGCAATCGAATCGATTGCTGTTAGCGAATCCAAATTGGACCTGTATTCGGTAAAAAGTATTACAGGCGGCACCGATGCCCAAGGCGAGGTGACTGTCCGATTGCGGCAAAATGGTTTGGTGGCCAACGGTCATGGGGCCGATACCGACATCATCATCGCTTCGGCTAAGGCATTCATTGATGCACTCAATCGTCTGCACTCCTCCTCAGTTCGATTCAATCCACAAACAGGTGATATTGCGAGTCAAGGTATATGAGTAAATCTGATTACCTCCAGAATATGGGAGTGGAGGTATGGCGATTGCGAGCCGACGATGACATTGAAGAACAAGCAGCGACCGAGCAGGAAAAGTCGCCCGAAGTCGCCCTCCAACAATTCGCAGCCTTGGAGGTTCAAAGTTCGAATGTCTTTAAATTGGAATTGCCAGAACTTTCCAAGGTCGTTGCTCAGTGTGAAAAGTGCAACCTAAGTCGTACTCGAACCAATGTAGTCTTTGGAACAGGTTCTGACAAAGCACGATTGATGTTTATCGGTGAAGCTCCGGGTGCAGACGAAGACTTAGAGGGCAAGCCGTTTGTGGGTAAGGCTGGTCGCCTATTGACTTCAATTATTACTGCACTTGGTTTGAATAGAGAGGATGTCTACATTTCCAATGTTCTTAAGTGCCGGCCTCCAAACAACCGCGATCCTTCACCTTCGGAGGCGTCGTGTTGTTCACCTTATCTGCAGCGACAGATCCAACTTATCGACCCTGACATCATTGTCGCACTGGGTAGAGTCAGTGCTCAGTTACTGCTTGATACCGAACGCACCTTGGGCCAACTGCGGCGAGAACGACATCATTACAGGGATACAGGAATTGAGGTAGTGGTGACATATCATCCGGCCTATTTGCTGCGTCGGCTGACCGAAAAGGTGAAGGTGTGGGAAGACCTGATTCGCGTTCGTGAGTTGCTAAATCAGTAACTTTTCAATCCAATTTTGGAAAATTTTATTAAGACGGGCTGAAACGCCACGTTTATAACTCTCGGCTTTGGCTTTCCATTCATTTTGTATTTGTGCCAAATTACAAGGAAATAAATATCCATGAAAGCATTACCAATTTGGTCAATTCGCTCTTTGAGTGAAGAAAACGATCCCGTTTAAGCTTTCATGCTATTGGTGTGAAACATTTACAGATGACACCACCAACTCCAAATTTCCCTAAACTATTTCCCCAGGATCTATTCATAAAGCCAAATTGGCTTGCTGAAAAAGTATCTCCCTATATTCTTTGGAATACTGGAGTCTGCATAGATGAAGAAGATTAGTAATGCTGAAATTGAACAACACCTGCGATTGGGTAAGGATAGTTCTTGGGAATTCAAACAAATAGAGTTTTCCGGAAATCGTCCCAAGAATCCCAGTCGCGATAAACTGGCTGATGAAATTGCCGCCTTTGCGAATGCAGAAGGTGGTGTGTTGCTCTGTGGAGTCACCGACAGTGGCGAAGTGCAAGGGATGACGCGAAAACAAATGGATAAATTTGAGCGACTAATTTCAGAACTTTGTGCAGATTCAATAAACCCACCTCTGTATGTAGTAATCTGTCGCCGGGAAATTGAAAAAGGCAAGCCATTTCTTTTGGTTCAAATTCCACCTGGTAATGCTTTACATGTAAGCCCAGGTGGAAGTTATTGGCGAGTTGGTAGTTCAACTCGGAGAATGAACACTGACGAACAGTTGCGTCTCGCCCAGAGACGTACGCAAGCCAGGTTTTTCTGGTTTGATAAACAGCATGTACCGGACACAGGATTGGGTACCTTGGAAGAATCTCTCTGGCAACCCCTGCTAAGTACTGAAGGATCTACGGATATTAAGGCGGCACTGCAAAAACTTTGTTTACTGGTTGCTGATCAGGCAGGTGATTTACGCGCAACTGTAACAGGTGTACTGTTTTGTATGCAGAATCCGCATGAGTTGTTGCCCCAAGCCGTGATTACTGCAACTTGTTATGAGGGCACAGACCGTGCATCCAACCAGTTGGATGCAAAATCAATTTCCGGACCATTGAATCGCCAGATTGTCGATGCAGTGCAGTTCGTACGGCGTAATATGAAGGTGGCATCTCACAAGACTCCAGCACGAGATGATATGCCACAGTATAGTTTACGTGCAATATTTGAAGCGGTTGTCAATGCCGTAGTGCACAGGGATTACGCAATTAACCAACGCAAAATTCGATTGTCAATATTCAATAACCGATTGGAAATTATTTCCCCCGGAGGACTACCGAATGGGATGACTATTGACGCTATGTCTGAGACTCAGGCAACTCGCAACGAAGCCATTGCTTCCATTTTCAGACGACTTCCGGTAACCGATATTCATGGTACTGATGAACGTAAATTCTTTATGGAACAGAGGGGTGATGGAGTGCGAATTATTCTGCGAAAGACCCAGGAACTTTCAGGTAAAGAACCCGAATATCGAATACTTGACGGCAAAGATATTTGCCTGACTATGCCTGCAGCATTGCACCGGGTAAACCCGAATTCAGTGTCTGTTAGAGTATTTGCAAATGGTGCACCTGTCCCCGGTGTTGATATCCTGGTGCTATATCCGAACAAAACCTATCTCCAAGCAATCACAGACTATAACGGCGAAGTACTTGTAGACCTATATACCACTGAGTTACCAATGAAAGTTTATGTGACTGCCACAGGATATCGTGCTCACCGCGTACTGAACTGGATACCGTCAAATAAAGTACTCACTGTGAATCTCGCACCGCTTAAGGACGGGGGCAGCAAAATATTCCCGGACCAAACAGGGGATATTCCAGGCTTGGCTGGACGTCTAAATCCTATCAGGGACTCACTCGATCGCACCTATCTGTATGCGACCAACATAGCGATCAATGATGGCCAGCAGCAGCCAGTAAACTTTCTGACTGGCAAAGAGTTAAAACTCACGGATGCCTATGGGAATAAATCCTGGATTCGTATCTTGGATATCACTGGCAGTTCGTCACTGATCGAGTATCGCGATACCCCGTCAAATTCAAGTGAAAGTTAATTTTGAAAAGTATTCCGGAATGTAAAATCGTTCCGTCGAAAGCCCTTCAGTTCATGCTGTTATTTATCACATTATTTCATCGTCAAGCAGGTGATTTGTTCTTTCACTATTTCAGTCAGTGTTGCACTAACTACTAAAATCCGGGAGGAGATTAAGGAGTTCAAACTCACATCTTAAAGCGTATAAAAACGGCAACTAAATAAAAGTAGCACAATGAGAGTTTCACGTTTGGAATTATTCTACAACTTTAAAAGTTGATATTTCGCCCAGCCAGAGCTAAATTGGAAGGAATTCCGGCGGTTTATTCGTGCGATTTTGGTGAACATTGGTGGAACCGGCACTGATGGGTCGCTGAACAGTGCCAGTGGACGACCATGTACAGAAAACGTACCCGCCTCTGGCGGTGCCGCTCCTTTCGGGCGACGTCAGTGATCAGGCCGGTTACGCGTAAGGCCGCCGCCCGTACTAACGAACGCTTCGTGTCGGTACTTTTATTATTTTCCCCTGGTGTTGTTAGTCTAGGTAAACTACGATGACTTGGTCAGGTCGAAGGTAATCTGACTCATCAATCTGATTCCATTCAAACAATTGACTCAACTTTACATTGTAAAGATTTGCAATTCCCCACAGAGAATCCCCCAAACGAACATGATGCTCGTGCTTGCGCAAGTAATCGTCGAAGTTGTTAGATCCTGACCCAGAAAATAAGGATGGAATCAGGAGCGTGCTTCCGGTGCGAATATAGTCCGGAGACTGAATTGTGTTCGCAGCAACAATTGCGTCAACTGGAAGTCTGAAGTTATGTGCAATCTTGCTCAAACTATCACCTTTCTTCACGACATAGGTAATATAAGTGCCAGAGTTATGCGAATCAGTCGAGTCAACAAAATTTAGAACTTTCGCCAAATCTCGTCTAGGAACCAGCAATACATGCGGACCCGAGGGTGGAGTTACCTGCCGCTTCAGTCCTGGATTTAATCGATGAAGGTCTTGTGCGGAAACTTTCGAGTTAGAGGCAATGAACCTTAAATTAACCTGTCTGTCAAATTCTACAGAAACGAATGTTTGATCAACTGTAGCATTCCCAAGATTGATGCCGAACTTCTCTGGATGCGCAACGATATTTCTGATCGCAATCAACTTGGACAAATAGTGCCGAGTCTCACGATAGAGATTTAGATGCTCAACATTTGTTGATTTGTTGAGCTTGTTATTCTTTTCGATGGCCTTACGAACTTTAGTTTCACCCGAATTGTATGCAGACAGTGCATGAAACCAATCTTCGTCAAAAATTTCATAAAGAGACTGAAGATACTGCAAAGCCGCGTTGGTTGATTTGACAATGTCACGGCGTCCTTCATACCACCAATTACTTTCCAGTTCGAAACGCTTGCCAGTTGCAGGAATAAATTGCCACAGGCCTGCGGCATTGGCTTGTGATAGGGCATAAGGATTAAAGGAGCTTTCTACAAATGGCAGGAGGGCGATTTCCGCCGGCATGCCACGAGCCTTAACTTCCTGATAGATATACTGCAAGTAAACAAGTCCTCTTCGGAGGGTTTTCTCCAATGACTCTGGATTTGCCGTGAACTTCCTTTCGTACCTCGAAACATTACTGGATTTTAGTTCTGGTAGACTAAAGTCTTGTCGTATGTTGCTCCATAAATCATTGGAATGTCGAAAATCCGGAGAAGTCTCAGCGGCATGTACCGTCGGAATGACATCTATAGTCAGTTCAAGTATACGAAACGAATGATTATTGAATACAATGCCCGAGTTTACGTTCAATAGGCCGGACGAAAGCAGTAGCAATACCGCAAGAAATAACGACTTCCGAGCCAACTTACTTTCTAAGACTTCAATAGTTTTGATCATATATTTTGACCAAACGAACAAGCGATTGGGCTATGTAGTACTGATGGTTGGTTGTTACTCCAATTCAGACGAGTAAAGTAGGCCATTCCGATTACAAAGAATTAGGTCTTGTGTAGTTTGGAGATTGAAGGTTTTTGCAAAAATTCAACGCAAACCCCGAAATATCAAATAGGAATTTTAGAATACTTAAGCGACTCTGAAACACTTATTTTGAATAATTTTGAAGATAATTCTCAAATGCAAAGAACTAGCAGTAACTAAATAAAAAAACGAACATAAGTCCGCTTTTCTTGGAACAAATTTTACATCACAAAATCGTTTAACTTGGTGTTTTTGCCTTGCTCGATTTAGCCTTTGAATACGTCTTCCAGGTGGTAGTAAACGAGGAACCGAAATTACATATAATTTCTTACTCAGGTCTATATTAATGGCAGTCACAATCGGCAGTACTTCTCGAGAGAATAGTGACCACCAAAGGCAAGCATGAACAATCATTACTGAATTGGTTTGATCTTCCATTGGGCAATGCCATGATGGAGGCAGAAACGGCGACTTTCAACCGACTAGTACCCTCGCGCTATTATCCGACCACGATTCAAGTATCTAACTTTCGGCACTTAGACTTAAGTGCATTACACTTATCACAACAACACATTCGAGTTTCTCAAGAACCTGATAGAAAATTAGATGTCGCTATCGTTGCAGAATCGGAACAGTTGCCATTCGGCGAAAATTCGATCGATTTATTGATTCTAGTTCATGCATTGGACTTTAGCAGTTATCCGCATGATGTTCTCCGAGAAGTTACCCAGTGTGTTACTCCGGAAGGAATTGTTGCGATCTCATCTTTTAATCCGAGAAGTTTGTTTGGTGTGGCGAAGTATATGAACCGATTTTCGGGAACAACCGTGGATCAAGCGCATCTATATTCAGCTGTTCGTGTGCGAGATTGGTTTGCATTGCTTGGATTCGAAGTCATTGCTGGAGAGTATTTGTTCTTTCGGCCTCCGTTTGTTCAGCAAAAGCGATTGAATCAGTTTCGTAGTTTTGAGACAGCGGGAGCTAGATGGTGGCCAGCTATGGGATCAATATATATTTTGGTAGCCAAAAAAAAGGTGCTTGGCGTCCGCATGAATGCAGAATCATTGCGCAAGTCCCGGTTATCACACCGTCGCCTATTTCAGCCAATAGCTGAGCAAACAACTAAGTGAGGAATTTGATCAGTGGAAGAATCGAAACTGCAGATATACACAGATGGATCTTGTAACCCTAATCCTGGTCCAGGAGGGTGGGGTGCCGTCTTTCTCTTTAAAGGGAAGAAGAGTGAGATTTGTGGCGGTCAACTCGACACCACCAACAATCGGATGGAGTTAACTGCAGTCATTGAAGCACTAAGGCACTTAAACGAAAGACGTTCGGTCGAAGTATTTACTGATTCTCAATACGTCCAGCTTGGAATATCTCAATGGATTCACTCTTGGAAGAAAAGTAACTGGAAGCGTGGCAAAGCCGGCAGTGTGAAAAATGTAGATTTGTGGAAGGAACTCGATCGGTTGAATCAATTCCACGATGTTAAGTGGCATTGGGTTAAGGCCCATTCAGGGACACCATGGAATGAATACGTCGACCAGCTTGCCAAGTCTGCTACACCAGCACATTGATAGTAATATTCACTGTTGCAGATACATCTGACACCAGACCAGTCGATAACTAAGAGTTGAATTGAAATGCGACAAATAGTACTTGATACTGAAACAACCGGACTAGATGTAGATGAAGGTCATCGAATTGTAGAAGTGGCCGGTATTGAATTATTTCACCGAGTTGAAACGGGCAAGGAATTTCATCAATTTGTTAACCCAGGTCGAGAGATTGAAGACGAAGCACTCCATGTACATGGAATAACAGCTGAATTTCTCGAATCCAAACAGCCTTTTTCCGCAATTGCCGAAGAATTTCTGGACTTCATAAAAGGTGCGGATCTCATAATCCACAACGCGAGTTTTGATGTTACGCATTTGAACAATGAACTGAAAATTGCGTTTGGAGAACTGGTGCTGGTTGAAAATCACTGCAATTCAATCATAGACACATTACAACTGGCAAGATCACTGCGTCCCGGTCGACGAGCTTCTTTGGATGCTTTAGCAACGAACTACGGAGTCGATCTTTCGGTACGGGAAAAGCATGGCGCAATGATTGATGCCAGGATTCTCCTGACTGTTTGGAAGGAGATGACCGGTGGTCAAACTGCAATGAACTTTGGTGAAGGCGGTATTGCCGGCTTGGACACAGACACTGAAGAATCGTTTGCGCGATTCGATGGCATGCAGTTGCCAGTACTCCACGCAACTCCAGAAGAACTTAAACTACACGAAAATTGGCTTGAGTACCTCGACGAGCAGTCTGAAGACGGATGCTTGTGGCTAAAACTGGAACAGACATCGGAAAACAGAGAAGTCTCCGAGTAGCTTTAACGACATCCTTCACTAGATAAACAAAAGTACAAGTAGCACACACAGCGCTCCAAAAACGAAAACGATCATTAATCTGACCGGAGGTGTTTGTGCAGTCTGTGATTCGGTTCCGGTTCGCTGTATTGCCAAGTGCAAAGTTGTATGACAAATTCGAGTAAACAAAGCATAGCAGGCAAGGATGCTGCTGGAAACCACTGCCGATACTTTTTGATACAAAATTCGCCCGCCTCGTCGATACACCCACTCTGCATCAATATTGGTGCCACGCAGTTCCGGAGGATAAATCCCAGAAAGTTTTAGCCATACGAATGCTAGTGCAGAGAACAGCAGTAGTTGGATTTGCGCAAGCACATGGCTTGTGTCATACGGACTGTAATCAACATCAAAAGGTAGGACCGAATATAGAAGATTTGGGAAGCTACCGATTCCTATACACAGAACAGCGGATATTCCCATTGCAATCAGCATACTCGTTGGAGCTTCCTTGCAACGTATCCCCGAATCGTGTGCGAAGAATGCAAAGAATGGAATCTTTATCCCGGCATGGTGGAATACACCTGCCGAAGCAAAGAGTAGGGCAATCCACACTATGTGATAGCCCTCATAGATGGCAGCAGACATTACCATCGATTTACTTACAAAGCCGCTAAACAAAGGGAACGCTGAAATTGATGCAGCACCGACAATACAAAATGTAGTCGTGAATGGCATTGAGCGATAAAGACCGCCTAGGTCCGAACCGTTCATTCGACCAGTTCGATACAACACAGCCCCCATCGCCATCATTAACAAACCTTTAAAAATTACGTCGTTAAATGCGTGTGCCACTGCACCGTTAATGGCAAGCTCCGTTCCAATTCCGATACCTGTGACCATAAATCCAATCTGGTTGATCATGCTGTAGCCGAGAACCCTTCGTAAGTCGTTTTCAATAACTGCGTAGAAGATCGGAAAGCATGTCATCAACGCGCCAATGTAAATTAGAATTTCAGTTCCGGCAAAACTGCGGGCTAGACAATAAACTGCAACTTTTGTAGTGAAGGCACTTAAAAATACAGTGCCTGCTGGGGTAGACTCCGGATACGCATCGGTCAGCCAATTATGAAACAGTGGGAAGGCACATTTGATGCCAAATGAAAGGAAGATTAATAGTGTTGGAAACTCGGAAAGCCCAAGGTATGTGAATTCAATTGAACCAGTTCCTCTATAGTGAAGTATTGCCCCTAATAACAGCAACAACCCCGAAAAGATGTGCACTCCCAGATAGCGTAGACTTGCTCCGGCTGATGCTCGAAAATTACCCACCAATACAAGCATCATCGCTGAGACTGTCATAATTTCAAAGAAGATGAACAGCGAAATGAAATCACCGCAAAATACTGCACCTAGCGATGACCCTGCATATAGCAATGCAGAAGCATGTTCTACCGGCGACCGAAAGCACCACGCAAAAATTGCTCCAAGAATTGCTGCAATATGAAAGACAAAGCCAAAAACAAGACTCAGTTTGTCCATCCTGTAGAGCACCAGGTCGTATCCCATGACACTAACGTGCCACTCATAACCGGTGCCTAACGAAGAAAGTAAAAATAACGCGCTGACTACCGGAACAGCAACAAACCAAATCGACCTTGCCACACCACGAAATGCAACAGCACCAATTGCACCAATGAAAAATACGACAAAAGGAGGAATCTCAATCATCGTCGTAGTATCTCTCAGAGCGCATCAGCGGCTTGCGCATTAGTTTGGCGACTACGACAAGCAGCACACAGGCAACAAATCCGAAAATTGCATAGAAAAAAGGCAACCATTCCCACGGGTGGTCGACATGTCGATGCAATACAAGATCGAGCACAAAAACGACCGCGCAGGAAATGTAAAACCAACGCAAAATTGTACGAAGGCCATTCGCCTTGGGTCTTGGAGATTCCGATGCCTTACTCATTACTCATCTAGTTTTCGGATTATTGAAAAGTCAAATTCAACAAGTCAATCAATGGATTTATAGCAAAGAAAAGCACGACACAACCAGTCGCCGCCGCAACCATAGCAATCAGAATAGGCAGGGGAGCCTCCTTCACTTCCATCGATTTATCGCCGCCAATGGGAAGGAATGCCCTTACCGAAATCGGCATGAGGTACGCAACACTCAATAATGGGCCAAAAAACAATGCAGCACTAATAATCCAGTTTTGTGATTCGCCGACACCAAGAATCAAATTCCATTTGCTCCATACCCCACCTGTTGGCGGTACGCCAATTATGCAGAGTGTACCGACAAAAAATGCCGCAATGGTAACCGGCATCTTGTAGCCAATTCCGCGCAATTCACTGACCTTGGTATAGTGATGTGCGACTAAAATTGCACCCGCACCAAAGAACAAAACAATCTTACCAAATCCGTGCATGACCATATGTAACCCACCGCCAATTATTCCGATGGACGATGCAGTAATAGCTCCAAGAACAATGTAGCTAAGCTGGCTAATTGTAGAGTAGGCCAGCCGTCGTTTAAGGTTGTCTTGCCTGATCGCAATGATTGCAGTGGCTAAAACGGTAAATGCCGCTAGATAACTCAAAAGGTCATGCATGACGAGTTTTGAGACTAGGTCGATTCCAAAAATATATACGACAACCTTTATGACCGTAAACACACCTGCTTTGACGACCGCAACGGCATGAAGTAAGGCGCTGACGGGCGTAGGAGCGACCATTGCGGCCGGAAGCCACTTGTGAAATGGCATCAACGCCGCTTTTCCTATTCCCAGCACAAAAAGGAGGAGCAAAATCTCCAACAGGAACGAATCCTGTAAATTTTGGAATACCCCGCCCGGCGTAAAATCTACTGTTCCGGTTAATGACCAAGTCCAAATTAATGCAAACAGCAGGAAGGAAACGGATGTCCCTAGCAACACAAACAAATAAACGCGACCAGATCGCTTCGCTTCTTCAGTTCCGGAATGCGTGACTAGTGGAAAGGTAGATAGAGTGAGTGCTTCATAGAAGAAGAATAATGTAAATCCGTTGGCCGAAAATGCGAGGCCAAGTGTGCAACTGATTGCAACAGCAAAGAACAAGTAAAACCTTGTTTGATTCTTTTCATGGTGCCCACGCATATACCCGATCGCGTAAATCGAGGTAATGATCCAAAGAAAACTGGCAAGCAGGGCAAACAGCATACCAATGGGTTCGGCATTGAGTGCAAGCGATACCCCCGGTATGAATTCAATCAGAGTAAAAGTTGGTAAATGTCCATCGCGAACAGCGAAATACGCGTTTACCACCAGCAAAAAAGTTACAGTGGCCGTAACCAAGGTTGCAGTCTCTCGCAAATTTGGCCGTTTATTGAGTGCGAGAATAAAGCCAGCACCGACAAGCGGTACCAATATCGATAAGACTATGGCATTGTCAGGTGACATTACGGAGTTAGCCCCATGATTGCGTTAGCAGCATGAATTGCCTGTGATCCAGTAAAGGTTGCGTTGACTCCGAAGTAAATGTTGGCCAACACCAGAGTCCAAGTAGGAACAAGTAGCCAAATCGGTGCTTCCTGCCTTACCACTGGTGCATCTTGGTCTTTTCTGAAGTATGCGAGTTCAACAATCTTCCATACATATGCCGCAGTGATCAATGACCCGACTAAAACGATTGCGGCAATCCACCAAAATCCCTCGTCCAGAGCTGCGACAACCAAATACCACTTGCTCACGAATCCGGTGGTAAACGGGACACCAATTAAACTGAGACCACCGACGACAATCGCCGCCATGGTCCAAGGCATCCGTCGACCAGCATTGGTCAAGTTGCTCATAGCAACACTTCCAGTTACCATAAGCATTCCACCGATTGCCATAAAGACTGCGGTCTTCATCAATGCATGATTGAAAAGGTGTACGAAAGATGAAGCCACTCCGGATACTGTGGCGATGCCAAGTCCAATGACGATATATCCAATTTGACTGATACTCGACCAGGCGAATAGCCGCTTGAGATCAACTTGAAAGAACGCCACGGTGGATGCAACTACTGCTCCGGCAACTCCGACTGCGATCAAAATCGAGAAAAAGAAATCAAAATCCGTAACAAATGATTCCGGAAACACAGTAAAGATCATCCGAGCGAGGACATAAACAGCCGCCTTTGTTGCCGTACCGGCCAAAAATATCGTTCCGACACTCGGTGCGTAGGCATATGCATTTGGCAACCAGTGATACAACGGGAACACTGCAATTTTGATGGCTAAACCAACGATGATGAATCCGAAGGCTGTTCTTGCAGTCAGGTTATCCAGATGTTCCGGAGTGCGAACCGCCAAGTCGGACATGTTCAAAGTGCCTGTAAGAGCGTACAAAAGACCGACGCCAATCAAAAAGAACGTCGCGCCGATAGTGCCCATAAACAGGTAACGTAGCGCTGCAGTTAGACATCGCCGATCCGACCCAAGACTAATGAGAACGTAGGACGAAAGTGACGATATTTCTAGAAATACAAATACGTTGAAGACATCGCCTGAGATGGTGATCCCCGATAGCCCGGTAAAGCACAGTATTAGGGCAACATAAATCCATAGTCTTTGTTCTTGCGGTAACTCTGCAGCTACACTTAACGGAGCATAAATGACTCCCGCTAGGAAAATTATGCAAATGATTAGCAGTACGAAGACGTTGGCGAAATCTATTCGATATTCAATCCCCCAGGGAGCTGCCCACCCGCCAAGCGAGTAAATCACCGTTCCAGTGGTATTCACTTCCTGCAACAAAACAATAGAGGTGGTAATACATGCAATTCCTGTTGCCAGAGCAATTAGCCATGCAATTCGGTGGTGCCTAAAGACAACGCAGAGCGGTGCGGCTAGAAGAGGAATTGCAATTTGTAGAGCTGGGAGGTGAGTGCTCAGCATTAGTCAGGGTCTTTCAATGCCGCTTGATGTGCTTCGATATCATCAATCGTGCCAAACTTGCTTCGAATTCGAACTATCAGCGCCAGTCCGAGTGCTGTGGTTGCAACACCAACCACAATTGCCGTGAGAATCAATACGTGAGGCAACGGATTTGAGTAGACATGGTCCCCTTCAAATAGAATTGGAGCAGTCCCGCCACTGACTTTGGCGATGCTGATGTAAAGTATGAATACGGATGCCTGGAAGATATTGAGCCCTACAATTTTCTTAACGTAGTTGCTTGCGGCGAAAACGATGTACAAACCACAAGTCATTAGGCCAATCACTATCCAATAGTTGAAATAGTTTGACACAACCTCAAGGATATTCATGCACTAGTCCTCAACATCCTCGGCATCGGGGTCATATGTTGCAAAAGAGAAGAACAGGGCTACCATTGTTGTCGACACCGTAATGCCAACCCCGAGTTCGATTAGCAAAATTCCCAAATGCTGGCCTGCTATGGAGTCAGGCAACAAAACACTGTAGTTTAGGAACTCGCCGCCAAAGCACATGGACGCAATGCCGACACCGGTGTAGAGCAAAACGCCAATCGCAGCGATAGTTTTGACTAAGGACAAAGGCAGAACTTTTGTAGCCGTTTCAACGCCGAAAATAATTCCATAAATCACAAAGCCTGCACCAAAAATCACACCGGCTTGAAATCCACCGCCGGGTCCGTAATCACCATGAAACTGGACATAAAGGGCGAAAACCATGATGTATGGCATCAGCATTTTTGCCACGATATGTAGTACGAGATGGTGCCTCATTAATGACTTAATCCTTTATCTTTTTTTGTCGACGTCTGCCAAGCAGTGAAATCACACCAATACCAGCGGTGAAAATGACTACCACCTCTCCTAGGGTGTCGTATCCGCGGTAGCTCGCCAAAATTGACGTGACAATGTTGGGTATGCCGATTTCTGTCCCGGACTCTTCAATGTAGCGCGGTACGACATGTTGATTAGAAGCTGCATGATGGTCGGCAAATTCCGGTATGCCCGAAATACCTATGATTAGAATCGTGGCAAAAACTACAACTCCGACTACTACAGGAAGCAGTTTCGGATGATGATGAATTTTTTCAAATCTCGACTTGCATGCTGAAAGTGCACCCAGCATCAGGATTGTTGATATGCAGGATCCTACTGCGGCCTCAGTGAAGGCAACGTCCACTGCGTCCAGTACCACAAAAAGACTCGCAGTCAAGGCACTGAAAATACCGAACAGCATCACAGTGGCAAACAAGTTACGAGAGCGTACGATAACAATTGCGACAGCTAGAAGCAGGCACAGCAACACAATATTTATAAATTGCTCTATGGCTACCATCTGAATGAGTCCGTTTGTTCTGTCATCCGATGCAAGGCCGCCTTTGCCAGTGCGTGTGATGAAGTCGGACTGGTAAAAAACAAAAACAGCAAAATCATAAAAATTTTTGCGGTTACCAAACTGAATCCACCTTCAATAGCTAGTCCCAAAAGGATGCAGCCGGCACCAGCAGTATCCGTAACTCCAGCAGCATGAACTCTTGTGAAAAATGATGGGAAGCGCAATACGCCAATGTTTCCTGCAAGGACAAATAAAGCGCCTACGACTAGCAGGATATCCCGAATGATTTCTAAAGCTACGTCCACTATTCGGTATCCTTTTCGAGATCCTCACCCATGTGACCAAGATTGCCGTACTCAAAAAACTTCAAAACCGCAATAGTCACAATAAAGTTGCATAGAGCGTAGACAATAGCAATGTCAAGAAACTCAGGCCGGTCTGTCAGAAAGCCATATATTGCGATTAGCAGTACAGTCTTAGTGCCGAAGTTGTTGATGGCTAGGAGGCGGTCGTAAGTAGATGGTCCCAAAGTCGCTCGAATCAGCAATAGAGCCATACCGATCATGATGCTTATTGCTACAACGATAAGAATCATTTTTTCTCCCATGGATAAACTGTTGTATTGAGAACTCGTCTTTTCATATCTCCACGTTCTAGCGAATCCAACAGGTCGGCACGGATCGTGTGAACTTGAAGATGGGTGTCCGTCACATCGATTGTTAATGTGCCTGGTGTCAATGTGATGGAATTTGCATAAACCACTTTTTCAATTTCCTTCAGGTCTTTTGCGTCTAAGAAGGTGGTCTTTGTATCGATATTCATCTTGCTTGAAACAGCCATTCGAGCAACTGTAAAACTCGATACCAAGATTTCCTTGAGAAGCCAGATGTAATAGGGGAATACTCGTAAAGAAATTAGGTAAAGGGGGTGACCTTTATGATCAGCTATATCCATTCTCCATACGATAAAGGTCACAAACGCACAGGAAGCGATGCCAAAACCAATGAGTAGAAAAGTGTAATGTCCTGACAACGCTAGCCAAAATATAACTAAAAGAGCGAATGGTATGGCCATTGTCTTGAGATTTATAGACAATCTACATCACCGGTACAGGTTGTTCGTTTTGACGTTTCCCAGCCCCACCCATGTTGCCATCGCCGCGCCCCGCGGAACCACCAAGGCCAATAAATTTAATGCGGTGTTGACGTCCGCATGACCCGATTGGCAATGACACAGGCAAATACCACTTGGACTTAAACTTTGGCAGGCCTTGTTTGACACGGGTTTTGAAGAAGTTTTGACCCTGCGTTTGAATCCCTTGCGGTGAATGTCTGATGATAGAACTTGCATCGTCCTGCAACCAAGAGGCTTTTGGTGACTTGCTGAACTGCGTCAACTGCTGACACAAGGTGAAGTGTTTAAATCCACATTGGCTGGTTTCTTGATATTTCTTTTGTAGTTGTGCAGCAAAGTGCTGCCACATCAACCGACACGCACCGGCCACAGCATACATCTGGCGATATTTAGCTTTGCTTGTACTTATCCTATAGCGAACAGTGCAGTGTTCAATCATGGTGTGTATATAAGTCCCCTTCAATTCAGTCTGGTGTATGACTCAAATGGATAATCCAGAGCATCCATCGCTAAAGCAACAAATTGTATACTCCCAACTTCACCATTGAATTGTCTATTGGTGAAGTCTTGAAAGTTGAATTTGTAAGGTGGAATTAGCAGTATCCTGCGGATAATGTTACCTAAATTTGTTTTGGCTTGGGTAAGAAAGTAACCAGATTATGCACTAAGGATGTTATGGCCGAATTAGCGGATTGGAATTTTTGTATTTCCCGGTGAAAGCCAAAGATTGTTGAAAAACGTAGAAGTTCATTGTGATGAAGATGACATGGAGAGCCATGATTTATGAGTGAACCAAAGATTTTTATGAAGGGTGGGGGCTACTACTCCGCAAACACTGTTGGCGCGAAGCACGTTATTGACCGGGCAGGTGATCTGGTTTTTGAATATTTTTCTGCTGAAAATGTTTCTGAATCAGAGCGCCCATTCAGTGTCGTGGACTACGGTGCGGCAGATGGCGGCACTTCCATCGATCTTATGAGTCGTATTGTCGAAGCCGTACGCAAGGCATCACCCAAACAGGAAGTCTCTGTTACCTACACAGATCTTCCTCACAATGACTTTTCTTCATTGTTTCGAATGCTACACGGACAGATTCCAGAAGTTACAAGTTATTTGAAAAGGTTCTCTGATGTATTTGTAAGTTGCTCTGGCACGACGTTCTACAAACAAATTCTCCCGAGCGCTACTGTTGATGTGGGTTTTTCGGCTACTGCAATGCATTGGTTGAGCAATTTACCCGGTCGAATTTCAAATCACGTTCACGCTACGGGAGCTGTGGGCGATGAGTGGCAAACTTTTCGCGATTATGCAATGGCAGACTGGGAAACAATATTGCTGCATCGATCTAAAGAAATGAAAAGTGGAGCTTTATTGGTGATGGCAAACTTCTGTATCGACGAACAGGGAAGGTATCTTGGGAACACCCGAGGTGCGAATATGTTCGATACATTTTATAGATTGTGGTTAGACCTGGCTGCTGCTGGTGTGATTACTGAAGCCGAATGTGAAGCCACTGCGTTCCCTCAGTTTTATAAGACTATCGAGGAATATCGACTGCCATTTGATGATCCGGACAGTGCAGTTAGTAAATCGGGGTTGGTGCTGGAAAAAATCTATACTGGAGTGACTGACTGTCCATATCGAACTGAATTCGACAGGCAAGGCGACCCGGTAGCTTTTGCTGATGCATACGTTCCAACATTACGGTCCTGGAGCGAAAACGTGTTCTTTAATGGCCTAGATTTTTCGCGTTCAGTGGAGGAACGACGATCAATCGTTGAGCAGTTCTATTCCAACTACAATTCATTGGTTCGCACAGAACCGAGCAACCACAGTATGGACTACGTTCACGTCTATATGGTGGCGCGAAAACTTTAGTCTGCTTCGGTTTGGGGAACTATCGTGGGTCAATCGGCAATTGCTTGCTGATTCCGGTTAGTTCTTCAAATAGTGCTCCAGCCGCCAGCAGATTAGATTCTCCTCTTGGTGGTCCAACCAATTGCACTCCTATAGGTAGTCCATCGAGAGTAAATCCTGCGGGCAGTGCCAGGACGGGACAACCTGTCAGTGTAATTGCAAAGGTGATTGATAGCCACTCAAAGTACGATTCAAACTTGTGGCCCTGCACTTCTTCGACGTAACGTGTTTCAACATCAAAGGGTGGAACGATTGCACATGGGCAGATTAGAAGATCGAACTTTTCAAAAAACTTTACTACGGAATTGAGAATGCGTTTTCTAGTTCTTTCTGCCTTACCAATGTCATCGGCAGTAAGCTTCAATCCTTGCTCAACATTCCACACCACATCCGGTTTCAGTTTTTCTCTGTGTTTTCTCAAATCAGGTCCCAAGTCGCAAGCAAAACTAGCTGCCCGCAAAACATTGAAACAATCAATTGCACCGGCAAAACTAGGACAGTCACCATCTCCAACCTGTACACCTGCATCTTCAAATTTCATCACGGCTACCGAGCAAATTCTTTCTACTTCAGGATCGACGACGGCAATACCAAGGTCAGAGGAGAACGCGACACGCTTAAGTGAAGGTGGGGATTTTACGGCTTGAGCGTATGGTACATTGGGGCTGCAGTAGCTTAGGGGGTCCTGAGGGTTAAAGCCAGACATGGCATCCAGAAATAAAGCTAGATCAGGGACATTTCTCGCTATCGGCCCTTGAACATGCAACGTATCGAACGGTTGACTTGCCGAGCGCGGAACTCTGCCTGGACTGGGTCGTAGTCCAACAACTGAATTGAAACTAGCCGGTGTACGCAAGCTGCCCCCCAAGTCACTTCCAGTTCCCAGCCAAACTTCTCCTGAAGCGACTGATGCACACGCTCCACCTGAAGAACCCGCCACTGACTTTGATAATTTCCAAGGATTGTACGTGCGACCAAATACTTGATTAAATGTACTTGCACCAGCACCGAACTCTGGGGTATTGGATTTTCCGACTACAATTCCACCGCACTTTTCTATCTTCTCAACCAAAACATCAGACTTTGAAGGAATATAGTCTGCGTAGATGGGGGATCCGAACGTAGTTTTTATTCCCTTAGTTTCAACCAGGTCCTTTACTGAGATTGGCAGACCTCCCAACCAGCCGCGAGAATTTGGGTCGATTGGATGATCTGACTCCATCATCATCTTCGCAGCGGCTATTGCTTGTTCAATGCACAATGTCGGTAGTGCATTGAGTGACGGCTCTACTTGCTCAATTCGAGCAGCAGATATTTCAACGAGTTCTAAAGGTGTGACTTCACCTTTACGGAGCAATTCGACGACTTCTGTAGCCGACAGTTTGGTTAGTTCGTGCATAACATTAAAATCGATTTAGTCAACTATTTACAGTTAAGCGAGACTCGCATATAAAATTCGATTCAAGAAAGGAATAATGGTGGAATTGTATATCACGCATATTTTATGCTTGATTGAATTCGAAATCTTAAATTGCACGATGAGGTAACTACTATGCATGGAGCCCAATCTCTCGGTGGTCGATTTCCGGTAATCGATGCACTTCAGTCGTCCAATTGGAATCGAAAACAATTCGAACAGCTGGTAGAGGCTGGGGTTGATGCCGTACACGTTACACTTGCATATTGGGAAGATTGCCGTCAAACTCTGCAACACATTGGGCGTTGGAATCGCTGGCTTAAGGATCACGGTGATTTAATTTTACTTGTCCGTACTGCCGCAGACATAGCCAAAGCCTTTCAATCCAAACGCACTGGGATCATTTTCGGATTTCAAAACTGTTCGCCGATAGAAGATGACCTGTCATTGGTAGAGATCTACTACGAACTGGGCGTGCGCATCATGCAGATTACCTATAACAACTACAGTTTACTAGGCGCAGGTTGCTACGAATCCAATGATGCCGGCGTTACCAAGTTTGGACGAAACGTCATTCGTGAAATGAATCGCTTAGGGATGATCATTGACTTATCTCATACATCTGAGAGAACCAGCTTAGAGACCATCTCTATATCTGAGCGACCTGTTGCTATCACTCATGCAAACCCACTGAGTTTCCATTCTTCGGTTCGCAACAAGTCCGATGAAGTCTTGAAACTTCTTGCCGATAACGGCGGGATGCTCGGATTTAGTCTTTATCCCTTGCATCTTAACAATGGGTCAAACTGTACATTGGAATCGTTTTGTCAAATGGTAGTTGAAACTAGCGAAATGATTGGCATCGATCATATTGGTATAGGCTCGGATTTATGCTTGGACTGGGGCTCCGATAAACTTGAATATATGAGAAGCGGTCGTTGGACATTTGAACCGGATCCGGGTGAATCCAAGTCACCCAAATCTGGATGGCCGGATTACCCTTCTTGGTATCAGGACTCGCGCGATTTATTCAATGTAGCGCAGGGGCTGGAATCAGCCGGATTTTCAGATGATGAAGTCGGAAAAATTCTTGGTCGAAATTGGTTTCATTTTTTCGAGCAGGGATTTGTATCCAGTTAATTAGTTTCATCTAGGACGCTGAATTTCCACATAATGGAATTACGTGCACCATCCACTGTGATGAAGTTAGAACGGTTGGGTTCATTCCACCCGACTCGAATCAGTTTTACCCGAACGCTGATTCGTCGAATGCATTTGGAAAAGTGGAATATTTCCCTGCAACACAGTTTGCTGGATAACAGTGGTTTTGGTCATCGTGTCTATCGAATTGAAACCCCATCAGGAATTTTGAGTTTCATTGCATTTTCTAACCACTTGGATGCTGCAGATCGTACTGACCGAGTCATTGCTGAAAAATGGGATACCTGCTTCACTTTGCACAATGGTGAAGCCACCATGGATGATGTTGAACGTCTGCGCGTTGAACTGCCAAAGCAGGAAGCTGGGCGCATGAGTGCTAAGGAAATCGTGATGAGTCGAGCGAACAAAAGTGTTCGCTTGTTTCAGTCTGTGGTTGACAGCTTGGCAAGCGGAACGCAACCGGATGTCGCAAATTTAGTAAAAATTGGTTATTTATTTCGAACTACGGCAGTCTACGGAAATGGAAAGTTTGGATGTATGGACTACGACTGGGTCAAGAAGTTGACTCCGTTTGGGTTGCCATTTCAGGCTGAGATGCTGACAGTTTATATGGCTCGGCATTTTGGATTTGACCTTATTCAGCATGTAGCAAAGGTACAGTCCAATGGCAAGGCAGTTGAGTTTGATAGAAACCTTAGACGGGCGCTAGGGGTTGGCAATGCAACAGGGCTTGGTATGGCTCCTTTTTTGGTCAGTCATCCGCAACTTATTCATCAGTGGATCATGTTACGAGAAGTTGCCATTCAGCGAGTACGGTCAATTGATCGTGCAGACGAAAAAAACTTATACGGTTATATGAGGTTACTTAAGCGAATCGAAGCTCACATTGACCAATGGACTACCGAAGATGAAGTACAAAGGCAGAGAAATTCCGTATTAAAAATGGAAATTGATCAACTTCGTAAGAAGGGAATCGATTGGCTTCAGTGTGAATTTCCGTGGGAGACTTTTGCCAATTGGATAGCTGATAACACAAGTTTAGAGTGTATCGAACTGGCCAATAGTATTATGCTGGAACTACACCCTGAGTTGGTTAACGAATTGGAGCAGCACATGAGCATAGAGGAGTTACAGCTTTATTCTCCTCATATGTCATTGCAGGAATTGAAGTCTCTGATTGAACAAAACTATGGCTGGGCGATCAAAGAAAATTACAACAACAAAGATTCGCAACATTATTTCTGGTACGTTTCAGAAGAAAAAGAAGAGCCTCGACGAGGGAAAAGATACACTGAGCCGGGTAAAGAGTTGGAATTAAGGATTGGCATAGCTAAAGAAGCAGCGAGTCTTTACTGCTGCTTAAGTCAATACCCTAAGACTAGCCAGGATCAAACGGTAGCAAGTTTTCTTCATGGTCACCCCGAGCATCGATTCATAGTGGCTCGAATTCAGACTCTAAAGGATTCTCCTTATGGCGAGATTCGAGATAACTTGCTTGCCAAAGATTGCCGTCCTATCGATTTGCTCAGATGCAAATTAGCACTGTTTGGTGCTACAAGATTCGACCCAAAGTCTGATCTATGGACCAGAATTACGTTGTTTCAGGGTGCTCCTTTAGCTGACGAGTTGACTAGTTCCGAAGCCGATGATTGGGCATTTCCGTCTCTTTCGGCTACTAATTTGGAGTAGTCCAATTGCATTCCGATTCTCAAGAATTGGTGCACCTTTCGGAAGCCGAAGTTTATCGAGCCTGCCAAAGAGCATTTTTTGCCTTGGGTTTCCCAGCTGGGTTTGATGAAGATGCTGGAATTGGTGTTGCTTGGCTATCATCCTTAAATCTAGGAGGGCTGGAACACTTATCCAGAGCAATTCCGTCACTTCGCAAGCACCCGTACTATCACATTAGCAAGGCATACGATGAAGCCGGAAAGTTGCTCATCGATTCGCACGCAGACTCCGGATTTTTCAGCTCTGTTGAAGCCATTGATTTGCTGTGCACGGAAGCATCAGACATCAACCTGCCTTATTGTGAATCTCGCATTGAAAATTTTAGTTATCCTCAATTGTTGATTGCTGTTGCAGTCAATCGTTCTATACTGGGTTACTGCTTTGCAATCAGTTTCGATTCAATTCAAATCATTGTGGGAAAGCAACACATACTGTCCAATTACTCAATTGATGATCTAGGACAGGTTTTTGAAAACATTGATGTTGAAATCAGGTGCTCTTTCGGAGAGTTTGAATCATTCCAATATGATGCATGCAAAGATTATTTGACAGAACTTCAAACAGAATCCTACAAAAAGGATGTAATGAAGTATCGCATTTGTGTGGATGCCAAAGTATGGCATGCAATCAAATTAGTTGCAGCAGAGTCTTTTGTTCCGGCAACTGAAGTGTCACGAACAACGGGTGCAGGCGCTCAAATTGATGACAACGAGTAATTTTTAATCGCTTGATTTAATCATGTCAGCGGCTTTTTCAGCGACTGCAATGACCGGGGCGTTGGTATTTCCGGAAGGTATCGTCGGCATAATTGACGCATCAACAATTCGAAGTCCAGATACTCCATGAACCTGTAGACGGTCATTGACGACCGCTGTCGAATCGGATTCTGGACCCATTTTGCAGGTCCCAACAGGATGGTAAATCGTTTCGCCAATCGAACGTGCACTGTCCAACAGTTCCTCGTCCGATTGCACTTGGCTGCCAGGGATTTTTTCTTCAATAATGAATTTGCTCATAGCCTTGCTGGTTGCAATCATTCGTGAAATCTTCATTCCCTTAACTGCCACAACTTGATCGACAGGGGAACTAAGGTAATTGGGAACTATGGATGGGTAAATCGTTGGATCCGTTGATTGCAGTTTAACCGACCCACGGCTTTGTGGACGCAACTGGGTAACTGAAGAGGTAATTCCCGGGAAGTCGTGCACGCCTTCGCCCGGACTGTCGGAACTCAATGGTTGGAAGTGGAATTGAATATCAGGTCGATCCAGGTCTTCTGAGGTTCGTGCAAATACTCCAACTTGGCTGGCGGCCATAGACATTGGACCCGAACGAAATAGGACATACCTCATTCCGATAAGCATTCTTCGAAATACATTACCGATTTCGTTGTTCAAAGTTGGAACGCTGCAACGATAGACAGCTCGAATTTGCAGGTGATCGTGGAGATTTTCACCTACACCAGGCAGATGTTTAACAACCGGAATCAAAAAATCATTGAGGATCTTGCCATTTCCGATCCCGGAAAGCATCAGCAAGTGGGGAGAATTGAGCGCACCCGCACTTAGAATGACTTCCTTGTTTGCGGTTACGATGTGAGTTAGATTGCCCTGTTTAAATTCGACGCCGGTGGCACGCACGCCTTCAAAACATATTCGTTGGGTAAACGCATTGGTGAGTACATTCAAGTTTGGTCTGGACTTTGCCGGACGTAGATAGCCGACGGCCGTACTGCACCGAAAGCCACTCCGGGCTGTTAGCTGGTAGTAGCCTGCACCTTCCTGAGTCGCCCCATTGAAGTCGTTGTTGGCAGGTATCCCAATCTCACCAGCACCTTCAATAAAAGCATCGCATATTTGGCGCTTAATTCGTATGTCAGAGACTTTGAGACCACCGCCTACTCCATGAAATTCATTGGTCCCACGCTGCTGATCTTCACTTTTGATAAAGTAGGGTAAAACATCCTTATAAGACCATCCGGAATTCCCGAGACTTTCCCAGTGGTTGTAGTCTTCCTCTTGACCCCGAATGTAAATCAGTCCATTGATTGAACTTGAACCACCCAGCACCTTTCCTCGAGGCCAGCTTATGTTTCTGCCATTTAGACCAGGATCCGATTCAGTTTTGTAGCACCAATCTGTTTTAGGATTGTGCATGGTTTTGAAGTAACCAACTGGAATATGAATCCAAGGATTTAGATCCTTTGAACCTGCTTCTAACAGAAGTATGGTCGAGTTAGGATCCTCTGACAATCGGTTAGCAACAACACATCCGGCAGAACCGGCACCGACAATGATGTAGTCATAAGAATTGGTGAATTTCACGTTTACGCAGGTCAGTTAGAAAATTAATTTTATTTTGAGGGAGAATTGTAGTTTATTGCGTTTAAATCAATCCAAAGTTTTGGTTTGCCAAGACTGTTAGATGCAACAATTGGGATTCATCATGTACGCAACGTAGTTGGCTATTTGTCATTTTCCTGAATAGGGTAATCGCGTGTTGGTAGATGTAGTGGCTTGAAGTCTTGTAAAGTCAGGAGATTGGATTTTACGTTGAAGGCACAGGTGAAGTAGAATTGTAAGAAAATCGACTTCAATGTTCGAAAGTATAGAACTTGATTGGAGTTGCAGAAAATCTATATTTTTAAGAAATATTTCGGTAGCTACTCAAGAAACTCAAGTATTTGATTAGGTGACCTCATGAAATGGCAAAGACCCAAAGTGATTCCCGGGATAGGACTGAACTCAAGTCAACGAGAATACAATCACATCGACGTTAGGCCTTACGGGGGTGCATGTGGTGCTGAAATTTTTAATGTCGATCTGTCGAAGGGAGTTTCAGCTGAAGCAATGTCTGAAATTAAGCTAGCCTATCTTGACCACATGGTCATATTCTTACGAGACCAGATCATAGAGCCGGATAGTCTGAAGGAGTTTGGTAAGAATTTCGGAACCTTTCATATTCATCCTTTCGTCGGAAGTCTTGAAAACCATCCCGAAATTATGCTGGTAATCAAAAATCCGGAAGATAAGTATAACTTTTCAGGTAACTGGCACAGTGATGTAACTTTCGAGGAAATGCCACCAATGGGTTCTATCCTTTGTGGCATGGAAGTGCCGAACTACGGTGGGAATACTTTATTCGCAAATCAGTACTTGGCTTACGATATGCTGTCTGATACCTACAAGGAAATGTTAAGCGGCTTGAATGCAATTCACAGCGCTGAAAATGTTTATGGACAGGATGGCGAATACACCTCAGCGGACTACAAGGATAAGCACTCTGGTACTCCCATTGAATCAGATGAAAGAGCGGAAGTTCGGCAAGTTCATCCGATAATCAGAACTCATCCGGAGACTGGACGTAAGGCATTGTATGTCAATGAGCCCTTCACTGTGGGGATAGAGGGTATGACGGCAGAGGAATCAGAACCAATTCTGAGGTATCTTGTAAAGCACGCTGTGCAACCGGACATTTGTTGCAATTTTCGCTGGCAACAGGGTTCAGTTGCTTTTTGGGACAATCGTTGCCTGCAGCATTACGCTCTAAACGACTATCCGGGTAAGCGTCGCATCATGTGGAGATTGACCATTAACGGTGATAAACCGGTATAGAATCCACACTCCTTCTGAAACATAGAAAACCACAGGGGAGTCCCTGCGGTTTCGTGTCAAACTCGTTTTTAATAATCACAGGTCAGGCGACCTGTCAAATATACCAACCTAGGTGGGTCTAATTCCCCGCAGTCGTTCTGTTCTTCGTCTCAACAATTCAACAGTTGTTAGAAGTGCAACAGAAATTAAAACTAACAACGTAGCTACTGCGAGAATAGTCGGACTAATGTTTTCACGAATTCCAGAAAACATCTGCCACGGAATTGTTCGTTGTTCATAACTGCCAACAAACAATATTACGACAACCTCATCAAAGGAAGTGATGAAAGCGAATAGCGCTCCCGAAATAACACCGGGTAGAATCAGTGGCACAATTACTTTAAAAAATATGGTTGTTCCATGTGCACCCATGCTTGCTGCTGCTCGAATTAAACTGCGGTCGAATCCAACCAAAGTTGCGGTAACAGTTATCACCACGAAAGGTGTTCCGAGTGCGGCATGAGCGAGAATAACTCCAATGTACGTCCCTTGTAGATGAACTCTCGAGAAAAAGAAAAACATGCCACAGGCGGAAATGATCAATGGGACAATCATGGGTGAAATCATGATTGCCATCAACATTGTTCGGTAGGGAACGTGTCGCTGACTGAGTCCAAGAGCAGCGATTGTTCCCAACGTAGTGGCAATCAAAGTTGAGAAGAACGCGATAATAAAACTGTTATTTACCGCACCTTGCCAATTCACATTTGTGAAGAAGTCTTCGTACCACTTTAGTGAGTATCCAGCTGGGTCAAAAGACAGCATCTCAGGAGTGAAGGTAAAGAATGGCACCGCGTTGAATGACAGCGGAATAATGACGAGGATCGGAAAAATCAAAAATAAAAATATCAGTCCGCAGATCGTGCGAAAAGCATAGTGCCAGATCTTTTCAGTTAGCGACAAATATGGTGGAAACTTACTCATATCACCCAAGTTTCATGTTGTCGACACCGACGATTTTGTCGTATAGCAAATAGAGTGCAAGCACCAAGCCGAGCAGTATCACTCCTAGTGCTGCAGCCAATCCCCAGTTTAAAGAACTCGAGACATGGTATGCGATCAAGTTACTAATAAATGTTCCAGTCGAACCTCCGACTAGTGCGGGAGTAATGTAATATCCGATTGCCAATATGAACACCAAAATTGCGCCTGCACCGATCCCCGGGACAGTATTTGGTGCATAAATCTTCCAAAATGCACCAAACGGATGCGCTCCCAATGAAACAGCTGCCCGCATGTAACTCGGTGGAATCGTTTTCATCACGCTGTAGAGTGGCAAAACCATAAATGGCAAGAGAATATGAGTCATCGCAATTACGGTTCCAGTCGTGTTGTGAATCATCTCCAGGCGGTTTTCGGTGTGAATTAAGTGCAGGGCAACCAGAAAGTCGTTAATTACTCCCTGGCTTTGAAGCAGTGCTATCCACGATGTTGTCCTAACCAATAGTGATGTCCAAAATGGTAGCAACACTAGCATCAGCAGCAAATTGCCTGTGCGTACAGGAAGTGTCGCCAGCAAATATGCAATCGGGTATCCAAGGACTAATGTAAGCAAAGTAATTAAACCGCTTAAATACAGGGTTTTTATGAACAGTTTGATGTAAATTCTGTTTTCTTCTTCCTGCCAAGTAACGTCTCCGGCAGGATTGACTTGTAAGTCCAGCGCCGCCAAAAAGTATCCAGCAGTAAAATTAGGACTGAAGGTCTTGATCAGTTGCCAAGTTTCAAGTTGTCCCCAGCGCTTATCGACCTCAATCGCCGCTTCTTTATAGGGACCTTGTTCAATTCTTGGGATTCTTCGCTGAGATTTTCGAAACAAACTGGACATACCAGCGCGTTCGTAGTTCAATCTCTTTCCGACGCGTGTAATTACCTTTTCTTTAGCGCCTTCTTTGATATCCAGCACCAGAGCTTCATAAACGTTTTCATCAGGAAGAGTTCCCGCTGTGGCGTCCCACTGTTCCAACTGCTTCACAGTTCGAGACAGGTGTTGCGAGACGAGAGGATCTTCAATTCCCCGCCAAAGCATGTCCCCGATTGGAAGCATGAAAGTAATGGCAATGAATACGAATAGTGGAGCAACCAACATCAAAGCTCTCATTTTTTCACGCCTTAGAGCGCGAGCTAAAGATACTTTAAGTGGAGTGCCGTCTACTGTAGTCAGCAAATTACTTGACTGAGTGTTGTCTCCGACTGCTGCCATTTTGAAACTTTAATGTTAAATAATAAGGGTTTGGCTTTATGTTAGGCAATGCGGGATGCAATTTTTCATCCCGCATTAATTCAAACTAGGCGATTAGCCTTGGACCCAAGCGTTAAATCTTTCGTTCAAGTCGTCTTGGTTGTCAGCCCACCACTCATAGTTGAATAGAATAGTCTTTGCAGCATTTTCAGGATGGGTTGGCATATGAGGTCCCATGTCGATACCCAAAGTATGATGTTTTCCAACAAGGGGTGCAGAGGACTTACGAGCAGGACCGTAAGAGATGTACTTGGCCTGATCGGCTAGGCGCTGTGAATCGGTCGCGAAATTCAAATACTTCAACACGGCATCTTGATGTGGACCATTCTTAGGAACCACCCAACCGGCAAGGTCAAAGACTTGCCATTCCCAAAGCATCGAAATTGGTTGTTTTTCCTCTTCAATTGCGGAAAACAGTCGTCCGTTGTAGCCGGAAGCAATCACGACTTCGCCGTCTGCAAGCAACTGAGGAGGCTGCGCGCCTCTCGTCCACCAAACAATATCGTCTTTGATGTTGCCGAGTCTGGCAAAAGCTCGGTCTACGCCTTCCGGTGTGTCGAGAACATCATAGATATCATCTGCAGCGACGCCGTCGGCAATCAATGCCCACTCAAGATTATTGATGGGCTTCTTTTCCAAAGAGCGCTTGCCAGGAATCAGTCCTGTATCAAAAACATCAGCAATTCCGCTGGGAGCCTGGCTGACCATATCGTGACGATAGGCAAATGTAGTGGAATATACGATTTGAGGAACAAGACACGGAGATACAATCAAAGCTCCGAAGTCTTCCGATGCTGGGGTGCCGTCTGGCGCGGGAGCGAGAACTGCGTCATGGTCGATTTCTTCAGCCAAGCCTTCGTCACACAGTGTGATGGCGTCGGCAGCAATAACATCCAGCAAAGCCCAGGTGACGTTTCCTACTTCTGCCTGTGCGCGCAGTTTTGCCACGCCTTCCGATGCTGAATCGTCATTAACGATAGTTATATCTGGATTTGCAGCCATGTAAGGTTCGTGATAAGCATTTTGTTGACTTGCAGTATAGGCACCACCCCATGAAACTACTACGAGTTCTTGTGCGTGTACTGCGGTGATTCCAACTAAACCAACCAGCGTAGCACTTGCGCCAACAGCCAGGTTCTTTATTAATTTCATTGCACTTCCTCCTAGGAGATTTGAAACAATCATTAACTTACATGAAGTTTCGTTACATAAAATTCCATTAAGTTTACATCAATTAATTTAATAGATATGAAAATAATTCCTATTAATGTTAAGTTTTTCTGTTTCGTAGTGACTCAAATGTTACAAGATTCTTAGGATTTTATAATACGATACTTGTGAATCGAATTCACTGAAAAACTTTGATTTGGGTATTTTATGGTCAAAACTACTACGTTTTGATCAACTGAAATTCCAAAGCCAATTGGCACTGTATAACTGTTCAAACCTGGTTATTCAACACTATAGTTTATGCGCCAATAAGGAAATGTTGTTTGGCATCAGAGCAGCAAAATCGCAACTTCAATAAGTTTATTTAACTCACCCATGCGATTACTAACGTGGTTCACTGGATATCGATTGACTGTAGTTTACCGACAATTTGCTTATGACCATGAAATGTCCTCTTGATGTATTTTTTAAGTCAATATGCGGGAACTAATCTCAGTCACCCTCTGCAACACCACTCGCCCGAATTCGTGCCCGCCTCGCACGGTAACCTGGCAGCACCACCAATAGTGCTGCTAAAACTAGCAAACCAAAAGTCATGGGACGTTCCAAGATGAAGTTGATGCCACCATAAAGTTGCATGGAACGGGCGAAGTTGTCTTCAAGCATGCCGCCTAATATAAATCCTATCAACAGAGGAGCCAACGGATAGTCCGCAAAACGAAAAGCGGTAGCTACAACTCCCAAACCTACCAAAATGAGTAATTCGGTTGCGTTGTTTTGACCAATGTATGCCCCCATCAAAGTAAAGAACAGTATGAACGGAATCAGGTAATTGCGTGGTACTGCCAAAACTTTGGCGATGTACGGAATGAGTGGCAGGTTTAAGGCCAGCAATATCACATTACCGATATACATCGAAATGATGACAGACCAAAATATTTCAGGTTGATCTCCCATCAATCGAGGCCCTGGTGCAACATTGAGTGCGATCAGTGCTCCAAGAAGAATCGCGGTGGTACCAGAACCGGGGATTCCGAGAGTGAGTAGTGGCACGAAGGATCCGGTACAGGCTGCATTGTTGGCGGACTCAGGTGCCGCCAAACCTTTAACAGAACCTTGACCAAATTCTGCCTGATCCTTACCCTTTGCGATGTTACGTTCCACAGCATAGCCAAGAAAAGATGCAATCGTGGCTCCTGCACCCGGCAGAACACCGATAAAGAATCCCTGTATGGACTGACGGCCGATTACCGGCGCAATTTTTTTGGCTTCCTTTTTGGAAATTCTCAACCCTGTTATTTGACCGGAACTCCCTTGTTCGGTTTTGGATCGACCTGGGTCTAAAATGAGATAGATAGCCTCCGGCAGGGCAAACATGGCCATTGCAAGAGTAATGAAACTAAAGCCTGTCTGCAGATCCATCAACCCCATGGTGAACCGAGGAAGGTTGAACAGCACTCCCTCTCCAACGGTGGCCATTACAAGTCCGGTGATGGTCATCAAAATGGCTTTACCTACCTGACCGGTACCAGCAAACGCGGCAATTGCTGATAGCCCTACCACCATCAAAGCAAAATATTCAGCAGAATGAAACAGCAATGCTACGGATACCAGAATCGGCGCAAACACCATCAGTAGAAGTGCTCCAAGCGTGCCGCCTGTAAATGAAGCTATGGCGGCTACCGTGAGAGCCTTGCCTGCCATCCCCTGACGTGCCAGCGGGTAGCCATCAAAACTAGTTGCAACTGTAGAAGCCACACCAGGTGCGTTGATTAGTATAGAAGAGGTGGATCCTCCAAAGATTGCACCATAGTAGACCCCAGCCAACAGAATTATTGCAGCGGAAGGATCACCGATACTGATAGCTACTGGAATCATGATGGCAATGATGGACATTGGACCGAGCCCTGGCAGCATTCCAATAAACGTACCGATCAGGCAACCACCAGCGACCATGAGCAAGTTGATCGGGGTTAATGCGGTACTGAGTCCGATTAAAATACCTTCAATCATGTACCACTCAACCTCAACCCAAAATATAGGGCAGTGGTCTTAGAAAGATCCCCAACAGTTCTTGTACTAAATACCAAACACCAACACTGGTTGCGATTACCACCGGAATCAGAACAACCCAGCGGCGCTCTCCCAACACCGCTGCAGAAATAATCAAAAACAGACTACTGGAAATAATGAAGCCCAGAGGACGGAGCAGTAGCGCATAGGCAATCATGAGTAACATTAGAATAACTGCCTGGCCAAGACGATAGTTCAATAAACGGCGATAGTCGATTTCCGGTTCCTTATCCGTAGCGACGGTTTTCTCCAAGCCGGTCAGAATATACAGGGACACTAAAATCCCCGATACTGACAGAATCTTGGGAAAAGTACTGGGCCAAACGGGATTACGTTGCATGAAGGGAGGGAGACTGGCATCCATAGTAAAGAATGCGGTGTATCCGTATACCGCAAACAGCAACAACAAGACCAGTGCAATCCAGCGATCAAGTGCCATGTTTATTACTACAACTGCATCGCAAAAGGGCTCGGTAATCCGAGCCCTTGATCAGCTGAGTTTATAGAAAACCGAGTTTTCTCATCAAATCTCCGATGACCTGCTCTTGGTTTTCTAAGAATGTCTGAAAATCACTACCTGGATTATGGATATTGACCCAACCATTACGGGATCTAACTGCTTCCCATTCAGATGTTTCATACATTTTAGCCAGCACACCCTGATAAGCAGCCAGCAGCTCGGCAGGTAAACCGGGTGCTGCAAAAAATCCTCGCCAGTTAACGAAGGTACTGTCAATTCCCTGTTCCTTTAGGGTAGGAGCATCTGGTGCGGCATCAACTCGCTCATCTGAAGTCACCCCAAGAATACGTACCTCGCCGGCATTGGCGAGTTCTACTGCTTCAGAAAACCCAGTGGACAGAGCAGCAATTTCACCGGACAGAAGTCCCGCCATGGCTTTGCCACCGGCGTCATATGGAATGTAGTTCAAACTAATCGGATCACCGCCACCAGCTTCCAGAATCATCGCCGCTACCAGATGGTCCATACTGCCGGGTACCGAACCTCCACCTACGGAGACTCCAGAAGGATCTGCTTTTTGAGCAGATATTAAATCTGCGGCTGTGCTGTGGGGACTGTCCTTTGGTACCACTAAGGCGGCGTAGTCACCAATGGTTCCGGCAACGAGTGTGAGGTCACGGAAGTTATGGGGGAATACACCAGTAAGGGAGCGGATGACGATAGGGGTGGAATTCACCATCAAGGTTCCGTGTTGGCTTTCAGCATTTTCGATCAAAAATCCAATCGCTTTACCGCCGCCGCCACCTGACATGTTCTCGTACGTGGCTGAATCGATGAGACCTGCTTTAGTTAAGGCCTCACCGGTGCCTCGGGCTGTTCCGTCCCAGCCACCGCCGGCGCCACCAGGAATTAGAAAGTGAATGCTGTCGACTTCAGCAGCCTGAATAACAGACCATGGCAAAGCCAAAACAAGGCTAGCCGCTGCGCGTAGCAATACTCGACGAAGTTGAACTTTAAACTGCATGAGATAATTTCTCCAATAATTTGGTTTGATGATTTGTGCGAAGAAAAACCCGCTAATAGAGGTGCAAATACCTAATTGTATTGTTTGCACAAGACTCTGTTCAAAAATTTGCGTGTACGGTGAAAAATACCTATCGTTATCACTGCAAAACAACGAAGTATAAGTCCCAAGAGCCACCCATCGTATTCGTTTTGACTGGTGCAGTTTTAAAAAATTCACTGTAGCTCAGCAGGTTAAGGCATTGAAAGTACTGAGCGAAGACTACAGTGGTACGCAGTCGGTTGTGGTAATGGAAAGTCGGGCCGGTCACCAGCGCCAATGTCCGCATTGGTGCACACCAGAGATTCCTAGCACGGGATCAGCCGTGGTCGGCAACGCTACCGTTGCGACATGGGTTGCGGCCGTGCCTTCAATGCGGTGTCAAACAGTTCCCTGTCGGAACTGCACCAGAAAGACAGATGGCTAATGTTTGCCACCTCGCAGGCGCGTTTGTAGACGTTGCGAGAGGCCGCTCAGAATTATGGAATCTCGCTGGACACCACCGTTTTTTGACCATGCGACAACCAGCCACTGCTGCCACGAACGCTCATTTCCGCGTAGGTTTTCGAAGCGCACCAAGGTTTTGGTCAACTCGGTCTGTGCGTTGAACTCCCTTTTGGTGCCGGTGATAATCGCATCTTGAGTGATCTGACTGATTTGTTTCTTTCAGTCTATCTAAGTGCAAATAGCGACAGTTGCGGAATGAACGCAATCAGAAGCACGACTACGAGCATCACGAAAACATAAGTGTACTGCATGAGCGGAAATGCGCAGGATGTCGGTTCCAGTCAGCCCAGAGACTACGAACAGGTTCAGTCCCAGTGGCGGTGTAATAAATCCGACACCGATGGCCGTGACCATCATGATGCAAAACTGCACCTCGTCCATGCCGAGGTCCTGCGCTAGCGGTAGCAAAATCGGTGACAAGATCACGACATTGGGAGTAGCTTCCATGAAACATCCGGCAATCATCAAAATACCAATCATCATCAGGATAATGATTACAGGATCCTCAGTCATAAATTTGACGCCCGAAATTACACCTTGTGGCACGTTAAGAATTGCCAGTGTCTGCGCCAACGGCAACGACATGACGATGATCGGCAAGATGATTCCACAGACCTTGGCTGAGCTTTCCAGCATTGGTGGAATATCACGAATGCGAAATTTTCTGCATAAAACCGATGGTTGACGTTGACACCACTGCCACTGCAGCAGCCTGAGTTGGCGTGAATAGTCCGCTATAGATGCCGCCAAGAATAATAATCGGCACCATCAGCGCATAACGCCCAGCAATGACGGAACGCACCCAGCGCGTCCACGAGAATTCGTACCCCGCCGACTCGTAACCCTGAATACGATTCATGATCATATTGGTAATCATGATCGAAACCAATACCAGAACTCCTGGTACCGCGGCACCGATGAACAGGGATGAAGTTGGAATACCAAGAATTAGCCCAAACACAATATAGACAATTGAGGGTGGAATCAGAATGCCGGTGCAGGCGCCGGATGCTACCAGCGCACATGCATATGGCATCGGATAACCCAACTGGCGTAGCCGATAACTTCAAGTATTGAACAAGATAGAACGCCAGATAAGGCCGAATCCGAAGATCATGTTGGTGGGTGAGAAAACTCCGTTCAATGGTGCAGAGCTGCTGACATCGGCGCAACCGGTCGGCCGCGCTCAGGTCGTCATTGCCATGAGCAACTATGGTATGCAGGCCGTCCCACTGAGTTGCCATAGCCAGTTTGCGCTTCAACCTGGCCAGTCAAGACGAATTCGATGGCTAGCCTAGGGGACTTAAACCTGGTTGTTTTGCAATGATAATGATAGCTACTACTTCACCTTACCCGCAATTATGAACAGAGCCGAGAGTTTCCCGTTTGAAGTCATTCTACGACTTTAAAAGTCGATATTTTGCCTAACCAGAGCTAAATTAGAAGGCATATCGGCGAGTCATTCGTGCGATTTGCGTGAACATTGGCGAATCCGGCGCTGATGGGTCGCCGAACAGCGCCAGTGGGCGATAATGTGCAGAAAAAGTACACGCCTGGCGGTGCCGCTCCTTTCGGGCGGCGTCAGTGATTGGGCCGGTTAGCGCGTCAGGCCGCCGCCCGTACTAACGAGCGCATTCGTGCCGGTTGATGAGCACGAATCGCTGATCGCCAGTGCTTGCATGGTCAGTAGTGAAAGATCCACTGCCAGCTGCATGGCGCCGAGTCCTCTGATATAGTGATGATGCAGGTTGAAGTCTCGAGCCGAGCGGGCATTGATACGCTCAAGCGCATTGCGTGCGGAGTACAGTCGTTTCCACTTATAGGTGTTACGTGGCAAGGTGCCAATGGTACGAAGATTGTTCTCATCAAACTTCACGCGTACCACTCGACAGCGCGAATTCGGGGTACCGGCATCTTGGTAGCATTGGTCACGGCCGAGACATTCGAACCCGTAGTGAGCGGCTGGACAGTGGTACTTGAGAGTTTGACGTGTCTTTTCGACACCGTGATAGGCCATCTGGCGAATTTGGCCGGTCTGTGGACAACGACAAGAGACTATTCCACGTTCGTCATAGATGAGGTGGTCGATGACATCGGCGTTGAGCGCCCGGGTCGGGTGTACTTCGCCTGGCAGGGCTGGGTCTTGCCACATTCGGCGGGTCTCGATTACTGCGGTGCCACCACTGCGGTGAATCATACGTCGAAGCGGGTTGTCGTCCAGGCCACGGTCGGCGACGAAGGTCTGACAGCGTGCCCCTGCAGGGCTGTTCAAGTACTGCTCGACGAGTGCTTTACTGTGACGATGTTCACTTTCATTGGCGGGACGGGTGGTCCAGTTGATTGGAATTTCATAGCGTACGTCAGCTAACAAGTGTGTCTTGTAGCCGAACCAGCGTTTAGTAATCTTTTGTTCACGTCCAGTGTGGTCGGTACTGAAGTACGAGTGGCATCCCCAGGCGGCGTCCGGGTCTGATGGCTGGCCGGTGCGGGCCGTACGACGTCCAGTCGAATGCGAACGAAGGGCTTTGCCGTCGAAGCCCACATCAGCACCAAAGTCCGGCAGTAGTTCTACCAGTTCGTCGGTCAGCCGCTGCTGCATCTGGCTTAAACCGGCAGCGTCGCGTTCGACTTCGAGCACCACCGCGATAAAGCGGCTAAACGCACTTTTTGATGGCACCCGGTAGTCGATGTCGTTGTACCCATCGCCGTAATGCTCAAACCCACAGGCGCGCATCAACGATGGATTGCGCTTTAACTCTCGGCGCAGGGACTCGATTGAAGAATGCGGGTAGACGCTGCGCGCGATCAATGCGGTGAGCATCGCCTTGGCGGGCCATTCGCAGCGCGTGCCTCGGCGCCGCAGGTTGATCTCATGGACGAGGTCGTCAAGTTCCATGGTTTCGACCACCGTGGTTAAACGGGTCAGGTCACTGTACTCATCGAACATGTGCCAGGAAAACAGAGTATTATTGATCATTGCCGCACCTGATGGGTTGTTATTAGTTTATTCGAGTATCTATGATACTCGAAAAGCCCTGAGGATGCGGCTTTTTATTAAGCAATATCAATAGCTTAAGTGTTTGATAGTGGCATATATGGGGGTGGTGGGGTGGAATTTGTGGTGCAGCGCCGAAAATCGCCTAAAACCGGGTCAAAAAGCCCTTTTTGTGGGGTAAACGAAAAATTAACCCATTGAAAACAACATTTAAATCAACACGCTAGAGCACCCGAAACCCTCTCGAGCCTATGCACAACATTGTTTGGTGGTCTGATACATTATTGTCATCTGTTTGCAGATTTGAATCAATATTCACGTATAAAATGTTTTTGGCGTGAACTTCGTTGCAATAAGGAAGTGGTTTTGTCAATCGAATTAGGTAGATACAGATATTCAAATGAACCTCAACCTAGTAACAGATAAGTAAAGTGACAGTGCAACAGGTTATCTCTTCAGGTTCGGTTCCAGTTAAGATTTGGAGTGAAGATGTCGAACAGTCTGCTCTGGACCAGCTGAAAAACTTATCGTATCACCCCGCCATCTTTGGGCACGTGGCAGCTATGCCAGATGTGCATACAGGCAAGGGCGCGCCAGTCGGCACAGTTATTCCGACGAGAAGTGCAATCATCCCGGCAGCGGTAGGAGTGGATATTGGCTGTGGCATGATCGCGGCACGACTTTCAATTTTTTCCAGTGAGCTTCCAGATTCGTTGAAGTCCATACGAGAGGAAATAGAGCAAACAGTACCTGTTGGGTTCAGGTCTCACATCACTGAACCCGTTTGTGCGCTCAAAACCAAGCATATTGCGGGAACTTTGAAAGGAATTCTCGAAAAGCATCCTGATATAGGTAAGCGCAAGCGAAGTGTTGCCGAAACCTGGCGTTTACAACTTGGAACTTTGGGAGGTGGGAATCACTTTATCGAAGTATGTTTAGATGAAGCGGAAAGGGTGTGGTTGATGCTTCATTCAGGAAGTAGGGGCATTGGTAATGCACTGGGTACTTACTTTATCGAATTGGCACAGCGTGATATGGGAGTTCATTTAAGAAATCTTCCCGACAAGCAACTCGCCTATTTGAACGAAGGTACCGCCCATTTTGATGATTACGTTGAAGCAGTGGAGTGGGCTCAACAGTATGCCAAGTTTAGCCGAAAGGTGATGCTGAATCTAATATTAGATGCACTGAAAAGCCATCTGCCGGAGTTTCATGTAACCGAAGAAGTCATCAATTGTCATCACAATTACGTGACTCGAGAATTTCACTTTGGTGAAGAATTGTTGGTGACTCGAAAGGGCGCCATTCGAGCGGGTCTGGGTGAGATGGGAATCATACCCGGGAGCATGGGTACGGCATCGTACATCGTCCGTGGCAAGGGTAGTGACGATTCATTGCAGTCCTGTTCTCATGGAGCCGGCCGAAAAATGAGTAGAAGGGCTGCAAGAAGGAAATTCAATCGGTTGGATTTAGCCAAGCAGACTGAAGGTGTGGAATGTCGTAAGGATAGAGGCGTCTTGGATGAAATCCCGGGTGCATATAAGGACATAGATTTGGTTATGGACAACCAAAAAGATTTGGTAGATGTCGTGTACAAACTGCGCGCTATTGTCTGTGTCAAGGGTTAAAATTTAGCACATCATATTTATTCCAATCTATAAGGACATAAGGAGGATTAAACAGATGACAACAAGCCGACAACATGGTGCAATGGAGCACTCCGAACCTCCCGTCGATCTCGACATTGTGCGACGATTCCGACTGGGTCGTGTGAAGGAACAGTTGAAGTCAAGGGATGTGGCGGGAATTTTACTGTTCGACCAACTTAATACTCGCTACGTAACAGATGCCACCAATATGCAAATTTGGTGTTCTCACTACGAGGCACGTGCGGTATTTGTGGCCACTGAAGGGCCGGTAATTCTTTGGGATTTCGGTCACTACCCTCATTTAGCGGAGGATTTGCCAACGATCGATGAATACCGCACCATGAAGTCGTTTTACTATTTCGCAGCTGGTCCGCGCGGTGAGGAAATGGCAAGGGAATTTGCAGAAGAAATTGCGGATGTTGTGACAACCCACGGAGGCGGAAGTAAGCGGTTGGCAATCGACCGCTGCAATGTTGCTGGGCTCACCGCATTACAAGATGCTGGATTGAACATGATCGAAGGGCAGGATTTGATGGAACTCGCTCGTGTTATCAAGTCCACCGAAGAGATGATGCTGATGCGCCGTTCAGTTGAAGTTTGCGAAATGGCAGTTGCACGAATGCACGAGGCACTTAGCCCAGGAGTGACTGAAAATGCACTTTACTCCAAACTGCATGAAGTGAATATAGCTATGGGCGGCGAGTGGATTGAAACTAGACTGTTGTCGTCAGGCCCGCGTACAAATCCGTGGATGCGTGAGTCATCCATGCGTGTTATTGAAAAGGGCGACATGGTTAGTTTTGATACCGACTTGATTGGCCCCTATGGCTACTGCTGCGACATGTCACGGTCCTGGATTTGTGGTGATGTGAAGCCAACTCAAGAGCAGGCTCGTGTTCATGCACTCGCAGTTGACCAAATTCACTTCAATACCGACTTGCTGAAACCCGGCATGTCGTTTAAAGAATTTTCTGAGAAAGCCTGGCAGGTGCCAAATGAGTTTATTGATAATCGCTATGGTGTGATCGTGCATGGCGTAGGAATGGCCGATGAATATCCTTCCATCAAGAACTTTATAGACTTCGAAAGCAAGGGTTACGACGGTATGTTTGAACCTGGTATGACTTTATGTGTAGAGTCCTATATGGGATCCAAGTACGGTGGCGAAGGTGTAAAACTTGAAGAGCAGGTATTGGTGACCGATACCGGTTGTGAAGTTCTAACTTCTTATTCGCTCAACCTACTGAACTGAGTAGCAGTGGTTAGTTGCACGATTTGGGGAGTTAGAAATACCGACCCGTTGCAACATCGTGAGTAAACTCAAAAAGAGAATCGAGAGCTGGACCTAGTTCCGCAACTCTTGGGTCGGTTGTCGTCCCCCGGCAGTATCGAGCATAGATCTGCATAAATATTACGCAGTGCTTAAACGCAGTTAGAACTCGATAGAAGTGAATGTCTGACATATCGCGTCCACTGATCTTTGCGTAATAGTCTGTGATTTCACTGCGAGTCATCCACCCCGGATTTGCCGCTGTCGGCATTTGTCCCACGGTATTCATTGCCGGCGGGTCGCCCGGTTCAATCCAGTAGCTCAATAATGTTGCAAAATCAAACAGTGGGTCTCCTCGAGTGCACATGTCCCAGTCCAGCAAGGCAATGGGTTTGACTGGATCTTTTGGGTCCAAGATTATGTTGTTCAGCTTAAAGTCATTGTGCAACAAGGTATAGTCAGAACCTGGAATGGGTTGTTGTAGTAGCCATTGCATGATCGAGTCTGCGGACTTTGGCCAAGATTGGTTGGCATAGACATCTTGAGCTGCTACGTTGAATCTTTTTATCCAGCCTGCCCGCGCTCGTTCAGTAAAGCCGTCGGGTCGACCAAGATCATCGAGTCCAACCTGTGTAGGGTCGACGTTCTGGAATTGATTGAGTACTTCGATAATCATTTTGGAAAGTACTTGAGTTTTACTATGCAACACCTCGGGCAAGTGCAAATGGATCACCAAGCCAGGGCAATACTGCATGATTAGAAATGGTGCCCCGAGAATGGATGAGTCTTCGCATAGCAGTTTTGCTTGAGGGGCGAGCGGGAACTTCTTCCAAAGTTTGGAGGTGACCTTAAATTCTCGCGCCATGTCGTTAGCACCTGGAGGAATGGGACCAAGTGGTGGGCGACGCAACACCGCAGGACAACCATTTACTTCAATGAGATAATTTAAATTACCAAATCCGCCAACAAATTGTCGTGGCTGGGGAGTAGACTTAAAGGAGTAGCCCTGGGTGTTAAGGTAATCCTCAAGCTTGTTCCAGTCCTGTGGCTGTTGGTGCTCTACATCGAAAAATCGATCTGTAGTCGGTTCCAGTATGTAGTCTTTTCCCATCTAAAAAAGTACCGCAAGAAAGTTTTTAGTTTTGATTGACTATATTTTTGCTTTTCTATAATTGTATGGCAATCTTAGTTGCAGATTTTCAGCACAAAAGAGGTGTTCTTTACTTATGTTGCCAATCGTCGGATATGCCAATAAATGGTCTGTTGCTCCGGGTGAGTCGATCGATTTCAAAGTCAGTTCGACTTACTCCAAACCCTACCAAGTCCAACTTAGACGCATAGTGTGCGCTGATCCAAATCCGGAAGGTCCGGGGATCATTGAAGAAGACTTTTCCAAAACCTTTTCAAAAGAGTGTCCATCTCGCTTTCAGGAAGTGCATTTGGGTTCATATGCAAAAGTCGATATAAAAAAGGAGCTCCCCTATTTTGACGAATTCTCATTTGCAGTCAACTTTTATCCAACACTTTTAGATGCGGGTCGGCAAGGGTTGATTACAGTTCATCTAAACAACGGGAAGATCATGTCACTGCAAATTGATGAGGATGGCGGTCTTGGAGTGTGGTACGGAGATGAATCCGACGGTGAGGTGCTAACCAAAATTCCAAGTAAACATAGGGAACGAACCTGGTATAGAGCGATGATGAGCATCTCTAACGTTGAGAAAAATATATATTTGATGCGACATCCTCTTTTGACTTTTGAAGGAGTTGAAATAGGTGTTAAAGAGAACATGCACTTTCCTTCTACTGATCAATTCAAGACAATTTACTTTGCCTCTTGTTCGCCAACTACCGGAATGTTTAACGGCAAATTGGAAAATCCAGAGTTGGCCAAGTCAGTGAATAAACCCTATGACAAAACACCTGATGCGATCGCCAGATGGGATTTTTCCGAAGGAATTAGTACTCAGACTATATTTGATGAGGGGCCTCACGCAATGCACGGCGAATTGATTAACTGTCCTACAAGGGCTGTATGTGGGTCGACTTGGACAGGTAAGGAAATGTGTTGGCGCCACGCACCTGAGGAGTATTCTGCGATTTACTTTCATGACGATGACCTATACGACTGTGGATGGAAGACAGATTTCACCTTCAAGATTCCAAATAAATTAAAAAGTGCCATGTATGCGATGCATCTTGAATGTGAAGACGGCTACGATGACATTCCCTTTTATGTCCGTCCAAAGATTGGTAAGCCTCAGGCAAAGATTTGTGTGCTTATTCCTACTTACACCTACACCGTGTACATCAACCAATCTCGACAGTGTACCGGCGAAGACTATGACCGTAAGGTAGAAGCTCATGGGGCTCGACCTTGGAACCCTGATCAACATCAGGAGTATGGGTTATCAACCTACAACGATCACACTGATGGCAGTGGGATATGTTTTTCTTCCAGTCTGCGGCCAGCAATATCCATGCGACCTAAATTTATTGCTGTCAGTGAGCCGTATGTTGGTTCGGGCATGCGGCATTTACCGGCAGATACCCATTTACTGGCATGGTTGGAGAACTTTGGATGGAAATACGACGTGATTTGCGACCACGACCTACATGAACAAGGCAGGTCGATTCTAAAGTCTTACCAGACAGTAATGACTACCAGTCATCCGGAATACCACACCCGCAACACTATTGAGGCGTTGGAAAATTATGTCGAGTTTGGTGGGCGTCTGATGTATTTGGGTGGTAATGGTTTTTATTGGAAAGTTGGTGTCAATTCCGACTTACCGAACATGGTTGAAATACGTCGTGCTGAAGGCGGGATTCGAACTTGGGCAGCCGAAACTGGTGAATACTACAATGCACTTGACGGAGAATATGGAGGGATGTGGCGCAGAAATGGTAAACCGCCGCAAAAACTTGTCGGTGTTGGATTTACCGGGCAGGGTAAATTTGAAGGCACCTACTATCGCCGCAATCCCAACCTAGATAGCTCCTATGAATGGATATTTGAAGGAGTAGAGGGTGACATAATTGGTGATTTCGGTCTGAGCGGTGGAGGTGCTGCCGGGTTTGAACTTGACCGAATAGACTATCGCCTTGGCACCCCCCAAAATGCTGTGGTGCTTGCAAGCTCTGAAAGTTACCCAGACCACTTTGTGTTGGTTCCGGAAGAAAAGCTAACCCATTTGACAACATTTTCGGGTGAGCCTGAAGAAGAGTTAATTCGTGCCGATATGGTGTTTTTTGAAAATCGAAATGATGGTGCAGTTTTTTCAGTAGGCTCAATCACTTATTGCGGTAGCTTGCCATTTAATAACTTCGATAACAATATTTCTAAAATCACATCGAATGTGTTACGGAATTTTATGAACTATGAACTTGGACCTACAAAGCGTAAAATGTAAATCTTTACTAGTCAAAATTGAAACACTTTCGCTCAACAAGAGAACGCAATGAATCCAGATCAAGTTGTAAATCCAAACAAAGTTGAATGGTCCGGAGAAAATCCCGGAATCTATCTAAAGACCGATCCTGAAGGAGATTGGTCAACCTTGGGCATCTTCTTTCGCGTTGAACTATCTCCTCACGGTCAAGGGACTACCATGATCGTGCTGGAGGCGCCTGATACGGCGAAGGGTTATCCGGAAGTTAACAATTTATGTCTCACCGATAATGAACCCTTAACCGAATACCTGATTCGCGACTTTATGTCAAAGTTCCCATCATTCAGAGGGAAAAAGGGGCTGGAGTCCATGACGCATAAGAAAATCGATTTACTCACCGTGCGCGGTGATTTACGTGAGTATCGAACGGAATCCGTCATCGCCGGTGACGTCGAAGTAGTCATGAATTGGAACGATCTTGGCGAGCCCTTTGCCGCAGAAGTCCCAGTCAGTCAGTCAGCTACCGGAGAACACGAGATGTACAGTGTGTTTCTGGAAGCGAAGGAAGCATCAATTACGGTGAACGGGGTTAAGTCCCCCGGTGAGGTGCAAACACGTCAGTTCTTGGGTCGCACTATGAGCACAGCGTTTATGGCAATATCGGAGACCTGGTTGCAACCTACAGATTCCTAGTTGAAGCTACGGCACTTGTCCCACGCTTCGAGTCATTTTCGCTACAGTATTTTGCCTACTGTAGCCAGCAATTCGCCTTGATTGACATTGCCTCGATGGCATCTGACAAATGCGATGCCATCTTTGGCGAATTTGACTATGGTAGGGCTTGCTTCAAGATTGTCAAAAGGATAAAGCACGCCAGCAATGTCTCCCATTTGAACTTTGTCTCCAGGTTCGAATTTCGGCTCAAACAAGCCCGGATCAGGTGCGTAGTGAAAATGCTCACTGTCTGAAATTTCAATCGGGATTTGAGAAGTCTTTGGTTTCTCAACTTCACCTTCTAAGACGCCAAGGTGACGGAGGCAGTTTCTAACACCTCGTTCGCCGATGGCTAGAGTTTCGGGTGTCACTTGTCCGCCACCGCCAAGTTCAACAGCGATAACAGACTTTTGATTGCGATCCGCTGCGTAATTTACACTGCGGGTGTCATTCGTTGCACTCATTACCCAGATCAATGGTGTCAAAAAAGCTTCTGCCAGTTTGCGATTGGCTTCACTCAGTTCTTGGTTTTCGCTGGGCAGTGCCATAGCGCACGGTACAAAAGAAGCCGCCTTACCGCCAGAATGCATATCAATCACTGCATCACAAACCGGCATCATGGCATCTTCAATAAAGTTTGCGATCATTTCAGTTGCGGTTCCGTCCTTGTCTCCCGGAAAGGCTCGATTTAGGTTGACCTGGTCAATGGGAGATACACGAGTTGAAGCTCGTACCGCTGGTGCGTTCAGTGCTGGCAAAATTACAACTCGACCATTTAGTAGATCTTCGGGTAATTCACGATAGAGTTTTACCAGGGCCAATGGCCCTTCGAATTCATCGCCGTGCACACCTCCAGTTAATAGCACGGTTGGACCCGGACTTCCCGCGATCACTCCGACGGGAATTGGAATGTATCCAAGCGCAGTTTCATTATCGGAGTGCTTTAAACGTAAATCTCCAGAACGTTTACCTGGCGAAGTGAAGTCAACGTTTGACGTTATACGGGTAGCGTCCCAAATTGGGGATTGAAATTTTGAATTTACAGACATTGGTCAATTCGTTGCGCAAAGTGAATTAATCTAGTGTCTCTATTGTAGCCACCTACTAACTGAATACCTATAGGTAGGCCCTGTGCGCCAAACCCCACAGGATTTGTGATGCAGGGTAGGCCAAGCGCTGTCCAGCACCTATTGAATATTGGATCCCCTGTTTCCATTCCTTTTGGTGCTTCACTGGGAGCACTCGGTGTAAGAAAAACATCGAATTGGTTAAACTTTAAAGCGGTTTGCATTTGATGTTTCCAAACAAGTTCCAATGCTTTGTTATAGACTTGATGTTTCGTTCTTTGGCCAGTTTCGATTAATTTCTTAAGTTGCGGGCTAAGCAAGTCTGCATGTTCTCGGTACTCCCTCATCAACGAAAATTGCATTTCAAATGCCATAATTACCATCTGAGCATCGGTGAGCTCAAACGAATCAGACTCCACCTCTGCCTCTTCAACGTGGTGACCATTATTAGCCAACTTAACTGCTACGTCCTCGATGAGTTGACGAGTATGCCCACATGTTTGATTCCAAAAAGGCGTGCGAACCAATCCTACGCGAATAACTTCATTGTCTGTAGGGTAACGATAGTTTATTGGCATAATTGCACTGTTGATGGATTCCAAATCCCTAACACTTCGCACGAAAAATCCAAGAGAATCAAGATTTTGAGACAATCCCTTAACGCCGTCTAAATAAAATGCTCCACGACTAGACTTGTAACCGACGACTCCACAGTAAGCAGCGGGTCGAATGACCGACCCTGCGGTTTGGCTGCCAAGTGCGAAAGGTACCATATAGTCAGCCACAGCAGCTGCAGAGCCCATGGATGAACCCCCAGGCGTGTGGTCAATGTTATGGGGATTTCTAGTCTTTCCCGGTTTAAAGCATGCAAATTCAGTTGTGACAGTCTTACCTGGAATTACCGCACCAGCATGACGACAGTTGTAGACACAAGTCGCATCCGAGTCTGGAATATACTTCTCATAAATCGGACTTCCCATGGTTGTTCTCATGCCGGCTGTATTCATAATGTCCTTAACACCGACCGGGATTCCATGCAGCGCTCCTCGATTTTCCTGCTTGTCCAGATGCCTGGCCTGGTCGATTGCCTGGTCTAAGTCCAGCGTTTCAAATGCACCTACGCCCGACTCTCTTTGTTCAATTCTTTCAACACATGCAGTCACTAACTCACTCGGGCGAATATCCTCTTTTCGTATCATGACGGCAAGTTCCGACAGGGAATATTCATTCAACTTTGTCATGTTGAATGTCCTTCAATTATTTCCATTGCACTTGCAAAGAGGTTGATGGGTACTTGATAGATGCCGCCTCCGATTCTGCCCTTTTCTCCAAGTTTGTCTAAAATTCCCAAAGCTACTATTGGAGTGTCCTGTACTTCAATAACTGTGCGTGCGTTAAGCCCTGTTCGAATCCCCAAAGAGCCGAATCCGGGATGTACGCTTGGCAAGAGTTTTGCAGGTAAAGAGTCGGCTTTGTCAGGCAGACCGACTTGCAGTGCCTGCTTTTGAATTGGAGACAATGAAATTGCCATTGCTCCAAACCCGGCTGCGTCGACAATTGCGCTATCTCCAATCGCGCCCAGCGCTCTTTCAGGAACGAAATCTCCAGTATCACCGACGGGAGGTTCTGCCTCTATCGTAATCCATTGTCCCGGTAATCCTGACACTTGAATGCCTACATGCGTGCCATTTCCACCTGCAGTAGTGACCACACTGCAGTTTTCCATATGATCAGCCGCTGACAGCATGCATTTGCAAGCTGCCATCCACAAGTTCAAAAAGAAACTGGGGCTACTCTTCAAATATTCCATGCTAACGCCATGATGTGTCTTCTGATCAAATGATGCGAGAAACTTTTGTGTGGCTGCGGGCGTACGGCCGTGACAGTCATCACCTTGTGTTAGTCCGTGGACTGCCAGTTTGATCAAGTCGACATTGAACTGTGTTGAGTCGCACAACCAATCATTGAATTCACCATTGACCCAGTGCAAGTGACCGATGACTTCTTGGCTTTTTTGACCCAGCCTCATTGCAGGTCCACTACCTCCGTTGATAGGCGCAAAAATCTTATGAGTGGGGTTGCTTGAGTCAACCACAACATGTAGTTGCATCGAAGGAGAAATCACACCAGCAAGGGGGATGACAGCGTTATGATTCTGTGCCGGAGTAAACTTGAGGTCTCCGGACTGGATAAGTTGTTCGGCATGAAGTAAGTCTTTTGCGAGTCCCTCATAAACCGCAGCACAGCATGCCGAATTGATAATTGGACGTGAGATGCTGGTTGCATCCTTAAACGGAGGACCAGCATGGAGCAACTCGTTATCTTTTAGGTTCAACGCATCTTTGGCGGTTCGTTGTTCAATCCAAACCGGATAAGTCCTACAGATTTTTTCAATAGCAGTTTGGTCTTGCGAATGCATATCGTTGTTACATTATCGTCTGGTGAACAGGCAGCGAGAAAATTATAACGATTTGTTAGTTAAGACAAATTTGGAACAAAAAGTCTAATGAAAAATTGAATTAAAGCACTTGAGTGAAACAACACTATTCAGAAGATATTTTTTTATCTGTATTGGAGTTTTCACCTTGTAAAATTCACTCAATGACCGAGTTATTGAACTATAGGTTTGATCAAGAAAGATTTTCGAGATTACAAGGGTATGGTTAAGCAATCAAATCAACAGCGATGGCCTGATCGCCCATATGATGGGTACTCCGTTCGAATGCCATTTGAACCCGATCTTAGTTTCTATCACGTCGGTCCAGGCACAGCAGGTGGAGAATATCTGAGAAGGTATTGGCATCCTGTAGCAATGTCAGCTCAATTGGACTCCGGCTTGCCAGTTGCCATCCGAATTCTCGGAGAAGACTTGGTAATATTTCGGGATGGAAGCGGTCATGTAGGTCTTCTGCATCGTCACTGTGCGCATCGTCGTGCTTCGCTTGAATTCGGCCGAATTGAGCAAAACGGGATCAGATGCTGTTACCACGGCTGGCATTTCGATGTTGATGGAACCATCCTAGAGACGCCAGGCGAACCGGAAAATAGCGCAATCAAAAATCAAATCTGTCAAGGCGCCTATCCAACTCATGAAGTAAAGGGGTTAATCTTCGCTTACTTGGGACCACCAAAGGACAAGCCGCAATTCCCATATTTGGATTCAATGTTCATTCCGGATCACGAACTTGTGCCATATGCGATTCACTCTCCGAGCAACTGGTTGCAGGAAACCGAAAACGCCATTGATCCGTTTCACAGTGTTTTCCTGCATGGCAGAATTAGCGGGCCTCAATTCCCGGGGTTGGAGCATTTTACCGACTTGCCAGTGGTAATCTATCGCAAAACGGAGGACGGTATCTGCTATGTTCATGCAAGACGAACCGATGACTTAATTCGATTGAGATTTCATGACTACATGTTGCCAAATATGGCCCAGAATGGTGGAATGTTTCAAGTAATGGATAAGCCCAAGATATTTGGGCGAACCAGTTTAACAAAGTGGGTCGTTGCGCTGGACGATACAAATTCTCGAAAGTTCGGGTGGAGACACTTTAATGACAAGGACGAAGTGTTGAGCCAGGGAAACAGAGATGAAGTAGGTTGGGAAAAGGTCGATTTTTATGGTCAAACCGCACATCGTTCTTACTACGAGAAGCAAACCAATCCGGGAGACTGGGAAGCGTGGACCAGTCAAGGTGCAATGAACATTCACATGCGGGAGTACTTGGGCACGACCGACCAAGGTGTGGCGATGCTGCGTTCGCAATTGAAGCGGGGCATAAAGGCTGTTAAAAATGCAAAGCCACTGCATCGACCCAAAGGGACTCGCAAGAAGCCTCTACGTACGTTCGGCGGTGACACTGTGCTTAGAATTCCAAAGCCAACATCCGGAGATAGGGAGTTGTTGGATTCCGTGATGAACGACGTGCTGGATATTTATCTTGCTTCCGTCGAATACAAAGGCGAAGAACAAACCGAATATATCGAACGGAGTATCTTAAAAATCTATCCAGATTCCTTGCGCAGTTGAATTGGTGCAAGAAATTTTGTGAGTTGGAGCAGATTAGATTGATGCTTTGGCGTCAATTGGGTTGAAATTCATTCAGTGAGCGGTCCACAACCACGACCCGGGCTGAAAAACATTGCTGCACACATGGTGACAGCAGATACCAGCCTGGTATCACAGGCACGCATACATATCGCTTCGAACGAGAGTGTTTTTGGACCTAGCCCAGAAGCGATTAAAGCTATTGAGAAGGCTGCCCAGACAGCTGAGCGCTATGCTGAAGGTTCAGATTTTGGTCTCGCCAATCTCATTGCAGAAAAATATCAATTGAATCCACAAAACATTGTTGTGGGTCCGGGTTCAGACGATCTTTTGGCCCGCGTTGCGCGTGCGTTCCTGCAACCAGGTGACGAATTGATTTGTAGCGTGCATGGGTATCAGAAGATTCCAAATTATGCATATGCAAACGATGCTGTCCCGGTGAAGGCAGCCGACAAGGATTTTAGGGCCGATGTTGATCAAATTCTCAACTGTATTTCGGATAGAACTCGCATCGTTATGCTGGCTAATCCAGACAACCCCACTGGAACATGGCTGCCTGGAGTTGAAATTCGCAGACTACATAAAAATCTACCATCTCACGTATTGCTGGTCTTGGACTCAGCGTATTTGGAATATGTCAGTGATGATAGTTTTGAGAATCCAACCAGTTTGATTGAGCAATCAGCAAATGTCGTCATGACGAGAACATTTTCAAAATTGTTTGGACTGGCAGGTTTAAGACTTGGATGGCTGTACTCCAATTCAAATATCTCCAGTTCCGTACGAAAAATCGGCTTAACCTTTCCAATTTCCAATGTAGCCTTTGCAGCTGCAAGCGCTGCGCTTACTGACGATACGCACATTGCATCGGTATTTCGACGTAACTTATCAGTCAGGACAAATTTCATTGCCAGAATTCGTAAAATTGGTTTGCATGCTTACCCTTCACAAACAAATTTTGTTCTGATTGAATTCCCTGAAGATCTAGCGAAGGTTGCCTATGACCATATGCTTAATTTGGGAATAATTACCCGACGTCAGGCTTCTAGCGCATTTCGTAAGTGTATTAGATTTACCATCGCATCAGAACAAGAAATGGATGAGGTATATCAAGTACTTAGCAAATTCATGTCGAACCAATCTGCAAACTATTTAATAGGGTAACCAAGTTTTGAGCGTTGAACCTGCCATCAAGGGGGCCTCAATCATTCAAGCGATAAAAGATGCGCGGGTCAGTACAGTTGTTGAGGTTCCAGATATTGTCACTTGCGAGACTGTTTTAAAGCCCATCGCTAGGGATAACCATTTTCGGCTGGTGTCAGTGTGCAAAGAAGACGAAGGAGTGTCCATTTGTGCAGGGTTATCCTACTGCAATGAACGAAGTGTATTGTTGATACAGCATACAGGATTTTTGGACTCAATCAACGCAATCCGAGTTATTGCGGTAGAGTATCAACTTCCGATTGTGATGCTAATTGGATTACAAGGTATGGAAACTGACAAGCAACCTTGGGAATCATCCAGTCTTGGCATTAGAATTTTGGAACCAATTTGTAGAGCTATGGAACTGCCGTACCTGATATTAAATTCGCAACGAGATGCCAAAAAGATTGCCCCAGCAATTGATTATGCATACGAGGACTCACATCCTGTGGTGATGCTTATCTCGCAAACTCCCTCTTAAGTCAGTGATGAAGCGAGACGAAGCTTTAAAAGTGTTAGCCAGGCACTATCCGGATGGAATTGTTGTCCCAGTTTTTCAGGCGGCGTTTGATTGGATGAACATTCGTCCGCATCCGTTAAATTATTTATGCACAGGTGCAATGGGGCAGGCGTCTTCTCACGCTTTGGGTTTGGCACTTGGTGCGCCAAATGAGAAAATTGTTGTATTGGATGGAGATGGTAGTTTGCTCATGAACCTGGGAACTCTTGTCACGATAGCAAATTGTGCTCCGCACAATATGATTCACTTCGTCATTCGCAATGGAATGTATGAAGTCAATGGTGAGGTTCCGATTCCAGGAAATGATCAACTTAAGTTTGACAAGTTGGCAACAGCAGCCGGATACCCACATGTGTATTCATTTGATGATAGTGATAAGTTTAGTTTGGCTGTAGATACAATTTTGAACCTTAAGGGTCCAGTGTTTGTTGAGTTAAATGTTGTTCCCGGTGAGTTATATCCGAGAGACTACAAAGTGATTCATAGCGAAAATTCTAGGTCGACTTTTCGTCAAGCCTTACATGAACGGCTGTTCGACCACTGAATTCCAATCACTAGATCGGATATTTTGGCAATTGTTAGAACTTTATTTAACTTAAATTTTTAATAATGCTGCCAACAAGCTTACTCAACAGCAATTTCAAAATCCATATCAATGGTGAGTGGACTAAGGCCAGTTCAGGGGAGTCGTTTTCGTCAACAAATCCATATTCCGGTGACGACTGGTGCACGATTCCTCGTTGCGGACCTCAGGATGTAGACTCTGCGGTAGATTATGCCTATGACGCATTCTGTACAGAATCCTGGCGTTTCATGCCTCCTCGTCAGCGATCGGAGTTGCTTCGAAATGCAGGTATCGAGTACTTGAAGATTGCCGATTTGTTGGCAGAGATTGAAACTATCGATACAGGTAAGCGGCTTGCCGAAACTAAACCACAGATGCAGATGGTGGCACAGTGGTTCGATTACTACGCTGGTTTGGCGGACAAGATTGAAGGACAAACTATTCCACTGGGAAGGTCTGACGTTTTCAACTACACTCTGCGAGAGCCACTCGGGGTCGTAGCTGCCATCACTCCATGGAACTCACCGGTAATGATCGCTTTGTGGAAGATCGTTCCAGCACTGGCGACAGGCAATACGGTGGTGCTAAAGCCTTCGGAATTGGCTTCTGCTTCTTCAATTGAATTGATCAGAGCCTTTGCTGCAGCGGGATTTCCGCCGGGTGTGGTTAACATTGTTACGGGGTTTGCACAAGATTGCGGGGCTCCTTTAGTCTCTCATCCTAAGGTAGCCAAAGTATCGTTTACGGGATCTGATACTGGCGGCAGGGCAGTCAATCGCAGTGCCGCAAAGACTTTCAAGCGAGTGACACTGGAACTTGGCGGTAAGTCACCACAAATTGTGTTTGCCGATGCAGATCTAGACAGTGCCGTGAATGGCGTCATCAGTGGAATTTTTCTCTCCAATGGGCAATCCTGTGTAGCCGGTTCCCGCCTGTACTTGCAGAGCGAAATCAGGGATGAGTTTTTGAATCGTTTGGCTAAATCAGTCCATGGTTTGAAAATGGGTGACCCATTTGACGGCAGCACTCAAATTGGTCCAATTGCGAATCAAATGCAATACGACAAAGTCCTTGCAATGCTAGAGGAGGCACAGAATAGTGGTGCAAAGTGCATCATCGGCGGCAAACCAGTGAGTGATATCGGAGCAGGGTTATTCATTGAACCAACGGTGCTGGTAGATGTTGAACCGCAAATGACAATAATGCGCGAGGAGGTGTTTGGTCCTGTGCTGGCCGTGAGCCAATTCGATGATGATGAGCAGGCGTTGAAAATGGCTAACGACACTCCCTATGGTTTGGCATCCGGAATATGGACCAAGGACCTAAATCGCACCTTGAAGTTTGCACGGCAAATTCAATCTGGGACGGTATATGTCAACACCTACAGGGCACTGGATGTAGCTTCACCGGTTGGTGGCTACAAGTTCAGTGGCTTTGGACGGGAAAACGGGTTGCAAGTAATGGAAGAATATTTGCAAACCAAAAGTGTATGGATTGGCCAGTCTGAGACTGCAAACCCACTGGTGTAATAACTCTAGCAGCGGACTTTCACTTCTATACGACTCAAGCCCAACTATACGTAGCTGTCTTCGTACAAACTTTGATTTTGTCGAACTGTAGGGCAGTCAAGCTTTTCCAGTTCATTTCATTTTCTTGCATATGCAATTGCGCATTCAGAATAAATCTTCACAAGTTTGTTAGTTATTCGATGCGATTGCAGAAGGAGTCTAATGTAACTCGCATGTCTTATATTAGTTTTTGAATAAGCACAGAAATGTGGTGCAAAGTGTATTATTGGCAAAATGCCAGTGAGCGAAGTTGTGTTTAGGGTAGTTCTCTGACCCAACAGCGCTGAGAAAATTAGAATAATTAATGGTAAAAATTCAGTGAGAGCATCTGGCCCAATGGCAGCCATTCACTAGGGTATAGAAGACGTGCGAGCACAACTCACGAATTATGATGCTCCTATGAGTCAGCACTCAATTGGTAATCAAAATAACTAGACCGCATGTTGATATTGGTGGGAAGATTTCAAGTAGCATCTGTGTGTTTAGATAAATACGGCGTACTGGAATGAGATGTGACTCACCCAGCAATAAAAATATTCGGTGCTGTTTTTCCGGGTAACTCCCTACGCTAGCAACTTTAGAATTATCAATGGCGGCGCAATCAAACACACCACTGGGGTATCGAATCGCTCCTGCGCGTAAATGGCAGTTGTTTACCCGCAAGTCCCCATTAATTGACATTGCTCAATTGCTGGTTCTGATTTTTGCCACGGCTTGGATCATTTACACGGGTGCCCAAGCCATGGAGTACAACTGGCAGTGGTATCGAGTAGATCGATACATCTACACCTACCGCAATGGTGAGTTTAAGTTTGGACCGTTGATGCAGGGTTTGTTCGTAACGTTCAAACTCACTGGCTACAGCATGGTTTTGGTAGTTATCATCGGACTATCAACGGCCTTTCTGAGAATGTCAAATTCCTTTTCGGGGCGTCTTTTAGCGAATGTCTACTTGGAAAGCATTCGAAACACACCGTTGTTGGTTCAACTGTTTCTGTTCTATTTCATCTTGGCACCTATTTTGGGAATCGACCGATTTTGGGCTGGTGTGCTTTGCTTGAGTTTTTTTGAAGGGTCATTTGCCGCCGAAATCATTCGAGCGGGCATTCAGTCTGTTCCAAAGGGTCAGCACGAAGCGGCAAATGCATTGGGCTTCACGCGCTTCAATCGCTTTCGGGACATAGTTCTGCCGCAATCGATTCCACTCATACTTCCGCCCATGACAGGGTTGGTCATTAATTTGATTAAGCACTCCGCGATCGTTAGTGTTATTGCGGTCGAGGATTTAACGACTGAAGGTCTGAACATTATTTCGGAGACTTTTATGGCATTCGAAATATGGTTTACGGTCGCTGGCATATATTTGGTAGTGACTGTATCACTCTCGTTATTTGTATCGTGGCTTGAAGCGCGAGCAACACGCGGACGACGATAACGAGTTTACACAATAAAACTGGAGAACTTAGAAATGAAATTTATGAAAGGAATTAAATCCTCCATTTTGGCAATCGTAGCTGCTGCTTTGGTATCGGTATCAGGTGTGGCTGTTGCTCACGAAGGCGAGAGCGTAGTCGAGACAATTGTCAAACGCGGCACGTTGCGTGTCGGAATGTCTACCTTCGTTCCTTGGGCGATGCGTGACAAGCAAGGCAATCTAATTGGATTTGAAATTGACGTAGCTACCAAAGTCGCAGAAGACATGGGAGTGGAAGTTGAGTTTGTACCAACAGCCTGGTCAGGCATCATTCCTGCGTTGATCGCAGGTAAATTCGATGTGATTATTGGCGGAATGTCAATTCGACCAGCCCGAAATTTGACGGTCAATTTCACTACACCGTATGCACATTCCGGTCAGCAAATTGTTGCAAGCACGGAACTGGCAAGTGGCTTCGAACTTGCTGATTTCAATAGTCCAGACGTCATTATCGCTTGCCGCCGTGGCGCGACACCTTGCAACATCGCTCAAAAGCATTTTCCAGAAGCTCAAGTTGCACGATTTGATGACGATGCTCAAGCAGGTCAGGAAGTCGTGAACGGTAAAGCACACGCTTGGATTTCTTCAGCACCAAAACCGCGCTTTTGGACAGCCAAGAGCGAGGGCAAACTCTTCATGCCTACAGAAGAAAACCTAACAACTGGCGATGAGGCTTTTGCACTTCGAAAAGGTGACGCAGATGCTGTGAATTTTTTCAGCAACTGGATTTTAGTGAATTCCAGCAACGGCTGGCTTCAAGAGCGTCACGATTTTTGGTTTAAGGCGCAGACTTGGGCTGATCAGGTGGAGTCCCAATAGACGCAATGAATTTGCGGTTTCCCCGAGAGACTTTTAGCGGGGAAACCGCTCAGTTTTCTAAATCAGCTCTGTGAATACCCACCGCATCAAACCGCCGCAGCCGCGTAAGACCATAGTCAAGCCGATTGATATCGGCATTATTGGTTTAGTCATTGCCGCCGTTGTGTTCGTGTACTACCGTGTCGAACACGTTTTGGTGTACCACTGGAATTGGGAGTTGGTATTTAGTTATGTTGTGCACATTGACGAAGAAACAGGGAAAATTCTGCCAAACCTCTTTCTCAAAGGGGTTGCGATGACATTGAGACTGGCATTTTGGGGGACCATTCTCGCAGCAATAATTGGCATCATCATGGGGCTGTCCCGTTGCACTAACAGTTTATTTCTTCGCAGTGTCAGCAGGCTTTACGTCGAACTTATTCGGAATATTCCACCCGTCGTCTTCATTTTTGTCTTTTACTTTTTTATAAGTAGTCAACTAACACCACTACTAGGTCTGGATGACATTGCACGTACGGCCTCGCCCAATACGGTCGTGGTCATCGAACTGCTATTTGGGCCCATAGAGTTGTTCAATAACTTCTTGGCTGGCTTGATTTGCCTTGCAGTATTTGAAGGGGCTTATATTACGGAGATTGTCAGAGCTGGTGTGCAATCAATTCAAAAAGGACAATGGGAAGCAGCACGGGCAATTGGGCTGTCGCGAGTTCGAGTTCTTTCCGATGTGATCTTACCTCAAGCAATCAAGACTATTCTTCCGCCTTTAGCGGGTCAGTTCATCACATTGGTCAAGGATTCCAGTATTGTGTCGTTGATTTCTATACAAGAACTGACGTTTTTGACTCAAGATGTTTCGAACACCACGACACAATTTTTTGAGGCGTGGATAATCACCGCATTTCTTTATTTCGCGATGTGCTATCCGTTGGCATTGCTGTTCAGAAGATTTGAAAAGACTGGAACTGGTGTGCAACTACATTGATGAAAAATCTTTAATTTAACACTCGGCTAAATAGGAAATTGGACGTGGAGGGGTTACCCGGTCTGTGAAACACCAAAACGAACAACTTATACCAAGTAGTCTTGGTTTAAATTGTATATAAATCCCAAATACATTATGAACGATACAGAAAGGAAAGTTGTTCTGGAGATGGAAGGTGTCGGCAAGTGGTTCGGCGACTTCTGTGCGCTATGGGACATCAACATGACCGTAACCCAAGGTGAGCGAGTCGTTGTTTGTGGGCCATCTGGTTCAGGAAAATCAACCATGATTCGGTGTATTAATCTGTTGGAAACATTCGAAGCAGGCAGTATTCGAGTTGATGGTGAGGAGGTGATGACGGATGCTAAGGTCATGCAGCGCATCCGGCGCAAGGCTGGCATGGTGTTCCAAAACTTCAATTTGTTTCCCCACATTACTGTCTTAGACAATCTGATGCTGGGTCCGATCAGAAATCTGAAGATGTCAAAAAATGAAGCTCGTGAAAACGCGATGCACTACCTGGAGCGTGTTCACATTTCAGAGCAGGCCAGTAAATATCCAAGCCAGTTATCCGGTGGGCAGCAGCAGCGCGTGGCTATTGCAAGAGCTCTTTGCATGAAACCGGAAATTATGCTGTTCGACGAACCCACTTCAGCCCTCGATCCGGAAATGATTTCGGGTGTTTTGGAAATTATGGTTGAACTTGCAGAAGCGGGTATGACCATGGTGTGTGTGACGCACGAAATGGGATTTGCAAAAAAAGTAGCCGATACGATGGTGTTTATGGATCACGGTGAAATTGTAGAAGTAGCACCCCCCGAAAAATTCTTTTCAAACCCGGAAAGTGATCGTACCAAGACCTTTCTCAGTCAAATTCTTTCTCATTAGTTATTAATTAACGAGTCCAACTCGATTGATCCGTGACAGTTCGGTCGAAGCAGAGGTATTCAATTTTTTCGCTGATTGGGCACGCATTCAGTCAGCATCGTAAGTGGCAGCCGGCCTGGCGGTCCACAACGCTTCGTTCCGAATATGACGTAGTCATTGTTGGCGGAGGCGGGCATGGTCTGGCTACCGCTTACTATCTAGCGAAAGATTACGGTATTACTAATGTAGCGGTCTTGGAAAGACGTTGGATTGGCGGCGGAAACAGCGGCAGAAATACTGCGGTTATCCGCTCAAACTACCTGCGTGATTCAAGCATTCGATTTTTTGATAAGTCATTACAGTTGTATGAGTCTTTAACTCGAGATCTAAACTTCAACACCATGGTGAGTCAGCGAAGCGAGGTGGATGTTTTACTGACTTCAGCCAGCATGCGAGCGATGCAGCGTCGCTCGCTGAATATGAACCTCCATGGTGTGGAATTCAGGATGCTGACCGCAGACGAAGTTCGTAAGCGAATTCCCATACTTGCACCAATGGATGACTGTCGTCTACCCATTCTGGGAGGTTCGGTTCAGGAACGAGCAGGGATAGCGAGACACGATGCAATAGTTTGGGGATACGCCAGAGGGGCGAGTTCTTATGGTGTTGAAGTGCACCAGAACGCGGAAGTTACTGGAATTACTCGTGGCAACAATGGGGTAATTACCGGAGTCCAAACTACTAGTGGAGAAATTAAAGCGAAAAAAGTTGCCATTGCTTCTGGAAACGAAAATGCTGCGTTGGGAAGTATGGCAGGCCTTCGATTGCCGCTTAGAATCTACAACTTACAGGCATTTGTTTCCGAACCAATTAAGCCTGTATTGGACGTGGTTGTCAATTGTCCTGATCTTGGAGTTTACCTGAGTCATTCCGACAAGGGTGAGTTGGTCATTGGTGGTGCAACCGACCCGCAACAGGTTTCCTATCGAACCGGGGGCAAGCTTCCAGTGGCTGAAGACACTATCAGTGGCTTGCTTGAGTTATTTCCAAGTTTTCGGCGCCTGAAGCTGTTGCGACAATGGGGTGGGGCATTAGAATTTGCACATGACGCAAGTCCAATCGTTTCGACAACTTCAATCCCTGGCTTTTACGTTAGTGCCGGTTGGTGGGGAGGGTTCAAGGCGATACCTGCAGGAGGCATGACATTTGCTCACACTATTGCCAAGAATGAGCCACATCCGCTTTCTTTCGAGTACCGTTTGGACAGATTTCAGAAGTTGAATTATCTTATGGAAGCTGGAACCACCGTACCGTTTTAAAGAGGAAAATGACTTAAGATTATGTTGTTAATTCCTTGTCCATATTGTGGGCTACGCTCTGAAACGGAATTTCGTTGTCATGGGGAAGTTGGGGTTGCTCGAAGCAAGGTGATTGACGGTTCAGATGCGCAATTCTTAGATTACATCTGCGTACAGAGCAGCAAACGCGGGCCAGTTGAAGAGTATTGGCATCACGAAAAGGGTTGTGGCGAGTGGTTTCGATTAACACGAGATACGGTTACGCACGAATATTTTCCACCTGCGAAGACGGGCTTCGATGAGTAACTCCAAACGTCTGCCTTCAGGTGGGTTTATTGATCGGTCTAAGTCGTTAAGGTTCAGATTCAACGGCAGCGAATATGGTGGATTTCAAGGAGATACTGTAGCCTCAGCGTTAATGGCCAATGGTGTAGATGTAATCCATAGGAGTTTCAAGTATCACCGTCCACGAGGAATCAGTAACATCGGATATGCCGATTCCGCTTTAGTCCAAAGAACTGACGAAACAAACACTGCAAATCTATTGGCAGCAACAACTTTGCTGCACGATGGAATGGGCCTCAAGAGTGTAAATTGCTGGCCGAGTGTAAACTTCGACTTGGCCTCAATATTGCAATTAATGTCGCCGGTGTTGCCATCGGGGTTCTACTACAAAACCTTTATGTGGCCAAACTGGTTTTTCTTCGAACCATTCATCCGACGGATGGCGGGATTTGGTACTGCCCCAAAATCCATAACTAATCAGCATCATGAATCACGCTTTGCTCACTGTGAGGTACTGGTTGTCGGTGCGGGCCCGACGGGATTGTCTGCCGCATGGTATGCAGCTAAATCAGGAGCTCGTGTCATTTTGGTGGATGACATGCAGCAGCCGGGTGGGTGTCTGCAATGGAAGCAAGTCATGATTGACGACATGAAGTCAATTGATTGGGTAAACCGAGTTGTGGCTGAACTAAAAAGCATAGGCAAAGTAACTTTAATTCAAAATGCTACTGCTTGGGGATATCACGAAGGAAACATGGTCACGGTAGCGCAAAGAGATCCCGGACCGGAGCATTTATGCGGGCGAAATTGGAAAATATGGGCCAAGCAAGTCGTCTTGGCGACAGGGGCAATCGAAAGGTCAATTGCCTTTGAGAACAATGATCGACCCGGAGTCATTAGTAGTTCCGCTGCAAGTCACTATATTTTTAATTATGGCGTAGTCCCGGGCAGCAAAGCAGTCATTTTTACGAATAATGACTATGGTTATCAGTCTGCACTGGACCTACACAAATGCGGTGTTGAAGTGGCCGCAATTGTTGACAGTCGAAATGAAATTTCGGACATTATTCAGAAGTTAGTCAGTGAAACGGGCATTAAGTTGCAGACTAATAGTGTTGTACAAAATGTCGCCGGTACGAATCGGGTTAAGGCTGTCCGAATTTTCAAAAAAGAAGGCAAGAACCCATCTAAATGGATTGATTGCGATACTTTGTGCGTGTCCGGTGGCTGGAATCCTGCAGTTCACTTGTTCTCACAAGCTCGAGGAACTCTCAAATTCGATGATCGAATTGCTAGTTTTATTCCTGACCAGGCCGTTCAGAAGAATCGGGTTGCCGGTGGTGTTAATGGAAACTTTTCGATTGATCAGTGCATAAAAGATGGGGCGAGAGTCGGGATAGAAGCTGCCAAAGCAGCAGGCTATTCGAGCGAAATTGCTCCCCCACCTCAGGTCGAACTTGACCGGCTGCCTAATTACAACTTGGATCCGTTATGGACTACACAGACACCGAAAAGCAGAACAAAGGCTTTTGTTGATTTCGTCGGAGATGTGACCGTCGGTGATGTAGAACTAGCCATGCAGGAGGGTTATGGAGAGATTGAGCACTTAAAGCGCTATACCACTTTAGGTATGGGAATAGATCAAGGCAAAACCGCGAACGTTTTAGGGATAGGTATAGTTGCTGAACGAACTGGTGTTCACCCAAATCAAATTGGAACAACAACATTTCGCCCACCGTTTGCTCCGATTGAGTTTGGAGCCATAGCCGGGTCACGTAGAGACAAGGCAGTACTACCTTATCGCCATACACCAATGACCCAGTGGCACATTAGTGCCGGTGCTGTAATGTATGAAGCCGGTGCTCGTTGGCGTCGCCCCGGATATTACTTACGCGGTGCTCAATCTATGGATGAGGCTGTGGAAAGAGAATGTCTCGCCGTGCGAGAACGAGTCGGGATTTACGACGGGTCGCCACTAGGTAAGTTTGAATTAAAGGGGCCTGACGCAGTTGAACTGCTTAATCTAGTCTACACCAATTCTCTCAGTGGATTAAGTGTAGGCGAGGGGCGCTACGGATTAATGCTGACAGAAGATGGTCTGATTTTTGATGACGGTGTCGCCTTTCGAGTGGATAAGGAAAGATACCTGGTATCGAGTTCAACTGGTAATGCACCAGTTGTTGAACGAATGTTGGCTCGAATGATAAATGTTGAATGTCCCGGTACTGCAGCTGTCATGACGCCCGTCACTACTCAATGGGCAAATGCTACGGTGTGTGGGCCGTTGGCTCGAGAGATGCTGCTCAAAGCCAATTCGGATATCGATTTTTCTGCTGATGCACTTCCCTTCATGCATATGACGAGTGGTAAATTCCACGGCATACCGACACGAGTGTTTCGAGTGAGCTTTACGGGTGAATTGAGTTTCGAGATAAACGTCCCTCGCAAATTTGGTCTTGAGCTTTGGGAATACTTGATGGGGCTTGGACAGGACTATGCAATTTGTCCAGTAGGTTCGGAGGCAAATCATGTTCTGCGCATAGAAAAGGGGTTTATTTCATTAGCTCACGAGGTCGATGGTACGGTTGACCCAATAGATCTTGGAATGCGCTGGGTAATTGATCAAGACAAGACCGACTTCATTGGCAAAAGAGCAATGGAGCTTCGTCGAAGACATGCTGACCGAAGGTATGAGTTGGTAGGATTTTTGCCGGAAGGAAAGAATGATTTGATTCCTGAAGGGTCACCTGTAGTGTTGTCCGATACGCGTAATACAGACTCTGATGGGTTCGTATCAGCATGTGTATATAGTCCGACCTGTAAACGCGTTATTGGACTTGGACTTCTCAGCGATGGCAGATCTCGGATAGGCGAAACAGTTTTTGCCAAGGCTACTGGGCAAACTGTCAGTGCGACTGTGACACAACCACGATTTTATGACCCGAAAGGTGATCGACTAAGAATGTAGTAGCGGTATACGGCGAAGAATCTTATGAGATACGATGTAAATATTCAAAGAGGTCATCAGCGGGCGATGTTTGACATTCGAGGGGATATCAACGAAGTCAATTTTCTAATGGAAAGTCTTGGAGTCTTAGATGAGGGTTGCCAAGCACAAAAACTCAATGAAACAGAGAGTCAATTCGTGAGAATTGGGCCTAGACGGTGCTTACTCATGGCAAAAATGAGTAGTGAATCTGATTGGGATTCAGAGTTAAACGAGCTCACGACAGGTAGGACTTTGAATGCGACTGCGGTATCTGATATGTACCGCGGAATTCAAATCTCAGGTGATGACTGTGAGCATGTGCTGTCTCAAATGACGACAATAAACTTTCTCGAAATTTTAGTCGGCGATGTTTGCGCAACTGAAATATTTGACACTGCAGGTTACCTATTTCGTCAAGCAGCGAACACATATATCATATATATAGAGAGTAGTTTTCTCCATTACGCACTCACTCGAATAGCGATATGCGTAGGCAGTGAAGACTTAAGCAATCTAGAGTAACCATGGATGAATCTGCTGAAATGAGCACCAATACTCCATTAATGGATGACAAGTGGGAATATTTTGAAAAGCCCGTCGCCGAGTTTAAGGAGAGGGACTGGAAGGTAATTAACAGTCAGCGGCAGAAGTACTATGCAAAACTTCAAGTTGAGCAAATGCTAAGAATGCTGCGCTCAATGGAATACGACCTCTCATTCGGTTATCCCATCAATACCTATCGCCACTGTCTGCAATCAGCAACAAAGGTCTATAGGGACGGGCATGATACCGAGACAGTAGTCACAGCGTTGTTTCATGATATAGGGTTTGTCGTTTCACCGAAGACTCACGGTGAATTTGCGGCTACCTTGCTCAAGCCATATATTTCAGAAAAGAATTATTGGATGCTGTTTCATCATGGTGATTTTCAGTTGTACTACTGCTATGAACATCCGGAGGTGCCGAATAGGTTAGTGCGCGAGCAATGGCGTGAAAGTCCTTATTTTGACTGGGCTGCCGAATTTGTTGAAAAGTACGATCAAGCAGCCATGGATCCCAGTTATGAATCGTTACCATTGGAATTTTTCGAACCTATGGTTGCTGAGGTTATCAAGGGCAAAATAAACTTCTCTAACGTTCCTGAATAGCACATAGTAACGAGATTTTTTACACCCACTCCATAGCGATTGCCGCACCTAGTCCGACGCCGACACACATTGTGGCTAAGGCGAGTTTGCTCCCTGTTTCTTGACTTTCGAAATTATCGCTCGTAACCCATTAAATAAATAACTGAAAATAATCGATGTTCGAAGATTCAGGGTAAACATCCAAATTCAAGACCCTTCCAGCTACAGCGATAAGCACTCTAGAAATAGATTAGTGTTTTTTTGAACATTTTCAGCATACGACGGTATCGTTACTGGGAAAGAGGTGAGCCTAAGTCCAACATCGCTTTTCCTTGCACTGCCAACGAAAACAAGATTCGCGAATACCGTATCAAGAAAAACAGGTACGACTTTGCAACGAAGTATTAACCTTTTTTCAGCGTACTAATTCGGGTGCAGTGGTCGAATCACGACTCTTCTACTTGGGTGGCGACAAGTAACACTTTTAAGAACTGGATGTATCGAATTTACGTTGCAAGGCAATAATCTCATCCTGAGAAAGATCGCTATACTCTGCAATAGTAGACGTACTAAGTCCCCCATGAATCATTTTCATTACAATTTCCTGCTTGCTCTTCAGCACTTCCTTCTTGACTTCTCTTTTAAGTTCCTTCTTAAGTTCCTTCTTAACTTCCCTTTTAACTCCCTTTTTAACTTCCCTTTTAAGTTCACGATCAAAATGTTGTTGCGCCAATGAAGCTCCCATTTTTTCCACCTCACTCATTGTCATGTCGGGTTGCTTGTTTAATCGATCTAATTCACGAGTATACAATCTCGCCACTGTATTGTGAATCAGCTCACTGACCGCTTGCTGCAGCGCCTCCGGCCAGTTGACCTTGGCTCGGTCGAGCAGATAACCTCGTTTCCGGTAATCTTCAGCACTGCTGGACTGTACCATGTGGGCAATACATGCCATCACATTGGTACTGATATCCCCTTCAAACGCCCACTTGTGCATATCAAGCAACCAAAAACGCTGCTGTGGCTGAAGCGTCTCAAGCAATCCGTCGCACGAGACCTGTAACTTGCGAAAGTCGGTCCAGGCATAGTCCTTTTCAATGAACTTGCCACTGTAAATGACGATCGGCAACACTAACGGCAACTCTATCTTGCCCTGATCTAACTGCGCTTTATGCTGACTGACCCATTTACGATACATCTCATTGACACAATCGTACATCCGGATGCACAACAGTCTCGGTAAAGTGGTTTGAAACTCCACCAACACAAACATCAGTATCTTACGTCCCCCAAGCATCCCTTCACCGCTCCATACGGCATCCACTTGACGGCGCTCCAGACCTTCGGTAATGAACTCATCTCGGTGCTGTCGCAGTGAAGCTGCATCAAACTGTGCGTAATCAGCACCTAAACACCCTTCAATTAAATCCTTTACCGCCCGCATATTTTCAAAGACCATTTTGTATGAGGCATCGTGTAAGTCCGTTTTTTTCTTTTTCTTGTGGTGTTGCTTCACCGGTGATTCTTTCGCCATAGGGTAGTCTCCTTAAACAATGGTCGTGGTGCTGGATTGCCGATAAACGGAAATACAACAAATTGTCGTAGTAGTGATAGGAACTGGCTTGGAATTTCAATCTTCAATGATTGAAACCTTCGCGATTCTCGAGTATGCAACGTAACTGAGCAAACCGTTGTTTGCCAGTGCCGGGCTGACTAAAAAGTCATAAGCGTTGCGATAGCAAAAGCATATCACAACAAAGTCTCGACATAATGACTTTCAACCTCACAGTTCGAAGACTGACCATCAAAGTGAATTAAGTTCGGATGTATTGTCCTGAAACTTTGAACGTCGTATTTTTTTCTGATTTTGAAATCAATGACTTACGTACGATAATGTCGAAAGTCAAGGGCATGATACCGAGACAGTAGTCACAGCGTTGTTTCATGATATAGGGTTTGTCGTCTCACCGAAAACTTACGGTGTGTTAATTGCAACCTTGTTCTAACCATAGTTTTCAGAAAAGAATTTTTAGATACTGTTTCTTCAGGGCAATTTTAAGTTGTACGACTGCCATGAACAGCCGGGATGCCGAATCGAGTAGTGCATGAGCGATGGCTTGACGATCCGAATTTTGACTGAACTGTCGTTATTGTTGAAAAGTACGATCAAGTAGCCGTGGATCGCAGTGTTGAATCGTTACCATCGGAATTTATCGAACTTATAGTTGCTAAGTTCATCAAGGGCAAAATAGACTTCTTTTACGTTCCTGAATAACACATAGTAACGAGATCTTTTACACCGATTCCATAGCGATTGCCACACCTTGTCCGACGCCGACGCACATTGTGGCTAAGGCGAGTTTGGTTCCTGTTTGCTTCAATTCCAGTGCGGCAGTGCCCGTGATTCTAGCACCGCTCATTCCTAGCGGATGACCAAGTGCAATAGCACCTCCATTTGGGTTTAAATTTTTAGAACTTTCATCAATACCAAGTTTTCGACACACCGCTACGACCTGTGAAGCAAATGCTTCATTAATTTCAATTACATCAAAATCAGCCAGTTCAAGCTGTAGACGCTGGCAAAGTCTTTTCGTTGCATCTACGGGTCCAATACCCATAATTCTGGGTTCAACGCCCACTGATGCACTGCCTAAAATTCGAGCAAATGGTGCTAAATCATACTTCTCGACCATTCGTTCGGAGGCAATCAGCAAAGCCGCTGCACCATCGTTTATTCCGGTTGCATTACCCGCAGTGATAGTTCCGTTTTCTCGAAGTAGAGGTTTGAGTGAGCATAGTTTGTTTAGGTTCGGAGGATGAGGATGCTCGTCTGTACTGAACTCAATTTCATCTCCATTTACGGGCCGGATGGTTATAGGTGTAATTTCACTGGCAAGCCTTCCGTTAGCAATGGCAGTTGCAGCCTTTGTTTGGCTTCGATAAGCAAATGTATCTTGGCTGCGTCGATCAATTTCGAAGTCAACGGCTACATTTTCTCCTGTCTCGGGCATTGAATCGACACCATATTGCTGTTTAATCCAAGGATTGATAAATCTCCAGCCTATAGTAGTGTCATAAATCTCGGAGTTGCGAGAAAAGGGCTGTGTAGCTTTTGGCATCACAAACGGAGCACGGCTCATACTCTCCACACCACCTGCGATAATTAGGTCAGCTTCACCTGATTTTATTCCTTGTGCAGCGATAATAATTGCACTCATACCAGATGCACAAAGTTGGTTGACGGTAATTCCACTCGTGGAAATTGGCAATCCAGCCAATAATGCAGCCATACGTGCTACATTACGATTGTCTTCACCTGCCTGATTGGCGCAGCCGAGAATAACATCATCGACATGAGTCCAGTCGACTTGTTGATTCCGTTTCAGCAGTGCTCTTATCGGATATGCAGCCAAGTCATCGGTTCGCACTGATGACAGCACACCTCCAAATTTTCCAATTGGCAAACGAACATAATCGCAGATGTATGCTTGGTTCATATATAAGTTACAAATTAGATGGCTCCTTGCAAGCCTGTTGAACCATACAACCAGGCGAGTGAATCGCACCAATCGGTTTCGGATTTAGTTTGCATAATTCGATTTCTTAAGGCGGCATGTGCATCATCCGGATGATAGATGTGATCGCCGATCAGTCTCGACATGAGTTGAACTTTTGAAGTTCTAAGATAACGTCGGTCACAATAGCATTTGAAAGCTGATTCGATATTACCATTTTGAGACTCTATTTCGTGAGCAAGACAAACTGCATCTTCCATTGCCATGCATGCGCCTTGTGCGAAATATTGCAACATAGGATGTGCTGCGTCTCCAAGTAGTGTGACACAGCCGTCGGTCCACCTACTGGTTGGATCCCGATCGCACAACACCCATAGCTTCCAGTCTTCACCTCGATTAATGATTTGTTGAGCCATAGGATGAATGTGCTCAAATCCTTTACGCACTTCATCATTTAGAACGGGCTTGCCGGTTACAGCTGACTCAGCATCGTTGTGATATGTAGCCACAAGGTTGAAATATTTCCAGTCAGATAGAGGGTAGTGCACAATATGACACTTCGGTCCTGCCCAAAGAGTGGCGGCATTCCAACGCAAGTCATTGGGCATACTATCTATGGGGATGACAGATCTATAGGTGGTGTGTCCTGAAATTCGTGGATCTCCATCGCCGATTAGTTGTCGCCTAACGTTCGACCATAATCCGTCTGCACCAATGAGGGCACGGCCTGAAAGGTGTTCGCCTGAATCCAGAATAGCATCTACCCCCGAATCAGAGAGTTGGTAACCATTAACAGTGCAATGGGTGCGTAGTTTTACCAAGGGAGTCTCTTGACAGGCGTTTAAGAACACTCCATACAGGTCGCCTCTGTGAATCACGGCGTAGGGGTTTTGAAATCGAGTTCTGAACTCACCATTGAGCGGAATATTTACAATTTGCTGGCCGGTCAGCGCATCCATCAGTCGGAGGCTATCTATGTAAACAGCCATTTTACGAGCCGAGTCACCGACCCCGAGGTAGTCAAAGGCGTGAAATGCATTGGGTCCGAGTTGAATGCCTGCTCCGATCTCCTTGAATTCGGGGGATTTTTCTAAAACTAGTGACTTGAATCCCTTCTGAGCCAAACCCATGGCTGTTGCGAGTCCACCAATACCCCCGCCAGCAATTAAAATAGGACTAGAGTTCCTGGCTAGGGAATTTGGCATCTTTGATCGGTATTGATTGTTTGATTATTAAACAATCAATATAGCAATAAGGTGAGTTATGAGCCTGTTGCCGAATGCCCTCTGTCGGCAGGTGATATGGGATTGGTCCGATAACGTTCGGCCCGAATGCAACAGTTGAATATTTCAAACTGTCTTCAATGTTGCGTTTCAGACCGTTTTGAAGGGCTAACCTTTGGCCATCATCCGGTATTCGCCTCAATTCTTTGACGAACCACCTCTCGGTGCAGCTTTTTCAGATTGTGCACGCTGCAATGCAGATTCCATTCGCCTTTGGCCGCCTGTTCGCCTCGCACCATAAACCGCTCGGCGCCTTGCGTCTGCTTGGTTTGCCCGAAGACCGGCTCCACAGTCTGCCCGCGCAGTCGATAGAACTTGCGTCCCCGCTGAGTCAACAACTTGCGTTCCATCCGTTCGCCGCTGGAAAGGCTGTTCGGTATGCGTCCCCGTGGCACAGGTGCCTCACGCATGGCCTTGCGCTGTTTCCAGTCCTTACGCGTGGCGATCATCAATTCACAATCCGCCGTCTCCAACGCCGCGTTGGCCTCCGACCAGTAGCCCGCGTCCATCAGCACCGTCCCCAGACACGCGGTTTCGCCCAGCACCGTGCGCACCACAGTGTTGGCCTTGTCGAGCATCGGTTGTAATTGCTGAACATCATTGGCCTGGCTGGTCACGTCCGGTGCCACAATGATCTGGTCCCGGGTCACCATCGCTTGTGCATTGTAGCCCTGAACCCACCCCCTGGAACTCTTCATCACCCGGCTGTCCGGATCTGTTGGGTTGGCTTTGGCCGCCTCGTTGACTACCGCTGCGACAGACTTCGGCTTGCGCCCGCGCTTGACTTTGCCGGTGGCAACTTCCTCCGCCGCCCGCGCGTCCAGCTTTTGTTGCTGAAGCACCGCCTGCGCATCGGCTTCACGCTGAAGCCGCGTAAGACAACGCTGCAACCGCGCTAAACGCTCACCACGATGCCGTAACTCCGAAGGTAATCCATCATCCCGTATATCATCCGACACCGCCGCCTCTGAGGCATCCATCTCTTCTGCCTCCGACACCATGGCAGCCACTTCCTTGGCCAAAGACTTCACCGTCCGGTTCGCTGACAAAGATGCGTTGGCATGCACCTTGGTGCCATCCAAAGCGACCACCCCCAGACGTACCAGACCCATCTCATGGCACAACTTCAAAACCTCCACAAATAAACTTTCAAACGCCTGACGATGACGTTGGCGAAACCGCGCAATCACCGAGTGATCCGGTACCTCAAACCCCACAATCAACCGAAACCCCGCATCCCGACCACACAAACGCTCGATCTTACGGCTCGAACACACGCCGTTGGCATAAGCGTAGATCAATAACGACACCATCATCGACGGAGCAAAACCGGGTGCCCCGACTCCATGCGTACCACCCGGCGTCTCGAAAGCTGACAAGTCCATCCGCTCAACCGCCTCCAATATAAGATGAACCATATCCGTGTCCGATACCCAGTCACTCATGTCTACCGGCAGAAGATAACCCTGCCGACGATTGGGTTCACGATAAAAATACGCCATCTCCTGCCTCCTTGTGACTACTCAGGCAACCAACCATTTTGTAACAGGCTCTTAAGTAATAGATTTATAAGTTATGGATATCATTGTTTTCTGAATTAGTAGTTCGATATATTTTCCAATTTTGTAAACCCTTTCATGGGTTTCGACAGAATGAAAAACACGAAATTCAAGAATCGTCTGTTTGCGGTGGTTTAAATTAAATTTCAAATTTCTTACAAAGTTTAAAGCGGTCTACTTTTCCCAGTTAAATTCATCTTCACCCAACATGAACAGAGCCATTTCAATCTTTGCGACAGGTTCGATTTGATACTCTTCTGCGACCATCCTCATCAGATTCAAATATCTAAAGTAATCATAGGCCACGGCGCTGCACCACAAATTCCACCCCAGAACCTCCATATATGCCACTATCAAACACTTAAGCTATTGATATTGCTTAATAAAAAGCCGCATCCTCAGGGCTTTTCGAGTATCATAGATACTCGAATAAACTAATAACAACCCATCAGGTGCGGCATGGCTGGCACTTCGATGAGTACAGTGACCTGACCCGTTTAACCACGGTGGTCGAAACCATGGAACTTGACGACCTCGTGAGATACCTGCGGCGCCGAGGCATGCGAATCGATTCACCGCATTGATCGCGCGCAGCGTCTACCAGCATTCTTCAATCGAGTCCCTGCGCCGAGAGTTAAAGCGCAATCCATCGTTGATGCGCGCCTGTGGGTTTGAGCATTACGGCGATGGGTACAACGACATCGACTACCGGGTGCCATCAAAAAGTGCGTTTAGCCGCTTTATCGCGGTGGTGCTCAAGTCGAACGCGACGCTGCCGGTTTAAGCCAGATGCAGCAGCGGCTGACCGACGAACTGGTAGAACTACTGCCGGACTTTGGTGCTGATGTGGGCTTCGACGGCAAAGCCCTTCGTTCGCATTCGAACGTCGTACGGCCCGAAATCAGACGGACTGGGGAAATTCAAGAATCGTCTGTTTGCGGTGGTTTAAATTAAATTTCAAATTTCTTACAAAGTTTAAAGCGGACCTTCGTCGCCGACCGCGGCCTGGACGACAACCCGCTTCGACGTATGATTCACCGCAGTGGTGGCACCGCAGTAATCGAGACCCGCCGAATGTGGCAAGACCCAGCCCATACTTTTCCCAGTTAAATTCATCTTCACCCAACATGAACAGAGCCATTTCAATCTTTGCGACAGGTTCGATTTGATACTCTTCTGCGACCATCCTCATCAGATTCAAATATCTAAAGTAATCATAGGCCGAATTCGTTCTCTTTTTCTTGGGGTTGGACTAGGACAACTTGGATTTTTGCTTCTTCCACCTATAATTGGGAAAACTCGACGATTGTTATACTTTATTCTACTCAAGGCGTACGAAACCCTTGAGTCGTAGATGCAGAACCGTCGTTCATCGACAAAGCACAGCCACTTGGAAGAGCGTGCCATTCCTATGCCGTACAGTTTCAGGAATTTCGTCAAAAGGTCGTGCATGTCCTTTTGATTTTCCTCTTTGTTCCAGCACGACACGAGCTTACAGAATTTATCAGTGTTACAGGACAATGATTTAGGGGATTTACAGTTATTAAAGCCCCACTTCATCACCCGATCGGCATGATATTCAGCTTTGTCTTTGGAGCATCCGTTTCGAACCCAGTTTTGAAACTTACCGGCAACTGAACTTCTTTCTTTCTTTGCCGCATTTGAGTCACCAATTTTCCACTGATACTCGGAAACGCTATCAAGAATGTCCTTCTTCGAGTAAATTTCCCGAAACTGCTGGAACAGGTCATCCGTGGATGGAGGTGTAGGTACGTTAAAAATTTTTAATGACATGAATTCATTCTCCCAATTTAGTCCTTGTGTTCAGATAGTTAACGATTTGACATCGCTAGATTTTATCCGACGGCTCAGGAAAAGTTTCACAAGAAAAGGAATCTAGTAGTTCGAGTGTCACCTATTGAAATGGATGGACTTGAATTGGTCAAAAGTCGAGAGGGTTTCGGGTGCTGTAGCGTGTTGATTTAAATGTTGTTTTCAATGGCTAATTATTCGTTTACCCCACAAATTGGGCTTTTTGACCGGGTTTTAGGTGATTTTCGGCGCTGCACCACAAATTCCACCCCACCACCCCCATATATGCCACTATCAAACACATAGACGATTGATATTGCTTAATAATATGCCACATCCTCAGGACGTCTCCAGTAGCATGGCTACTTGAATAATCAAACTACCACCCATCCGGTGCGGCCATGATCAATGATACGCTGTTTTCCTGGCACATGTTCGATGCGCACAGTGACCTGACCCGTTTAACCACGGTGGTCGAAACCATGGAACTTGACGACCTCGTCCATGAGATCAACCTGCGGCGCCGAGGCACGCGCTGCGAATGGCCCGCCAAGGCGATGCTCACCGCATTGATCGCGCGCAGCGTCTACCAGCATTCTTCAATCGAGTCCCTGCGCCGAGAGTTAAAGCGCAATCCATCGTTGATGCGCGCCTGTGGGTTTGAGCATTACGGCGATGGGTACAACGACATCGACTACCGGGTGCCATCAAAAAGTGCGTTTAGCCGCTTTATCGCAGTGGTGCTCGAAGTCGAACGCGACGCTGCCGGTTTAAGCCAGATGCAGCAGCGGCTGACCGACGAGCTGGTAGAACGACTGCCGGACTTCGGTGCTGATGTGGGCTTCGACGGCAAAGCCCTTCGTTCGCATTCGACTGGACGTCGTACGGCCCGCACCGGCCAGCCATCAGACCCGGACGCCGCCTGGGGATGCCACTCGTACTTCAGTACCGACCACACTGGACGTGAACAAAAGATTACTAAACGCTGGTTCGGCTACAAGACACACTGGTTAGCTGACGTACGCTATGAAATTCCAATCAACTGGACCACCCGTCCCGCCAATGAAAGTGAACATCGTCACAGTAAAGCACTCGTCGAGCAGTACTTGAACAGCCCTGCAGGGGCACGCTGTCAGACCTTTGTCGCCGACCGTGGCCTGGACGATAACCCGCTTCGACGTATGATTCACCGCAGTAATCGAGACCCGCCGAATGTGGCAAGACCCAGCCCTGCCAGGCAAAGTACACCCGACCCGGGCACTCAACGCCGATGTCATCGACCCCCTCATCTATGACGAACGTGGGATAGTCTCCTGTCGTTCGCCCACAGACCGGCCAGATTCGCCAGATGGCCTATCACGGTGTCGAAAAGACACGTCAAACCCTCAAGTACCACGGTCCAGCCGCTCACTACGGGTTCGAATGTCTCGGCCGTAAACAATGCTACCGAGACGCCGGTACCCCGCATTCACGCTGTCGAGTGGTGCGCGTGAAGTTTGATGAGAACAATCTTCGTACCATTGGCACCTTGCCACGTAACACCTATCAGTGGAAACGACTGTACTCCGCACGCAATGCGCTTGAGCGTATCAATGCCCGCTCGGCTCGAGACTTCAACCTGCATCATCACTGAATCAGAGGACTCGGCGCCATGCAGCTGGCAGTGGATCTTTCACTACTGACCATGCAGGCGCTCACGATCAGTGCGATTCGCGCTCATCAACCGGCACGAATGCGCTCGTGAGTACGGGCGGCGGCCTGACGCGCAACCGGCCCAATCACTGACGCCGCCCGAAAGGAGCGGCACCGCCAGGCGGGTACTTTTTCTGCACATTATCGCCCACTGGCGCTGTTCGGCGACCCATCAGCGCCAAATTCGCCAATACTCACCAAAATCGCACGAATGACCCGCCGGTATTCCTTCCAATTTAGCTCTGGTTAGGCAAAATATCGACTTTTAAAGTCGTAGAATGATTCCAAACGGGAAACTCTCACTTAATGGTGCAGTTTAAGAAAAAATGACGAGTTGTGTAAAATTCAATAAGTGGATTAAGTTACATTCGAATCCAACACAACCACTAAAGAAAAAGTAACCTGCCATGTTAGAAAACGGCAATGCCGCTAGTTTTTTCGTAGATCGTCATCTTGGGACAAAGGTTGAGTCTAAGTTGGCGTTTATTGAGGTTTATGGTAAAAACCGTCAACTCACCTATGGCGAACTTGCTGAGCAAAGCGGACGCATGGCTAGTTTGTACCAAAAGCATGGAATCAACCGAGAAGACCGTGTTGTTATGGTGATGATTGATCAATTGGAGTTTCCACTCGTTTTCTGGGGAAGTTTGAAATGCGGGGTGGTTCCAGTTGCTATCAACACGTTTCTGGCTGTAGAAACTTACAGGACAATCATAAAAGACTGTCGTGCAAGAGCACTTTTTATATCGCAGGAAGTTTTGCCGAGTGTAGAACCAATACTTGGTGACTGTCCAGACCTCGCTAAGGTGTTCGTAGTAGGTGATGCCAACACTAAACACATTGACTTCACTGCAGAACTATCAACATGCGCAAGTGTGGAAGCGATAGAGGTAGTGCCAGATGAAGCAGCTTTTTGGCTTTACTCTTCAGGGTCAACGGGACAACCTAAGGGAGTAAGACATGCACACGGAAATTTGCAGTTTACAGCCGACACGTACGGTGCACAGGTTTTAGAAATCAAGGAAGAGGATGTTGTATTTTCGATTGCAAAGCTATTTTTTGCTTATGGCTTGGGCAATTCCATGACTTTTCCAATGTCAGTTGGAGCTACTTCGTTACTGTTTCATGCAAGACCAACGCCGAATGTCGTGCTGGATATCCTAAATACCCACAAGCCAAGTGTGTTTTATGCCGTACCAACCTTGTATGCGGCAATCAACTCATTTGTTGAATACGGTAAGGGAAAATTGAGTGCTGAATTACGCAAGTGCATCTCCGCAGGTGAAGCATTGCCGGAAGAAGTAGGGAAGAACTGGGAATCTCTATCAGGATGTGAAATTTTGGATGGAGTGGGCTCTACCGAAATGTTGCATATTTTCCTTTCCAACCAAAGTGGGAATGTAGTGTACGGAACTTCTGGTACAGCAGTTCCCGGCTATGCCTACCGCCTTGTAGATGAAACCGGCGAGGAAGTTTCGGTAGGTGACGTCGGCGAACTTCTCATCGATGGCGATTCTGTCGCATTAGATTACTGGAATCAGAGAACTAAATCCCGCGATACATTTGAAGGACGATGGACACGCACCGGCGATAAGTACACCAGACGCGATGATGGGAGATTAGTCTACTGTGGTCGTACAGATGATATGTTCAAGGTGTCAGGAATCTGGGTTTCGCCATTTGAAGTCGAACAAAGTCTAACCTCGCATCCTGGCGTCCTAGAAGCAGCAGTCGTAGCTGAACGCGATGAGGATGATCTAGATAAGCCGAAGGCTTTCGTGGTGTTGAAAGATAATGCTGATTCTTCTGGAATGGAAGAAAGTCTAAAGTCGCTCGTTACCGATCAAATTGGAAAACGCAAAAGTCCTCGATGGATAGAGTTTGTTGATGGTCTTCCAAAAACCACTACCGGCAAGATTCAAAGATTCAAGTTGCGTAAATGACACAGTCCACATGGACGCTACCACACAGTGGTTGGCTGCAAGTAGATGCAGCACATCTTGAATACGCAATTTACGGTCCGCCTCCAAGTCAGGCACCAACTATTGTTCTATTGCACGAGGGTCTCGGTAGTGTAAGTCACTGGAAAGATTTTCCAACCAATCTTGCCAAGGAAACGAGTTGCGGTGTATTCGTCTATAGCCGCAGTGGCTACGGGCAATCCTCGCCAGCAGTTCTGCCACGCCCCTTAAACTATATGTCTTTGGAGGCAGTTAATGTTCTTCCTAAGATTCTAAACACAATTGAGTTTCGGTCTGGTTTCTTGCTGGGTCACAGTGACGGGGCATCCATTTCGGCAATTCATGCCGGTGAGTTAAAAGATGAGCGGGTGAAGGGAGTCATATTAATTGCTCCCCACTTCTTCGCTGAACCTAGAGGGTTGGAATCAATTCTCGACATTAAGTTGAGTTATGAAGCCGGAAAATTTGGCGAGAAGTTTAATCGATATCACAAAAACCCCGACAATGCATTTTCTGGCTGGGCAAATGCTTGGTTGGACCCGAAATTCAAGAATTGGGATATTTCCAATTGTCTGGACAATATTCGAGTCCCAGTTCTAGCCATTCAAGGCAGAGATGACGAATACGGATCTTTAGATCAAATTGAGGAAATCAAAAGTCGCTTAAATTCTCTTGTTCGTATTGAAATTTTGGATGAATGCGGTCACTCGCCACACAAAAAGTATCCAAAGTTGGTGTTGAATTTAATTTCGAAGTTCGTGACAGCCGTTACAGCATTTTAAAGTGAAAAATAATCTGTGTTGAGGCTTAAGGCTCTAGAAAGCGGCAATGATAAATTGACCAATGTTGCTAAAATACGACACTTGAAAATCCATCAATATCACTCGATATGCAAATCAATTTTCAAACGTCGCCCTTAAATTACCGTCATTGGAACGTGACATATGATGGTTCTGTAGCTTATCTCAGCATGAATGTTGCTGAAAATGGCGGCATGTTTGACGGCTATGAACTGAAATTGAACTCTTATGATCTTGGAGTGGATATTGAACTTGCGGATATTGTTCAGCGAATGCGTTTTGAACATCCACAAGTGGGTGCCGTGATACTGCGATCCGGTAGAGAAAATGTCTTTTGTGCGGGTGCCAATATTAGAATGTTAGGTGGTGCAAGTCACGCGCACAAGGTGAATTTTTGTAAGTTTACTAACGAAACTAGAAACACCTACGAAGCCGCGGGAAATGATTCGGGTCAGCACTATCTAGCAGCAATTCGAGGCTCATGTGCTGGCGGCGGTTATGAACTAGCTTTGGCTTGCGATGAAATCTACTTAGCCGATGACGGCTCTTCTTCCGTGTCACTACCAGAAGTGGCACTATTGGCAGTGTTACCAGGCACAGGTGGGTTGACCCGTGTGACGGATAAGAGAAAAGTGCGACGCGACCGAGCAGATGTTTTTTGCTCCATCGAGGAAGGGATTAGAGGAAAGCGTGCAGAGGAATGGCGACTGGTCGACCGCGTTATTGCCAACTCGCAATTTGATGATTTCGTAACTGCTCGAGCACGAGAAATTGCAAACAAGGCAAAATATGGCACTGACTATAAAGGTATCAAACTAACTCCACTAAGCCCTCAAGTCCATCAGGATGGTTCAAGAGACTATTCCACTGTCAAACTCGAAGTAGACCGTCAGACTGGTCGCGCAAATATCACTATATATGGCCCCAAAACTAAAGCACCGGAAAACACCACTCAGCTGCACAATCTAGGAGCAGACAACTGGAGTTTGACTTGTGCCCGGGAGTTGGAAGACGTGATATTGCACTTACGCTTCAACGAGTTAGAGCTTGGCGTAATTGTAATTCGTACTGAAGGGGATCCTAAACTGGTAGCGAATCATGAAAGGTTACTAATTCAGAATCAAGGTTCTGATTGGCTCACAAATGAAATTCTCCTTTATTGGAAGCGACTGTTAAAACGAATAGATCTCACATCCCGTTCTCTAATAGCATTGGTAGAACATGGTTCCTGCTATAGTGGCATGCTCGGTGAGCTACTCTGGTCAGTCGACCGCTCCTACATGATGGATGGTGAATTCGAGGAAGATGAACGACCGACTGCCAGGGTAATTCTGACTCAGGGGAATTTCTCAACCTATCCAATGTCAAATGATTTGACCAGATTACAGACTCGGTTTCTTGGTGAGCCCGAAAAGATGGTCGAAGCGAACTCTCGCATCAATCAGCAACTAGATGCTGAATGTGCAATGGAGTTAGGTCTGATTACTGATGCTTTCGATGATATTGATTGGGATGAAGAAATAAGAATTTTTCTGGAAGAACGAGCTAGTTTTTCGCCCGATGCGATGACCGGAATGGAGGCAAATTTAAGATTTGCTGGTCCTGAGACTATGGAGACGCGAATTTTTGGCCGCCTTAGCGCATGGCAGAACTGGATATTTCAAAGACCCAACGCCGTGGGCGAATCTGGTGCGTTGCAACGCTATGGTAGCGGAAAAAGAGGCGAATACGATATGCGGCGAGTTTGACCCCAGTTACCCGAAATTAGCTAAAACTATCTTCCATACACTCGGATAATCAATAGCCAGATAGCAATGTTTGATTCAGTCAATGTAGACTACGACACAGTTATTCCAAATAACGTTGGTCTGTCTAATGATCGACGCGTCCTGAAGGGCCTTGAAAGATGGCATCCAGGATTTATGAACTGGTGGAACGGTCTAATTCCAAGACACTTTCAAGAATCCTTGGTTTACTTGCGCACTGCAGTTTCAGTCAGCCCGCAGGGTTGGGCCAAGTTCGGCTACGTTCGCATGCCGGAGTACCGATGGGGCGTGTTGTTAGCTCCTCAGATTGAAGACAGAAAAATTCCTTGCGGAGAACATGCTGGAGAACTTGCATGGCAGGAAGTGCCCGGGGAATACCGTGCCATGCTGCAGCGCTTAATCGTAATTCAAGGCGATACCGAACCCGGCTCAGTTGAACAACAGCATATGCTTGGTCTTACGGCACCATCTTTATACGACCTTCGAAACCTGTTCCAAGTCAATGTAGAGGAAGCTAGGCATCTATGGGCCATGGTTTATTTGTTGCACAAGTATTTTGGACGCGGTGGTCGTGAAGAGGCCGACGACTTGCTAAGCAGATCATCTGGTTCTGAGGAAAAGCCCCGAATGCTGGGAGCTTTCAATGAAGAAACTCCAGACTGGCTGTCGTTCTTCATGTTTACTTATTGCACCGACCGAGATGGCAAAATGCAACTGGAATCCTTGGCGCAATCTGGATTTGATCCGTTATCAAGAACTTGCAGGTTTATGCTCACCGAAGAAGCACATCATATGTTTGTCGGAGAAACTGGCATCACCAGAATTTTGCAACGTACCTGTGACGCAATGAACGAAGCTAAAGTGGAAGATCCACACGACATCAACAGGGTTCGGGAATTGGGTGTGATTGATCTTCCCACAATTCAGAAAAAGTTAAATTTTCATTACTCGTTATCTTTAGATTTGTTTGGGGGAGAGGTTTCTACCAACGCTGCCAACGCGTTCAACGCTGGCGTAAAGGGTCGTTTTAAGGAAGACAAGATTGATGACGACCATAAGTTGAGCGATGCAACATACCCCGTTGCGCAACTAGTCGATGGCGAAATCAAGACCAAGGACGTACCGGCCTTAACTGCGATAAATATGCGTCTTAGAGACGATTATAGACAGGACGCCTCAGGTGGAGTAAAGCGCTGGAACAAACTCATCAAGAAAACAAACATTAACTTTGAATTAAAGTTACCGCACGAAGGGTTCAATCGAAAAATTGGTGTTTTTGCGAATCAGCCAATTAATGTCAATGGTATTGTCTTGTCACCCGAGGAGTATGCCATTGGTTTGAAGGATTGGCTTCCCGATACATCTGATGGGGATTTCGTGCAATCGCTAATGAAGCCATGTTACGAACCAGGTAAATTTGCCAGCTGGATCGCACCACCAAAATTTGGTGTGGCTAACATGCCCGGTGACTTTGAGTACGTCAAACTTCATGAAACATAATTGAACTGCGCAATTATTGGTATTCACCGCGCCCGTACAATTATTGAAGCTAAAACATAGATGCTGCAAACTATTCTTTGGCTCTAGTCGGCGGTTTTTAGAGGTATCTTTTTCAGCTTCGACATATTGAGATAGCGGCCGTTTCACGCAAACAAGATTTTTGTCATTTAAGATTATGGAACGCAAGGGAATTCTGGAGATTTTTGCCACTCATCCGGTGTTGATGAACGTCTTGATGTTCATCGTGATATGTGTTGGTTTAGTATCACTCTCCCGAATAAATTTTCAATTCTTCCCTACATTTGACGTGCCGATTGTTACCGTCAGCACACAATGGCCTGGTGCTGCAGCTGAAGATGTCGAACAGTCCATAACAAATCGCCTTGAATTAGAACTAGCAAACATAGACAACCTCAAATCTCTCACTTCTTCATCGCGCTTCGGATTTTCGCAAGTCATTATGGAGTTTAACGAAGACACGGACCTGCGTGCTGCAAAGGACCGTGCAGAACAACTCGTCGGTTTGGCAAGCCCGTCACTTCCGGAGGAAGCCGAGGAACCGGAAGTTACTCAATTTTGGAACTACGAGCCAGTAGCCAGTCTGATTGTTTCCGCAAGAACTTTAGACCAGGTGCGAAGTTTGGCCTATCAGTTTAAAGAAGAATTACTTGATAGTGGCATTGGAAAAGTTGACGTTGATGGACTTCCAAAAGAAGAAGTTGCAATTTTGATTCCCAGTTCGCGATTACGGGAATTGCGTCTTGACTTAAATCAAATCGGAGAGAAGATTCGATCTTCCTCTATTGACGTGCCTATCGGCATTTTGGGAAGAGATGATGCGGCTCGTCAGCTACGTTTTGTTCAGCAACGTCGTGGCGAATTGGAATTTACAGATATCCCTGTAATTGCAGATGACAACGGCAGTTTAATCAAGTTGAAGGATATAGCTGACATTCAAAGACGCCCTAAAAATGATCAGCTGACGATCACTTATCAGGGCCGTCCGGCAGCAGTGCTAAATCTGAAACGACTGGAAACTTCCGACACCATAGAAAGTGCCCAAACCTTGTATGATTGGCTAGAACAGCGTCGTCAGACTCTACCACCGACAGTGCAGTTGCATATTCACGACGACCGATCATTGGCATTGAAGAGTCGGCTTTCAGTTCTCGTGAAGAATGGTTTGGTCGGTTTGGTTCTCGTCTTGGGTGTGTTGTTCGTATTTTTAAGTACCCGTCTGGCTTTTTGGGTAGCAGCTGGCATTCCAGTCGCAATTTTGGGCGGTATCGCATTGTTGTATGGACTGGGTGGCTCGCTGAACATGGTATCAATGTTTGCCTTCATTATGATGCTTGGCATTATCGTTGACGATGCTATTGTGGTTGGCGAAGATGCGCTATTGAAGTATCAAGGTGGCTTCAGTCCAGCGGATTCGGTTCAGGCTGCCTCACGTGTCATGTTTCTCCCAATTCTGGCGGCTTCGCTAACAACTATATTCGCGTTTATTCCTGTATTGGTCATACCCGGCATCATTGGTACTGTAGTTTCTGCCATAGGTCTAGTCGTCTTCTGTGTAGTAGTCATTTCGGTAGTTGAGGCGTTTTTGATCCTGCCCGGTCACCTGCATCATTCCTTCAAAGGTATACAAAATAAAGCACCTTCAAAGTTTTCTCAGTGGTTTAATTCTTTCTACTACAGATTTCAGAACGGGCTGTATTATTCTGCAGTCTCGCTGGCCATAAAACGCCCCATCCTGATAATATCAATCGGTGTTGCTTGCTTGATTCTAACGATTGGGTTGTTTGGTTCCGGAAAACTGCAGTACAACTTTTTCCCTACTCCTGAACTCGACCGAATTTTTATGAACGCTGTCTTCTTTGTTGGCACGCCGAAATCTGAAATCGACGAGTATCTTGTCAAAGCAGAACAAGCATTACTTGAAACTGAAAAAGATCTTGGGGGCAACCTGATTTCAACCTACTACATTCAACACGGTGCAGTTCTATATATAGAAGATCGTAGAGAAGAGGGAAATCATCTAGGCTCAATAATTTTGGAAATTACGCCATCCGATGAACGAGAGGTAAGAACATCGCAATTCTTGCAAACTTGGCAAAGCAAGCTTGACTTGGTTCCTGGCCAAGAGAATCTAATTTTATCTACGCCTGCTGCAGGTCCACCGGGTAGTGACATTGAAATTTACTTTCGAGGCAAGGACCGAGAAGCCATCAAGACTGCTTCGGTTGAGTTTTCCGAGTATTTACGTAGTCTACCGGGGGTTTATGGAATAAAGGAAGATACGAGTTTTGGATACCAGCAACGAGTCATGACTTTGACTTCAAAAGGTGAAGCGCTTGGATTGACAGTACGAGAAATTTCGCGTCAACTGCGCTCTGCAATCGAAGGTCGTCCACTCCAATCCTACACATTGAAACAGGATGAAATTGATGTAGTACCAAGACTCCCTGACGCAGAGAGTGATTTCCTTAGTACTATGGAGAATCTGCACATTCGGTTGCCTTCCGGTCAACCAGTGCCTTTGTCGGATGTGGTGAAGTTCGAATCCAAGAGAGGGTTTGGTACTTTGTTCCACTCTGGTGGTGTGTTCACTGTCACAGTTAGTGCAGACGTTGACGCTACTCAAAATAATTCAAACTTGATTCTTCGAGACTTGGAAGACAGCGTACTGCCTGAGTTAGTCAAGAAATACGGTGTTGAGTGGCTTTACGGTGAAGCTACAACAGAACAGCGAAAAACCGAAGATGCGCTGAAAGTAGGGGCGATATTGGCTTTTGTATTGATTTATCTTACGCTCACTGCAATATTCGGTTCCTATATTTGGCCAGTTTTTGTAATGCTGTCCATTCCATTTGGAATAGTTGGAGCTGCTTGGGGACATTACATTCTCGGAATTACCGTCTCATTTATCACTGTACTCGGCTTCATTGGATTGTCCGGCATAGTAGTTAACAACGCGATTGTGTTGATAGTTCAATATAAGAAGAACATTGAACAGGGAATGAAATCTAAGACAGCAATGACCTTAGCAGGCATACGTCGACTTAGACCGGTAATCCTTTCAACTATCACCACAGTCGCTGGATTGGCACCATTGTTGTTCGAAAAGTCTACGCAGGCACAGTTTTTGATTCCAATGGTTGTGACCATCACTTTTGGACTGGCATTTGCCACATTGTTGATCCTACTGTTTATTCCTGCTGTAGTCACTCTTTTCGATACTAATCGTGCGAAGTATCAAAAGCATAAATTACTAAGGAAGTTTAGGGCAGCCGAAGTGGCAACGTCCACATAACCTAAATTCGGATTTGCAATTTCAGCCTCATCGAGACAAGGAT
>CBDAUN010000003.1:0-1730000 GCA_965200645.1 Arenicellales bacterium
GGGATGGAGCGTGGCAATCAGTGGGGGTTGGTTTCGGCTCAGGCATGGCGAGTGCGTACAGCATTGGCGCTGGTGCTGAGTCGCCAGGCGTCGGGCTTATCAGGGACATTGGAAGCGGGGTGGCGTCTGGAAGGGGGCGACGCGGCGCAAGGCAGCGGAGTGGAAGTTGGCGCAGAGGTGGGCTGGGCTCACCCCTCGGCGGGGCTTGAGGTGCAGTTGCGAGGGTATTGGATGAAATTGCGGGGGCTGACGCGGGGGCAGGATTGGGGAGCGAGTATGAATATTGCGTACGACGCCGGGCAGCGGGGCCGGGGGCTGTCAGTGACGATGAACCCACAGTGGGGTTCGTCGTCGACCGGTGTGGGCGGTTTGTGGTCCGATAGAGGCTGGCCGAGTGGCGGTGGTCCGAAAGATAGAGGGGAAGATGACCCGTCAGTGCGCCTGCCAGTGAGGTTGCAATACGGTTTGAAGGTGGGAGATGAGGGGCTGCTGACGCCGTTTACGGAGTGGACATCAAGTGGCAGCAGGCAACAGCGACGTTGGGGAGCGGATCTGTCTCAGCCACTGCGCTATGGTTTCGATCTGCACGTGGGCGTGTTAGGCGCTCCCTCGCCGCAAGCGCAGGTGTTTCTTCAGTTGAATCGGGACTTCTAAGTCGTACTGATGACTGACCGCAGTGCAATCCAAGTAACCCCGACATGAATCAACGCCATGACAGTACAAGCCAGTTTGTCATGCCACATCGCAATAGCGCAGAACTACTCGGTTACCAAAAATGATGATTTGGATTACTCCGAACAGATTAATTAAACGAATTCAAATCAATTAAGAACTAGTCGCGTTCAGTTGGTGCTGACGTTCGAGAACCTTCTCTTACCTGATACCACTAACTTCCACAATTTCGGTTTCGTGTTATCCTCTACGAACCTGTTACTCCAAATTGTTTGAGTTGGCTTGGTTTTCCTCCAAGCAACCCTACATCTCAATTACCTGGACTTAGCCACTTAAAAGAGGGTTTCGGGTGCTCTAGCGTGTTGATTGAAATGTTGTTTTCAATGGGTTGATTTTTCGTTTACCCCACAAATTGGGCTTTTTGACCGGGTTTTAGGTGATTTTCGGCGCTGCACCACAAATTCCACCCCACAACCCCCATATATGCCACTATCAAACACATAGACGATTGATATTGCTTAATAATATGCCACATCCTCAGGACGTCTCCAGTAGCATGGCTACTTGAATAATCAAACTACCACCCATCCGGTGCGGCCATGATCAATGATACGCTGTTTTCCTGGCACATGTTCGATGCGCACAGTGACCTGACCCGTTTAACCACGGTGGTCGAAACCATGGAACTTGACGACCTCGTCCATGAGATCAACCTGCGGCGCCGAGGCACGCGCTGCGAATGGCCCGCCAAGGCGATGCTCACCGCATTGATCGCGCGCAGCGTCTACCAGCATTCTTCAATCGAGTCCCTGCGCCGAGAGTTAAAGCGCAATCCATCGTTGATGCGCGCCTGTGGGTTTGAGCATTACGGCGATGGGTACAACGACATCGACTACCGGGTGCCATCAAAAAGTGCGTTGAGCCGCTTTATCGCAGTGGTGCTCGAAGTCGAACGCGACGCTGCCGGTTTAAGCCAGATGCAGCAGCGGCTGACCGACGAACTGGTAGAACTACTGCCGGACTTTGGTGCTGATGTGGGCTTCGACGGCAAAGCCCTTCGTTCGCATTCGACTGGACGTCGTACGGCCCGCACCGGCCAGCCATCAGACCCGGACGCCGCCTGGGGATGCCACTCGTACTTCAGTACCGACCACACTGGACGTGAACAAAAGATTACTAAACGCTGGTTCGGCTACAAGACACACTGGTTAGCTGACGTACGCTATGAAATTCCAATCAACTGGACCACCCGTCCCGCCAATGAAAGTGAACATCGTCACAGTAAAGCACTCGTCGAGCAGTACTTGAACAGCCCTGCAGGGGCACGCTGTCAGACCTTCGTCGCCGACCGTGGCCTGGACGATAACCCGCTTCGACGTATGATTCACCGCAGTAATCGAGACCCGCCGAATGTGGCAAGACCCAGCCCTGCCAGGCGAAGTACACCCGACCCGGGCGCTCAACGCCGATGTCATCGACCACCTCATCTATGACGAACGTGGAATAGTCTCCTGTCGTTCGCCCACAGACCTTCCAAATTCGCCAGATGGCCTATCACGGTGTCGAAAAGACACGTCAAACCCTCAAGTACCACGGTCCAGCCGCTCACTACGGGTTCGAATGTCTCGGCCGTAAACAATGCTACCGAGACGCCGGTACCCCGCATTCACGCTGTCGAGTGGTGCGCGTGAAGTTTGATGAGAACCATCTTCGTACCATTGGCACCTTGCCACGTAACACCTATCAGTGGAAACGACTGTACTCCGCACGCAATGCGCTTGAGCGTATCAATGCCCGCTCGGCTCGAGACTTCAACCTGCATCATCACTGAATCAGAGGACTCGGCGCCATGCAGCTGGCAGTGGATCTTTCACTACTGACCATGCAGGCGCTCACGGTCAGTGCGATTCGCGCTCATCAACCGGCACGAATGCGCTCGTGAGTACGGGCGGCGGCCTGACGCGCTAACCGGCCCAATCACTGACGCCGCCCGAAAGGAGCGGCACCGCCAGGCGGGTACTTTTTCTGCACATTATCGCCCACTGGCGCTGTTCGGCGACCCATCAGCGCCAAATTCGCCAATACTCACCAAAATCGCACGAATGACCCGCCGGTATTCCTTCCAATTTAGCTCTGGTTAGGCAAAATATCGACTTTTAAAGTCGTAGAATGATTCCAAACGGGAAACTCTCACTTAATGGTGCAGTTTAAGAAAAAATGACGAGTTGTGTAAAATTCAATAAGTGGATTAAGTTACATTCGAATCCAACACAACCACTAAAGAAAAAGTAACCTGCCATGTTAGAAAACGGCAATGCCGCTAGTTTTTTCGTAGATCGTCATCTTGGGACAAAGGTTGAGTCTAAGTTGGCGTTTATTGAGGTTTATGGTAAAAACCGTCAACTCACCTATGGCGAACTTGCTGAGCAAAGCGGACGCATGGCTAGTTTGTACCAAAAGCATGGAATCAACCGAGAAGACCGTGTTGTTATGGTGATGATTGATCAATTGGAGTTTCCACTCGTTTTCTGGGGAAGTTTGAAATGCGGGGTGGTTCCAGTTGCTATCAACACGTTTCTGGCTGTAGAAACTTACAGGACAATCATAAAAGACTGTCGTGCAAGAGCACTTTTTATATCGCAGGAAGTTTTGCCGAGTGTAGAACCAATACTTGGTGACTGTCCAGACCTCGCTAAGGTGTTCGTAGTAGGTGATGCCAACACTAAACACATTGACTTTACTGCGGAACTATCAACATGCGCAAGTGTGGAAGCGATAGAGGTAGTGCCAGATGAAGCAGCTTTTTGGCTTTACTCTTCAGGGTCAACGGGACAACCTAAGGGAGTAAGACATGCACACGGAAATTTGCAGTTTACAGCCGACACGTACGGTGCACAGGTTTTAGAAATTAAGGAAGAGGATGTTGTATTTTCGATTGCAAAGCTATTTTTTGCTTATGGCTTGGGCAATTCCATGACTTTTCCAATGTCAGTTGGAGCTACTTCGTTACTGTTTCATGCAAGACCCACGCCGGATGTCGTGCTGGATATCCTAAATTCCCACAAGCCAAGTGTGTTTTATGCCGTACCAACCTTGTATGCAGCAATCAACTCATTTGTTGAATACGGTAAGGGAAAATTGAGTGCTGAATTACGCAAGTGCATCTCCGCAGGTGAAGCATTGCCGGAAGAAGTAGGGAAGAACTGGGAATCTCTATCAGGATGTGAAATTTTGGATGGAGTGGGCTCTACCGAAATGTTGCATATTTTCCTTTCCAACCAAAGTGGGAATGTAGTGTACGGAACTTCTGGTACAGCAGTTCCCGGCTATGCCTACCGCCTTGTAGATGAAACCGGCGAGGAAGTTTCGGTAGGTGACGTCGGCGAACTTCTCATCGATGGCGATTCTGTTGCATTAGATTACTGGAATCAGAGAACTAAATCCCGCGATACATTTGAAGGACGATGGACACGCACCGGCGATAAGTACACCAGACGCGATGATGGGAGATTAGTCTACTGTGGTCGTACAGATGATATGTTCAAGGTGTCAGGAATCTGGGTTTCGCCATTTGAAGTCGAACAAAGTCTAACCTCGCATCCTGGCGTCCTAGAAGCAGCAGTCGTAGCTGAACGCGATGAGGATGATCTAGATAAGCCGAAGGCTTTCGTGGTGTTGAAAGATTATGCTGATTCTTCTGGAATGGAAGAAAGTCTAAAGTCGCTCGTTACCGATGAAATTGGAAAACGCAAAAGTCCTCGATGGATAGAGTTTGTTGATGGTCTTCCAAAAACCACTACCGGCAAGATTCAAAGATTCAAGTTGCGTAAATGACACAGTCCACATGGACGCTACCACACAGTGGTTGGCTGCAAGTAGATGCAGCACATCTTGAATACGCAATTTACGGTCCGCCTCCAAGTCAGGCACCAACTATTGTTCTATTGCACGAGGGTCTCGGTAGTGTAAGTCACTGGAAAGATTTTCCAACCAATCTTGCCAAGGAAACGAGTTGCGGTGTATTCGTCTATAGCCGCAGTGGCTACGGGCAATCCTCGCCAGCAGTTCTGCCACGCCCCTTAAACTACATGTCTTTGGAGGCAGTTAATGTTCTTCCTAAGATTCTAAACACAATTGAGTTTCGGTCTGGTTTCTTGCTGGGTCACAGTGACGGGGCATCCATTTCGGCAATTCATACCGGTGAGTTAAAAGATGAGCGGGTGAAGGGAGTCATATTAATTGCTCCCCACTTCTTCGCTGAACCTAGAGGGTTGGAATCAATTCTCGACATTAAGTTGAGTTATGAAGCCGGAAAATTTGGCGAGCAGTTTAATCGATATCACAAAAACCCCGACAATGCATTTTCTGGCTGGGCAAATGCTTGGTTGGACCCGAAATTCAAGAATTGGGATATTTCCAATTGTCTGGACAATATTCGAGTCCCAGTTCTAGCCATTCAAGGCAGAGATGACGAATACGGATCTTTAGATCAAATTAAGGAAATCAAAAGTCGCTTAAATTCTCTTGTTCGTATTGAAATTTTGGATGAATGCGGTCACTCGCCACACAAAGAGTATCCAAAGTTGGTGTTGAATTTAATTTCGAAGTTCGTGACAGCCGTTACAGCATTTTAAAGTGAAAAATAATCTGTGTTGAGGCTTAAGGCTCTAGAAAGCGACAATGAAAAATTGACCAATGTTGCTAAAATACGACACTTAAAAATCCATCAATATCACTCGATATGCAAATCAATTTTCAAACGTCGCCCTTAAATTACCGTCATTGGAACGTGACATATGATGGTTCTGTAGCTTATCTCAGCATGAATGTTGCTGAAAATGGCGGCATGTTTGACGGCTATGAACTGAAATTGAACTCTTATGATCTTGGAGTGGATATTGAACTTGCGGATATTGTTCAGCGAATGCGTTTTGAACATCCACAAGTGGGTGCCGTGATACTGCGATCCGGTAGAGAAAATGTCTTTTGTGCGGGTGCCAATATTAGAATGTTAGGTGGTGCAAGTCACGCGCACAAGGTGAATTTTTGTAAGTTTACTAACGAAACTAGAAACACCTACGAAGCCGCGGGAAATGATTCGGGTCAGCACTATCTAGCAGCAATTCGAGGCTCATGTGCTGGCGGCGGTTATGAACTAGCTTTGGCTTGCGATGAAATCTACTTAGCCGATGACGGCTCTTCTTCCGTGTCACTACCAGAAGTGGCACTATTGGCAGTGTTACCAGGCACAGGTGGGTTGACCCGTGTGACGGATAAGAGAAAAGTGCGACGCGACCGAGCAGATGTTTTTTGCTCCATCGAGGAAGGGATTAGAGGAAAGCGTGCAGAGGAATGGCGACTGGTCGACCGCGTTATTGCCAACTCGCAATTTGATGATTTCGTAACTGCTCGAGCACGAGAAATTGCAAACAAGGCAAAATATGGCACTGACTATAAAGGTATCAAACTAACTCCACTAAGCCCTCAAGTCCATCAGGATGGTTCAAGAGACTATTCCACTGTCAAACTCGAAGTAGACTGTCAGACTGGTCGCGCAAATATCACTATATATGGCCCCAAAACTAAAGCACCGGAAAACACCACTCAGCTGCACAATCTAGGAGCAGACAACTGGAGTTTGACTTGTGCCCGGGAGTTGGAAGACGTGATATTGCACTTACGCTTCAACGAGTTAGAGCTTGGCGTAATTGTAATTCGTACTGAAGGGGATCCTAAACTGGTAGCGAATCATGAAAGGTTACTAATTCAGAATCAAGATTCTGATTGGCTCACAAATGAAATTCTCCTTTATTGGAAGCGACTGTTAAAACGAATAGATCTCACATCCCGTTCTCTAATAGCATTGGTAGAACATGGTTCCTGCTATAGTGGCATGCTCGGTGAGCTACTCTGGTCAGTCGACCGCTCCTACATGATGGATGGTGAATTCGAGGAAGATGAACGACCGACTGCCAGGGTAATTCTGACTCAGGGGAATTTCTCAACCTATCCAATGTCAAATGATTTGACCAGATTACAGACTCGGTTTCTTGGTGAGCCCGAAAAGATGATCGAAGCGAACTCTCGCATCAATCAGCAACTAGATGCTGAATGTGCAATGGAGTTAGGTCTGATTACTGATGCTTTCGATGATATTGATTGGGATGAAGAAATAAGAATTTTTCTGGAAGAACGAGCTAGTTTTTCGCCCGATGCGATGACCGGAATGGAGGCAAATTTAAGATTTGCTGGTCCTGAGACTATGGAGACGCGAATTTTTGGCCGCCTTAGCGCATGGCAGAACTGGATATTTCAAAGACCCAACGCCGTGGGCGAATCTGGTGCGTTGCAACGCTATGGTAGCGGAAAAAGAGGCGAATACGATATGCGGCGAGTTTGACCCCAGTTACCCGAAATTAGCTAAAACTATCTTCCATACACTCGGATAATCAATAGCCAGATAGCAATGTTTGATTCAGTCAATGTAGACTACGACACAGTTATTCCAAATAACGTTGGTCTGTCTAATGATCGACGCGTCCTGAAGGGCCTTGAAAGATGGCATCCAGGATTTTTGAACTGGTGGAACGGTCTAATTCCGAGACACTTTCAAGAATCCTTGGTTTACTTGCGCACTGCAGTTTCAGTCAGCCCGCAGGGTTGGGCCAAGTTCGGCTACGTTCGCATGCCGGAGTACCGATGGGGCGTGTTGTTAGCTCCTCAGATTGAAGACAGAAAAATTCCTTGCGGAGAACATGCTGGAGAACTTGCATGGCAGGAAGTGCCCGGGGAATACCGTGCCATGCTGCAGCGCTTAATCGTAATTCAAGGCGATACCGAACCCGGCTCAGTTGAACAACAGCATATGCTTGGTCTTACGGCACCATCTTTATACGACCTTCGAAACCTGTTCCAAGTCAATGTAGAGGAAGCTAGGCATCTATGGGCCATGGTTTATTTGTTGCACAAGTATTTTGGACGCGGTGGTCGTGAAGAGGCCGACGACTTGCTAAGCAGATCATCTGGTTCTGAGGAAAAGCCCCGAATGCTGGGAGCTTTCAATGAAGAAACTCCAGACTGGCTGTCGTTCTTCATGTTTACTTATTGCACCGACCGAGATGGCAAAATGCAACTGGAATCCTTGGCGCAATCTGGATTTGATCCGTTATCAAGAACTTGCAGGTTTATGCTCACCGAAGAAGCACATCATATGTTTGTCGGAGAAACTGGCATCACCAGAATTTTGCAACGTACCTGTGACGCAATGAACGAAGCTAAAGTGGAAGATCCACACGACATCAACAGGGTTCGGGAATTGGGTGTGATTGATCTTCCCACAATTCAGAAAAAGTTAAATTTTCATTACTCGTTATCTTTAGATTTGTTTGGGGGAGAGGTTTCTACCAACGCTGCCAACGCGTTCAACGCTGGCGTAAAGGGTCGTTTTAAGGAAGACAAGATTAATGACGACCATAAGTTGAGCGATGCAACATACCCTGTTGCGCAACTAGTCGATGGCGAAATCAAGACCAAGGACGTACCGGCCTTAACTGCGATAAATATGCGTCTTAGAGACGATTATAGACAGGACGCCTCAGGTGGAGTAAAGCGCTGGAACAAACTCATCAAGAAAACAAACATTAACTTTGAATTAAAGTTACCGCACGAAGGGTTCAATCGAAAAATTGGTGTTTTTGCGAATCAGCCAATTAATGTCAATGGTATTGTCTTGTCACCCGAGGAGTATGCCATTGGTTTGAAGGATTGGCTTCCCGATACATCTGATGGGGATTTCGTGCAATCGCTAATGAAGCCATGTTACGAACCAGGTAAATTTGCCAGTTGGATCGCACCACCAAAATTTGGTGTGGCCAACATGCCCGGTGACTTTGAGTACGTCAAACTTCATGAAGCATAATTGAACTGCGCAATTATTGGTATTCACCGCGCCCGTACAATTATTGAAGCTAAAACATAGATGCTGCAAACTATTCTTTGGCTCTAGTCGGCGGTTTTTAGAGGTATCTTTTTCAGCTTCGACATATTGAGATAGCGGCCGTTTCACGCAAACAAGATTTTTTGTCATTTAAGATTATGGAACGCAAGGGAATTCTGGAGATTTTCGCCACTCATCCGGTGTTGATGAACGTCTTGATGTTCATCGTGATATGCGTTGGTTTGGTATCACTCTCCCGAATAAATTTTCAATTCTTCCCTACTTTTGACGTGCCGATTGTTACCGTCACCACACAATGGCCCGGTGCTGCAGCTGAAGATGTCGAACAGTCCATAACAAATCGCCTTGAATTAGAACTAGCAAACATAGACAACCTCAAATCTCTCACTTCTTCATCGCGCTTCGGATTTTCGCAAGTCATTATGGAGTTTAACGAAGACACGGACCTGCGTGCTGCAAAGGACCGTGCAGAACAACTCGTCGGTTTGGCAAGCCCGTCACTTCCGGAGGAAGCCGAGGAACCGGAAGTTACTCAATTTTGGAACTACGAGCCAGTAGCCAGTCTGATTGTTTCCGCAAGAACTTTAGACCAGGTGCGAAGTTTGGCCTATCAGTTTAAAGAAGAGTTACTTGATAGTGGCATTGGAAAAGTTGACGTTGATGGACTTCCAAAAGAAGAAGTTGCAATTTTGATTCCCAGTTCGCGATTACGGGAATTGCGTCTTGACTTAAATCAAATCGGAGAGAAGATTCGATCTTCCTCTATTGACGTGCCTATCGGCATTTTGGGAAGAGATGATGCGGCTCGTCAGCTACGTTTTGTTCAGCAACGTCGTGGCGAATTGGAATTTACAGATATCCCTGTAATTGCAGATGATAACGGCAGTTTAATCAAGTTGAAGGATATAGCTGACATTCAAAGACGCCCTAAAAATGATCAGCTGACGATCACTTATCAGGGCCGTCCGGCAGCAGTGCTAAACCTGAAACGACTGGAAACTTCCGACACCATAGAAAGTGCCCAAACCTTGTATGATTGGCTAGAACAGCGTCGTCAGACTCTACCACCGACAGTGCAGTTGCATATTCACGACGACCGATCATTGGCATTGAAGAGTCGGCTTTCAGTTCTCGTGAAGAATGGTTTGGTCGGTTTGGTTCTCGTCTTGGGTGTGTTGTTCGTATTTTTAAGTACCCGTCTGGCTTTTTGGGTAGCAGCTGGCATTCCAGTCGCAATTTTGGGCGGTATCGCATTGTTGTATGGACTGGGTGGCTCGCTGAACATGGTATCGATGTTTGCCTTCATTATGATGCTTGGCATTATCGTTGACGATGCTATTGTGGTTGGCGAAGATGCGCTATTGAAGTATCAAGGTGGCTTCAGTCCAGCGGATTCGGTTCAGGCTGCCTCACGTGTCATGTTTCTCCCAATTCTGGCGGCTTCGCTAACAACTATATTCGCGTTTATTCCTGTATTGGTCATACCCGGCATCATTGGTACTGTAGTTTCTGCCATAGGTCTAGTCGTCTTCTGTGTAGTAGTCATTTCGGTAGTTGAGGCGTTTTTGATCCTACCCGGTCACCTGCATCATTCCTTCAAAGGTATACAAAATAAAGCACCTTCAAAGTTTTCTCAGTGGTTTAATTCTTTCTACTACAGATTTCAGAACGGGCTGTATTATTCTGCAGTCTCGCTGGCCATAAAACGCCCCATCCTGACAATATCAATCGGTGTTGCTTGCTTGATTCTAACGATTGGGTTGTTTGGTTCCGGAAAACTGCAGTACAACTTTTTCCCTACTCCTGAACTCGACCGAATTTTTATGAACGCTGTCTTCTTTGTTGGCACGCCGAAATCTGAAATCGACGAGTATCTTGTCAAAGCAGAACAAGCATTACTTGAAACTGAAAAAGATCTTGGGGGCAACCTGATTTCAACCTACTACATTCAACACGGTGCAGTTCTATATATAGAAGATCGTAGAGAAGAGGGAAATCATCTAGGCTCAATAATTTTGGAAATTACGCCATCCGATGAACGAGAGGTAAGAACATCGCAATTCTTGCAAACTTGGCAAAGCAAGCTTGACTTGGTTCCTGGCCAAGAGAATCTAATTTTATCTACGCCTGCTGCAGGTCCACCGGGTAGTGACATTGAAATTTACTTTCGAGGCAAGGACCGAGAAGCCATCAAGACTGCTTCGGTTGAGTTTTCCGAGTATTTACGTAGTCTACCGGGGGTTTATGGAATAAAGGAAGATACGAGTTTTGGATACCAGCAGCGAGTCATGACTTTGACTTCAAAAGGTGAAGCGCTTGGATTGACAGTACGAGAAATTTCGCGTCAACTGCGCTCTGCAATCGAAGGTCGTCCACTCCAATCCTACACATTGAAACAGGATGAAATTGATGTAGTACCAAGACTCCCTGACGCAGAGAGTGATTTCCTTAGTACTATGGAGAATCTGCACATTCGGTTGCCTTCCGGTCAACCAGTGCCTTTGTCGGATGTGGTGAAGTTCGAATCCAAGAGAGGGTTTGGTACTTTGTTCCACTCTGGTGGTGTGTTCACTGTCACAGTTAGTGCAGACGTTGACGCTACTCAAAATAATTCAAACTTGATTCTTCGAGACTTGGAAGACAGCGTACTGCCTGAGTTAGTCAAGAAATACGGTGTTGAGTGGCTTTACGGTGAAGCTACAACAGAACAGCGAAAAACCGAAGATGCGCTGAAAGTAGGGGCGATATTGGCTTTTGTATTGATTTATCTTACGCTCACTGCAATATTCGGTTCCTATATTTGGCCAGTTTTTGTAATGCTGTCCATTCCATTTGGAATAGTTGGAGCTGCTTGGGGACATTACATTCTCGGAATCACCGTCTCATTTATCACTGTACTCGGCTTCATTGGATTGTCCGGCATAGTAGTTAACAACGCGATTGTGTTGATAGTTCAATATAAGAAGAACATTGAACAGGGAATGAAATCCAAGACAGCAATGACCTTAGCAGGCATACGTCGACTTAGACCGGTAATCCTTTCAACTATCACCACAGTCGCTGGATTGGCACCATTGTTGTTCGAAAAGTCTACGCAGGCACAGTTTTTGATTCCAATGGTTGTGACCATCACTTTTGGACTGGCATTTGCCACATTGTTGATCCTACTGTTTATTCCTGCTGTAGTCACTCTTTTCGATACTAATCGTGCGAAGTATCAAAAGCATAAATTACTAAGGAAGTTTAGGGCAGCCGAAGTGGCAACGTCCACATAACCTAAATTCGGATTTGCAATTTCAGCCTCATCGAGACAAGGATTAAGTGCTGTCTGAGTCTTTAAGCCACTTGTCTTTAGCCGAGGAACTGGCAAAAAACGCATTGGTCATCTCTGATGCCGAATCTCAACCGGTAAATTCCTGTGTAGTGGTTGGAGGTGGCACCATGGGTGCCTCGATTGCCTACCTGTTGCAACGAGCAGGTATCAATGTTCGAATCATCGAATTGAACTGTGAAACCGCAGCTACAGCAAACCAAAACATTGATCGTCTATACGAAGTTGCGATCCGTCGGAACTTGATTTCGGTTAACGAAGCAAAACAAGAACGTAACCAAATTAAGGTCGCAACTGACTTTAAACAGTTAGCTACAGTTGATCTTGCAGTTGAAGCAGTCGTTGAAGAAATGAACATCAAGAAGCAGGTGTTTTATTCACTTGACAGATCATTGGGCAGCAAGGCAGTGCTGGCTACAAATACTTCATATCTGGACATTAATGAAATAGCTTCCGCTGTAAGCGACCCTAGTAGAGTCGTGGGACTTCATTTCTTTAATCCTGCTCACATTATGAAGCTTTTAGAAATTGTCCGGGCAGATATGACTGGCAGTCAAGCCTTAAAGACCGGGTATTTACTGGCTAAACAGTTGGGGAAAATTCCAGTTCTATCCGGTGTTTGTGAGGGCTTCATTGGAAACCGAATTCTTTCCCGGTATCGAGAAGCAGCCGACATTATGTTGCTGGATGGTGCTATGCCGTATGAAGTTGACGAGGCTATGGTTGCATTCGGTTATCGCATGGGACCATATGAAGTTCAGGACTTGGCCGGGCTTGATATAGCGTATGCAAATCGCAAGCGACGAACTTCGAAACGCGACCCTAACCGCCGCTATGTTCAAGTAGCAGATAGGTTAGTGGAGCAAGGCAGACTTGGCAGAAAAACTAAGGCGGGGTGGTATTTGTATGATGAGGAAAACCAAAAAACGCGTGACCCATCAGTGATCGGTTTAATTATTGAGGAGTCAGAAAGAGAAAAAATCGATCGAAAGATTTTTACACAAGCTGAAATACAAGAGAGGTTACTTTTTTCAATGATCGATGAGGCTTGTGCCATACTTCACGAAAAAATTGCCAGATCAACCAAAGACATCGATTTGGTTACGGTACACGGCTATGGATTTCCCAAGGCGTTTGGTGGACTCATGTACTATGCCGATCAAGTTGGAGTGTCCAAGATTGTGAATTACTTTAACGAATGGCAGAATGCAGACCCGATATTGTTCAAACCATCCGAAGGCTTGCTTGAAGTAATGAAGGCGAAAGTCACGTTTTCAGACTTTTATGATGGATAGCGCGAAATCTCAACATCCAATCTTTCCCTACAGTCTTGGCTGAGTAAGCTCAAGGCCTACACCACAGGTTTATAATCCTCTTTTGTATATATATGGCATAGTCGCATAGTTGAATCTATATTTTGAGTGCAATTCTGTTGAATTTTGAAGTGGAAGTCTCAAGGGATTAATGAGATGAAGGAAGGATCGCCAAGTCTTATTTCTGCAGCTGTTGATCGACCGGTAGCGGTTTTATCAGTAGTGTTGATGATTATTTTGTTTGGATTAGTCGCTCTGCAATCAATTCCAATCCAACTTGCACCAGATGTAAATCGACCAGTCATTTCGATTCAAACAATTTGGCCTGGTGCTGCCCCAGCGGAAGTTGAACGCGAAATTCTCAATCCTCAGGAAGAGGAGCTCGCCGGTTTAGAAAATCTAAATGATATTACCGGACGTGCCCAATCTGGTCGAAGCCGCATTACGCTTGAATTTGACGTTGGAACTAATATGGATAAGGCATTGTTGCTTGTATCCAACCGTCTAGACAGAATTACAAGTTATCCAGACGAAGCCGGTTCACCTCAACTTACCACTGCAGGCTCTGAGGATAATGCGATCGCCTGGTTTACCATCGTCCGAGAGGAAGGTAATACCCGACCCATTCACGAATACGGCCAGTTCGTAGATGAGGTTATCAAAGAACGAATTGAACGTGTAGAGGGAGTCTCGCAGGTTAGTGCCTTTGGTGGCAGCGATCCGGAAATTCAGATCATTGTAGAACCAGAAAAGCTGGCTCAGTTCCAACTTACAGTACCTGACGTTATTCGAGCATTACGCAACGCTCATGTTTCAGTTTCTGCAGGGGACATCGACGAAGGTAAGCGTCGCTACATCGTTCGATCAGAGGGTGAGCTACAATCAGCAGAAGCTGCTCGTGAAATTGTAGTCCGCTCTGTGGCTAGTTCTCCTAACGGCGGGTCTAGCAGAGTATTGCTGGGAGACATCGCTACAGTTCAGCTGTCCTACAAGGAACCGACATCAATCATCCGAGTTTTAGGTGAACCTTCAATCCCATTCAATGCAACACGTCAGACCGGTGCAAATGTGATTGAAACCATGAACGGGATTCGCGAAGCTGTGAATGAGTTGAACGCTACCGCAATGGTGGGTTCGGGTCTTGAGTTGCGGCAGGTTTACGACGAAACGGTTTACATTAACTCCTCGATCGATCTTGTTCAGCAGAACATTTGGATAGGGGGGATTTTGGCTGCATTGGTGATGCTGCTGTTCCTTCGATCATTTCGAGCGACGTTTACCGTATCCATTGCCATACCGGTTTCGATTGTAGGAGCGTTTGTTGCAATGGCAGCCCTTGGTCGATCAATTAATGTAGTTTCGTTAGCAGGTTTGGCGTTCGCAGTGGGAATGGTGGTTGATGCAGCTATTGTTGTCTTGGAAAACATCTTTCGTTTGCGAGAGGAGGGCGTATCAGCACGCAAAGCTGCTGTGCGCGGGGCACAACAAGTTTGGGGTGCGGTATTTGTGTCTGCATTGACAACTATTATGGTCTTCATCCCAGTACTCGTTTCAGATCTCGAAATTGGCCAGCTGTTTCGTGATATCGCAGTCGCAATTTCAGTAGCTGTGGTTTTGTCCTTGCTGGTTTCCGTGACCGTTATTCCTGCATTGTCCAAAAACCTGTTTCAGTCGAAATCGGACACAGATTCTAGTCTTGTCCGTGCGCGAATTCCGATTGTCGACGATATTGCAGGAAAGTTTGTCGCTTTTATCATTAGTTTTACCAGGGTTTTGATCCGCAATCGAGTCATGGCTTTCGCATGGGTTGGTGGCGTAATGGCCATAGCAGTCTTTTTGGTAGTAAAGTTTCTACCAAGTTTGGAATATTTACCTGAAGGGAACAATAATCTTGTTTTTGGCATAGTCGTACCACCTCCGGGTTACAATCTGGAAACTACTACGAAAATTGCCGGAAATATCGAGGATGCCATTCGGCCTCATTGGGTTTCGGAATCCGACGTTGAACAAGAATCTGAAGGTTCACCGAAAATCAAACGATTCTTTTTCGTATCTACACGGTCTCAAATGTTTGTTGGAGCCATTGCTGAAGATCCCGAACGGGTTTCCGAACTGATTCCAGTATTACAAACGCCAGTATTTCGGGAGCCTGGCACTTTTGGCTTTATGAGTCAACCATCTATTTTCGGTCGAGGTATTGGTGCTGGGCGAAAAATTGACTTGGACATATCCGGAGCCACCTTAGAGGAGATCTTGGTTGTGGCAACTCGCGCGGCAGGCAAAATTCTTGAAACAATGCCACGCTCTGAAGGTCATCAATTTCGTCCCAACCCTGGGCTTGAGTTAGGGGTGCCTGAAATTAGAATTATCCCCGATAGGGAAAGGTTGGCGGACAACGGCTTGTCTGCACTCGATTTAAGTCTTGCAGTGGATGTCTTCAACGATGGGATGCGGATCGACCAAACCATGTATGACGGTCGCCAGACCGACATTACGCTTCTTGGTGCAACCGGCACAGTCACCGAAACTCAGGCAATCAATAGTCTTCCGGTCGTCACGCCAACCGGCAGAATAATTCCAGTTGGTTCCATTGCTGGGGTTGAAATAACCGCTGGCCCAACGGAAATTCGTCATCGTGAACGATTGCGAACTATCACTCTTGAAGTACGACCTTCACCTGCCATTACCATCGAGGAAGCGATCGAAATAATTCAGAACGAAGTGATCGAACCTTTGCAGGAAGAGGGTGTACCTACCAATGTGCGATTTAGACTGTCAGGAACAGCAAATGCACTGAATACCACTTGGAATGCCATGTCAATCGATTTGATTATTGCATTGGTTATCGTTTACTTAGTAATGGCAATTTTGTTTGAAAGTTTCATTTATCCTCTCATCATCATGGTTTCGGTCCCGGTGGCGGCAGCGGGTGGCGTCGGAGGGTTGGCAGTATTAAATCTATATGTTCACCAACCACTAGATATGCTGACGTTGTTGGGGTTTGTGATTTTAATTGGCATTGTCGTCAACAATGCCATATTGCTCATTCACCAATCCCTACATACTATCCGAACCGGAGAGTACGACGGTGGTACTGCAATCATTGTGGCTACTAAGAACAGGATTCGTCCTATCTTTATGTCTACCTTTACCAGTGTTTGTGGGATGCTTCCGCTGGTGCTATTTCCAGGCGCCGGATCTGAGTTGTATCGAGGATTAGGCTCGGTGGTAGTTGGCGGGTTGTCAATGTCAGCGTTGCTGACGCTGTTTATGGTGCCACCCTTAATGGCGATTTTAGTAATTCCGATCGAAAATCGACGGAAACGAAAAACGGAAAACAAAGGAAAAGGAGTACTTTCTACTTCAGTTTCCTAAACCCGATGGGTTAAATTCGGTTTGAATATTAGTGCTGTTAGAGCATGTGACTGATTAGGACAACCGCTCTCTGTTGATTAATACAGAACCGTTTTTGCCGTCCGCCTTATCTGGCGTGGGCGCTAACAATTCAATTTCCGGTTCGTCGCCAGATAAATTCATCCAGAACTGTAGAAGCGTATCACGCTCCAGCCAAGCCATAGAAATTATAGTAACTAGTGTGATTAGAATTATGCCTCGGGTAATCAACTTACCTAGATTGACTCTATGACCACGATTAGACTTACCGTCGGTCAGGTAAACATAGTGCGGTAAGTCTTTGACAGCAATGACGCCTAGGTCTGGATCGTTGTTTATGAGGGATTCCGGGTCCACATCCACTTCCTTTGCGTAGGCTCTGACATACCCGGTAGCATAAGCCCTTCCATGGAGTTTATGGAATTCGCTCTTTTCGACCGATTTAATAACCTCTTCAGAAAGCTTAAGTCGGCTAGCAAGTTGACTGACTGTCAACCCAAGATTTTTGCGGGCGGTTGCTAGTTGAACTCCCGTGCCAAGTTTTTGCTCAAATTGAGGGGAGTTGTCTTCACCGTCTGCAAGCGGATTCGACCAAGTAAATACATGTTCTCCAGATCTTTCCATGATGATTAGGCCGTTGTGATTGATGTATTACTACTGCGAGTAGCATTTTGATGATTGAATTCGAAGGAAATATGTTGAATTCAGTAGGGACTAAATTATACCATCAATCAAATTAACCTTGTCAACATGTCGTGTGCAACTACTGATTCCGTCTATATATAGTTAGTTCTTTGATATGCGTGAACTGACTAAATTGGCACGATCATGTCATCAAGATGGAATTTATCAAACACAGAAGAACGCGTATTATGGTACTGTTTACATCGCAGTCTTGTCGTTAGACAAACATAAAGCAAGGGCAAAGTTTTCCAATATTGAAACGAGATAATTTTAGGCGAAGGACTTGAGCAAAAATAAATCCAGACACGTGGTATCTAAGGGTATGTCTCATGTAGTGGGAGACCGAAATACTTCGTTACTTCAGTGCACCATACCGGAACTCATGGCTAACACCGTTGGTGAACATGGAAGTAGGGATGCTATTGTATTTTGCGATCGAGATCTTCGTTACAGTTGGCAAGAGTTTTCTGACGTTATCGACGCGTTTGCCAAGGGGCTGTTGGAGTTGGGACTAAAGGTTGGTGACCGAGTTGGGATTTGGTCTCCAAATCGACCGGAATGGTTGATTGTGCAGTTTGCAACAGCCAGGATTGGCGTCATTTTGGTTACGATCAATCCAGCATACAGAGCGGGTGAATTGGAACATGCCTTGAGGGCTTCGGGATGTTCAACTCTGGTGATGGCAAAAAACTTCAAGACCAGCAACTACATTGAGATTTTTGAAAAGCTCGCACCGCACATTGCACAAATGGATGCCAGGCATCTCCGCATTGCCTCATTACCAGAACTAAGGAACGTTATATGCATGACTGACAATGCTCAAGATTCAGTTCCTGCCGGAATGCTTAAGTTTTCCGAAGTGGAGAGCTTAGCTGACTTCGTCAGTCACGAATCGCTTGACCAAATTAGTGCCGGTTTGAGTTGTGACGATCCTATCAACATTCAATTTACCAGTGGAACTACGGGGTTGCCCAAAGGTGCCACGCTGAGCCATAGCAATATTGTGAACAACGCAAGGTTTACAGTGTTGACCATGAACTTTACTGCTGAGGATAGCTTGTGTGTGCCAGTGCCTCTTTATCACTGTTTCGGAATGGTGATGAGTTCACTAGGGTGCTTGACCATTGGTGCCACCATGGTATTTCCGGGTGAAGTTTTCGACCCGAGCGAGACCATTCGGGCGGTTGCAGCTGAGAGATGTACGGCATTGTATGGAGTTCCTACCATGTTTATTGCAATCATTGGTTTGGAGGACTTCCATAAATTCGATATTTCGTCACTGCGCACGGGAATAATGGCGGGTGCACCCTGTCCTATCGCAACAATGAATCAAGTTGTTCAAGATATGCATATGGACCAGGTAACGATCGCCTATGGCATGACCGAAACTAGCCCCGTTTCATTTCAAAGTAATGTCAACGATCCGATAAGCAAGCGAGTTTCCACTATTGGCCGCGTCCATCCACACGCCGAGTGCAAGGTGATTGACGAAAGTGGCGATATAGTTCCTGCCGGTGAAATTGGTGAATTGTGCACTCGCGGCTATTTGGTAATGAAGGGATACTGGGGTGAGGAGGAACGTACGCGAGAAGCTATCGATAGTGATGGTTGGATGCATTCCGGTGACTTGGCAGTTTTTGACGAAGAAGGTTTTTGCAACATCGTTGGTAGGGTGAAGGACATGATTATTCGAGGTGGCGAAAACGTCTATCCGAGGGAGGTCGAAGACTACATATACCGCTTCGAGTTAGTAAAGGATGTTCAGGTATTTGGAATACCAGATGAAAAGTATGGTGAGGTGGTTTGTGCCTGGGTGATTCCCAAACCAGGTGTTTCAGTTTCGAAACAAGACATTAGAAAATATTGTAAAGGGCAGATTGCCCACTACAAGGTGCCCAAACACATCAGGTTGGTGGATGAGTTGCCTTTGACGATTTCTGGGAAACCACAAAAGTTCAAGATGCGCGAAGCAATGTTGCGAGAGTTAAATCTTCAGGAATAGATTGGTTGTATCAACCAACGATATAGGCGCCTGTCCCCACCGCAATCAGTGTGTTTTCATCGTTGTGCAATTCCATTCGGGTGACTGCTACCTTGTTTCCTGTGCGTAGAACAAATCCACTTGCGATGAACTGTTCTCCGAAACCGGGTCGGAGGTAGTCAACTCGAATGTCGATAGTTCCCATTTTGGAGAATTGCTCGATCATTTGTTGGGTAGTGTAAAGATTCTTACGTTCAACAATATCCGCAAAGGCGACCGCACCTCCAACGACATCCAGTAGGCTGGAAATTACTCCACCATGCAGGTTGCCACGGACAAAATTTCCTACATATTCACTTCGCTTGTCTATGACCAGTTTGGGCGAGTCGGTCTCCAACTCAATAACCCTTATGCCAAGCAGTTTGTGAAAGGGAATTTTTTCTTCATACATTTCACGGATTATTTCCCACGGTTCAGCAGCCATAACTATTCATTCCAATGTAAGTGTTAGATCGCAATTTCAATTTGCTGTGCAGTCGACTAACAGTGGTCTACTGGACAACTGTGAAACAGTATCAAGCAAACGAAAACGAAATGTATATTCTAACAACGCTTATCTTGAAACTCACTAAGTGAATAAGATTTAAATAGTTTCAGACAGCCTAGAAGTGCTGGCCATAAAATTGGCGTATAGACATTACGATATATTTGCGTGAAATATAGGAGTCGCTGTAGTGAGAAGAGTCAATCACCTGCCACTGAATGATAAGACCAACGGTTGGAGCCGGATACTAAGTTCGCGGACTCCAAAAGGTTCATTGGAAACAGAAGTCTATGCACACACTGTAGTCGTAGGGGCAGGATATGCAGGTTTAGCTGCTGCTAGACGCATGGCAGAAAACCTACCAAATGAGCACATAGTTTTGCTTGAGGCTGGAATCGTAGGGGAGAATGCTTCTGGAAGAAATTCTGGTTTTGCAATAGACGTTCCTCATGTCATCAGCAGCAGCATGGATGAATTGGAAAAATCTCAACATCATATGGCACTGTCTAGGGCTGCTATCGACTATCACGAAAGACAAATAAACGAGTTCGATATTGACTGCAGCTGGAGCCATACAGGCAAGTATCAAACTGCAGTAACTGACGAGGGTGTGGAGCAATACCTGAAACCCTTCATGAACGAACTGAAAAAGTTGAATGAACCATTTACGTTTATTGAAGGCGATAGCTTAGAAAAAGCATTAGGGACGGGCCACTTTGTAGCTGGTGTTTATACGCCTGGAACACGATTACTTAATCCAGCGGCGCTAGTGAGAGGGTTAGCAGATACCTTGCCCGAAAATGTTTCGTTATATGAACAGACGCCTGTCATTGCTCTCAGCGATGATAATGGCATTAATATTAGAACAACTGCTGGGGGTGTTCGAGCCAAGCAAATGATCCTGGCTGTTAACGGTTTTGCAAACCACTTTGGATTCTATACTCGACACCTCATCACATGTGCGGCCAATGCGAGTCTGAGTCGCAGGCTAACTGAATCTGAGCAACAAAAATTTGGATGTACTACAGAGTGGGGTGTCACTCCAGCCAATGCATTTGCTTCAGTTACCATGAGATACACTCAAGACTGCCGCATACTGATGCGTCACAACATCTACTACAATCGAGAAATGAGAGAAAAGAAGGCTTACCAGGATGTAGTTGCGCGACATCACAAGAGGTTGTTTGATGAACGATTTCCTATGTTGCCTGAAGTGGAGATGGAATACACATGGACTGGTTATGTGACTCTTTCTCACAATGGATCACCTGGATTTGGTCGAATTGCTGACCGAGTGTATTCAAGTGTTTGTCAAAACGCAATTGGTGTGACGAAGGGTACAGTGAGTGGTATGTTGGCTGCAGACATGGTCTGCGGCGTGGACAACGAGTTGATTGGATATATGGAAGGGCTGGGACAGCCTAATCGACTTCTGCCTTGGCCATTTCTAGATATGGGAGTCAAGGCTAGAATGTTTTGGGAGATCAACAGAGCAAAAGGCGAAGTCTAGAACTGCTATTTGTAGCAGTTCATGGCTAACTAACCAGATTCGTTTAGATGGAATCTAAGTAGTACACTCCACAGAATCAAAGAAAAATAAAAATTTACAGAGTTCTGTTTGTTTTAGTCCGGTTCGCTTTCTGAACTTATAACTCGTTTTCAGATTTTTGTGTGCGGCTCCTAATTTTCACTCTTACTTTCAGGCCAACCATGAGCCATAAATTGAAGAACGATGTTGAAAAATCTTTTAATGAAGTTGACGGTAGGTCAATTTCTGATGTTTCTTCATATGCCTAGTCATGGATTGGCATCACGCTTCCAGTTCAAGTTCGCTAACTGTCTTTTTTATAAGATACCGTATTTCATTATCTCGAATATTTAGTTTTTCGTGGGGTACATTAAGATTTTCTAGAACATCTCCAAATCTCATAAACCCGTTGGGCTTACTCAACTCTACCCACTCAACGCCTTCACTTTCCATTTGCTCAATGTTCGTGCTTGATAGAGTTCCTGCTATAAATACATCCGCGTTTCTTGCATAAAGGGTATCAACGCCCTCTGGATTACCCTTGCCTTGAAGTTTCACCTCACATCTTTTCTCGTTCCCTTCGCGGTCGACCAATTTGAAATCTACTTCTCTAAGGCTCTGTCTGTGTCCTTTAGAATAATTCGATTCTGGAACTTGAAAAAGGATGCACATGGCAAATAGCAACGGTGCTTCAATCTGTTTTCCAAATGCACTCCAATTACCGCCTCGAATTTGATTTCGCCTAATTGCTAACGCGTTGATAACTATCAGACTTTCGCTCAAATTCAGATTCACTGTAACTTGATGGAATGTAATAGCCAATTCAATTTCAATATCAGAGTTACACAAATCATTGGTTATAGAAAGAAGCGTGTCACAGTTCATCAATGACTCTTCCAGAACAACTTCTCGTCTTGTTGTTTTTCTTTTGTTTTGGATCGACTTTAGTGCTAGTCCGCCATAAGCTGCGACAAGTTGTTTATCTGATTCATTCTTGATAAAGGCTTCCTTGTACCATTCTAGGTCAATGGATTCGCACCTGAGTTTCGCATCGACTACTTTTTTGAAAAATTCTGTAGTCTCAGACAGAAACTTAGTGGATATGAATTTGTTTATAACTTCTCTATGGTCTTCGCCGCTGAGAATAGACTCGATACTGCTTTTGACAATATCCATCAGATTGTCTGGCTCAAAGGTGCTGCGCTCGATTGCAACCATCTTTGAATTCTTCTAAGTCGAGTCTTGTATACCGGTTACGCGTAAACAGATTGTGTTTCAATCGCTCTTCAATCGTATCGACATAGTCCTTGCAAACCTCTGTCAGGAAAAAATCTCGACCCAATTCGAATGCTGCCATTGCTACTGTGCCACTTCCAGCGAAAGGGTCGAATATCAGGTCATTCTTAAATGAATAAAGCTTGATCACCTTTCTGCAAAGTTCAATCGGAAATACAGCACTATGAACTTTGCTTGAAACTGGTGCAATATTCCAGACATTAGAACGGTCAAAATCATCATCAACTAGACTTTTAGATAGAGTTACATCGTCATATTGCTTCAAGTTCCAGTCGATAAGCCGATGTGACTTTTTGCGGTAAACCATCACATACTCAGTACATGAATTTGGTTTGTATGTTAATGGCTTTCTATTGACATTAAAATTCGAAATTCGATTCTTCGCGCTCTTCTCCGGTTTCTCCCAAATGATGTCATCAACGAACTCCCAGCCAATCTGCATCAACTTTGCATGAATATCAAATGGAACTGCATATCTTCTACTCGCATATTTCCTTCCAGCTCTGGGAACTATGACTGGCGATGTGTTAAGGACAAAGAATCGACCTTCCTTGGTTATTCGGTAAATCTTTGTAAAAACATTCTCAAGAAAACTTAAGTACTCTGCATAATTGGCATATATCGAGTAATCTCTAGCGTTGTAATATGGGGGTGATGTAAATGTAAGGTGAATCGAGTCCTCCGGCACATTATCAAGAATCTCCAAAACATCCCCTTCAACAACAGCATTTTTCAGGTAGTCGGGGCTATCTGCATGAGAGCCTCGTTTTGCAATTGTGCCATTGGCGAGTTCTGTATGAGCAATGTCCTTAATCATGTCATTAGGATGCTCAACCAACTTGTGCAGGAATGAAACAACGTCACTGTCCTTCTTGAAGGTAAGCAACCCCCTAATCGCTTGCATGGCTACCTCAGGATTACTGTGTGCTGCATATTGGAATAGAATTGGCTTGTTCTCTGGGTCCCGTTTCCTGCCTATCGATGACATTGCCTCTTTCTTCTCGATTGTAGAACTTCTACCTTCTAAAACTGAAATGCAAAATTCCATCGGACAGGTAGGTTTGCCAAGCAGTTCTTCTGGAGTTTTCGACATAGCCAAGGATCTCAAAATACAAATTTCTTATATTGAATTCTGTTGTTACCTATCTACTTGATAAACGACACCATGAGAACAATATTATAAAAGTCGCGATTGTCAATATAAAGGCAGTTGTTTGCGAAATAATGCCTAGTTCCGTTAACCGCAGACTCAAATAGTACCTAGGTTGTGCTGAAGTTGTTAGTTTGGACTTTGTCTCAAACATTCTCGCCATCGCTATTCTTGACGAAATCGTGCTTGTAAGGAATCCTGTTGTAGATGCTTGAATTATCCGTATACAAAGACTGCCTCCAAATCTGCGGTCGCTTGCAAACAGTTCTAGTTTCCTTGGTGTGAGCATTTAATAAAAATTACTAGCACGACGCCTCCGCGCTCGCTAGCAGCAATTATGGGTGTCTTTCCAACCGTACCGAGAACAACTTTGAACTCCTTGCCAGTGTGTTAATTCTGCCTTTTTAACGCCGGCAAAGGTTGTGTACACCTCGACAACTCTCTGGAGAATGAACTCGCCATCGGTGCAGGCTTCTCGAATCCTTTGAAGCATAGACCATGCAGTGCGGTATTGCACATCTAGTTCTATTTGCAACTGCATCGCGATGATGCATATTCGTACTGTCATGCCCGAATAGATGGTGTATTTTGAATTCTGTAGTAAACCCTTGTGAGAATGAAGGATGGTTTTTATGATTACAGTGAACTGCTGTGGCAAGATTTGCACCAGTAGGAATAGAGATTGCTGAGCAGGCTGGAGATAATCTCTTTGACTACACAATGTGGGCAAGTTGGTTTGTTGATTCAACTGATCTTCTCAATGAATTCCAAGCAAGTATCGTTGTTCAGAGAAATACAAATTAACTGGGTTACGCTAATGTTAGTCTTGTTGAACTCTTTGATGCTTTGCTAAATTTTTGTTCACTTTTTGCAAATTATATTTAGCCCTTGAGTCACTTTGAATATTGACCAGCAGTGGCTTTAGTCAGGTCAACAATGTGAGCAAAGTCAGCAAACCCCAGTCGCACCGTCCAATCGCATGGTCTGTATGTATCACAAGACCCCTACATCCAATTGAATAGTTCAGAATTGGAACCACCAGGAGGCATATGCTATTTGACCTATCGCATCGTCTATACTATGCCCTCTAATCGGGGCGGTAGCTCAGTTGGGAGAGCGCAGCGTTCGCAATGCTGAGGTCGGGAGTTCGACCCTCCTCCGCTCCACCATGCAAAATTGAAAAATTACGCTAGTCAATATAAAGATATTAACTATTTCCACCGGAAAAAAATATGATTCTTCGTCGTTTATGAACATTGAAATTACTAAAGGCTTAAATTTAGTGCGTAGCATTACGGTGGATGAAACCCGCGTGATTAAATTTATGGGAGAAGACTTGGAGGTCTATGAAACTCCATCAATGATCGCCGACATCGAATATGCGTGTCGAGATCTTCTGTTTAGCAATTTACCTGACGGGTTTGATTCAGTAGGAACAATTGTAGATATTCAACATTTGGCTGCAACACCAAAGCAGGAGGAAGTCAGCATTTCCGTGACCATTGAGGAAGTTGACGGAAGACGGGTGTTATTTGACTGTAAAGTGAACGACAAAATGGAACTTGTTGGCAGCGGTCGTCACGAGCGATTTATCGTAGAAGTTGAAAGACACAGACAACGACTAAAGAAAAAACGCGACGCACTCAAAGAGTAGGTCGCGCAACCTTTGATTAATATATTTGGATCGATTTTTCGTTAGCCGACCACCTGAACTTTTTGGCCCGGTGCCAGGCGCTCATTGCCGCGGACTACGACAACCTCTCCAGATTCAAGCCCGCTGAGCACTTCAAATCGATTTCCCACCGCATTCCCAATAACTATCGGTCTTGGAGTAGCAGTTTCCTCTTCCACCACAAAAACTATGTGACCTTGTCCACTAGTAATGACAGCATCTTTATGCACACTGAGAGAAGAATTCGAATTGCTGATTGGAATGTGAATTGTGACATTTTGGTTGATAGCTAATGCTTCATTTAAACTGGATTGATCAAATGTGAGACGAATGGCTCGGGTTCTTGTGCTCGCATGTTCCTCCGGGATAAATGCACGCACTATCGCATCAAAAGCTGTCCCGTTATCAAAACTGGCTGCCACTGTATCTCCAACCTTAAATGAATCAATAAATCGGTAGGGAATATAGGCTTCAATTTCCAAGTTTTGGTCTGCCACCATACGAACTACTCTGTCACCGGTTCGAGCGTATTCACCAACCTCGATAAACTTTTCTACGATGACTCCGGAGTAGGGTGCTCTAATTTGAGTTAAAGATAGGTTATAGTCAGCAAGTTCCAGTTCACGGGCTACCAGAGCACGATTCGCTTCGACTTCACCAAGCGCGTGTTCAGCGGCTTCAAGCAACAGAACCGCATCTTCGTGCTGTGCTTCGGTGGTGGCCGCTGAGTGACGCAACAGAGCCAGTCGATCTTCTTGTTGCTTTTTCAGTGTGACTTCAGTGCCAGCTCGCTTTACTGCCCAATTCGAAATATCAGACCGAGAAGCTACGCTTGCCCGTTGCAATTGAAGTGACTGATCATCCAGCGAAGCAATTAAATCGTCAACTTCGACTGTGTCGCCAACGCTCACATAAATTTGTGCAACTGGGGCACTAATTGCAGCTGCGACGGTTCCAGCCTGCAACGAAATTAGTTGTCCAAAAATAGCAGCAGTTTCATTGACAGCCACCATTTGAACCTCATCAACTTCGACTGGAGTCGCCATACCCTGTGCCAAGGCAGAGGGCACGCTAAAGAGAAAAAGAATTGACGAGACTACTGCAACAGTCTGCTTCTTCAATCCTCTATGATTCTGAATGAATTTCGTCTGCATAATTCTTCGATTCCTTAAATTTAGTCAGTTCGCTTCAATGATAATATCAGTTTGATTGTTTGTAATTTCAAGATAGGAAATTACATTTTAGGCTCAACGGTAATTTTTGAGTGAATTCCACTCATGAATGATAATACGAATGGACGTGTACATTAATTTCTCTAAATGTAAATTTTAGACAATACAGTCAATGCTGGCAATTGCTGCTATTTCAGAGTGAATAGAATTAGTGAATGTTGAGATTGCTCGTACGCATTGTTCAATGATAATTAGTAAATCGATTTAAAAAATTGCTTACTCGACGCACTTTAATACTTGCAGTTGCCGCGTTGACCGCAATTCCGGGCTTGGGTTTCTTGTTCCTAAGAAGCGGTACGATTATGCCGGGTTTGAAAACCCCGAGACTCGGCATAAGTAACTCAGATTTTGAACAGGACCTTGAACACCATTTACGTCGACACGTTGAATTAATTGCAGGCGACATAGGTGAGAGGCATGTGGGAAGAATCAGTGCTTTGAATCAGGCTGCCGACTACATTGAATCTGAGTTTCGAAATTATGGTTACGAACCACAACGGGAAAGCTTTATCGCCGATTCTGAAGAAGTTGCGAACATTTATGCGGAGATTGAAGGTACTAACCAAGAAGTTGTTATTATTGGAGCTCACTATGACACAGTACCGGGTTCACCCGGAGCCAACGACAATACATCAGGAATTGCTGCGATGTTGGAACTGGCTCGCTTGCATCGACACGAAAAATCTCGACCTACAATTCGATTTATCGCTTTCGTCAACGAAGAACAACCATACTTTCTGACGCCAATGATGGGTAGCCAAGTACACGCTGAGCGCTCAAGTCAAAAGAAGGAAGAAATCATTTGCATGTTCTCTTTGGAAACAATAGGTTACTACACCAACGTACCTAACAGTCAGCGTTACCCATTCCCATTTTCGATGTTCTACCCCAGTGAAGGAAACTTTATTGGGTTTGTTGCAAATTTAAAGTCGAGACCGGAGTTGAATCGCGCGATTACAGCTTTTCGATCAAAGGCTAGAATCAATTCGGAGGGACTCGCTGCACCAAGAGCGATAGCTGATATAAATCGATCTGATCAAGTTTCATTTTGGCGCATCGGTGCTCCAGCAATCATGATTACTGATACCGCAAATTATCGCTACAGTCAGTACCATCTGCCGACTGATACGCCTGAAGTTGTGCATTACCCTGAATTAGCGAAGGTTGTCGTTGGCTTGACTGCGGTCGTTCACGAATTTATGACTTAAGGAAATAGATCGATAAACGAGATCGGTTGATGTAATTCCGTTCAGAACTTCTTAACCGCTAACCCCTTCAACAACAATCATTGTCGAATCCGTGGATTCTTCCCGAAGAAGTTTCGCCGGTGCATATTCTTCCGAACTCCACCACGCCTTAGCCTTTTCCACACTGTCAAACTCAATGACTACAACACGATGAGGATTCCAATCACCTTCAAGTGTTTCCCATTCACCACCTCGAATCAGGTAACGCCCGCCGTAGGCCTCCAATGTCGGTGGTACCATGTCGCGATAGATTGCGAACTTATCTGCATCATGAATGTTGACCTGAACGATGATATAGCCTGTCATATTGTGAACCTCGTGACTTTGAATAGCGATAACGCAGGATTTGCGACGTCTATATTTGTTTGACTTGATTTTACAGTTGCGCGTTAAGATTGTTGAGCGAGATTGTTCAAGCCATTACCACTACTTCCTGGCACAAATTAAGAAAGACGAAGTGCTACCTCTAAGTCCTAGTGTTCGAATGCTGTCGCCATAGAATCAAACTCGGATTTTGCTATGCCAAATCGAACTGCCTCTTCTCGCCAGGTTTTTACTACTGTTCCAACTTCGGCGGCAATTGAGCGTGCAACCTTTAGGTTCAACTCAAAATATTCTGCTACACTCATCGCAAGATCCAGCGAGGCTAAATTATCACCAGTGTCAATGGCGGTAGCCAAAATTCGAGACTTAAGTTTAGTGGGTACCGGATTGAGATCATAAGCTGGAGATAATCCCCAACCGTCCGGACCGGTATAGAGAAAAGCATGATTACGTAAATGATTATCACTGTTGGAGATCAATACAGTAAACACGATACGTCTCCATAATTCTTTCATGTCCTGTTTTGGACAAGCACTATAGCGACGAAGTGCGTCTACAAATTCCAGGTAACAGGGTAATTCGTTGTCGTTGGAATCGAGCATGCTCTTGGCTGACAGAAATGGTATTCGCTGGTCCTGATCTCGGTCAAAGCGACGGAGAAGCAAAACAGGCTTGTCTAATACACGCTCGATTCGCCAATCAGATATTGAGATACCTGATTTTGCTGCTAGAGATTAAGCCACTCCTTACCAAAGAACATGGTTGAAGTCATCATCTTTGTGTGGAAACTTTGCGATAGCAAGTTGGCCGTCCCGGTCTCGAATTGAAGCTTTAGGACGTGCACCTCCTAGAGATGAACCTGGTACCAAAATCAAATTCACGGCATCATCGCTGTCCATATCACCAATGACATCGTCTGTTGCGGACAGCAATCGCGATAGGTCCATCAATGGGGGTATCGAAGTAAACGTGTAGTCAGCAAAAAAAGGGCCACCTTGTAGGCGTGCGAATCGAATCGCTCCTTGGCGTGCTACATCTGCAACTCCGAGAAGGTAGTCAATTTCCATCAAGATTCGTGGAGTCTTGCCATCACGCTTAGCTCTTCTTCGTTCAGCACGGGTCATCAGAATTCGCCCCCAACGGTCAGGAGCAGAGTCGCCTATTGCACCAAAAAGTGGTTGATTTGATGTTGTATGAAAGGAACCTGGACCAAGAGTTAGAGCAGGTTGCAGAGCAAATCGGTTTGGATTGGTAAGCCAGTTGTTATCATATTCGAATGTGGCACTTTCTTTGCCTTGACGCACATGCGGCCACAGGTGTCCTACTAGATGCTTTAAACCATTTAACTCTAAAAATACGAGAACTTTTGTATCTATCGAGTGTTACCATACTAAACAGGCCATTTCAGCTTACGAATACGTTTCGGTAAGCGTTCCTCCTCCAACATGAGTCCCACATTGTCCGTCGTAACATCAACCAGATTGCTCAAACGTTCCGTCATACCTAATACATAGAGCACATTGGCGTAGTTCCCAAGTGAAACGCCAAAGTTACCATTTTCAATCTTATTCAACGTTGTTCGACTTATGGAGGCTCGTTCTGCCATAACTGCAGTGGAAATTCGTCGCCTGAGTCTTGCATCACGAATATCCTGGCCAAACTTGTGTAAAGCCCGTCGTACTGGAATTGGCATCATTTTGTCTAGTTGTGTTTTATTCATTTAAAGTTCAATATAATGGTTTTTATAATCTATAACGTTAATTATAATGGATATTAAAGTGTATGTATATTTATGTGTAATTGCAAAGATTGTAGATTAAGTCCAATATCATATTGAACTCACACTGTGACCAATATGACATTAACGTTAGCGTTAAATCTGAAATTTTGATCGAAACTGAACGATTAGCTATTGTCAACTTGATTTCGGAAAATCGCTACTAAAACCATTAGGGTAAAGGAAAAAAAGTAGTCGAATAAGCGACTAATTCAGAGTTGACAGGTCAAATTCTGTCAATGAGACCGTTGTATAGATTGGCAGATTTGGGATCGAGCAGTAACTTCATTTAATGAAGACGAAAGCTTGAAATGTAACGTCATTGGATTCTCTACCCATTTAACGATTTAGTACTGAGCGTACAGGTTTACCCCTAGACAAACACCGTCTTACATGCTGTACATCAAAAAAAGTGAAACTGAGCAATATCAATTAATTGCAACTCAGAGCATAAGAATAGGTGTTACCTGTGGTTAAGTTTTTTTGAGGTAATAACATTTTCAATCATTTCTTCAAACAGACTAAGAAATCGTTTCTGTGAAAATTCTTGAGCCCTGCTCATCAACTTTCCTGGGTCTGATTCTGAATTCAAAGCCTCTAAAATAGCAGTACTCATTTCAACTTCGTCGTCTACTGGAACCAAGGTACCAAATCCCCCCCCCCCTTGATCAAGTATTTCTCTCGGCCCCGTCGGGCAGTCAGTTGAGACTATTTTGCATCCGCATGCCAAGGCTTCAATTAATACAATGGGTAACCCCTCATATATTGATGACAAAATAAATAGGTCGGCGCGTCTCATAAAGGCGTATGGGTTGGCTGTCCAACCAGGTAACGAGACCAATCTAGACAATCCGAGCCGATTAGATTGAGACTGAAGATCGTGTCTTAGTGGTCCTTCTCCTAGGATTACTAACTTGAGGTTTTCAGATTTCGGTAATCTTGCAAAGGAATCAATCAGCAGCGAGTAGTGTTTTTGATCCGTGAGTCGACCAACTGAAAGAATAATTTTCTGTTCAAATTTTTCTTTGCTATCAAACCAAGGGTGACCAGTGGGAGACTCTGCTAATCTCCGCACTCGACAACTATCCACAAAGTTATATATTGCAGTAGACTTACGGGCCGAAAATAAATTGTGTGCGCATAGTTCATGCAACATATCTTCGGAAACTGTATGCACCCAATCTGCCTTTTGCAGCAGCGCATTGTAAATTTGAAGGTGACTGTGCATTGCTTGCGAGATTGCGCCATGCAGCGAACAGATTACAGGAATGAGGCAGTTACTAATCTCTCGTCCAATTAATGAGACAAACATCGCACGGGGCATTATTGCGAAAACTAAATCAGGGTTACTTCGCTTCAAATAGGACGCAAAACTGTTTGCATAGCGAACAAGCCTCCCTCTTCGGTGGGGTATTTTTCTTGAGTATTCGAATGGCCAGTTTGCTACGACATATCTAAAGAAATCTGAGTACCGGATAAGGTCTGTCGATTGTAGCGCCACCCAATTGATATCCTCTTTAGCGATAGGACATTCAATGGTGTGTTCTGACTTTTTTCGCCTCAAGCCAAGTACATGCAAAGCGACACTGTCTGGAATTTGCTTGAGCAATTCACCTTCAAATTTGAACAGAATCAGGTCGACTTGATAGTTGGCACAAACTAGACACTTTGCAATATCGATACAAATTCGTTCCGCTCCACCCACAACTAAAGACTCAATAACTAAAGCGATTGTTCTTTGTTCTTCATTCATGTCGTGAATTCGTTCAATATTTTGTAGTCAAACTTAGTGATACTCATTTGAGAACAGACTCTAGATTCTCATTGCTTCTTTCAACACAACAACTGTGGTGACGACTCATCCAAGGTTATCGTATAGTCATTAGTGACTAAAATCGCAATTTAATAATTGCTGCGGTCGTGCATTGTAACCATCTAAAGTAATACTTGGACTGTCCAGTCAATCAGTTTGAACAAACCGAGCACTCTACCACAGTTAAGTTAGCACTTCACATCGCCTCAATGTCAATCATCGCATCGCGGTCGGTTTTGGGACATGATTGAAACTCAAACGGTCTGCCCGTTGCCTTTCGAACTGATTCTTGCGCATAGTGGTATAAATCTCAGTTTGCAATTGAACTCACGATTTGGGAATTGATTCCACTTCCTGTACCTTGTTAAATCTTTATCAATTGATGCCAAATTTTGTCCAACATTAGCGGGAAAAATATGATTGACGGTGTTGTTATTGAAACTGGTAAGCCACCTCGTTTATCTGTAATCTGGCTTCACGGGCTTGGTGCGGATGGTCACGATTTTGAACCAATCATACCTTATCTAAACATTCCGCAAGAGTATGCGATTCGATTTATCTTTCCTCATGCCCCGATGCGTAGCGTCTCTGTAAATTTTGGAATGAACATGAGAGCCTGGTATGACATCCTCGATCCAACTATCGCCGGTAAAGGCTCAGAAGACCTGCAGGGAATAACTGAATCTAAGCAGATTGTAGAAGAGTTGATTGAAGAGGAACTGAATCTCGTTGGGGAGCACAAACGAATAGTCTTGGCAGGCTTTTCTCAGGGCGGGGCGGTTGCATTGTATGCTGGATTACGCCACCAACTTACCCTCGCAGGAATTTTGGCACTTTCCTCCTATCTGCCATTTAGTCAAGCAACTGAAACTGAGGCTTCTGAAGCAAACCAGGACACACCAATCATGTTGCGGCACGGGTCGTACGATCAAGTGATCACGGTTGAAAATGCAAATTCGTCTTATGCAATGTTGCGAGAATTAGGTTATGCAATTGACTGGAAAACATATCCGATTGCACATTCGGTATCAGGCGAAATCTGTGCGGATGTTGGGAAGTGGCTTACCAAACTTTGTACAGCAGTGCAACAGTAAGCCAAAGTGGCCTAAACAGCCGGTAATTTAAGGCTAAAATTTATACTGGATCTTCTGCAAGCAGTTCTTCCAGTCTTTCAACTTGAATTTTTGGACCTGGAAGATGAGGATTGACAGCCAAGGCTTTCTTGAATGAAGTCAATGCTTCATTGTATTGTCGCCTGGCAAGATGAATTAACCCCCACCCGGCTATCGCACCAAAGTGCCGAGGTTCCAAGCGAAGTGTTTCTTCAATATCTGCCACAGACTTTTTGAATTCTCCCATAAAGTAGTAAACCGTAGCTCGCTTATTCCAACCCTCGGCGAACGTTGGGGCACGAGCAATTATTTCATTAAAATAGTCCAATGAATGTGAAAACCTACCCTGAGACATTGCACGAGTTCCACGAAGCATCAAGTCATTGATTACTGCATCATCCGAGTTACGCCAGATCGTCCAAATGTTTCCGGTGATTTGGTCACCTGCAGTTTCATCATCGACAGCGAGCAGTTGGGCGAAAAGTTCATCCAGCCGCGGGTCATTTTGATCCGCCAGACTACTTTGCGGATGGCCCAGAAACAGCAGACAAAATAGCGCGAATAAGACACCACCGCCTAACCAACTATGCCAACTAAATTGACGATTGGAATAGATTGAATAATTTTTTATTTGTCTCAATTTTTTCTAATTTCAAATTCGCTTTACTTATGTCTAATTTCATATAATAAAAGAAAATAATGATATTTTCACATACCTATCCAAAATCGTTTTTTGTCTGGGATAGGAGGAAGTTTAAACTGGCTTTTTTGTCCTATTGAAATAATGAGATGTCGTATTCTAATAAGAATGCAAACAGTCATTATCCTATTGTTTGACAAAATTCGCACTCAGAATTTGATGTCTTATTACCAGGGTGTATGTTAGTGAATATGAATGACATTGATCAAACTGAAATGATGGACGACATTGATCTGTCCGCTCTCTGTGATGAAGAACTCGTTGAACAAATGCACGACGACCTTTATGACGGATTGAAAGAGGAAATCGAGGAGGGGACGAACATTCTGCTGAGTCGTGGATGGGAACCCTACGATGTGCTGCAGGATGCCCTTGTCGAAGGAATGCGTATTGTCGGAATCGACTTTCGGGACGGAATTCTGTTCGTCCCCGAGGTACTGATGTCCGCAAATGCAATGAAGGGCGGTATGGCCATACTCCGACCTCTGCTAGCAGAAACCGGTGCTCCTACAATCGGAAAAATGGTAATTGGGACCGTCAAGGGTGATATTCATGACATTGGTAAAAATCTGGTCGCGATGATGCTTGAAGGTGCAGGGTTTGAAGTGATCAATATTGGTATCAACAATCCTGTCGAGAATTATCTTGCAGCATTGGAGGAACATAAACCGGAACTACTAGGCATGTCGGCTTTGCTGACCACCACAATGCCATATATGAAGGTCGTAATTGATACTTTGGTTGAAAACGGCACTCGTGATGATTTCGTCGTCGTAGTCGGTGGAGCACCACTGAATGAGGAGTTTGCGCAGGCGGTGGGAGCGGATGCTTACTGTAGGGACGCTGCCGTTGCTGTAGAAACGGCAAAAGAGTTCGTTGCTCAACTTCGAGCAAGAGCTGCATAACCCTCCTTTCAAGTTCCCCTTCCCACAGCACATAAAATCAGTTTTAGTACTCAAAAGCAGTTAGATGACGGAAACTGTACTTTCTTCAGCAACCAAAACCGTTGTCATTGGCTACGAGCGACCTTTTTGTGTCATTGGTGAACGGATAAATCCCACCGGACGAAAGTTGCTAGCGGCTGAAATGGCAGCTGGTGACTACAGTCGTGTGGAGTCAGATGCATTGGCTCAAGTTGAAGCCGGTGCTCATATGTTGGATATCAATGCAGGCATTCCACTAGCTGACGAGCCTTGCATTCTGGCCGAGTGCATACAGTTGGTGCAATCCATTACCAACGTTCCACTTGTTATTGACTCATCAATCGTTGCAGCATTGGAAGCAGGGCTGGAAGTTTATCAAGGCAGACCTTTAGTCAATTCAGTGACGGGGGAAGAAGAGCGTCTTGAGTCTGTGTTGCCGTTGGTAAAAAAATATGATGCCGCCGTTGTTGCAATCTCCAATGATGAAACAGGAATTTCCGAAGATCCGGATGTCAGGTTTCAAGTTGCCAAAAATATTGTAGAGCGAGCGCAAGACCACGGTATTAAGCCACAAGATGTCGTAGTTGACCCTCTGGTCATGCCAATCGGTGCAATTGGATTGGCGGGTCGACAAGTCTTTCGAATTGTTCAACGTCTACGGGAGGAACTTAAAGTCAATACTACCTGTGGGGCCTCAAACATTAGTTTTGGTTTGCCAAATCGCCATGCACTAAACGGTGCGTTTCTTTCCATGTCGATTGGTGCCGGTATGACTTCAGCTATCACCAGTCCGCTGCACGAAGAAATTATGACAACGATTATGGCGGCTAATGTCATGACTGGAACGGACCGTGAATGCCGGAATTGGATAAAGAAGTTCCGAGCAGTTTTACCTGAACCGCCAACAGCGGGCGGTGAGCAGCGTCGCCGAGATGGTGCACGCCGTCGCCGTCGAGCAATGGCATAACCCTTTCTTTTAGCTTAGTTGCACACGTATAGGATTGATATTCACTGTCTAGTGTCCGACTGAATAGAATCCAAAAACGGAATTGACAGTATCAGCAACTTCCTCCCTTGACCGGGCATCACAGGCCGGGCAACCCGAAGCGATGGTCGTGTTCACACCTTCCGGAAGGAGAGGTAGATTCGCTAAGGGAACAACAGTGCTTCAGGCTGCACGGGCTCTCGGAGTCGATTTGGACACGGTTTGTGGCGGACGTGCGATGTGCGGGCGCTGTCAGGTGGAACTCAGCGTAGGGACATTTGCAAAACACGGGGTTAATTCCAGTCCCGAAAATCTTTCCAAATTTAGTTCAATGGAGGTTGAGTACTCCAGAACGAACGACTTTAAACCAGACCGACGACTCGGTTGCTCGGTTCAAATTCTGGGAGATGTCGTCATCGATGTACCTCCGGAAAGTCAGGTTCATAGACAAATTGTACGAAAGAGGGCAGAAGTTCACGACATCAACCTCAATCCCGTTATTCGCATTTACTATGTCGAAGTTCAAGAACCCAATATGTACGAAGCGTCTGGAGATTTGCAACGGCTTAAAGATGCGTTGGAGTTCGAATGGCGCTTGGAAGGGTTGAAGTGTGATTTGACGCAAATTCAACAACTGCAGTCTGCGTTGCGTGAGGGAGAATGGAAGGTTACGGTTGCCGTCCACGATAATGCTCAAATAGTAGCGATCTGGCCAGGATTTCAGGATAGCGTCTACGGAATTGCGTTTGATATTGGGTCAACCACCATTGCTGCTCATTTGTGCGATCTTTCTAGTGGAGAGGTAGTGGCCGCCGCCGGTGCCATGAACCCGCAAATAAAGTTCGGTGAAGATTTGATGAGCCGAGTGTCTTATTTGATGATGAACCCGGGCGGAGAACAGGACATGACCGTGGTGGTTCGAAATGCAATTCAGCGGCTCTCCGAAGAAGTCTGCAGTATGTATGGCGTCGGTGTTGACAAAGTTTTAGATACTGTATTTGTCGGTAATCCCATAATGCAACACTTGCTCTTGGGGATTAGCCCGATTGAACTTGGAGGAGCACCGTTTGCGCTGGCAACGGATGAAAGGGTGAGCGTATGGGCTTCAGACCTTGACCTTCAACTGCATTCAAATGCCAGAGCCTATGTACTCCCCTGCATAGCTGGGCATGTTGGCGCAGACGCTGCAGGGATGATCCTATCGGAACAACCCTACATGCATGATGAGTTAATGCTTTTGGTCGATGTAGGAACCAATGCTGAAATTGTCCTGGGTAATCGCCACCGCATGCTGGCTGCATCGAGTCCGACTGGACCGGCATTCGAAGGTGCACAAATTAGCGGCGGGCAACGTGCAGCGCCCGGCGCTATTGAAAGAGTTCGAATCGACCCTGACACACTAGAGCCAAAATACAAGGTAATCGGTTGTGAGCTGTGGTCTACCGAAGAAGGTTTTGAAGAAGCGATAGACTCGACTGGAATTACTGGAATTTGTGGTTCGGGAATTATTGAAGTCATCGCGGAAATGTATCTTGTGGGGATTATTGACAGCAATGGTGTGATTCAGGCCAAAAAGGCTCAGGTCACCGACCGCATCATTGCCGAAGAGCGGACCTATTCTTATATTCTGAATGATGTGGAACCAGTTATTCGAATCACTCAGAACGACGTTCGTGCAATTCAACTTGCCAAAGCAGCACTATTTGCCGGGGTTCGATTATTGATGGACCGAATTGATGTCGACTGTGTCGACAAGATTCGCCTTGCCGGTGCCTTTGGCAGTCACATTGATGTCAAGTATGCCATGATTTTGGGCCTGCTGCCTGATTGCAAGTTAGAAAATGTGACTTCGGCAGGAAATGCTGCGAGCACCGGTGCTAGAATCGCACTTCTCGATGAAACCTCACGAATTGAAGTTGAACGGGTTGTGCGAAATGTAGAAAAAGTAGAAACAGCGGTTGAATCAGCGTTTCAGCAACATTTTGTTGAAGCAATGGCGATTCCGCATAAGACTGCGAAATTTCCAAATCTCCGCAAAGAATTCAAAATGCCCATGTACGCGTCAGAAGGTACTATTGAGGGTGGTAAACGGCGGCGGCGACGTCGAAGCGGTTAGTCATAAGAAAATTTATTTCAGTACAGTGAGCTCGAATCGATTTCGACTTATCTTCATTCTGTGGCACATTTAAATCTACTAATTTCATGAGACCACAACTAATCATTGAAAATGGACTGGTTGTGGATGGTACAGGGAGTTCCCCATTTGTAGCAGACGTTGCGGTCGATAAGGGTCAAATTGTAGCTGTTTCAGACCTGAGTGGAGTCGAATCAGATGCTCGCCAAGATGCAACTGGAAAGTATATTGCTCCCGGCTTTATTGATGTGCATACGCATGATGATCGAGTACTGCTTTCTTCACCGGACATGACGAACAAAATAAGTCAGGGTGTGACCACGGTCGTTACTGGAAATTGTGGCATCAGTCTTGCACCTTTTAGTAAAAGCAAGCCGATTCCACCGATGAATTTACTTGGGGCAGATGAGTGTTATAGGTTTGACTCCGTCAGTGACTATATTAGTGAACTTGATGCAGAACCGGCAGCGGTAAATTCCGCGATGCTCGTCGGCCACACGACTTTACGAGTTCAGACGATGGATCGAGTTGATCGTCCAGCAACAAAGTCTGAGAGATTGCAGATGGAACGAATTGCTGACAAAGCGATGGCGGATGGCTGTATCGGATTAAGTACAGGGCTGGAATACCCACCGGCTATCAGTGCTCCGCCTGAAGAAGTGCTGCAACTGGCGAAATGTGTTGCTGTCCATGGCGGTATTTATACAACGCACATGCGAGATGAAGCAGATGGTGTTCGCGATTCCATAGATGAAACGATCGAAGTTGCCGATAAAGCCAAAATTCGAACCATCATATCCCACCACAAGGTTTGTGGTAAGAACAACTGGGGTCGCACATCCGAAACCCTTCAGGTTATCGAAGCAGCCCAGAAGAAGGTCGATATCACATTCGATGTTTATCCCTATATTGCCAGTTCGACAACGTTGTTGCAAAGATTTGTTGACAGAGCCGAGCGCATTTTGGTGACTTGGTCCGACCCATATCCAGAATTTGCTGGTGTTGATTTGTCAGTCATCGTTGACCAGTGGGGAATCGACGTTGTGGAAGCCATCGATCGGTTATCCCCTGCCGGTGCGATCTATTTTCAGATGAATGAGAATGACTTGCACAGAGTGTTGAAATTTCCCGGCGGAATGATAGGATCGGACGGTCTTCCCAGTAATCGCTCGCCTCATCCACGCCTTTGGGGAACATTTCCCAGAGTGCTTGGACATTACTGTCGAGACTTAGGATTGTTTCCCATTGAAGAAGCAGTATCCAAAATGACAGGCATCTCTGCCAAAACCTTTGGACTGAACGATCGCGGTGTAATACGTGAGGGTATGCAGGCGGATATTGTTGTGTTTGACCCTGATGTGATAATCGACAAAGCTAAATTTGGTAACCCAATGCAAGCATCAGCTGGCGTTGAGCAAGTCTATGTCAATGGTGAACTGAGTTATACCCAACATGGATGGACAGGTGCTCGTTCAGGACGATTTATCAGACGCCATTGAATGACTTGGCCACCACTTATCACTGCTAAACATTTTAACGCCCCCGGTTTCGATCCTCTCGCGGTGTGATTCCAAAATTTTCGCGATAGCATTTGGTGAAATGTGGTGCTGATCGAAATCCGGAAGCCAACCCAACTTCGAGTATTGATTTGCCAGTTAAATGAAGTAACTGGCGCGCACGTTCAAGTCGCATATTGATGTAAAAGCGAGAAGGTGAGGTATGAAGGTGTGTGCGAAATAGACGTTGCAGTTGTCGACGCGAAAGATGTGCATGTTTAGCCAAAGCCGACAGTCCAACCGGATTTTCAATGTTTGCAGTCATTAGAGCGATCACGGAAGCCAATTTGTGCCCGCCGGGACCAACTAAGTTGCGGACACATCGACTTTGAGTTTCCCGACTTTCACGGATACGGTCGTAAAGAAACTCATCTGAAATATCGGCTGCGAGAGTACCTCCCCATTCCTGTTGGATGAGTCCCAACATCATATCCAGCGGGGCCTGTCCGCCAGCGCAGGTATATCTCCCTCCATCAATCTCAAACAATTGGTGAGTGAGATGAAGGTGTGGAAATTCTTCGCGCACTGCATCAAGAACTTCCCAGTGAACCGTACAGCGAACCTTATCGAGCAAGTTGGCTTTAGCCAGTGTGTAGGTTCCCGTACATAAGCCACCAAGATTCTTTTTCTTTCTGGCTAAATCCTGAATCCAGCGCACAGTCAGTGCATCTGCACCATGTTTTTTGATATTTATACCGCCGCATACAAATACCACATTCATATTGCCAGCTGACTCTACTGATGCCGTTGGTGAGCTCATAATGCCATTGCTTGCAGCAACGGGCTTATCATCAATGGTGATCGTGTTCCACTGATAAAGTTGCTTTTGTGTGATGTAGTTTGCCATACGCAACGGTTCAATAGCGGAACTAACCGCAATCATCGAATACTCAGGCAAAAGAAGAAAGCCGAACGATCGAGGTTCGGGAACAATTGAGGAAACATTATTATGCTGCATGATCACCATCCTTGATATCTTGCACGTTGTTATAGACGTCTATTCGTGAATTTATTTTGTATGAATGAACTATCGCTCATATTTTTAATTCCGTCATTCGGCGTTTGCTTGTAATCGCAGAGTTCCAGCTGAAACCGTAGAACTAATTCTTGATTCAACAAAAATTCCTGAAGCGCCGATAGTTTTCACAATGACATCGTCACGTTGAGTTGAGACCGATGGATTTGCGGCATTGGATTGTTGCGCACGCAATATTGCCAGTGACTCAAGTTTCGATTGTACATATTCAGCAGCTCTATCCAAATTTGTAAAGTCCTGAATTCCCGATGGAGTATGTGCTCGAAAAACTCCTTCAGCGGGGGAGGTGATTAATCCAGTAACACGCTGGTTAATACCACCTGCTACAGCACCGACCGCATTTCCTACATGCGAATTTTCTGGAATCTCCAAAGGCGTATTCAATCTTCTTGCGACTTCCGGATAGAAAGGAGTTGCTGGTGCACCGACGACTGCCAGCTTTCCAGAAAAGGAAAATTTGACTTCCAAAGTCTCTGTACCGTTAGATGGGGTGATACCCTTGTTTAGAATAATTTGATCCAAACCTCTGATTGCATCGGTTTCATGTTCGGATGCAATTGCCGCATGAATTAACACTTCACTTGTACGGTTGATGACATGTTCGATAACATCATTGCAAAATTTGGTTGGATCGCTCCATGGTGCCTTCATGTCGCGACGAAAACCTCTCGTCCACAGTTGTGCACCAATATTTGAAGGTTGCGTTGGCCATTGATTCATGTAACCGAGAAAATGAAGCGCATCAGTAGGGGTAAATGCTGCCAAACTGGCAATGTCTTTGGTACGAAGTCTTAAAAATGCTCGAAATTTGCGCAAGTCTCGATAAAGAACTTCGCAGTCGATTGGACCGTCTTTTAGTTGTTCCCAGACTTCTTTTTCGCTATTTTTAAGATTCGAAGGATCTGATGCATCTTTGCGCAAAACAGCGAAACACCCCTGATACTCTTGGGGAGGTCTGGACAGTTGATTTTCCAAAATCTTAATTACATTCGGATGCTGCTTAGCCAGTGCACACAAAGGCAATGCACGGGTTGGTCCTACCTTGATAGGTTTACCAAAACTAACTTGACTGTCTCCACCTAGACCCACGGTAAAGACATCTACAGCTTCGACAAAAGTTCTAAATCCACCGACGAATGCACCATCCCTGGCTATTTTCGGTGAACCATCTTGGAGAATGGCAACATCTGTCGTTGTGCCTCCAATGTCGGATACTACCTTAATGTCACCACTGGATAAACTACAGGCTCCAACAATACTCGCTGCCGGCCCTGAAAGGATAGTTTCAACGGGACGGGTAGAGGCGATGTCCGCACTAATCATTGAGCCATCTCCTTTAACTACCATTAGTGGAGACTTAATTTGACGAGAATCTAATTCATCGCGTACGGTTCGAATTAGCTCGGAAATTGGGGCGATCAATCGAGCATTCAATGCAGTAGTCATTGCCCGACGTGGTCCATTCAGTTCTGAACTTAGTTCGAAACTACAGGTTACCGGCTTGTCCGTCAACTCCAAAATGAGGTTGCGAACTGCAATTTCGTGCTCGGTGTTTCTAACTGAGAACAGTGCGGCGACAGCAAATGCGGTAACTTTATTTTTATACCGTGCAATTGCCTTTCGTGCTTCATCCAGGTCAAGTGGTTCCGATTCTTCACCAAGCGCAGTATGACCGCCGCGAATAATTTCAACCGGATCTTCACGCAATGCATCCTTTAACTTAGCTCGATTTAATGCGTCCGAACTGTGACCAATCAATATCAGACATATTGAACCACCGTGTCCCTCGACAATTGCATTTGTCGCAAGAGTAGTAGAAATTGATGTGAACTCAATGAGACTAGATAAAGGTTTAGTATCATTGGTATCAATGCGTCGAATTACATCCTTGATTCCAATCGACAAATCGTGGTGCGTAGTGAGCGATTTTGCGGCACGAACGACGCCTTGGACACTATCAAACAGGACCGCATCGGTGTAGGTTCCGCCAGTGTCAATACCCAGTCGCATAAAGTTGATTCCAGTAAAAGTAAATTTATAAACTTATATTTCAATGTGACAGGAATTTTTCATATTTTCAATCGAATTTGAGCGGCGTCAGTGAACAAACTTTACAACACAGTGATGTTGCTTTTGAGTCTGAAATTAGTATTTAAATTGAAAGACATGAATGACTAGTAGTCGAGAGTATTAGATGAGCGGAATGATTGATGTTGTAGTGGTTGGTGCAGGCGCCGCTGGGCTGCAAGCAACCCGAACACTATTGGATCTCGGGTATCGTGTGCTTTTGGTTGAAGCACAAAACAGGATTGGAGGTCGAGCTTTTACAGATCACTCGGTATTTGGCATACCTTGGGATAAAGGAGCGCATTGGATTCACAATGGTCGGAGCAATCCGTACCACAACATCGCAAACAGGCTTGGATGTCAGTTAAACTCAGATCCAGACACCTATTCGATCTTCAACGGTAAGCGCGAAATCACTTCAATTGAAGAGGATTCGTTTTGGAATACCTACGATGAAGTTGACGATGCAATTACTGAAGCAGGGCTTGGTGGAAAGGATATTTCAGCTGAAAAAGCGACTGAACATATTCAAAACGAGTGGAGCGAAACCGTCAAGTTCATGCTTGGAGCTTGGGAAATGGGTAAACCACTAGATGAAGTGTCCACCATGGACTGGGCAAAGGGTGCAGGTGGCGAAGACTTCTTTTGTGGTGAAGGGTATGGGAGTATCGTTGCTAGACACAACGCTAATGTGCCGGTGATGCTCAATACAGTGGCAACTAAAGTTGATTGGTCGCGTAAGTATGTTTCTGTCGAAACCAGTGCTGGAACGATTCAGACTCGAACCGTATTACTTACCGTTTCAACCGGAATTTTGGCTGCCAATAGAATTAAATTTATTCCACAATTGCCGAATTCCAAAGTAGAGTCATTCAGCGCCATTCCAATGGGCTATTACGACCACATCACACTTCAGTTTACAGAAGATGTTTTTGGATTAGTGCCTAACGGTTATTTTCTGCAAAAAGTAGAGCCGGGACGAAAAAGTTATGCTGTATTAACCAACGCATCAGGTTCGGGGCTTGCATACTGTGATGTTGGCGGCAACTTTGCACAACAATTGCAACAAGAAAGCGAGAAATATCGTGTCAACTACGTGCTTGACGATCTCGCATCACTACTGGGAAATCAAGTTAAGCGCGCTTTTGTTAAAGGAGCAGCTACATCATGGGGACTCGACCATTGGACTTTAGGTTCATACGCATCGGCTTCGCCAGGAAACTATTCTATGCGGGAGGTGTTGTGTGAGCCGGTTGCAGAAAAAGTGTTCTTTGCGGGCGAAGCGTGCCATCCCACTCAATGGGCGACCGTGGGAGGTGCTTACTTGTCGGGACAGTCAACGGCGCAAGACATATCAAAGCATCTTGCATTGACTTAAATTGAGTCAAATTCTAGACAAATCGCCAATTTGACCCTTTGCTATAATCCTGATTCTCTTGATAAAAGGGCAAAGAAGTCGCAAATCCTCTCAATTACCAACCTAGTTTTTTCTATCAGTATTAAATATTTTTGGTAGATTGACATAGTTCAAAGTTGCCGGTGTAGCTCAGTCGGCAGAGCAGCTGATTCGTAATCAGCAGGTCGGAGGTTCAAATCCTCTCGCCGGCACCAAATTTCGTAGCATGGGATTAGCACACGAAGTGTGCCAGGTGAATTGGATTACGCCACTTCCAATTTTGGTTGACCAACTAAGTCGAACGACTTCTGAGAGTTAGCGGCCTCCTCCAAAAGCCATTTTCTAAAGGCAACAATTCGCGGCTGATCAAGGGTAGCATGCGGGCATGCCAAATAGTATGAAACTGTCGATAGGCTGTAAACATCAAACAGTTTGACTAATCGCCCTGAGGCGAAGTCGGCTTCGACGTGTGCACTTCGAGCTAAGGCGATTCCCTGATGGTCAATTGCTGCCTGAATGGCCATCCCTGTGTCAGGAAATCTGGTCCCACGCGGTAAGGACTTGACAACTATTCCAGCGTCTCTGAACCAGTCCCGCCAGCGTGGGCAAATGTCAAAGGAATGACGATAGAGCAACGGACAGTGCAAAAGATCCTCTGGTGTCTTCAACGGCGGCAGGCGTTTAAGAAACTCTGGACTGCATACGGGAAACACATATTCCTTTAAAAGCAGATCCAGGTGAAGGTCGGTCCACTGTCCGTGACCGAGACGAATCGCCAGGTCGACTTCATCATTAACAAAATCAGCCAAATCTTCCGTAGTTGAGATCCAAATATTAATGTCCGGATGCATTTCGTTGAATGTGCCAAGTCGAGGGACCAACCACTTAACTGCTAGTGATTGCAATAGGCTGATGCGAATGGATGAACGAATTTCGGTGTTCTTAACTTCATTCAGTACACGGTTCATATTCTCCAGAAAGTCCCTGATAACGGGCAAGATCATTTGAGCCTCTTTGGTGGTAATTAAGCGACGTCCTTGTCGTTCAAAGAGTTTGATTCCCCACAGGTCTTCAAGATGCCGAATTTGGTGGCTGACTGCGCTTTGCGTGATATAGAGTTCGTCAGCAGCCTTGGTGAAACTTAAGTGACGTGATGAAACTTCGAATGCTTTCATAGCAGCCATTGGCGGAAGTCGATTCATCATAATGGTCGCCAATTTTATATTAGAATATCTAAATTATGAAAGGTGTAGCAATATATTAAAACAATATATTATCCGTATATTATTCAGTAAGTTATATTTACATTAACACAAATCATACATGAATAAATACTCATAGATGTGTGAATTTTTATCCATCAAAGTGAATTGAATCTTAAGTATTATTCCTAGCAATTCAGTGTGATATTGGAATCTGGTTCTATCGATTGATAAGGAATACAACCATACACACGGAGGAACATAAAGTAGGAAACTAAAAATTGTTTCAAATATCAATCTGGAAATCTTAGGAGCCAATCATGTATACAAATATTCACAATCGTGTAGGTGCAGCATTTTTCGGTGCAGTCGTCATCATCACAGTACTCGCCAACGTAGTTGCTTAACCAACGATTAAGAGGGTTAACAAGGATGGAATCTGAGCAAGGATGCTCACCCTTTTCCTTTCTTCGGTGAGTTGAATCGCTACGATTGTTCAATCGCTTAGTTAGAACATAATTGATCTCACTGCAGGACTCAGAGTCGACTTACAACTTTACTTGCAGTCAATTACACCAGCGAACTAGTAGTTCCATTCCAAGAAGTCGATTGGGCTTTATGCAAAAACTGGTTAACGTTCAACGAAAATAGTCTGAGAAATAGTACAAATTTATTGGAGACAAAAATGTTGTCCGAAAGTGGTTGCAATCGCAACAAGGCAATCAAGGATTTATGCTTAATGAACAACGAATTACTTACAGATATTGGGATTAGCCGTGGTCAAATTCGAGATGTTGTTGACTCAATGCTGGAAGTTAATTGCAAAACCCGGGAGATAGCTCAGCGTAGAGCAAGGAGTAGAGTGAGGAAATCAGTAATTGCCAAAATACGCTTCTTTCGAACCTGGCACAAGCATGAAAAGTTGCCGGTAAAAGTTGCGTAGTTTAGATTTCATTTGCAACAAGTAACACAGAATAATTGTCTAAAGGACTAAACCGAAATATACACAATTCTATTTATTAATTTCATCTTCTAGTAACTCTCCAATTGGTCAGTGCGTATAGCCGGGAATTTCCCGGCTTTTTTTTACTGACCTACAGCAATTCCCTGCTCCAGAATTCCCTGCCATTTGAGGCATAATGCCTCATACAATTCGAATGTTGAGTACCCATGACCATCAGAGAATTTAGATGAATTTATACACACTCCTGCGTGAGCGTGAGGAATCGCATGCATCCATTCGAGTTGGAATTATTGGCGCAGGTAAGTTCGCCACAATGTTTATGGCGCAAATCATTCGCACTCCTGGGATGCGTTTGACCTATGTCTGCGACCTCAATGCAGACCGAGCTCGTGCAAATCTAATGACTGCAGGATTCGATCCGGAACAAGTATCGAATTCAAATACTTCAACTGATACCGGTGTCACGGTCACTGAAGAAATCCATCGCATGCTGCAATCAGGATATGTTGATGTTGTCATTGAATCGACAGGGGATCCCATAGCAGGTGCGATGCATGCAGTCCAATGCATTGAACATGGTGTTCATGTGGTGATGGTGAATGTAGAGGCGGACGTGCTGGTGGGACCAATGCTCAATAAATTGGCGAAACAGCACGGAGTTGTGTACTCGCTGGCATATGGGGACCAACCTGCTTTGATTGCGGAGATGGTCGATATGATTAGAGCCAGTGGCTTTAATGTGGTCTGTGCCGGAAAAGGTACCAAATATCTGCCACAGTACCACGCGTCCACTCCGGACACTGTGTGGGACTACTATGGCTTAACCGCCGATCAAGCCAAACAAGGCGGAATGAACAGCAAGATGTTCAATTCGTTTCTTGATGGAACAAAATCAGGAATTGAAATGGCCGCGGTAGCCAATGCAACAGGTCTTCGGGCACCGGAATCAGGATTGCTTTTTCCGCCTTGCTCAGTGGATGACATAGCCGCGGTACTCAAACCCGAAAGTGAAGGTGGAGTGCTAAAGGGTAAATCTATGGTCGAGGTTATTTCTTCACTGAATCGTGACGGTTCAGAACTACCAAGAGACCTACGTTGGGGAGTCTATGTCGTATTTGAGGCACCTACGAAATATGTTGAACGGTGTTTTCATGAATACGGATTGGTTACTGACTCCTCAGGTAAGTATTCAAGCATGTATCGACCTTATCATCTAATTGGCCTGGAATTGGGTATCAGCGTTGCTTCGGTGGCGTTGCGTGGAGAATCCACAGGAGCGCCGCAATCTTTCAATGCTGATGTCGTTTGTGTTGCAAAGAAAGATCTAAAACCAGGTGAGGTGCTAGATGGGGAAGGTGGAAGCACAGTCTGGGGACGCCTTACCACTGCCGAATATTCAAAGCACTGCGGTGGGTTACCGATTGGTTTCGCCAGTGGTGCAAAGGTCGTTAAGGCTATCGCTCAAGGTGCTGTGGTCGGTAAAGATGATGTTACGATTGTCGCATCCGACAAGATAGTGGACTTGCGAAATGCTATGGAGCAAGATGGATTGACGGCTTAATCTCATTCAGTGAGCTGAATGTATCTAGCACCTTGAGCTGGATGGACTTGCGGTTTTTGTGCACCACAAAGTCTAACCCGATCTCCCTTCTTTGCACCCTGATACATCAGTTGACCTAGTGCTGAATTATTTGCCTGGTCCATCTTGATTAAGGCAAATACGATGGGCTCACCGTTGTTATCGAAGCTCATGGTCGTTTCAACGACGCTTCCCGTACCGGCTATTTCAATGAATTTCGATTCAAGTAATGTACTACAACAAACCAGACGCGGTGGAAACCATACTGCTTCGCATGATGGACATTTCGTGGCTCGTGCTATCCCTTCACATAAACCATCGAAATACGGTTTAAGCTGACCAAGTGAGTACTGATAGTTCAGTTCAATTTTCAGTGGGAAATAGGTGTTTGTGAAATCTGTCATAGCAAAGTACTGGCGCTGAATTATGCCATTTCAAAGCAGGCAAAACACCGACCGCTTAGGCTCACAGTTTAGTCTCATCGTGGCGCAGTCCAAATACGTAACGTTCTTCCGTAATTTTTTCGAGATAGTGAAAAGGTCTTTGCTGAAGCCCAATATATCCGGGTGCCGGCATCATCACCACATCACCCGGCAAGTTCGCTATTTCCTGTTCATTCAACCTTAAACGATCTTCACTAACACAATATCTGCCTTTACCGGCAAGTACAAATAGGCACACCACATGTCGATAATCTATGCGGTCTCTGTGAGGTGTAATTCCTACTTCTCCTAGTTCATATTTTTGCAGTATCCAGTCATTGAATACTACTTCATCGGTAAACAAATTGAGCCCCTGAATCGCTTCGTTAAATAACAGTTGAAATTCCTTTACCAGCAGCCCAAACAAACCACTAGGGTTTATATTGTCCTGCAACAACATTCTCTGATAGACAACATTCGGCCCCGTCCCTATTGATTCTCGACATGACCGCAAAGAAACTTTCTTGGCTTCAGCTAACAATGAAGTGCGAAAATCTTGCGATAAGATAGGTATGGAGACCGAAGAGAAATTACTCATTGCAGCAACGGCTCCTGCGAGGTGACTAGGTGATGCGATAAAGAGGTTGGAATGATTCATCACTCAATCACTATCTGTCAATGCAGAGAACATCTGCTCTGCCGTAGTTTTTACAAATTGATATATATTGTATATATTAGTTGTTAACATTCTCTATTGACTAAAATTGAATTGACAGCAGCAAATCATTGAAGAGTGGCTTGAATCTGCAATACAGACAGATTCGCTCTTAACACAACTATTGTAGAGGAGTGATTGAATGAATACAGCAATGGATTTGGGTGATCGACTCGCGAAGATCAAGGGAGCAAAGGTAATCAAGAGTTTTTGCTATACCTGTCCATGGCAATGCCCAACCGAAGTATTTGTGCGCGACGGCAAGATTGTCTACCACAAAGGGAATCCCGAATCACCAAACAATATTGGATCACGATGTGCCAAGGGAATGGCGAGTTGGCACGTTACTAGAGACCCGGATCGCCTCAAGTATCCGATGCTACGCACTAACCCTAAAGGTGAAAGAGGAGAATTCAAGCGAATATCATGGGATGAGGCATTTACCTTCATTGCTGACAAACTGAAGGCGATTGCCTCAGAATATGGTCCGGAAGCGGTCGCACTGACCTGTCACCACGATCCCAATACTCAATTTTATAGACATCTACTTGGTGAACTCTATGGTTCGCCAAATCTATATGCCCACACTTCGGGTTGCGAACAGGATCGGCGTTCTGCATGTTTGACAATTTTTGGACACGTTTTCCCGATGCACGATTTTGCCAACTCAAAGTATGTCATGTTGTGGGGTATGAATAATCTCGGGGCCAACCAAGGGTTATGGGAAAGTCGTGCCTTAATTCAAGCCCAAAAGAGCGGGTGTCGTCTTGTCGTAGTGGACCCGAACTTTACGGAAACCGCACAAAAGGCTGATGAATGGGTGCCAATTAAGCCCGGTACTGATGGCGCCATGGCACTTGCAATGTGTTACAGCATCATCGACAACAACCTGTATGATGCCGATTTTGTTGCAAATCACTGTAACGGTTTTGATGGATTTCGTGACCACTTGTACGCTAAAGGATACACTCCCGAGTGGGCAGAATCGATTTGCGGTATCAGTAAAGAAACTATAGAACGACTGGCCAGAGAGTTTGCCACAACCAAGCCTTCTATGTCTGCGATCTTCAAGGGTTCTGGCTACTACACCAACGGTGCAGATGCTGGACGAGCCTGTTACATCATCAACGCACTATGTGGTGAAGTCGACAAGCCTGGCAACCTTCACTTGAAGGATTGGGCACCACTGGGTCTGCCGGTTGTGATTCCGGATGAAGCAAAAACTGCTCCAAGCAAGGATCCGCTGCATGTTGGTATGGGATACCCACTAGCGCCTGATCTACCTAATTCCAGACTGCCGGAAGCAGTAATCAATGGCAATCCCTATCCAGTTAAAGGTTTATTTGTGCATGCCACTAATCCGGTGATGAGCGACCCGAATCGAGACCAGGTTCTTCAGATGTTCAAGCATTTGGACTTGGCAGTTGCATGCGAGCTCTACATGAGTGAAACTGCACTTGAATGTGACATTGTTCTGCCTGAAACTTCATTCTACGAGCAAGCGGAAATCCGTCAGGGTATGTGGATTGGGCCAGAAGTCGTTTTATGCCAACCGGTTGTTGACCCCGTCGGTGAGTCCAAACCGCCTTACGAAATTGTCAAGGGTATCGCTGAAAAGATGGATTGGGGTCAGCATTTCCCATACGAGAAGTGGGAAGATTGGGGCGAAATCATGATGGAAAACGTTCCCATGTCGCTCGAAGAGCTCAAGCAGAAGGGGTTTTGGGCTGGAGAGGTTCGCTATAACCGAGTACCCGAAGGATTACCCACCCCTTCTGGAAAGATTGAAATACATTCCAGTGCTTATGTCGATGCCGGTTTTGATGGATACCCTGTCTACACCGACAGAACAGTGATGCCGGACGATGATTATCCATTGCAGGTAACCCACTCAAAACTGAGCATGCACTGTAATATCGTTACTCAGAACAACCCGTATCTGATGGAAATTTGTGGTGAGAACTGGATGGAGATCAACCGAATCGATGCACTTCGCTACGGCATTAAGGACGATTCCACGGTAGTGGTTGAATCCCCAAAGGATCAAATCACGATAAAAGCGAAGGTGGTTGAAGGCTTGGTGCCAGGTTGCATCAGCATCCGTCACGGACATGGATTTGGACATTGGGCGATGGGTTCCACGGCAAAGGGGCACGGCGCCCATTCCAATAATTTAATGGACGCTCATGTAAGCCCGATTACTGGTGCCAATTGTTATAACGAATGCAAGGTGCGGGTGCGACCGGCATAAATTGCGGACTAAAGAGGAGTTAAGACAATGCAACACGGATTTTATTTCGACCATCAACGTTGCGTGAAATGTCACGCCTGCGAAATCGCATGCAAGTCTTGGAATGAAATTGAGGTTGGTCCTAGATGGCGGGAAGTTGTCAAAATTGAATCAGGCACATTTCCCAATGTAACCGCAATGAATGTTTCAATGGCCTGTATGCACTGTGGGGACGCACCCTGTCGCAATGCATGTCCCGTTACGGCAATTACCAAACGGGCAGATGACGGTGTAGTTGTGGTTGACCAAAACAAGTGCATTGGCTGTGGATTCTGCACTTGGGCGTGTCCCTTCAATGCACCTCAACTCAGTGCCACTGCGGGTAAAATGGAAAAATGCAATTTTTGCCAGACCCCAGGTAAGGAAAGACCTCTTGATATGCCGCGTGCCTGCGAAGAGATTTGCCCGACAGAAGCAATCATTTCTGGTCCGATGGCAATGCTGGCGAAGCAAAACCGTGAATCGGCTGCTAAGCGACTCGGTTCCTTTTCAAGTCAGGGATTTCCAGGAGTAGTTTTAGATGCCGCTTCGAGGTACGGAAATTAATATTTTTGTAGGTGACGATATTTCCGCTACAACAATTATGAGGAGAGTTTAATTATGGCTGAAATTATCGGTAATGCCGTACCACCTGAGAGGCAGCGTTGTATTGATGCTTTGCAACTTAGAGAACCTGACTTGGTGCCCATTGGTTTGTGGGGCACGATCGAAGGTTACCAAAACCTTCGCAAAGGTCTTGGAATGGACTACAAGGCTGACCCAAAAGACTACAGAACCGGATCTACAACCTGGACGACGGATGTAAGTTTTGAATTAGATTTGGCCGAAAAACTTGGCGTAGACTTTATGCGAATTGCGATTGGCACTCCCGGCGGATCGCCCGGATTTCGTGAAATAGCATTTGATGAAATTCCCTTCGACATGGGAATTCCGCCACCGAACATGGACATCAATGTCGACGAATGGGGTGTCATTCGAAAGTGGACACCACATGAGCAGGGCGGCTACTATGAAATGATTGGCTATCCCTTGTTTCACGCCACTAGCGCACCGTTGAAGGAGGGTCTGCAAATTCTCGATGAATTTCCTTGGCCAAATCCCTACGACGAATCCTGCTGGGAAGACGCGCCCATACCGGGGATGACTTTGCGAGAATATTGTAAGTTTATTCACGAGGAAACACCATTTGCACTGATGGGGCAAGGTGGCCGAGGCGGTATATTCGAACAGGCAAAGTACATGGTCGGGTATGCCAAGATATTTTCCGACTTCATTGAATCACCTGAATTTCTTGAGGCAATGCTGACCAGGCTGACCGATATTGAAATTGAATTCAACAAGGCGATTATTGACGAATGTGGCGAATATTTGGATTGGATGCGCATGAGCCCGGAAGACCTTGCCAGTGAAAAGACAGCATTTTTGTCCTTGAAGATGTTTGACCGACAGGTGAAGCCGCACTATATTCGGGCATTTCGCGAGATCAAGGATTACTATTTAAAGAAAAACCCAAATGGAAAAATTCAGTTTCATAGTTGTGGCGCCATCCCAGAGCCATTTATGCGAGGCTTGATTGAAGCTGGTGTCGACGGTTATGACAGTTTGCCACCGAAGGTGGCCCGTCACTCCAACCCTGCCGCCAAAAAGCGTCAGTTAGGAAATGAAATGTTCTTCTATGGTGGCATCGATGTTCAGGAAACTCTGCCGTGGGGGAGCGTAGAGGACGTGCGTAACGAAGTGCAGCAAAGAATTTGGGAAATGGGACACGGAGGTGGATTTTTACTTAGTTCATCTCACCGCCTGGAACATGACGTTCCCACCCAGAATGTGGTGGCTATGGTGGAAGAGGCGAGAGAATATGGTGTCTATCCTTTACCCAAGGACCCCCCACCTGGGGCTGATACTGGTGAAGATTATGAACCCTGGTCAGGAGAGCGTAAGCGTCGACGTCGACCAAGACCTGTCGCTTAATTTTGAAACTTGCACACTACGATAAAGTCAGACAATGCCACTAAATATTGAAACAGAAAAAGATTGGGATCTTGAAGATCTTCAATACGATTTTGAAGACTCCATGGAGACCAACCGCTGGACGGATGCACCTGCAGAAATAAAGGAACTATTTCATGAAATCGAGTGGAACATTATTGATGGCGAGCATGAGGACACGTCAGAATTAATTCATCCGGCATTGGATGCTGATGTATCCCCTCGAACGTTGGTAGCCGGACCTATGGCGACCGGCATTGCTGAAGTTGGGCGCCGTTTCAAGATGGATGAATACTTTCTGCCAGAAGTAATGATGTCCGCAAAATGCATGCACTCGGCTTTAGGAATTCTAAAGCCGCTTATTATTGCAGAAAAATCTGAAGACATTGGGACTGTTGTCGTCGGTACGGTGCAAGGAGATTTGCACGACATTGGAAAGAAAATTGTTGCAATGATGCTGGAAGCAGCAGGCTTCACTGTCATTGACTTAGGCGTGACGGTTCCTCCTGAAGACTTCATTGCTGCAATTCGAGAACACAACCCACAAATTGTTGGATTTTCCGCACTGTTGACTACAACAATGAACATGCAGTGGGAAACCATCAAGCAAATTACAGCTGAGGGCATGCGCAAGGATGTGAAGGTCTTTGTCGGCGGTGCTCCAATTAGTCAAGCCTGGTGCGACAAGATTGGTGCCGATGCGTACGGTGTTGATGCCCTGGTTGCAGTTGAAAAGGCCAAAGCCTGTGTTAATGAATTTCGCGACCTGCATGGTGGCGATCCAGCGCTTCATGGAGCCATGCTAACTATCGATGCGCAGCGGGTAGCAGAACAAGCGGCACGGCTGGAAGTCGCTGCAGGTTGATTGATCAGCCAGAGCACGTTTAACCCATTACTTTCTGACGTGGTTGAGGTTCCCAGTGGCTGATTCCGCAATTCGGCAAGTGCGTATCTCTCGAAGGCGCACCGTCCTACCGATTGTTATCGGTGTTTTGATAACAGCACTCGGACTGGCCGGTCAAATTGATGCAGCATTCGGTTATGGTGCACTGTTTGTTTCAGTCCTGCTTCTCGGGGCTGGACTCGTTGCATTGATGCTACTCCTATTCACTTCATTAACCGTTGCTGGGGGCACAATTCGCTGGCTGTTCGCTCTCGGTGGCTGGATGTATGTTTTTGGAGTTTGTGCGCTAACAGGATTTTATCTATTGGAAGGGTTGTCTGGTCGGGTAGAACTACATTGGATGCTGTTTGGTCCGGTTGCTTTGGCAGTGCTGATCGTTTTCGATGTGGGAGTATACCGAGCAGTCATTCAAAGAAATGCACCGACTTGGCGTCGTTACCGCGAGCACATACAACTAAGCAAGATAAATTCCGACTCAATGCGACACACCTTTTTCTCAGACGTCGTTTTCCACTCAAGTTTACGTTCGCAAAGCGGTTTCCGCTGGCTGCGTCACACGTTGATACTTTGGGGATTCGTGTTGATGTTTCTAATAGAAATCATTGCTGTATTTTTAAGAGAAGGGATTCCCGCCTTTGGGTTGCCGGATATTTGGGAATTGCCCCAACATCCAATCAGGCTATCATTTGATTTCGCCTTTGACTTTTTCGGCGGAATGGTGCTTGTCGGATGCGTAATGGCATACCTATGGCGCTTTATTAGAAATGAAAATGAGCGCAAATTTTCGGATTCGCCATCACTGCATTTTCTATTCTTTGTCGTGATAAGCGGCTTCATAGTGGAAGGTATCAGAATTTCAGCAGAGGCTTTCCCGGCCGGCAGTGGATATTCGTTTATCGGCTACTTATTTGCGAGTGTTATACCGAACAATGCAAGTTTTTTTAAGGAAGTTTATAGTCCGCTTTGGTACTTGCATGTATTCGGATCACTTGCTTTCATCGCATATGTTCCAATTCATCGACTCATCCATTCGTGTGCAACACCGATTGGACGCTTGATGAATTCGCAATCCGAAATGCTCGAGCAAAAGCGTTTGAGTTCACTTAGTGGATTGCTGAACACCAGATACAATTCAACCCAAGAAATTCGTGACTGAGATATGAGCAGAATCATCGCAATATACGGAAAAACTTGCACGTTAAAATCGGACGTAGCCCGATCGATATCTCGATTAACAGGATACAAACTGGCGAGTCGAGGCGAATCGATAACCACCAATGCACTGATGGCCAAGAAGACAAGTGGTCTTCAAGTTGACTTGGATACTCATAGAAACCTAGATGCACAAACTGTATCCATGCTTGCGTGGCCGGATGATGTGTTGATTTTGGAAAGTGCCTTTATGGATGCAGTACTGGGCGGACGAGACAATGTGTTTTTTGTTCGCTTAAGTTCAACTGATGATGTTCGTCACTCCCGCTGGGAGCATCGACGAGAAGAGGCCGGCGGCAGGACTCGACAAATTGGTGAAGGAGTCGCTCAGCGAGATAAAGATGACGAAGAATTGCGAGCAAGGCTTTACCCAAACCCATGCGAAGTGACTCCAGACATGGAATTCGATACCACCGAAGGAAATGCTGCAGACATTGGATTAAAGATCTGGGCTGAATTTCTTGGTGAGGATCTGTCGCATCTTCAGGCGATGCAAACTACTGAAATGGATAAGCGGCAAACCAAGGGTCTAAAACCCGGGCCATCTGCCGGCGAAGTTGTCGTCTATAACGCACTTCGAAATCCATTCGGTGGCTACATTCTCGACGATGAGAGTGGGCGACAGGTATTTGTTCACAAAAGTGCCGTTGAGTCAGCTGGTCTTGGCGAGCTGAGCCAAGGTCAGCGAGTTGCCTTTCAAATTGTTGAAGACGGATTCGGCGGGTTTAGAGCTACTGGTGTAAATTTGAAGTAGCTAAGAATTATCCATGCCACGATTAAAGGATGTGATTCCGGAACTTCAAGAGCAAGAACGACTGCGCGATTCGCAAGCCTACCAACACCGCAATCAACAAGTCACTCAGGTCAAGTTAACCACCGGCGCCCCCTGTTCAACTCATGACGAGTTGTTCGAGTCATGGCCGGGCGAGTCCACTGATGTTGCAAAGTGGTATACGCTGGATAATGGGTTTGCGGTAGGTTGCGGAGTCGACTTGAATGGCAATCCGCACTACCCGGTAGTTCGATTAAAACCTGTCAGTTAGGATGAGCTTGCCTGCTTGCCCACAAAAAGCACCTTATCCTGTTCAAGTCAAAGAGGGCACTCAGTACGCTTGGTGTAGTTGCGGTCTAAGTGTCAAGCAGCCTTGGTGTGACGGTTCGCATCGCGACACAGCATACAAACCGATAAAGTTTGTGGCACCGATTTCAGGTGAATTCTACATGTGTGGCTGTAAGCAATCCGATAATGCGCCTTACTGCTTTGGCAACTGCATGGGCCACGCTCCAATTTAGCACAATGTACCTGTGTACTACAAAGTAATAATCGAGAACAATCTAGTTCGTTCGATAGAACATGCAGATCGACTGAACGAAAATCAGCAACCTCTGCTCACAAATTTGGATGCTGGAACTGCAATTACAAAAAACAACTTAGAAAATGATTGTATAGATGGTGAATATTGCTTTGAAGACTTTGAACAGGCGAAGGCGTTTGCCATTTTGAGCCTTGAATTTGTTGGCAAGTTGATTGAGTCCAGAATTGCGGAAATTGAGAAGTTAAGTCCACCAGGTCCATTCAGTGTTTCAAGCGAACTGAAATAATGGTGGCGTTTTAGCGAAATGGACCACTGTCTAACTAAAGTGATCGTATATTGAATTGCAATAACAGCGTCTCCACCCTAAAAGTAAGAGCATAACTTTGTTTGCGTAAGGAACTGACTAGACTAGATTATAGTCCTCTAAAGTCTAGAGATTAGAATCATGCGAAGTGGGTGGGAGTCATTTGTATTTTCGTTTTAATTCTTCCAAAGAAAAATTTGCACAGTGTAAAATTTACCATTTAAATTAATATTTACACGTTTAAATAAGGAGTTTTAGTATGGCTAGTACTGATTCGACCGATCTCGAGAGACACGTCAATCAGCCAGGACGTGCAGATTTGGTCAAGCAGGTAAGAGAAAAAGTCAATGAACTAAACATTGACTACATTTATTATCAATTTATATCCGTAACCGGTCGCATTGTAGGAAAGGGAATCCCCGCCGACCATTGGGAAACAATCGCAGAACGAGGATTCCAGTTGGTTTACGGTTCAACTGCGAACTTGTTTATCGACCGTCATGGTGACTATATAGGTTATGGGCCAGAAGCAATGGAATTGGTTGGAATTCCAGACCCCGAAACTTTCTGTCAATTGCCTTGGGACAAGCGAGTAGCGCGAGTCTACTGTACATGCTTCAGAAATCGTGAAGAACGTGAAAATCCAGGTAGCCATTTAACCTCTGACTGCCGCGGAAATCTGCGCATTATTCATGATGAATTCTCCGATAAACACGGTGGTCTCCATATGCGACACGGTATGGAACCTGAAATGATGTGGTTGAAACGTGGGGAGGATGGAAAGCCAGATGGTGGATTTTCCAAACCCTACTGCTATCACATTGATCAATTCGAAAGTCTGCGTCCAGTCTTTCTTAAGGTGATCGAATACAGCCGCTTTATGGGGCTGGACATGATTCAGGGCGATCACGAAGATGCTCCGGGGCAACTCGAATTGAACTTCACCTACGATGATGCACTGCGCACCTGTGACCGACTGTCTACCTATCGTCAAATTTGTGCGCAAGTCGCAAGAGAAAACAATTTGCTTGCCTGCTTTATGACCAAACCATTCATGGGAGTGTCAGCGAGCGGTTGTCATACAAACATGTCGCTGTGGACCGGTGGAGATGACCAAGTCAATGTTCTTGGCAACGATCCGTTGAACGGCGTTGGTGAAAACTATCTGTATCGAAAAGGTGGGGAAAACCATTTCATGCCCGACACCGATGATCCACAACTACCAGGCAAGATTGGGTTGCAATCTATTGCTGGTGTGATGAAGAACCTAGATGCGCTGACGGCGTTGGGTTGTTCCACTGTTAACTCATATCGACGCCTGTGGGACACCGGATTCTGGGCTCCGGTCTACAAGGACTGGGGTTACCAGAACCGAACTACAGCACTACGAGTATCCGCACCAGGTCGCTTCGAGTTTAGAGCTGTGGATTCGATGGTCAATCCGTATCTGCTGTGTGCCGGTCTGCTAAAGGCATTTGACGATGGGATCTCCAATGACTTGGATCCAGGCAAACCGGAAAATCGCAATATTTATGATGCTATGGAATCCGGTAAGGAAGTTACAAAGTTACCGATGAATCTCGGTGAGGCTGTGGCAGCACTTCGTGACAATGATGTAATCATGGATGCGCTACCAGATGAGATGGGTAAAGTGTTTCTGCATTACAAGGAAGACGAGTGGGCAAAATTTATGGCCACCGTCACCGATTGGGACCTAGAAGAATATTTGGACTGTTTACCCTAGGAATATTCAAATGTGCGGAATAGCTGGATTAATTCACAGAGGTAAAACTTCCGATATTGGAAGTGAGTTACTGTCTATGCTTCAGGCTTTGAAGCATCGGGGACCAGACTCGACTGGCTTTGCAATTTACGGTGCGGTTTCTGACGAAGAAGACACCGACGAATACGTAATGCGATTCAAGGTCGCAGAAGGTGAAGACTTAAAGTCTGGTTTTAAAATTCATGATCAAATGCGTGAGCGGCTTGAAACAGTCAATTCCAGATTGGAGGAATTAGGCGCCAAAGTCACACGCACAGAGCAGGCAACCGAATATGCTCTTAGGTATCACTTCACCTACGACGGTGATATGCGTCGACTTGCAAATTACCTGGAAGATGTCGAAGGCGTTGAAATCTTGTCGATCGGAAGAGGCTTGGAGTTGGTCAAAGACCTCGGCGATGCCAACACGGTCGGAAAGCAATACAGTTTGGACAATTTCGAAGGTACTCATGCAATTGGGCATACCAGGATGGCTACCGAATCCGATGTAGACATTCGCTCGGCTCACCCATACTGGGCATATCCATTTTTGGATGTCTCCGTAGTTCACAATGGTCAGTTGACCAACTACTGGAATTCTCGTCGTGCACTTGAGCGAAAAGGACATCGTTTCATGTCTAATTGTGATTCTGAGTTGATTGCGGTCTATTTGGCAGATGCCATTGACCGTGGTGATGACCTCGAAGAATCAATGCATCGGTCCTTAACCGAATTGGATGGGGTGTTCACTTATGTAGTTGCTTCTCAGGACCGACTCGGAATGGCTAAAGACTATATGGCAGCCAAACCGATGGTACTGTATGAGTCTGATGATTTTGTTGCACTCGCTTCAGAGGAGGTCGCCATTCGCAGCGTCTTTCCTCACGAAATCGACACCATTGATCCGTATGAAGGGGAGGTTAGAGTATGGCAGAGCTAAGCTCAAGCCCGTCAATGCACACAGAGCAGTTGGCGGGCAGAACTCAGCAAATCTTTTTTTCGGCAGTTGAATCTGACCGTATGGCTGCACCTCAGCGTATTGAAGTCGATTTCGACAAACATGGTGAAATTGATGCGACTGATTTAAGTGCCCGCGATGTGAACCGAAAAATTACAGACTTCATGTCGGATGGTATCGGTTCAATTACTGTTATAAACCCCGGCGCAAAGCACTCTTTGGGGGTTGGAATTTTGAATCGACTCAAACTTCGATTTGAAGGCAGCCTTGGATATTTTGGATGCGGCTTGGGCGATGGACCGAACATTCATGTTTCTGGAAGAGTCGGTTGGTCCTGTGCTGAAAACATGATGTCCGGTACTGTAGTCATCGAGAAAAACGCGGGTTCTACATTTGGGGCAGCGATTCGCGGTGGCGATTTGGTCTGTAAATCGGATGTGGGTTCGAGAACTGGGATTGATATGAAAGGCGGAACCATCATCGTTGGCGGACGGACTGGGGCATTTTCCGGTTTTATGATGCAACGTGGTCGCATGATTGTCCTGGGCGACACTGGTCCCAACCTCGGGGATTCGATGTATGACGGAATCATCTATGTCGGTGGAAATATTCAGGAACTTGGCGTTGATGCCGTTGACGGCGAAATGACCGATCTTGAATGCCAATGGATCAAGCGTAAATTGGCGAACTACGGACTCGAGGCTCCCAAAGGCGTTGAGAACATGAGAAAAATTGAATCGGGCAAGCAGTTGTGGAACTATGACAACCTCGAGCCTACCGAAAAGAAATTAGTGTTGTAAGGAGAGAATAGTTAAATGGAAGTTAAACCAAAGACTCAACCGCCCGAAACACCAAGCGAACCTAGAGATAACACGAACCTCGGTCGAAGCAGAATCTTCACCCGGGAGGTCATGGATGACATCCATATCAAGTCCCAACTCGGCCGTTATCGAATGCGAGGGTTCTCATTATTTAAGAACATCCCGACCTTTGATGATTTGACGTTCCTCCCAGGAACATTGACCAGGTTTGTGATTGAAGGATACCGGGAGAAGTGTCTAACCAAGACAGTCCTGGGACCAAGGGCAAAAAAGCCTTTAGTCCTCGATATTCCCGTCTACATCACTGGGATGAGTTTCGGTGCACTGTCATACGAAGCAAAAACTGCCTTGGCTCGCGGAGCCACTATGGCTGGGACTGCAACATGTTCTGGTGAAGGTGGCATGATTCCGGACGAAAGACGTTATTCAAGCAAGTGGTTCTACCAATGCATTCAATCACGCTACGGATTCAATCCTCATCATTTGCGATTAGCCGATGCGTGTGAATTCTTTATCGGACAAGGATGTAAGGTTGGCCTTGGCGGACACTTGATGGGTCAAAAGGTTACCGACCAGGTTGCTGAAATGCGGTCCTTGCCGGCCGGAATTGATCAAAGATCTCCCGCTCGGCATCCCGACTGGTTGGGTCCAGATGATCTGGCGCTGAAAATTGAAGAGATTCGCGAAGCAACTGATTGGCAGATACCGATTCAATTGAAATTGGGTGCCGCTCGAGTTTATGACGATGTGCGAATGGCTGCAAAGACTGATCCCGACATGATTTATATAGACGGAATGGAAGGATCAACTGGTGCAGGACCGCATTTAGCGACTGAGGACACTGGGGTTCCAGGAATTGCAGCAATTCGTCAAGCCCGCAAGGCGCTCGATGATGTGGGAAAAACTGGAGATATTTCACTTATCTATGCCGGTGGTATCCGTAATGGTGGTGATGTAGCCAAAGCTTTGGCACTGGGTGCAGACGCAGTAGCGATTGGCCACTCAGCGCTGATCGCACTGAATTGCAACAAGGACATTCCTGAAGCGGATTTTCCAAATGAAATTGGTGTTGAAGCTGGTTACTGCTATCACTGCCACACCGGTCGGTGTCCAGTTGGAGTGGCGACTCAAGATCCTATTCTGCGTCAGCGATTGAATCCAGATGATGCAGCTGAGCGGGTCTACAACTTTTTACACACTCTCGCAATTGAGTGTCAGATGATGGCACGTGCATGCGGTAAAACCGATGTTCACTCGTTAGAACCTGAAGATCTCGCCGCACTCACTATGGAAGCCTCCGCAATGGCTATGGTGCCACTGGCAGGCACTCAACACACTGTCGGGCGTCCTGACATGACTCGATATTGATAGAAGGTGAAACAATGGGAAATGTAACTGACATTGATAAACAGCGTCCCGCTCATGATGAATCAGATCGCGAAAAGGAAATTGGGCAGCATATTGGTTATCGATATGATGTAAATTTGGTACCGGATTATTCCAAGTTAACGCCATTTTTGAAGCGCTATATTGAGTTTATGGGTTGGGAGGATCTCAACTGGCTTGAAGATGTGCACATGGGCTATGAAGAAGGAAAGCCGGCGGTGTTTGATCGCAACATTAACGGTTGGGTTCAAGTGCCAGAAGATATGGAACTACCAGAAGGTCAGCAGGACCGCGACATGATCGCACGGGAACTACTGGTTAATTTTCAATCAGCTGTATCTCATCCGTTGGTTGAACTGAATGATGCGTATGGCAAAGTTAAATTTGATTGAGATTTATCATTAAAGTAATGATGTGAACCTGCCGAAAGCTTGGTTGTCCAAATAGTTATCGGCAGGTTTATTTTTTGTACTTGGTAACTTAAGGATTCACGATTGAGGCAAATTTGCAATCGGCTCGCAGTTGCGCTACAGGCATTGGTGCTCTTCTGTGCACCAGTGTACGCCGAATTTCCGGACTATGAGCGAGAAGCCCGCCTTACAAGTGAAGCGGAAGATGGAATCTTCGACGGTGATTCTCTTTATCTTGAGGCGGAGGGTCGAGATTTTCTTGGAGTTTTTACAGAATCTGCTTTACCAGAGACAAAAGGTGCTGTTCTCGTCATGCACGGACGAGGGTTTCATCCAGACTGGCCTCAAGTTGCCAATCCAGTTCGAGTTGGCTTAAGTGAAGCAGGCTGGGCAACCTTGTCCATTCAAATGCCTGTTCTCAAAAAAGATGCGACCTACTATGAGTATCTTCCCATTCTTGATCAATCATTTCCAAGAATCGAAGCAGGGATCGAATATTTGAAGTCGCAAGGGTATGTGTGGATAGCATTGTTGGCGCACAGTTGTTCAGTCCACATGAGTATGGCGTGGATAAGGAACAACGGCGATAGTAATTTTGATGCGTATATCGGAATTGGAATGGGAGCTACAGATTACCGACAGCCAATGCACCAACCCTTTCCGCTTGATTACATTAGTGTTCCAATTTTAGATGTTTACGGTAGTGAGGATTATCCCGCAGTTGTGGCGAAAGCCGTTGAACGTGATGCCGCTATACAACTGGCTGGCAATCCAAAGTCAATGCAATCGGTGGTAGAAGGCGCAGATCATTTCTTTGAAGATTACGAAGAATCTTTGGTCGAGGTTATCTCCAACTGGCTGGATAGGTTGAATTAAGTTAAGTCAAAGTGGCTGGATTTGTATCGCTATAATCAAAAGACCACAATTTATTGAAATAAACATTTGAGAACAATCATGCTCGCTGACGGAATTATAAGCCCACGAGAACGTCTACGCGAGCCAGGGCTTGGCAGCCACTGGCTCAATCGAGAACGTTATGTTGTTCATGGAAACGCCGTAGTTGCCTTTCCTTTGCTGACCGGAGATAGGGTTGAGCTAGTTGACCCGGAGGGATTGCAGTGTGCTCACATTGTTGCGGTTAACGCTGCAAGTGAGTTTCGCACGGAACAATTGGGACTAAAGACCAATGTACCGGCCAGCCAAATTTTGGAACTATTGAACCGGAAAACACCTAGTGCAGCAAAATTTCGACAAAAGTTAAAGACTATTGGTGTAAATCTTGTGGATGCCAGGGCTGCCGAAGTCTTAACCGGAGATACTGCAGCAGGTACAAGTATTGAATTTACCAGCGAAGTCGAGTGTATTGCCATAATCGCGGCACCTGGTTCGGTGATGGAGGTGGATCAACAAAATCCATCGACAGACTTGATCGCATGGGTGACGCGAGCGCAACCTGACTTGAGACTCAGCCACGACTTGCCGGATCCACTTGCGAACCCGACTCAAGACTTTAGAATCAAGGCTGCCAGCGCCGTAAGTTATGAAGTGAAGGCGGGGCAATATATACAGGTTTTGGATGTAGATGGTCGACAGTGTTCAGACTTTCAATGTTTTGACTTGGCTGCATTAGATAAAGGATTAGAACATTGTCTTGATGCGACAGCAACTCGAACCATGGTCGCGTCAGCTTATCCGGCTCCTGGACTGTATTCAAAGTTTTTCGATGTTCAACTCGAACCGGTAGTCGAAGTCATTCAAGATACCTGCGGAAGACACGACAGTTTTGGGCTGGCATGTACTCAAAAGTACTACGATGAACTCGGTTATCCGGGTCATCCCAATTGTTCCGACAACTTCAATTATGCATTGGAGCAATATCCAATCAGACAGCGCAATGGCTGGATGGCAATCAATCTATTTTTCAACACTTTTTTTGACGAATCATTTCAGTTGTATTCCGACGAGCCTTGGTCTAGGCCCGGAGATTATGTGTTGATGCGTGCATTGAGGGACATGGTTTGTGTCACATCTTCCTGCACAGACGATATTGATGTTGCCAATGCCTGGAACCCCACGGATATACATGTTCGTGTTTACGCTGAGAAGGAGATGTTCAGTCGTGCAATTGCAGTTAGAAAAACCACCGACGCGGAGCCCGTAATGACCCAGGAAACTGCTTTCCATAGCGAAACATCTAAACTGACCCGCAACTTTGTTGAATACAACGGCTATTGGTTGGCAAATTGCTATACCAACCAAGGTGCCATCGAAGAATATTGGGCATGCCGCCAAAATGTCGTAGCAATAGACTTGTCTCCACTTAGAAAGTACGAAGTGCTAGGTCCTGATGCCGAACAACTACTAAACAAATGTCTGCCTAGAGACATTCGAAAACTTGCTATTGGCCAGGTTGTTTACACCGCGATGTGTAATCCATCCGGCGGCATGATTGATGACGGCACAGTATTTCGACTGGGGCAGGACAACTTTAGATGGATTGGTGGATGTGATGGCTCTGGATTGTGGTTACGCGAAAAGGCTGCAGAACTGGGCCTGAAGGTATGGGTCAAGAATGCCACATCGCAACTCGCGAATCTTCAGGTGCAAGGTCCAAAGAGCCTGGATGTACTGAAAAAGATCATTTGGACACGACCAGATCAGGCATCAATTGCGGAACTCGCATGGTTTAGATTTTCCATTGCCAGAATTGGTGACAGTACAGGTATTCCAATTTTGGTTTCTCGCACTGGCTATACCGGCGAACTTGGTTACGAGATATTTTGCCATCCCAACCAAGGTGCCAAGGTATGGCAGGCGATCATGAATGCGGGTGAGCCGGAAAACATTAAACCGATGGGCTTGGAAGCACTAGATCTATTGCGCATCGAGGCAGGATTGATTTTTGCTGGTTATGAGTTCTGTGAACAAACAGACCCATTCGAAGCGGGAATTCCATTTACTGTACCCCTAAAGACCAAAACTGATGACTTTATCGGAAGAGATGCTCTTGAAAAAAGAAAGATTGCACCGCAACGAAAGTTAGTGGGATTAGATCTTGCAGGGCGGGAATCAGTTGGCCACGGTGATGGAGTCTATAGCGGGCGTTACAAGGTTGGTGAAATTACGAGTGCAACATTTTCACCTGCGCTGAGTAAGCAAATCGCGCTGTGCAGAATGAATCTTGAGTATTCGGACAACGGTACGGAACTGGAAGTTGGGAAGCTGGACGGTCATCAAAAAAGAATCCCTGCGACAGTGGTGCCTTTCCCACACTTTGATCCCCAAAAGAATCGCGTCCGAGGAAATTATTCGGACGAGATTCTGTAGTTTTAAAAGTCGCTAAATTCCAAGATAGGCTGTCTTGACATGTTCGTTATCGAACAGACTGTCAGCCTTATCATTCATTGCAATAATGCCGGTCTCCAGCACATAGCCGTAATCAGCTAGTTGTAGGGCCAAGTCAGCATTTTGCTCAACCAGGATAATGGTAACTCCCTGAGAGTTAATCTCTCGTAAGAACTTTCCGATGTCCTGAACGATGATTGGGGCGAGTCCTAGCGAAGGTTCATCAAGCAGCAAAACTTTTGGGCGTGACATCAGTGCTCTGCCTATAGACAGCATCTGTTGTTCACCACCACTTAATGTCCTGGCATGTTGGTCGTGACGCTCCTTAAGTCTTGGAAAATGCTCAAATACCTTTTGTAATTCCTGTTGGTTTCTTTCTTTGTCTTTATGGGTGAAGGCGCCTAGACTTAAGTTTTCCTCAACACTTAAGTCTTTGAAGATTCGGCGACCTTCGGGAACATGCCCGACTCCGAGTCGAACGATTTCATCCGGTGACATCTGATCAGTTCGGTGGTCGTCCAACCAAATCTCTCCACCACTTGGCTTTTCCAGTCCAGAAATCGCTCGCAGCGTTGTGCTCTTTCCAGCACCATTTGAGCCGATCAATGTCACAAATGCACCTGACGGAACTTCTATGCTGATTCCCTTAAGAGCGACAACTTTATTGTATGAAACCTCCAAGTTTCTGATTGATACTTTCACGCGGCTGTGCTCCCTCCGAGATATGCATTGACTACATCTGGATTGTTGCGAACTTGTTCTGGAGTTCCTCTTGCCAGGACAGTACCGAAGTTCAGTACAGTAAGCTGGTCACAAAGGCCCATTACCGCTTTCATATCGTGTTCGACCAATATAATCGTCACACCAAAATCACAGACTTTTCTGGTTAGCGTCATCATATTGCCAGTTTCTTCGGCATTCATGCCGGCAAATGGCTCGTCCATCAACACCAGTCTCGGTTTCGCAGCCAAAGCAACCGCAATAGCCAAAGCTCGTTTCGATCCTAGAGGCAGTTCCGCTGCAAGTTGGTTTTTACGTTCAGATAAACCCATGAAATCAAGAACTTCTTCAGCCTGCTGATATGCTTTGGACTGTTTGTCCTTATCAATTCCGAGAATGGCTGAAAATATGTTCGTAGCTGCACTTTTGTGTGTACCGATTAGTGCATTTTCGAGCACAGTAAGTTCCTGAAATAGGGTTGTTTCTTGAAATGTCCTTACAACCCCTGATGTGGCAATTCGGCTGGGTGCGAGTCCGGTGATGTTTTCACCATCAAACACGATCTGCCCGCTGGTCGGACGATAGAACCCAGCAACAATTTTGAACATGGTGCTTTTACCGGCACCATTTGGTCCTATCAGACCAAATATCATGTTCGACTCAACGCTGAAACTGACATCCTTAAGAGCAGTCAACCCTCCGAATTCCTTCGTTACGTTTTGAACTTGAAGTATTGACATTAGGATTGACTATGACGGAAGCGCATCCAAAGTTGGGAGTTTCTTAACTTCTGTGGCAAACTTTCAAGCCCAGCTGGAAGAAATAGAATAAATCCAATCAAAACAGCACCGTAAATTGCTGGCCTAAGCACTTCAAATTCTCGGAACAGTTCATCAAGAATGGAGAGGATAACGACACCGATTATTGCACCATAAAATGTCTTGTAGCCACCCACGATGAGCCAAATCAGAATGAACACCATAAATCCAATTCCATACTGGTTTGGAGTTACCGTCCCAATATAGTGAACTTTGAGTGAACCGGCTATACCAACAAAAAATGAACCAGATACAAAAGCCAGTGTTCTGAACCGCCATGTATTGACGCCAATGGATTCGGCAAGTGGTGCCTGCCAGTGAACAGCGTGTAGCGTAAGACCGATACGGGATTTTTCGATTCGGTAGAGAATTAGCAAACTTATCGAGACAATGATTAGGGTCAGGTAGAAATACGGTATTGGTTCCAGAAAGTCAATATTCAACAATTCTGGGGAAGGCAAGGCACTGATGCCCCCGGTTCCGCCAAACGGATTAATAAAGTGAATCCAAGTCAGGCGGATAGCTTCTCCTGCGGCAAATGAACCGATGAGAAAGTAAAACTGAGTCATCCGAAATAGTGGGAAACTTAACGCTAATGCCATAAGTCCCGCACATGCGCCTGCGAGCGGGAAACTAATCCAAAAGGAAAAGTCGAAGAACTTGGTAAGTATGCCGCTTGTATAGGCGCCAATTCCCATCATCACTGCATGAATTAGCGACCATTCACCGGTTAGCGCAACCAGTCGATAACTGACGACGACAAGAATGTTCACCACAAGAAAAATCATAAAGTCCTGCTGGTGGTACTTCAGAAAGTGAGGCAGAACTACTAAAGCAGCAAGAATCAACGCTATTACCGCCACTGGTTTCCAGTTGATTGAGTTCGGTTGCATGCTACTCACTGACACGGTGTCCCATAATTCCAGTTGGGCGAACTATCAACACAAGAACCATGATGACAAGTCCCCAGATTGTCGCGACTGTGCCATTGATATATGTGGTCACTATGGTGTGAAACAAGGCATACAAAACTGCTGCGATTAAGGCTCCCGACAGACTTCCAATACCGCCGACGATGGTGACGATGAACGCTGTGATAATTACGTTGTGACCCATGTGAGGGTTAATGTTTGCAACCGGTGCCATCAGTGCTCCGGCCAGTCCTGCTAAGGCCGCGCCAATGCCTATCGCCATCATCGAAATACGATTTGCATTGATTCCCTGTAGGGCAGCAGCCTCACGATCTTGGGCAACTGCTCTCAATGCCCAACCGGCTCTCATACGAGTTAGAAAGAACCACAGCAGAGTCAAAGCAGCTACTGCTAACGCAATGGCAAAAAGCCGCTGGTAGGGTACGCGCAGCGTATCAAACAGAATCAAGGTTCCTTCAAACGGTGGTGGAACCTGTTTGGACGGCCCTTCACCCCCAACCACCGCAGCAATAACTTGAAGAATAAATAGCACACCAATAGAACAAATTAAACCCCCGAGTGGGTCGTTCGTCATGGGTCGAAACAAAAACCGCTCCATGATCAATCCAATTATGGTGACCACAATAATTGCAATTGCGATGACTATCACATATGGGATGCCGTATTGCGCGTGCAAAAGCCAAACGGAATAGGCGCCGATCATGACCAACTCGCCATGGGCAAAATTGACGACTTTCATGACGCCGAATATCAGTACAAGACCGATTGCGGCTAAAGCATAGAATCCGCTTTGTATCAGACCATTAACAACGGTTTGAACAAGCAAGTCCAAGATAAATTCCTATTTACTTTAATTCAATGAAAAAAAGGGGAGACGCATTAGCTTCTCCCCTTTTTATCTCAAATGAAATATATAAAAATTTAAACCGTTCGCAGGCCAAGATCCTTCATGTGCTTGATCAACACATCCTTGTTTGCATCCAGCCATGTCGCAACATTTCCATATTCTTGAATCCTGGCTTTACCATCTTGGACTACTACGACTGGCCAACGTCCGACTAGAGCGTTGTCGAGTCCCCACAATTGGCTGCCCCACCAGCTACCGCCGCCAAAGACAAACTCTTGTTGATTATTGGTTAATGCAGGTATGACATCGGTGCCTTCGACACTGCCAGCAGCCTGAGCATTTTCAATCCAATTGAGCAGAATTGCAGGATATTCCCAAGCTACTGCCGACCAGTCATTGGGGTGGTCCTTAATAAACGCGTCAAAGAATCCGCCCGGATCCGGAAAGTTCACTCCTTCTTCAAGCAGTTTTGGGTCATCAAAGTCTGGGAACTGGAAGATGGTGTCATTGACAAAATCCACACTAGTCTTAGCAATGATTTCCTGGTAGTAGTCCAGAGTGCAGGAAATTATCTTTCCATCGAATCCCTGATGATAGAGTTGTTCCATCAACGGTGTGACATAGAAGCTGGTAGCCATACAGAATATGTCCGGCTTCTTCGCTAATACGGATGAAACGATAGGGGCAAAGTCAGTTACATCAAAACCGTGTAGGTTCGTATCAACTACTTCAATCCCTGCGACCTCGAATGCTGCCTTGTAGGTAGCAGCTGATTGCAGACCGTATTCAACATCGTTGTTAGTAACGATTGCAGCGGTTTTTGCTTCCGGAAAATTCTCGGCCAGCCAAACAACGCCAGTCACGTTGTATAGCGGGTGAGATTCACAGGTAGCAACCAGATAATCTGAATCAGGTGTGATGTCACTTGGCAGCAAGGTTGTGGTTAATACTTTCTTGCGTGTTGCCCACGGCAGAACAGCTGCCACCGTCGACCCTCCTAGCATCATGACCATTTTTGAATCGTCTTCAAGGACGAGTTTCTTCATACCTTGCAGAGCCTTTTCAGTATCATAACCATGATCGTAGGAAGCTACATTCAGTTGGTATGTGTCGTTACCAATGGTTACTCCACCGGCGGCGTTGATGTTATTGGCAATAATCTCACAGCCGTACAGACCCGGCAGTCCCCACGGTGCATAATCTCCCGTCATAGGGATATTCATGCCGACTGTCAGAGTTTTGTCGGTTGCCAGCGAGTTTAACGGGAACATGCCCGCAGTAGATGCGACAGTTGCTCCAGCCGCCGCTTGTTTCAGGAATTTCCGCCTTTCGGCGTTGGGATAATGTAAAGCCATACTGATTACCTCCTATAAATCTGTAAAAAACTTTAACTCTAAATTAATGAGAAGTCTGCTAGTAGCACACCCTTAGTTTAATGTGCTAGCAAATTTACCACATTCAGTTCAGTCACTTGCTACCTGTTCATTGTTAATTATCTATTGCGAGCGTGCCATAAACCTTTCTTATTATAGCGAGAAAATATTGACTAAGGTTATTGCAGGGAAGGACGAGAGTTTCCTGTTTGGAATTATTCTACAATTTTAAAGTTGATATTTCGCCCAAGCGGAGCCGAATTGGAAGGAATACCGGCGGGTCATTCGTGGGATTTGCGTGAACATTGGCGAATCCGGCGCTGATGGATCGCCGAACAGCGCCAGTGGGCGATAATGTGCAGAAAAAGTACACGCCTGGTGGTGCCGCTCCTTTCGGGCGACCATCAGTGATCAGGCCGGTTGCGTGTTGAAGTCTCGAGCCGAGCGGGCATTGATACGCTCAAGCGCATTGCGTGCGGAGTACAGTCGTTTCCACTGATAGGTGTTACGTGGCAAGGTGCCAATGGTACGAAGATTGTTCTCATCAAACTTCACGCGTACCACTCGACAGCGCGAATGCGGGGTACCGGCGTCTCGGTAGCATTGGTCACGGCCGAGACATTCGAACCCGTAGTGGGCGGCTGGACAGTGGTACTTGAGAGTTTGACGTGTCTTTTCGACACCGTGATAGGCCATCTGGCGAATTTGGCCGGTCTGTGGACAACGACAAGAGACTATTCCACGTTCGTCATAGATGAGGTGGTCGATGACATCGGCGTTGAGCGCCCGGGTCGGGTGTACTTCGCCTGGCAGGGCTGAGTCTTGCCACATTCGGCGAGTCTCGATCACTGCGGTGCCACCACTGCGGTGAATCATGCGGCGAAGCGGGTTGTCGTCCAGGCCACGGTCGGCGACGAAGGTCTGACAGCGTGCCCCTGCAGGGCGGTTCAAGTACTGCTCGACGAGTGCTTTACTGTGACGATGTTCACTTTCATTGGCGGGACGGGTGGTCCAGTTGATTGGAATTTCATAGCGTACGTCAGCTAACCAGTGTGTCTTGTAGCCGAACCAGCGTTTAGTAATCTTTTGTTCACGTCCAGTGTGGTCGGTACTGAAGTAGGAGTGGCATCCCCAGGCGGCGTCCGGGTCTGATGGCGGGCCGGTGCGGGCCGTACGACGTCCAGTCGAATGCGAGCGAAGGGCTTTGCCGTCAAAGCCCACATCAGCCCCGAAGTCCGGCAGTCGTTCTACCAGCTCGTCGGTCAGCCGCTGCTGCATCTGGCTTAAACCGGCAACGTCGCGTTCGACTTCGAGCACCACCGCGATAAAGCGACTCAACGTACTTTTTGATGGCACCCGGTAGTCGATGTCGTTGTACCCATCGCCGTAATGTTCAAACCCGCAAGATGCGCATCAACGATGGATTGCGCTTTAACTCTCGGCGCAGGGACTCGATTGAAGAATGCGGGTAGACGCTGCGCGCGATCAGTGCGGTGAGCATCGCCTTGGCGGGCCATTCGCAGCGCGTGCCTTGGCGCCGCAGGTTGATCTCATGGGCGAGGTCGTCAAGTTTCATGGTTTCGACCACCATCGTTAAACGGGTCAGGTCACTGTGCGCATCGAACATGTGCCAGGAAAACAGCGTATTATTGATCATGGTCGCACCTGATGGGTGGTAGTTTGATTAATCAAGTAGCCATGCTACTGGAGACGTCCTGAGGATGCGGCATATTATTAAGCAATATCAATCGTCTATGTGTTTGATAGTGGCATATATGGGGGTTGTGGGGTGGAATTTGTGGTGTAGCGCCGAAAATCGCCTAAAACCCGGCCAAAAAGCCCTTTTGTGGGGTAAACGAATAATTAGCCATTGAAAACAACAGTCAAATCAACACACTACAGCACCCGAAACCCTCTCAGGACATTAATTCGGAATTCGAGCTCAACTGTGGAAGGATTGTAGAAGGTTGAGGGATACTGAACATCTACTAGTCGTTAGGTGCTAAGCAATTGATAATCAGTATAGAAATAGTGATAGTTGGGGAGGTTAAAACGCAGGCATTACTTTTTCGATGAATCTAACGAGGGATGCCTTTTTCCGTTGAAAGTCCTGTCCCGCATCAATCCAAAAGACATATTGATCAAAACCAAGTTGTTTATACATTTGGATTCTCTCAATAACCGAGGAAGAATCCCCCAGAACATTGTTCTTGAGCATTTTGTCCGGACTAAATATAGAATTTTCTTGAATTTCCTCTTCAGTTATTTGCCCGATCAATCCATCTCGAAAGGGACGGTTATTTTTCATCACGACACCAAAAAGGTTATAGAACATACTGATTTCATCCGCTGCCATTGCGATGTCTGCTTTATTGCTACCAACATAAGTGTGTCGCAAAAGCATGGCTTTAGGCTTAAAAGTGCTGTTGGGGTATTTGGCACAGGCAGCCTTATATTTTTGAGCTAGACTTTCGACTTCATCGTCGCCTCGCCACAACGGAGTGACTTGGACATTGCAATAATTTTCAATGGCAAATTCGTGACTGTTTTCGTGACGGGCAGCAATCCAAAGTGGGGGATGAGGTTTTTGCAGGGGCAATGGGACGGAAGTCGTTGTAGGAAAACTCCAGTGCTCGCCTTTATGTTCATAGTTACCTTCCCACAACTTTTGTATGGCAGGTACCAATTCTCGCAACCTTTGTCCTGCTGCCCATGCATCAACACCTGGTACCAGTCGTTCGTATTCGTAGTTATAGGCACCCCGACCGATTCCTATTTCCAACCGACCTTCAGTGAGAATGTCCGCCATGGCAATTGACCCGGCTAGATTGATTGGGTGCCAATAGGGTGCTACGATCGTCCCCGTCCCCAGACGAATGTGCTTCGTTCGATGGGCAAGATCAACCAAACTGATGAGGGGATTGGGAGCCATCGTAAAGTTCAATGCGTGGTGCTCGCCAGTCCAAATAGTATGCATGCCGCCGCTGTCGGCGATCTGACAAAGTTCAATAAACTCCTGGTAGAGTTGATACTGACTTTGATCGGAAGTGACACGCTTCGCATGTATAAAGAGAGAAAACTTCATAAAGAACCATCTGGTGAATCGGCATTGCATTCAAGCCACTGCTGTAAAGTTGCATTGACATGGACCGGTGAAGTTAGATTTACCATGTGTCTGTGATTAGGCACTACATGTAGTATTGAGTTCGGAATTTGATCGGAAATCTTGGTTGCGTCCAATTCAGTGGAGTTTGGGTCGGCGCCACCTGTCAAAACCAATGCTGGACACTCAATTTCGCACAACCGTTTTGCAAACGTTGTATCACCAAATGCAAAAGCCTGGTATGCCTGTGCGTATGCTTCGGCATCGGTGCTTTTCAACCAAGATTTAGTCTGTGCATGCAAATCACTGAATTGAGGTGCGTCATCGTACCAGCGTTGCAGAGTACTTTCAACTTCAATAGTACCCTTAGTTGCCTTAGCCAGACGCTTAATTACTGCTAACCTTGCTTCCTTCGATCGTTTATACACACAACTTAGTAAAGCAACTCGACGTACTTTTTCCGAATGAGTGATCGCATAACCCGCACAAATTAGCGCGCCTAGTGAGTGACCAACTAGGTTAATATTTTGCAGACTAAGTCCTGTCAGTACTTCATGCAACCAATTGACGAAATCCTCCAAATTTGAGTTTGGCTCGAGCATGACACTCTTACCGTGTCCCGGAAGGTTAATCGCTACTACTCGATGGGACTTGCTAAAGTGATGCAGTTGAGGCTCCCAAGCTTCGAAGTTTAGTCCAACACCGTGGACAAAAACTAGCGGCTCACCATCACCACAGTAACAGTACTCGGTCACTTTTTGTTGTGCTTGATACTCTAAGATTCTCATGCTTTACGAGACATAAAACTCAATTATTTCAATCAAATAAATTGATGCTAACTCGACCAAGTCACATTGTAAAGAGTTCAAATATCGTATTTAATCAACAGCAATATAATGAAAATTGTGGAGTTCCAGCAGATTAAATGGAATAGTCAATATGCTATACTGAAATATTTACATCAATATGGAAATTGTGCTTACTAAATTGGAATTAGTTGGTGAAATATCACGTTAGTTAATTTCAATTTCGTAACCGATTGCGGTTAAACAAAATTTCTGAATTACTTGGAGACAAGAATATGACACGAGTGGCAATCATTGGGGCAGGACCTTGCGGAATGTCTCAACTACAAGCGTTTGCATCTGCTGAAGCAAAAGGCGCACAGATCCCTGAAGTAGTTTGCTATGAAAAGCAAGGAGATTGGGGAGGATTGTGGAACTATACGTGGCGTACTGGAACTGATGAGTTTGGTGAGCCTGTGCATGGAAGCATGTATCGCTATCTATGGTCTAACGGTCCAAAGGAGTGTTTGGAGTACGCTGATTACACCTTCGAAGAGCACTTTGGGAAAATGATTGCGTCCTACCCGCCAAGAGCTGTTCTGGCGGATTATATCAAGGGTCGTGTCGAAAAGTCAGGCGCCCGTAAGTGGTGTAAATTTAATCACGCAGCACATGGTGTTGAGTACTGCGAGGACAGCGGAAAATTTACCGTTACAGTCAGAAACCTGTCTGAAGACCGAACAGAGTCAAGCGAGTTCGATTATGTTGTGGTGGCCTCTGGTCACTTTTCCGTGCCGAATGTTCCACAATTTGAAGGTTTTGATTCATATAACGGTCGCTTATTACATGCCCATGACTTTAGAGATGCAAGAGAATTCGAAGGCGACGATGTATTAATTATTGGCACCAGTTACTCTGCTGAGGACATCGCTTCACAGTGTCATAAGTATGGTGCCAAATCCATTACCATTAGTCACAGAACGGCTCCAACAGGATTTCATTGGCCGAGCAGCTTTGAAGAAGTACCGTTATTGACCCGAGTAGAGGGGAAAACTGCACACTTTAAAGATGGCAGCAGTAAGAAATTTGATGGCATCATCCTTTGTACGGGTTACCTTCACCATTTTCCATTTTTGGCTGATGAATTAAGGCTTCAAACCAGCAACAGAATGTGGCCAACAGGAATCTATAAAGGTGTCATATGGGAGGACAATCCAAAGGTCAGTTATCTTGGCATGCAGGATCAATATTTCACTTTTAACATGTTCGACGTTCAAGCTTGGTATGTACGAGACGTGATTATGGGCCGAATTCAGTTACCTTCAAAGGATGAGATGCGCGCCCACACTGCAAAATGGAGTGAACGTGAAGGAACACTTGAAAACTATGAGCATGAAATCTGGTTTCAGGGTGACTACATCAAAGAATTGGCTGCAGAGGTGGATTATCCGGAATTTGATGTGGAGGCGATCAACCAAACGTTTATGACATGGGAGCATCACAAGCATGAGGACATCCTTGGCTATCGCAACAACACTTATGCTTCAATCATGACTGGGAACATGCAAGTAGTTCACCATACGCCTTGGATTGAGGCGATGGATGATTCCATGGAAAGTTACTTGGGTAATTGAGAATAATCGCTGGCCCGGTACCGGGCTGGCGATACCTTTTATAATTTAGTTGTCTTCGTTCCCCACATCTTCTTCGCGTGCAACTTTTTTGATTTGCTTGAGACTTGAGTGTCTTATGTCCTTGCCGCGAGCGAAGTAAATCACATACTCACAAATATTGCAGGCACGGTCGGCAACTCTTTCCAGTGACCGTGTAGCCCAGATGATTTCAATAGCATTGGGAATTCCATCAATATCTCGACGCATATTCTTTTCTGTGCGGCGCAGCACACTACGGTAATCCTTCTCCACTTGTTCGTGTTCTATCATCACTTCCATAGCTTTTTCAACGTTGGATTGTGCGAACGCAACAAGTGCTTCTCGAGTGAACTGCAGAGAGTGCATTCCAAGAACTTCGAGATCTTCTATGTCAGTCTCACTGGTACTTTCAGCGAGTTTCATGGCTACACGAGCGACACGGTCTATTTCATCTCCCATTCGCTCAAGATCATTTACAGTTTTGATTACAGATATAACAAACCGCAAATCGCTGGCTGCAGGCTGACGTCGGGCGATGAGCTGCAAACACAACTCATCGTTTTCGACTTCCATCCGATTAACAAGATCTTCTCGGAGTCTGACTTGCTTTGCGAGTTTACTATTGTTGTTGGCCAATGCTTCAACAGAATCTTCCAACTGCTGTTCCACAAGCCAGCCCATTTCGAGCGCCTTGGTCCTCAGGTTCTCAAGTTCTACGTCGTAACTTAACGAGTAGTGTCCTTCAATTCCAGGTCCGGTTGCCATGAGTGTGCTTTAAGTAGAATAAAAGATAATCAATTTATTCAATCAATTCAATATTATAAGTGCGATAGAATTGAAATTCAATTGAACAAGTATGGAATTACCAATCTAGTGAGGCATAAAAATCAACAATTCCAAATACTTATGTTGTTGTAGAAAAAAGTGCTTGACATTGCAAAGTAGTTTCATAATATAAATTCGAATCCAAGGGTTCAAACACAATTAATTTGGTCTGTTCAGGCCGCCTTTTTTACCTTTTTAGGAGAGTAATGATGAGACGACTAATTTTCAGACTAAAGTTCACTGTGGTTCCTTTGACCGTTGTAGCCTTTTTGTCATCTTCGCTTATACAAGCAGCTGACAGGGACTATATCAGCATCGTAGGTTCTTCAACTGTTTATCCATTTGCTACGGTCGTGGCCGAAAGATTTGGAACAGGGTCAGTGTACAACACGCCGATTATTGAATCGACGGGATCCGGTGGCGGACTTAAGTTGTTCTGCGCCGGAATCGGAATTAAGCACCCAGACATCACTAACGCTTCACGACGAATTAAAAAGTCTGAAGTAGAGCGATGTGCAGAAAATGGAATTTCAGATATTGTCGAGGTGAAATTTGGTTACGATGGTATTGTCATTGCAAATTCCATTGAGAAGTCTAGGTACGAGCTTACCAAGCAACAAGTATTCTTGGCTTTGGCTAAGGATGTTCCATCACCTGATGGTGCTGAAAAGTTAGTGCCAAATCCCTACAAGAGGTGGAGCGATATCGACGCATCTCTTCCCAATGAAGAGATTCGGGTACTCGGTCCCCCTCCAACATCCGGTACTCGTGATGCGTTTGCCGAGTTAGCTCTTGAAGGAGGTTGCAAGACTTATGACTGGATCAAAGCTATTAGAAAGCAGGACAAAAAGGTTTATAAGGCCATTTGTCACACAGTTCGAGAAGATGGTGCTTGGGTTGAGGCTGGAGAAAATGACAACTTGATTGTTCAGAAAATTCAAGCTGATTCCCGAACACTTGGAGTTTTTGGGTTCAGTTTTCTAGAGCAAAACTCTGACATAATTCAAGGCGCTACGATGAACGGTGTCGCCCCTGAGTTCGAGAATATTGCTAGTGGTAGTTATGGCATTTCTCGTCCGTTGTACTTCTATGTAAAGTCTGCCCACGTAGAATTAATTCCGGGCATTAAGGAATACCTAGCAGAGTTTACCAGCGACAGGGCTTGGGGCGAAGATGGTTATTTGGTCGACAAGGGCATGATTCCAATGCCAACAGCCGAACGTTCAAAATTCGCTGATGATGCGATGAATATGACATCCTTGGCGATGAATTAACTCAATTGTTGAGTCGATTAAGACTGAAGTCTTAGTTGACTAGTTATTAATTAATGACTTGGCGACTGCTGGGTTGACAGTTGCACAATGAAACGACTGATCAGTTCGGCATTGCCAAGCGTTGCTTTATTTTTTCTGCCGCTAGGACAAGGCATTTAGTTCTTACAACCGCCGTCAAATATTTATGAACGTATCTGTATTGGTGCTAATTTTGCTTGTTGCATCATCGGCGTACTTTTTTATTGCCAAGCGTCGGTCGATAGGTATAGCTAAACGCGTAGGCGGGATTCGAAACTTACATTCTGCTCCTGCTTACTACGGGGCGGTCACTGCGTTTTCGTTTTGTTTGCCCGCATTCATTCTGCTTGGATTTTGGCTTTATATCGAGCAGTCGATCATACTGAAGATGGTCTTAGAAGAGTTCTTTCCGGACTATCGTTCAATGGCGGAAGTTGACCTCAATCTGCTTATTAGCCAAATTCAGATTCTAGCTCAGTCCTCGCAGATGGAATCTCTGCGGGAATTAGAATCCTTAGCTTTCGCTTCTGAACGCTATCAGGAACTGGTTCTGTACAGCCGGTCTATGCGAAACGCAGCTGTGATTGCACTCGGTGCCAGTGTTGGCACAGCCGTGCTGTTCTTGATTTCAGAGCGATTTCAAGCACGGATTGTTTCGGAGACAATCGTTCGGTCACTACTGTTTATCAGTTCGCTGATCGCCATATTTACCACCCTTGGAATAATTCTTTCGGTGCTGTTTGAAGCGATCCGATTTTTTCAGACGGTGCCAATTATGGACTTTCTGTTCGGACTGCAGTGGAGTCCTCAAATTGCGATTCGTGAAGATCAGGTAGGGTCATCAGGTTCATTTGGTAGTGTCCCGTTATTCACTGGCACCTTGCTTGTAGCTGCAGTAGCAATGGCGATTGCAGTCCCCATTGGGTTGCTGTCGGCAATCTATTTATCCGATTATGCCTCACCCACAGTGCGCGCCATTGCCAAGCCTACACTGGAGGTACTTGCAGGGATTCCGACTGTCGTTTACGGATTTTTCGTTGTCTTGGTAGTGGCACCAGGAATACACGACTTCGGAGTTACTTTAGGACTCGACATTGCACATGAAAGTGCATTGGCTGCCGGTTTGGTCATGGGGATAATGATTATTCCGTTTGTCTCATCACTATCTGATGATGTGATGTCAGCAGTTCCTCAGTCAATTCGAGAAGCATCGTTGGCTATAGGAGCCACACGCTCAGAAACCATCAAAAAAGTTGTCTTTCCAGCTGCTCTGCCTGGCATTGTTGGTGCGTTGTTACTTGCTGTATCAAGAGCAATCGGTGAAACAATGATTGTGTTAATGGGAGCAGGGCTGGCCGCGAATATGACTGCAAACCCACTTGAATCGGTAACAACAGTAACGGTACAAATTGTTACGTTACTTGTTGGTGACCAAGAGTTTGACAACCCCAAGACTTTGGCCGCATTCGCATTGGGGTTGACTTTATTCATTGTCACTTTAGTTTTGAATTTCACGGCGCTTCGAATTATCCGAAAATATAGTGAGCAGTATGAATAACACAGACATCCGCAGCTCGGTGAAGTTGGATACCTCCAAAATTCGTACGCGTTTGCGCCGGCGTCGGGCCGCAGAGTTTAGATTTAAGACATACGGCTTGATAGCAGTCGCGCTCGGCATGTTTTTTGTAGTTGCATTGTTTGTTAGCATCGTGTTTACAGGGATCGGTGCATTTTGGCAGACGCAAATTCAATTGACTGTGCATCTTGATAAAAATGAAATTCCTATCAATGCGATAGCTAAGGCCAACTACGGCAAACTGATTAAGTCATCACTGTACGATCAGTTCCCAGAAGTAACCAAACGGAAAGATAAGAAACAACTAAGGAAAATCGTCAGTATTGGCGCCGATGTCATTCTTCAGCGAATGGTGACAGAAGATCCGTCCTTGATTGGTAAAAAAGTTCAGGTGTGGGTTCCGCTTGATGATGAATTCGATTTGTTTTACAGAAAGTACGATATTGAAGACACATCCAATTTGTTGGGGAGAATTACTGAACAGCAGGCTGTTTGGTTAGGAGAACTCGACAACAGAGGTTTCATTGATACACGCTTCAATACAACATTTTTTACCAGTGGTGATTCGCGTGAGCCTGAACTTGCAGGTTTGCTTAGTGCGTTGCTTGGTTCGGTTTATGCCATTGGGGTGACTTTATTACTTTCTTTTCCCATCGGGGTCGCTGCTGCTTGTTATCTTGAGGAATTTGCCCCACGTAATAAATTTACGGACTTTATCGAAATTAACATTAACAATCTGGCAGCAGTTCCTTCTGTGGTGTTTGGGCTTTTGGGACTGGCAATTTTTATTAATTTCTTCGGGTTGCCGCGTTCAGTTCCGCTTGTTGGTGGACTGGTTCTGACCTTGATGACTATTCCTACAATTATCATCGCCTCGAGAGCAGCGCTTAAGGCAGTGCCCCCTTCAATTCGGGAAGGGGCATATGCAATGGGGGCCTCAAAAATGCAGGTGGTGATGCAAAATGTTGTGCCATTGGCCATGCCCGGAATGCTCACTGGAACAATTATTGGTCTAGCCAGAGCAATTGGGGAGTCGGCGCCGTTATTAATGATTGGAATGGTCGCATTTATCGTAGACATCCCTTCAGGACCGTTGGACCCATCGACGGCATTGCCAGTGCAGATATTCCTTTGGGCAGACAGTCCAGAACGAGCCTTTTTGGAAAAGACATCTGGCGCGATTTTAGTCTTGATGACATTCTTAATTGTGATGAATGCCGGAGCGGTCGTTTTGCGAAAAAGGTTTGAACGTCGCTGGTAAGCAACAAGTTTTTCACGAAATTTTGTAAATTTAAACTAAACTATTTTAGGAAAGGGCTGAAATGGACCATTTCTCGTTCATGCAGAAAGATATGAAGCAGGAATTCAAGGAGAAAATTAGTAAGGCAGAAGAGCCAAACTTACCTGCAACTGACATCAATCGTATTGTCACGAAGAATGTTGACGTGTACTACGGCGACAATCATGCGATAGATGATGTGAGTCTAACAATTAAAAACAACGAAGTATTGTCAATTATTGGCCCATCCGGCTGCGGAAAATCGACATTCTTGCGTTGCCTGAACAGAATCAATGACATCGTTGACAGTTGTCGTGTTACTGGCACCATCGAGTTGGATGGTGAGGATATCTACAACGGAGATATGGATGTTGTTGAGTTGCGAGCACGCGTGGGGATGGTGTTTCAAAAACCGAATCCGTTTCCAAAGTCCATTTATGACAATGTTGCTTTCGGTCCCAGGTTACATCGATTCGTAGAGAATAAAGCTCAGACTGACGAAATAGTTTATTCAAGCCTAGAAAAAGTCGGGTTGTGGTCAGAGGTAGAGAACCGATTACACCAGTCCGGCACGGATCTTTCGGGAGGACAGCAACAGCGGTTATGTATCGCCAGAGCGATTGCGGTACAGCCAGAAGTGATTTTGATGGATGAGCCTTGCTCTGCACTTGATCCCATTGCGACAGCTAGGATTGAAGATTTGATTGACGACTTACGTGCCCAATTTGCAATAGTAATCGTGACGCACTCCATGCAGCAGGCGGCTCGAGTTTCACAACAAACTGCCTACTTCCATCTTGGTAAGTTAATTGAGGTTGGCGATACCAACCAAATTTTTACCAATCCGGTCAACCAGTTAACAGAGGATTACATTACCGGTCGATTCGGTTAAGTTTTCCAATGTTGATTAGAAGTTCCAATCTCCCAAGAACTTCGATTGCAACCTATTTTCCTATGCTTGTTGAATTGATTCTGTAGTTTCACTTTAACCCTGCGGAGTTTCTGAGATGCGTTCAGTCATCGTACTGGACGATGTTTATACGAGTAGTCGAAATCGTTCTACAATGTTTTGACTTAAACCTTCAGACACTTGAAATGAGCCACAAAGATAATTTTCTTCCACGTCTTGTCGACAACAGCGAACCGCTGTCTTGCGCTAGTTTACTGGCCATGTTGGATGCCGAGAAAATCCAGCACAAAACAGTGGAACATGCTCCTATGAGAACGGTAGAAGATGCAAAGGCGATTCGGTCGCCGTCTCCTTATGGACACACAAAAAATCTTTTTGTGCGCAACAAGAAGGGTCAGATGTGGCTACTGACTCTGCATGAAGACCGGCAAGTAGACTTAAAGTCGTTGGGTGTGTCGATTAGTGCCGGGCGATTATCCTTTGGCAGTCCTCAGCGATTGATGCACTACTTAGGTGTTTTACCCGGTGCAGTCAGTATGTTTTCAGCATTAAATGATGTAACACATGCTGTGACTTGCTATATCGACGAGTCTTTAATGCAAGCACCAGAACTACACTTGCATCCTCTTGTGAACACTCAGACTACCACAATTAATCGAATCGCATTATTGGACTTTCTAGCTCGCAGGGGACATAAATTCAACAAACTTCGATTTGATGGTATACAAACCTGTCTAGACTCTCCGAGTTAAACAGTAATCGCTGGTTAGTTGGATTCAGTCGTTCACTCAATATTGACTCATAATTGCAGTTGAACCACTGACGCCAGCAATTGGTGCGGAGGTAAGAGACGTTGATTTTTCTAAGCCGTTTCCAGCCGGTTTTATGATGAAATTTACCGGGTGTTAATTTGGAGTTCGCTGGACAATTCGGTGAAATTGGAAAGCCGCATCCAATTTATCCTCACGTATAAAATTACCCCAATATTGTGCTTTTAGAAAATGACGGTAAAAATCCTCCTGATACTCATTCCTGGCACATGGACCTTTCCTTTCAATCGGAACTTCCATATGCTTCGGTACTTGTAGCAAAAGTCATTCCTCCGGTCGGTGGCAATACACTTTGGTGTAGTTGTTATGCAACTTACGATAACTTGCCTGTTGGATTTAGAAATGATCTAGAGAATCTGGACGCCATTCATAATTTTGGTGACTTTCGAAGCACCTATACGAAGGAAGTTGGTGGTAACGTAGGGTCTGAAACGCTCAACAGGGCAGTGGCGGGCTTGGGTCACACCATTCGACCTTTGATTGACGAACATCCAATAACGAGTCGAAAGTTTTTCAATTTCAACGAAACATTTGTAACTCATATTGTTGGACCTGATGCCAACGAGTCTAACGCTGTGAGAACATATTTTGCCAATCATATGAACAAGCCTGAGAACCATGTTCGCTGGCGGTGGCGAAAAGGGGACCTCGTTGTGTGAGACAATCGAGTACCCTTGCACTACGCCATAGTTGATTATCTTCCTGCAAAAAGGTGCATGAACCGGGTGACGTTGATTAGTGATTTGAGGTCTGTGCCAATGGTCACCTGAGTAGTCACTCCCACAAGCTATAAAAATCGTCTAATTCTACCAATAGTTGCTACGTAGTAATCTGCAATTCTAAGGCTAATCTAGTCTTTATGTGACTGATAGATAAATAAAATCTTGTTAGTTCATTCGGTTTGTTTTTACTGATTTGAATGCCGGATGCAAAACCCCTCTTTTGCATAGTTGAAGCAATCTTTGAGGCCAAACTCTCCAATATCCGGCAAATTACTTGCTTGACAATTTCTCAGTGTGGTGAGTAGACATCTGTCAAATCGGCTCGATTGAACAAAGATTAATCAGTTGAATAATTTCCCAGTGTTATCGGTAATATTTGAGATACAGACAATTTTATGCACAAAAATTGTTAACAAATTCTTAAGATATCTAGCCCAACTTCCAATCTGGAATTTTTACACTCGTGAAAAGCAAATCAAACTGGAAAAATTAACATCGAAGGATCACTGTAATTCAAAGATTCTTTTATCTGAAATTAGGGTACCATTGAATTAACCGGGTAAAGAGGATTGAAGATGGCAGATTCAACATTAGCTCTAGAAGTTAGCGATATTCACAAAAGTTTTGGGAGTGTTGAGGTACTAAAGGGTATATCCCTAGAAGCCAGGGAGCACGATGTAATTTCAATTTTAGGTAGTAGCGGTTCAGGCAAGAGTACACTCCTACGCTGTATCAATTTACTGGAAACGCCAACCTCTGGTTCTGTTCGGGTGAATGGCGAACTGATTGAGATGAAACAACGTAAGGATGGATCAATCGTTGCCGCAGACCGTAAGCAGGTTGACCGAATTCGCTCACGCTTGTCCATGGTGTTTCAGCAATTTAATCTATGGTCGCATATGACAGTTTTGGACAATGTTCGCGAAGCACCAATCCATGTTTTGAAAATTCCTAAGTTTGAAGCGACGGAGCGGGCAAAGTCCGTTTTGGAAAGAGTAGGGCTTTATGACAGAAAGGACTACTACCCATCTCATCTTTCTGGCGGTCAGCAACAACGGGCAGCCATTGCGAGGGCATTGGCCATGGAACCCGACTTAATGCTATTCGATGAGCCTACATCTGCGTTAGACCCGGAACTGGTAAACGAAGTGCTTCGAGTGATGCGGGGATTAGCCGAGGATGGAAGAACGATGCTGGTTGTAACACACGAAATGGGATTTGCGAAAGAGGTATCCAATAGGGTGTTGTTTCTTCATCAGGGACGGGTAGAAGAAGATGGTGACCCGCAACAAGTATTCGACAATCCCACGTCGGAGAGATTTAAGGAATTTTTGTCAGGGAATCTCAAATAAAGGAACACATCATGATTAGATTACTGCTTCAGTTCAATAGATTCTAAGTTCTGAAGTTTTAAAATAACTGATTAATCATCGTTAAATTCAAGTTCAATTCTTTTTATATTGGAGGTATATAAGAAATGAAAAAAACTTTAAAACTGTTAGCAGTACTTGCACTTGCCAGTGCAGTTACGACTGTTTCCGCAAAAGATTGGTCAAAAATAAGGATCGGTGTAGAAGGTGCATACCCGCCATTCAGTGCGGTCACCACCTCTGGCGAGTTGTTTGGTTTTGACATTGAGATTGCCAACGCCTTATGCGATGAAATTGGTGCAGAGTGCGAGTTGGTTCAACAGGACTGGGACGGAATCATCCCGTCATTGCTGGCGAAAAAGTACGACGCAATCGTTGCATCGATGTCGATAACAGAAGAACGCAAGAAGAAAGTTGCATTCACCAACAAGTACTATTCTTCGGCAGCAAGATTTGCCAAAAGAAAAGATGCTGACATTGAAATTACAGCAGAAGGACTCAGCGGGTTAACTGTTGGTGTACAACGCGCTACAATTCATGACAACTTCGTTACTGAAGAGTTTCCTGGTGCGGACCTTCGAAGATATGGCACACAGGATGAAGCATATCTGGATGCAAACGCTGGTCGCCTTGATTTGTTGCTTGCTGACGCCATCGCCATGGACGAAGGATTTTTGAAAACTGATGATGGTGCAGACTGGGAGTTTGTCGGTCCTGGCTTCGATGATCCGAAGTACTTTGGACATGGAGCCGGAATTGCAATTCGTAAAGAGAATGAGGATCTGGTAGAACTATTCAATCAGGCAATTGCCGCCATTAGGGCCAATGGTACCTACAAGGCTATTAACGATAAGTACTTTGACTTCGACGTTTTTGGTCAATAGTTGGTAATTTTGAAAAAGTGCCGTCGAATATAGCATCGGCGGCAAATTTCAAATCCCAGTTCTCGATATGCACCAATTCTTGGTAGACAGCCTAAGCGGAATCTTAGGAGGGTATTTATATCCCTTCATTCTGGAAGGTATGTTGCTGACGATTGAACTCGCATTGTTATCGTTATTTGTTGCAGTATTTCTAGGAATTATCGGTGCGCTGGCCAAGTTATCCTCCAACAAGGTCGCCAATTCAATTGCGGCTACCTACACTACGTTGGTTCGAGGTATTCCAGACATTGTATTGATGTTCATCATTTTCTTTGGTGGACAACTACTGGTGAACTATATCGGCGAACTACTGGGTCTGGAATACATCGAAGTCAGTGAATTCGTAGCTGGCGTATTCACCATTGGAGTCATATTCGGTGCCTACATGACGGAGACATTCCGAGGTGCAATATTAGCGGTGCCAAGTGGGGAGATTGAAGCGGGCTATGCCTATGGAATGACTCCAGTTCAGGTATTTACTAGAATTACTTTTCCAGCGAGTGTACGGCATGCATTACCAGGATTTGGAAACAACTGGCTTGTGTTGGCCAAGACAACTGCATTGGTTTCGGTTATTGGACTAGAGGATATGGTATTCCGAGCTGCTCAGGCTGGTGGGACTCTACGCCAGCCTTTTACGTTTTATTTCGCAGTCGCTGTTTTGTACTTAATTATCACTGCTGTTTCAGATGTGGGACTGCGTTGGTTGGATAGACGCTACAGTGCAGGGGTCAGAAGGGCTTAGTGTAGTGGACATTGAAGCGATCGTATCCAATTTACCGCTGTACCTAAGTGGTCTCGGCACGACTGTTCAACTGGTGCTAATTGCACTAATATTTGGGTTCGTTCTTGCTGTGCCAACAGCCTTGATGGCTGCTGCCGACAATCCAATTGTTAGATTCCTCCCCAAGTCATTCATCTACTTCTTTCGCGGTACGCCGCTACTGGTTCAGATGTACATGATCTATTATGGCGCAGGGCAATTTGAAGCGTTGCGAGAAAGTTTTTTGTGGCCAGTCTTTAAAGAGGCATACACCTGTGCCCTAATCGCCTTTTCACTGAACACTGCCGCCTATACGGCAGAGATGTTGCGCGGCGCGATTAATGCAACACCGTTTGGGGAAATTGAGGCAGCCCGCTCCTGTGGTATGTCTAGGTGGACGACCATGCGTCGCATTATTCTTCCTAGTTCATTTCGAAGAGCATTACCAGCTTACGGTAATGAAGTGATTTTCATGCTGCACGGTAGTGCACTGGCTGGAGTGATTACTATTGTGGATCTATTCGGAGCTGCGAGAATTGTAAATTCCAGACACTTCGTTCCGTTTGAGTCGTTCATTACTGCAGGCTTGTTCTACCTAGCACTTACGTTCATCATCATTTGGGTGTTTAAGCGAGTAGAGTTTCGTTGGCACGCTCACCTGCATCCTCGTAAGACATGATTTTATTTGCCACTGCAGTAGTATGGGCTAAAGTGAGATAGGGTAGACGAACTCGAACCCAATCCAAGTAAGGTGGTTGCCGCTGCCTCTAACTGCTGTAAACGGTCTGTCAACTGTCAGAACTTGCGCCTTCTAATTCGTACGGTTGCTTCATCTGATCCATCATGGTAGGACCCAAACCAACGGTCCCACGGCATCTCAGAAGTTCCATAGTTACACTTGTAGTGTTTGTGATGCAATTGGTGAAAGAAATCGCCTAACTGAATCCGTTTTTTACCGTCAATTTGCAAGCCATCAAATCCGCAATGCGACGCCATCGGTTGAAGACCTAAATAAAAGATATGAAACAGGAAATGAATGGGATGCGACGCGATGAAGAAGTGAATTAGTATCGAAGAAAAATATAACAGGTGTTCAATCGGATGCATTGAGATTCCCGACCACGGACCAACATTCACATTTCTGTGATGCAGTGCATGAGCGACTTTAAACAGTGGCGGCCAATGCAGAAATTTGTGAATCCAATAAAAATGAAGCGATGACCACAGTGGGATTATCGCGAACATTGCCAAAAACCAAATTGGATTTTGTGCAAATGCCAGTTGTGGTATCCATCCGTTGGAGACCACCCAGAAATATAGACATTCATAGGTAGTCAAGATGGTAATCCCGCTGGCAAGTGTCCAAAAAATGTTGTCCCAAACTTGGTTGTTAAATGTATAGAGTTTGTTGCTGCGATTCAAGTCTCGCCCCTCAAACTTTAAATCTCTGTCTTGCTTTCGAAGGACATAGAAATACCAGTGCAGACTGCCGGCAATGGTCAAGGCGAGCAAAATATTGCACAGCCAAATTTGTCCAATCCAAGTTACCGATAGCGTCTTCATTACGGAAGAATCTGGAAAAAAGAAATAGTAAACTGAAACTGCAATTAAGACGTTGATCACCACGGCACTGATGGCAAACCAATATGCGGCCAGCCACTTAAACGCTGCCAGTGGTTTTGGAGGCCAGTCAAAAAGTGGAGAAATCCCAATGGGTATTTCTGGCTGATAGTGCCATAAAACTTGTTCTTTACTGGATGCTTTGGACTTCATTCGTGGTAGGTCTCGAACCTAATTGAAAATTTCAGCCACAGAAGTTGTTGACTGAAATTCTAAACGAACTAAACTTTTTCAAGCAAGAAAATATAGACGCCATCTTCTTGCTTAGATTCGAGTAATTTATGCTTTGTTTGACGGCAAAGTGCTTCAAAGTCCTTTACCGAACCGGGGTCAGTTGAATGTACTTCGAGTGTTTGGCCCAAGTCCATTTGAGAAATTGCCTTTTTCGCCTTAAGAATTGGTAGTGGGCAGTTGAGTCCTTTTGTATCTAATACTTGATCAGGCATAGTCCGTAAATCCAAAGTTGATTGAAATATTGAATGTGTAACTAGGAATAAAGTTAATCAAGCTGGGCAAACGGATTCGCAACCGCTAAATCCGTCGGCTTCCATTTTTGCTTCATAAGGAGCGCTGACAGCAGAACCGGCGACCAACTGGGCTTTGGTTCCTTCCCAGTCACCTGGGGCAACACGAATGAGCCAGCCACCACTGTAGGGTTCTGAATTAGCGAGTCCCGGCGTAGCCAAAATTGCATCGTTGACTTCCAGTACTTCACCTCCACTGAGCAGTTTTGCTGGGCCCACCCATTTACCGGATTCAACAGTTGCACAACTTCGGCCAGGCGTAACTGAACGCCCCGTTCGCTTTGGGGTGATTGCAACGATTTGGCCGGCCATTGCAGTTGCCACTGCCGTCATACCGACAGTTACGGAGCCGTCTTCATGCTCTCGGTACCAGATGTTATTTTCAACATCGTACAGCAAATCATCTGGAAGGTCACATCCTCGTACGCTCGCCATCTACATTCTCCCTCTATGATTCTGTGTTGTTTGCACGAATTGATTTTGATGAGCAACAAAATTCTCCGAGTTGCTGGTTTTCGATCTTTCCCTGCACGAAGTACAACAAGTGTCTGGCAATCATAGCCGACAATTCTACACGCTCTGTTGTGATTTTTTGCTGAAGCAAATTTGAATAATATGCTATTTCCCGACAAGTTTCCCTGCAAGCGTTAAATGTCGGATCCATCTTTGAAATTTGTCGGTGTAACGCTAACAATCGAAAACCTTCTCTTTTTTCCTGTGTTGCAACTTCGCCATGTGCTTCCAACCAATTTTCCAGAATTTTTTCGGAGCAGTCCAACAATTCGAAGACTGGATCAGCAAATGAAGACGGACTACTATGCAAAGTAGCGATCGTTGATTCAATTTGAGTGAAAGATGTCACAGAACTTTCTTTTGTTTCAATAGATCAAGTGAGTCGGAAACGTTTTCATGAATTCCCAGTTTTCTAGGGCTTAGCCCAAAAGCCAGACCGAGTAGTTGGGTAAAGTAAAGCATCACAGGACGGGTTTTTACTCCCAGTGATTTTTCTGCTCGAATTTGGTGCATCTCCAGTCCGGTATGGCAGGTTGGACACTCGGTCGCGATCACGTCTGCGCCACACTTTTCAGCAGTTTGCAGTATGTTTAGAACAAGCTTTGTTGAAGTATCCGAATCAGACAGTGTATGAGCACCACCGCAGCAAGCAGTCTTGAGCGGAAAGTCAACAATTTGCGCACCAGCAGCACGCAATAGATCATCCATAAAGTGCGGAGAAGTTGTTGATTCACTGCCATTGCCACGGTCTTTTTCAGGAAAAATGTTGCGCGGACGGGTGTACATGCAACCGTAATAGTTCGCGATTTTCAATCCGCTCAAAGACTTTTTGACTTGTGCGCTGATAGATGACTCCCCGATGGCAGATTTCAGCCAATCCAGCGCGTGAATAGTCTCAATGTCTCCGGCCTTGTATTCCTTGGTACCTGACTTATCGAACATGCTCTTTAGAGTAGTTTGAGTTTCTTTCCGATGAGTCAGGTCATGTTCAGCTTTTTTTAAGTTGTGATAGCAACCGTTGCAAGGTGCCATAACTACATCAAAACCCATATCGTGTTTAGCTACTGACATGACTCGTGCCGAAAGGAAATTTTGAATATCCTTATCGATGTTTTTTACTTCCATAGCACCGCAACAGTTCCAATTTTTCACTTCTACCAGGTTTAGACCCAGCTTTCTACCGATGGCTTTAGTCGACTTGTTGTAGGCGTGGCCGCTGCCTTCCAGTGCACAGCCCGGATAGTATGCAACTGACTTCAAGTCATCTCGGTGGGGAAGTTCTTCTGACATAGTCTGGTCTAAGTTTTTGAATTGATTGCCTGTTCCTGTTGTTGGTGCCTTTCATGTAACACTTGTTGAATGGTATCCTTGGATGACTGCCAGTTTTTTGTTCGAGGCTTAAATAATGTGGACAGTCCCATCTTGATCAGCATGATTACAGGTAAGCCTCGAAAAATATTTTTAACCATTTGGATTAACCAATCCTGTTTGAGTGGCTGATTGGTTCGCTTAAAGAAATTTCGGATGATACGGCCTTCTTCGATTTTTCCGGTCTCCATCACCTGATTGAAGAACTCTTCGTCAAAGTGCTGTGAAGCAGATTTGTTTGTATGCCCTTTTGCCTCAAGCCAATGTGACAGAGCTTTCATCACTCCTTCGGGTTCCACATCACGAGGACATACATGGGTGCACTTATGACAGGAGACGCATTGCCAAATAATGTCCTTGTCACGCAGCAGTTCCTGTTCCATACCCAGTCGAACCAGATATATCCAGTAACGAGGATTAAAGTCGGGATTTATGGCGTTTACAGTGCAGGAGTTGGTGCATGCTCCACATTGCCAGCAGCGGTGAATGTATTCGCCACCGGAAAAGGCAGCTATCTCATTTTCCAGATTCTCGTTGTAGTCATTGACTATTCGCGACTCAATGAACGTACTCCAAGTGCCTGAGACGTCGACACCATCAATTTCAAGATTGTCGTGTTGCCGCAGGTTTTCAGGTCGAATCAGTGACTTTTCGTGAATTGGCATCCTAGTTTTCGACTAATGAGTAGTGGAATCAACAATGTTTGAAAGTACATAGCGCTTGCCATCCGGCATAATCAGGCGAGTTTTACCATCCTTAGCGGATATACCGTCCAAGCCTAGCATACGAAGACAGTATCCGATAGGGGAGTTGCCTTGGGTAAAGTCAGTTTTTAAAAAACTACCACCTTGAGCTCCGATGTATTCACCGTAGACCCAGGCATACAGCAAATCAATCGTAAACGGCAAATTCGCATAAACACTTGAATCATTTAGAAAGTCTGACAACTCCGTTCTCAGCGTCAGATGGGTGCGGATTGAGTCAGAAATATTCAATCGGGTATCACGGAACTCTTCATACCAAATTTCTCGCAATACACCGGAATTAGCAGTTTGGTCCCAAATCCAGCGGGTCATCAATGGAAAGGTGGTGGGGTCTCGAAAATGAATGATTTCAGCAGCCAAGTCACGTACCCAGCGAAATTCCTTAGCCTTTGGAAATTGTCCGCACATCATCGAAATGTGTTCATCCGTATTACTGATTTGCAAATCAGATAGTAAAACGTTAATTGAATCTTTAATGTGCTCGAAGCCCCAAGTTTCCAATGCCACATTGACTCGTCGTCTGACGGTTGGAATAAATGCACACGCATCAAGAAATTCGGATAAGAGAAGATATTCCGGCGTTGCAAAGGTGCGGGTAAACAACGTTGACTTCATTGCCAAAGCATCAATCAGAGATTCAATGCCATCGTACTTGTCTGCCGCCACCACCAGCGAGTCAAAAGATCGTCGCAGTATTGGTCCGTCCAGATGTAGTTCAGGCAGTTCTGATTGAATCAATTCGCTATGCACATTGAATCCATTGACAATTGAATGCGGTTCACAGAAGTGCATGGCTTCGTCAAGAGGGCGTCTAAGCGGCTATGGCTGAACTTCCCAAGGCGGCTATGGCTGCGGCTTGTCCCTGAGCAATCGAGTCATCGATTGTCTCAGGACCAACTGCGGCCCCTGCAACGTAAACACCTGGTCTTGAAGTTGATGTCACCGATTCGTAAGCAGCACCTCGATAAATAAAGCCGTGTTTCTCAAGTGCAACATTAAATACAGAAGCAATCTGTGGATTATCAATATTTGGATCCATGCCGATCGCATGCACGACAAGATCGAAGGGAATTGAAATCGGACGCTTTACCAAGGTATCTTCGCCTTTAAGCAATACCTTGTTACCATCAAAGGTGACTTCTGCGATTCGAGCCTTGATATATTTCACTTTGAATTCTTCTTGGCTGCGCCAGTAGTACTGGCCTTCATACAAGCCAAAGGTGCGGATGTCCATGTAATAGATATAGACACTACATTTTGGAATTTCCTCACGAATTTCAATGGCAAGGTTTGCGGATACGGTGCAACATATTTTCGAGCACCACTCACGACCAATTTGTCGATCTCTGGACCCCACGCAAAGCAGTATTGCAACCCGCTGCGGCTTTCGGCCATCGGAAGGGCAGTACACGCCATTCCCGGATGAAATCATTTGTTCGACCTGGGTGGTTGTGACTACATCAGGATGTGAACCAAAGCCCCATTCAGGTTTGTTGATGGAGTCAAAGTGGGTAAACCCTGTAGCGAGTATTGCAGATGATACGTTAAACTTTTCGCCTTCTGAGGTAACCGCTTTAAAATTTCCAACCTCGCCGGAAAACTCGGTGATTTGAGTCGAACGTCGAATCGTTAAATTGTCACGATTTTCAACTGCGAAAACCATGCGACCAATAGCATCGGAAGCCCACTCACCGCTTGGTACAAGCCGGGCATACTGAGATTGTATTGGTGCACCACCCAGTGAGGCTTCCTTTTCAATAAGGACGACCTGTTTTCCAACATCTGCTAATGAACGAGCTGCTGCTAGTCCTGCTGGTCCACCTCCTACAACCAGCACAGCTGAACTCACGCTCTAGCCTCCGCACCTGGACCGGAAGTTATGGCACGTTGAGGGTCGTATAAGTTCTCTGGTTTGCCGACTTTGACCAGGTCCAAGTAGCTCTCAAATTCAGATTTGGATTTTTCCCAGTCAATACCAAGTTTTTCCAGTAACTTTTCGAATGCTGATGCATGCCAGTGCAATTGAGCGATTTTGTATGGATGTGCACCACAAACGACCGCAGCGAATTGGCAATCTGCCATGATAGGCATTTCGTAATGTTTATTTACAGCTTTGCCGATCCATTGGTTTTTATCCAAGGTGGTAATACAACCGGTGTCGTGTCCGATCATGACGTCAGCCTGTGCTTCTTCGACAGCTACTTTAATTTTTCGGTCAATCGCAAAAGATCTGGTGAACTCCCGTTCCGAAATTATGTGACGAAATCCAAATCCGCAGCAGTCATACCACGTGGAATAATCAATGACTTGTGTACCTAATGACTGTAACAGACCAGTAGATACGGCAACACGGTTGCCATCCAACACATCATCATCATAGATTACATCTTCCGGAACCATTTTGTAGACATGGCAAGCGGGATGAATGACAGACCGAATTTGGGATGCATCAATGATTTGGCGTTCTGCGATGCGTTCGCGCATAACATGCAACCACTCGGAGTAGTGAACAATTTCTTCGGGGATGAGGATCTTACCGTCAACCAGACGTCCAATTTTTGCAAGAATTTTTTTGACCTGTTCACGCAATTCGGCGGAATGCAATAGGAATTGCCTCATTTCCTTGTAATTGCCAAATGAGGTTCCGCAATGAACCAGAGGGTAGTAGTATGCGTTTTCAAGACCTTCCGCTTTGGAAGCTACGTAAGCCTGGTGAAAGTTTCGCAGGAACACAGCGGCAAGACTGACAACGTTGCCGATGCCGGAGCCGTGATAGTTCCAAGCAGTGCAGGAAGTTTGATCAGTTTCATCGAGATAGGTGGTTCCCAACTCATTCATTAGCCATAGTAATGATGCCGGGTATCCAGGAATATTGCCGCATTGGCCGCATGACTTATGATGCCAAAGTCGATTGGTGGGAATTTTCTTGTCCCAGCCGTAAAGCGTTTTGGTCATGACGGGTTCATGTCCATCGTTCACACGGTGTACAAGGATTTCTCCATCTTTTTCGAGTTCCCACATAATTTCACGAACGTCCTCTACCCGGTCGCGATTGGTCAGCATTGCACGCTTATCAATTTTCGCTTCAACCCACTGGGTAGCTTGCGTAGCCTGCTTGGCATCCAGATTGGCATCTTTCCACTCTGCACCATGCCCGGTAAAACGTTCATTTGATGGTTGGCTTCCAAAAGGTACTTCTATTCCCATAATTTCGTCCTCAGTTAGTCGTCTTGTTCATCAAGCCAGTCTTCGTATTCTTCTTTAGTTTCATCCATGATGTCGACAATGACATCAAACAAATTTTCATCAATCGTTTCCAGTTGATCGAGTACGCCAGAATCTTCCCAAATGGTGTACAACTCAATCGATGTTTTCATATTGACTTCCCATGCCGTATCCATGGTATGCAGTGTAGGCATTGGAATTGCTTTGCGTAATATGTTTAGTGGGGCATCAATCTTGCTGATATTCGGACCCCAGTCTGCGAAATGGTCTTTAGTAATCATATTTGGAGAAAGTTGATTACCTGTTGCCACGAGTTTCAGCATCACTCGAGAGAATGGGCGTAGGACGTCTTTGGCAGATTGCAAACCATGTTTGATTGACACCTCGCGCATTATGCTCACGAGGCCACCCGGTGAATTACCAAATGGGCAGCGTGCGGCGCAGGTGTAACACTGAGCACAGGCCCAGATTTTTTCCTGCATTGCATCGTAGATTCCTTCAAGATTTTCTGTCCACAGAAGCTGTACGATTTCGCGAGGAGAATAATCGAAGTAATGTGCTGATGGGCAAGTTGCGGTGCAGATGCCGCAGTTCAGACAGCCATTTAGTTCATGATCGTAAAGGGGATGTGAACTAATATCACCGAAAATTTCTTCCAGCTTATCGTATCCAATTTCAGTCGATTCGGAAACCGGATCGCCGATTGGAACAGCTTGAGTGTTCATTAAATTTAGTAACTTAAGACTCGAGTGCTGTCGTCTTCCATTACTTTTTCAATGACATATGCGCCGCCGACTATTCCTTCACATTCAGGAATCAGGTCATCTATAGTCATATCAAACAACTCAAGGTTTGGAGAACAACAATAGAATTTGACTCCAGCCTCGTGAGCATCCTTGATGAAATCGTAAACGGACTTGTCAGCACCATCCTTGACTACAAGGTTTTCAGCCACGCCTTTTTTTAGCAGCTTACCAGCGGTTGCGGTGCAGACTACTTCAACTTCATACTCCATAGCAGCAGCTACGGTGGCTTGAAAAATTGGTGCACCCATCTCCTCTCCATTTGATGGGTCTGTGTTGACCATCATAATCACGAGTTTTTCGGCCATTTTGTCTCTCCCGTTAACCCAAGGTCAACATACATATTGTGGTGGCAGTATAACAGAATTCAGACCTTATATTAACTTTTTCTAATATAACGTTTTGGTCTAGGAATATTCAGTGTGAATCTTCAGTTGTAGAACAAAAACAACTACTCATTTGCTTAAATGTAGCTGATCACTACTAAGCGTTATAGCAGAATTGGTTTGGTTTATAAGCCTGTTGCGAGTCAAACCTCTCGCAAACTTTTGGTTGTGGGTGCCCGTGGACCTTGCTCTATGAGTTTGTCATATTAAGCCAACATTTCTGTCATGATTCTCCTTTATTCATAACATCAGCCAAATGAGTCTTTGCCTTGCGTAAATCATATCGAGTTAACTACTCAAAGAACAGGCAGGGCGAAGCAGAGATATTCCGTATTTCTACGAACCAGCACCGTTCAACTTATGTCGCAACTCGGAAACATCATCCGGTGACAGGCCACTGTGCTTGACGACAAACGAATCGTCAAGATTGTCACGAATTAAACTTTCCGCAACTTCCCAGTTTCGTTCCTGTATTCCTTCCTGTATTCCTTCCTGTCTGCCTTGCTGTATTCCCTTCTGTATTCCCTTCTGTATTCCTGCCAGTTCGCCTTCCTGTCTGTCTTGCAGAGTGTAGGCATCTAAAATGGTCATCACTTTGGTCATGATTCTTTTGTCCGGTTCAACATTCTGTTTCTCAATCTCTATCAGTCGCTCACGACTTTTATACTTCGGGTCCCGCTGACTGACATAGGCCACCATGGAGGCACACAACGCATCGTAACCCGCCATGTCATGTAACTTTTCCGATGCCAGGCGCAACATCTGGCCCACCACTGCATCGTCCAAATGCCATATATGCGTAAGAATATAGAAAACCGAGGCAAACTTCAAATGCGGTGCGGTCCTTTGAACGGGCTCGTCCATTAAATTGACCAACAGTACTCGAAAGTGCAGTGACTTAACATCGTGCTGGCGCAGTTCTTCGGACAACAGTTTTAACGCAACAGGATGTAGCGTATCAAACTGCCAGTGCTGTTCCCCGTGATACACCACTACCGCCATTACCAAGGCCTCGGGGTGTTGGTAACCCACCCTGTACATATACCTTGCCACTTGACGCAGCGTATGGGAGTGCGGATGACTTTTAAACTCCAACACGAACTGTACTGGAGGATCGGATTCGCTGGCCTGGTGGATTTTGATCGACATCCGTGCATCGGGGCGAAGTTCCACCTGCCAGTCACTGCCCAGGATCTCGGTTTGAATGTCAATGTGGTCGATGTCAAGTTCCAACCGTAATGCACTGGGCAGTGACAGTTCGATCAGTTCTTTGCAAAACTCCGGAAACGACGTTAATACGCTTTTAATAAACAGATCGTGATACGGTATCCTCGAAGCAGGGTTGTCGGTTGTGGTTTTAGAACTCAATTGGACTCTCCTAATCGTTAGATTCGTATGGTCGGTAAAAAAGATGTACGTCAGAGGTTGAGGTTGACCATGCCTGACTGAAGTTGAATACAACCACTTCTTGTTACTTTAAAAAATGATTTGGATGAAGCAACTTCGAAACTACTTACTCGAAGTCGGACGCAACGAAACCGAGTACGACACCGCATCCTCTGAGGCATCCGTTGCTTCCGTCTCTGACATCATAACCGCCAGGTCCTTTGTTAAAAACCTCACCGTTCGGTTCAATAACAAAAATGCGTTGGCCTGTACCTTGGTACCATCCAATGCCGCTACACCTAAACGCACCAGTCCCAGTTCATGGCATAACTTCAATACTTCGACAAACAGCGTTTCAAACGCCTCACGATGACGTTGGCGAAACCGCGCCACTGTATGATTCGGTACCTCAGACCTACGATCAACCGAAACCCCGCATCGCGACCACACAAACGCTCGATCTTACGGTTCGAATACACCCTGTTGGCATAGCGTAGCTCAACAGCGACACCATCAGCGATGGTGCAAAGCCAGGCACACCGGCTCCACGGGCACCTTAAAGGTCGACAAGACCATCCGTTCCAACACGTCCGAAATCAGATGAACGATATCCGTGTCCGCTACCCAATCCGTCATGTCCACCGCCAGCAGATAACCCTGCCGACGATTGGGTTCATAAGAAAATGTGCCATGTTCGGTCTCCTTGCAACCGCTCATCCAGTTACTAAATCCTTCCATCGAAAGTCTCATAAACGGATCAAACTATTATGCGAAATACCCGCTTATGAATTAGCCATTTTGCAACAGGCTCATTTATCTACTTATTACATCCAACCAGTAAACTGAATAGTACCAGTCATCATCTTAATCAAAGACGATGTCAATTCCGGCTGTAATTCTTGCATTTTTCTTAGAGTTTCTGCGCTATTTGCAATTGATGCCCCGTATTGCAAGATTGAGTCTTCAACCATTGCACTTTTAATGCCTGGATGCCCAATAAAACCCAGACAGTTTTCGGCAATTTGAAAAAGAGCCGGGGTGTTGTCTTGGGCCACTGCCAGAATTTGGGCGTCACTTGGAAGGTCGGGAAAGTCACGCATGTAGGTGACTATTGGATAGCTTTCTGGAATAAATCGATTTAAAGCACTTTCATCTATTCGTGATGCGTTATCGATGCGAAAGATTAGTTCTGTAGGTTTTACGGAGTAATCAGCAGCCAGTGCCAGTAATTGAGTACCTGTGCTCAAAGCCAAGATGGGGTTGTTTGACTCCAAGTAGCTACGAATAGCTGAGACTTTTTGGTCTAGCATCGGTACCAATGGTTCGCTTAAGGTGCCATAGGGTGCTGCACCAAGAAGGATCAAGCCATCACTAGGGAGATTGAAACTACGGAGCCAATTGGGGTCGTGTGCGGGGCGTATATAGCGAAATCTGATATTCCGACCTTCAAGATGATCTTCAATCAATCCAAGATGTTCTGAATCAGTGTTTTGTAAAACCGAAATTGTGCGCATTAGTTCAATAAGTAGTTGTTATAAATAGTTTTTTCAGTAGATAACCGCTTAAACAGAATAGGCGTTTGAGTTCTATTTTCTCACAAGATTAATTACATTTTTCGACCGAAGGCAATTTTCTTTCAGCAAGTTGGGCTGCTTAAGAAGTTAATAACTCAAGGCGGTTTGAACTATTTGGTTTAAGAGTAGCTTTTGTCATACTGTCCCAATTCTAGAGTAAGCAATTCCTTAAGCCGTTTCAGATTTTGTGCAAAATTCCGCCGACTTGGGAAATTGTTAGGCGCTTACGACACTGCACGTATCTAGTCGGTTTTGTTGCGTAGTCTAATCAGGCTGTAGTTCGTACAATCACTGTCAATCCTGACGAAAGTGTTCCATTAGTTTTATTCAATTTTGACGAATTGACTTACCAGTAGTGTAATCTTGAGAGAGATGTATTTAGCCTTAGGTCACTCCTCTTTACTTCAACCAATTCTTAACCGAGAATTAGAGGTTAATTGAAATCGCTGAATAGTTGACTGCCTGTAAATTTCAATCAAGTGCTGAGTAGGACAATAAAATAAACGTGTCAATATCATTTGAGCAAAGTGGCTCGTCGTAATGCGATTTCACAAATTTCTTGCTTCATCAATTGGTCAGAAAAGAAATACCCCATCCAATTAACAAATGCTAGCCACAGGTCACCATTAGTAAATTCGTCTCCAGCGACCGTGTCAAGCCAATGTCTTGCATCGGCTTTTATTAAAGTAGTATCAAATCGCTCAGTAAGTAAGTCCGCAGCGACAGGTATAGAAGCAAGTGATGATCGAACTGCTTCCCTGAAGCTGCCCTCTTTAAGGTCTGGAGGAAAATTTAAATTTGCTATGTCAGCCAGTAGAATACGGTTTGCCGACACGATAAATCCACTAGGCGGCTTCACATAATATCTAAACGCACGTTCTGGATGGCAACTACAAGGAAACCAAGGAGTTTCCAATTTAGTCGCTTCGTTATTCAGGCCGGCTAGATTATCAGCTAAATGTCGAACTCTTTCTACCAAACTATTGTTCATTTGACTCACCGTCATAGGAATTGTTTAGCAATCTTTGAATTAGTGTAAATATTAGTGCTGCACGCGATCCAGTTAGCGAAATGTATTGACGGTGTATTTGTCGTAATTGCCAACGCGATTGGGACTTTGTGAAACATTTGATGAAATGATTTACGAGCTTTACTGCAAATTTACGCATTTTCGATACATTGATTACTCAGCAGTTAATGCAGATTGTGAAAGACACTACAAACAACTAAACAAAGTTTTATTTTCAGTATTTCTCTCATGCAAAAAAGTTGCATCGTTCAGAATTTGAAACCACAATAAAATTCCATCATTAGTAGTCAATCCTTTAATTCAAACAGTGTAATTCTATCTATTATTTTTCCTTTGCATTGAGAAAAATACTTGTTATGCGTCAATATATGACGCAAAAAGATACAGTTTACTGATTTTTTATAAATCACGTTTTTATATTAGAAATTGTTAATATAAATGTTTGAAAGTAAAATCAAACACTACAACAATAAATTCGAATTCGCCTAGTTTGCACTAAACCAAAGTTGGCTATATGGAAGAGATCATTGGACTACCAGTTTTAGCAGGGTTTTTCCTGATCGCTGTAATCATGGGTGCGGTGATTAGTCGCACTAACTTTTGCACAATGGGTGCTGTTTCCGATTGGATAAATATTGGAGACTTCGGACGACTCGGAGCATGGTTTCTGGCAATTGTGGTTGCCATGATTTCCGTCAATCTTATGGAGTTATTCGCACTTATCAATATTGACAGCACAAGACCGCCTTATCGATCTGCAACTTTGGCTTGGCCCCGCTACATTCTTGGCGGACTGATTTTTGGTGTTGGGATGACACTCGCAGGTGGCTGTGTGAGCAAAAACCTCACTCGATTCGGAGCTGGCAACATAAAGTCATTTGTAACTTTGGCAGTTGCTGCTGTTTTTGCTTTCTTGATGACCAAAACCGCGTTTTATGAAGTTGGATTCTACAATTGGATTCATCCAATTTCGTTAGATTTAACTAGCGTTAATATTGAATCTCAGGATGTTGGCTCTTTATTCACAGCATTATTTGCAGGAATTGATGCCTCAACATTTCGGTTGCTGATCAATTTAGTTTTAATTGTTGCTGTGGTATTTTTCATTCTACGAACGCGCGGTATTCAGGATAATGGTGCGAATCTATGGGCCGGGTTAGTTATAGGTATTGCAGCGGCGGCGGGTTGGTTTTTAACTTCTGGTTCAATCGGTGAATCTTGGGTAGAAGCGGCAGAATGGGCGGATAACCCTCCGGTCGGAGTCGGTCCTCAATCTTTTACCTTCGTCAACCCACTGGGCGAAATTTTCTCACTAGTGGGTAATCCTGGAAACGCAGCAGTATTGATTACTGCTGGAGTAATGGCGGCGTTAGGTTTGGTAGTAGGTGCGTTTCTTGAGTCAATAACAGCCAAACAATTTCGATTCACCTGGTTTGCATCAACTAAGGACTTTGTCGTCAATGCCATTGGTGGAATGCTAATGGGAATTGGTGGTGTGTTGGCGTTGGGGTGCACGGTAGGACAAGGCATCAGTGGGTTATCAACACTGGCACTGGGTTCGTTCATCACATTGGTATCTATTATTCTTGCAAGTGCCGTGACACTTAAGGTTCAGTACTATCGTATGGTTTACGAGGAAGCTAGTTTCACAGATGCATTTGTTAGCGGATTGGTGGATTTGAAGATGTTGCCGGGCTTTATGCGAAAACTAGAAGCACTTTAAATTGCAGCAATTGGGAGTAATCAGTGGTGGAACTCGATAACTGGCTGCCGAGTAACCTGAAGTACGACGGTTCAACCTACATGTGGGCTAGGTATGAAGAAGCAAAAGGTACTGTCGTCATCGGTGTCGGCCAACCTACATTAAACTCTCTTGGTGACTTGGCCTATCTATCTTTAACGGAACCCGGACAACAAGTTCAAAGTGGTCAAAGCGTCGGTTCCATGGAAGCAGCAAAAATGACAGGAGAGATATTGTCACCGGTTAGCGGTCAAGTAGTCAGTCGTAACGACCAAGTTCTGGGAAACCCGAACTTAGTGAATCAAGACCCATACCACAGTGGCTGGTTATTGGAAATTGCTCCTGATTCTTGGCCCGAGAGCGCAGATAGGTTGCTGGACTACAATGCACTTTATAAGATTTTACCCGAAGAACTAAGGGGAAATTCTCAACCAGGGGCTGCAAATTAATTCACGATGTGGCGCCTACTGATCGATCATGATGTGGTGCATTCGCACGGATTATCTATTGATGACGCACTAACTCATACGACTTCCAAAGACCACCAACCAATACTCCGACTATATTCTTACACCAACTGTATATTAATCGGCCGATTCCAGCATATCTACAATGAAGTTCATGTAGATTACTGTAAAAAATTCAATATTCCAATCAATCGTCGACCCACTGGAGGCGGATCAATCATTATGGGGCCAGACCAGTTGGGGGTCGCACTTGTCATGCAACCCTCGCAGCAGGATAAGTTATTGAATGCTACTGAATTTATCTGTAAGTATTCGAGTGGAATTGTTCGTGGCCTGCAGAAAATTGGCATCAGCGCAAGTTTTGAAGGCAAGAATGACCTCCTCGTATCAGGGCGGAAAATTGCCGGTTTGGGTGCGTATGCCAGTACTTCAGGAGCCAGGTTGTTTCATGCGTCAATTTTGGTTGATCTAGATGTGGATTACATGCTCAAAGTGCTCAAAACTCCATTGGAAAAAATGCAGAATAAGGGATTTTCTTCAATTAAGAATAGAATCACTACAGTTCGCAGTGAATCAGGTATTCAATATGACTTAGATACCGTTGCACAAGCAGTTGTCGAAGGCTACTCACACGAATTTGGTATTCAGATTGAACATTCCAAGTTGTCAGAAGAAGAACTGTCTACTGCTGAAAATTTACGTGAGGAAAAATATGAATCACATCAGTGGTTGTATGGCGCTGGTTCTGAAGTGAAAGACTGCGTTGGGCACTATCGTGAAAACACAACTACCGGATTAATTGACATACGTGCGATAGTCGCTGGTGAGACTATTAAGTCCGTCATGGTTCACGGAGATTTTTTTACATCGGACACTGCACATCTCGATCTTGAGGGTAGTCTTCGTTGGCATAAATACTCTCCAACTGAATTGTTCAAGACAGTGAAAGCGGCGATGGATAGGCATCAAGACTCATGGAACGGAATGGACTGTGAAACAGTTGCTTCAAGCATTGTGCGGGCAGTTGAATTGGCAGGGTCTGGAAAGGACGAGCCAAATCCCAGAGGTTGCTTCGTTAGAACATAGTTGTGGCCGTATCTGTAGCATTTTCGGGAGTTGAATCATCAGCATTTGTTGCTGACCCGACCTGCATGGAAATCAGACGATCAAACTTTGATGACAAAATAAGTTTTCATGCTCCGGGATTGAAGCGTTATGCTACGAGCGAGTACGATCGGCATAATGCTGATGAGTTTGTAGCAGTTAGTGTGACCGGAGAAGCCTGTGCTTTAAACTGTGAACATTGCAAAACAGGCGTACTTCATGGAATGCGAGATTTATCAGCAACAACCAAGTCGCTTTATGACATGTGCTCTCAGCTGCATGATGCTGGAGCGAAAGGAGTATTAATTTCGGGCGGCAGTGACAAGCAGGGCAGGGTACCGCTATTGAAACATATTCCAGACATGATTCGCATCCGTCAGAGTCTGAACATGAAGATACGTGTGCATCCTGGACTTCCGGATGAAGCCACTTGTGCAGGATTGGCAGATGTAGGCATTGATGGTGCGATGATTGATGTGATTGGTCATAAAGAAACCATTCGCGATGTCTATCACCTAGATTTTGATATTGATGAGTACGAAGCAGTGCTGGAGCGTTTGCAGCGCCATCAAGTTCCGAGCGTGCCGCACATCGTGCTGGGCCTACATTTTGGCCAGATGCTTGGGGAATATAAAGCGCTTAAGATGATTGCCAACTATGCTTTGAAGCTATTAGTCATCGTTATATTGATGCCATTGTCGGGTACCCCCATGGCCAATACATCTCCGCCATCGATTGATGAAATTGGTTCGTTCTTTGATTTGGCCAGAAAAAGTTTGCCGCATAAGCCAGTAATGTTAGGTTGTGCACGACCTTTAGGAGAAATGAAGAAAAAGATCGATCAGTTCGCTGTAGACGCTGGGTTTAATGGGATTGCATACCCAGCGGATGGGATTGTTCAATACGCACGAAGTCAAGGACTTCAACCGCAATTTACTGATGCTTGTTGCGGTGTAAATTACTAACACTATTCGAGGAGAGGTATGGCAACCACCGGAATCGCAGTTAAAGATCAAGAAGAACACTTCCAAATTAGTCCGGATTACGTTCGTATTAGTGCCGCCGCCGCCATTGAACTAGGTTTAAAACCAGGTCAAATCAACCGGTGTAATTGCGGATGTATAAATTTACTTCAGAACTATCCCCAAGGGTGTGCAGCTAATTGTTCATATTGCGGACTCGCAAGAGAACGCCCAGGACTTGCCGAGGACAATAGTTTTATTCGAGTTGATTGGCCTTTATTTGAAACGGATCTGGTCGCAGAAAAAATTGGCGAAAAGGATCGTAGTTCAACAGTTGGTAGGGTATGCATTGCACAGGTTCAGGATCACAGAGCAGTTGCGGATTTAATTGACATGTCTGAGCGAGTGCGACGTGCCGCGCCGCAGGTACCGATATCAGCTTTAGTCACGGCAACTCTGTTGAATACTGAAGATCTTTACGACATTCAGGAAACCGGCGTCGATATCATTGGTGTTGGTATGGATGCTGCTTCAGAAGATGTTTTTCTTCGAACGCGTGGCAAGTTGGCCAAAAGTCCGCATCGGTGGGATCATCACTGGAACATTGTGCGGGAAGCAAGACAAATTTACGGCCCAATGAAAGTAAATTGTCACATTGTAGTTGGACTGGGCGAGACAGATGAGGAGTTAGTTGACCTGTTCTATCTTCTTGATTCTGAGCAGATTGCGGGATACTTATTTTCATTCAATCCTGAACCCGGTACTGCAATGCAGGATGTGGACCGTGCTCCAATAGAACGATGGCGTCGTATTCAGTATGTGAAGTTCTTGATCGAAAACCATTCCTTACCTAGGGATGCCATAACCTTCGATGATGCCGGCACCATAGTTAAACTAGCCCCGCCAGCTGAGTCGGCGCTTTCCACCTTTAATAGCGGGCTAGCCTTTATGACCAATGGCTGTCCGGACCGCAACGGCGTTATGGCATGTAATCGTCCCTATGGTTCTTATCGACCCGGAGAGGAATATCGGGATTATCCGTTTGTTCCAACCAGTGATGATCGAGCGGTCATAGCAAAGCAGGCTAAATTTGATGACATTTGGTCCAATGCAAGTGAAGTGCTAGGTGTGAACACCCACTAAACAACCATGCGCCCGATTCGTTTCGTCAACCTCGGGTTAACTGACTATCTGAAAACGCAGTCGCTATACCATGCGATTGCTGCACGAATGAGTGAAGACTCAGCTGATGTAATCATGCTGTGTATTCCAGATCAACCTTACTTGTGTCTTGGATTACATCAGGTTCTAGATAGGACTTTGGACCGAGGAGTATGTGAGTCTTTAGGGTTGCCGATTGTTCGTCGAAGAGTGGGTGGCGGCGCAACCTATCTCGATGAAAATCAGTTGTTTTACCAATTTATATTTCACCATTCACGAGTTCCAGCAATACCGACACATGCCTACTCTAAACTGCTAGCAGCCCCGGTTTCAGTTCTGCATGAAATTGGGTTGAATGCAAAACTTTGCTACCACAACGAAATCGCTGTTAATGGCAATCGAATTGCAGGTACTGGAGGTGGTCGAATCAATGAAGCCAGTGTAGTAGTAGGCAATTACTTGAAAGACTTCGACTGTGAAGTGATGGAAAAAGTGATCCTTTCACCAAGTGATTTATTTAGAGAATTGGCTGGAGATGCAATGAGACTCCGAATCACAACGTTGGAAAGGGAAAATTGTATGAATATGTGGGCAGAACTGCCACAATTGCTATACAAGGCTTGCTCACAGGAGTTGGGTCGAGAACTGATTGAATCTGAACCTACCGAAGAGGAATGGGAAGAATCTGAAATTCAAGGTACGAAATTGACTAGCGAACAATTCTTGAATCGAAACTCTGATCGAGTAACTGCAACGTCGAATTGGCATTTCAAGGTTACCGGATCGACTCACGTCTATCAGTTACAAGCAGTAGATAAACAACAAGTTTGTGAAGTAGTGGTTCAAGTGACTGATGGGTGGATTGAGCGTAGTTGTGTGCTTAATGCAACTCAGTCGTTACAGCCGTCCAATCTGAATACGAGCACCGAACTACCTACGTTGGAATCCCTGGCAGTTGGGGTGCAGTGGCAGGTGAACTAAAGGGGTTGTGGCAGATTTTTCAATTCTGCTCATAGCGAGAATTTCAAAAGTACAATTGAAACAGTTAAGCAATTTAGAAAAAATGCTAAAGAAATGGACTAATCTATTCATCAATGTTAGGCAAATTTATCACCATTGAAGGTATAGACGGCGCTGGAAAATCCGTTACTGTCGATGCAATCAGAGGTGAATTGGTTGATGCAGGTATTTCCGTTATATTGACTCGTGAACCCGGAGGCACGCCGATAGGAGAGTCAGTTAGGCAGTTGCTTTTGAATGCCAACAATTCAATGGGACATCATGCTGAGACTTTATTGATATTCGCAGCACGTGCACAGCATATCGAAGAGGTGATACTTCCGAGCCTAACAGAGGGGAAATGGGTCATTTGCGATCGATTTACTGATTCCACATATGCCTATCAAGGAGGTGGGCGAAAAATTTCATTCAGTCAGATCGGAATCTTGGAGAATTGGGTTCAAGGGGATTTACGTCCTGACCTAACACTCTTTTTGGATGCAGATGTCGAAACGGGAAAGGAGCGCCTAGGTGAAAAGTCAAAGCATGATCGGTTCGAATCGGAATACGATGCAACGTCCGACAACTTCTTCGCTAGAGTAAGAGAGGCATACCATGAGTTGGCCCATCAGCAGCCGCAACGTATCAAAGTAATTAATTCATGCCAAACTCCTGACCAAGTTAAAGATGACGCAATTTCAGCAATTCGAACATTTGTGAGTTCAATTGGAACATAAAATCCCGAAACTATTACCCTGGCAGCATGAAGCCTGGTCGAGAATGTCGGAGTCGTTTGATCGATTTCCTCATGCAACATTGTTATCAGGTGCTACGGGTAGTGGAAGAGTGGGTTTTGCAGTACGTCTCGCTGCTGCATTGCTTTGCTCAGCTATTGAGAACAAACCTTGTGGCGAATGTAGAAACTGTAAATTGTTTACTGCAACATCACATCCCGATTTTCATATCATTTCGACTGAACTGGCGGCCTCGACTGCAGACAGTCTAACCAAGGAATTTGCGAATCGCAATCTCGAATCTAGCTCATCATCAACCAGAAAAAGTTTGGGATCCGGTATCCTGATTTCTCAAGTTCGAGCACTCATCGAGTCAGCCTATCACCACCCACATATTGCAAGTAGCAAGGTGTTCTTAATGTATCCGGCTGAGAGTATGACGATTAGCTCGGCTAATTCATTACTTAAGATTTTGGAAGAACCGCCACAGGCAACCTACTTGATACTTGTTTCTGACCCAATGAAGGTTTTGCTTCCTACAATCACCAGTCGTTGTCAACGATTCGATTTGCCAACTCCAGATTGTCAACTTGCAACCGATTGGATTGCCGAGCAGGGCGGCTCGCCTGATGATGTACAGGTTGCCATATCTTTACATCCCGGACAGCCTATGGAGGCGCTAAGAAAAATTAATTCCGGTACTGTTACTCAGACTCGTGAAATTATCAACCAAGTTGTTGAGATGCTGAAAGACAAGTCAAAGACAATTACCAATGTAGCAGCTAACAGTGCAAACTTAGAAACGAGTGACTTTTTGTTTCGGGTTCAACAATTTGTGTGTGATTTGATTCGCTCAAAAATGGTGGTGAAGGGTAGTCGATTTCTCGTTTATGACTATCTGTCGCAAGAAATTAAAGATTTGGCAATTAGATCTGAAATCAAAAATTTGTATGCTGCTTTTGACCACGTGGGCAAATTACGCAGTCAGTTCGAACTAGTGACGATCGATAAAACCCTCATTGTAGAAGAAGCATTGGTCGAATTGAAGAAGACAATTGCCACAAAACCCAGTTAGCATTGGTAAAAAAAGGACGAGGCCGTTTGATGCAACAATCACCGAATTTAGTTATTTGGCTGGCATGTAGCCTTATAACTCAGAAAACGGATTCGAACTGCAAGATGTACAAATTGAACTGTAAGAAGTATCAAATGAAACTTAAAAGGGAATATTTAATTTCTTCGGAGTTTGCGTTGAAGAACGCTGAGAGATTGTGGATGGTAGCACATTATTGCGCTCAAAGAACTAGTTGAGGACACTTGATTTATGCAAATTGTCGATTCACATTGCCATATTGATTTTCCGCAGTTTGACGGAAGGATTGGAGAAATTCTAGAGTCTGCCGGCTCTTTGGACGTAGTCTACATGATCTGTGTAGCGGTCAATATTGAGGATTTTCCCAGGATTTTGAATTTGGCGAATAAATACAAAAACATATTTGCATCCGTTGGAGTACACCCTAATACTATGGAGGGTGAAGACCCTTCGGTCGAACGCCTGGTAGAACTGAGTAAGCAAGAGAAAGTTGTCGCGATTGGTGAAACTGGTTTGGATTACTTTCGAAGTTCCGGAGATTTGGATTGGCAGCGGGAAAGGTTTGCCAGACACATCGAAGCGGCACGACTAGTCGATAAACCAATTATTGTTCACAGTCGAAACGCTCCGGAAGACACCATTCGAATACTTAAGGATAATGATGCCAGTCAACCTAAAGGTGTCATGCACTGCTTTACTGGCGACCTAAAGATGGCTAAAGCGGCTCTTGATTTAGGATTTTATATTTCGTTTTCTGGGATTGTCACCTTTAAAAACGCAGCTGACCTGGCGGAGGTTGCCAGTCAAATTCCTCTCGACCGAATGTTGGTTGAAACTGACTCTCCGTATTTAGCGCCTGTGCCAATGCGGGGAAAGGAAAATCAACCGGCTTATGTTCGCCACACAGCAGAATTCCTGGCCAACCAGCGTTCCATGTCATTGGAGGAGTTTTCCGAAATCACTACAGAAAATTTTTTCAGGCTCTTTCATACTGCTCCAAGAGCAGTTTACGCATAACTAAAATAGTGATATCTGTCGGCTAAACCACTCCAACACCTATCGTAGTCATTACGGTAGTGTCAACCTTATCTAATTAATTGGCTTGACAAATTCAATTGCGGATATGAGTAATGTTGAGCAAGTCTGTATCCTTCAAAAAAGTGAAGATTTGGCACTACTACAGGAATACTCAAATCGATTTCAATTACCTTTGGTACAAGAATCCGCACTAGACCACTATTTATTTCATCTGAAATTTGATCGAAGTGGTTTGGGGTTGTTTCAAAGCAATGCCCCAAGAACGAGAGCGATTCGTATGCACATCGGCAACCTTCGGCCGATGTCCAGAAAAAGTATTTTCGGACATGCACTAGGTAAAGCCGACCGGTTGGTATTGGATGCTACTGCTGGACTTGGTGGAGATGCTCTGCTTATGGCTCGAATGGGTTACCGGGTGATTGCAGTTGAACAAATTCCTGCTGTTGCTGCATTACTTTATGATGGCGTGTCTAAAGTTAACAGTCAGCTAAATCAACTGTCAATAGAAATGATGTTTGATAACTCCCTTGATCTGTTGCGAAGGAATGAGGTTAAGCCGGATGTCATTTACTTGGACCCAATGTATCCAAAGGGACGCAAGCCAAACGTTAAAGTTTCTCGCAGATTGGAAGTGCTTAGACAGCTCGCTGGCGATGAACAAGACACGAATGAACTACTTGAAGAATCCATTCGCGTCTGTGAAACTAGAGTCGTGATTAAACGCCCAACTTTTGCAGAAACGATTTTTCCTGAAAGACTGTCTAATAGCTTTAAGGGAAAACTTGTTCGATACGACGTGTATTCAGCAGTGTCAAACTAAATGACCTGATGCTAAGGCTATAGCCGAATTTCCTAAGTTTGAACGTTTTGCGTTGAATCTCTGAACGCGAATATTTTCAGTTATGAAATCTTAGGGTTGCAATTACAATTGAATCAATTATGTAAAAAAACAACAAAGTAAAGCCCATATTGCACCGCTGATTGTTTGGAATCAATGACTTACGTGCGATTATGTTGGTAGTCATGAAATAGATTGAACTCCTTGAGACGGCGATTTTTTCATCAAGATCATGCATGAACTCTTGACTAGATATTTTTCGGTAGCCTCAGAAATTCAAAGTAGATATTGTTATCGTTTTTTGCGTTCTATGAACTTTTTTGCCCGAAATACCTGACCAAAATTAATCTAAAACTGTTTCAACGCAGACTCTACTGAACATTGTTTGTGTTGGAAGAGAGACTGTCAAACTTGTCTTCGACAGTAACCTCGGTTGCCAATACACTCAAGATGAACTGTCAACTACTGTCGAAGCTGAAATCCCCCTTAGGATGTTGCTCTGGCATAATCACGTTTTTAAAAATTTAGAAATTTCCACGACAAAGGTATAAAGCTAATCGCCTGCAAGATCCATTCACCAGACTCTGTCGGCATTAGGAAGCTTATGGCTGCCCTGCAACCTGGGTCGAAATCCATGACACACTGGAATCGGAACTTGTGGCTAGCCATTCACAAAATGACCCCTCGGTGATTGAATTGTCAAAAGAAAACTTCCTGTGAGTCTCTGGTGGGTTCTAATAATTTATCCTTTTTATCACACACCACTCATCAAGAAGACCATGCTCTGAGAGAGAATTGATTACAGCAACGGCGTTATGCGTACTAGTAATGAAAAGGTAAACCGGCCCGACTCCTACAGGGAGTCACCAACTCTGTCTACATCCTCTGCGACAGACCGTTTTCCTTCTAGGATTGTCTGCATGACACAGGAAACGACGGAGATGCTTTATCATCTGGGCGAAGAACATCGTATTGTTGGAATTTCAGGATTCACGGTGCGACCTCCAAGGGCTCGCAAGGAAAAGCCAAAAGTTTCAGCTTTTACTTCGGCAAAGATCGACAAGATTCTGGCACTAAAACCGGATCTCGTTTTAGGATTTTCAGATCTGCAAGCAGATATCGCAGCTGACTTGATTCGCCGAGGTATCAACGTACATGTCTTTAACCAGCGTTCCGTTGAGGAGATTTTGTCTATGATTTGTCAACTGGGTGGCATGGTAGGGGCGATGGATAAGGCTTTAAACTTCGTCAATGCCATCTCCAGACACATCGATGCATTAAGATACAAGGCGTCATTGATGCCTCGAAAACCTAGAGTTTATTTCGAAGAATGGCACGACCCACTCATTACCGGTATCCGCTGGGTGGCAGAATTGGTGGAGATCGCCGGAGGCATTGACTGTTTCCCAGACCGGTCCTGCAAACCCTTGGCCAAGGACCGCATCCTGGCAGATCCCCTTGAAGTGGTACGCCGTGAGCCTGATATTTTCGTTGCATCCTGGTGCGGACGCAAGTTTCGTGAGGAACATGTGCGTGCCAGACCTGGCTGGAATGATGTGCCGGCACTCCAAAATGATGAACTGCACGAAATCAAGTCACCGCTGATCCTGCAACCTGGACCTGCTGCTCTCACAGATGGACTCGATGCTCTGGTACGCATCATTGATGATTGGGTCAAGAAGCAGTGACTAATCCCTTGGACATCCGCCACCCTATTGACGAACCCGCTGTGCGTCGACATCGGCTGAACCGTGTAAGGTTTATGGCCAACCAGGAGGAGGTCGCCGGCGTGTTGTTGTTCGATCCGATCAATATCCGGTATGCAAATGGTTCACGCAACATGCAGGTCTGGACCATGCATAATTTCTGCCGGTATGCACTGATCCTGACTGCTGGCCCCTCCGTTATGTTCGAATTGCCCACGGCCCTGCATCTCCTCGATAACCTCGAAACCATAGATGAAGCTTATGCTGCCTGGTCCACAGATTATTTATTAACTGGCACACGGACGGCGGAAATCGTCATAGATTGGGCCGATGAAATTGCCGCCTTGGTCCGACAACATGGCGGTGAAAATCGCCGATTAGCGGTTGACCGACTGGACGTCGACACCGCCGCCGCCCTGACTAATGCTGGGCTCATTTTGTCCGATGGCAAGAAAGTAATGGAGCATGCCCGGGCTATCAAGTCACTGGAAGAAATTCGTGCCTTCCGCTTTTCACTGTCCACCTGCGAAGCGGCAGTACAGGAACTACGGGAGCAGACCCAGCCCGGAATGACCGAGCAGGACGCATTGTCTGTACTACTAGCTGGCAGTGTGAGACGTGGCGGAGAGTATCCCGAGACCCGTTTGATGACATCCGGGCCACGCACCAATCCCTGGTTTCAGGAAACCAGTGACCGAGTTATGTCTGATGGAGATTTTCTTTCATTCGACACAGACCTGATTGGACCAATGGGCTTTTATAACGACATTTCGCGTAGTTGGATTATCGGCGATGCCAAACCTACCGATGAGCAGAAAGAGATGTATGCCATCTCCCGGGCGCAACTCGATTCCAACATTGCATTACTGAGCCCGGGGATGTCCTTTCTGGAATACTCATCCAACGCCTACCAACTGCCGGAGAAATACCTTGCGAACCGTTACGCTGATGTCGGTCACGGTTGTGGGCTCGGTGTCGAATACCCGTTTCTGTGGTATCCAGAGGATGAACAGTACGGTGCCTACGACGGTGTGTTTGAAGAGAATATGATCATTTGTATTGAAAGTTACGTCGGCGCAGTGGGTGGGAACGAGGGCGTAAAACTGGAGCAGCCGGTTTGGATCAGCGCTGATGGGCCGGTGGTCCTGTCGGAATTTCCACTAGAAGATGATCTGAGTTGAAGCACTTCAGTGATCAACTTTCTGAACCTTATCACTTTGGAACCCTTGCTTGATAGAACTGTTTCCCAATGTTCTTCAATTCAGTGTCACTCGACATCTTTACAATATGATGGTCATCACGAAATTTCAGATTAGACCGGCACTTTACTCGTTCGATTTTTGACTCCAGTCGCAATTCAAGATAGCGTTTTTTGGGGTTCAGGTTGAACTGGTAAGGTGGTAAGTCTATAAATCCCATCCATATTTAGAATCTGCAAGGCGACCTGCATGAATTTAAGTATGTTTACCCTCATGATTCAGTAACTCATCTCTGCAGCAGACTCGGTGAGACGTTCTCACTATATGCCACCGATGCTTGATTCACACCATTGGGGTGAACAAAAAATCGTATCTTTTCGCAGTTTTTAGTGCCACCAGTGGCAGTCCAATTCCACTAACTGTTTTGTTTTCCATCCGGGTCAGTGTATACCGCTTTAGATGGTTGAGATAGATGCCGAACTAGTCAAAAATGTCACGTTTGATTGCCATATCTTCTACAAAATACTCAGTCGTACGACAGTCAATGATGGCAGGCTCGATTGATACTGTCAGCTCTATCGACGCCCCAGCCAAGCCGCCAGAATCAGCAACCCTGATGCCATTAGAGACGGCACTAAGAAGCTACCAAACGCATCTCGCATATAACCGCCTAAGGCAGGGCCAATAATTTGCCCGAGACCAAAAGCGGCGGTCATCATGGCCAGAGACGAACGGGGATCTATGTCGGATCTCTCCCGGGCCTCGACCAGACCCAGTGCCGTAATTCCCATAAAAGTGCCGCCTAAGAAGATCGCACCGGGTACAAGACCCCACAGTCCAGGTAGCAGGACACTGGCTCCAACCCCGATTGCCAGCACTATACAAGCAATTGAGAATGCCTGGCTGTTACCGGCCTTGGCCGCATAGTAATTCCACAACCACACGGAGGGAGCAGCAGTGAGACCTACCAGAATCCAAATCGCGATCTCAATCTCAAAAGAATAGTTCGCGGATCGCACCAACTGTACGATAAACGTCGCGGTAATGACATAGCCAAAGCCAAACAGACCATAAGCCGCCAAAAGACCACTGATCGAGCGCTTGTGCTTCCCGGTTCGAACTGCTGGCAGCGGCGCTTCGCGCCGCTGCTCCGGCACCAACAAGGCAACCAGTAGTGTAGCCACCATCGCTGCTACACCGCCATTGATCCATGCATCCCGCCAACCGGTCTGCAGATTCATTGCCAGTCCGGTCAGTAGGGAGGCAAACACGATCCCTACTCCTACCCCGGCAAATAGAACCGCGATCAAACCTCCTCGTCCCATCTCGATTAGTCGGGCAATTACTAATGTGGTCGCAAAGACCAATACCCAAGCACTGACTAGCCCACCGAGGAAACGAGTCAAAAGATAGCCGGTGTAGGTTTCCACCCAAGCCATCGCAAGGGTGGTCAAAGCACTTGAAAGTAAGGCGCCAAGCAACCATGTCCGCGATGAACCCTTGAGAACAGATGTCGTCGCGATCATAGCACCGATAAGATAGCCCAAAAAGTTGCTGGATGCGATCATACCGGCCTGACCGCCACTGAGACCCTCTTGCGCCATCATCATTGGCAGAATGGGTGTGTACACAAACCGGCCAATGCCAATCGCAGCTGCCATAGAAAGCATGCCGCCCAAAGCGAGCATCCATGGGCGCTCCTGTATGAAGTTACGGTGTAAAGTGGTCATTATGATTATGGCTGGGCTTAGCAGTTTGACGCCGCCTGTATATCAGATAAACTGCACGGTTTTGCCAGGCATTGATCGAAATGGTCGGGTCTGGGCAACATAATAAACACACCAACATCGGTAGGCCGGTTCGCTTGTCAGCTTTCGGGGGGCGTAACACCTTGATCATGCCACTGACCAGAATGACCTGTTTAGTTCGATACAAGTCATCGAATTAAATGTCTGGAAATTATGACCAAATGTCACCAAGTAGTTCCCTAGTGGCATTTAACGATCCCGAACATTATAAAGTGGTCACACACCGCAGTCGGGTGAGTCCTATCTCGGTTGGAAACTACCTATGACGGACAGTGATTATTGGTGCCGACCAGGGCTATGTTCGGCAGTTTGAATAATTGACGCAGCTAAGAACGACACATTAGATAGCAGTGTTTCCATCAAGATCAAAAATTTAAATAGCAGATAATCTAGATTCGGAAGGGATTGTTTATCCTCAGTATTTTGTTATGTAAGGCACCATTTGAGACTCTGTTCGAATCCCATTACAATACCATCCGATTTTGATCACACAACTTACGTATGTCGTCGGCTTTTAAATCGTTGTGAACTGCTGTCATTGGATTGAATCGATACCGGTTCGAAGAAGGGCTCACCTGTGAACCGACTCCGGTTTTCTGCCAACCTGGGATTTCTTTGGTCTGATCGACCACTTCCGGCGCGTGTCTATGCCGCTGCGAATGCGGGTTTCGAAGCTGTGGAATGTCATTGGCCCTATCAAACCAAACCCCGGCAGGTCTTAGACGCACTCAATGCAACCGGGCTGACTATGCTGGCACTGAACACGCCTCCGGGGCGGTTGGATGCCGGCGAATTTGGATTGGGAGCTGTATCGGGGCGACAAAAGGAAGCTCAGGAAGGTGTTTGTCGAGCGGTCGATTATGCTTCTATGATCGGAGCAAAATACATTCATGCTATGGCTGGTATCTGCGAAGACAGCCGGGTTGCTCTGCATCGTATGTATGACCATTTGGCTTGGGCTGCTGAGGTCGCCCGGGCCGCAGACCTGGACATCCTGATCGAACCTATCAACCGAATCGACCGACCAGGCTATGCATTGTTTAGGGTTTCCCAGGCGATCGACCTGATTCACCGATTGGAGAATCAGGAAGGCATCCGGAACATTCGACTGATGTTTGATTGCTACCATGTACAGATGACGGAGGGGAACCTGCTGACCAGATTGACTGAAGCATTGCCTTGGATTGGCCATGTGCAGGTAGCTGGAGTGCCAGGACGGCATGAACCGAATATTGGTGAAGTTGATTATGACTGGTTGTTCAAAAAGATCACCGATTTGAAGTATGATGGCTGGATCGGAGCGGAATATCAATCCACTGGAGACACGGATATCGGACTGGAATGGTATCAGCCTTTTCGTTCCAGTCAGGACTGTGCACCCTTGAAGCCACCGAAAGTCTTTCGACACTTCGACCAAGAGGGTCTTGATGCCGAATACAACAATCGTGCGAAAGTTCCCAATTTCGGGGAATATCTGCAATGGTATATTCAGCGCAGTCAGGAAACTCGTTTGGAACTAAACAGTTTCCTAGACATTTCCTATGGGTCGTCTTTCGCTGAAACTCTTGATATTTTTTACACCGGTACGTCCAATTCAAGCGGAAGTCTTAAGCCGGTACACGTGTTCTTTCACGGAGGCTATTGGCATGCTCTCAACAAGCACGAGTTCAGTTACGTCGCCAACGCCACCTTGGGGTTGGATGCGCTTTGTGTTGTGGTGAACTATGCACTCATACCCGAAGTTGATATGGAGGAGTTGGTGACCCAGTGCCGACGCGCGCTGATTTGGTTATGGCATCACGTTGCGGAGTATGGAGGTGACCCGGGCCGAATCATCGTCAGCGGTCACTCCGCTGGTGGCCACCTGACAGCAATGTTATCGGCCACGGATTGGCCCGCCCTTGAGTTCGGATGTCCGCAGAACCTAGTAAAGGGAGCACTAATCATCAGCGGACTGATGGATTTGGAACCCATCAGACTCTGTTACCTCAATGATGTCCTAAACCTGGATGAGATCACTGCGCAACGCAACAGTCCGGCATTACTCGAAAACTATTCTGAAGCAAAAATTCATTGCTTTTATGGTGATCAGGAAGGTGAAGAATATCGACGGCAAAGTGATGCATTGGCGGCACGTTGGGATAACGCCACATCGACGTCACTGCCAGGACAAGATCATTTCACCATCTGCATGATGTTGGATGATCCAGACAGCATACTTGCCCATCTGCTTCGCACGATGATGGAAAGGGGACCGGTCACACAGTCGGTTGTATAACCACTAAATACAGACTGTTCAAACGCCATGGTTGTGGGACTAACCATTGATTTCGAAGGTTTTCGAACTGAGGTTGAACTTACCAGTGAAATTCAGTATTCGGCACGGTCATAGTTGGCAGCATACGAATATCCTCGTTACATAGAACATATTGATGAACTTCCCTTAACTTCCACAGGTAATGTAAGTCGAAACGAATTACGTGCTCGCTCGATAGAAGGTTCAAGTAGATTACTTCTAATTTTCCGACAAAATGTCGGAAGTCAAGAAATATGTCTTTGCTTTGCGTCAATCATATCGAACTAACTATTCAAAACATAGACATGACAAATCAGAGACTTTCCGTATCTTTAAGAACCCGCTCCGTTCAACTTATGCCGCAACTCGGAAACATCATCCAATGACAGGCCACTGTGCTTGACAACAAACGAATCGTCTAAATTGTCGCGAAGTAAACTTTCTGCAAACTCCCAGTTGCGTTTCTCAGTTGCTTTTTGACTAGCTTCTAGTCTGTCTTGCAAAGTGTAGGCATCTAAAATGGTCATCACTTTTGTCATGATTCTCTTATCCGGTTCAACATTAAGTTTCTCAATCTCTATGAGTCGTTCACGACTTTTATACTTCGGGTCCCGCTGACTGACATAGGCCACCATGGAGGCACACAACGCATCGTAACCCGCCATGCCATGTAACTTTTCAGACGCCAGACGTAACATCTGGCCCACCACTGCATCGTCCAAATGCCATATATGTGTAAGAATATAGAATACTGAGGCAAACTTCAAATCCTGTACGGTCCTTTGAATAGGTTCGTCCATTAAATTGACAAACAGCACTCGAAAGTGCAGTGACTTGGCATCGTGCTTTCGAAGTTCCTCGGACAACAGTTTCAGCGAGGCGGGATGCGTGGGATCAAAGTCCCAGTGCTGTTCACCGTGGTACACCACCACCGCCATCACCAAGGCATCGGTTTGCTCGTAACCGACTCTGTACATATACCTTGCCACCTGATCGATTGTATGGGAGTCCGGATGACTTTTGAATTCAAACACGAACTGTACCCGAGGATCTGCTTCGCTGGCCTGGTTGATCTTCATCGACATTAGACCATCGGGACGAAGTTCCACCTGCCAGCCACTGCCTAAAATCTCGGTTTGATAATCAATGTGGTCGGTATCAAGTTCCGACCGTAATGCACTGGGCAGTGACAGTTCGACAAGTTCCTGGCGTAAGCCGGGAAACGACGCTAAGACATCTTTGAAAAACAGATCGTGATACGGCATCCTCGAAGCAGGGTTGTCGGTTGTGGTTTTAGAACTCAATTGGACTCTCCTAATCGTTAGACTCGTACGGTTGGTAAAAAAGATGTACGTCAGAGGTTGAGGTTGACCATGCTTGACTGAAGTTGAATACAACCACTTCGTAGTGACTCACACGAAGTCGAATGCAACGCAACCCGTGACCACCATGAAGCGATGAACGGGTACATCCCTGAGCCTGAATGATTGGATGTCAGGTCGACTCAAGAACTGCAATCATCTAGATCCTTCTCAGTGAATTGTTGAGCAATCACTCAGTCAATGCCAGGCAGCTCACCGACGCAACTTAAGTATTGTAAACCTTTTAATTTGACTCTATTTTTGAATCAAACCGTCAATTCACTGAAATAGCACAACTGAGTGTCAAATACTGAAGTCAGTTTATCTCTATAATGAAAATTATTAATGCCTGACAGTAACTCGACGTCATCAGTGAACTCAAATCTCACCTTTGATGACTTAAGGCTTCATGCTGTTTGCTGATGAAACACTTGAATCAAATTCATCTATTCTCTACACTAAGCGGCCGTATACCACCATGATGAGCTTCTTTTTCTGGACCAAGACCTTGCACATTGTTGCTTAAGTTCAGATGTTTTGTTCTGATTCTTCGAATATCGAAATATATCAGTCTTTGAAGTCACTGAATTACTACCGATAATGTCGGAAGTCAAGAGAGATTGGCTTTCATGATGTACCGGTGGGTGTCCGTTGTGAAGCCGGCACATATAACAACGTTCATTACATTATGTATTTGTGGTTTCGCTTCGACCAGGTTCCGTTCCAACTTTTCAGACAGGGGCAGAGTCAGATTGAAGTTACAGTAATGAGGGTATTAATCACCTTTCAGGATGAAGTCGGGGTTAGAGGGCTGTGCGTCCTGACCACGTGATTCACCTTACCACCCAACACATCTCAACCATAACAGGTCAGTATGTCATGGATGATCTTGGCCGTCACCAAATTTCAGTCATTGACTCCTTGTGCGCCAGTTTCCGTTTGTTTTGATTACTCTCCAGAACATAGGCAATTCCATCAAGTAAGGAAACCAGTACCTGCTTAACTAATCAGTTCACACAAAATGGCGTGGTTTAAAAAATTTTGGAATGCTGAATCCCTTTCAATCAGTCACACTCTAAATTTGTCCGCCGATTCCTTTGAACTTTTCTACAAACGCTGAGATTTTTTGAAAGACATCCTGCTTCTTGGTCAAAAATCGTGGGTTTAGCGGGCTCATTTTCGGCAGAATCTCATTCAGCTCTGTACCATTTTCACTGGCAAATTCGCGCTTGATCGACGAGATCATATAACGCTTTGCGGCTTCAGCATTCAGGTTTTCAGTATTGATCAGGTCTTCGGCCTCGCGCCGTTGCTCCGCTTGGGCAAAGGTGAAAAACGCTTCAATTAAACTGGTCTTATCGCCAATTTGATCCAAGTCTGTTTGATTGATGAAAGCCACCAGTAGACTTTCCTTGGCGCGATTACCAAGACTTGCACGAATGACCCGGCGTACATCGTCAGTCAATTCTGTCTTGTCTTTGACTATTTTGTTTTTTTCAAAAATCAGTTCCAGAATGTAGTCTAGATTGATCTCTTGGGATTTGAGCAAATCCACCTCAAAGACGACATCATCCCATTCGAGTGTGGCCTGCTCCTTGTCGGTTGCCGCTTTTTCAAGGCGGAGCCAGTCGCGAATATCGTTATACGTGGATCGATAATCCTGAATCATTCTCTCAGTGGGCATGTTGATTGCCCGAAATTCATCCAAACTTTTATCACTCAAATAATGCCGTGTTTTGAAGATCTCTACTGCTTCTTCGTCATTCAGATCGACGTCTTGCAAGGCTTTCAAAGCGGTAAATTCATCAAAATTTTGGAGCACATTTTCGATGCGCAAATATTCGCCGAACAATTTGGCGAACTCTTTCTTGTCCACTTCCCTTTCAATGACAGACGGGTCGGGAAACCGCTCCTTAAGCTCTTTAGTCACCACCAAAAAACCGCGTCGTGCTTCACCTGTGGTCGAATCGGTAAAGCCATCCATATATTCCCGATAGCTTCTTTCTAGCACCACATTCTTTGTGTTTTTGTCACCGAACAATGTAATGGCATCGACTGTTGCCTCTTCCAAATTGCGGAAAGTGACGATGTTCCCGAAGGATTTCGTCGCATCCAAAATGCGATTGGTCCGGGAGTAGGCTTGTATTAAGCCGTGGTAACGAAGGTTCTTATCTACAAAAAGGGTGTTAAGCGTAGGTGCATCGAAGCCAGTCAGGAACATACCCACCACAATCAGCAAATCAACTTCCTTGTTTCTAACCCGCCTAGCCAGATCCCTGTAATAGTTCTGAAAGCCTTTGCTATCTACGCTGAAGTTGGTCTTGAAAAACTTGTTGTAATCTCCAATCGCAGCCTCCAAATATTCTTTTGCACTGCGATTCATCGCTGAAACATCAAAACTCTCATCCGGAATCATACCGGCTGCACTTGGCTCCTCATTTGCGGCAAAAGAGTATATCGTTGCGACTTTAAGGGGATTGTCGCACCCTGTCTGTATCGCGTTCAGAGTTTCATAATACAACTTGGCAGCGTCAATACTGCTGACCGCAAACATCGCATTGAAACCCTTTTTATCGTCCTGTAAGCGATGGGTTTTCTGGCGAAAATTATTCAGAATGTATCGGGATATTTCCTGAATTCGGTCAGGGTGCAACAATGCTTGCTTGTTCTCTGCTGTGCTAAGTTTTATTTCATCTAGTTCGGATTCAATGTCTTTAAACTGAGGTCGTACATCGTTGTAATCGACCTTAAACTTGAGAACCTTTTCGTCACGAATGGCGTCAGTGATGACATAAGAATGTAGCTCACGTCCGAATACGCTGGCGGTAGTGTCTGCACCCAGCGCATTTTGAGGAAAGATCGGCGTGCCTGTAAAACCAAACTGATAAAAATTCTTGAACTTTTTCTTAAGATTTTTTTGAGCTTCACCAAACTGGCTTCGGTGGCATTCATCAAATATGAAAACGACCTGTTTGTTGTAAACATCCAGTTCACGTTCGCTTTTCATCAAATTATTCAGCTTCTGAATCGTGGTGACGATGATCCTGTTATCGTCTTTACTCAAATTTCGCTTCAGCCCTGCGGTGTTAACCGATCCGTTGACGCTATCTGGTGAAAAGCGCTGGTACTCCTTCATCGTCTGGTAGTCGAGGTCTTTGCGGTCAACCACAAAAAACACCTTGTCGACAAAATTAAGTTCAGTCGCAAGATGTGCCGCTTTGTAACTGGTGAGTGTTTTACCAGAGCCTGTGGTGTGCCAGATGAAACCGCCACTTTCCGGCTTGCTCAAGTTTTTCGCTTCGAATGAGCTCCTGATCTTCCACAAAATACGCTCTGTCGCAGCAATCTGATAGGGACGCATAATGAGCAAAGTATCATTGACATCGAAAACCGAATAATGAAGAAGAACACTCAAAAGGGTATTTTTCTGAAAGAAAGTAGTGGTGAAATCTTTCAGGTCTTTGATCAGCTCATTATCCGCCTTCGCCCAGTTTATGGTGAAATCGTAACTGTGTTTATCACGCTTTACAGTATTGGCAAAATAACGCGTGTCGGTGCCATTAGAAATCACAAAAATCTGTAGATACTTATAAAGCGAGTGCTCACTGTTAAAGCTCTCTTTGCTATAGCGGTGTATCTGGTTGAATGCCTCGCGAATCGCAACGCCGCGTTTCTTTAATTCAATCTGAACCAAAGGCAGACCGTTGACAAGGATGGTCACATCATAGCGGTTGGCATGAGTTCCGGCTTGTTCAAATTGATTGATCACCTGCATTTTGTTTCGGGCGAGATGCTTCTTGTCGAACAGGTGAATGTTCTGAATATGCTTATCATCAAACACGAAGTCATGAGTGCAGTCATCATGAACTTTGCGGGTTTTATCGACAATGCCATCATTGGGTTTATCCAGATAGTTCTCAACAAAGCGCTGCCACTCACCATCCGCAAACAGCATGTCATTCAATAACTGTAACTGCATGCGCACATTCGCCAGCATAGCTTCAGGATTATTTATCTCGGGGCGAAATTCATAGCCCAAATTAACCAGGTCCTGAATAAGCTCGTGCTCTAGACCGGCTTCGCTCTGATAGCTTCCTGCTGGCTCGCTTTGCCTCGTAAATTTTTCGAGAACGATAAAGCGATTTGTTTCTGCGATTGGTTTAGTGTCCAAGACCATAATGTTCGTTCTGCCAAGCGATTTGCGTGAGCGTTTGACTCATCCTAAGTCACGTTCTCGCCGGGCTTTGGGAAGTTAAACAACAAGTCGCGATAGTAGGTATATTGCTTTTGTCGTAATTCAATTTCACGTGGTAGACCTTCGCTAAGTGAAGTAGTGAGGGTGTCAAATTTATCGAGAATAGCGACGATGCGAGCTTGTCTAGACAAGGATTTAATTGGGTTGTTTGGGTAAGGAATAAGAATCTGAGTTTTCTTGATGTTGTCATTGTATAGACGCTTGATCACTCCACCTTCTGAAACATGCCAATTTGCAATCTGATAAAAGTAAAATAGGTACTTGTTCAGCACTTTACTTTCATCATTTTCAAGCCAAACAATATTACTGTCTTGGAAGTAAGCCTCTTTCCCATCATAAATCACTGCCCTGCCGATCGTCCCACTGGCCGAAATCAGGACTTCACCGATCTTGGGGTAGTTATATCTCTCCTTAAGCCCCTCGAACAATTCCCTAGAAATGAATGCGTTTGCTTCTTTGCCAAACGTCCCAATTTTAAAAAATGGAATTTCCCCGTTCTCAACAGTTTGGTTCTTCATCACACGCTTACACATACGCACCGTGCCGACCCAGTCCAATGTCTTCCATTCCACATAACTACCATCGAATCTCAGCAGTTGATCGCGATAGTGGTTGTATTGCTTTTTTCGGGCGGTAAGCTCGGCGGTAAGCTCGGCGGTAAGCTCGGTGAAATTGTCCAAAATGTGCACAATCTCCGCCTGAATCGCTAACGATATTTTCCGGTTATCGAGGCACGGGATTGGGATAAGTAGCGGGCTCACATTTCGAGGATAGACATGGGGAACACCACCTCCACTTTTTAGATCATGCAACCTCTGTTGCAAACTCTGGAGCCAGTAATAACAGTACTTGGGAAGTACTTGGTTGTTGAGTTTAACGGTAAAAGCATCAGAAACAAAAATTGGACGTTCCCACCAGCTAACAAAACCCGCATAGGCTCCAGAACCTGCGATGACGATTGTTTCGCCTTGGCGATTACTTACATTGTGAAAATAGGCTGGTTTCCTACCTCCAGCAATAACGGGTATTTCACCATCAATAACATTTTTCTTCGTGATGGATGAACCGCGTTTGAGCTCAGCAATTTCCCCCAAGGGCTTCCATACCACGTCTGCCCCAGCAAGCAGATTTTCCACAAATTTCGGTACGCTCACGTCTCGATTTCCGTCACGATAATATCTATTTGAGTACGCAACTGGTCAATCCTAGCTACGGTGGTTTTCAGTTCGGCATTGAGGATGTTTATATCAATCACTTCTCTTGTATCTTTGGGTTCGACGTAAGCGCTGACGGACAGGTTGTAGTCGCTTTCAACAATTTTCTCGTAAGCGACTGACCGAGCTACATGATCGACATCCTCCTTGCTGTCGAACAACGTCATAATCTTTTGAATATGGCCAGGGTTCTCTGCATCTTCATTGTCTGTGAGCACATTATTATTGGTTTCCTTATTGAAAAATTCCTCGCCACTGGCTTCAATAAATTGAACATCTAGGTTAGTTTTATTCTTAGCCAGTACCAGCACGTTCACCGCAATGGTAGTACCGTAAAACAGGTTTGGGGCTAGTGAAATCACTGTTTCAATAAAATTGTTATCGATAAGATATTGGCGAATCTTTTTCTCGGCTCCACCACGGTAGAATATTCCGGGAAAGCAGACAATCGCCGCGCGACCTTTGCCTGAAAGATAGTCAAGTACATGGAGTACAAAGGCGAAATCCGCTTTGGATTTCGGGGCAAGCACACCGGCAGGCGCAAATCGTTCATCATTGATAAGTGTCGGGTCACCCGAGCCAATCCATTTCACCGAATACGGTGGGTTGGAGACGATAGCATCAAAGGGCTTTTCATCTCCAAAATACGGTTTTGTTAAAGTATCGCCCCGCTTGATATTGAATTTGTCATAGTTGACGTCGTGCAGGAACATGTTCATGCGGGCGAGGTTATAGGTGGTGTGGTTGATCTCCTGGCCGAAAAAGCCTTCTTCTACAATATGTGCATCAAAATGCTTTTTTGCTTGCAACAAGAGGGAGCCAGAGCCACAGGCCGGATCATAAATTTTGTTGATGGTGGATTGCTTGTGCATGGCGAGTTGCGCAAGCAGTTTGGAGACATGTTGCGGGGTGAAGAACTCCCCCCCCCTTTGCCCGCATTGGCGGCATAGTTGGAGATGAGAAATTCGTAGGCATCGCCGAAAAGGTCAATCTTGTTGCCCTGAAAATCACCAAATTTCAGACCTGCAACACCTTTTAGAACGGCAGCCAAACGGGTGTTCTTATCTTTAACCGTAGTGCCAAGCCTGGTGCTGGTGGTGTCAAAGTCATCAAATAAGCCCTTAATATCATCTTCCGATAGATATCCGCTAGCGGATGCTTCGATCTCTCTGAAGATTTTTGCTAGATCTGTGTTCAGGCTGTCATTGGTGTTCGCGTTTTTTGCAACATTGGCAAAAAGTTGTGAGGGATAAATGAAGTAGCCCTTGGTTTTAGTCGCGTCATCTTTGATCTCTGGTGTAATTACGCAGTCAGACAGTTTCGCATAATCTATACTCTCGTCATCAGCTTCGATATAGTTCGCAAAATTCTCGCTGATAAAACGGTAGAACAGTGTGCCGAGGACATATTGCTTAAAGTCCCAACCATCGACGGCTCCGCGTACATCATTGGCAATTTGCCAGATTTGCCTTTGTAGTGCGACACGTTGTTGACTGCCTGTCATGTTCTGGTCCTTCTTCATGACAGGTTTTCTATACGGTCATCAAATTCTGATTTTTTAAATAACGCCAATCTTCTTTAGCTTTGTGACTCGGCAGTTCATCTTCTGTCGCAAGGCAACAGGGCGTTTTTTCTGCAATCTTGAGTTAACCAGCGATTCTGCGGTTCGTCATGATGTGGGTACTTATGAATCATATCTTCAGGTATTTGAGAAAATATATAAGAATTGATCAAACTATAATATGGCATTGATTTTGCTTCAATTCACGCGTGACTGGATTCCTGCACGGAATACCATATGGAACTGCATAAGGAATTTTGGTTTTGCTGGCTTGTCAAGAGCAATCCTCTATTGATTTCAGAAACTGAAAAACCGGCGTTCGAAAAATCAGGTCAAAACGTCCAAACTTAAGAGAATATCTGACGTTACTGAGGCGATAACCTAGCTTTAATTGATTCAAGTTCGGTCTGCTTTTTAAGGTGTTCCTCAAGTCTATCTCGTTCTCTTTGGACAATTTCTGCAGGAGCTCTTTCAACAAAGTTCGCATTGGATAGCTTGCCTTGTGATACGTTGACGAGTTTGGTAGTTTCTGCAAGATCTCGATTGAGCCGCATGAGCTGATCCTCAGTGTGGTCTTCTCTTTCAATCTCAATATAGATTTTCATTGAGTCAATTAGAACCACAGCACAATCATCTGGAGCGTCCGGATTCGAACACGATTCAAGGCTCTTTAGTTTTGCAAGTCCAAGAATTAAGTCCAAATTTTGCTTCATATAGACTTGACCCATCGCTGAAGCATTGAAGTAAGTTGCTTGCAACTTCGCTCCAGGATTTACATCCATTTCGCCACGAACCGTACGAATCTGTGACACTACTTCCTTTACCCAGTTAATTTCACTGACTGCTCCTGTGTCAACTTCACTATCTCCTGCGCTGGAGTAGAGTTGTAGCATGATTGAGTGATGCTCGTTCTCGCCGTTCCTTTTGAGTGGAATTTTCTGCCATATTTCTTCGGTGATAAACGGCATGATCGGATGGAGTAGACGCAGAGTTGACTCCAATACATACAATAGAGCGTTACGAATTTGTGTTTGTTCAAAATCAGAACAACTACGCAGCTTGATTTTGGCTAACTCGATATACCAATCACAATATTCGCCCCAAATAAACTGATGCAGGTGTTTGGCCGCAATATCAAAACGATATGTGGAAAATGCTTCTTCAACCAGCAAAGTTGTTTGCCTCAGTTCAGAGATAATCCACCTTTCGGAAGTGCCTAAATCACTCAAGTTGATGTCTTGATCAAGGACGGTATCATCTCGATTCATTAGAACGAATCGTGCAGCATTCCATAACTTGTTACAGAAATTTCGATAACCTTCGATTCTGCCAAGGTCGAAACGAATATCCCGGCCTTGAGTAGCCAAACTTGCAAAGGTGAAACGTAGCGCATCTGTGCCGTAAGACGGAATACCGTTTGGGAATTGCTGACGAGTGGCCTTCTCAATTTTTGGTGCCAAATCTGGTTGCATCAAACCGGTGGTGCGCTTCTCGATGAGTTCAGGTAGTTCAATTCCGTCAATCAGGTCAAGAGGGTCAAGAATGTTGCCCTTTGATTTGGACATTTTTTGTCCTTCTGAGTCTCGCACTAGTCCATGAATATAGACTTCATCAAAAGGAATACCGTCAGCGAACTTCAATCCAAACATGATCATTCGAGCAACCCAAAAGAAGATGATGTCGAATCCTGTTATGAGTACGCTAGTTGTGTAAAAAGTCTTCAAATCTTCCGTTTGTTGCGGCCACCCAAGCGTAGAAAACGGCCAGAGTGCCGAAGAAAACCACGTATCTAAGACATCTTCGTCCTGACGTAGTTTGATAGATTCTCCATTGTGTTTTTCTTGAGCCTGTTTGTACGCTTCTTCCTCACTGCGTGCAACGTAAATATGTCCTTCATCGTCATACCACGCAGGAATTCTGTGCCCCCACCAAATTTGCCGTGAAATACACCAATCCTGAAGATCATTCATCCAGTCAAAATATGTTCGCTCCCAGTTGGTAGGAACAAATCTAATTTCTCTATTCTTGACGACCTCAGTTGCAGGTTTGCCCAAAGGACCCGTACGTACAAACCACTGATCTGTGAGATAGGGTTCGATTACCACCCCCGTTCGATCACCGCGCGGTACTTTGTAGGTGTGGTTTTCAGTTGCTTCGAGTAATCCGAGCGCATTGAGGTCTTCGACAACCTTTTTGCGAGCCTCAAAGCGGTCCAGTCCGTGATAGGGCGTATCAGGGAGATCAATGGTCGCCGTCGGAGTCATAATGTTAATAACGTCCAAATTTCCTCTCTGACCCACCTGATAGTCATTAAAGTCATGTGCGGGTGTGATTTTGACGCAACCTGTGCCAAACTCAGGATCTACATAGTCATCCGCGATGATAGGTATGGGTCTGCCAACCAAGGGCAGAATGACAGTCTTGCCAACAAAGGCTGCATAACGTTCATCACTTGGATTGACAGCAACAGCGGTATCTCCAAGCATAGTTTCTGGACGAGTGGTTGCAATGACCAAATATTCGGTACTGTCGGCTATGGGATACCTGAAATGCCATAAGTGCCCATTTTCTTCTTCGGCTTGAACTTCAAGGTCAGATATTGCCGTAAGCAGCACAGGATCCCAGTTCACCAACCTCTGGCCTCGATAGATCAATCCCTCTTCGTAAAGTGACACGAATACTTCCTGCACAGCATTGGACAAGTCAGGATCCATGGTAAAGCGTTCGCGCGACCAATCCAATGAGGCTCCAAGTCGCCTTAACTGACGTTGAATCGTGCCGCCTGAGTGTTCCTTCCACTTCCAAATTTCATCAATGAACTTTTCCCGTCCGAGATCGTGTCGGGATACGCCTTCAGCATTCAAGCGACGTTCCACTACCATTTGTGTTGCGATCCCTGCATGGTCGGAACCAGCCTGCCACAATGTTTTGTGACCCTTCATTCGATGGTAGCGAATCAGAGCATCCATAAGGGTGTTCTGAAAGGCATGTCCCATATGCAGGCTTCCCGTCACATTGGGCGGAGGAATCATGATGCAGTAGGGAGGACCATCCCCAAACGGTTCAAAATATCCCTGTTTTTCCCAATGTTCATACATGGGTTGTTCAACAGAATGGGGGTCGAATGCCTTTGGTAGTTGGTCAGTGCTCACGTTGTTTTAATTTTCTGAAAAAAATTTAGATTCATACCTGCCCATTACACTTCGTGTTTAACTGGAGTGACTCCAGTTAATTCGAGATACTGTCTCTCTCGATTTAGGGCAAGTTCAATTTCCTGTCTTTGGCTGTTTACCGGGTCGACTATGCGGTCAAATTGTGCGGCGTAGTCGGGTACTTGGTCTCGCGTTAACACTAAGACATCCGTCATTTCGGTCGGTGGTGCTGAATGTCCAATAATTACCGGGTATTGTTCAATATTGGCAAAAGTGTTGGATTGATTGGTATGTGGAATAAAACTCCACCATTTAAAGGTCCAAAGTAACCGATCTACTTCTTCACTACTGGCTTCATCCATGGTCGCAACAAAGACCTTGTGCCCCCGCGTAAATGCAGTCTCAACCAGTCTACATGCGAGTCGCAATCTTCCAATTTCACCGGCAGAATTGAAGCGGTAGATGCCGACAGATGTTGTCATTTGGCGAGACTTTACAGACTCCTGTTAATTGAATTGGGTATTACAGCGTCCAAGCAAGAACTGCATGAATAAATAAACCGGACGTCCCGTTGACCCTTTGGCTTTACCATGAAGCCAAGCCGTACCCGCAACGTCTAAGTGTGCCCAACGAAACTTCTTGGTAAATCTCGCCAAAAAACAGGCAGCGGTTACGGCACCGGCGTCACGACCACCGATATTGGCAACATCAGCGAAGTTGCTGTCGAGCATACCTTGATAGTCATCCCATAACGGCATAGGCCATACGCGGTCGCCGCTTATGTTGCCTGCTTCAACTAATTCCGCAACCAGTTCTTCGTCACTACTGAACAGACCACTTGGAAATCTGCCCAAAGCAATTACACAGGCTCCGGTTAAGGTGGCGGCATCAACTACGGTATCCGGTTCGAATCTTTCAACATAGGTTAATGCATCACACAAAATCAGACGTCCTTCTGCATCCGTATTGAGAATTTCAATTGTGGTACCGTTCATGCTGGTGACAATGTCTCCGGGTTTGTTGGCAGCGCCATCCGGCAAATTTTCACTGCTGGGTACCACCCCAATAACATTAAGTGGCAGTTTCAATTCGGCTACGGCTGACATGGCGCCGATGACTCCCGCGCCACCACACATGTCAAACTTCATCTCATCCATGCTGCTAGCGGGTTTGATTGAAATTCCACCCGCATCAAATGTCAATCCTTTTCCAACCAGTACGATGGGTTTAGTGTCTTCAGATGTCCCTCGATAGTTCATAATGATTAGTTTGGCGGGTTCACGACTACCGCGAGACACAGAAAGTAGAGAACCCATTCCCAACTCTTCCATTTGTTCTTCGCTGAGCACTTCGACGTCGAGGTTGCTTTCGTTAGCCAATTCTGTGGCTCGTTCGGCCAAGTAAGTTGGAGTGCATACATTGCCAGGTAGATTGCCTAGATCTTTGGCAAGATTCACGCCATTGCTGATTGCCTTGCCGAGTCGAATGCCTGAACGAATCGACTTCAAACTTGCGGATTGAGTAACTGATAGTTGAATTCTCCACTTCTTTCTACGTTTTTTGTTTGCTTTTTTCAAATGCGCGAATACATACAATGAATCATTAATGATTTCGACAGTACGTTTTGCTATCCACTCAGAATTGTGGCCCTCTACCTCTAAGTCATCAAGAAAGAACACTGCATTGTCGGGAGTGGCGGCCTTGATAAATCCAGCAACACCCGCAATAGCCTTTTGAAAGTTGTTTGCGTTCAATTTACTTTTCCTGCCGAGTCGGACAACGAGAGCTCTTTTGGATTCAGACCCGTTCAGAGGGGAAATTAATGCACAACTGCCAACTTTGTTCTTGAGATCGTTGTTCGAAATTAGGGTAGTCACTGCTCCATTGGAAATTTCATCAAGTTCTTTGGCACTGACTGTAAAATTGTCTTTATCGTAAACTCCAGCAATGATGTAGCCGGCACGGCAATTTGAAGCTGAATTACGGGCAGAAGTAAACTGAACTGTCATTTTTTGATTCCGTTGAAAAAGAAATGGTTATGTAGTAGACGGACATACACGGTGGTAAATTTTAGCAGAAGATCGGTTTTATTCTATCGCCCCGGTCGTGCTGAAACTCTCTCTGAGACAATGAATTGTCCCCTTCAACTTGCTCTAGTCAAAAGTAAAAATTGAAGTTACTGAAGATTTATCAAAGGAAACTAGCGCTAGAAACTATATTTACGTGTGTAGTGGTTTCCTTCGTTGTAATCACCATATATCTAGTAGGGAAAATTGTGGCGCTACTTCGCCGTGCCGTTCAAGGCAATGTTCCAACTGATGGTCTACTGGAAATACTATTGTTGAAGACAGTCGCTTTCCTTGATGTGATTCTTGCGCCTGTACTTTTCGTTTCGATATTATTAGTGCTTACACGTTGGAGTCGTGATAAAGAATTTACCATCTTTTCGGCTAGTGGAATTGGCCCACTAAATTATTTATCAGTGGTTGGTCTCATTGTGCTAGGGGCAGTCTGTATCGTTATGCCACTGAGTTTGTACTTCACCCCTCAGGCAGAACGAAACTTTTCCAGGTTGCTCCAGGAATTTAAACACAATTCGGTATATACCACCCTTGAACAGGGGGAGTTCCTTACTAGCGATGGTGGGAAAAGGGTGGTCTTTTTTTCAACTGGCAACAACCTGCCTGACGAGTACCGGCTGTTTCACTATGAGTCACATTCGCCTGCACTGGAATCCATTGCAATTGCCAGAACGGGAGAGATCGGTCATCACCTGACCACAGATGACCAATCGTTGTTGCTCAACAATGGACTTCAGTATTGGCTTTCCGACGGAGCACCCACATACGAACGGATTCAGTTTGAGACCTTTGTATCAAACTTGAATGCGCCTGTTCAGTTTAAGTTCAAATTACCGATAAAAGCAAAACCTACATTGGAACTAATCGGGTCTGACAATCAGTCAGAAAGGGCAGAGTTGATGTGGCGCGTTTCCAAAGTAGTTATGATTCCAATCGTTATAGCAGCGGCATTTGCGATGGGGTGCGTGCCGCTTGGAAATGGGGTTGGTGTCAACCTTCTCACTTCCGTAGCAATCTTCTTTATTTACAACAGTTTAATTAGTTTTTCTGTAGATGAAATTCGACAAGGTACCGATTATGCTCAATTAATGTTGTGGTCCATACATGGATTGGCCTTATCTTTAGTTGTATCGGTCATTATTCGTTATTTAGACAACAAGCCTGCATTGCCCGGGTTACTTAGGACCAAACTTTAATCATGATCAAGACCATGGACCGCCACGTCGGAGCCGAAGTGCTGCGCAAGACGATGGTGGCAGGTTTTTGGTTATTGTGTCTATATTCATTCATCGCATTTTTGGAGCTGCTCTCCGAATATGGCTCCGATAACGATTTCGGTTTAATTGGCAAGTTGTATGCATTGTCAATTCCTCGGCAAATTTATGATTTGGCACCAATGATACTTTTACTTGGGACACTGCTTGGAATGTCCACATTGGCAAGGCATTCGGAACTCATTGCATTACAAGCCGGTAGTATTTCCCGTCATCGAATAGCAGCAACGGTGATGGGCTTGGCAGCAATTATTGCTGTACTCGTAGCAGTTTGGGGAGAGTTTGTAGTCCCCACGAGTGAAAAGAAAAAAGATGAGATTTTGCTTCAAATTGAATCCGATTTTGGCAAGAGTAACCCAATAACCGGGACTTGGGTTCGAGATGGACAATATTATTTTCGTTTCAGTCGTATTAACAATGACGGAATGATGTCGGCGGTAACCTTATTCGAAGTGTCTACGAATGGAGGTTTGGCCGAAAAATCCGTAGCCAGCAGCGCAAGAGTGGATGACGATAGAGGTGCGCTAATCCTCAACGAGGTAGTTCGTAGTATTTACTTCGACGGTTTCACTGAAACTGATGAAATTGAAACAACGGAGATTCCAGTCTCAGTAACCACTCAAACATTACAGGCGTTAGGTTGGACTCCAGTTCAGATGCCGACTTGGGAGTTATTCAATCTTTCCAGATTTCTCCGGGCAAACGGTCACAATTCAGACGTATTGGATGTCACTTTTTGGAATAGACTGATCATCCCCATCACGTCCGTTATGATGGTTGCTTGTGTCATTCCCTTCGCATTTAGAGGTGGGAGAAGGGGAGTAAGTTACTCCGTGTTTCTTGGGATTGTGGTGGGTTTGGGATACTTTGCTATCCAGCAATCCATCGCTTATGTCGTCCTGCTTAGAGGTCTGTTACCAATTCTTGGAGCAACGATAACGCTAACCATATTTGCTATGGGAGCAACCTATGCATTGGCAAAACTTGGAAAGTTGCGCGTGTAACAATTAGTCTGATTTGTCTTTATTATTGCAAATCAATGGCTTACAGGTTAGCAGTGGTTATTGCAATGGAAGGTACTGACAAAGCAAAAAGATATTCACAGCCTCGAATTATGCTTGTTTTTCAACTTACATCAACTATTTCTTGAATTACTTTAAATTCTTTAAGATAACTCATTGTTATTAAACAACTTTTACATGATACAAATGCGATAGGACAAAGTTATCAAGTTTGTTTGAGCATTTCTATTACGTATTGAATAGGATTTTCCACATAATTATTCACAGGCTCATTTCGCAAACATTTTGAACCTGCCATTGCTCCGAATCGCTGAACAATAGTTTGTCAAGTAATTTCAATATGTTGTAGAAGATGGCGCCCCGGAGACGATTCGAACGTCTGACCTGCCGCTTAGGAGGCGGCTGCTCTGTCCTGCTGAGCTACCGGGGCGAAAATCAAGGAAAGAAGAAAAATTTGCTAAGGTCACGCAAGTTTTCCTTTCCAGTGTGTTATTTGAGCATAGCCTCCATAATTGCCCTTTGATTCTCTGGGAGCTTTTCTGCTCCTCTGAGTTCCAAGTTGAAGTATGCACTGGTTTTTTCCGACGTTGCCGCAAGGGTACCAGTGGAGTCGTTATACATTTCATGTAGTGCGGTAAATGAAGAGCCACCTATGCGTGTCAAACTGGACTTTATGACAACTAAACTGCCTACTGAAAGTTCCGCCTTGTATTCCAGCACATCCCTAACGTCAGCGAATCCACGCTGATTACTATTGAGGAATTCAGGGTCAAATCCAAACTTGGCGACATGATGCCAAAACGCCGCATCAAACATGCCGACATAGTGCATTACGGTCATGTGATTTTGGTGATCGCAGTGCCATGGATAAACAACTGCTCTAAATGTTTCTATTGGTGTTCCCATAAAGTTAGCCTGTAAGCTTCATTTAAATGTAATTTGCCGAATGTGGTTGCAACGAAAGTGAAAAATAGTTCAGAACTTCCGTCACAACTGAATTTTAATTTTATTCAATTGTATCTAACGCGTGTAGTTCCAATCGAAGACTCACCTATAAACTTTGTCGCAACGACTTGCAACAGGCATCTTAATCGGTTGAAGATTAGTGGAATCTACAACTTTCGATAAATTTGAATTTAGTCATAGCCTGGGGTCATCAATACAGATCTTTGCGACTTTGAATGGGTTATAAAACTGGTTGGCTTTGAAAATCATTTTTATTGACCTTGCACCATCAGTGTTAACATTAAGCAAAATGGTAATGATAAATTGGGCCACTATTTATCATTGTAACAACCAGTTATCATCTTCAATAAGTTCATCCAATGGGATTACTAGATCGAATTTTCAAAAAGAAGGATTCGGTAGAATCTTCTTCTGTAGCGGAAGCTGTCGAATACAAAGGCTATCTTATTCAGCCTGCACCGAAAAAAGAAAAAAGTAATTTTCACACTGCCGGTTACATCCGCAAAGAAGGTGCGGATGGTCAGTTAAAAGAGAAGTACTTTATAAGAGCGGATACACACACTGATATGCAGCCGGCGATCGATCACTCTGTTCTGAAAGGCAAGCAGATTATCGACGAGGCACGGAATACAAGTCTGTTTGAAGAATAAGTAGGTAGCTTCAGCCTCGCTTCACTAATTTTTCGACAGCAGGAGGAGCTTGCAGAATCGATGAGGCAATAGTTGTTGCGTCAACCTCTCCTGATAGAATCAACCTGCGTAGCTGATCCAAACTTTGACCGTCAAAGTCACGCAACCCGTGTTCTAGCATCTTTGTAATAACATTTATTGAAACATATCGCATCCGTGCTGCACCAGGGATAAACGCACTACTTTGCTGCAAAACCTTCCGGTGGTTCTTGACTGACTGCAAAAGTTCCGAAATTCCGGATTGATCCGTTGCACTAGTCTTGAGGATAACGGAGTTTCTGTTGGTGTGTCGCAAGGAAACTGCTAACTTGAGTTCGCCAACGACCCGATCAGCATCTGGTAGATCGCTTTTGTTAACTACCAAAATGTCAGCCATTTCAAGCAAACCGGCTTTGATCGCCTGAATTCCATCCCCAAAGCCTGGAGACTGAATCACAACAGTAGTATCGGCGATTTTTGAAATGTCTATTTCCGATTGTCCAGTTCCTACAGTCTCGACGATGATAATGTCCCAGCCAGCTGTATCAAACAGGTTAATAATGTTCACTGTGGCGGCAGAAACCCCGCCCAGTTGTCCTCGAGCTGCCACTGATCGGATAAACACCTGATCATCGTTTGCATGTGCTGTCATGCGTAAGCGGTCGCCAAGAATTGCTCCACCGCTAATTTCGCTGCTTGGGTCAACGGCGACCACAGCGATAGATTTGCCGGACTGTCGAATTTCCGTGATACAAGCATTGATTAAAGTAGACTTGCCAACCCCTGGTGGTCCAGTAAATCCGATGACATGAGCCTGCCCAATATGTTTTTCGGCTTGCTCGATTATTGCTTCACAGCCGATGAGATTATTCTCAACAGTCGTAATGGCTCGCGCCAATGACTTGCGGTCAGTGAGCGGAAAATGTTCAGTCGAAAGTGCTTGTTCGGCCTGAGTGTCCGATACAGGTGTCATGGAATTATTTGAGGTTGTCCATCACCGAGTTCTTTACGAATTTCACGAATGACTTCTCCGTGCGTGAGACCATTTGATACGGCTTCAACAATCGCACCAAATAAGTTGATGGATTCGTCCTGTGCTGCTTGACTCAAAGAAGAATACGCACGATTGACATCAGAAGAACTTCGGTTCTTCTTGTATTTTTCCAATATCACTAACTGATTTTCAACTGACTCGAGTTCAGGACGCTTAAGCGGCACTACCGGAATGTCCTCGTCGGCGACATACTTGTTGACGCCGACAATGGTTTGTTCGCCAGCCTCAACCTTCTTTTGAAATTCGTTTGCTGATTCGCCTATCCAATGTTGGATAAGTCCCTGCTGAGCTGCCGAGAACATTCCACCAACGTTGTCGATTCGCTCGATAGTATTGAGGATTTGTTCCTCCATGCTATCGGTCAACGATTCGACAAAGTATGAGCCAGCCAAAGGATCGATTACATCGGCTAAGTGCGCTTCTTCTCGAATAATATTTTGAGTTGAAACTGCTATTCGAGCGGCTTCCTTGGTTGGAGCACTAAGTACTTCGTCATACGAATCGGTGTGCAGTGATTGTAATCCTGAGAACACACCGGCCATGGCTTGAATGGTTACTCTGGAAATGTTGTTCAGTGGTTGCTGACGGGTCAGGTCCACCCCGGATGTTTGACCGTGAAACTTAAATCTCCACGCTTTGACGTTCTTGACGCCGAATCGTTCGCGCACGATTTTTTGCCAAATGCGCCGTCCTGCACGCAGTTTTGCAATTTCTTCAAAAAAACTAATCGAAATATCAAAGAAAAATGTAAATCGTTCCAAAAACTGCTCGGGATTCATCCCTCTGGCAATACAGTCCTCGGCATATTGAATGGCGGTACACAAGGTGTAAGCCATTGCTTCAGCCGGTGTGGCGCCGGCTTGTTGCATATGCTGTCCAACAATTGATAATGGGTTCCAGTTTGGGACTTCGCGCTGACAAAATTCGATGTGATCAACCAATACTCGCCGAGACCCTTCCAGGGAAAGCCGAAAGAACATATGATTGGCGATATAGTGTGAAAGATAGTCGCTTTGGTTGGCTGTGCCAGTCACCTTATTCCAACTCACCCCGCGGCGTTTGGCAACAGCAAGTAACAGTGCCAGTAACGTGAAAGGCAGAGGATCGTTCATTGCTGTTGAAATTTGAGCAATATCAATTTTCCTAAAGCAACGGTCCATATCTTCGACGGTATTGACCATCACTCCACATGTGCCTAACAGCTTCATGTCTACCTCATCACAGTCGAATCCTCGATAGACCGAGTTGCAGGGAATCAAACTGATTGCATTGTTGCCGGCAGCGATCAATTCGTGCAGTCGACGGTTGTAGTCATCCGGTGTTCCGAACCCAACCAATTGTCTCTGACTCCATGGTCTGCCACGATGCATTGTTGAGTAGATACCTCGTGTCATCGGCACCTGACCGGGAAATCCAAGTTTGTCTAGGTATTCGGAGCTATCCCAATCTTCGGGGGTATACAGCGGCTTAATGGGAATCCCTGATCGATTTCTTAACTCTGGTTCGTTGGGAAGATGTTCTGAATATTGCTGATTCCATTCATCCTGAGCGGAGTTTATGGAAGGTTTTTGCAATGGGATGACATTACCTCTTTTCATCGTTCCATTCTCAGTGATTGTTCATCGCTTCTTCACGAGCCGCTCTGGCGAGTGAAGAAACAACTTTTGAAATATTTGTAAGAGTAGCGCCAGGGTGAAAGACCTTACTAACACCGGCACTTAACAGTTCAGTTTCGTCATCTGCAGGTACGATTCCGCCAACTACAACGCGCACATGGTCCATCCCGGCGGTCTTGAGTTCAGCCATCAAATCAGGAACCAAAAGATGGTCTGTAGCCAGACAACTCACACCAATGACATCCGCGTCTTCGTCCTGAGCCAATCGAATCACGGCATCTATGGACTGCCAAGGGGGAGTGTAAACTACTTCCATACCGGAATCCCGCAACTGAGCGGCAACAACTCGACTGCCTCGGTCGTGTCCATCCAGACCGATTTTAGTCACGATGACTTTTGGGCGATAGGATTCGGGTAGCATGTGCAACTTAAGGATCTGCAGATTGCAGCGTATTTTATTGAGGTTGTCCAATGGACAACAAACTTTGAGTTACTCGTTTACCAAGTTCTCAATTATGCCAGAGATGTTTGCTGAATTGAAATCTCGCCCACCGACTGCATAATAACGACTCATGCCATTACGGTCAACGGCGATGGTTGTTGGTAGTCCCGTCACTTTCCAGTCGTTGAATATGTCTAGACTTTCATCCAAAACAATTGGAAAATCTAACTGCAGATTTAATTCCTGCAAAAAATTGCTCACTGTAGCTTCGTCTTCAGCAACTGCGACTGCGAATATCTGAAAGTCATCTTGACTATGCTTTTCCCATAAATTTTGCATTGTAGGCAGTTCTTCAATGCAGGGAGGACACCAAGTAGCCCAAAAATTCACAAGAATTACTTTGCCTTTCAGCCTGTCGGGAGTGACTCTATCTCCGTCAAGCGTCTGGATGGTTTTGTAGGGAGCAGTTTGTAGAGTGGAGAATTCGGTAAGTTGATCAGATAGGCCTTGAGAAATTGCGGTGGAGGAGCAAATGGATAAAACTATAGCCACTATTGCTATTTGGCTATAGCGACAATTTTTCCAAATACAGTTTCTCATGTAAAGATTGCTCTATGACCTAGACTAAATCGTTGCACACGTTCACTTTGATACATTTTAGAATAACAAGTTCAATTTCGCATCGCATATAGCAAATTGAGCTGTACACCAACATTGCGATTGAGAATTGCTGTAATGTGCAAGTCCAGACCGGTTTGTTGGCAGGTAGAGAAAAAAGAATAAAGCGCTACAAGAATTGCATGAATATAGTTGAGCAGTTATTTGGTGATGACCGACTATCTCGATACGGAGGTTTAATTGCTCTGAAATGGGAATCCGGCAGCTGGACCTTTGACGAGCTAGCGAATCGCATCAATTCAACTGCTCAAAGTTTGTTTGAAGTTGGTGTGGATGTGGGTGATCGAGTAGTTTTTCTATGTTCTGACACTCCGGTATTTGTCGCCGCATACTTCGCTGTGATGAAATTAGGTGCGGTATCTATTGCCGTATCAACCCGTTCAAGTGCAGATGATTTAGTTCATGTGTGTCGTGACAGTAATGCAAAAGTTGTGGTCTACGATGGAGGATTAGCTGGCGGTCTCAGTCAACTCGGAAAGCAAGTTAAGGCAATTGAAATAAGCAGTCTTGCAACCAAAGCTACCCGAAGAATTCGGGAAGTTCAGTTTGAGTCCTGTCCTCGAAGTTCCACCGATGAGTCGCTCTGGGTCTATTCTTCAGGCTCGACAAGCAGTCCCAAGGGTATAGTTCACACTCACAAGGAAATTGGAAAGTGTGATTGGTTTCATACCGATCATCTGAAAGTTCAAGCAGGAGACATCATATTTTGCACATCGAAAATATCCTTTGCCTACGCCTTGGCAAATGGCTTGATTGCCCCACTTTCTCTAGGTGCAGGTATTTATCTTCACCCTGGCTGGGTTACGCCGGTTACTGTCAAATGCATTATCAGCGTTCAAAATTTCAAAGCCATCTTTTCAGTTCCAACGATTTATCGTTATTTGTTAAATGATATGGAGAACGGCAAGTTTAGTGATTTCAATCGGCCGGAATTTTTTGTGTCTGCAGGTGAACACCTGTCAGAAAAAATCCAGTGTCGGTGGACTGATGTTACCGGGGTGCCTTTGATCAATGTGTACGGTTGCTCGGAAACCTTGTTTCTGGCGTTCGTCGGTGACGGACACACGACTCCCAATGGCTCGGTTGGCAAACCGATGCCGCTGGCTCAGGTTAAGTTAATCAAAGGCAATCTGGAACTACCCAATGATGCAAAGGAATCAGGTGCATTGCATCTACAACACCCTTACATGTTTTCGCACTACGCCAATCGAGTTCAAGAAACAGCACAACAACTGAACAATGGGTGGTTTGCCACCGGAGACTTGTACTCGAGTGACGAGCAAGGCAACTGGTATCATCAAGGCCGCGAGGACGAGTTGATAAAGGTGTCCGGTCGGTGGGTGAACCTGCGGGAGATTGAAAGGGCATGCATTGAAACTGAACTTTCGGTGGAATCGGCTGTGGTAAGCGTTCCTGACTTTGACGGTTCAGTACGTGCCGCATTATTCTTTGTCCCATTCAATTCAAGCGATTTGAACGCAGCCGAAGATCAGATGAGAAAATACCTCAAAACAAACCTGGATCGAATTCTGCAACCCAGTTGGATTCGTGCAATATCAAATATGCCAAGAACGCAAAATGGCAAGATAAGACGCCATAGCCTGAAGAAAATGGTGTCAGGATCACAACGGGATGCGATTTGAGTGGCAAACTAAAGCAGAGTGGGGCGATTGCGATCCAGCCGGCATTATCTTTTATCCAAACTTCTATCGGTGGTTTGATGCGGGTTCTCAGTCACTGATGGATCATCACGGATTTGGTCAAGAGGTGATGATTCGCAAATTTGGGATAAAGGGATTTCCGCTCATTGAAACCCATGCCGAGTTCCTAACACCGGTGTTTTGGAATGATCAGGTTACAGTGGTGAGTGAGGTGAAAAAGTGGACCCGAAAGACTTTTAGAGTCAACCATACAATTTTGGTTGGTGCAAGACAATGTGTTAACGGTTACGAGATTCGTTTTTGGGGTAAAGTCGATCCGGTACAAGAGAACCGTTTGATTGTTATGCCAATGCCTGATGAATTTGTGACCTACTTGAATGGATTTGAAAATAAAAATTAGCCAAGAACAGTCAGGTTGGCGCCGAAGTGAGTAGGTTTGGTTGATGAAGTTCAGCGTTAAGAGGTAATTTATGAAGTTATACGGATTTTTTCGTAGTTCTGCTGCCTATCGGGCGAGAATCGCCCTTAACTTGAAGCAAATCCCGTACAAGTCAATCTCATTGAATCTTCGAAAAAATGAGCAACAAAGCGCAGATTTTCTACAGTTAAATCCGCAAGGGCTAGTTCCGGTTCTAGAACACAATGGAACTGTCTTATCCCAATCATTAGTCATAATGGAGTATCTTGACCAGCAATTCCCTAATCCGGCTTTGATACCAACCGAAGACTCCGACCGTCTCTATGTCAACTCAATCGCACTTACGATCGCTTGTGACATACATCCACTGAACAACCTGAGGATTCTAAATTATCTTGAATATAATCTTGCGATTGATGAACCAAAACGCAATGCTTGGTATCAACACTGGGTAGCTGAAGGATTACGTGCTTTGGAGGAAAAGTTGGCGTTTGAACAAAAACATGGTGAATATTGTCTTGCAAATTCACCAACGTTGGCCGATGTGTGTTTAGTCCCTCAAATGGCAAATGCCAGACGCTTCAAATGCGATCTTTCAAACTATCCTATACTGACTGCAATTGATGCAAAATGCAGGGAACTAAAATCATTTGTTGACGCTGCACCGGAGAATCAACCAGATGCACTCTAAAAAAACTAACGTGGAGAATAGAAGATGGGTTGGCAAAGAAAAATTTTACGGGTAAATCTTACTCAACATAAATCATCCATTGAACCACTCAACATGGAGTGGGCTCAGCAGTTTATGGGTGAAAGAGGACTGGCCACCAAGTACCTTTACGAAAACATGGACCCATCGGTAGATGCATTAGATCCGGCTAACGTCTTGATTTTTGCCACAGGTCCGTTAACTGGAACTATGGCCTCCACATCAGGAAGATACGCAGTAGTCACAAAAGGTGCATTAACCGGGTCAATCGCATGCTCAAACTCTGGGGGTAAATTCGGAGCCGAGTTGAAATTTGCCGGCTATGACATGATGATTCTGGAAGGGCGTTCTCCGGAACCAGTTTACTTGAAGATATTTGATTCACACGTTGAGTTCATTAGCGCTGAACCAATTTGGGGCAAGAGTGTTTGGCAGACTGAAGAATGGATTAAGTCTCATCATCAAGACCCTCTCATCAAGGTAGCATCTATTGGTGTAGCGGGGGAGCGTGGTGTTCGCTACGCCTGCGTGGTAAACGACTTGCATCGGGCAGCCGGTCGATCCGGTGTTGGCGCCGTCATGGGGTCCAAGAACCTTAAGGCAATTGCCGTGCGAGGTACGGTAGGCGTCACCGTAGACAATCCAAAAGCCTTTATGGAAGCCGTTAAGGAGGCCAAGGCAAAGTTGGCCACCAGCCCTGACATTCAGGGACTTACGTCAGACGGTACCAACGACATGATTAACTTGATGCAGGAATTTGGGGGATTGCCAACTCGAAATTTTCAACAAGTCCAGTTCGATGGTGTCGACAAAATCAATCCAGCCGCAATGAAGCAGATTCAACAAAATGGCCATAAGAATTTACTGGCAAATAAGGCGTGTTTTGGTTGCACAATTGCATGCGGTCGTATCTCTCACATTGATAAGGAACACTTCACGGTCACAAATCGTCCGGAATATTGGCATGCAAGCGGCGGATTAGAGTATGAAACAGCCTTCGCATTTGGGCCCGATTGCGGCATTGACGACATTGATGCACTAACCTTTGCTGGGTTCTTAATGAATGAGCACGGAATGGACCCAATCTCATTTGGTGGAACTTTAGCAGCGGCTATGGAACTTTATGAAAGGGGTGTCATTACAGACGAAGACACAGACGGTGTACCTTTGAATTTTGGTAACGCCGAAGCACTCACTATCATGGCCGAGAAAACCGGAAAACACGAAGGATTTGGTCAGATTCTTGGCTTGGGATCCAAACGAATGTGTGAAAAGTATGGACATCCCGAGCTGTCTATGACAGTAAAGGGACAGGAATTTGCTGGCTATGACTCACGAGCACTGCAGGGCATGGGACTTGGATATGCCACAGGTAATCGAGGAGCATGTCACATGAAGCACGACGTTTTCGGTCCAGACATGAGTGACCAGACTGGCGAAGGCAAGGCACTTCCCTGCAAGAAGTCGCAAGATAAGGTCGCTGTGATCGACTCGACAGGATTGTGTTGGTTTACTCTTTCGGCTTGGGGCATTCAAGACTTTCAGCAGCAATTGAACGCAGCATGTGAAGGCGACTGGACTGTCGAGCGTATGTTTGAGACTGGTGAACGAATTTGGAATCTGGAACGGCAGTTCAATTTGGCTGCAGGACTGACTATGGAAGATGACTCATTGCCTCCTCGTCTTTTGAACGAACCAGCAGAGTCTGGAGTTGCCAAGGGTAGAGTGAATGAACTCGATAAAATGCTTCCCGAATATTATGAGCATCGCGGCTGGACTGCAGAAGGGGCCCCGACCAGAGATACACTTGAGCGTTTAGGCTTGTCGGGATAATCGAATGGTTAAAGTTACCGTCAGACTTGTTGGAGGATTAACCCGTTACCTGCCTCCTGATAGTAACAATGGGTCAACTGAGTTGGAGATTTCAAGCAATAGCACAGTGAGTTGTTTGATAGAGAAGTTCGGGATGCCCGCAGACCGTCAATACATGGTGTCAGTCAACGATGAGTTTATTCCGTCTGATCAGCTAGAAGCGGTATCCTTCAATGCTGGTGATCGAATCATGATGATGCCGGCACTGAAGGGGGGTTAGCCTCCGGCACATAAGTGTAGACAATTCAGTTGACAACTTTGGTGGTTGGTGCAGATAGACCATGCTAATCGAGACCAAATTCGCTAGTGTGATTCGATAAAAATTAAGGTAGAGTTCGACAAAGTGTAAACGCAAATCTACCTGTTCGGAGACAACGAGCACTGCCCTCTATCAGGATTAGGCACAACTTCCCGATCAAGCAACTGACTTAAGTCATCGGCACCCCCAACGTATTTCCCTTGTATCCAAATCTGTGGTACAGTGATCGGGGTTTTCGGCCCGACAATCGGTTTAACCCGTGCAAGCATTTCATACAGTGATCTCGGGTCTTTCACTACATCCCAATACTTGTACTCAATTCCGGCTTCTTCCAAATAACCCTTAGCCCGAACACAATGAGGGCAGGTTTCCTTTCCGAACACATGATTGCCGGAAACTCTCGAACGTTTGGCGTAAGCATCGATAATGGCTTCTGTCAAAACGCCACGGTTTAATGCGTGACCTTGACTGACAATCTTTCCCTCCACCATGACGATTGGTGCATGCCAACCACCCTTTGGAAGTGGTTTCCACCATTCGGTAAGCCACTCTCGAACATCCAACTCAACAGGGACTCCGTCCAAGTCTGTATTAAATGTGTCATTGATCACATCCAGTGTCAATGAACATTCTCCGCAGGGAATATTGACCTTCCAAGGCCCCCAGGCTCCTGCCCAACGGTACACTTGAACCTGCACCGCCTTTCCATTTTCAACAGTCTCTGACATCACCTTTTTCCTCAGTGAACAGGTTTTTGATTACGATATATTCTAAGGTAAATTGGGCAGACAGTCAGACTTCGGAAGAAATATCGCTGAATCACACCATTCAAGAGTGTTAAACTAACTGATTGGAAGCAAACTCCTAGAATTCAAGGAGTAATAAAGAATAAGAACAAACTCGACTATGTGCTTGGATTGGGGAAATATCAGATGTCTCGTCCTACAAGTGCCGGCATGTCAGGAGTCGGTACAAAATCCTACACAAAACACATCTTTAACAATACCAATAAGGAGATTTTTTTAATGACTAGTAAGATAACTGTGAAAAAGTATCTCGCTGCCACCGCATTGAGTCTTTGTATCGGCAGCTACGCCAGTGTCGGAGTTACCGATGGAGTACTCAATGTCTATAACTGGGGTGAGTACATCGGAGAGGAGACTGTTGCGAATTTTGAGAAGGAGTTCAACGTTCAAGTAACTTATGACGTTTATGACTCAGTTGAAACAGTTGATGCAAAGCTAGTCGCTGGCAGCACTGGCTATGATGTTGTCAGTCATTCAGGCAGTGCGATTGCTCGAATCATTCCCGCGGGTGTCCTACAACAACTCGATAAATCCAAATTGCCCAACATCGCCAATATGAGAGAAGACATTATGGGGCAGTTGGCACAAACTTGGGACCCAGACAACAACTACATTGTTCCCTTTATGTGGGGGACCCACGGTGTTACCTACAACGAAGAACTGGTACGCAGTGTTTATCCGGATGCACCTATCGGCTCAATGGATCTAATTTTTAAGCCGGAGCACATGGAAAAAATCGCAGACTGTGGTGTTGCGTTTTTGGACTCTCCTACAGATGTCGTTCCAATGGCACTTGCTTATTTGGGTCTGAACCCATCCTCCAGTGATCGGGGTGATTACAAGAAAGCTGAAGAATTGTTGCTTAGCGTAAGACCTTATATCAAGACTTTTGATAACTATGCTTATCAGCGAATGCCCGAAAAGGAATTTTGCGTAGCAGTCACTTGGGGTCCGGATGGACTGTTTGCCCAAGCAGCTGCTGAGGAAGTCGGTGCAGATGTTCAATTAGATTTTTTTCTTCCCCCCGGCGATGGTGCAGCGAACCTTTGGGTTGACGGTTGGGTAATTCCTGCAGACGCCCCAAATGTTGAAAACGCACATTTGTTTTTGAACTACATGATGCGCCCCGAGGTGGCTGCCGGAGATTCAAATTTCACTTGGTATGCTAATGCCAATAACCAATCTTTCGATTTGGTAGACCCAGCTGTAACATCCAGTAATGCGGCTTATCCGTCTCAGGATCAAGTCGAACTGATGTACACATTAGAAGTAGTTCCACCAAAAGTTCAACGCACACGAACTCGAGTTTGGACAAACTTCAAAGCCGGAAATTAAGTTTACAATTCGTGTGGCAGAACGTCTAATTCTGCCACACATTTTCTAATACAGTTGAAATCATGGCGACTGAAACTTCAAACAGACCGTCTGACTCATTGGAAGACACTCCATGGTTAGACCCGCAAGCAGAACCCTTCATCAAAATACGTGGAATCACCAAGACCTTTGGTGACTTTACCGCAGTTGCCAGTGTAGATTTAGACGTTTACAAAGGAGAGTTGTTTTCGTTGCTGGGCGGTTCCGGTTGCGGAAAAACCACTTTGCTTCGCATGCTCGCTGGGTTCGAGACACCCACTTCGGGGTCAATTGAGATTGATGGTGTAAATATTCAGGGGGTACCGCCCTATCAACTACCAGTGAACATGATGTTTCAGTCATACGCTTTGTTTCCCCATATGACTGTTCAGCAGAACGTGGCCTATGGATTGAAACGTGATCGTGTTTCAAAGGATGAAATCACTGAGCGTGTTTCAGAGATTCTGCAAATGGTAGAACTCGAGCCATTTTCAGGGCGTAAGCCACATCAGTTGTCTGGTGGTCAACGCCAGCGAGTCGCACTGGCACGCGCACTGGTGAAAAAACCAAAGGTGCTGTTGCTGGATGAACCACTAGGAGCTCTTGATAAACGACTCCGTGAACAAACACAGTATGAGTTGATGAATATTCAAGATCAACTAGGGGTGACTTTTGTCGTCGTCACTCATGACCAGGAAGAGGCGATGACGCTTTCGACTAGAATTGCGGTAATGGACCAAGGGAAGTTTGCTCAAATTGGTACGCCAACCGATATTTACGAATTTCCAGAATCCCGGTTTGTGGCTAACTTTATCGGTTCGGTCAATATGTTCGAAGGAAGAGTCCTTAAGGATGGGGTGGACCACGTAGTAGTTGAGAGCAAGGATGCGGGCTGTAATTTTTATATCGACCACGGGCTATCGGTGAAGGAAGGTTTAAAGGTATGGGTCGCAGTACGGCCTGAGAAGATCGATATCTCCCCTGAACCACCATCCGAGCCACCGCAATATAACCACATGATGGGTAAAGTGGATGAGATTGGCTATTTAGGTAATCTTTCAAAATATCGCGTCAGGTTGGAATCTGGACGCATTATTGAAATTACTCATGCAAACCGGACTCGCCCACGCTCAGGGCGTCATTTGGCCGAGTGGGAAGAGCGGGTTTATATGAGTTGGGAACCGTCTAGCACAGCCCTAATCACCCGTTAGCGATGGCAACTCAGAACATGACATCTCAGCACTTAGATTCTGCGCGTGTTACTGCACGTCTAAAAAGTGTATTCGAACGCATTCAAGCTGCTTGGGAGTCGGTTGTTGTTGGAATTCCCTATGTGTGGTTGTTCATATTCTTTCTTGTTCCATTCTTAATCGTTTTAAAAATTAGTTTCGCTGAACTGATTATTGCCAGTCCCCCAGTCACCTCATTGATTAACTGGGCGGATGATGGGTCTATGGTGATTCGACTTGCATTCGATAATTATCTGTATTTATTTGAAGATGACCTGTATGTAAAGACTTATTTGAACTCGCTTAAGATTTCAACAACATCCACAATTTTGTGTCTGCTCATCGGTTATCCGATCGCATATGGAATTGCACAGTCATCCACTACGACAAGAAATATTCTGCTACTTTTAGTAATTCTGCCGTTTTGGACTTCATTTTTATTGAGAGTGTACGCATGGATGGGATTACTCGCCGACCAAGGAACAATCAATAATCTTTTGATGTGGTTGGGAGTAATTGATTCACCAATCCGAATGCTCTACAACGAGTTCGCGGTTTACGTAGGTATTGTTTACACCTACGTACCATTTATGATTCTCCCGCTGTATGCGAGTATAGAAAAACTTGACATTACATTGCATGAAGCCGCAGCTGACCTTGGGGCAAGACCATGGGTCGTGTTTATGACCATTACGCTACCTGCGACATTACCTGGAATTATTGCCGGTTCGCTATTGGTTTTTATTCCGGCGACCGGCGAGTTTGTAATTCCTGATTTGCTAGGCGGTGGTAATGTACAGATGATTGGTAGATTGCTCTACAACGAATTCAACTCCAATCAGGATTGGCCCGTAGCCGCTGCTGTGGCAATTGTTCTGTTGTTGGTTCTCGTCATACCAATGATGATTTACCAGTACTACCAAGGGAAGGATGCTGCCAGTTAGAGCATGAGGCAAAAACGATCCATTTTCATGCTTTCCGCTCTTTGCTTCGGATTTGCATTCCTGTACATACCCTTACTGTTACTGATTATTTACTCTTTTAACGACTCCAGATTGGTTGCTGTTTGGGGTGGATTCTCTACGCGTTGGTATGGAGTGTTGTTCGAAAGCGAAGAGGTTTGGGATTCCGTTCGATTGAGTTTTCAAATCGCCGTGGTCAATGCATCGTTTGCAACCATATTGGGTGCTATGGCAGGGATAGCACTGGTGCGATTCGGCCGCTTTCGCGGGCGTACGCTGTTTTCCGGCATGATCACCGCTCCCTTAGTGATGCCAGAAGTCATTACTGGGTTGTCACTATTACTGCTATTCATCACCTTGGCAGATTTGATTGGTTGGCCGGGACAACGTGGATTTACAACAATCACTATTGCCCATATCACATTTTCGATGGCCTATGTAGCGGTCATTGTACAGGCTCGACTATCTGGTTTAGACCAGTCGCTGGAAGAGGCAGCTCAGGATTTAGGGGCAAAACCGTTCAGAGTGCTGGTTGACATTACACTACCGTTGCTCGCACCTGGGCTGTTAGCTGGGTGGCTGCTGGCTTTTACGCTTTCACTCGATGATTTAGTGATTGCCAGTTTTGTTTCGGGTCCCGGTTCAACAACCCTGCCGATGCTTATTTACTCCAAAGTTAAGTTGGGGCTGAGACCTGATGTCAATGCACTAGCTACTATCATCATTGTAGTTGTGGCAATTGGTGTAATCATTGCCGGAATTCTAATGATGCGTCAGGAAAGACAGCGTCAGCGAGACATGCAACTAGCTGCCTCCGACAAAATTGTAATCAGTGGAGAAGAAGCCGCTAGCCACTAAGCGACGCGTTAACTTTCGCAACCGTTCCTGCTCGAGGTTCGTTGGCTAATTTCGCTACCGGAAAAATCTCTTGAAAAAGGTAGTGGTAGGCTGCTACACCTGTTTCCGCTGTTTCCGATAAAGTCCACTTTGGATATGCAGATGACTTCATACCTTGCTGTAGCCACAGCATGTAGGCCTGGTCTTCATTGGCTGTTTCATTGTTAATTCTCTGGTTGAGGTAGCGTGCGGCGGCAACTTCGCGACGTGGATCCTCAAGTGCGTAGGTTCTTGAAATAGCGACGCACTCATTCACCCCAGTTGGAAAAACCTGATAGGTTTCCATCATGTCTGGATACAGTGCGAATACCGTATTGGGGAACATCGCTACGTACATCCATAACTCTTGGTAGTCATCCGGAAGGTGGTCGAATTGAGGCAAGAACTTTCGATAGTTGTACACACTCCATCGGTTTCCATGTTTTTCATTAAATGGGCCATATGAGACACCAAGTCTTTCGATGGCTGTGTCGATGTATGCATGACCATACAGTTGTTGAAGCGCGGGGTGTCCAATTGGAACGTGATAGCCTTCATTATCAACGTCCATATACACTTTCCAGTTGTATGGAAGTACCGTGTTTGTGGATGGTTGGTAGGGCTTCAATTCTTCAAGTTGATAATGTTTAATTTGGTCTATGACCGGGTGTAGTTCATCGGCAACTGATTTCACAGTTTCTTGGAAACGTATGAAAATGAATCCGTTCCAAATTTCCAAATCGAGCGGAACCAAGCCGTAGTCGCTTTCCTTTAGTTTGCTGAAACCTTCATTTTTGCCTGGAATAAATTTCACAGCCCCTTCCAACGAATATCGCCAGCCGTGAAACGGACAAATTAGTGCACGCAAGCAACGTCCTTCACCTTCAACTATTCGAGCCCCGCGATGTCGACAAACATTGTGGAAGGCACGAATTTCACCATCATTCCCACGTATGACCAAAGCTCTCTCACCAACGGCATCCAAGGTGATGTAGGAACCTGCTTCCGGTAGGTCGCATACGTGCGCAACCAGTATCCAGCTCTTACGAAACAACTGATCGACCTCCAGTTGATACAACTCCTCATTCTGATAGGTCCAAGGTGCCAGTAATTCAACAGTTTCTAAGTTTGTTTCAACGTTTAGTTCACTAGCATCGTTCGTATCGCCTAAGGTGAATTGAAGATACTGTTTGCAAGTTGCAATTGCATCATCTCGGTTAACACTGTTTTTGTCGTAGAGAGACTGTTGCCAGAATCCCTCAATGACTCCTTCCAGTCCTCTAGCCAATGGTTCTACTTTGGGGTCGGTCGGGGACAACAATTCAGAATAAAGATCGCGTATGCATTTGTGCATGGCTGTGTCACTGCGACTGCAAACTTTTTGGTAATCCTTACGCGCCAAGGATTCACTCGAAAAGGCATACCAGACTGCGACTTTACTACTGGTAAATAGTCGTTCATCGAAATTGGCTTGAATGATGGCGTGCAGTTTATTTTTTGGTGAGTGGGACTTGGCAAGATAATCGTCAATGACTGCGGTAAACTCCTGGTCTAAGTGCTCAAGGGTGTTCAATAGCAACTGCTGTTTGGACTTGAAGTAAAAATTAACAATTCCTGGAGACAGACCTGCACGGGAGGCCACTTTTGCCAACGTAATTTCGGACAGACCATGCTCAGAGATAGATTCAATGGTTGCATTGATGAGTTGCAACCGGCGTTTACTTTCAAGTATTTGGCCATTGTTAGTCATGAGAAACACCACGCTAATTCCCTAAAGTCTAATTCATTATACACATATATAGGGGTGTTAAATATATATTTAATGGGCGTTGAAGTGTTGTTCATTCAATAAGGATATATATTTGATAATAAAAGTAAATATCGTTAATGATATGACTCAACTCGTATCCCAAACACGAGTATGAGGTTTTCAACAAGTGTTCAATGACTCAGTCTTAGATGCCGCCGGACTGTGCGCAACATGACTATTCAATTGTTGGTAGTTGATGAGTTGGCAGGAAATTAGGGCGTAGGCACTAATTAGATGAGCGCATAAAGACCTAGATTGACAAAAATAGTGCTGGAAACTCACTTACTCCCAGCACTATAAACTTATTTTGAGGAGATAATAAGTTAAGTCATTTATTTTCACGATTCTCGATGATGTCATCAACAACAGCCGGTTCTGCTAGCGTTGATATATCGCCGAGATCTTCTATTTCATTGCTCGCCACCTTGCGCAAAATTCTACGCATAATTTTACCTGAGCGGGTCTTTGGTAATCCTGGAGCGAATTGAATAATATCCGGTTTTGCAATTGGACTGATTTCTTTGCGCACGATATCAAATAGTTCTTTTCGCAAAGCCTCATTTTCTACAGTACCGGCAATTGTAGTCACATAGGCGTAGATTGCTTCGCCTTTGATATTGTGAGGATAGCCGACAACTGCAGCTTCTGCCACTTTTGGATGCAGAACTAGGGCACTTTCAATTTCAGCTGTTCCAAGTCGGTGTCCGGATACGTTCATCACATCGTCAACTCGACCTGTAATCCAGTAGTATCCGTCTTCATCTCGTCTGGCCCCATCTCCCGTCATGTACTTCCCAGGAAAAGTCTTGAAATAGGTATCGATGAAACGCTGGTGGTCTCCCCATACTGTTCTCATTTGGCCAGGCCAAGAACGATTAATGCACAATGCTCCTTCGGCAGCACCGTCTAACTCAGTGCCATTTGAATCCACAATACTTGGCACAATCCCAAAAAACGGTCTAGTCGCTGAGCCTGGTTTCAACTTTGTTGCTCCGGGTAGTGGGGTGATCATGTGTCCACCAGTTTCAGTTTGCCACCAGGTGTCTACGATAGGGCAACGTCTTTCGCCAACCTTTGCGTGATACCATTCCCAAGCTTCTGGGTTGATGGGTTCACCTACGGTACCCAAAATTCTTAAACTTTTTCGGTTGGTCTTTTCAACAAACTGATCACCGGCTCCGATCAATGCTCGAATAGCCGTAGGTGCAGTGTAGAAAATGTTGACGCCATGACGGTCGCATACTTCCCAGAACCTGCTTGCGTCCGGATACACAGGAACACCTTCAAACATGACATTGATTGCTCCATTTGATAGCGGTCCATAGACGATATAGGAATGTCCGGTAACCCAACCAATATCGGCACCGCACCAATACACTTGTCCTTCGTGATAATCGAACGAATATCGAAATGTCATAGTTACATACAGCAGATAACCGGCAGTAGTGTGAACCACACCTTTGGGCTTTCCCGTGGAACCGGATGTATAGAGAATATAGAGTGGGTCTTCAGCATCCATCACTTCTGCAGGACAGTCTGCAGAAGCACCGGATAGCGCTTCGTCATACCAAATGTCGCGACCTTCCTGCATCTCGACTTCATTTCCGGTTCGCCTGACGACCACACAAGTGTGAACATCAGGACAGGATTTCAACGATTCGGTAGCGTTTGCCTTCAATGGGACGTTTTTCCCACCTCGTGGTCCTTCATCTGCAGTAATCACTACTTGACAGTCGGAGTCAAGGATTCTATCTTTTAGTGCTTCGGGCGAAAATCCGCCAAAGACAATTGAATGAATTGCTCCAATTCGTGCACACGCCAATGCCGCGACTGCCGCCTCCGGTACCATGGGCATGTAAATACAAATTCTGTCACCTTTCTTGACGCCTCTGTCCTTTAGAACATTAGAAAACTTGCAAACTTCTGCATGGAGTTCTCGATAGGTAAAGGTACGAATATCCAATGCGTCATCACTTTCCCAAATGATTGCAGTTTGATCACCGCGACTGTCGAGATGCCTATCAAGACAGTTGTATGCTGCGTTTATTTTTCCGCCTTCGAACCAGCTTATCTTTCCTTGTGTGAAGTCAAAACTGCTGGTGTTATCCCACTTTTCAAACCAGTGAAGAAATTTATTGGCTTGCTCGGACCAAAACTCATCAGGTTGGGAAATTGAGCGCTCATACATTTCCATATATTTTGCGCTGTTGATGTGTGCGGAAGATTCAATGGTGTTTGGAATATCGTAGATTTTCGTATCAGACATGTCTTTGTCCCAGTTCAAAGTGGCTCATTGGATTTAACTTCAAGAAATTTTAACTTTAAATTTCTTTGAGTGTAATCACACTTTGGATTTTTACTGTGCGGATTCAAATTTCGGTGGATTGAATGCTGAAACCTCGGGTACATCCTGTGTTGCCTTTTCAATTTCTACCAGACAGGACATGGCGGCGGGACCTTGTGCAAGTTTTGACGTGCCTCGATCGTGCGTGACGACATTTGGGTTGCCATGTTTGCAGGGACTGCCATCGACCTGTGGGTCTACCGGATCAAACCAAGCACCGGTAGCTACCTGCAATACACCTTGGCTGACATTGTCATCAATAACTGCTGTCGCATAAAAAGCACCACGTTCGTTGTAGACCATTACCGTATCGTAGTTTTCGATCTGTCTATTCGCAGCATCAGACGAATTTAATCTGACAGGCTCACGTCCGTTGACTTTGCACTTTTGGCTGAATCGACCACAGTCTAACTGCGAATGCAACCGCGGAAGCGGTTGATTTGATATCAAGTGAAGTTGATTAAAACGGCGATTTTCGTTGCCTAACCATTCTGACGGTTCCATCCATGTTGGATGACCGGCACAGTTGTCATAATTGAACGAATCAATTGTTTCCGAGAAAATTTCAATCTTGCCACTGGGTGTTTTCAGTGCAAAATCCGAGGGATTATCCCGAAATGGCGATAGCATAACCACAGGATTTTTAGGAGGTGGAGCTTTTATGATTCCATCCTGAACAAACTTATGGTAGTCGGGATAGTTGCTACCAAATTGGCTGGCTCTTTCCTTCGACACTTCATACAAGTATTCGTGCCACTGTTCCTCGGTTCGACCTTCTGTAAAAGTTTCTTCTGTGCCCAGCAACTTGGATATTGACTGGAAAATCCTGTAGTCGTGTTTTGCCTCGGCGTACGGCGGCATGATTTGATCCATGCGAATGACAAATGAATCCCGTGGAGATGCTGATATATCAGATCTTTCCAAAAGAGTTGTTGCTGGTAACACGATATCGGAATATTTTGCGGCAGATGTCCAGTGAGAGTCATGTATGACGATACATTCAGGTTTTCGCCAAGCCTCAATCAGACGATTCAGGTCTTGATGATGATGAAAAGGGTTGCCACCTGCCCAGTACACAACCTTAATGTCCGGATAGGTGAGAGATTCACCGTCGTAATCAAATTGCCCACCCGGATTGAGCAGTAAGTCGGCAATTCTTGAAACTGGAATAAACGAAGACACTGGATTAGTACCAGTGGGCACAGTTTGCCACCTCACTCGGCCAACATGATTTCCTACACCATTGGTTGCTGAATAGCCAAACCCAACGCCACCACCGGGTAAACCGATTTGACCAATCATCGCTGCGAGTACTATCGCCATCCAGTAGGGTTGCTCCCCATGCTCTTGACGAGTGAGTGACCAGCTGACAGAAATCATGGTGCGCCCGGAAGTCATCCTCAATGCCAATGATGCAATGGTAGATGAGGATATTCCGCAAATAGATGCCGCCCATGCAGGAGATTTAGGCTGACCGTCAGTGATTCCCATTAAATAATCTTTAAATTTTTCAAATCCCACGCAGTAGGTGTCCAGAAACTCTTGGTCGTGAAGGTTGTTAGCAACGATGTGATAAGCGATGCCTAGCATCATGGCGACATCGGTATTGGGAACGATGGGCAGCCATTCAAAATCAAGAGAATTTTCGCTGTCATCTTTAATGGGACTTACACTGACAAACTTGACCCCACTTGAATTTGCCCTGGACATGAAGTCTTTTTGTACGTGTCTTGCGGTGCCTCCAAACTCGATTTGGCCATTTTTCAGTGGCATACCACCAAATGCAACCATTAGATCGGTGTTTTCAGAAATTGAAGGCCACGAAGTACAGTTAGCCAATAGTCCGTGAAAATGGCCTAAGACCCGACCAACAATGACTTCTGCGGCGGCAAAGCTGTAGGAGTTTTTTGAATAGGTAAAGCCTCCAAAACAATTTAAAAATCGGTGGAGCTGACTGGGAGCGTGATGGAATTTTCCCGGACTGGCCCACCCATATGAACCTGCATAAATTGCTTCATTACCATGGTTATCCTTGGTTTTCCGCAGCACATCGGCAACAATTTGTTCAGCCTGTTCCCAGGGAACTGCAATGAATGGTTCTCTACCACGACCGTATGTGTCGGATGTCGTCCCATTTTCGTAGAAACCCTTTCGGATTGACGGTTGCTTTACTCGACTGGCATGAGCGTAACCGTCTATAAAGTTGGTGGCAATTTGTGAAGGATCTGGATCAATACCGTATCCGGGCATTTTGGTGAGGTTGCCATTTTGTACGACTGGATTGTAAGTGCCCCAGTGCATAACGGTTTGCAGCGACCGATTTTCTAACCCTTCAAATTCACCTTCGTTAATTTCAGTTGAGTCTAAGTGCGCTTCACGTAATTCTTGCATATTGGTCAGTGTTCAGATTCTTAAAGACTAATTTGCGTTGGTATTGTACTGGACAAGGGGCGTTGCTGAAGAATTTACCAGCATCGAAACGACCTTTTGCCATTACCAGAGCAAAGTCATTTCAAATTCATCAAGTATTATGCTCGCTTTAAGATTGATGAAGAATATAAACGTTGAGGTAATCGAATTTTATTTGTCGTGAAAAGATCCGTTCCTGAAAACTCAATACAATCCCCGCCAACAGAACAGCAGTTCGCTCGTCACTTACAAGTCAGAGGTGCGACTCAAAACAATCTAAAGGAAGTCGACTTGGATATTCCGCTAGGTCAAATGACCGTGGTCACAGGAGTCAGCGGCTCAGGTAAGTCTTCTTTAGCATTTGACACCATATATGCAGAAGGGCAACGCCGATATGTAGAGACTTTTTCGCCATATGCTCGTCAATTTCTGGACCGAATGGATCGGCCGCGAGTAAAGCAAATCTCGAATGTGCCGCCGGCTATTGCCATTAATCAAGTAAATCCTGTGCGAACTTCCAGGTCTACGGTTGGGACGATGACGGAACTGAATGATCACCTGAAACTACTTTTCGCTCGTTCGTCAAGTCTATTTTGTTCTGAGTGTGGCGATGAGGTGAGTGAGCACAGTGAACAAGATATCTGTGCATTAATCATTGACCAATATCAGGCAGAAAGTAATTCGCCAACAGTTCAAGTTATGTTTGCTATTGAATTGTCGGACAAGGTGTCTACCGAATTTGCAGCCGACCACCTCGAAAGACAGGGGTACAAGCATTTAGGCGGACGAACTGGCAATCTATTACTTGTTGTTCAGGACCGACTTCGCCCAACCGAAGAAAATCAATCACGTCTATTCGAAGCCATTGAAGTCGCTTTGGTCAAGGGTAAGGGCGAAGTATTGGTACAAGCGCTGGATAAAAAACGAAGTCCAGTAGGAGAAGTCACAAAGTTCTCGAATCGGCTGCACTGTTCCAAATGCGATATTGACTACGCGCTACCCACATCAAACACCTTTTCTTTCAATTCACCAGTAGGAGCATGTGAAACTTGCCGTGGCTTTGGCCGAATAATGGATATTGATTATGACTTAGTCATACCCAATGATGAACTATCACTATATGACGGAGCGATAAGACCCTATAGGTTCGACTCAATATCTAACAACCAGAATTGGTTTTTCATGATTGACTGTGCTAACGCACAAGGTATTCCTGTAACTGTGCCGTGGAAGAACCTAACGGATGAACAAATAAAATGGGTGATTGAGGGAGAAGCAGATTTTAATGACGAGTGGGATGAGAAGTGGCACGGAATAAAGCGATACTTTGAATGGCAGGAATCCCGCCAGCACCTGATGCATGTACGAGTTCACTTATCAAAATATCGAGGGTTTACGGTGTGTGCAGAATGTGGTGGTTCTCGCCTAAAGCCGGATGGACTCAGATGGCGCCTTAACAGTACCGTACCTCACAACTACAACAAGTTTCGATATCCAAGATATGGAATATCAGAAGAAGCATTTACTAAACTGCCAGGTTTGGCAATTCATGATGTGGCAATGTTGCCAATTAGTGACTGTAGGGAATTCTTTGAGACTTATAAATTAAAGGGAACGCATGATGAAGCGACGTTGTTATTGCTAGATGAAATCCTGTCCAGATTGCGTTACTTGGTAGATGTTGGCTTGGGCTACTTGAATCTAAATCGCCAGTCTCGAACTTTAAGTGGTGGTGAGGTTCAACGAATAAATCTTACAACTGCACTGGGCACTACTTTGGTTAACACCTTGTTTGTATTGGATGAACCCACTATTGGATTGCATGCAAGAGACGTCGGCAAGGTGATAGGAATATTGCATCGTTTAAGAAATGCTGGTAACAGCCTGATCGTAGTAGAGCATGATGAGCAGGTCATCCGATCTTCCGAACAGGTCTTAGACCTTGGCCCCGGACCGGGAGAATCGGGTGGGGAGATCGTTTATTACGGAAGGTTTAAAAACTTTTTGGATTGTGACCGTTCGGTCACTGCCAGATGCCTCAAAGACCGAAACTATCTACCAAAATTTGATCGTGTTGAGGTATTGGAGTCAACACCACAAATAAACCTGCGAGGTGTTAATCACAACAATATCAATAACATGGATGTTGATATCCCAATGGGACGACTGGTTTGCGTGACGGGTGTCAGCGGTTCGGGAAAGTCATCCTTGATCGAAGAAGTGTTGTACTTTGGCACTCTAAGGGAATTCGGCAGACCGACCGAACCACCCGGCAAGTATGACTCACTGGAAGTCGGATTGTGGGTCGACAACGCAGTAATGGTTGATCAATCATCCATTGGAAAAAGTACACGCTCGGTGCCTGTTACATATATCGGTGCATTGACTCCAATTCGCGAACGATTTGCGGCTGAACCCTTGGCAAAGAAACGTGGCATGACGGCAGGTTATTTTAGTTTCAACTCCAATTTAGGCCGTTGCCCCCAATGTGAAGGAACGGGTTTTGAATACATCGAAATGCAGTTTCTGAGTGATGTTTATCTTCGTTGCTCCGAGTGCGATGGAGCTAGATTTCGACCGGAGGTTTTAGAAATTAGAACTTCACCTGCTAACGGAAGTAGTGGAACCGAGAAGTCGATTGCTGAAATTTTAGATCTGACGATAACGGAAGCCATCGACTTTTTTTCTGATGATGAAAAGATTGTACGACTATTTTGGCCGTTGCAGGAGGTGGGATTGGATTATCTTAAGTTAGGCCAACCTATTCCGACACTGAGTGGAGGTGAAGCTCAGCGTCTCAAACTGTCGATGCATATTGTTGAAAGTCGCAAGATATCAAGAAAAAGAAGACGAAAGGGTCACACCATCTATATGTTTGATGAACCTACTACCGGCTTGCATTTTACCGATGTTTCCAAACTGATTTCTGCAATGCGGGCATTGGTGGACAAAGGTCATTCGGTGATTGTCATTGAACATAATTTTGATCTCATTTCCTGTGCAGACTGGCTTATTGATTTGGGTCCGAATGGTGGAAGTGACGGCGGTAAAGTGATCGATCAAGGTACGCCCAGTGACATTGCACTGCGTCAAGTTGGACATACAGGTCGAGAGCTTCAAAAGTACTATCTTTCCGATGGAGCTAATTTGTCATTCCAGCCTGAAGTCCCATTACTCCAAGCATATGAAAATACGAACATTCAGATTCGAAACGCGCGTGAACATAATCTTAAAAATATCAGTGTTTCAATCCCTTATGAAAAAATCACTGCGATTACAGGGTTGAGCGGTAGCGGCAAGAGCACTGTAGCATTTGACATATTGCACAAAGAAGGCCAGAAACGCTACTTAGAAACACTTAACGCCTATTCCCGTCAGTATGTTCAGCCTGCAACTAGAGCAGACTTTGATGCAGTTAGCGGCCTGCCCGCAACGGTGGCGATAGAACAAAGAATTAGTCGAGGTGGAAACAAGAGTACTGTTGCCACACTAACCGAACTTTATCACTTCATTCGTCTTCTATATTCCAGGTTTGGTGTTCAATATTGCCCTGATTGTCAAGTTAAAGTTGAATCCGAAACCGTCGACACAATTGTCGACCGGATATCGGAAAAGTTTGTAGGTAAAACCATTTTGATTTTGGCCCCGCTAATTGTGGCTAGAACCGGGTATTACACGGAACTCGCTAAGTGGGCTAATAGTAAAGGGGTACAACATCTTCTAGTTGATGATGAATGGCTAATTACCTCTGACTGGCCAAGGCTTGATCGATATCAGTTGCACGATATTGATATACCTGTTGGAAATTTGCAGGTGACGGCAGATGTTTCGGAAAACCTTCGAGTCGCAGTGCGCGAAGCCATTCGCTTGACAGATGGATTCTTTAAGGTTGGAGAATATAAGGAAGGTCAGAACATGCGGAAATTTGAATTTGAAGCATATTCAGCTACTAGAGCATGTCCAATCTGCAGTCGTGCTTTTCAGGAACTTGACCCTAGGCAATTTTCATTTAATTCTTCACGTGGCTGGTGCCAGGAATGTCAAGGAACGGGAATTATTGAAAGCGAAGACGACAATGACACTTCAAATTCCTACACCAAGGATAATCAATGTAAGGTGTGCAAAGGCAAGCGTCTGGCTCCCGAATCCTTGTTTGTACGTTTCAAAGAATTATCAATTGATGAACTTGGTGCGATGTCGATTGAGGACGCGAAAGGTTATTTCAGTGGGTTAGAGTTAACCGGGCGAGAAAGGATAATTGCCAAGGATATTTTTTCTGAAATTTTATCCAGGTTGAATTTTTTGCTTCTACTTGGATTGGGTTACTTGGGCCTCGACCGGGCTGCTCCATCATTGAGCGGAGGGGAGACTCAAAGAATTCGCCTTGCTGCGCAATTGGGTTCTAGTCTAAGCGGGGCATGCTACATACTTGATGAACCAACCATCGGGCTGCATCCTGTTGACAATAAGCGTTTGATCTCGGCACTACAGGCACTGAAAAATAAGGGCAACACTATTGTTGTCGTGGAACACGATGAAGAAACCATTGTGAATGCAGACTATGTCATTGACTTAGGTCCCGGTGGTGGTGTGCGAGGCGGAGAGGTAGTTGCCGCGGGAACGATTGAAGAACTTCAAAATAATCCGCTTTCCATAACAGGCAAGATGTTGTCGGAACCATTGGTACATCCGCTACGAAGAAATAGAAACAACTTCAATAAGTCGAGTTTTGTAAAAATTAACGGTGCAAGTGAGCGTAATCTGAAGAATATTGATGTACAAATTCCCTTAAATGCTCTGACTTGCGTTACCGGATTAAGTGGAAGTGGCAAGAGCACTTTGGTTAGGGAAGTGTTGTATGAAAATTCCAAACAACTGCTGTCACAGACAAATTTGAACAAGTCTAAGAAAAAAAAGTACTTTGGTTGCAAGAAAATTGAAGGTTGGGACAAGTTTGGCAGAATTTTGGAAGTCGATCAAACACCAATAGGGCGTACCCCTCGGTCATGTCCAGCCACTTATATCGACATCTGGAGTGCTATTCGAAAGCTTTTTGCAGAATCTCCAGAAGCTAATCTTCGAGGTTATGGGCCAAGCCGATTTTCATTTAATGTTGCAGAAGGTCGATGTACTGAGTGTGGTGGTCAAGGCGAGAACAAAATTGAAATGAGCTTTTTACCCAATGTGCGAGTTCTATGTGAAGCATGCTACGGTAATCGTTTCAACTCTGAAACTCTGTCTGTTACCTTCCGGGGGAAGAATATTTCTGAGGTGCTTCGGATGAGTATGGAAGAAGCAATGGAACACTTTTCATTTATGCCTTCTTTACATCGAGTGTTTCAATTGCTGGTGGATGTTGGTTTAGGATATCTGACACTTGGACAACCCAGCCCGACTTTGAGTGGAGGAGAAGCTCAGCGTATCAAGTTGGTGTCCGAGCTTGCGAAAGCAATCAAGAATGGGAATAGTTCAAACTCAATGGGAACCGGTCGTAGTTCACTCGGTACGCTGTATGTTCTTGATGAACCTACCGTTGGATTACATTCATCAGATGTAGAAAAGCTGCTTAAGGTAATCCACGCGTTGGTTGATTCTGGAAACTCAGTTGTTGTGGTGGAACACAACTTAGATTTTATCGCCGAAGCTGATTGGATAATTGACCTGGGTCCGGAAGGTGGTGATGCAGGCGGGCGACTTGTAGTTGAAGGTGCATTGCGGACAGTGATGAAGTCCAATGAATCACATACAGCCGAAGCGCTGAGGAAATTCTTGGCAGATTCACGGCGAATCGTTCATTAAATTGTTTGGGAAGGTCGAATGAAGTCAAAGTAGGATGAATTTAAACAGCCCAGAATGACACCGCAAATTAATCCATTACAGAACACTTTAGACGACAATCCGCAATTCGAACAAAAAACTTTGACAACTTCTCATTCCTTAAATGACTGCGACAAGTAAACAAGTCTAACTTTTGATTGTATTAACAACCACTAGCTCAATTTACTTAGGCCGACGAAGTTGTAAATAAAGTTTTGAAGTTTGGTACAACTTTTCAGGGCACGAATGGACTAACGCTTTTGTGTCTGATTTGAAGACGTGGCTTTTTGACTCTTGAAGCTAACTTCTGATTTGCTCGCTAAAATTCGATAATCAGGTAAAGAGTTTGCAGCGGAATCTTTTTTGGTTGAAAAGTTTGCAAGGTAACTGCTGAAAGACTGTCATGTAAAAAAGTGCCACAACTTTGTTCCAATTTGATCAATGAAGGTATTTCCCACTCAACCGGAGAGACTGCAGTATTTTGAAAAGATTGAATGGGACGGATTGGTGTACTACGCGTGATGCGGGAAATTATTTAAATCGGACGATACCGGGTGTAGGAACAAAATACAGTCGCGTTGTAAAGAATTTCCGCAACCTTCTTTTTGTATTTCTAAACCTGTTAGATTTTTATCGACCTACACCACGTGCATGAATTGCTTTGATACTTCGATAGTTTCTGACGATTTAGATGTTGCAACGCAGGGTTGAGTGCTGGAGCGTTCTGTCTGCTAGGTCATAAAGAATGACACCAAAATGTCGAACTAACCGTTGATCAGTGTTAGATTGATCAGGCAGTAAACTTTGACTGAAATTCAAGCTGAACGCGATAGTAATAAGAAAAACTGAATTTAACTAAACAGGGTTTGAGGTATTGAGTTTAACACTCAGTCAATTACACAAATTAAACCAAATTACGTCGAATATTCTTTTAACTTCCGTCATTATCACATTTAAATCATTGATTAAATAACGATGAGTCAAGAATTGGTACTACATCGGAAGGAGGGGAGATCGAACTCTTGAAGTCTGTAACCTATTGATTTCAAAAGTTGAAATAATTCGAGGTTCGTAGACTCAGGGCAACATGCCCGAACTTAAGAGTAGTCAGTTAAGCAATGCATCATCTCAATCGTAGAGCAGTTTGAAATGGAACGATCAATCATGCAGCAACGGATGGACGAAGCAGGGAAAATACAATGCAAGAGTGGATACAACTGGGTTAAGAGGATGTGACAAGGACTGCAGTCTCGTGCTTACTCGATTACAACATTTCCAAAGCGGTCATTGGTACGCACAATTCACTTAACTTCGAAGGAATTTAAGCAGATCAAAAAATCGCTAGCAGCTTAAACGACATTCCAGCGCTCAAATTCAGTGTAGCGAGTCGTTTAAAGAAGTAAGCGTGAAATCGATCTACAGATCGTTTTCGCTGTACTTTGGGCAGGATTTGTACTGTTAAAATAAATTTCCTGTTTTTCACTGATTTCAACACTCAGTCAGTCACGTGCACCAAAACGGTGCAAAAAAGACGTGTTTACAGTGTAAACACGCCTGACATCGACATCAGCGTGCACCAAAACAGTGCGTCCAATAAATTCCTTCAAACCAAAATCGAATTAATGATTGGGTTCATGAGGTTGAATATGTATTGTGGTTTGTATCGCAACAAGCGATGCAACGCATGCAATCTAATGGAGGGACCGATGACCAAGGAAATTGCATATTCAAAGAATGTTGATGTCTACGATACCAGCTATAAAGAACTGTTCGAATTTGAGTGCATGGTACAGGCCCTGATTGAACTGTGTCACATTGATCAAGGCTTGACCTTTGACTTTACTTCACTGCAACAGGAAAACACCGAATTGATCACCAAAGAGGGTGGACGGCTGCATGTCGATGCCCTGTGGCGGGTACAGTGTAACGAGGGCGATGTGTTGTTATTCATTGTCACCGAGTTTCAATCGACGGTAGAACTGATCATGGCGTTACGGATGTATGATGATGTGAACGAAGTACTGCGCTGGTGGTTGAAGCATCATAGTCGGGATCAAGACGGTAAGCGAAGGCCAGTGCCGTTAGTGTTACCGGTGGTGATCTACAGTGGCGAGGGTCGCTGGACAGCGAAACAAAGTGTGCGGGCGATGCAGGTACCAAGTGACGGACGGTTACGCAAGTTACAGCCTCAGCAACGTTATGAGCTGATTGATATGCATCGTCATCAGGTAACCGAAGATCAGATACACAATATACTCAAGTGTATGGTGTTTTTAGTACAGTCGGGTGATGCACAGGAGTACTTCAGGCGCAGACGTGTCATCAAACAGGTGGAAGCGAAGTGGCCCAAGTCGTTTCGTGATGTCTTTATCAAATGGGCGGTGGCAACGGTACATGCACGCTACAATACGAAGATGGCAGAATTAGGTGAGCAATTAAACATATCAATTGACGAGGAGTTCGAAATGGAACGATCAATTATGCAGCAACTGATGGACGAAGCGGCGGATCAGGCAAGGCAGGAAGAACGAGAGGGTCTGACCAGGACTGCGGTCTCTAAACTGCTCAAGTTAAACCTACCAGATTCGGATATTTGTTCGAGTTTGAACCTGACTTCTAAGGAATTTAAGCAGATCAAAAAATCGCTAGTAGCTTAAGCCACGTCCCAACTTTCAAGTTCAGTATTGACTTCCGACATTTATGTTTTTAAGTTATTGATTTTAAAGACATAAAAAATATCACATTCGAAGACTCAAGACAATTCGTCCGAACTTAAGATTAAGAAGGACACCAATATGTCGATCTAACTATAGGTCAGTAGTAGATCGATCAGGAAATGAACTTCGATTGAAATGAGGGTTGAACACTAAAGTAACAAGAAAAGAAGAATTTAATCAAACAGGATCTGGAGTATTGAGTTCAAAATTCATTCTACAACACCCATTACACCAGATTACGTCGAATATCCAGTTGCCTTTGAGTGATATACACCTTCATTGCAAAATTGGCACGTTCTGAATCACGTTGCTGAATTGCTTCAGCAACTTCGAAGGTCATATCTTCGTGAGCCTGAGCAATGCTGTGCCAATTACCAATTTTTGAGGAAATGAAGAACCATAACCTTAGATGAAGATTGAATATTCGAGGAATTGTCTCAACAAGAAATTGATTCTGTGAAGCTTCGGCCAAAACTCTATAAAACTCCCGATCATGGTTGACATATTCATCTATAGCGTCATCCCTGGTTGCCTTCACCAGAGCATGATGAATATCCATTAATCGACTGGCTTGTGCTGGTGTGGCGCGTGCCGCTGCGAGACTGCACGCAGCCCCGTCAATGAGACTTCTAAACTCATAAATTTGCTGCACATCGGTGTAACTGATTTCAGATACGAACATGCCACGGTTTAACCGGTGAACAACTAATCCCTCAATGGCAAGTCGCTGCAGAGCTTCCCGAACTGGCGTTCTACCAATTCCCAATTCGCTTACAAGGTCTTTCTCCGCCAACACCGTTCCCGGGGATAACTCCAATTTTGTAATTCGGTCTACCAGTTCTTCGTATGCCTTTTCCGCTAACGAAACCGGAGTTTGCATCTTTGATGAACTAGCCACTCTTATCGTTTTCAATTGCAATTACTTTTCCAAATCCCTTCGCGATACTTTGCGCATCCAAGTCCCTTCCGATTACTACCATTCTGTAGTGCTTGCGGGGTTCGGCATCTCCAATCTCCAACTGTCCAGCTGCATATTGTACCTGTGCTGGATATCCATCAATTTTCATGTGTCCCTTCATTCGAAAAAGACTGTCGGGTAGTTTGTTGCAATATGCTGTAAAGTTTTGACGACTGAATTCGGGGTTTGGATCTACAATAAATGACATCATTCCAAGATGAGAATGATGGGTATGATCATGATGATGGTGTTGGTCATAGTTGTCGTCATGATTATGGTGGTGATGATGCTCATGGCTATGGTGTTTAAAACCATTATCAGATCGCATTGAACAGTAGTCGGTATTTAACAGCACGTTTTTCGGATCAGTATCCCCTCTGTCAGTATAGTAAAGGAGGGCATCGGGGTTGATTTCACGAACTTCTTGCGTAGCGTCATTGATCGTATCTCGTTCGGCGAGATCAATCTTGTTCATAATCAGGATGTCAGCGTTGGCTAACTGAGATTCGTAATAATCCCCGAGCATGGTTTGCAGTTTGTTGAAGTTGTTTGTATCCACGACGGTCACTAATGGCGCAATTTGAAAATTGTCAGCGACTTCAGGATCTTCGAAGTCGTCAAGCATATCATCGGGGTCTGCTACTCCTGACGCTTCAACGATAATTCGTTCTGCTCCAATATCGTTGACGAGCTCTTCGGCTGCGTTCAACAGCGAACCCTTCAATGTACAGCAAATACAACCTGAGGAAAGTTCGATTAGATCGACATTTTGGCCTTCGGTGATTGCATCACCGTCAAATCCCAACTGTCCGAATTCGTTGACAATTACAGCGGTTTTCTTGTCTGAATCCACTGTATTCAACAAGTGCCGAACGAGTGTCGTCTTGCCGGAACCTAAAAATCCAAATATTAAATGAAGTTGAGCCATCTCAACTAACAATACAAGTCGAATAAATTTGCGAGTATATCTGTAATTCTATACAAATTTATCGCTAGTTTATCGCACGCTTAGCAGTACCTCGTCTGGGCTTAGTCCTAGTGGGGGTAGGGAATGGCTGACCGGAAAAGTTCATCGAGTCTACAAGAATGTCAGCAAAATCTTGTCTAGCTGCCAATGCAACATGCTCAATTTGCTGAGTAATTTCATAGGCAGTTTCTCGTTCGGTTTCAGATAGCAACGCCATCTGTGCTCCGAGCAATGCTGCGTTTCCAATATAGTTAAAACGTCCGTGGTCAAGGTTAGGCAGCAGGCGAATTGTCTTTGCGGAGTCAATATTGATGTAATTTCCAAATCCACCACAAAGCATCAATTCGTTTATTTCTTCATCACTGATTTCCATCACAGTTTGCAGCATTCTAATGCCTGAGTAAATGGCACTTTTTGCCAGTTGCAATTGACGGATATCACCTTGGGTGATGCTAATGTTTTGATTGCGTCCCGTACTATCCGCCCAAACCAACACAAATTCAGCCGCACCTGTGGTTTTAGATTTTGTTAATCGCTCCTTAATTTTTTCCGGCAATTGCTCCAGTTCTCGCTTTCGTAGCATGCCGTTGCTGTCCATAACACCTGAATCAATCATCTTGGCAGCAGCATCAATCAATCCAGACCCGCATATTCCAACTGCTGGCGCGTCACCGATCACTGCGCAAGAAATATCTTCATTCGCTTCTACTTGTTCTATTGCGCCTATCGCTCCTCTCATGCCGTCTCTGATTTGAGCCCCTTCAAGTGCTGGACCGGCAGGAGCCGAACAAGCCAGCAATCGATCTTTCGACCCCATAACGACCTCACCATTTGTCCCAATGTCTACTAGTGCTCTTATTTCATCACTCTCATGCAGTCGAGTAGACAATATGCAACCCACAGTATCTGCTCCTACAAATCCAGCGATTATCGGCATCATACATATCTGTGCGTTGGGTGTTGACTTTAGGGGAAGTTCAAATGCTGGAATGACTAAACTCCCACGAACTACCGGGGCGTAGGGCGCCAGTCCGACATAGGAAACATCGATACCCAAAAATATATGGTGCATGCCGGTGTTTCCAACGATCACAATCTTATAGATGTGGTCTGCCGAAACTTTGGCCTCTTCACATGTTTGTCGAATGTAATTGTTGACTTGGTTAATAATCTTTGCACGTAAGGTAGTTAACTTTCGATCATCGAATGAAGCGTAGGCAATGCGTGATATAAGGTCTCCGCCATATTGTGCCTGCTCGTTCACACCACCCGCTGAAGCAAGCTGCTCTCCTGTAGTCAGGTCTAACAGCGTAACCAATACGCTGGTAGTTCCGATGTCTATAGCCATTCCGTAAACTTGGTCCGTGGTGTCTCCAGCCTCAATGTCAACGACTTTATCGTTAAAGGTAGTAACGGTGAGAATGCCGCTTTGCTTTCGAAGTAGCTGAGGAGTTTTTCGCATGATATGTACTGGGACTTCAGTACTAGACAAATCAGGAACTACGGACAGTACTTCTTCTATGTCGGAAGTCTGATGATGTTCTTCGACGGGTGCCTTTGCGATGACAACATACTTTCGAACTCCGCTATCAAGATGCATGCCTCGTTGATGCAGTTGAGAATCGGTATTTTCAAGAATTTGGTGGCCTGCTTCTTCTTTGGGTGGTACAGCCATAATGGTTGTATCGCCGAGCATGCGGGTTTGGCAAGCGAGACGAAATCCTTCGTGAACTTCGTCGTGACCAAGTTGCACAGAATCCTGAATGGTAGGTGGTGGTGTGTCGCCCTTAAGGATCTTTACGCGACAACTGCGACATCGACCTCGAGAGCCACAGGTGGCGTGAATCTCAACTCCGGCTGCACGTGCGGCATCCAGAATTGTAGAATCTCTTGCGACTTGGACTGTTCGCTGGGAACCTTTCTTTGTAACGAATGTCGTTACAAATTCGGTTGACATTCTATGCCGCCCACGCTGCTCGCGGTTCTTTAACGAGTTTTAGTGCCAATCGGACTGCTTCAACCGCGTCTTTGCCCCAACCGTCAGCACCGCACTCTTCAGCCCAGGCTGGTGTAGTGGGTGCACCACCGATAAGTATCTTTACCTTATCACGATGTCCAGCGTTCTTAAACTCGTCGATGGTTACCTTTTGATAGTAGACTGTCGTGGAAAGTAATGCAGAAAACCCCACCAAGTCAGCATTTTCCTGTAAGGCTGTTTCAATAAATTTGTCTGGGTGAACATCAGTCCCCAGGTTGATTACATTAAAGCCTGCGTTTTCCAGCATGATAGTAACGATGGATTGCCCGATGTCGTGCATGTCTCCCAGAACGGTTCCGATGACGAATGTACCAATTGGCTTCTCCGCTTGTGCTGCAAGTAACGGTCGAATCAAAGCAAGACCAGCTTTCATGGCACGTGCTGTAATCAACATTTCTGGGATAAAAATTATCATTGCACTAAAGCGGTCTGCCTGTAAATTGAATCCAGGGAACAGCCCATCGTCGAGAATCACTCGAGGATTAATGTTTTGCTCAATCGCTTCCTTGACCCGTTCATCTGTGTAGATGTGATCACCATTTTCAACGGCATCCCACAAAGTTTCCCACTCCCAGCCTTCGGGAGCGCGCGAGTCCCAACCTTCTGGGATTATGAGAACTGGTTCTTCCATATTTTCTTCTAGTGCCTGAGTTGTTAATTCAATGGATAGCGGCCATACGTACCGAAATCTCGCTGAGCCTCCAGCATTGTATAAATGTTCTGAATCGGTACGTCGGCAAGTATGTAATGCGACGGAGAAAAAACGTAACCACCACCTGTGCCTAGATTTTTTATGGTTTCGCAAACACCGTTTCGAATATCTTCAACTTGGCCTCGAGGCAGCAAATTCTGCACGTCGAATCCACCAATAAAGGCAATGTCATCACCATACTTAGCCTTAATTTCTTTTTGATTTTTATTGCCTCCAGTTGGTTGCATTAGCCCCGAAAGGTCTACGCCGAGTTCAACGAGATCTGGAATAATGGGTGAATAGTCGCCACAGGAATGCAACTTGATGAAACAATCCTTGTTTGCTTTACGGAACTCCTTAAACATATAGTCAAATCTTGGCTTGGCGAGTTTCCGCCAGTAATCGGGTGAAATCATCATTGACTGCTGCGCCCCAACATCATCACCAACTCGAATCATATCGATACCCATGTTGATGACGTTCTTTCCCAACTCCGTATAGTATTCCGTTAATCCGTCCAAAACACCATCAATCAAATCTGGTTGATCAAAAAGAAGGAGAAAAAAGTTTTGAGTCCCCACAATGTGAGCGTAAGCAGCTTCAATCAGTGTGGAGGAAAGATCGACTATGATGAAGTAGTCATCTTGATACTGTTCGAGGAGTGTTCTTATCGGAGCGATCAACTGATCATCAGCAGGATCTGGCCAAGTGTAATTTTTCAGCTCTTCCATATTGGTGATCGGATGAAAATTCGGGAAGTTTTCCGGCACAACTTTGGCAGGACCCCAAAAATCCTGAGTCTTCTTGAAAACTTCGTGTTCGTCTTCAGTTCGTCCCTTTAGTCCACTTTTGCCGTAACCAACATTAAAATGGTTATGCCATGTTTCACCAATCGCGATGGGGCGATGTGAAAATTCTGCATTGATGCCAATCTGGTAGATGATGGCATCATTTCCAAGTCGCAATTCCAGTTCCGGATTGTGTTTCAGGCCTGTTCCGGTCTTTTCAATACCGTAGATACGAGCAATTTTTTCCTTTGCCTCGCTTTTCATGCGATACAGAAGAGGTACTTTATCTACCTTTTCGTGTCGCATTGCTCGGGCAAATCGTTCGCGAGGCAATAGTTCTTTCACTAGTGGATTCCTCCTTACAACTAATGCAAAATATATTTAGTATATATAAAAATTAGTTAAATTAGTCAAGTTGACCGAGCAGGACGGGTCGGTCGATTTAGCGAACGAATGTACTTTAAGTACTTCACTGAGTACTCATCCACTGCCGTTAAAGCATTGGCTGCAAAGCGAAAGTCGTCAAATGGTTTAACCGGATTCATGATGGGGTCAATCATCAATGAATCGCAACCTGCAAGAATTGACAGGCACACAAAGGCGTGATTTAGGATCTTGCGCTGTGGCAGTCCAAACGACACGTTGCTGTGCCCACCAAAGATATGAATACTTGGGTATCGCTTACGCAATTCACGCACGGCATCAAGGTAGTGATTGCCAAAATCAGGTCCCGCGCCAATCGGAAATACCAATGCATCAAGAAAGCAGTCCTCCATCTTGATGCCGCCATCCAGCATCATAGTGACGCACTGCTCCAAATGATCAATTCGCTCATCTGCGTTTTTAGGCATTCCTCTATTGCCGCTGGCGTTGGCAAATAAAATGGCATTTTGGTCCTTTGCCATCTCAACCAAAACCTGACGGCCATCTTCTAGATTAAATGAGTTGATTGCGGGTCGACTAATTGATCCGTTATGCACTTCCAGTCCGGCATAAATGGTGTTGGAGTCCGAAGAGTCGATGGATACGATGCTTGACGTGATGGCTTGCGCCGTCTGAACCAGCCAGCGCATCCACTCGTAGCGTTCTTCAGGATAGACCGACATTTCGTCCACGCAAAGATCGATAATGTGAGCGCCATTTTGTTCCTGTGACTTAATCGCCCAGGAAATATAGTCCATGTTCTTTTGTCGACAAGCCTCAGCAATGTGCGGGATTGCAAAAATTGACTGTTCCTTGGGATCTTCTGGCATTGAGTCCGTAACATCAAGACGACCTGGATTGCCGTCAAGGTTAGTGTAATTTACGTACCATCGATCACATTCCTGGTTGACCCTAGGGTTAGTGGCCTTTATCTTACGTGTTGCGTTGAAATTTTCGCCAATGATGACGAGTCCGTCGTTTTTTGCTTGCATAACTTTTAGTTCTTGAATTTTCCCTTTTTAAATCGAATTAATTCTACTTTTGGATCAGACCATACATACCGGATCGAGACATTTTAGGTAGCATCGCTGAGCTCTCCAATAGTTTGATTGGAATCTGAGAACTGCCAAATACTGAAAAAAGATTTCGCTGGTCGGTGAGTTCCCACATTACGGGTTCGCCATTAATCGGATAGGAGTAGCCAGGTCCAAGTCGGCGCGTTATTCTCAAATTTTGCTGTGCTGCCCATTCTCGAGTGGCTAGAACAAATTGCTTGGTAGCGTTTTCCACACCAAGCCACGCAGCGGATTCTAAAAACATCGCTTCCACTAGATTGTCTTCATCCATAAGTTGAATAGTTTTTCGGTCTACTTCATCGCCCATGGTCAATGCGAAGACGATTACTTCAAATGCACGATCCAAGTACTGACAAAATACGCGACTACACAGGCGAACATCCTCTTCCAAAAGCAACTCGTCTTCAATCAAAGATTTGATACCGACAACTCGATAACTGATTGTGGGTGCGGCAACTTCAGTTAACATTTGTGCCGCAGAACTTGCCATATCCCGAATTTTCGGACGGACTTTAGTTAAGTCTTTATAACCATGCATTCGTAGAACAGCATCCACTTTGGGATGCGGTTTAGTCAACTCCACAGTTTCAGTCGTGTCGCGCTGCAATGTGTTCATCTGAACTTCAATAATTGCATATTTGAAATATATTATCTGAAAAAATTCAGTAAATTGAGCAACTTATTCAAAGTAATGTGGATGATTTTATTAAAAAAATCATAAATATACTTCAATCAGATACTGATTTTCCAGACGCTAAACCGATCTACTGTGTTGATTTTCAAGCAGAATTACTATTTCGAATTCGTGCGGCTACAGCACGGTACACACCGCCACCGATCAACGCTCCTATCAGTGGTGCAAGAATGTAAACAATAAAAAAGCCACCGCGTGGACCCGGAATTGCAATTTCACCCCAACCCAGAAAAAAGGAAACTAACCTTGGGCCAAAGTCACGTGCAGGATTTAACCCTGCTTGCGTTATTGGAGCAATGACGGAAATGATTGCGGCTACACCCACACCTATCGCTACCGCTGCTCCAGCAGATTGTGGTCTGGCAAAATTCTTCCCGTGTGTGACTACAGAAACAATAAATGCCAGCATTGCCGTACCCAGTAATTCTGCAAAAAATGCTGTTTTCATTGTGACGAGTTGAAAAGCTTGCTCGGTTGTACCGATCATTGCAGGATTAGGGAAATATTCACCAAAAACCATGGCACTCAACTGACTACCCGGTTCGCCACGAGCCAAGTTGTTTTTGGCTTCGAACGCCGCAATCAGTTCGTGATATACGATGAATAAAATGATGCCAGCAAACGCTGCCCCGGCTACTTGAGCGACCCAATAGGGGATCACTCGTTTAAACGGAAACCCATCGAATACAGCTACAACGAGTGTTATTGCTGGATTAATGTGTGCTCCGGATAGAGCTGCTGCTGTATAAATTCCGAGACTGACAGCGACTGCCCAAACTACCGCGACTTGCCAAAGTCCCACCTGTGCACCAGACATCACAGCTGCGTGCACAACGCCGGTGCCGAAAAACACCATGACGAAAGTTCCCAGAAATTCCCCAACCAATGCAGGACGAATGGGTGGTAGGTCTTCCTTATTGGTTATGGGACGTGATAAAAATTGAAAAAATTTGTCCATTCTGCAAGGACTAATGTTGAATTGAGGTGGTTTGGAGTCGTTTCCTAGCTCGTCACTGAAATGACTCCTTTTTTCTCGTCCAATGCAACCTGATTGCTTTCGACGGCACGAAACCACTCTGCTGATTTTCTTAATCCACCTAAGGGATAGACATGAATATCTGTAATTGAAAAGTCAGGATTGTTGATTTTATGGTTGGCGATGTCGATTAGAATCTTCTCCGGGTTAGTGTTCCTTATGAGTTTGGTAGCATTTCTCGCCTGTTTTCTAAGCACCTGCATTGATGCGCCAATACCACACTGAGTTGCGTGCTTAATCAAAGTACCTAAAGTGGCGACACCTGGTACTCCCAAGTGGACTGGAAGAGTATTTCCCATTTCTGAGATTCGCTCTATCCAGCGAATGATGGGCTGCGCATCAAAGCAAAATTGAGTAACGATGTAGAATTCCGCATCAGACCGTTGAGAGAATTCATTTTTCCACTGTAATGCCGACTCAACTTCTTGTTGCGGAATATCTGGACTGCCTTCAGGGTGACCGGCAACGCCAATCTTTGTAATTCCAACTTTGTCAAACAGACCCGTTTCCAGAAGTTGCATAGAATTGTCAAATTCTCCAATTGGTTTGGGAGAACCGCCAGCAATAGCCAAGACTTGAGTAGACCCTGTCTCACCAACAAATCTGTTAAGACTATCTTCAAGAACTTTTCGACTTGGAATTTGGCGAGCAGCAAAGTGAGGTGCTGGCACCATCTCCTGGTCTGCTAGAAGTTTACACGTAGTCAAGGTTTCAGAAATGCCAGAACCGGGAAGTAATGTGACGTAAACAATGGTTCCAGGTGCGATAAATTCGCGGTAGTCATTTATTTTTTTCGAAGCCCCCGGCGTAGTTTCTACAGAAAATCCCTGTACAAGGCGAGTCAGGTCAGTGAGCATAGAACTCTACTCGAAAGTATTGGGGTTAAGTTCGGTAGCAGTCGAAATGTAATACTTCAAGCTACCACTCGAAGTAGACGACTGTGTCATGAAAATCATCGATTTGATCTTCACTCGACGACAGAATTCGAAACCCGTTTTCTGCTGAGCCGGTCCACTCGTGATCAAGCATAATTCGGTTGGACACCCAATTGTCCGCGATTCGATGTCCAATCATCACGTACGCTTGCTCTGAATTGATAGAAATTCCTCCGTCAGGTCCGAGTCTAGTATTCATCGGACGAGGTGTAATCCAATCAGCCAATACTGTTAAGGAGTTGGGGTCTAGTGAGTCTGTGATTAGTGCCCGTTGAATCGGCCAGGCAAATGAATTGCCAGAAACCATTACTGGAGTATCAGGCAATTTACAGGAAACAACCAAAAGATGTTCGCCTTGAAACGAAAATTTGTCGTAATACTCCTGTCCGCCATTGATAGTGATCATGCCGGTATTGGTAGAATGGTGATTATCCTGAATGGCTGGAGCCGACCAAGCCAGATTCTTTAAAACATAGCGATCGAATTCAGGTACCGGAAATCTTTTTGCCCACATAATTTCAGCCTTTGCAGTGTCCTTTATTGGCTTGTATATTCACCTACAACCATTACCTTAAAATGACATTTTTTGAAACTAGCCCTTCAAAGTAGAGAAGGACATTACTCGTCAATCTATTTATATATAAAATATATTAAATATATTTTATGTGATGTGCTGACAAAAAATTATAACTTTAATGGATCAGTCTTAGATCAGCAGATTTGATCTGATTCATTCCCTTAAAGATGGCGACAGATTTGACTAGTTTAATCCGTAACGAAACAACTTCACCATTTATTGCTTCTTTGATTTGCTAGAAGTTTATCTTTATTTCTTTGTAGTCGGTTGAGCAGTTTAATGCACAGTTAGTCGATACACCGATTCAAAACCATTTTCTCCTTTAATCTTTGCGGGTAGAGTTTCCAAGAATTCAATGTCGCATTTATTCTCATAAAGTTTTTCGACATCTTTTTGATATATGTCAAATGGTGGCGGATTGACTAGTTTGGGGTCATATTCCAGACTTACTAACAATATAGTGCAGCCCCTAGGCAACAACGAAAGTTGGTGTTGGACGTACTGAAGTCTCGTCTGTTCTGGTAGAGCTACTAAGGCAGCTCGATCGTAAACAGCCGAAATTCCTGCAAGATGGTGTTGCTGAAGGGAAAAATTGTTGCCCACGTAAATCTTAATTCGATTTGACTCATAGACCGTAAACGGAGGGTTTTCAGACTTTGCCGCTTCTAGATGATTCTCATTGATGAAGTCTTCAATGGCCTTTTCGCTTAGTTCACTACCTATTACTCTACAGCCTGTTTCAACAAGCCAGAGCATGTCCTTAGACTTGCCGCATAGTGGTACGAGTACTGTAGAGTCGGTCGGAATATTTAGAGAAGGCCAATATTTAACAAGTAATCGATTGAAGTCGTTTTGGTGAAAGCCTATTTGATTAGACTGCCATTTTTCTATCCAAAATTCCGGTTTCATAGAGCCTTCCGTCCACAATTTAACATTCACAAATTCGCAAAAAATACAATTTATACTATGCAAGTTCTATATCTCATTCCCCAATTTATCAAACATCGTGGAGAAAGATTAAAATAATGGTTAAGGTATCGATTCTTTGTTGGCAAGACATACCCTCTGTAGTTGAAGCAAGAGATGGCAAAAGTGTACATAAGGAATTATTGAGTGAAAGATTTCAAGAATTAATCGATCTCGTAGCGATGAAGAAAAAACTGCTAGACTCTGATGAATACCTAATGCAGTGGCAAAAAACCATGCCCAAAGAATATGAAGGGACAGCAGAAGATGTAGCAAAAGCGATTGCTGCGGATTATGAGGCTCGCTACAAGGAAATTCGGAAAGAGGAACTGGCTAAGGCAGTCGACTCATAGCACCGGTAAACAAAATCGCTCTAAAGTCGTTGACATTCGTCAGAGTAGGACCTGTCATCATTAAGTTATCTAGTTTATGAAAAAAACTGTATGAATCGTTGTTGTGCAGATAACCAATCGGGTCTAGATTGAATTGCCTGGCACGAGTTAGTATATCTGGACTAATCCACGCTCCAGCGTTGTCCTCCGAACCATCTATTCCGTCAGTGTCGCATACCAGGGCGTAAACACCTTCAAGTCCCTGCAATTCTAAAGCCAGCGCTAGTGCAAACTGCGTATTTGGTCCACCTTTACCCTCACCAAATATTTTTACGGTCGACTCACCTCCAGAAAGTAATAAAAATGGCGAATGGTCCGAATTCTGATCAATTAAATTCCTAACTAAGCCGGCGTGTTCTCGAGCCATAGTGTTGGTATCGCCTTCGAGGTTATCTCCCAGTAAATGAACCTTGATGCCTAAGTCATTTGCGTAATCAATGCAAGCCTGAAACGCATCCATAGGTCTTGCTGCAATGACTGTTTTTGATCTACTCAACTGAAAACAGCCTGTTTTTGGAGTCTCCAATTCATTGCTCATTAACTTTTTGTGAATGTAACTCGGTACATGGATGTCATACTTGTTCAAAACGTCGATGGCATCTTTACAGGTTGTTGGATCCGGTACCGTAGGTCCGGAACCAACGATGGAAGGGTCGTCTCCGACCACATCAGATATGCAAATCGTCAGCACTTTAGCTGGGAAAATATCTGCTCCCAACTTACCTCCCTTGATTGCAGAGAGGTGCTTTCGCACACAATTCATTTCAGCAATGTGTGCACCACAAGCCAACAGTTGTTTTGTAATTTGTCTTTTATCTTCGAGGTGAATCCCGGGATAGGGTAACGTGAGCAGTGCTGATGCGCCGCCAGATATTAAACAAACTACTGTATGTTGGTCGCCTAAATGCCTCACCAGTTGACGAACTTTTTGTGCAGCCGCTAATCCCTTGTCGTCAGGGACCGGATGTGATGCCTCAACCACCTCAATGGCATCGCACTGTACAGCATGTCCATAGCGTGTTAGAACTGTTCCATATACTTTATTCGGCCAGCACTGCTCTACGACGCTAGCCATTGCCGCTGCTGCTTTTCCTGCACCCACAACACAGGCTTTTGTGCCTGCTGGGACAGGGGGCAGAACTGAAGGAATACAACTCGAAGCCGATACTGAATTGATCGCGACATTGAACATGTCTTGCAACAGCTGATACGGTTCGGTTAAGTCCATGGACTAGACAGTGGCGTGGTTGGGACGAGATCTATAAAATTAGTCTTGCAGTATAAAATACAGAGATTTCAAGTCCAACGGAAGTTGTTAAATTAAACAAGGGAGCCAATCACGCATGTCTGAGTACAACGCACCACTGACAGATATGGAATTTGTACTGAACAATATTGCTGGAATCAATGATCTGTTCGAACTGCCTGTTTATAACGATCTTGATTCAGACCTTGTTACCGGAATTTTGAATGAATCCGCTAGATTTTGTTCCGAAGTACTTGCTCCGTTAAACAAAGTGGGTGACGAGCAATCCTGCGTTTACCACGAAGGGCAAGTATCTACCCCAACTGGATGGGTTGATGCATACAACCAATTTATTGAATCTGGCTGGAATGGACTTCCATTCGATCCGGAAAATGGTGGTCAAGGACTGCCATGGCTGGTTGCCACGGTAGTTCAAGAAATGTGGCACTCTGCAAATATGTCCTTCGGACTTTGCCCACTATTAACTCAAGGTGCCATAAGAGCCTTGGAACTGCACGGATCCAAAGAACAAAAGGAAACCTATTTATCTCGTTTGGTATCGGGTGAATGGACCGGCACAATGAATTTAACCGAATCGCAGGCCGGCTCCGATTTAAGTGCTATTCGTACACGTGCCATAGCTGAAAACGGACACTACCGCATTACCGGTCAAAAGATATTCATCACTTATGGTGAGCATGACCTGACGGAAAACATTATTCATTTCGTTTTGGCTAGAGCCACTGATTCACCTGACGGTGTGAAGGGAATATCAATGTTTATCGTCCCTAAGTTTTTGGTTAATGAAGACGGAACTGTCGGTGGACGAAACGACGTTCGGTGTGTTTCGATTGAACACAAACTAGGGATCCGAGCGAGCCCAACTGCAGTGATGTCTTACGGTGACAATGGTGGAGCAGTTGGCTACTTGATCGGGGAGAAAAATCGCGGCTTGGAATACATGTTTACTATGATGAATTTGGCCCGCCATGCAGTCGGGGTGGAGGGGTTGGCAATTGGTGAGCGTGCATATCAACAGGCTCTTGACTATGCGAAGATGAGAGTGCAAGGGTCAGGCCACGGATCTCGAGATCGAGTCTCGATTGTTAATCATCCTGATGTACGGCGCATGTTACTAACCATGAAGACTTTGATTGAAGCAATGCGCTGTGTCGCTTACTACACCTCGGGTGTGTTTGATCTGTCAAATCGCCATCCGGATGCGCAAATTCGTGCATCGCATGATGTCGAACTCGGTCTTTTGATCCCTATCGTAAAGGGATGGTGTGCCGAACTTGGTAATGAAGTCGCCTATCTGGGCGTGCAAATTCATGGTGGTATGGGATTTATCGAGGAAACTGGGGCAGCTCAGCACTTGCGGGACGCGAGAATTTGTCCGATTTATGAAGGCACTACCGGAATTCAGGCCAATGACTTGATCAATCGAAAACTCTTGCGTGATCAAGGGCAATCGATTCGAAGTTTTATAGAATCTGTTAATGCCTCCATGCGTCAGATGGATGCTGAAAATTGTGAAGATCGAATTTTCAGAGCTACCAGCAGCAGTCTTTCTGAACTTGTTCGAGCAACGGACTGGGTACTGGAAGTGGGAGCAAAAAATCCCGAGATGCCTACCGCTACCAGTGTGAGTTACTTGAATACACTTGGATATGTGATTGGCGGTTGGCTCATGGCTAAATCAGCGAATGTTGCCAGATCTCAACTTGGACAACCAGATTCTAATGACGAGTATCTGAAGGCGAAGATCACTACGGCCAACTTTTATGCTGCACACATTCTGCCTAGGGCTCGTGCCAGTGCAGATGCTGTAATTGATTCTTCAGATCTAATTTTGAATATTGCTGAAGAGCAGTTCTAGAATTAAGATTTGGTGAATATCAACTGAAAATAAAGTTAAACATTTAAGCTAGTTTAGCACCGTTTTCTACTGAACGTTCCGGTTGCGCAATGACAACAGCGCCATCGCTTCTTACGAATCCGGTAAGTAGGAACTGAGACATTACCGGGCCAATTTGCTTTGCTGGAAAATTGATGACCCCAACGATTTGTTTACCTAGCAAGTCTTCTGTGGAGTACAAGTCTGTAATTTGAGCACTGGACTTCAAAATTCCGATACCTTCGCCAAAGTCTGCCTTGACTTTGTATGCAGGGTTGCGGGCTTCGGGAAAATCTTTCACTTCAACAACAGTTCCAACTCTAAGTTCAACTTGTTCAAAGTCTTGCCATTCGATGGTTTTCAAAATTAATTTCTCCTAGGTGTGATTTGTAACATTAGTAGAGAAAATTATAGAGATACAATCAATTTTGCTTGAATTGTTTGGAAGTAAATTCAATTTGCCATAGTGTGTCTTTGATAGAGCAGTTAAATTCATCCCTCAATTGAACCCATGGAAGACTTGATAAAACTGGATCAATTTCCAATTGATAAACCTGGGAGTTTAGGATATTCCGAACTGCTGAGACGTTGCAGGCTGGATGTTGACGAGCTGGGAATGTTTACACTGGAAGGATTTCTTCACAACGAGGGGCTGCAACGGTGTTTACAGGAAATTGAACAACATGAGTCGTTGCTATTTACTCACTCCCGAGAGCACAACATTTTCTTTGAAAGTGGTAATCTGGGACTGGAAGCGACACATCCCGCTCTGAAGAAAATGCATACTACTAATCACACAATCAGTGGTGATTTACTATTGAATTCGCAATTGAACAAAATTTATGAGTGGCAACCATTGATTCACTTTATTGCTGATGTATTGACTTTGCCTGCATTGTTTCCGATGGCAGACCCACTCGCACGACTAAATGTAAAAATATTCAATGATGGCGAAGGGTCCAGCTGGCATTTTGACCGCTCAGAATTTACTACAACATTACTACTCGCAGTTCCAGAACATGGGGGTAATTTTGAAATATCAAAGAATCTGAGAAGTGACTATGATCCCAATTTTGAAGGTATAGGCCATTTGCTCAATGGTAATCGCGACTTGGTTCGGTCCCTCAGTATGGAACCAGGCACTTTGAATGTCTTTTTGGGTAAACATTCTGCTCATCGTGTCACTTCGGTTCAAGGAGACAAAAGAAGAATAGTAGCTGTTCTTTCTTATTGCGAAAAGGATAATGTTATATTTTCCGATGAAGATCGAAGATCCTTTTATGGCAGGAGCGAACCGATGGTGTAGTGGATGTAAATTCCTCCTTTATATTCTAGGATCAGTGCCAGTGAGTGATGAGAGGAAGTAGACATCTGAATACGTAAACTAACTATTTAGGAAAGAAGAAAAATACAAAATGTCGCTATGCTTGGATGTCTCGCTTATACCGGAATGGGGAATTCGTTCATAATGTAGTTTATCGTTGTATCGGCAAAGATGGTCGCACCTTAGCGCGTAATAATGGCAGTGAGTCATTCTGGTAGGTGCTTAAGTGCTCTGTGTCCAAACCGCCGTCAACAAATGGATAGCGGACCACTTACCGAATGAACAGCACTTCACCGGCCATACTATGTCTGTCCGCGTAAGTTAAGGTCCGGTCTACGGCATGAATTTGGTGATAGTTACCGTTTTTTGGTAGCGTCGCTAAACGGCCACTTTGACACAAACGTAGGGCGACCATATTCTCATTGCAACGTGTAGGAAGCTAATAGGTCAGTTTGTGCTTTATGTCTTGGTCTTAAGTTGTCATGTTTTTCAGATTGGCTCACAACCTGCCTGAGAATTTACTCCAGACCTCAGCTGTAATCTAAAGACAAGGATGCGAAATAACGAACATGAATGTGAGGTAGCATGTCTGAACTATTGACAGGTAATGGTTATTTTCGGACGTTCCGTACGCCGTTAACTTTTCTTTTTTTGGTTGTGAGTATACAAGTTTCGATCCCGGACTGATACCCGTGCTGCGAACCAGCGAAGTCGCACTGAACAGCCATTTGGCCGAGGTTCTGCGGAGCAAGCATCCACTGTGGAGAAGTTCTCTCCACGTGGAGCAGACGGGTATATTTGCCGCCCATCCGCGGCTACGACCCGATATTTTGATTCAGCCACCGAACGCACAACCGGTAGTGGTGGAGACTGAGTATGCACCGGCGACGTCCGTTGAAGTTGACGCAAAAACTAGGTTAGGATTGGTTCCACTCAATTCCAAGGACCCTGTTGAGCAGGTTATCGCCGTACGCATCCCAGAATTGCTCCGCCGCGACCAAGCCGGCCTAACGGAACGAATTGTTGCCGCCGAGTTTGACTTCTGCATGATTTCAGGCGATTCGGCCTCTTTGGTTCGTTGGCCGACCGCGGGCTGGCTCACCGGTGGCATCGACGAGATTGTCCGCTGTATCGAGCACGCGATGGTCTCTCAACGCCTTGTGGGCGAGAGTATAAAAGTTCTAGAAGAAGGTGTTCGCGTTGCAACCAGAGTCGTTCAGGATGCCATGGCGGTCGGCTTCACCGATACCGAACCTGTGTTGGGTAAAGTCCTCAACCAGCACCCCGGAGAGCAGACCACCCGTATGGCGATGACCATTATTACCAATGCACTTACTTTTCAGGCAATGGTGGCAGGAACTTACGGCATTCAATCGGTTGACCAGTTTCCAATAAATACGGATAGTTCGATAAAACCCGAGCCAACTTTAGGCGGACGAGCTTGGCCTAACTTTCGAGTCAAACAAAGGGAGTGGGAAGAAGCTGTCGTGCTCTGGGCGAACTCCACCCTTGGACTGATCTCCTTTTGGTGGATCGGATCGCGACAGCAACAGGGTCGTGCTATGCTCACGATTAGCAAGTTGCCCAGCCTCGCAATGCTGGAGGTAAGTGCATTTCCGCTCAATAAACTGAAGCAAGCTAAGGAGATTTTCCAGCATTTTCGAAACAAGCCGCTGTTGCCGGCGAATGAAGCATATCGCGATGGTGTACGTCATGAACTGGACCGGGCTGTCTTGGTCGATTTACACGACTTGCCGGAGGCAATGCTTTCATCCTTGGACACCTTGCGCCGCCAATGGTGTGCAGAACCATCCGTGCACGGTGGAAAGAGTACAGCAATGTAGGTCTTTAGACTTAAGAGTAAAGGTCGGTCGTTACAACAGACGGCATGACTAGTTGTCTGCGATTAACCTCTTATACGCTGGCGGCAAGTGGTGGGAACCGATCACGGAAGATCTGGAAGAATAGTGGGATTGTGACACTATTTCCTATAATCTCCTAACGAAGCTATGAATTTCAATTGAGAGTGAGTAATGCAAAAAATTAAAAAAATTTTGGTTGCCAATCGAAGCGAAATCGCAATTCGGGTATTTCGTGCTGCGACGGAACTTGGAATAGAAACTGTCTCAGTTTATGCAGAACAAGACAAGTTTTCTTTGCATCGTTTCAAGTCTGACCAAAGTTTTCTGATCGGTGAAGGACTTGGACCGATTGATGCGTATTTGTATGTTGAGGACATTATCCGAGTCGCCACTGAATATCGAGTCGATGCCATTCATCCTGGTTATGGATTTCTTTCAGAAAAGCCTGAATTCGTAGAAGCTTGTGAAAAGGCAGGGATCAAATTTATCGGCCCCGGTCCAGCGATTATGCGTAAGCTTGGCAACAAAGTTTCTGCTAGAGAAACCGCACAAAAAGCAGGCGTTGCAACACTACCAGCCACCCCAAGACTTCCCGACGATGATGAGAAAGTCATGTCGTTAGCCAATGGAGTGGGCTACCCAGTGATGATTAAGGCCTCATGGGGCGGTGGCGGCCGTGGCATGAGGGTTGTACGAAGTGATGCTGAACTTAAGCAGGCAATTCACCTGGCTCGTCGTGAATCACAAGCAGCTTTCGGAAATTCAGAACTGTATTTGGAAAAGTTAGTCGAAAACGCAAGGCATGTCGAAGTCCAGTTACTTGGCGACCAACATGGCAATGTTGTTCACCTGTTCGAACGTGACTGTTCTATTCAGCGTCGCAATCAAAAAATTATTGAGCGTGCCCCATCTTTGTATCTTTCCTCACAGCAAAGGGATGAGTTGTGCGATGCCGCCGTCAAATTAGCCAAGTCAGTCAATTACGTTAATGCTGGCACTGCTGAGTTTCTGTACGACGAAGATACGAAGCAGTTTTATTTCATCGAGGTCAACCCCCGAATTCAGGTAGAACACACGGTGACTGAAGAAATTACCGGCATTGATATTGTTAAAGCACAGATCAGAATCGCAGAAGGTGCGAGAATCGGGGATACGGTTTTTTCGGGCGTGCCCTCACAAGAACATATCCAGATGAATGGATATGCAATGCAATGTCGCGTCACTACGGAAAACCCCGATGAAAGTTTCATTCCCGATTATGGTCGGATATCGGCCTACAGAGGAGCCAATGGCTTTGGTATTCGTTTGGATGGCGGCACTGCTTATTCGGGAGCTTTGATCACTCGATACTACGACAGCTTGTTGGAAAAAGTTACTGCTTGGGCACCCACACCCGAAGAATCAGTCAGTCGTATGAACCGAGCTTTGAAGGAGTTTCGTATTCGGGGCATCGCGACCAATTTGGAGTTTCTTGAAAATCTCATCAATCATGAAACGTTCCGCAATGGCACCTATACCACACGATTTATTGATGAGTCGCCTGAGTTGTTGTTTACCCGAAAGCGCCGTGACCGAGCAACTCGTTTACTCACCTTTATCGCCGATGTAACAGTCAACGGAAATTCGGAAGTAGCAGGACGGCCTAAGCCGCAGGTTTTCCAAACACCCGCGATTCCCGAATGTGGTGGACTGGAAAAAACTTCGGGCACGAAACAACTGCTTGATGACTTGGGTCCATACGGGCTTGCCAACTGGATGTTGGAACAGAATCGAGTGCTGGTCACAGACACCACTTTTCGAGATGCCCACCAGTCCTTGCTTGCAACTCGCTTTCGAACGGATGACTTGGTGAACATATCCGATGCTTATGCGAAAAAATTACCCCAACTGTTTAGTATCGAAAGCTGGGGTGGAGCGACATTTGATGTATCAATGAGATTCTTACGTGAGTGTCCTTGGCAGAGGCTGGAAGAACTTCGAAACAAAATTCCTAACATCATGATGCAGATGCTTTTACGGGGTGCTAATGGTGTCGGATACACCAACTATCCGGATAATGTCGTTAGGGAATTTGTAATTCGCAGTGCTGAATCTGGAATTGATGTGTTTCGTGTGTTTGATTGCCTGAATTGGGTGGAAAACATGCGTGTTGCTATGGATGCTGTACTTGAAACCGGAAAATTGCTTGAAGGGGCAATTTGCTATAGCGGTGACATTAACGATCCAAAGCGTCAAAAATACTCACTCACCTACTATGTTGATTTAGCCAAGCAGTTGGCTAATGCCGGAGTTCATGTTTTAGGTTTGAAAGATATGGGTGGTTTGGTGACTCCGCAAGCCGCCAAGAAACTGGTTAAGACTCTCAAGGAAGAAACTGGGCTGCCAATTCATTTCCATACTCACGACACCAGTGGGATCGCGGCATCCAGCGTATTGTCGGCTATTGATGGTGGAGCAGATGCGGTGGACTTGGCTATGGATACCCTTTCGGGAACAACTTCACAACCAAATTTAGGATCGGTGGTGAAGGCACTGCGCGGAACCGACAAAGATACAAGACTGGATTCAAGTGCAATTCTTGAGTTTTCAGCATATTGGGAAAGTGTTCGACACAACTATTTGGCATTCGAAAGCGACCTGCGCTCTGGTGCATCCGAGGTTTATTTACATGAAATGCCTGGCGGTCAGTTCACAAATCTGAAAGAACAGGCACGCGCCATGGGGTTGGAGTCACGTTGGCACGAAGTCGCGAACGCCTACGCCGAAGTGAATGACATGTTTGGTGACTTAGTCAAGGTAACGCCTACATCAAAAATGGTCGGAGATATGGCATTACTCATGGTTAGTGCTGGACTGAGTCGGGAAGACGTAGCAGACCCAAACAAGGAAATTGCTTTCCCGCAGTCCGTCAAGGCATTTTTTATGGGTGAACTTGGCCAACCCTATGGTGGATTTCCTAAGGATATTCAAAAGAAGGTATTGGGTGAGGAGCAACCGATTACCAACAGACCGGGTAAGAACTTTGAACCAGCCGATTTCAACAATTTACGGGCAGAGGTGGAAAACAAGGTCGATGGCAAGATTACAGATGAGGAGTTTAATTCCTACTTGATGTATCCATCTGTTTTTGTTGACTATATGGCACATCGTAGAGAATTTGGTCCGGTGCGAATTTTACCCACCCCCGTGTTTTTCTATGGCATGGAATCACAACAGGAAATTTCTGTGAACTTGGAGCCCGGCAAAACGCTAGTGATTCAATGTCAAGCAATTGGCGAAACCGATGATGACGGAAATGTAAGGGTCTTTTTTGAATTAAACGGTCAACCTCGAATTATCAAAGTCCCCAACCGTATGGTTGCTCAAGCAGTGTCGAAGCGTCCCAAGGGTGATCCGGAAAATCCACTGCATGTCATTTCGCCAATGCCCGGTGTTATTTCATCGGTGAGCACTTCGGTGGGTCATCGTGCCAATCAGGGGGATGTACTGATGACCATTGAAGCCATGAAAATGGAAACGTCAATTCGAGCAGAATTCAGTGCAATCGTTAGTGCATTGCAAGTGGCAGTCGGCGATCAGGTAGATGCAAAAGATTTGCTGGTTGAGTTTGAATCAACTGATCAAGCCAAATCCGAGTAGGAGTCCAGGCAATAGAATCAGTATGTAAGTCGAGTGAGGTAGAGATCTAAGTGTTGGAAGCTTGTTCAAGCTCACGAGGCACAACAAATTGAATCAGTCTTGCTTGCCCCATTTTTAACTGACTCCAATCATCAATTGGTATATCGCACACTACTGTTGCGGCAGTAGGAAATTTCCAAAACTCAAAATTGGACGGTGAGTTTTCGAGAATATCTGCAGCAAATTGGCCAATTCCAGGGTTGTGTCCTAAAACTAGGACAGGTGACTGTTGCATTGATTGCAAAGCTGACAGTATTGACCTGGAGCCAGCGTGATACAAACTTGAAAGATAGCGAACATCTACAACCGGTTCTGGGAGGCATCGCTGAATCCTATTCCACGTCTGCTTTGTTCTTTTCGAAGTGGAACTGATGACTGATGCTGGAATATGACCTTGTGCTGCTAACCAATTACCAACTGTAACTGAAGCTCGTTTTCCTCGATTTGACAAAGGCCGGCTATGGTCATCTAGATACGGATTATCCCAACTAGATTTAGCATGCCGGACAATGATCAAGTGCATAAGATACTGATTAACTGGTTCAATTCAACAAATTTTAACTTCTCATAGGTTTGAAGTAAGGTAATTTTTTTCAATCCACATCAAATTTAGTAAGACTTTGCTGATAGATAAGAGTGTAGACAGAATTAGGCTAGCGCACCTAGACAAAGTAGGCAAACTGAAGTGGCTAGGAGACTCAAACTAGAACATCGATAATTTAGAGACTTAGTTCTATTCTAATTTGGATGCCAAATGTCCCAATTGGACAAGTTGTTATAATCTCAAATTACTGAATTGAACATCACTGAATTGGTGAAAAGTACAATAAAAATGAACGCCACAATTGAACAATTGACTGCTAACGCACGTCGTGCAATGCAGGAGTTTAGAAACGCAAATCAAATTCGTGTTGATGAGGCTGTGACTGCTGTGGCATGGGCGTTATACAACGACGACAATGCAACCCTTCTTGCCGAGTTGGCCGTGTGTGATACCGGTCTTGGGAATGTAACGGATAAGATCACCAAGAATAAACGCAAAACGTTTGGAACATTACGGGACTTGAGCAGAGTTCGGACCGTCGGAATCATTGCAGAACACGCAGACCGTGGTTTGGTCGAGTATGCCAAACCTGTAGGAGTGGTTGCTGCAATCACACCGTCTACGAATCCGGCAGCCACTCCGGTCAACAAATGCATGATGGCAATAAAGGGTCGCAATGCGATTATTGTTGCTCCATCCCCTTCGGGTTGGAAAACTACCAATCGAGCAGTAGAACTGATGCGCGGTGAACTAGCTGCAGTAGGTGCACCGGAAGATTTAATTCAAGTATTGCCTGCCCCCGTCAATCGTGAACTCACCGAAGCTTTGATGCGAGCGGTTGAAATGGTTGTTGTTACCGGGTCTCAGAATAATGTGAGAGGGGCTTATCGAAGCGGCACTCCTGCCATAGGAGTAGGAGCCGGAAACGTACCGGTCATTATTGATGAAACCGCGAATGTATCCGCTGCCGCAGAGTTAATTTGCATGTCAAAGACTTTTGATAATGGCACTTCATGTTCATCTGAAAACTCTGTGGTGATTGTTGATGAAGTTTATGAACAGGCGATAGATGCGTTCAGAGAACAGGGCGGATATATCGCAACGAGTGAAGAGAAACAGCGAATAGTTCAGTCTTTGTGGACTAACGGCACCCTAAATCGAGCACTGATTGCGAAAGACCCCAGCGTGTTCTTGGAAGTTTGTGAATTGTCCGATGCATCTCGAAATACGAAGTTTATTGTTGTTGAGGAATCAGGTGTCGGACCCGAATACCCGCTATCTGGAGAAAAGCTTTCAATTGTGTTGACTGCTTATCGCGTCGGTAGCTTTGAACAGGCGCGTGACAAAGTTCGCGAGATCCTCAATTATCAAGGAGCAGGGCATTCATGCGGAATTCATACAACGCTACCAGACAGAACGCGTCAACTGGCAGAAGAGTTAGACGTAGTTCGGGTGCTTGTAAATCAAGCGCATACGTTCGGCAACGGTGGAGGATTCAACAGTGGTTTGAACTTCACCTTAAGCATGGGTTGTGGTACTTGGGGTGGAAACAGCATCAGTGAAAACCTTAACTACAGACACTTTATCAACATTACTCACTTATCGACAGAAATCCCAGTCGATAAGCCAAGCGAAGAAAGTCTTTTCGGAGAATTTCTTAGAAAGCACCACCCTGAACTTGCTCATTAAGGGTTCTAATGTCTGAAACGTTTCGGTCATTGATTGATCGGCGTGCGATCGAGCATCCTGACAAAGACTTTCTTATTGACCCCAATGCCAGTCTGAATTTGACTTACGCCGATCTTCAGCTTCGGTGTTGGCAATTTTCAGAACTACTTCGCGCACAAGGTATGAAGCAGGGTGACCATGTAGCATTCATGCTTGACAATGGAATTTGGACATCGATTGTTATGCTTGGAACCATGTATGCGGGTTGCGTGACGGTCCCCTTAAATGTTGTAGCAAGTCCTGCAAACTTGTCTTTTGCATTGAAGAATTCTCGCTCTTCACTCGTATTTGTTTCGTACCATCACAAGCAATTATTCGATTCAATTCATACTGGCGAATCAAAAGCAGAAATTCAAGTTCAATTAGTAGACTCTGAGTTGGGGTTTGATCTACCTGAGGTAAATCATAAGGAAGAGACAAACGGAGGAATCCAATTCAGTGATGCAGCGATGATTCTGCATACATCGGGAACGGTAGGGATGCCGAAGGGAACAGTTCTTACCCACCAAAACTTAATCGCTGGTGGAAAGAACGTAATCCTTGCCCATCAAGTGACCGAGCACGACCGAGCACTTTGTGTGTTACCGCTTTATCACATTAATGGCCAAGTGGTGACAGTGGTTGCACCTTTAGTTTCGGGCTCAAGCGTAGTCATGCCGCATAAATTCAGTACATCCGAATTTTGGAATTTAGTCGAAGAGTTTCACTGCACTTGGATCAGTATTGTTCCGACTATGGCTAAGTTTTTGCTCGACGCTGCTCACAATAATCCAGAAATTGAAGATCAGGTTCAAAAATTGGAGTGCCTTAGATTTGCCCGTTCAGCATCCTCCGCTATGCCTGCTGGAATGCACAAGGATTTTGAAGAAACCTTTCGAATTCCGCTGTTTGAGACGATGGGACTCACTGAAACGGCAGCTCCGATATTAGCGAATCCTGTTCCCCCTGGTGAAAGAATATCAGGTTCGGTTGGCATTCCTTTTGGCGACGATGTCAAGATAGTGGACGATCATTTCAATTCCGTTCCATTTGACACGGTCGGAGAAATTATTGTTCGTGGCGATAACGTTTTTTCACACTACTTTGAAGATACTGAAGCTACTCAACGTTCTTTAACTCCAGATGGCTGGTTTAGGACAGGAGACTTGGGTTGCCAGAAAGAAAATGGTTACTTCTACGTTACTGGTCGAACCAAGGAGTTAATCATTAAAGGTGGAGAAAATATTTCTCCTCGAGAGATCGACGATGTTTTATACCATCATGAAGATGTGCTAGAGGTGGGTGCTTTTGGACTCCCTGATGATACTTACGGTCAGGTTGTTGCCGTGGGGGTGGTGCTTAAGCCAAATCGAAGCCAAAATGAAGCGGAATTGATTGAATATTGCCACGAAAATCTTGGAAAATTTAGAAGTCCAAGCAAAGTTTTTTTTGTTGATGAGTTGCCTAAGGGTCCATCAGGAAAGATTCAAAGATTGGAATTCGCCAACAAAGTCATCAATTCACTTCAAAGAGAAAGTTCGTGACAGCAAAGCGCTTGCAAGACAGAGTTGCTTTCGTCACCGGATCAACTAGAGGTATCGGTAAGGCTATCGCTGAAGCCCTGGCTCACGAGGGCTGTAAAGTGGCACTCAATGGATTTGGTGAAGTGGAAGTCATCGAATTACAACGTTTTGAACTGGAACAAAGTTCGGGGTCAGTTGTTCGTTACTTCTATGCAGATGTTGGTCACCCCAAACAAATTCGCCATGTAATAGATGAAATTAACAAAGAACTGGGTGAAATTGACATTTTGGTCAACAATGCTGGTATTCAACATGTATCACCAGTTCATGAATTTCCCGAAGACCAGTGGGACGAAATTATTGCAGTGAATTTATCTGCTGTGTTTCACACTTCCAAGGCGGTGTTGCCTTCGATGATCAAACGTGGAACAGGGCGGATCGTCAATATCTCTTCCGTACACGGCCTTGTTGCGAGTATCAATAAAGCGGCCTACATTGCTGCAAAGCATGGTGTTGTTGGGCTAACCAAAGAAATTGCGTTGGAAATTGCCAAGCATCAAATTACATGCAATGCGATTTGTCCTGCTTGGGTGAGAACTGAACTAATGGAAAGACAAATTCAGGAACTGATGCAGAAGGACGGACTATCTGAGACTCAAGTAATTGACTCCATGATGGGAGAGAAGCAACCAATTGGGCGATTTCTTGAAGCCAGGGAAATCGCGGCGCTTGTGGTTTTTCTCTGCACTGAGGAGGCTGGAGCAATCAATGGAACTGCACTACCAGTTGATGGAGGATGGTTAGCACAGTAGAGTTAAGAGGTTGCTGTCTTAATTCATCTTCGCTGCTATTCTTTGCAGTTTCTTCCAGGCGGCTTCGACATGCCGCAATTCGGTTTGTACAGCACCTACAACAAACCGAATAATGTAGGTATCATCCAAAATCGTATGTGTTGCAAAAAACTCACCTGAAGAGTTGAATTGTTCAAGAACCTTTTGAGTTGCTTCACTACCATCACGATGCGTAAAGCAGACTAAGTTCAGCATTGTGGGCTGAAACAATCTGTATGTGTCATCTGCCTCAATCCATTTCGTAAGTTTTTCAGCGAATTCAATGTGTCGGCGAATGTGTTCCTGCAAACCCTCTGTCCCATACATTCGAATAACAAACCAAAGCTTTAGGGAGCGAAACCTTCGGCCCAGAGGGATTTGCCAGCCACTGTAATCGAAGACCGTACCTGATTCTGTAGCCTTGTTTCGCAGGTATTCTGGTTTGAAAGTCAGCGCATCAATCAGTGAATGACGTTCTGCGACGTAAAACAGGTCACAATCAAAGTTTGTCAGTAGCCATTTATGTGGATTGAAGCAGTAACTATCGACTAAATCGAGTCCATCAAGTAACCATCTATTTTCTTCGCATACAGTAGCGCAACCAGCATGTGCGCTATCGACGTGAAGCCAAACGTTGTGTTGTTTAGCGACTCTTCCAATTTCTGCAATAGGATCAATGGCTAAAGAGGATGTCGTTCCGATTGTTGCGCAAATGAAGGTCGGAATTGATCCTGCTTCCAGATCTGAATTGATCAATTCAGCCAAATGTCCGCTTTGCATAGCATACTTGTCGTCAACATCAACTTTTCTAATTGATTCACTCCTGAAGCCAGCTACCTTAAGTCCTTTTTCTACAGACGAGTGAGCATGACTAGATATGTATGCACATAATTTATCCAGATTCCGGGAATCATGACTATTCCGCAATGCTTGTTCACGGCCCGCAATGACTGCACATAAAGTCGCAGACGATGCGGAATCTTGAATGACTCCGCCACCTGTACTATCAGAACGGAAGTGCTTGGGTAATCCGGCAATATCGACCATCCAATCCAAGACCAATGTTTCTAACTCAGTACAGGCCGGTGAGGTGGACCAAAGCATACCCTGAATTCCCAAGCCAGCTGACAGCATATCGCCCAATATTGATGGACCGGTAGTGTGCGTTGGGAAATATGCGAAAAAGTTTGGTGATTGCCAATGCGTTACATTTGGAATAATCAGACTTTTTACATCTTCAAGGACTGCATCAAATGATTCGGCAGATTTTGGTGGTTGCTTAGGCAACTGTCCATATACATCTCCTGGTTCAATTTGCGGCTGAACTGGATAAGATTCGATGGTATCCATATATTCGGCGATTAATTCGACCATCTGATGGCCTTGTTCGCGGAAGTTGTCCGAATTTGAATACTTTTTTCCCATAAATAATTTTGTGATTGATAAAAATAGAGACTAACTCGTTAATGTTTAAAATCCATTTTGTACTGGAAATTAATCATTTAGTATCCATAGTAGTGAGGTATGTAATTTCCATTCTTTACAGGTTTGTACGTGAATGGTTAAATTTGAAGGAAGGGTGAGACTTGCTAATACTCTACAAATTATTGTGTGTAACGGTTACTAAAATTAGCAGGTGATGAAGTTAACGCTAATCTCAAGACCGCCGGCGACGTGTTGTCTTAATTCCGCAGTATTCACACTCAACAACTTCCACATTCCCAGTGGCGCCAAATCCAAACTTAACTTCAATCACACTATATTTATGAAATCCCAACATACAGAGGGTTTTCCTTATCCACTCCTGAATAGATTTAATCATAAAAATTCAGACTTGACTTCAAAGGTCAATCCACCTCGCTAATTTCATCGAGCACAATTTTGTGCATCGATAGTTACATGTTTGGATAGTTTGGGCCTCCACCTCCTTCAGGGACAACCCAGTTGATGTTTTGCGTAACATCTTTAATATCACAAGTTTTGCAATGTACACAATTTTGTGCATTGATAACCAATCTCGGATTTTCTGCTTCCGCATCAACTATTTCATAAACACCGGCGGGACAATATCGTTGTTCTGGTGCGTCGTAGTGCTTTAGATTAATAATAATTGGCACACTTTCATCAATCAGTGTCAAATGTGCTGGTTGGTCTTCTTCATGATTGGTATTTGACAGAAATACCGAAGACAGTCGGTCAAAACTTAGTTTGCCATCGGGTTTTGGATATTCAATCGGACTGCACTCACTGGTTTTCTTGAGTTGAGAATGATCATCGTGGTGCTTCATCGTCCACGGAGCCCTGCCTCGCAATATATACGTATCAAGTCCTGCGTATGCGATTGCTCCCCATAGTCCCCAGCGAAAGGATGGTCGAATGTTTCTCGCGAGGCGTAGCTCGTCCCACAACCATGATTGCTTCAACTGATCTGAATAGGCCGTTAACTCTTCGGTGGAATCTGACTTTAAGTGTTCGAAAGTAGCTTCTGCAGCTACTATTCCTGATTTCATTGAAGTATGTGTGCCTTTAATTTTTGGGGTGTTTAAAAATCCAGCACAGTCACCTATCAACGCACCTCCCGGAAACGTGAGCTTTGGAATTGACTGAAACCCTCCTTCACTTAGTGCGCGAGCACCATAGGCCACACGCTTTGCATTTACAAAAGTACTACTGACTGCGGGATGGTGCTTGAAGCGTTGAAATTCCTCAAAAGGGCTGAGATAAGGGTTTTGGTAATCAAGCCCAACGACAAAGCCAACCGCAACTTGATTGTCTTCCAAGTGGTACAGGAATGAGCCGCCGTATGTGTTTCGGTCTAATGGCCATCCCACACTATGCCAAACCTTGCCTTGACTGTGATTGGCTGGGTCGACCTGCCAAAGCTCCTTAATGCCAATACCGTAAGTTTGTGGTTCAACACCTTCACGTAATTTAAACCTTTCAAATAAGGTTTTGGTTAATGACCCTCGGCACCCTTCGGCAAACAAAGTCATCTTTGCACGAACTTCGGCACCAAGCATGAAGTTGGCAGTTGGTTTGCCGTCCTTGCCCACTCCCATGTCACCAGTTATCACGCCTGCCACACGATCCTCATCGTAAAGAATTTCAGCTGCAGCATAACCTGGAATAATATCTACACCTAACTCTTCAGCTTGTTCAGCGAGCCAACGACAAAGGTTGCCGAGGGAAATGATGTAGTTGCCGTGATTCTTCATTTGTGGTGGTGTCGGCAATTTGTATGACTTTGACTTAGTCAAAAATAAAAATTGATCACTCTCAACTGGTGTGTGGAGTGGAGCACCCTTACCCTGCCAGTCAGGGATTAGTTCGTTTAAGGCTCTCGGTTCGAGAACTGCCCCCGAAAGAATATGTGCACCTACTTCAGATCCTTTTTCGAGTATGCACACACTCAAGTCTTGACCATTTTCCATACATAGTTGCCTTAGTCTGATTCCAGCGGAAAGCCCTGAAGGACCTGCACCTACAATCACGACATCGTATTCAAGGGCATCTCGTTCTTCGCTCATGCGACTTTTATCTCCTTTATGAACGATTTAATTATGTTGATCAATCAATATCTTGAAGCGACCAGGCTGCCAAAGCACACCTATGCTAATCTTCGAATAATCATATTAACTTGGAACTGTGCCAAGTGTTGACAATGTCACTGCCTAATCTCAAAATATTGATTTTTGAATTCTTACACTCAAGGTGAATTGATGAAGATTATAGTCATTGGAGCGAGTGGTTCGGTAGGTAGAACGATTGTAGATGCACTTGAAGATCGCCACGAACTGATCAAGGTTGGCAGAAGTTCAGGTGATATTCAAGTAGATGTCGAAAATCCTGAAAGTATTCGACAAATGTATGAGTCAACAGGAAACATTGATGCGGTGGCAGTCGCTATCGGTCATGGTCACTTTGGCCCGGTTTCAGAAATGACTGGCGAACTTTGGATGAAAGGCATTTACCACAAAGCATTACCTCAAGTGAATGTTGTACTTGAAGGCATTCCCTACATGAACGATCAAGGTTCATTTACATTGACGAGTGGTGTGTTAAATCGTGACCCAATCTCTGGTTGTGCCGGTGCAGGATCAGCCAATGGTGCTATAGATGGATTCATTCCCGGAGCGGCGGCGGATATGCCGAGAGGAATTCGAATCAATTCCGTAAGTCCCGGCCTGTTGCAAAACTCAGTAGACAGATATGCAGGGAAATTTCCTGGCCACAACCCTGTTTCATCTCGAAGGGTGGGTCTTGCATTTTGCAAAAGTATCGAAGGGGTTGTGTCAGGTCAGACAATTATCGTGGAGTAGAGTAGATCAGCCATTTCCACTCAAGGCCTGCACTTCGACCTTGAAAAGTGTCAGTAGTTAATTTGGATTTTTGACTTGAACTCTGATAGGAGTGGGTGCACCGCTGTTACATGGGTTGTTGACTTGCGGACAGTTAGCGATAACTGCCAGAACATTCATTTCAGCACGAAGTTCTACAAAATCTCCGGGTTTTGAATCACCTTCGACAAAAACGCCATCTGCAGTCATACCGTCTTCGGATACAGGTACTGAACAGAAGAAATTAATGTTCGGCACTACAGCCTGCCAACCCAATCCGTACTGTTCAAGAGCACTAAGAAAGTTTTCGCGACAACCTGGTGCGTTTTCGACTCCGTAAAGCATTTTGTTGCTCCAAGAAGAACAGCATCCTGCAATGGTGTCGTGTCCTTCAACCGTGTCTTCAACTACGGTCATCATAGGGTTGGCATAATCCGAATAGAGCACTGAACCCTTTGAAATTCGAATGTTTTTTGCCGCCTTAATTGTGTTTGGTGCGTGATAGCGTTCCTTTGTTTGATCGGCGTTGTAGCATAGAAAATCTACGCCTTGCTGTCCTTCCAAGTCGACAATCTTCAATAGTTGGCCTTGTTGTAGGACGGTACTCCATGAAGTCCCTGCGAGGACGATTTCATCTAGAAGAATTTTCATAGTTAATTGGTATGAATTCTTTGATTAAATGATAAACGATAGTCTAAGTGTAGCACTTAGATTAGCACCGCTATAGATTGGTTACATTTCGCTAATTAAAGCTCTGTCGGTTGCACTACGGTCTTTGTTCCGTTCCGCCAATTGTGCTTGGCAGTTCTTCACTTATCGAAGGAGCACTAGGGTTGAAGAGTCTGATTCGCTTCAAGGTTATAATTTTGCGATTCAATTACTGTATTTCTTGGGGCTGGAGACAACTAAATGAAGATCGAAGGTGTGGCTGCGATTGTTACTGGTGCAGCGTCCGGTATGGGGATGGCAACTGCTCGAATGTTGACTCAATGCGGTGCTAAAGTTGGATTGCTTGACATCGATGGAGACAAAATTCAGCATCTTGCTGAAGAATGTCAGGGATATGCCGTTGTTTGCGACGTTACAGATGCTGAAAGTATGCAATCCGCACTCGCTGATGCTGCTTCAACTAACGGAGAAGCAAGAATTCTAGTGAACTGTGCTGGAATAGCTCCGGCCCGGCGGATTGTCGGACGCGATGGTGCGATGCCTCTAGAAGACTTCAAGCGCGTTATCGATGTAAACCTTATAGGCACCTTTAACGCAATGCGAGTCATGGCAGCAAGAGTAAGAGATGAACCGGTTCTTGATGAAATAGGTGAACGAGGAGTAATAGTCAACGTTGCGTCAGTATCTGCATTTGAAGGACAAGTAGGGCAGGCGGCCTATAGTTCCTCAAAAGGGGCAATAGTCGCGCTAACGATTCAAGCAGCGAGGGAGTTGGCCAGTGCCGGAATTAGAGTAATGACGATAGCGCCAGGCTTAATTGCTACCCCGATGTTGTTTGGTATGCCGCAGGAAGTGCAGGATAGTTTGGCGAATCAGGTGCCATTTCCGAAACGACTAGGTCGACCTGAAGAGTTTGCTGAACTTACCAAACACATTATTGAGAATCAACTGCTGAATGGCGAAGTGATTCGCATGGATGGTGCAATCAGGATGCAGCCAAAGTAACAACTGAAGTTCAGTAGTTAAAAGATGACCACTAGTGCTTTCCAGCCTCAACATTCTTGCCAGAGATGATTTTGTGGTGTAGGTCCATATCGATATTACCTCCACTTACAACCGCTACTGAAAGCCCATCAAGGCGTACCTTTTTCGCTAAAATCGCTGCTACTCCTACAGCTCCAGCACCCTCTACAATCTGCTTTTCTTTCCAATACAGATGATGGATGGCGGATGCAATTTCCTGTTCACTGACTAGCACAATTTCATCAACTAAATCTTTCACTACCTGAAATGTGTACTCGTTATCCAAGCCAATGTTTCCGCCTAAAGCATCAGCTAAAGTTGGCAGTTCTTTGACATCGGTAGGACAACCTTGCTGAATGCTTTCATGCATTGCAGCTCCTCGCTCCATCGAAACTCCAATGATTCGAATAGAGGGATTTAACGCTTTTAGTGCAATTGCAATACCAGAAATCAAGCCCCCACCTGACAATGGCACTAATGCTGCAGCCATTTCTGGAAGTTGAGCAAACAATTCCAAACCTATGGTTCCTTGTCCCGAAATAATCTCAGGGTCGTCAAATGGAGAGAGCATTGTGGCACCTGTCTCGTCGATCAGTTGGCTAGCCGCAGCTTCAGCGTCATCCTGAGAATCACCAACTATCTTGACGACCGCCCCCAAATCCCGAATCGCTTGAACCTTATTTTGAGGAACCAAGCCAGACATAAAAACGTATGCTTGAATTCCTTCTTGCTTAGCACCGTAGGCAACTCCACGACCGTGATTGCCAGACGAAAAACAGACCACACCATGTTGTCGTTTATCAGAACTCAGTTGCTTGATCGCATTGACTGCTCCTCTAATCTTGAAACTGCTGATAACTTGCTGAATTTCGAGCTTCAAGAATACTGGAGCACCCGCCACATCCGTGAGAGTGGGAGAATGTGGCACTCGAGTCCACTGATGTTCCAAACCAATCGTTTCTTGTGCTTTTCGAATTTGTTCGATGTCGATCAAGTTATCTCCCTAATACAATAGAGATTAGATTTTCTGGATACTACAATGCACCGGTGATTTGTGGAACTTGTTAAAGAAATTAAGTTCGAATTTTATGGATAACTAATCGGAGTTTAGGCCTCAGGAACAGCAATTACAGCCAAGCTGTCTCCAGGCTTAATCAACCCTGGAAAGTGCCGACCAACCAATAGTCCTTCTCTACATACTCGATACTCAACTGGAGCGATACCCGTTCGGTCAAGTGGCCACACACGGGCTACGACATCTCCACAGTTGACGTTATCCCCCAAATCAACAGTCGGCTCGATCAAACCCTCATGCTCACTGGTAACAAAACAATCGTCATCAGGCATGTCCAAAAACTGTGATGGTTCCATATTGAGGTCTGCATTCAAAATCCCCATATGAACGAGAACATTATTGAGTCCCTTCTTCGCAATTCGATTGGATTTTGCAGTAGTCGTGCCACCACCACCAAGTTCCGTGGAAACAAAAATTTTTCCTTGATCCTCTACTGCTGTGTCATACATGCCGGTGTTGTCAATTTCCAGCAATATCGTTGAATATGGAGCATTAAATGCACTCATCGCGGCGACACATTTTTCTTGCTGGTTCTTGTCATCAAGCACGTGCGCAGCAGCCATTGGCAAAAACTCCAGTGTTTTGCCTCCGGAATGTATGTCAACGATGATGTCGGCTTGGGGGACCAAAATGCGCATGAAGTAATCCGCGATTTTTTCGGTTACGGATCCTGCGGGATTTCCAGGAAACACACGGTTCATATTCCCGTCATCGATAGGCGAATTTCTGCAGCCACCTCGAAACGCGGGGTAGTTGAAAGCCGGAACGATTATGATGCGTCCAGAAATTTCTTCAGCCTTTAGATTCAAAGCTAGGTTTTGCAAAGCAACAACTCCTTCGTACTCATCACCATGATTTGCTCCGGTTAGAAGAGCCGTAGGGCCGTTGCCATTACAGATGACAGTCAGTGGAATCATCACAGCACCCCAGGCCGAATCATTCCGGCTGTAAGGCAACTTTAGAAAACCATGGTGAACGCCATCGGTATCAAGTGGCACTGTCGGTGATATTGGATTTTTTTGCACAACAACCTCAATTTGTTTTCGTAATTAGTTGAAGACTTAGCTTGGTTTGAAATCGTCTGAATGGCTACATTACCTTCAATGCCCAACAATCAGGCCGCGCTCGACATTGCAAAGTCTCTCCCCGCCATTGTCAGTTACAACGAAAGATTCCGAAACCGCGCACCCCAAATCTTCTAGCCATACTCCCGATTGAAAGTGAAAGCACATTCCGCTTTGCAGTTCAGTCTGATCTCCCGGTCTTAAACTACAGGTTCTCTCACCCCAATCAGGTGGGTATCCCACCCCAATCGAGTAGCCAACCCGGCTTTCCTTGGTAATTCCGTTTCGGTTCAGTACCGCCTGCCATCCCGCTTCGACCATCTCGCATGTATTACCCGGTCGAGCAAGTTCCAACCCAGTATCGACCCCTTCCACGATGACCTCTGCTAATTGTTCAATTCTTGAAGGTGGACTGCCGATATGTATCGTCCGGGTGATTGGAACATTGTAGCGATTTCGTACTCCAGCGATTTCCAGCATGGTTAGTGTGTTGTCGGGTAAAGGCTCATCAGACCACGTCAAATGTGGTGTACTTGTTCCTTCACCAACTTGGATGAGTGGACAAATCGACGTGTAGTCTCCGCCATACCCGTCAATTCCCCTGATTTGAGTACGGTACACTTCAGCGATTACCTCGTTTTGTGGCACACCCGCTTTAATTTTGCTGATGGCTGAATTTATCGTCGCTGTCGCGATTTTTCCAGCGATTCGCATCAATTCAAGTTCATTCTCTGACTTGACCAATCTCGCCCAATTTACAAGGTCATCATTGTTTTTTATGATTGCATTGGGTAATGCATCAACTAATGCACTGTGACAACGAGCCGTGTAGTAATGTGCATCCAATTCAACCCCAATCGATGTTTTAGTCCAATTATTGGCGTGTATTAAATCTACAAGTTCATCATAAGGGTGGTGAACTGAATGTTGAACCAAATGCTCCGAATAGGCAATGATGTGATCCTTTGGTAAATAGGTAGTTACTTCAGCGGCCTTTGCATCTTGGGCACGTCCAAACCAATAGGGCCACTCCTGGTCTACGTGAACAAGCACACATTGAGGCACGTAAAATGACCATCCATCAAACCCCGTGAGCCAATACATATTGCTGGGGTCTTGACATATGATTAGGTCAAATCCTGCCCGTTCCATACGCTGTTTGACATCATTGGTACGGCGAGCGAATTCTTCAACCGCGAATACTTTATTGGGCATCGAATAAACCTCTGTTTCTAATCGGATTGTAAGATTAAACCGGATCCTAGTTTAGTTGCGCGTTGATTCGCAAAGTTTGCAATTGCAGTATCCTGCACACCCGTTCCGGTGAGATCACAAATCGTGATCATTTCATCAGAAATTCGACCCTGTTTGGTCCCAAAGGCAACTTCACCAAGTTCCGGGAACTCCTTGTCTGGACTGACGATACCGGCCGTAATTGCATGATTGAGTTCGCCCAACTTTTCAGTTTGCGCTTGTCGGTCAGGAACGTAAAGATCGGCTACTGAAAAACAATTGGGAGACAATTCTCTTTTGTGTGCTTGGTCCGACCCCATTGCAGTAACGTGCTGACCGGGTCGCAGCATTTCCTTTGAAATCAAGGGGTCCGTAGATGGCGTCGTCGATACCACTATGTCTGCTTTGCTAACAGCAGAGTGAATATCAGTTTCAACATTCATAGAAATTCCGAGTTTTTTCGACAGGTTGGAACAAAGTTCCCGAGCTTTTTTGAGATTCCTTGCCCAAACAGTTGCAGATTTAATCGGTCGAACCAGACACAACGCTTCTAGTTGTAAGCAGGATTGTCGACCTGAGCCGACAATGCAAGCGCTGGTTGAATCTTTTCTAGACAGAAGGCGTGCAGCCAAGCCACCGGCCGCGGCGGTTCGAATGTCTGTCAGGTAGCCATTATCTAACAATACCGCTTCAACTAATCCAGTCCGAGCCGAAAACAGAACCATCAAACCCGTAGTGCTCGGCAGACCAATCTTCGGATTGTCAAAAAATCCTGGTGACATTTTTATGGCGAAACTGTTAAATCCGGGAACGTATGCAGTCTTGACATCCACTTCGCCATGAAATTCCTCAATGGTCATAGATAAAATTGGCGGCATTACCACATTGCCGCCGGCCAAGGCGATGAATGCCTGTTCAATGCAGGCAACCGAGTCTAGGTCCAGTTTGACGACTTCACGCAGCTCGGATTCTGTCAATATTTTTAGTTCAGGCATAATTCGATTTTTACTTTTCTTGATGTTCGTAAATGGAGGTATATCCACCCGACCAGTCTGGAGGCTGTGGAACAATCATTTCTTCATGATGTGCGTAACCTGGAGCTACACCACGAACCAAGTGTCTGTAACGACTGCTCGGATAGGCCGGTGCGGTGTAGGGAATGGCGTCAGCAGAATTGTATGTGATTACCAGTGCTGGTCTACTTGAGCTGCTTTGATTAGCATCTGAACCGTGAATGGTGCGACTATGATGCACGGATACTAAACCAGCTGCTCCGGTAATTGACTCCGCTTTGCTCAACACACCATCTTCAAGATCTTTTTGATCAATTGCCCCGACCCACTTACCGTTTGAGTCATAGTGCGAAAATATTTCTCCTTTGTGACTTCCTGGAACCACCTGAAGAGGCCCTTGGTTGGGTTGTGCACCTACCAGCATCACCAAAAATTGGATGGTTCCGGAATGGGTGTGTGGATAGAACGTAATGTCTTGATGCCATTTCACTTGAGCACCACCACCTGCCCACTTGAAATTCACCAGAATTTCTCGGAATTCAACATTCGGGCCCAGCAGGTCAACAGCAATGTCCGGGATAATTGAGTCTATACAAACATCCCAAAATATAGGCGCAATATCGTCAAGATATGAAACACGACGCAAGCGAGGATTGTCTTTGTTGTGACTGGGTTCCAAATCAAACATTCGCGTAGACTCAGTGTAAGTTCTTGATGTTTCTACTATGTCTGCTAGTGCAGCTCTCATGGGATTCAACCACTTATCACCCAGCAAGTTAGGAAAAACCAGGTAGCCTTGCGAAAAGTAAAATTCTCTGTCCTTTTGGCTGATGACGGCTGGTGGAATCTTACAAATATCTTCGACTTTCATAATATTTCCCCTAGGTGTTCTTTCATTTGAAACGTCGGCATACGGTGAAGCAGACTGCCGTATCCATCAATTTTCTTATCGTATCCGGCAGCTCGAACGGATTGCCAGAATAGGGCCTGATTTGCAGTGACAACAGGTTTGCCGATTGCTTTTTCGATGTCTTCTACCACATCGACGGCACGAATTGCTGTACAGGATATGAACAGTGCTTGTGCAGCTGCATGGTCAGCTTGTAACGCAGCATCATAAATAGTGCCTGGCGGTAGGGCAGCCATGTCGCTATTGTCCGACAGTTTAAAGCTGGTGAATGCAAGGATTTCAAAGCCATGGTTTGTTAGGTGGTTTGCTATTTGCATGTTCACATCATCGGTGTAGGGAGTGAGCACCGAAATTTTGTTCGCGCTGAAGTGGTTCAGCGCAGACATGGAGGAAGTAATAGGCGTGACAACTGGAATCTCAGGCCGTGCGATTTGAATTCGATTGACAACAGTATCAAAACCCAATACGACTGTTCCTGAAGTGCAACTATAAGCCACAACATCCAATCGAGACCCGGGAATGAGCAGTGATGCCGACTTGGTAATCTCGGGTTCCATAGCTTTCAAATTTTCGACTGAACACACCTCTTCGTTGGGTATTCTTGATACGAAAGTAATGAGTTCGTCATCCACTCCCATATTCACGAAGTCACGTTCGGTTGCCAAGTCATTGGATAGAGCCAGTAGCCCGATACGATACTTCCCAGGGCCACTATCGAAGTCATAATCAAAATGTACTGAATCAGAAATGTCCGAATTGATACTGTTCAGTTGTTCTACTTCCACAATAATTCTCCAAGATATAACTACGTCAATCTCCCGCTGGGACTACTATGCAATCATTTGGCTGAAATACGACGTGAACGCGATCACTGTGAGCACGGACAGATTGACTAGTAAATTGTTCTCGAACTGTAAGTTCACCGTCAGTTTCGAGTTTAATGACCAGATGAAAATCTGCACCTAAGTGGGCAACATTTTGGATACTGCCGCTTAAGTGATTCTCAAAATTTGAACTTTCCTTATATTGTTCATCTGTAAAGACTCGAATCTGTTCCGGTCGGATGCAAACTTCATAACGATGTGCGGATGCTACTGGCTCCGAAACAAATATCGATTTGCCTGAATAGAGTTCGAATTCAAAAAATCCATCACTATTGGCTTGCCCTAACTTACCTTTTAGCCAGTTTGAACGTCCTATAAACTCAGCAACAAACTTAGTTTTCGGAAATCTATAAATTTCCGTTGGTTCGCCAATTTGTACCACTTTGCCTTCACTCATTACTACCAGCGTATCACCAAGGCTCATTGCTTCTTCCTGATCATGGGTGACGATGATGGTAGTTGCATCAACTGTAGAAAGAATTTGCTTGAGTTCAATTCTCAGTTCCTGACGAAGTTTTGCGTCAAGTGCCGACAACGGCTCGTCAAGCAATACAACTTCGGGACTGGTAGCAAGTGCACGTGCCAGTGCGACTCGCTGTTGCTGTCCTCCTGATAACTGACTTGGACGACGGGCTTCAAAGCCTTCAAGTTTAACCAAATCTAGCATTTCATTGACTCTATCTTGCAGTTTAACGCGCTGGTAATTGCGGCGCTTCAGGCCATAAGCCACGTTTTGTTCTACAGTCATGTGCGGAAACAGTGCGTAGTCTTGAAACAGCAAACCAACGTTTCTTTCATAGGGACGCTTTCCAAGTACCGACTGATCGGAAATTAATATTTCTCCTTCAGATGGATCTTCAAAACCGGCGATCATTCTTAGAGTTGTTGTCTTGCCGCAGCCGGAAGGCCCCAATAAAGATAGAATTTGACCTCTTTCGACACTGAATGTGGCGTTATCTACTGCAGTGACTGTACCGAATTGCTTGGTCACTCCATTTAGTTGAACAATTGACATATTAATTAATCATGATCTATAGACACCGCCGCCAATGACACGTTCCAGACCGACGATCCAATCCAGCACAATGATTAAGCCGACGGTAAAGAGCATGAGAATCACTGACGCTGCAGCAATCGTTAGGTCAAAGTTGGTTCTCATCATGCTAACCATCGCTACAGGCAATGTGTAGGTGTCGGGTGAAGTGAGAAACAGACTCACCGCGACATCATCCATCGAAAACGCAAAAGCAAAGACAGCGCCAGCGACCATTCCGGTTCGAGCTAACGGAAAGGTTACATCCCAAAAGGCCTGACGCTCGTTTGCTCCTAAACTCATCGCCGCTTCGGTTAGGGACCGACGTATTCCAGTGAGGCCGGCAAGGGTAGTTCGAACTGTATAAGGGAAGGTAATAATGATGTGTCCCGCTAATAATCTAGTGTAGCCATGAAAAACTCCGATTAATGCGAAGAACAATAACAGGGCAAATCCCACCACTACGGCTGGGATGACAAGCGGGGACAGAAAAACTGTCTCTAAAACTTGTTTCCCCGGAAATTCGTATCGGTCAATAGCAATGGCAGCACTCACTCCCGCAACAGTAGAGATGCCAGCCGCGACAACAGCCAAAATTAAACTTGTCCTAAGACCATTTAAGTAGAAGGTGTCGGAAAGAAATCTGGTGTACCACTGAATGGAAAACTCTGTCGGTGGAAATTTTCCCAGATAGGACCGAGCGTCAAACGACATCATTACGGAAACCAGAATTGGAATAATCAAAAAACCAACAGTCACGATAATGGTGGAAACTACTGTCCACCAACATACATTGTCAAAGTAGCGATAAAACAAAATCTTACTCTAGGTCTTAACCCACCAAGAGTTAACGAGACGAGTCACTCCATAAATGATCCCGAGTGACAGAATCAGCATTACGATTGAAATCGCCGAACCGCTAGGATAATTTGCGATTTCACTAAATCGAGCATAGATCAGGTTGGAGACGAACAGGATTTTCCCTTTGCCTAGAATCATTGGTACAACAAAGGCAGACAGGCATAGAGTGAATGAAATCAAAAATGCCGATAGCAATCCCGGTACAGATAGTGGCACGGTGATTGTCAGATGCGCCTTCCATCTAGGAGCACCGAGTGCCTGTGCCGCCTCGCATAAGCGAGGGTTGATATTTTGAATGGTGCCCAGCAGCGTGAGTGCGGCAATGGGTACCAAATAGTGAAGCAGTCCCAAAATTACCACCAATTCTGTATAGAACCGACCATTCATGGAGACGCCCAGTAGACCTGAAAGAAATTTCGCGATTCCTGTCGGACCAAACGTTAGTTGAAGCGCGTAAACTCGAATTAAGGTGCTCAGAAACATGATTCCGATAAGAAACCCTATGGCTAACTTTCGCCATAGATCTTTAAGCAGTCGAGCAATGACGTACGAAATCGGGAAGCCCAGTATGAGTCCAATTAAGGATGCGATCAGGCCAATTCGTGCTGTTTCAACAAAATAGAACAGATAGGTTTTGTTGAACAGTTCTGTATAGTTGAAGAGGGTGTAAGGTGCATCCTTCGAAGCACCGATTCGACCGGGTACGAAAAGCCGAAAACTCTCTTCTACTATGTTAGCTAGAGGTAATACTAAAAAGGCTAAAAAGATTCCGATGCCCGGTACCAATAGCAGTGCTGTACTTCGATTTAACTTCAAGAAACTATTCCACCAATATTGAGCATTGAAGTGAAGCTAATAGTAATTCACAATGACAGATAAACTGAAGAACTTCGGGCATGAACTGACAAGCTCAAGCACTAGGTCTTAAGCAAAATTGTGGTTTATTAAATTTAATACCGGCCAAGAGGAAACCTCATAGCCGGTATCGATAGATGGTGTTTTAGGTGATTAGAGCAAAGGAACAATGTCGGTTTCGAATCGCTTGTTCCAATTATCCAACTCTGTGCCCAAATGATCCCAATCCGGTATTACTGAATATTGTGCAGCTTCTTCAGTAGAAAATCGAAGGTGTTCGATGTCGTGTTCAGCCTTTCCATTGACTGGAACTTCTCCTACTTCTTGGTAATACAGTTCGCTGTTTTCCTTGTTGATGGTGAAGTTTGCAAAATCAAAGGCAGCTTCTTTATTGTTTGAACTAGACAACACCATCCAGCCGCTAACAAATAGCATAGTCTTGAGCGAAGGATCAGTTTTAGTCAAGTGTTTGAGAGTTGTTCCCTTAATGCCACCCAAAGTACCTTGGTCTACAAATGTTACGGACGTTTCACCGGTTTCAAGTGAGGTGATAACGTCGGAAGTATTCGCAGATACACGGCCAATATTTCCCACCTTTGCCATTTCTGCTAAAAATTCCCAACCGGGTTCCATGTTGTATTCATCGCCACCTAAAGCTTTGGAAAGTGCTACAACTTGCAAATTAGTATTTAACGTTGGATTTGGCCACAATATTTGACCTTGTAGTTTTGGGTCCAATAAGTCATTAACTGCTGTAATTTCAATAGGGCAGTTGTCTGGCGCATAAGTGAAGAAAACGCCACTGGTGCCGCGCGGAATATTCTTCCAGTTGCCATCTTCATCCTTGGTGATGAGACTTTCAGGCACGTCTGCTAAATTTGGACAATCTTCCAAAGTCACAGTTTCAGCCCAACCTTCTCGAATCATTGATAAAAAGACAGGACTCCAGTTGTCGACTAGGTCGTAGGGCGGATTTGGCCAAGCCGCCTTAATTTTTGGCAGAATAGATGCAGCGCCACCTGAATGCAGCGTCCAGGTAATATCAGTCTTACCCCATGCTTTTGCAATTTTCTTTGAGTTGTCTATCCAAGGCGGACCCCAGTCAACAACGGATAGTGATGATTGTGCGTGACTTGTATTGATAAACGGAAAGGACATTGTAGCTACTGCTACACCACCCGCTGCCGTCGTTTTCAATATGTCTCGACGAGTGAATTTCGATTTCATCATTCTTCTCCAATTCTAGTGAATACATTCAACAAATCCTGCTACAACATAAATCGTTGGGCTTTTCCGTTGGCTAACAAGCGTGGTAAAAATAACGATTGTTCGTCAAAGCACTGACCTTTGAATTAGCTGTATACATATATAACTTGATACAATCTTTATTGTCAACTTACACTTGCCCAGATTTTTGGAAGAAAAAATTCATGGATTTGACTGAGTTTTTCAAATGGATGACCAAATAATGAGTAGCAACTTATCGTCACTACCGACAATGTCTGAACGACGTGTAACCGCAACGGAGCGGCACTCAAGAATTTACAGCACTATTCGAGAACGAATATCGTTACTGGAGTACCCGCCGAGTACTGTAATTGGTGAAAATGAACTTGCAAAGGAGTTTGGCGTTAGCCGCACGCCGATTCGAAGTGTACTGCAGCGATTGAACTTTGAAGGACTCGTCGACATTCGCAATGGGGTTGGCACTGTCGTAACCGACATCGACCTAAAAACTATGAAGGAAGTTTATGACCTTCGAATGTATCTGACCGAATTGGTTAGCGAGCTTTCGCCTCTAGAGATATCGGACCAGCATATTCTGGGGATGGAAAAATTGGTTTCCAAGGCAAAAGCTATGCATGCCAAACGCGACTTGCAAGGATACGGTCGGTTGTGTAATGAATTACACGAAATCTTAATTTCGCTGATTGGAAGTGCGCCATTAAAAGAAATCACAGACAACCTATACTACCGTTCTGCTCGAATATGGATTACGTTTCTTCCAAATCTAGATTGGAATCAAGTTATTTCGGATTTGGACTTGGAGATTTCCGAAATGCTTGCAGCTTTGAAGCGTGACGACTTGCGAGGCGCTGTCCAAGTGCGTCGATTTTACCTGCATAGTCTCTTGACTCGCATAAGCGATTATCTAAAAGGCAGCTCAACCAATCCTCTAGGCTCAATCGATGTAAATCGTATAGTTTCTACCCGTTAGCCTTCGAAAATTTCCTTGAACCCACCATCACACGCCCGAGTAGTCATTTGTGGTGGTGGAATTGCAGGTGCCAGTGTTGCCTACCATTTGCCAAAGTTTGGAATCAATGATGCTGTACTGTTGGAGCGCCACCAACTAACTTCGGGTACTACATGGCATGCAGCTGGGTTGATCATGCAGTTGCGTTCTACCCATCAGTTGACCGAATTGGCGAGGTACAACGTAGAACTATATGCAGGGCTTGAGAAGGAAACAGGGATAGCCACTGGGTTCAAACAAAATGGTACATTGGGTATTTGCCGCACTAAGGACCGACTCTTTGAAAGTCAAAAACTAGCATCACAAGCAAAGTGCTTCGACATAGAAGCGTATGTAATCTCTCCCACTGAAGCGAAGGGCCTTTATCCTCCTTTGGATACGACACATTTGGAGGGTGCAATTTTCATTCCCAAAGATGGGCAAACTAACCCCGTCGACACCACCATGTCTCTGATTGCCGGAGCAAGGCATAAGGGCATAAAAATTATTGAACACATTGAAGTATTGTGCTTGGAAGTACTGCCTTCAAGGGAGTATCTTGTACATACTCAACATGGTTCGGTCCAATGTGAAGTGTTACTTCTCGCTTGCGGCTTGTGGACTCGAAAATTAGCTTCTCAGTTGGGTATATCTGTCCCTCTTTATCCCTGTGAACACTACTATATTGTCACAGAACCACTAGAGTTTCTAACTCCTAATCTTCCCGTTTTAAGGGATACGGATGGATACAACTACGTTAAAGAGGATGCAGGGAGGTTGTTGGTCGGAGCATTTGAACCAACCGGTAAGTCTATAGATTTTGACCAGATTCCTAAAGATATACCATTCATTGAACTTCCTGAAGATTGGGATCAGTTTGAACTTCCATACCTCAAAGCGACTGAAGTACTGCCTGACTTAAAACATGCTGGTATTGCACGGTTTTTAAGCGGACCCGAGAGTTTTACGCCGGACCTGATGTTTTCATTAGGCGAAGTTTTGACACTACCAAATTGCTACATTTCAGCTGGCTATAACTCAGAGGGAATTGAATTGAATCCAGGTGCCGGAAGGTATTTGGCTGAATGGATAGCTAAGGGCAAACCACTTATTGACTTGAGTGAATCTCGACTTGACCGATTTCACCATTTTCAAAATAACACCAAGTATTTGTGTGAACGCAGCAGTGAAGTTTTAGGTTTGCACTATAGGAACCACTGGCCTCACCGACAAAAGTTGTCTAGCAGAAATGTGCGTAAAAGTGTTCTTCACGACCGCTGGGCTGACTTAAACGCAAGTTTCGGAGAGTCTTTAGGATGGGAACGGCCAATGTGGTTTGCCGGAAAGAATTTGAGCAACGAAAATGTCTACTCTCATACCTATCCCAATTGGTTTGAATTTACAGCCCAAGAATGTAAGGCTGCGCGCAGTAGTGTGGTAATTTTCGATCAAAGTTCCTTCGGTAAACTATTGGTGCATGGAAAAGATGCATGCAATTATTTACAGTGGCTGTGCTGTCGAAATGTAGATGTGCCAATCGGTCGGGTAGTTTATACATTTATGCTCAACGACAAAGGTGGTATTGAGGTGGATGCGACTGTGAATCGAATCGATAAAGATAAGTTCTTGGTTGTGACATCCGCTGCCTCGCAACCTCGAGATATAAGCTGGATTATGAGTAACCTGCCGGAAGACAAGTATGTATGCCTTTCTGACCTTACTTCCAACTATACCGTTTTATCGATTCAGGGGCCAAGCTCAAGAGATCTTCTGGCGGGATTGACTAGCGCTGACCTCAGTGATGACGCATTCCCGTACTCTACTTCGCAAGTAATTGAATTAGGTTATGGCCATGCGATTTGTAATCGTATGTCCTTCGTTGGAGAATTGGGTTGGGAGTTGTTCATCGCCACCGAATTTGCTCAGAACATCACCGACCAAATATTAATGCATGGCAAAAGATTTGCTCTTAACCCTGCCGGTTATCATGCACTCGAGCATCTTCGTATTGAAAGCGCCAATCGAGAGTTTGATCACGAACTTAGTTGTGAAGATACTCCCTACGAAGCAGGGCTTGGATTTACGGTTAACTTAAACAAGTCGATCGACTTTCTGGGACAAAAATCCCTGGTATCACAAAGTCCTGCAAGTTTGAAAAAACGTCTTGTAAACTTCAAATTGCACAATTCCACACCAGTATTGTTTGGACAAGAACCAATTGTATTAAACGATAAGATTGTGGGATATCTATCGTCGGGAGCATACAGTTTTAATTTAGAGTGCTCACTAGGGATGGGCTACGTACACCATGAGGATGGTGTGACTGGTGCGTTACTAGATGGTGAAAGTTGGGCAGTCGAAGTTGCTGGGTGTCGGTTTTCCGCTACGGCGTCATTTAAAAATTTCTTGAACAGCCAATAACTAAATTCGGAAGTCGGTCCTACAGATTAACTTTCTTTGACGTCTAGCACTTCCGTATTAGATGCGACTCAATCGATCCATGGCTGGATTCCGAAAGAGTCCATTATCAGCTAGATAGTCAAAGAGAAATTCTATGGAATCGAGTCCCCAGAAAATCTCGCCATCAATCACGAAAGTTGGGACTCCGAATACGCCCAGTTCAATAGCGGATTCTGTATTGGTTCTCAGTGCCATCTTTACTTCAGGTGCACTTATTTGTTCGATACTGTTGGTAATGCTCAGTACTTCACATACTGCATTCCAACACTCCTGACTGGTTGGGTCCAAATCACGAGTCCACAAAACTTCGTAGATTTTTGAAACTATATCTTGAGAGTTTCCCAGTGCTATAGAAAGACGAAGATACGGTAGGGGGTTGAATGGATGTGGACTTGGAATTTTGAAGGTTACATCCAGTTTTTCAGCCAGCCAGGTCGTATGTCTATAGGTAAATTGGCGTTTACCTTCTACTTCGACGGGTCCGAGTTGTCCCCAGTGTTTCAACAAACCTGCGAATAGAACTGGAATATGATTGATTCTTACGTTGTTTGGCAACCGGTGCAGTTGTTCGTTGAGTAAATACGCGAAAGGGGAAACATAGTCAAAGTAAAGGTCGACGTTGCGGCACTTGGATTCTGAGCTGGGTATAGACATATGACTAAATTGAACTTTCCGAAAAGAGCTAAAGATGTCAAACTACTTGAAGCTGAGACCTTAAAGTGACTCCGCTTGCTGACGCAAAAGGAATTTCTGAATTTTTCCTGTTGAAGTTTTTGGTAAGTCTCCAAAAATTACTGTTCTTGGTGCCTTGTAACGCGCCATATTAATTTTACAGTGCTCAATAATTTCTTCTGCACTCGGCTGGGGTGATATGGAAGGGTTCAGGGTTACAAACGCACAGGGTGATTCGCCCCATTTTTCATCCGGACGGGCGACAACGGCGGCTTCCATCACTGCCGGATGTTGAAATAACACGTCTTCCACTTCAATTGAAGAGATATTTTCTCCGCCGGAGATGATGATGTCTTTTGATCGGTCTTTCAGTTGAATATATCGGTCGTCATGCATGACTCCAAGATCGCCTGAGTGAAACCAGCCATCCTGAAACGCTTCGGAGGTTGCCTTGTGGTTTTTCAAATATCCTTTCATGACATTGTTGCCGCGAAACATAACTTCGCCCATGCTGACACCATCGGCTGATGTTTTTTCCATATTCTCTGGGTCCATAATCTCCAAACCCGCCAGTGCGATATAGGGCACTCCTTGTCTTGACTTGAGCGAAGCCCGTTCTAATTCGGACAGTTTGTCCCACTCACTATGCCACTCACAAATCACCCCAGGGCCGTAAGTTTCCGTTAGTCCATAAACATGAGTCATCAAAAAGCCGCTTTTTTCCATTCTTGCCAGCACGGTTGCCGGAGGTGGTGCTGCTGCAGTCATTACGTTTACAACATGAGGAAGTTCACAGCGTTGCTCATCACTTGCATTGACGATCATATTCAAAATAATTGGCGCGCCGCAAAAATGAGTCACACCATGTTCCGCGATAGAATTGAAGATGTTTACTGCATCGACTTTGCGCATGCAAATATTCGTTCCCCCCATTAATGCAATGGTCCATGGAAAACACCAGCCGTTGCAGTGAAACATCGGAAGAGTCCAAAGATAGACTGGATTTGAGCGCAACTTCCAATTAACTGCGTTGCTCAAAGCATTCAAATAGGCTCCACGAAAACTGTAAACAACTCCCTTAGGATTACCTGTTGTTCCGGAGGTGTAGTTTAGTGAAATGGCATCCCACTCATCCTGCGGCAGGCGCCAGGCAAAATTTGAGTCTCCTTGACTCAAACAGGATTCGTAGTCCTCACTGGTGCTAATGGATTTATATTGCACTGCATCATCAGATACTTCTATAATAGGGATTTGCCGATCAACTTGCTGCAGCGCATCTTCAACGACACTACTAAATTCACAATCAGTAATGAGTAGTTTAGTTTCAGCGTGGTTGAGTATGAAGGCAATTGACTTCGAATCTAACCGAGTATTCAAAGTGTTCAGAACCGCACCGGTAGCGGGTACACCAAAATGCGCTTCATACATAGCAGGTATGTTTGATGCGATGATTGAAACAGTATCCCCATAGCCAATTCCAGCCTGAGTAAGAAACGAAGCCAGTCTGCGACACCGCTCAAATGTTTCGCTCCATGTATAGGTTCGTTCACCGTAAATCACCGACGCACGAGTCGGGTAGACCCGAGCGCTTCGTTCAATAAATCCTAGTGGAGACAATGGAACGTAATTTGCACGATTCTTTTCGAGGTCAAATTCGAAGGGATTGGTCATAGGTATAAGGGTTCGGCTGAATAAAGAAAACGATTATATTTAATTCAATATTGAACTATTCACGGCAAACGGGCAGTATCACAATAACGGAGATTAAACAATGGTAGATGAAGAAACTCTAGATGCCATGCATGGCTATTTCTTTGAAGAACTTTCAGTAGGAATGACCGCCGTTCATGGCAAGACTTTGACGGATGCAGATGTGTTACTGTTCACTGGTGTATCCGGTGACACCAATCCGTTGCATCAGAACAAGGAATTCGCCAGTCAGACTCCATTTGGCGAACCAATCGTGCACGGAATGCTTACCGCAAGTCTCCTTTCAACACTCATTGGCACCAAGCTTCCCGGCCCAGGCTGTATTTACATGGACCAAAGCTTAAAGTTTCTGGTACCTGTTCGAGTTGGCGATACCGTTGTTGCCAAAGTCAAAATCGCGGAGCTGGACGAGGAGCGACCCTATGCGATTTTAGACACAGTCTGCGAGGTCGACGATAAAGTCGTTTTAAGCGGTCAAGCCAAGGTAAAAGTCCCGCGAAAATCGAACGGAATTTAGACTTCTAACTATTTCACTTAATCAAGGAAAAGTCATGCAAGAACCATCAGAATCTTCAAGTTTTTCAGCTGACAAGAATTTAACCTTTACGGCAGGGGAGATGCTTGTTCAATACTCCCGAGTGATGCAGCAATTGGGTAAGAATCAGCCGGATGCTCATTCTTCCGATACACCTATGGAACTGGCTGGGCTATTCGCCTCTGCAATTTCTAGCAATCTTGCAAACACTGAAAAGATGATTAAATTAAATGAACAAACTCAAAAGCAGTTCATTGAATTGGCCAATTACATGTGGAAGAAGGCACAAGGTGATGACCTGATATCTCCAATGCAGCCAGATGGTGATGACACCCGCTTTAGGTCTGATACATGGCAGAACAGTCCTTGGTTTAACGCGACTATGCAATCCTACTTATTGGGTGCTCAGTACTTTCAACAACTAACTGAACCTCCAAAGCACTTTGACTCCAAGCAAGCTCATAAATTGAAGTTTTTTTCAGAACAGTTAACAGATGCTATGTCGCCTACGAACTATTTCTGGACTAATCCAGACGCCATTGAGCAGGCAGTGAAGACAAGTGGTAATAGCATTGTTGAAGGAATGAAGAACTTTGCGGACGATTTAGAGGCCGGTAACGGTGTTTCAATGGTTGATAAGTCAGCTTTCGAGTTGGGCGAGAACATCGCTACCACGCCAGGTAAGGTCATTGCAAGAAGTCCGCTAGCAGAACTGATTCAGTATGCTCCTGCAAAGGACAAAGTTTATGCTAATCCAATTATGATTATTCCGCCGTGGATAAACAAGTATTACATTCTCGACCTAAAGCCAAATAATTCCTTCATTTGCTGGCTGGTTGATCAAGGATATTCGGTGTTTGTAATCTCTTGGATTAATCCGGATGAATCCTATCGAGATACCAGTTTTGATGACTACCTGAAGTTTGGTCCGCTTTGGGCGATGGAGCAGATTAAGTCAGTTTCAAACTCAGCACAGATTAATGCCATAGGCTACTGTTTAGGCGGTACATTGCTAGCTACTCTGTTGAGTTACCTGGCACACCACAACGATGAATCCATTCGCAGTGCAACATTTTTGACAACCATGATCGACTTTTCTGAGCCTGGAGATCTGGGAGTTTTTGTTGATGAAAAAAGTGTGACTCAGCTCGAACAGATGATGCATAAAACCGGCTATCTTGACGGTAGTTTTATGGCTTCGACATTTAGTTTGATGAGAGCGAAAGACTTGGTCTGGTTTTTTGTGATTAACAATTACCTGTTGGGTAACAAGCCCGGTGAGTTTGACCTTTTGTACTGGAATTCGGATTCGACCAGGATGCCAGCTCGCATGCATAGCGAATATTTACGCTGGATGTATCTGGAAAATCGATTGTGTACCCCTGGTGCCTTGACAGTACTGGACACACCAATCGACTTGTCAAAGGTAACTGTACCATGCTATTTTCTATCCACGGAGATGGACCATATTGCACCTTGGAAGTCAACCTATAGCGGAACTCAAAATTTCTCCGGCAAGGTAAGATTCACCTTGGGAGAGTCGGGGCACATCGCAGGTGTAATAAACCCACCAGAAAAGAAGAAGTACGGGTTTTGGTCCTGTGGTGATAGCCTTCCGGAGTCACCGGATGAGTGGTTGGAACAGGCGACTAACTACAAGGGTTCGTGGTGGTTAGACTGGCAAAAGTGGATACGCAGGCACCATGGCAAGAAAGTTGAAGCACAATGGCTCAAAGTTGGACTATTGAAGCCGCTCGCAGAAGCCCCTGGTACTTACGTAAAAATGTAAGTGACTCTCGCCGAGGGATGGATTTGAAAATTCCTAACAGGTGCTGCTCTAGAACTCTGGCTGACGCTTATCGATAAAGGCATCAATCCCATGGATGGCAGAATCAAATTCCATGTTGCATGCCATGCGGTCACTGGCAATCTGGTATGCGTTTTCCAAACCATTTTCAATTTGCTCATAGAATAGACGCTTGCCAAGCTGAAGCACATCGCGTGGTTTTTGAGCAATATTGTTTGCCAACTCCAGCGTGCTGGATTCAAGCATATCTGGCTCGGCAACTCGATTAACCAACCCTTTTTTGAGTGCTTCATTTGCATCAATGAATTCACCAGTCAGAAGCATTTCAAGTGCATGTTTACGAGCTACATTGCGGCTCAGTGGAACACTGGGTGTAGAGCAAAAGAGACCAAGATTGACTCCGGATACAGCAAACTTCGCCTCAGTGGAAGCAACAGCGAGGTCGGCGTTGGCTACCAACTGACAACCAGCCGCGGTGGCTAGACCTTGAACACTAGCAATTATCGGCTGGGGAATTTTAGTCATAGTCAGCATCATGCGACTGCATTGGTTAAACAAAGCGCGAATTTCTGAGTTACTTTCAGCACCGCGCATTTCCTTTAAGTCGTGTCCAGCACAAAATGCTTTTCCACGTGCTGCTAATACCACAACTCGGACTGATTCGTCTTGGGCAATTTCATCCAGAGTAGTTTGCAGTGCGAACAGCATAGACGCTGACAGAGGGTTAAACTTTTGCGGTTTATTCAAAGTCAATCTTACAACTCTGTCAAAACTTTCGCGTTCAAGTAGTTCAGTCATGGCAAATGGTACGAGTTTGTCTAGTAAGGCCAAGATTATTGTAGTCCGATTGAAAGATGGTCAGCTCTTTCTTAGAAAATTATATACCTGTGTATTTTTATCATTGATATCAAATCTGAAATGGTGCGTGCCTTAATTACACCTGATGGCAGAGTAGAACGAGGATATGACGTCGATCTTTAAGTCCTGGGCAGCACTGAAACCTGAAGCACACAAAAAAGAAGTCTTTCGTTACTGGGAAATCTACCACCACGATAAGCTTATCGTGGCGACTTTCTCATCGAAGCGGGCGTGCAAGGATGCGCAGCAGAACTTGTGGTCTTTAGACAAGCTCAAGCGCAAGTTAGCCCGAAGTCAAACCCCAGCGAGTGTCGCTCATCAGTGGCCTGGCGCGTTTGTATACTTCCCTGACGGGTAGGTCGTGATCAATGAAGACAAACTAGCCGCTGCCGTCAGCAAGAACCCCCCGAACCCCATTACATTTCAATTCTGCATTAGTGTTTTCCATAACTGTGCTTCTTTGCATTAAACGGAAAGTGCAAGTATTATTTAATGCCATCACGAATGCTGGATGTCAAATTATTCTTCGAGACGAAAGGCAGCAGATAATCGCAACAAATACGCCGCTTTGAACGAAAAATCAGCACTTCAGAAATCTCAAGATAGGTTGCAGGCGCCTGAACATCTCGACAGGGTGCTCTACGTAACCACGCCTAAAACGTGGCTGGCCCTGATCACTCTACTGGTCATGGTCTGCGCGGTTGTAGCTTGGTCAATCATGGGCACGATTGCCACCTACGTGAGGGCCGACGGCATTATTTTGAGTCGCGGCGGGATGATTGTCGACGCCTCATCCACTGCTGATGGTGCTCTGTCACGAATTCTCCCTTCCGTTGGGGACACAGTGACCGAAGGTGACGTCGTCGCTGACATCTACAATGCGCAGACCATGGCTCGTTACGTCAGCGCAGTTTCTGTAGCGGATGAATGGGCGCAAATCGTTCGGGAGCGTGTGGCAGAAGCGGAGCAGGAGAGTGCACTCGCAATTGAGAATATCGCTAAGCAGCGTATACGCCTAGACGAGCTTGAGCAGCTCGCCCGCGAGCGTGTCGATAGGTTTCGTGACCGCTTGCTGAGGGACAAAGGTCAGTTGACCCGGGGTGTAATAGACCGAATAACTGTGGAACGCTCTGAGCAAGCCTTTGACCTTGCCCAACGCGACCTGTTGGATGTATTGCACCGTCGCGATGAGATGGAAGCTACTCACCTGCGCCACAAAAACGATCTAAATGCCCGCGTAATTGAAGCGAAAGCTGAACATACGACGGCACGGCATCGGGCGAACGAACTGGCTTCGGTAATCGATACCTGGCACATCCGCGCCCCGGTCACGGGGCGCGTGACTGAGATCAAGGTACAGCCCGGTGCGACACTTGAACCCGGTGATGCAGTGCTCGGCATCGAGACCGGAATGGAAAGTCTTGATACGCTGTTCTACATTTCTGCGGCTGACGGCAAGCGGGTTGAAACTGGCATGACGGCACTGGTTTCACCTACGACCGTGAAGCGCGAGGAGTTCGGATCCATTACCGGCAAAGTGGAAAGTCTTTCCGAGTTTCCGGCGAGCGTAGAAGGGATGGTGGCCGTGCTGAAGCATTCCGAGCTTGCCAGGAGTTTCTCCCGCAACGGACCGCCCTATGCCGGGCGCATTGCGCTGAATGTCGATCCAAAGACCGCAAGTGGTTTCGCTTGGACTTCTCCTCAAGCTACGGAAGTAAATGTTACATCCGGCACACTGGCTGCAGTCGAGATCGAGATCGCGAGTCGTCCACCGGTTGCACTAGTCGTGCCGTGGGTCAAGGAAGCTCTCGGCCTTTGAGGGGAAATACTACGCCACCGGAATTTCGACCCAATTTGCAGCGTAAAAGTGGTGGCCGGCGGGCAGTGCCTACTGTTCTGCAGATGGAAACTACCGAGTGCTCTGCTGCATGCCTTGGCATGATTCTTGCTTATTACGGTTGCTGGGTGCCACTGGAGACACTCAGAGTCCGTTGTGGCGTTTCCCGCGACGGCGGAAATGCTGCGAACATGCTGCGTGCGGCACGCGAATTCGGCTTGGCCGCCAAGGGCTTTCGTAGCGAGCGGGAACAACTGTTCGACATCCCCTTTCCGATGGTTGTCTTCTGGGAGTTCAACCACTTTGTTGTGCTTGAGGGTATCAAGGGCAACAAGGTCTACATCAACGATCCGGGTGAAGGACCACGCCGACTCTCCCTAGAGGAGTTTGATGACGGATATACCGGCATGTGCTTCATTTTTGAGCCAGAGCCAGTCTTCCGCCGCCGCGGCGCCGAGCCAAGCGTACTAAGCGGCCTCGCGACCCGTTTCGGCCGTGTTCACAATTCACTCATTTTTGCCGCACTCGCTACATTGGCGTTGGTCGTTCCCGGTATCGCAGTTCCGACGATGATCAAGGTGTTCATCGACGACGTACTGATACGGCAGAACGGTTATTGGCTCACGCCACTGCTGGTGGGTCTGTTGCTCGCCGCCATCGCTCAGGGGACCTTAACTTGGTTGCAGCGAGCCTTACTTGCTCGCATGGAAACCAAGCTAAGTTTTGTCACCACGACACGCTTCTTCTGGCATGTGGTAACACTGCCGATGCTGTTCTTCAGTCAGCGCTATGCCGGCGATATAGCGAGCCGTGTGCAGTCGAATTTCACGGTGGCGCAACTGCTCGCGGGCGAGCTCGCGATTAACCTGATCAATATTCTAGCGATGGTGTTCTACTTTGGAGTGATGTTGTCTTACGATATACCGCTTACGATCATCGCCTTTGCCATGGTTGTCATTAATCTGGTTGCGTTGAAGTTTGCAGCCCGTGCTCGCGAGAATGCGAATCGCCGATTGCTTAAGGAGAATGGCCGGGTGGCAGGTGCTTCTATAAACGGCATCCGCATAATCGAAACGCTTAAGGCTAATGGTGCTGAAAACGACTTCTTCGCACGCTGGTCGGGCATGCACGCCAATGCGCTCATCGCGCAGCAGCATCTCTCGCTCGTTACAGCGTTCGCGAATGTAGTCCCGCCACTGCTCACTTCCCTTTCCATCATCGCAATTCTCGGCATTGGTGGACTTCGCATCATCGATGGCGCGCTGACAATTGGCGCCTTGGTCGCCTTTCAGTTCCTGATGTTCAGCTTCTCTGAACCAGTGCAGGGGCTAGTACGGTTCGGCGAAGATATTCAACTGATCAAGGGCGATCTTACCCGCCTCGACGACGTGCTGAACTACGCACCGGACGAGCGTACGGTACGCGGTGTCAGGGAAATCGAACAAGTAGTGGCAGCGCCTGTACCGCAGGGTGTCATCGATCTGGAGAATGTTACAGTAGGCTACAATTCCAAGGATCCACCGCTGATTGAGGATTTCACCCTCTCTCTCCAGCCGGGCCGGCGTGTGGCTTTGGTTGGCGGTTCCGGTAGCGGCAAGTCGACCATTGCTAAACTTGCCTGTGGTCTGCTCACTCCTTGGTCGGGGAGTGTGCGCATTGACGGGCAGGAACTTGACCAAATACCACCATCGCGTCTTGCTGAGATCGTGGCTTACGTAGACCAAGAGGTCGTTCTTTTTGAAGCGAGTGTTCGCGAGAATATTTCGCTTTGGGACCCAACCATTGATGAACGCGACGTTGTCCAAGCTTTACGCGACGCCGCGATCCATGACCATATTGCCTCACTGCCGCTGAAGTACGATTCACCTGTCGAGGAAGCGGGGCGGAACTTTAGTGGTGGACAGTGCCAGCGACTGGAGATTGCTCGCGCATTGGTGCGCAATCCAGCCGTGCTTATTCTCGACGAGGCGACTGCGGCACTTGACCCCTTGACCGAGCTCGAGATAGACGATGCTTTGCGTCGGCGAGGCTGTACCTGCCTGATTGTGGCCCATCGCCTTAGCACTGTGCGCGACGCTGACGAGATTGTCGTTCTTGACCGCGGTAGTATCGTGCAACGCGGCACGCATGATCAGTTGATTGTGCAGGACGGGTTGTATCGAACGTTGGTTAGTTCGGAATAGCTTCATGGCAACCATTCCCATCATCGAGCGTCTAGGCGGCGTCCGCATCGAGACTGGTGCGCATCGCCCGTTTACGATGGACGATACTGAGCAGGTTCATTTTGTGGAACAGGGTCATTTGGACGTTTTTACTGTAGCGTTACAGGGGGATAAAGTCGTCGGAAGACGGCGTTTCGTCGCCCGGGTGCCTGTCGGCGAGATCGCCTTCGGAGTGCATCGGATTAAGGATCATTCAACGCCGGACCGCGACTTCGGTTTTCTCGCTGTACCTTCTCAGGATGCGGTCTTGGTCGAGGGAACACGTAGTGACGTTGCGTCGGGTAGTTTCGATCTGGAAACTGTCAACTGGATCGACGAATGGGTGGTTCGCCTCTCGGAGTTTTTAGTTCGCGGCCAGCCGTCGCCTCAAGATGCATTGTTGCTCGAAGCCGATCCGGAGGTACGATATCCGGCGGGTGCAGTGCTATCTGCGCAGCACCGGGACATTATCTGGGTATCTGCAAATACGCCAATGCGGTTCATCGGTAACAGCCGGATCTACATAGTTCCAGGGGCGCCAGTCTTTCCCGTCACCGATAGGACTTGGCTTGAGATTAACACTGATGCCGAAGTTTCCGCTGTCTACACGCCAACTGCCTTGGTAAAAGAGCAGCTGTTGCCGGCGCTGGACCAATTCGCTATGACTGTGCTCGACTTCGCCAAACAGGTCGAGTCCGAGGCAGCTGAAGCGTTGCACGTAAGGCGCAGCGATGCCCAAAGCGCACGGCGAGAGTCTGTCAGTGGTGCACTTCACGGTTTCAGCGAGGTCTTGGGTGCAAGCAAATTTTCCGTGCAGACTTCGCGAACGCAACTGCAGTCTGCGGTGGCGATGGTTGTCGAATCCTGCGGTGGTGTTCTCAAGACTTCCGCGCCCAAAGTTGACGAAAACATACGTGAAGAGTATACCCCCACTAACGCGGCAGCAGCGGTCGAAGCACTAGTCCGCGGGTCCGGCATAAGAACTCGTTGGATCACGCTGGCACCAGATTGGTGGTGTCGGGACGGCCCCTCAATTGTGGGATTCAACAAGATGTCTGAACAGCCCGATGCGCCGATGAAGCCAATTGCGATTCTTTCAGATGGTCGTGGCCACTATCGTGCAGTTGATCCGGAGACAGGCACGGGTTTTCGAGTCCGTCGCGATGAGGCGGCGCGGATATCATCTGGCGGAATTGTGTTGTATCCACCGCTACCTGATGTGGTCGCCAGCGGTGGTGCAGCGCTCCGCTTTTCGCTTCGTGGACGGGTACGGGACTTTCGCACAATTGTGGGCGTAGGTATCTTGGGTGGGATCGCAGCACTGTTAGCGCCGATCTTAACAGGCGAAATTCTCGTCCGGATTATTCCACGTGCCGACATTTCACTTTGGCTCGCCGCCGTTTGTGCCCTCCTCCTCACTGCATTCGGGACTGCGATATTCAGCATTGTGCAGAGTTTAGCGGTACTCAGAATCGAAACCAGGGTCGACGAGCGTCTGCAAAGCGCCGTGTGGGGTCGCCTGCTCTCACTGCCAACGCCTTTTTTCCGGCACTACACTGCAGGCGACCTTGCCGACAGGGCCAACGGGGTCCGCGAAATCCGTCGGGCACTCACAGGTGCCGCTGTGCAGGCGGCGATGGGCGGTATTTTCTCTGTTTTCAGTCTGGCGTTGCTGTTTTACTACAGTTGGTCGCTTGCGTTATGGGTCTTCGGTCTGTTGCTCATTTTGACAGGCGTAATTTGGTTCCTCGCGCAAAGTCAGTTGCGACACTACCGCACAGCCTTTCGGGCACAGGGCGCTATCAACGGGTTTGTGTTCCAGATGATTGTCGGTCTTGCCAAGATCCGGGTGGCGAACGCCGAGAGTTTCGCACTTGCACGCTGGGCTGAGCGCTTCGCGGTGCAGGGAAAGTCGATACTGGCTGCGCGGCGCTGGGCTGCGGGTCAGCATGCAGTCAACAGTGCGTTTAGGCCGCTCTCACTTGTCGTCATCTTCGCGATTGTCCATCAGGCGCTCGTGCACGCAGATTCGCGTCCGACTCTGGATCTTGCCGCGTTCCTCTCCTTCAATGCGGCGTTTGTGCAACTCACTGCGGCAGTGATCGCACTAGCGACGGCGGCGACGACCATTGTCGGCATAATTCCGCTCTTTGAGCGCGTCCGACCTATTCTCAATGCGGAGCCCGAAACCGCCGGTGAGGGTATCGACCCAGGCGATCTCACCGGTGATATCGAGTTTGCCAACGTCTCGTTTCGTTACGGGCCGGATAGTCCGAATGTAATCGATGGCATTTCCTTCCACATAAGGCAGGGGGAATATGTGGCGTTTGTTGGCCCATCGGGTTGCGGCAAATCAACACTCTACCGCTTGCTGCTCGGTTTCGACCGGCCCAATTCGGGAACCATTCTCCTTGATGGGCATGATTTTTCGAGTCTTGACCCGACTGCAGTTCGTCGGCGTATGGGCGTTGTGCTGCAAGGCGTCGAGACGGTCGCGGGCAGCATTTACGAGAACATTGCTGGCATGGCGCCGCTGAGCGCTGATGAAGCTTGGGCGGCAGCTCGTGCTGCAGCGCTAGAGGATGATATCCTAGCAATGCCGATGGCCATGCGCACAATGCTACCCGAGGGCGGCGTCGGACTCTCAGCGGGGCAGCGCCAACGACTGCTGATTGCCCGTGCACTGGTTCGAAAGCCCAGAGTCATACTCTTTGACGAAGCCACAAGCGCACTGGATAACCGTGCGCAATCTATTGTACAGGCTTCACTCGAGAAACTCGGCGTCACTCGGTTAGTAATTGCCCACCGACTGAGTTCCATTCGCGATGTGGACCGCATCTATGTGCTTGACTCCGGACGCATCGTTGAAACTGGTAGCTATGAAGACCTTATGGAGCGTGATGGAATCTTCGCCGCACTTTCTCGTCGACAACTCGTACAACGATGACGGGAGAGGCTATACACCGTGCGCAAGGAGAGCAGGCAATGTCGATGACTTGCGAGTTATATTTCTAACACATAGACGATCAGCACAGACCTAGGTCGAGACCTCTAGCCTGTTCTCCTAACCGACTGACATAGCACAGCTACGGAGTTTGGAACCGCAAAGGTAAATGGCGCATTCGAGGATACTGCGACCTGACCTCTCAATATGCCGCTCAAATTTTGCATGAATACCGTTAAGCTGTTCACCACACCGAAGATGCCTTGGTCACAGCTTCAGGTTGACTCTCGCAGTCAGCGTTGTAATTTGCGAAACAACTCAATTCATGACGAATGAATCAATTCCACTAGTAATTCAAAAAAATTTTAAATTGACATTGAAATCACTATTAATTTCATGATATGGTAGGGTCCATTCAGTAATGAACATCCCAAACTATCACGGGATAACATATTAAATTGGAGGCAATAATGTCCGATCAAAAGAAGTCTGAAAAGCAAATGCAAAATGTCGAGAAACCTCGCGAAGTTGAAGATACCGAGGCAGAAGGCATTGTCGGAGGTACTTTTACTCAAGCCCAGTATGACGAATGGGAAAGAATGGGCCCAACCGACCGGTCGAACTTTGGTCCGGGGGCAGGCGAGTAAATTCTCAATATCCTGTGCTAGCCCGGTGCTACGGTCGTCGGGCTAGCGCACAAATCCGGCTCTATTATCAGTTTGTCCTCGTTTGAGACGCTGTGCGTTTGAGGGTCGGTTCCACACTGGCGGGCGCAGAGGTGAAGACAAGCCGCCACCCAGCAAGCCTTCGTAACTAGTTTCTTCTTGCTTCGTTTTTCCTGTCGCTAGCGGCTGGCTCAAGTTATATCAGTTTGGTCCATTTGGATCATTGCTAGAGATTGACTAGTTACGTGCTGGCACACGTCTATTTAATCATGATTCTCAGTCATTCGGATAGACGAGCCTTTAACTGCATCCACGTGAATGCAGTCGCGAAGATTATGTTTCTTTGTGTACTTATCCATTCTTATTTGGTTAATTTCTCTGGTGCAGCTACTAAGATTGATTTGCCGACACGTTCAGCATTCAATATCTTGTTCCAGTGCTTATTCTTTCAAACCCGCTGACTTAGGTTTCGTTCACTTTGAACACGCCGAACATTGCAATGATAAAGGTGAGTCTTCCTGTTGCAATTGCGACTGCTTTTGCGCGGTGCTTTCTTAATTTCTGTAAAACTTGATTCCATGATGTCTAATCTATAGAAGCAGTGAACACTATTTGTTTTTTGAGATCAAGACAAATGTACACAGGCATATAATTCCCCTGTTTTAACTATTTCGATCCCTTAGGATCAAGCAAATGAACGACTCCCTTCAAGAATTCATTAAAATTACTGACGAATATCTGCCTTTGGCGCAGAAATTTGGCTTTAAGATTGAAAAGTTAGGTGACGGGAGTTGTGTTGTTCGAGCCGAGTTCAGCCAAGATTTTTTAAGACCAGGTGGCACAGTGGCGGGTCCAGTCCTAATGGCATTGGCTGACTATGCGGTGTATGGGGCAATCATCAGTAGAGCCGGGTCAATGGTGCATGCGGTAACCAGCAATTTGAACATCAATTTCCTACGTCGACCTGGACCTGGCGACATTATGGCATCGGCAACTTTAATTCGACTGGGCAAGCGCTTAGCGGTTGGCGTTGTTGAACTTAGAAGTGATGCTGAAACTGAGATGGTAGCCCATGCTACCTGCACTTATTCGCTACCGCTACAGGAATATACTACGGAGATGACAAATGGCTAAAGCATTTTCAAATGTGAAGGCTTGTGTGTTTGATGCCTATGGCACATTATTTGACGTTCATTCTGCTGCGGGATTCTACAGCAAGAAGCTTGGGGAAAAGGAAACTGCAGTTTCCGAAATGTGGCGTTCAAAGCAACTTCAGTACACGTGGCTGCTTAGTTTAATGCGTCGTTACGATGACTTTTGGGTAGTGACCGCAAATGCTTTGGACTATGCTTTGGAATCTCACGAAGTTGATGATCCGCAATTGCGAGAAGATCTCTTGAATGCCTATCTCAAACTAAGTTGTTTTACTGAAGTTCCACAGGTATTAAAGTCGCTCAAGGCTATGAATGTGGCTACAGCGATATTGTCAAATGGTTCACCATCCATGCTTGATCCTATGGTTGAAAGTTCTGGTGTTTCGGATTTTCTGGACGACTGTCTTTCCGTTGATGTAGTTGGAGTCTATAAACCGGATCCTAGAGTGTATCAACTCGCATGTGATAGATTTTCGGTGAAACCAGAAGAGGTGGCATTTATGTCATCGAACTGCTGGGATGCAATCGGTGCTGCAGAATTTGGTTTCAATGTGGCGTGGGTAAACCGCTATAACCAGCAATTAGATCGGTTGCCGGCACGCCCACAGGCGCAGTTGTCCGACTTAAATGGATTGCTAAGTTTGGTGGGCGCTGAGTGAATTAGTCTATTGTTTGCGAACAGCACATTCGCTACACATCAGTTCAGCGATCGGGTCGATAGATAGAGTAGGGTAATCGCGCCACTCTTGCGGTGGACTAAAACCGCCGCGCCAAATTCCAACTTGGCGTGATTTTGCAGAAATTTCGCTTAAGCGATAGTCAGAGTGAACCTTTGGTACTATTGCCAATCCATCATTGATCAGCAATTGAGCGATATCTGATGCTCCAACATAACATCGAACAAGCGGCAGTTTGCTCGAATTATCAATTGACTCACAGTTCAGCAGCTCATCTTGCAGTAGACTATGTAATGTTAATGTAGCTCTTGCACCGCATGGCCAGAGGCTTTCGCCTTCACTACACTTTGAAGTACTAGTCGGAATGACGGCTCCGTATAAAATGAACCTTTCATTGTTGAGTTTTAAAGCGTTATTTTTCAACACCCTAGCCGAGTCGACAGGTTCTGAAAGGACTTCAGTAGTGTTCAGGTACACCAGACAAGAAATCAGAACAACTTGGAGAAATTTGGCAGATAACTGTAGCGATAGCATTCTTTGAATTTGCTGATTTAAATTAGCGGTGGCATGCTTATCTCAAAAGGTTGCATACTTAGATGGTGCAAATATTGAAAAATTAACTCATACTGAATTCGCAGTGATAACTATCATTTCATGTAAAGGAATTTACATACCAAAACAGTCATTTATTTTTCTTTTCTTACCAAAGAAACTAGAAAAATTCACCATTGAGTCAAGTTTGCTAATTTCAATCAAGAGCAATTCCATAAGTATAATAATTCTGCGTTTTGCAAAGTTAATCTTATCAGTAACAAATAATGAGTAGATCAATATGAACATCTTATTAAACTCTGATCAAATTGCACATTTTTGGGAGAATGGCTATGTCGTTGCACCGTCTGGAGTCAACGATGAGTTACTTGAGCAAATGGATTTGCAATTGAATGAATGGATTGAAGAGAGTCGAGGTCACCATTCCAACTATGGCGAAACTCTCGATGGCAAGGCTCGCTTTGACTTGGAGATTGGACACAGTTCAGACAACCCAAAACTTAGGAGAGTTGCCAATCCGGTCGATGTTTCTCAGGCTTATCAGCAAGTCTTGTGGGATAGTCCAATCACTGACATGGTGGCACAATTGATCGGGCCCGACGTAAAGTTTCACCACTGTAAGTTGAACATCAAGTTACCTGGTATGGAGTCTGTCGTCTATTTTCATCAAGACCACTCGTACGATCCACACACCAACGACGACATGTTGGCGATTCTATTGATGATTGATGATGCAACTTTACAGAATGGTTGCTTAAAGGTGGTGCCGGGGTCACACAAAAAGCGTTATTCACACTTTCAAAATGACAAATACACAGGTGCGATCGACACCTCATACTACGGCGAATTCAATGAAGAGTGTGTGCCAATCGTTGCCAAACGAGGCGATGTCTGTTTTATGCACACTTGGACCGTCCACGGATCCGAAAACAACCGCTCCGAAAATCCACGTCGATTGTTGATTTGTGATTACCTAGCAGCAGACGCCTTTCCGCTTTTGCCGCCTGCGGTACCTTCCCCATATACTGGCAAGATAGTCCGTGGAAAACCAAGTTCGGTTGCGCGAATGAAGTCCGCAGAGTTGGAGATCCGCACTCCGTATTCTGAAGATTCGTTCTTTGGAGTTCAGGGACAGCCTTCAGCGGTAGCTGCTCAAACCTGATGACTTTCTCCATTGCTGTTTGTGATCGTGAGACTAAACAGGTTGGTGCCGCAGTTACAACCTCAAGTATAGCGGTTGGAAGTAGATGTCCCTGGGTACGCTCAGGAGTCGGAGCGGTCGTAACACAAAATATTACCGACCCCGGTTTGGGCAAGGCTATTTTGGACCGTATTGCTACGGGCACTTCACCAAAAGACTCTATTGAAGATGTCGTGCGTAGCAGTTCATTTATCGAATATCGTCAACTAATTGTTGTAAACATTGTTGGATGTGTTTCTCACTATACCGGTCGAAAAATTCTTGGAACCAACGCTGTCGCTATAGGTGATGGCTGTATTGCGGCCGGAAATTTGCTTGCCAGTCAAGACGTACCGGTAGCGATGGTTGAGGCATTCGAAAGTCGTGATAAGGAAAACCATTTGGCAGAGTCTTTGGTGCAGTCTTTGGAAGCAGGTATCAGAGCAGGGGGTGAAGAGGGACCAGTTCACTCGGCTGCATTACTGGTTGCCAGCCGATTTTCTTGGCCAGAAGTCGATTTACGAGTAGATTGGTCCGAATCAGACGCTGTTGATCATCTACGTTCGCTTTGGAATAGTTATTCACTCGAACTTGATGACTATCTGTTACGAGCGGTTTCGCCCAAGGAAGCACCCTCATATGGGGTTCCAGGGGATCTTTAGTCAACAGTGTCAGCTATTTTGGGCAATAGTTTGAAGGCACTGTTCGTGTAAAAAAGGATTTGCCGTCGCAAGTACCTGACCCTTGGATTCGAGAGTCAAATCCTTGCCTTCCCAATCGGTAATCACTCCATCTGCACCGGCAACCACGGGAATCAACGCCATAATGTCTTCAGTTTTCATGGTCGCTTCCATTACTACATCAACATATCCGGACGCTAATAATCCATAAGCATAGCAGTCGATGCCAAAGCGTCGGTGTAGTGCCTGGTTGCATACTGCATCAAATTTTGCTCTTTCCGATCCGTTAAACATATCAATAGTGGTGGCAAATACAATTGAATTCGCCAGTCTCGAATTGGAATTGGCGTAACAGGATTTGTCTTGCCACATGGTTCTGACATTCGCTGCACCGCTCCACCGCTCGCCAAGTACAGGCATATCGATGATTCCAATGACTGGCTGTCTTTCGTAGGTCAAACTCAAAAGTATCCCAAATGTTGGCAAGCCATAGACGAATGCTAAGGTGCCATCGATTGGATCAAGTGCCCAGACCCATGACTGATCCTTGCCATGGTCATCAAGTTCTTCACCTATAAAACCATGTGCGGGACACCATTGAGCAACCATGGACCGAGCAGTACGCTCAATTTCAAGATCAGCATTGGTGACTACAGTCTTATCTCGCTTTAGCGATACATCTACCGAAGACCTATAGTTGACCATTGCAATTTGACGTGCTTTATCAGCGATGCGATTCGCAAAATCCAAATACTCGGATATGATTTGACGGCTAGGTGTTGGCATAAAGGCAATACAGTATTGCTATTCTTTGATGGGTAAATTCAGAAAACCGAAATTTTCTTGCATCTCTAAATGCATCAAGTCAACGATTTTATGCTGAATACAAAACTTAAAGATAGGAGATTCTGTGACTAACAATACTTCCGCACTGTTTCAGCCCATCACATTTCGTGGTCTTGAAATGCAAAATCGAATCATGGTATCTCCGATGTGCCAGTATTCATCGTCCGAGGGATGTGTGTCTGACTGGCATCGAATGCATTTGGGTCAATTTCTCATTGGTGGTGCAGGATTATTGATTATGGAAATGACGAATGTCCAGCCAAATGGCAGAATTAGTCCGCATTGTGTTGGCTTGTACAGCGATGCCACAGAAGTGGCATTAACCAACTTAATCGAATTTCTGAAGGGGATTGGACCTGTTCCAATCGGAGTTCAACTGGCCCATGCGGGTCGAAAGGCCTCAACCGCTCCGCCGTGGAAGGATAGGCATGCAGTACTGCCAAGTGAAGGCGGTTGGGTACCAGTTGCACCATCTGCCATCGCTTACTCTAATGAATCTCAAACTCCCAGAGAGTTGGCCAGAACAGAAATTCAGTCACTTATCGAATCTTTCGTCGAATCGGCAAAACGAGCCAGTCGTATCGGGTTTTCAGCCATCGAATTGCATGCTGCCCACGGCTACTTGTTGCATCAATTTTTGTCTCCACTCACCAATCAGCGCTCTGACGAATATGGTGGTAGCTTGCACAACAGAATGAGGTTTGTACTCGAAGTCTTTGCAGCGGTTAGAGGGGTGTGGGATCAACATAAGCCAATTGGGGTTCGGGTTTCTGCGACAGACTGGGCACCAGGTGGCTGGACTGTAGCAGAAACCGTTGTGCTCTCCAAACAATTAAGGGCGCTGGGTTGTGACTGGATAGATGTATCAAGCGGTGGTCTAGTTGAACATCAACGTATCAAGACAGGACCTGGCTATCAGGTTGAATTAGCTCGGGAGATTCGTGACAAAGTGGGTATTCCCACTATTGCCGTTGGGCAGATTACAGAACCTCAACAAGCCGAAGAAATTATTAGTTCTGGTTCTGCAGACGTTGTAGCGTTGGCTCGTGGAATGTTGTACAACCCAAGATGGGCATGGCATGCAGCAGATGAATTAGGTGCAGTTACATACTGTCCCGATCAATACCTGCGTTGTAAGGCGGTGGTTCGACGTCATAATTGAACCAACTAACTGAAATTTGTTTTTTACTTTCCAGTCACATGTTTTATCGAAAGCACATATTTTGTTGCGTAAACGAGCGTGACTCCGCTCACCCTCGAAGCTGTTGCAGTGCCCGAGGGTCAATAGCCTTGCGAGAATATATGAAGTTTCGAGCGAAGGAAATGGGGTTAACCAATATTAGGATTAACAATGCCGGGTGCATGGAAAGGTGCGAGCTTGGTCCGGTAATGGTCATTTATCCGGAGGGGGTTTGGTATCACTACAACACCCAGGAAGATATTGAAGAAATTCTTCAGGTTCATGTCTGTCAAGACGACAGGGTGGAACGCTTGATGCTGGATGATGAGTTGTTATATTTTCCCTATGCACCAGCACCTAAGTTGACACTTGAAGTGTGCGAACTTGAGGAGGTGGCCGATTCGGTATTGCTGGTTAACCTAAAGTCTGCACAGGGAGAGGATCTGCCAAGTTTCACTCCCGGGGCACATATCGACCTGTTTGTCGATGACAGTATTACGCGTAAATCATTTTCGTTAATCAACCATACCCATACGTTCAATCAATACTCAATCGCGATTTGGCTTGAGGAAAATGGCCGTGGCGGTTCAAAATGGCTGCATGAAAACCTCGCCTTAGGCACCCGAATTCAAGCCTCATTTCCACTCAATCGCTTCGAGTTAAATGAAACCAAATCCGGTCACCTCTTGTTTGCACAGGGTAAAGGTATTGCTTCGCTACTACCACTTTGTCTCAAATTACAAACAACTGGATCTGAATTCACAGTGCACTATGCCCTCGACGGTAACCCACATGCAGTACTGTTGAATCAGCTTGAACTAATTTGTCAGGGTCGATTGCATACGTACTGCAATGAAACGGATTGCGATGGTTTAGGAGTCGTGTTAGATAATTTAAACACCAATCCTACCGATGCTCAACTATACATAGCTGGTTCACAGGAATTTGTTGATTCAACTATCGGTGCTTTGTCCAAATGGAGTCAGGAATCAATGCGTGTCCAGTATTTAAGCTGTTCTCAACCTGAGCAAAGTGATAATTTCTCATTTAGAGTTTCGCTGTCGAGACAGCGAAAAGTAATTCAGGTACCTCCAGACAAAACTATCGTTGATGCACTTAATACCAGATTGGTGCAAACCGATTTCATTTGTCAAGACGGATTGTGCGGTGCTTGCAGGACTAAAGTGCTTGCCGGTGAAGTTGACCATCGCGATTTGTTGTTGACTGATTTGGAGCGGATGGAGGGGCAAATGATGCTTTGTCAGTCGCGGGCAAAAAGAGAAGAATCAATGTTGGTGCTGGACCTATTAGAGAGATATTTATGAATGTACTCATTACTGGTGGTGCATCTGGAATCGGGTTCTCTATTGCCAAAGCTTTTGAAAGTCAAGGTGATAGGGTATTTGTTTGCGACATTAATAAATCTTTAGTGGACAACCTGAACAACTCTGACGATTCAATCTATGCGTACCATGCTGATGCAGGCAATGAAACCGATGTTGATCAGGTTTTTGAAGACGTCATGAGCCATTGTGAGAATAGTCTAGATGTACTCGTCAACAATGCAGGAATTGCCGGACCTAATGGACCGACGGAAGAACTTGACCTGAACGATTGGAATGAAACGCTTCGGGTCAACATCATTAGTACATTTTTGTGGTCACGAAAGGCAATACCCGTAATGAAACAACAGCAAAGAGGTTCAATCGTAAATCTGTCTTCAACTGCGGGACAATACGGGTTTCCGTTGCGTACACCTTATGCCACTGCTAAATGGGGCATAATCGGACTCACAAAGTCTATGGCAATGGAATTAGGACCGTTTGGTATTGTTGTTAACGCTATATGCCCTGGTTCGGTCGCCGGACCCAGAATGGACTGTGTCATTGAAGCAGAAGCTAAAACTAGAGGGCTTCCCGAGAGCGAAGTTCGTCGCCAAATGGAGCGTCAGGTTTCAATGCGTAGATTTGTCGAAGTAGAAGATATTGCCCAAATGGTGATTTTTATTACCTCCGAGCGAGGTAGAAATATTAGCGGACAGGCGCTTGCGGTGGATGGAAACACAGAATCATTGGCACACTTGAACGAGTAATTGGAGCAAATTACTATGTCATTTGGTATATTCTTGATTTTTTTACGCAAAGTAAAAAATTCAATTCAAATGTTCTTTTGAATTAAACAAGCGTTATAGTCGTAGTTTATATGCACAAATATGAATAGCAAGTTATTCACTTACTGGAGAAGTTTTATGAAGAATTCACTTTCAAAAATCATATTAGGAGTTGTAGCAACAGCGATGTCTGGATTCGGGTTGCTGGTGTCCGTATCGGCCCACGCTGGGGCGGGACCTGGAGGGTATCCCGAACGTCCGATTACCGTCATTTGTTGCTACGGAAAAGGCGGTGGTTCTGATCAGGCAGTTGATGCAATTGTCGGGCCTGCGGCGAAGATCATGGACGCGAAAATCAACAAGATCAATATCACCGGTGGCGGTGGTTTGAACTGTCTGCCAGAATTCCTGCAGGCACCGGCTGATGGATACACTCTTTTACAACACATCGACACCATGGCTTCCCGTTATGTTGAAGGCCGAATTGATCTCAATCCGGTAGAGGATGTAGAGTCATTGGTCATTATGAATGTTGCCCCGACGATGTTGTTCATCAACGCAGACGATGACCGTTTCCAGACCGATGGTAATCCTGATTGGGACAAGTTGGTCGAATACGCAAAGTCTGAACCTGAGAAGTTGACTGTTTCAAACATCAACATTCCGATGGAATTGGTATCCATGGCTGTGGTTGAAAATGCTTTCGGATTCAAGGCAAAGCAAGTCTTAACTGGTAAGTCTGGCGAACGTTTTGGTGCTGTCATCGGTGGTCAGTTAGATGTACTGATGGAGCAGCCGGGCGACGTGTCGAAGCACGTTGAAGCCGGAAAATTAAAGCCGATACTGGCACTGTGGCCAACTCGCTTTGATAATTTCCCAGATACTGTTTCTCTGGGCGACTACGGTGTAGATTGGGAACCGCTACTACGATTCCGTGGCATGTTTGCAAAGAAGGGAACACCACCTGAGATCGTAGAATACCTGGCAGACGTTTTCGCTGAAGCTTATCAGTCGGAAGAGCATCAGGAATTCGTAAAACGAAAGAGCCTTGATATTGTTGACTCATTTCGAAGTCGAGAAGATACGGCTAAAATTCAAGAAGAGGCATTAACAACTTATGCAAATGCATTTCGTGAACTCGGTTTGCCGGTACGCGAAGGTCTGTAAAATTTAGGTCTCATTCAAGAAACCGTCGACAACTGTCAGTTAAAGGTTGTCGACGGTTTTTATTTGTCTAAATTTAATCACTCAATTCAATGAACCAAGTGATCCAACGATGGCGTGACGAACACCGTCGGACCGCGCTTTACGAAGTTTTTGCTTGGTTGCTCTTAACCGTATTCGCTTATGTCCTAACTTTTGAGTTTGACGACCCACTACCAGTCTATGACTTTGGGCCGGCGCATTGGCCTCGAGTAGTCCTCATATGCATGTTCATAGCAACTGCCTGGATTTTCTACTCAGAATTTTGGAAGGCTGAACACAAAGCAGGCATGAGTGAATCAGTTGCTCAAGACAGAGAAGATTCAACGGAAAATTTGTTAGAAGGATTGGACACTCGGACGAAGATTCGAGTTGCCTTTATTTTCATATTACCCGTTCTCTACACTTATCTAATGCATAAGATTGGGTTTATTCTGATCACTCCATTCTTTTTGTTCGTCTATATGATGCTGATGGGCGTTCGACGACTGAGAACATTGGTCATTATGACAGTTTCGATTTATGCTGCATTACTCATTGTTTTTGTTAAGTTGATATTCACGTACTTACCACCTGGCGTTGGCATTTTTCACAAAATTAACGGCACCATCGTAGGCTGGTTATCCTGATGTTTGCAGACTTTCTCATCGGTACCCAACAGTTATTTACTGATCCTATCGGTATTGTAATTTTTGTGGTCGGATTGATCGGTGGGCTAGTTTTTGGAGCTGTTCCAGGATTGAGTTTACTCACCTTGGCCGCGGTGTTGCTTCCATTTACAGCCTGGATGTCCTCCACCCACGCCATCATGCTGTATGGCGTCATCTATGTATCCGGAGTGTATGGAGGTGCTGTAACTGCAATTTTGTTCAATATTCCAGGTTCGGTAGAAAACGCCCCAACTGCTTTTGATGGGTATCCGATGACCAAACAAGGACAGTCGGGTAAGGCTATCGGGTTTGCCGTGACGTGTTCGGCGTTTGGCGGTACGTTGGCCGCCATTGCGATGATGGCATTTACAGGTCCGGTGGCAGATTTTGCGATTAGTAACTTTGGTCCGGTTGAAATTTTCGCATTGGTTTTCTTTGGTTTGGCAGTCGTAGCGGGAATTGGCACAACTTCGATTTCTAGAGGATGGTTATCCTTGCTGGTGGGATTATTGATTGGCGCAATTGGTAGCGACCCGGTCGGCGGAATTCCAAGATTTAATTTTGGTACTTTGTACTTACATGGCGGATTCCATTTCATTCCACTTATTCTTGGATTTTTTGCTGTTGCAGAGGTGTTCACCCAGGGACTTCGACTAGCAAAAGGCGACTACAAGGCTCCCAAGGTGGCAGTTAATTATCCGAGTTTTCTAGAGTTTTGGCGCATGAAGTTTGTTGTTGTGCGCTCTGCCTTGATTGGTTTTTTCTGTGGTGTGTTACCCGGCATTGGAGCAACTCTCGCAGCATTTATGTCATACAACGAAGCGGTCAGATGGTCTAAGCATCCTGAAAGATTTGGTAAAGGCGAACCAGAAGGTGTGGTTGCACCGGAAACTGCCAACAATGCAGCAACTGGCGCTGCGATGATTCCGTTACTGGCGCTTGGTCTTCCGGGAGGAGCACTCACTGCGATGATGATCGGAGTCTTTAACCTGCATGATATGGATGTAGGTCCGCTCATTATGATTGAAGCCCATGATTTAGTCTGGGTGTTGTTTGCCTCAATGTTCTGGGCTAGTCTAGCGATATTGTTGGTTGGTGTGGTTGAAGCCAAAGGAATTGTTAACTTGCTACGAATCCCATTTCCAATTCTCGCTCCAGCAATCCTGATATTTGCGACCATTGGTGCATTCGCATTGCGGAGCAACATCATTGACGTCTACACCATGTTTATCGCTGGCATCATTGGTTTCTTAATGCGCCGCTATGACTATTCAATTCCAGGATTAGTTATGGGTGTGATTCTTGGTCAAATCGGTGAAGATACATTTTCACGTGCCATGGTACTGTTAGATTACAACGTATTCGCCTTATTCACCCAACCAATAAGCGGCGTTTTAGTTTCAGCTGGGCTGATCACAATAACCATGAACATTGTGCGGCACCGCAAGTTGTTTGGTTCCTACTACGCTGAATTCGAAGACGAGAACAAGTAGATACTTCAATCCTATTTGAGTTTTGGTCAGAGGTTTATTTGCTACAGCAGTCACTCAAATGTAGTTGTCTGTTTGAAAACTTAGAACTCATAAAATCTATCTGCTGCATTGGTATTCATTCGCCCGACAGCAATAGAGCATCTGATCAATGATGTTATGCTAAGCAGTTATTTGCAGACATAAAATTCGCTGTATTTAACTTGGATACAAGCCTTACACAAATTAATAAATCGACATGACTTTTGATTTTCGAATAAACGGTGAGCGACTCTGGACTTCACTCGTAGATATGGCAAAAATTGGTGCTACCGAAAAAGGTGGAGTTCGTCGTCTTGCCTTGACGGATTTGGATAAGCAGAGTCGTGACCTGCTAACCCAGTGGTGTGCAGCCGAAGGTTGCAGTCGCGTGGTTGACGCAATGGGCAATATGTATTTTCGACGTGCTGGAAAAAACCCGACTGTTCATCCAGTTGGAACCGGTAGTCACTTGGATACTCAGCCAACCGGCGGCAAATATGACGGAGTGTACGGAGTGCTGGCCGGACTGGAAGTCGTACGAACGCTAAATGACAACTCAATAGAAACCGAATTCCCAGTTGAGCTCGTTGTTTGGACAAACGAAGAGGGAGCTCGGTTTGCACCCGCAATGATCGGGTCAGGGGTTTGTAGTGGCGATTTTTCTTTAGAGTATGGTCATAGTAGAGCAGATAGTGATGGAAAGACTATCGGTGAGGAACTGCAGCGGATTGGCTATCTGGGAGAATCCTCTCCACAGAACCATCGATTTTCGGCATTTTTTGAATCCCATATTGAACAAGGGCCAATCTTAGAAGCTGAAAATAAGTTGATTGGAGCGGTTACCGGTGTGCAGGGCGTAAATTGGTATGACATCGTTGTGGAAGGCGAAGAGACTCATGCTGGGCCGATGCCAATGGCAATGCGCAAGGATGCGATGCGAGGTGCTTCAAACCTCATCCCAAAAATCTACGACATTGCTCTGAGTTGTGCACCGAAAGCTCGTGCAACGATAGGTGAATTTCATCTTGAGCCAGGTTCGAGGAACACAGTGCCATCACAGATTCGATTTACGGTTGATTTACGTCATCCTGACATGACCACATTTGACGCAATGGATTGTGAGTTGAAGGGCTTGATCAGACAATTTGATGACCAAAGCAATTTGTCATATTCAATTGATCATTTGTGGCGGTCCCCACCGATTCAGTTCGACCCTGACTGCATCAAACTGGTAAATGAAAGCGCAAAAATTTGCGGTCACGAAGCCATAGAGATGGTGAGCGGAGCAGGTCACGACTCGGTCTATATTTCTCGTGTTTCGCCAGTTTCAATGATATTTATTCCTTGTGACGACGGCGTGAGCCACAGTGAAGTAGAAAACACCTCGTATGAAGCAGTAGAGGCTGGTGCGAACGTGCTGTTTCACACAATATTGCAGCGCGCACAGCTAGTGGCATGATTCAGTCTATGTGTTGCTTGGTGTAAGCGGTAAAAGATATGGCGGACTTACTGGGAATTGGAAATGCGCTGTACGATGTAATTTCCTTGGTTGATGAAGAACAACTCGACAGATTTGGTTTATCCGGTAAGACAATGGACCTTATCGATCAACACCGGTTGGAGGAGTTGCAGGCCAGTGTCAAACCTGCCATGCAAGGGTCCGGAGGGTCAGTAGCCAATTCAACAGTCTGCTACGCCACTTTAGGTGGAAAATCCAAATTTATTGGTAAGGTTGGTAGAGACAAAATAGGGCAGTTGTTTGCTTCAGACTTGCGCGACTCTTCTGTTCTTTTTGATACCACTGCACTAAAGACGGACATTCCAACTGCACAGTGTTTTGTGTTAGTTACTCCTGATGCGCAAAGAAGATTTCTCACCTATCTCGGCGCAACAACTCAATTGACAGTTGAGGATTTGGACCAAGAAGCAGTCGAAAATGCCAAGGTGATGTTGCTAGAAGGATATTTATGGACTTCAGCCACGGCGGTCGAATTGATCGTTGCATCTTCAAAAATTGCCAAAAACTGTGATACAAAAGTGGCGATGTCACTTTCAGATCCATCATTGGTGGAACAGTTTAGCGACTCAATGAAAGAGTTCGTTGAAGAATTCGTCGATATTCTTATCGGTAATGAATTGGAATTTCAGGCACTGTACTCCACCACTGACTTCGAACAGACGCTTGAAGCTGCAGGTAATGATTTTCAGATCTGCATCATTACTCGAGGACCACAGGGATCCTGTGTGATAAACGGTGACCAGCAATTTGACGAGCCTGCATTCAAAGTTGCATCAATAGTCGATACAACCGGTGCTGGAGATGCTTATGCTGGAGGATTTTTTTACGAGTTTATACAGGAAAAACCGATTCCGCAGTGCATGCACACAGCGACCGAACTTGCAGCAAAGACGATCAGCAAAATTGGTGGACGACCAGACCGAGGATATTTACCTAAAGTAAACGGACTGTGCTAAATCAAAGCCAACATTGATTCAGCATCGGAAACAGTTAATTTACCCAAGTCAGCCTCAGCGTTTATGGCGGTTACAACACCGTCATCAACAACCATGGCAAAGCGTTGCGAACGAACTCCCAACCCCCGACTACCCAAATTAACTTCCAGTCCTAGTGCCTTGGTATACGTCGCACTTCCGTCAGCCAACATCAGAATGTTTTCGGAATTAGCATGTTGCTTGAATGCATCCATCACGAATGCATCGTTCACTGCTACGCAAGCGATCGTATCAACCCCTTTGTTGAAAAAGTCTCCTGCCTTAGCTTCAAATCCAGGAACATGAAAATTGCTGCAGGTAGGTGTAAAGGCACCAGGTATTCCGAATAGAACTACTTTTTTGCCCTTGAACACATCGTCAGTTGAAACTTCCTGTAATCCTTCACTAGTCGTAGTAAAAAAAGTGCCTTCTGGAATTTTGTCGCCTACGCTGATTGCCATTTGTTTACCTCCAAACTGAATTGTCAATCATAATTAGCCACATAATATTACGCCACGCTTGAAAAATTAGACAGAATTTAGGGGAGCATAAATTTGAATAATAAAAGTAACAACCCCGCCCTGCAAGAATTTCTACAACTCATAGAAACTCACCCGGAAATTCGCTATTTGGATGTGATGGTCCCGGATGCTTGTGGACAAATTCGCGGTAAGCGAATACCTATGCGGGAGGGTAGAAAGGTTTATGAAACGGGTGTGCAAATTCCTGAAAGTACACATTTGCTGAATGTAATAGGGAATAGTTCGGATCCATGCGGACGTGGATTTGAAGATGGCGACCCTGACGGAACATTGTTTCCCATCCAAGGAACTACCCATTCCGTTCCATGGAGCGTCAAACCAACGGCTCAGGTGTTGACCAGACTGTTTCACGACAATGGCCAGCCATGTTGGATAGATCCCAGAAATCAAGCTGAGCGAGTGGTCAAGATTTTCAACTCACTAGGTTATTCGCTAAAAATTGCTTTTGAATTAGAGTTTTATCTCATTAGTCCCAAATTATCACCAGCCAATCGTCCTCAGGTTCTTCAGGCTGTTGAATCGGGTGCATCTGATGATGACATCGAAGTTTATTCGTTTGCGGACCTAGACAAGCGAATGGAGTTTCTCGATGAAGTTTACAGAGCCTGTGAACTTCAAAAAATTCCTGTGTCCGTAATGACAAGTGAATATGCACCGAGTCAGTATGAAATCAACTTACGACATATTGATGACCCATTAGTTGCTGCGGATTACTGTATTTTGCTTCGAAGAGTCGTGGAGGAGCTGGCAAAAAAACATGATATGCGTGCAACATTTATGTCAAAACCATTCAATCAGCACGCGGGTAGCGGAATGCATGTGCATTTGAGTTTGTTTGATCATACAGGTGCCAATGTCTTTAACGGTGAATCCGAGTTAAGTAGTCCACTGCTCCGTCACGCAACGGGTGGATTACTTGAAACTACTCCCGACATGTTTTCAATTTATGTCGCTAACCACAACGCATATCGTAGATTTGTACCGGACAACTTCGTACCAGTTAACCCGACTTGGGGATTGAACAATCGTTCAGTTGCGATTCGAGTTCCTGCAGGGGACGCTAAGTCTCGTAGATTGGAACACCGAGTATCCGGGGCTGACGCCAATCCGTATCTTGTTTTAGCTGCAATTCTTGCAGGGGTTCACTACGGGATTGAACAACAAGTCGACCCAGGCGAACCCAGCAACCTCACTAACGCCAGTGCCACCGTCGATCCGGATTGGCCAATTCGATGGGATCGTGCTTTGGAGAGGTTTAAAGATTCAGAATTTGCAAAGAAGTACTTAACTCCAGAATATGTAGAACTTTTCTACGAATTAAAGAAAGGTGAAATGGAGGAGTTCTACGAAAAGATCACTGATCGTGAGTATGACTGGTATCTGTAAACCGACTAATGTCAGATAGCCGTTCAGATACTGTTGCTCAACACGTCAACTCATACTACGCTGCCACCACTGTGGGTATGCGTCAGTTTTCGCGACTCATGGAATCCGTAGAATGTGATGTATGTGTAATCGGCGGTGGGTTTACTGGTTTGTCCACGGCAATTAATTTGTCCGAACGTGGCTACGATGTAGTCGTCGCTGAAGCCAATCGAGTGGGCTGGGGTGCTTCAGGTCGAAATGGTGGACAAGTAGGAACTGGATTGAATCAGTCACAACAAGAGATTGAACAATCTTATGGTGACGCGCATGCAAATTTGCTTTGGGATTTGTGTGAAGAAGCCAAGGCGGAAGTACGTCATCGAATAGCAAAGCACAACATCGATTGTGACTACAAAAGCGGAGTCGTTGGCGCGGCAGTCAACTTAAGAGCAGCTTCAGGATACCAACAGGAAGTCGAGCATCTGACAAACCGCTATGGGTGCAACACAGTTAAGTATCTGGACCAACAGCAAGTCTGTGAGATGTTTGGGGAACGTGGCTACTTTGGTGGCAAGTATGACACTGACGCCAGTCATATTCACCCATTAAATTACGCAATTGGTTTAGCTAACGCTTCGGCCGATAATGGCACTCGAATATTTGAAGGGTGCAGAGTTAATTCTATTAAATTATCGTCTGATTCAATTGTCGCTGAAATTTCAACGGGCTTCACCATAAGTGCAAAGTTTTTGGTGGTGGCCTGTAATGCTTATCTTGGTTCGCTAGTTGGTGAGTTGTCACGACTAATCTTGCCAATCTACAGTTATATTTTGGCAACTGAGCCACTTTCGGAATCACTAGCAACATCAATCAATCAAGATGACGTTGCTGTTTATGATTCAAGAAATGATTTGGATTACTATCGGTTGTCGGCCGACCGGAGGATGCTCTTTGGTGCTGGAGAGTCGTATGTTAGACAGTTGAATGAACACGAAATTGAGAAGTTGATTCGTTCAAGAATGCTAAAACTCTATCCTGAGTTAAAAGATGCACGTATAGATTACCGCTGGGGTGGTCGCATAGCACTTACAGTCAGCAGACTGCCTGCCGTGGGGCGGTTGAATCCAAAGGTCTACTATGCTCAGGGATTTTCTGGGCATGGGGTTGCATTAACGGGTCTAGCAGGGAAAGTAATTGCTGAGGCAGCTTCTGGCTCGGAGGAGCGGTTTGATGCATTTGCACACTTAAAACATCGGCAATTCCCGAAATTACGATGGATGAATTGGTGGCTATACACATTGGCGATGACCTACTACAGGTGTCGGGATTATATGAATCGTTAGCCTCTCAAAGATGAAGGTGTAGTCGCTCAACGCGGGCCGCATAAGCTAAGTACAAAATTTCAATACAAGTAAAAGTTAAAGGGAGTCGCTTGCTAACGCTGCATCTAAAGCCAAATCTCGTTCAATATCAGCCAGGCAAATTGCGTTGCAGGCTTTTCTTTTATCACACTAGATTGTTTAGATCTAGTGAATGCTACAGGTCGCAATTGGAGAGCATATACTATGGAGGAGGTTGAATGTTGTCAGTAGCGCAAAAGAGGTAATAATGGAGTCATCTGCTGCAAGAAAAATAATCGCAAACTCTGAGACTACGGCCAAACTCTTGAATCAGTTTCCTGATCAAGTGACTGTTTCAGAAAGCGTACGTCACCAATTTGGCAAAGACGAATCTTTTCACCCATCGATTCCACCTGATGCAGTCTTTACTCCTCGGTCAACTGATGATGTAGTAAAAGCGGTTGAAACTTGTGCCGCACATGGTACTCCCATGATTCCATACGGAACCGGAACGGGACTGGAAGGGCATGTCGCTGCTTTACACGGTGGAATCTGCTTCAACATGGGTGAAATGAATGAAATCATACAAGTAAATTCGGATGATTTGGATGTTGTCGTACAACCCGGCGTGACACGCAAACAGTTGAATCGTCACATTAACGACTCTGGATTATTTTTTCCAATTGACCCGGGTGCCGATGCATCTTTAGGAGGAATGGCGTCAACCAGAGCCTCTGGTACAAATGCAGTCCGTTATGGCACCATGCGAGAAAACGTACTGGCTATGGAGGTTGTGCTTGCAGACGGACGAGTCATCAGAACCGCACGTCGAGCCAGAAAATCTGCAGCTGGATACGATCTGACTCGTTTGTTTGTCGGGTCCGAAGGCACTCTAGGTATAGTGACAGAACTCACATTAAGACTTTATGGCATTCCGGAAAAGATTTCTTCAGCCATTGTTGTTTTTCCAGAGTTAGAAAATGCGGTCAGAGCAGTCATCGATACGATTCAAATTGGTATCCCAATTGCCCGCATCGAACTTCAAGACGATAAGATGATGGAATGCATTAATCATTATTCAAAGACGGATTATCCCGAGCAGCATACTTTGTTTCTGGAATTTCATGGCACTGAAGCATCAGTGGAAGAACAAGTGGATACCGTCAAAATGATTTGCGAAGAGTATGGTGGTGGGAGTTTTCAGTGGACACGCCAGGTAGAAGATAGAAATAGATTGTGGCAGGCTAGACATGATGCGGCTTACGCTGCAAAATCAATGCGACCTAACGCACAAATTTGGGCTACTGATGTCTGTGTTCCAATATCAAGACTTGCAGAGTGCGTTGCAGAAACAAAGCAAGATATTGATGAATCAAATTTACTTGCACCTATTGTTGGACATGTCGGTGACGGTAACTTTCACTTAGTGCTACTGGTTGACCACACAGACCTGGACGAAGAAAGACGGGCACAGGCTTTACATGAAAAAATGGTTAGGCGAGCTCTGGAAATGGATGGAACTTGTACAGGTGAACATGGAATTGGATACGGCAAAATGGACTTTTTAATTGCCGAGCATGGTGATGCTGTTAGCGTGATGAGGGAAATCAAAAAAGCGATTGACCCTGCCAACATTATGAATCCAGGAAAGATCATTAGGGTTTAGTGATGGAACACCAACAGAAATTGCTGAATAATCTAGTGTGCCGCCGGTTAGTTGAAGTTCCGACCACACTAAAAAGATGATGCAAATTCAGTTATTGCTGTCGCTACTGGGAATTTGGGAAGGAATTATTTCGGATTCGTAAATAATCTCATCTGCTTCGCTCGGTAATTCCTTTAGCAACCCCTTTTCCACAAACAATCCTAATGTGTTATAGACGGTAGCTCGAGAGACTGGAGGCCATGGCCCGTTGACATTCCTGTAAATTTCCTCAGCGGACATATGAGTTGACTTAACGAGTATGACACGTGCAATTCTTAATCGCTGTGGTGTGGGCATTACGCCATGGTCTCGAAGATGTGCTTCTAAATCAGTATTTGTAATCATTTTTGTCGATACGCCCCAATGTCCCAATTATATAGGTATATTGCGTATTCGTCCAATTTTCGTACAGTCTAGGCTGATTCATTGAAGTGGTTCGTAACCCTGTAATAACTTAGGTGTTTGCTTTTTTTGTGCTTTGCGTTATGTTCGAATGTATATGAAATAACTGTAACAACCGAATTCGATAATTTGACATGCAAATAGTTACAATTTCACAATTTGACTCGCAGTTGAACTTAAGAAGTTCAACATATTAACTCTAACGAATATTCAAATCAGAATAGTGTTAACAGGACTCAAAGAACTTGTAGCAGTAATGACTTCGCTGAAGTCGTTTGGCTTAATTTTGTCGATTGGCGAATCGGTTTTGCAGTATCAATCAATTGTGGTGGATTGTATGGATTCGATGTCTCGATTAGTTGTGAACCTGCCTGCGAATACTCCAATCGCGGCTACCGAATCAGCACTGGAATCGGACATCAGAGTAGCAGTCCACCGACAGGAACCAGGATCGTTTCTGAGTGAAATAGGTCACCACGAACTGAATCTGGCAATAGTTGGCGAGGATTCATTAAATGATGACTTATTGCAGCAAATTCTTGGGATGTTAGTTGATACCGGATGCCTATTGATCATAAAGCAAGCAGAGCAGAAGAAGGTCAACTACACTTTGCCCAGTGACGGTGGAAAGCAACTGAATCTGGAATTTGCAACGGTTTTTGTGAAAGCAGATTCTCAACGGCCGCGTACTCGAAAGGGTGGCAGGCGATCTCGCAATCCTGCTGCTGTATAGACTGGTTCGGAGACCGTCAATTTAATCGCTCCAAGAAGCGAGTGGGATCAGTCAAATTTCTTACATCCAAGATAGAAGTCAAGCAATTGCGCTTGAGTCATTTGAGAGTATTACTTTGGCTGATGCAGAGTTATTCTGGAACCAATATTTTCTACAGCCGATAGAAGCAGATGAGGTCTTCAATTGTCTGAAGACTGAAACACACTGGAAGCAACCCGAGATTCGGATGTGGGGGAGATTGGTGAAGTCTCCTAGACTGTCAGCATGGTATGCAGACCCTGAGGCATTCTACACTTACTCTGGGCTAACGAACACTCCGTTGCCTTGGACTGAAACACTGAGTGAATTGCGTGACCGTATTTCGGAAGCTTGCTCTATTTCTTTTAACAGTGTGCTATTGAACCTGTACCGCAATGGACAAGATAGTATGGGATGGCATCAGGACAACGAACGAGAACTTGGCCATCAGCCGGCCATTGCATCAGTCAGTTTGGGTGGTGCCCGCCGATTTTTGATGAAGCATGTTGAAAAACCTCAAAGACGACTAGAACTGAACCTAACCCATGGTTCTGCACTGTTTATGGCTGGAGACTGCCAACATAAGTGGAAACACTCACTTCCTAAGACTGAAAGACAGGTTGACTCGAGAATCAATCTGACTTTTCGAAAGATTAAGTGAAGAAATTTGGATTATTTCGGTGCCGACTTACCAGTCATTTCTGAGTTCGCGAAGTTTAAGAAAAACTGTTCTGCGGTCTGGATGATCCGGTAAGTTGGGAAAAGTTTTTCGAAGTTGAGCAATGACTGATGAGTTGCTCAGACGAAAGAATGTATTGACCTCGCGTTCCAGCGACAAAGTGGTGACTAGAGCATCATTAGCGTCCTGCTCTCGAATTTCTTCTAACAACTTGGCAGCAGCTGAATTGTCCGGTTCTCGGTCTAGCGTAAATTCAAGATTATTTGCAATGTAGTCGTGCCCGGGATAAATTTTGGTGTCACCGGGAAGCCGATCGAGTTGATTTGCGAAAGTTTCATACAACTCGTTGGGGTGTCCACCGTTGTGGCAGTTTCCGGCACCAGCATTAAAAAGTGTGTCACCGCAAAACAGGGCAGGTGGGTGCGAGTGTGAAAGCAGGCACACATGGCTCATAGTATGTCCTGGCGTATCCAATACCTCCAATTCTACAGTACCGAATTTAATGGAATCTCCGGCACCCACACCGCGATCTATCCCCCGAATCTTATCTTTAGCTTTCTCATGCGCAATCAACTTTGCTCCTGTTGCTGAAATCACTGCATCGTTTCCACCTGTGTGGTCACCATGCTCATGTGTGTTCAATACTGCAGTGATTTCCCACCCATTTTGTTTAGCCTTCGAAAGACATTTTTTGTGATCAAGTGGATCGATGGCTAAAGCTTCACCAGATTCCGCACAAGCAATCAGATAATTGAAGTTTCGATAGGCGTTGCCTGTCCATATTTGTTCAATAATCACTTCAATAACTCCGTATAACTATTTGTTATTAAATTCAATATCCTTCGCAGGGTTGGTTATATGTTCAGCTGTTGACAGATTCTTTCCGCTCAATCGGTATGCCTGACCAAATCCCTTGACATACGTACCGCCTTGCGGTTCGAGCAAGTACAGGTGAAAGTCCGCAAGTTGCACTAATGTACCAACAATGGCACCGAACCGCTCTTTGTAGGGGGCAAGCCACTTATGCCATTCAGGGCTGTTACGCTCTAGTTTTTTTGCTACACAATCCAAGACTACCCGTTCACGAGCGAATAAATTACTGCTAGATGACTCATCCTCAATGATCATCACTGAAACCATTGGATTGTTTTCAATGTTTTTAGTATGTTGAGCCAGCAAACTCAAATATACACACAACTCAGGACCATCTAGACGAACATAGGGTGCATAACTGGCACAAGGTGCACCTTTGGTAGAAACTGTAGCCAGTTGCAACGAAAGACGCTCGTTCACGAGTGCGTTGACTTCGTTATGAATGTTTTGCTCGGACATCAACTATCTTTTGAATTTTCGCATTGCATCAAAACCACTTTGAAGGTCGGCAATTAAGTCGTCAGGGTCTTCTAAGCCGACATGTATGCGCATTGATACGCCACTGTTCTCCCACTTGGTTGCAGTTCTCGTTGCTGCCGGGTTGGTTGGAATCAAGAGGCTCTCAAATCCGCCCCAACTGAATCCTTTGCCAAACAATTTTAAGGAATTTACGAACTTTATTGCAGCAGTCTCTGATTCTTCATTGAGAATGAACCCAAATAGCCCGCAGGCGCCACCAAAATCACGACTCCAAATTTCGTAACCTGGGTCGCCAGGTAAAGCAGGGTGCATGATCTGTTTTACTTCCGGATGTTCCTTTAACCAATTGGCAATCTTTAGACCAGACACATGATGATGACGTAGCCGAGTAGGCAATGTGCGTAATCCTCTTAATCCCAAAAATATGGTATCTGGACCAGCGCATTCGCCTAGCGAATGTACGCAGGATTTAACCAAAGGATAGCATTGTTCATTTGCTGAAATAATTCCCAGCATCGCATCTGCATGACCGGTGATGTACTTGGTTGCAGCGTGAACAGATACATCAACACCAAGTTCAAATGGTTTGAAATATACAGGGGTTCCCCAAGTGTTATCGATGATCGTAACAATCTGTCGCTGCTTGGCTTTTTCGGCAATCGCAGGAACGTCTTGAATTTCAAAAGTGTTTGATCCCGGCGACTCCAGAAAAATAACAGTCGTATTGGGTTGAATCACTTCTGCTATTCGCCCACCGATGAGTGGGTCGTAGTAGGTTGTCGAAACACCAAACTTCTTCAGCATTGAATCACAAAAATTTCTGGTAGGCTGATACACACTATCAGGAACCAAAATGTGATCGCCAGTTTTCAAAAATGCAAGCAGTGAGCAGGTAATTGCCGCCAAACCAGAAGTGGTATTGATTGCTGCATAGGCACCTTCCATGTCCGCGATTGCTTCTTCCAGTGCAAAACTGGCGGGAGTTCCTCGTCTGCCATACGTTACTAAGCCTGAAGTGTTCTTGGAAGATGCCACCTCTCTGAGATGTTCGATTGACTCATAGAGCACTGTTGAGCCGTGATAAACAGGCAAGTTTACAAAACCTGAACTAGTTTTCGTATCGCGACCGAGATGGGCAGCTTTAGTGGAATCCTTGTAATTCGAAGTTTTCATCAGGAAAAGAGATGCGCCTCAGATAGTCTTATTTTGTCGGCATTGGATTGTCTAAAAGTGTGATATCAATTTTAAGTTGACTGAAATTAAATCAAAAACAAAATGTTCTACTAATTCCTTTAGATGTAATTCGCTGTCACTTTCTGCACTTTTTCTAAATAGTGCTCCAAGTCTGGAGTTTTTGTTCCTGGCACCTTACCACCGTCATCATATCGGCGAACTCGCAATATGCTGTCAAGTTGCGGGTGACTTGAAAATCTCTGCAACTCTTCACCCTTCATGGGACCGCCCTGAAGGGCAAGTGTCCGAAGGGATGCTCTGCTTAAAGTAGTCAGGTATTGAGGTTCCACGGCACAAAGATAGCGTTTTGCATCTACATGCCATCGTACCGGTTCAGTCACTTCCGGCGGAAACCAATGGCGAAGTATCTGTTCGCCAGCTGCTTCATGTAAGTTATCTACACCAACTTCAATGTAGTCATCGTCAAAGCCACCGGTATAGTGACCAATATCATGTAATAGAGCGGCAACTATTAAGCTGTCGCTTTCACCAGCATTTTCTGCCAAATAGGCAGTTTGCAACATATGCTGGGTCATGCTGACCGGTTCTCCAAGATAAGACTCGTGGCCTCTTTTGCCAAGAAGTTCTCGAACTATCTCTGTAATACCATACTGGCATTTTGATTTTTGATGCTTGGTTGGATTCAATTCGTGCATCACACGGTGTAGGAGTAATTGGCTAATTATAATGTTTACAGAAAAGCATATTTCGTAGTGTACAGCACTGTTTTTCTTCAGGTTTCAATTCACAGAAAGGCGAAACGAAAGTCCCATGACAAGTACCAATTTAGCAATTGCTGCGGCGAACAGCGTCAATCAGGACCGATTGTGGAACAGACACATGGAGATGGCAAAAATCGGTGGTCTTGAAAACGGTGGTGTGGATAGGCAGGCTTTTACTGAATCGGATTGTCGTGCAAGACAACGTTTGGTTTCTTGGGCAAAGCAACGTAACTATCAAATTAGTATAGATGATATTGGGAATATCTTTATCAGACGCTTAGGTGTAAATTCTGATCTTTCTGCAGTATTGACAGGAAGTCATATGGATACCCAGCCTCAAGGTGGAAAGTTTGATGGAATCTACGGTGTTTTGGCGGGTTTTGAAGCTCTGCAGGCTATGGATGAAGCCAACATTGCAACAAACCGTTCGGTTGAACTTGTAGCATGGTCGAACGAAGAAGGTGCTCGGTTCGAGCCAGGGACGATGGGGTCGTTAGCGTATACGGGTGTTATAGATAAAGAAGCGATTTTGGGTGTGCTAGATAGTGAAGGAATTTCGCTTGCTCAGGCTCTTGAAGCGACTTTGGCAGCGACACCAGATTTACAGGTAAGAGAGTTTAATTCGCCGGTTGCGGCCTTTATTGAAGCACATATAGAACAGGGGCCGATCTTGGAAAATAACGCAGTCGCCGTAGGAGTTGTAACCGGAATTCAGGGTGTTCGCTGGATGAATGTTACAGTCCATGGTGTTAGCGGGCATGCAGGCACAGTGCCACTGAACACTCGCATAGACGCAGTGCAAGGCGCAGTTGCAGCAATTCAGGCACTAAACGAGTTAATGCGGGATCCCACCGACACAGTTCGATTTACAGTTGGTAGAGTGAACGTGACACCTAATTCACCGAACACTATTCCAGCAAAAGTCGAGTTTTCAATTGATTTTCGGCATCCGGATAAAGAAGTTCTTAAGAGTCGAGGGGACCAAATTGAAAGACTGTGTCAGGAAGCCGCACAACCTTGCACAGTTGAAATAGAAGAATCCCTCAGTGTCGAGTCAGTTGAATTTGATGTAGATTTGATGAACACACTAGCCGATGCTGCGAAGTCTTTGAATATTGAGTCAATGCACTTAAGTTCAGGTGCGTTTCACGATGCTCTCAATATGTCAAGAATGTGCCCCACCGCAATGCTTTTTGTGCCCTGTAAAAACGGGGTTAGCCATAGTCCCTTGGAGAGTGCCACTCCGAAGGACCTTGCAGATGGTGCTAGAGTACTAACCTGTTCGCTGGTCGATATAGCAAACAGTTAAGATTCAGACTTTAGTAGACTTCAAAATGAGCTTCTACGGGATCGTGGTCTACACCATTGATCGGCAAAAGATCCTGGGGACACGCTGAAAACGCAGCTACACAGTCAATTTCTGCCCTAAACACAACATAGTCACCAGGTTTGGTGACTGGTGCTTCCCAAGCTAACTTGCCACTGTCGGTCCACGGAATGTTCATGAAAAGATTGATCGGGCTTGGTATGTCAGAAACGTCATAACCTAGATCCTTCATGGCATTGACTAAGTTATCGGCACAGTTGTTGTGATAATCCTTACAGCCAAGTTTCTGGTAGCGATAGTGGTCACAAGCCGCCATTAACAAGTCGTGCACCCCGGGAGATGTGTCCTCGACCAATTCCACAATGTCATTGCGTTGATTGGTGACAAGTTTCTGTCCAGGGATGAACTTCATATGCACCAGTTGTGCACGGGTGTGTTCATTGGACTGGTATTCGTTCAAGTTATGTGCATTGAAAAACCAAGTGTCCACGACTTGAGCGCCATGGGTGTTGATGACTTTGACGTGTTGGTGCTTCTTTAGATGTGTCGCGTTTCCGAGTCGGGCGGGAATGGTTTCCATTTGGTCCTCAACTAGTGATATTGCATTAGCAGTTCGTAGGTGTCGTCTGAAGCTCGCTTGCCTTTGGCAATGCTGAGCGGTGTATGTCCTTCTATATTTTCCGCAAGCACGTTAGCTCCAGAATCAATCAATAGGTTAATGACTATATTGTTACCAATTCTATTGCAACATGCCCCGTGTGGGAGAAAAACTGCACGAGTCTCAGTTGCATCATCTGCCGTTGCAATGTGTAGTGGAGTATTGCCAGCAGAATCCTTCGAGTCGATTTGAGCGCCGTTGTCAATCAGAATTTTTGCAGTTTCCTCTGCGTTGAACCAGGCAGCAAAATGCAGTGGTGCTGCCAGGGAGCGATTGCAAGAGTTAACTTCGGCACCGTACTGAAGCAATTTCGCGGCTACCTCATGGGCATTTGTCGCAGCAGCCATATGTAATGGCGTATTACCGGAACGATCCGTTGCCGAGTAGTTTGCTCCTCTTTTGAGCAGTGCTTCAGCACCTCCGGCCTGATCAATGGGGCCCATTCCGATCATTGGGAGCATGCTGCCCAAGCATACCGTAACTCGATGGTCAGCGTAATACATTGAAATCCAGTGAAGTAGCGTTCGATTCTCTTCATCTAGGCCGTCAATGTCGAATCCATTGCGAAGTAGGACGTCGAGCGCATCCCATGCATTAGTGGATAGGGCACAATGAAGCGGAGTTAGTCCACGATAAGCATAGTGGTCGAATTCAGCGCCGAATTTTCCGAGCAGACCAATAATCTCAACTGAATTTTTTGCCGATGCAATGTGTAGCGGCGTAAGGTCTCTAATTCTCCAGTAATTGTTACTCTCAATATCGACACTGAAATTTTTGAGTCGTTTACGAAACCCTCTGGTGGAGTTCACGTTCAGAAATATACCTTGTGAAGCACCGTAATCATTTCTGGCTGCAAAGCACGGATTAGCCCCTTTCTCGAGCAGGTGCCTTACTGCTTGTGGGTTATTAGCAATGGTTGCCCAGTGCAAGTGAGTAAATCCAAATTTGTCTTGGATGCCTGGACTTAGTCTTGCTCCAAGTACCTTGCGAAACGATTCAAGTTGATCGTGCATCTTTAGGAATTTACCTTTGTAGCATTGTTGGCATTTTAACAAAATAACCGACTATTAAAATAAAATGCAAGTTTCCAAAAATTCAGTTTCAAGCAAATGAACAATTTTTCCAAAATATTTAAATTTCTTTTGCCAATATTGATCATACTGGTTAGTTTGGGAGGATATTCCTTGCTTGTTCAAGAAGAAGTGCAAGTTGTGGAAGGCGGCGACGCAAAGAGAACTTGGCCGGTAAATGTGCAAGCAATCGAAAAATCGACGTTGACTCCGACAATTCAGCTTTTTGGGGAAGTGATTTCCTCAGGTACTGCTAAGTTCAGTTCAATTCTTAATGCCAAAGTACGTGCGGTACACGTGAAGCCGGGTGACTATGTGACAGCGGGTGACGTCATTATTGAGTTGGATACAAGAAATATAGAAACGAGAATTTCTCAGATTGAAGCGGGTATTGAGCGAACGGAAGCAGAACTTGAATATGAGTTTCAAAGCAATCAAACCAATGAAGAAATTTTAGTTCATGAAAAGCAACTACTGGAGCTTGCGACCCAAACCAAGCAACGAATTGAACCGCTGAAAAGCCGAAATCTGGATTCGCAATCCAGATTCGAAAGAGCGCAAACCGAGGAAAAGCGAAATAATATTGCGGTGACAGCCAGGCTCGCTGCAATCCGAGAGCACAAGGCTCGAGTTCAACGGCTTGAAGCTGAACTAGGCAGCGCTAAAGCACAGCTTGAAAACGCCAGACAGGATTTTGCAGATTCGATTATTGTGGCCCCCTATTCAGGAAGAATCTTGGAGTTATATGTTGCGGTTGGAAATCAGGTAAGCGTCGGGACGAGTTTAGCGGAAATTTATAACGATAAGGATGTCGAAGTCTTGACAATTGTACCGAGTCAATTCCTGCCACAAATTCGAGACTTGAGCAATAACTCAACAAAGTTTTCGGCTACTGCGACCGTAGACGGAGTAGATCTGAAACTTAGATTTGATAGGTTGGCGGCAACAGTAGATCCGAACAAAGGAGGGATAGATGCGCACTTTCAAATTGAAAATGGAAGTTTTTATCCTGAATTGGGTAGAACGATTGATCTCACCATGTTTCTGTATCCTGTTGAAAATGCCGTTGCGATTCCATATCAATCAGTTTATGGACAAGACCGAGTTTATAAAGTGGTTGACGATCAGTTGAAGTCTGCATCAATTGAACGATTTGGTCAGATTGCAGTCAATGGAAAACAGATGATCGTCGCCAAGAGTTCCGAGTTGGACGCTGACGACTTACTAGTCACCACACCATTGACAAATGCAGTTGATGGGTTGACGGTAGAGCCGATTTTAGTCAATTGATCAAACAGAACTATTCTCGAAGATGTTTAGTGACCAAGTGCCACCTTCGTTATAGTCCTGAGAGGGTTTCGGATGCTTTAGCTTGTTGATTTAACTGTTGTTTTCAATGGGTTAATTTTTCGTTTACCCCACAAAATGGGCTTTTTCAACGGGTTTTAGGCGGTTTTCGGCACTATATCGCAAAAACCACCCCACCGCCTCCGAAGGCGCCACTATCAAACACTTAAGCGATTGATATGGCTTCATCAAATACCGCACCCTCAGGGTGTTTCGAGTATTATGGAAACTCCAATAAGTTAAACTAGCCAATCTGGTACGGCAATGATTAATAATACGCTGTTTTCCTGGCACATGTTCGATGAGCACAGTGACTTGAGACGCTTAACGATGGTGGTCGAAGCAATGGAAATTGACGACCTCGTCCATGAGATCAACCGACGGTGCCGTGGCACGCATTGCGAATGGCCCGCCAAGGCGATGCTCAGCGCACTGATCGCCCGCTGTGTCTACCAGCATCCTTCGATTGAGTCCCTGTGCCGAGAGTTAGCGCGTAATCCATCGTTGATGCGCTCCTGTGGGTTCGAGAATTACGGCGATGGGTTCAACGATATAGCCTACCGGGTGCCATCAAAAAGTGCGTTTAGTCGCTTTATCGCGGTATTGCTCGAAGTCGAACGTGACACCGCCAGTGTGAGCCAGATGCAGCAGCGGCTGTCAGACCAGCTGGTACGACTACGACCGGGCTTCGACGGCAAAGCCCGTCGCTCGCGCCGTACGGCCCGCCACCAGACCCTGATACCGCCTGAGGAAGCCACTCTTACTGCAACACCGACCGCACCGGACGCGAGCAAAAGATGGCCCCGCACTGGTTCGACGACTAATCGGCGCCGGATTCATCAAAGCTCACGAAAATCGCACGAATGACCCGCCGGTATTCCTTCCAATTTAGCTCTGGTTGGACTAAATATCGACTTTAAAGTTGTAGAATAATTCCGAACGGGAAACTCTCTAGTCATCTACTAATGTTTATAGAGAGTAAAATTATCAATAATCTACCCCTTTTGCCTAAGTCAGCAATAATTCATCTTATAGTGCAGTCTAAATCAAAATAAATGATCTTCGATGATTTCAATTATTGGTTTTTACCCGAAATAGTACTCGCCTTTTTCGCTTGCGTTATGCTTGTCGTTGATCAGATCTTCGTTAAGCGAAAGGCAGCTTCAGCAAAAGTAGCAGATATGCAACTATATGCTGTCGTGATTCTAATTTTTGCAGCAGGTATTGGCGTCATTGGTGCTTCACATGCACCTGCAGTTTTTATGAATGGCATGCTCGTTCATGATCTTCTGTCAAGCATCATGAAGGTAGTCTTTTGTGTGTTCACCGCAATTGTCTTGATTTACTCTGAATCCTATTCAATCCAGCGAGGGATGAATAGAGGGGAATACTACGTCCTAGCCTTATTCGGTGTTTTGGGAATGATGGTGATGGCATCAGCAGCGCACTTGCTAGTCCTATATATGGGTTTGGAACTCATGTCATTATGCTTGTATGCAATGGTTGCCTTTCAACGTGACTCATCCCACGCGACCGAAGCGGCAATGAAGTACTTCGTGCTTGGCGCAATTGCGTCAGGTTGTCTACTGTATGGAATGTCGATTCTTTACGGCCTGACAGGTTCGCTGTATATCGCCGAAATTCAACAAGTGTTAGTGAGCATGTCGGCCGACAACGTGGCATTGATATTTGCTCTGGTTTTTGTTGTAGTTGCATTGGTGTTTAAGTTAGGTGCTGCTCCGTTTCACATGTGGGTGCCTGACGTGTATCACGGCGCACCAACCAGCACTACCTTGTATTTGAGTGTAGCACCAAAGTTGGCTGCTTTTGCGATGCTTATTCGACTGCTGATTGGTGGGTTGGAAAACCTGCATGAAGCGTGGCAAGATATGCTCATTATCATCGCGTTGCTTTCGATAATTGTGGGTAATGTCACTGCGATAGTTCAGACTAATCTCAAAAGAATGCTGGCCTACTCGACGATCGCTCATATGGGATATTTGTTACTCGGGATACTGTCTGCTACAGCTGAAGGATATGCGGCATCATTGTTCTACGCATTGGTGTATGCAGTGATGAGTATGGGTGCCTTTGGTATGATTGTCCTGTTTGCTAGGGAAGGCTACGAGTCGGACAAAATTTCTGATCTGCAAGGCTTAAATTCACGCAATCCATGGATGGCTTTTTTTATGCTGTTATTGATGTTCTCGCTTGCAGGCGTCCCGCCAACGGTAGGCTTTTACGCGAAATTTGCAGTTATTCAAGCATTGGTAGATGCGGGATTGATTTGGGTTGCGGTTGTAGCGGTAGTATTTGCTGTCGTTGGGGCCTTCTACTACTTGCGGGTAATCAAAGTGATGTACTTCGATGAAGCAATAGAGCCAGGTCAGAAGTTCGGTGCACCAATTGAAAGCATGGCATTGATTTCAGTCAATGCAATCGCGTTGATAGCGATTCTTCCTTGGGTTGGGGACATTTTGGCACTGTGCAAGCAGGCGATTGAAGGACTCGCGTAGAATGCAATAACGTAGGACAAATAGTTCTGCATTAGAAATTCAAATAGAGTGACTCAAGTTCCTTGGATACTCCCTTGAGTTGTTTACGATCGGGAGAGGAATCACTTGTTAAAGTTGATATCGACTGATTGAGTTCCGATGCACTGTTTTGAATGTCCATGACAGCCTCTGCCACACCATCTAGTATTGGAATTCCAACATTTTCCTCAATTTGAGCGGCAAGGCCAGAAAAAGCAGTAGCTGAAAGAATTGCTACGTCAGTTCCGTCTTTATTGATGGCTTTTTTCACTACTTGAGATATCCGATCAGTCAAAAACTCTGTATCTTTAAGTTGTTTGGCGGAAAAAGGCTCAAGCAAACGGATACTCGCCATACTAGTGTCCATTTTGTATCGTTCAACTAGCAGACGGTACATGGGATATGTCTTTTTATTGAATGAAATCAGTGAAAATTTATGGCCAAACTTTTTCGAATTTCTAAGGGCTGATTCAGTCATTCCAGCAATGGGAATTGATAAAAGTTCTCGCAACTCATAGAGTCCGGTATCGAATGAAACAGCAAGTAAGATAGCATCGAATCCTTTAGAGTGTTTTGCTGCCAGTTCCATCGCACAGTAGGTCCCGACCGCGTTATCACAAAGGCTACTTATGATTTCAGCACCGAAGTGGCCGGTTACGCCTTCAATAACTGTATCTGGACTTGCGATTGAGCGTGCCGATTCAACGGCACGCTGAGTGACATGTTGAGTGGTATTGGGGTTGATTAAAAGAATTTTCATAAGTTATCTGGGTAAGTAAAATACCAATGTAATATCGAAATAGAATTTTCTGAATTATTCCAATTTCATCATAAGATAAGTACTAGTTGGTGTAAAAGAAAACCCTTTCTTCTGCTATGAGTTCAATTTATTAACTACATTTCACAAAGACTCAATTACATATGAATCAAGCATACCAACGAGACTTAATCGGCTATGGTGTCAACCCACCTCATCCACAATGGCCGAATGATGCTCGAATCGCAGTTCAGTTCGTTCTGAACTACGAAGAAGGTGGCGAAAACTGTATTTTGCACGGAGATAAAGCTTCAGAAGCGTTTCTGTCGGAAATAATTGGCGCAGATGCGCGAGAAGGAGTCCGCCATATGAGTATGGAGTCGATCTATGAGTACGGTTCACGTGCCGGTGTATGGAGGCTATTGCGACTATTCGAACAGCAAGATGTTCCGCTTACAATTTTTGCTGTTGGAATGGCGGTAGAACGAAATCCAAAAGTTGTTGAGGCGATGGTTGATCTTGGCCACGAAATATGCAGCCATGGTTATCGTTGGGTCGACTATCAGTATGTTGAAGAAGAGCTTGAGCGAGAACACATTCACCTTGCGATTGAAGCGATTCGATCGGTTACGGGACAACGACCTTTAGGATGGTATACAGGTCGCACCAGTCCTAATACCCGTCGACTGGTAATGGAAGAGGGCGGATTTTTGTACGATGCAGACGATTACAGTGATGACCTGCCATTTTGGGTGGAAGTCGGCGAAAAATCACACTTGGTAATCCCCTATACATTGGATGCTAATGATATGCGGTTCGCCACACCACAGGGCTTTCACACTTCAGACCAATTCTTTACTTATCTAAGGGACGCATTTGACACTTTGTACGATGAAGGTAAAACACATCCGAAAATGATGTCGGTAGGTCTACATTGTCGTCTGATAGGACGACCTGGGAGAATCACAGCATTGAAACAGTTTTTGGAATACGTAAAGTCTCGAGAAAGAGTTTGGTTGTGTAGACGAATTGACATTGCCAAGCACTGGATTGAAAATTTCGGAAACTCTATACAAACTCCACCACTGGTAACTTCAGATAACACCTAAGTTATTGATATATAAATATTATTTCTAATAAGCGATGCTTATCAGTATGCTTGAACACCGCGCAACCAGCGATCGAATTACCACAACCACGGACCAATACCGTCAGATGAATGCGTTGGCTGATGCGGGTCGGTTAGTGTGGCACCACTGTAATGCGCAGTTACAGCAAGAATATCAACAGACCAACCAATGCCAGCCGTCGCCTTTTGAACCAGGCCAGAAATTTACCGGTTTAAGGCAACCACAACAAACCTCTCGGTGGCAGGCATTTTCAAGTTATTTCCTGCGTCATAACCTGCAACCGATGCATACTCAAGATAAGCACTTCTTTAAAGACTTTGTTAATTCAAGTTTTGCCAAAGTTCAAGTGCAAGGGGTATTCATCTGTATCGTTGCACCTTGATTTTGGTCATTCATGCAAAATGAACGGTGACTGGATTGATCTTCAAAAGATGTGTGATGTCAAACATTTTGGCCATCACCACTACTGTACAATCACGCCAAAGTCGGGCACCGTCAAAGAACAAAAAGATGAGTGGTATGAGTCTTTTGTTGTCGCAGTTGAACTACCATCTAAGACGGCCGATTTGATCAGTGCAGGGATGGATTGCAATGTGGCTCCGTTTACTCCTTTGGGTGGAAGCAGTTGTCACCTGCCTGGTCTAATTAAAGTTTCCAAAAGTTTGGCGTCTAATAAGCGTCTCAGCAACTTCAAATTTAAGACTCCATGATAATTATTAGAAATAGTGTTGACTTGGCAACCCCAAGATTGGGTGGCAAGGTTTTATATTCGACAGATGACTTTTTTGCCGAAGCTTCTGGGTTAATCGACCCAAAGGAACCAGTATTCATCGAAGGAAAGTTTACAGAGCATGGTAAGTGGATGGACGGATGGGAGTCTAGACGCAAGCGTGTGCCCGGACACGATCACTGCATATTGCGGATTTGTAGGGGATCAATTAGTACCATCAATATAGATACCTCTCACTTTACAGGTAACTTTCCTGAATCTGCATCAGTGGAAGCATGCGATAGCGACGGTGACCCGGATGATGCGTCAACCCAGTGGATAGAATTAGTGCCTAAGACCGAATTAGTCGGAGATTCACACAATCTGTTCGAGATTACAAGTAAACGAGCATGGACTCACTTAAGGTTGCACATCTACCCAGATGGTGGAGTGGCACGATTGAGAGTGTATGGGGAAGTTTACAAAAACTGGAATTTAGTGAAATCAGACGAACAGATCGACCTGCTTGCGATGGAAAACGGTGGTGTTGCAATCGCTTGCAGCGACATGCATTTTGGCGAAGCTCAAAATCTTACCGCACCCGGAAGAGGTATCAATATGGGTGATGGTTGGGAAACCACAAGGCGTCGTGGCCCGGGTCATGATTGGGCAATACTTCGTCTTGGAAAACCTGGCAACATCCAAAAAGTGCAAATTGACACGCTACATTTCAAGGGAAATTATCCAGCGAGATGTGCAATTAAAGGTGTATATACACCCAATGCGACAGTCGAGGAACTTACGAGTCAAGGACTCGATTGGAAGACGATTATCCCGGAAACACCGGTCGGAGCAGATCAGTTACATGACTATGTTAGTGAAGTACAAACTATAGGGAAGATATCTCATGTCAAACTTGAAATGCATCCTGACGGGGGAGTGGGGCGTCTTCGAGTCTTCGGAACGATTTAGGGGGGATTGATGAATTTCGAACCCTTAACAGCAAATTCATTTCAGGAATTTGGCGATGTCATCGAAGTGGAGAATCGACCTTTCAGGAAGATCAATGATGGATATGCGGACCGGTTTGAGCACTTAGTTCATCTAGATATAGATGATTGCGGAAGACCTGCAATGAGTATATTCCGTGCAAGGCCAGTCGATTTTCCATTTGCAATTGAAAAGTTGGAGCGACATCCAGTTTCCAGCCAGACATTTTTACCCAATGGAGATAGCAGATTCTTAATCATAGTTGCACCGCCAACTGAAGAGCCAAATCTAGATCAAATGCGCTTCTTTGTTACAAATGGAAAACAAGGTGTGAATTATCGTCGAGGGACTTGGCATCACTTTCTATTAACTTTGGATGAAGACCAAATTTACTATGTAATTGACCGAAGTCAACCAGACGAAAACACGGAAGAGTTTGATTTGAAACAACCGGTCACGATTGACTCAATACCTTCGTAGATTTTGATTGTAATTGGGTTTAGAGACCTGTGGTAACGTTAGTAAAGCAACCATTACTGGTAAATTTCCTGCCTTGGTTTTTAGTGGTACTCTTTTGAAAATCATTATTCAATTTAGTCGCATACACAATCAAGTGGAGCTACGTTCATTGCATGAAGTAATGAGGATTTCCATTAGAAACGACTTGAAGTGATATTTACCTGAATCGTAGTATGTACAATTCAATTTAGTACGATGTTATTGAGATTAATGTAAATCAATAGAATCGAGCGTAAAAATGGCTTCTATCTTATTGATTTAATTTTGTTTCTTGACCTAAAATCTCTGCCGAGATATTGATATTGACTGACAGAAAATTTGTCTGCAGAAGTCACTAAATTCTTGCATATAAATCACGTAGAAATTACAATATTGTCAGAATTTGATGCGGGGTGGAGCAGTCTGGAGGCTCGTCGGGCTCATAACCCGAAGGTCGTAGGTTCGAATCCTACCCCCGCTACCAAAACTAGATCAACTTCTGATCAAATTCTCGGTCTGAGCCGATACAATCCACTGAATCTTGTGGAAATTCGTAGTTTCAAAGCATTTCTTCGGACGTAAGACCTCTTAACTTCCGAAATTACCGCGCGTAAGTTATTGATATAAAACAAATAATGTCAATAAAGAGGCACTACACCGAAAGGTTCAATTTCAGGTACTGAGAGTAAAAAAGCCTATTGGTCAGACGGGAACGATTGTCCCAAAGGCAGGGTAAATTGTGCTAGGTTTTTTCCCAACCCCAAACACCGATAGATGCGTTTGGTGAGTGCGACCGAGCGACTCGGCATGACATACATTTCAGATTTCCCCAGCATCGTAAGATTCTCATTTGCAACGCATCGAGTTGGTGGTGGATGAGTTCAGGCTCATCGGAGAACCCGAGTTGGCGGATCTGAAACTCAGATGCTAGACACAACTAAAGTCCAGATAGAAAATGGCCAGATGAGCCTCGATACGGGACGGTTTGTAGTGGAAGATTGGTCGAGTCAGAAGGTCGTGCTGATGAATTCGGATTCAAAATAAATCCGGCCGCTACAAAAACCTAACTGATTGCGCGGAGAAAACGATCTGAGGTCCCGGCCAGGTTCCTGAAAATCTCGCCTATTTAATCGACTATGAGCGCATGGGGCGCGATATGGAATTAAACGGCGACGTTTACACCATTGAAATCAGTTATGAAGAAGTTCATGAATTTTAAAGCTACTGAAAAAACGGAGCTGCCGAATTGCCTAGCATTTCTATTTGAATATTAACGACAAGTTTATTTTTGTGGCAAATAACTATTTTGAGTCAATCCTGAAATCTTGCTGGAGATTGCCCCAGTGGCTTTCTAATTTCTTTTTGTGCTCCTCTTCCATAGGTAAGTCTTTCAAAGCATCTGGCCAAAGAGAGCGGGCTTTGTCCATTGCATCATCCAGATGTGGCTTTATCGTCCGCCAAGGAATTCCAGCATTATTAGCCCACGATTGAAAATTAGCAGCTGTAACCGCATACCATTCTTTGGTTTTACCTAGGTTAAGGGCAAATTTTCTCTCGTCTTCGATATAGACACTCGTTGTTACGATGTCGTAGGCTGGTGAGAGCCGGGGCGTTTTTTGGTCCTGATATAGCAGGCTCCAGTTTTTGAGATGAGCATCGCCGTTGGCGAGTAATATGTTGACTAATAATCGGCGAGCGAGTTGTTGGATATCGGTCAGGCCGTCGCCGGAATATTCGTAGATTATTCTACCGATATGCTCGTAGTTTGCATGGTCATATTTTTCGTGTGGATATTTCACAAGTATCTGCGCAAAGTCTTCCATGTGAATGCGCACATCTTTTTGTTGATTTGTACTGCTTCGGTCAAATCGTTTAATCGCGAATGCTTGCTTTTCATCAGGAAAGTTGATTTGTGGTAGGTTGTCGAGTTTCTCGAGATTAACCAGTTTGATTTCTGGAATATTGACGCCCACCAAAGCTGCCAAAGACATGGTGGTATATTCATTGAGTGGTACACTTTTGTGCTTGGTGATTGGCGTTTTAATAATCCAGTCACCTAGAGTGTCATCCTTTGACAGATTGTAGCGACCATTTTTTTCCTTCATGGAAAATTTCATTTGGACACCGGCTAATGAAAATTTATTATCTTGATTAACTTTCTTGAATTTCATCGCCTTTGCTTTTCCGTGCGTAGTTAAAACGCTATTAGGCACGTCATCGGGCTCCATCGGAGTGGCGATTAATGCGCCGGGCAAGTCTTCACACAGATACGAAAAGATTTGGAATTCGTTATCGACATGGACTTTCAGCCCTTGCGCTATCAGCTCTCGTAGTGAGCCCTCCGGTAGCAGGTTTGACAGGACGGGATGTAAGCGTTGATTTCTCACCCACGGTTCGGACAGCACTTTTTCAGCGCGCGGGAAGTTGGGATGTGTAATCAGGCTGAATGTGGGTCGGCTGGGATCGTCAGAAAATTCCTCGGCAAAACTTAGGACGTTGCGACCACTTCTATAGCCAGCCAGGTAGCCGACCAGTTGTCCATGCAAATTGAGCTTAAGAACGTTTACTTCATCCCCATTTTCTGTGCTCATTCTTTATCCCCTAACATGTCTTTCCAGGGGTCATCAGATATGCGCTCATTCTCTTGGTAACGTGGTGTTGTTGACGGTAGGGTATCGACGGTCTGACCTTCCACAACTGCTTTTACTGACTGTAGTTTCTCCTGTGGAACTAGCAGGATTTCGCTGTTCAGACCTTTCGCTATAAGTTCCAAGGTATTCAGCCTGGGATTACCCTTGGATTCGATGCGCTGGTATTGCTGGCGTGATATCCCGACGCGTAGTAGCATGTCTTTTTGTTTCAGTCCCAGCTTTATCCTGCGGTTTTTAATTTGGTCCAATAACGAATTCATAATAAAACACATACGTTGCATAAGTCATTATAGAAACATATTAGTTGCTAATCGTAAGAAAGGCAATAAATATATTGCTTTTAGATGTTTCCTGACATTAATCCAGGAAAAGCAATAAATATGTTTCTTTTAACAGGTTTTGCGTGATAGCTCACGAATCCCTTTGCTGTGTTGGACCCGTTTATGAAAAAGCACTACATGCGGAAATTTGCTATTTATTACATTTTGAACTGATTTAGGCTAATAACTTTGTACGTTTCCAACACCATTGCGAAATTTGGTGAAGTTCTGGCGCTAGTGAAAGCAGTTGCCACAGTGAGTGCCAAACCGAACCTTACAGTAGGCTGCACAGAACTCCCAGAAAGAAGCAAACCAAGGCGTCGTATCGTTTTGGTCGGTATCTGGGCTGCAGGAGACCAACCAACCTTTCATCACCTTCCACAGGAATCCGTTCTTAACTAGCCGACCCCGGTGCACTCGTGACAACTCATTAGAACAAAAACTCGCCACCCTTGCATCTGGCGCTTCTGGAGTTCCGCCAGTGAAGCTGCCAGTTTCTCATTCGGTGTGACCAAGTTAGACTTTCTATGTGTTTTTGCAAGTGCTAGATTATGTATTAATGCAAGTAATTAGTTCTGTGGAAATACAAGTTATGTATGATGTAGCGACGTACGTCTTTGTTGCATAAGAGTGCTCGCAGACTACCTAAATTTGAGTTGCGCCTTTACAAAACTTGGCAAAGTTAGACTGATTACAAAAATTTGGGTCTTTGATCAAAGGTGAAGCAGTCTGGAGGCTCGTCGAACTCAAAATTCAAACTATGTACACTCATATCTTACCATCTCTAACAGAAATACACAGCTTTATCAATAGGTTAGCGGATATTATCATTTCTACATAAACGCTCGATCAGTCTAGAAATCTCGTAGACACGGCTTCACATTAAAGCTGTAACCCTGTGCGGCTATTGACACGATTCGCTTGACCTCGTTTTTACGACGAAGAGAAGCACATCGTCAACGTGAACTTACATTAGAGGATTAAAAATATTGACATCCTACAGATCTAGGTGGTCTTTTTGAATTTATTAGCAGTATTAAAGATAGTATCGAAGTGTAAATACATGTTAAAAATTCTATGTCATGTTAATAGTGTTATAAACATGACATTTTTAAATTAATTTGATAAATTTAAACAGTAAAAAAGCAATATGAGCATTGCCCAAAGCGTACGAAATAGCATTGAGAGTATTCCTGCAGGAAAAATATTTGACTATCAGGTATTTCCAGATTATGTCCGTTCGCCCAGTGCTGTTATCAAGGCGGTAAACCGTTTGGTTACGGAACAGAAGTTAACTCGCTTCTCAAAGGGCAAATTCTATGTGCCCGAAGAGGGGCTGTTTGGACCTCTTAAGCCATCAGACGGCGAACTTGTGCGCTCCATGCTTTACAAAGATGGTCGTCTGCGTGGCTATGTAACAGAAGCATTGCTATACAATCAGCTTGGTTTGAGTACACAGTTGCCTCGGAAATTTACTTTGGCGTTTAATGGCGGTCGACAGGATAAGGAATTCGGCACCATTGGAATCAAGACGGTGGTGACTCGAATTCCGATTAAAGAGAAAGACGTGAAACTCTTGCAGTATCTTGATGCTTTGAAGGATATCAAAAAAATTCTCGGCTCCGAAGTCAACCAATCACTTCGAATTATGCGCAGTAAAATCACAGAGTTGACTGATCGCGAACGGAAACGGCTTGTCGCTTTGGCAGTTGAATATTACAACCCTCAAACTCGCGCGCTATTGTGTTTGTTATTTTCCAGCCTAGGATTGTCAGTTCCTGAGAGCCTTGCGCAGTCATTAAACCCCACAACAACCTACAAAATAGGACTAGACTTAGAGAAGTGGCCAACGGCCAGACGATGGAAAGTACGCTAATGAATTTACATGAAGATAGCAATATTTTTTACCAATCTGTGCAGTTGACCGCTGAATCCATTGGCTTGTCGCAGATACTTATTGAAAAAGATTACTGGGTGACCAAAGCTCTAAAAGATCTTGCTTAATCAGATTATGTTGATGAAGTGGTGTTTAAGGGTGGGACATCCCTGTCTAAGGCTTATCGCTTGTTGGTCCGACTTTCAGAGGATATTGATCTTGCTGTTTTTAAACGCAACAAAAGCAATAATGCAGTAAAAAATCAGATCAAAAATGTTGAAAATGTTGTCACCAAAAGTCTGACTTACGTTAAAGGTGACAAGCGAGAATCTAAGGGGGCCAAGTTCCGCAAAACCGTACATTCATATCGTCGCAGCATAGATGGTGCAGATTTCGAGTTGGTATTCACTAATTTGCTGATTGAGATCAATGCTTTTTCGAATCCGGAGCCTTTTGAGAAGCGGGAATTGATGACTATGATCGCTGAAGTGCTTGTCGAAAAAAACAGGAAGACCTCATTGAATAGTTTGGACTTAATGGTTTCGCTCTCAATGTTCTCTCAGTTAGGCGTACGCTAGTTGAGAAAATACTTGCAGTCATTAAGGATAGTTATCATGAGGATCCGGTGGCCGAACTTTCACGTCGAATTCGGCACCTTTATGATATTTGTCTGATATTTCAAGAGGATGAGTACCGGAATTTTTGTCGAAGTGAAGAATTTTCGACACTATGTCAGCAATGTATTGAGGACGAAAGAGTAGGATTCTTTAAGTATTCTGAATGCCTTGAAAAGCCATTATCAGACGCGCCGCTATTTTCTGAATTTGAAAGTTGGTCGGAATCTTTGGAGTCTACCTACAAAGGACCTTTTTCGAGGCTGGTGTATGGCGAATTCCCTGAATTGGATGAAATTGACAGCACTTTGAATCTGCTGAAAGATTGCCTGAATAAAACACCATAAAATTCAAGCAGTGCCTCAAAGTCGTAGTTTGAATCTTTGGTTGCGAGAGTGTCATGGTAAGTTCCCTAGTTTTGTAATAACCTCGTAATATTAATATTGAGAATGCAATTTGTCATGTTAAACATCAAAACACCATTTGCACTGTTCATGACACTGGATGCAGTTTTATGGGGGCTCCGATTGGCTCCAAATAGCCAAATGGCAAATCAAAGAATCAAGATTTTCTACGATCGTCTAATGTGTCTTCTTTTGTAACTTAATGCGAATTTGTTCGTGAAATAACCGTGCATTTCAGTCAGAAAACGACACAATCTCGGTACGACAGTCGCAGCGACTAGTGCTGTGTCTGTCCGAAGTTCACCATCGTTATATGAATAGTGAAGTGACATAAGGAACAGAATGCAAAACAATCAGCCGCTATCGTCAAACACATTGACTAAAAGTTGTATTTACGCAATGTCACTCAAAAGTTCGTAGTTTGTCAGTACTCAATTTAAATCATATGTAGACTGCAATGGTCGGCCGCCCTCGCTAACAAATATTTTCAGTGACGGTGTAAAATTAATATTTTAGAAACCGTTCCCAATTTGCTGTTGTGGGACGATTTATTTTTTGTGTTTGAATGCACCACGAAGAGATATTCGATGTAGTCAATAATAGTGACAGGGTTATCGGGAGATTGCCCAGGTCAGTCGTGCATAGACGCAATCTGTATCACCGATCTGTGCATGGTGTGGTAGTTGATTCTGCAAATCGAGTATTTCTTCAACTTAGAGCACCTCACAAGGATTGTGATCCCGGATTATGGGACACTTCAGTTGCCGGACATTTAGAAGCCGGCGAGCGTTACGATCAGGCGATCATTCGAGAAACTTTAGAGGAACTTGGAATTCGCTTAAGGGTAACTCCTAAGCGATTGTTTAAATTGGACGCAAGCAGCGAAACTAATTACGAGTTTTGCTGGGTGTATTTGATAAGAGATAACGGGCCGATTCAAGTTGATCGCAGCGAAACCGTAGATGGAAAGTGGTTTGTAGTTGATGAGTTGAGTGAAGCTCTGAAAGATAGACCGCAAGAGTTTACTGGGAGCATAAAAGTGATTTGGCAACAACTAATACAATCCGAGCATTTGAATGAATAAACCTCTCATTGGTATTACTTCATACCCAAGAAACAAAAAGGATCGATTTATCAGTCCAGCAGCCTATCTCGACGCCGTAGCTGATGCCGGCGGTATTCCTGTAATCCTGCCGTCAGACCCAATCGCAAATCCTGAAGACCAGCTTCAAAAACTCGACGGAATCGTATTATCGGGTGGCGGAGATATTTGCGCATCGTTCTACGGTGAAGCAGCACACGAACTGTTGGCATTTGTGAATAAAAAGAGAGATAAGTATGAAATGGCTCTTGCGAAATTGGCTGCTGAATCCAATGCTCCTACCTTGGCAATTTGTCGCGGTATTCAAATTGTGAATGTGGTTTTCGGTGGCACGCTTCATCAACACATCCCCGACAATTATGGAGATGAGGTTATGCATAGAAGTCTGGATTTCAAACGCAGAACCAAAACTCGCCATCTAGTGAGTATCGATCCAAACTCCAAGTTATCTGAATTTATGGGAGAATACGAAATTGAGTGCTCTTCTTTCCATCACCAGAGCGTAAAGGAACTCGCACCCGGATTTAAAGCAGTTGCTTGGTCTCCCGACAATGTGATAGAAGCGATCGAATCAGACAAGTTTCAAAAACTTATTTCTGTTCAGTGGCATCCGGAGTACAACTCTGCAGAGTCAAAGGTTCAGCAACGGTTGTTCGATGTGTTAATTGAGATGGCTGATGATAGATATATGGCTGGCAGATACTCTAGCCAAAAAGTTATCCAAATAATCTAGCTTGCGCAGGTAATTCGTAATAAGCCTTTTTAACTTCTTCTGCGATAGTCTTTATTCCTGCTTGAACACTCTCTTGTGTTCCTGCATAACTTACTCTAAGACACTCGTGTCTGTGCTTCCAAGAATCGTCTTCAGGTAATCCAGGGAAAAAGAAATCTCCCGGCACAACGATTGTTCCACTTGCCTTGATTCGGGAGTAAAGTTCGATGCTGGGAATTGGCAGGCCGGGAAACCATAACCACACGAAGAACGCACCATCAACGGTATGAAGCATGTAGGGTGTGTCGTGGAACTCTGTTTCGATGATGTCAACGGCTCGATTCGCTAAATCCTTGTAGTAAGGTCGAATTACTTCTCGACTGAGATTTAATATCTGTCTGTTTTTTACAGATTCCAGTATCAAAGTTGAACCTACATTCGAGGTTGCTAATGTGGCAGCTGCATTGACGCAAGTTAGAGCATCGATCAGTTCAGGATTCGCAATGACGATTCCAGTGCGCACTCCCGGAGCTCCAATCTTTGAAAGACTCAATACCAAAACGACGTTTTCATCCCAGTAGGGTTGATCATCCGTATAAATTATCCCCGGAAAAGGAAATCCGTATGCACCATCAATAATGAGCGGAATTCTGTTTTCCTTTGCAACTTTAGCTAGCTTCCTCACTTCATTATCAGAAATGACGTTACCTGTTGGGTTTGTGGGGCGAGATACGCATATGGCACTTATGTCTTCGGTAATTTCAAGATTTTTGAAATCGATCTGATAGTTATATGAATGCTCAGAAATTTGATTAATAATAGGACATCGAGTCGTGAAGAACGGGTAGGGTTCTCCGGTATCGTTGTATCCGATATATTCTGGACAAACCGGCAACAAAACTCGCTTGTGACTTCCATCCGGAAACTTGCCTGCCAAAAGTCGAAACAGCAAACTAAATGCCATTTGACTGCCATTAGTTACTGCAATGTTTTCTGGTCCGATATTCCAACCGTACTCGGACTGAAATAGATCTGCCAAAGCAGTGACGAACTCTGTGGAACCTTGTGGCCCGGCATAGTTTCCTACGAGCCGCTCGAACTGTCCTTCCTGCCCCAAAAGGTTTTCCATTTGAGATTTGAAAAACCTTTCCATTTCCGGAATTCTAGCTGGGCTTCCTCCTCCCAGCATGTTCACAGACTCATCGGTAATTGATAAGTCCCGCATAAGCGTGGTAATTCCGCTTTGTTCTAGGAAACGCGTCGCCCAAGCAGAATATTTCGCTGCAGTCATTATTGTTAGTGTTTTAGATTTTCAGTTAAATTCAAACTTAGGTGGAATCCGACTGATTGGCTTGTGAGGATGAGATGTTCTCTATACCATCAAATGAAATGTAGTCGACCAGGATATTGACAGATTCTTCTAGCAAGATGTCACCTAGAATGTTCCTTTGCAGTAAATCGTTACCAAAGTCTTCAACCGGTTCGATACCTAAAGTGACCAGTAGATCATTCGTGTTTTGCAGTAACTTGGACTGAAAGTCAACAAGCAGTTGCCTACGATCCGATTCGTTGAGGTTGACGACCTTTCTCTTTGAACGATTCAATCTGATCGCTTCGTCATTGTGCAGATAATGGAAAATAGGGTTCGCAGCTACACGATCCTCATGCAGTTGGCGAAGAAAAGGTAGTTTGCTTTTTATCACTGAAGCATGTTTTGAGAGTTGAACACTGGCAGGTGGAATTTCACTTTGAGGGAGGGAGTTTTCGAAGGATCGCTCACCAGTTTCGGATACAAACTCATTGTTTGGAAAGACAATGTCCGGTTCTACACCAATATGCTGTGTACTTGGACCGCTAACTCGATAGTACTGCGCAGTCGTTAACTTAACGTTTCCTGAACTGGTTTTCTGATCAAAGGAGAAGGGGAATAAGGTTTGAATTCCGCCCTTGCCAAAAGTGGTTTCACCCACAACGATCCCGCGCCCATAGTCCTTTATTGCAGCTGCAAATATTTCAGAAGCAGAAGCACTACGACGATCAACCAAGACAACTAGAGGACCCTTGTAGTCTATGGTCGGAATTTCGTCATCTTCAGTTTTTATGCTGCCGTCGGCATTTTTCACTTGAACAATCGGACCTTGCTTAATGAACAGGCCTGTAAGTCGAACAGCTTCCTGAAGAGCACCACCACCGTTACCGCGTAAGTCGACTACAACGCCGTCAACTTTTTGGTTATTCAGTTCGCCGAGTATACGACGCACGTCCTGAGAAGACGATACTGATGAGTCTTGACCAGAATCGAATGAATTTTCTGTAGTAAGTGGCGTGCCCGAATAAAAAGTTGGGAGGCTAATCACACCAATTCGAAAGTTCTTTCGCTTGGTTGGGAATTCAATGATCGACTTTTTCGCAATCTGATCTTCAATCTTGACTGTTTCTCTAATTATTGAAACAACAACTGGTGGTGCTTCTGGTGCTGAGTCTGCAGGGACAATTTTCAGTTTGATTTGTGTCCCTTTTGGACCTCGAATTTTGTCGACGACATCATTTAAACGCCAGCCGATAATTTCAGTAAATGAATCGTCTTCTTGATTCCTCAGCGCAATAATTTTGTCACCTGGCTGGAGTTGATCGCTACGAGCAGCAGGACCACCAGGAATCAGAGAAAGGATAGTGACAAAGTCGCTTTCAAGCCGTAGCATTGCACCGATTCCTTCAATTTGCTGCGTCATGCTAATACTGAAATTGGTTGAGTTATGCGGTGAAAAATACTCCGAATGCGGATCAATCAAATTTAGGTATGAATTTAGGAAAATTTCAAAAACATCATCTGCCTTGGTCAATGAAACAACCTGATTGAACCGGTCATAGCGTCGAGCTAGAACTTCTGTAATTTCCTTCTCATCCGTATCTGCCAGCTTTAAATTTAAGATTTCGTTTTTGACGATTCTGCGCCACAGCATGTCATACTCTACTTGAGTAAACGGCCAACCCGTTGATGACCTGTCCAGTTCTAGTTCGTCATCCAGTTGGAAGTCAAATGGGTAATCTAATAAGGTTTTGGCGTAGGTAGTACGTTCAGCAACTCTATCCTGATAGACTTGAAAGATTTCGTAAACCTTGTCCATCTTTCCTGACTTTAGGTAGTCATCAAAGTAAAGACGGAGCGATTTGAACTCCTGAATATCTGAGGAGCGAAAGTAGGAGCGGTTTGGATCTAGTGTATTCAGGTACTCATCAAGAATTTCAACTGAAAATTCATTGTCCAGTGGCCGGTTACGATAGTGTAAGGCGTCGACGATACGAACAAGTAGTTTTGATGTTTCACTGTGATGCTTTTGTGGTTCCAAAAGACTCGAGGGTTGGTTAGAGGCGGCACTCTCCATATCCTTCCAGCGGATTGAATAGGGCAATACCAAGATGATGAGCAACACGACTGCAAGGATGACTGTCGCAGTTTTTGTGTTAAACATTTTTGATTTAGGAGCTTTCAAAGAACAGGTCTCGTTGAAATTTCTGTAGTCCTATGTAGAGCCGTCCTAAGTACTGAAATTTCTATTAATTTGGCACAATTTAACGGCTAAAGATTATACAACTGCATTTTTGTCTTGGTATGTGTTCAAGACCTACTGTGCAACAATCTCACAGGTTGCATTAATATTTTTTGAGAGCTAGTTTGCAAACCCGATTTAGCGCTTGGTCTTGTATTCCTATCGAGGCGAGTTTCTCCATTGAAGCTTGAACATATTCCAAGTTTGGGCCTCGTTCACCAGTGGCATTCAATATGATTGTTGCAGTTTCATCAGGAGTTAGACTACGGGTGTAACGCGGGTGTTGGCGCTGAACGATGAACGTGAGAGCTTCTACACGCCTGCCATCGGCCAGGGAAATCTTCTTGAAACTTGGTATGTATACATTGTGGAGCATTTCCCGCAATTCTAGATATTCGAGTACATCCAAACGATCACTAAATTTGACTCGAAATGCCAAGCCTAGACAGGATCCGCCTCGGTCGAGGCCGAACACTAAACCCGGGGTTCGCGGAGTCCCTCTATATCGGGTTGAGCGAATGCAAAGCGCTCTGTGATAGCCAAAGATTTTTGCCGTTGAAGATTCCTGAAATGAAAAACCAGGTTGCCACATCAAGGAACCGTATCCGAATACCCAAAGATCACCTTTCGGGCTAGGCAAATCAATCAAGATTTTGCCATCATGAGGCTCAGTGGATGCCGATGACTCCGTTGATGCATTTTTCATAGAGTTGCTCAAACTTTTCGATCGTCATCTCAATTGGATTGGTGAAAGTCGGTGGATCAATAATCGCCATTTGTGAAAAACTTTGCACATGTGACGAATTGACTCCAAGGTCGGCAAGTGTTCGAGGAATTTGAATTTCTTCCTTCAAATCGATAGTCCACTTGATGACTGCTTCAGCACTTGGAGAAGGCAAATCTAAAAATTGTGCCAGAGTAGTTAACTTGTCTTCGATTGATTCCCTGTTAAATTCCAGAACGAATGGCATGACAACAGCATTAGTAGTGCCATGGTGAGTTCCCAATACGGAACTGCAGGGATGACTTAAGGCGTGCATCGCGCCCAAGCCTTTTTGAAACGCAACGGCACCCATTGACGATGCAACTTGCATTTGCGCCCGAGCTTCTATGTTACTGCCATCACTACAGGCAAGGGCTAACCAGTCATGGACCAGCCTAATCCCCTCCATTGCGATTCCTTGTGCCAGTGGGTGAAAGATAGGACTGCAATAAGCCTCAAGGTTGTGTGACAATGCATCCATCCCAACTCCTGCAGTGATGGAACTGGGAAGGCTCACGGTTAACTCGGGGTCCAGAATGACGCAAACTGGCATCATCTTTGGATGAAAGATAATTTTCTTAGTGTTATCTTTTCCGTCGGTAATCACCGATGCTCGTCCAACTTCCGAGCCGGTGCCTGAAGTGGTTGGCACTGCAACAACTGGTGAGATTCCACTTTCATCTGCACGTGTGTACCAATCCTCGCGATCTTCAAAGTCCCACATGGGTCGAGTTTGTCCAGACATGAACGCGATAGCTTTGCCTACATCCAAAGCACTACCGCCACCAAAAGCGATAACGCCGTCGTGGTCGCCGGATTTAAATTGATCCACACCCTCAATTACATTGGCTTCCACTGGGTTGCCTTGTATGTTGGAATAGATATCGCAGTGTTTAAGTTGACTTTGACATAAATCGAGTGTTTGTTCTATGACTGGCAGAGATGCTACATAGGGATCCGACACCAAAAGCGGTCGTTGAATACCCGCATCAGTGCAAACTTGGGCTACTTCAGTTACTCTGCCAGTCCCAAATCGGACAGCAGTTGGAAAACTCCAATTGTTTTGATGTTGTAAACTTTGATAAGACATAACTTAATATTTCTGTTATTTCACCTTGGAAATTGCACATTGTGTTCTGAGTAAAATTTCCAAAAAACCATTATTGTTGCGTATTTTATAGTTTAGTCTGCTAACTAGACCAAAACAATAAACCATAAACTAGAGTAATCATGCATGTGCACATAAATCCTGTAGGCGGCATCGCCGGTGATATGTTTATTGCAGCAGCTATTGATCTTATGCCTGATTTAATGGAGCCATGTTTTGCGATGATTGGCAAAGTTTCTTCACTTGCTTCATTACAGTTGGAGGCAAGACCCCACAATGATGGGACTTTAACTGGTAGGCGATTCATCCTCAACGATTCTCAACTTAGTAAACGGCTTCATGTACGATTTTCTGAAGTTCAAAAAGAGTTGCTTGATTCGAATCTAGATTCAAATACTAAGGAGATTGCTTGCGATATTTTTTTTAACTTAGCTGAGGCTGAAGCCAAGGTGCATGACGTTGAAGTTCGAAATGTTCATCTGCATGAAGTCGGGGCCATTGATTCAATGGCGGACATAGTTGGAGCTGCTTTTCTGATTCAAGCTATGAATGTGCAAAGCTGGTCTTGTGACCCAGTTCCAGGTGGAAGCGGAACGGTTGAAACACAACACGGTCCGTTGCCGATTCCGGCTCCAGCTGTTGTTGAATTGCTTCACAATGCTCCCATGTATAGCGACGGGCGAATAGGGGAACGGGTCACTCCTACTGGTGCAGCAATTCTAAAATATCTCAATCCGAGTTACTCCTCCCACAGAGGAGTCATGACGCTAGCAGAAGTTGGGACAGGATTTGGTTCAAGAAAATTTGAAAGAATGAGTAATGTTCTACGTTTGGTTAGTTTTGATACTGAAGTCAATAATTCATTTTTAAGTGAGCAAATTTCTATATTGGAATTTGAAATTGATGATCAACCGATGGAAGATTTGAGTGTTGGTCTAGCAAATATTCGGGAACACGATGGCGTGTTGGATGTATTGCAAGTACCTGGGTTCGGAAAGAAGGGCCGAATGACAGTGCAGATTCAAGTACTCTGCAAAGTTGCGACTCGGAATGAAGTTGCGGACTTATGCTTTTCGGAAACATCCACAATTGGTCTTCGAATTTTAAATGTGGAGCGGCTAAGTTTAGATAGGGATCAGATGAAGATCAGTGTGGACGATGTAGAACTTGATTTGAAGTTGGCCAAACGACCAAGCGGGCAAATCACCGCAAAGGCAGAATCTAGAGATCTTGCAAATGTAGGAGACTATGCCAATCGGAAGTTGCTCAAAAGTTTAGCTGAGCTCGAAGCCGAATGTGTACAAAGTGAAGAGAATGAGTAATCGACTTAATCTCAATGATCGAGCGTCAACTGCAGAAAAAACAATTCAAGAGAGTATGCGCAGATTGCATAGGACTCTTGCAGATATGCGTAGTTGCTTAGTAGCGATCAGTGGAGGTGTCGACAGCATGACTCTAGGAATTGTCGCCAGTAGATTCAGCGAAGTAGATGCTGAAATGTTTCATGCAATTTCTCCGGCGGTGCCGAAAAGTGCAACCGCTAGAGTGAAGCAATATGCAGCTAAGGAAAACTGGAACTTAACCATTGCAGGCGTGGGCGAGTTTGAAGACAAGCGATATCGCGAAAATCCAGTCAATCGATGCTTTTATTGCAAAGAAAATTTGTACAAGTTCATGTCAGATTTTGCTGATGATAAGCAGGTTATTTCTGGTGCAAATTTGGATGACATAACAGACTATCGGCCAGGATTGAAGGCTGCATCGAAATTTTCGGTGAGACATCCGTATGTTGAGTCTGGTGTTACAAAAGCCGAGATTAGACAAATTGCAAAGCTAGTAGGTGCTTATGATCTTTCTGAATTGCCAGCATCGCCATGCCTGTCCAGTCGAGTAGAAACCGGAATAAAGATTGAATCCGAAGTGTTGCTTGGTATTGATCGAGTGGAGTCCTTCATTCGCAAGCGGTTGGCCCCTGCAGTTGTTCGTTGCAGAGTACGAAAGGGTCGAATTACTATCGAATTAGATAAAACTACTTACGATCAACTACTTCCAACTCTCAAAATAGAAATAAAAAGTCATGTGCGGACCTACTTAACTGAATCTCAACGGATACTACCAATCCACTTTAGCGAGTATCGAATGGGCAGTGCATTTGTTGGGGCAAAGTTATGAATCAACCACCTGAAGTGCTAATGGACCTCCATAGGAAAGATAGGATAGGTCTAGATGAAGCAGTCTTGTGCGAATCAAAATCTGTTGCACAAATTAATCAAATCCTCGAAAACGCAGTTTTAGAAAACCGACCATTGCTACTCACACGTTTAGACTCCGAGCAGTTTGAGCAATTGGACCATCAAATTAGACAGCACGTGAACTTCGATACCGTGTCGCGCACTGGTATTGCAGGTGGGGCGTTGGTTGAGAAACAAAGCGACAACTGCGTAGCCATTGTTGCGGCTGGAACTTCAGACATCCGTGTGGCCAAAGAAGCAGGGCGAACGCTTGACTATCACGGAGTTAGTTATGAACAGTATAACGATGTCGGTGTTGCTGGTTTATGGCGGGTGATGGCAATTGAACAAAAACTACGTGAACAGTCAGTTGTTATCGTTGTTGCCGGTATGGATGCAGCTTTACCTACTGTAGTAGCTGGGTTAGTACCTGCACTGGTAGTCGCAGTACCTACTTCAGTTGGCTATGGAGTCGCTAAAGGAGGTCACGCAGCATTGAACACAGTGCTTTCCAGTTGTGCACCAGGCGTTGTTACAGTGAATATAGACAATGGGTATGGAGCAGCATGTGCAGCAATACGAGCTCTAAAGTCTTGACTTGCTATAAAAGATGCAAAACGAGTTTGGCTAATGCAAACTAGTTCGAGAACAAAAAGTGTTACGGCGGATTTTGGTAACAAACAAATTCAAATTGAAGTTCCAAACCATGCCACAGTTGTGGAGTTCCAAGACCCGGAGTTTCTTGAGGATCCAAAAGGTGCTGTACTAGATGCTCTGAACAATCCGGTCGCGAGTCCACCGCTAGTTGAACTGGCAGGACCGGGAAAGACGGTTGCAATAGGTTTTGATGATCCTACTAGACCACCGTTACCATGGCAAATAATTCTACCAATCGTGATTGATCAACTAATCAAAGCGGGTGTACTAAAACGAGACATTGTTCTGATTTGTGCAAACGGTGCACATAGGAAGTGGACGGCTGAGGAACTTCGGCGCTACCTTGGCGACAATATTTTCAATCAATTTTGGTCGACCGATCAAATCATCAATCACGATTGCGATAATCCTGATGAACTGACTTATCTTGGAACCACGGAAAGGGGTGGCTATATTGAACACAATCGAAGGTTTCTTGAAGCAGACCTACAGATTTATGTCGGCACTGTATCGGCAACCTATGTCGGTGGGTATTCTGGCACCGGGGCAGTAACAGGATTAGCGTCTGCAAATAGTTTAGCATCGCACCACGCACATCGATTTTGGCATCATCCAAAGTCTACAACAGGCGATCACCGAACGATGATGTATCGCGGGATGAAGGCTGAAGTTCATGACGTTATGGAAGAGAAGTTAAACAAACGAATCTTCTACGTGAATTCGGTGGTTGGAGTAGGTGGTAAGATGGCGGGAGTTTACGCTGGATACTCACCAGAAATTGAACCTGTTTGCTGGAAGCTTGCTGATACGTTCAGCCTATATCCAGCACCACAAGCAGATGTGATGGTGATCGGTATGAAACATTGGTTCGCTTATGGTGAATCGGACAATACGATGATTGCTGCAGTCGGTTGCTTAAATCCGCCAAGAATTTGGCTTAACGAACCGATTCTTCGGGAAGGGGGTGTTGTTGTCGGGTTGAACCCTTCCACCGGACAAATTGACCCACAGATGTATCCTTCCTATCAAGAAGTGATAGACCTATACGACCGCCACCACGACATTAGTGACCTAACCGAACATGAATTAGAGATTAGTTCGAAAAAGGCATACGTGGATAGCTACAGGAATGGTTATTCTTACCATCCGCGTCATCCATTCTGGCTGATGTACATTGGCCATTACACCCTTCAGCGAGCAGCTGCTGTCATTATGGCTGGGACAAAGAATCCCGGCGCTTTTAGGCAACTAGGGATTACACCAGCTAAAGACTTTGACCATGCATGGAAAACGGCAACTAAAATAGTCGGGGATGAACCGGTAACTGTTGTTGCACCGACTTTCTGGAGTAAGAGACAGTTCAAATTTAACACACAATACCAAGTCAGTTGAGTCTTGGACTGGTTGCAGATTCTAAGTTACACCAATTGCTAAAGCCATAAAAATTGACTTTTTTGAACAAACACGGCGTAGGAAAGACCAAAGTTAATTGGATGCCTTACTACAAACGAGAATGTATCAAACAGAAGACTGATTTATTGTGTTAATTAGTACTATTTTTACGCGACGCTAAAACCCAAGCTACTGCAATGATCAGAGTCACTAGCGTGCCTATAAGTTCTATGTTTCGGCCATTGATCAAGTAGGAAAATCCGACCGCAGTAACCACCAAAAATCCCCACCTTTCAGTCCACGTCAAATCTCTGATAAAAAAACCATAGCACACCACCGACGAAGTCCACTGCAGCACTAAGATCAGCAGAACCGGTGGAATTACATCCCAGGTTACATTTGGGAACGACAGCAACTCTGGATGGTAGATAAATCCAAATGGAATGATGAATGTGGTCAGCATTAGTTTCATTCCGTCCTTGGCAGTCCCTAGAAACGTACCGCCGGAAAGTTTTGCTGCCGCCAGTGCACTAACTGCAACAGGGGGTGTCAACGTGGAAAATACAGCAAAGTAAAAAACAAAGAAATGCGCCAGTATTGGTTCAATTCCCCCTTGTTGAAGGAAAGGCACCAAAGTCAGCGAAACTACAACATAGGCAACAGGTGTTGGCAGCCCCATTCCAAGAAATAGTGAAACAACCATAGTTCCGAGCAGCAACAAAAACTTGCTATCCGGAAGAACTTGGACTAGAACTATCGCTAATCTGTTGGAGAGGTTTGTAGTTAAAAATGTCTGCGCAAGCGGACCGATAGCGATCAGCAACAGCGACAATAAGGTCACAATGATAAGCCCATCGATATAAGCCTCATACATCTCCTTGAACTTGGGACGATACCGACCCTGCAACGGACATAATCCGACAGCTAAGGTAATCCCAACAATTCCTGCTATGGCAGGTGAGTAATATCCGATAAGCAAAATAACTACAGCAGCAAACGCAATGAGAAACGTCGGCAGCATTCTCCAAATTGCTTTGTAATCCACAGCATCGTGCATTTTGTCGAGCTTTTCGCCACTAGCACAAGTTAGAACACCAAATGTTGCACCCGACAAAAACAGTAATGCGGGTATCAATGCCGCCAAGGCCACTTCAATGTAGGGGACATTTAAAAACAGGGCGATAATGAATCCGGCCAAGCCAAGAATAGGGGGCATAATCTGACCTGATGTTGAGGCCACGGCTTCAATAGCTCCAGCCATGTCAGACCGGTAGCCATGCTTTTTCATCATGGGTATAGTCAGACGCCCCGTTAGTACCACATTGGATACAGCTTGTCCCATGACTGAGGCAACGATACCGCTTCCTATAATCGCTGGAAATGCTGCTCCTCCACTGACGTGTCGGCCCGTTACCTTGCCAATTTCGATGACCATTTTCAACATTCCAATCCCTAGAAGGATTGCTGCAAAGATCACCAGAAAGTAAAGTTTATCGGCTGCTAGTCGCGCCAACCAAAACATTCCCTCACTCACACCCAATCCCAGGTAGTGCACCACAAATGCAGCGTCATATTGAGGTAGTTGTAAGATCGGGTAGGGCACCATGTAGCCAAAGAAGAAGTAAACAATAATGAGGATAATCAGTGAAGTCAGTAACCAACCCCAGTGCAGGAAATTCAGCAGCATCACACCTGCGATCAATAGTAGGCCAATAGTGATGTCAGGTGTTTCAAAAAACGGATGAATTGCGTCCAAGCGCAATGCATTTATTCGAACAAAACCCGATCCACCTACCGCCAAAATTGTTGCGATAATTGCTATGGAAAACCGAATATTCCAATATTTTTTTAATTTTGCATCCCCCAGTTTTTCGTCAATAAGTTCCTTGAATGCGTGTAGCGAAGCCATGCACAATGTCGCAAAAACGAATGTTGCATAATAGACTTTTGAATTACTGATTAACCCAAATACGGATATGCCAATGTACAGTGTCAGCATAGTGCCTAGAACGACAAACACTATGGATATGTATCTTCGAGCAACGACAAGTGACATTTGATATTTAAGGTGTGAACTTGAGCTTGACTGCCATTAAAGTCAATCAAGCAAAGAATAAAGCCGTCTAATGCAGCAAAGTACCAGACGGCTTCATTGATTTAATATTAAGTTGAACTAGGCATCCGGATACGTGACGGGGATAAAATTCTTTCGATTCTCCCAAATTCCGAGTTCCTTGTAGGCTCGAATCGCTCCAGGATGTGTATTTTCTTCCGACAGACCGTCAACCATCATGTCTTCTGTCAGCACTTTCCAAAGTGCATTCAGTTCTCGCATTTCAGTTAAATTTTGGTGCGTTGCTAGTACGTACTCATAAGCGACATTATCCGGAAATTCCGGGTGCACAGCTTTGTATCCTCTATTGAACCCAGACAGAAAATCCTGATCCTGATGAGGTAAGGTTCCTGCCTCGATCGTCATTCCGATCCAAGTGGTACCAAACTTTTCATTCATCATATCGATTGCCCATTGGTCCATTGGGATATAGTAGAGTTTCTTGCCGGATGCTTCCAATTTTCTCAATGGTCCGCTAAGAATATGATTCATCTGTGAGGGGTCTGTGCCATAGCCTGTGACGCATACATCAGTCGTTCCGTCGATCAGTTGCTGGGTCAAGCCACCTGGATTGAGTAAACGAATATCAGTATTGGACTTATCAATTCCGTAGGCGTGTTTAAGGAATAATCTTGGATAAACTCCCCAGTCGCTTTGTCCAACCAAACCGACAGAAACTCGCTTGCCCTTCATATCGGCAATTGTCTTGATGTTAGGGTCTGTAGTAACAAAGAATTTGCCTTGTGACCAATATGCTTCGCCGTGAAGCAGTTTGAACTTAATTGGAATTGGATCTGGCAAATACTCCGATAAATCTTCGGTTCCACCTTGCAATGCAAGTTGAATGATGGTGTCTTCGGTACCAAAAACAGTACGTTTCCAGCGCCTCTCTTCGACCATAGTACGAACGTTGTACATGTACCCCGGCGTTTCCTGCGCTGTAATGTACAGTGGCGAATTACCGCTTCTGGCCACAACGTTGCCGAAGATGGTGTTGCCCTCCATAACCCCACAGCCGAAAGGACAAGACAGAATAGATACAAAATCCTGAGCTTGAGCAGGTGCTTGTACACCTACAGTTGAGGCGAGTAGGGTGAGAGCGAAAGTAGATTTCTTCAAATACTTTTTCATGCTAACTCCTCTAGTTGGTTGATCACCAATTTGAATCGGTGATAAAAAAATTGAAATTGATGCTTGATTAGGTTTAATAATTTTTATTGGTTTAAAAAATGTTAAAAAGTGAAAATTGCTAAATTCTCCTAGTTGTAGATGTATTTGACAAAATTTAAGGCAACTTAATGAGAAATAACTGCTGGTCGAATTCCACAAGATTGCCATCTTCAGCAAATATCGAAATGATGGTGCCACCTGTAGTCGCTTCAATGGTGGAATAAAGCTTCATAACCTCTATGAGGCAAAGTGGATCTCCTTCCTTAATGACTGATCCTGTATCTACGAATGCGGGCTGTTCAGGAGATGGGCGTCGATAGAACGTTCCGACCATGGGGGAGCGGATAATTTCATGTCCCTGCGGTGCTACCATTTTGTCGGTCGGACTAGGCGGTAGAGAATCTTGCGTTTCAGCCTCCAAATATCTCTCAGGTTTATCCAATTCAGCTGATGGCGGACTTTGGGCTGTTGCGCTTGTTATTGGCGATACTCCGCTGCCACGTCTTTGAACAGCAATTCGCAGGCCTTCTATCTCAATTTCTACATGATCAGCATGCGACTGATCTATGGCTTTCAATATCTCGGCTACATCACTATAACTGAGAGTCAAAGGTTATTCCTCAAATGTTGGTTAATCTGAATTAGTCACATTCAATGTCATTCGCAACAACGTTGAAATTGCAGTCAATAAAGATTAATGTATCACATGTGTATTACAAATATATCGTACTGTAAGTAATAAAAAAGGACGCATCTAATTTGTCGTGGTTTCCGAAATGCATCGGTGACTCTCCTACGACATCCCCTCGTCGACAATGCCAATACGAGTACAATGCAAAGGCTTATTCCCATTATTGATACTTACTCAAACAAGTAGCGAAAAGTTCTAAGGCATCAGAACCAAAAATTTAGTCGAGTATGAAGTGTATATTGGTTGCCAATCGTGGTGAAATTGGCGTACGTATTGTTAAAGCATGTCGTGATCTTGGCATTCGAAGCGTAGCAATATACTCGGAAGCTGACCGGAATTCTTTGCATGTCCGCTTGGCTGACCAAGCAGTTAAGATCGGGCCTTCTTCAGTCACTTCAAGTTATCTAAGTCAGCCTGCCATACTGCATACTGCCGTGTCCTGTGGATGCAATGCGATTCATCCAGGCTACGGATTTCTCGCTGAAAACCCTGAATTTGCAAAAGCGTGTGAAGAAGAAGGTCTATTGTTTATTGGCCCTTCACCTCAGACAATTCAAAAATTTGGTGACAAATCGCAAGCGCGTGCGGAAGCTGCTGCTGCTGGTGTACCGGTTGTGCCCGGATCTGAGGATTCGTTTACCACTTTAACCCCTGCACTGAAGGAAGCACGTCGAGTAGGGTTTCCAATATTGATAAAGGCGAGAAGCGGTGGTGGTGGTCGCGGAATGCGGGTTGCCAACAATGAGTCTGAGTTCACATCCCTGTTTCCTCAAGCTACTGCAGAAGCTGCATCCGCATTTGGAGATGAGTCAATGTATATCGAAAAGTATCTTACAAAAATTCGACATGTCGAAGTTCAGATACTCGGCGACAACTATGGCAACATTCAGGCACTTGGAGAACGCGACTGTACAGTTCAAAGGCGTCATCAAAAGTTGGTTGAGGAAGCGCCATGTGTAGTGGTGTCAGAAATTACCCGTAGAAAAATGATTGATGCTGCGATTCGTCTAGGTAAGTCGATTGGATACAAAGGCTTGGGCACCGTAGAATATGTACTGTGTGAAGATTTGGAAACATTCTATTTCATTGAAATGAATACACGAATTCAGGTAGAACATCCGGTCACAGAAGCTATTTTTGGGATCGATCTGGTTCGATCACAAATACAACTCGCAATGGGACACAAACTTTCAGACGTCATTGAAAATGCCAACATTGACGGACATGCGATAGAATTTCGTATCAATGCAGAAAACTGGAAGAAAGATTTCTTACCTTCGCCTGGGCTGATCAGTCGTTGGTCCCCGGCGGCTGGTACAGGAATTAGAGTGGACAGTCATGTCTATGAAAGTTTTCGCATTGAACCTTTCTATGATTCTATGATTGCAAAACTTGTAGTTCATGGAGACTCTCGGGAACAAGCATTAAAACGCGCCGGTTTTGCTTTGGACCAGTTTGTAGTCGAAGGTATTGATACAACAATTGGATTTCACCAAAAGTTACTAAAGCAGCAACAATTTGTGTCTGGTGACATAGCAACTAATTGGGTTGAATCCAGGTTTTTAACTGAGAGTTAAACGATATGAGTCGTACAGTAGGTATTGTAGACTTAACGATGCGTGATGCACATCAGTGCTTGTGGGCTACACGCATGACTACAGCAATGATGAAAGATATCGCTCCGTTGCTGGATAAAGCAGGATTTGAAGCGATTGATTTAGTTGGTGGGGCGGTCTTTGATGTATGTGTTCGCTATCTACGGGAAGATCCTTGGGAGAGAATGCGCATATTAAATAGTTGGGTTACCGAAACCCCGCTAATAATTCATACACGCGGCCAAAGCCTGTTCACATTTGAGTTTTTTGCGGATGATGTAGTTGAACTGTCAGCACAAAGGTTCGCAGCGAATGGGATGACTTATCACACGCCATATGACCCCATCAACGATATTCGTAACCTTGAGATTCCTGTTCGTGCTGCAAAGGAAAACGGTCTTTATACTGTAGGTGGTCTCGTCTATACCGTCAGTCCAGTACATACGGACGAATACTATGCAGACAAAGCAAAAGAATTGGCTAAGCTAGGCGTAGATGGTGTGTATATTAAGGACCCCAGCGGCTTGCTCCGACCCGACCGAGTGCCTACTTTAGTGCCTGCAATAAAGAAGGGAATTGAGAACCTGCCACTGCAACTCCATTCGCATTGCCTTTCGGGACTCGCTCCATACACCGCATTGCTCGCAGTCGATTACGGGGTTGATATAGTGCATACAGCAACATCAACATTGGCAAATGGTGCCTCCCACTCTCCAACAGAACTTTTTGTGACAAACTGCCGAAGACGTGGCTATGAAGTAGATCTAGATCTCGAACCAATTGAAGAGGTGGCAGAAAGACTAGCCTACTTAGCTAAGGTTGAAAATAAACCGACCGGCAAAGTTGCAGAATACAACGAATTTCACTATCACCACCAAATGCCTGGAGGGATGATTTCAAACCTTCGATTTCAGTTGGAAACGATTGGAATCGAAGATAAACTGGATGAAATTCTTGAGGAGTCTGGGCACGTTAGAGCAGACTTAGGGTATCCAATTATTGTGAGTCCTTTTGCACAATACATTATGACTCAATCGGTTTTAAACGTAATGGGACGTGACCAAGGTAAACCCCGCTATGAAACTGTTCCAGACGAAGTCAGGCTATATGTTCAAGGCGGCTACGGTCAGATTGCAGGTGATATTGATCCTAATTTGTACGACAAGATTACCCGTGGTGCAGAGCCAATAACCGAACGGCCCGGTCTGCATGTGCCCCCAGCATTGAAGCGAATTCGAGAGACACGGGGGCCATTTGCATCTGATGATGACTTATTGCTGGCTGCGTATTACAGCGATAAAGAATATTCCGCCTTAAAGCAAGCAGGTCCAATTCCGTTGGACGCTCACTTTGGAAGTTCACCGATTGTTACTCTGGTCAAGGAGCTTGCCTCGAGGCCCAATATAGAGTCGTTCAGCGTGAAAGCACAATCTATACATTGAACCAACCAAAAGAGGCAAAATAATGAGTTCTCCCTGCATTATCACTGTCGCAATTACCGGGGCGGTGCCCAAGAAGGAAGATAATCCCGCAGTACCTGTAACTCCGCCGGAACAGATTGAATCTACTCATGAAGCATTTGAAGCAGGCGCGGCCTTGGTGCATATTCATGTGCGTAATCCTGACCAAACTCCAGGTTCGGACCCGGATAAATTTGCTGAGATTCAAACCGGAGTTCAAAAGCACTGTCCAAACATGATCATTCAATTTTCTACCGGAGGTAGAGGAAGGGAACTAAGCAAAAGGGGCGCAATGCTGGAGTTGAAGCCCGATATGGCATCACTTGCTACCGGTTCGGTTAATTTTCCAACTTCAATCTACGAAAATCCACCACAATTTGTGGATGAACTTGCCCAAACAATGGTGAATTACAGTATCAAGCCTGAAGTTGAAATTTTTGATGTAGCGATGCTCTACAATGCAGCGACTTTGGTCAAAAAAGGCCTGTTGTTGCCTCCCGTGCACGTACAGTTCGTACTAGGCATCCCCAATGCTCTACCTGCTCGCCGAAAACTGTTGGAATTTCTTATAGAAGAATCAAAGGAAGTTTTGCCAGGTTCAACGTGGACAGCTGCCGGAATAGGGCGGCATCAGTATGAAGTGAATCAGTGGTGTCTTGAATTAGGAGGACATTGTCGAACTGGTTTGGAAGACAACATCAAATATGACCGTGACCGTTTGGCCGCCAGCAATGCTGAATTAGTATCGAAGGTTGTTGAAATCACAGATCAATATGATCGACATCCAGCAACACCTTCAGAAGCTAGAGAGATTTTAAATTTGCCAGCCGCCGCTTGAATGCGTGACCGTTATGGATTCAAGCACTTCAGAGACTTTTCGTAGTCAAACTGAACTGAATATTCTGTTGCCGTCTAAAACCTACTAACCTCCTAACTCAGATTCGAGAGAACGACTATGTACGATCTATACTATTGGACTACGCCAAATGGCCACAAAATTACGATGTTTTTGGAAGAAGTCGGTGCTGAATATAACATTGTTCCGATTAATATTGGAAAGGGTCAGCAATTTGAACGCGATTTTCTGAGTATTTCTCCGAACAACCGCATTCCCGCTTTGGTGGATAACAATCCACAGTCAGGCAGTTCGCCTGTATCGTTGTTCGAATCTGGTGCGATCCTGCTGTATTTAGCAGAAAAGCACGGTCAATTTATTCCTAGTGATTCGTCACAGCGAGCTAATGTTCTACAGTGGCTGTTTTGGCAAATGGCAAACCTCGGACCGATGGGCGGGCAAAACCATCATTTTGTTGTTTATTGTGAAGTAGAGCACCCGTATGCAATCAATCGATATGTCAACGAAGTGTCGAGGCTTTACGCTGTATTGGAAAATCAACTGCAAGACTCAGAATTCATTTGTGGTGACTACTCCATTGCAGATATGGCCTGCTATCCTTGGATAGTCCCGCATAAAAGACAAAAACAAAAAATTGATGAATTTCCAAACCTAAAGCGTTGGTTTGAGCAGATCCGTTATCGGCCAGCTACACTACGAGCATATGAAGTGGCAAAGGAGGTCAACCCCAATACGGGTCAGGGTATGACTGCAGAAGAGAAGAAAATTCTCTTTGGTCAGGATGCCAATACTCTACGCAACTTAAAGCGTTAGGTAAATCCTACTAAATTACTCGGAAATAGAAGTGAGTAAGAATACTGCTCCTCTTGAGGGAGTTCATGTTGTTGATTTCACAACTTTAGCACCGGGTCCGTTGGCGTCACTGATGCTGGTTCGAGCAGGTGCCACGGTCATTAAGGTAGAGCGACCGGGAGTAGGGGATGAGATGCGTATCTATGACAAGGCATTTGGAGACAACGGATTGACATTCTCAATGCTGAATGCTGGAAAACAAAGTGTAAGTGCGGATTTAAAAAACGAAGATGATTTAAGTATTATCAAACAGTTAATCAATAAATCAGATATTTTACTTGAACAGTTTAGACCCGGTGTGATGGCTAAATTAGGCTTAGGTTATGAGTCGTTGGTGAAGCAAAATCCACGACTGATTTACTGTGCCATCACCGGTTTTGGTCAGTCTGGTCCAAAGTCCACAGTGGCGGCTCACGACTTAAACTATGTTGCGGATACCGGAATGCTGTTACTTGGAGAGTGTCCGAATGGAACTCCTGCAATACCGCCGCTACTGGCTGCTGATCTAGCAGCTGGATCTTATCCGGCAGTAATGAATATATTGCTGGCTCTGGCAAAACGAGAACGAACGGGTAAGGGCGAGTTCATTGATATTTCAATGACTGACAATTTATTTCCTCTTATGTTCTGGGCATTGGGATTAGGTTTAGGTGCCGGTAGATGGCCAGCATATGGCGGCGAACTTCTGTCTGGTGGCTCGCCTAGGTATCAGATTTATCGGACTTCCGATAGCAAGTACGTCGCAGTAGCAGCGCTTGAGCAAAGGTTCTGGGTTGAATTTTGCAGCTGTGCTGAACTGAATCCGGATGAATTGAACGAGCAAGAAGATCCTAAAGGTACCATTGAGAGTGTTGCGGCAGCAATTAAAAGTAAGACAGCCGGCGAATGGAGAAAAATATTTTTTGGTAGAGATGCATGTACGGTTGTAGTCAATTCACTACAAGAAGCAGTTGAAGATGAACACTACAATATGCGCAAATTGTTCGACCAAAAGATTGTTAGTGAAAACGAGGAAGTATTCATGGGTTTACCGTTGCCAATAACTCCCAATCTTCAGGATTCGAGTAGTGAAAAAGCCGTTGTACCAGCACTCGGTGAGTTTAACGAGCAACTTGAATCATTTCTCAAATGACTAGTATCAAGACAGTAGGGATTGTCGGCACAGGATTAATCGGTTCTGGTTGGGCTTCTCGCTGTTCGGCTCGAGGGCTTGAAGTAATCGCTTATGACCCAGCCCCAAACGGTGAAGCGATTCTCTACTCACATGTTAACAATGCTTGGCGGGCGTTGGAGAAGTTGGGATTTGATCGAACCAAAGCAGGAAGAGTACGATTTACTAACGACCTTGAAGAGTTATGTAAATTGAGCCAATACATTCAAGAAAGTGCTCCTGAAGTTATAGGTTTGAAACAGTCGTTACATGCTCAAATGGATGAGTTTGCTGCCGCGGAGGTCGTCATTGCATCAAGTTCATCCGGACTATTACCCACCCAAATTCAGTCATCTGCAAAGAATCCGGAAAGAATTGTGATTGGACATCCATTCAATCCGGTCTATATCCTTCCACTTGTGGAGATCGTAAAGGGTGAAAACTCTTTAGAATCAGTAGCCCAACAAGCCGCTGAATTTTATCGAATAATAGGTATGTATCCGTTAATGGTTCGAAAGGAAATTGACGGCTATGTGTCAGACAGACTTCAGGAAGCCTTGTGGCGTGAAGCATTGCACCTAGTTGCAGATGGCGTAGCTTCTACGGATGAGGTTGACGATGCGATCATTTACGGTCCAGGTTTGCGATGGGCAATCATGGGGGTATGCTTAACCTTTCATTTGGCAGGTGGCGAGACAGGCATGAAACACATGCTTGAGCAGTTTGGACCAGCACTACAGCTTCCATGGACCAACCTTAAGGCGCCAGAACTGACTGATGAACTCACTCAAAGAATGGTAGACGGCACACTCGCGCAGTCAGAGGGGCGGTCTGTACAGGAGCTGGAAAACTTGCGAGATGATTGTTTGATCGACATTTTGAGAGTTCTTCAAAAATACCAGCATGGTGCTGGATTGACCAACTTCGAAAATTCAATTCAATAACTGTCTATTGGTAGCTGTGAAACGCTGCTCATTACTTTGAATGGATAGTTCTATGAGTTCCTTGCAACGATTGCTTCGACCGCAAACCATTGCCATGGTTGGTGGCAAGGAGGTATCACGATCAATAGTTCAGTGCGACCGAATTGGTTTTGAAGGAGAAATTTGGCCGGTTAATCCCAAGCGAAGTCAAATTGAGGGACGCGACTGCTACCCAACACTGCAAGACCTTCCCGGGGTTCCTGATGCAGCATTCATCGCGATTCCTGGGGAGGCAACAGTAGAGGCTGTGGAATATCTTGCTTCAGTCGGCACTGGTGGTGTTGTTTGCTACGCATCTGGATTTGCTGAAATTGGTGAAACTGGTGCTAAGTTGCAAAAGCGGTTGGAAGATGCAATTGGAGCAATGGCTTTGATCGGTCCGAACTGCTATGGCGTGCTCAACTATCTAGATGGTGTGGCTCTTTGGCCAGATGAACAAGGTGGCAGAAGATGTGACCGTGGTGTGGCGATCATTTCACAAAGTGGAAATATATCGATTAATTTAACCATGCAACGGCGTGCAGTTCCGCTTGCGTACGTTATTTCAACTGGAAACATGGCTGGTTTAAAGACGCATGATTACATCTATGCGATGTTAACGGATGACCGTGTCACTGCGATAGGTTTGTACTTGGAAGGAATTCCGGATGCTGTGGCTCTATCTGAAGTTGCGATTGCCGCATTGGAAGTTCGCAAACCCATCGTCGTACTGGAATCTGGTCGTTCGGAAATAGGTTCAAAAGTGACGTTGAGCCACTCAAGTTCACTTACAGGACAAGGGCAGGTAAATAACACCTTCTACAAGAAGTTCGGCATACTTCAGGTACATACAATTCCAGAATTTCTTGAAACCCTCAAGTTCATGTCAACTGTACAACCTTTAAGAGATTTATCGATCGCTACAATCAGTTGTTCAGGGGGCGAAGCAGCAATCATGGCAGACCATGCTGAATCGATGGGCTTAGAGTTCACACCATTCAATTCAAAACAAACTGAAAAATTGAACGCAGTTTTAGGGGACCGCGTAGTCATCGATAATCCCTTGGACTATCACACTTATATCTGGGGCATGCCGGATCAACAGCAGGAGTGTTTTCAGGCTGTTTTTGAAGGCGACCAGGCTATCACTATCAATGCCATTGATTATCCCAGCGAAGGTCTTTGCGATACCTCCGAATGGGATGATGCTATTCAAGCGATCATCAATGCCAAGAAGAATACTCAGGCTCAAGTAACTGTGATGGCATCTTTACATGAAAATCTGCCTGAGAAGGTTCAATTGTGGTTATCGGACAATGGCATTGCTCCTATGCTTGGATTGGAAGAATGCTTCAAGGCAATAATACTTTCGGCTGCCTTCAATGAGCGGTGTTCGAAGATAGCTGGAATTCAACCTTTATCACCGGTCACCCGTATAGCAGGTAAAGTTATTACTTTAAGTGAATTTGAAGGGAAGGGAAGACTGCGAAAAGTCGATTTGCCTGTTGTGACAGGTGCTCTAGCAAGAGGTTACGAAGAAGCACTAGATATAGTGGAAACAATAGGATTTCCAATTGTACTAAAGGCGGTCAATCCGAATATCGTTCACAAGACAGAAGCAGGTGCTATTCACTTGAACATTAATTCCTCAGGTGAACTGAAGATTGCAATGGATTCGATGCTAGGAATTTCCGATCAATTTCTAATTGAAAAGATGGCATCAAAGCCCCTTTTGGAATTGCTTGTAGGGGTTCGCTATGATGAACGTTTTGGATTCATAATGGTAATTGGTGCTGGTGGGACGCTGGTTGAAGTCATTGAAGATGTTTCGACTTTGATGTTTCCGATTAACCAAGCGGATGTAATTGAAGCGCTGAACCAACTAAAGATTGGAAGGCTGTTCAAGCAGTTTAGAGGTAAGACAGCAGACCTGGACGCTGTTATCGAGGTGATTGTTGCAATAGCGTCTTATGTGGCTGAGTTTCAAGACAATCTATTTGAGTTGGAAGTGAACCCATTGTTCGTCTATGAAAAGGGAGATGGGGTTCTCGCTATCGATGTCATATATAGAAAACTATCAAGGGGTTAAAGAATGAGTGAATTTGTCAAAGTGCGACAAGATGGAGCGATACTTGAAGTAACTTTAGACCGACCCAAAGCAAACGCAATTAATGTGGCTACCAGTCAGGAACTGGGCGAAGTGTTTTGCGACTTTAGAGATAATCCTGACCTTCGCGTTGCGATCGTTACGGGTGGAGGGGAAAAGTTCTTTTCAGCCGGTTGGGATTTGAAGGATGTTGCTTCTGGAGATGCCGGTTTTGATGATGATTATGGAAAAGGCGGATTTGCTGGGTTATGTGAAATGCATGACTTGGACAAACCCGTCATTGCAGCCGTCAACGGCATGGCAGTGGGTGGTGGATTTGAACTAGCACTATCTTGTGACATGATCGTAGCCACAGATCATGCTGAGTTTTTTCTTCCCGAAATAAAAGTCGGAGTAGTAGCAGATGCGGCTACATTCCGTTTGATTCGATGGATTCCGCGAGCAATCGCAATTGAGATGCTGTTAACTGGACGACGTATGTCCGCTCTAGAGGCTAAACACTGGGGATTGGTCAATCAGGTTGTACCGCATGATCAACTTATGGATAGTGCACGGGAGCTGGCAACAACAATCGCAGAAGGTGCACCACTTGTGGTAACTGCGATTAAGGAAATCTTGAGAAAAACCCAGGACGTGACTGTTGAAGAGTGCTATCGAATGATGCATGCTGGTGAATTTGAAGGGTATCAGATGATGTTGGATTCCCAAGATGCGTTGGAAGGTCCACAGTCTTTTGCGGAAAAACGCGACGCCAATTGGAAGGGGCAATAGAGTTGGCAGTTGACAGTGATTTTGTGAACGGTGCCTTCGGTTTCGATTCGTGCAACATGTGCGTTCGGAATCTTGGATTCATAGCACCTGCGATTCGCATCATGGCGACATCAATCCTAACTAGTGCTTCGGCGCAGATGCAGATACATGAGATCGAAATCGACCGACGGGCTCTGCAAATCGCACATAAATAGATTTATGGCGGTTCTGCCCTTGAGTGCAAGTTCCCATTCGCCAGCCACGTACGGCAGGGTATGCATCAGGAGTTGAACCTGACGTCGGTATTGCACGTCAATGGGCATCGATGTCCTCCGGCAACGTGATCAGATAGTCCGGCTCAAGTCGCCCGTCTTTGGTCAGCACACGCTATCCGCAGCCAAAGTTCACAACAGTCTTGTCTAGCCGTTTGAGCCAGCTGTGTCTCTGGCAATCTGCAAAGAATAAAAATAGACGTTTGACCTTTACGCTATGGCACTCCACAAGCAGCTTTTGGAGACGGCGCGGGCTAAATTGACGGTACCTTCCAGCAACTTGTCAGCCTGATGAAATCTCTCGGACTGGGGTAATTCGTCCAGCATTTCCAGATTAGCACGCTCCTGGTGTAGAAGCGTGAGAGGCCAGTCCTATTGATCCCAAGCTAAGGATGTCTCTAGTAGTTCGTAAACGTGATGGTCCTCACTTCGGAGGGATCGGGCAAAAGGCTGGCGGGATTTTTTATTCATGGTGCATTCCGGAAAAGCCTGTTGTTTTTGCGATAGATGAAGCGTTTCGGCAAGTCGAGCTTGCCGAGTGGGGCCGGGGTTTGTCGGAACCGTAAAGACGGACGCTACGGATATCGCACGCAAGATAGTGGGTAAAGCCCTGCAATTCGAGTGCGGTGCGCCCACCGATTATATGAGGCCTGAGCAGGATCTATAGCGAGATCACCACTTGCTGCCAGCTTGAGCATGCCGCGGGGCGCGCCAGTAGGGTTGTTCAAGCCAACTAGCCTTGACCTAATAGGCCCGCAAATCGCTGGCGATGCCTTTTTGCTTCAGCCAGATTCTATCGACGAGTAGGCCTTACGGTAACTCCTTTTCGAGTAGGTGCAGATATGATCTTCTAAGCTCAGTCATACTGAGTATTGTGATACATGTGTAAACTAGTCTCAAGTTTGTGTTCTACACGCATGGAGCAACAAGCAGATAGCGATTGCGTTGAATCTGCTCGGTGATAGAATGCAAAAAGCACTGAAAATACGAATAATTGTGTTTTCGACTACTGAAGAGTCAGATTAATTGGTGTCAATATTCTCCTCTGATTGATACCAATTTAGGAAAAGAACGTTTGTGAGCTTAAATTCAATTGAAGCCGTTAGCTGGGACGTCATAAAGAACTTTGGCGCAAAGGATTGCCCAAGTCAAGTCGAACAGGAGTCGTTCGCCTGCAAATTGACTCTATTAGAATAAAAAGTCTTGCGGTCGAATATTTCCGCGTTGAAAAAGAATGTTCAATAAACTTCTTCTGTAATTGCAATCACAATTGAAGCGGAGAATCTTAGGGAAATCACAAAGGTCAAGTCGTGCTGGTAGACTTAGCATTGCTGACTGCAAAGACGAAGAAAAGGAATTAGATAAGTAAATGGTGAGATTATCTCGTCATTCATTTTCTCAATCTAGGCAGTAGCAGAGCAACCTGAGGACTTTAGCGCAACGCTACAATTCGACATTTTCAGCTTTCACCAATATGTACCTTTGCAATCAATTACTATTCTTGCCCAAGGAAAACTCCAATAAATGCACCCTCGCTACCATCAGACTCAGTCCACCTTAATCCAATTGTTCCTGCGAGTAGATGTGAATCGCCTGAATCCGGATCAGTTGACAACCTGCCTCCCCAAAATCCTTTCATACTATCTTCCTTTGCAGTGATTCCTTCAGCTGACATTCTCTCAAGGCGTATATCAGAGCCTAGGAAAGTGCCGTCATCTTTAAACTTAATAGCATTGAGATAAATTTTATAAGGTACGTTACGGGGCTCAATAGTCAGAATTTTCCCAGACGGAACTTCGATTATGCTTGCTGCTTTCATATCACCTTCGCATCCAATACACCCCGCAATTTCTTTACTTGTGAAATTTGTGGTGAATGTCACACTAGAGCCATAATCTCCAAATCCGTAACTTCCTTCAGGTACTTCAGCCCTACCATTTCCGTAACGAAATACATATAGTCCACTCGCGGCTCCTGCAGCCCTAGACCTGCCAGTGTGAAGTGTAGGTTTTGCCTCTAATTTAGGTCCGTAAATAAACGCCCCTACCTCGGCTTCCGCGACTTGTGGCAAATTGACATCACTGAAATCACCATCGAGATGTAGCCAATATCCTCCTGCTCTATATTCCGTGGGGTCGCTACTATCCCAAAACGTCCTTACATAAGCAGCAGACACGCTTTTAGTGTTAGATTTTCCAAGAATTTGTGCACGACCTCTGTCATGAGCGTAATTCTGTGCGGTGTCACCGACCGAGGGTGACAAATCTGCTTCGATGATGATATCCGTCGCAGAATTCAGTTCGAGGGTACCGCCATCTTTGTCAGTAATTGTTAAGATTACATTTTTACCATCGAAAGTGGCTAAGGCAGTATCGGTGGTAAGTCCGGAATTGTCCGTGTTCGATGATTGGGTGACGCTGCCGAATTTTGGCTTGGAACTCGCAATTTTTTATTAGTTTTAGTAGCAAGTATTTTGGAAGTGCCAGGGGTAACAATCTCGTTAAACATGATTAACGAAATGGAGTCATTTGAGGTTGACGAATTGATATCGTCTGCCCCCACCCCGCCATAGCCGGTGAGAAAGAATGCGGAAACCACGATGAGAGAATTTTTGCTAATTTTTAATCTAATGAAGTTTCTTTTCATGTCAACATATTGCTGTATTTATTGTTACTGAGGGAAGAAAAACTCTTGCGTATTGCATGCTTAACATATCAGAATTGATTACTAAGTCGAATTCTATTGTACCTTAGTGACTTTCGAGCTCATTTGGTATACGTTATCGTTCATACCACAAATTCTGGTGTTACTGAGCCAGTCAATTGAATCCATTTCTCAGGTGTTGAGTTTCTCCATCAACAAGCAGGTGCACGTGAAACATTGGCCGGGTAAGCATCACCTCCGATAACTACATATACTTCCGTACCATCGAGAATTTCCGAGTTAATCTTTAGACTGGCTAATGCTAATGGCCTGCCAACTCGATAACCCCAAGCCGCTGAGGTTGTCTTTCCAACTAACTCCCCTTTTAGCAGTACTGGTTCATTTCCCAAAGGAACAATGTGTTCGTTAGGTTCAAAACTTAGTGTATAGATTTGTGAAGAAACAAATTGTTGTCGTTGCTGGAGTAGGGCGTTTCGACCAATAAAGTTCTTGTCCCAATCGATCAAAAAATCTAGGCCAACTTGAATAGGACTAGTATCGGTATCCATATCATGTCCATAGGACAAAAACCGCTTTTCTATACGCATTGAAGTTTGTGCCAAACTGCCCGCTGGCTGCGCACCTTGCTTCCGCAGTATTCGATATAACTGAATTGCATCTCCCGACTTACAGGTCAGTTCCCATCCCGCTTCACCGACATAAGAAACATGCACGGCCAAGATTTCCATGTTGTTAAGTTTAATTGATGCTGCATGAAAGCGCTTCAAGTGCAATAGGGAATCTAGTCCTAGTGAATGAGCGATGGTTTGCGATTTCTGCCCCATCAGTCCCAGAACAGTAAAGTCTTCAGTACGATCAACAAATTGAACTTGTAACCCTTTTGCCTGTCGCTTTAGCCAGCACAAATCGCGTTTCACACTAGCAGGTCCAACAGTCAGTCGATAGTGTTGGTCACCTAATCGTACAGCAATGAGATGACCTTCAATTCCACCACGTGAGTTCAGAAAAGGCGTGTAAATCACCCGTCCGATGGAGTGATTCATGCGATTACAGCAGACCCTGTCAAGAAGTCGCACAGTATCGTGTCCCGTCACATCAATCTTACCAAAAGACGACAAATCAAAAATAGCAGCACCTTTGGTTGCTTGACGGACCTCTTCTCCGACCTGACTAAACCAGTTTGGTTTGCCAAATGTGGCAGACAGATTTTGCTTACCACCGAAGCACAGTGGATGTTCCCAACCCGCGACTTGAGCAAAGCATGCACCTGCTGAATGTAATTCATCATGAATTGACGTTAGACGAATATTTCGGGCAGTATTCCACTGAGGATTTGGATAGGAGATTTCATAATGACGCCCAAGCACTTCCGGGGCTCTAGCGCAAAGTACATCTACTGAGTTAAAGGCGTCTGGAAAGCGCATGGCATTCACTTCATGTAAATCTTCTGGGAAATGACCATTGTGAATACAGTAAGCCAGTGCCATACCTGCACCGCCACCGGTAGCAACTCCCACTGAATTCATACCGCAACCAAGAAAAAGCCCACGTGTCTCGGCTGTTTCACCCAGCAGAAAAGCACCGTCCGGAGTAAAGCTTTCAGGTCCGTTGAGGAGCATTTTCACACCAGCGTCAGCCAACGGAGGCAGTCGATGTAGTGCATTTCGCATCATTGGTTCAAAATGTTCCCAGTCTTCCGGTAATAGCTGAAATGAAAAATTCTCGCCTAACTCTTCCGGTGAGACGGCCTTTCCAATGGGTTCGAAACATCCTACTAGTAAACCACCAGACTCATCTCGAATATAAAGATGAGAGTTGTGGTCAGACAATGTAGGCAAGTTTCCAGTAAAGCCTTCGAACGGATTGGTGAGTAGGTAAAAGTGTTCGCAAGGATAAAGAGGTACCGCAACACCAGCCATGGCGCCAACTTGACGACTCCAAAGTCCGGCACAGATGGCTACAGCATCACAACGAATGGTTCCTGACGGCGTCACCACAGCAACAACTCGATTATTTTTTGTTTCAATTCCAGTTACCGGAGTGTTCTCAAACACTGAGGCTCCCAATGCGGTAGCGCTCTTTATTAATGCTGCGCATAGATCGGATGGACTAACACGGCCATCTTCGGGTGACCAAACCGCCCCAAGGACGTCGTCAATTCTCATCAAGGGCCATCGTTCCAGTGCTTCGCCGCTAGGGAGAAATTCAGCTTCAACTCCAAACAGATGTGCTAAAGCTTCTTGTCGGCGTATGTGTATCAGACGGTCAGGAGAAGTGGCTATGGAAAGTGATCCCTTATTTATCCAGCCAACGGACTGTCCTGTCTCTTTCTCTAGTTGGCTATACAGTGAAATGGAGTATTGAATTAGATTGGTTAAGTTTTGAGTTGAGCGTAGAGCTCTCACTTGGGCGGCACTGTGCCATGTGGTACCAGAAGTTAGCTGATTGCGCTCCAACAAAATGGCATCAGAGATGCCTAATTTAGCTAAGTGGTAAAGAGTTGAACAGCCCATAATTCCACCGCCAATAACAACGACAGATACCTGGGAACGTGGAATTTTCGACATCAAATTGAGTAGCAGTTAACTGAGACTTTGAATTCTACTTTGACGAATGTAATTTGTTGGTGGGAATTACAAAGTTGCTTACAACTAGGTTGTTTATCTTACATTTACTTTTTGAGTTGTTGAAATGATGATTAAACTAAGTTTTTCAATTCATCCAATTTTTCCTTAATTTCTGAGTGCTTCGTTTTGCAGAACTGCTTTTGTTAGTTTTTTAAAAATCGAATTTTGTGTAAATCCCTGCAATTGTCAATCTAGCGGGAGATCAAAATGTAAAACCAATACACTTAAGGATTAAGTGAACTTACTCACTAACTAAAAGTTACATCTTCTCGCTGAAACGCCTAAAGTTGAACTGGTGTCGTGCTTAGCAAGGCAATATGACAAGACCTAGAAGGCGGTCAACACACGTCACTGGATGCGGCGGGAGTAGAATTTATCCTAGGTCGAATGCGACCTGGTTATGCTGAAACTTGGACAGCTTGCTTTATCGATTGGCATCAAAACTGTTTACTCATCTCAATTGTTAACCCTGAAACTTCAGAATTTTTAGCCTTGAAGTCGCGGTCGTTTAATTTTCAAGTCCTCAATGCTGAATCGAAATTCACTGATATTAATAAGAAATGCGCTTTTGCAAAACTGATATTTTCGAGTCACAAAAAAGTTGATTCTGCTCGTTTACAGTAGTACAATCGCCCGGACTTACATAAAGAGAATTTCCATTTAATTCTATAGGAACTTCGTACTCGAGGAGGAGTAATGCCAAAGGAAAGATCATTAGTTCTAGCCCTTGTCCTGTCATTTGTGCCATTCGGAATTTTCTATTCAGGATTTACGGCTGGATTAATTGTTTATACATTGGATGTATTATTGATTATATTCCTTACACTTCCCGGCACTGTTGCAGTGTTTATGGAAGGTAGCGAGCAGACTTCGGAAGCCACTGCCTTGTTCTTTGTAATAGGTGTTTTGGTGCATATTGTTATTCACATTCTCTTTCCTATAATTTACATACGCAGGCATAATGCAAGGGTGGAAGCTTATCTGACAAATACAATTGAGAGTGTAAAGTAATGTGGGCAGCTACTGGAATAATTGTGGGGTTTATTGGAGTTTTTGCTTCAATTCCTTTTGGTGATGTAGCGGCTATCGCAGGTTCAGCCTTCTTTTTTGTATCTACATTTACTGGGGTTTGTGTTCAGATGTGGACATCCCATCGAGACAAGATAAAGTTGAGAGAAGCTACAATAGCTCAAAAACAGGAAGCACGAATTTTCCGTCAAGAATCACTGAATCAGCAACCTCAACAGCCGCAGATAATCGTAGTAACACCGAACCAGCCTTCACAAATCCCACAGCAAAATCAACAACCCAATGTAGTGGTGGTAAACCCGGACCAATTACCTCAGGCTACCAACCCAGAATTTTTACCAAAAGTCGACAAGAATTAAATTCTCATACGACTTTACGTCGGTTATTGATACCAGTTCGTCACTCAGTTTGGACTTCGCAGGCTAGGCTGTAGTATCTAATTTAGCAACTCTTGCACAACGGTCACTCAATGGACGGTCGTAGACTTGATCGGTATTGTGCATGTCAATACGCTTAACCCTGATCTGACACAATTTAAGGTTTAACCTTTTGTTTCCAGTTCGCACACTGGTAATTTGACAGATTGTAGAATAGGTTTTTTTTATAAAGTTCGTTCTAAAGAGGCTGATTAACAGAGCATCCTTCTTCAGCAGTGATAGCAAATTTCAAGTTGACAGACTATCAGACAGGTTCTGAAAACAGAAAATCTGAATTTTGAGCGCTTAGATTGTACTAATCTTGTCTTTAAGGCGATCGGGATTTATGGTCGGCTTGCTGACAGCATCTAGGTAAAGTTTTGTCTTAGACAGCAATCTGACTGGTCCAAGTACTGAAGCCTACACGAGAAAGAAACAATAGTAAAGACGCATTTGCATTTAAAAAATTGAGGAAGAATATCTACAAAACCCTTGCCATTTTCTTGACTAAGGCTGGACTTAGAACAGAAACTTGTTGGATCAGTGCTTCGGTTCGGAGTGGGTGTGTGGGTAACTGAACGATTCAGTTCAATTCTTTTGACACCTGGATTTCCAATCGGAAGTTTTGGGAAAAGTGTGAGCAATCGAAGTCTTCACTATTCCAAATGTTCACGAGGTTAAACAAGAAAAATTCTAAATCGGTCGTTCAGTTTCCTAATTGAAATGAGGAATGTTTATTGTGTGGCTCGACTAATGTAATTGTTTGGCGAGAGAATGAGTAACTTCCGATTGGCATGGATGATGAACAAGTCAGGATACATGTGACAGTTTAAGTTCATTATTGCCTGGATTGTGAATTTAAGTTGACCAGCGACGAAGCTAGCAAAATTCGACTTAAAGCAGTTTGTCGACATTTGGATGGAATGACTCCGCCGGAAATTAAAAGTATTCGAAAATCATTTCACCTTAGCCAAGCAGAATTTTCTGAATAAACCAGAATTGGCGTGACGTCAATAAACAGATGGAAAAATGGAGAAGTTATTCAAAATTCTGCAATGGATAACTATCTAATATTTGCCAAAAATAAAAGGTAACTTAGATGAACTAATTCTTCGAAAAATGAAATCTGATACTTCGTAAGTTTTTCACCTGTTTCTTGTTTAGACAAAATCACGTTTCAGGTATAGCGAGTCAGAAAGTTCAAAAGGAAACAGACATAATAGTTTCATTAGTTAAGCTAACTTATTGATATACTTGACAATTACTTGAACAAATACAGCAGAGCAAACTCTGCATAAATTGGTTCCTCGATCCGAATATCAATAACATGATGCCATCACTTTTTATCACACTTGCTGGAGTTGCAATTGGCGGTGCTGTTGGTTCTGTGCTTCGATTCGTAGTGGGTATGTGGGTGACTGAACGATTTAATTCTGAACTTTTAGGAACTGAATTTCCAATCGGAACTTTGACTGTCAATATCATCGGTTCATTCCTAATTGGTGTCATTTCAGCTTGGTTGGGTCAGGCTATACGTGACCCGGTGCTTGGAGAGACATTACGTCTATTTGTATTAGTGGGAGTATTGGGAGGCTTTACAACTTTTTCCACATTTTCACTGGAAACTTTACACCTGATAGAATACGGCTTGTGGGGTAGGGCAATTCTAAATATTGTGGCTTCAGTAGTGCTTTGTTTAACAGCCGCCTTTGTTGGTCTTTTTCTAGTTCGTTGGCTAGCTTAGTCTTATCGATTCATCGAAACTTTTAGGTAAATTTGTTTTACAAATGAATTTGGCTATGGCATATTGTAGATTCTTGATTTAGTTTACTTGTAATGGTGTTTAGTAATGGCAAAAGAAGAAGTAGAACAGTCGCTCAATACTGAAGGAGAGGAATTAGTTAGAACTAAACTGCCTCGAAAAGAATATGAGTCTCGAAAGGCAGAGTTGCAGGTAGAACTCGTAAAGACTCAAAGTTGGGTTGTGGAAAATGGCTTAAAGGTAGTGCTGATTTTCGAGGGCCGAGATGCAGCGGGCAAGGGCGGCACAATTAAGCGATATATGGAACACCTTAATCCTCGGTCCGCACGCGTTGTCGCTTTACCAAAACCAGGCGAACGTGAACGAGGTCAGTGGTTTTTTCAACGCTACATTGAACAATTACCAACAAGTGGCGAAATGGTGCTGTTTGACCGCTCATGGTACAACCGTGCAGGTGTCGAGAAAGTCATGGGATTTTGTTCCAGGCTCGAATACCTTGAATTCATGCGTCAGACACCGGCTCTGGAAAGAATGTTGGTAGACAGTGGAATCATGTTGTTCAAATACTGGTTTTCAGTTAGTCAGGACGAACAACACAGGCGCTTTATGGCTCGGGCAAATAGTCCTCTGAAAAAATGGAAACTCAGTCCGATTGATAAGGAATCATTGAACCTTTGGGATGCGTATACGGAAGCAAAGGAAACAATGTTCTTCTACACCGATACCCGAGACGCCCCATGGACTGTAGTTCGGTCGGACAACAAGAGACTGGCACGACTCAATTGTATGCGTCACTTCCTATCCAACATCAATTATCCGGATAAGAATCCAGACATTATGTTGGAACCTGACCAGAATGTTGTTGGGTATGCTCGCTCTATATTTAGTACGTTAGAAAGCGCCGAGTAGATAACAAAGAGCTTAATTGCATAGCAAATATCGAATTACGAATTTCAATACAACTCTCAACCGTATACAAATTTCAATTGGTTTGAGTTGGTATAGATTTTCTTGCTCTACAGTTCGAACAGCCGACCGTGTTCGGGATAACGGGCATCGATGCCAGCCAGCCTTAAACAATGCCATGCCATCGCATGATTGCTGGAAGTTACTGGCTTGTTCGTTATTTTTTCTATTTCAACAACGATTGACGCGACTCGTAAATTTGTACACGATACAAAGACTAAATCCACATCATCCCTGTTCCCAAGTTCAATTGCTGCTTGCTTAATTGAGTCGGTTGAAATTCGTGCTGCCCTGTTGTCGTCTTCTTCATTGAAGGAACCGAAAGCCGCAACTGTATAACCCTTATTTTCAATGTAATCTGCGACCGCGTCGTTAACATCTTGTCGATAGGGAGTTAGTACCGCTAGATTTTTCACATTGAATGCATCAAATGCAGCAAATGCTGCAGTTATCGGAGTCGTACTCTTTGCTTCTGGGCGGACTTTTTTGATAATCTCAAACACTCGTTGTTCCCCAATCACCATGGACGCCGATGTGCATCCGTATGCCACTACATCCAATGACATCCCTTTCAAAATAACGTCAGCACAGGCAGGGATGCGGTGCTCCATTTGAGCCAGTGTTTCCGGGGTGATGGTGGATGAGTTTTCGATTCGACTTTCGTACAGAGCCACGCCATCAATAGCCGTAAGATTTCTAAATTCGTGTTCAATTGTTTGATCGGAACCAAGAACGATCAATCCGATCGAGGCCTTTTCACCCAATCCTCCATCAACTTCAAAGGGAATGTGGGTACGGTTGTAGCGAATCGGTTCGTCAATGCTTAGAGCTACGTTAGACATTTTCTGCCTCCAAAGTTAACTTAGTTATTTACGATACCAAAATACGAAAGTCATCTTCGTGAAAAGGGTTATATATTGAAACCGTTCAAATCTGAAAAAACCGCTCCTAACAAGGCGGATTTCTATAAGTAGCAGTCATATGTTGTTCAGTATTAAATTCCCGGAGATTGACCAAATAAGTGTTCAATTTGTTCCTGAGCACTTATACGATAGGACTGAATGCATCTGCATCAATTCCTGTTGGACGTCCGTGAATTAAATCAGCTGCGATTCTGGCCGAACCACATGCCATGGTCCAACCCATGTGACCGTGTCCGGAATTGACAAAAAGATTTTCTACCTTAGTAAATCCTATGTAGGGAGTACCCTGCGGCGTCATTGGACGTAAGCAGGTTCGATAGGTTGGGTTATCGAATTTCGCCGCATCCGGCATTAAGTCACTAACTGCTTTGATGATGTGTCGAAAGTCCTTAGGGCGGTGAGTAAGGTTGTAGCCAGCAAATTCAGCGGTGGCGGTGGCTCGAACAGATTCACCCATAGGAGCACAAGCAACCAGGTTGTCTTCGTCAACCGAACCAATCGTCGGTGGGATGTTGGTTTTGCTGGTCGGCAGTGTTACGGAATATCCCTTGACCGGACAAATTGGAAGATCAACTCCGGCAGTTCGCAGTACTATCGGAGAGTGGGCACCGAGCGAAACTACATACAAATCTGCTTCAATTTCACCTTTTGAGCTGGCAGCACTAAGGATGGAGCCGTTTTCAACCTTCAGATTTATGATTTTGTGATCATAGTTAAACTGAACCCCTTTTTGCTCACACAAATTTGTCAATGCCTTGGTAAACTTTGCACAACTGCCTGATTCATCAGAAGGGCTGTATATTGCACCGGCGATACTTGATTTTGCCGAGGAGTAGGCTGGATCCAACTCTGCAATTTGCTGGGGATCAAGAATTTCGAAATGATGTCCGTTGCTCACCAGTAATTTCGAGTGAGAAATTCCAGACTTTAACGAATTCTGGTTTCGAAACAGATACAGCACCCCTCTCGTAATTTGATCGTATTGAATTTGGTGGCGGTCCACAACCTCGTTAAGCACTTTCTGGGAATATGTGCATAGTGTGTGTTTGCGTAATGAGTTTTCTTTAGCATCATGGTTATTGCATTGTTTCAAAAAAAGAGCGGTCCACTTCCAAAATTGACGATTAAGCTGAAAACGAATTCGAAACGCCTGGTCATGTCGATAAAACGATTTGAGCAGAATCATGGGAACTTTTGGTGAAGCCCATGCATAGGCATGGCCTGGTGCAATCATCGAAGCGTTGACTGCACTGGCTTCGGTAGCTACTTCCGATGCAACATCGTAAACTGCAATTTGGTGGGCATTATCTCTGGAGATGAGTTCATAGGCTGTAGTTACCCCAATGACTCCGGCACCCAAAATCGCTATACGCATAATACGACGATCTGCTTGAGCGTTATCTAAGCTGCTGCAACAACTTGAATTTCAACAGTAAATTGCGGTGCCGCAAGTTTTGACTCTACACAGGCTCGGGCGGGGGTGTTATCGGGTGCAACCCAAGCGTCCCATACTGCGTTCATCTCATCAAATGTCGAAATGTCCCACAACCAGATTGTAGCGGTCAAAAGCTTTTCTTTACTCGTGCCTGCCTGGGCGAGCAAGTCATCAATTCGTTGCAAAATATCCTGAGTTTGTTTTTCAACACTTTCACCAGGTGTACCAAAAGCGACTTGTCCAGCGAGATATACAGTATCACCATGAATCACAACTTGGCTCATACGTTCGCCAACTTCAATTCGTTCAATTTCAGTCATGAAATTCTCCTAGTAAATTTTTTCAAGTTGATAAATTGAGAGGTGATTATATGTTTCGATTTGAGGGAATGAATCACATTTGAATTTGTGTCACCTTCATCCACTCTTGAAGAATCTGTATTGAATGTTCTGAATTGATACCATGTTTGGGGTCGAGAACTAACGGACCTGGTCGGTAGCCACGGCTGTGCAGACCGCGTTGCACTGATTCGACTAGTCGGATGTCTTCTACAACTGTCGTTTCGTAATCAAATTTTGCTAATTTGTCGATCAAGCCCGATTGCAGTCCATCCACCGTATACCAACTGCGTAAGACTTCAACGTGATTAGAATCCAATTCGCGCCAACAGTAGGTGTTTAGGATATTTCCGGGAAATACTTGAAATGTGAACAGTGGCCACAAAAACCAAGATGAATACTTGCTTGAGGTCTCGAGTGAAAGATCAACGGAGTAGTTCATTTGATCTAAATTTTGGCATTCAGAAGTGTGCTTAAGGCAGTATCCTTGAGGTTGAATGTCATAGGTATCAGTTGCAATCATACCATCTGAAATAGCTTTGTGATTAAAACGACAGTGATAACACTCAGAGTAATTTTCTATCGCAACTTTCCAGTTGCATCTTTCCGTCCAGTTGTAAGGTCGATACGGCTTCAACTCGTTTATTTGAGGAACAAATTCCAATAATTCTTGACGAACTTTTGGAAACCACTGATCCATTGAGGAGGCATTCAAATCCAAATTAGCAAAAATAAAATTATGAAAATGCTCCAGAAGAACATGTTTAGTACAACAATTAGAATTGCTTGTAGATAACGAATTTCGGGTGTCTAAATTCGCTTTGCATGCAACAAATTTAGTGTTGTGCACAGGACAAATTATTTCTGTCGGTGAATTGGAATGTATAACAAGAGACTTGCCACTGGTTTGACAATGACTGTAATACGCAGAAATCCGGTCCGAATCATCGTAAATACAGAATAAATCCTGTCCAGCAATCTGAAACTGAAAGTAGTCCCCCGGCCCCTTCAGATCTGATTTGTGTCCAGCGAATTGCCAAGTATTTGACAGGATTGAACGTCGCTCGTGCTGCAGCACATTAGGGTCAGTATAGTGACTTGCATCAAGAGCGTAAGTTACGTTTGATTGAGTCATGAATCTCAATTTACCCGTTGCTGAATTTTGTCGTTACATTAACTGAAAATTTATTCCAAACATCTCTATTTATCAACTGAATCATGACTTAGTCACAATCTGTCAAAGCTACCGAAAACGCAGTAGTCGCACATGACTTTTTTGCGAAATACTATTGATGAATTTACAGGTTATATAATCCAACCAAACATCAAATAGGTTACAGATAATTCACCACTATCTTTAGAAATCGAGATCAATATTAGGCGAAACTTATGGAATTCAACGGCATCTATACACCCGTAATTACCCCGTATAACGAAGACTATTCAATTAATTGGACATCCATGGAAGAAGTCCTAGAGTTTTTGATCAACGCTGGCGTGGAAGGCATCGTGATTGCCGGTACAACGGGAGAGTATTACGCTCAAACTCCGCAAGAGCGGGTTGAGATGATGACATTTGCGAAGAATGTCATTAAAGACAGAACAAATTTTGTTGTAGGGACAGGTGCCACTAGAACTGAAGACAGCATTTACTTTGGTGATAAGGCAAGGGCAGCTGGCGCAAACGCAATAATGATTACGACACCACCTTATGCTTGTCCAACAGGTCGCGAAATTGCAGAGCATAGTCTAGCCGTGGACAAAGCGGTAAATTTACCAGTGATTCTGTACAACTATCCCGGTCGAATGGGAGTCAATATGGATAAAGACACTTTTGATATTTTGGTGCAAAATTCAAATTTCTGTGCAATCAAAGAAAGCTCCGGAGACATAAATCGACTGCACATGCTAGTCGAAGATTATTCTCAAATTCAGTTGTCCTGCGGAATGGATGACCAGGCGTTGGAGTTTTTCGCATGGGGCGCCACTTCTTGGGTGTGCCCAGGTTCAAATTTTGCACCGTTTGCTCACAAGGCTCTGTATCAAACTTGCGTATTGGAAAATGATATTGCTAAGGGACGACGCATCATGTCTGCTATGCTCCCGCTGATGCAGATAATCGAACAAGGTGGAAAGTTTATTCAATGCGTCAAACATGGTGTGAAAATGCAGGGTATTGACGCCGGACCTCCACGTCTACCTCTTCAGCCCGCGAATGATAGTGACTTACGTGAGTTGGAGGATGTGATTACAACAATGAACGCGACAATTCAAGAGGAGATGAAGTAGCCCCATTGTTACTTCACTCTGGCAATGTCTGGACAGTTTTGCAGGTTGGTGTTTAAGCGGCTTAGATCATAATGGATTAGGATTATTAGTTTTCAGTTGTGTCGAATAAGTAGTCCAGTGGAAGTCCAATAGCCAGTTCGACGCCGAAAAGAGCGCAATTATAGAGGGGTCATTAGAATTAATCTGATCAAATCGATGTTGCCACCTTTGGTAGGACGACTACCATAAACAGAACCAATGTCACAAGAAGTGGAGAAGATTGAAATCACTTAAATGAATATTTTGGAAAACGTGGGAGTGGTGTTTGGAGACTCACAAGCCATTGAGGATTGAAAGTTGGTCGGGGACAGCCTTATAGAAGACGATCGAGTACTTTTGGATCAAGCACTAGTGCGTAATTTCTTGTGTTGTAATTTGGATCCGAATCATAAAGTAGAACAGGAAGCCAGTAGTTACCCTAGGAAATAAAAATATCGTGCGAAATATCCTTCTGTCGATAACGTGTTTGCTCCATGTTTTGAGCGGATTTACTCTGTTATTCTCAATTGAATCTGGTTGGCGATGGCCTGCTAGCATTTTATTCTGGTACTTAGCAATAACAGTTTTTATGTTTGATGATCGGTCGCGTTCTACATGGCATAAACTGTTTCTGATTCCAATAGCGCTGCTATCTTACATTTTGGTAATTGTCAGCGTCACGTTGATCAACGAGGACTCGATTATTTGGGCCGTTGTTGTATGGTTCATTGCGTTTGGTATTAGCGGTATGCTGATACATCCTGATGATGCTGAAATTCAGAGCTCCATTCGAAGCGAGAAGCCTAGAAATGCTCGGAAGGTACGGGAGTGGCGTGAACTTCTCGACCGTAAAGATGTGCTTATCGTCGACACCGAGACTACCGGGCTAGGTACGGATGCAGAAGTCATTGAGATAGCGGCAATCGATACCTGCGGTACGATTCGAGCGCATGCGCTTGTCCTACCGTCAGGGCGGGTCCCGCGAGAAGCTTCAGATATTCATGGGATGACCAAACAATGGTTGCGTAAACAGGGCGCTCGAGACTGGCCGACCGTTTGGAACGAAGTAAAACCGGTACTGTCACGCGCAAAGATTTGTCTTGCATGGAATGCACCGTTTGATCGACGGGTGATCAAACAATCATGCCGGCGTCATGGTCTTGTCATGGGATTATTTCATTGGCGCGACTTAATAAACGACTACCGTTCCATTTGGTCCGAAAGTCCGTCGAAGGGGCGCCATACCTTAAAGGCCGTCACACGCCGTGAAGGAGTGCATATCGAGCAGTCGAGTCATCGTGCTGTCGGGGATTGTCGTCGAGTGCTAGGCGTCCTTCGAGCGGTTGCCGCTAAAACAAAATGAGTGCGTTGAAAGAGATATTCGACCCAAGTCTAACTATAGAAAAATTCAAGGAGATTGAGTTTGGGACTTCGGAAAAGATTCTGTGGGGATAAACATCGGATTGGGTGAGTAGATAGTGTAACAGAATTAACAGGTTGTTGGTCGTCACGAAACAATGTAAGTACAGGGTATTAGCATCAAGAGCATAGTAAGGTCGGCACATCGACGAACGTCACCATTCCGTTCCTTGATCCGGTGCGCTAAAACGAAGCGAATTTAAGGATTACAAAGGGAAGATGAAAAATTCGCACTGTATTGACTTCAAACGTAGAATTCCCAATTTGTCAGATGTACGCATGGTTTATCGTGGAGGCGGTTTGCGTTGCCTGAGGCAAATCAGGGGGGGGGGGAATTCAAAACCGAAAAAGAGCTTAAACTAATGGTTCGTACTCAAAGTCTCTTGCAGTCTACGAAAGAGAAGGGTGAACTGGAACCTTGAATTTATCCAACCATAATCGAGGTAGCATTTGCCAATACCCTCGAACATAAAATTCTCCGTTATTTCGCAAAACTTCCTCCCGTCTTCTTTTAAATTCTCTGGATATTTCATACCAAGGAAGTTGGGGCTTTTCGTGGTGAACCCAGTGAAAGTTGTTGTTGAGATACAGCAGCTGAGTCACCCAAGAACCTTCAACGACAATACTCCGTTCAGTGTCGATATCAGACCAACGGTGCTCTGTATAGGAGCGCAAAAGCGTCAGTGCAATACCTGGATAGGCAAAGCACATGGTGTATTTCCAAACAGGCATTTCTCCCACTTGATAGGCCATTAACAATACTGCTCCACAAAGCAATATGTGAATGATCCAGGTCACAGCACGATTGACGTCTCCATTAAGAATTTTTCTTGTTTGATTTCTCCACAATGTCACGATGGACACAAAAGGACCTATTGTCATCCTGCCAAGCAGGGTGAAGTTAATTATGTGAATGTATTGAAATAAAACACTTTTTTTACTCCATTGATCTGGTGTAAAGTAAAGTGACTCCGGATCATTCTCAGCGTCTGTCAGTACTTCGACCTCATGATGGCGAGTATGCTCTTCACGATAAATGGTGTACGGATATCCCAGCGATAACGGTGGTGTCACCAATAGTGTGTTCAACCAAGGCTTAGAAGTCGGTCGGCCGTGAACTGCTTCGTGTTGCAAACTTCCATGCAGACATACAACAAATCCTCCTAGAAAGAACAGCAACCATACTGGAATCAGATTGCCATAAAGGATCAGCAAAATCCATGCTGCATAGCAACCTGTTGCAATCAAAAGAGTAAAAAATGGATTGACTAGTTTCATCTGGTGATTACATGCAATTGAATCGAACGAAACTTCAGCATAAATATCTCAACTAGTGTTACGTAAGGTCTATGATTCTTGAACTATTTATGTAATCACAAACTGAATCGGTTTAAAAAACATCACACATATTCTAATCAAAATATTGCTTAATTGCATGTGGATCAAACCTGATTATAGATAGGCAAAAAAGAGTGGTTTGAATTAAAAAAGTGAGTTTGCCGAAATCATGAAAAATTCGCTTTTTGACGAATATGCCTCGCTGAATATGACATGGGTTAAAAGAATAATTTAGTAAAATTCTCGTTAATTTCGAAAATCTCCTATATATGAGAAACAGCTTGCCCGAACTTAATCTACCGGCGGCAAATTTGCCGCAACTTCCACTAAAACGGCATGGCGGGAAAATTCTTGTAGATCAATTAGTCCAACTCGGTTGTGACGCAGTATTTTGTGTTGCGGGAGAATCATTTCTACCAGTGTTGGATGGGCTTTATGACCACCCTCAAGTTATGACTGTGCCTTGCAGGCATGAAAGTGGAGCAGCCATAATGGCGGAAGCATACGGCAAAATGACCGGACGCCCAGCAGTTTGCATCGTCACTCGAGGTCCCGGTGCCACCAATGCTTCTTTGGGAGTTCACATCGCGTTTCAAGACTCCACACCTATGATTATGCTGATTGGGCAAGTTCAACGTGAATTTTTGGACCGAGAAGGATTTCAAGAAGTTGACTTCAAGGCAATGTATAGGCCTTTAGCTAAGTGGGCTGCACAAATTGAAGATGTCAGGCGTATTCCAGAATACCTTAGTAGGGCTTGGAATGCGGCGACTGCCGGTAGAGCGGGACCTGTGGTCCTCTCCTTGCCCGAAGATGTTTTATTTGATTCGGCACAAGTCAACAGCGTAATGGCAGCGCCTATCCCAGAACCGCAAGCACCACAAAATTCATCGGAGCTGGTGCACGAGTTTTTTTCCGGAGCTCAAAGTCCTGTGGTCATAGTAGGCGGCGGTGGCTGGAGTGAAAAAAACCATAAACGAATTACCCAATTTGCCGAAAGAAACAATCTTCCCGTTGTGGCAGAATTTCGTTGTCAGGACTATATGGACAACCGCCATCCTAATTACATAGGCGACTTAGGAATTAGTACTGGGCCTAAACTTGTTGAAGCCGTGAAACAAAGTGACCGCATATTGTGCATAGGCGCTCGGTTGGGCGAATTACCAACACAGAAGTATTCAATGATTGAATCTCCCATGCCTAATAGCAGATTTTTTCATGTGCATCCCGATATAAGTGAGCTAGGGCGTGTGTACAGACCTGATGTCTCAATAAATGCAAGTTCCAAGTCATTTTTATCACAAATACAAGCACTTAAGCTGAAAAACTCAAGTAATTGGTTAGACTGGACAACGACAGCGAGAGAGAATTACCTTGAACATTCCAAACCTGTGCAATCTAAACCATCGGTCAGCAATGATGAAGTTATAGTTTGGTTGAGGGATAACCTTCCACCCGATGCAATTGTTGTTAGCGGTGCTGGAATCAGTACGGGAGTTTTGCATCGCTATTACTACTATGGAGCAAGGTATCGAACGCAGCTTGCTCCGATAGCAGGCTCAATGGGCTATGGTATACCGGCAGCAATTTCTGCAAAAATTTGTGAACCAGACCGGCGAGTGATCTGTATTGTTGGCGATGGTTGCTTCTTGATGACAGCACAGGAAATGGCTACAGCAGCAATGTTAGAGTTAACTATTACAGTAGTAGTAGTCAATAATGGCGTTCTCGGAACAATTCGTCAGCATCAAGAACTAAAGTTCCCCAATCGAGTCATTGCAACAGACTTACTCAATCCAGACTTTGCCACCTATGCTCAAAGCTTTGGGGCAATGGGATTAACTGCAAAGACCCTTAATGAGTTTATCGATGCATTCAGATTGACAGAAAAACATAATGGATTATCACTAATCGATTTGCAAATTGATCGAAATGCTTACATCGAGTCTATCCTGCCAAAATAGTGATTGGTTTAGAAATTCATTTGAGTTGTGAGTCCCCTAACAAATCTATTTGGCATTTCCGGCAAGACAGCACTGGTCACAGGTGCTTCTAGCGGTATTGGAAATCACTTCTGCAAAGTACTACACCAATTCGGTGCGAATGTAATTCTGGCAGCTAGACGAGAAGACCGCCTGATTTCTACGGTAGAGGAGATTAATGCCAGCGGAGGTAACGCGGATTGGGTTCGACTTGATGTGACCGACTCCGAAAGCGTTAAGAAAGCCTTTGCATCAGCAGTTTCAAAGTTTCAAAAGTTAGACATTGTAGTAAACAACGCAGGTGTAGCAGATTCCGCTTCCGCACTGGATGTTTCTGAAGATGCCTGGGACAAAGTTGTAGATACAAACCTAAAAGGTGCATGGCTAGTTGCTCAACAGGCAGGGCGTGTGATGGCCGATAGTAGAGGAGGCGGTAGTTTAATCAATATTTGCTCAATTCTCGGGAAGCGAGTGATGGGAGGTGTAGCACCATATGCAGCAGCGAAAGCCGGGCTCGAACATTTGACGCGCATTCTTGCCTATGAGTGGGCCCGCTACGGAATTCGAGTGAACGCAATCGCACCTGGTTACGTTGTGACTGACATCAATCGTAGCTATTTGGAGTCACCTTCAGGGCAAAAGGCTATGAGAAAGATTCCTCAGAATCGATTTGGTAGTGTAGAGGATCTTGAAGGTGCTCTTATTCTACTTGCCTCAGATGCATCAGCATACATGACCGGCAGCACCATTGTTGTTGACGGCGGGCATCTGCAATCTTCAATGTAAACTGTGGAAATGATATGGATTTTAATTTAAGCGATGAAGTCATTGACTTTCAAAAGCGAATTCGTAAGTTTGTTAATGAACAAATTATTCCGGTCGAGTCTATACCAAAAGCCTACGACGAAGGAGAAAATATCGCGAGCGATTATCTTGAGCCGCTCCGTGAAAAAGCAAGGTCCGAAGGTTTATGGTCACTGCAGATGCCGAAGGACCGAGGTGGTGGCGGCTTGCAAACTGTGGGAATGGCAGCCTGTTATGAAGAGATGGGACGTTCGATATTTGGGCCTGTGGTATTCAACAGTGCTGCGCCAGATGATGGCAACATGTTTGTGCTCAATCGAGTCGGTACACCCGAACAAAAGGAACGTTGGCTACAGCCAATAATAGACGGAAAGGTCCGTTCGGCATTGGCGATGACTGAACCAGCTCCAGGTTCAGGCTCTGACCCTTTAGGTATGATGCTGACCACCGCAACAAAAGAGCACGATAAGTGGGTCGTTCACGGACACAAGTGGTTCATCACCGGAGCCGGAGTGTCTGCTCACTTTATTTTGCTCGCCCGTACCTCGGATCATCCACGAAAAGGTTTGACTGCATTTATGTTTCATCGTGATGACCCAGGTTGGGAGCTGATTCGAAGAGTCCCCATCATGGGGCCAGAAGAGCATGGTGGTCACTGCGAATTAAAATTTGATGGATTAGAAATTCCGGACAAAAATCGTTTAATGGAAGTGGGCGATGGTATGAAAGTTGTGCAAATACGGCTTGGTACGGCAAGATTGACTCACTGCATGAGATGGCAGGGGCTTTGCCGGCGTGCACTGGAAATCGCCAGCGAATATGCTGCAGATCGCATGTCGTTCGGTAAACGACTGACCGAGCATGAAGGAGTACAGTGGATGATGGGTGAAGCTGCCGCACGAATCCATCAAAGCCGGTTGCTGACCATGCATGCAGCATGGAAGTTGGAACAGGGTGATTTTGCTCGAAAGGAAGTGTCTATAGCTAAAGTCGTGGTGGCTGATACACTTCATTTTGTTGTAGACACCGCGATTCAACTACTCGGAGCAAAGGGCTATTCGAAGGACACAATTCTAGAGTGGATGTATCGCTATCAGCGCCAGGCTAGATTGGTGGACGGTGCATCAGAAGTTCACAAAATGGTATTGTCAAAGTACTACATGAATGAAGGTGATGAATTCTTTCGCTGGGGAGTTTAATTCGTAAATGACTCGAGACTAGCTAATGCTATCCAATGTAACGCTAGACGATAAATACACCAAGCAATCCGGAAGGATATATGCTTCCGGCATTCAGGCACTGGTACGGCTACCTCTAATTCAGCGTCAACGTGACCGCGCAGCGGGGTTAAACACAGCCGGCTACATATCCGGGTATCGAGGGTCACCGCTTGGCGGCTTTGATCTTCAGTTGTGGCAGGCGCAAGAACATCTCGATAGTCACCACATCGTATTTCAACCGGGCATAAACGAAGACCTGGCTGCAACCGCAATCTGGGGTACTCAGCAATCTGTCCTTGACGGTCAAGGCAAATATGACGGGGTGTTTTGCATTTGGTATGGCAAAGGACCGGGTGTCGATCGTTCGGGTGATGCATTTAGACATGCCAACCTCGCCGGCACTTCAGCCCACGGTGGAGTTATTGCCGCACTGGGCGACGATCATGCGTGTGAATCTTCCACCACAGCACATCAAAGTGAATATGCATTAGTTGATGCGATGATGCCCATATTGAATCCATCCAATGTTCAAGACATACTTGATTTTGGCTTGGCTGGTTGGGCACTTTCAAGAAACTCAGGTTGCTGGGTCGGATTGAAGTGTGTGCACGACACCGTCGAATCCACTGCATCCATCAACGTTAGCAAGGATTCATTTAAATTTGTTGTTCCAAAAGATCTTGATTTGCCTGAAGATGGTTTAAACATTCGTTGGCCGGACACACCACTTGAACAGGAATTTCGGCTACACGAACACAAGATTCGTATTGTTCAGGATTTATGGGAAGCCAATAACTTTGATCGCATAATTTTCGATAGTCCCGATGCCAAGGTTGGAATCTTAACCACCGGAAAGTCTTACTCGGATGTCAGACGGGCATTAAAGGAGTTGAATATTGATGAAAGGGAAGCGAAACGTATTGGAATTCGACTCTATAAGGTTGCCATGAGTTGGCCGCTCGAACGTGAGGGATTAAAAAAATTCGCCAGAGGTCTGCGGCACATTGTGGTGGTAGAGGAAAAACGGGGATTGATGGAAGAACAAGTTCGCTCAATTCTCTATGGCAGTCAGAATCCCCCGGTTGTCGTAGGTAAGAAGAATAGCGATGGGAACACGTTGCTGCCTTCAACAGGAAGACTGGGTGCTATGCAAATTGCCTCTGCAATCTGTCGACATGTTTTGTTGTATACAGACTCAGAATCACTGCACGAACGGCTGAGACGAGTAGAGGAATTAATTCGTGATGAGCCTTCACTGGCTCCCCTAGAACGAGTGCCGTATTTTTGTGCCGGATGCCCGCACAACCGATCAACCAAAGTACCTGACGGCAGTTTCGCACTGGCTGGAATTGGATGCCACTACATGGCGCAGTGGATGGACAGGTCAACTGCTCGTTACACACAAATGGGTGCAGAAGGAGCAAGTTGGATTGGCGAGAGTCTCTTCTCTAAACGCGAGCACATTTTTCAAAACGTGGGTGACGGGACCTACGTTCATTCCGGTGTGATGGCGATCCGGGCTGCTGTTGCAGTCAATGCCAATATGACGTTTAAACTGCTTTATAACGACGCTGTTGCGATGACTGGTGGTCAGCCGATGGATTCACCTCTCAATGTTCCAAGAATTGCTCAGCAGCTCACAGCAGAAGGTGTTGGTGAGGTGGTTGTCGTTGCTGATGACACAGCAAAGTATCGTCATTTGCCGCCATTTCCCTCCGATGTACAGGTGGTTTCAAGAGATGAACTTGATGCCGTGCAGCGAAGACTGCGTGAAGTGAGCGGAGTAAGTGCAATAATTTACGACCAAACCTGTGCTGCTGAAAAGCGCAGAAGACGCAAGCGTGGCACGTATCCGGACCCACCCAAGCGGGCGTATATCAATACAGATGTTTGCGAAGGTTGCGGTGATTGCGGGATTCAGTCTAACTGTGTTGCCATACTTCCTGTAGAGACTGAACTTGGCAGGAAGCGTCAAATTGATCAATCGGCGTGTAATAAGGATTACTCTTGTGTCGATGGATTTTGTCCGAGTTTTGTGACAATTCACGGTGGCAGTCTTCGAAGAGCGTCTGGTGCGCGATCGAGGACTAGACTTGAGGCTAGTGAACTTCCCGAACCAAATTTGCCAGATCTGAACAACGAATTTTGCATTGTTGTGACCGGAGTTGGCGGTACAGGCGTGATAACCATCGGTGCAATTCTTAGTATGGCCGCACATATAAATGAACTGGGATGTTCTGTTCTGGATATGACAGGACTCGCTCAAAAGGGTGGTGCAGTGGTGAGTCATCTGGTTCTGGCAAAAAATCCAAGCGACATCTCTTCCATGCATGTTGCACATGGTGGTGCTGATTTACTCATTGGATGCGATCTTGCCGTTACCTCAAGCAAGAAGGTTTTAACTAACACTTCTTTCGGCCAAACTCTGGCAATTGTTAACGACTACGAAATGATGCCTGGGGACTTTACTCGGGACTCCAATTTATTGTTCCCCGGTACTCAGTTGCGAGCTCGCCTGCGTAATGCAGTTGGTGAGGATAATGCAATATTCCTAAATGTAAATCACTACGCTGAGGCGCTATTTGGTGACACCATTTTGGCCAATATGTTTCTCGTTGGAGTGGCCTATCAGAAAGGTGGATTACCGCTGCCGGCTGAAGTAATAGAACGTGCGATAGAATTGAACGGAAAATCTGTCGAGCAAAATTTGCAGGCATTCCGCAGAGGTCGTCAGTTCGTAGTAGATCCGCATGCAGTGGCGGAATTGATCGGACCAAAACGAGAACCGTCCGCTACTGAATCGTCAGTAATTGAAGACTTAAATGCGATCATTGAGCATCGGTCTGCCTTATTAGTAAAGTACCAAAATGAAGATTATGCCGATCGTTACCGAAAGTTCGTTAAGGAAGCCCAAAACGCTGAGGCAAAACAGACTCCCGGAATGGATGGATTTACAAGGGCTGTAGCACGATACTATCATAAGTTGCTAATGTACAAGGATGAGTACGAAGTAGCCCGCATGCTATCCAGCCAAGAGTTCTTCGATCGAATAGAGCGACAATTTGAAGGCAATTATTCGGTAAGATTTCATTTGGCTCCACCTATCTGGGCAAAACTGGATAAGGTGAGTGGATTGCCAGTCAAAAAGGAATATGGTGCCAAAACTCTCCGATTACTGAAATTGCTCAGCAAACTTAAGTTTCTCCGCAATACTCCTTTAGACCCGTTTTCACGCACCCAAGACCGGCAATTTGACCGAGAAGTGTTGAGCAATTACGAATCTATGATTGCGCAGGCGATAGCACAATTAAGACCGGACAATCATGCAGTTGCTGTAGAGTTGGCGAGTTATCCGGAATCAATAAGGGGATTTGGACATGTTAAGCGAAGACATACTCAACAGGTAATGCCAAAAGCTATAGCATTACTCAATTCCATGATGACAGAAAGCCAACAGGCAGAGGTGGCATAACCATATGTTGCAGGATTCGAAGTTTAGTTCAAATCAGACGACTCGGCCACAGTTCCTTTGGGAAGACCCTTTCTTGCTTGATGCTCAGTTGAGTGACGAGGAGCATTTGGTGCAGTCAACAGCGCATCGATATGCGCAAGACTGTTTAATGCCACGAATTATTCAGGCCAATCGTCATGAGCAATTCGACCAGGCGATTGCAACCGAAATGGGTGAACTTGGATTATTGGGTTCAACAATTCAGGGTTACGATTGTCCAGGACTCGGCTACGTCAGTTATGGCTTGATCGCACGTGAAATTGAGAGAGTTGACAGTGGGTATCGTTCATTTCTGAGTGTTCAGTCTTCGCTGGTGATGTATCCAATTTTCCGATATGGCAGTGAGGTGCAACGCAGTGAATTTCTGCCGCAACTTGCATCAGGTAAGTTGATTGGTTGCTTTGGACTGACAGAGCCAAATCACGGGTCTGACCCGGGTAGCATGGAAACACTGGCTCGACGGGTCAGTGGCGGATTCAAATTGTCAGGAGAAAAAACCTGGATTTCGAACGCACCGGTAGCAGGTCTTTTGCTAGTTTGGGCAAAGAATGAAAATGGAATAGTTCAGGGATTCCTATTGAAAAAGAATAATCCTGGATTAACTACACCCAAAATCGAGGGGAAGTTCTCTCTACGGGCATCCGAAACCGGAAGTATATTCATGGATAACGTATTTGTTCCGGATGACATGGTGTTACCGAATGCCAAGGGACTAGGCGCACCATTTTCTTGTCTCAATTTAGCTCGTTATGGGATTAGTTGGGGTGCTCTAGGGGCTGCTGAGTTTTGTTGGCATGCCGCACGCCAATACTCACTAGACAGAAAGCAATTCGGTAGACCAATTGGAGCAACTCAGTTAGTACAGCAAAAACTGGCGGATATGCAAACTGAAATTAGTTTAGGATTGCAGGGATGCTTACGAACAGGTCGGTTGCTGGAGTCCGGGGAGGCTCCGCACGAACTGGTCAGCCTTATGAAGCGAAATAATGCTGGTAAAGCCCTGACGATAGCCAGAGTGGCTCGAGATATTCATGGTGGAAATGGCGTGTCCGATGAATTTCATGTCATTCGCCACTCCATGAATCTTGAAGCAGTCAACACATATGAAGGTACACACGATATTCATGCGCTTATTCTAGGCAAAGCACAAACTGGAATTTCAGCATTTAATTAAAGACCAACAGGGGCAAATCAGAGAAATGAATTTGAACGACCAATCACTGTTTCGACAACAGTGCTACATCAATGGTGAATGGCTTGATGCGGATAGTGGCGAGTTTATTGAAGTCAATAATCCGTCTACGCAAAACATTATTGGCACGGTCCCCAAGTTGGGGACTGCCGAAACTCAGCGAGCTATCGATGCCGCGGATGAAGCCTTCAAATCTTGGCGCAACGTCATGGCAAAGGAACGTTCACGTATGTTGCTAAAGTTTACTCAGTTGATGCTGGAGAACGCCGAAGACCTTGCCAAGATTATGACGCTTGAGCAAGGTAAGCCATTAGCGGAAGCACGTGGTGAAGTCGTCTATGCCGCTAGTTTTTTAGAGTGGTTCGCTGAAGAAGGCAAGCGAATGTATGGTGATGTGATTCCACATGATCAACCCAATCGTCGAATCGTTGTGATAAAACAACCCGTAGGCGTGTGTGCGGCAATTACTCCGTGGAACTTTCCGGCCGCTATGATTACACGCAAGGCAGGACCGGCATTAGCTGCCGGTTGCACAATCGTAACCAAACCAGCCAGTCAAACTCCTTTTTCAGCGTTGGCGTTGTGCGAGATTGCTGAGCGCGCAGGAATTCCAAAAGGTGTATTCAACGTCATCACCGGATCATCTTCTGCAATTGGTGGAGAACTGACTTCCAACGAAAAGGTGAAAAAAATTACGTTTACAGGTTCTACCAGGGTTGGCAAAATCTTGATGAAGCAGAGTGCTGAAACGGTCAAGAAAATGTCGATGGAGCTAGGCGGAAATGCGCCATTTTTAGTATTTGAGGATGCAGACATAGATGCTGCTGTAGAAGGAGCAATCATCTGTAAGTATCGAAATTCTGGACAAACCTGTGTTTGTGCCAATCGAATCTTTGTTCAAGATTCAATCTACGATGAATTTGCGCAGAAATTTAGTGCCAGAGTGTCGGAAATGAACGTGGGTGACGGCCTAACTACAGGAACACAAATCGGACCACTCATCGATATGCCAGCGGTTGAAAAAGTCGAAGCACATATTCATGAAGCGGTTGAAAAAGGAGCAATGGTTGCTGCCGGTGGTTCGCGCCATGATTTAGGTGGGACATTTTTTCAGCCTACAGTTTTAACTAATGTACGAGTTGACATGGCGGTTGCCAATGAAGAGACATTTGGCCCGGTTGCACCGCTATTTAGATTTCACACCGAAGAAGAAGCGGTGGAAATGGCCAATGACACGGAATTTGGTTTAGCTGCCTATTTTTACAGCCGTGACTTAGGACGAGTCTGGAGAGTGGCGGAAGCGTTAGAGTCCGGTATGGTTGGCGTCAACACTGGAATCGTTTCATCCGAAGTTGCTCCGTTTGGAGGAGTAAAGGAATCTGGAATTGGCAGAGAAGGTTCAAAGTACGGCATGGACGAATACTTAGAAGTGAAGTATTTGTGCTTTTCCGGTATCTAAGCAGGTCACACAGATTCAGAAGTTTATCATGGACGATCCTCCAGTCCTCATTGCGTGGGATGACCCATTTGAGCATTTTGCTCAATGGATGCAGGATGCTTTAGCTGCCGACTTCATCGAACCATGTGCTATGACATTGGCGACGGCCAATGCCAACGGAAGACCATCTGCACGCCAGGTCTTGCTCAAGTCGTACGATCGCAACGGGTTTGTTTTTTATACCAACTATGACAGCCGTAAGTCTTTAGATATAAAGACAAATCCTTTTGTAAGCGCAGTCATTTGGTGGGACAAGCTACACCGTCAAATCAGAGTTGAAGGTAGTGTTGTCAAAGCAAATGCAGAGTTATCCGATTCGTATTTTGCTTCGCGCCCTCGGGGAAGCCAAATTAGTGCTTGGGTGTCGCCACAAAGCCAACCGATATCAGGCCGAGAGGAACTTGTTAAACGGGTCGCCGATATGACCCAAGAGCTCCGTAATCAACCAATTCCAAGACCTGAGTTCTGGGGTGGTTATCGCATCAATCCGGTAAGAATTGAATTTTGGCAGGGCAGACGAGACCGCCTGCACGACCGCTTGCGCTACGACCTTGCCGGCGATACTTGGACGACAGTTCTGCTAGGTGCTTAAGAACACCAGCTGGATGTTGCGTCTTTAAACTGTAACACCATGCTGTTGGGATGCCAACTCTGTCAATGCAGCATCCAATCCAAACTCAAGTGCATCAAAAAGGTCGTGCACCTGCTGCTCCGTTGTGATTAACGGTGGACAAATTCCAATGCTATCCCCAGCTGGCAACGCTCTAACGATTAATCCATTTTCCAGACACTTGGCAGCAACCAGCTTTCCGGCACCCAGTTCGGGGTCAAAAGGCTGTTTTGTTGACTTGTTAGAAACCAATTCAATTGCGCCAATCAATCCAGCACCACGAGCTTCTCCAACCAATGGATGGTTTCCTGTTTGCCGCAATCGGTCCTGAAATGGCATCATGACCTTTCGAACATGCTCCAAAATGTTACGTTCCTCATAAATTTTTAGAGTCTCAAGTGCTACCGCGGCGGCAACCGGATGACCACCATAGGTAAACCCTGTACCGAAGACCCCAAGCAGATTACTTTGTTCAACAAATACTTGGTAGATTTCATCCGAAATCATAACTGCTGAAATTGGAATATACGCAGAGGACAATTGCTTTGCACAGGTGACCATATCGGGATTTTCAATGCCAAAAGTTTCACAACCCCAGAAATTTCCAGTTCGACCAAAACCGTTAATCACTTCGTCTGCGATTAGCAATACATCGTATTTTTGCAAAATTGGTTGAATTTTCTGAAAATAGCCCTTAGGTGGTGGAATAACGCCCCCTGCACCCATGAGTGGTTCAGCAATCAATGCAGCAACTGTATTCGGACCTTCAGTAACAATCAGTTGTTCTAGTTCGTCTGCCAGACGGGAGGAAAATTGTTCTTCTGACTCGCCATCCTGTCCAAACCTGTAGTAATGTGGAGTAGATATTTGTTTGAAAAGATCAAGTGGAGCATCAAATGAATTCTGTAGTACGGGTATTGCTGAAAGGCTGGTACAGATTACAGTTACACCGTGATAACCGCTGGCACGTGAAATTATTTTTTTCTTTTGCGGTCGACCGAGTGCATTGTTGTAGTACCACACAAACTTTACAGCCGCATCAACAGCTTCAGACCCAGAGGTCGCCAGGTAGGCTTTCGACATGGAATTGGGTGCAACCGAAATCAGTTTATCCACAAGTTCAGTAACCACCGGTGCTGTACGACCGGCAAAGCTATGGTTGTAGGGGAGTGTTTGTAACTGCTTGGTAGCAGCATCGATGAGTCGTTGTTCGCTAAATCCTAGCGATGTGCACCAAAGTCCTGCCAATCCTTCTATAAACTTATTTCCAGAGTCATCCCAAATATAAATTCCCTCACCTCGAGTAAAGGTTTTTGAAGGTCCCAACTGTTCGTGTTGTGCTAAGTTCGTATAGGGATGAAGAAAAGAGCGAACATCCTTTTCAGCAATTGACAATTCTGGCATGTTTTAGTACCTAGTTCGTGGTTTCAAGGCATCGATTTATTTTTATTTCTCGGATGTTTTACTTAACTTGAGGAATCTGGAAAGGAGTCCTTTCGTCTTTGGATGAAATCCAAAAGAGCTTCGTCGACTGAAGGGTCTAGGTGAGGCGGTTCGTAGGTTTCAAGCATCGACTTCCATTGTTTATTGGCTCTTTGCGCTGCGTCCAGTGAGCCTTCGGACTGCCATTGTTCGAAACTATTGTTGTCTGCAATCGACGACCGATAAAACGCAGTTTCAAAATTCGCTTGAGTATGAGCACAGCCAAGAAAATGATTTCCAGGTCCAACCTCTCGAATGGCACTCAGAGCCTGTGCATTTTCGGAGGTGTCTAAGCCATTCAGGAAGGTTTGTATGATGCCCGCTTGGTCTGCGTCCATAATAAACTTTTCATAACCCATGGCTAAACCACCTTCGAGCCAACCCGCAGTATGTAGCACAAAATTAACACCAGCCAACATGGTTGTCTGTAGGGTGTTGGCAGATTCATAGGCAGCTTGAGCATCGGGAATCTTTGATGCACAAAGTCCGCCACCACTACGAAATGGCACTTTAAGTCTGCGGGCGAGCGCTGCGCATAGAAATAAAACCTGAGATGGTTCCGGAGTTCCAAATGTCGGGGCACCCGACTGCATCGAAATGGAACTGCTAAACGTTCCAAATATGACTGGAGCGCCGGGTCTAACTAGTTGAGTAAATGCGATACCCGCGAGCGCTTCAGCCAGAATTTGCGTGCAGGTTCCCAGCACCGTAACAGGGGACATCGCTCCAGATAGGATGAATGGCGAAACTACAGTAGCTTGATTATTCCTTGCATACACTTTCAGTGCTGATAGCATTGTTTCGTCATACGTCATCGGTGAATTTACATTGATCAGTGAAGTGATACAGCAGTTGTTGTCAAGAAATTCTTCGCCAAACACAATTTTTGCCATATCCACTGTGTCTTGGGCTCTTTCACCGCTAGTGACTGAACCCATAAATGCCTTATCGGAATACTTGATGTGGCTATATACCATGTCAAAGTGACGCTTATTAACGGGCAGATCCACAGGTTCACACACGGTCCCGCCTGAGTGGTGAATTGCCGGTGACCTGTAGGCGAGCTTTACGAAATTTCTAAAGTCTTCAATGGTTGCATAGCGTCTGCCTTGATCTAAATTACGAATAAATGGTGGGCCGTATGCTGGAGCAAAAACAGTAGTGTTACGACCGATTCTTAAAGTGTTTTCTGAATTGCGCGCATGTTGCACAAATTCAGCAGGGGCAGTTTGGTTAATGATTTCCCTGCACATACCTGGTTCAAAGCGAACTCTCTCGCCATCAATCCTTGCACCCGCTTCTTTCCAAATTTGTATCGATTCCGGATCATCAGCAAAATCGATACCGATTTCCTGAAGAAGAATATCGGCGTTGCGCTCAATCAAACTCAGGGTTTCATCAGGTGCAATCTCATACGCTGGAACCTTGCGTTCGATATAGGGTGTCGCTTTAATTTGAGTCCTTTGCCGATCTGCTCTTCGGGTAGCTCGTCCACCGGAGCGACTTCGTCTAGTTGTCACTGTTCAAAACATCCATGTGAAAGTTTACAAATCATAGGTAGCACTTAACAAATAGGAAAAATTAAAATCTTAAAATCGAATTACTACGAACTTTTGGGCCTAGAAAATCGAATTGACCGAGGATATGGAATGACTTCCTCCAGTTCGCCTGCTTCAATCATTCTTTGCTTACCTCGCCAAAATTCAACTGTCATCAATTCGCCGTGATGCTCTGCGAAGTCATTTGCGATGGCTGGATTGGCTAAGAAGTATCGCTCAAATTCCTCTGGGAATATGTCGTCTTCGCACACGGAAAACCATGGCACTGCTGCAAAATCGTCATGTGGATTTGATGAAGGAGGTAGTTTACGAATATTACACTCGGTCAGATAACGAATTTCATCATAATCATAGAACACTACACGGCGATTTTTGGTTACACCGAAGTTTTTCAACAGCATATCTCCAGGAAAAATGTTTCCTGCTGCCATTTCACGAATTGCGTCACCATAACCACGTGCGAAATACAGTAGTTCGTCCTTATCAGTGGTCTTCTTCAGTAAAAGATCCAACGGAGTCATACGGTGTTCAATGTAGACATGCTTGAGAATAACGTAGTCATCCTCAATGACAACTGCTGTTGAACATGTGTTTAGTAGAGTTGCCAGAAGCTCGGAATTAAATCGCTCCTTGGGAAGAGCCACGTCGGAGTATTCAAGAGTATCAGCGAGACGGCCAATTCGGTCATGCTGCTTAACCAGACGATACTTTTCAATGACTGTGGAACGGCTAAAGTTCTTCGGTGGGTCAAAGGCATCCTTGATAATTTTGAAGACATACTGATAGGATGGCAGGGTAAAAACCATCATTACCATTCCCCTTATTCCAGGTGCTTCAACAAATTCGTCGCTTGAATGCGCCAAATGATTCAAAAAATCTCGATAGAAGGCGGTTTTGCCATGTTTATGAAAACCGATGGCCGAATACAAGTCAGCCTTACTCTTGCCAGGCAGAATGTTCATCAGGAACTCTACTGTTGCTGATGGAACCTGTGCATCAACCATAAAATATGCTCGAGTAAATCCAAATACCGAATGCACGTCTTTACGTTCGAGCAGAAGTGCATCGACATACACTCCGCCTCGTTCGTTATTTAGAATCGGCACGATGAAAGGTGCAATATCGTTACCATTGATGACTCTGCCTATTAAATAGGCCCCTTTGTTTCTGAAAAATACTGATGAAAGGACATCAATTTGGTAATTCATTTGGATAAAGCGCGCACTTTTAGGCAGTACTCGTGCAAGCTCAAGCATAATGTTGCGAATGTCGCGGCGAAGGTCTTCGAAGGGTAAATTTATATCTGCATCTAACAAAATCGACTTTATTGTTTGCTGCAGCCCTATTCGTGCTGGATAGTACGTTCTGTAGGTTGGGGCGTCAGAGGGTAAGTACTCGACCGAAACGGAAGATCGAACAAAAATGTTGTTGTTGTTATAGTAACGGCGGTCAAAAAGTCTGCAGAACACTGAGTTATAGAAACTTTCCGCCAACTCAGGTTGCAGGTGATTCAGCAACAAGTCTACGTATTGCAGTTTTACTTCCTTCCAAAGCGGGTTGTCCAGGTGGGTAATATGCAACTTAATTCGAAGTTTATCGACTGCTTCCTGCGTGCGCTTGTCGTAGTAGTGAATTCTTTCTCTTGCAGCCTCACGGATTTCCTGCCACTGTGCCTTCTCAAAGCGCTCCTGTGCACCAGCCGTGATGCTTTGATAAATTGTGAAATGCTTTTCAAAACCTTTCAAGATAGTACGAGCGATCAAAATTGCCCGCTCGGACTGTTCAGTGATTTGTAACTTAGTGTTTAGCCGTACAACCTTAGTTGCATGAATTTGCTTGGCTGACTTGGACATTTCGATAAGCAATATTCGATGTTATGAGAAATTAATTATTTGTACTAATACTTGTAAAATACGGCAAGCGAATCGCATTGCAGTAGAATTTTATTTGATTAACCTTGCAATCGCATAAGATTCCAAATAGATTGAGGAATTTAAAATCTTTAATTCTTTCTTGTGGTCACAAGAAAGAATGGCACATTGGGAAGCAACCATGGAAAGTCATGCACGAGCGGTAATAATTGGCGGCGGAGTCATTGGTGTAAGCACATTGTATCACCTGGCCAAAAAGGGCTGGGATGATGTCGTTTTATTGGAACGAACGGAACTCACAGCTGGTTCTACATGGCATGCCGCGGGGTTATTACCGTTGTTCAATATGAGCTATGCGGTAGGGCAACTGCATAAGTACTCTGTTGATCTGTATAAGAGACTGGAAGAAGAAACAGGTCAGAATGTCGGATTTCATGTAACCGGAAATCTGCGTCTCGCCTGTACCCGTGATAGGATGGATGAATATCAAAAGTATTGCGGTACTGCCAACACCATTGGTGTTCCGTTTGAAGTGATCACGCCGTCCGAGGTGAAAGGATTATGGCCACTGTGTGATACCGACGGACTTGTTGGTGCACTATATCACCCCGATGACGGGCACATTGCTCCTGTTGATCTCACCAATGCTCTTGCTAAGGGGGCTCGCAACCGAGGGGCTAAAATCTACCAACACACTGAAGTCACTGGTCTAAAGCGCTATAAGGGTGAGTGGTATGTAGAAACGGTCAATGGCAACATTACCTGCGAGCACTTAATCTGTGCAACAGGCAATTACAGTCAGGACACCAGTCGCTTACTCGGCATTACTATTCCAGCAATCCCAGTGCAGCATCAGTACATCGTTACGGATGTGTGCCAGGAACTAAAGGAATACAGAGAAAGTGGTGGAAGGGAACTTGCAGTGCTAAGGGAATCGGATGCTTCATATTATTTTCGTGAAGAACGAATGGGTTGGATTCTCGGACCTTACGAAAAAGGTGCACCGGCGGTGTTCGCGGACGGAGTCCCTGATTCTTTCGAAAAAGACTTATTTCCAGGAGATTTGGACCGCCTGATGCCGCATGTCGAAGCGTGCATGAAACGAGTCCCCTCATTTGCAACTTCTGGAATCAAGGATATTGTAAATGGCCCCATTTCTTATACCCCGGATGGCAGTCCGCTGGTTGGACCGGCTTGGGACCTACCCAATGTATGGCTTAGTGAGGGTCACAGCTTTGGTGTGACTGCAGCTGGTGGAGCAGGGTGGCAGCTTGCCGAATGGATTGTCGAGGGAGAGCCTGGAATTGATCTCCTTGCCGTTGACCCCAGAAGGTACGGCGAGTATGCGAAGGGCCAGTACTTGGTCAAGAAAAATGAAGAGGCATATGAGAATGTTTTTACGATTCACTATCCAGACGAAGAAAGGCCCGCCGCAAGGCCCGCAAAGACTAGCCCAATTCATGACCAGCTTGATGCGATGGGAGCAGTTTGGGGGCAGCGTTACGGATGGGAAAGACCCAATTGGTTTGCGCCCAAGGGTACTGAAGCCACAGACGACTGGAGTTTTCGACGCTCAAAGTACTTCGAGCATGTGGGCAACGAACATAACAACATCCGAAACAATGTTGGGATTATCGATATCACCAGTTTTTCAAAATTTCGGGTGTCTGGTGAAGGAGCTATTGACTACCTTAACAGCCTTGTTGCACGAAAACTTCCGGAAGCGCCAGGGCGTATCCAATTAGCTCATGCGTTAACGGTGAATGGCGGTGTTCGCAGTGAATTTACAATTACCCGTAATACTGACGGATCCTACTACCTGGTGAGCTCTGGAGCAGCGGAGAGTTTTGACTACAGTTTTCTAAAGAAACACCTACCGAATGATGGTTCAGTTCTATTGGAAAACATTACTACAGCTCATGGAACATTGGTGATCGCAGGGCCAAATTCGCGCAAGGTGCTGGAAAAGGTTACCGATTCAAGTCTAGCTAATGAAGATTTTAGGTGGTTAACAGCCCAGGACATTTATGTTGGAGTCGCTCCGGCAAAAGCAATGCGCGTCAATTTTGTTGGAGAACTAGGCTGGGAATTGCATCATCCCATCGAGTACCAACGGCACATATTTAATTCTTTATTGGAAGCAGGTCGTGAGTACAATATCGGGCAATGCGGAATGCGTGCCATGGATTCGCTTCGGATTGAGAAGTCGTATCGAATGTGGGGGCAGGATCTCACTCGAGAGTATTCAATTTTTGAGGCCGGGTTAAACCATTTTGTGCATATGGACAAAGGGGAGTTTACTGGCAGAGATGCGCTTCAAAAGCAGCTTGATAGTGGTGTCCCGCAGGAATTTGTATCGGTCTTTGTCGATGGAATAGCAGATGCGGACCCATTAGGCAATGAGCCGTTGTGGTTGGAAGGAGACATGATTGGTCGGGCAACTGCGGGGTCTTATGGACACTATCTCAAGCAAAGCATGGCAATTGGCTACGTACGCACCGGATTCGGTGCTGTTGGTACTGAATTTGAAATTGAAATACTTGGTAATCGTTATCCATGTAAAGTAGTCGAAAATTCGCCGCATGACCCACAAAATCAAAGACTGAAAGCTTAGTCGCAATAATTCATTAACCAATTCTCTATAGGAGCCGGAATGAAGGTTATCGTTCCAGTAAAGCGTGTAATTGACGCAAACATTAAGGTCAGAGTGAAGTCCGACAACAGTGGTGTTGAGTTGAACAATGTCAAAATGGCAATGAATCCATTTTGTGAAATCGCTGTTGAAGAGTCCATTCGAATGCGTGAAGCCGGTGCAGTTGAAGAAATTATTGCTGTATCGGTTGGCCCTGAAAAAAGTCAGGAAACAATACGTACTGCTCTGGCTATGGGAGCAGACCGCGGAATATTGGTTGCTACAGACCCTGATACCGAACCGCTTGCTGTTGCAAAGCTTTTACGGGCTTTGGTTAACAAAGAAGAACCGGGTCTCGTCATAATGGGCAAGCAAGCCGTAGACAATGACAACAACCAGACTGGCCAAATGTTGGCGGCACTGCTCGGATGGTCTTTAGGTACATTTGTATCCAAAATTGACATCGACGATGCTTCAATTGATGTGGTGCGAGAAGTGGATGGTGGACTTGAAACTGTCAGGCTCAGCAGACCAGCGGTGATTACTGTTGACCTGCGCTTGAATGAGCCGCGCTATGCATCTTTGCCAAATATCATGAAGGCACGGAAAAAACCGGTCGAAACATTTTCACCTGAAGACTTGGGTGTCGATGTCACCCCCAGAGTGACAGTAATTGAGGTGGTAGACCCACCGGAACGAGATGCCGGCGTAAAAGTCGCTAATGCTGCAGAATTAATCGATAAACTCACAGAAGAAGCAAAGGTTTTGTTATGCGATCTTTAGTTTTGGTTGAACACGACAACGAAGTCGTCAAATCTTCTACATACAACACCATTACGGCTGCTCAACAGTTGGGTGGCGATGTTGATGCATTAGTAGTCGGTACGGGCTGTGCACCAGTAGTCGAAGCTACAACAAAGATACCCGGAATCAGCAAAGTCTTGGTAGTTGACTCGGCCGAGTATGAATATGGTTTGGTTGAAAACGTTGCTCCGGTAGTGGTTGAAGCAGCAAAATCGTATTCGCATATTTTGGCACCAGCTTCTACTTTCGGAAAAAACATTATGCCTCATGCTGCCGCATTATTGGATGTGCAGCAAATTTCTGATATTACGGAAATAGTTAGCGATGACACCTTCATTCGGCCCATCTATGCCGGTAATGCATTCGCAAAGGTATCTTCTTCGGATTCGGTAAAATTTATTACAGTGCGAACTACATCCTTCGACCCAGTTGCAGAAGAGGGTGGTAGTGCAGAAACTGAAAACCTGTCAATGTCCTCCGACAGTGGGTTGAGTTCTTTCGTTCGGCACGACTTGACGCGTAGCGAAAGACCCGAGCTTACGACCGCACGAATTGTGATTTCAGGTGGCAGAGGGATGCAGAGCGGCGACAACTTTAGTATGCTCGAAAAAATTGCCGATAAACTTAATGCTGCGGTAGGCGCCTCAAGAGCAGCTGTTGATGCTGGTTACGTTCCAAATGATTACCAAGTCGGACAGACGGGTAAGGTAGTTGCGCCGGATCTATACATTGCAGTCGGGATTTCCGGGGCCATTCAGCACTTGGCTGGGATGAAGGATTCGAAGGTCATCGTTGCTATCAACAAAGACGAAGATGCCCCAATTTTTCAGGTCGCCGACTATGGTTGGGTTGCAGACTTGTTTTCGGCAGTCCCTGAACTCGAAGCCGCCCTAGACTAAAACGTAAATAACTGCTGTCGCAGACTCCTTGGAGTTTGCGACAGTTGTTGATGCGCATAAGATTGCTGTAAGTTCTGCAGTCCTACCACACTTACTCAATCAATACTGTTGCCAACCAGTTGTTGAAATTGGTTTGCAACCTCATCTTGCAAAGAAAACCCTGTGTTTCTTTAAACTTCCCTGCCGTTGCAATTCATTGAGGTGTTTGTGATATACATTAATTTCGATGAAGTTTTCACTCCCGCGATCTTCAATCTATAGTGTCACAATTCACCGAATGGTGGTGTTGATGACGCTCGGTACAGTCATTGGCACAATTGTCTCATTGTGTACGATTGGATTTGTTGACAGCATTTTATGGCTGAACGAAGTTCTCATTATTGCCCCCAGCGTACGCATTCAATACGAAGAAACTCCGTTACTCCTTACCTCACTAACCATATTGGTGCCGGCAATTGGCGGGTTGATCGTCGGCTTGATTTTTAAATTCTTTTCAACCAGTAAGCGAAATCTTGGACCAGCGGATTCCTTAATCATTGTTCAGTTAAGAAAGTCTACCGTATCGATTAAGGACGGTATTGTGTCAACTTTTGCATCGCTGTTATCGCTTGGAGCAGGGGCATCGGTTGGTCAATACGGTCCATTAGTCTACTTAGGAACGTTAATCGGGTTGCTGACAGATAAGTTGAAACTCAATATTCCAGAGATACGATCTATTGGTGTTGCGGCGGGAGTCGCAGCCGCTATAGCTGCTGCTTTTAATGCACCACTGGCGGGACTGGTTTTCGCTCACGAAGTCATTTTAAGACACTACGCCATTCGAGCCTTTGCTCCTACAGCATTGGCGGCCGCAATAGCATTTTATATGTCTCATGTGGCATTCCAAAGACCACCACTGTTTGTTGTTTACTTTAGCGGCATAAACTTTTCTTACGAGTATGTGCTATTCGCTATTGTGGGCGTTTTAGGCGCCTTTGTCGCAACGATAATTGTGCGGTCAATGCTCAGTTGTGCAGCTTTTGCAAAGAAGTTGAATTTGCCGGATTTTATCAAGCCGATGTGTGCCGGAATACTACTCGGTGTAGTCGCTCTGCAACTTCCAGAGGTGCTAGGAATAGGTCGTGAGACGCTGCGTTTTGCAACAATTGACGGAGCATTTACGACTTTTGAGTTGATATTGATAATTACCGCAAAATTGAGTTTGACGATTATTTGCTTATCGTTTGGATTCGCCGGTGGAATTTTCAGTCCCGTTTTGCTTATCGGTATGTTATTTGGAGCTTTATTTGGCAATGTATTAAACGACCTCGATATTCTGGCTTATTCGGGAGTGGTACCCTACGCAATAAGCGGAATGATGGCGGTAACTAGCGCGGTGATTGGAGCACCGCTGACCACAATTCTAATTGTGTTGGAATTGACACGGAGTTATGAATTGGTAGCAGCATCAATGGTTGCGGTGGTGTTTTCAAACTTAATCTCTTATCGATTGTTTGGGCGTTCCCTCTACGATTTGCAAATTGCCAGCCAAGGTTATGATTTGACTTCGGGACGGCTGTCCGCGATATTGGCTAATATTCCAATCACAAATGTCATGCAAGATGACTACATAAAATTCAATCCCTCCGATACCGTAAAAAATGCCGTAAATCGGTTTCAGGAGACAAAAAGATCAGAGGCTGTCGTTACCAGAGACGACCATGTATATCTTGGACTTCTTACATTGAATCAATGTGTAAACCAAGATCCTAATCTTACTGTTGATAATTTGGTTGAAGAAGCAGAATTGAGATTTGATGAGTCTTTGAGCATACGTTGGGCTGTAGATTGGTTAATCAACTTTGTGGGTGAAATCGTGCCCGTAGTGTCAAGTATTGATGGTAAGTTGTTAGGTGTAGTAACCGAAGGCAAAGTGTTGGAAACCTACTATGAAGTTGCTGAACGGTTGAGACATGAGGAAAATGAATCGCTATAGGCTACTGCTGGTGTTCTGTTCAACTTGCGTCTTCTGTAGCGTTCACGCTCAGGAAGAAGCAAAATTGGTGGTTGCAACTTGGAAGGGTTCATCTGAAGCAAGTCAAGATAGGGCATACATTCAAATGTTCGAGGTAAACACTGGAGTTGAAGTTGTTCGAAAGCCGTACTTCGGCGGCGTAGAGCCACTGATCAAAGTCGAGGAAGGCGAGCATTGGGATGTGCTCGATATGTACAAGGCGGACGCGATCGAGGCTTGTGAAAAGGGGCTACTGCATAAATTTGATCATAATGTATTGGCACCAGCCCCGGACAATACTCCCCCGACTGAAGACTTTTTTGAGGATTCCCTATTGGAATGCGGGGTTGAGCATTTTGTCTATTCGACTGTTATTGCATACGAAGATGGTGCATTTGCAGATAGAAAACCAAGTTCCGTTAAGGACTTTTTTGATACTGAAAACTTTCCAGGAAAACGAGCCATACGTAAAGAACCGGTTACCATACTCGAATGGGCTCTTTATTCATACAATATCCCGCTCATTCAAATCAACAACCTGTTGAGTATTGATCGTGGCATGAGATTGGCCTTTAAAAAACTTGACAAAATTCGAAGTGACATTGTTTGGGTCGAGCCAGGTGAGGAATCGCTAAAGTTATTGAACTTTGGTGATGTTGTAATGGCATCAATGCCTTATGAACAATACTTCGATATTAGGTTGAATTCAAATCTGCCAATTTCCTACATCAGTGATGGTCAGTTTCTGGACTCAAGAGTTTGGGTGATCAGCAGCAAATCAACAAATATAGATCTTGCTGTGCAGTTCATCAAGTCTGTCACAACCACTGAAAGCATGGTGAATTTAGCGCATTTGATGCCGTATAGTCCTACCAGATATTCCGCCTATGAAAGGGTTGGGTTTCACGAATCTACCAAATTCAACATGTTAGACCACTTGCCAACAAGCGAAAGAAATCTGGCCACTTCCATATGGTCACAGCCTAGGTGGTACCTAAACACAGAGTATTTGCGTGAGCGCCGCTTCAGCGAGTGGCTGGAAACGTTCCCAAATTAACGATCAGTACTCACTAGTTGGATGTTTGAGTTAGTGCAAGACGGTTTGAGGTAATCTGGTCTCAAATGTTTGCTTTAGACATGCTCTTTCGACGCCAGTAGGCAAATGAAATCAAGCATCAGGTGAGAACCTGCAAGCGACGTAATCTCGCCGACGTCATATGCCGGAGCGACTTCCACTACATCCATCCCAATAAAGTATATATTTCGTAACCCACGAATAATGCTTTGTGCTTGCCACATTGACAATCCTCCACATACCGGAGTGCCGGTTCCAGGAGCAACTGAAGGGTCAAGAGCGTCTATATCAAAACTGAGGTAAGCCAGATTGTCTCCAACTATAGATATGGCTTGTTCGACAACTGCTTTGACGCCTTGCTCATGAACATACTTTGCATCAAATACGTTGAATCCTTGATTGTCCTCAGCCCAAGTTCGCATACCAATTTGAATTGAGCGTTCCGGAATAACATAGCCTTTCCGAGCAGCATGATAAAACATGGTGCCGTGATCAATTCGTTCTTCCGCTTCCGGCCAAGTGTCCAAGTGAGCATCGATGTGAACTAAAGATATGGGTCCATACTTTTCGCAAACGGCTTCCAATATAGGATATGTGAGGAAATGGTCGCCACCCATGGTAAGAATTTTGGCATTTCCGCTGAGTAGCAATTGAGCGTGATTCTTTATTTGAGCGGGAATTTTCTCCGGAAATCCATGATCGATATCGCAGTCGCCATAGTCTGTTACCGTCAGAACCTTAAAGGGATCAAATTTCCATGGCCAGGTTGAACCCTCCCATGACATGTGCGCAGATGCAGCACGAATGCTTCGGGGTCCGAATCGGGTGCCAGGTCTGTTTGTAACAGCCAGGTCATAGGGTACACCACTCACAATCAAGTCAGAATCTGTCACTGATTTTGAATAGGGGCGACGAAACAAACTAAGGGCTCCTGCAAATGTTGATGCATACCCCATGTTATTGCGGTTAGTCCCGGTAAATGCCGAGTCGTTGTCGTAAACCATCTCTTCCCCTGCGAGTAAAAATATGAAATAAATTATTAATTTGTATTTTAATTCTACTTATGAATTAAAGCATTTTCAGGCTACTTTTGCGGTCTGGTCAAATTTATTTCTTTGTTAAATGAAATATGAATTTGAGTTCATGAATAGGTAGTTTGGAATGTATTAACGACTACCCATCTTAAATGGAATAAAGATCATGAAAAAAACAATTAAAAAGACTGCATTGATCGCAGTTGGCTTAATGCTGAGCATGGCAGTTCATGCTCAAAAATGGGATATGCCTTTAGCATACTCAGCAAGCAATTATCACTCTCAAAATGCGGCAAACTTCGCTGCAGCTGTGACCAAGGCCACCGGCGGAGAGTTGGAAATTGTTACTCATCCAAGTGGTTCGCTTTACAAGGGTGACGAAATATTTAGAGCGGTACGTACCGGTCAAGTTCCGATTGGAGAACGTTTAATGTCTGCACTAGGCAATGAACATCCAATTTTTTCAATAGATGCTTTGCCATTTCTGGCAACAAGTTTTAAATCTGCAGCAAAACTCTACGAAGCAACTAAACCATTTGTTGCGGACATACTAGATGAAAGAGGCCTTAAACTGCTCTATGCGGTTCCGTGGCCGCCTCAAGGGCTATATAACGTCACACCAGTTAATAGTGCCGCAGACATGAAGGGACAGAAATTTAGAGCCTACAATGCTTCTACTGCCAGACTTGCAGAACTTATGGGCGCAATCCCCACAAAAATTGAAGCTGCGGAAATCTCACAGGCGTTTTCGGCAGGGGTCGCTGATAGCATGATTTCTTCTGGTTCTACTGGATACGATCGTAAGCTGTGGGAGTACGTTAATTACTGGTACGATGTGCAGGCTTGGTTGCCCAAGAATATGATCGTCGTGAATAAAAATGCTTGGGCAGAACTGGACGATAAAACTAAAGGAATTGTGCTTGGAGCCGCTGCTATGGCTGAGTCAGCTGGCTGGGCGAAAGCAGAAGAACTGTCCAATTGGTACAAGGAGCAATTAGCTGCAAACGGAATGACTATCGAAGCGCCAAGTGATCAGTTGAAGGCTGATTTTGTTGAAATTGGAAAGGTACTGACGAGCGAGTGGTATGAGGAAGCCGGCGACTTGGGTCGACAGGTAGTCGAGTCTTTCCATTCAATGTAAGTTAATAGAGCCAGAAACTTAATGCCGGTTGAGTATGAAGGCGTTAGTGATTCGCCTTGACCGGTCGTTGCTGCTACTCTATCGCTTTAGCGGTTATGTAGCAGCAACCTTCCTGATAGCTATAGCACTTTTGGTTTTAGCCAGCATCATAACTCGGCTATTATCCACATATATCCCAGGGTTAAACGAGTATTCCGGCTATGCAATGGCCGCCAGCAGCTTTTTAGCACTAGCGTATACGTTTGAACAGCGCGGCCATATTCGCGTCGAAGTTTTAATTTCTCACCTTTCTCCATCGAAACGATGGTTTGCTGAACTCTGGGCCTTGACCATAGGTTCCGTCATCACGGTATTTCTGGCTGTTTCCATCTCCAAGCTCACCTTTTGGTCATGGAAGTTTCAGGAACGTAGTGAAGGGGCAGACGCCATTTTGGTTTGGAAACCTCAACTAATGGTGATGATTGGTTCAATCATTCTTGCAATTTGCTTAATTCATCATCTATTTAAGTTTATTACGCAACGCTTTGATTCTGCACCGAAACGGTTATGGACGAAGTCGGACTGACAATCATATTTTTACTAGTGCTGTTCGGATTGCTTGGGTCCGGCCTTTGGATAGCGATGAGTTTGATTGGTGTTGCTACAGTCGGTTTGCTGATGTTTACAGACAGACCTGTCGTTGATGCAATGGCAACGACAATGTGGGGCGGTGCTTCAAGCTGGACACTTACTGCCTTGCCACTGTTCATCTGGATGGGGGAGATACTGTTTCGAACCAAGTTGTCAGAGAATCTGTTTAAGGGACTAGCCCCGGTATTGTGGCGACTACCTGGAGGGTTGTTACACGTCAACGTTGCAGGATGCACGGTCTTTGCTGCGATTTCAGGTTCGTCTGCGGCTACTGTGATTACCGTTGGTAAGATGTCAATTCCGGAATTGCGACGACGTCTATATCCTGAAAGAATGATTATTGGGACTTTGGCTGGAGCCGGCACGCTGGGATTACTAATCCCGCCATCAATTACTCTGATCATCTACGGCGTGACAGTTAATGAATCCATTGCGAAACTATTCATTGCAGGAATTCTTCCTGGAATTATGCTCGCGATTTTATTTATGGGCTACATTGCAACTTGGGGGATATTTTCAAAGAACAAACAGTCCGAGCAACAGCACTTCGGCAAATTACGTGATGTTGTGTTGTTGATTCCTGTTGTGTTGTTAATTGCTGGAGTGATGTCTTCGATATACACGGGCATAGCAACAGCTACTGAGGCTGCAGTAATAGGTGTAGTGGGCGCATTGATTCTATCTCATTTTCAGGGTTCATTGAACAAACAGACCTTTATCGCTTCAATTCTGGGGGCGACGAGGATGTCAGCAATGATTGCGTTCATTCTGGCAGGCTCTATTTTTCTGTCTTTGGCAATGGGTTTTACGGGGTTGCCAAGATCATTGGCGGAATGGATAGGTGAAATGGATCTCTCTCCGTGGATGTTGGTGATTGCATTGCTGATCTTCTACATCATTTTGGGGTGCTTTCTGGACGGAATATCATCAGTCGTGCTTACGATGGCTGTGATTGAACCGCTAGTTCGTAATGCTGGCTTTGACATGATTTGGTTTGGAATCTTCTTGATGCTGGTAGTGGAAATGGCCCAAATTACGCCACCTGTTGGCTTCAACTTGTTTGTGCTGCAAGACATGACAGGAAAGGATATGGCATTTATCTCACGCGCAACTGTTCCGATGTTTTTGCTAATGATTGTTGGTGTGTTCCTACTCCTTATGTTTCCTGAAATTGCCACCTATCTACCCAACTCAATGAAGTAGATATTCCAAATTCTCACATTTAGTGATTGGCATCAGCCAGCCAATCCAATCCATCAATCAAGTCAAAGGTAGGCAGTTTAAATCGCACCTGAATGTCCTTCTTGTAAGGAGAGATGTTGGTGCATTCAATTAAGAAAACTGCGATTGATTGGTGCCTTGAAATAAGTTCGTTGGTGCATGCCATCACACTATCGCGTGCTGCTTGTGTGTCCAGTTTTCGACAGTCTTCTTTAATGCAACGATAAAGTTCTCCACGTTGGTCCAGGCCTTGAATGTAGATGTTTTGGTCCTGAGTGATGTTTTCGTAGGAGGCGAGCACTTCTGCATCGAAAGTTAGAATCCCGATTGGCGTTTGCTCACCAAATGTTGTTCTTAACAATGGAAGTAGTAAGAGGGAAGAACTTAGTACTGGAACATCTACGTTGGACTGAATCAATTGTTGCGCTGAAACAAGAAATCCGCAACTGGTTCCGATGACGGAAGCACCTCTGTCTTGTAATTTTCGGGTTGAAGCCAAAATTTCGGATTCGAACTCCTGAGACAAGCCGGCATCGGAAACAACACTTGCAACGTTCAATTGCTTTACAGTTTCATAGATGACCGGATGACGAAAGGAGAATTCGTTTCCGATATCACCCGGAATTCTAGGAAAGTTTGTATCTAACTGAAGGATGCCTATCAACGACATTTGTAGGCAGTTGAACGGTGGGGCAGATTGAGAGTTTGCGTAGTTTTAATAGTTAGATTATCGCTCATTTGACTATAGACTTTAGAAGTACAACAAAAAGGGAGAGAACAGGATGTTCCCTCCCCATGCTATTGTGACCAGATTTTAAAAATTAGAATTGAGCTGTTTCAGTAGATTCAGCCATTGCTGTTGTAGAAGATTCACCAGTTCCGGTAGTTGCTTCGGCAACTGCATCATAGTAACTCACGCCAACTTCATGTTGATGTCGAGTAGCTGAAAATCCAAACTGTTCAGCGTTAAATTCTGATTCCTGCAGTTCAGAATAACCCTTCATTCCATGCTCAATATACTTTCGAGCAATATCAAAACTGGAGTAGTTCACACTATGGAAACTAGCTAAAGTAATGAACTGATACCGATACCCCAGTTTTGCGAGTTCGCGTTGGTAATTTTCGAGATCGCTATCATCCAGGTGTTTTCGCCAGTTGAAGGACGGTGAGCAGTTATATGCAAGCATTTTGCCAGGGAATTTTTCGTGAATGGCATCGGCAAATGTTTTGGCTTGGATAAGATCTGGAGTCGAGGTTTCCATCCAAATTAAATCTGCATAAGGGGCATAAGCCAAGCCTCTGGCGATGCACATATCCATACCGCCAGTGATTCGGTAGAATCCTTCCGCTGTTCTCTGCCCGGTAATGAAAGGATGATCACGTTCGTCAATGTCGGAAGTGATCAAACGTGCCGCTTCGGCATCTGTGCGGGCGATCAAAATTGTCGGCACCCCTAAGACATCCGAAGCAAGTCTGGCAGAAGACAGATTTCGAATGCCGTGCGAAGTCGGAAGAAGAACCTTTCCACCAAGGTGACCGCATTTTTTCTCTGAAGACAATTGATCTTCAAAGTGTACGCCTGCGGCTCCGGCTTTAATCATACCTTTCATGATTTCGAACACATTCAGTGGCCCGCCGAACCCAGCTTCTGCATCAGCGACTATAGGGACTAACCAGTCAATACTGGTAGTTTCCTGGCCACTTAATCGCTCCATTGTCTGGATGTGATCTTGACGAATGAAAGCATTGTTGATGCGTTCAATCACTTGAGGAACTGAATTCGCTGGGTATAGGGACTGGTCTGGATAAGTTTGGCCTGCATTATTGGCATCAGCTGCTACCTGCCAGCCTGATAGATAGATTGACTTCAATCCTGCTCTTACATGTTGAACGGCTTGACAGCCCGAATAGGCACCTAACGAAGCGATATAGTCTTCATTTTGAAGGCTATGCCATAACTTCTGGGCTCCCATTTCCGCAAGGGTATTTCTGATTCGTACGGACCCACGCAAACGCTCTACTTCTGTCCAATCGTAATCTCGTTTGATGTTTTCCCATCGATTTGGAGCATAAGAAGGCGTTGGAAAACTCTTTACGTCAGTTTGTGGGGCAGTTGGCCAATCAAATTTGCCGTTACAAGCATAGGTCATTGCATGCATACCTCAGTGGTTTTAAATTCAGGAACAAGGAGTTAAGAATCAAAATTGTACTCTGTAAATTTTAATTCAAAAGGTATTCTCAATTTGAGATAGCCGAGTTGGAGGTATTATATTGCATTGCAACATAATCAAACTGATTTTCGACTGCCTTATGTTAACTTTGTCTATTGAATTTACTTTGTGCTAGTAGGCTGGACTACCTATCGGCACAGGACTACTGAAGTCTTGCACTGATTAATGCGGCACTCCAAATCCACCACCTCCGGGTGTTTCGATCACAAAAATATCGTCAATGTTCATTTCTGTGCAATCGGTTGATCCAATCGCCTGAATACTTCCATCGGATCGAACTACAGAGTTTTCCCCAGTAGCACCAGGTTGACCACCAGCTACCCCGTAAGGTGGAACTCGCCGGTGGCCAGAAAGAATTGCAGCTGTCATCGGTTCTAGAAACTTCAATTTACGAATTGTGCCGTTACCACCTCGATACTGACCTGACCCACCACTGTTTTTACGAATTTCAAAACTTTCCAAACGAATCGGAAATCGCCATTCCAATACTTCTGGGTCGGTCAATTTTGCGTTGGTCATATGTGTGTGAACGGCATCGCATCCATCAAAATCCGGTCCTGCACCAGAACCACCACAAATCGTTTCATAGTATTGATATTTATCGTTGCCGAATGTGAAATTATTCATTGTTCCCTGCGCTGCTGCTAGTACACCCAAGGCACCGTATAGAGCATCCGTAATGTATTGAGATGTTTCCACATTTCCTGCAACAACTGCTGCCGGATAGACTGGTTTAAGCATACAGCCATCCGGAATAATGATCTTGATTGGCTTCAAACAGCCTTCGTTCATAGGAATAATGTCGTTAACCAAAGTCCTAAAGACATACATCACTGCTGCTCGAGCAACTGACGAAGGTGCATTGAAATTACTAATCCGCTGCTCGGAAGTTCCTGTGAAATCTACAACAGCAGTTTGAGCTTCATTGTTTATGGATATTGTCACAACAATTTTGCTGGTGTCATCCATTTCATATTCGAAGTGGCCATTTCGCAAGGCGCCAATCACTCTTTTAACTGAGTATTCTGCATTGTCCTGCACGTGTTGCATGTATGCCTTGACGACATCCAGGCCAAAGTGATTAACCATTGACCGTAATTCTTGTACGCCTTTTTCGTTTGCGGCTACCTGTGCTCGTATGTCTGCTAAATTTTGCTCAACATTGCGTACAGGGTAAGTAGCATTGGTCAACAATTCTCGTATGTTTTCTTCAAGCAGTACACCCTGATCAATCAGCTGAACGTCATCAATCAATACGCCTTCTTCTTCGATCACTCGACTGTCCGGCGGCATTGAACCCGGTGTAGTACCACCCACATCAGCATGATGCCCACGTGAGGCGACGTAAAACAAAATGGTTCGGTCATCGCTGTGAAATACCGGAGTAATTACCGTGATATCCGGCAGATGTGTACCTCCGTTATAAGGGTTGTTGAGTATGAATGAGTCGCCGGGCATTATGGTGCCAGCTCGGTTACGTATCACGATCCTGACTGACTCACTCATCGAACCAAGATGAACCGGCATGTGCGGAGCATTTGCAACCAAGTCACCATAGGAGTCAAACACAGCACAGGAAAAGTCCAGGCGTTCCTTGATGTTTACTGAGTACGCGGTGTTCTCCAGCGCTGCTCCCATTTGTTCTGCTATAGACATAAACAGATTATTGAACACCTCGAGCATGACTGGGTCGGCATCGGTGCCCAAGGCTTTTTCAGATTGTCTGGGTTCAGAACGGGTCAGAATCAGGTCTTGGCGATTCGATACTCTTAATCGCCATCCGGGTTCCAAAATTGTTGTTGCATTCGCTTCAATAACAATCGCAGGGCCATTGATAACATCATTGGGAAGAAGTTTTTCGCGAAGATAGACATCAGTTGCATGAAACTCTCCTGCACTGTACACCTGCTTGGTAACTTCTGGATTCAGTGGTTCCGAACGTGTAGCAAATGGCAACAATTGTTCGTCATCAGCTTCTGTCTTCCCAATTGCTTCGACTGAAATTGCCTCGACAAGTACTGCTTTGTTTGGCATGATGAAGCCAAATCGTTGGCGATACAACCGTTCGAAGTCTGCGCGAACCGAATCAGCGTTCGCAAAGTCCACTAAAACTGCAGAATCAGTACCGTCGTATCGCACATGCATTCTGCGTTGTACGTTGACATTTTCTCGAACGACTTCTTGGCCAACGACTTCGTTTACAACTTTATCGGTCAGTTCTTGATACTGAGTTTCCAAAGTTGTAATGAGTTCATCATTTAGTGGATACTCGATCGCTTCTTCTTGTATCGCTCGCACGTCAGCCAATCCAATCCCGTAGGCTGAAAGAACGCCGGCATAAGGGTTGATAAATACTGTATCAATACCGAGAGCGTCAGCAACCATGCAAGCATGCTGTCCCCCCGCGCCGCCGAAACAGCACAACACATACTCGGTGATATCGTGGCCTCGTTCAACGGAAATTTTCTTGATCGCGTTGGCCATGTTGTCCACAGCGATTTTTAAAAAACCTTCAGCGACATCGTGAGCAGTTCTAACATCACCGGTTTGTTGCTGAATCGATTTCGAAAGTCGTTCAAACTCAGTTTCGACTCGACTGGCATCCAGTGACATGTCTCCCGTTGCACCAAAAATTTTCGGAAAGTACTCCGGGACCAGCCTGCCAAGCATCAGATTGCAGTCAGTGATTGTGAGAGGACCGTTGTTTCGATAACTAGTCGGCCCAGGGTTGGCTCCTGCTGAATCAGGACCTACACGATACTTGAGACCATCAAAATGTAGAATTGACCCACCACCGGCGGCAACGGTATGAATTCGCATTATTGGCGATCGAATTCGAACCCCAGCTACTAGTGTTTCATAGGCCCGTTCGTACTCTCCAGCATAGTGGGAGACATCCGTTGAAGTTCCACCCATGTCAAACGTAATAATCTTTTCAAAACCGGCACGCCTGCTTGTTTCAACCGCACCGACAATACCACCCGCTGGACCCGAAAGAATGCTGTCCTTTCCCTGAAATTTATGCGCGTCGGTGAGTCCACCATTCGACTGCATAAACATCAGACGCACGCCTTCCATTTCTGCACTGACCTGTTGCACATAGCGGCGTAATACCGGCGAAAGATAGGCATCTACTACGGTTGTATCGCCACGGCCGACATATTTCATGAGTGGGCTGACTTCGCAAGAGGCAGATACTTGAGTGAATCCAATTTCGCGTGCGATGTTGGCCACTGTGAGTTCATGTTCATGAAATCGGTAGCCATGCAAAAACACAATGGCACACGAAGTGATTCCGCGGTCGAAACAGTCCTTGAGGTTTTGTCTTGCATGAACAGTGTCGAGTGGCTCAATAACTTCACCCGATGCGCTATAGCGTTCATCAACTTCGATGACTTCATCGTAAAGGACTTCGGGTAGGGTAATTTTTCGGGTGAAAAGATTTGGTCTAGTTTGGTAGCCGATGCGCAACCCATCCTTAAAACCTTGAGTTGTCACCAGCACGCATCGTTCACCTGCTCTTTCCAGCAGCGCATTGGTTGCTACGGTTGTTCCCATCTTTACCGCACTAATCAAATCGGAATTTAACATGGTGGTTTCGGAACCATTGACTAAGTCGCGAATCGCCTGAATTGAGGCATCCCGATAATAATCGGGGTTTTCCGAAAGAAGTTTGTGTGTGTGCAGTGTGCCTTCCGGGCTTCTGGCCACAACATCCGTAAATGTACCGCCGCGGTCAATCCAAAATTGCCATCGTTTCAAATCCATGTCAGTCACTGTTTAGGTCGGAAAAATTTTGAAATGGGATTCGAAGAAAGAAAAGTCAATATGATAAGACATTTGCACAAAGCGAGATTATTCACAAAATTTTTGCCTGCCACATAATATTATTGACTACGAGTTAGACAGGAAGTTGAGTGAATATAGACTTTTTCGGTCGCTATGGACCGAAGTTCACTGCAGTCTGGAATGGCATTCGCAATAATATGGCCGCATAAAACTGATAAGAAAAACTTCTTTGCAATTGCATAACCAAGTGAATCTGGATACTACCACTGGCTGGGTTGACGGTATTACACGGATGCCTTCCGAAAACCATAATGAGCGACCAGTCGGGGTTAAGCCAGAAGTCATCATTGTCCACGCAATTAGTCTGCCGCCCGGTTCCTACGGCGGAAGTGAGGTTGATGCACTGTTTTGTAATCAGCTCAATTGTGATGCACACCCGTTTTTTGACAAGCTTAGAGATCTTCAAGTTTCAGCACACTTTTTGATTCGCAGGAATGGAACAGTTGTGCAATTTGTCCCAACCCATCTTCGGGCCTGGCATGCCGGAGAATCATTCTGTCAGGGCCGGTCGAACGTTAATGATTTTTCCATTGGTATTGAATTGGAAGGTTGTGATGAGGATCAATTTGAAGACAGCCAATATGATTCATTGAACCAGTTAATTGAATTGATTTGTACAGCATACCCTAGTGTCAACAGGCAATCAATTTACGGTCATTCAGATATTGCACCGGGAAGGAAAACCGATCCTGGTCCACATTTCGACTGGAGTAGAACGCGCTAGCACAGTCACGTCCGATAGGACAAAAGAATTATTTAATGGGAGGAAAAAAATCGAATGTTAGTTGATCAGATTCTTATGGGAAGCCTTCAATTCCTTTCAGCTTTGTTCATCTTTTGTGTTGGGCTGGGAGTGGCATTTTGCATATTTCTGTATTGTGTCGATGTTAGTCAGACAAAAGACGCCGTTCGCAGAAACTATCCGGTCATTGGAAGATTTCGTTATATTTTCACTATGCTCGGTGAATTTTTTCGCCAGTACTTCTTCGCAATGGACCGTGAAGAAATGCCGTTCAACAGAGCGGAAAGGGAATGGATTGGGAAGTCTTCGCACGATTCTGACAATACAGTTGCGTTTGGTTCAACCAGAAGTTTGAGTCCAGTCGGGACTGCGATTTTTGTTAATTTCCCATTTCCTACATTGACCGAAGATGCTGTTGAAATGGTGCCAATGCTAATTGGCCCTCACGCAGACAATCCTTATGTTGCACCTTCGTTTTTTAATATTTCGGGAATGAGTTACGGTGCCTTATCTACGCCTGCAGTCAAGGCCCTGTCTAGAGGTGCCGCAATGGCAAATTGTTGGTACAACACTGGTGAAGGCGGACTCTCTTCCTTTCATCTTTCCGGCGGATGCGACATAGTTTTTCAAATAGGTACGGCAAAATACGGTGTACGTGACGACAGTGGACAACTCGACCCAAAAAAACTAAAGGAAGTCGCTGCTCACGATGAAGTGAAAATGTTTGAACTGAAGCTTAGTCAGGGAGCAAAGCCAGGCAAGGGCGGGATTCTCCCAGGAAACAAGGTTACTGAGGAAATATCGAAGATTAGGGGAATCCCGATTGGACAGGCATCAATCTCACCTAATCGCCACCCTGAAATTAAAAACCTGAACCAGTTGATCGATTACATCAACACTGTTCGTGATATTTCCGGCAAACCTTGTGGTTTCAAGTCAGTGTTCGGCGGCTTTGAATGGCTGGAGCGATTGTGCGAACGCATTCACGAGCGCGGAGTTGAATATGCACCAGACTTCATCACAGTTGACGGTGGTGATGGTGGTACCGGTGCGGCGCCCATGCCGTTGATGGACAATGTTGGATTGTCAGTAAAGGAGTCGCTTCCATTAGTATCCGACGTGCTTTTTCGATATGGCTTAAGTGATCGAATTCGACTGATCGCCTCTGGGAAACTTGTTACACCTTCAGAAGTTGCCTGGGCGATCGCAACAGGAGCCGATTTTGTGACTTCAGCTCGAGGTTTTATGTTTGCACTAGGTTGCATTCAATCACTGAAGTGCAACAAAAATACATGTCCTACAGGAATAACCACCCACAATCCGAGACTGCAAAAGGGGTTGAATCCAGAAGACAAAGCTGTGAGGGTGGCGAACTACTGCAAAAAGTTGATCAAGGAAGTTCAGATAATTTCGCACTCATGCGGTGTAGTTCGGCCTCGTTTAATGGACCGAAGTCATGTGCGAATTGTTCAAAGCAACGGTACTTCAACTCCGATGAATCAACTATTTCCGAGGCCGGACGTGTTGCCAGAATATGTTCATTTGATCGATAACTGGCGCGACCGAACGACTAAACTGTCGTATGACAGCTGAGAGGAGTTTAATGGCTGGGTTTGTGTTGAGTTTTCTGCCGTTTTTTGCGTTTGTGATTCCAAAGAATATCCATTCCGCCAGCTTCTTTATTGATGTAGCGGGCCATAACAAATAGCAGATCTGATAGTCGGTTGAGATATTTCTTCGATACATCAGAAATTTCTTCCTCTGATGCAAGCGTACTCAATCTTCGTTCCGCTCTTCGACAGACAGCACGTGCCACATGACACTGAGCCGAGGCTGCCGTTCCACCCGGTAGGATGAACTCCTTGAGAGGTTCTAAATATTCATTTAACTGATCGAGAGTTTGCTCCAGGAAGTCGACACGGTCCGACTTCACCAAAGAGAATCCGGGTATGCTGAGTTCTCCGCCAACATCAAACAGCGTATGTTGAATTGCCAGCAAGCAATCAAGCAGATGATCAGGCAGGTCATGGGTTATGAGTACGCCGATACAACAATTCAGTTCATCTACTGTACCGAGTGCTTCGATCCTCGCAGAGTCCTTGGAAGTGCGACTGCCATCGCCAAGTCCAGTAGTACCACCATCACCGGTTCGAGTGTAAATTTTTGATAGTCTGTTGCCCATTTATGTGCCCGCCTTGCATTGGATTGACAGTTCAAAACATCACGATATTAATATTCGTGAGGAAGTTTGATGTTAAGCGATTAATCAGAGTCATTAATTTTAGTGTTTAGTTTTAGAAATTGAGAGTGAAATCATGGGTATCTTCAGGCACAGTGAATCATGCGGATAGAAAGGCTTGAAGTGACTTGTCCAGACCTGTCAAAGTGTTCAAAGATCGGTAAAGATAACCTGTAAAATGAGTTGAAATCCATTACTAAAAACAGTAACATTTTCCCTAACTAAAGCGGCAAAATATGCCGCTTCATTGTTTTTATTTATTATCTACTCATAAGGCTTTCATCATGATTAGCGGCAGTATAGTTGCATTAGTTACACCGATGAATGATGACGGGTCGGTCGACTATGAATCTTTGGCAGAATTGGTTGCTCATCACATCACTAAAGGTACCGATGCCATTGTATCCGTTGGTACAACGGGTGAATCAGCGACGCTCTCGCATGAAGAGCATCATTTAGTCATCAAAAAGACCGTAGAAGCAGCGGCTGGAGCGATACCCGTTATAGCTGGTACTGGTTCGAATAGTACCGCTGAGGCTATTGAGTTGACTCAAGCGGCTTACGAATCCAACGCTGATGCTTGTCTGCTGGTGGTGCCGTATTACAACAAGCCTACTCAGGAAGGTCTGTACCAACATTTCAAGACTATTGCCGAATCAGTGCCAATTCCTCAAATTCTTTACAACGTACCGAGCCGTTGCTCGGTGGATATGAGTAATGAGACGGTCATCCGGCTAAGCCAAATCGAAAACATTATTGGTATTAAGGATGCTACCGCGGATATTCCACGTGGTGAGGAATTGATTGAAGCCACGGCAGACGACTTTGTTTCCTATTCAGGTCAGGATACCGATGCAATGGAATTGATGTTAGTGGGCGGTAAGGGTACTATTTCAGTGACTGCCAATGTTGCACCAACTTTGATGCATGAGATGTGTGAAGCTGCAGTTGGAGGACAGGAGGAAAGAGCCAGGGCATTGAACGACAAGCTGATGCCGCTGCACAATGCTATGTTCATCGAGTCCAATCCAATTCCTGCGAAGTGGGGTGTCAGTCAGCAAGGACTCATGCAGAACAATCTTCGACTACCTCTAGTACCACTAACTGAAAATGCTCAAGCCGAAGTGCGTATCGCCATGGTAGGTGCAGGCGTTCTTTAACCAGATTTTCAAATCACTAAACTTTAGAATCTACGATGACTCAAATTCCAAAAAAACGCGACCTCCTGTATTCGGGTAAGGCTAAATCAGTATTTTTGACTGAAGATGAATCCAAGTTAATTTTGGAATTCAGAGATGACACTTCGGCATTCGATGGTCGCAAAATGGAAGCCTTGAGCCGCAAGGGAATGGTAAACAATCACTTTAATGCATTTGTCATGCAGGCCTTGGAATCTGGAGGAATTGGAACACATTTCGAGACATTGATTGACCACGCGCAATCACTTGTAAAGCATCTGAAGATGATTCCTGTTGAGTGCGTTGTTCGAAACATTGCTGCCGGGTCGATATGTAAGAGACTGGGCGTAGAAGAGGGACTGGAACTCAGCCAGCCCACCTTTGAGTTTTTTCTGAAGGATGATGAGCGACACGATCCTATGATCAATGAGTATCACATTCGTTCCTTTGGATGGGCAGAGGATTCCGATGTTGAAGCAATGAAGGAATTAACCTTTGCAGCAAATAAGATCCTAGTTGCTTTGTTCAAAGATGCGGGCATGTTACTGGTGGATTTTAAGTTGGAATTTGGTCGCTTTGGATCTTCGGTTTTGTTGGGTGATGAATTTACCCCGGATGGATGCCGCTTGTGGGATGCTGAAACTAAAGAGAAATTGGATAAGGACCGCTTTCGACAAGGGTTGGGAAGTGTGGTTGAGTCGTACGAAATTGCTGCCGCTCGTCTCGGTGTCCAATTGCCTGAACTGGCTTAAAGGAATTCTCAACAAGTATCCTCAAAAGCAGGTTGAGGCATGCGCCTCATTCTGTAACGCATCCATAATCTTTTATCTGCATTAAGTAGCTGAATAAATTCGCACTTAAAAAGTCAATTTAATGCCTAATCGAATTGAAGGATCTGGCGATGAGACCCGAATCCTACAAATTTTAGGTCATTCGGCACTATCTGACTTTCGTACCGAAAAACTTCTGGCTGCTACTCAGTCTGTGGTTCCGGACGTCGATAATATTACTGCCAAGTATTGTTATTTCGTTGTTCACTATTCTGCTTTCAACTACACACAACTGGAGCAGTTGCTTCAATTAATTCAAGGCGAATCTGTTCGGGAGTGTTTGTTAGAGAGTTCCGATAGTTTCTTGGTCGTGCCAAGATTCGGCACTTCTACTTCATGGTCGACCAAAGCCACTGATATATTGCGTCGAAGTTCATTTGAAAACATCTTGCGAATCGAAAGAGGGGTGTTTTGGACAGTTCGATTTACGGCACAAAAGTCAACAACTACACAAAGAGTTCAGGTAGTACAGTTGCTGCATGACAGAATGACTGAGTCTGTAATTTTTAATGCGAATGAAATTAAACACCTCTTTAAGTCTAAGAAAAGACTGCCATTGCTCAGAGTTGATGTTTTAAACGAAGGCTTTGACGCACTGGTTGAAGCAAATTCTAAGATTGGTCTGGCACTGTCTGAGTCAGAATTGCGATACCTTTTCGACTGGTATAACTCAAAAGGCAGAAATCCCACTGATGCAGAGTTAATGATGTTTTCTCAGGTGAACTCCGAACACTGTCGTCACAAAATCTTTAATGCTATTTGGTCCATTGATGATCAGGTCAAGAACCAGTCCATGTTCTCAATGATAAGAAAAACCCATGCACACAACCCAAGCGGAACTTTAGTAGCGTATGAAGACAATGCGTCAGTTATCCAAGGTTTTGAAGGTGGCACGTTTTTTCCTGACCCTCATAGCAGAATGTATCGGTGCTCGTCGGAACCAATTCACGTTATTTATAAGGCTGAAACTCATAATCATCCCACAGCAATTTCACCATTTCCGGGTGCTGCAACTGGAGCTGGGGGCGAAATTAGAGACGAGGGTGCAACTGGAAGAGGGGGTAAACCCAAAGCTGGAGTGTGCGGATTTTCCGTATCGCACTTGAAGTTGCCTGGGCAACTGCAACCATGGGAGCACGAAGACGAATTTCCATCTAGATTCGCAACTCCACTTCAACTCATGTTAGAAGGCCCAATCGGCTCGGCATCGTTCAATAACGAGTTTGGTAGACCAAACATAGGAGGTTTCTTTAGGACATTTGAATCAGGGCAAATGCCCTTAGCACATCAATACGGTTATCACAAGCCCATTATGTTCGCAGGTGGTATAGGTAACATCCGACCTGACAATGTCGATAAACGCAACCTTGAGTCAGACAATTTACTTGTGGTTATTGGCGGACCTTCAATGCTTATCGGATTGGGGGGAGGTGCGGCATCGAGCGTAGGCTATGGCCAATCTGACGAGGAACTCGATTTTGCGTCCGTGCAGAGAAGCAATCCTGAAATGCAAAGGAGATGCCAGGAGGTCATTAACCGGTGTTTGGAGCGTGGTCAGGACAATCCAATATTGTCGATTCACGATGTTGGCGCCGGAGGACTTTCAAATGCATTGCCTGAATTAGTCCATGCCAGCGACTTGGGTGCCGAAATTCAGTTGCAAGACATACCCAATGATGATTCAAGCATGTCTCCGATGCAAGTTTGGTGCAACGAAGCACAAGAAAGATACGTTTTGTCCATTGATTCAAATCAGTTGAATTTGTTTGAACGAATTTGCAATGCTGAACGATGTCCGTTCGCCGTAGTTGGCATAGCCAAGAAAATTCCACATCTCGCGGTAAATGATGTACATGCACATGACCATAATAGTGCTAAGGCGGTCGATGTCGATATGAAATTTTTGATGGGAAGTTTACCAAAGGAGCAGCGAGTTACGACGAGAAAACAACCTCATATTACCGAAGTTCAAAACAATGATTGGGCATTGGATGAATGCGTTGAACGAGTACTTCGCTTACCCACTGTGGGTGATAAAACCTTTTTGATTACGATTGGAGATAGAACAGTCTCTGGGTTGATTCATCGAGATCAAATGGTTGGCCCTTGGCAAATTCCGGTTGCTGATGCATCTGTCACTCTATCTGGATACAGCGGTTATCAGGGTGAGGCGATGGCGATCGGTGAGCGAGCACCAATTGCAGTATTGAATGCACCAGCAAGTGCAAGAATGGCGATTGGCGAAGCATTAACCAACATCAGGTCCATCTCAATACGCCACTTAGACCAAGTTAAGTTAAGTGCTAATTGGATGGCTGCTGCCAGTGCGGATGGTGAGGGGGCCAATCTCTATGACGCTGTAGACAGTGTGGTACATGACATTTGCTTGCCACTTGGTCTATCAATCCCAGTTGGCAAGGATTCTCTTTCAATGCAGACTGTATGGAAGGATAGTAACGCTGATTTTCGAAAAGTGGTTGCGCCACTTTCACTGATTGTCACCGCTTTTGCCGCAGTTAAAGATGTTCGCGGTTCTCTGACACCACAGTTGGTGAATGATGTTGAAGCTAAGTTATTAATGATTGACTTAGGGCAGGGGAAGTGCCGAATGGGCATGTCCGCACTACATCAGGTTTTTGAGTGTGAACAGGGTGAACCGCCAGACTTTGACAATACTGTAGCAATGAAGAACTTGTTTTGTGCGTTCACTCAGATGATAGACCAAGAATTACTGGCTGCATACCACGACAGGTCAGACGGAGGATTGTTTGCTGCGCTTTGCGAAATGAGCTTTGCCAGCAGAGTTGGACTTGATATTGAAGTTGATGAGTCCACCGACGCTTCACCAATTGATTTTTTGTTCAACGAAGAATTGGGTGTGGTGATACAGGTAAATCCGGGCTGTCTCGAAAGAGTATTGAAAATTCTTGATGTGCATGAACTGAATCATATGGTTCATCAGGTAGCTACGGTTAATTCTCAAGACTCAATTTCGGTAAAGTCGAAAGAAAAAATCTTGTTTGAACAAAGTCGGGTTCAGTTGCAACAAATTTGGTCCGAACTAAGCTGGAAGATGCAATCATTGAGGGACAATCCAAGTTGTGCTCAACAGGAATTTGATCGAATTAGAAATGAGGGTGACTTAGGGCTGAGAGTGCAACTTCCCACTGAACCAACTTCTGTTCCCATTGTTCTTACCAAAACTTCACCGAAAATTGCAATTCTTAGAGAGCAGGGGGTGAATGGGCACGTAGAGATGGCAGCAGCATTTGATCATGCTGGATTTTCATGCTACGACGTATTGATGTCGGAAGTTGCTGTCGGAGAAAAGGACCTTTTAAGTTTTGATGGCATGGTTCTTTGTGGTGGATTTTCATTTGGAGATGTCTTCGGTGCTGGGCGTGGCTGGGCTAGTACGATCCTATGTAATCCAAAACTAAGGGACAATTTTGCTGAATTCTTTGCTGATTCCGGTAAATTCACACTTGGAGTATGCAACGGGTGCCAAGTGTTAGCTGAACTCCGAGAAATCATCCCCGGAGCAAGTCACTGGCCCGAACTTCGACGAAATAAATCCGAACAATTCGAAGCTCGACTCATCATGGTTCGAATTCCGCAAAGTAAATCGATATTTTTCTCCAATATGTTAGAGGCAGAACTGCCAATTGCAGTGGCACATGGAGAAGGACGAGCAAAGTTCAAAGACAGTACAGATTATGCATCAATGGAAACAGCACAAGAAATATGCATGCAGTATATTGACAATCAAGGACAACTCACTGATGTTTACCCATACAATCCAAACGGTTCAGATTTTGCGGTGGCAGGCATCACCAATTGTGATGGTAGAGTGACCGCAATCATGCCTCACCCGGAACGGGTATTCCGAAACATTCAGTTTTCATGGACACCTGAATCGAAGTCAGGCGATAGTCCGTGGATGAAGATGTTTAGAAATGCGAGAATCTGGTTGAACTAAAACCAAATTTAACTCACTGCGTAGACTGACTCCTTTGCTTCAGTAAAATCCAAATTTTCTTCGTAGTCATCTTGTTGAAGTTGGATCCACCACATTTCAGCATAAACGCCATTCTTGATCAGTAGTTCTTCGTGAGTGCCTTCTTCGACGACCGCTCCGTTATCTAAAACAATGATCTTATCGGCATCAATTATGGTTGATAACCTGTGTGCAATAACCAAGGTCGTGCGGTTTTCGGATACCACTTCCAATGCCTTTTGAATGAGTCGCTCAGACTTCGAATCAAGCGATGAGGTAGCTTCATCCAACAACAGTACTGGCGGATCTTTGAGTATCGTCCTGGCAATGGAAACTCGTTGTTTTTCCCCACCAGAAAGTTTCAGGCCCCGTTCCCCCACTACTGTGTTGAGTCCATCGGGTAAATCTGTTACAAAGTCAGCAAGTTGAGCCTTATGCAAAGCATCATTAAACTCTTCATCGGTGCAGTCGGGCCTGCCATATCGAATGTTGTATTCAATTGTGTCGTTGAACAGGACTGTATCTTGAGGAACAATGCCAATAGCTCGGTGTAACGAATTCAATGAAACGTCACGGAGATCTTGGCCATCGATATCGATTTTTCCTTCTGTGACATCATAGAATCGAAATAAAAGTCTAACCAACGTGGATTTTCCGGCTCCGCTTCTCCCTACTACAGCTACTTTGCTGCCGGCAGGAATTTCTAAGCTTACGCCTTTGAGAATTTTGCGCAGCGGTGAATAATGAAAATGCACATCGGAAAACCTGATATTTGGTCCGTTGATATTGATGTCTGGTGCGTTTTCTAGTTGCGGGAGCTTTTCATCAACTTCAAGCAGTTTGAACATACGGTCCATATCTGTCAAAGCGTGATTGATCTCCCGTAGTGTTGATCCTAGCATCCGTAGAGGAATGTACATTTGCATTAGAAATGCATTGAGCATTACGAAGTCACCCAGAGTCAAGACTCCAGCAACAACATCCGTTGCAGCGATATAGAGCAAAAACACCAGTCCAATTGAAATAATTACACCTTGGCCAACATTTAGCAAGGCTAAAGACTTTTCGCTCTTGATTGACTCTCGCTCCCAATCTTTTAGGTGTTTATCAAACCTTGCGGCTTCATGCTCTTCATTATCGAAATACTTAACAGTTTCGTAATTTAACAGCGCATCAACGCTGGAAGCATTAGCTCGAGATTCTGCTGCATTCATGCGAATACGAAACTTGGTTCGCCAATTGGTTATAACGACCGTAAACCAAAAATAAAGTGCAATCGTTCCGCCGGTCAGCACAACATAAATAAAGTCAAAACTCAGTGCGAGAAATATGCAAACCGCTGTGATTTCGAACGCTGTAGGAAAAATACTAAATACAAGATAGAAGAGTAGGTAGTTTACGCCCCTGGTGCCACGCTCAATATCTCGAGAAATTCCACCCGTTTGTCTGTCTTGATGAAAGGAATGGGATAATTCGTGTAAGTGCTTAAATACCTTAACGCCAATATTTCTAACCGAACGTTGCGACGCTCTTGCGAAAATTGCGTTTCTAACTTCTTCAAAAAGCGTGTTTCCGAGTCTGAGCAGCCCGTATACGAACAATAGTGCGATTGGAACGGTGATAATAGGATTCGGGTTGATGGAAGTATCAAACCAGTCCACCAGTTGTTTGATAGCAATGGGTATCCCAATGATTGCCAGTTTAGCCAGGATCAAAAATCCTACAGCCACAACAATTCTGATTCGAAATTCCCAAAGATAGGTCCCGAGGGTCTTTATTGTTCCCCAGGAATTCTTATCGAAACCCTTTTGTGGTGCCGTATTGCTACCTTCGTCGTACATGAACTACTGCTATATTGTCGAATGTCTGTAGGTCAAACAAACTGAATTCGTCGCTAGACGAACTCAGACTGATTCTTCACTATATGAATATTAAGCTAAACGTTTTTTGGGTTTACTCTTCATATAGTGCCGTACGATCCGAAATCCTAGTAGTATGGCTAAAACAATTCCGTGAACAATTGGGGGGCCTAAGTCGGCTTTGACCAAAAGGATGTAGTGAACTATACCGAGTATGGCAATTACATACACTGCTTTATGGAGTTTAGTCCAGCGCTTTCCACCTATCCACTTAATTGCCCGATTGACTGAAGTCGCCGCAAGTGGAATCATTAGTGCAAATGCTAATGATCCAAAAAGGATATACCAACGGTCCAAAATATCTTCAATTATTTGCTGAAAGTTGAAGTAATGATCAATTACAAGCCATGTCAACATGTGAAGCAAAATGTAAAAAAATGAAAAGACGCCGAGCATTCGACGAAGGTTGATCAACGCATTAAATTTGGTTATCACCCGTAATGGGGTGATTGCCAGAGTAATGATTAGAATACGCAATCCCCACTCACCGGTGACTTTAGTAATGTCCTCGACTGGGTCAGCACTAATTTGGTGGGTGAAAATTAGATAGACAAGGTTGGCAAGTGGTAGCAAACAAAGTATGAAAACAATCGGTTTTATCCGACGCACCACTATTCTCTGCTGTGCTGCTGTAAGCGCCATCAATTTATCTGCAGAGTACTAAAGAAAATTGCGAATTCAATGAAGCCATCGAATTCGCAATTTTAATCAAAGATTCTGTAATCAGGAAACGATTAAAAGTTCTTTGCCAAGTCCATTCCAGCGTATAGATGCGCAACTTCTTCTTCGTAGCCGTTGAGCATCAGCGTAGGGTGACGCCCAAATAATGTTCCAACTCGGCGTTCCGTAGCTTGGCTCCATCGTGGATGGTCCACATTAGGATTGACGTTGGCATAAAAACCGTATTCTCGTGGACTTTGATCTTGCCAGGTGTTTAGTGGCTGTTTTTCTGTAAAGCGGACAGAAACAATGGATTTGATACCCTTGAACCCATATTTCCAGGGCACAATCAGTCGAATTGGCGCCCCATTTTGATTAGGCATATGCTTGCCATACAAACCAATGGCAAATATGGCCAACGGATTCATTGCCTCATCAATACGCAGACCTTCTCGATACGGCCAGTCCAAAACGGTACCAAATGCCCCACGGCGTTGCCCCACCATTTGTACGGGATCATGTAAAGTAAGCATTTCGATATATTTGGCTTTTGAAGTGGGTTTGTGAACTTTAAGAAAATCACCCAATGAAAAACCGACCCAGGGCACTACCATGGACCATGCTTCTACACATCTGTGACGGTAAACACGTTCTTCCGCCGGAAATTGTTTGAGAATGTCCTCAATGTCCCAATCCTTGGATGCTTCACATTCTCCGGATACAGACAAACTCCATGGTCGAGTTACGAGAGTATGGGCTTCCTTTGCCGGGCTTCGTTTATCGGTGCCAAATTCGTAAAAATTGTTATAGGTAGTGACATCTGCAAATGAGGTCAGTTCACGGTCTTCGACTACATAATCTGTCTTGATTAGATTTTCGAATTCCATTTGAGCCGAAGCAGCAGGAAGTGAGGATAGCATTGGAACAGAACCACCGATGGCAAAGGCCGCACTAGTCTTTAAAAACTGACGGCGGTTCTTAAAAATGTGCTCGGGTGTTATTTCACTTGGCTGTATTTTTGGCGGGCGCTGAATCAGCATTTTTTGACTCCTCCTATGGATATACCTTTTTTCGCTACTAATTGACAACATAGAGTCCAAATAGTTTCATCATGATGAAACATCGGCCAAAAAAGTTATCAACCAGTCGATTCGTAACTCTTAATTAGACTTCTTCTACAGACACGAATCAGATGCTTTTTTATATGTATAAGTTGGCATTATAGCCGTTCAAATGCTGCCGCAATACCTTGTCCACCGCCAATGCACATCGAGACGATTGCATATCGACCGTTGGTTCGCTGCAATTCGTAAAGTGCTTTCACAGTCAAGATGCATCCGGTTGCACCAATGGGGTGTCCGAGAGAAATACCGCTTCCGTTTGGATTGGTAATTTCTGAAGGTAGATTCAGGTCTTTCATTACTGCAAGTGCCTGAACCGCAAATGCCTCATTGAGTTCGATTACATCAATGTCATCCAATTTCAGACCGGTTTTCTTGAGCAGTTTTTCAATTGCAGGGACTGGTCCGATGCCCATATATTCTGGTTCGACTCCGGAGTGGGTGTAACCAAGTAGTTGCGCCATCGGTTCATGGCCAGCCTTCTCAGCTGCTCTTGATTCCATCATGACAATGGCGGCGGCCGCATCATTTATTCCCGAAGCGTTACCTGCAGTTACGGACCCGTCAGATTTGAATACAGGTCGCATTGAGCCAAGAGTCTCCATACTGGAGTTGCCTCTGATGTGTTCGTCTTGATCAAAGGTTACAGTTTCACGACGGGATTTGATTTCAACGGGAATGATTTGTTCGTCAAAGCGACCCTCTGCAACAGCGCGGGCAGCTCGTTTATGGCTTTCTACGGCAAGTGCATCCTGTTCTTCTCTATCAATTCCCCACCTTTCAGCAATGTTTTCAGCCGTGATTCCCATGTGGCAATCATGAAATGGGTCACTTAAAGCGCCTACCATAATGTCGACAAACTCTGCGTGACCCATACGCTGACCCCATCTCATACCAGTGGCCCAGTAGGGTGCGCCACTCATTGACTCAGCACCGCCAGCAATAACAGTGTCAGCGTCTCCCAACTGAACATATTGCGCTGCGTTTATGATGGCCTGAAGTCCGCTACCACATAGTCGATTAACGGTTAGTGCGGGCGTTTCAATGGGAAGCCCCCCTTCAAGCGCGGCGAATCTGGAGATATACATGTCGCGCTTATCTGAATGTAGCACATTTCCAATGACACAGTGTCCGACAGATGTAGGGTCAATTCCTGTCTTGTCCACTACACCACGCACTGCCTTGGCGCCCAATTCGCAGGCAGATAACGACTTCAAAGCCCCACCATAGTCGCCAATTGCGGTTCGAACACCGTCCAGTACAACAACTTCGTTATAGTTCATGACTTGTATCTCCTGATTAGAATTATTTAATTCTTGTGGTTAACAATTGGGGCTTCAAATACCAAGTAGTCACTAAATTTCATACCTAGTGCACGATAGGTGTCTTGAGCGACAGAATTTCCCTTTTCCACATATAGCCTCAATCCACATACATCCTGTTCTTTGTGTGCCCGATAAATGGTAAATTCGTACAGTTTCTTGAATACTCCGCTACGTCGATGTTCAGGTAAGACATAGACACTTTGTATCCACCATTGATTTGCGTTTCTCCAATCACTCCATTCATAAGTGACCATCATGCATCCCACTACTTTATCGCCGCATTCGGCAACAGTGTAGAATCCACGGGTTAATTCTTTGAATACGTTTCGGACTCCATGTCTTACGGTTTTAGGGTCCAATGATATTCCTTCAGTCTCCCATGCCATCTTGATCATGAACTCAGCAATTTGGTCAGAGTCTGCATAATCGCCGAGCCTGATTAGAATTGGAGGTTGCACATATATTGCCTAAGAATCCGTAGTTTGGAATTGCGCTAAATAGTTTATCAAATTGTTAAATATTTAAAGGAATCTGAATCGCTATAGACCGAATCAATGTGATTCAAGGCAACTCAATCAAGCCTATTGATCTGGTTTGATAAAAATAGTCCATTTTCGCAAATATTCGTTATTCGCCTTTCGTCAACATTTTCATCTGGCTGCAGCAGGAAACAATTGATTATTGTGTTGACGATAGTCAAAAATGAGAGGGATACTGGTAACACATAATCAGCTTGGAGTATTACTGCACAACATGCGGGTTAACTGTCAGTCAATCTATCAAGTCAATGGTGTTTTGTCTTGGTCCGGATTTTTTCACTAACAAGGTTCGGCCCTGCAAAATTTGTTGCTAAAAAATAATTCGTTTCTTTCATCGCGAAACCAAAAGTCACTTGCCTACCAAATCCTAGTTGACGTAATTCAATGGTTTTCAGGACATACCACCACCAGCGATTAGTTGGTGCCCACCGCGTGGACCGTGCATGGTGGTTTGTCAGCTATACCACAGCAATGAATATAGGTCACCTTGACCGCAACTGACCACAGAATAATCATGCCACGGCATAGGTGCACTTCAGTGCTAAACGATACCATCTCGTGATCGTACTGCGCGCCACAATTAAATATCCGCTATGACTCAGTAGGATCTGGCAATCTAACAATGCCACAAAGCCGTCAGTACGAACCTTGTGCCTCAGACCCAACCTAGTATAGGTGGCAATATGCAATAACTATCGAAGAGTCAATTGTGGAGTTCACGCACAACTACTGCATCTGAACATCAGCTGGTAAACGCTGCGCCTAATACCAGATATATCTTCCACTGATTATTCGAGGGGGGATTCGTTTCACAGCCGTTAATGGTACCCAACTATTTTTGACTTCCGACATTTTCGCTTGTAAGTCATTGATTTTAAAGGACCACGGTTCGAAATGGGGCACTACATCGGAATTTCCGATGTCAGACAGAAAAAAGAAAGATAGAAGACCTAACGACTTGGGGGTGACGCGCGTCCTTTAGGCAGGGCAAAAGGGACAGTGTTCCAGTTTAACCCTAAACACCGATAAATGCGTTTCGCCTCTGTCGTCGCCCGACTCGGCATAACATACTGGTCCGAGGTGCCCGGACGCCATAAGATACTCATCTGCAGCGCATTGAGTTCTCGACGCACCACTTCAGGACTCATGGGGTAACCGAGTTGACGCAGCCGATCACCTAAATGCTGAACACAGGCAAAGGCCAGATAACAGATCGCCAGATGCGCTCGGATTCGAGCCGGCTTAAAGTGAAAGATCGGTCGAATGCGTAGATCATGTTTATTGGTTCGAAAGCTGCGTTCAATGGTCCACAGTTGACGATAGCGATTCAGTAAGTCTTGGGCACTGAAGTGATCATTGCCCCAGGCTATGATGGCATGCAGACCGTCCCATTGGGCGGCCGCCGCTAACTTGTCTTCATTGATCACCACCTTGCCGTCAGGGAAGTCTAAAAAACGGGCCATGCCTTTATGACCGACACTGGCCGGGGTCTGACTTAAAGCTAACTTACGCTTAAGCTTGTCTAAAGCACGCATGCGTTGGTGTTTATCCTTGCGTGCGCGTTTGGATGAATAAGTGGCAATGATGCGTTCAGGGCCGTGTTCGATTTCCCGGTAACGCCACACTTGTTGACGATGGGGTTGCGGTTTCAGTCCATCCCAGCACTGATAAGCCTCATGATCCAGGATTTGTTGTTTAATCACTGCCGAGGCTGACTTCATGCGATAACCGAGGATATACGCAATCTGACGGGCCTGCAGTGCGGCTTGATTGTCTGCACTGAGCAGTCCGGCATCGGCGACCACGGTCATGCGTCCACCCGGAAACCGAACCTGCCAGTCATCGACTAACTGAATTAATGTCTTACCTTCATAGAGATTCCCCGGGAACACCTCATAGCCTACCGGTAATCCTTCGTTAGTCACCATTAAAGCCAAGATGATCTGTACCCGATGCGCCTTGCCATCTTTACTGCGACCTTTCAAGCGTAATGCCTCGGGTCCTTCGTCCTCTTGGTCCTGTTCAAAGTACAACGTCGTACAGTCCATCAAGACCACGTGCATCCCTTCAGGATCGACCTTTTGGGTATAACGACCAACTAAAGTCTGAATCTTGTCAATGACTCGGTCATCTATATCGTCCATAGTCTGATAGACTCGGTCTAAGGACAGTGTGACGCCGGCATCCCGGGACAGATCCATGACGGTCCCCCGTTTACTGCGTGGCTGGGCAATGCGGGCTAAGACTAATTCGCGTAAGATCTGATTGCTGCTTTGACGCCGGGCGCCTAAGACCCGGGTCAACCCCAGGGTCTCCCACAACTGACCATACGCTTGTCGAACACCCACCGTCAAGCGTGCCTGTTCACGACATTCACCGACATCGACGCCGAGTTTCTCAGCTTGTTTGGCCTGTCGGGCATGGGTCAGCAGTCGGGCATATTCTTTTACACTGAACAGTTCTTGTTGTGGCGAACTGCTCTGTTGGATTTCAGCGAGAATGAGTTCGCCGAGTTGGCGTAAAGGTTCCAGTTCGGTTTGGCTTTTGGCAATCCCGACGTGGCGCACAATCTTTTGTTGGACCAGATCACCGTGACGTACGGATTTAACGATTTGGACGCGATAGCGGTCTCGGTCGGGGTCGTATTTGGTGCGAATGAACAGATGAGGAATGAGAGGGGATCAAGAGATGAGTGTCAGGCACTAACAGATTTCAAACACTACACGGACGATTTGACAAAACTCGCCCAATCGGGCTGTGTAACCCATTGATTTCAAAGACAGATAATATTTGTCGTTCGAAGGCTCAAAGTAAAATGTCGGAACATTAAAAAGATTACCCACCATCGAAGGGTCGCTTTGCCAATCGCGATTTGGCCAATCGGCTGTTGACTGCTGTGTCAGCCCTGTCGGGGCATCGATTATCAGTGTCATTGCTCGACTGCAGTCTAGTGTGAGTTGCAATCATTGTAGATCTACTTAATGCAGTGTCCGGCGGTTCAACAGCCGCTGATACTCCAGCATGATCGCACTCGGAAGTCACAGCCACCTCAACAGTAGGCACAAGACCTGAACTTGCCGGCTGTGAAGGCTATCCGTCAAGTGCAGCGCACCATCATGCAACAGTCTGTGCGTCACTACGGCACTTGGACGATACCGGCGATTACTGCCGGTTACAGGGTAAAGGCGCGCCATCAAGGCGAACCATCCGATACGTCTTTTTAGCTCGGTCAAATTGATCAGACTGCTGTGGCCGGTCAACAGCTCGTTAGGATTGTACGATCCTCATCCGTCTTATCTGACCCTGTTGGGACCGTGGTGATTGACACATCCAGGTATAAGGTATACCGGAAAGTGTGCTCGCATTTTGGCGAATATTGACGGGGCATTAGTGAAAGTGCATGAATTGGATCGCCTGATAGAATTATTGTAATTTGCGAACTTTTCTGTATAATTTCGGACTTAATTCGACCCGGTTGGCCTTATTGCTTCAAGCGAATTAGCCTCGGAGTCGTATACCACTGAACAGACTAAGGATGGAATGATTCAAATGGACTTGATGACGCGCATTTCAGTATTGCTACCCCCCCCCTATCTTGCAACCTTACTGGTCGTCGTACCTGGTCTTGTCCAAACCGGGAGCCGGGAAGCAGACCAGACTCAAGTTGGCTAGGTGAACATCACCGTCTGAGTGCTGGTGGTGCCGATAGCGGTTGTAATGGCCGCATCGGCGGCACTGACACGACCTCGCCCCGCCGCGGGGCTTTCACCTTATTCACCGCTGCGCTGCTCACCTGTGCAGTGCTGTTTACTGGCCTCCTTCTGCCTGCCGCTGCTCAGGCGCAAAAACCGGAGGTGACGGAGATCAAACTGATTAAAGGTCAATTAGATGGCGAACCCTATACCGGTGGTGCTTACAACACGGGCGATTTCATTTGGTTATCGGTGAAGTTCAGCCAAGATGTTTCTCGTCGCAATACTGCCGGAGATCGTCCACAAATCACACTGATCATCGGGAATCAGGACCGGATGGCAGACAACCTAGTCATTACTGGAGACGAGCTTCGCTTCGGCTACAAGGTGTTGGTGCAGGATAACGGGCCGATCAAAGTTAAAGCGAACAGCTTGGCGGACAATGGCAACACCATTTACAAACATAACGGCAACGTGAACAACAAAGCTGACCAGGCAGATCTGACACACGAGGAGGTAGACCTGGGTCAGCGGGTGGGGCCTATTCCCAAGGTACGGGGTCTTGCGACTGAGGAGTTTGACACGGCACTGGTGGTAAGATGGACAGCGGAGGACTCGCCCGGGGGGTATCTAGTGCGCTGGCGGGAGCGGCAACCAGGTTCCTCGTTTATCCAGAGCATGACCCTAGGAGTCACGATTTCGAGTTTTACCATAACCGGCTTGGCCAACGGTACAACGTATGTCGTGCGGGTGGACAAACTGGATACGAACGGCAATGTCATACGGGGTGCGCAATCAGCGGTGGCGGGCACGCCAGAAGCCGGGCGGTCGATCCCGACGGTGTTTTTTGTTGCTTCGACTTATAGCGTGGCGGAGGGCAACACGGTCGATGTAACGGTGACCTTAAGTGCCAATCCGGAGCGTACGGTGGAAATCCCGTTGACCACGACGGATGGTACAGGCGTCACCGCTGCGGACTATAGTCTGGCCTCATCGGTGACTTTTAACAGTGGCGAGACCTCGAAGACGGTAACCTTCACGGCGACGGACGATTCGGCGGATGAGTCCGATGAGACGGTGACGGTGGGCTTCGGCACGCTGCCGGCCGGGGTGACGGCAGGCAGTACGGCAACCACGGTGGTGACGATTACCGACAACGACGGTAACGACGGTAACGACGGGACGCCACCGGCGGTGACGGTGTCATTCGTTGCCGCAACCTACAGCGTGGCGGAGGGCAACACGGTCGATGTAATGGTGACCTTAAGTGCCAATCCGGAGCGTACGGTGGAAATCCCGTTGACCACGACGGATGGTACAGGCGTCACCGCTGCGGACTATAGTCTGGCCTCATCGGTGACTTTTAACAGTGGCGAGACCTCGAAGACGGTAACCTTCACGGCGACGGACGATTCGGCGGATGAGTCCGATGAGACGGTGACGGTGGGCTTCGGCACGCTGCCGGCCGGGGTGACGGCAGGCAGTACGTCATCCACGGTAGTGACGATTACCGACGACGATGATACGCCGACGACGGTTTTCAGTGTGGTCGGCCCTGAGTCGGTAAAGGAAAATGTGGGCACGGTGGTCTACACGGTAACGCTGAGTGCGGAGATCAGTGAGGATGCAACGGTGCAGTATGCCACCAGGGACCCCGCTAGCGACCCTAAGGCGAAGGCAGGTCTGGACTATACCGCGGTCATGGGGACGCTGACCTTCACACAGAGAAACTGGAACACACCACAGCCAGTGGAGGTGAGGATCCTGGACGATATGATTCCGGAATCTAGTGAGGCCTTTAATTTTACGCTAAGAACTCCGGTTGGTGCGGCACTGTCATCGAGCGCATCGGAAGTAAGCACTTCGATCACGGACGACGAAGTTAAGAAAGAACCCACCATCACCGCGATTAACATTCTCAGTTATCCCGGGAGCGATGGAACCTACGGTGTGGGTGACACCATTCTGGTGGGCGTAAGATTTTCATTGAGTAGCGATGTGACGGGTGCTACACCCTCGGCAACGACGCTGAGATTGCGTATTGGTGCCATCGACCGAGAGGCGCCGTATGTCAGCACCTTCAAACAGGAAAGTTACAGCGTTTTGTATTTTCGTTACACCGTTCAGACTGGTGATTCCGACTCCGACGGCATCGCTATTCCTGCCAACCCGATTACCCTTGGGGGGAACCAAATTCAGGACGTCAACACCGATATGAATGCCATTTTGGATTTTGCAAGTCTGCCGAACCAGGCCGGGCATAAAGTAGGCGGCAGTGGGTCGACAGAGGCGGTTTTCAGTGTGATCGGCCCTGAGTCGGTGGCGGAAGATGCGGGCACCGCGATTTACACGGTGTCGTTAAGTGCGCAACCCGCCATGGATGCGACGGTGCAGTACTCTTTCACGGACACCTCAACGTTTTTTGGTGTGGATTACACGGTGGAGAGCGGGACCCTGACCTTCACCCAGGATAACTGGTACAAGCCGCAGTCAGTGGAGGTGCGGATTGTAGACGATACGTATCGCGAAGGCGATGAAAGCTTCAGCATCATACTGAGTAGTGCGACCAACGCGTCGGTAGGTTCTGCGGCGTCGCTGCGTACGAGAATCACCGACAACGAACCCGAAGGCAAGTCCACCATCACCGCGATTGACATTCTTAGCCATCCTGGCAGTGATGCTACCTACGGTGCAGGCGATGTCATTCAGGTGGGTGTCAGATTCTCGTTGTATACGATCCCGAGTGATACCACTGATACAAGTTTGCTGGCGAACACGAAGCTGCGCCTGAGTATCGGCAACAACACCCGGGAAGCATCGTTTATCAATTTAGAACCTATTGACAAGGAAAGATACACCGTCCTGTATTTTCGCTATACCGTCCAGGCTGACGATACCGACAACAATGGCATCTCCATTCCGCCGAACCCGATCATTCTCGGGGGTGTTGAATTTTGGGAGGTCAGCACTGAGAAAAATCCCGATATGAGCCATCCGGGTCTGTCGGACCAGGCCGGACATAAAGTAGACGGCAGTGAATCGGCGGACGTGGAATTCAGCGTGGTTGGTCCTGCGGATGTGTCTGAGGCGGCAGGCACCGCGATTTACACGGTGTCGTTAAGTGCGCAACCCGCCATGGACGCGACGGTGCAGTACTCTTTCACGGACACCTCAACGGCTATTGGTGTGGATTACACGGTGGAGAGCGGGACCCTGACCTTCACCCAGGATAACTGGTACAAGCCGCAGTTGGTGGAGGTGCGGATTGTAGACGATACGTATCGCGAAGGCGATGAAAGCTTCAGCATCATACTGAGCAGTGCGACCAACGCGTCGGTAGGTTCTGCGGCGTCGCTGCGTACGACAATCATCGACAACGAGCTCGAAAGCACGTCCATGATCACCGCGATTGACATTCTTAGCCATCCTGGCAGTGATGCTACCTACGGTGCAGGCGATGTCATTCAGGTGGGTGTCAGATTCTCGTTGTATACGACCCCGAGTGATACCGCTGATACAGGTTTGCTGGCGAACACGAAGCTGCGCCTGAGTATCGGCGACAACACCCGGGAAGCATCGTTTATCAATTTAGAACCTATTGACAAGGATAGATACACCGTCCTGTATTTTCGCTATACCGTCCAGGCTGACGATACCGACACCGACGGCATTTCCATTCCGCCGGACCCGATCAATCTCGGGGGTGTTGAATTTTGGGAGGTCAGCACTGAGAAAAATCCCGATATAAGCTATAAGGGTCTGCCGGACCAGGCCGGGCATAAAGTGGCTGGTGGCGGGTCGAATGCACCGCCGAGAGCGGAGAATGTGCCACCAGTTTCACTGTTGCCGTTGGAGATCACGCCGAAGTTCAGCGGGTTGCCGACGGTGGGTGTTGTAGCGACGCTGACGGGACTGGTGAAAGGTGGTCAGGAGCCTTATCGTTATGTCTGGACGGTGGCCGACGAGCCAGAGGGTTCGGCGGTGACGTTGACTGGTGCTAATACGGCGGAGCCGGCGTTCACGCCGACCCGTCAGGGGGGCTACGAGTTGCGTGTGACGGTGACCGATGCCGACGGAGCGACGGCGACGGCGACGGTGTCAGCGGATGCGGATCATCCGGGTGCAGCGACGGGACTGACCGCAAAGCCGGCCGGCAGCGGGGCCTTGGCGGTGACGTGGACGGCGGCAGCACGAGCGCCTCACGGCTATCGGCTGCGCTGGCGGGTGAGAGGCCCCAATGATCTGAACGAGGGGGTGGTAGTGCATGGCACTGGCCATCGCCTTACGGGACTTACCAACGGCACTAAGTATGTGGTGCGGGTGGACACCATCAATGCGACCGCTGACGGTTTGGTCCGAGGCACGCGGGTGACCACCGCTGGCATACCGAGTGCGAACTCTGACACGCTGGGCGTGCCGACGGTCGCCGTGCATGATGCACAGGCTGACGAAGGTGATTCTTTGGCGTTTCGCATCACCCTCTCTGAGGCGGTGACACATGAGGTGAAGGTGCGATGGCGCACTGTAGCCGGTACCGCACGAGCGGGCGTGGACTATGAGTCTGACAGCGGCGAGGTAGTATTCGCGTCGAGTGAGACTGAGCAGACAGTTATGGTGCGGACCATTGATGATGCTCACAACGACCCGGGCGAGACGTTTCGGCTGGTGTTGTCGGATGTCCGTGGCGCGGTCTTCGGCGATGGTGAGGCGGTGGGCACCATCAGCAACAGTGACCCGTTGCCGGGGGTCTGGCTGGCGCATTTCGGTCGTACGGTGGCCGATCAGGTGCTTGATGGGATCGCACAGCGCGTGGAGACGCCTCGTACCCCAGGCACGCAGGGCACGTTGGCCGGTGTGGCGATTGGTAGCGGTGATGCGTGGTCCGAAGAGCAGTTGCGCTACGGCATCACTCCACTGAAGTTCGATAACTGGAACGCAGCAGGGCTGTCGTTGCAAAACGAACGCACAATGACGTTCAGCGAAGTGTTGGCGGCCAGTCGCTTTACCCTGACCGGTGCGCGTGATCAGGCGGGTGGCAGTTTGGCGCTGTGGGGGCGCGGGGCGCGCTCGAGTTTCGATGCTCAACCGGGCACGCTCAACCTCGACGGGTCGGTCACAACGGCGATACTCGGTGCCGACTACGGTGATGAGGTGTCGCTCAGTGGCGTCGCCCTGGCCTGGAGTGACGGTGAAGGCAGTTATCGTGATTCGGGTCAGAAGCCGGAAATGGCAGTGGGATCTTCGGGTACAGTAGCGGCATCGCTTGGTGCGGTCATCCCGTACACCTCGGTACAGGCCGCAGAACGGCTGGGGCTGTGGGGGGCGGCAGGTTACGGTAGCGGCACCATGACGCTTACCCCCAAGACACAGACCGGTGTTGAGGCTATGCAGACCGAAGATCCGGCGATGCAGGCTGATATTGACTGGCGCATGGCCGCTGTCGGGTTACGTGGTGAACTGTTGACGTCGCAGGAGGCGCAAGGCGTAACACTGGCGGTGGTCTCTGATGCGCTGTGGGCGCAGACGGACTCGGCGAAGGTTGAGCAGGGAAGCCTGGCGGCCTCGGCATCTGATGTGACGCGGTTGCGGCTCGGTTTGAAGGGTCGCTGGAGCGTTCCACTGCAACAAGGCGGTCAGTTTGCACCAAGTTTTGAAGCAGGGGTGCGTCACGACGGTGGAGATGCCGGAAGCGGTCTCGGTGTCGAGCTGGGCGGTGGTCTGAGTTGGGCGGTGCCGCGGCTTGGTCTGGCGTTTGAGTTGTCGGGTCGCACTTTGCTCGCCCACGAGTCGGATGGCCGTCAAGAGCACGGCCTTGCCGCCACACTCGGCTATGACATCAACCCCGGCAGTGCACAGGGTCTTTCGTTCACCTTAGGTCACACGTTAGGGATGCGGTCTGAGGGGGGTCTCGAGGCGTTGTTCGCACCTGAAACGCTGGATACACGGCGCGGTACTGCGGCTGAGGGCCGCTGGACGGCAGAGGCGGCGTATGGCTTACCGGTCTTTGGACAGTACCTGGCGAGTCCCACCATTGAGATCGGCGTCGGCAGCGCGTCCCGGGACTATAGTCTGGGGTGGCGACTTAGCCCGGCGGGAACCGGTGCAGCTGACATAGCGTTAGGCATTAAGGCGACGCGCCAGGAGCGTGTTGCGGCAGAACCTGAACACGGCGTCAGGTTGCAGCTTAACCTGCGCTGGTAAGGGTGATACCTGACGTTCTGAGGTAACGCTGATCGGTGGCGTCGCTTAAAGAAGCGACGCCACCACCCACTGTCGCAGTCCCGTTTAGGGACGGGCACACTCGCCGTTGCGAAATAGGTTTACCCACAGCGCCAGCCCATAATTCTTCACTATTGTTATCTTTTCCTGTCACCAAGGCCCGATTCAATCGGCTGGTCAGCGTGATGTAGGAACGCATGTGCAAATGAGGAGACACCGGGCGGCATCGCCCGACAGACGCGCAACGGTTGTTTCCTATCCTGAACAGAAACGGACGTTTACTGTGTTCCTGCACAAGAGTCTGCCGAATCATACAGTGTCGAGAAACAGGGGGGTAGTCTTCAAGAAATTCAGATCATATCGAACAAAGCCGACAACGAAGCGAACTTCGATTGTACGATTGCGTTATGTGTCCTTGTACATCTACTTAACTTCGGAATTAATCACACATAAAGGTTTGATTACATATCACTTGCAGTCAAAACTGACACTAAATCGAAAAGTCTGATACAAGGTTAAAAGAGTAAAAATGCCTAGCGATTCTTTGAAGGTGACCGTTTTTTGGGCTGCGCAAAAAATTTCGAGTTTCAGATCAACCGTAAACACCGATAGTGCCGAAATCTTGTAGTCGCGACGATCAGACGACGCTTAGAATTTACCGTAGTTTATCTTTGAACTCAGCCTTCGGATGACTTCGGACAAGCGATATGCTTTAGTCAACCTTCGTCACTTCTGCTATGCGGACAGCATCAACCGAAATACCTTAATGGCGATCTTGTGAGTTAAGTTTCCCTTGGTCTATTGGGTGCGGGTTCACACCATGGCGAATACACTTTAAATGAAATTTGACTGTTCAGATTTGATTTTAATGCCCGGTCGGGCAATCATAAAATGTCAGCAATTCCTCGCGGATGTAGTTCCGTTTGTAAAAAGTTCATTTCAGATTTGAAGCTATCAAAGAATATAAAGAAAGGCTACTTGCCTCTTTTGTCTCTGGCATTCAGAAGTTCTAAAACTCAGTTCTGGACCTGTCATTAAACAACCTAATCATTCATATTGCTCGACTCCCCGACTTTTTGCCACCTCGTCCGACCACGCCCACCGTAGGCTTCGCCTAGCACTTTCAGTGACTTATTTTACTGATGTTTGGTGAATCTTTTGAACTGCGTCAGCCAAACGGAATATGATCGGAAACATTATTTAGTCTATTGAAATTGTTTAATAAACAGAGTCCACATTCGTATAAAATTTTATTTTCCGCGAAGTCCTGACTGCTGATTTTTGATATTCATTGGACTGTTAACCAAATAAACAAGACATGGCCGAAATCCTCTTTTCTTTTGGTGTTTACCTCATCATTGCGATAGTTGCTGGCTTAGTTGCCGGGTATTTTGTTTCCAAAAGATCCTCGAGTGTCAAACTTGCTGGTGAACTGCAACAGCACGAGAAACAAATCAGCAATTTAATTCAAGATGGATTTCAAAGAAATGTTGACAGTGTTGTCACCGCACTCCTAAAGTCGTCATCCACAATTACAACCTCTTTGGGGGATATGCGCCAACACCTTGGAGAGATCTCCAGCATGTCCGACAAAGTTGATGTACTGCATAAAATTATTTCTAATCCTAGTGCGCGAGGTGCGTTCGGCGAACAACAACTTCAAGACATTGTCAAAGACATGCTTCCGGTCAGTATGTATGAGTTTCAGTGTGAGTTGTCCAATGGAAGAAGAGTAGATTGCTTGATCACGCCACCTCCACCATCAGGCAGCATTCCAATTGATGCGAAGTTTCCGCTGGCCAATTTTCCAGGTGCAATTGCGCAAGAGGAATTACCAAATATTGACAGGTGGAGAAGGACGTTTGCCAGAGATGTAAAAAAGCATTTGGAAGATATTGCTAACCGATACATTCATACGGGTGAAACAAGTGAGTACGCAATGATGTTTGTTCCCTCGGAAGCAGTTTTTTCAGAAATCTATGAGTATCACCAGGACATTGTTCAACTTTCTCAGGAAAAACGCGTCTACATCGTATCTCCTACTACGATGATGGCTACGGTGATGGCTATTCGTGGGGTAATCAAGGATGCCGCAGTCAACGAAAAGGCGAATCTGATTCATAGTGAATTGATCAAATTGACCAAGCAGATCGGAGATTTAGTGGATAGCCTGACACTAACGCAAAAGCACATTCGAAACGCTGACAATAGTCTTTCCGGTGCTGTCACCAGTGCCCGAAAACTCGGCGATAATTTGGACTATATACAAGATTTAGATTTTGATGGCGAAGAACTGCCAGACACGAGAGTCGACGATAGATAATCAGCAAGTCATTAATTTTCTTTCCACATAAATAAGGCAAAAACGAAATGAATGAATCTGGAAAAAGTACTGGAATTACCGTTGCATTTATCGGTCTGGGAGTCATGGGATTTCCTATGGCAGGGCATCTTGCGGCAAATGGTTACACAGTTCGAGTATTCAATCGTACTCGAACCAAGGCGGATACCTGGGTTGAGAAACATGGCGGGTATGTGGGGACCAGTCCAGCTGATGCAGCTCAAGGTTCCGAGATTGTTTTTGCCTGTGTCGGCAATGATGATGATGTTCGTGAAGTGTGCACAGGGGATAATGGTGCATTTCAGACAATGTCGTCCAATGCGATATTTGTAGACCACACCACTGCTTCTGCTCAAGTCGCTCGGGATATGGCGGTTGTTGCCGAAGATAGAGATTTACACTTTTTAGATGCACCTGTATCCGGTGGACAGGCCGGAGCGGAGAATGGGATTCTAACCATAATGGCCGGTGGTAAAGCAGAAGCATTTAATCGAGCATCCGCTGCCATGAGTTGTTACGGAAGGGCAGTTACTTTGATGGGACCAATTGGCTCCGGCCAACTAACCAAAATGGTCAATCAGATTTCGATTGCAGGATTAGTTCAGGGGTTGTCAGAAGCGCTAAACTTTGCCGGAAGAGTAGGACTTGATGAGAAGTTAGTATTGGATGTTATCTCTAAAGGTGCTGCACAGTCTTGGCAAATGGAGAATAGAGGCAAAACGATGGTGGATGATGAGTTTGAATTTGGCTTTGCGGTGGATTGGATGAGAAAGGATCTTTCAATTTGCATGGCTGAAGCAAACAAAGTCGGTGCACGACTGCCCGTCACTGCATTGGTAGATCAATTCTATTCACAATTACAAGCCATGGGTGGGTCACGTTGGGATACATCTAGCCTAATAAGGTTGTTGAGCAAACCATAAGAACCTGCTTTCGTTAATCTCGTGCTTTGCCACCGATTAACTGTGCCATATCTTTGTCCATTTGATCGCGCAATTTACCACTGTCGATATTTGATTGCTGTTTCACTTCGAAGCGGCTAAACCACATTTTTCTGGCTTTTCTCTCGGGCGCTGGTGTTACACGGGTTCGCTTGATCACAAACAGTGCGTAGGCAAAATTCACCAGCGAAATAAAGTAAAACAGGGAATCCGCGCCCAAATACTCCATCACCATAGATGCAATTATCGGACCGATAACCGCCCCAGCTCCATATCCAATCACCAGACCTGCTGCGGCCCGTATCATATCTTCCGGGCCAACGGAATCATTCATGTGAGCACAGGCGATTGGGTAAACCAAAAAGGACCAAGCACCGAACAGTACAGCCGTTACAAGGAATAACCACAATGTAAGTTCGACGGTAAATACAATTGCCAGTGAAACCATTGCGGAAATTAAGGAAGAAACTATCAGCACCTTTCGTCGGTCCATGCGATCTGACAACTTGCCAATAGGCCACTGTAACAGCACGCCCCCGAAAATGACCAAGGACATAAAAATTGCGGTTGCCGTAGTTGAATCGAGATGTGTCTGAGTAAAGATCGGTCCTAAACCATATATAGCACTTCCAGCTAGTCCGGCCGCGAATGCACCCAACATGCCTACAGGGGAAATTTTGAAAACATCAATAATTTCTACGTGCTGACGCGCATTGACCGGTGGCGCGATCAATCGAGTTAACAGCACCGGAACTAGTGCAACTGAATACGCAATCGAAGCGACAGAAAACAATAAAAACGATTCCGGAATCGCCAACGGTATAAAAAGTTGACCTACACTCGCTGCTAAGTAATTTACAGCCATATACAAAGAGAGAATTTGTCCACGTGTTTTATTAGTCGCACGTGCATTCAGCCAACTCTCAGTAATGATGACTAAGGCTGCCATACAAAACCCAGCAGCAAACCTGACAATGATCCAAAAAGTGGGGTCGACAACCATGGCGTGAAGTAATGCTGCGACTGACGTGAAGGAGGCATACACAGCGAAGGCTCGTATATGACCAACAGTGATCACCAACTTATCACCATATCTTGCCCCGAGAAAGAAGCCTAGAAAGTATCCGGCAGTGACCAAGCCGACGACCGTAGTAGAAAATAGTTCAGCTTCAGCTCTTAACGCGAGAAGAGTGCTAAGAAGCGAGTTTGCGACTAACAGCAAGCCCCAACTAGCTAACAGCGCAAAAATCGACCTAAATGCGGTAAACACGTCGCCGGTCCTCAGTGGCAGTAGTGGTGTAAATGGTGCGCAATGGTATACCGAAATAGATATTAAAGTTAAAATTAATTTTATGCTTTATTCTGGCAGCATTCGTTGTTGGTGTTATTGCGAAATGCAAAATTATTCTGGACCCCTTTCAGCCTAATTTGGCACGGTGTTATCATACAAACTCAGTTTGAATGCCTTGTTTGATCGATGCTAACAGTGTTGAATCTACGGAAGTTTGGGTAAATGATTCAAGACTTACAGTTGCGAAATCTGAAGTAAATATGGCATTCGCTTCATCATAATGCTACCCCCAGAGTCAACATCGCATAAATTTCATCCGGCAGTAGAAGCTTGGTTCTCGGAAAATTACGAGTCGGCAACGGAATGTCAAATTGAAGCTTGGCCGGCCATTCAAAAAAACAAGGATGTTCTTGTTGCAGCACCAACGGGTTCCGGAAAGACACTAGCCGCTTTTCTGGCTGTAATCAACGAGCTTGTTCGAAAAGGTTTGGAGTCCAGTAGTTTGGAGTCCAGCACATATGTCGTTTATGTTTCCCCGCTGAAGGCTCTTTCCTACGACATCAACCGAAATCTAGAGGCACCGCTAAAGGGGATACGTGAAAAGCTTAAGGAATTGGGCTATTCCGATTTGGAAATTAGTGCTGGAGTCAGAACTGGTGATACGAGTCAATCCGAGCGGCGCGCGATGATTCGTAAGCCACCGCATATTCTAGTAACCACCCCGGAATCTCTCTACCTTTTACTTACTTCAAAATCCGGTAGGGGGATTCTTAAAACTACCCGCAAATTAATCGTAGATGAGATTCATTCGATCGTGAACAACAAAAGGGGTGCCCACTTTGCGCTTTCAATGGCAAGACTCGAACGTGTAGTTGACAATCCAATTATGAGAATTGGTTTATCTGCAACACAACGACCCGTCGATGAAGTTGCAAGATTCCTTTGTGGGCGTGAATCCCATGGTTGCGTGATTTGCGATACGGGCCATATCCGTCATTGGGACTTGTCAATAGAAATCCCACCTGCGCCTCTTGAAGCAGTCATGTCAGCTGAGTCGTGGAATGATGTCTATTGCAGAATTGCTGAGTTGGTAGCCGCGCATAAAACCACATTGATATTTGTAAATACCCGCAGACACTCAGAACGAGCAACTCGATATCTGGCGGAATTACTGGGTGAAGAAAACGTTGCTGCACATCATGGCAGCTTATCCAAGGAGCATCGACACACTGCGGAACGTCGTCTTAAATCCGGAGAATTGAAGGTTGTGATAGCAACTGCTTCGCTTGAACTTGGTATTGATATTGGTGACGTTAATTTAGTTTGTCAGATTGGTTCGCCTCGTTCAATTTCGACTTTCGTTCAACGAGTTGGTCGTTCGGGTCATTCCTTAGGAAAGTTACCAAAAGGCATACTGCACCCCACAACTAGAGATGAACTAGTGGAAAGTACGGCACTGCTTAAGGCGGTGCACGATGGAGAAATGGAAGTTCTATCGATGTGCGGTGATGCAATGGATGTACTTGCACAGCAAATCGTCGCTGAGTGCAGCGTCGAAGATTGCAACATTGATGGAATGCACAAGATGATTCAAACTGCATTTCCCTATCGAGACATAAGCTTATCGAAGTTTGAATCACTACTTGTAATGCTTTCTGAAGGATTTTCATTGCGTCGTGGAAGACGTGGGGCGTATATCCATCTAGACGCTGTAGGTCGAATGGCACGAGGGCGAAAGGGTGCTCGAATCGTTGCATTAACCAATGGCGGTGCGATTCCGGACCAATTCGATTATGACGTCATATTAGTACCCGATGAAATTCGAATTGGTAGTGTCAATGAGGACTTTGCATTTGAAAGCCTAACAGGTGACATATTTCAGTTGGGGAATGCTTCCTATCGAGTGTTGCAAGTTAAGCAAGGTAGAGTGCTTGTAGAAGATGCACAGGGATTACCGCCAAACATACCATTTTGGCTCGGAGAAGGCCGTGGTAGAAGTGACACACTCAGTGACGCTGTATCTCAATTGCGCGACTCGGTGTCTATAACGTTAGATGACCGGGACATTGATAGCACTACAGAATGGTTTACAAAGGAATATCAAGTCGATTTGCCCATCGCAAAGCAAGTCGTGAAGTATCTCGCGCTAGCGAAATCTGCATTGGGTAATCTGCCGACTAAGGATCTGATTATTTTTGAACGCTTCTTTGATGAAGCCAATGACATGCATTTAGTTGTACATAGTGTTTATGGCTCACGTACAAATCGTGCATGGGGATTAGCACTGCGAAAGAAGTTTTGCGTTAGGTTTGATTTTGAACTGCAAGCAGCGGCTCTCGAGGACAATCTGGTGTTGTCACTTGGACCGACACACAGTTTTGAATTGCACGAAGTACAAAATTACTTGAATTCAAAAACTTCACGACAGACATTGACTCAAGCAATTTTTACTGCACCGATGTTTGAAACCAGATGGCGATGGGTAGCAAATACTGCATTAGCAGTGCAGCGAAATCGAAATGGTAAGAAAGTACCACCACAGCTTCAGCGAACAGATGCGGAAGACTTACTTGCGTTACTTTTCCCAGATCAGGTTGCGTGTCAGGAAAATCGACAAGGCCCGATTAATGTTCCAGACCATCCCTTGATAAAACAGACTATTGAAGACTGTCTGCATGAAGTCATGGATGCCGATGGATTGGATACAGTCTTAGCGAAAATTGAATCCGGTGAGATTGAAGTTCAATTCAAAGATCTTTCCGAACCATCGATACTTGCTCAGGAAATTCTTACTGCCAAGCCATACGCCTTCTTAGATGATGCACCTGCAGAAGAACGAAGAACATTAGCAGTTCAACACAGAAGAATGAGCGATATTGCCATTGATGAGGGATTCGGTCAGTTGGATTCTGAGGTGATTTACCAAGTTCTCCACGAGATGTGGCCGACCCCTGAAAATGAGCACGAACTGCATGATGCTTTGGTAATGCTTGGATTCATGTTGGAAAGAGAAGTTGGCCCTAAGGTCAATTTACCAACCCCAAAACTCACGCCACCGAAAATCCTCAATCCTGAATGGGTAGAGAATTTCGACCAGCTAGTGAAGGCGAATAGAGCCACTAGAATACTATTAACAGATGACACATTTGCCTGGGTGCCTGCCGAACGATTGCATGAGTTTCAGTTGATTCATCCCAGTGCAAATCAAACCCCGCAGATTAAACCAACTTGCTTGTCCAAGAAAAACATTGATACGAGAGAAGAAGCATTAGATTCGCTACTTCGAAGTCGACTGGAGGTGATAGGTCCGGTTTCTGAAATTGAAATAGCATGTGACTTCAAGTTGGACATTCACGAAGTACAGCAATCTTTGATACGTCTGGAGTCCGAAGGATCAATCTTGCGAGGACATTATCGGGAAAAGAATGCTAAAACGAACTTTCAACTTGGAACAGTTGAGTGGTGTGACCGACGTATTCTTTCAAGAATTCACAAACGCACTTTACAACGTTTAAGGAAAGAAATTCGACCAGTAAGTAAAGATTCTTATATTCGATATTTAATGCAATGGATGCGAATAGATGGTGAACGCATTGGCGAAGGTGTTAATGCGCTAGATACTGTTTTGGATCAGTTGGAAGGATTTGAAGCACCGGCCGCAGCTTGGGAATCAAAAATACTACCGTCAAGAATTTATAACTACTCAACTGAGTTACTGAATCACCTGAGCGCATCTGGAACGATAGTGTGGTCCAGGTTATCAAAGTTTGATCGACCAAAACCGAATAAGATTCGTAAGTTAAATACCTCACTTCGAACCTCGCCATTAGCCTTCTTAAGAAGACAAAATCTCCCATATTGGCGCATGTTAAACATGCAAGCTAAACAAGACAATCAGTTACTCTCACCAATAGGGAAGAGCATATCTGAGTTGCTAAAACAACATGGTGCACTTTTTATCGATGAAATACTGGAATTACTGCATTTGCTTCCAAGTCACGTAGAGGCAGGTCTAGTTGAGTTGTTTACAGCAGGTGTCGCAACTTGCGACCACTTTGGTGGAATTCGAGCATTGATGTTGCCAGAGTCAGTTCGGTCTCGTCGACACAAGTTGCGTTATTCAGTTTCGAGTGGTTTGAAAGCTTCGGGACGATGGTCACTGGTGCATCGTGAAATCCTGCAACCGCAACCAGCCGTAACTAATGAACAGTTGGATGAATTTGCAGTAAAGTTAATGTTAAAGCGATATGGAGTTGTATTTCGAGCAGTATTGGCGAGGGATCAGCGTATATTGTCGCCATGGGGTAGATTACTGCCGATACTACGCAGAATGGAGGACCGAGGTGAAGTTAGAGGTGGTCGCTTTGTGACTGGTATATCGGGCGAGCAATTTGCACTACCTCATGCACTTGAGATGCTACGTCAGGTTAGACGAGGTTCAACAGGAGTGCAAAGAATTGTTATATCAGCGGCAGATCCACTAAATATGGTGGGTATTGTTACAGATGGCATGCGAATTCCTTCGCTAAACAAAACTGATATTGAATTCACCAATGGGATTTGTACAGCCATAATCCAAGATGGACAAAGACAGTTGATGGAAAACTTGGCAACCTTGCTCGAAGGTGCTGCTCTTAAAGATTAAGTTCGTATTGAACTAAAACTGAAACCAACTATTGTTCAAATGAATTCAAAGAAGCGCTGATTTACTCCTCAGGCGTAAATAGGCTTGATTCCATCTTCGCATAGTACGCTGCGATATCTCGAATATCAGATTCGGATAGTTGCGTAGCAAAACCAGCCATAATTGGATTATTACGTTCTCCGGATTTATAAGCTCTTAAGGAATGAGCGATATAGTCTTCGTATTGTCCTGAAATAATAGGGGTTGCCACACCTGTTGTTTCATCACCGGCACCGTGGCAAGTTAAACAAACCTGAGCTTTTACTTCACCAGCATAGGGGTCACCAGCCATTGAAATAGCAGACATGCAAAACAGAGACGCTAGGCCAAATAAGAAGCTTAGATTGAAAGGAATTCTGTATTGTTTCATCACGGCTATTCCCTGGGCAAAGTTGCAAAATAAGCTGCAAGATCAGCTAATTCTTCATCGGTAAACTGCGCGGTTTGAGCGTGCATGGTGGCATGCTCACGTACATCATCACGGTATGCCTTGAGTGCGGCTAACAAGTAGTCAGCATTTTGTCCTGCTATCTTTGGGACCGGGTATGCGGGATAGGCATTTCGCATACCGGATACAGCATGGCACCCAGAGCATGTGAAACTATGCTCCAATCCTGCAACGGGGTCACCTTGTCCATACGAAGCGATAGGTAAAAACAAAATAGCACTCAACAAAAATGCCCAGATGCTGGGTTTCATGTTAGTTTGACTCTCCTTTTGATGATTAGAATAACTGTCAACTAGGAGCGACAGAGCCTGTTATTCGCCGACCATGCTGTTGACGTCAAAGTGCGTATTATAAACAAAGCGACTAGCTTTTCATTTCAATATAACTCGCTAGAAGGTCTTAAAACCAAAGGGCACCTGCGCCAATCATCCCTCTTGTTCGTGCTAAGGTCCTGTTGCCAACTTAACCGCCACGATGCCTGACCCTGCCATCTGTGACTGACGTTCGCCATGTAGCATGCACTAGCATGCGCCAGTGCAGTCGGTCAATAACACCGATTGCTTTACTAGGGCGACGAAAGCGATGCACCTCACCAACTTAGCAGCCAGCACAAACTAATTTAGCCGAACAACAACTTATAAATAGGGAAGACTGTTTGCAATCTAGTGATCATTAACGAACATTAAAAATAGACCGCAAAAGTGCTATTGCATTGCAATGTAATTTATTATAGTTTGCAAACATTTTACCTTAATATGAATCGTAATAAGATCTGGGATATCAAGGATATGAGTGCTAATTGCTCACATGTTTGCACTAAGGATTTGTTGCTAGCCAAGCCACTTGCACAATGTCTGATTTTGTCGAATGTCACAAACATCTAACACAAGCCGTACATCAACATACGCTAGCAATATCTAGCTAGATACTACGATTCTGTGTCGTTAATTCAATCGTAATCGGGTGGAAACATAAGATGCTCTACCAGGGCAGCGGTTGCAATGTGCCTCATCAACTCAGCCAGACAATACAAACCGCTTCAGCCGGAAACCAACTTTTCAAATAAGGGAGACTGTTTGCAATATAGTGATCTTTAGCGGAAGATAAGGTGGTGAGATCAGCTAATATTGCATTGCAATATTTATTTATTGTAGCTTGCAAATATTTTTTATAATATCCATAACATTCGGCCCGGTAGGCCGGATGCATCAAGCGTCCCAGCGCCGGTGTCGATCATCACTGAACTTACCACGGATGGAATTTCAAATGGACTTGATAACACGCATTTCAGCATCGCTACCTACCACTTCTCCGACTCGGCACTTCGCCAGTCGCTGCGCGTGGTCTCGTCGAAACCGAAAACCGGCAAATAGTCCTAGCCCGAGGTGGCTGGGTGAAGATTGCCGTATGAGTACTGATGGCACCGACAAGCCACCGCTACGCCGCGGGAGTTTTGCTTTATTCACCGCTGCGTTGCTCGCCTCTGCAACGTTTCTTGTCAATCTCCTACTACCTGTGTCTGCGGCAGCACAAGCGCAAGCAGTGACGGTGACGGAGATCAAACTGGTTAAAAACGGTTTAATTGATACCAGAGCTTATACAGGAGGTCCCTACAAAACGCGAGATAAAATTTGGGTTTATGTGCGCTTCAGCGAAGACATTTTGTTTCGTAACAATTATGTGCTACAAAACCCGCCTTCACTCACGCTGCTCATCGGGAATCAGGAGCGAGAGGCGAAATTTAGTATTGCTACAGATGCCGACATGCGCTTTAACTACAAGGTGGTGGCGCAGGATTCAGGACCAATTCGAATCAAGGCAAACAGCTTGCGAGACAATGGGAACACCATTTACCGACGTGTCGGTGACATCGACAGCCAAGTGGACCAGGCGGTGCTGTCGTTTGCTGAGGTGGACACGAGGCATCGGGTTGGGCCTGTCACCAGGGTACAAGGTCTTGAGACCGAAGCGCTTCACGGGAAACTGAAGGTCAATTGGACGGCGGCGACGGACGCACCTTGGGGTTATTTGGTGCGCTGGCGAGAACGTCGAAGGGATTCCTCGCTCAATTCGGGCGTAAGGCAAAGCGATACGAGCTACACCATTTCCGAATTGACTAACGGCCAAACCTATATAGTGCGAGTGGACAAACTGGATTCTACTGGCAAAGCTGTAAAAGATGCCCAATCTGCGGTGGTTGGCACACCGATTGCGGTGACGGAATTGAAGGCGCCGACCGGTCTGACGGCAACACCGTTAGTGAACGGGGTTTCGGTGAGTTGGGAGCCGGTCAACGGGGCGACGGGTTACAAAGCGTATGTCAAAGCGAAGGGTGACGAGGATAATAGCGAAGGGAAAAGTAGTAAGGAGAAGATATTCGCATACCAAATTACCGGAACGACTGCGACTTGGCTGGCGTTGAAGCCGGGAATCACCTACACGGTTTCGGTTATTGCGACTGCGGACGGGTTTGAAGACAGCCCCGCGGGCAAGTACGACGATGTAAGGCCGGAGGCACCGCAGGACGCAGGGGAAAGTGCGATTAAAGCTATTTACTTCAGTTTCAACCCACCGTTGGATCGCACGGGCACCTTCCAGTTGGGGGAGAAAATTCAAATCTTGATCAATTTCAAAAGGCCTGTTGACTTAGATACCACCGGCGGAAAACCTTCCATCGGCCTGAAGATTGGCGAAACTGTTAGGCAACTCTCATTACTCAAATCCGGGTCTAGTGACAACGCACTGTTCGCTAACTATTTTGTGAAGGCGGGAGATTTGGACACGGACGGTGTCAGTATCGAGGCCAACGCTATTAGTCTCAATGGTGGCAAGATCAGCGATGCTGATAAGATCTTGTCCAATATGGACCTATCTCATTCCGCTTTGCCAGATGATCCAAACCGCAAGGTGAACGGTAATACCAACACTAACCCGAACGCGCCCAAGCTCGACTTGATGGAAAGCGTCTATATCTCGCTGGAGGAAGAGTCGAAGAGCTTGACGGTGACGGCGACAGATGCGGATAACGATGACCTCTTCTACTGGGCCAGCCAGCCGATTCTCAATAGGGAAGTGCTCACCGTTACGCCTAGATTGCCAACTAAAACACCGCTGGTGTCGGGTACGAGCATGGTACAGGTGATGCCTCACCGGGCAGGCATAGCCGTCTTCAGTGTGACGGTGGAGGACAGTGTCTTGCCTCGAAAGTACGATATCAAAAAAATTAAGGCGTATGTGGGAGTGGGAGGTCTGAGCTATCCAAAGGCGACGACTGAGTTGACCGTTGGCACGGCCATCGAGGCCATATCGCCGGAGTACGTGCACTTCGAACCCGGCTCGACCATCAACTACGAGGTGACCGGCGGCACGCTGCCGGGAGGGCTGACGCTTGATACCAGCACCGGCGTGATCTCCGGCGAGCCAACGACTGCAAATTCGGCTACCACCGAGGTCACGGTGACGGCGACGGGCATCAAGGACAGACGGACGCAAACGGCGACTGCGACGATTACCTTTCCGGAGATCGTTATTGGCGGATCGAATCCGTCACCAGTTTCACTGTTGCCGTTGGAGATCACGCCGAAGTTCAGCGGGTTGCCGACGGTGGGTGTTGTAGCGACGCTGACGGGACTGGTGAAAGGTGGTCAGGAGCCTTATCGTTATGTCTGGACGGTGGCCGACGAGCCAGAGGGTTCGGCGGTGACGTTGACTGGTGCTAATACGGCGGAGCCGGCGTTCACGCCGACCCGTCAGGGGGGCTACGAGTTGCGTGTGACGGTGACCGATGCCGACGGAGCGACGGCGACGGCGACGGTGTCAGCGGATGCGGATCATCCGGGTGCAGCGACGGGACTGACCGCAAAGCCGGCCGGCAGCGGGGCCTTGGCGGTGACGTGGACGGCGGCAGCACGAGCGCCTCACGGCTATCGGCTGCGCTGGCGGGTGAGAGGCCCCAATGATCTGAACGAGGGGGTGGTAGTGCATGGCACTGGCCATCGCCTTACGGGACTTACCAACGGCACTAAGTATGTGGTGCGGGTGGACACCATCAATGCGACCGCTGACGGTTTGGTCCGAGGCACGCGGGTGACCACCGCTGGCATACCGAGTGCGAACTCTGACACGCTGGGCGTGCCGACGGTCGCCGTGCATGATGCACAGGCTGACGAAGGTGATTCTTTGGCGTTTCGCATCACCCTCTCTGAGGCGGTGACACATGAGGTGAAGGTGCGATGGCGCACTGTAGCCGGTACCGCACGAGCGGGCGTGGACTATGAGTCTGACAGCGGCGAGGTAGTATTCGCGTCGAGTGAGACTGAGCAGACAGTTATGGTGCGGACCATTGATGATGCTCACAACGACCCGGGCGAGACGTTTCGGCTGGTGTTGTCGGATGTCCGTGGCGCGGTCTTCGGCGATGGTGAGGCGGTGGGCACCATCAGCAACAGTGACCCGTTGCCGGGGGTCTGGCTGGCGCATTTCGGTCGTACGGTGGCCGATCAGGTGCTTGATGGGATCGCACAGCGCGTGGAGACGCCTCGTACCCCAGGCACGCAGGGCACGTTGGCCGGTGTGGCGATTGGTAGCGGTGATGCGTGGTCCGAAGAGCAGTTGCGCTACGGCATCACTCCACTGAAGTTCGATAACTGGAACGCAGCAGGGCTGTCGTTGCAAAACGAACGCACAATGACGTTCAGCGAAGTGTTGGCGGCCAGTCGCTTTACCCTGACCGGTGCGCGTGATCAGGCGGGTGGCAGTTTGGCGCTGTGGGGGCGCGGGGCGCGCTCGAGTTTCGATGCTCAACCGGGCACGCTCAACCTCGACGGGTCGGTCACAACGGCGATACTCGGTGCCGACTACGGTGATGAGGTGTCGCTCAGTGGCGTCGCCCTGGCCTGGAGTGACGGTGAAGGCAGTTATCGTGATTCGGGTCAGAAGCCGGAAATGGCAGTGGGATCTTCGGGTACAGTAGCGGCATCGCTTGGTGCGGTCATCCCGTACACCTCGGTACAGGCCGCAGAACGGCTGGGGCTGTGGGGGGCGGCAGGTTACGGTAGCGGCACCATGACGCTTACCCCCAAGACACAGACCGGTGTTGAGGCTATGCAGACCGAAGATCCGGCGATGCAGGCTGATATTGACTGGCGCATGGCCGCTGTCGGGTTACGTGGTGAACTGTTGACGTCGCAGGAGGCGCAAGGCGTAACACTGGCGGTGGTCTCTGATGCGCTGTGGGCGCAGACGGACTCGGCGAAGGTTGAGCAGGGAAGCCTGGCGGCCTCGGCATCTGATGTGACGCGGTTGCGGCTCGGTTTGAAGGGTCGCTGGAGCGTTCCACTGCAACAAGGCGGTCAGTTTGCACCAAGTTTTGAAGCAGGGGTGCGTCACGACGGTGGAGATGCCGGAAGCGGTCTCGGTGTCGAGCTGGGCGGTGGTCTGAGTTGGGCGGTGCCGCGGCTTGGTCTGGCGTTTGAGTTGTCGGGTCGCACTTTGCTCGCCCACGAGTCGGATGGCCGTCAAGAGCACGGCCTTGCCGCCACACTCGGCTATGACATCAACCCCGGCAGTGCACAGGGTCTTTCGTTCACCTTAGGTCACACGTTAGGGATGCGGTCTGAGGGGGGTCTCGAGGCGTTGTTCGCACCTGAAACGCTGGATACACGGCGCGGTACTGCGGCTGAGGGCCGCTGGACGGCAGAGGCGGCGTATGGCTTACCGGTCTTTGGACAGTACCTGGCGAGTCCCACCATTGAGATCGGCGTCGGCAGCGCGTCCCGGGACTATAGTCTGGGGTGGCGACTTAGCCCGGCGGGAACCGGTGCAGCTGACATAGCGTTAGGCATTAAGGCGACGCGCCAGGAGCGTGTTGCGGCAGAACCTGAACACGGCGTCAGGTTGCAGCTTAACCTGCGCTGGTAAGGGTGATACCTGACGTTCTGAGGTAACGCTGATCGGTGGCGTCGCTTAAAGAAGCGACGCCACCACCCACTGTCGCAGTCCCGTTTAGGGACGGGCACACTCGCCGTTGCGAAATAGGTTTACCCACAGCGCCAGCCCATAATTCTTCACTATTGTTATCTTTTCCTGTCACCAAGGCCCGATTCAATCGGCTGGTCAGCGTGATGTAGGAACGCATGTGCAAATGAGGAGACACCGGGCGGCATCGCCCGACAGACGCGCAACGGTTGTTTCCTATCCTGAACAGAACCAAGCACTCACCGCGTCGATGCACAGAAATCTACAATGGTCATCAGCATCGAAAATGAGAAGAGAGTTCCCTCGTAGTTCAGTTTATGTTAAAAAAATTGTAGTGAACTGAGCGTCCGATGTGGCATCTTCTCGTGCATCCTTCTGTATCTGCTTGAATTCGAACTTTATCAAATGTAATTGATTGCAAAATATCAGCATTCAAAAAAAACACTACAGCGGATAGCCCGATTGAAGGCAGTATGAGATGAATAGGCCTAACTACCCAGTGGAGCTAAATTTTCAGAAAAGAAGTCAAATGGTGTCGATTTCAGTTCAGATCCAAACACCAATAGAAACGTTTGCTGGTAGCGTCTCTCAGTTAGGGAATAACCATCCCTTGGTTTTCGGGTACGGTTGCACATCATTCAAAATACACTTTCAATGGGGTGATTGTCCGAATGCGCTTTTAGCACTCGACAGGAAAATCACAATAAACCAGTAGTGCCTCGCAGTCACGGCTCAGTTTAGCTACGATCTGCTCAGATTCGATGCCATCAGTTGCGGCTGTCTACTTTGTCTCAGATGTTCAGATATCTCGTGGTTCGATACTGACTATGTGGTGCAACAACTTAAGCAGTCGCATGGTAACGTTCGCCGTCTTGTGCACCAGCACAACTGTTTGCACGCGGGATAGGATGTGCAGAATTTCTTCAATAGGCTTGGCAATTCAAACGATTCTAATTCGTTTTATGCGTATTCTATAATTCGTCCTTTAATAAATAATAAGACTGACTGAACTTGGAGGCGTTAATGTCGTATACCACCGAAGATATTCGGAATATAGCCTTAATTGGCCAAGGCGGCTGTGGCAAGACTTTACTTTGTGAAGCGATTTTGAGTGCCGCTGGGGCAATACCAACAAAGGGGGAAATCAGCAGAAAGAACACGGTCAGCGACCATGATGTTCTCGAAAAAAATCACCAACGGTCTTTGAGTTCGTCTGTCATGCACGCAGATTATAAAGGAAAGCGAATAAATTTAGTCGATACGCCCGGATATTCTGACTTTATTGGTCCTGCTATTTCAGCCATTCAGGCAGTCGAAACGGTCGCAATCGTAGTCAATGCACAGTCAGGTATCGAAACAATGACTCGCAGACTGATCGAAAGCGCGGCGGAGCACGATGTTTTCAGAATGATCATCATCAACAGAATTGACTTTGAAGATGTTGAACTCGAACAAGTTTATTCTTCTATACGTGAAGAGTTCGGTAATGAATGCCTGGCGATCAATCTACCGAGCGCAAACGGTGTCACGCCTTGTTTTCCACACGTGGGAGAAAGTTCAGTCTTCTCATCTCCCGAAGAAGCTCAAGTAGAACTAGTTGAGCAAATCGTCGAAGTAGATGAAGAGCTGATGGAAGAATATCTAGAACAAGGCGAAGTCAGCACTGACAAATTGAATCCTGTATTCCAACAGGCGATGCGCGAGGGTCACTTGATACCGGTTTGTTTCACCTCCGCAGAAAGTGAAGCAGGAGTGCCGGAGTTACTTGAATTCATTGGCACATTGCTGCCAAACCCAGTCCAAGGGAATTCGCCTAATTTCGTCAGCATGGATGGCAGTCAGTCTGTAGCTGTCAGTGCAGACCCAGACAAGGACCTAATTGCTCATGTATTTAAGGTTTCATTTGATCCGTTTGTCGGCAAACTTGGGGTATTCAGAATTTATCAGGGCACACTTACCAAAGATGTAATGCCCTACGTAGACGATTATCGAAAGGCTGTTCGCATAGGTAACTTGTACGAAATACAAGGCAAGCAGTTGATTGACCAACAATCTGGTATTGCCGGTGACATTCGAGGTTTCGCCAAAGTCGAAGAAGTTGATTTCGGCAGTGTGATACACAGTTCGACCGATGGACAGCCTTGCAAATTGGATGTGAAAGGACTGCCAGTACCGATGGTGGGATTAGCCATATCCCCCGCAAAGCGAGGTGACGAACAAAAAGTTGCCGAATCACTACAAAAGATCGCTTTGGAAGACCCCTGCATCACTGTTGACCGCAACCCAGATGCAAATGAAACAATCTTGCGTGCACTGGGTGAATTGCATTTACGAATCGCAATCGAACGGCTAAACGAGATTTATGGTGTAGAGGTTGACACCGCTGTTCCGACGATTCCTTATCGTGAAACAGTAACTAGAACTGCAGAAGGACACTGTCGGCACAAGAAACAAACCGGTGGGGCAGGCCAATTTGGTGAGGTGTTTATGCGTGTCGAAGCGATGCCACGTGGCGAAGGATTTGAGTTTGTCGACAACATTGTGGGTGGAGTGATTCCGTCACAATTTATTCCGGCAGTGGAAAAGGGGGTTCGTCAAGTGCTGGATAACGGGGCGTTTGCAGGATTTCCGATTCAGGACATTCGCGTTGTCATATACGACGGCAAGCACCACTCGGTGGATTCAAAGGAAATTGCATTCATCACTGCTGGAAAGAAGGCTTTTATTGATGCTATCTCTAAAGCAGGTCCTATTGTTCTCGAACCGATTGTTGACGTATCTGTTGATGCTCCAAGTGCAAATATGGGAGACATTGCCGGTGAACTGTCTTCAAGACGCGGGCGAATTGTTGATACTGATTCGTTGATGGGTAGCAATATTCGCATAAAGGGAGTGGCACCACTTGCTGAAATGTCAGATTTTCAGTCTAGGCTGAACGCCATTACCGGTGGTGAGGGTTCGTTTATAATGGAGTTCAGTTCATACGAACAAGCTCCAATGGAAGTTCAGAAAAAGTTGAGCGCGTCATTCAATCAACCTGACACGGATTAAAGGATTTATCTGAGTAGATTCAAATGGGTACCACCAATGCACCACAGCTGGAAAAGTGCCCTGTTACAGGTCAAACTTTTCCTGTTCAAGAAAAATCCCCCAGCCCCTCTAGCGACGAACAAAAAACCTTGGTGCTAACTGGTGCCAGTCAAGGTATTGGTCACGCCACAGCGAAGTTGTTCGAAGAGCAGGGCTGGAGAGTCCTAACCTGCTCTCGTCGATCCTTTTCTACCCAATGTCCATGGCAAGCCGGTCCCGAGGATCATGTTCAAATTGATCTTGGTGATCCAGACCATCGATCGATAGGATTAGCGGAGTTAAAAAAGCGCCTTTCAGGAGGAGCCTTGCATGCGCTGGTTAACAATGCTGGAATATCCCCTAAAGGCGATGACGGAAATCGTCTTGGGCCTGCGATTACCAGCATGGCCACTTGGCGATTGGTCTTCGAAGTCAATTTTTTCGCACCGATCGTGTTGGCACGTGGTTTGATGGAAGAGTTAATCAAGGGTCAGGGATCTATCGTCAATGTAACATCTATTGCTGGATCAAGAGTTCATCCGTTTGCCGGTACTGCCTACGCAACATCAAAGGCAGCACTTGCAGCATTGACAAGAGAAATGGCAGCTGAATTTGGCGAAAAGGGAATTCGAGTCAACGCAATTGCGCCTGGAGAAATTGATACCCCTATCCTATCGCCAGAATCGGACAACCTAGTTGAAGATATTCCTTTGCATAGACTGGGAACCCCTGAAGAGGTGGCTCAAACAATCCATTTTCTCTGTGCCAACAAGTCGAGTTACGTGACCGGCGCCGAGATTCATATCAACGGCGGACAGCATCTTTAGAGCCACAACTTGAGTGAGTTATAGAGAATTGACAAAGTTCTCTAGCCCAGCAAAGTATGTCTCGTGGCTCTGCTGAAAACCGTAACTATGCCCGCCTTCGATAAGTTGGAAGGTTTTTTCTTGCGGTGCTGCTTCATAGACCATTCTGCTCAGTTCAATTGGAGTAAGAGTGTCCTCTTCGCTATGCAGGAACAGTGCGGGAGCGTTGATTCTGTCAATGCGAGATAGAGAATCATACTGCCATATCAAAAGCAAATCCGTTGGTACTAGTTTGTAGTGAAAACGTGCCATGTCTGCCATTGAACTAAAACCAGATTCAAAAATAAGCCCAGCTGATTGGTTTTCGGCAGCAACCCAGGTGGCGACTGCTGTACCCAGTGAGCGACCAAATAAAATTATTTTGGTGGGTTGAATGTTGCGGGAATTTACCATGTAGTCCCACATTGCTTGAGCATCTTCATACATGCCTGCTTCACTCAATTTTCCTTTGCTAAGTCCGTATTCACGATAGTCGTAAGAAAGCACTGAGAGTTTGAGTTTCTGCAGGGTTTTGTAGGTCTCCATTTCCGTTGAGATATTACCTGCATTTCCATGAAACAAAAGGACGGTAAATTGAGATTCAGGATGCGGAATGAACCACCCGTGGAGTTTTGAGTTCTCAGTATTGACCCAAATATCTTCATAGTCGAGTCCGATGTCACTTGGTGTTGAGAAAAGTTGCGTACTTGGAATGTGTATCAGTCCCGTCTGACGGAAGTAAACAATCACGCATAGGATCATATAAATCAAAACTAATCCCAGAGAAACGGAAATCAAAGACTTAATTGTTGATGACATGAGGTTACTTACTTACCACGTAAATTGGTCTGTTGATCTTTGAAATATTGGTAACTTTGCTCGCATCGAATTCTTTCAGTAATTTGCCTAAGTCATCAGCGATCAATTTACCAGATTCATGATTAGGATTCAGTGACCTGAACTGAAAAAAGTGCGCAACTACAAAGTGGAATTCGAACCATTGTAATCTTCATATTTAAAAGTCAGACAAAAATCCTAAGTCAGTTGAGGTTAAGGAACTTGATATAATTTGTGCTTCAAATCTGTGTAATCTTACGAGATAATGTCAATTTTTCTAACCAATTGGTTGATAGGATAGTGAATAATTCTAACGAAAGTATCGAACTGGAAGATCTTCGAATTTCTTCAATTATAGGAGTTGATTTTCCGGCCCAGGTAATGGATGAATTGCCAGCTTCAAAAGTGGCCAGGCAAACTGTTCATAGAACAAGGCGGAAAATACACGAAATCCTGACAAAAAAAGATGATCGACTGGTCGTTATTGTTGGTCCATGTTCTATTCATGACCCTAAAGCGGCCATTGAGTACGCTCGTAAATTAGCAGACGAAAAAGAAAATCTGGCAGATGATCTGCTGATTGTGATGCGGGTCTACTTTGAAAAGCCAAGGACGACAATTGGTTGGAAGGGATTGATCAACGATCCGAACCTAAACGGGTCGTTCGATATGAATAAGGGTTTGAAGCTGGCTAGATCGTTGTTGATGCAAATTAACGATCTTGGCCTGCCCGCTGGTGTAGAGTTTCTCGATATCATTAGCCCACAGTACATTGCTGACTTAGTTAGTTGGGGTGCCATCGGAGCAAGAACTACTGAAAGTCAGGTACACCGCCAGCTGGTATCTGGTTTGTCATGCCCCGTAGGCCTAAAAAATGGTACCGACGGAAATGTAAAGATCGCAGTCGATGGGGCTCATGCCGGATCCAAGCCGCATCGGTTTCTATCCATTACAAAGGAAGGTCAGACTGCAATCTTCGAAACTAAAGGCAATGAAGACGGTCACATCATATTACGTGGCGGTAAGGAACCAAATTACAGTGCTTTGCATGTAGATGACGCAGCGCAATTGTTAAAGAATCGTGGATTAAACGAAAATGTGATGATTGACTTTAGTCACGCCAACAGCAGTAAGGATTTTTCTCGGCAAAGAGTTGTTGCAGAAGAAGTTTCGGACCAGATCTCAGGTGGAGACAATCGCATCATCGGCGTTATGATTGAAAGCAACTTGGTTGAAGGACGCCAGGATGTATTTCCAGGCAGAGACCTTACCTATGGGCAAAGCATTACGGATGCCTGTATTGGATGGGAAGACACAGTTCAAGTGCTTGAATTATTGAGCGACGCTGTTCGAAATCGACGTCACGGTAGTGCAATACCCACCCCGATAAGTTCCGTCTCCTAAAGTCTTCTCAGAAGCAGACAATCCTAAAACTTGATTGTTCCTTACCAATCACCCATTCTTGTACCGCTGTATGTACAAGATGACGTTCAGCGAACGGATTTAAAAACCGAAGCCACAACATTACCGTCGCTTAAACTCCAATCTTCGTCGGTCGCCAATACCGTGATGCTTGGCGGTGGCTATTTCACACCATTAAAGGGCTTTATGAACAAGGCCGATGCATTGTCTATTGCGGAGAACATGGTGACTCAAGCCGGATTGTTTTGGCCAGTACCAATTCTCAATTGCAGTCCAAACGTTGACGGAATAACGGAAGGCCAGCAAATCGCACTCATTGACCCAAATTTCGCTGACAACCAGGTACTGGCAATTCAGACAGTGGAGTCCATTGAACTATTGGAATCGGACGAACTGCAATATATCGCAGAAAAGGTGTTCACCACGGCGGACACAAACCACCCGGGCGTCAAGACTTTTCTCGAACAAGGGCAATGGGTTGTGTCGGGCCCGGTTGAAGTTCTAAATTTCAGTTATTTCAGCACCGAATTTCCAGATACATTCAAAACTGCATACGAAATTCGTGAGGCCATAGCGCAAACGGGTTGGAAGGAAGTTGTTGCGTTTCAAACACGCAACCCAATGCATCGGGCTCACGAAGAGCTGTGTAAACTGGCACTACAGAGAACAGGGAGTGACGGCGTGGTTATTCATATGCTTCTAGGCAAGCTAAAACCCGGCGACATTCCGGCAAAAGTTCGCGATGATTCAATTCGAAAAATGGTTGAACTTTACTTTCCACCCAATTCAGCGATGATAACCGGCTACGGTTTTGACATGCTTTATGCAGGCCCTCGTGAAGCAATTTTGCATGCCATCTTTAGGCAAAATTTAGGAGCATCTTACATGATCGTTGGTCGAGATCATGCTGGAGTAGGGGATTATTATGGTGCTTTTGACGCTCAGACTATTTTTCACGAATCTGCGGCGAAAAATTCATTGGAAATAAAGATTTTCGAAGCTGATCATACCGCCTGGTCCAAAAAATTAAATCAAGTAGTGATGATGCGCGACGCGCCCGACCACAATCCCGAAGATTTTGTTCTGTTGTCTGGAACTAGAGTTCGAGAAATGCTGACTGCCGGTGAATCATTGCCAACTGAATTCTCCCGCCCCGAAGTTGCAGAAATTTTGCTGCGACATTATCAGAAGAACAACTAGGATTTAAGTTTCAATTGATGTCATTCACTGGAATGCTGCGGATTTCTAGCATGATGGGAATCCCGGAATCGATGCGGTACACCCTGGTCCCAGTATCGGTAATTAGCCCAGCTTCCAGTTGTTCATCAACCTGCGAACCGTCCGCATAGTTCAACTCACCTGCGGCAATTTTACAGTTTATAGTTTGGAGTTGTTCAGCGGACAACACCGTCAAACAAACTTTCGCCACGGGGCAACGTATAATTTCCAACAATTTTGAGTCGATAGACACCTTGGACACCTATATTGCGAGCATAAAATTTTATTTCAATTATTCTACCGAAGAATTCGCGAATAATTAATCTGCTTAGTCTAAATTATCCTGGCTCAGCCAGCCTGTCTAAAGAAATTTAACAACCAAGTATGTTGACGGCTGAAGTAAATCTCCATTTGATACATTGGTGAGCGTATGAAATATCTTCACACTATGGTCAGAGTGACTGACATAGATGAGTCTCTAAAGTTCTATGTAAACGCGTTAGGGCTAAAGGAACTGAGCCGTAAAGATAACGAACAGGGTCGATTTACAATCGTATTCTTAGCTGCTGAGGGTGACGAAGACGCTCAAGTTGAGTTGACCTATAACTGGGATCCGGAAGAATATTCAGGCGGTCGCAATTTTGGTCATTTAGCCTATGAAGTTGAAGATATCTATGCGACTTGTACTCGGCTTATGGAATCAGGAGTCACAATCAATCGACCTCCAAGAGACGGCTGGATGGCGTTTGTGCGCTCTCCAGATAATATTTCGATAGAAATTTTACAGAAAGGAGGCGCTCGAGAACTAGTCGAACCATGGGCGTCAATGCCAAACACCGGAAGTTGGTAATAACGCTTTAAATTAAACTACAGTCGCAATCAATTCAGGTAATAATCATGAGAAAATTTAACAAACAATCGTTGTTGGCAGTGTCACTTGTTTCAATGCTTCTGCCAATTAGCGTTGTTCAAGGTCAACAAGTAGACTACAGTTCTGAAGAAGCCATACTCAGTTATGGAACTGGATATGGATTTTCCAGAGCTATTCAACAGGAACTGGCAAACTCTTTTCCCAATGCAGACATTGATGCTCTGCTAGAGGGTATTACTGATTTTTTGAAAGGCAGACAGTCTAAATTCACTAGCGAGGAATTCCAAACAGCAGCGGCTAAAGTTGAAGAAAGGATGGCGCAAGACGAGGAGGTTCAAATGATGGCAGACTATCAGGCAATAAGCGATTTTCGTGCTGTGGAAGGAGTGCAAGAATCCGAAAGTGGCATTTTGTATCAAGTAATTTCAGAAGGTGCCGGGGAAATTCCGAACAAGGAAGATACCGTTGTAGTTCACTATAAAGGTTCACTGGTCAACGGAAACGTGTTTGATAGTTCCTATGCGAGAGGTGAACCTCTTGCATTCGCCTTGAATTCAGTCATCCCTGGGTGGGTTGAAGTGCTTCAAATGATGCCGGTCGGTTCTCACTGGAAAGTTATGATTCCGCCAGATCTGGCGTATGGCCAACGTGGTGCTCCACCAGCTATTCCACCGAGTGCTACCTTGGTATTTGAAATAGAACTAATTGACATTCAGTAACACTTTTCGCAAAAATATATGACCGGAGCGGTTGTATTGGCCTCGATGGAGGTCGATGTGGGGCAATGGGTCGCTGAATTTCGTGACAAAGGGCCTCACTTGGACTTTCGGGTGTGGCCTGATGTTGGAAACAAGGACGATGTTGAATACGTCGTAGCGGCTCGTCCTCCCAAGGGTGTATTGGCACAATTTCCCAACCTCAAGTGCGTTTTGTCAATGTGGGCAGGAGTAGAGGATTTACTGAAGGATCCTGCGATTGGCGATATACCTATCGTTCGAATGATTGACCCAGGCTTGACGAACGGCATTGTTACCTATGTCGTGCATCACGTAATCGGATTTCACATCCATACCGACTATTACGATCTTCCAGAGTGGAAACATCCATTTCATGAAGAAATGCGCATTGCCGGAGATACCAGAGTTGGCATTCTTGGGTTGGGTGTACTTGGTCAGGCATGTGCTGACGCCTTGGTTTCGCTTGGATTTAAGGTTTCAGGATTCAGTAGTTCGCGCAAGAACATCTCTAATATTGAATCATATGCAGGTAAATCAGAGTTTCCAGAGTTTTTGAGTCAAACTGATATACTTGTTTCGATACTGCCAAGAACCGCAAACACGGACAATATGCTAAATCACGAAACTTTGGCAATGTTACCTCGAGGCAGTTATTTAATTAACTGTGGTCGAGGTGAGGTCATTGATGACGATGCATTATTAGAAGTTGTTAGAAGTGGGCAAATTGCTGCTGCTGTACTGGATGTTTTTCGAATTGAACCTCTTCCACAAGATCATCCATTTTGGACTGAGCCCAATATCACGGTCACACCGCATTGCGCCAGTAAGCCTGACCCAAGAACCAGTATAGAGTCAGTGCTGGCAAATATAGAACGCATGGAAAGGGGTATCGAACTGCCACTGGAGCAGGTGGCACGTCGCGGTAGGGGTTATTGATTGGTTAGTATTGGAATTTTACTGAGCAAAATAGTTTTCTAGAAACTTGTCAAATCCAACGCTTTCTTCCTGCTCCATCATTTGTTGTTTCGCTAAGGATTGTGAAGCTAATTCGTCATAGTGGTGCACAACAACTTCTGATAACGGACTACTATCGAATTCTTTTCGGACCTCACGGGCTCTGCGCATGGCGAACGAAAAGAATGGCTCGTCATTGTCTTTCAATTCCTCTAAAATTCGAGCCGATGGCGTTAATTCTGAATTCTTAATTACCTCCTTTTGCCTTTGTATGGCTTGCTGATAATCATTGCCGTTATTGACTGCGTCAAACACTTCAGCAACCAACTCCATTTTCAAAAGCAATTCAGTCCCCCATTCAGTTAGCTTAACTTCTTTGCTGTTTCTGATCAATGACTGATTCGGTCTTCGGCCATCCAGTACAACTGTGTCCTTGTTTTTGGCGATGATGTCTAAATTTTCATTTGTAAAGTAAGAACTTGGACTGAGCAGGCAGTATGCAATAAACACTTCCAGAAACTTGGCTTGATCTATGGACAAGCCAACAGGAGCAAAGGGGTCGAGGTCCAGACAGCGTAATTCTAGATATTCGATTCCGCGTTCTTTCAGTGCGTGAGTGGGTTTTTCCAGTGGAAGAATACTTCGCTTTGGTCTGATCACCGAGTAATACTCATTTTCAATCTGCAGCAGATTGTGATTCAACTGAACATAGTCTCCATCGACCTTCACTCCAAACTGCAAGTATTTCGCGAATGGTGTATTAGTCACCTTGCAGAGAGATTTGATATATCCTTCCATCGAATTTTGGTCAATCTTGATTTCAGATTGGACGGGGTTTCGGTATCCGATATTGCTCATGCGCAAAGAAGTCGCATAGGGACCATAAAGGGTGTGGGAACCAAAAGTTGACAAGTTAGCAATAGGCGCATCATCAAAAAATGATTTACATGCTGCCGGGGATGCGCCGAACAGGTAAAAGTACAGCCAACAGTAGCGATGAAAGTTTCGTATACCTGCCATATATCCACACGAAGCAACTTCCTTTAGATTGGAGTTGCTTGACGCGCGATTTTCCCAAAACGATTCTGGCATTGAAATGTTGTAGTGAATTCCTGCAATCGTCTGCATCTTTCGGCCGTATCGCAACTCCAAACCACGTCGGTATACATGCTTCATGCGACCGATATTTGACGTGCCAAACTTTGCAATTAGGATGTCGCTTTCCTTACCCAACAAACAGGGAAGACTGTTGACCCAAAGCAACTCATCGGGACACCTGTGGTACACCACTTGATGCAATTCAAACAGACATTCGATTGCTTCTTCACTAGTTGCGAAAATTGGGGTGACAAGTTCAATCAGAGCCTCTGAGTAGTCCGTAGTAATCGACGGATGTGTCAACGCAGAACCAAGCGACTTGGGATGGTCTTGTTTTGAGAGATGACCATCAGAAGTAATTCTCAGACTTTCTTTTTCTATCCCACGTTTAATATTAGGGACGATCTCATCAGCCTCATCACTAAACAATCGTAGTTGTTCTTCAAAAGTCTTCATTGGCAAAATTAGTCGACATCAAGTCGAGCGAAAGCATTGGTAAAATTTCGCAGAATATATAATGTTCCATTCATCAGATTCCAATTGTTTGAATAATTAATCTCGCCACTTCGTGCTTTTTTTCAGCTCTGATAGCCGCTTCTCCGTGTGCGCAGCGATTTATCGTCGCGAACTGGCAGACTATTTCTTTACGCCGGTCGCATACGTCTTTTTGGTAATATTTCTTGCCTTTAGTGGGGCTGTAACATTTTATGTCGGCGAGTTTTTTGAACGAGGTCAAGCTGACTTGGCATCGTTTTTCGAGTTCCATCCATGGTTATATTTGATATTTGCTCCTGCACTCGGGATGCGCTTGTGGTCTGAAGAGCGCAAGACCGGAACATTACAACTGCTGCTAACGCTACCCATTAGTATTGGGGAAGCTGTAATAGCAAAATTCCTCGCTTCATGGACTTTTATTGCTGTGGCTTTACTAATGACATCCCCTATTTGGATTACTGTTAACTATCTTGGGCAACCGGATAACGGTGTCATTCTTGCTAGTTATATCGGCAGTTGGATAATGGCGGGTGCTTTCCTGGCAATCAGTTCCTGCATGTCCGCATTCTCTCAAAATCAAGTGATTACATTTGTACTGGCAATTATTGTAAGCATGATTTTTATGTTTGGCGGCTTATCTACCATTCAAGTGATTTTAGCGGAATGGCTTCCTCACGTCATATTGCAAACATTGGCTTCAATGAACTTTATTTATCGATTTGAATCAATCATGAAAGGCGTGGTGTCATTGTCAAGTGCTGTTTTTTTTCTATCAACCGCAATTCTGTTTTTATATTTCACCGTGGTAGTGGTGCAAGTTCGAAAGAACGCCTAGTCTCAAGTTTTCGTGAGCACCCTTCTATCAAGATTCAATTCCATTGCGATTGGGGTTTTAGCGTATTTCGCAGTTAATTTGGTAGCGGGTCATTTCATCCCAACTGCACGTTTGGATTTCACTGAGCATCGGCTATATACGCTGACTGACAACAGTAGGGAAATTGTATCGAAATTGGATAATTCAATTGTGCTGCGCTTGTTCGTGTCCAAATCCCAGTTGGTTCAGTTACCGGCGATTGCATCATATGTCTCTCATGTTGAAGACGTATTACAGGAGTATGCGCGTCTGAGTAATGGCAAAATTGACTTGCAAATTATCGAACCAGAACCTTTTTCAGAAGAAGAGGATCGTGCTGTTGGATTTGGAATTCAAAGTTTTCCGGTTACTCGCAGCGATGAATTGGGATACTTTGGCCTGGTCGGGTCGAATAGTCTAGATGAGCGTCAGGTAATCCCGTTTATATCACCCGATCGGGAGCAACTTCTTGAATACGAACTGACTAGAATGATTTATCGGCTAGCAAATCCAGAGCGCAAAGTTGTCGGGATTATCAGTTCCCTTCCCATTCAGGGTTTGGCTGGATTGCAACCACTTCAGGGGGCTTCTCTTCAACCATGGGTGTTTTTTGAACAACTTCAGGAACTATTTGAAGTGCGAGTATTGCGACCACAAGGTGAGCCATTGCCTGATGATTTGGATTTGTTGGTATTGATTCATCCTAAAAATTTAACTGAAATGGATGTATTCAATATCGATCAGTTTGTGCTAAAGGGTAAAAGTTTGTTGGTTTTGGTTGACGCACATTCAGAAGTCAATGCGGCATTGATGCAAAATCTCCCTCAACTAGAAGCGACCAATACAAGTTCCAATTTTGATTTACTGACCTCCAAGTGGGGTGTGACACAATTGAAGGATAAGATTGTGGCAGATTTGGCCGTTGCAGCACGAATTCTTGACCCACAAGGCACGGCAGGACAGACGATCGAGTATCCAGTATGGATGAATATTCAGCCATCACAACTCAATCAAACAGATGCCGTAACCGCCAATTTAGGTAATGTAATTTTTGCTTCAGCAGGATCTTTGCAACTGAACCAACAGTCCAATCTGTCCTTGACTCCACTTATTATTACGTCACCCCAGGCGGCCATATACAACTATAGTGACGCCTCAAAAATTGACAACATCCGCGAGTTGCTCAGCAAGTATTCCGAAGGAAATCAACCACAGCTGTTGGCCGTTAGAATCAGTGGTGAAGCAAAGACTGCTTTCCCGGATGGTGCTCCTGACTCCAGTGAAACAATAACTGATCAAACTTCCAGCGGAAACATTAATGTCATCGTAATTAACGATACCGACTTTTTACAAGACCACTTTTGGATTCGAAAGGAACAACTAGGGAAATCCGTATTGAACTTTGCCACAGCCTCTAATGGACAGTTGATCGAAAATGCAGTGGACAATCTAACGGGAAATGAGGCACTTATAAACGTACGAGCGCGTGGCAGTTACTACCGGACTTTTGATCGACTTCAGGAAATTCGCCGCGCTGCGGAATTGAAGTTTCTCCAACATGAGCAGCAATTGGTTGAGCAGTTGCAGGTGATAGACCAACTCGTTTCAGATTTCACAACAAGCCAAAGTAGGGAGGGTGGCGGCTTAATACTGAGTGACGAACAGCAAGAAGAATTTCGTACGGCCAGGAGTCGACAGTTGCAGTTGAGAAATGAACTGCGTGAAGTCAGAAGAAACCTGCATAAGGATATTGAACGAATAGAATTCATCATCTCCTTGCTCAATATCATCGTGATCCCATCCGTGATTGCTGTCATTGGTCTAACGATTGGGATTTTTGGTTTCAAGAGACGCCACCAAAGATTGGCTCGCGCAGTAACTGCATAAGGCAATATTTTGTCGAAGTCACTGAAGTTGACAGTCGCTGCCGGCTTACTCATCACAGTCGTATTGACCATAGTTTGGGATGGTCAAAGAAGTGACCCCGAACTACAGACTAACGAGTTAGTATTTCCAAATCTTTTGGACAGATTGAATGATGTCACTGAGATTTTTATTGTCACCGCTGAGGAAAGCTATCGAATTGCAGTTAGCGCAAATCAGTGGACAGTGCCTGAAGTCTTCGGCTACCCGGCAGATTTAAACAAAGTGCGTGCAACTTTGATTGGGTTAGCACAGGCCAGGTTGGTCGAATTGGTCAATGAAGATTCAAAAAGCCTAGAAAAGTTTGGCTTGAGCAATTCAACTTCACCGGAGTTTAAAGGTGCTCAAATCACCATCAAGCAGAACGACCACTCAGTCGCAGAAATATTGATTGGTGATCGTCGACAGATGTCTACAAATCAGTCTAACACGCAATACTATGCCAGATATCCGGACCAGTTCAAAATTTGGGCAATTGACACAATACTACCTGAATTTGGAACCAGTTCGAGTTGGTTGGACCGAAGACTTGGGAGAATCGCAAAAGATCGAATCAAACAAACTTCGATAACTCCAATAGACTCGCCACAAATCAGCGTGTCCAGACAAAGTCCGCTAGAAGAGTTTTTGCTGGATAGCCCTAACCAACCTCAATCACAATATATTTTGAATGATATTGGTGAAGTATTGAACAAGTTGATGTTTGAAAGCGTTTTCCCAACACCAATCGATGCTCTGTGGGGAGTTCATTTTCAGTCGATCACCTTTGATGGTCTTGTTATTGAAGGCAGACTAAGTCATGGAGGTCAAAATCAATTTGTTGAATTATTTGCCAACGCTTTAGATAAATCTTCGCAGTCCTTGAGAATGGAGGCTGAAGAATTGAATAGACTCTGGCGAGGTTGGTCATACCAATTATCGGATTCAAGACTTAAAATACTGAATTTAACCCTTGAAGACTTAATGACTGACACATAGGGTTAGCACTGTACGTTAACTGTTTCAATTTAGATAGACTTACAAATTATGAATTACCTAAGGAGAGCATAGCCATGGCACAACTCAACCGCATTAGTTCACGGCTCACACAATCGAAAGCACAAGGCGCATCGCAAGCGATGCTCTACGGAACTGGTATGTCCGATGCCGACATGAACAAGGCGCAAGTTGGAATTGCGAGCATTTGGTGGGAAGGCAATACCTGCAACATGCATTTAAATGACTTGGCCGTTAAGTCAAAAGAGGGTGTTGTGGCCGCTGGATTAATTGGCATGCGATTCAACACGATCGGTGTTAGCGATGGGATATCCATGGGTACGGAGGGCATGAGTTATTCGTTGCAATCTCGTGACCTTATTGCCGATTCGATCGAAACGGTTGTTGCAGGGCAGTGGTATGACGGTCTCATCACAATACCGGGATGTGACAAGAACATGCCTGGGTGTTTAATGGCAATGGGTCGATTGAATCGACCATCCTTAATGATTTATGGTGGAACTATCCGGGCCGGTAAGGCAGGAAGTCAGAAAGTAGACATCGTCAATGCCTTTCAAAGTTACGGCGAGTATATTGCCGGAAGAATTGATGAACGCCAGCGCATGGAAATTGTGCGTAATGCCTGTCCCGGTGCAGGTGCATGTGGAGGTATGTATACAGCGAACACTATGGCTAGTGCTATAGAAGCAATGGGGATGTCCTTACCCTACAGTTCTTCAACACCAGCTAACGACCCCGGAAAAATGCAGGAATGTCATGATGCTGGTGCCGCGGTTCTAAATCTAATGGAACTCGATCTTCGCCCCAAAGACATCATGACTCGTAGCGCATTTGAAAATGCCATGGTTATAGTGAGTGCACTTGGCGGATCAACGAATGCAGTTCTGCACTTGATTGCAATGGCCAGATCGGTTGGTATTTCGCTTGGAATTGATGACTTTCAAGTCGTTAGTGACCGAATTCCATTTCTCGCTGATCTTAAGCCTAGCGGTAAGTATGTCATGGAAGACTTACACGATGTTGGAGGCATTCCAGCAGTGATGAAGTTTTTACTTGAAAATGACTTAATTGATGGTACCTGCATGACCGTGACTGGAAAGACAGTCAGTGAAAACATTGAATCACTGCCAACATTAACCGAAGGTCAGCAAATCATCATGCCTTTGGACAACCCAATCAAGAGAACTAGTCATATTCAGATATTGAAGGGCAATCTTGCCCCGGAGGGTGCAGTGGCCAAAATAACTGGTAAAGAAGGCGAAATATTTTCTGGCCCTGCGCTGGTATTTGATGCCGAAGAAGACATGTTAAGTGCACTGGAACAGGGTGAAATAAACAAGGGTGATGTAATTGTGATTCGCTATGAAGGTCCGAAGGGTGGCCCAGGAATGCCGGAAATGCTCACACCGACATCAGCTGTGATGGGTGCGGGATTGGGTTCAGATGTAGCATTGATTACAGATGGCAGATTCTCCGGAGGTTCTCACGGATTTATTGTCGGACATATTGTTCCCGAAGCTCAAGATGGGGGGCCGATTGGACTGGTTGAAAACGGAGATTTGATTACGATTGATGCCGTGTCCAACACTATAGATGTGGACGTAAGTGATGAAGAAATGAGTCAACGAAGAAGTCGCTGGAGTATGCCCAAGTTCAAGGCAACACAAGGGACGTTACATCGGTACATTAAGACTGTAAAGAACGCCAGTGAGGGTTGCGTAACCGACGAATAAATCCTCAAGGTCAGAAGACTTAGGGAGTAATCCCTTCCTCAATCATTTTTCGATTTCTTGGTGAAATCTTTGCGGCATTGCGTCATAGCGGTAGACACCTAACTTTTCATTGCCTCGCTGCAAATTAACTTAATTCGAACCACACCATAATCTACTGAATTTCGACATAATCGCACGTAAGCTTGTGCCGTCTTCGACCTGTAGTATTGAAAGTCATTATGTTAAGTCTTCATTGTGATATGCTTGTAGTATCGCAACGCATATGACTTTTTAGTCAGCCCGGCACTGGCAAACAACGGTTTGCTCAGTTACGTTGCATACTCGAGAATCGCGAGGATTTCAATCATTGAAGATTGAAATTCCAAGCCAGTTCCTATCACTACTACGACAATTTGTTGTATTTCCGTTTATCGGCAATCCAGCATCACGACCATTGTTTAAGGAGACTGCCCTATGGCGAAAGAATCACCGATAAAGCAACACCACAAGAAAAAGAAAAAAACGGACTTACACGATGCCTCATACAAAATGGTCTTTGAAAATATGCGGGCGGTAAAGGATTTAATTGAAGGGTGTTTAGGTGCTGATTACGCACAGTTTGATGCAGCTTCACTGCGACAGCACCGAGATGAGTTCATTACCGAAGGTCTGGAACGCCGTCAAGTGGATGCCGTGTGGAGCGGTGAAGGGATGCTTGGGGGACGTAAGATACTGATGTTTGTGTTGGTGGAGTTTCAAACCACTTTACCGAGACTGTTGTGCATCCGGATGTACGATTGTGTCAATGAGATGTATCGTAAATGGGTCAGTCAGCATAAAGCGCAGTTAGATCAGGGCAAGATAGAGTTGCCGTTAGTGTTGCCGATCGTCATTTACAGTGGCAAGTTCATTGAAAAGGACTATGCCTGGACCGACTTTCGCAAGCTACAGGTCTCGTGCGACGGATTGCTTGAGACGCTTCAGCCACAGCAGCGCTTTTGGTTGCTTGATATGCACAAGTGGGCGTTCGAAGGGGATATCAGTACCAATGTGATGGCGTGTATTGCCCACATGGTACAGTCCAGCAGTGCTGAAGATTACCGGAAACGAGGTTATCTGCTTGACCGAGCCAAGGTCAACTGGCCGGAGGCACTGCAGCAAGCGGTCAGTGAGCTGATTCACAATACAGTGGCGAGATTGTATACTCGTGAATTAGATCGATTAAACAAGCAACCCGACATGACAATGAGTGAGGTGGAAAAAATGGGAGCTTCATTGGCGCAACAACATTTTGATCGTGAACTTAAAAGGGAAGTTAAAAAGGGAGTTAAGAAGGAACTTAAAAAGGAACTTAAAAGAGAAGTCAAAAAGGAACTTAAGAAGGAAGTACTGAAGAGCAAGCAGGAAATTGTAATGAACATGATTCATAGGGGACTCAGTACGTCCACCATTGCAGAGTGTATTGGTTTTTCTCAGGATGAGATAATTACCTTGCAGCATGAATCGGACGAATCCAGTTCCTAAAGGTGCTGCTTATCACAACTTCCGAGGCAAGGTCACAATTAGACCAAGATTTCCGAGAAAGTACAACAAGCAAAGGCCGGCACTTCACTGTAAAGTTGTTCTTGCTTTCTTTGATTCGGTTTTCCAGGATCTCCCTCTCGTCGGCTGTACCAAAAAATGATTTCGCATCGGGCGAGTCTCCCTTCGAGAGATCTGTTTTACGCTGAGGAAGACCAAGGAATCACCCACCGATGACTGACTTGTTTGACGCTGAAGTCGGTGAAGTAGATTCGGGCGTTATTTACCTGCTGAAGTTACTTTGCGTTGGTGTCCGACTTTGGGAAGAAATGAGTCAACGAAGAAGTCGCTGGAGTATGCCCAAGTTCAAGGCAACACAAGGGACGTTACATCGGTACATTAAGACTGTAAAGAACGCCAGTGAGGGTTGCGTAACCGACGAATAAATCCTCAAGGTCAGAAGACTTAGGGAGTAATCCCTTCTTTGATCATTTTGTTGATTTCTTCGTGAAGTTTTGGCAGGATTGCGTCATACCGATAGGCACCTAACTTTTCACTGCCTCTCTTCAAGTTGACGAAATTCGGACCACACCATAATCCGAGGTCTGCATCGTCGGTTTCACCCGGACCATTAACTCGACATCCCATCACGGCTATAGTGATTGGGTTGTTCTGCATGTTTTCGGTAAGTTGCTTGACTTCTTTTGCAAGGTCGATGAAAGCTTCATTTTCAACTCGTGAGCAACTAGGGCAAGAAATGATGTTGAGCTTGTTCGGGTCGAATCGAACCACGGTACGCACTCGACCTTCTGCAAAGTCATTGAGTATTTGATGACCGGCTTCGACTTCATAACTTTTTTCCTTTTCCGGAAGTGTAAGCGAAACTCGTATGGTGTCACCTATACCTTTCGCAAACAACTGCTCAAATGCAATTCGAGTTTTGATAACACCATCCGGCGGCATTCCAGCTTCCGTGACTCCCAAATGTAAGGGAACTTCAGGTCGCTGTTCGGCAAATCGCTGATTTGCTTCAACCACCCGGTCTGGATGAGAACTCTTTAGGGATACAACATAACGAGTAAAGCCAAGGCCATCCAGCATTTCTGCATGATCCAAGGCACTCGCCACCATCGGTGAAACAGAATCGTCGGCCTCAAACTTAGCCTTGGTTTCAGGATCTACGGAACCGGAGTTCACTCCGACTCGAATCGCGCAGTCGTTTTGCATTGCCAAGTCGACAAGAAATTTTACCTTGTCCAGTACAGGTTTTTTGCGCTCGTGATGGTATAGGTGTCCGGGGTTATAGCGAATCTTGTCTACGAATGGCGCGACAATTTGTGCCATTCGGTAATTTTCCTGAAGATCAACAACCAAATTAGGCCGAGCATTCTCTCGAATTTGTTCTAAAGCTGTAGCATCTCTTTTACTGTCAACGGCAATTCGAACAATCGCGGCGCCGAATTTGTGTAAAGAATTGATTTGCTCGGTAGTTGCCATTGTGTCTTGAGTATGTGTTGTGCACATACTTTGAACTGCAATCGGATTATTGTTTCCAATCTTGCAGTTTCCAACTAGCACTTCTCTTGTAGGTTTCCTTTGAATAGCCAATTTCCAATTACCAAAGTTTCATTTCATATCTACAAAACTAGAAGACAATCTTGCCTTAATTCAACCAGTCTGTTCCAATGCTAACCTTCGACTCAAACAAAGTGCGTCTAAAATCATTCATCACTAATTCATTAAGTCATTCTAGCAAATTCGAATCAACTATGAGTCTTATCAAAATAATTAAGGTGTTGTCAACGGACTACTATCAGTCACCGAAACAGGTTTCCGAATTAACTAATTTGAATCCGAAATCAATTTTGAACTTCATTTCAGTGCTTAAAGATGCCGGTGCTCCATTGTTAGAGGATGATCAAGGCAATGTCAAACTCAAACACAAATTATATGCGATTGAAGAGTCTGAAATTAGAAAGGAGTTGGAAAAGCACAATCAGCATCTTGCAACAAGATTTCACTACATCGAACAGGTTGATTCAACCAACCAGTTTTTGCTGGATTTTACTGATCGGATGTCAATGCATAAGGCAATTTGTGTTGCAGATTTAATGAGTGCTGGTCGAGGTAGAAGAATGAGACCTTGGTTTGGTGGGGCATTCGAAAACATCATGATGTCGATAGCCTGGAAGTTTCCCAAAAAGAGGCAACTACCTGGACTAAGTCTCGCCATCGCAGTCATCGTAGCTCGTAGTCTAAAATCAGAACTAGGTATTGAGGTGCAAATGAAGTGGCCAAATGACATTCTCTGGAACAATCAGAAACTTGGTGGAATCTTGGTTGAGATAGTGGAATCTGTGGCAGTTGTCGGCATTGGTTTAAATGGTCGCATTTCAGACCAAGTTAAAGAAGAAATAGGCCAACCTGTTATATCCATATATGACATTATTGGCAGCACTGTGAACCGTGCAAAGTTAATCGAAGCACTAGCCCTATCCCTAAATAGTGGTTTACAACAGTTTCAGGAACATGGCTTTCAGCCTTTCCGACAGTATTGGCTAGACCGCCATGCTTTGTCCGACTGCTTGGTTCAGACCGATGACAGAGATCCTGTCGTTGGACATATTTTCGGATTGAGTGTCGATGGAGCTTTGAAACTTCGCCAACTGGACGGAACGATTAAATGTGTCTATGCTGGTGAATTAAGCTTAAGGAAAAAACATTAAGACTAAGCCACGCTTTCTAATGGTTTTTGTGCGAGTTCTCTAAGGCAGTTATCGGGTAGGCAATCAATAGGAGTAAAGTCTCGATGGGCAATCCATTCGGCCCGCTTAAACCTGCGAATGTGGTTGTCTACATGACACAGCGATAAGTAAACTACTGTTCGGGACCACGGTGAAATATTTGGTGGGGAACAGTGAACCAATGTGCTGTAAAACATCAACACACTACCTGCCTTACCCTTTACCGAAACTATGCCACCTTCGTCTACGAGTTTGGTGACCGTGGCCTTGTCTAAAGTCCAAAGAGGATAACTGGTGGTTTGCAAGTCGTGTCCAGCTTCGTAAACTCCTTCTCGGTGTGAGCCAGGAATTACCCACAGTGGACCGTTAAATTCATTAGCGTCATCAACCATTAAGGCAATGTTCATTGCTCTGGCTTCAGGCATGAGGTCATCACGAGACCAAGTTCCATAATCTTGATGCCATTGCCAAATTTCGCCGGTAAATGCAGCTTTCGCATTGACTTTGTATTGATGCATGTACACCCGCCCATCAAGCAGTTGTTCCACAGGCTGAATAAGTCTCGGGTGTCTTCCCAATCTACGAAATGCTTCATTGTAGTAATGCGCAGCAAAAGCTGTTCGTGCAGTTTTACCGTCACTTTCCCTAAAAACTTCCTCACGATCGAGTGCGTAGACTTCGTCAGCGGCTTCGCGTAAAACTTCGACCTCTGTTTCACCAAAGACGTTGGGAAGCATTAGGAAACCCTGTTTATGAAAAAGATTCATTTGTTCCTTAGAAAGCTTCATGAACTAACCTCGTTTGACCAATATTTTGATCGATTTAGTAAACTCTTCACCTGTTCAACTTTAGTTCTCTGAGAGAAATCGCCTAAGCACTGAAAAATATTCATCAGGTTCTTCATAAAATGGTACGTGGGAACTATTGTGGAGAACTGCAACTTGTGAATGTGGAAGTACGTTGTGCATTTTTAGGGCACAAGCAGGTCCGATTTCATCATGAGTTCCTGTAACTATAAGCGCAGGCATCGTTAGTTGATGCATGTCAGGGATTCGATTCCAGTCCTTCAAATTTCCAATGTATAGAAATTCATTTGGTCCCTGCATCGTGCCATAGGGCCCCATATTCCAGTCATTAACGGAAGCCAGCAAGGAGTCTGGCCATTCTTTCAAACGGCAAACATGCCGATAGTTCAAAATCGTAACCGCAGCTTGATACTCAGGATGATCAATCGTACCCATCGCCTCGTGGTGCAACATCATTGCAACGGTTTCACTGCCCAGCGCGTTTCGCATGCGATTTAGTTCGACAGTAAGGTGCGGTAAATCACCACAGGTGTTTGCAAGAACTAAAGTTCGAATTTCGTCTGGGTAAGTAAGGGCATACTCAATACTCAGCCAACCACCCCAGGATTGTCCGAGAAGATGCACGTTGTTGAGCCCCAAAGCCTTGCGTACCGTTTCGACTTCTTCAACGTAGCGACTAATATTCCACAACGACTGATCAGTGGGTCGGTCTGAGTTTCCGCAACCTAACTGATCGAAAGCAACAACGCGGTATCCTTCTTCAGCTAACGGGATATGCGGGTCACGAAGGTAGTCACAGGGTAGACCGGGACCGCCGTTTAACAAAAACAGTACGTTTTCTCCAGTTCCGTAACTGTAGGTAACGACCTCAAAGCCGTCGACTGCTACTTTAGTTGTTTTATCGGGGGCTCTAGGCGGCGGCATCTGAACTTCCTCACAGGTGGTTTTTATTCCCGTTGATTATAGACATTGGCGATGGTTTGCAACAGTAATTGCACCGCACTCATGAAACTAGACGAAAGTTAAAGTGATAGCAAAAATTCAACTTGTTAGAATTTTGTATTTAATTTCAGATATAAACTAAATTAGCATTGCCATAAATTTACTTTGGGACTGAATTATGTGGAATCGAATAAAATTAATAATTGTCATTGGCTTATTGCTTCTACTTTCCGCCTGCAAATTTGACTTTACCGGCAATATCGATATCGCCAATCTACATCAAGTAGCACAGAATCCTAGTGCCCAGCACACCGCCAATGGGCTCGTGGAAATAGAATTCTTATCGGGTAGCCAGTGTTCAAAGAGCGAAGACAAAGTTGAGGATCTACTATCTAATCTGTTTGTTGAACTGATTCAAAGGGGATGTTTTGAAGTCGATAATCAGGATTTGATGCGTCTTGAAGTTCGTTTCCCCATAGTTTATGGGGTGGACGCATGGCAACAAACCATGGCGGACGTAATGGTCGGTTTATTGATAGTACCTCACAATGAAGTAGAGTATGCAGCATATTTGATGAACAACACTCGCAAGTTTGAAAAATTAAAGGATGACCTCAGTTTAAAGTTCTTTCAGGATTTAGAAATCGAGGACTCAACAATGCGCCTTGTGGTTGCGAACAACAATTACGATCAAATAATCGAAGTGTCTGGCGTGTTTGTAAACCAAAAGCCTCACGATTTGTCTCAAACTATCAGTATGGCACCGCTATCTGAATATACTATTCAACTGTCAGATGTTGGAGTTTCAAGTTGGGCCAGTAATGGCTTCGCAAAAGTGTTGTATTTTGACAGACTAAGAAACTGATTCTACAAGTGATATTAAGCAACCTGTCGTAGTCATTTGATTACGCATAGCGTGCAAATTCTTCACTCTTTTAAATTTGTAATTTTGTTATAATTTCCCGCTTGATTCGCTTTGTGATTAAAGCGATTTTTTTGTGCTTTTTTGTACGACAGGCGCAGATAAATTTGTTACTGACTAGGCGAGTAATCACAAAGCATCACATCAAGTAATTTTCAACGAAACAGCGAATTTCTGAATACACCATTGTGCCCGCATAGCTCAGCTGGAAGAGCAGCTGATTTGTAATCAGCAGGTCGGGGGTTCGAGTCCCTCTGCGGGCTCCAGATGATCCATTACGGCAATGTCGTTAAATTTGGTCGGTTCAGTAAATTCAATTTGACAGAAGTAACAATTTGCTTTAGTATTGATAGATTAAACTTGATTTGTGCCGGAGGGGTTCCCGAGCGGCCAAAGGGGGCAGACTGTAAATCTGTTGGCTCAGCCTTCGGAGGTTCGAATCCTCCCCCCTCCACCGCTAGCAACTTTTGTGGGCAGGCAAATTAAATGGAATTTCGGATCTTGGTCAAGCGGACGTAGTTCAACGGTAGAACCTCAGCCTTCCAAGCTGATGACGTGGGTTCGATTCCCATCGTCCGCTCCAGTGTCGGATAGCAATTGAGAAGTCTTTAACTTTGATGTTAACAGGTGGATTGAATTGAAGAATGCCCACATAGCTCAGTCGGTAGAGCACTTCCTTGGTAAGGAAGAGGTCACCGGTTCAAATCCGGTTGTGGGCTCCAGAACAGAACATATCACAAAATTTCAGAATATTTGGCATACAAAGCAACCAACGGGGAATTAGACAGTGGCCAAGGAAAAGTTTGAGCGTACCAAGCCGCATGTAAATGTGGGGACGATAGGGCATGTGGATCATGGTAAGACGACGTTAACGGCGGCGATCACGCGGGTGTTATCGGCGCGCTATGGGGGTGAGGCCAAGGCGTTTGACGACATTGACAATGCGCCGGAGGAGCGCGAGCGAGGGATTACGATTGCCACGGCGCATGTGGAGTATGAGACGCAGGGACGGCATTATGCGCATGTGGATTGTCCGGGGCATGCGGATTATGTGAAGAACATGATTACCGGTGCGGCGCAGATGGATGGAGCGGTCTTGGTGGTATCGGCGGCGGATGGAGCGATGCCGCAGACGCGTGAGCACGTGTTGTTAGCCCGTCAGGTGGGGGTGCCGTATATTGTGGTGTATTTGAACAAAGCGGACATGGTGGATGATGAGGAGTTGTTAGAGTTAGTGGAGATGGAGATTCGCGAGTTATTGAGTGAGTATGAGTTTCCGGGTGATGACACGCCGGTGATTGTGGGCAGTGCGTTGCAGGCTTTAGAGGGTGATTCAGGGGAATTAGGCGAGGCGTCGATTGATCGGTTGGCGGCGGCGTTGGATGAGTATATACCGGAGCCGGAGCGGGCGGTGGATGGTGAGTTTTTGATGCCGGTGGAGGATGTATTTTCGATCTCTGGGCGGGGCACAGTGGTGACGGGTCGAGTGGAGCGTGGCATCGTCAAGGTTGGAGATCCGGTCGCGATTGTGGGGATTCGGGACACTTCACAGACGGTGGCGACCGGGGTGGAGATGTTTCGCAAGTTATTGGATGAAGGTCGTGCGGGAGACAATGTGGGGGTGTTGTTACGGGGCACCAAGAAGAACGAAGTGGAGCGCGGTCAGGTGTTGGCCAAGCCGGGGTCGATTACGCCGCATCGGCACTTTGAGGCGGAGGTGTATATTTTGTCGGGCAAAGAAGGCGGTCGGCACACCCCGTTTAGTCATGGTTATCGGCCACAGTTTTATTTTCGCACCACGGATGTGACCGGTGCGGTAGAGTTGCCGGCAGACACCGAGATGGTGATGCCGGGCGACAATATACATTTGACAGGTAATTTGATCAGTCCGATTGCGATGGAAGAGGGGCTGCGGTTTGCGATTCGTGAAGGCGGCCGCACCGTCGGTGCCGGCGTCGTCACTAAAATTTTGGATTAAATTAAGTCTTTAGAAGTATTACACGTAGGCCAGTAGCTCAATTTGGCAGAGCAGCGGTCTCCAAAACCGCAGGTTGGGGGTTCGAGTCCCTCCTGGCCTGCCAGATCAACAAACTGAAAAGTTGTTAATGACAGAAGCAGTAGAAAAACTTAAGTTGGTTGGTGCCACTGCACTAGTGGTGGGTGGTCTGTACGCGTTTTACGCATTTGACACTACGTCTCAACTGCTTCGTGTCGGATTGTTGATTGTCAGTTTGATTGCAGCAGCCGGTGTTGCTTTGACTTCAGTATATGGTCAGGAAGCTTGGAGTTTTGCTAAAGGCGCAAGATCCGAATTTCGCAGAATTGTGTGGCCCACACGCAGAGATACGGCGACCAGTACTTTGATTGTCATCATTATGGTGATACTCATCGGGCTGTTTTTATGGCTGCTTGACACCATATCCTTTTGGTTGATTTACGATCTTTTGTTGCAAATTGGAGACGGTTAGATGAATCAGGATGAAGATTTGTTGACAACCGAATTGGCAACAAGTCAGACAGAACCTGCAGTTGCTTCTAGTTCAAATGAAGATCCCAACTTGAAGTGGTATGTTTTGCATACATATTCGGGACATGAGCAACGCGTAAAAAGATCGCTTTGGGAATACATTGGTCGATCCGAATTGAAGGATCATTTCGACAACATTGTCGTTCCAACCGAAAAAGTGATAGAGATGCGTGGTGGTCAAAAACGCACGACAGAAAGAAACTTTTATCCGGGATACGTATTCATACGTATGGTCATGACGAATGAGACATGGCACTTGGTAAACAGCATTCCTCAAGTGTGCAAATTTATTGGCGGAAAGGGAGAGGAAGTCCCACCAATTTCAGAAAGAGAAGCAAAGGAAATTCTCGATAGAATCGAAGACAGTGCCAGCAAACTTAAACCTAAAGTGCTATTCGCTCCGGGAGAGTTGGTGCGTGTCATCGAAGGTGCATTCGAGGACTTCAACGGAACTGTTGAGGATGTCAACTACGAGAAGAATAAACTTCGCATATCAGTCTCATTTTTGGGACGTTCTACACCAATGGAACTTGACTTTAGTCAAGTTGAAAAAACTTGATTTGATTTCGATATATTATCGATAAGATATTGTTATGGCAAAGAAAATAACTGGCTACATTAAGCTACAAGTACCTGCAGGACAGGCCAAGGCTGGGCCTCCAATTGGTCCCGCACTTGGACAGCACGGGCTTAATATTATGGAATTCTGCAAGGCATTTAACGCTCAGACTCAATCGCTGGAAGAAAGCATGCCGGTTCCCGTAGTGATTACGGTTTATGCAGACAAGAGTTTTACCTTTGTAACCCGTACTACACCAGTATCGTATTTACTGAAAAAGGCGGCTGGGATTGAAAAGGGTAGTGCTGAACCCAACCGAGACAAGGTTGGTAAAGTTACGCGCGCTCAACTTGAAGAAATTGTGAAAACAAAGGAACCCGATTTGAGCAGTTACGACATGGACCAGGCGGTGCGGATTGTTTCCGGCAGTGCCCGAAGTATGGGGCTGGAAGTAGAGGAGTAAGGAGATAAGCATGGCAAAAGTTGGTAAACGCTACGCTAAAGTCAATGAACTAGTCGATCGGTCGCAGTTCTACCCACTAGAGGAGGCGATTGGAATCGTGAAGAACACCGCGTCGGCTAAGTTCGATGAAACAGTCGAAGCTGCGATTAAATTGGGCATTGATCCGAAAAAATCAGATCAAAACGTGCGTGGTTCAGCAATCCTGCCTCATGGCATTGGTAAGACGGTTAAAGTTGCTGTATTTGCTTCCGGAGAGAACGCTGAGGCGGCTAAGGAGGCTGGAGCAGACATCGTCGGATTTGAAGATCTAATCGAGCAGGTGAAGAACGGCGTGGTCGACTTCGATGCCTGTATCGCAGAACCAGACGCGATGAAGACGGTTGCGACCGTGGGTCGCATCTTGGGACCGAAGGGCTTGATGCCAAATCCAAAAACCGGAACAGTCCGGCAGGATGTCGCTGAGGCGGTCAAGGAAGCTAAGGCTGGGAAGGTGGACTTTCGTATTGATCGTGCAGGAATTGTCCACTGCAGAATTGGTAAGGCATCATTCGACAACGAAGCACTAACCGAAAATATGCAGGAGTTGATGCGAGCATTGAAGCGTGCCCAACCACCGGCAGCAAAAGGGCAGTTCATAAGAAATGTGACTTTGTCCACCACCATGGGACCAGGTGTCAGGGTTGATGCGATACCGCTGGCGCGAAATTGATGGTCGAGTTCAGTTTCAGTCAAATTAATCAATTGGGAAGACAGGAATGAATGCTAATTTACAACGCAAACACGAAATTGTAAGCGAAGTCAAGAATCGGTTTGAGTGGGCCAACTTAGCTGTACTTGCGCAGTACAGAGGAGTTAACGTTGCTGGCATGAGCGATTTGCGTAAACAGGCCAGACACACCAACGTTGAAATTAGAGTAGTCAAAAATACTCTCGCAAAGCGAGCTGTTGAAGAAACGGAATTTGAGTGCTTGCGAGATTCATTTGAAGGACCTCTAGCTATTGCTTTGTCTAATGACCCGGTTGCGGCAGCAAAACTAATTTCAGAATTTTCAAAGAAAAATGAAAAATTCAAATTTCAAGCGGGTGCAATGAATGGCGTGATGATGGATGCTGATCAATTTAAACAGATCGCTACCTTGCCTAGTCGAGAAGAACTTTTAGCAAAGTTGGTGGGGACTGCTGCATCACCGATCAGTAGCTTACTGGGAGTGCTGAGTCAAATTCCAGCATCACTCGTTAGAACACTTTCTGCGGTTCGCGATCAAAAGAGCACTGCAGAAGAATATACCTGAACAAATATCAACAACTTAATTTAATTACAGGGGAATTGTCAATGTCACTTTCTAATCAAGAAATTCTTGATGCTATTTCAAACATGTCCGTACTGGACTTGTCTGAACTGATCAAGTCAATGGAAGAAAAGTTCGGTGTGTCGGCTGCAATGCCAGCTATGGCTATGCCCATGGCGTCAGGTGGTGCAGAAGCCGCTGCTGAACAAGAGGAAGAGCAGACGGAATTTGAAGTAGTGCTTTCAAGTTTTGGTGAAAAGAAGGTCGCTGTCATTAAGGCAGTACGTGCTGCTTTGGAACTGGGACTTATCGAATCCAAGGCGCTGGTTGAAAGTGCACCTTGCACAATCAAGGAAGCAGTTAGCAAAGAAGAAGCTGAACAAATCAAGGCTGATGTGGAAGAAGCAGGCGGAACAGTAGAAATCAAGTAATTCTGACTGCCTTCTTACATTACCCAAGAGACGAGTTCACGCATTTATCATTTAGATTTTCGTGATTCATGACGACTCTATGTTTATAGAGGTCGTATCGCCGTGTACACAATTTAGTATCCAACCAAGCAGGTGCATGCTTCAATGACTTACAGCTTTACAGAAAAGAAAAGAATTCGAAAGAACTACGGCAAACGCAAGGACGTCATGCCGGTTCCATACTTGCTGAAAGTTCAAAAGGATTCATACCGCGATTTTCTGCAGACGGATATCCCTCCTGAAGAACGTGCGAATGTCGGTCTGCAAGCGGCTTTTCATTCAATATTTCCTATTGCCAGTTTCAACGACAACTTGGAATTGCAATTCGATTCCTATCGAGTTGACCCTCCCAAGTTCGACGAAAATGAGTGCCGTCAGCGGGGTCAAAATTATGCAGCACCGCTGCGTGTAAAGCTGAAACTCGTATTTTTCGACGACGTTGAACCCACTATGGATAAGGGACAACGAAGAATAAAGGATGTCAAGGAAAGCGATGACATCTACATTGGTGACATCCCACTGATGACCGAAACTGGGTCGTTCATTATCAATGGCACTGAAAGAGTAGTGGTCTCTCAATTACATCGTTCGCCCGGTGTATTTTTTACCCACGATAACGGCAAGATGAATAGTTCAAACAAGCGTTTATATTCGTGTCGCATCATTCCCTATTGGGGGAATTGGTTGGATTTCGAGTTCGACGCCAAGGATCTCCTATACATGCGAATTGACCGTCGCAAGAAGATTCCAGCGACAATTCTGCTTAGAGCGCTCGGTCTTGAAGAAGTTGAAATTCTTGAACATTTCTATGAAAGAGAAAAATACACTTTTGTGAAGAACGACCAAGTCAAAATTACCTTGCAGGAACCGGAACGTTTGCGTGGTTTGTTGGTCGACTTTCCAATTACAACTGCTAAAGGTGCGGTGCTTATCCAAGAAAACACTCGAATTACGCAGGCACATATCAGGAAGATCAAAAAGCAAAAAGCTCGAGTTCTATACATGTCAGATTCGATCTTGAAAGGACAAAGTCTGGCCACCAATTTGATTCATCCGAATACGGGAGAAGTTGTCGCACTTGCCAACGAGCAATTCAATGAAAATGGTGTGTTATTAGAACGAATCCGAACTTCAGGCATCTGTGAGTTTGAAACAATTTATTTTAATGACATCGACCGAGGTCCATACATTTCTGAAACCCTAAGAGAAGATGGACATCCGAATGAACGTGATTCCCGTGACTTAATTTACAGAATGATGCGCCCCGGTGATCCACCAACACGTGATGCATCAGATAGTCTGTTTCGTAATCTATTTTTCTCGGCAGACAGGTACGATTTATCTGGTGTCGGTCGAATGAAACTCAATCGAAAGTTGGGTATCGATAACACTGAAGGTTCGAGCACTCTATCAATTGACGACATTATTGGTGTCTTAAAAGTACTAATCGATTTAAAGGACGGCCGCGGTGAAGTGGACGATATCGATAACCTCGGAAATCGACGAGTACGGTCTGTGGGAGAACTGGTGGAAAATCAATTCCGATCTGGCTTAGCGCGAGTAGAGCGTGCGGTGAAGGATAAGCTTGCGCAACCGGAAGTCGAATCCCAAACCCCACAGGACATGATTAACGCTAAACCTGTTACAGCCGTCATTCGCGAGTTCTTTAGATCCAGTCAATTGTCTCAATTTATGGATCAGACAAATCCGTTATCGGAAGTAACGCATAAGCGAAGAGTAACTGCATTAGGTCCTGGCGGACTGTCGAGAGAACGAGCGGGTTTTGAAGTTCGTGACGTTCATCCGACACACTATGGTCGAGTATGCCCAATTGAAACACCTGAAGGTCCGAATATCGGACTGATCAATTCGCTGGCTGTATATGCCCAGCTCAATAACTACGGTTTTCTTGAAACTCCCTATCGGATAGTAAAAGGCAACGTAGTCACCAATGATATCCAATACCTATCGGCCATTGAAGAGCACGATTATGTGATCGCTCCTTCAAATGTTGCCGTTGGCACAAGCGGAAGATTAGTTAAGGAACTAGTTCCTTGCCGACACAAGAATGAGTTCACCCTTTTAGGATCCGACAAAATCGACTACGTTGATGTTGCACCGGCACAAATTGTTTCGATTGCAACGGCCTTAATTCCATTTTTAGAACACGATGATGCCAACCGTGCATTGATGGGCTCAAATATGCAGCGTCAGTCTGTGCCTACAATTAAAACCGAAACTCCATTGGTTGGAACCGGTATGGAACTGACAGTAGGAGTAGAATCCGGTGCAACCTTAAGGGCTTTGCGTGGTGGCATTGTTGACTCGGCTGACAGCGGCCGGATAGTGATTCGCGTTAACGAGGATGAAACTTCTGAAACTGATTCTGGCGTAGACATTTACGACTTAATAAAGTATCGACGGTCGAATCAGAGCACTACCATCAATCAACGGCCAATTGCCAATGTCGGTGATGTAATCATGAAGGGGGACATTCTTGCTGACGGCCCCGCCACCAACATTGGTGAACTGGCACTAGGACGAAACATTTTGGTCGCGTTCATGGCTTGGAGTGGCTACAACTTTGAGGACTCAATCGTAATTTCCGAGCGGTTGGTGATTGATGAAGTCTACACTACAGTTCATATTGAAGAACTATCCGTGGAAGCACGCGAAACCAGACTTGGTAACGAGGAAATTACCCGAGACATACCTAATGTAGGCGAAGAAGCACTGGCGAAATTGGATAGTGCCGGTATAGTCTACAAGGGTGCAGAAGTATCTGAGGGTGATGTACTCGTCGGTAAAGTTTCGCCGAAAGGGGACATCCAACCTTCACCGGAACAGAAATTGCTACAAGCCATTTTTGGCGAAAAAGTCGCTGACGTGAAGGACACTTCTTTGAAATTGCCCTCAGGAATGAGCGGAACGGTGATTGATGTGCAGGTCTTTACACGCGACGGCGTCGAAAAAGATGACCGGGCAAAGGAAAACCTTCAATACGAGTTACAGCGCCTTGAACAAAACACCTCTGACCAATACCGAATTGAAGAAAAGGCTGCTTTTGACAGAATTGCAAAACTACTTGTAGGGCAGATTGCTGAGGGCGGTCCCGGTCAGATGAAGGCTGGCGACGAAATCACCCAAGAATATCTGGATAGTCTGTTGCGCAGAGAGTGGAACGAAATTCGTGTTCGTGATGAAGATGTCGCGAAGAAATTCGAACAGATTAGAAGACAAATTGTTCTGAAAAAAGAATTCTATGACAAAGAATTACAAAGCAAAAAGGATAAATTGTATAAAGCGGATGACCTGAAACCATCGGTTCGAAAACGAGTCAAGGTTTTTGTTGCAGTGAAACGTCGTCTGCAGCCAGGCGACAAGATGGCTGGTAGACATGGTAACAAGGGTGTTATCTCCAAAATTGTACCGATTGAAGACATGCCTTACCTAAGTAATGGAACTCCCGTGGACATCATCTTGAATCCATTAGGCGTGCCATCTCGAATGAATATCGGTCAGTTGCTGGAGACCCATCTTGGTTGGGCATCTCGGGAAATTGGCAAGCGGATTGGCGAAATGATTGATGCCAATTCCACAGTTGGGAAATTGCGACGATATTTAGCTCAATTCTACACCGCGAGTTATGAAAAGTCTCTGTTAAAGTCGCTTAGTGAAAAAGAAATTCGTGAACTCTGTAACAATCTAAGAGACGGCCTGCCAATGGCAACACCGGTATTTGATGGTGCTACTGAGGAAGAGGTGAAGGACATGCTGGAGTTGGCAGGTTTGCCTCGGTCCGGTCAGGAAGTTCTTTATGACGGTCGTACAGGCGAGGCTTTCGACCATCCAATTACTGTTGGTTATATGTATATGTTGAAACTGTCTCACTTAGTAGATGACAAAATGCATGCACGTTCTACCGGTCCCTACAGTATGGTGACTCAGCAACCGCTTGGCGGAAAGGCCATGCTGGGTGGTCAGAGACTTGGAGAAATGGAGGTATGGGCACTGGAAGCATACGGCGCCGCCTATACGCTACAGGAAATGCTGACTGTTAAGTCAGATGACATGTTTGGCAGATCAAAGATTTACGAAAACATTGTCGATGGTAAACACCACATGGAGGCGAATACGCCAGAATCCTTCAACGTGCTGGTAAAGGAAATTCGTTCATTGGGATTGAACATCGATATGCGGAATACAAAGTAGACGCAGTCAACTAAGTATTTGATAATAAAGTGACAAACGGAAGTTGAGATATAGTCAAATGATGAGAGATTTTGATAAATACATGAGACCGGAAGTCAGGTCAGATGACTTTGATGAAATTCAAATTGGTCTTGCATCCCCAGAGAAAGTAAAGACCTGGTCTCACGGAGAGGTTCGTAAGCCCGAGACTATCAATTACCGAACCTTTAAGCCTGAGCGGGATGGACTGTTCTGTGCAAAACTCTTTGGTCCTACTAAAGATAACGAGTGTCAATGCGGAAAATACAAGCGCCTGAAGCATCACGGAACTATCTGTGAAAAATGCGGGGTTGAGGTCACTCATGCAAAAGTTCGACGTGAGCGCATGGGACATGTGGAACTGGCCAGCCCAGTTGCGCATATTTGGTTTTTGAAGAGTTTGCCCTCCAGACTTGGATTACTACTTGATATCTCGATACGAGAAATCGAAAGAGTTTTGTATTTTGAGGCCTACATCGTTGTAGAACCCGGATTGACATTTTTGCAACGCGGAGACCTTTTAAGCGAAGAAGCGTATTACGAAAAAGTCGAGGAATTTGGTGCAGAATTCGATGCTCGCATGGGTGCCGAAGCGATACGTGACTTGGTAAGAAAGATTGATTTTGAAGACGAAGCAAAACTAATGCGGGTAGAACTCGAGGAGGCAAAGTCGGAAACCAAAATCAAGAAACTCACCAAGCGCTTGAAGCTCATTGAATCCTTCATAGAATCCAAAAATGAGCCGGAGTGGATGATCCTGCAAATGTTGCCGGTTTTGCCGCCGGATTTGCGACCTCTTGTTCCATTGGATGCTGGTCGCTTTGCCACTTCTGACCTAAATGATTTGTATCGACGAGTGATCAACCGAAACAATCGGTTGAAACGCCTACTAGAGTTGAAGGCACCCGATATTGTCGTCCGTAACGAAAAGCGGATGCTGCAGGAAGCGGTCGATGCATTACTTGACAACGGCCGCAGGGGCAAAACTATCGTCGGTGCGAACAAGCAAAAACTGAAGTCACTGGCAGACATGATCAAGGGTAAGCAGGGAAGGTTTAGACAGAACCTTCTTGGTAAGCGGGTTGACTATTCTGGACGTTCGGTAATCGTAGTCGGTCCAACACTGAAACTGCATCAATGCGGCATTCCAAAGAGAATGGCGCTGGAGTTATTCAAACCCTTTGTGTTTCATAAACTTAAGTTGCGAGACCCCAATCGCGCCAATATCAAAAAGGCGAAGAAAGCAGTTGAACAGGAGTTGCCCGAAGTCTGGGACATTCTAGAGGAAGTAATTAGAGAGCACCCGGTTTTATTGAATCGTGCTCCGACACTTCACAGACTTGGAATTCAAGCCTTCGAACCCTTGCTGGTTGAAGGTAAGGCGATTCAACTGCACCCATTGGTATGTACACCTTACAACGCGGACTTTGATGGCGACCAAATGGCGGTGCATGTCCCGTTAACAGTTGAATCGCAAATTGAAGCTCGAACTTTGATGATGTCGACAAACAACATATTGTCGCCTGCAAATGGGGAACCTATCATTGTGCCTTCGCAGGATATTGTTCTTGGACTTTACTACCTTACCAGAGAGGCAGTTAATGTAAAAGGTACCGGTAAAGTATTTACTGACGTGGCGGAAGTGCGACGTGCCTATGAAATTGGGGCGGTTTCCGTACATGCGAAGATACGCGTCAGAATTGCCGAACAAGTTGGTCAGAGTTCCGAAGCGTCCGTAAAGGACACTTTCTACAACACCACTGTCGGACGGGCTTTATTGTCTCAAATTCTGCCGAGCGGAATCGATTTTTCGTATATCAATAGAGACCTCAACAAAAAAGCAATTTCGGATGTAGTCAACGAGTGCTATCGACACGTCGGTCTAAAGGAAACCGTTGTTCTAGCTGACCAACTGATGTACTGGGGATTCGAATATGCAGCCAAGGGAGGCATATCCATTTGCGTTGATGACATTGAAATTCCCACCAATAAACAAGAAATTCTCGAGCATGCAGACCAGCAGGTTGAAGAGGTACAAAAGCAGGCTCGGACGGGCTTGCTCACTGACGGCGAAAGATACAACAAGGTTGTCGATATTTGGAGTCATGCAAGCGACCAGGTAGCCGAAGCGATGATGAGCAGCTTGCGTACCGAGATGGTGATTGATTCAGACGGCACCGAAGTTGAACAAATTTCATTCAATCCTGTGCACATCATGGCGGATTCTGGAGCGCGTGGTTCGTACGCACAAATTCGCCAACTGGCTGGAATGCGCGGTTTGATGTCAAAACCGGACGGAACGATTATTGAAACACCAATTAAGGCGAACTTCCGAGAAGGTCTGGATGTATTGCAGTATTTCATCTCTACACATGGCGCTCGCAAGGGACTGGCAGATACCGCATTGAAGACCGCCAACTCTGGTTATTTGACCCGTCGGTTAATCGACGTCTGTCAAGACTTAGTCGTCACCACTGATGATTGCGGTACAGAAGAGGGAATTACAATGGAATCCCTGGTCAAGGGTGGAGAAGTAGTCGTCGAACTAACCAAACGTATTTTGGGGCGAACACTGGCCGAAACTGTCAAGAATCCTGTCAATGGTGAAGATTTGGTAGTCGAGGGCACAGTGATTGACGAACAGCATGTCAAGAAGATTGATCAGCACCGGATTCAGCGGGTAAAAGTGCGTTCACCTGTGACTTGCAAAACCAGATACGGTATTTGCTCAATGTGTTATGGAAGAGACTTGGGGCGCGGTCATCTGGTAAATCGAGGTGAGGCTGTAGGAATTATTGCTGCTCAAAGCATTGGCGAGCCCGGGACGCAATTGACTATGCGTACATTTCATATGGGTGGTGTTGCTGAACGTGAACAATCGACTTCCAGTATTGAAGTTCTTACCAAGGGCACCATCCAATACGAGGGAATCAAGAAAGTTCAGAATACCGAAGGCCACTTCGTTATGACAAACCAGACTGGGTTTCTAAACATTTTTGATAATTCCGGGGCAATGTTGGAACGCTACTCAGTGTCCTATGGCGCTGTCATTTCAGTAGCAGATGGTGATGAAGTTGTCCCTGGGCAGATGGTCGCTTCGTGGGATTTGCATGTTCGACCAATCATTAATGATGTCGAAGGAGTCGTTCGATTGGAAAATATCAATCTCGGTATCAATATTTCTGAGTTTGATGATGATTCAATGGATTCCGAAGGTGGTGATTCGCCTCACTACACTGTTCTGGAACCCAAACAATTGGCAGGATCCAAGTCCGATGATTCACCGACGATTGTTGTTTTTACAGATGAAGCCACAGAAAAAGCGGATTCAAATCGCGAAGTTCGACACCCATTGAAGCCAGGCACTCAAATTCTGGTTCGAGATCTGCAAAAGGTTAACGTCGGCGACGTATTAGCTAGAGTTCCGCTTGAAGAATCGTCTACTCGCGACATTACCGGCGGTCTGCCACGTGTGGCAGAATTGTTTGAGGCCAGACGACCGAAGGAACCGGCTATATATGCCAGACATTCCGGAGTGGTAAGTTTTGGCGATGAAACGAAGGGGAAGATTCGATTGATTATTACCGACGAACAAGGTAATGAGCATAAGGAGTTGATTCCAAAAAGCCGAGACAAGAGTATCTTGGTTTTACAAAATCAAGAAGTTGAGCGAGGGGATCCCATTGTTGATGGTTCCCCAGTTGCTACCGAGATATTGGAACTGCAAGACGTCGAACAACTAACCGCATATATCGTTCAGGAAGTCCAGGAAGTGTATCGCTTGCAGGGTGTAACCATCAACGACAAACATATTGAGGTGATCGTCCGACAGATGTTGAGAAAGGGTCGAATTGAGACTGCCGGGTCAACAAGCTTTCTACCTGGTGAAATCGTAGAGTATTCGCACTTTCAAAACATCGTGGAGAATATTGAAGCGCATAATGAACAGTGCGAAGAGGAAGACAGGAAAGTTCCACCTACTGCCACCCGAGTTTTACTTGGAATAACTAAGGCCTCTCTTAAGACTGAATCGTTTATTTCTGCAGCGTCATTCCAGGAAACCACACGGGTGTTAACCGATGCAGCTGTGAGTGGCAAAGTTGATCACCTTCGCGGATTGAAAGAGAATGTGATCGTAGGTCGTTTAATTCCTGCCGGCACTGGATTGTTCCATCATGATGAACGAAAACGGATGCGCAATATTCAAAAGTCCGAAACCGAAAAATTCTCGAAGATTTCTCAAGAAATTGGAGATACCGAAACTCTGCAGGAAAGCTTTGGATTTCCGAAAGCGCGCGAAAGAGTTGCAATACTGTCGGATGAAGATTTTACCTTTGCGAGAGAAGCCTTCATTGGCGGCGATAATCGCGAATTCGGTCCTGATGATCTCGACTAATTCATAAAAACTCTCTGTAATTTGGTGCAAATTAAGTTGAAATTGCTTTAACTTTCAGGTAACATCTATCGGTTGAACCTGGCAGCAAAAACATCTGCATTAAAGCCGGGCGATTGAGACAGGTCATTCTGACCTGTCTTATTTATTAAACAAAGGTAAAAAACATGCCAACGATCAATCAATTGGTCAACAAACCAAGGAAAAAGCAGGTCAAGAAATCGAATGTACCTGCACTGGAGTCGTGTCCACAGAAGCGTGGCGTGTGTACCCGTGTCTACACCACAACACCAAAAAAGCCGAATTCGGCCATGCGAAAGATTGCTCGTGTTCGATTGACCAATGGATATGAAGTAACCACTTACATTGGTGGTGAAGGACATAATCTTCAAGAACACTCGGTAGTGTTGATTCGCGGTGGACGGGTTAAGGATCTGCCTGGTGTTCGGTATCACACTGTGCGTGGTGCATTGGACACGTTGGGTGTCGAAGATCGAAGACAAGGTCGTTCGAAATATGGTGCGAAGCGACCGCGTGGATGAACACAATATTTGTATACCGTATTAGTTTCATAGATGGATTGCAAGAATGCCTAGACGTCGCGTAGTACCCAAGCGAAACATATTGCCTGACCCGAAGTACAAGCAAGTAACGGTGGCTAAGTTCATCAATGTGCTAATGCATGATGGGAAGAAGTCAATCGCCGAGAAAATATTGTATGACGCGTTTGACCGAATCGTCGAAATCGGATCGGGAAATCCGCTGGATGTTTTCGACTTGGCATTGGAAAATGTGCGCCCAGTTGTGGAAGTAAAGAGTCGCAGAGTAGGCGGTGCGACCTATCCAATTCCAATTGAGGTTCGAGCGACTCGTCGAAATGCTCTGGCAATGAGATGGATTATTGAAGCAGCTCGTAAGAGAAGAGAGAATTCCATGGCTCTGCGACTTGCCGGAGAGTTGCTAGATGCTTCTAAAAAATCCGGCGAAGCCTACAAAAAGTGCGAAAACACGCACAGAATGGCTGAAGCAAACAAAGCATTTTCACACTTTAGATTCTAGTAATAGGAAGTAATTTCAAGATGGCAAGGAAAACGCCGTTAAATCGTTATCGCAATATCGGCATCATGGCGCACATCGATGCAGGCAAGACGACGACTACAGAAAGAATTCTGTTCTATGCTGGAATCTCTCATAAGTTAGGCGAAGTCCATGAAGGAAATGCAGTGATGGACTGGATGGAACAGGAGCAGGAACGAGGTATTACGATCACCTCAGCCGCGACAACCTGCTTTTGGAGTGGTGCCCGGGAGAGCCTGGGGGAACATCGAATCAACATTATCGATACACCCGGTCATGTGGACTTCACAATCGAAGTTGAACGGTCTTTGCGAGTACTCGATGGTGCCATCGCAGTCATGTGTGCTGTAGGTGGTGTTGAGCCTCAGACTGAAACAGTTTGGCGCCAAGCAGATCGCTATGGCGTGCCGAGAATGATATTTATCAACAAAATGGACCGTGCTGGAGCGGACTTCGAAAATGTTCTTGCCCAAATTAAACGGTATCTTGGAGCTTTAACCATTCCTATGCAATTGCCAATAGGTTCTGAAGAGAATTTCAAAGGCATCGTCGACCTGGTGACCATGAAAGCCTGGTACTGGGATGACAAAACGCTGGGCGTCACTTTCGAAAGCAGGGAAGTGCCTGAGGAACTTGTTGAAAAAGCTAACGAAATGCGAGAACGTGTTGTTGAAGCAGCTGCAGAAGCTGATGATGCACTGACCGAAGCATGGTTGGAGAACGGAACTCTTGATGAGTTGCAGATTCGAGATGGCATTCGAAGGCAAACTTTAGCCAACAAAATTGTTCCTGTTTTTTGTGGGTCAGCTTTCAAAAACAAAGGAGTACAGACCCTTCTTGATGCTGTAATTGATTACCTGCCCAATCCCACTGAAGTTCCGCCGATTCAAGGCGTCGACGAAAGAACAGATGAAACGGTAAAGCGATTGGCAGACGATACCGAAAAGTTTTCTGCTTTGGCATTCAAAATTATGTCAGACCCGTTTGTCGGGCAATTGGTGTTTTTGCGAGCCTATTCGGGTGTGCTGAAGTCCGGAGATATGGTAATCAACGTATCAAAAGGCAAAAAGGAACGTATTGGCCGATTGCTGCAGATGCACGCTAATGTACGTGAAGACATTAAAGAAGTTCGAACTGGTGACATTGTGGGTGCCGTTGGTTTAAAAACTGTTTCCACCGGTGACACAATTACACTGAAAGGCGAGGAGATTGTACTGGAACGCATGGATTTTCCAGAACCTGTAGTGTCGCAGGCAGTAGAACCAAAGACGCGAATCGATGAAGATCGTCTGTCACAGGCATTGAACAAACTTTCAGCCGAGGATCCTTCATTTAAGGTCAAGGTGGATGGAGAGTCCGGTCAGACAATTATTTCTGGCATGGGTGAACTTCACTTAGAAATCATTATTGATCGCCTGAAGCGTGAGTTTGACGTAAATGCAAATATTGGACAGCCTCAAGTAGCCTATAGGGAAACCATTACAAAGGCCGTTGAACAGGAAAGCCGACACGTCAAGCAAAGTGGTGGTCGAGGCCAGTATGCCCACGTCATGATTCGATTTGAGCCTCTAGACAGAGGAGAAGGTTTTATTTTCGAAGATAAAATCGTTGGCGGTGCGGTGCCGAAGGAATACATACCGGCGGTAAAGCGCGGTCTCGAAGATGGTCTCGGTTCAGGTGTGATTGCCGGATATCCGGTAGTTGACATAAAGGCGACGCTATATGACGGGTCGCATCACGATGTGGACTCTTCTGAGTATGCATTTCGTGCCGTAGCTATGCAGGCGCTGCGTGATGGCAGCCAGCGAGCAGGTCCCCAGCTGCTTCAACCCTTTATGGCAGTTGAAGTGGTGACGCCCAAAGAATACATGGGTGTGGTGACTGGCGACTTGCAGTCACGCAAGGGAATGATTGAGGATGTCGAAGACGTTGCCAGCGGTAAGGTAATTCGAGTCAGAATTCCTCTCATAGAAATGTTTGGATATGTGTCTTCGCTGAGATCACTAACCCAGGGTAGAGCAACGTATTCAATGGAATTTGATACTTACTTGCCGGTTTCCAAGCAGGAAGCCGGCGTTTCTTTAAAATTGGCGAGCTAAGTTTTCAACTTAATTCGATTTGAGTCATTTAACTGTAAACATAAAAGGTATAGACAGTGGCCAAGGAAAAGTTTGAGCGTACCAAGCCGCATGTAAATGTGGGGACGATAGGGCATGTGGATCATGGTAAGACGACGTTAACGGCGGCGATCACGCGGGTGTTATCGGCGCGCTATGGGGGTGAGGCCAAGGCGTTTGACGACATTGACAATGCGCCGGAGGAGCGCGAGCGAGGGATTACGATTGCCACGGCGCATGTGGAGTATGAGACGCAGGGACGGCATTATGCGCATGTGGATTGTCCGGGGCATGCGGATTATGTGAAGAACATGATTACCGGTGCGGCGCAGATGGATGGAGCGGTCTTGGTGGTATCGGCGGCGGATGGAGCGATGCCGCAGACGCGTGAGCACGTGTTGTTAGCCCGTCAGGTGGGGGTGCCGTATATTGTGGTGTATTTGAACAAAGCGGACATGGTGGATGATGAGGAGTTGTTAGAGTTAGTGGAGATGGAGATTCGCGAGTTATTGAGTGAGTATGAGTTTCCGGGTGATGACACGCCGGTGATTGTGGGCAGTGCGTTGCAGGCTTTAGAGGGTGATTCAGGGGAATTAGGCGAGGCGTCGATTGATCGGTTGGCGGCGGCGTTGGATGAGTATATACCGGAGCCGGAGCGGGCGGTGGATGGTGAGTTTTTGATGCCGGTGGAGGATGTATTTTCGATCTCTGGGCGGGGCACAGTGGTGACGGGTCGAGTGGAGCGTGGCATCGTCAAGGTTGGAGATCCGGTCGCGATTGTGGGGATTCGGGACACTTCACAGACGGTGGCGACCGGGGTGGAGATGTTTCGCAAGTTATTGGATGAAGGTCGTGCGGGAGACAATGTGGGGGTGTTGTTACGGGGCACCAAGAAGAACGAAGTGGAGCGCGGTCAGGTGTTGGCCAAGCCGGGGTCGATTACGCCGCATCGGCACTTTGAGGCGGAGGTGTATATTTTGTCGGGCAAAGAAGGCGGTCGGCACACCCCGTTTAGTCATGGTTATCGGCCACAGTTTTATTTTCGCACCACGGATGTGACCGGTGCGGTAGAGTTGCCGGCAGACACCGAGATGGTGATGCCGGGCGACAATATACATTTGACAGGTAATTTGATCAGTCCGATTGCGATGGAAGAGGGGCTGCGGTTTGCGATTCGTGAAGGCGGCCGCACCGTCGGTGCCGGCGTCGTCACTAAAATTTTGGATTAGTGCGACTTAACTGGACTTAAACTAAGCGACAATTTCTATCATGAAGGACGTTGAAGGTCAAAAGGTACGCATTCGCTTGAAGGCGTTTGATCACCGAGTAATTGATCAATCGGCATTGCAGATAGTCGAAACTGCAAAGCGGACAGGCGCATTAGTGCATGGTCCAATTCCGTTACCTACGCGTAAGGAACGGTTTACATTATTGCGCTCGCCAAATGCGGACAAAAAGGCCAGAGATCAGTTCGAAATTCGGACGCATAAACGAATTATGGACATTGTCGAACCAACAGATAAAACAATTGATGCGTTGATGAAGTTGGATTTACCAGCCGGCGTTGACGTAGAAATCAAACTTCGTTAACTAAAGAGTTGAAGGAATAAAAATGGGACTCGGACTTGTAGGTACAAAACTCGGAATGACGCGAGTATTTACTGATGATGGCAAGTCTATTCCAGTTACGGTGGTTGAGGTTCAACCCAACCGTGTAGCTCAAATAAAGACAGTCCAATCGGATGGCTATTGTGCATTGCAAATGACGACAGGAACACGTCGAGAAGTTCGAGTTACTTCTCCTATGCGGGGTCACTACGAAAAAGCTGACATTGAACCCGGTCGAGGACTTTGGGAATTTCGGATTAGCGAAGAAGAAACAGAGCAATACCAAATGGGAGATCGCGTCGGAGTTGCTTTGTTCAGCAATGGGCAAAAGGTGGACGTTAAAAGTGTTTCTCGTGGACTAGGATTTACCGGAGTTATGAAGCGACACGGCTTTGGTGGTGGGAGAGCGACGCATGGTAACTCCAAGGCTCACAGAAAGCCGGGCTCGATTGGACAAAACCAAACTCCAAGTCGCGTGTTTCCGGGTAAGAAAATGGCGGGGCATGCAGGAAACGAATTATCGGTACAACAGAATCTTGAAGTGGTTCAAGTGGACGAGGACCGTTCCTTGTTATTGATCAAGGGGGCAGTTCCAGGCGCTAGAAACTCGGACATTGTAGTTACCGCTGCGGTCAAGTCTCCGAACAATGATGGTTAATGGCCATGGATATTGATGTATTAAACAAAGATGGCGAAGTTCAAGGGTCGGTTGAAGTTTCAGATCAAAACTTCGACGCCAACTTCAACGAGACACTTGTACATCAGGTTTCCGTCGCCTGTCGTGCAGCGGCACGATCAGGAACCAAGGCGCAAAAGAACCGATCAGCCGTGCGCGGAGGCGGAAGAAAACCGTGGCGTCAAAAGGGAATGGGGCGAGCCCGGGCAGGTACCCGAAGCAGTCCAATTTTCACCGGTGGTGGTCAAACTTTTGCAGCTAGTCCGCGTAGTTACGCACAGAAGGTAAATAGGAAATCATTTAGAACTGCAATGCGAAGTGTTTTATCAGAACTCAGGAGACGGGGACAGTTGATGGTTGTCAACGACATGGCACTTGAATCCCATAAAACACGCGAACTTGCTAGCCATTTAACCAATTTTGACTCTAGATCCATGCTGATCGTTGATTTAGATGTCAATGAAAATCTGGACTTGGCTTCGCGAAATTTGATGAATGTAGATGTGATTAACACCACAATGCTCAATCCGGCATTGGCGTTGGACAGTGAGACGATATTGATCACTAAAGACGCTGTTCAGTCAGTAGACAGTTGGTTGCAATGAATAAGGAACGTATGTACCAAGTAATTCATCAGCCGGTTGTTTCAGAGAAAAGTTCTCGGCTGGGTGAAAACCACAATCAGTTGATGTTTGAAGTGAGTCGCGATGCGACAAAAAAGGAAGTGCGAAAAGCTGTTGAAGAAATCTTCAAGGTTCGTGTTCAAGCCGTGCAAATCATGAATCTTCGCGGCAAAAAGAAACGCTTTGGAAGAAGCATGGGCAAGCGGGTCGACAAACGACGGGCATTTGTAAGATTACACGCAGGTGAAGACGTAAGTTTTCATGAAGGGTTAAAGCCATGACACTGGTTAAGCAAAATCCAATTACCCCTGGAATGCGTAACATGGTTGTGGTGAAGACGCCGAACTTGCATCGCGGCGAACCGCATCGCCCACTGACAGAACCAGTGCGCACCACCAATGGACGCAATAATGCAGGCAGGATTACTGTTCGACATAGAGGTGGTGGGCACAAACGCAAGTATAGAATTATCGACTTTCGACGTGACAAGGATAATGTATTAGCCACTGTAGAACGGTTGGAATACGATCCAAATCGCAGTGCGAACATTGCATTACTGCTTTATGCAGATGGCGAAAGACGTTACATCATTGCCCCAAAAGGCTTAAAGGTTAATAGTGAAGTAGTTTCCGGAGATTCAGTTCCAATTTCAGTTGGAAATGTATTGCCATTAAGAAATATGCCACAGGGCACAATCGTGCACTGTATCGAGATGAAACCGAAAAAAGGAGCACAGATCGCACGTTCCGCTGGGACATCCGCACAATTTCTCGGCCGAGAAGGAAAATATGCTCTGATGCGCATGCGTTCCGGTGAGATGAGAAAAATTCTTCTTGATTGCCGGGCGGCTATTGGCGAAGTTGGCAATGAAGAGCATTCACTGCGTAAATTGGGTAAGGCCGGCGCCAAGCGCTGGCGCGGCATCCGACCAACAGTCCGTGGTGTTGCGATGAATCCAGTAGATCACCCGCATGGTGGCGGAGAAGGTCGGACCTCCGGTGGTCGCGATCCATGTTCTCCTTGGGGTGTACCTACAAAAGGATATAGAACACGGAGGAACCGCCGAACCGGTTCAATGATTATTCGTCGTTCGAAGAAGAGATGATTTATTTGGTGAAACAGTATGCCAAGATCAGTTAAGAAAGGACCATTTGTCGACCATCACTTGTGGAGCAAGGTTGAAGAGGCTCGCAAATCTAATCGCCGTCATCCAATCAAGACTTGGTCAAGAAGGTCGATGATATTGCCAGAATTCGTAGGTTTAATGATTGCTGTGCACAATGGCCGTCAGCATGTTCCAGTACTGATTACTGAAAACATGGTTGGACATAAGCTTGGCGAATTTGCACCAACACGAACCTTTAGAGGACATGCAGCTGACCGAAAGGTGAAAAGGTAGGAGACGGTATAGTGCAGGTCAGAGCAGTATCACGCAATATTCGCAGTTCTGCGTACAAATGTCGACTGGTTGCCAATCAAATTCGCAACCTGCAAGTCGAACGTGCCAAGGACATATTGGACCACAGTAACAGAAAGGCATCTGGTTTGGTATTGAAAACTCTTGATTCAGCCATATCCAATGCGGAAGTGAACAACAACGCCAATATTGATGAATTGTATGTTTTTGCTGCATATGTAGATGAAGGACCAACCATCAAACGTTGGCGGGCCAGAGCTCGCGGTCGAGTAAATCGAATACTGAAGCGCACGTGTCATATCACAATTGTGCTGTCGGATGAATAAAGGAAGTTAGTTATGGGTCAAAAAGTACATCCTGTCGGAATGCGCCTTGCATTGCAGAAGAATTGGTCTTCTCGCTGGTTCGCATCGGGTAGGGACTATGCGAAGAACCTGAATGAAGATTTAGTGATTCGCGAATTCATTCGCAAGCGTTTGGCCAATGCGGCTGTGAGCAAGATTCTCATTGATCGACCAGCGGACAATATGAATGTAGTGATTCATACGGCTAGACCGGGGCTGGTAATCGGTAAAAAGGGTGAGGATATTACTAATCTTCGAAATCAGTTAACCAAGATCAACAAAGCACCAGTTTCAGTCAGCGTTGAAGAGATTAGAAAACCGGACAAAGATGCCAGGCTCGTAGCAGAGGGAATTTGCCAGCAGCTCGAAAATCGCGTGATGTTTCGTCGTGCGATGAAACGTGCTGTGCAAAATGCGATGAGAATTGGCGCTTTGGGCGTAAAGGTAATGATCGCCGGCAGATTGAATGGTGCTGAGATCGCAAGAACCGAATGGTACCGTGAAGGACGAGTGCCGCTGCATACCTTGCGTGCAGATGTTGACTATGGATTTGCCGAAGCGCGCACAACGTATGGCATTCTCGGTGTTAAAGTTTGGATCTTCCACGGTGAATCCTTTGGTGATAAGTCCGTCGATGATTCTGGACGAAATCCTGGTTCTGCAAAGTAAACGATTAGAACAGAATAATGCTACAACCTAAACGAACTAAGTTTCGAAAACAACAAAAGGGGCGTAATAGAGGAATGGCGTCTCGTGGAAACAACGTCAGTTTCGGTGATTACGGGCTGAAGGCCACTACTCGTGGCAGAATTACGGCTCGGGAAATAGAAGCCGGTCGACGGGCAATCAATCGATACGTAAAGCGTGGTGGTAAATTATGGATTCGAATTTTTCCGGATAAACCCGTTTCCAAAAAACCTCTCGAAGTGCGAATGGGCAAAGGAAAGGGTAATCCCGAGTTTTGGGTATTTGTTACTAAGCCGGGACACATGCTTTATGAAATCGAAGGAGTCACCGAGGAGATGGCCCGAGAGGCATTTCGATTGGCAGGTGCGAAAATTTCAGTGCGAACAACATTTGCCAAGAGGCAGGGGCTGGCATGAACACCGCTAGTGAATTGCGCAAGCGTACTAAGGAAGAACTGCACTCCGATTTGATCGACTTGCGACGTGACCAGCTTGAACTTCGAATTCAACGCACAAATGAACAAATTGCCAATACAGCCAAATTTCGTGAATTGAGAAGAGACATCGCGCGAATCAAGACTGTTTTGAATGAAATGGATTAAACAATCAAATGACTGAAGAATCAAACAAAAAAGTTCGAGCTGTCACTGGAGTTGTGACCAGTGCAAAGCGTGACAAAACTATTACAGTCGTTGTGGAACGCAAGGTGCCGCATCCGTTGTATCGAAAATATGTTAAGCGTTTTACCAAGCTGCACGCTCACGATGAAGAAAATAGTTGTCAGGAAAACGACAAAGTATTGGTGCAGGAATGTCGACCAATTTCCAAGTCAAAGTGCTGGCAATTGATTGAAATCCTCGAACGTGCTGCCTAGTAGACAAAGGCCAAGAGGGCAGCAGCAATGATCCAAATGCAGACTATGCTTGACGTCGCTGACAATAGCGGTGCGAAGCGCGTTCAATGCATCAAGGTGCTTGGCGGAACTAAGCGCCGGTATGCAGGAATTGGCGATGTCATTCGCATCACTATTAAGGAAGCGGCACCCAATAGCCGTGTTCGAAAAGGTGATGTGTTTTTCGCTGTTGTAGTGAGAACAAGAAAGGGGGTGCGCCGCGGCGATGGATCATTAATTAGATTTGATCGTAATGCAGTAGTTTTGCTGAATGCACAACTGCAGCCTGTTGGGACACGAATATTTGGACCAGTCACTCGCGAGTTGAGAGGTGAAAGGTTCATGCGAATCGTATCGCTCGCACCAGAAGTTTTATAGGATACTGAGATGAAGCACCTAAAAAAGGGTGACGATGTGATCGTGCTTGCAGGCAGGGACCGGGGTAAGCGAGGTACAATTTTGAACATCGTTGATGGCAATCGAGCACTCGTCAACGACGTGAATGTTGTGAAACGGCATACGCGAGGTAATCCTCAAAAGCAGCAAACGGGAGGAATTATCTCCAAGGAAGCACCTATACAGCTTTCGAATTTGGCATTGTTCAATCCCACAACCGGCAAGGGCGATCGGGTTGGAGTGCGAACTTTAGAAGATGGCAAAAAGGTTAGATATTTCAAATCCAACGGCGAAGTCGTTGATGTTTAAGTGAACGGTCATGGCTGAACTTACACGATTGGAACAGTTTTATCGAGATGAGTTGTTTGATCAACTCATGCAGAAGTTTACGTATAGCAATGTAATGCAAGTACCTAAAGTGACCAAAATCACAATAAATATGGGGCTTGGGGATGCAGTGGCAAAAAAGGACAAAAATATCGTGACGGCTGCGGTGAAGGACATGACACTAATTGCCGGTCAAAAGCCAGTTGTCACAAGGGCAGCAAGAGCAGTCGCGGCATTTAAGATTCGCGAAGGTTTCGAGGTCGGTTGCATGGTAACGTTGCGACGCAAGATCATGTATGAATTTTTAGATCGACTGATCACGATCACGATTCCTAGAATACGAGACTTCCGAGGATTGTCGGCCAAGTCGTTTGATGGTAGAGGCAACTACTCCTTTGGAATAAAGGAACAAATCGTGTTTCCAGAAATCGATTATGACAAGGTAGATACGATTCGCGGTTTGGATATTGCGATCACCACATCAGCAACGACAGATGAAGAGGCACGAGCCTTGTTAACGGGATTTAATTTTCCACTAAGACAGAATTAATATGGCTAAAAAATCAGTTATTGCACGCGAAGCCCAGCGAAGAAAACTCGTTGACAAATTTTCGCAGCGCCGGAAAGAGATTAAAAAGTCCATCATTGACGATTCGCTTTCAACGGATGACCGATGGAAAGCGATGATGGAGTTGCAAAAGTTGCCACGAGACAGTAGCTCAAGCAGACTACGGAATCGTTGCGGACTGACAGGGCGTCCTCGTGGCTATTATCGGAAGTTTGGACTTTCACGCAATCGACTTCGTGATGTAATTTTGAAGGGCGAAGCCCCTGGTGTTGTTAAAGCGAGCTGGTAAAGAAAGATGCCGATGACAGATCCAATTGCCGATATGCTAACGCGAATTCGCAACGCATCGAAAGCACTGCACCCAAATGTTTCAATTCCTCACTCCAGACTTAAAGAAACAATTGCCACTGTCTTGAAGGAAGAAGGCTATATCTCCGACTATACCAAACATGGTGAAGGTGTCGGGTCGAAGATGGTTGTCGAATTGAAGTTTTATCGCGGTAACCCAGTGATTGAAACGATAAACAGAGTAAGCAAGCCAGGAAGACGCGTTTATAGGAATTCAACCGAATTGCCAACTGTGAACAACGGACTTGGAATAGCGGTCGTTTCCACATCTCGTGGAATTATGACTGCAAAAAAGGCCAAGACAGCTGGTGTTGGCGGGGAAGTGATCTGTACAGTTAGTTGATGCAAAGAGAATACTGATGTCACGTATAGCTAAAGAACCTGTAACCATTCCAAATGGCGTACAACTGACGCAGGACGGGTCCATGATTGAAGCGAAGGGTCCCAAGGGAAAGTTGAACTTGCAGGTACATCCATCGGTGATGGTGCATCAAGAAAACGGTACGATCACTGTCGGAGCTCGAAACAGCAGTGCCAAGGCTAAAGCAATGTCGGGGACATTTCGTTCATTGATAGCCAATATGGTTACTGGGGTGAGTAATGGATTTGAAAGAGGCATAGTGCTGGTTGGCACGGGCTATCGAGCTAAGGCAAACAAGAACAAACTTGATCTGTCTTTGGGATTTTCTCATCCCATAGAATTCGTGGCTCCCGACAGTATTGAATTTGAGATCAAGTCTGAATCTAGTGCTCAGGTTGAAGTCATGATTAAAGGCATCGATAAGCAGGTTGTGGGTCAGGTCGCGGCAAATATTAGGCGTTTACGTCCGCCTGAACCATACAAAGGTAAGGGTGTTCGATACTCGGATGAACGAGTTCGACGCAAACAGGCCAAGAACGTAGGGTAAGTTCTGTGAGTGACAAGAAAATTAAGCGAATTCGCAGAGCACGAAGGACACGGTTAAAGATGCATAAAACTGGCATCCATAGATTGTGTGTGCTGCGAACTCCAAGACACATTTATGCTCAAGTAATCTCTGCTGACGGTAGTCAGACCATTGCAAGTGCTTCAACGCTTGAGGCGGAAGTCAGGGGTGAAATCAGTAACAGTGGAAATGTGGATGCTGCAAAGATTATCGGTACTCGAATCGCACAAAAAGCGATTGAGGCAAAAGTGAGTCGAGTTGCTTTTGATCGCTCTGGACACAAATTTCACGGTAGAGTTAAAGCACTCGCCGATGCTGCTCGTGAAGCAGGAATGACGATATAGACGAACGGAAATAATTTATGGCGATTACGCAAAGCAACTACACTGCTTCTGAAGAATATCAGGAACAATTAATTACAGTTCGAAGAGTTTCGAAAGTGGTTAAAGGTGGGAGAATTTTTTCATTTTCAGCTTTGACTGTTGTTGGCAACGGCAAGGGTATGGTTGGTATAGGGGTCGGAAAGGCTCGGGAAGTCCCGGCTGCTGCACAAAAGTCATTTGACAAGGCTCGGCGCAATATGAAGAAAGTGCATTTAAACAGAGGCACAATTCAGTATCCTGTGATTGGCAATCACGGTGCTGCCAAGGTTGTGATCAGACCGGCTTCAGCAGGGAGTGGAATTGTGGCTGGTAACACAATGCGTTTGATCTTTGAATGCGCTGGCGTCGAGGATGTATTAGCAAAGGTTATCGGTACTACCAATGCGGTCAACGTTGCCAGAGCCACTATTGATGGATTGACGTCAATTCACAGCCCTAAAGAAATTGCTAACAAGCGCGGCAAAGAACTGGCGGAAGTTCTTTAGACTCAAACAGACAGATTTTTTGAATTATGGCAAAGAAAACTGGAAAAATCAGAGTAAAACTGGTCAAAAGTTTTCATGGAAGGTTACAAAAGCACCAGGCATGCGTGCGTGGCTTGGGCTTGCGCAGAATTAATCACGTCCAGGAATTGGAAGATACGCCTCAAGTTCGAGGAATGATCAATAAAGTTTCATATATGTTGGAATGGGAACAGGTTAGCGAATGAGTGATTTACTACAAGTTCGTAGTGCTCCTGGAGCCAGAAGGAAAGCCAAACGAGTAGGGCGCGGTGTCGGGTCGAATCGCGGCAGCACCTGCGGGCGTGGAGACAAGGGACAAAATTCCCGATCCGGTGGTGGTGTGAGAGCAGGTTTTGAAGGCGGTCAGATGCCACTGCAAAGGCGACTGCCAAAGCGAGGGTTTACTCCCCATTTGTCTAGTTCAACTGCTGAAGTGAGACTTTCGGAACTTCCTAAGTTAGCCGGAGAAACGATTGATCTTGAGCGATTGAAAAAGCATCGAGTCGTGCCTCGTAATGCTCAGCAGGCAAAAGTAATCATGTCGGGAACATTAAACGAAGCTGTCAATCTGAAGGGGATTAAGGTGACAGCCTCAGCACGTGTAGCGATTGAAGCCGCAAAAGGAAATATAGAAGAATAGTTATGGCCGCAACAAAGCCATCCAAGCCACAGGCTACCTTAGGGACATTAAGCGAACTGCGCATGCGGGTTTTGTTTGTGCTCGGCGCCATGGTTGTGTTTCGTTTAGGAACGCATGTGCCGGTTCCTGGTGTAGACCCAGTTGCTGTCGCAGCACTATTTGAGCAAACTCGAGGCTCAATCGTAGACATCTTTAATGTGTTTTCTGGCGGTGCGCTGTCGCGATTGTCTGTGTTTGCACTGGGTGTAATGCCCTACATTTCGGCATCCATCATTATGCAAATGATGACGGCAGTTATTCCTCAGTTGGAACAACTCAAGAAAGAAGGTGAAGCCGGGCGACGCAAAATCACCGAATATACGCGTTACGGTACTGTGTTGCTTGCAACATTTCAGGGACTTGGTATTGCAATCGCCATTGAGGGGCAGGTTGCAGGCGGTAGCGCTGTGGTACTCACACCTGGAATTGGTTTTAAATTGACCACTGTCGCGGCCCTGGTTACCGGAACAATGTTTCTTGTATGGCTTGGAGAGCAAACAACGGAACGTGGTATCGGCAACGGAATATCACTTTTGATTTTTGCAAGTATTGTCGCAGGTCTACCATCAGCAGTTGCGGGGACTTTGGAACTAGCTAGAACCGGTGCGTTCACTCCGATCGGAGTATTGGCTTTATTCATCGGAGCAATTGCAGTTACCGGTTTTGTGGTATTTTTCGAAAGAGGACAGCGCCGAATTACTGTCAACTATGCCCAAAGACAGCAAGGTCGAAGAATGCTGGCAGGACAAACCAGTCATTTGCCATTAAAGATTAATATGTCTGGCGTGATCCCTCCAATCTTCGCATCGAGCATTATTTTGTTCCCTGTGAGTCTGGGCAGTTGGTTTGGACAGACAGAGGGAATGGGCTGGTTGAGTGACATCGCAACAACAATTGGACCAGGACAACCGATTTATATGGTTCTGTATTCTGGAATGATCATTTTCTTCTGTTTTTTCTATACAGCATTGGTTTTCAGTCCGAAGGACATGTCGGACAATTTGAAGAAATCGGGAGCATTTATTCCGGGTGTTCGACCTGGAAACCAGACTCTACGCTATATCGACACCGTAGTGTCGAGGCTAACACTTGCCGGTGCAATTTATCTGGTATTGGTCTGTTTGATACCAGAATTTCTAGTCGTGCAGTGGAGCGTACCGTTTTATTTCGGAGGTACTTCATTGCTTATTATCGTTGTCGTCATGCTTGATCTGATTTCACAGGTTCAGTCGCATTTGATGTCACGACAATATGAAAGTTTGCTAAAGAAATCGAGTATTTCTGGCGGTTTGGGGATGCCGAGATAGTATTTGGAGTACTGTTATGAAGGTAAGAGCTTCAGTAAAAAAAATTTGTCGTAACTGCAAAATCATTAAACGCCATGGTGTGTTGCGTGTCATCTGTAAGACAGACCCCAGGCACAAGCAGCGACAGGGTTAGACTAAGTAAACAAAGCAATTAGAGGATACTAAATGGCTCGTATTGCAGGAATTAACCTGCCGACGCAAAAGCACGTTCGAATCGGCTTGACCTCCATTATGGGAATTGGAGTCAGTACTGCTGAAAAGATTTGTGATGCAGCTCGCGTTGAGCGTACAAAGAGGGTTCGTGAACTAACGGACAGCGAAGCCGAGCGACTTCGCTCTGAAGTTGCCAATTACACCATTGAAGGTGATTTGCGGCGTAATACTTCGATGAATATCAAGCGATTGATGGACTTGGGTTGCTATCGAGGTTTGAGACATCGTCGTGGCCTGCCAGTACGGGGCCAACGTACTTCGACTAATGCTAGGACAAGAAAAGGACCTAGAAAACCGATCAAGAAATAGGTATGTATAGTGGCTAAAGCAAAAACCAAGAAACGTCGGTCCAAGGTAAAACGAACAGTAAGCGAGGGCATCGCACACATTCATGCTTCGTTCAATAACACAATCGTGACTATCACTGATCGACAGGGAAATGTTCTGTGTTGGGCGAGTGCCGGAAAAATGGACTTTAAAGGGTCAAGAAAGAGTACTCCGTTTGCTGCACAAATGGCTTCGGAAAATTGTGCGAAGTCAGCAAAGGACATTGGTATGAAAACAATTGACGTGCAAGTGCGTGGGCCTGGGCCTGGTCGCGATTCAGCACTACGCGCACTAAATGCAGCGGGGTTAGAAGTGACTAGTATTACTGATGTCACACCAATTCCACATAATGGCTGTCGTCCACCAAAACGACGACGTGCCTAATTTAAGGAAATCTTATGGCTAGATATACTGGACCAACTTGTAAGCTCGCACGAAGAGAAGGCGTTGACCTTGGATTGAAACGACGTGGTGATTTTAAGTCAATTACTGACAAGTGCCGCATGCAAAAATTACCTGGGCAAAAACCCGGTACACGAAGAGCAAGGCAAACAGTTTACGGAAGAATGCTTCGCGAAAAACAAAGACTTCGTAGAACTTATGGGGTTTTGGAGAAACAATTCCGAAGACATTTCAAGGAAGCAGCTAGACGAAAAGGATCGACTGGCGTCAACCTGTTGCAAATTCTTGAGTCGAGACTGGATAACGTTGTCTATAGGATGGGTTTTGGTTCAACTAGAGCCGAGTGTCGTCAATTGGTGAATCACAATGCAGTGGTCGTGAATAGAAAACGGGTCAACATTGCCTCTTACGAAGTTAAACCAGGAGACACGATTGAAATAAGAGAAAAGAGTCGTGAACAAGAAAGGATTGCGTTAGCTATAGATGTGGCTAACCAAAATGGATTTCCCGATTGGGTCGAAATGGATATCACGAACTTTAAGGGAATTTTCAAGGCATTACCGGAACGCGATCAGTTGCCGGATGACATTAATGAAACACTTGTTATTGGTTTTTACTCAAAGTAGTTTGAATTGGGAAATAGGAAAAGAATATGAGTGAAGTATCAGAATTGCTAGTTCCACGAACAGTTATCGTGGAACAGCAGGCGGACAATCGTCGTGGGAAAATCGTTCTGGAACCACTTGAACGTGGCTTTGGTCACACCTTAGGAAATGCATTGCGTCGTGTACTTCTATCATCAATGCCTGGCACAGCAGTGACGGAGGTCAAGATTGATGGTGCACTACACGAGTACACAGTACTTGAGGGCGTACGTGAGGAAGTCATCGAGATCTTGATGAATTTAAAAAATCTTGCCGTAGCGATTGTCGGTGAGGAAAGAGACAAGGTCACACTGCGCCTGTCTAAGAAAGGCTCCTGTGTGGTTACGGCACGCGATATTGAATTAGCGCACGATGTGGAAATTTTCGATGAAGATCATGTTATTGCGCACCTGCATGATGGTGCTAAATTGGAGATGGAAATCACGGTAACGCGTGGTCGAGGCTATCGAGTCATTGATACTGATGAAGTTGCTGAAGACACCAAGACACTCGGTGAGATGAAAGTGGATGCCTACTTTACTCCGATTCGAAAGATTTCCTATTCGGTAGACCCTGCTCGTGTAAATCAGCGTACCGACTTTGATAAATTGATTTTAGACATTGAAACCAACGGCACCATTGCTCCGGATGATGCTGTGAGAAAGGCTGCAAAGATTCTATATAAGCAACTAGAGTACTTTGTAGGTCTCGAAGAAACTAAAGAAGAGCCTGTCATTATTCAGGAGCCAGAATTTGCACCAATATTGCTGAAACCTTTGGATGAGTTGGAATTGACAGTACGTTCCGCCAATTGTCTCAAAGCAGAGCAAATTCATTACATTGGTGACTTGGTTCAAAAGTCGGAAATAGACTTGCTACGCACGCCTAATTTGGGTAAGAAGTCCTTGGCTGAAATTAAAGCAGTTCTTGCCGATCGTGATTTAGAATTGGGTCAGGATATCGAGAATTGGCCACCCGCTTCGCTACATCGTGAAACAATTGAAATCAATCGACTTGGATAGTAGATAAATTATGCGACACCGAAAATCTGGTCGTCATCTGAATCGAACATCAAGTCATCGCAGAGCGATGATGCGAAATTTGTCGATTGCATTATTTCGTGAAGAACACATCAAGACGACACTGGCGAAAGCAAAGGAACTGCGAAGATTTGCTGAACCGCTTATTACTCTTGGCAAAGAGCCATCTTTGGCCAATCGGCGATTAGTCTTTTCAAGATTACGCGACCGCGAATCCGTACAAAAGTTATTCGGGCCGTTGGCTGAGCGTTACAATGATCGTCCTGGCGGGTACACACGGATCTTGAAGTGTGGATACAGAGCAGGAGATGCAGCACCGATGGCTTACGTACAACTTGTAGATACGGATATTCTTGACGAACCGCAGGAGTAGCATCAAAATAAAATTGTTTGATGAATACGGCTACCGTCGTCTCTTCAATTTAATCTTGTTGTATGTCGGCCTTGAATTTTAGCCGATCAAACAGTGACCTTGAGACTTACCCTGTGAGTTCGCAATTCAATTTCAATTCCGTCCTCAATTTTTGGTATGAAGACAGTCGTAGTTCTGCTGAGGCGTTTCAAACTAGACGAGAGTTATGGTTTACTGTTAGTGATGAGTTCGACCGAGAAATTGTACTCAACTTTTCACACTATATTGATGCCGCCTCATCTGGTCAGTTAGCACATTGGGAAGATAAAGCACTTAGTATTTTGGCATTGATCATCGTTCTAGATCAATTCCCAAGAAATGTATTTCGAGGAACTAAGCGGGCATTTGCTTACGATAGCCAGGCATTAGAAGTAACTCGAAATTTGATTGAATCCAAACTAATCTGCGAGTTGGGTCCACTTGAAAAGTTGTTCGCGTATTTACCCTTACAACATTCCGAGGAATTAAACGTTCAAAGGCTATCGCTGAAAAAGTATGATGCACTAATTACCGAGAGCGAAGGATCCGACTTGCACTCATTTATGCTTGAATCCTTTAAATTCGCCAAACTGCATTATGACATTATCGAAAGGTTTGGGCGATTTCCACATCGTAACGAAATCTTAGGACGACCATCCACTTCGGAAGAAATTGCATATTTGGCTTCTGGCGCTGAAACATTTGGTCAAAGTAAGAAGTAGTTTGAATAAACGATAGGGGCAGAAACAATGAAAGAACCTATTCGAGTGGCTGTAACCGGGGCAGCAGGTCAGATTGACTACAGTTTGTTATTTCGAATTGCAGCAGGGAATATGCTTGGGTCTGACCAGCCAGTAATTCTGCAACTATTGGACATACCTCAGGCAATGACTGCATTAGACGGTGTGGCGATGGAACTTGAAGATTGTGCCTTTCCCACATTAGCTGGACATGTTTGTACGGATGATCCCGAGGTCGCGTTTGGTGATGCTGAATACATTTTGCTTGTTGGTGCCAGGCCTCGAGGTCCAGGTATGGAAAGAGGGGATCTATTACAAGCCAACGCAAAAATTTTCATTGGTCAAGGTTCCGTCATTGATCAATGCGCCAAGATCAACGCAAAAATTTTGGTTGTTGGAAATCCGGCAAATACGAATGCGTTTATCACTGCTTCTCGATTGAAACGATTAGACCCTACAAACGTCACTGCCATGACACGGCTGGATCATAACCGTGCCCTCAGCCAACTTGCTGCCAGGACTGAATGCTCAGCATCGGATATACGACAAGTGTGCATCTGGGGAAATCATTCTGCTACTCAATATCCTGATATACATCATGCGACTATAAATGGAGAATCTGCTGTTGAAATGATTGATAGCGAGTGGATAGAGAATGAGTTCATACCACGCGTACAAAAGCGTGGAGCAGAGGTAATTGCTGCACGTGGACTATCAAGTGCTGCATCAGCCGCTTCGGCAGCAATTGACCACATGCGAATTTGGACCTACGGCAATACAGATGATGACTGGACCAGCATGGGGATCATTAGCGATGGTTCTTATGGTATCGAATCCGGGTTGGTATATTCGTTTCCAGTAGTTTGCAAGGACGGAGCATATGAGATTGTTCAAGGAATAGAAAACAACGAATTCAGTCTATCAAGGATGAAGATTACAGAGAACGAACTCATAGAAGAGCGAGACGCTATTCGCGACTTGCTTTGAGATGGCAACCATATCGGTTGTAATACCTACATTTAACCGCAAAGAACTTCTTCGACGCGCTCTTCAATCGGTTTACTCCCAAACACATCAGCCTGACCACGTTATCGTAGTTGATGACGGTTCAACAGACCACTCCGATGCTATGGTGGCATCAGAGTTTCCGGACACACAGTTCATTATCCAAACTCACGGTGGGGTCAGTAAGGCGCGAAATTGTGGCGTAGAAGCAAGTAAGACAGACTGGATTGCCTTTTTAGATTCCGATGATGAATGGCTTGTGCACAAACTCGAAAGACAGTATGAGTATATTTGCACGAAATCAGAAGCATCGATTTGTCATTGCGATGAAATATGGATTCGTAGTGGCGTAAGAGTTAATCCTAAGAAAAAACATCGTAAGTCAGGTGGCAGAATCTATACCAAGTGCTTGCCGCTTTGTGCGATTTCCCCGTCAGCAGTTGTTATTCACCGCAATGTTTTGGCAGAAGTTGGAGGTTTCGATGAATCTCTTCCTGTTTGTGAAGACTATGACCTTTGGCTACGCATCACCAGCAGATTTTCAGTCGGTTATATTGATGAACCTCTAGTAATAAAGCACGGCGGACATCCTGACCAACTTTCCAGAGCCTTTCCCGCTATGGATTTTTATCGAATTACTGCATTGAGAAAAGTTCTGCAGGAAGACTATCTCACATTACAGGAACGGTGTTTGACACTTGAAACGATGTTGAACAAATTATCAATATATTGTGATGGAGCGGAGAAACGAGGTCGCTACGAAGAGGTTAGGGAACTGAAAGAACTATCACTTCACTATACCAATGAGTTGGAGGCTCTAGAACTGAATGTCTAGAGTGAACATAATCGTAGCACTTAATAGTGAAGCACGACCTTTGATCGATTATTTTCGTCTTAAACGGTCACACAAGTCGTCGACAATAGGCACGATTTATCAATCTGACAATGTCACACTTGCAGTTAGTGGAATCGGTCGGACAGCCTGTGCGGCAACTGTTGGGTTTGTGCATGGAATTTCTCTACAACCTCATACTCCTGGATGGTTGAACGTTGGTGTTGCTGGTCACTCCACGACTTCTATCGGCGAAGGAATTCTCGCCCATTCGATTTGTGAACAAGCTACCGGAAAAGTTTGGTACCCACCAATGATGCTCGACATCTCTATCCCAACTGAAAGGATCATTACTGTTGATGTTGTGGAGACTCAGTTTGCACAAAAGGCTGCCTATGACATGGAGGCTTCTGGCTTTTTTCTTGCAGCAAGTAGAGCGTCAACAACTGAGTTAGTGCAAAGTTATAAGGTGATTTCAGACAATAAAACACAAAGAGCAGAACAGCTTACTGAATCAAGTGTAACAGAACTTATCGACGGTCAAATCGGCGCAATTGCGCGTTCAGTTGAGGTTTTAACTGATTTGTCAGTTTCATTTAATGATCGAAACTTGACTAGTGGATTAGAGCAGCGATTCTTAGACCGCTGGCACTTTTCCTTCACCCAGCGCCAGCAGCTCACTAATTACTTAATAAAACTCAAGGCACTTGGATACCAAGAGCACGGCAATGTAACTGCATACGAAAACTGTAGTGATGCCAAATCTGTACTGCAATCGCTGAAATCTCAGTATTTGTCTAACGGATTGGAGTATTGAGAGTGTACAGCACAGTCTATATTGAAAGAGGTATACGAGAGCATCAAAGAGTTGAGCAGATTCTTGAAAAGCTCTCAGATATTAGAATAGTAGAATGTAATTCATACAGTGAAGTATTCAATCGCAAGTCCCAGGACTTCAGGTTACAGAAACAAAACCCTTCGTTAATCTTGGCTCGAAAGGAATTTAATCATGTTCTTTCAACACCTCAAGGTTATGGCGTAGGTGGTTCAGATAATTACTATTTTTCAACAATGTTGAATTGTATTTATGACTGTCGATATTGTTTTTTGCAAGGGATGTATCGTTCAGCGCATCACGTTGTTTTTATTAATTACGAAGACTACCGTGAAGCCATACTGGATAAACTAGCAAGTCACAATCAAGCTAGCGAAGTATGGTTCTTTTCTGGTTACGACTGCGACAGTCTTGCTATGGAACCGATAATTGGACTTGCCAACTACTTCACAAGAGAATTTGAATTTTTTCAGAACGCCATGCTGGAACTTCGCACCAAGAGCACTCAAATTAGATCACTGTTGAATAGAAATCCAGTATCCAATGTGGTAACGGCATTTAGTTTTACACCTCAAGACGTCTCTGGTCGTCTAGAGAACAAGGTTCCAAAAATTGAAAAGAGAATTGAAGCTATGCGTCGTTTGCAAGCTTCGGGGTGGCAAGTCGGTCTACGTTTCGACCCGCTAATTAAAACTAGTAGTTTCGCAACTACTTACCGAAAACTTTTTGATTCAATATTTGAAGTTATATCGGATGCTTTGCTACATTCGGTGAGTGTGGGAGCCTTTAGACTACCCCGTGACTTTTATCGTAATATGACTTCCCTATATCCTGATAGTAAGTTTCTAGCGTTACCGTTTGAATGTTCCAATGGAATGGTCTCTTACCCAGGTACGATGGAAGCAGAAATGTTTGAGTTATGCATTGAGCTTTTGAGCGAATACACCAGTTCAAGCAAGATTTACAGGGCAACGATGGAGTAAAGGGGTTATGGCAAAACCACTTTCAATTGTAACTGGCACGAGTTCCGGAATAGGGAGGTCGATTGCCTTGCGATTGTTGGCAGAAGGGAACTCAGTAGTAGGAGTCTCTCGCGGTAGTAATTTGCGTCATAAAATTAACAGCAAAGATTATCAAGATGCAACGATGGATGTGTCCCAATTGAAATCGCTCGAGTTATGTCTGCAAAATCTTTCTAAAGACTATCCAAATCCCTCGTCAATTATCTTTTGTGCTGGTTACGGTGAATTTGGAAATTTAGAAGAATTTTCATTCGATCAAATTAGGAAACTGATCAATACAAATTTAACATCACAACTGTATCTGGCTCGCACATTTCTTCCTCTAATGAAAAAGAGCCGTAGTGGTGATTTAGTGTTTATAGGTTCCGAGTCTTCACTATCAGGTGGTCGCCGTGGTGCTGCATATGTGGCGTCCAAGTCCGGACTATTGGGAGTTGCCAGAGCATTACGGCAAGAGTGTTCCTCCAGTGGGATACGCGTCAGCATCATTAACCTCGGCATGACTCGCACACCTTTCTATGATGACGCAGCTTTTACCCATGGCGAAAATTCGTCGAATTACATTGAATCGGAAGATGTTGCAACTATGGTAGTGACTCTGTTAAAAATGCGAGCGGGTACAGTCGTCGATGAAATTCGAATGACACCATTGAAGTCTGTGATCAGACGTCAAAATCACTAGTTGCTGTTAGTTCTGTTGCAAATTTATGTGCTAGTCTAGTCGTTTCGGGTAGTTTGTATCGAGTGCAACAGGCTAGAGTTAGAGTGACTGCAGATCTAAAGCCAATTTTGTGTCCGGGCGACACAAATAGTGGTTTGACACCAGTTCTTGTTCGTATTACGTTGCCAATCTGTTGACTTTGGTGATAGAGGATACTGCTGAAACCTTTTGCAGTTTTTGGCTCAGAGTAGCTCCCGATTAGACGAGATTTAGCAACGCCTATAGTAGGAATACCAGTTAGTAGACCCATATGACATGCAAGCCCGAAATTTCTGGGATGAGCGATACCTTGCCCGTCACATAGAATCAAATTAGGAAGTATGGAAAGGTTCTCAAATGCACGAATTAGGACGGGAGCTTCCCGAAACGACAGGTAACCTGGAATGTATGGAAAGACTAATTCTTGATATTCAAATGCACGTTCAACAACACTGAGTTCCGGAAATTTCAAAACTATGACTGCACCACAAGCAATTTTTTGTTTTGAATTGATTCCAACATCGGTACCGGCGACATAATTGATATCTTTAAATTCATCACGAACAATAATCTTTTGCGATAATCGTTCTTGAATGGTTTTAGCTTCCGAAACACTCACATTCCACGGATGGCAGTACATTGTCAAGAATTAAGATTACAGGTTAGTTAAATGATCAATATTTGTGTATCTGGCGCGGCAGGTAGAATGGGTAAATCTCTTATTCAGGCCGCACACATAGCAGAATTTACCACTCTTTCTGCAGCTTTGGAATATCTAGGTAATGATGCTATCGGCACGGATGCTGGGATACTGGCCGGTATCGATTCAAACGGTGTAATAGTCGGCACTGAACTTGGAGAATGTCAATTTGAAATAATCATCGAATTTACAACACCCCAGGCAACATTATCCCATCTAGACTATTGCGTTAAGCATGGTAAGAATATAGTCATTGGAACAACAGGATTTACCAATCAACAGGTAGAGCAAATTCGAGATGCATCTACAAAAGTGGGAATTGTCTACGCACCAAACATGAGTGTAGGTGTAAATGTGTGTCTAAGTCTGGTTCAGCAAGCAGCAAGAGCATTTGGAGATACTGTAGATATAGAAGTTATCGAAGCACACCACAGTAGGAAGGTCGATGCACCTTCTGGCACAGCATTGAAACTTGGTGAAGTAGTAGCGGAAGAACTCGGCCGTACACTAGACGATAATGGGGTATTTGTGAGACACGGTGTCACAGGAGCTAGAGAAAGGAAGTCTATCGGATTTGCCACAATAAGAGCAGGAGATATTGTTGGCGAACACACAGTGATGTTCGCAGGTGAAGGCGAGCGTGTCGAAATCACTCATCGCTCAAACAGTCGCATGAACTATGCGATGGGTGCGATGATGGCTGCTCAATGGATTGTTGAAAAAGAATCTGGTCTATATGATATGCAGGATGTTCTTGGGCTAAGCTAGGTAGAAATTGATTTTGTAATTGACACAGCCTAGAGACATTTATTGATATACGATCAATTCTCAGTGACTTCAATTTATCCCGAACGGTGGTAAACCCGTCATTAACGAAACATAGCAATAAGCCATATCAATATAGTCTGAATTCGACAATATAAATGAACGGAGAAACTCGTCAACGGTTATCTGCCCTTCATTGAATTTCTTTAATATTTCCTCTGCTAAAGGGTGCAACTTATCCGGAAAGTTGCAAAATTCTTGTGCTTCTGTGTGGTCGACGGAAGGTTTCAAAATATTCGAATAGTTAGTCTATTGGCAATTTCAATTTGTAAGTTCCAACATATGCATTATGCCTTCGAGTTGGTAACTTAACGAATCTAGTTATCGAAATGACCACCCTGGTGCGAAGGGTATTTTTACCCCACAGAAGTTGTACAACAAATGGTGAATTGACGCTTAAGTCAGTGCCTCTCAGCTTAGCTTTTGAGCATCGAATTTAGTATTTCGTAGAGTAAAATATTTTCGTGCTTGAACATTTTCCAAAAGGGAAGTTTCAGGCAATTTTTATGCCATAAGCACACTGAGTTTTTATACGGTTTACGATCAAGATTTAGCATTTAGTGCAATTTAATCAAGACAGTAACGCATTACTCGCATTAGCTGACGGTAGTCTTTTCTGGGGAAGGTCGTTTGGTTGTATTGGCGAAGCAGTCGGTGAGGTAATTTTTAACACTTCAATTACCGGCTATCAGGAGATCATTACTGACCCATCCTATACCAAACAAATCGTTACATTGACTCATCCTCATATTGGCAATGTAGGCGTCAACCCTACTGATATCGAATCAAGCAGAATATTTGCGTCCGGCTTAGTCGTGCGAAGCCTACCCAATCAAATTAGTAACTGGCGCGCTAGTTCAAGTCTTTCTAACTTTCTTCAAGAGCGAAATATTGTTGGTATTGAGCAAATTGATACTCGAGCACTAACGCGACTGATTAGAGAAGAAGGCGCTCAAAATGGCTGCATTATTGTCGGTGATAGAATTGATGCCGAATATGCAGTAGAAAGTGCAAGGACTTTTGAAGGACTAAAGGGCATGGATTTGGCAAAGGAAGTCACCACTAGTTCATCCTACAGTTGGGATCATGGACTTAGTGAACTGTCAGTTAATCTTGGCCAGGCCAAAAACAGTGACACAAATCAATTTTCCGTGATTGCATATGACTACGGAGTTAAGCACAATATCTTGCGCATGTTGGTTGACCATGGCTGCAAAGTTACTGTTGTCCCTGCTAAGACTCCTGCCAATGAACTGCTCAAAATGGAAGTCGATGGTATATTTCTGTCGAATGGTCCAGGGGACCCTGAACCGTGCACCTACGCCATTGAATCAATATCTAATTTACTGGAACAAAATATTCCGATATTTGGAATTTGTCTAGGTCATCAACTTCTTGCCTTGGCGAGTGGCGCAAAAACCGCAAAAATGAAATTCGGGCATCATGGCGCCAATCATCCCGTCAAGGATTTGGAGTCCGGTGAAATCATGATTACCAGTCAAAATCATGGTTTCGCCGTCGCAGATGAGAATTTACCTGAAGACCTTGTTGTAACCCATCGTTCGCTATTTGATGGCACCATTCAGGGCCTAAGACATGTCCGATTTCCAGCAATATCCTTTCAAGGTCATCCGGAGGCAAGTCCAGGTCCGCACGAGTCAAAAGTATTTTTTTCAAAGTTCATTGAAATGATGTTAGCTCGCTCAAGTTAATTGAATCAAATCAGACATGCCTAAACGTACAGACTTAGAGTCAATCCTGATTATTGGAGCCGGGCCAATCATTATCGGACAGGCCTGCGAGTTTGATTATTCCGGTGTTCAAGCCTGTAGGGCACTAAAGGCAGAAGGATATCGTGTCATTCTGGTCAATTCAAATCCAGCAACAATCATGACCGATCCTGAATTTGCGGATTCAACCTACATTGAACCAATACGTTGGCAAACCATCGCAGAAATTGTTGCTAAGGAAAAACCGTCTGCGTTACTTCCGACAATGGGCGGACAAACTGGCTTGAACTGTGCCTTAGATCTAGTTCGACACGGGGTACTGGAAGAGCACAAAGTCGAACTAATCGGGGCAACACAGGATTCCATAGAAAAAGCCGAAGACCGAGAGCGATTTCAGGAGTGCATGGCCAACATTGGCTTGAAAACAGTTAAAGGCCAACTTGCACACGATATGGAGGATGCCTGGAGAATTTTGGAGTCTATAGGATACCCAGCAATTATTAGACCTTCCTTTACCTTGGGTGGAACCGGAGGCGGAATCGCATACAACAACGATGAATTTACCGAAATATGCCGACGAGGTCTGGATGCATCACCAACAAATGAACTTTTGATTGAACAAAGTATCACGGGTTGGAAAGAGTTTGAAATGGAAGTTGTCCGGGATTATCGAGATAACTGCATCATCGTCTGCTCCATCGAGAACTTTGATGCCATGGGAGTGCACACCGGAGATTCGATAACAATAGCCCCTGCGCAGACTCTGACAGATAAGGAATACCAGGTCATGCGGGATGCGAGTATTGCGGTTATTCGAGAAATTGGTGTTGATACAGGCGGATCAAATGTTCAATTTGCAATTCACCCTGCAACAGGAGAAATGGTCGTTGTAGAGATGAACCCCCGCGTCTCCCGGTCATCTGCTCTAGCATCAAAGGCAACTGGTTTCCCAATAGCCAAAGTAGCGGCACGACTTGCGGTCGGTTATTCCTTGGATGAACTCAGCAATGACATAACGGGTGGCGCCACTCCTGCATCTTTCGAACCTACAATTGACTATATCGTCACCAAAATTCCTAGATTCGACTTTAGGAAATTTCCTCTGGCCAATGCCACACTAACGACGCAAATGAAATCGGTTGGAGAAGTTATGGCAATAGGTCGAACGTTTCAGGAGTCGTTGCAAAAAGCTATGCGCAGTCTGGAAATCGGGTCATATGGATTTGAGTCGAAAATTGACCACAGCAGCGCACTCAGTTCAAAGGATATTAATGAATTGATTGATGCGAATTTAAGGGTGCCGGGGGCAGAGCGACTGTGGTATCTAGCTGATGCCTTGCGGCAGGGCTATTCGATCGAAAGAATTTATTCCATATGCGGAATTGATCCGTGGTTCCTCGCTGAGATCAAGTCGATTATTGATGCAGAAATTGAGATTCAGAAAATAGGGCAGACTATTCAGCCCGATTCACTCTACAGATGGAAGCAGCAGGGATTTTCTGACAACAGAATAGCGACACTAAGCGGTAACAGTGAAGCCGATGTACGCAAGTTGAGACATTTCAACGCAATTCATCCGGTGTACAAACGAGTAGATTCTTGTGCAGGTGAGTTCGCCACACCTACAGCGTACATGTATTCAACTTATGAGCAAGAATGCGAATCTGAACCGACTTCAAACAGGAAAATTGTGGTTCTAGGTGGAGGTCCAAACAGAATCGGACAAGGCATCGAATTCGACTACTGCTGTGTGCATGCGGCACTTTCTTTACACGAAGACGGCTTTGAAACCATCATGGTTAACTGTAATCCTGAAACAGTTTCCACAGACTACGATGTCTCAGACAGGTTGTATTTTGAACCGCTAACTGTAGAAGATGTTTTAGAAGTTTGTCGTGTAGAAAATCCGAACGGAGTGATTGTCCAATACGGCGGTCAGACACCTTTGAAAATATCTCGAGAATTGGATGCTGCCGGTGTACCCATCATCGGAACTTCGGCTGAATCCATTCATCAAGCCGAAGACCGAGAATTCTTTCAGAGAATTGTTAAGGATTGTGAACTTGCACAACCACCCAACGCGACTGCCACTTCCATTGAAGAAGCACTGCTTGCTGCTGAAGATATTGGTTATCCAATCGTCGTGCGTCCTTCCTATGTTTTAGGTGGTCAGGCTATGCAAATAGTCCGAGATAATGAGCAGCTTACAAAATACATGGATGAAGCGATTGGTGTATCACACCAGTCCCCCGTTTTGCTTGACCGATTTTTAAGCGATGCAGTTGAAGTGGATGTAGATGCAATTTGCGATGGCAAGGAAGTACTTATTGGGGGAATCATGCAACACATTGAGCAAGCGGGCGTGCACTCAGGTGATTCGGCTTGTTCCTTACCAGCGTTTGGCTTAAGTCAGGAAATTCAAAACGAAATTAAGGAACAAACCAGACGACTAGCAATAAAGCTAAAGGTTGTTGGCCTTATGAATGTTCAGTTTGCCGTCAAAAATTATCAAATTTATCTGCTTGAAGTTAATCCACGGGCCTCCCGCACAGTTCCATTTGTTTCTAAGGCAACCGCATATCAGCTTGCAAAAATTGGAGCTCGTTGCATGACAGGTCGAACTTTGGAGGAACAAGGAGCAACTACGGAGATTGTTCCGAAGTATTACAACGTCAAGGAAGCCGTTTTCCCATTTGAAAAGTTTCCGAATGCGGAACCCATACTTGGACCTGAAATGAAGAGTACAGGAGAAGTTATGGGTATTGGAATGACATTTGGAGAAGCCTATCGAAAGGCTCATCTTGCCACTGGATTTGTACTACCTGATGGCGGTAATGCGCTACTAAGTGTTGGCGGCGGTGATCGCACCGGTTTGATTGCAATAGCAAACGACTTATCTAATTTAGGTTTCAAGCTCTTTGCGACAGAAGGGACTGCTCGAGAACTTCAGGAGTATGACATTACAGTACAAACTGTGCAAAAAGTTCGGCAGGGTAGACCTCATGTTGTTGACATGATTAAGAATTCAGAAATTGACATAATTATCAATGTACCGCAAAGAGTACAAAGTATCGCAGACTCTGAAACTATCTTAAAGGAAGCCCTGAAAAGACGGGTTCCATATTTCACTACCATTGCCGCGGCTTCAGCCTTATGTGAAGCTTTTGGCGAACCCGTCAGCAACCCGTATCGATTACAGACTTTGCATGAAAAAAGCCACTAAGTAGCTACACTACTCAGTGGCTTTAACTGTAATTGCTTGTATTAGTCTACAGAACTCTAGTCGCGAAAAAGTCCTAGAATTTGCAACAAACTCAAGAATAAGTTGTAAATCGAAACATACAGTGTCACGGTAGCCATGATGTAATTGGTTTCTCCACCGTGAATGATTGCGCTGGTTTGATATAGAATCAAACCTGACATCAGCAGGATAAAGATTGCTGATACAGCAATCGACAATGCTGGAACGCTAAAAATGATTGCTGCAATGCCTAGAACGAATGCGCCTAAAATTCCAGCAAACAGCATTCCACCAATAAACGCGAAATTCTTTTTGGTTGCAATAGCATATGCTGACAGACCGAAGAATATTATTCCCGTGCTACCAAGTGCTGTCATAACCAATTGATCCCCATTAGGAACTACGGTGAGATAGTATCCAACGATTGGTCCAAGAGTTGCACCCATAAATCCAGTCAGGGCGAACACGAACAAAATTCCGAGTCCCGAATTTCGGAACATTCCAGTTAGAAATAGAAGTCCGAAATAACCGACCAAGGTGATAATCAATCCGGGATGCGGCCAATTAAAAACAACTGATACTCCTGCGACAACCGCACTAAATAGCAGTGTTAGCGATAGCAGCATATACGTATTCCGCAGAACACGATGTGCAGACTCCGATATTGCACTTGGCCGTTGTGCCGTGAGGAGACGTTCGTCAATTCTCATTACTCTTTACCTCCAGTAACGATTGTTGTTCTGAATTGTACTTTGTTGACAAATTGCAGTCAAATTTGCCGTCTGTTTTTACTGGTTTCCTTATTTTACTTGGATCTAAATTATCAGGCTAATTTGACTAGACTTAAGTTCAATTTGCTATTTTGCTTAATAGGTAATCACAAATTTAGAAAATTCAAGATCCACTTGAAAAACCTTTGAATTTCGTTTACGTTTGGTCCTTTTACTCAATTTAAATCAGTACAATACTGACTTAAGCGCTAGCCATTGATGTCACTCGACACTAAATTCCGGAATTGTCCAAGTTTTGTTTGGTGAAAATTGCTGATTTAAAAGCAATAGGATCGCGATCTTGAATTAATGGAGAGGTGGCTGAGCGGACGAAAGCAACGGTCTTGAAAACCGTCGAAGGGAAACCTTCCGGGGGTTCGAATCCCTCCCTCTCCGCCACTTAGGAACAAAACTACGAACGTCGATTGCCACCTATTTGTTTGCTGACTATGGCGGCAACGGCGCAGGCTACATGGACCGCCATGGCCGAAGACAGCCAGCCTGAAGAGTGAGATCGGCGCCCACGCTGGGAAATCAGCCACTGGCCCAGGAAGCCTATGTCAAAATTCAGAGGCGACTCGATGTGCATTGAAGGATTAAACGCACAAACAACAACCATTGGTGGCGATTACCTGGGGGAGAGGGAAGCGCCATGACCCGAAAGTTACTGCCTATCGGGGTCCAGAAGTTTGATACGATTCGATGTAATGGGTTTTATTATGTTGATAAAACCCCGCTGATTAGGCAATTGGTAAATGATGGGCGTAATTATTTCCTGTCTCGCCCACGTCGCTTTGGTAAAACTCTGCTGCTTGACACTCTCAAGGCTCTGTTTGAGGGACGCGAGAACCTGTTCACAGGATTGGACATTTATGACCACTGGGATTGGTCGGTTTCCTATCCGGTGGTGCGTCTCAGTTTCGATGGTAAATATGAGAGGCCGGATGAGATTGAGGGCGACATTATCGAACAACTAGCGGACGTGGAGCGCAAATATGATCTTCCGCCCGCCGAAGTAGCCAATACCGGCCAGAGACGCTTGCGCAACGTATTGAGCCGCCTCTATCACAAGACTGACCAGCCCGTTGCCGTTCTCGTCGATGAATATGACAAACCGATTCTGGACGCCTTGCACGATCGTGCGCTGGCAATCACCAACCGCGATTATCTGCGCGGCTTATATGGCATTATCAAGGGCAGCGTAGAACATGTCGGCTTCACCTTCGTCACAGGTATCAGCCAGTTTGCTAGGTTGAGCTTTTTTCCGAGTTGAACCATCTGAAGGACATCAGCCTCACCCCGCGCTATGCGACAATCTGCGGATATATCGATACCGTGTTTACGCCGGAACTCGGCGGGCTTGATCGAGACAAGATCCGACAATGGTATTATGGCTATGATTGGCGCGCGGCGCAGCGCCTCTACTGTCCTTTTGACGTGCTTCTGCTGTTCGACGAGCGGGAGTTTGCCCCCTACTGGTTCGAGACTGCCTCACCGAGTTTTCTGTTCGAGGTGCAAAAAATAAATCGATTAGTTCAGTCGAACTTGAAGGTTGCCTGATCGAGAGATCCGCGCTTACCAGGTTTGAGTTTAAAAAAAAATCGAGCCAGAATTTTTACTGTTCCAGTCTGGCTACTTTACCATTACCGGGGAAACCCAAAATGGCCATAAAACCTTCTACGAATTGGACTATCCCAATCTGGAGGTAAAACTCAGTTTCAATGATAAGCTACTGGCTCATCTCGATCAGGGGAATAGCGGCTCGGAGGAAGATCAAGGCGAAAACCTTCGTGCCTTGCTCGAGGAACATGATTTTGATAGCTTTGCCGACCGGATGCGGGCTTAGCTCGCGAGCATCCCGTATCAGTGGCACAATAATGATCTGGCACGCTATGAAGCTTGGTATGCGGGCCTCCTGCACATGTGTTTCCGCTCCATCGGCATTGAAACCCGACCGGAGGAATCTTCAAGTCATGGTTGCTCGGATCTGGTGGTTCAGCTTGGCGACCAGGTCTTTATCATCGAGTTCAAGATGGCCGAGCGTGCAGAGGATGCAGAAGTCGCCCTTGAGGCAGCCTTCGTGCAGATGCGGAGCCGCGGCTACGCTGAAAAATATCGCCGCAGCGGCAGCAAAGTCCACTTGACCGCCGTCGCCTGCGGGCGCGAGGCCCGCAACCTGCTGGAGGTACGGGCCGAACCGGATTCAACCGTCTGAGAACCAAAGCTCTCAAACTGGTTAGCGACATGGGGAAAACTTCCTGTAGCGCTTACATCATAGCGCTATAGCGAAGCGATTGTACGCATCTTCATCATGCATCGACCACCAATTAAAAATTTCTATCTAGGTGGCTAGTTGATAGCACTCAATAACTGGTCTACACTCGCCTTGGCATCGCCAAACAACATTCTGTTGTTGTCCTTGTAAAACAAAGGATTTTCAACACCTGCGTAACCCGTTGCCATACTGCGTTTCAATACGATGGTTGTTTTTGCCTTCCACACTTCAATTACTGGCATACCGGCTATTGGACTATCTGGTGTGTCTTGTGCAGATGGGTTCACGATGTCATTTGCGCCAATAATCAATACCACATCCACTTCTGGAATGTCAGGATTGATTTCGTCCATTTCCAGGACAATGTCGTAAGGTACTTTTGCTTCAGCCAGCAAGACGTTCATATGACCTGGCATGCGACCTGCTACAGGATGAATTGCAAAAAAAACACTTTTCCCAAGGTCACGTAAACGGCGGGTTAATTCAGCAATGGGATGTTGTGCGTGGGCCACAGCGAGACCGTATCCTGGAACAATCACTACAGACTTGGCAGTCTGAAGTAAACTAGCGGTCGCATCAACCGAAATTGGTGTGTGATGTCCCTCAACTACGTCAGTGGTCATTCCGCCTGTCGTTCCAAAACCACCCATAATAACGCTCAAAAAGTGTCGATTCATTGCACGACACATGATGTAGCTCAAAATTGCACCACTGCTTCCTACTAATGCACCGACCAATATTAGCAGGTTGTTACTCAGCATAAATCCTGTCGCAGCTGCGGCCCATCCCGAATAACTGTTGAGCATGGATATGACCACCGGCATATCTGCACCACCAATGGCTAACACAAGATGCAGACCAATAACGAACGCAATTATCGTCATAATGATGAGCACTTCAGTACCCGTAAGCGCAAAGTTCGAAGACAGAAACATTACTCCAAGCCAGACACAAACGATGACCATCACAAGATTAAGCCAGTGACGTGCCGGTAGCATCAAAGGCCTACTTGAAATAATCCCTTGAAGCTTGCCAAATGCTGCGACTGACCCTGTGAAGGTTATGGCACCAATGAAAACACCTAAAAAGATTTCAATTTCATGAATTATCAATTCTGCTCCGATGTATTCCTGCAGGGGTTCGATGTAGTTTGCGAATCCAACAAATACAGCGGCAAGACCGACTAAGCTGTGCAATATGGCGACAAGTTGCGGCATCGCAGTCATTTGCACCTTCAAACTAACTGCAAGTCCTATAACAGCACCAATGCTCATCATGCCAATAATGATTCCAATATCATCGATAGCTCTAGCTGCGATGGTGCCCGTAACAGCCAGCACCATGCCCAAAATGCCAAAGATATTGCCTCGAACTGCTGTAGTCTGCTGACTAAGTCCGCCAAGACTCAAAATGAAAAATATCGAAGCGATAATGTATAGGGAGTTGACTAATCCTTCTAACATCAGCTTACTTCCTAAACATTTTTAGCATTCGGTGAGTCACGTAGAAGCCACCAAAAATATTGATTGATGCGATCAATATTGAAATTGCAGCAAGACCAACCACAACCGTTACAGTCGCGCCAACTTCAAGCAGAGCCCCTACGATAATTATTCCGCTAATTGCATTCGTGACACTCATTAAAGGAGTGTGCAGTGCTGGTGTGACATTCCAAATGACATGCCATCCGACGAAAATCGCCAAAACAAAAACTGTAACTTGAGAAATGAATGACTCGGGGGCAACCAATCCAACTCCCAAGATTGACGCCAATGCCAATGAGAAAAATACTGGAGCAAGCTTAAATTTCTTTTGCTCTTTTGCCTCGGGTTGATCGACCTGTCTTGTTTGCTCAATCTTCGGAGCAGTTGGGACGGTTTCAACAGTTGGTGGAGGCCAGCAAATTTCGCCTTCGTGCACCACAGTTGCCCCTCGAATTACTTCATCATCCATATTGATGACGATTTCCCCATTTTTCTCTGGTGTTAACTCGTCCATCAAGTGATTTAAATTGGATGCATATAGTTGACTTGATTGTGTAGGCAGACGACTCGGCAAATCGGTATATCCAATTATGCTCACGCCATTTTCTACAGCAACTGATTCAGGCTGCGTGAGTTCGCAGTTGCCGCCTTGTTCAGCTGCCAAGTCGACTATCACGCTACCGGGCTTCATGGCATACACCATTTCGGTTGTAATTAGTTTCGGCGCAGGACGACCGGGAATCAACGCTGTGGTGATGATGATGTCAACTTCCTTGGCCTGAGCGAGAAAAAGTGCCATTTCTGCTTCTATGAATTCCTTACTCATGACCTTGGCGTAACCGCCACCACCACTTCCTTCTTCTTCGAAGTCGAGTTCCAAAAATTCAGCACCCATACTTTCGACCTGTTCCTTAACTTCAGGCCGGGTGTCAAATGCACGCACGATTGCGCCTAAACTCGTTGCTGCGCCAATTGCTGCCAACCCAGCGACTCCGGCACCGATGACCATTACTTTAGTGGGTGGAATTGAACCGGCAGCAGTAATCTGTCCTCCAAAAAATCTTCCATACAAGTTCGCCGCTTCAACAACAGCCCGATAACCGCCAATATTGGACATAGAAGACAGGGCATCAAGCTTCTGTGCACGAGAAATTCGTGGGACAGCATCTATGGATAGGGCACTTATTTTCTGTTGTGCCAGCTTCTCCAAAAGTTCAGGATTTTGTGCAGGCCACAAAAACCCAATCAAACACTTACCTTCAGTAAGTAAATCAGATTCGTCGTAACCAAGTTCTTCGTTGTATTGCGGAGCTCTAACCTTTAGGATGATATCGGACTCAATCCAAACGTCTCTTCCTGCGGGCACGACTTGTGCACCTACAGATTCATACATTGAGTTTTCAAAATTTGACAATGCACCCGCATTTGATTCTACGAGAACTTCGAACCCTTTACTTTGAAGATCTTCTGCGATTGCAGGTGTGACTGCTACTCGTCTTTCATTTTTGTGTATTTCTTTTGGGACGCCTAATTTCAATGGTGTTTTCTCATTGTTATTTTGCAAACCACAAAAAGCAGTTTACTTAGTGCTGGCGAGAATAGCCAAAATGCATTATACAAACTAAGTAAAAACCTTCTTTCTCGGTTAAGAAGTGTACCGTAACAAAATATGTACTATGCATGCGACATACGAGCTCACCAAGTTATCTCAAATTTGATCCCTCAGGTATCACTTGAATGAAGTCGATAATATAAAAATTGCGTGCCAAAAAATCTTTTTGGACAATGACTTCATATACAACAACTTTACTTGAATTTCAGTCTGTGTTTGGTAAGCAACTCGACACGACTTATGAAAGAAGTTATCTTTAGTGTTACTTTCAAATCCACTATCAGGCTTCAGGAAATGAAAACTATCAATTCTAGAAATCAATAAATTCAGATAAAATATGCTTTTTTGAATCAAATCGATTCCGACAAAATTCTTCAAAAGTAACGTTGAGTGTTCTGTACTCAAATTTCTAGTTAGTCTTATGGATAAAAATACAATTTCAACTCGATTGGCAGACATGCAAAGTAGATTAGAGTCGTTAAGGAGGCATCTTTGACCTGCCTTCATTGGAACAGAGACGGGATGAAATTGATCAACTTCTGGAAAGTCCTGATACTTGGAAAAATCTTGAGCTCAATCAACAACTGAATCGAGAGCGAGCTGCGCTCGTAAAGCGAATCGACCCGTTTGTCGAAATTTCCAACTCTGTAGACACCGCTTTAGAACTTATCGACATCGCGTTCGATGAAGATGACCTAGAAGCAATTCAAGAACTGACTGATGAAGCGGATCGGTTAGAAATTAACGTCAATGATCTTGAATTTCAGAGGATGTTCAGCGGGCCTATGGATATCGCCAACGCCTTCATCGATATCAAACCAGGATCAGGCGGTACTGAAGCTCAAGACTGGGCAGCAATGCTCTATGGAATGTATTTACATTGGGCTCAGCTGCGTAGTTTTAATGTATCGACGATTGACTACACTCCCGGTGATGTTGCAGGAATCAAGAGTGCAACATTAAAAATTCAAGGAGACCATGCCTTCGGATGGCTTCGAACAGAAAACGGGGTTCATCGTCTTGTTCGAAAGTCACCATTCGATTCCGGTGCACGCCGACATACGTCCTTCGCTTCAGTATTCGTTTATCCGGAAGTCGAAAACCAGATTGAAGTTGAAATCAAACCAGATGAACTGCGTATTGATACTTATAGAGCGAGTGGTGCAGGCGGGCAGCACGTTAATCGAACAGATTCTGCAGTTCGAATTACGCACTTACCCAGTGGAATTGTCGTTCAATGTCAAAACGATCGTTCGCAACATCGAAACAAAGCCGAGGCAATGGCAACTCTTCGAGCTCGCCTTTATGAATTTGAACGTCAAAAGCAAGACGCAGAAAAGCAAAAGATTGAAGACGCAAAGCCGGATATTTCTTGGGGAAATCAAATTCGATCCTATGTATTGGACCAATCGCGAATCAAGGACCTTCGAACGGGTGTTGAGACAGGAAATGTGAATGCGGTACTTGAAGGAAACATAGATATGTTCATGGAAGAAAGCTTAAAACTAGGAGTCTAACTTAAGGTAATGAATCAGTCTGTAGATCACAATTCACCAGAATCCATTGAAGATCAACATCAAGCACGAAAGGAAAAACTGAAGTCTACCTGGAAGGGACGTCAAGCTTATCCCAATGACTTTCGAAGGGAAATGTTTGTCGAACAGATCCACGCAATGCACGGAGGAAGTGGTGCGGATCAACTTCGAGAAGCTGGTGAAAAAACTCGTGTTGCTGGTAGAGTAATGGCGTCTAGAAAGATGGGTAAGGTGACATTTGCTGATCTTCGAGACTCGACCGGAAAGATTCAACTGTTTGTCAGAAGCAACACTATTGGTACTACCGAATATGAACGATTTGCCGCAGTAGATATTGGGGACATTGTTGGAGCCAAGGGCAAAATCTTCCGTACGAGAACCGGCGAATTAAGTATTGAAGTTCATGAATTCGAGTTACTCAGCAAGTCTTTGTGGCCATATCCGGAAAAGTTTCATGGACTGAAACATCGCGAAACCCGCTATCGTCAAAGATACCTAGACCTAATCATGAACGAGGAAGTTCGCAAGGTATTTTTGCTTAGAGCGGCGTTGATTCACCATATCCGTACGTTCATGAACAACAGGCAATATCTAGAAGTTGAGACCCCTATGATGCACACTGTACCAGGCGGCGCAATAGCCCGTCCTTTTGTCACGCATCACAATGCACTTTCTCTAGACATGTTTCTTCGAATTGCGCCCGAACTGTATTTGAAGCGATTGGTTGTTGGAGGTCTTGAACGTGTATATGAAATCAACCGGAATTTTAGAAACGAAGGTGTCAGTACCCAACATAATCCTGAGTTCACGATGATGGAGTTTTATGAGGCCTATGCAGATTATCTGGACTTTATGAAACTGACTGAAGAATTGTTTTTGTCAATTTGCGATGAATTGCTGAAAAGTTCGATCGTAAACTTTCTTGGACACACGATTGATCTAAAGCCTCCATTCAGAAAAATAACTTTGGAAGATTCGGTACGACAATTCAATCCTGACTTAAGTGAAGCCGACTTGCGTGACCTGGAACAACTAAAGCCATATCTGCTGAAGCTTGGTGGAGAAGTCAACCCAATTTGGGGTGCTGGAAAACTGCTCTTTGAAATTTTCGAAAGAACTGTAGAACACAGGCTGATTGAACCGACCTTTATCACCCAGTATCCAGTAGAGGTTTCGCCCCTATCTAGAATTAATGACAACGATCAATGGATAACGGATCGTTTTGAGTTCTTTGTAGGTGGGATAGAGATTGCGAATGGCTTTTCTGAATTGAACGATCCGGAAGATCAGGCCAACCGCTTTCGATCTCAATTACAACAACGAGAGCACGGCGATGATGAGGCTATGGTGTTTGACGATGACTATATTCGAGCGCTGGAGTACGGTTTACCGCCGACAGCAGGAGAAGGTATAGGAATTGATCGCCTCATCATGTTGCTCACAGACAGTTCTTCAATTCGAGATGTGGTGCTGTTTCCGCATATGAAGCCACATAATTAATAAATATTCGAACATGATTCGACCATTCGAATTATTTATCGGGCTACGCTACATCCGAGCCAAACGGCGTACTCGCTTCATCTCCTTTATTACAGGGACATCAATCCTCGGGATCATTATTGGAGTCTGGGCACTTATATCCGTGTTGTCTGTGATGAACGGTTTTGAAAGGGAACTACGGGACCGAATTCTAACAGTAGCATCTCACGCAAGAGTTACCGCATCCAGTGGTTGGCTACGAGACTGGAATCAAACTGCCTCCACCATAGCATCACATCCAGACATAGTTTCCTATGCCCCCTATATTCTTAGCCATGGGATGGTGAAGTCTGATGGTTTGGTCAATGCCGTACTGCTTCGTGGGGTGCATCCAAAACTGGAATCTCAGGTGTCATCAATTGCAGAGAATATCATCGATGGAAGCATGAGCGACCTTAGGGCAGGGGAGTTCGGAATAATACTCGGAGAAGATCTGGCAAGTTCAATCCATGCCGGCGTAGGTGACAAAGTAACGATTATCAGTACAAGAGGTAGGTCCACACCTGTAGGACTGCTCCCAAGAACAAAGAGATTTACTGTCGTAGCGATATTCAATCTAAATTTTTATGAATATGACAACGGTCTAGCTTTGGTTCATGTCGATGATCTGGCAACTTTACAAAGAGCAGGAAATAGAGTTTCGGGAATTCGACTGCGTATATCGGATGTATTTGAGGCTCCTAGAATTAGTAGTGAACTACGCCATATTTTAGGCTCTGATTTTCGGATTAGGGATTGGACAATTGAGTACTCGAATCTATTTCAGGCACTCAAAATTGAGCGAAGAGTGATGTTCATCATTCTCATGCTTATTGTTGCCGTAGCGGCCTTCAATATTGTTTCGACACTAGTCATGTTGGTTGCAGACAAACAATCCGATATTGCTGTCCTCAGAACGATTGGCATCAGTCCCCGAAGTGTCATGGCAATCTTCATGCTTCACGGTGTGATAATTGGCGTGATAGGCACAATCGTGGGAGTCATTGTAGGCGTCATCACTGGATTGAACTTAGAGACGCTCATCCCGTGGGTTGAAAATCTTTTTGACACAGAGTTCTTTCCTGACCAAATTTACGTCATCTCCAAGTTTCCAGCACAACTGCAATGGGATGACGTGTATCGCGTAGCCATAACAGCACTATTCTTGAGCTTCGTTGCGACAATCTATCCAGCGTGGCGAGCGTCAAAGACTCACCCTGCAGAAGCATTGCGTTATGAGTAATGTGATTCTTAAATGTGATGGTCTTTCAAAGACTTATAGCGAAAGCGACATGCTAGTTTCAGTGCTGCGTGGCGTAGACTTACAAGTTACACAAGGAGAACAAGTAGCTGTTGTTGGAGCTTCGGGTTCAGGCAAAAGTACTTTGCTACACCTACTGGCAGGGTTAGATACTCCAACCCAAGGATCTGTGACCATAAACGGTGACAAAATTTCTTCGATGAGCGAAACCGAGCGCGGAAAGTTTCGCAATCAGACTATTGGTTTTGTCTATCAATTTCATCACTTGCTGCCTGAATTCACCGCACTTGAAAATGTTATGATGCCCCTTTTGGTTCGACGAACGAATACGGCGTCAGCAAGAATCGAGGCCCTGGATATTTTAGGTAGAGTAGGCCTTGAGCATCGAGTGAATCATAAACCCGGAGAGCTTTCCGGTGGTGAAAGGCAAAGAGTTGCAATTGCACGAGCGCTAATAATTAAGCCTGTATGTCTTTTAGCGGACGAGCCCACCGGAAACATTGACCGTGAAAACGCCGAAAAAGTTCAGCAACTAATGGTGAGTCTCGACAGGAATCTGCAAATTAGTATGATCGTAGCGACTCACGACCGGCAACTAGCAAATTCAATGGACCGAGTGTTGATGTTAGAAAACGGGAGTCTTGTTGAGCGTGAAACCTAGAATAGGCTGCTAGCAATAGACTAGCGTTTCGGAGTACTCTGCGATTGGTAATACATTCACTTCACCCGAAGTAAGCTGACTGATATTGGTTATTTTGTGATCTAGTTGAAGTCTAAATTCGAACTTATCCAAAAACTGACTAAACATTTCGCCACCGGAAGTGCCGACCGCATAAATCGAATCACTCTCTTCATTGTGCAGCAATGAGATTGACGCTAAAGGCTGAGGAGCCGGTCCGCCAATCACTTGAGCACCCTTTGCCGGGTCATAAATGCTACGCTCCGAACAACAGTAAATAATTTGTGCTCGTTCTCTTTTTTTCTGTTCTTCGTCAAAATAAACGACGGTGGAATGACGATAATTGATAAAACTCGCTGCCTTCGCTGTATACGTCATGCGATGTGCACAGATTGCGGAATATGAAACAATCGACTTATGTGGTCCAATACCTCCTTGCCATACGTAGTTGTTTCCCTGTTCGGTAGCCAACTCCAGTGGGTTAGTCCCTTTGCCAAGATTCATAATCATGCAAGGTGTAGTGACATAAGGATAGTTGAATATAAAGGACTCTCCCTCCGCAAAATCACCGACCCCCATCGGCTTGCCTCTAAACATCAACCGAACTCTCTCATATGTTCTATAGGGAGTAGTTGCAGAAGCGGGACTAATGTGACCTGCGGCAGCAGCGGCAACCATAGTTCCGCAAATCTTCAGAAATTCCCGACGTGGTTGATACTGATTGGTTTTTTTCACCTTTCCTCAAAATAAGTTGATTTAACTTCTCGGTATGTTCGCAAGAAACTCAAAAACATCCTGATGGTTTTGCATCGAAGCCCTTTCGGCTGGATTGAATGTAAATGAATCTAGCATATCTATCATTGCACCTTGTTCTACCAAGACTTTTACAACAGTAAGATGACCATTGGTAGCAGCATGATGTAATGCAGTAGCACCATTCTCATCGACTGCGTTGATTTCCACTTCCGGATGCTTCAGCAATTCTTGAACTGCATCGCCATGACCAGCAAACGCTGCTCGAATCAGGGGCGTCCATTGATAAATATCTCTAGCATTCGGATCTGCGTCGTTGGTTAGCAGTTCATCAATAACACCGGCACGACCTTTCGCAGCTGCAACCATAATGGCTGTCCAGCCAAATTTTGCTGTCTTGTTGACCGATGCACCCGCATCAATGAGCAATCGAGTAGCCTCTACATTGCCATCAATAGCGGAAAACATTAATGCTGTTCCACCATTTTCATTAGTCAGATCGACGTCGGCATTGGCATCCAATAACTGCTCAAGAAATTCAGTATGACCATATCTTGCTGCAACCATCAGTGCCGAACGTCCATTTTCCAGTTGCAAATTAATGTTTTCGCCTAACTCGATGAGTTGAGATAGCGCTTCTACATCTTTCGCTTCTAATGCCTTACGGAATGCATCCGCACCTTCTGCAACTGCTGTCGAAATAGTAATTACAAAGAGTGCAATCACTGAAAACAAATTGTAAGAAATTTGTTTTTTCATCGTAAAGCGTAGTTCGAAAGAACTTCATTCATAGCACTTCCAACATCGTATTGTCCTGTCATGCGAGTCAATGCGTCGTGTCGAACAGCCTTATCTAAAACCTCTTGAAACGATTCATGTTCAACTTTACCTAATGGGTTTTGCTGACTGTGAATAACATAATAGGCCGCATCGGAAAAGAACCATTTCAGATAAGGTTGTTTGGAAAGCAATTTCATTGTTTGAAAATGTGATTCAATTTCACCTGGAGTCAACAGAACCTCACCAGTCAGTGGATCCAATTCCCTCGTAAATGCCTCCAGTCGTAACACTACTACCGCAGCATTGTTGTGCTCGATCACATCGGCATCAATTGCAACCGAAATGGTGCCATCTAACTTGTTCAAAATTCTTCGGTCTTCCTTACACTCGGAACCTCCAGCCGCAAAGAATATCGAAGACTCCCAGTCTCCGCCATCAAATTGCACAGGAAGGCAGGTAACGCTTGAACCGGAGACCGCCATATTATTTCTAACGAAATCAGGAAAACGATTCACAAGTCAATCCAAAAATTTAAGGTACAAAAAAACGCATCTCAAACCATACGGCTTGAGATGCGTTCAAATTAGATTGATTTACTTCTCTAGGATGCAGAAGTGGTTCCCGCAGTGGATGATTTCATCTTTTCATCAGGCTGGTCAGCTTGATTCTTGACATCTTCATACCACAAGTCATGATGTTGCTTCGCCCACTCAACGCTGACTCGACCCTTGGTCATTGCATCCAGCGAACCCTCCGAACCAATTGTGCCAATGTATGCGTGTCCGAAGAATACTGCGATCCACAAGAGGGCAGCGATTGCATGCCAGGTGTGCATGGTCTGCGAGACTTCACGAGTTTGGGTAATACCGAAATACTGTTCTACCCAGCCAATAAGTGCAAATCCGGTATAAGAGACTACACCCAATCCTAACAGGATGACAATCCAAAACCACACCTTCTCACCACCATTGGCCTTTCCTGCGCTTGGATGTGCTTTACCAATCATCCCACCTCCGGCAAAAAACCATTTTACATCTGTTCCTGTCGGGATATTGTGCTTAACCCAGAAAATAAACATTAATATTGGTCCAATCACAAAGAAGGGTCCAACAAAATTGTGAAGATTGATTGAAAAATCCGCCCACAATGCAAATCCAGGCTTGCCTAACAACGGAATAAGAATTGCTCTACCAAAGAGCATACTTAACCCGGTTATAGACAATGCGATAAACAATGTGGCGGTATACCAGTGCAGAACACGCTCACCCAGTGTCCAGCGCGGGACGGTGTCTCCGGATAGCGGTTCATCTAGTTCAACTCTTCCACGCAATACGAAAAATGCCAGGATAAGTAAAACAACCAAAGCCAAACCCCACCCGCCATAGTTTGCGATCCAGCCATTTCTAATCTGACGCCAGTTCTCGCCTTCAATGTTGTAAAGAACATTAGTTTCAGTGTTAACTTCGGATCCGGTTACTGAACTGTAGCCGGCATTTCCGCCTCTCACGGCGCGCCAAAATTCAGCTCTCAAGTTTGCATTTTCAGCAGTAGCTTGAGCATTAACTGTTGTTGTCTGCGAATCATAAAGTATGTAACTGCCCAGTGGAAGCACGAAGGCACTTACTACTATAAAAACCAAGCTGTACGTTATCCCGCGAACTCGTCTCGATTTAACAGAGCGTGATTTACTAGTTTTCTCTTTCATTACTTGTAAACTCCTTTTAAATAGAGCGGTTATTTGGTCTTAGCGGTCGTTTTGTCCTGGAAGTCGGTCGCGAAGGGTATCTTGTTGATTTGCACTTAGAATAACTTGTGAATCCTGAGCGCCTTTATAAACGCCGGGTTCATACAAAGTAACCCCAAAGTCTTCCAAGCATCCTGCCAGCGCGAGCGACCCGATCAAAACAGCAGACAACAAGAATGATTTCCTATGTTTCTTGGTTTGCATTCTCATTCATCACTCCAGATTTATGTTCAATTCGATTTTGTTCAGCGTCACTATGGTGAACAATTAATCAGTTATTTCTCAAAAAAGTGAACTATCTCCTTTGATATTCCACTTTTGAATTCATTCAATTCTGGTATCGAAAACGAGGGGAACCAAAGCCCCCCTCGTTATTCGAACTAATTTATCCCGTAGGATAAGCCGTCTCCCAACCATAGGTCTGGGGACGACCACCGCGATTGAGTACGCGCTCTCGGTAGATGTCAGCAACAATGTCACCATCACCTGCAATGAGTGCCTTAGTAGCACACATCTCAGCACACAGTGGCAGTTTGCCTTCAGCAATTCGATTACGGCCATACATTAAGTATTCCTTATCCGAATTGTCCGCCGCAGGACCACCAGCACAGAAAGTGCATTTATCCATCTTACCGCGTACGCCAAACGCTTGTTCTTGTGGATATTGCGGTGCTCCAAACGGACACGCATAGAAGCAATAACCACAGCCAATACAAAGATCCTTGTCGTGCAACACAATACCGTCATCGGTCGTGTAAAAGCAGTCGACAGGGCACACAGCCGCACAAGGTGCGTCAGTGCAATGCATGCAAGCAACCGAAATTGACTTTTCACCTGGGACGCCGTCGTTCAAAACGACAACTCTGCGTCTATTGACTCCCCAGGGAACTTCATTTTCGTTTTTGCAAGCTGTAACACAGCCGTTGCACTCGATACAGCGCTCGGCATCACACAAGAATTTCATTCGTGCCATTTGTAATACCTCCTACTTAAGTACTGAGTTTGCAGAGAGTTACTTTCGACTCCTGCATCTGCGTTACTGAGTCATAACCGTAGGTGAATGCTGTATTACAGGCTTCACCCCGTATATAAGGCGCTGTGCCTTCGGGATACTTGTCGATCAAGTCCTTACCCTGGAACATGCCACCAAAATGGAATGGCGTGAACAGAACACCTTCGCCGACTCGATGTGTGACCATCGTCATAACCCGAATTTTGGCTCCTTCCGGAGTCATAATCCAGACCATCTGTCCGTCACGAACACCTGCGTCGTTGGCATCCTTGGGATTGACCTCAACAAACATCTCTTGCTGCAGTTCTGCCAGCCAGGAATTAGACCGTTGTTCTTCACCGCCGCCTTCATACTCTACGAGTCGACCACTGGTTAGAATCAGTGGATACTCGCCAGAAAAGTCTTCGGCTTGAATAGAAGCATAGCGGGTTGGCAACCGATAGAATCGTTTACGATCCGCATAAGTCGGATATTTCTCCGCAAGTGCACGGTCTGGCGTATACAGTGGCTCACGATGCACTGGCACTGGATCCGGGAATGTCCACACGACGGATCGTGCTTTTGCATTTCCAAATGGTGCACAACCATGCATGATTGCAACTCTTTGAATACCACCTGACAGATCGGTCTTCCAGTTCTTGCCCTCAGCAGCGACTTTTTCTTCGTCGGTAAGGTCGTTCCACCAACCCAACTGTTTGAGCAGTTTATCGGAGAACTCTGGATAGCCGTCTTGGATTTCCGACCCGACTGGATAGGAATCCTCAGCAAGTAGATTAACACCGTCGCGTTCCACACCGAACCGGGCACGGAAGCATAATCCGCCTTCGGCAACCGGCATTTCTGTGTTGTAAAGCACTGGTGTTCCTGGGTGACCCAATTCTGGATTACCCCATGAAGGCCAAGGCATACCATAGTAATCACCATCAGCCGGGCCACCTTCAGCCTTCAGCGTTTTGGTGTTAAAGGTGTGCTTGTTCGCCATATGAAGCTTAATCCTTTCAGGGCTTTGACCCGTGTAGCCAATCGTCCACATTCCGCGGTTAATTTCGCGGGTGATGTCTTCAATTAAAGGCTCGTCATTGTTGACCTTGATATTCTTGCAGTATTGCTGATGAATATCCAGTTTCTTTGCAAGCTTGTAAAGAATCGTATGGTCTGGCAATGACTCCCATACTGGGTCAATAACCTTATCGCGCCACTGAATAGAGCGGTTCGATGCAGTTACCGAGCCGTAGGTTTCGAACTGAGTCGCAGCCGGCAGCAGATAAATGCCGTCAGTACGATCGTTCATTACGGCAGCATGGGTTGGGTGCGGATCAATGATCACCATCATATCGAGCATCTCCATCGCCTTTTTCATTTCTGGTCCACGGGTTTGACTATTGACCGCGTGACCCATGTAGATCATGGCTCGGACGTTATCTCTTTGACCGATGTTATTCTTGTCTTCCAAGATTCCATCAATCCAGCGAGATACTGGAATGCCCTTGTAATTCATCGGGTGAGTCGGCTTGCCGTTGTCTCCTTCGACTTCCGCTTGATCAAATTGACCCTTGACCCATTCAAAGTCAAGATCCCACACACGTGACCAATGATTCCACGCACCATTTGACAGGCCATAGTAACCAGGTAGGGTGTGTGACAAAACACCAAGATCGGTCGCACCTTGGACATTGTCATGTCCACGGAAGATATTGGCTCCGCCGCCGGCTTTACCGATGTTACCCAGTGCTAACTGAAGCACGCAGTATGCGCGCGTATTATTGTTGCCGATGGTATGCTGAGTACCGCCCATGCACCAAACAATTGTGCCGGGTCGGTTTTCGTGCATGATCTGCGCAGCAGTCCTGACTACATCCGGTGGTGTTCCCGTTAAACGTTCAACTTCTTCCGGAGTCCACTTTGCGACTTCTTCGCGAATCTGGTCCATTCCGTAAACACGCTGGCGAATATATTCTTTATCTTCCCAGCCGTTTTCGAAAATGTGCCACAGCACGCCCCAAATTAACGGAACGTCTGCTCCAGGTCGGAATCGGACAAAGTGATCGGCATGCGCTGCGGTTCGAGTGAACCGTGGATCGCACACAATCATCTTGGAGCCGGCTTCCTTCGCACGCAGAATATGCTGCATCGCAACGGGGTGTGCTTCGGCGGCATTACTGCCGATAAAGAACATCGCCTTGGAATTGCGCATATCGTTGTACGAATTTGTCATTGCACCGTAACCCCAGGTGTTTGCGACACCGGCTACAGTGGTGGAGTGGCAAATTCGCGCTTGATGGTCAACATTGTTGGTTCCCCACATCGCCGCAAATTTGCGGAACATGTAGGCTTGCTCATTGTTGTGCTTTGCTGAACCCAGCCAATACACAGAATCCGGTCCAGATTGCTCGCGGATTTCCATGAGTCGGTCGCCAATCTCATCGATTGCTTCATCCCAACTCAATCTCTTCCACCTGCCGCTGGCCAGTTTCATTGGATAGCGAAGACGCTTTGGTCCCATGCCGTGCTCACGCACAGTTGCTCCTTTCGAGCAATGGGAACCAAGATTCAATGGTGAATCAAAATCTGGCTCTTGGCCAGTCCAAACACCGTTTTGAACCTCTGCTACGACTCCACAACCTACTGAGCAGTGAGTACAGACGCTCTTGCGAATCTCAGTTGCAACTCCTTCCATCGGCGAAAAACCCTTAGCTGCTGCCTGGGCTTTACGCATCAGTTGCGGAGCGAACATCGAAGCGGCGGCACCCGTACCTAATGCGAGTCCCGAACGTTTTAAGAACGTTCTTCGATTGATAGCATTACCGGCTGACGCGATGCCAGTGGTAGTTCCACTATCACTACTTCTGACTAATTTCATCTTTGAAAAATCTCCCAAATTAGATATTAACGTTTCAGAATCGCGCTCGACGATAATATTCCCGGATATGATCGGTTTCGTGATAACCGAGCGTTTCCGGTTTAGTTTGCACCTCATCGGCTTGAACTACCGCAGCTGACGTAGTGCCAGTTGCGACAGATGCAGCAGCAGCACCACTAAGTACTGCTATACCTTTGAGCGCATCGCGCCGGGAATCCCGGTCGACATTTTTGCTAATTTTCATAGCATTTCTCCTCGTAGTATGTCTTAAGTGACGTCACATACATACCAAAGCAATAACCACGGTTAAGCGGGAATCGCCAGGTATTCGGATTCGAAGTTAATAAATTCGACACCGAACTTACCCACTTCTTGATAGAAATTTGCCTTCCTGGCATTTAGCAGGTCCTTAAAAAACCTGCGTACCCACGGCCTCAAATGCCGGTCGTAAAAAGTTTGTTGAGCTTTAAATTGATATTCATCACCGGACGTGATTAAGATGCCCATAATGTCGAATAGGGCAGCAACGTGATCTTCTGGCTCTCTATTGCCCTGAATACGCTCAATACCAAGCGCTTTAAGATCCTGCCGGATCAAACTCAACGGCTTATCCATTAGCATACCGGTGATGTACCAGGAAGCATACGGCAGTAATTCACCACGGCCGAGTCCGACAAATAGATCGTGGAATTCATCATCAAGTCTCTCGAAATCGTCAAGCCTTGATGCCACCGAAGAAAGTTTATTTAGAGCGGTACTGAAGGGACTGTTTGCCTCAGTTTCCGGGTCACCTAGAAGTGCGACATTGGATATTAACTCCTTTGTAGGAGGGGAGCAAAGTAACTGAGAGAGGAGAAAGTAATAAGTCGAGCGCAGATGCTGCTCCTGTCCAGTCAACTCAACTTGAAACTGAGCGGTCACCTTCACGCACTTTTACTTTCGCAAGCAAACATTAATAACTATTTTTATTTTTATCAGGTGCACTTATTATTCTTATTCGGCACCTAATCTTCGTTTGCAAGATTACCCCCGCAATCGAAGTAATGTCAATTCCATACAAAATATATGTAAATCATGTAAAAGTCAAGTCCAAATTCAAAGGTCACGATGGAGAGTTTGGTGCAGTTGTGGTGAGAATCGAGGAACTGTTAGAGGTAAAAACTGACTTACAGTTTTGTTAAAATTTGATCTGGCTATCCTCCTTCAAATACATATCCTTTACCCGGCAATCCTCACACATTTCCAATCGCTTTATGGCATCGGAATCCTGAAACATCCAATGACTCTTCAATTTTTCCTGCATTCTGGTCAGGATGGCTCTTGTAGCAAAAGGCTTTCCGCAACTTATGCATCGGACTGGAGCATCTTCGTTTAGTGTGCGTGATCTCATGCGCTCGTCTGCATCGTAGACAAAGCGTGTATTGCGCGTGATCGCATTTTCGGGACAAGCACTTTCGCATAGACCACACTGGACGCAATTCCATTCAATGAAGCTTAGTTTGGGTGAATCACCACCGGCCTCAAGTGCCGATGCAGGACAAACTGACACGCAGGCCATGCACAAGGTACACGTGCTCTGATTGACTTTAATGATGCCAAAGGGTGCACCTTCTGGCAGTGAGACGGTATTTTTCCATTTCCTACCGTTCTCCCACAGATAATCAATTGCCAATCTTAGATCGGTACGCTTAGCGCCTGACACCATGAAGTTGGCCGGGGAGACGTTTAACTTCGTAGTCTCTTCTTTGAATGAATTTGTCAAAGCTGAAGCACTTTTGACTTGGAGCAAGTTGACAGCACCTGGTTGATGTCCCACGCCACCCACGATGGCATCAAAGAACTCAATTTGCTGTTGCAGTTCGCTGCAAACAGACTCTGGAACGGATTTAGTACACAATAGTGAAATTGACTCGCTACCGTACGCAACCGCTGCTAGCCATGTATCCATTCCAACAGACCCTATTTCTTCTACTTGTATAGGTAAGATATTTTCTGGAACGGATTTTGAACCCTTGTGCATCAAATCGGCACCCGATTCACTGTCATAGAATAATAGAGTAGGATGACTGCCCCCTGCGGCTCGGTAAGTATTCAGCACTTGACGAATTGATTCGATTTGACTTCCAGCCGAAGGATAGGCATAGGTAATCGCACCGGTTGGGCATGCAGACGCACAGGAACCGGCACCCTGACACAGATATGGATCAACTTCTATCATTTCACCGATAGATGAAATGGCATCAGTTGGACACGTATCCAAACAACGAGTACATCCGATCAATCCACTCCGGCTGTGCGCACAAATATCAGAATCGTAATTGAAATATTTTGGCTTTTCAAAATTACCGATCAGATCGGAAATTTCTTCTGCAAGCGATTCCAGAGTCTTGGAGGACTTGACTGTAGAAAAGTATCCCGGAGGTGAGATTTGGCTATCAATCACCGGCACCGAACTTAGGTCCAGAACCAAGTCAAAGGTCTTTGGGTCATAGCCTAATGTTTCGGCCAAATCCATTGTCTTTTCATTTTTGGTTACTTCGACCCTGAATTCACCAAGATGACCTGACACCTCCGCATAGTCTGCAACGAAAAGGTTTTCTGTTGGTAATTTGTGAGGAGACTTGATAGCTTTCGATTCATTTTGAGTTTCAAGCAGCACGATGTGCATTTTGTCTGGAAACAGTTCATGCGCTTTCGTCACTGAGCTAAGGTCACCGATAATCAATAGACGCCCACTGGAGTGATAGGTCAGTATTGAAGTTTCGGGGCTGCCTTCGGGTAACTTTTGCAGCGCTTCAAGACGCGCCTTACCGTCGCTGGACTTGACGCCTAACCGCAGGCCATGGAATTCAACTGTTGTCGCCATTTGTTCAGTCAATAAACCGAATCGATTCAACTAAGAAGGTTGTGATGCTTGATCTTGTTGATCATCGACTGAGTTGTCATCATGAGTCATAACAATTTCAGAATCTTCCGCACTGTCTTGTTGTTCCTGATTTTGAATATCCTGTTCAGCTAAAGTCTCAACTTCTGCTTCGTCAACTTGCTGCTGTTGTATGCTTTCACGTTCCGCCTCCAGTCTCTCTGCTTCCTTTCGCTCTGCGTGATACTTCATATCCGCAGTCACGATGTCGCCTAAATCAGCAAATGTGGTGAAGTCTTCATCATAATCGTTCAGACCGTCAAGTACATTGAAGAAAGGGGCCTTAAACAACTTCCTTAGCGCCATTTTTCGTAGTCCTTCATCCACTTCGGGTGACAGAAAGGATGAATAGTCGCTTTCATCACCGAGTGAATCCAAAGATGGAAGTTCTACTTCTCGTTTGTCTTCCGCTTCGGCACCTAATTTGACTTTTGCTTCAGATTCAGTTTCCGTAATTTCAGATTCAGGGATTTGTGCTGTAGGCAATTTCTCAGCACCGTGCTGATCGGCCTTTCTTTGTGACCATCGATGAATGATTGAATCTGACACAACGATCACCTTAACATATGAAAATCAAATTTCGTCATGCTGTGGTTCAGATTCTTGAAACCAATTTCGACGCTTTCTCTTTTTACGTGTTTCAGGAACATAATTATCAACCACGAATTTTTCAACTTCATCACGGATGTCAGTTGGGAGAGGACTGGAGAGCACTAAGTTGTCGGCTTCCAGATGCCCACTGGCTTCATCTTGATTGACGGTAACCAATATCGGGGAGGGTATGTCTTCATCGTCTTCAGAGTCATGCTCAAAAAGCACAAACGCGTATGGCGTCTCCGATAGAAGATTATACCAATAGCCTTCTGAAGCATCGGCGAACAACTTAATTTTTAAACCCTGCCACATGTACTGGGAATGATTCTTCGTTTGCCGTAGTTCGACTGGGCCTTCCATTCGGTCGGGACCTTCTGGGGCGGACAGTATACCTGTCAGCTCCCACTGATTGACAGACCATCGGCCTACAGTCTTGACCTGACGTTCTATGACTACTGATACGGTAAATTGCAGTTGGTTCTGTGACATAACTCAAGGTACCTACGCTAGCAACGCAGATGCAACATCAGAATTTGACAATATAATAGCGCAGTGAAAGGTATTTTCACCTTAAGCAGTTGATATACAACATATGACAACTCAACTTCCAACTTTGTCTTCAAAGGGCCTACGTCCCACACATCCGGTACTTGCTTCAGATGAATTCGGAGACCAAAGAGACCTGCGCGTTGCCGGGGAATTTCCTCTAACCATTAAAGTCGATGAGAAGGAAGTCGTTACCCTAATGACATTGGGAACCTTTCCTGAACTTCTTTCCCTAGGCTACTTGCGCAATCAACGTCTAATTGAATCGGCTAGTGACATTAAGTCTATCGATATTGATTGGGAACGGGAAACAGCTTTCGTAGCCACTCATCGCGGTAAAGGTATTATCGACTGGGAAAGCAAAATGGCTAAACGAACAGTTACTACGGGCTGCGGTCAGGGTACTATCTTTAGTTGTACGCTGGATAAAATATACGAAAACCCGCTGCCCAAGGCAAACATTCGGCAATCCGATTTGTATGGCTTACTACGCAACATTGCTGACTACAACGAAATTTATCGACAGGCCGGTGCTGTACACGGGTGCGCGCTGTGCGAGGGCACCGAAATTCGGTTGTTTGTCGAAGATGTTGGCAGACACAATGCGGCAGATACCATTGCAGGTCAAATGTGGATGGACGATACCTCGGGAGAGGGCAAGATCTTTTACACGACTGGAAGACTTACATCGGAAATAGTCATGAAAGTTGCTCATATGGGTATTCCAATACTCCTATCAAGATCCGGAATTACCTATATGGGATTAGAATTAGCACAGGATTTGCGAGTTACCATGATCGCCCGCGCCAAGGGAAGGCATTTTCTTGTTTACAACGGAGTGGATACCGTTGAGTATGATGAGATCCCGCCACGCCGACGTGCACAAGTCACACAAGCCGTTACGGTGAATTGAACGGAACAAATACGCAACTGCTGTTGCAAAAGATCTGGAATAGTCGAAACCCCATCGCCTTAGTTCTGTGGCCCATCAGCGTCCTGTATTGCGGCGCTGTGGAAATACGTCGTTTGGCATACAAATGCGGCATATTTCGCTCGGTAAATTTCGATTATCCAGTCTTGGTGGTTGGCAACGTAACCGTAGGAGGTTCAGGAAAAACTCCGTTAACCATTTGGCTGGTGAAGTACCTAAAGAACAATGGCTTTAACCCTGGAATAGTAAGTCGCGGTTATGGTCGAGACACTACTCAAACACTAAGGGCGTACCCAGACAGTGACCCAAAACAAGTTGGAGATGAACCGGTGCTGATAGCCCGTCATACTCAACAACCGGTAGCGGTCGCCCAAAAGCGTGCGGATGCCGTGAACAAGTTGCTTGCTGAAACCGATTGCAACATATTCATTAGCGACGATGGCCTGCAGCATCTCGCACTCAAGCATGACATATCAATAGCAGTGGTTGACTTTGATGGGATGCAGAATTCTATGTATCTACCCGCCGGACCATTGCGAGAAAGAAAGTCAATTCTGAACCATGTCGACTTCATATTGACTAATGAATCGACGCAAAATTTGTCCTACCACACCACACTGAAGGTGTCACAGGTATGTAATATCAAAAATCGAAGTGATTGTCGTAAGTTGGAGTCATTTTCTGGTTGCCAAGTTCATGCTATTGCAGGAATAAGAAATCCCCAACGGTTCTTTAGTTTGCTCAATCAACATGGAATTAAATGCCAGACCAGTGAATTCCCAGATCATCATGAGTTCCGGGAGTCAGACTTCGAAAACATTGACAATCCACAAACAAAAATTCTTATGACTGAAAAGGACGCTGTTAAGTGCGAGACCTTTGCTCGATCAAACTGGTGGGCCGTTGCTATTGATGTTGAACCTGATAACAACTTTAAGAATAAATTGCTAAACAAAATTAAGCATTTGAGCAAATGTTCTCATTTACAATGCTAATAAGATGGTAGAGTTCGACGTCATCATTCCAGCACGTCATGATTCAATCAGATTGCCTGGCAAACCACTAATTGACATATCCGGTAAAGCCATGATCAATCGGGTTGTAGAACGATCACAATCGAGTAGTGCAGCGACTGTTTATGTAGCTACAGACAGTGACCAAATAGCCAAAGAAGTGACAAAATCAACAACAGCAAGGGTCTGCAAGACATCATCAACACATGAAAACGGTACTGACCGGGTAACAGAAACCGTAGAACTACTGGAACTGGACGATGATCGAATTATCGTTAACGTTCAAGGTGATGAACCGCTGATTGTTGGTGATTTAATCGATAAAGTGGCCGAAATGCTCCATCGCAATGAATGTGCAAGTGTCGCCACTGCTGCAAGACCATTTAAGTCAAACGAAGAATGGAGTGATGAATCCAAAGTGAAATGCATCTTGGACAAAGCAGGGCATGCGATTTATTTTTCACGTACTGGTATTCCGTGGCATGTCACCGGCAACGACCCAAGCTTGAGTTACCACCACATTGGAATTTATGCATATCGGGTGTCCTATTTAAAATTGCACAGTAGGCGACCTAGTTGTGCATTGGAATTGCGTGAAAGACTTGAACAACTCAGAGTTCTCTACTATGGAGACAAGATTGCGGTGCACATTGATGAATCCTACATTGGATTTGGGGTAGATACGGTGTCTGACTTGGAACGCATCCGAGATGTCTATAATTTGTCTGATAACCAAACTTGAAGATTAACATATGCCTGAATCTCCTAATATCCGACCAGTCGTCAATGTCCTTTTTATCTGTCTTGGCAACATTTGTCGGTCGCCAACTTCCGAAGGTGTATTTCAGAAGTTAGTTGATGCACATCAACTACCAATCGATTTTAAAGTAGATTCTGCTGGTACAGCGAACTATCACGTAGGACATCCGCCCGATAGACGGGCCACAGCTGCGGCGTCAAAACGAGGTGTTCACATCGAACAGTTGCGAGCACGACGAGTGCATCCGAACGACATTGAAATTTTTGATTACATCATCGCAATGGACAGAATGAACTACGAAGACTTAAAGCATATTGCACCAAGAGATTCGCATTACAAAATTCGTATGTTTATGGAATTTGCTACCGAATGGAGTAATGAGGAAGTTCCCGATCCATACTATGGCGGTGATAGGGGATTTGAAGACGTCCTTGATATGATTGAAGACGCATCTCAAGGTCTATTGAACGAAATCAAGGATAACTACCAGGCAAGTTGAGCCAATTGTTAGATGTTAATCGAGGTAGACATCAACAGCCAGACACTGACAGCTTTTGATGATGCCGGTAATCTGTTAATGGAGACTAATGTGTCTACAGCAAAGGCTGGTGTTGGCGAGGTACGGGACAGCAACTGTACGCCTCGAGGTTGGCACATTGTTCGTGCAAAAATTGGCTGTGGAATGCCTCCGAATACAGTTTTTCGCGCACGCAGACCTACCAACGAATTGTATTCCCGCCAACTCAGAAAATCATTCCCAGCTCGCGATTGGATTTTGACTCGAATTCTGTGGTTAAGTGGGATCGAACCCGGATTCAATCGACTCGGTGATGTTGATACCATGCGTCGATACATCTACATTCACGGGTGTCCGGACGATGATGCAATGGGAGTTCCAGGATCCAAGGGTTGTATCAAAATGCGTAATCACGAAGTAATTGACCTTTATGATCGTGTAGAGGTTGGCACCTTGGTTAACATATTGTCAGAATAATTGATCCTGGAGATTCAATGACTACTTCGCCACTTGGTCCCGTTATGACATCAGTTGATGGAGTGAGCTTAACTGATGAGGAAAGGGAACGGCTCAGGAGCCCAGTCATCGGCGGTGTAGTGCTGTTCGCTCATAATTGCATTGAACCAGATCAAATTCGCCAGTTATCAGAAGAAATTCACGCACTACGAGACCCACCACTTCTCATCGCAGTTGATCAAGAAGGCGGGCGTGTACAGAGAATTAAAAACGGTGTTACCGAACTGCCACCGGCGAATGTTTATGGACAGATCTACGACATCAATGTCGACAAGGGATGCGATGCTGCAGAATTGGGTGCAATGTTAATGGCAAAGGAAGTATTGAGTACTGGTATTGATATTAGTTTTTCGCCAGTTCTTGATGTGATGACTTGTGAGTCAAAGGTAATTGGAAATAGGGCATTTCACTCAGACCCAAACGCCGTTGCCGAAATTGGAGAATCCTGGGTTCGAGGGATGCAACGAACTGGGATGAAGTCAGTTGGAAAGCATTTCCCCGGACATGGCGGTGTAGCTGAGGATTCTCACTTCGACACACCGGAAGACGAAAGGTTAATTCACGATGTTTTAGCGCTAGATTTGGTTCCTTATCGCAGAATTGGCAGTCGCTTAGATTCTGTCATGACTGCACATGTCGCTTATCCCAATATCACTTCTGCTGTCCCCACCTACTCGTCATTCTGGATTGAGCATGTGCTGCGAGAAGTACTGGCGTTCTATGGACCAGTATTCAGTGATGATTTGACGATGAAGGGGGCAGAAGATGCTGGTGAACCAGGTGCCCGTGTGCTAACCGCACTGTCCAGTGGATGTGACATTTCACTCATTTGCCAAGACTCTCAGATGACAGACAAAGCCATTGAGGAAATGATGGACAATCGGGAATCTTGGAAGGACAAGACTTGGTTAATTGATAAACTCCGGCCAATAGTACCAGATGAGGACTTCAGTGTGGAACAGTGTCGGGACGAATTATTCGAACTGATTGAATCAGTTGATGTTTCTACCTAATTTGCTCGTTCAACATATTCACCTGTTTCAGTATTTACCCTTATCGAATCGCCAACCGCTATAAAGGTAGGCACTAACACACGAACTCCAGTTTCCACAACGGCTGGCTTGGCTGAACCGGCAGCGGTTTGACCCTTTACCACACCTTCGGTTTCGATTACTTCAAGAACTACATTGTCTGGCAATTCCACACCGATGGGAGAATCATTGTAGGTGTTGATTTGTACTTCCATTCCTTCGAGTAAAAAATCAGTTTGGCTTCCAAGGTCGTCTACTGAGAGTGCCATTTGTTCGTAGGAATCGTTGTCCATAAAGATATAGTGCTGGTCTTCTTGATAGAGAAATTGCATATTGTGAGCTTCAACATGTGCTTTTTCGATTTTGTCGTCAGACCTAAAACGATCGTTTCGTTTGGTTCCCGATACAACATTTTTTATTTCTAGTTGAACGAAAGCTCCTCCCTTGCCTGGTTTTACGTGACTCTTTCGTAGCACTTTCCACAAGGAGTTTTCTATTTCAATCAAATTACCAACTCTGATTTCAAAGGCAGATAGCTTCATGATATTTTGGCGGTTATTGCGTGTTAAGTTCTGACTCTATTGAAATACAGATTTCAAAATCAATGTTTACCTGCAACAGAGCTGCAAAGTCGTAAATGGTACACTGTAAGCACTGTGATTGAAAGTTCATTAGACTAAATCAAATTGAATCAAGCCTCAAACCCCTTTGACAGGAAAAAGTTTTTAGCCACAGTTTCCAGGTCCTGTGGCGTCTATGCATTTAAAGGGAAAGAGGACGTTTACTTGTATATCGGCAAGGCAAAGAACCTTCGCAATCGGCTTTCCTCACATTTGAGACCAACACAACTGTCCCATCGTTTTCAGGCGGTGATGGATCATTTAGTAAGCATCGAAACGGTTGTAACACGAAGTGAAACGGAGGCACTGCTTTTAGAAAACAATTTAATAAAAGAGCATAAGCCTAAGTACAACATCAACTTGCGTGATGACAAAAGCTACCCGTACATTCACTTAGACGACTCGCACGAATTTCCTAAGCTGGGATTTTACCGAGGTAACCGCAAGGAGCCTGGAAAGTTTTTTGGGCCTTTCAGCAGTGCTTCTGCCGTGCGCAGTACGCTTTCTCAACTACAAAAAACTTTTCCAGTTCGACAATGTCGAGATTCATTCTTTCGACATCGTTCACGACCTTGTCTGCAGTATCAAATTAATCGTTGCAGCGGGCCTTGCGTGAGGTTGATTGATCGTGAAAGCTACATGGAAGATGTAGCGCAAGTCAGTGATTTTCTGTCCGGAAAAAGTCAAAAACTGCAACAGTTTTTAGTCTCTCGCATGGATGAACTGTCCAAAAACCTGGAATTTGAATCTGCTGCAAAATATCGAGACCGCATTGCCGGTGTTCAACGACTTCGAGAGTCACAACATGTCGATGGCAGCGACTCGGACACGGACATTATTGCCATAGAAAAAAAGGATGGCATAGCCTGTGTGCAAATGGTCTTCATAAGAAGAGGGCGCAATATTGACTATCGTTCCTATTTTCCCAAAATAACTATAGAAGTGGACGAAGTGGAGATTCTTGCAGAGTTTTTTCCTCGATACTACTTATCGCATACATCTCCTTCCTTAATTTTGATTGACCGTAATTTTCCAGATATTGAACTAATCAGTTCAGCCTTGAGAGAACAGAACGGAAAGCGAATCGAAATACGTTGCCCCAAACGTGGACCAAAAAGAAAGTTGCTCGACTTGGCTAGAATGAATGCCCAAGATGCGATTCGTCGACGCAGTATGGACAAGCAGACTTTCGAACATCAACTAAACGCATTGGCACGAACACTGAACATGGAGGATGTTCCAAATCGAATTGAGTGTTTCGACATTAGTCATACCGCTGGAGACAAGACTGTAGCCTCTAGTGTAGTTTTTGATAGAAACGGACCTGTAAAGTCAGAGTATCGGCGTCTGAATATTTCCGGCGTTGAACCCAGTAACGATTATGGCGCAATGAGACAGGCTCTTCATCGGCGCTATAGAAAAGCCAAAGATATGGATACTGTTTTACCGGATTTAGTTCTTATTGATGGCGGAACAGGGCAACTTGGTGTAGCCATGGAAGTATTTGATGAACTGCAAATCACTGACGTGCAACTGGCGGCAATTTCAAAGGGACCCAAGAGGAAACCTGGTGAAGAGCAATTATGGATACCGGATGAAACTACACCGGTTGGAATGGCGCCCGAAGCGTTGTTTATGTTTCAGAAGATACGTGATGAGGCTCATCGTTTTGCGTTGTTAGGCCATCGCGTCCGGTTGACCAAGGCGCACAGTGGTTCTGCATTGGAAGAAATTCCTGGGGTCGGGGCGAAGCGCAGGTCTATCCTATTAAAGCACTTTGGAGGATTACAAGGAGTTGAGCGTGCGGGAATTGAAGAACTGTCTGCGGTACCAGGAATTAGTTCAAGTCTCGCTGTTAAAATATTCTATTCATTCCATGATTCGGGATAAATCGATATGCCTTTGAACATTCCCAACATTCTAACTCTTGGAAGAATAATATCCATTCCGTTCTTCATTGCGGCCTACCTGTTTTTGGACGCGGAACTCAAGCACATCACTACGACTGTCATATTTGTGGTTGCTGCGCTGACAGACACACTGGATGGGTTTTTGGCGAGACGGCTTGGAATGGCTTCACCATTTGGGGCATTTCTAGACCCCATTGCCGACAAACTGATGGTGTGCGTTGCTTTGGTCCTTATCGTATCGGATCATACTGTCATGGAGCGAACCTTATTTGATGCGGGCTTTATTTTGGCAACGGTAATCATTGTTGGTCGGGAAGTCAGTGTAGCAGCGCTTCGAGAGTGGATGGCAGAACTAGGTAGTCATGCAAAGATGGCCACCACTTGGTTAAGTAAGATAAAGACTGTTGTGCAGATGTGCGCGATCGTGATGATTCTTTACGGCAGTATGGTTGATACGCCAATCGCAGACATTTACACATTTAGAATGGGTGAAATACTTTTATACATTTCAGCAGTTCTTACCTTGTGGACAATGACAGATTATTTACGAATTGCATGGCCTTCGCTAATTGGTGAACAAGATGAGTAAGGTCCTAGGATGCGGCAACTTTTGATTGAAGTTTCGTGAATTCAGGCAGTCAATAAACTAAATTTTCACTATAATTCAATGTTACTCCTTAAGCGGGAATAGCTCAGCTGGTAGAGCGCAACCTTGCCAAGGTTGAGGTCGCGAGTTCGAACCTCGTTTCCCGCTCCATACAATTCACGCTTGAGTTCGACCTTAATGCCATAGTTAGAAATATTGGCCGGGTGGCAGAGTGGTTATGCAGCGGCCTGCAAAGCCGTGGACGCCGGTTCGACTCCGGCTCCGGCCTCCAATTTGTGAATATTGCATGAGTTCATACAAACGACTTGAGATTTACGATTAAAATACACTCGTTCCACTAATTATCTTGTAATGCGGGTGTGGCGGAATTAGGCAGACGCAACGGACTTAAGTGACTTGAGTGCGCCTTTGGAAACTTAGGATGTAGAACTGCTCAAATTCGGGGAAACCTTTCAAATGGCAATCCCGAGCCAAGCTCAAAGTAGTTTGAGAAGGTGTAGAGACTAGACGGGCAGCACCTAACATGGACAAACATCATGGTGAAGAGATAGTCCAGACCACAAACCAGATTGAATGTCGATCTGGGCAGCGAAAGTTGTAGATTTGGTAAGAAAATCCGTTTGCCGTAAGGCAGTGAGGGTTCAAGTCCCTCCACCCGCACCAATTTCTTTTTACCTGGTTACTTTGACTTTGCCAGGACTTAGAGCCGATTGTTTGTTAAGTAGGCAATAAGTTAGATAAATATTGTTCAAACTTTTTAGATATTTATCTCTATCAGATCCAACAGTTCTTCAACATTGTCTGAAATCAGTAATTGTTCAACCCAAACTTTTGGAATAAAGCCTTCCTCACATTGATGTTCCAACAGTTTTATTAACGGGTTGTAGTAGCCATCAACGTTTAAGACTCCAACTGGCTTGGAGTGATAATGCAAAATATTCCAGCTCATAACAGAAAACAGTTCATCTAAAGTACCCACACCGCCAGGCAGAATTAAAAACCCATCCGAACGCTTAAACATGATTCTTTTTCGTTCCTCCAGGGTTTCAACCTTTATCAACTCCTTTACCCTGTCATTTCCCACTTCGTGCTCCTCCAGCCAGTGGGTAATCACACCAATTACATCTCCTCCCAGGTCAATAACGGCGTTGGACAGTTCACCCATTAGACCCACTGAACCACCTCCGTAGACCAAGGCTATATTGCGAGAAGCGATAGCCCTTCCTACGAATTTCGCAATTTCCGCAAAGTTTGGAGTTTTGCCGTGCTGCGATCCTAGAAAAACGCCTAGATGCATTATTTATGTCCCGTACAGTTGAAGTATGAATTAATAGAAGTCCGCAGTAAATCTATCCAAAATTAGTTTTGAATATAATAATGTGAATGTCTTACAATATGTGTTTCTCACTCAAAAACTCCACACAATTAATCTTAATTCTTTGGCATCCATCCGCAGTTGGTGCCGGTTTATCCTGTTTTAGTCTCAACAAGGGAACGTATTACTCTTTAGACCTGCTATGAGTGCCTCTCCTGCCGCCGCTATAGAGAAGATCTTTCTTACAGCAGATTCTCTATTTTTAGATTCATGCATACTCGCATCTCAGGTATTGAAAAGTGGTTTCCGCCCTAAATATTTGATCGCATTATGGCGTGGAGGGACTCCAGTCGGTATTTGCTTACAAGAGATGCTAGCTTACTTTGGCATTCAGGTCGACCATATTGCAATACGAACTTCTCTGTATGAAGGTATTGAGCGAAGAGCAGACGCTATTAGAATTCACGGACTCGGATACATTATTGACCGCATTAACGTCAACGATCCACTGCTAATCGTGGACGATATATTTGATACTGGCGTAACCGTAAGCGCGTTAATTTCTGAAATTAATAGAAGGGCAAGACGCAATACACCCGAAGATATTCGTGTGGCAGCCGCCTGGTATAAGCCAGCAAAAAATCTCACTGATCGGGTTCCCGATTACTATGCACATGCTACGGACAAGTGGGTAGTCTTTCCCCACGAACTTCTTGAACTTGAGTTCGAGGAAATTCAGCAAAACAAACCGAAAGTGGCTGAAATTCTGGACTCGATCCGACAGACTCTATAATCAATATCAACAATAACTATCAATGAATTTGTCACTAATATGAACTCTAACGAAAATCATTCACCACCAGACTTTCTGGTACACGACGAAAAAGATTCTGTCGGTGTAATCGTAGTTGAAGACGCCTCTGCCGGAAAGGCACTAACTGGCTGGATCATGGAAACTAATGCCACAATTCAGATCGATGCAGTTGACGACATTCCGTTGGGACATAAGATTGCTTTAGTCGAACACAGTACCGATGACAAAGTGATCAAATATGGATTTCCGATCGGAAAAGTCGTAGCACCAATTGTTAAGGGCGGTCATCTACACGTACATAATGCAAAAACGGAAAAATGGTAATGAATAATTCAACAATTTACGGATACAGAAGAGAAAATGGTCGCGTTGGAATTCGAAACCACGTCATCATTCTTCCACTTGACGACCTGTCAAACGCTGCCTGTGAAGCAGTAGCAAATAACATTAAGGGAACCTTGGCGCTTCCCCATCATTACGGGCGCTTACAGTTTGGCGAAGATTTGGAGTTGCACTTTCGAACTCTAATCGGAACCGGCAGTAATCCAAATGTCGCTGCCTGCATAGTTATCGGTATCGAACCGGGCTGGACCAAGCGTGTAGTAGATGGTATCGCAAAGACCGGAAAACCTGTTGAAGGCTTTTCGATCGAACAAAATGGCGACATCAACACCATCGCCACCGCATCCCGAACAGCAAAGGATTTTGTTCAGTGGGCTTCTGAACTTAGAAGAGAACCGTGCGGTGTATCGGACCTATGGATTTCACACAAGTGTGGCGAATCTGATACGACTTCCGGCATTGGCGCAAACCCAGCAGTAGGTAATCTGATTGACAAACTAGACCCCCTGGGCGCTACTAACTGCTTCGGTGAAACTTCAGAGTTGACGGGTGCAGAGCTTTTGTGCCGTGAAAGGGCGATTTCACCTGAGATTGGCGATAAGTTTCTTGCCACCTGGCAAGCCTATATGGACGAAGTGATTGAACCGCATAAGACTAACGATCTTTCGGAAAGCCAGCCCACCAAAGGGAACATTGAGGGCGGATTGACTACAATTGAAGAAAAGGCACTGGGAAATTTGCAAAAGATTGGCAAGCACACCAAATATATTGATGTATTAAAACCCGCTGAAACACCAACTAGTGGGCCAGGTCTTTATTTCATGGACACTTCGTCAGCAGCAGCAGAATGCGTGACTCTACAGGCTGCAGCTGGATTTGTTGTGCATGTATTCCCAACGGGGCAGGGCAACATCATTGGTCACCCGATCGAGCCCGTTATCAAGCTTACAGCCAATCCAAGAACAGTTCGTACCATGGGCGAGCATGTCGATTTGGACGTATCTGGAATTCTTCGTCGAGAAATGACGATGGATGAAGCAGGAGATGCACTGATCGACATGACCATTCGAACTTGCAACGGGCGACTCACTGCAGCGGAAGCTCTAGGTCATAGAGAATTTGTTATGACCAAGTTGTATCGTAGCGCTTAGCACGATTTACTTTGAAATATAGATTAGTAAGTCATGACAATACGTACGGTTAAATCCGCAAAACCAAAGTCCGTCGAATCCCGAAGTTCGCGTGATGTAGAAAACACTGTTCGAGAGATGCTGGATACCATCAAAAACGGTGGTGAGTCAGCTGCACTTGATTATGCAAACAAGCTTGATGGTTGGGAAGGTGGTGTAGTTCTAACCCAATCAGACATTGATGAAGCAGCATCTAAGTTAAGTGAGCAAGTTAAGTCAGATATTGAATTTTCACACGAACGAGTGAAAAAATTTGCCGAGTGTCAGCTGGATAGCCTTTCGGAATTTGAAACCGAACTGGCTGACGGTGTATACGCTGGTCAGCGTCTAATTCCTGTAACAACCGCAGGCTGTTACGTGCCTGGTGGTAGATATGCACACATCGCTTCAGCAGTGATGAGTGTGACCACTGCCAAAGTTGCCGGTGTGCCTAACATCATTGTCTGTTCTCCACCAAAGGCTGAAGTAGGAGTTCATCCCGCAATCGTCTACACCGCTTCGTTATGTGGAGCAGACACGATTCTTGCGATGGGTGGAGTACAGGGGGTCGCGTCTTTAGCATACGGACTTTTTTCAGGACATCCAGCAGATATTCTGGTTGGACCCGGCAATCAGTATGTTGCCGTAGCAAAACGTATGCTGTTTGGACCGGTAGGTATAGACTTGTTTGCCGGACCTACCGAAATTCTTGTCATAGCTGATGGGGATGCTGATCCACATATTGTTGCATCTGACCTCATCGGACAAGCCGAGCATGGACCAGATTCACCAGCCTGGTTGATTACTACTTCGGATTCACTAGCTGACTCTGTTTTGAAAATTATCGATCAATACATCGAACGATTACCTGAGCCAAATCGAACTTCAGCTCTTCGAGCATGGGAAGATTTTGGTGAAGTAACTGTCGTTGATACTAATCAAGAAGCAGTAAAGGTCAGTGACGACTATGCACCTGAACATCTCGAAGTACAAGCAGAAAATCTCGACTGGTGGCTTGAGAATTTATCGAACTATGGCTCGCTATTTCTAGGAGAGGAAACAACGGTCGCGTATGGCGACAAGTGCTCTGGAACAAACCATATTCTACCGACTAATGGGGCAGCCCGTTATACCGGCGGTTTGAGTGTAAGTAAGTTTATAAAGACTGTAACCTACCAGCGAATGACACGTGAGGCCAATCGAAGTGTGGGAGCAGTGGCTGCCAGAATTTCTCGACAGGAGGGGATGGAAGCCCATGCACTGACTGGAGACGATCGTCTTGAAAAGTATTTTCCCGGTGAACTTCAAGCCTAGCGTGACCTGCTGTGCAACCGGATGAAGTGTTTAGCCTCAGAGACAAAGTTGCAGTCGTAACCGGTGCCAGTTCCGGCATCGGACTTTCAATCAGTCGAACACTAGCGATTGCTGGTGCAAAGGTAGTTTTGATTGCCCGCCGTGAAACCCAGTTGACCGATGCTGTAGATGACATACTAAAGGAGGGTGGGGATGCACAGTGGGTTGCTGCAGACCTGACTCAACCGGAAGCGTTGAATTCCTTGAAGGGTAGGGTCGAAAGTTGTTTCGGTTGCCCGCAAATCGTGGTAAACGGTGCTGGAGTTAATCTGCGTGAACCCGTCGGATCAGTCAGCTGGGAGAGTTGGAACCATACGCTCAATTTAAATCTCTCCGTGCCATTTTTTTTCTCACGAATGTTTGTGGACTTTATGAAAGAACAGCAATGGGGAAAGATCATAAACGTGGCATCTTTGCAATCGTTGCGAGCCTTTCCCAATAGCATTGCTTACGGTTCTTCGAAAGGTGGGGTAATGCAATTAACTCGTGCAATGGCAGAGACATGGTCTTGCTATGGCATTACCTGTAATGCTATTGCACCAGGATTTTTTCCAACCGATTTGACAGCGCCTGTTTTTGATAACGAGGAGGTTGCCAGTAAAATGGCTAATCAAACAGCAATTGGAAGAAACGGTCGGATGGAAGACTTAGATGGACCAATAATATTCTTGACATCTTCTGCTTCTGACTACGTTACTGGCCAAACTCTATATATAGATGGCGGATTTACGGCAAAGTAACATGAAAGCACTTGTATACACAGCGCCAAATACGGTTGAATACCGCGATGAACCAGCACCAGTGCAAACTGACGGTGAGTCGCTCGTACAGATCGAAGCTGCAGGAATCTGCGGCTCCGACCTTCATGCCTACCTCGGACACGATAGTCGTCGCGTTCCACCACTTATTCTAGGTCACGAAGTATGCGGCACCGTTGTGGAAGGGGAGTTGTCCGGACAGACTGTGGTTTTAAATCCTTTGATTACTTGCGGAAAATGCAATGTATGTCTAGATGGACGTACTAATTTATGTGCAGATAGAGAACTAATTGGAATGAATCGCCCAGGAGCATTTGCGGATTACATTAGTATTCCGACAAATAATTTAATTCAAGTTCCTGCTGATGCGAATTCTACGCATCTTGCACTGACTGAACCGGCGGCTACTGCATTGCATGCTATCAGACTGGCTGACCGAGCTGCTGCTCGACCGACTTCGGAATCGAATGCGTTGGTGGTCGGTAGCGGTTCTGTAGGGATGTTCTGTGTCTTGTTTTTAAAAGACTATGGTTGTAAGAATGTTACGCTTTACGAAACTAATGCTCTTCGACGAGAAACAGCAGAATCAACTGAAACCTGCAAGGTGTTAGATCCTACAAAAATTGACAAGGAGTATGGATGCTACGATTTGGTCATTGATGCAGTTGGAAATCAAATTACTCGTGAAACATCGATTAATGCTGTGAGACCCGGTGGTGTGGTAATGCATATTGGTCTTGGCTCAGCAACTGGAGGGCTAGATGCTCGAACCCTTACGCTTTCAGAAATTACTTTTATTGGTACCTATACGTATACCGCACTTGACTTGAAGACTGCTGCTCGCAAAATTTATAGTGCCGAAATAGGGCCGCTCGATTGGGCAGATGAGCGTCCTATGTCCGACGGGGCTGGAGCATTTCAGGAGCTGATCAGTGGATTAGTATCCTCCCCAAAAATTATTTTGCATCCACATCTATCGTAATTGACAGCTTCTTGGAAGCAGATATTGTCATCCTAAAGCTTCACGAGGCTGAAAAACTTGCTTGTAGAGTGCTTGAGACACATGGAGTTAGGAGTGAAGTCGCAAGTACAGTCGCACATGCTCTAGTTCTAGCTGATGCCGACGGGTTACCGTCACACGGTCTGTTTAGAGTCCCATCCTACCTCGTTCAACTGCGCAGCAAAAAAGTTGACGGAACAGTTTCGCCTAAGAAAAAAAGGATAAGTTCATCAGCAATTGAAGTCGATGTCCAAGGCGGTTTTGCCTATCCAGCGTTGGCAATTGCTACGGACTGGCTGAGTTTGAATGTATCGAAAGAGGGAATTGCGATTGCGACAATTTGCAACTCTCACCACTGTGGAGTTGCGGGGTTTCCAGTCGAAATCCTGGCACGTCACAGTTATATTGGATTAATGTTTGCCAACACACCCAAAGCGTTGGCTTTTACTGGTGATTCAAAACCAACTTTAGGAACAAATCCTATTGCCTTTTCTTGTCCTCGCAAGGATGCCGAGCCATTGATTATTGACCTATCTTTAAGCAAAGTGGCTCGAGGACGAATTAGCCTAGCACAAGAGCAAAATGAAAGTATCCCGGACGACTGGGCAATTGACGCTGACGGCAATCCCACCACAGACCCGAACAAAGCACTAAAGGGTGCACTTTTACCACTAGGAGGAGCAAAAGGGGCATCACTGGCTCTTATGGTCGAAATATTAGCTGCCGCTCTCACTCGTAGTCAGTTTGGTTTTGAAGCCTCGTCGTTTTTTGATGCGGAAGGCGCAAGCCCTTTAGTCGGACAAGTATTAATCGCGATCGACCCTAAACGATTTAATCCTGAATTTAGCGTTCGAATCGAACAGTTTTTTGCTCAATTGACATCAAATTCGGCAACCAGACTGCCTGGGAAAAGACGATTTGTTAGTCGCCAGGATGCAATCGCCAACGGCATCCGTTACAAGGCACTACTCATTGAAGAACTTGAGCGGCTTGCTCAAGTAAGCTGAGATTACTTGAACGCAGTCCGAATCAAAACCATATCAGTCCTAATTCAGCTTAATTGGAACTTGGTTTATAAAAAGGATAATGGCTCGGAATTGTAATCAATTCTGGGTTAGGTGCATCAGTGATTTGATTAAATTGGAATAGTGCATCTTGAAGCCCTGATGTGGATGCGGTAACCCGCATAATGTCAAAACTGGGAATCATCGACCTGATCTTCTGAGCAGAATAACTATTCATTTGATGAAAGTTTGATTGACTTGCAAAATATAGCAACTCCCAGTTTTCCGATATTTCGAAGTGCTCGGGACGAAATGGTAACAATTGATTGGTCCACAAAAGTGAATGGAGTAATGTATCACTACTACAAAAGGGGATTATCTTGCTCATGATGTGCATGATGCTTTTTTGGGACAAGTAGTTTAGTAAGTCCCAAGTAAAGATCATACTAATATTTCCATGCCTGCAAGCATGAAGTAATCTATCAATATCTACCTTAGTTAACTCTAGTTCAAGTCGGTCTGACTCGACTCGATTAGTCGAATCTAACTGACTGGAGATTTTCTTTTGGAGGTTAAATATGGAATAAACACAGTCATGGGAACTTAATGAATTCAACAGGAACTGATTGACAGCACTGAAATCAATGACGACATGTTTCTTGTTTTGACATTGAACCAAATGTTCCCGAATGGTGCTCATAATACTCGTCATTACATACTGGTCGTGGCGAGGAGCAACAGACGATAATTTGGAATCAATCATGGTTCAATGTTCAGAAACAACAGCCCACCTACGAAATCTGTAAAACTATGGTTATCTTGTATGTACTGCGTAAAACTTAACAAGATTTTGTTAATGTTATGTTTTAGCACCTTCAAGTTTTGAAGATTCAGGGGCACTTTTTGAGTCTTTCAAAATACTTTGAGGCCCTGATTTTGCACCAGTTTGCTGTGCCGAAGGTTGGGATTGCTGTGGACGTTGAGCACTCTTGATCATGTGAATTGATCCGTTAAAATCGCACTCCTTTTCAACAACAATCCGTCGAGTCTTTACTTCCCCGTGAAAGACTCCACTGCTTAAAAATTGCGCGGTATCACTGGCGATCAATTCACCGTTAATGTGACCTTTGACAACAATGGATTTAGACTGAATTTTTGCTTCAGCATTACCTGACTCTTGAATGGTTACCTGATTTTCCGGCAAGGAGATATTTCCTTTAAAATTACCTGCAATAACCAAATCGTTTGTACCATTCATGTCGCCGACAAACTGCATGTTCTCACCGACGACTGTAATTGAAGTATTGCTCCTACTTTTTTCATTAGGCGCGACACTTGCTGAGGGTCTTGAGGGGGCTGGTGGTACTTGAGGGGCTGGTGCGGTTTTTTGGTGATCGGGAGAGTTGTCTCTTTTGGATCGTAGCATAATTGTGGACCTCCAAAGGGGTAGAAGTGATACTTATCGAGAATCAACTTATTATATTCCACCTGCAACGAATAGACGAGATGGACAACTACATTCAATTTTAATACTTGACATAATACACATTATACGCATTTATTGTAATATACACTCTGGACTTTTTAAGGTGTCGAAGTAAATACATTCTGCTATATCAAGCGTCTAGATTGCTGGACCATTCAATTTTAGGTGTTGACCCTTGCAGACGATCAGGATAGTTTTCATCCTGAGTCCACACCAACTAAGCGCAAAGCTTAAGATTCATTTATAAGGGAGTGATGTTCAAGGCAAGCAATTCTAACTCAAAGTTGAAAACATACATCTCCGTGCTTGGAGAATAAATTAATAACTATGTCGCAGACTGAAACCTATGGTGCAATCTGCAGTCCTAACTCTACTTAACCGACTTCACTAGGTAAAGCGCACACCCGCTGCAGACAAATTGACTAATTATTTTTTAGTGAGATTTTTGTAAAGTTAGAATATTTATTACTATGCGTCATAAACTGACGGGATAGATTTGAAGCTTGGCAACTTTGACTGTAGAATAGGCAGACTTTAAAGTACTTGTATGGAGAATGCTATGTTAGTCGCAAGCACAGTTTTATTACCCCTTTCACTTTTTTTGCTTTGGATTTGCGTTGGTGGCCGGCAAAATCCCGACAAGGTGGGACACTTTCTTTCAGTAAGAAAAATAAATGGATTGGATGGAAGCGACTATTTACATCGCCGGTATTTGCTTCCTCGTAACCGTTATCTAAACATTTATCTACACAAATTTTTAGGCAGTGATGACGACCGTGCCCTACATGACCATCCCTGGATTTCAATCAGCATACTTTTAAAAGGTGAATTGCTTGAGTATTTTCCTGATGGAAGTTGTCAGCGCATCAAGCGAGGAAAGTTTATCTACAGAACCCCTACTCATTTACATAGAATTGAGTTGCCTGAAGGTCAAACAGCAACAACCCTATTTATCACCGGACCCGTAGTACGTAACTGGGGTTTCGTATGTCCAAGTGGCTGGACAGTTGCACAGCGCTATAACCAAAACGGCGGTTGCGAATGATTTTTGCCTTTTTGCTAGGTGCGAATTTACCAAATGGAAGTTTTTAGCAAGGGTAAATAGGCACAGCGAATTCAGTCGTTACACTACATCTCGGGTAAAATTGTGGTTCAAACTTTTATTTGATTTTCTTACATCAGAATTATTCAGACCATCTACCTTTAGCAATCAGCAGGTATCACTCTAATTATGGGGTTTCTAGCAGGAAAACATGCACTAGTCACAGGAATTGCAAGTGACCGCTCCATCGCGTGGGGAATAGCCAAAGCGATGAAAGAACAAGGTGCAGAACTCGCACTCACCTATCAAAATGAAAAGCTTCAACCTCGTGTAGAAAAGTTCGCCGCACAACTTAACTCCAATGTTGTGCTTCCATGCGATGTTTCATCCGACGAGCAAATTGAACAACTTCGTGCCAACCTATCCAACCACTGGGACACACTCGATATTCTAGTCCACTCGATAGCCTTCGCCCCTCGTGAGGAACTTGTTGGAAATTACCTTGATTCGGTGACTCGTGAAGGATTTATCACTGCACATGAAATTAGTTCCTTTAGTTTTTCCGCTCTCGCTAGTGCGTTTACTCCGTTAATGGAAAATAGAGCCTCTAGTATGCTAACTTTATCTTACATTGGGTCAATTCGGTCTATGCCGAGTTACAACGTAATGGGATTGGCAAAGGCCAGTTTAGAAGCAAACGTACGTTACAGTGCTCAATCGTTGGGCTCAAAGGGAATTCGTGTCAATGCAATTTCAGCAGGCCCCATTAGAACTTTAGCAGCTTCTGGCATAAAGGGAATGAAATCAATGATCGACCACTACGAAAAGGCCGCTCCTCTAGGGCGTAGTGTTACGATTGAAGAGGTAGGAAACGCAGCGGCCTTTATCTGCTCAGACTTGGCGTCCGGAATAACAGGAGAAATTCTTTATGTAGATGGCGGATTCCACTGCGTAGGCTTCAGCGAAAGTATGTTGACGTAACAATGCAACTGCAAGTTACAGCACCCCTTCGCTAAAGACACCTTCATTGGTGAATACATCTTCGTTGATTGTGATACTGGCTCCATTCCTCAAAGTCAATGCATGACTGGTAAATAGATCTGGACCAAATCTTGACGATAACAGTCCACTAATCCGATTGCGCTCCTCGTCTCCCACCTGTGCCAAATCGCCGTAAACCACATCAGTGATTCTGAACACGACATAATCACCTAACCCAACAGTTCCACCGCCATAAGCGACAGAATTCTGCTCAGGTCTGCCATGGGCGTAAACAAGTCCTGCAATTTCTGCCACTTCCGATTCAGTGATTGATTCTTGTTGCGGTAGTGGTATGCTTTCCAATCCCCTCTCTGCGATTACTGTATCCCAAACCGAATTACTGTCGCTTGTTAGAATTTGGACAATTTCTAGTCCTAGCTCTTCAGCAATTTGACTACTTCTTTCGTTTAGCAATTCAACTGATATTTCATCTTTCACTTCATCCAAAGATAACTGAGCAGGCTCGTTGTAGTCATACTTGCGCAATACAACCAAGTGGTCGGTTGCTAATTCAATTAAGTTGCTATTGAAATCCTCCACCAACACCTCATTGCCAAATGCCGTGGTGCGAACCTGGTAATTTTCTGCGATCCCTGTACCGCTATCCATGGTAAACCAATCACTGGTCTCAACTTTCAATCCTAAAGTATCGGAAAGCGGGTCTAGCGAGTCGGGCTGTTCATACGACAAATTTCTAACTTCTTCAGCCACAGTAAACATCTCAAGCTCTGCATTTTCCCTTTTCGCTATCTCGACCAAGTCATCTTGAGCTTCGTCATAGGTCTTCAATTCCCCTGCTGCAATGTCATCTACACGAATCACATGAAATCCAAACTGTGTACGAACAGGGTCACTAATTTCATCCAGTTCGAGCGAAAATACTGCGGCTTCGAATTCTGCTACAGTAACTCCACGATTGATGATTCCAAGACTACCACCAAGTCCGGCCGATCCTGCATCTGCGGAAAATTCTTGTGCCAGGACTGCAAAATCTTCTCCCGATCTTGCGCGTTGTGCCAGCTCGTTAGCAAGAGTTTCTGCTTCGGCTTCAGCGTTATCCGAATCTTCAGAAATTTCAATAAGTATGTGGCTAACTGAACGTTGCTCATCACCGAGCAATTCCGATCTTTGTGAGTCGTAAATTCGTTGCAGTTCTTCTTCCTTGGGTGTGTAATTTTGTGCGAAATCGGTCAACTTCAACTCAACAAATTCAATTCGCATACGCGCAGGATCTTGATAAACCGTGCTATTCTCTTCGAATCTTGTTTTAATTTCATCTTCTGAAATTTCAATTTCCGACAAAAATTGGCTCGGTTGAATGACTGCATAATCACCGTATCGCTGATGCAATGCAAGTGAGAGAACATCATCTACTGCTTGGTCTACATCTAACGAAGAAAATGTATAGCCAGTTTGCACTTGCTGAACTGCCGCCGAAGCCCTTTGAATTCCTTCAAATTGCGCAGGCGAGTATCCTGAAAACTGAAGAATTCGTTCGTAAAGTAACTGGTCGAATTGATTTTCAGTCTGAAAGGATGGCTCTGAACGAATATAACTTGCCAACTGCTGGTCACTAATACGGTAACGGTTACTTTCCGCATCTCGAGTAAGCAGCATTTCATTGATAATTTGCTCCACAACCTGTCTGCCTAGAAATGCCCCTGATAGAATTTCAGGCGACACATTACTACCTAACCGGTCTCTTATACGGTCGCGCTCCTGGTAGAGTGCCTGTTGATAAACCTGATACTCAATCTCCTCACCATTCACTTCAGCAACATAAATGTCATGTAACCCTGTAAAGTAGGAATTTACGCCCCATAGAGCGAATGGGATGGTAATTAAAATTACAATCGCCCAGGCAATCCAACCTGTCGCCTTTTCTTTAATGCTAGTTAACATTTTTCAATTCCAGAAGTGTAAAAGGAAGGTACTTTAAGTTTACGTTTCGGACCCGAAACGAGCAACAATGGAATTGGCGGAGCGGACGGGATTTGAACCCGCGACCCCCGGCTTGACAGGCCGGTATTCTAACCGAGCTGAACTACCGCTCCGGCAATTTATGGTGGGTGCTGAGGGATTCGAACCCCCGGCCTTCGCCTTGTAAGGGCGACGCTCTCCCAACTGAGCTAAGCACCCCTTTAAACGCTTTAATTTACAGCGTCTTTAAGGGACTTGCCAGCTTTGAATCTTACCTGTTTCGAAGCTGGAATTTGGATAGTCGAGCCGTCCTGTGGGTTACGTCCAGTTCTCGCAGCCCGCTCACTTACTGAAAAAGTTCCGAAACCAACTATGGCTACCGATTCTCCCTTAGACAGTGCACTAGCAATTTCCTGCAACATACAGTCAATAGCCTGTGATGCACAGGATTTAGTTAACTCCATTGAATTTGCTACATTGTTCGCCAATTCAGATTTATTCATACAACTCTCCTTATTTAGTAATTATTTTAGTCCTAGATACTCGTTCAATTATTTTTCGAATGATTGTAACCGGCTACCTACCACTACCAAATTCAACTTCAACTTCGTAACAATTCCTCTTACAAGACCAAGCATAAGCATAGCGATTAGCCAAAAAACAACGAGCGAAATAATAAATCATTTATTCAGATTATTGGCAAATAATTGTTGTGAATTTGAAACACGGTTTGCACAATTTAAGCCTGTTTACTGTGATGAGTTCAACAAGCAACCAAATTCCTACTCAGTGAGGACGGATGTCTACATTGGTTGAGGATATAGGGTCAGAACTTTGCTTAACTTGAATTTCTTCTTTAGGGAGTGGGACAAACTCCAAAGAGTGTTCTATGACTTCATCTATCCACTGGACCGGAACAACTTCTATCTCATTTTTGATCTTACGGGGAATTTCAGCAAGGTCTTTAGCATTGTCCAAAGGAATTAAAACCTTTTTAATTCCACCCCGATGAGCAGCTAGCAACTTTTCCTTGAGCCCACCTATTGCAAGAACTTCACCGCGTAGGGTAATTTCTCCAGTCATTGCGACTTCTGACCGAACTGGAATCTTGGTCAATCCCGAAACTATTGCAACTGACATTGCTACACCGGCACTAGGCCCGTCCTTTGGAGTTGCACCCTCTGGAACGTGCACGTGTATGTCGCTCTTTTGATAAAAGTTCTGAGGAATCCCGTACTGATTAGTTCTGCTACGCACTACACTTACGGCTGCTTTAATGGATTCCTGCATCACTTTTCCTAGTTTTCCTGTGTAATCATGATTGCCCTTGCCTGGTACGACAATTGCTTCAATGCTCAGTAAATCACCACCTACTTCAGTCCAAGCCAGACCCGTTACTTGTCCAACCTGATTTGGCTTGTCTGCCCTACCATAGCGAAACTGCCTCACACCAAGATATTTTTCCAAGTTGCGCGGTCTCACACGAATTGGAAGGGATGCGTTTTCATTCTGAACCAGTTTCTTCGCCACTTTACGGCAAATCTTCGCAATTTCTCGTTCTAGAGCTCGCACACCCGCTTCACGGGTGTAATATCGAACTATGTCTACCAACGCCCTAGTGGAAATAGAAACTTCGTTTTTTTCGAGTCCATTATTTTTCAATTGCTTTGGAATTAAATACTGAATTGCAATTTGAACCTTCTCTTCCTCGGTATAACCAGAAATTCTGATCACTTCCATGCGGTCGAGCAGAGGTGGCGGAATATTGAGTGTATTCGCCGTAGCGATGAACATCACTTCGGACAAGTTGTATTGAACTTCCAAGTAGTGGTCACCAAACGTATGATTTTGTTCAGGATCCAACACTTCCAGTAATGCTGATGATGGGTCGCCTCGGAAGTCCATAGACATTTTGTCAACCTCGTCAAGCATAAATAATGGGTTTTTACGCTTAACCTTTGCTAGATTCTGAACAATTTTGCCGGGAAGTGAGCCAACATAGGTGCGCCGATGACCTCGAATTTCCGCTTCATCCCGTACACCTCCGAGAGACATTCGAATAAACCTACGATTCGTCGCTCGTGCAATCGATTGACCAAGGGACGTCTTGCCTACTCCTGGCGGCCCTACCAAGCAAAGAATGGGACCCTTAATTTCCTTTACCCGCTGTTGTACCGCCAAGTACTCAACTATTCGTTCCTTGACCTTCTCCAAGCCATAGTGATCGTTATCCAGCACTTCTTCAGCCTTATGCAAGTCAGTGAATATCTTTGTACGTTTTTTCCAAGGAACAGCAATCAACCAATCAATGTAATTTCTAACCACAGTAGCCTCAGCTGACATTGGAGACATCATTGACAACTTTTTTAACTCAGCCTTTGCCTTTTTCTTGGCTTCCTTGGTCATCCCAGACTTAGCAATTTTTTTTCCAAGTTCGCTAAATTCGTTGTCACCTTCGCCATCACCGCCCAATTCATTTTGGATCGCCTTCATTTGTTCGTTGAGATAGTATTCGCGCTGGCTTTTTTCCATTTGCTTTTTCACTCTATCGCGAATTCTCTTTTCAACGCGCAGCACCTCAACATCCGAAACCATTAACTTAATTAGGTACTTCATGCGTTCCTTATCGTCTGAAATTTCCAAAAGTTTCTGTCGTTCGTGCAAACCTTGACTGACAAGATGCGGTGCTATTAAGTCTACCAAAGTATCTGGCGATTCGATCCCGTCCAACGGTTCCAGGACATCGGAAGGAATCTTTTGATTGTGTTTTACATACTGCTCAAACTGAGTTTGCACTGATTCCATCAAATTTTGTAAATCAGGACCGTCGTATGGCGTGGATTCCAATTGCCTTGCAGTTGCAAAATAGCAGCCATCGCGCACTTCCAAATCTGCTAGATTTACCCGCCATTTACCCTGAACAAAAACCTTTCGAGTCCGAGCCACGTCCGGCAAGATTAAGCTCTGTAGAATGGTTGCGACGGTACCTACAGAATATAGGTCACTTGGCTCTGGGTCTTCTACGCCATCGTCCTTTTGCGCAACAAGTATCACCTGACTGTCATAAGAATCTGCAAAATTTAAAGCTTGAATTGAACTTTGCCGACCCACGAACAGTGGAATTGTCACTCTCGGGAAAACTACAACATTCCTCAACGGCAGTACTGGATAAGAAACTTCTTCCAGCATCATTTTTGATTGTTCACTCATCCCTTCTCACACAACATATGGTTCACGATCATTGATTTCCCCCTAAATAAGGCTTTGTAAATATTTTTCAATACCTATTTATGATTACTAAATACATTCTATGAACCTGCCTGAGATGAAGCCTGCCTCTTCACCTCCTCTTCTTTGTAAATGTAAAAAGGGCGGGCACCCTCATTTATAACACTGGCATCGACTACAACTTCCTTAACATCCGGCATGGAAGGAAGTTCATACATAGTTTCCAGTAAGGCATTTTCGAGTATCGACCTCAACCCTCGTGCCCCTGTCTTACGTTCCATAGCCTTTCTAGCAACCGCTCGCAAAGCATCATCACGAATAACAAGATCGACATTTTCAAGTTTGAATAGCTTTTTGTATTGTTTATAGAGCGCGTTTCTTGGTTCCTGAAGAATCTGCACGAGTGCTTCTTCATCAAGTTCCTCTAAGGTGGCGACTACCGGCAGTCTGCCCACGAATTCTGGAATCAATCCAAATCGAATTAAATCTTCCGGTTCAACTTGCCTCAGTGTATCTGCCAAGTCTGACTCATCATCTTCGAAATCTGCGCCAAAGCCAATTCCGCTCTTTTCTGTTCTGGCTCTGATGATTTTCTCCAAATCGGAAAACGCTCCGCCACATATGAACAAAACATTTCGAGTATCTACCTGCAAAAATTCCTGTTGCGGGTGTTTTCGTCCACCCTGCGGAGGCACTGAGGCCACAGTTCCTTCAATTAACTTGAGCAGCGCTTGTTGAACACCTTCACCAGAAACATCACGCGTAATTGAAACATTATCCGACTTCCGGGATATCTTGTCTATTTCATCAATATAGACAATGCCAAGTTGTGCCTGATCAATGTCGTAGTCGCACTTTTGAAGGAGTTTCTGAATGATATTCTCGACATCCTCACCAACATATCCAGCTTCAGTCAAAGTAGTGGCATCCGCCATCGTAAATGGCACTTTCAATTGTCGGGCGAGGGTTTCCGCTAATAAAGTTTTTCCGGAACCCGTGGGACCAATGAGCAGGATGTTGCTTTTGGAAATATCAACATCATTTACAGTTTCCTGATTATGCACCCGTTTATAGTGGTTATAGACAGCGACTGAAAGTACTCTTTTTGAAACGGACTGCCCTATTACATATTCGTCCAGGATGCTGCAAATTTCACTGGGAGTGGGAAACTGCACGCCGCCTGACGAATTGGAGTCATCGTCAGATGCAGTTTCACTACGGATGATGTCGTTGCAGAGTTCTACACATTCATCACAAACAAAAACTGATGGACCGGCAATCAACTTGCGGACATCGTGCTGACTCTTTCCGCAGAACGAGCAATGCAGTCCACGGTCTCTAGTTCCACTGTTTCGTTTGTTAGCCATACCTAAGCACTACCCCCTGTATGTCAATCCTTACATCAATTTAACCAATCATTAATTGTTTAATTTCTTTCTACTTTCAACTACGGAGTCAATTATGCCGTATTTCACCGCTTCTTCGCTTTCGAGAAACTTATCTCGGTCGGTGTCTCGTTGAATCACTTTCATGGTTTGGTTGGTATGTTTTACCAGTATTTCGTTCAATCTTTTTCGCAAATTCAATATTTCCTTTGCATGAATATCAATATCAGAAGCTTGCCCGCGAAACCCGCCAATTGGCTGATGAATCATGATTCTTGAGTGTGGCAGAGCAAAGCGTTTTCCAGCCGCCCCGCCTGCTAATATTACAGCTCCCATGCTGGCAGCTTGACCAATACACACCGTTCGGACATCTGGTTGCAAAAACTGAATCGTATCGTATACCGCCAAACCAGCATTTACGAGACCACCTGGACTGTTGATGTACAAATCAATATCTTTATCACGGTCTTCAGATTCTAGATATAGAAGTTGTGCCACAACAAGATTCGCCATGTGGTCTTCGATTTCTCCGACAAGAAATACAACTCGCTCCTTGAGCATACGTGAATAAATATCAAACGCTCTTTCACCGCGCCCGGTGGTTTCAATTACCATTGGGACCAAACCCAAGGCCACATTGTCCATTGCGCTCACTGGATCATTCATTCTTTGTCTGTCTCCGTTTTCGGTGAATGGGATTCGGTATCCTCGCCTAAATCTGCAGTCTTTACTTCCGATAAAAATTTGTTATTAATTTCATCGATTTCCTGCTGTATAGACATCATTTCCGGGATTCCTACACTTTTGTCCTCACACTCAGCTTCTTGTAGTAACTTGTTATGTAAGTTTAACTGCATTGCCAAGCTACTGAACTCAGCTTCATTACCCTTAAAAATCTCATAAGCTTTATCTGGATCGGGGTACAGTTTGGAATCGTGGCGCATTAATGCTTCTGTTGACTCTGGATCTACCGTAATCTCGTAATGCTTTATCAATTCCGCTCTGATAATATCTGCCTTTACCTTTTCGGCAATAATCTGCTGTTGTACTCGCATAGGTTCAGAATCCTTGTATTCTGCTAAGAAATTTGCTGCTTGCTCAGGCTTAAGACCTTGAGTAGTCAGTCTGTTTATCCAATACTGATATACAAGCGACTGCGGCGGGTCAAATTTGTTTGCTTCGACCAGATGACCAAAAATTTTCAATTCAAGATAGTTCCTCATCAATTTCTTGGATTCCCTTTCAATCTTTAGTCGAATGAGTTCATTTAATCTTTCGTCATTGTTACTCTCGGCACCAAGCATAGCCAAACACTGCTCATCCAACTGATCCGGTTGTGCCTCCTCTACCTGATTAACCACAACCTGAAAAATATGACTCTCTGCAGATTCGATTGCTTCGTCTTCAGTCGGTTCTGAATCTTGACTTTCCTCACTTGCTGATTTACTTTCTATGGTAACTGTGGTGGTATCGCCAGCTTTCAGACCCACAATCTGCTCATCAACAACTGCTTGATTGTCGCCGCGTCCGATTACAAATTGTGCCGGCTTTGTTTCTTGTGAATCATTGTCCGTTCCAGTTGCAGTAATATCAGCTGAAATGCGGTCGCCAATTTGTGCTGGCCTGTCCGCAACTTTCCAAGCATGTTGCGCATCGAGCAAGATCGCGTGTTCATCTTCAACATCTTGATTTGTAATGTTCACTACTGGATTGAAGATGTCAGCACCTTTGATATCGGTTACTTCAACATTGGGCAAGACATCAAATTCAAAGATAAACTCATGGTCTCTTGCATCGGTCTGCCGATAGTTCTGCATCTCAGGCTGAGATATTGGAGTATCAGAACTGTTTTGAAATGCGTTAGTAGTTGATTGATGCAGAATTTCCTGCATTACTTCCTGTTGGACGCTGGGTCTAAAGCGAGCCTCAATGAGCTTTTGCGGAACCTTACCTTTTCGAAATCCTGGCAGACTAGTGGATCTTGTCAATTCGCGCAATTTGACTGTTACCTGGTCGTCAATATCGCTAGCTGGAATAGTGACAGTCATACGACGAGAGGACGCCGTCACTTCAACAATTTCAACAGTCATGCGGCAGCATTCTTATTCAAATCTAAAGAGTTGGTGCGAAAGGGGAGACTCGAACTCCCACGGGTTACCCCACTGGTACCTAAAACCAGCGCGTCTGCCAAATTCCGCCACTCTCGCCCATATTTTTGAAACTCGTACAAATCGTATGCTTCTAATTTAGCAATGCCCGACTACGAATGCATCGGGCGTATGGAACTCGTTATCATTTCTGATGTTTTATACAGTTGATAACGCTTTGTGATAGAAAGGAATTATACACGGACCCACCAAACTAGAAAATCAAAATTACACTACTTGCCTGCCAGTTGACAAACTAACAGACCAAAAATTTATCTCCTTTTGACCTTCAAGACAACTCAAAAATTTCAGACAAGTTCGCCTTTGTCTGTACAATTTTTAAATATTAAGAAAGCGGGTGTCTGCAAGCCCATTGCGACTTCGACAAACGCACTTTTTTTGGCAATTGCATTCTATCTAAAAACTAACTGTCTGGATTATTTAATTTCAAACTTAATAAGTGAACCTATCTAAATGAAAATCAAAGATTTTACAACTTTGACCTTCGATTGCTACGGCACTCTGATCGACTGGGAATCTGGCATCTACAATGCACTAAAGCATGCAGTCGACATGGAAGACCCCAATCCTACCAAAGATGAAGTGTTACTTCGGTACGCAAAAGTTGAAGCTAAAGTAGAGCATGAACAACCCAACCTCAAATACACGCATTTACTTCGCGAAGTTCATCGAAGGTTTACCGAGGACTACAACATTTCTGCTACTGAGGATGATCATGAGCGGTTTGGCGACTCTATTCGTGATTGGCCCGCCTTTGCTGATTCAGTAGAATCATTGAATTACTTAAAGCAACACTTCAAACTAGTCATTCTATCGAATGTTGACAACATAGGTTTCTCATACAGTAACAACCACTTGCAAGTTGAATTTGATGCAATCTTTACAGCAGAAGACATCGGCTCATATAAGCCGCAACTCAATAATTTTGACTACATGCTCGACCATTTAGCTGAAATGGGTGTGGAAAAAACCAATATTCTGCACACGGCACAAAGCCTATATCACGACATGGTGCCTGCAACACAAGTTGGGCTGACTCGCTGTTGGATAGACCGACGTAGTGGACAACAAGGTTCGGGAGCAACCCCAAGGGTCGAAGAGCCGGTCGAAGTTCACTTTAGGTTTGAATCCCTTGCAGCAATGGTTGAAGCACACAAGGAGGAACTTCAAAATTCTTAGTCAACCTATTGTATTAGTGGGTATTCTCTCTTAAAGGGTGCCAGAATCAAGTCGTCTGGTTCTTCGCCTAGTTGACGGGCCCAATGATGGCCCGAATGGACCGCAGCTGCAATGGTACCAGCCACTAAGCAGTCCCCTATCTTACTGATTGACTTAATACCGGCATCGGTAAGTTCTTCGCTACAGGAATCCAAATGGTTGTAAAGCTCGTCTTGAGAATCTCTGGAAGTCACTAGTACGATGTGGTCAAGTTCCATGCTACTGCGCTGGCCGGTGAATACACACTCCATCTCAATCTCATGCAATCCAATTGTGGTGAGAGTTTTATTAGTGCATATTTCCACTCCAATTTGAATCAAACGGGCTTGAATTCGGGTTTGCTCTAAAGTGTTATGGGTCCAGTGTGAAACATCAGCAGCGGGTGTTATCAAGGTAACTTCTGTCCCACTCCTAGCAATCACTTCTGCAATCAATCCGCCCATATAAAAGTGATCGTCATCGTAGATTACGACTTTTCCTTGTGGGACATTGCCATCCATAATGTCATCTGGAGTCAGTACCATATTCACTGCTGAGCTATCTATAACCGTGTCATCCGAGCGACCGATACCATCTGAATTCCAACGTGCGCCAGTTGCGATTACCACTTTAGTTGCTCCAAATTGCAATACGTCATCTCGACCCATCTCACTTGCCAGATAGGTTTCAACGTTTGTGAGTTTGGTTATTTGTTGCAGTCTGTAGTCTCTAACTCGACTCCATGCCGATAGTCCTGGCAGCTTACATTCTCTACTTACTCTTCCACCAAACTCTGTAGCGCGCTCAGATAGCGTAACTTCATAACCTCGCTTACCCAGTGTAGTAGCACATTCCAACCCGGCTGGTCCGCCACCTATAATCAGAATTGATTCCTTGCTCTTTGAAGGTGGAACAATTTCGGGATGCCAATTTCGACGCCACTCTTCACCCACGGTTGGATTTTGAGTGCACCGCATTGGCGTCATCGTAAAGTCCCCAGTGACACAAATATTGCAACCAATGCATTCACGAATGTCTTCCAGTCTGCCTTCTTGAATTTTCTTCGGTAAAAATGGGTCGGCAATGGAAGGTCTGGCTGCACCAATTATGTCCAGTACGCCACCTCGAATTTGCGACACCATTGAATCCGGCGAGGTGAATCGGCCTACTCCAACTACAGGTTTAGTTGTCAGTTGCTTTATTGACTTAATGTATTGCTGTTGGAATCCCTCTTCCTTAAACCGCGAAGTAGCTGAATCGTCCTCCCACCGACTTAAATTGACATCCCACAAGTCCGGCAGTTCTGCAAGTGCACCAATAGCATCGATGCTTTCCTGATGAACTTCAATGTGATCAGCCGCCCACGCTTCATCCACTGAAATACGCACAGCTATGGCACAGGTATCACCCACTGCATCTTTTGTGTCTTCAATGATTTCTCGCAGAAGTCTCATCCGATTTTCGAATGTCCCACCGTATTCGTCAGTACGGCGGTTATATTTTTTGGACAGAAAGTGGGCTGGCAAGGTCAACCCATGACCTGAGTACACGTAAATGATGTCGAACCCTGCCCTCCTGGCTCGTAGAGCGGCATCACGATAGATTTGTCTTACATCCCATATGTCCTGCTTGGTCATACCACGAGCCTGAACCGGAATGTATCCTGGAGTAGGACCAGAAGATGGTCCCAGTGTTATTGACCGGCTGTATAGATTTGGTGCTTCGATGCCGTTATGAGCCAGTTCAATCGCTGCAAGAGCGCCATGAGCATGCACAGCATCCACCATCTTTGCGTGATTCGGTATATCTGAATCGTCCCACAACCGTTGTTCGTTGTAAGGAGACACATCCGAAGTGTGATGAATTTCACACTCTTCAGTGGAAACCACACCCCAACCACCTTCTGCCTTGGCGGCTCTCATTGCTGCAGCAGTTTGCGGTTTCACATACCCCATGCCACTACAATGGGGCACCTGGTAAAAACGATTACGAGTGGTTACTGGGCCTAGTTGAACTGGTTCAAAAAGTATGTCGTAACGGGAATCACCCATTGCTCATTGGTGTTATTGAACTGTGAATTCTATCTTTTTCAAAATTACATCCATGATTGCTGAAACTATCCGTTCCACAGCCCTTCCTTGGCCAAATCGCTCATTGTGGATTCGATACCTTTGTGCAATGTGTCGACCATGTCATCGATTTCTTCATGCGTAAGTGTAAGCGGAGGTGACATGACATTTAGGTGAGCTATCGGCCGAATGATCAATCCCATTTCCTGACAATGTGCGGCTATTCGGTCACCTACCCTAACATCGTCTGCCAATAACTCCTTAGTTTCCTGATTGGCAACGTTTTCAATACACATCATGAAGCACTTGCCACGCACGTCACCGACGATTGGTAGATCTCGAAGTTTATTCAGTTGCTCTTCAAAATATGGACCCACCTTGCGAACATGCTCACAAATACCTTCGCGCTCAATGATTTCTATGTTCTTTAGTCCAGCTGCGCAGCACACGGGATGACCGGAATAAGTGAACCCGTGAGTAAACAAAGACCCATCCTCGGACGGGCTACTGAGAACTTCGTAAATCTCATCGGAAATCATCGTCGCTGAAAGTGGCAGGTAGCCAGACGATATGCCCTTTGCACAAGTAATCATGTCTGGCACTAGATCAAATACGGGTTCCGATGCCAACATATGACCTAATCTTCCAAAACCTGTTACCACTTCATCCGAAATATAAATGACATCGTAACGCTCACAAACTTCCTTGGTGCGCTTGTGATAGCCCGGTGGTGGGACAATTACGCCACCGGCTCCCATAATTGGCTCTGCAATAAAGGCTGCAACATTGTCTTCGCCAAGATTCTTGATCTTTTCCTCTAACTCATTGACGAGAAAGTCACAAAATTCATCGATCAACATGTTTTCCGGCATGCGATAGGGGTTTGGATTGGATACGTAGTGTACCAATCCTGGTGCTAAATCAAATCCAGTGTGGTCAGCTTCAACACCGGTTAGTGTCATCGCAAGATAGGTACTGCCATGGTAAGCATCAGTTCGGGAAATAATCTGTTTCTTGTTTGGCTTACCCAGTCGATTGAAATAGTAGTGAATGATTCTGATCGCTGTATCGTTTGCCATAGAGCCGCCAGTTCCATAGAAAACATGATTCAATGGACCTGGTGCAATTTCAGCGAGTTTCGCTGCAAGTTCTGCAGACGGCGGAGTAGTTAGATGATTGAAAGAAGAGTAATAAGGTATGGCTCGAATCTGATCGGCTATCGCCGTTGCCATTTCTTCCGATCCGTAACCGATATTGACACACCACAGCCCTCCAATACCATCAAGATAGCGCTTGCCATCGCTATCAAAAACGTATGAACCATCAGCTTCAGCGACCACTAAGGATCCTTCATCATGAAAGACCGAAAAATCAGTCCATGGATGAATGTAGTGATCTCGGTCCTTTTCCCAAAGATCCTGAGTGTCGTATTGCCTCTTCATCTTACTTTCCTCAGTGCAGTGTTGTCCTAATTGTTGTCTTGGATAACCGCTATCACATCAATTTCCATTACCCATTCTGGTCTTGCAAGTCCCTGAATAATCACCCCCGTCGACACCGGATACACTCCCTTCAGCCACCTGCCGATGGTCTGATAAACCGCTTCACGGTAGGCTCGGTCTGTGATGTAGACGGTGATTTTACAAATGTCCCGAAGCGTCGCTCCTGCTTCTGTAAGCAGTTGTTCAACATTGCGCATTGCTTGATCTGCTTGGGCCGCAGGGTCGCCTACTCCCACCACGTTACCATCAAAGTCACTGCCAACCTGACCTCTCAAAAAAACTAGATTGCCGGCCTTGACGACCTGGCACAAATCATTATCGAGAACCTGGTCCTGATAAGTGTCCTTGGTATTGAATTTTCGAAGTCTTATATGTTCAGACAAGAGTCTATCTCCTGTTAGTAGTAATTTGTTCAGACAGTCCAGCAGATTTTTTGACAAACTGTAATGCATCAGTTGGGTCGTAGTTCATGTAGACCGCATTCAAATGGGCAAATGGTGGTGACTGCGCAAACAACTGGAATGTCAGCCTGTGGGACGCATAGTCGGAATTGACTAAATCACGCGCGAATGCCAGTAATTTTCGGCGGTCAGCATGTTGCCATTCTTCATTAATTGAATAGTACTTTTCCAACCACTGTTGTGAACCGTCTGCTTGAAAACTCTTCAAATCTGGGGTAATACAGATTTGCCCACCGCACAATTCTCTGGTAATGTGCATCATATGAGGCAACTGTGTGCAGGCTAGCACCCGACCCGTATAAAGAAGAGCCTGATTAGGCATAAGTAACCCTTTTGGGCTTCGCTGTGCGCTGGCAATTGCTGCAGTAAGATGTGCGTTAATGCCTTCTTTGTAACAAATTAACTGTGCTATTTTTTCCCTCACCGCCTGCTGCTTATCTAAACCGGTCTGGCGAACGTTGAAGAGCGCCGCACCAATCAACATTTCAGCATATTTTTCGATTCTTTGTACAAATGCAAAAGCACTGTATCGATGCAGTGTGGCACGAATATGAGTAGCTGCTCTAGTATGCTGGTAGAAAAGCACATCTTCCCAAGGAATCAATACGTTATCAAACACAATTAAAGTATCGATTTCATCGAATCTATTTGACAAGGGATAGTCTAATTCAGGTGCACGATTCCGAAATCCATTACGGCAAATATGAGTGATGCCATCCGCATTCATCCGTGCAATTACGCCGACAGCATAGTCCGACAACTTTTGGTCACCCCAATTCGCAATTGTTGGTTTTACAAAGGCTTGATCAGCATAAGCTGAAGCAGTTTCATACTTTGCGCCTCTGATGATGATTCCGGCATCTGTTTCCTTTACGACATGCAACAGCATGTCGGGGTCCTGTTCTTGGGGAGGTTTAGAGCGATCACCCTTGGGATCGGTGTTTGCGGAAACGTGAAATACATCATTGCGAATTACGTTATCGATATGATTTTTGATGTTCTCGGCAAATCTTGGATCGATCTCTGCCAGTACATCGCTTCCATCATATAAAGACCACATTTCGCCAACAGTCTCATCTCCAACTCTAGTGACTACACCGCCAATATCATTGAGCACCGTATCAACCGCGGTTCGTCTGTGACGCCAATCCTTCTTTTTGAAAGGCATTTTCAGCAGTACTGAACTCGTCTCCTGATTGTCATCAATATAGGTAAGTAAATCAGTGGTTTGCTCTTCATGCTGCATATCGAAGATTCTCGCTCGAATGTCAACAATCGGTACAAATGCAGGGTGTGTTGTGACATCTTTGACTCGCTCACCGTCCATGAATACAACACGACCATCGCGCAGCGAGTCTCGATATTGTTCTCCTGTTCTCAACATAGTTTTTGAATGCTCTTCTCCGTCATTACAGTGAAATCTAATCCACAAAAAAAGGACAACAATGTCCGATAACTTTCAAGCAGTTCAATCCAAGACTGTAAAATTCAATTTTCTGAATTTACGTCTACAGTGGTTGACTCTTCATGCACAGATTTTAACAGTTTGGTATCAGAATCTGAGAGTTTATAGTAACTTTTGTGAACCGAAGTAACTCTGGTTTATAAGTAATCTACTTGAAGGGTAATGCCAAAAATGTTCCTTGGTTGTTTTCGGCAATTGCTCTCATCAATGTGCCATACCGAACGCTGTTGCCTTTATATGAAATAAACCCTACTGCGTGAACCCGTGCTCGCGCATCTGGATTGGTTCTGCCTCTGTTCAGTCTGTCCAATGTGTCTAGAACTTTCTGATAGGACCTGCCAGTAAAATCGTCGCCGAGAATATAAATAGACGTTTTATCCAGATATTCCTTATAGGACCTCAAAGCCACTTCAAGTCCTTCAGCAGGACTACTGGTGGAAATTGAAACCCAATAATCCAATGCCTCTCGCACATACTGACGACTTGTAGGGCTATCGGTCAACCACGCCCTCTTGGTACCCTTCATCAGATAATTTCCATTGTCATTCAAAACCTGAAAACCCTTAACCTCTGGATGAATCGCAAGAATTCGACTCATGACATCGACTACGTGATACCAAATCTCCATCATGCTGCCGGAGTTATCCACTATGAATATGACATACTCTCGTTCGACTGGAATTCCTCCCACCTCGGGACTTCGAATTTTTGGGGAATTCGAAGCCTGAATAGTAGCTCTTTGCAATTCTTCTTTAATTTTTTCCAAGCCCCTATTCGACTGATTCAATTCTTCCAAAGTTTGCTCTGCAGATACTATTGAATACTCCAAATCTTCAACGGAGATTGAAGCTTGTGAGTTCGACTCAGGTATGCTTTGTTCGACTGAAGTAAGATTCTCCCAAGACTCCTGTAAATCAGCCAGCGATTCGATCGTCTCCTGAATCATCTCGGATAGATTGAAAGCCTCTTCGCCAGGTCTTTCAATCAAGGGTAACGGCTTGGTCACCAATAGAAGTAATAGTATTGCTCCAAAACCGCAAGTAATAATATCCAAGAAAGCCAAACTGAATACTTCGTAACCACTTCTTTTTTTAATCATGGCCAATCACCAGAGGGCACCAGTAATAATCCCCCAGTTCTTGCCGCCCATGCCCAATAGGCAGGGGCAGCATCGGGGTCGCCTTCCAAGGGTAATAACACTACATTCACTTCAGCACTTGTATTCTTATTTGTAGTTGAATGAAAAATTTTTAAACGACATTCACCGGTGACAATTTGAGAACTATTCGAACAATTTCTAAACGATCCCAAAGACTCAAAAATTGAACTCTTGATTGGGCCTTTAGTTGGCAAACCATCTGTTATCAGGTAAATATTGGTAGGGATACCAGGTAGGGTAGCGACAGCTTTTAGTCCTGCATCAAGGTTGGTTCCTCCAACAGGAACCAAGTTTTCGATCTCTGAAAATAAACCTTTAATTGTTTGTTCATCCCGACTGCTCGACCAAGATCCATTTCCTAAAACCTTGGCACTTTCGCTATAGGCGACCACTACGAACTCGCTATTTTTTGGCAGTCGATTAAGTATCCATTTAGCGGTATTGACTGTTCGTATCCACTTTGGACCGGACTTGCGTTCCTGTTCACTACCAAATTTTCGCGTAAAAATGTCGATCAGCAGTTCATCTGTCATCGAAGCGCTTTGATCAATCAAAATCGCAATTCTTCTTCCTTCAACCTTCATTCCCAACAAATACTGCTCCTCATCAACACGCTTGGTTTCAACGACAGCTTCTGCCTGGAGTTCCCGCAGTGCGATGATTTCTTGTTCGAGTAACTTGTTGGTAGTTCGGCTCTGCTGGATTTGGGTGAGCAAATCGCTTAGGTTTTTCTCCTGACCCTCCAGCTCTGCACGACTGGCTTGAAATTCAGCCTGACGTTGTTTCTTGCGTTCAACTTCAGCTTGCTTAGCCTCAACTCTTTTACTAAGGCTGCTCTGTTCTTCGATTAAGTGTTTGTAGATCTCCTGCTCGGTAGAAGTTACCTCCTGGTCAGCTTGTTGAATCGAGGCATCCGTATTGTGTTTGAGGACCAAAAAAAGCAATACAACTGCCCCCAACCCACATGCCATGACATCCAGAAATGCGAGGTTGCTTCCTTGACTTCTTCTGCGTCTTAGCATCGCGAAACTGGTGAAGTCAGCTAATGCGCTTTAACAAAAATTCTTCGCAGTAGCTTTGAATATCAACCAATCGTTGATCTTGAGACTTTTGTAGTGACTGTAGCAATAGCATCAGGATTATGCTGATAATCAATGCAATAAAGGTGGAATTAAAAGCAATACCTAAACTTGCAGTCATGTTGGTAATGTCCCCGGCTAGAGCTTCATCCGCCTGAGACAAGGCTTGTCCAATACCACGAACTGTCCCAATAAATCCAATAGACGGAATTGCCCAAATCACGTATCTAATCATTGTGTTTTCTGCTTCCAGTCGTAAGGCTAGGCTCTCGATACTAGTTTGTATGGCATCCGATGTATTTTGAACGTCACCGGTGATCTTGTACCTGCGAAGACTGGCCATCAGAGTCTGAACCAGTTGTGTGTTTACGATCGGTGCTGGCAGTCCTTCCAACTGTTTGAGTGTGTCACCTTGAATAGTGCCATCTGTATTTTCTAAAAGATCAACACTGTAGAGATACTGCTCTCTTGCGATATCTCGTAAACGAATCACAATCTGCACGATGCAGTAAATCATCAAAATGATGCATATTTCCTGCTCCCAGTCCTTTACGATTACAACCCAGTCTCTGGACACTGACTCTCCAGCTGCTCGGGCAATGTCTATCGTTTTTTCAGCAGTTGGTCTGATGTACTGGACATAAACAAAATGAACACAGACTGCCGAAACGATCAGTACGACTAAATTCCGAATGAGTTCCTTCACTTAGATATCCACTGGAAAGCTAACTGGAGAATCGAGACTGATTTTGGTCGTTGAAGTCTGTGCAATACCTCCATTGGTGTAAGCGTATGCAAAAACAACAACCAACAGCAATACTGCAGTCAACAATGTCACCTTCTTAATTCTATTACTCACTTGAAATCTCCTTGTATAAGTAACGTCCAATTCTGAATCCCAAGTCATCCGATGGGGAAATACTGCCATCACGCCAGGCGGCACGTAAATTTGTCAATCTTGCTGAACTCCAGTTTGAACCTTTGATTGTGCGCCGTCCTTCGGCACTTTCATCAAAGGAGTCAATCTCGGTAATGTTCTGAGATGGAATACGCAAGCTATAGGAGTCGTGTGTCCATTCACGGGCATTACCCGACAGATCGTGAATCCCCGCAGCATTGGGCGCGAATGATCCAATAGGAGCTAGTTTGACATGCCCGTCTTCGTAGTTAGCAATATATTTATTTACCGAGCCCTGAGCGGTCTCATCAGCCAAATTACCTGAGTTCTTAGGAATGGTTGTTGAATCTCCCCAAGTAAACTCAGACGCCCGCAATTTACCTGCTTTTCTGGCCAGCCATTCCCACTCGGGTTCCGTCAGCATTCGATAACCATCAGCACTTGCCTTACTACCCAAAAATTGATTCCCAGTAAATAAATATACCGGCTCAAATCCTTCCTTCTCGCTCAGCCAGTTACAAAACATCGCAGCGGAGGTCCAATCTATACCGGTTACTGGGAAACGGCTGTTGGAGTTTGCATTACTAGTTGGACTAAACTTTGAGTATTGCTCGATTGATACCTCATAAATGCCTGCGTAAAATGGTCTTTCAAACTGAATATCACGAACAAACTCGTTACTGCGTCGTCCTGCCTCCCCTGGATTCGAACCCATCATGAATTTATCACTTTCCATGAACAACTTAAATTCCATCCCAATAGAATTTTTATAGGTTTCAAATGCTGTTGCGAGTCTATGCTCTTTTTCAGAAGTAAGAACTACAGTAACAGCTTGAGGCGCAGCCTCATCCGGAAGGATCGTTATAGTCTTTTGTAGATATCCTGGACTTGTTAGTTTGATTTGTTGCTCAGTCGTCAAAAGACTAAGACGGAGCGGCGTCTGCCCCACCGTCTTCCCGTCAACCTCAACATCAGCTACAGGATCCGATCTGATGTCAACAATACCCATAATTGGTGTCAGTTCTAACACAATGGGGGTTGCCAACTCCGATGAAACTGTAAAATTCAGTCCACTGGCGGCATATCCTGGCTTGGAGTAACGAACCCGGTGTTCCGAATCAAGATTTAGATTTATGCTAGAGTTTGCCAATTCTGGTGAATTTAGACCATCAAGTGAAATTTCGCCTCCCTTCGGCTTAAACTGAAACGAAATAGGCCTGCTCTGTCGCTGTAATTCGTAGTGTCGCTTAATCGAATTTGATTCAGTTGTAACGGTGATCTTTTGCGTTTGAGGTTTATACCCATCCAACGCTACTTGAATTTCAAGATCACCTCCTTGCACTTTCATCTTCAGTGGCGTCTGTCCAACCTTTATGGAGTCAATAGTTACACTTGCCAGTTCAGGTTCTGAAGTGATAGTGAGATCGCGCTCAATGGGAATCAAGTCAAACTCTAACTCAAGTTGTTCTCCGGGTTCGGCGTCTACTGTACGGGTGAGCGATTTATAAAATGGATTTCTGGCACTCATTTCATAGGTGCCGGGATCGACTTTCTGGTTCACACGCGCACCGCGTGCAATTAACACATCATTTAGATACCAGTTAGTGTCATCCAATTCGGGGAGGCTCGTGGCACGAATTTCCGCCAACTTTACCTGCAGAATGACTTCTATCTTTCCCCTATCCCAAGCCGCATCAGGCACAATTAATTCCTCTGATACGTAACCTGCTGACTCTACCAAGAGCGATACTTCCTTGTTCAATGCCCAAATATTGGTTTTGAAATAGAATCCTTGTCCATCCGCTATAGTCACCTTCGCATTAACTGCAGCAGCATCAGGTAAAATTTGAACTTCAAGCCGTCCAAGTTGATTCGTAACAAAAAAGGCAATCAAAGCGGTCAGAACGATAATCACTATTACGACAATCGTAGCAACACGCCCGCGACTGTGCTTTCGCTGGGCATCTCGAACTAATGACTCGAGATTATTATTTTCTTTTAAATCGGCCATTTAAAGCTGATTTTGAATGTCTGACATGACTAGTTCAAGTTTTTTCTGTACAAATAACGGAAATTTCCTGGACCACAGAATGATTCTTTTCAACAACAAGATCGACCAAGATCGATCGATAACCTGAACGAATTCCTTCAAAAACATAGTGTCCTGGACGAAGACTTATGATTCGTTCTGTCGTTTTACCAACTTTACCCACACCACGCACTCCAATTTCCGTTTCACCATCTGAAATTACACGTACTGGTATAGGAGTCTGCCACTCTTGGATTGCTGTTTCCAATCCAGTCGACGACTCGGACAGTCGTTTGCTAAACGCAGTGAGTAGTTTCGATTCATTCAATGCAGACTGAGCCAACTTTGCAATATTTGATGAAGCCAGCCTCTCAGGTCGCTCCAAGTAATCATCAAGTCTATCCTGAGTGGCTATGAGATTTTCGGCGAATTCCTTTCCTGTGCCTGCCTCAGCATGATTTGCATCGAGTTTGAGAACCTTTTTGTAATTGCTCAGCGCCGCCTTCCAATTGTCGTTCTTGGTTTCGGTAATCGCCATTTTCAGATAACGCTCAATATCCAAATTTCTTGCAAGTGAATTGACTCTAACTTGTAAATTAATTGATTCTGTGTCGGAAGGTCGAATTTTGATCGCACTTGCCAGATAACTGTTTGCTGCCGTTAGGTCACCCTGACCTATCGCGACATGACCTGCAGCAATCGCTTGGTTAAACAATCGATCCTCTTGAATTTGCTTAATTTCATTAATTCGAATAGATGCAGACTGGTCCTCAGGGTCGAGGTCAATAAGATTCTGCAGTGCTGCCATTTCTTCATTCAAGTCTCCGGAAGTTCTTGCAGTAGTCACCTCTTCGCGCACTTGAATAAGCGATTCATATTTTTCAATTTTTTCCTGCCATTGCAGCACCTCTTTATCTTCCTTATGGATGTTCGAAGCCAAGGCAATAGCTTCCCGAGCCTGAGCGATTTGGCCAACCTCATAGGCACTTTTAGCCACTTCCAGATTTAGCTTAAAAAACTTATTTTTTAACTTTTCGGCGTTTTTAAACTCTTCTTCTGCAACGGAAATTAGATTTGCTGCAGGCTCCAATTCAAATTTCCGATGTGCATCAATAGCTTTATCTTTAAATTCAAGACCTCTGTTAATTGAACTGGACATACCGGGAACGACTTCTTGAACCGGCGCCAATGCTGTTTCTAGTTGGACTACGCTGGCTAGCTTTCCCTGAAACAAATCGTTCAATTGATCGTTCGATTTTACGGATTCTGTTGCTTTCGACTCAATCTGTACATCGCCTGTGGTGTCATTTGTAATTTCATTTTCCAAAGATGATTGATCGACATAGGCGATTTGTTCAGATTCGGCTTTTGGCTCAATCGGAGCTTCAGTTGCAACTGGCGATGCAGTTTGATGCTGAGCGAGAATGTTTTCTTCAGAGGATTCAATCAAAGTTGGATCCTCAGTGGCTTCGATTTGATCTGCTTGTTCTACTAATTCCAATTGGTCCGATTCAGCTTCAACTATCTGTTCATCAAAAGCTTTCAATGGTAGTTCTGGACTTCCATCAGCCTCCAAAATTTCTTCCAAATTGGTCTTTTGCGTCGGGAGTTGCGCTGTGGCAGAAGTACCGGAAACTACTTCTGTAGCCTTCTCAGCAGTTGAGTCAATTGGCTGCACGGGGTCCACTTCAACAGTTGCTTGAGATTCAGACTTCATCTCAGGAATGTCGGGTAGCTGCTCTACAACAACAGGATTGGGAGATTCGGTATCAAAATTTGCTCCCAACTGTATTTGCTGATCCTCAGTTATTGGGTCGTCGAGCGTATCTGCTTGGTCTACTACGACTTTGGATGACTCATCCGGGTAATCGTCATTTGAATCTTGCGCAAGTGGTTCATGGGACAAGTTCAGTGATATACCTTGCAAGGCTTCTTCCCACCTTACCACCGCCACCTCAAGCATACGTATTGCACTGTCCAAGTCACCCTCATCATGAGAAGATTTAGCGCTTTGAATACTTAGCGTCAGATGAGTCTCCAACTCAATTCGACCGACATCCTTGAGTGCTTGAATTTCAGCCGAGTCGAGAGCTTGCTGCAACTGAAAAGTCAATTCAGAGTAGTGGCGTTCCTTCTTTTCTAGTTCAGGACCTAGCTCATCGAGCTTTTGCTCGAACTGACTAGTAAATAAATTTCTTATGGGATTGAAGAATGAGTCAAGATCGAAACCAATCCATTTGCTACCCATATAAGACCCGAGTAACAACAATAGGACAAGCGACCCAAGAAGGACCGGCTTAAATTGGGAGTGAAATTTCTTTCGACTTGATTTTAGTTCTTTCACCTTTCCGCTACGAAAGGTCATTTAATAGTGCGCTTACTGATAGCTTGATATAAGACCAAAAGTCGCTTTAAAGTTGAACATTGGGCGTGCCCTCTTGTTCAAACATCTGTTTTAGCAGTTCGCGCCATTGCAAGTATTGCTCAGTAACATTTCCTTTTAAAGTGATGTTGTCGTTCTCTAACTGAACTACTTGAGGAGCTAAATCGAAGTTTAAGTCCCTACCCAATTCATTGAGATTTTCTCGGTGATATTTTCCTTCCTTATTCGCAGAAAAACTATTCTGCAACATCATCGCACCCCCGACTACCGCTGCCGTACTAACTACGTCCTGATCTTCATCACTTGCTGCTGCTCCAGCAATGAGCAAAAGTCCACCTAAAATTGCATTGACTGTTGCTTGAGATTTTGCCTTTCGCATCGATTTGGCTGAAGACAAACTAAACTCCTGCCATGCTGTATAACTGTCGTCGGTATTCTGGATAAAGTCCTCATAGTATTCTTGGGACTTGTTTAAATACAGTTTGTCCACTACCGCTAAGGATCTAGTTCTTTGCAGCATCGGATCCTCTTCAGCAGGCAGCGATACTAAGTTGAATTTTTTGTCCTTGAACTCAAGATGCTCGGAAAACGCATTTGGAACAAATACTCGAGCAAAATTTAGTTCAGTAATTGCACGCACCCTTTCAAGATACTCCGGAGACTTCTTCTTCAGACTCTTAACAATTTCTTTAGCTGCCTTTTCGAATACCGGATAGTATGGGTCTTTCCCTTGTTGCCTAACGTCATCCCAGTGATATTCTTCAACTCGATGTTTAAAGGTTTTCGACATCAACTTTCGTTGACTTGAATCGTAAAGACTAACATCGATTTCTACATCTTCGCCGTTGGACTTATTGATCTGACCCAACACGTAGAGATCGCTCGAAACAGTAGTATCTTGAGTGACAACTACATCTCCGAGAGCTTTAGTTTCCTGCAGTGCTGTTTTAAGCATACTGGCGAAGCGAATAGCCTCAGTCCGTCGAACTTCGGGCCAGATGCCGAGCTTTTCATAGTCATCTGGATCATTTGGGATTCCTGGTTCAAATACAGGAACAACTACATCCAAGCGTATCCCCGAGTACTCAACGGTGCTGGAACTGCTGGGTTGTTCCAGTGTCACCCCTAAACTTGGTTTAGAAGAAGAGGAACTGCTACCTCCGGTAGTGGCCGCGACACAGCCAACCAAGGTTAATGCAGATAAAGTCAGTAGGAAAAGAGTTGCTACACGTTTGATAATTTCACCTTTAACAATCACTAATACATCTTTCGCCATTGTAGCAGACCAACCATGTCACACTACTAGACTTGGCAACAAAACGACTAAGTATGTTGAATGTAGATTACATAAACCTACAGAATATCAAATTTCCTACTTTTCCGGCATACCTTTATATCGTCTGTATAGATTCCAAAGTTCCGCCTGTCGGTCTGGATCTTCCTCAGCCAAGGCGGCACTACGTATTTGTCCAGTTAGGTGATCGTCATTGGCTACTGCTGGAATATCTTCGGGAAGTTTTCCAGAAATTGGCGGGACTAACTTTTCTACAGACTCAGTTGTTGAGGACTGGACTTCGCTAGAACCTATACTTGTCGGAACTTCTGAAGTTGAACTGGCAGCAACATCTGATGTTGGTTGAATCTGTGAATAATCGCTTGTTTCCTCGCTGAGTTCGGTTTCTGTACCTTGAACGCCGGCAACTTGGGTTGACTCAATTTTAGTAGTGACTGTTTCCCCCGACTGCCCTTCCCCAACCGCAACCGTGTCAGTGGCGAAACATTCAGCAAATTTGACCAAGGATTCTTGGAATTCCTTGTCCATTGCTACAATTTTTTCCTCTCGGGTTAGAGGTTCACTCTCCAAATTGTAGTTTTCGAAAAACGATTTACACTCCTCAAAATCCGTTGTCGCGTTTACTTCCGTAGAACTAGTCATCACTACAACTAAAGCAAGGATTACGAGAACCTTGAACCAAGTTATTTCGACCGACTGCTTCATCCAATTTTATTAGTCATTTACATTGAACCCATAACATTGTGATTTTACACATTTGAATCGAATCGGTTTGTCCTTTACCCAACAGATCTAATGAAGAGTGATGTTTGTATAGACAGCACCAAAAAATTAGGCCACCGACTTGTGTCGATGGCCTTACTTCGAGGAGGTTTAGGTATGAATTAAGCAGCTAATCTGTCAATTTCTTCGACTCTAACGTTTTTCTTTTCTTTGTAAGTCTTGCTTGCGTTCCGGTTTTTCATCTCGTGATCTCCGTAAACTGCAGCGTAAATCGTATTTCTTTCAAGACCAATGTCTCGAAGGTGATGATCAGACAACTTCGACAATTCTCGAACCGCTGACCTCATGGCCATGCGACGTCTGACCAAATTAATCAATTTTCTAATCTTCGCTCCTATCGATACTTGATTGCGCACCTGCGCATACGGATGGAACTTTATAACTTTACTGACTGCCATGTGTTTTACTCCTGTAATCTTAAAGGCAATATGAAACTACTAAACTACGGCCAACATTACTGAAATCAGAATGGCTCCGCCGCTAACCGCCATTCCAACTTGGTAAAAAAATTTGAAGAACATAAATGACTTCCTTTGATTGTCTAGAAAGCAAAACTACCTACAGTTCTTTGGGAATATTTATGTCAAGTTTTCTTCACTTAATTGAACTAAGTCTCTGAAACAAAATATGGGAATAAAATACTTTATATCAAGATGTTAGAGATTGATATATTTTCCTAGATATATGAATATATATTCATGTATATCAGCAATATTTGTAGCCAGTTCTTCGCTATCATTTTGATCAACATTCAACGCTGAAAAAACCCCATTTCAAAGTTCTGATGAGCGAATCTAAATCTTAGTAATTACTGGTTAAAAAATGTAGATATTTCTCTTAACAAAATTTAAATATCTAGTAAAAACATAGAGTTACAGGACATACAAGACTTTAAATAGTGGATAAATGATTAATTTGCCCCTGACACGACGCCATTTCGGTAAAGTTGAAGCGACTATTCAGTTATGCAGATGCAGAATTGGAATACTTTTGCACCAGTATTTATCGTAGAATATTCACTCTTCTACATTTGATTTCGCAGAAAGAACGCCTATGGCCACCAACACACTTTATGACAACATTTTTGAAAGCCACACCGTTTGCCAACTGCCTACAGGTCAATATCAACTCTTTATTGGCCTTCATTTAGTCCACGAAGTTACCAGCCCACAAGCCTGCGATATGCTTCGTGAAAGAGGCCTGAAAGTAGCGTTTCCAGAACGAACGGTGGCAACTATAGACCACATCATTCCAACGGACAGTTTAGTTAGACCGTATTCAGATGTTCAGGCAGAAGCGATGGCTAAAGCTCTGGAGTCAAATACCCAGCAGTTCAACATCCAGTTTTTCGATAGTTCGACACCACACCAGGGAATCGTTCATGTTATAGGGCCTGAACTCGGTATGGTTCATCCGGGAATGACAGTCGCATGTGGTGATTCTCACACTTCAACTCATGGTGCATTTGGCACAATTGCATTTGGTATTGGCACTTCGCAAGTTGGTGATGTTCTCGCTACACAGTGCCTTTCAGTAGACCGACTCAAAGTTCGTCGTATCGAAGTTGATGGAGAATTGCGCACCGGGGTTTTTGCAAAGGATGTCATTCTCTATATTATTCGCATGCTCGGTGCCAGCGGCGGTATTGGCCACGCTTATGAATACGCCGGTTCAACCATAGAGGCGATGACAATGGAGCAGCGCATGACTGTCTGCAACATGTCAATTGAAGGTGGTGCCCGATGCGGCTACGTCAACCCGGACCAAGTCACTTACGATTACATAAAGGGTCGTACCTATGCACCTAGCGACGATACCTGGAATCAGGCTATTCGAACTTGGGACTCAACACGCTCCACACCAAGTGCTGAATACGATGATGTAAAGCATTTTTCCGCTTCGGACATTTCACCGCAAGTCACCTGGGGAATAAATCCCGGACAATGTATCGGGGTTGATGAAACTCTACCAGAACTTTCTTCGCTTCCAATTGAGGAAAGGCAAAATGCACAGATCGCTTATCAGCACATGAAACTTCGTGAAGGACAGAAAATGACCGATGTAAAGGTGGATGTAGTATTTATCGGTAGCTGCACAAATTCAAGAATTGAAGACCTTCGTGCTGCTGCCGAAGTCGTAAAGGAACAACGCGTAGCAAAGCACGTTCGAGCGATTGTCGTTCCAGGTTCCAAGCAAGTCGCAGGTCAGTCTGTTGATGAGGGTTTGGATCAGATATTTAGGGAGGCCGGGCTTGAGTGGCGAGAGCCTGGATGCTCAATGTGTTTGGCTATGAATCCTGATAAACTCGAAAATGATGAAGTATGTGCAAGCACCAGTAATCGCAACTTCATTGGACGCCAAGGCAGTCCCAACGGTCGAACTTTACTAATGTCACCTCAAATGGCAGCTGCTGCGGCAGTAAACGGACACGTCACCGATGTCCGCACAGTATTGAATTGAAAAAATCGAATTCAAAAATCCACAGATAACTATTGATAATGGCTAGTCAGAAAATTATTCAAGTCTCAGGACGTGCACTTGTTATTCGGGGCAATGACATCGACACAGACAGAATCATTCCAGCACGATTTCTCAAAGAAATTACCTTTGCAAATCTTGGAAATTACCCATTTTATGATGAACGATTTAATATTGATGGGAGCGAAAAGCTCCACCCTATGAATGACCCGCAGAATCAAAATGCTAGGATATTGATAGTGAATAAAAACTTCGGTTGCGGGTCAAGTCGCGAACACGCTCCGCAGGCATTGAAGCGATGGGGAATTGATGCAATTATCGGAGAGTCGTTTGCAGAAATTTTTGCCAGTAACTGCAGTACGATTGGCATTCCGGCCTTGCGTGTTTCCGAGCAGCAGGCTCAAGAGATTCAGGACATTGCAGAAGGTAACCCTAGCCTCATCTGGCAAGTCAACCTGGACCCGGTAAACGTTAGTACTGAAGGCTTCTCCGCAGTGGCGAACATACCGGATCATTACAGAAACGCACTGGTCAACGGTCTATGGGATAGCACCAGCCTTTTGCTGGACAATTCTCACTTAGTGAAAAATCTAAGCAAAGAATTGCCTTACATGAATGACTACCAAACTGGTAGTTAATCGCCTCAATTAAGATTCTGAAGCGTGAATTTTGTATAGCCTGGGTAAATACAGCCCGGCCACCAGCACTGCTATTGCAATTGCAACAAACGAAGCTTCGAAGTTATTGGTGGTCCAAATTAACACACCAAACAGTGGCGGTATTGCCGCCACGCCACCGTAAAAAATAAATTGAACTCCGCCTGTCCATTCCGGTGCCATTCCTTTAGGCGCCCTGGACGCGATTTCAGAAAGGTAAACTCCATTCCAACTATGCGTGGACCCGCCTAGGATGAATGCAAATAGATACAGTAGAATTACATTCCACTCGAGTGTTATAACCAGCATTCCAAAGATTGAACTGGCAGATATGATGCCAATAATGACCAGAGTCAGTTTTGGAGAAAGAAATCTATCCGCAACAATTCCCCAGCACAGTCGACCTACAATTCCACCAATGTTGACAAACAGAAAACATGCACCAGCTGATACAAGGTCGAAACCAATGTTTTGCACCAGATAAACCACAAAGAAACTGGCGACACTGACCTGAACACCTGCGTAAATAAATCCGACCACTGAAAACCCTCTTAGCAACGGGACTTTAAGTACCGTTCCAACGGGTCGAATAATTGAACTTGGCGACCAACTCACGACTTGAGTGGTATTTTGATCGTACTTTTTGTGCATTGGCTGCAATATCAATATTGAAATAATCCCTAATATTGCAATTGCCAGCACCGAAATCTTCCAATTCAACCAAACAACAATTGGCGGCACAACCAGTGCAGCAAACGCACCACCGAAAGTAACACCTGACTGCTTAATCGAAAACAAAAATGAACGATTCTTTTCAGTGGTCACTGCCATCATCACATCAGCATTGGCAGGGTTAATTGGCCCGTATGCAAGACCCAGAAGTAGTGCACACAGTAGTGCGAATACCGGCGATGCCAGTGTCATACTCGCTAATCCAGCAACTGCCAAAACAGCCGTAGCCTGAAGCACACGAACTGGCCCGAACCTCGCAATAAAGCTGGTTGAATAACTACCCGAGAACATCGCAAAGAAGTAGACTAAACCGCTGAAGATACCTACCTCAGTCGCTCTTACCCCGATATCAGGAGCAGCATCAGGGGCGACAACTGCGACTCCAAGGATTGCTGCGCTGCCGACTGCCATAGTCAACATCATTGCAAGACTTGGCAGTAGACCTTGAAAAAGACTGCTCATGAAATTCTGACTGAGAAAGAATTAAATTTATTGATTGATTGATCGCAGTTCGCGCTGATCAATCACTTATCGAAGACTCGGACGGTATCTGACTGTATTTGAATTTAGCAACCAAGTGCCTCTGCAAGCTCCACAAAGTCGTTGGCTACAATGTCGTAAGTACCGGTAGCTTGAAGATCGGTTGCCTGACATGGACCATGTTCCGTTGGTCGGGCTACAAAAGCAGTCTTGTATCCACAATTTGCAGCTGCAACAAGGTCACTGTTGTGCGCTGCGACCAGCATACATTGATGCGTGGAAAGATCCAGCATCTGTGCGGACTTGATATAGGACTCTGGCTGCGGCTTGTAATGTCTGACAACTTCTGCGCCGAGCACCATGTCCCAAGGTAATTCTGCATTCTTAGCCATATTCACAATGAGAGAAACATTGCCGTTGGACAACGTAGCAATGATGTATTTGCTCTTCAGTCTTTTCAAACCCTCTACTGAATCTTTCCACGGTCTGAGTCGATGCCAGGCACGATTTAAATGGTCTAGTTCAGCCTCATCAAGATTATCAATTCGAAGCTCAGTCAAAACTTCCTTTAGATTTTGATAATGAAGTAAATCGAGTTTGGTCCAGGGTTTTGAACCTGTTCTGATTCTTTCCATTGAGGGTTGGTATTTCGCCCGCCATCGATCAGCGAAATCATCACCATTCACTCCCCGTAATTTCGGAATACTGGCAACTTCCTCTGAGATACTCGACCGCCAATCAACGACAGTTCCAAAGACATCAAACAGTACAGCTTTAACTTGATTCGGCAAGGTCACACCTGGTATGACTTTCAGATTACGTCGCTAATGTGAAGCGTTTTACCAAAGCCTGTGATTATAGTATTCAAGTAGTAATAATTTGGTGAGAAGACCTAAATCAGGCAGTATTGGATTGTTCCACAGTTCATAACTTACTCTTAAAGTAACAACATATGTATTTGTTTTAGAAAGGATTTCAATAGTGTTTACTTCATAGTTAATTTGACTGTTTGAATTCACGCCGAAATACCTTCTGATACAAATATAATTGTATTTAAGTGGGCGATTAGCTCAGGGGAAGAGCGCTGTCCTCACACGGCAGAAGCCACTGGTTCAAATCCAGTATCGCCCACCATTTTCAGTTACCCTACCCTACTATCTGCCTGTACCAATTCGTACATTTACGTAATTTGCAGATAGAATCAAGATTGCACCAACAACCATAGAAGTTGTAATCGACTCCTGGTAAAGCCACAATCCAGCGACCGCAATGAGTGGTAAGCGCAAATAGTCAAGTGGGATGATCATCATTAGCTCACCTAGTTTCATTGCAGTGGCCATGCAATAATGTGCGAATAAAATTCCGACAGTTATAAATATGATTAGTAAAAATCCTCCCATATCCGGAACTTGAACCGGACCCGTTGTCATAAGAAGTACTGTCGTCAAAGGTAATTGCAAAAGAGTCATGTAAAACAAAATGCACAAAGGGGTTTCAGTTCGAGACAAACTTCGTGTACCCATCATTGATGAAGCAAATCCTATAGCACCAATTAGCATTACTATCGATACTGGGTCAAAGTTGACACCAAAGGGTTGCACTATGATCAATATTCCAGCAAAACCTACAAGAATGACAACTACTCGTTTCAAGAGCAGTTTTTCTTTTAAGATTATTGGTGCCAATACTGCCAACCACAACGGAACTGTAAACTCTATTGCAAACACATGAGCCAGTGGCAAAAACGCAATGGAGTAGAACCAACCGAACTGCCCCACAAAATGGGTCGTGTTGCGAAGAAGATGCAACCCTATACGTTGAGTACTGAGTTGTTTGAATTTATCCTTTGATAATGCAACTACAAAAACGACTATGGGAACGGAAATAAGAGAGCGAATAAATAAAATCGATGGAGTATCGATTTGATATGAAACTTCACGAGTAGCTATTGCGACGAAGGTAAAAGACGCCACAGAGCCAGACATCCATAGGAATGCTGTGTGAACCAATGGTACTGCCCCCAATAATCTCCTACAGCGCTATTTACCCTTGAAAAGGCTCTAAATCGAATACCCTGTGGGTGTTTACCTCTTTTGGCCAAACACCTTACAGTATTTGTGAGAAGATCTAAGTGTTCAAAGATTCAAGCAAAGTGATTCTTGCTATGAATCACGAAGCCTCAATTTAGTTCGCCAGGTCTGGTTCGTAGACAATAGTGGCAGGGGTGCCTGGGTAGATAAACCTATCCTCATAGTTCATACGAAATACATATGGGTAAGTCGATCCGATTTCTGACGGTGATATCGCAGGTTCTACTTGAGCAGAAAATAACCGATCTGAACCCTCAAAGCGGACGTTGACTTCACTCACATTCAACAATCCACGCATCACATCATAGGAAACTGGCACTCTAATAACCAGGTCTCCAAATTTTGCCAAAGTCATCAGCACCTGTGGGTCAATCCGACGTGTTAAATACATCCCTTCTACAACGTCCATAGTTTCAACGTATGCATCAAATGGCGCCACTAACTTGGTGCGTTCTAACTTTACCTCAACAATTCTTCGCTTGGCCTCCGCCTCGACCAGTTTCAAGCGAGTCTGTTTGACCTGTCGTTCTACAGATTCGAAGTCAGTCGTAGATAGTGACCCTCTATCATAAAGTTCCAAATTTCTTTCATGTTCGGCTTCCAATTCCTGCAATTCGATCGAAATTCGATCGACTCTGGCTTGCTGAATTTTCAAGGCGGCCTGCTGAATCCTCGAATCCAACTCAACTACTACCGCACCAGCCTCTACAATGTCACCAACTTTAGCATTTACGGCAACTACCTGCCCCTTTCCTGGTGCAACTATCTGAACTCGTGTTCCAAAATCTACCATCCCATGAAGTTCGGCAGCTAAGATGTTGCCACTTACCAGTACTCCCGCCAAGAACGAAAATACGCACTTTAAAATCACTCGAGTCATTCTAATTTTAGTTTTCATGTGAGAACACCTGCTTTCCCATGAGTAGGTCGAGTTGAGTCCAAACTAAAACCGTTTGAAAATCAACTTGAGATTTATCACGCAATGCACCCAATAACTTTGCCTGTGCATCACCAAGATCGGACTTGACTTCAAGCTCGTACAGCGTACGACTGCGGTCTAAGTAGTAATCGCGATACTCTGTAGCCACGTCAGCGGCAACTGAAGAAGTCGACAACTCATTTAATTCCAACCATAACTGCAATGTTGTTTCTCGCAGGTCAAATTCAATAGAAGTTAAATTTGCGTATGACTGTTCGACAGCAATTCTATTCCTTTGCTGAGTGACGCGTTTTTCACTACCCGCGTACAGTGGCACTCGAAGTTCTATAGCAACCGTGGCTTCATCCCTTGTACCAATTGGCTGTTGCCACTTCTTTCCTTCAATAATTCCTTGAACACTCGGCTTAAACTTAGCCTCTCGACTTCCCGCTGTGTGTATAGCCTCTTGGACTTGAAGTTTTGCAATTTCCAGTTCGGGATTGGCATCCAAAACTTTTGCCAATAGGTCATTGTATTCCGGCAATTCCCGCTCTAAAAACTCTGATAAGTCAGGTAAAGTTAGATCACGAGGAACGTAATCCTCCAATCCCATCGCATTGGCAAGTCGACGTCTTGATGCTTGACGCTCGTAATTTGCTTTTTGACGAATAACAAATGCTGCTTGATATTTTGCCTGAGATTCCAGAACCTCGACTTGAGTGTAGGTGCCAAAATCGGTGTAACCTTCCTGCAAACGACTAAATCTAAGGAAATCCACCGTCATCTCTTCATTCTTCACTCCATAATCCAAATCAGCCAGCAACACTTCTAGATACCGTTGCAGAATCAATAGTCTATTTTTTTGCAGCTCCTGATCCAGTTGCTTTCTTGCCCGCTGCAACCCAACACTCCTCGCCTTTTTCATTTCACTTCTGCTTCCGAAATCGAACAAATCTTGAACAATCCGCAAAGTTGCACTGCTGTCATCCCTGGAGTGTTCTAACCCCTCCATTGCTCGGTCAACACGTTCTCCCGTGAGATATAAATCGATTGTGGGATCAAATGCAGAGGAAACCAAGTCAAGTTCGGCTTGGGCACTATCAATGTTCAAACTGAATGTTCGAAGTGCTGGATTGTCACCATTGGCATAACTCAAAGCCTGATCCAGCGTTAAAGTGTTTTCTGGTGGTGGTTCAGCAGCGAATCCAATCAGGGAAACACACGCGAATATGCCGCCAATCATCGCCATAACCCACTTGAGTTGGCAGTAGCGAATCATTGTTTCGCGGGTACTTCCGATTGGATTTAGGTAGATGTTTGGTCGCGCCGTTCGCGCTTGAACTTTACGAAATTAGTTCTTTCGTAGTGCTTGTCCACAACAAACTCACCAAGCAACATGAATTCCTCGGCATCCTTGGTAGCACCGGTGTAGCGCATCACCGGCTCGCCTTTTAAATCCAAAAATAGAAACACGGGGGTTGCACGAATTCTGTTATATTTCAGCGCAAAATCCTTTTCAGGCACCTCATTTCCTTCAAAATCTACGATCAAATTGTCGCCTTCGACATTCATCGTGATGATTCGAAAGTTCTTTTGATAGTAATCTTGAACATCTACCTGATTCAATATGGTAACCTTCATACGTTCACACCACGGACAATCGTTCAATTCAAACATCACCAAGATGCAAACTTGTCCTTCCTCTTGTGCGAGTTCTACCTCTTCTTGAAGGTCACCAAAGGTTTGATGAAAGAAGTATTCCTCTGGATCGCGGGTTTCGGCTGAGACGATCTGAGAAATTACACAAAGGCAAGCCAGTAGCCAAAAACCAATTCGAACAAAGACTGGTTTAGCACTGCTTCGCCTTATCGACATAATTTCAATTTCCCAATCCAGGATTTGCTCGATCGAGAATTAATTTTGGTTCGTTAATACTGTCAACACGAACAGTTTCTACATTCCTAAGGTAATCTGCAACTACATCCCAGACCGGTGGGCCGGGAGAAACTTCTCCTACAGTCGCCCATCCACTAACCGAATACTCCTTACTCGCTTCGATCAACTCACCAGAATCCAACCGCATATCTGAAATTCTGCTGCCAAATCCCTGATGTGGATCTATCGTGTAACTGAATCCGGACACCCGTACCATATCGCCGCCCTGTTGGAAAAATGGATCGGGGTTAAATGAATTGTCAGCTACGTCTTCCAAAATCAACTTGAGAGTCTCGCCAGTCATGTTCCGAACATAGGTTTCGGGGTATGTCATTGCAGTCTGGGCCAGCACATCTTCCATTGTAATCATTTTCCCCGGCAAAACCGAAGTTCCCCATCGGAAGCCGGGAGACAGTGCAATTTGAGCGTCACCAACTTGTCTAAGTGCCGCACAAGTCACTTCATCAAAAGATCCATTGAAATTCCCGCGTCGATACAACAATGACTCTGTGACTGCGAGTTCTTCATCCAGGCGGTCCGTATAGGGTGACCGAGACCGCGCAATGAATTGCGCCATTTCAGGATCCGGATCAAGTTGATTGCTGAAAATCGGCAGGAGCCGATACTTTACGTCCTTAACGCCACGGTCTGCGAACTCAATATCCGCAACACCCACGAATTTACCGTTAGAACCAGCGTTGGTAACTAGAGTAATACCTTCAGAGTTTTGCACCTCAATTGGAATCGGTACGGCATCGTGTGTATGACCGCCAAGGATGACATCGATCCCAGTGACCACCCTTGCAAGTTTGATATCCACATCCATCCCGTTGTGTGACAAAAGAATGACTGCGTCAGGTTTTTCATTCTCCCTGATCTTGGTGACCAACTCCTGCATTTCATCGGCTCGTATGCCAAAAGTCCAATCGGGTACATTGCGTCGCGGATTAGCAATTGGTGTGTACGGAAATGCCTGACCTATAATTGCAAGTTCATAGCCCCCAAGCGACCGCATCGTATAAGGTGGAAATGCATGCCCAGTAAATTCGTCGTAGGCTGGCTTTTCGTCGAAAAGCGCATCTTCGGTCAGAAATATGTTTTGTGCAATAAACTCGCTGTTTGAAGCTGTTAAATTTGATTGAAGCTCTTCAGGTGTATAGGTAAATTCCCAATGTCCTGTTGCCAAGTCCACCCCTAGAATGTTATTTGCCTCAACCATTTCCATACCGCGGGTCCATAACGCAGTGCCACTACCCTGCCAACTATCTCCACCATCAAGCAATAGCGTTCGTTCCTCGCCATAACTTTGACGCAATTGGTTGACCAGCATTTTTAGATGGGCATATCCGCCAACCTTACCGTATTGTTCTGCAAGCTCAGCAAAGTTCAAATAGGTAAATGCATATGCTTCTGGAGTAGCAGCAGTGATGCCGTAGTAGTCAAACAGTGCCTTACCAACTAAGTGAGGCGGAAATCCCCAAGCATCTCCTACACCGAGGTTAATTTGAGGTTCACGATAGTAGACAGGATTTAACTGGGCGTGGGAGTCGGTAATATGCAGTAATCGAACACTGCCATAATTTTCTGAAGCATAGGCAGCTTCGATTGAAGAGGATGCTCCAATTCCAGCGACACTTGCTGCTGCAAGAACTTGCAGGAATTCTCGGCGATTAATGTACAAGTGAACTGTCCAATAAATTACTGAAAATTTAAATGACCAATTATTGCGATGGGCCCGACGATTCGGGCCCATCTCAGTGATGTAAAACTAACGAATCACCCTGCCTTTCCACAAACTGGATTCACGTTGGGCTTGAATCAGTGCCTGCTCGCCCTGAAGTTGTGCGGTGGCGACCAAACTCATCGCTTTTTCAAAATCTCCGTCCTCAGCGGACTTTTGCGCGCTTTTCAGCAATTTTGCTGTATCACGCCATTCATGACCAGAAGCCCTAGCAGCTTTGCGGGCCTCATTCGCCTTTGCAAATGCTGCATTGAATGTTTCGACATCGCTAGCGTGCACCAAACTACTACCGACAAATCCAAATAGCGAAATGCCGGCTACAAATACGACCAAGCGTAAGCGTGTCATAGTTACGCAAATTAACGAACTTAGGTCCGTGAGTGCAGAAAAAATTCTATATTGCATGTGCCAACCCTCTCTATCGACGAACGCCAGGTCCGTTGAATTCTAAACCATTACTCATGTATGTCAGAAAATATTCCAAGTTTCGATACTGTGCACTCTGTGCTTTAAACGACTTGGCTCGAACCTGAGAATTACAGCCGCCGAACCGTCGATGCAAAGTGCCAATTTCACCCCACTTCAGACGGTATACTGGAAAATGACTTGGGTGTCCTAATGCAGGACTAAGCATTTCGGTTCGAACGGAACCTCCAGATCCACCTACGTGGCAGTCTGAACATGCAAAATTCAACTGACCCCGCTTGGTGTAATAAAACTGTTTTCCCTGCTCATAAGCCTCAAGCGCTCGTGGGTCATCGGGAATGACTACATTGATTGTGTTTCCCCGAGATGTATATGCCATGTAGGCGGAGATAGCAGCTATGTCGCCCTTTTTATATTTTAAAGGTTTTTCACCATTTGCCTCTCGACACTGGTTGATAGCCAATTCCGCAGTAATGACCATCCCCTGCTCAAGGTCGAAATACGGATAATTTTGACGGATGCCAATGCCACCGTTTTCAAAGCAGTCGGCGTAAGTTTTCCCATTTGCGAAGGGTATTTCGAAAAGTTCCTGACCTTTGTCTACAGCAATTTCATAAGGTGGGAATTCTTCCAAATCAACCCATTGATCTCGAGATTGTTCATCAATAGAGTAGATTCCATTAACAAAGTCATCTTTTGGAGTATTCGGAAACTTGGTAAAGTAGTAATTTTCAAATGCTACCCGATCTTCTTCCGGTGAAGCTAAACCTGCTGTTGACGCAACAGCAATGAAGCATCCACCGATCAAGACCGACAATAATTTCTTCATGCGATTATGGTCTCCTTTAATCGATTGTGTTAATTGACAAGCGACTACTTGATCTGAAAGGTCTGTTCGCCTGACCCGCCTTGATTGTCATTCCACGCGAAATCCAAGCTATCACCGCTCTGTGGTCCGCTTAATTTGAATGACAAATACGGGTTTTTGGAAATCGCAGGTCCCCAATGCGCACGAAACATCTCATTGCCGTTCCAACTGCAGGTTACCACTTGAATGTAATGTGCAGGAATCGGATTCCCGGTTTTTCGATCTTTGCGCTGTCCGGTCTCCATAGGATGCTTGATCAGAAGCTTTACTTCGGCTGCATCGCCGATCATTCGAGCTTTTGCTTTCATTGTCATATTAATATCCTCAGATTGTCTATCAAATTTTCTTTAACCACCGCATCCGCCGATGGTGACCTTCACTTCACGCACTCCCTTCAAAACCTGACCGTTCGCTCTAACAAGTGCGATCACATCAGAGGTTTTACCCATTTTGATTCGCATGGACACTTCCGGAATCGCACCAGGCTGTAAGTCGTAGGATGAAACCATCGGAGCTGGATTCTCGGGTACGAGAAGTGCGATAGATTCTACATTTTCAATATTCGCCGTCACCTTGATGGGGACAACTGCGCCATTTTCTGCAATTTCTGGCGCTTTAATAATGATGCTTTCCGAAGCATCAACCACATTTTCTTCTCCAAATAGTGCATTTAAAGCCGAGTCAAGTTCCTCAGCATCAAATGCCGACTGAGGACGGGCTGCTGCAAAAGCTTGAGAGGTAAATCCCCACGAAGCCGCAACTCCTACCAGGCTTGCAGCGGCGGCACCTTTGAGTACTACCCGTCTTTGCTGATCAAAATTGTTCATATGATTAGTCTCCTAGAGTGTGTAGACATATTCGGTGATTTTGTCGATTTCCTCCTCAGTCAAGATACCGTGTCGACCAAAAGGCGGCATCATCGAATTGGGGTTCGATGCAGTCGCATCGAAAATTCGGTCTCTGAGTTTCTGTTTATCCGGAAATCTACGTTCCATAAAGATAAGCGGCGGTCCATGGTTCCCGGGAAACTGCCCGTCATCCATAATATGGCAAGCCAAGCAGTTACCTTTGCGTCTATCAAAAGCAATCTTCTTGCCTTCAGCAATCACCTCAGGTGTTGCATCTGCCAAACCGATTTCGGGTCGAACCACCGAGACTGTGACCAACAGTCCGAAGATCAACATTGAAACCACTACTGATCCGTAAAATTTCTTCATATTTAAGTCCTTCCACTAAAAATACAATTTATAGTTCTACAGGCGGCAATGAATTAGTTCTTTGCAGCCTGTCTGCAAATTTAGCTTTCGCTGAGTGCAACCAGGTATATTCAAAAATGAGGAATATAGCACGCAAATTGTAGGAAATGTATTTCAGTTGCAAAATTAAATTACATTCCGGAATTTTTGGTTCAAAGTTATTATATTTGACCAATGAATTAGAAAGTTGTTGCATATTACATTGAATTTATCAATTCATTAGAAATATTTTTTAAATTACTTTTAACTGTAAATTTGAAAATAATTTTTAAAAAGTGACCAGTTCAGCAGAAAATTTAAATCAATTCAACTTCAGTACGCCAATACCAGTTGAAAAAATGAGAGAGTTGGCTCAGGAAGCCAGTAATGTTCTAAAGCAACTTGCGAATGAACAACGGCTGATGGTACTGTGTCATCTTGCTGAAGGAGAAAAGACGGTCACGGAACTTCAATCTCTTGTTGGAATGGAGCAATCTTCCCTATCACAACATCTTGCCAAACTTCGAAACGAAGGGATAATTCAAGCTAGACGGGATTCACAATCCAAGTTTTATTCAATTTCTGATGAAAATGCACTGAAAATAATTGAACTTTTGCACAGTATTTACTGCACTCCTATGGACTAATACCTGAATTACTATTGACCAATTCATCATCAGTCTTTTTCAATTTAGTACTATACCCTTTGCGTGCACGATTTTTGACTCCTTGCAACCCTAATGTTCTCCGCCTGAATAGCGTCTCCAAGCGGCTTCAGAACTAGGATAAGCATAAGTGAGGATGCACCTTTCCTGAGCCAGGCAAAAACTTGATCAGGATTACAGCCACTCCAACCGCGGCCAGTAATGTGTCCGTAATCCAGCGTTTGAATTGTCAAACTTTTCAAGATTTCCGATTTTCAATAAACAATCTCGGCGCGATGCCCAGCCTCGGTCTTTTCCAACTGTTCGCGGGTCACCAAACGGTGCTCGGTCGATTAAACTAAACGAAATACCGCCCGCGCTTGGTGTTCGGACATTCCGGTCCGACTGGCTTCGTCGAAGAAATCACTGCGCGCTGTCATAATATGTATCCTTCCATAGTTGATATAAGAGTTTGTAAGTCAATCAGTCTTCCTTTTTGATGATCTTCTATAGCGTAGGATCGTAGCGATAGAGATGCAGGGTTCGGTATCTGATCAGATCAAATGCTTCGCTAACCTGTTCAGGCAAGACATAAAATTACTCTTGCGGATGCACTGACTTCCCGAATCTGTTGGTGGTTGTTAGTTTGGACGACCACGCAGTCTCGAAGAAATGGTGTCGCAGGTTCTCGACTTTGGAGTGTTCCAGATTCTTCAAATTATAGGTCGCGACGATCTCAACCGCTGCACACAGGAATGTCGGGTCGTTCCTCGCGTCTGCAATCCTGCGATTAACGTCTTGAGATGTGACGCTCACTTTGTGCAGAAACTGATGCACTGATATTATTGGAATTTATCCTTTTTGTGTGGTTGGAATTTTTTCTTGCAAACTGATATTCAATGTCACCGATGCGAATAACTTGCTTGCAGTCTATTTACTTGATTGTTTTATATGGCTAATTTCGCGCCCATAGCGATAATCGGCGCGGCATGCAAGTTTCCCGGTGATGCCAATTCACCAACTCAGTTTTGGCAAAACATCGTTTCTGGTTCAGATTCAGTTGAAGCAATTCCATCTGACAGATGGGATCCAAATTACTTCAACAATATTCAATCGCAGTCGGCGGTCTTCGCCAAAACGGGTGGGTTCATTCATGACATATTTGACTTTGACCCAGTCTTCTTTGGAATTTCGCCCAGAGAGGCTGAAGATATTGATCCACAACAACGTTTATTACTTCAACTTGCATGGCGAACCAGTGAAGATGCTGCCACTTCGACTACGGACTTAAGTGCTTGCAGCACTGGTGTTTTTGTTGGTGTAATCAACCATGACTACGCCAGAGTTCTTCTTTCTGATGCTGATCATATCGGCCCACACACCGGACTGGGTCGGTCGGGAAGTATTGCTGCTAACCGAATTTCGTATGCATTTGATTTTTGCGGGCCAAGCGTCGCTATAGACACCGCCTGCTCTTCTTCTTTAGTTGCAGTCGATAAGGCTTGTCGTGCTCTGCATACCGGAGGCTGTGATGTAGCATTTGCCGGCGGTGCAAACGCCATTTTGCTTCCAGAAAGCTACTTGGAATTTGGTCGTGCGCAAATGCTCTCTGCGACCGGACGATGTCGAGCATTTGACGCAAAAGCTGACGGTTTCGTACGAGCAGAAGGTGGAGGCATGATTCTGTTGAAGCGGTTGTCAGATGCGGTTGCAGACGGAGACCGAATCCGTGCGGTGATACTGGCAACAGTTGTTAATCAGGACGGCAAGACACCAGGAATTATGTCCCCCAGTGAAACTGCACAAATCGAAATGATGAAACTAGCCATAAATGTAGCAGATATTTCTCCTTCTATCCTGGGTTATGTTGAGGCACATGGTACTGGCACCCAGTCCGGGGATGTCATAGAAGCCAGATCCATCGGAACAGCTTACGGCCAAACAGGTGACCATCCTATATCAGTTGGGTCCGTTAAAACAAACATTGGACACACCGAAAGTGCTGCGGGAATTGCGGGATTGATTAAAGCAATGCTTTCGATAGAACACAACTGCATAGCGCCAAATTTGCATTTTAGTGAACCGAACTCTCAAATCAACTTTGAGCAATTGAATTTGCATGTTCCTTGCGAGTTGGAGGCTTGGCCAACTCCGAAGAGTCAACCACGTATTGCAGCAATAAATTCATTTGGATTTGGAGGTACGAACGCGCACGCAATCATTCGACAATCGCCCTTGGATTTCACTCAGCGAAACCGCTCGAAGTACGAAAGTAATTTGATTCCTTTATCTACCCATTCTCAAGAGCATTTACACCCGGTTGAAAAGTTTATTTCAAAGCAAGTAACCGAAGGCGTTGACCCAAGAACCGTCAGTTTCGCTGCGCAACGAACTTCAAATTATCCGTACCGCAGTGCGTTCATTTTTACTGGCGCATCTGCATGCTCCAATCAGTCAAAACTTGATCGTGTCTCGCTTGCCAAATTAGTTGCAAAGACTAGTGAGAAATCACCACCCAAAGTGGCATTTGTATTTAGTGGGATTGCAGGAAACTGGCACAATACTGGTTGTCAACTATACCAAAGCAATCAAGTATTCAAGTCAGTTATCGACAATTGTGATGGAATTTTTCGTAACAGATTTGAAAACTCCATTGTTCGGGAGGTCTTGTCTAAAGGAAAGATACCCGACTCCCGCATTCATCATCTGCACCCCCTACTCTTTTCGTTTCAAGTTGCTTTATTTGAACTTTGGCGTTCATACGGAGTTGAGCCAGATGTGATTTACGGACACAGTATTGGAGAAGCCGCCGCAGCCTGTGCATCTGGAGCAATGAGTTTGGACGAGTGTGCAAGAATCATATCAATCCGCTGTGATCGGTTTCAGCACTATGAAAATACCGGCAAGATGGTTGCGGCAGCAATGAGCTATGTAAATGCAGTTAAAGTTGTTGAAGGTTTCAGTAGAGAACTATTCATCGCCGGAATTAGCGGCCCAAATTCGGTCACATTTTCAGGTACAAAGTCAGCAGCTAAGAAACTTATCGAACACCTGGATTTAAATAGGGTGTTTTATCGAGTTTTGGACATTACCGTTCCCTTTCACAGTCCACTGATTGACGAGGCTCGGTCTGACGTTCTCAGAGCCATTAACTTAGTGTCAACTAGAGACAAAAATAGTAACTGGGTCCCGTCCTTTGGAGACACTAAATGCCAACATGATTTCGGAAGTTGTGAATTCTGGTGGAACAACTTCCATGCACCATTTGACTTTGCGCAGACGATCGAAACCACATACACGGAACCGACTTTATTTGTTGAGGTTAGTCCTCATCCAAATTTGCTGCATGGCATCAATGAACAAATTAAATTTTTGAAGATTGATGGTATTGCTGTGCCATCACTGATGAATAGTAACCAAGAGCTAACTGCATTGCACCACACGTTAGGTACTTTATATGTCAATGGAGTAAACCCAAAGTGGGGCAAGGTTGTTGCAAAATCAGGCCTTTGTGACTTACCAAAAGTTGAGTTCAATAAACAGCGATATTCAAAAGTCACAAAAAGCGGCCGAACCAATGTGGCGTTTTATGCAGCGACCAGTACCAGAACCCGCCATGAAGGAAAAGGGATCAGTCAGTCGTATCGGTTCAACTTAGAACACACTGATTGGCTAAGGTCTCATACTGTCCACAAAAAGATAGTCTTTCCGGCTGCCGGAATCATTGCAATTGCAAATGATTTTGCTCGAAAGCACTTTTTAAAAGAAAGGATTCAAATTCATAACCTTCAACTTAAAAAGTTGATTTCGGTCTTCAATTCCGACATTGAAGTCCATTTAGAATTGAAGAATGACGAAAGAAACTTCACTATTACTTCAAATCAAGATGAATCAATCGAAAGTGCTTGTGGCGAGATCCTACAGAATTACTCCAAAATTGAATCACTGGACATAACTGCTGCTGCTAAGCGTTGTAACAGTCAAGTACAGTTAAAAGACTACGAGTCGCGCTTACGAAGCGCCGGATTCAACACTCAGGACGAAACATGCCAAGTCCTAGAAATTCGACATCACAACAATAAAGAGTGTTTTGCAAAAGTTGATCTCATGGCTACCAGTGAGTGCGACCATAAGTTGCTGATTCATCCTGGCCTCCTCGATACTTGCATTAGAGCCTCATCAATACAGTTAATGTTGAATGGTAACTTCTTACCTGTAAGTATTGATAGAATTGCAATATTTAAGTCCGTTGGCAGACACTTTAGATGTCATGCTCACTTAGTCAAAAGATCAATTGCAGAGTCAACGGTTGACGTCACAATTGTTGATTCCTCTGATGGTCTAGTTGCACATTTACAAGGTCTTACCATTCGCTATTTAAGTTCTACTTTAACCAAAGAAGAACCAACTAGTCAGCCTATAAGAATACTTGAACCGACTTGGAATCAACTTCAACTCGATGTTCAATTTGACTTGGAAGATTTAAATCTACGGTTGAATAAGAAAGCACACTATCTCTGTCACAAGTACAGTCGGGACACCTACTACAGTACCGTCGAACCACTACTAGACCAATTAACTCTTCATCATGTAGTTCAAGCACTTCATTCCTTAGACTTAAAATTTGCTTCAGATGACAAATTCAAGATTGAGGAGATTGCCAAACAAATTAAGCTCCCCAAAGAACAAGTCAATCTCTTTCAAAATTTATTCTATTTGTTGGCCAAGCATGGCAAAGTCAGAATCGAATCTGAGTTATGTCATGTATTGGAAGATCTCGGTAAAACCAATTCTCCGTTCAACTATCGGAAATTCTTGTCGAATTCAGATACTTCGAACTACCTTGCAGAATTCACTTTAATTGAACGGTGTGGAAGTCACCTACCCGAGGTTCTGAATGGCTCAACTACTGGATTAGAAGTGCTATTTCCTGATGGGTCAAGTGAATTGCTTGAGAACTTATACTACAGTTCCCCAACTTGCAGGATCTACAACGAGTTGCTAGTTGATGCAGTAACGCAATTTGTAGAGAGGTCGCCGCAGACGCATCGGTGCAATATTTTAGAAATAGGCGGTGGAACTGGCTCACTGCTTGCAGCGCTTGAACCGCTCCTTCGTCTAGGAAAAGTTCGATATACCTTTACCGATATCTCCTCACAATTCGTGAAAAGAGCCAAAATTCGATTCTCACATTTAAACAGAGTTGAATTTAGTGGGTTGGATATTGATGCAGACCCTTCAGTTCAAGAATTTGAAGCTGAATCCTTCGATCTAGTAATTGCTTCTGACACACTGCACGCTACTCACAGCATTCAGCACGCACTTCACAATGTAAAGAAATTATTGCGACCTGATGGCTATTTATTCTTTATTGAACTAACTAATCCACCAGATTGGACGCAGATTAGTTTTGCAATGCTAAGTAGTTGGTGGAACAATTCAGCAAGCAAAAATCGGAGTAGTTCTCAGTTCAGCACACGTGACGAATGGCTTGAACTCCTAAATGAAAGCGGATTTCACGAAGTATCTTCAATTACAGACCAAGATAAACATACGGGGTCTTTACATACACTTTTCATTTCAAGGGCAAATTCGGAAGATACTTTTTTACAACATACCGCCTCGGGGCAAGAAAAAAAGAAATGGCTAATTTTCGGAGACTGCACGTCATTTACACAATCGTTCACGCAACACTTTGGTGAAAATCAATTCCACCTCATTCAAGCAGCAGATAATTTTTCAAAATCCAAATCTGGCTACACCATTAATTCCAAAACCTTAGGTGACTATGCCCTGCTGTTTAAGGCATTAGAAAAGGAAAATTATTTAATTGAAGGCGTGATCTTTCTCTGGACATTGCCTTACAACAATGGAGAATTTCAATTTAAAAATGAATTGAATCACCTGAAATCTATAACGCTAGCCCTATCCTACCTTTTGCAAGCGGCACAAAGTTCTTCCATTACATTGCCTCGGGTAGTTCTGGTGACGCAAGGCGTGAATAATGTCGACCTTGATAAAACCAACCCTTTCAATAGTTTAACTTCAGTTTGTTATGCAATTTCCAAGACGATCAACAATGAATATCCAGCAACCAGTTGCGAATTGATGGAAGTTAACTCATCAAACTCTGTATCTATTGAAAGAACTGCCGCATCTATCAAATCAAACGAGATTGATGACGAATCGTCACGCAGTTTTCAGTTGAAACTAACTCCCCCAAATACAAAATTACAAGCTGTGAATGACGACTATCCAGTTACACTTCAAAGCTCGGATAGTCGGCAGTTGGATGAGTTGGTATTCACTAGGAAAGAACTCAAAGACCTTGGTAACAGAGAGATCAGAATAAAAGTTCATGCGTCTTCGTTGAATTTTCGAGATGTAATGATTGCGTTAGGTGCCTTACCAGATTCGGCGATTTCTAGTGGAAGAGCTGGTCGCTCGCTGGGGATTGAGTGCTCGGGAATTGTAGTCGGTATAGGCAAATTAGTTAGTCGATTTACAGTTGGTGATCGAGTAGTAGCTCTTTCGCCAGGCTCGCTTTCAAGTTATGTGACAGCAAATGAACGCTTAGTTTGTTCGATTCCGAGTAGCCTCAGCTTCGAACAGGCTTGTGGGACACCAACTGTGTATGTGACTGCATTGCTGTGTTTACAGGCTATTTCTGATTTAAGCGCAAACAAGTCTGTTCTGGTTCACACCGCTTCAGGAGGAGTAGGACTAGCACTGATCAATCTACTCAAGTCTTACGATGCAAAAATTTTTTGTACAGCTGGGTCTGTTAAGAAACGGCAGTTTTTGAAACGTCTAGGCGTTTATGCTGTCTTTGATTCTCGGTCTACACATTTCGCAAACGAAGTTCTTAAACTCACAAATTCCCGCGGTGCTGACATCATCATAAACACACTAGCAGGTAGTGCAGCTTATGAGAACATTCGAGCATTGACTATGGGTGGAACGTTCATTGAACTTGGCAAATTCAGTGAGCGTGAAGATGTAAAAAATAAGTTACTGGTGGTCAATCCAACAGCTCGCTATCAGCTTATTGACTTGGATGCACAATGGAAGAGTGACGAAAAGAAAATTTCTTTACAGTTATTCGAGGTTATCCAGAAAGTTAGTAATGCTTCAATTCCTGCTCTACCGTATCAGACGTTTCCGGTTCATAGAATTACTCAGGCTTTCAAGACGCTAGCCTCAGCGAAACACATTGGCAAGGTGGTAATTGATTTTGAAGATTTAACTGAAATTCAAGCACATTCTCAACCCGTCATTGACTTCAGCAATGGACCGGTGTTGATCGTAGGTGGAACTCGTGGATTTGGGTTAGCTACTGCACTTTGGCTAGCGAAAAACGGCGCGAAATCTATCGCTTTGATGAGTCGCTCTAATGACAATTCTAAGCAGCTGACAAAAGCAGTTAACGAAATGGAACAGCTTGGAGTTTCGGTAACCGTTTCTTTGGTCAATATTGCCGACTTCGATGCGTTACAGTCGTGGCTTCACACCTATCAAGTAAATAATTCTCCAGTGAAATTCGTGTTTAACTGCGCCATGGTGATCGATGATCGCTTACTTTCAAATATTGATACTGAGAATCTCGATAAGGTTTTCGAGCCAAAGATCAACGGCACTTGGAATTTATTCAATGCGTTAAAGCACAATGAGTTAGAAAAGTTTGTGATGTACTCATCCGTTACCTCTTTAATTGGGCCCGGCGGGCAAGTAGCCTATAGCACGGCTAATGCATTTCAAAATTCTTTTGCCAAATTCGCTCGAAATCACGAAGTTCCCGCAGTCTCAATAATCTGGGGGGCTGTGTCAGACCACGGTTACGTTGCTGATATTCCTCAGGCAGTTCACACGATACAGCAAGAAGGATTTCAAGCTGTGGTGGCGGACTCTTATTTGAATCAACTGCCGGCAATTCTTGGTAATCCTGAAGTGACAGAAGTCGTAGTCGCTGCCGGTGATTCAATGGAAACTGCGTGGACTACCGGTAGTCTGTCTACACGACACAACTTAATGCCCACAGGCAATCCGAAGAATAAAAGTGAGTCTGGAAACAGCAAGAAATTTAGGAATTCTTCCCAGCGACTCATTTCCTGTATTGCAAGAGTACTTGACCTAAGTGAGGAGACCATTGACACTCGCAAACCGATTGTAGAATACGGACTAGACAGCCTACTTGCGGTGGAACTAGCCCATCTAGTCAAAGTTGAATGTGAAGTAGATGTATCGGTGAGTCAATTGCTCGAAAGAGTCACCATCGAAGACCTTTCTGCAACTCAATAATTGCTGCGCGAGAAATTGACACGTGTACACAGTCTTTCTATATAGCCGTTACTACTTCCAAATATCTACATCGATACCCTGTTCGATAAAGTGATCAGCACGATCGGAAATATAGCGCTGAAAATTAGCTTCAGTTTGGAACGACTGACTCGACACGTAAGCAAATAAAGACTGAGTATGAAAAATTTTGAACCAAGCTTCTGACCGAATGACCTCTTTGCCCTGCGTATCGAATAGAATAATCGTGGGTGCGTAAGCTATACCGAGATTAGTAGCCCACTGTCGAGCTGTAGTCTTATTCCCATCAGGGGTAATTAGTTCAGTATTTTTCCACATATCCAACTGAACTACATCAAAAGCTGAGATTTCACTCCGAGTATCCGCATCGGTTAACACTAAAGAGTGCAGAGTTTCGCAATTCGGACAATCCGCTTGTTCAAAAAATACCGCGATTGGTTTACCTTCAGACTTGGACCGATCCAAGTTGTAAGGGAGTTCCATAAAGAAAGGTTCTGTAATTAACTTTCTCGTAGAAGGCGTAACTGGCTGGTTATTGCTGACATACTCTCGAAACGAAATTGACCGGTCTGCGCGATTCGCAACATACTCCAATGCTAATTTGAATTGCTGCGGAGGCAGGTAACCATTGAGTCGCAATACTTTGCTTGCCTGTTCATCGTAAAAAATCATGGTAGGCGTAAATTGCACAGCTAATTCATCGGCAAACTCCTTTTCCGTCAGTTCCGTGCCATCCTCACGAGTCACTTCTCGGTCACCCCAAATATTTAATTCCACCACATCAAAGTTGCTACGAATGGACTCTACGATGTCCTTTTGACTGAGATTTCGCTCAACCAGGGCATTGCAATACGGACAACCGTCTTGATGAAAGAAGTAAATTAGCCTCCTCCCCTCTTGTGCCGCTTCTGCAACATCTTCGTTGATATCAAGAAAACTATCTTTGAACCACTCTGGATAAGTGGTTAACTTTGCACCAGAAAATGTTCCTTGAGAGGATGGTTCAGAACTGCTCTGAGCCATCAATTTGAAAGGTAAAGTAAACAGCAACAAACTGCAGGTACTAACAATTACTACTGATCGTATAAAAGCATTCATATTTCGCTATAGACTTGTTTGATTAGAGGCCATCCACCTTAAGCAGCGTCCAACACATTCAATGAGACAATTTGCATAAGAATCATTCCCAATGAAGTTGATTCTAGGCTTCTTCCAAGGCTTCCACAGACTCCGGAATAGTCTGTCCGCCATCTACCACTATAGTTTGACCAGTGATGTAACCCGCTTCTTTGGAAGCAAAAAACAGAGCTGCGTTTCCGATGTCATCCACGGAACCCAGTCGCTTCAATGGTATTGACGCTGCCATAGTTTCCAGGTAGTCGGCTCCAAGCCCCTCTAGCCCTTCCGTGATGATGTTGCCTGGCATAACCGCATTGACAGTAATTCCATACTTTGCGAATTCCATACAGGCGGTCTTCATAAATCCAAGTTGACCCGACTTACTCGCTCCGTAATGAGTCCACCCGGGATACCCAGTTATGGGACCCGTAATAGAGGAGGTCAAAATTATTCGCCCGCCATCACTCTCTTTCAAATGCGGCAAGCAGCTCTTAATCGCAAGAAAAGTTCCCTTTAAATTAACTCCGAGTACAAGGTCCCACTCGTCGCTGGACATATTCTCTAAGTGACTCTGGGGGAAAATGCCTGCGTTCGAGCATAGCACATCAATACCTCCGAATCGTTCGGCGGCCGCTTGTGCCATTGCATCCATATCGTTAGGGTTGGCGACATCAGCAGAAAACGCTGAAGCCGTACCGCCTTGTGCATTAATTTCACTTGCAGTTGCTTCTGCATCTGACATGCCTCTAGCTACGATTAGTACCTTGGCACCATGCATGGCAAAAACCTTGGCAATCCCCTTACCAATACCCTTGCTAGATCCGGTTACAACAACTGATTTGTCCTTTACGCTTGTCAACATGTTAAGTCTCCCACTAGATCATCATGAATTTTTCTAATAATGGCGCGTGCACTCAACACGCCATCTAAAATCTGCACAGTGCAATATCAATAATATGCTTTCAACTGTCAAGTTTTTTACCACAGATGAAATTATCGTAATCGCATATTCAGTGAAATTATGCCATTGTTGCAGCTTCTGAGGAGGACAACATGAGTGAAACCAAGCAGGAATTTCTAGAAAGAACAAAAGAATACTGGAATCCCGGAAAGACCGAGGATTGGCAGAACTTTGGTGTCGATTTGGTAATCGATCGTCGTGAAGGCTACTATCTATACGACTTGGATGGTAAACGTTTGATTGATGTACACCTAAACGGGGGAACCTACAACCTGGGGCATCGAAATCCCGAAGTTGTGGCTGCTGTCAGAGAGGGAATGAAGTATTTTGACATCGGAAATCACCACTTCCCTTCCCTAATGCGTACTCATGTTGCGGAAATGCTGGCAAACTGTACACCGGAAGGACTTCAATACACGATTTATGCTTCCGGCGGAGGCGAAGCAATCGATATCGCGTTGAAGTGCGCCCGACATACAACCAAACGACGTAAGTTTATCTGCATCGACCACTGTTATCACGGACATACCGGACTTGCAGTTCAGGTTGGAGACGAAAGATTCGCCAAACTGTTTCTAAGCGATGCTCCACAATCAGATGTAGTTAAAGTCTCATTCAACGACCTCGATGCCATACGACAGGAAATTAGAAAGGGAGATTCAGCATGTGTCATTATGGAAACCATTCCTGCAACCTATGGATTTCCGATGCCACAGGAAGGTTATTTAATGGAAATAAAGAAGGAATGTGAAAAGCATGATGTCCTCTACATTGCCGACGAGGTGCAAACAGGTCTGATGAGGTGCGGAGAGATGTGGGGGGTAGATACCTATGGCATACAACCTGACATTTTGGTTACAGGCAAAGGACTGTCGGGCGGAATCTATCCTATTGGCGCTGTCATCGTTAACGAACGGGCGGGAGCTTGGTTAAAGGAAGACGGCTGGGGACACATGTCAACATTTGGTGGTGCGGAACTAGGATGTATTGCTGCTGCCAAAGTGTTGGAAATTTCCCAGCGCCCAGAGGTCCGCTCCATGGTGCACTACATCGCCCAATATGTTCGAGATGGTCTAGAGCAACTCAAGGGTAATCATTCCGATTTCTTTGTTGGTATACGTCAACGGGGAGTTGTGATGGGACTGGAGTTCAACCATCCTCAGGGCGCCATTCATGTAATGAAGGCATTATTTGATAATGGAGTTTGGGCTATATTCTCCTCACTTGACCCAAAGGTATTACAATTTAAGCCCGGAATACTTGTTGATAAGGAACTTTGTGATGAAGTTCTGAATCGACTGGATTCTGCACTGAGTAAAGCCCGCATGGTAGCACATAATTCCAATAATCAATCTGAGCTGGCTGATGCAGCATAAGGAATTAATATGACGACATTTGAAGCACTTTCCCACGACCAGCAACTGGAACTACTTGAAGCCACAGCTAGACTCGCTGTCCCTTACTACGATTTGCCGTCGGACGCACAAGTTGTTCTGATCAACCTGTCTGAAAATGCGACTTATTGTGTTGATTCACCTTCAACTGGAATGAAATGGGCATTGCGGGTTCATCGCGAAGGATATCATTCACATGCAGCCATTTCGTCCGAACATGCCTGGACAGACGCACTTAGAGAAGACGCAGGGGTCATCACTCCAACAATTGTCCCAGGCAAGAATGGAGAAAATATTCAGATGGTCCACGCTGATGGTATGCCTAGCGGTTCACGTCATGTGGTTATCTTCAACTGGGAATCCGGTGAAGAACCGCCTGAAGATGATCTTCACGGCCCCTTCGAACTGTTAGGCAGTGTTTCGGCACAAATGCATAAGCACTCAATGAACTGGCAACGACCACCGTGGTTCGAGCGCTATACCTGGGATTATGAAACCAGCCTCGGCGCAAAACCTCACTGGGGACGTTGGCAGGATGGAATGGGAATGAATGCTGAACGCGAAGTTCTTTTTGGCAGGACTGCAGAACTGATTCAGGCGAGACTCCTGAAGTTTGGTCAACACCCAGAACGTTGGGGATTAGTGCATTGCGACATTAGACTTGCCAATTTACTCATTGAAGGCAATATAACCAAAGTCATTGACTTTGATGATTGTGGGTTTAGTTGGTTCATGTACGATTGTGCTACTGCCTTGAGTTTTATGGAAGCTCGAGAGGATGTGCCCGAATTGATCAATCAATGGGTTCGAGGATACCGCTCCATCATGAGTCTTTCCGAGGAAGATGAGTACGAAATTCCTACATTTGTAATGTTGCGGCGACTGCTGCTAGTTGCGTGGATTGGCTCTCACAGCGAAACAGACTTAGCCCAATCAATGGGCCTACCCTACACCGAGGAGACAGTAGGGCTTTGTGAAAATTATCTGGATAAGTTCAAAACGACAGTTTGAGTCGCTTTACTTGAGTCAAACACTCTAAGCAATTCCGTACATTTTCTTACGGCGTTCTGCCCACTCAACCAACAGTCGGTCTGCCGTCAGACCAATAAAGGCTACGCATAAACCTATGACTAAACCCTTTCCGCCATCGTTGAACGTGAGGGCTCGAAAGATTTCCTGTGATAAGTCGACAGTTCCGATAAATCCAGCAATCATTACCATAAACAATCCAAACATAAGCGTTTGATTGAGACCAAGCACAATCTCCGGAAAAGCCAAAGGCATTCTGATTTTCCACAATAACTGCCGTTCTGTGCATCCTGAAGTTATTGCCGCCTCAACAATTTCCTTTGGGACATTTCTTAAGCCAAAAATCGTGTAACGCGTGATTGGAATCATGGCATAAATAATGATTGCGAAAATGGCTGAGACATCACTAATTTGAAACAACATGACGACCGGCAACAAATATATAAATGACGGAAAAGTCTGAAAGGTATCGCAAAGATTTTGCACAAATTTGGTAGACCAGTCGCGACGCGCCGCCCATATCCCTAATGGAATTCCAAGCAGTGCACAAACGATTAAGGAAACTAACACCATATAGACGGTAATCATTGCCCGTACCCAGTATCCCGAAGCAGCAATGAAGAACACAAAACTGACGACGACAAGTGCCAGTTTCCAACCTCCCATACGCCACCCAAGGCAACCAATAAGCACGATAGTTGCGATCCAAGGAATTGAGGTAATCCAGGATCTAATAGGAATCAAAAAGTAAACTAAAAATGAATCACGAAATACCGCCACTGGACCGTAGAAATGCAACGTGATGTAGTCCACCATTGCATCCCATACAACAGAAGTTGAAATCGTTAAATGCTCAGGAAAAGTTCCGATATAGGATGTAACAAATGACAGTAGAAAAATTGTCACGGTAAAGCCCAGTGCTACCGTCATGTAGGGCTTTCTAACCCAAAATGCTCCCCGTCGAATATGATCCGGCTGCTTGGTTGCCACCGCCTGACTAAATCGATCGAGTGCGATAGCTATAAAAACTACTGCGATACCGACTTCTATGGCCTGACCTATAGCTAGGCGCTGCAAGCGAGTCAACAGGTCGTGTCCTAGTCCGGACTGACCAATGAATGAAGCAATGACAACCATCGCCAGACACTGCATGATCACCTGATTCACACCTAGCATCAGTTCTGATCTGGCAGCGGGAAGTTCAACTCGAAACAACATTTGCCTGGGCGTGCATCCCGCCATTGCACCCGCTTCAATTATTTCGGGCGAAATTCCCCGTATTCCGAGAATTGTCAGTCGAGTCATTGGAGGAAATGCAAAAATTATCGTTGCGATGACACCAGCCTTGGAACCGACTCCGAAGAAAATCGCAACAATGATGAGATAGGAAAAGTGCGGCAGCGATTGAAGAACATTTAGAATTGGCCATATTGCTCTTTCAAATCGAACATACTTTACTGCAAGAATGCCGAGAGTAAGTCCGATGATTCCGGCCAGTGGGACCGAAACAGAGATCGCAGAAAGGGTCTGCATCGATAGTTCCCAGATGCCACGTTTGCTGAACAAAGCCAAGTAAAAAAAACAGCCACCACCCAGCAGCGCGAGGCGCCAGCCCTTTAGATACAGTCCATAAATGGCGGTTAAACCGACCAGCAACAACCACGAAACGGGAGGAATATTGATATCTGAAAATCCCTTGTGCAGCAGTGCTTCAGAAAAATCCAAGGGAATATCAATTGCATTAGCTAGCGCCCTGGTGATGTCCTTGAAGGTAAATGCGCCAAAGAATTCATATTTGCGTAGAAAGTTGATGATAGCATTCACCCAATCTACAAAAGGAATAATCCCATCTATTGTGGCACATCCAGCCAAACAACTTTTTGGTGGAGTTATCAACCATTGCGGTAAAACTGGGGTCAATGCAACCAGTGCGACGAAAGGTAAAAATACCAGTAAGAACTTAAATCGTGCAGCGTTCATAAATTCAGTGTAGCAGACTTTATAGGCCTGAAAATGATACTTAGAAATTTAGATTGTCAGTTGCTGTTCTGGTGATGCTTGCCACATCGATTTTATTACTTTAATTAAGTAAATTAAATGTGTACAATTAGACCTTTTTTGCATTCATAAAATTTAATTAGGAGAGAATAATAGAATATGAAGGTTCTAAAATCTATTTCCATCGCGGCAGTTGCCGCAATTTCCCTAACGGTATTTTCTTCCGTTAGCGCCGACTCGATCAAAATACCAACTCATAACTGGTCTAGCCAATTAGTAGGTGCCCAAATAGTAGGTAAATTGTTCGAAATGGTCGGCGAAGAAGTGGAATATGTCCCAATTGATAGCCAAACTGTTTACCAATCAATGTGCGAAAACGACATCGACATCGTGCATGAAGTGTGGCAAGGTGCATTTGGTGCTGCCTTTGAAAAAGTAGTAGACGAAGGTTGCATTATCGATCTAGTCACTCATGATGCCAAGACTAGAGAAGAGTGGTGGTATCCGCTACATGTTAAGGAGCATTGCCCCGGACTGCCAGACTGGAAAGCCCTTGATGCTTGTTCAGAAAAGTTCGCGCGTGCAGATTCAGACGGTAAAGGCGTATTCATCGGCGGTCCCGTGGACTGGTTGAAGCATGACGCTGAAAAAGTCGAAGCTCTAGGTATGAATTTTCAGGTTCGCAATGCCGGTTCTGCAGCAGCGATCTGGGCCGAACTTGAAGCTGGAATCAAACAGAATAAGCCAGTAGTTATCTTTAACTGGACACCAAACTTTATTGAAGCGCTTTATGAAGGCGAGTTTGTAGAGTTTCCAGAACACGAAGCCGCCTGTACTACAGATGCCTCGTGGGGTGTCAATTCAGATATGCTCTACGACTGTGGAAACCCAAAAGACGGATACCTCAAGATTGGTATTTCCATGCGCCTGAAAGATGAATTTCCTAAAGCATATAACGTCGCAAGCCAAATTAACTTCACCAACCTAGACATCGCAAAGCAGTCTAACTACGTCGATACAGACGGAATGGAAGTTGAAGCTGCCGCCGACCGCTGGTTGGAAGAACATAAAGAAAAGTGGCAAGCCTGGGTACAAATGTAGTCAGCAATGTACACTGATCAGCGGCTTTAGTGTCGCACTGACTAAAAGGCCGATCAAGTAATCACAGATCGGCCTTTTTTTATCTCTCCACATCAGCCATTACAATTATATTCATTTGATTATGGTGACCCAAACCGCAACAAGCTACTTTATATAACGACGTTGAATTTTTAATTTAGCAAAATTGAAATAACATATACGCAAAATGAATGACCGAGACTGACATGGATAGAAGTGTAAAAATTGCTTGTGAAAACGTGACCAAACTCTACGGTAAAAATCCCGAAGAGTTTCTTCGCGCACACAACTTCGACCCAGACGCTGAAACGATAAAGTCAAACGGATACATTTCAGCGGTTAGAAATGCCAACTTTGAAGTGTACGAAGGGGAGATTCTAATCATCATGGGACTTAGCGGGTCAGGTAAGTCAACACTTGTTCGATGCCTGACAAGGCTGGTTCAACCTACTCATGGCAAGGTCATGTTCGATGGTATAGATCTACTGCAGGCGAGTAAGTCCGAACTAATCGATATCCGCCGCCACAAAATGGGAATGGTGTTTCAACATTTCGCCCTTTTCCCACATCGTACTGTATTGCAAAACATTGCATTTCCGTTGGAAGTTCAAGGCGTTGAAAAGGGAACTCGGGAGGCCAAGGCTCGTGAAATCATTCAGATTGTTGGCCTGGAAGGCCGCGAAGACTATTATCCTAGAGAACTTTCAGGCGGTCAGCAACAAAGAGTTGGTATTGGCAGGTCCTTGGCAGTGGAGCCTGATGTTTGGTTCCTGGACGAACCGTTTTCTGCACTTGACCCACTTATTCGTAAGGAAATGCAGGATGAATTTATTAGACTACAGTCAGTTCTAAACAAAACAATCGTATTCATTACTCACGACTTTGACGAAGCCATCAAACTGGCCGACCGAATTGTGATTATGTACGAAGGATTGATCGTTCAGATTGGGACTGCTGAAGAACTGATTACAAATCCAGCAAATGATTATGTTGGTGAGTTCACGAAGAACGTATCTCGGTCGAAGTTGCTGTCTGTGAATAGTATGATGTCCCCTCTCAACGGTGACACCCATCCCAACATTACTGTAAACAAGAATGATAGGATCGCAAAAATTGCAGCTAAGGTATTAGAGACTAATCAAGATGTCCGTGTGGTTGGAGATAATAACGAAGTTGTGGGTTCTCTAAAAAGGCAGAAATTGATGGAGATCCTATTTCAAGATGGCTACGATCCAAAGTGACGCCAACCTACATCATGGCGATTGGTTAGATTGATACCAAATACCGCTTTGACCGACTAATGCTCCCGTCCCGGGAGCTGAGAAAACTTGTCGAGAACATGCTCGAGTGCACGATTGATGTCCTGCTCATCTCCAGAAATAAATACTCTACCTGACACACCAATCATCTGAACATTGACAAGTACATTGTTCGGTGCGGCCTTTTCGGCTTCGTTTGCCGCCGCAGCGGCAAATAGTGCCGGTGCCACTTCAAGCAGGAATAACGATTCACCTGGATAGATCATGGAGGCCTCACGCTGGCGATTCACAATCACTGCGTGATAGTCCGTTACATCTTTGATCATGTCGGAGTACAGCACTCTTGGTCTCAATTGGTCTTCAGACTTTAAATTGAATCCTTCTAAAACGGCAGACCCAGCCTGTTCCAAATCGTCAGCATTGCGACTGTGTAGCTCCAAGATTCCAAACTGGCGTTCAACATACAGCAAGCCCGGTTCAACCTCGGGCACGGACTTTAGTGCAAGGTCTATCACTCGATGCACCGCTAATGCGGGTGCAATTTCAATGATCAGAGAGTGCATTCCCCGTAATGGAACATACCCACGCGCACGCAACGCAGCAGCCATATAGGATGCAAATTGCGTCTGCAGATCGTCCACCCGCAGATACACTCTCAACTCAGCCATCACAAAGTCGTAGCTTAGATCAAGTTATCAATTGAAGTCGTTGAAAAGTCTATTCTATTTGCCAGACTTAACGTCGGCAGCACCAAATTTATCGATTGCATCGGCATGCGGTCGTGGAATCACGTGTACCGATACCACCTCACCAACTGAACCTGCTGCTTCGGAGCCAGCTTCTGTCGCCGCCTTAACAGCGCCAACATCGCCACGAACCAAAACTGAAACAAGTCCTGCACCAACCTGTTCACGTCCCAGAATTTCTACATTTGCAGCTTTGACCATAGCGTCGGCCGCGGTAAACGCTGCAACATAACCGCGAGTTTCTATAAATCCAATAGCGTTTGACATTTCAATCTCCTATGTTTGATAAATTAATCACCGCTTGCTTGTTCATCGACGATACCAATGACCAAAGCATCCACAACGGCATTCCCAGTTTCGAACCACCCTTTTGCTACAGAACCTTGAGTGACAATGACCCTTTCATCCCGTCCTGCTCCTAGTGGATCAAATGCAAGAATTCTTTCTACACTATTGTCCTGTTCGACAATATCTATTTCCAACAGGGCACCATTTGGCAAGTCATTCAGACGCCTGGTTGCCCAAATTTTTCCGGCTACAGTTCCTACTTTCATTTTTAATGCCTCAAAATTTTGATGTTCACACTTCTTGCTCGATCCTTTGCCAATGGAGTTAGCACAACTTTTGGACCAAGCACGATCTGCTGATGCTGCTTGGCAAGCTTCAAAACAGCTGATTCAGTCAAGACTCCGCTATCCATAAAATAATCAGAACAAGAGATTTCCGAGTTAGCACTCGTATGGTTTGGTCGGCTGCTTCGTTTTGGTGCAGTTGCTTTGTTTCTAAGCTCAAAGCGTAATTGCCCTCTTCTGCACGCTAGCTTAATTTTGTCGTCCTCCATACACATAGACAGTTCCTTAACAAACTCATTCAATTCTCTTGAAGAACCAATGGCCACCTCTACGGGTGAATGCGACCGTGTCATTGCTCTACGAAGTTTTCTGGCAAACTCGCTATCCAAGCTTGAGATTTCCTGCTGCTGTGGGACTGGCAGGGATTCACGAAGTGCATCTCGCACCGCTGCTCTAATCTGCTCTTTGGAATACTCAGGCATTCTTCTTTATACTCTCGCCTCTAATGTTTCTTCGGCTGCTCTGGCAGCGGCTCGAACATCACTTTCCGCACCACTGAGATAAACCCGCCCAGTCGCTCCAATCATTCTGTAATCAACTACTTTAACGTCTGCCGCCTTTTCCGCTTCGTTAGCAGCAAGTATTGCAAAAGAAGCTGGTTGCATTTCCAGGACAAATAGTGACTCTCCGGGATGAATCATAGAACCAATCTTGTTTCGATTGATTAAAAAGGCATGGTAGTCATCAATACGTTTCACAATCCTCGAGGCGAGAATTTCCGGTGCCATAGCATCAGCCGCGGTTGCACCCAACACGTCGAGTACGGCTTCTCCTCCGGCACGAACATCACCGGTGTCGTAGGAATGAAATTCCAAATAGCCAAATTGTCTTTCGACCACCAATATTCCTGGCTGTACGTTGACACTTTTTAGGGCTATGTCCGTAATTCCTTCAATGTGCAATCCAGGAACTACTTCAATGACCATTGCCGCCATGTTTGTTCGAGGCAAGCAACCTCGAATCCAACTACCCAGATAGCACATTGTCTTTGGCTGAAGCTGATCAATGAAGATGTAGGAGCGAAGATTGGCCATTATTCTCTCTTTTCTTCGGTGACGAGGTGGAGAGACTTAATCTCTTCAATAATAATTTCGTGAATCATCGCACGTAGATCCTGACCTGATGCTGCGATTGAAACGGTTCCTGTATGACCGGTATCAATACCATCCTTAGGAGTAAAGGAGTAGTCAATGGCACCCTTAAGTGAACGATCAACTTCGCATTCAGGTAGCTGAATGTCATTGAACTGACTTAAGTCATATGCCTTGTTCTTGTTGTATGCCATTCGCACCCATTGAACTAGATGCTGTGGACCGACATTTTCTCCTACAGAACTTCGACCATAGAATCCCGTTCCTACCGTCATCGTCGGTGCCAGGTTGGTGTCAAATCCTGAAGCACCCGTACTGCAACCAGCATTAACTGCTATCCTCAGTACATTCATTTCCGAACCGAAGCGGAATATCATCTCTTCGTCTTTGCAATGAATTGCTGCAGAGTGACCGCCGCCGGTGTGACGGGTCATAGCGGTACAGGCCTTCATTGCTGAATCACGGCTATCTACTATGAAATATCCCAGTACTGGACAGAGTTTTTCTGTGCTTAACGGGTAGTCATCACCAATTCGCTCCAGCGGCACAACCAGTACTTCAGTGTTTGCGGGTAAGCGGATCCTCGCCTTTTCCCCAATCCACTCAGCCGACTGACCAACCACCGCAATGTCAAATTTTCCTTCAGGAAATAAAACTTCAGCAACACGGTCCCGTTCTTGCTCACTACAGAAGTAGCAACCATTCTTTTGCATTGCCAAAACTAACTGATCGCTTACTTTTTTATTGGCAATCACAGCGGACTCGTTGGTACACAAAATGCTGCGATCAAATGCCTTGCTTTGCGCAATTTCCTTAGCTGCATGTTCTATATCAGCTGATTTATCGACATAGGCTGGACAGTTTCCAGGGCCCACTCCGAGCGCCGGATTTCCTGAACTGTAGGCAGCACGTACCATCAATGACCCGCCGGTTGCTAGAATCAAGTCGATTCTGTCGGAATGCATGATTGTTTCGATAATCGGAAGCTTAGGTTCCTCGATTACTTGGACGATGCCATCAGGAGCACCAGCTGCTTGTGCAACTTCGGCAATTTGGTTTACGGCGTCCGTACAGCATTCTTTAGCAGCCGGATGAGGACTAATCACAACAGCGTTTCTAGTTAGCAGGCACAGCAAAGCTTTAAAAAAAACGGAACAAACCGGATTAGTTGATGGAGTAAGAGCAAAAATGACTCCTGCAGGTCGTGGAATTTCAATAATCCCCTTCTCTTCATTGACCCTTTGACTGATGAAGTCCTGATCCTTGTAGTATTCGTAAATTCCTTCACTACACAGCCGATTTTTGACTTCCTTATGGTCTGGATTACCGAATCCAGTTTCGTCTACCGCCCAATCAGCGTAGAAACGCGCAGTTTCAGCTCCAAGGTCAGCCACGGCTTTTGCAATTCGTAGTACATCAGCTCGTCTGTAATTCGAGTAAATGCTCGCAGCCCAACGTGCTCGTTCAACGACACGGGCTGCCTGAAACTCGGGCATTTTGGCGAAATTCATAGTCATCAGTGACTGTCTTTATCAATTCGTAGTCATAATTCTGGATTTTCGGTTGTAAGTGTAGACGCAATCAAGCCAATAACTCTTGACACTAAACGGCAAAATTTTGACTTTTCAACAAAAGTTGTCCTGGTTGAAAAGCATCGAAGAAACAGTACTTGAATAAATGACTCGAAGGTTAAAAGTTGAAGTTGTTGCACATATTGGAATTTTTAAGACAACAATTTCAATAAATCAGCTGTTTGAATAATCCAATACTACAATTTTTGTGTTGTTTGAAAAACTTCTCAGTTTAAGACTGAATAGCGTGTAGTAACACTTGATGATTAATTTATGTAATAATTTCAACTCATTAAAAGTCGCAATGGCACACTAGCGATATGAATGCTGAAATCTATGCTCGGACTTCGTCATTTTCTAACCCGATAAATGGTGATTCCGATTCTGAGCCGCATGTTCTGGCACCGGCTGCTACAGGTGTAGATGAATTCATTAACCAACACGGTGGTGATGTCGACCGTGTATTCGGAGAAGCTGAAGTTGACTTAAACTGCATTGGCAATCCAACAGCTGGAATGGAGCTGAAGTCGTTTTGCGGACTTTTCGAATCAGCATCCAAACATACCCGTAACGATAACTTTGGACTGTGGTTTGGCAATCAATTCACTCCAAGCGATTTAGGCCTTTGGGGATATGCCGCGATTTCATCTCCAACCCTTGGAGCCGCTTTAGATAATCTGATAGATTTATTTCGGTTTCACCAACAATGCTCCTTGCTAAGACTAACAAAATCTTCCTATGCCGGGATGCTGCAACTTGAGTATCAAGTTCGTGACCCTCAAATCATACAACGGCGGCAAGACGCTGAATTGTCGTTGGGTATGTTTTTGAATGTGTTTCGCAATTGCTATGGTCAACACTGGCATCCTGAAGAAGTGTATTTTGAACACCCAAAACCAGAAAACTGCAACGAACATCAAACTGCGTTCAACGCTCCGGTATTCTTTAACCAAAACGTAAACGCAATCGTGTTTAAGGAAAAAGAATTGGAACGTAGAATGCCTCAATGCGACCTTAAGTTGATGTCGATGATGCGAGTTTGTCTTGAGACACTGGGCAATGGTACTCCACTGACACAGAACTTAATTGATCGCATTCGAAATGTGATTCGCGCGAATCTATCGAGCAGTTGTCCTTCTCTTGAGCAAGTAGCCGAAGCGATGCATATGAGTGCAAGCGCAGTCCAACGAAATCTCGCATGGGAGGGATTGTCATACACCGATCTTGTCGAAGAAACTAGACAAAATTTGGCGCAAATTTACTTAAGACAACGTAATCTCTCACTATCCGAAATCGCATACCTACTCGGATATTCGGAATTAAGCGCCTTTAGCCGTGCCTTTCGCAGATGGACTGGCCAGTCTCCACGTAGCCACAGAGGCGGCCATCAAGATAAGTGATATTGTCGTTCAAGCTTATGCACGATTGTGAACTCGCCTGACGATCTTTAGAACTACATATAGTATCAACACGATTGCAGCGGCACCGGTCATTGTCAACGAACCTAAGGTTGGCACCATCGGTGTATAACCGGAAACCATCTTCGCATACAGCCACTCCGGAATAGTTTGATCCGCACCAGTGGTAAACAATGACAAGGGGAAATTACCCCAAGACAATAGAAACGCAAAAATCGCTCCTGAAATTATGCCAGGTGACAATATGGGCAAAGTTATCTCCCGAAATACCTGCCAGCGTGAAGCCCCCAAGTCGAAGGCGGCTTCTTCCCACACAGGGTCAAAACTGTACACTTGAATCGACATAATCAAAGTCACTATCGGTAAAATCCAGATCATGTGGGCAAAGACAGCCGTGTGCCAACTGGTAATGATTCCAATGGAAGAAAACCATAGAAGAAGCGCTAATCCAAGCACTGCTTGAGGAAAGAATATGGGCAGCATAATCAGTCTTTGATACATCTTGCGACCTTTCCAGTCATAACGAGCAAATGCCAATGCCCCAAAAAAAGCGAGCACAACCGACAGCAACGTAACTAATGCAGCAACTGAAAAGGATGTCCAAAACAAATCCCGTACAGACAGCGAACTAAAGGCTTTTTCATACCACCTCGTATCCCAGAACTTTATCGGAAACTGGAAATAACGCTGCTTGGTAAACGATGCGAGAATGACCGAAAACAGTGGCATGTAAAGAAACAGAATTACTGCTCCCGTCCACAGCGCAATCAGATTGCGAGCAATACGCTTTTTACTATCCATATCCTACCTTCGCCCGATCACTTGATCCAAATCGATGCGCCGAAAGAGAAAGAAAATAATCGCACCGCAGAGTGCAATTAACAAAACTGAAAGAACCGATCCCCGAGGCCAGTTTTGCGCAAAAGTAAAGGCCGACTCAATATCATCTGAAATCATTACGATTACTTGTCCGCCAAGGATTTTTGATTCCGCTAATGAGCCAAGAGCCAAAATAAACGTCAGCATACTTCCAATTAAAATTCCGGGCATTGAAAGCGGAACTTCAACCTCTTTGAATATCTGAAATCGATTCGCACCCAAATCTGCCGCTGCTTCCTTCAGAGTATCTGGAACCATAGACATGCCGATTACTAGCGGGAACAACATAAATGGCAGATAGACATATACAAGACCCAGGATAACTGCCGGAACCGTATATAGCATTCCCGATAGGCTGACTCCAAAAATGGCCTGCAAAGACCCGTCAATAATGCCGTTTTTCAGTAGAAGCAAGACCCAACCAAAAAGACGAATGTTTTCTGAAATAAGCAATGGTAATGCTATAAGCACGGTCAAAAGTGTTGCCCATCTTCCGAACAACTTTGTCATTCCATAGGCAATTGGATAAGTGACCAACAATAAGAGCAGGACAGTAATCAGTGCTAAAAATAGTGACCAGGAAAAAGATATGTAATAGCTCTCTGTGACAACGGAAAGATAGTTATCCAGAGTCGGAGCCTGCTTGAGAGAAAAAGTCTTGGGTGGCATAAAGCTGTATGCCACGACAAGAGCAAGAGGGCCTGCAAATCCAATCAGTAGAAAAACACTTGACGGTAACGCCGCCAGTACGCCTGGCTGTCTTAACCAGCGGTTTAAGTTCTTCATTCGCTGACTAAAATACAGTCTTGCGGATGCCAGCCGACACTGACCTGATCTCCCTGTTCACCGCGAAAAGGTTCATCTTGTAACCGCTCTATCAGCCAGTGCTCCTCTCCATCGGTACTGCGAACTTGATATTGAATTCGAGAACCCAAAGCGTAGTCATTAAACAGCACACCATTTAATTTGTTTGGGAGTGATTCTGCTGCTGGACCAATCTTCATCACTTCAGGTCGTATGATGAGGTATCCCTCCTCAAAATTTTCTAAACCGTTTGCGACTTCGTAACGCATATCGCTGACAACATCACGAACGAATTTTGAATCCGCTCGCCTGACAGCCATTGTGTTAACTTCTCCCATAAATTGAGCAACAAACTTATTGAGCGGACGACTGTAAATGTCATCCGGTGTTCCGATCTGAATCAGTCCGCCTTGGTTGAGAATGCCAATTCGGTCACTCATCACCATTGCTTCTTCAAGGGAGTGAGTAATGTAGACAAAGGTTTTGCCTGTTTCTCGATGAATGTCCTTAAGTTCCTTCTCCAATGTCTTTCGTAGTCGATAATCCAATGCAGACAACGGTTCATCAAAAAAGAGAATTTCCGGGTCGAAGGCTAAAGCACGCGCCAGTGCAATTCGCTGCTGCTCGCCACCAGAACACTGACTGATGCGCTTACCATAAAAGTCAGCAGGCAAGCGCAACAGTTCAAGTAACTCAATCGCCCGTTTGCGGCGTACATCGGCAGCAACCCCGGCAATCTTCATTGCGAATTCGATGTTTTGCCCAACGGACTTATGCGGGAACAGGGCGAGATTTTGAAAGACCATACACGTCGGCCGTTTGCTGGCCGGTACGTGATTGACTGTTTCGCCCTTTAAAACGACATCGCCACTGGTGGGGCTGTCCATCCCCACCAGTATGCGAATCAAAGTGGTTTTTCCACTTCCTGAGGGCCCGACAAGTGTGAAAAATTCGCCTTCCGATATACTAAGATTTACATTTTTTAGTGCGGTAAACTCACCGAACTGCTTTGTAATATCGCGCAACTCTAGAAATTCCGCAAAACCACCACTCATTGTTTTGCAATCAGTCTAGAGTTTGTGAATCAGATTACGAAATAGTTAACGCCAATTAAGACGATTCACGTCCACGTTTGGCAGCTGAATATAGATCATACATAGCTGCATAATCCGGATTAATGTTGTAGTCTACAGACCTAGACATCTCATCCTCTAGGGTATCCCATTGAATGGCATCAAGTTCTTCACTATCAAAGGCACTAAGCACTTCTGGGTCACCCATTTGAGTTACAGGATTGTATGTCCCTTCCGCGAAAGCGACATTCTTACTCACATCAGGTCGCTGAATGTATGCAAGGAATTCCTCTGCCAACGGGGAAACTTCAGGATTGTTGACGACTGAAGTCAACTCAATCCAAACGATTCCACCTTTGCCATCCATCGGTCCTGATTTAGGGGTAATGCCTCGAACGTTGTTGAAACCATCATACCGTGCAGGCGAAGCTGTATAGGTTCCGCCGGTGAAGTATGCATCAATTTCTCCATTGATCAATGCGAGATTCATTTGAACCAAATCGTCCGTCAGTATTTTTGCACCATTAAAAATCTGCTGTGCAACATCTCCAACTGCAGCAATTTCATCTGCTGTGTGGGATCTGAACGGATCGATACCTGCGGTGACGCACATGTGAAAAATATTCCAGTTGTCGTACGTCAATACGCCGTAACGTTGATTCATGCTCGAATCCAAAAACAGGTTGAATCCTTGATCCTCGGCCATTTCCCTAGAAATTTTGTCAGTATTTACTACAAAATTAAACGGACCAAATCGTTGCGTTACACCAAGCAGATGCTCACCTGTTTTGTCCATGGCCCAAGGATATGGCGGATGGAAAGCCGGCATCATCTTTTCAAAAAATGGTTCAAACCGGTCACGAGGAATGGGCTTAATCAAGCCTTCTGGAAACATCTGTTCCCTGGCCCACGGATTGTTTACATTAATCAAATCCCAAACCTTGGTTTCACCAGCACGAAGTCGGTTAACCGCATCAGGATCGGATGTCAAACCTTCTGCCCGAACTGTAGCATCAAATTCTGCACGAAAAGGATCCAATACATCATCTGAGTTGTATCCTTCCCAGCAGTAGATGTTCAGTTCCTTTTCCCGTGCTGCATATGATAGATTCGGTAGTGTCCCCAACGAATACGCCGCAGCAAATGCTCCGGTGGTTTTGAGAAAATTACGTCTTGTTTGTTTGATCGCCATAACAATCCTCCTAGAAAAATTGAGCAAATTACACCAATGCTTTAACTGAGCATTGAATTAATTTAAAAAGCAACTGGTGTAGGAATAGAATCCCTGCCCCAATTGCCTTCAAATTCTATTATTAAGTAATTCAATATTACTCGAGACGCACTATGTTATCAATTTTTTGAGAAATAGAATGTCTATGCAACAATTCTCACTCTCTACCAATAAATTTACTTTCTCTGGAGTTTTCGATATTCACGAACCGCTACTTGGTGGTCCTCAAAATTATCCGAAAATTGATGCGTCCCATCTCCTTTAGCCACAAAGTACAACGCCGATGTTGTCTCAGGTTGCAAGGCTGCCCGAATCGCCGCAAGCCCAGGCATTGCTATTGGGGTTGGAGGTAACCCGTATCGAGTGTAGGTGTTGTATTCGGTATCTCGTTTTAAATCGGACTTTTTGATCTTTCCGGTGTAGTCATCACCTAATCCATAGATTACGGTTGGATCCATCTGCAAGCGCATTCCGCGCCGAAGACGATTGACTATCACCCCTGAAATTGTTGCAAATTCGGATTCGACGCCTGATTCCTTTTGAATAATTGACGCGGCAATTAATCCTTCATAGATATTTTCATAAGGCAACTCCGGTGCACGACTTTCCCACTCACTAGATAGTGTTTGAAGCATTGCTTCATGTGACTGGGTCAACAATGCGGTATCGAGCTGATCTTTTGTATACCTATAAGTATCGGGAAAAAACCAACCTTCAGGGTTACTTTGCTTAATCCCAAGAGTCGAAAGAAAGTCAGTATGAGGGGATTCATCCAAGGTTTGTTGGAGATTCTTTTTGGTTGCTATTTCGGCCAAAATATCCTTGTAAGTCCAGCCTTCTATAAATGTTATCTTATAGGTAAGCGACTTACCTTTTACAACTGTCTCAAGAACATCGATGATGCTGGATTGATCTTTAAAGCGATACTCTCCAGCCTTGAGATTACGAGAGTAACCGCCCCACTTCGCTGTGAGATCGAACAGTTTGGTTTGAGAGATTACACCATCTTCATAAAGAGCAATGGCAAGGTCACCGGAATTTTGACCCCGCTCGAGAAGGTAAACTTTATCAGGCGGAAAATGCAGTGGGCGGGTAATTTGCCAAGCAACATAAAGGACTGCTGTGGTTGCCAGCAGAATCGCCGTCAATGTAGCCGACACTACAATAATTGGGCGTTTTTTCTTTGTGCCTTTTTGAGAATCAGTCAAATTGACAGGAAAGTTCTCTTCCCAACTCCATGCTATATATTGCTAAACCATAGCAAAACCAAAGAGAACTGATCAAATCGATCAATGAAATCGTTTAAATGCAATGCATCCGTTAGTCCCCCCAAATCCAAATGAATTCGAAACGGCATTTTCTATTTTCATTGAACGAGCTTCTTTTGGTACATAGTCTAAATCACACTCTGGGTCAGGGTTATCCAAATTGATTGTAGGAGGGGCAACCTGGTGATGAACTGCAAGGGCTGTATAGACGGCTTCTATCCCACCAGCTGCTCCAAGCAGATGTCCTACCATCGATTTTGTACCACTGATGGCAAGATGCTTTGCTTGATCACCAAACGCCTGCTTAATTGCCTTCGTCTCAGCAATATCTCCGAGTGGTGTCGAGGTGCCATGGGCATTAACATAGTCAAACTCAGACGGGTCGGTCTTGCTGTTTCGAATAGCATTTTGCATGCAGCGAAGTGCACCATTTCCTCCAGGCGCAGGAGCTGTAACATGATGCGCATCACCACTCATTCCGAATCCGGTTAATTCTGCATAAATCTTTGCACCACGCTTTATTGCAAACTCCAGTTCTTCCAAAACTAACAAGCCCGCACCTTCGCCTAAAACAAAGCCGTTACGCTCTCGATCAAATGGACGACTAGCCTTGGATGGTTCGTCATTACTCCGACTGAGTGCCTGTGCGTTAGCAAATCCGGCAACGGAGGTGGGTGTGATCGCTGCCTCCGTACCGCCGGCAACCATCACATCAGCATCTCCGTACTCAATAAACCGTGCAGCATCTCCAATTGCATGAGTTCCAGTGGTACAGGCTGTCGACACTGCCAAATTCGGGCCTGCAAAACCGTGTTGTATCGACAGATTACCTGCCGCCATGTTGATAATCGATCCTGGTACATAGAATGGAGATACGCGTCGATGTCCACGCTCATGGTAGGCCAGAGTCGTATTTTCAATCCAATTTACACCACCAATACCTGCACCGACGTAAACCCCCATTCGATGAGCGTTGCTCTCGTCTGCAACTATTCCGGAATCAACTATAGCCTCGGCACCAGCGATTAAGCACAGTTGTATAAATCGGTCGGTCTGCCTAACTTGCTTAGCCGGCAAGTAATCCGTTGGGTTCAGTGAAGTAACTTCGCCGGCAATTTTGGCAGGCAATGCCGATGCGTCAAAAAGGGTAATTTCGGAAATTCCACTTTTGCCGGCGACTAAATTTTCCCAATTCTCCTGAACGTTGTGTCCGATGGGCGAAATCGCACCTAAACCGGTCACCACTACTCGACGTCTACTCATGAACGAATCAAGTCATTCTTTTTCTGGATCATTGGGCCTCAATTGATTGAGACCCTGCTCCCAAAGTAATGGATGTAGCAGCGTTTTAACTCAACGCTTGCTCAATGTGATCGACCGCTTCTCCCACCGTGTTGATTTGAACGGATTCGTCTGGAATCTCTAAATCAAACTCTTCTTCAAGCTTCATTACGAGTTCTACGGTATCGAGCGAATCCGCATTAAGGTCATTGACAAATGAGGTGTCACGCGTAATTTCAGCATCTGGGTTATCAGCACATAATTGTTCAATTACAAGACGAATCACACGACTCTCTATGCTGCCTTGATCACTGTCATCCATTAAATTGTCCTCCGACTGATTTAATTATTTGTTAAAGAGAAATAAAACAATACGATGTACATAAATGTTGGCCACCGCTAAACGCCATAGTTTATCACTTACAAGGAAAATCATTTCCTCACTTTGTCGATTTGTACTCTTGATTCAGCACCAAGGCCGATCACTTTCTTACCATTCCGCCATCCACCAGTATTGAAGTTCCGGTTATATAGGAACTGTGTGGTGAGGCGAGAAATAAGACTACGTGTGCCACTTCCTGTGCTGTTCCCATTCTGCCAGCGGGAATGGTAGTTAGAATATTTTCCTTTACCACATCAGATAAGGCCTCAGTCATATCCGTGTCAATGTATCCCGGCAACACACTATTGACAGTGATATTGCGACTGGCCACCTCAACAGCTAATGACTTTGAAAATCCAATCACTCCTGCCTTTGCAGCGGCATAGTGAGTTTGGCCAATGTTGCCAGCCACTCCGACGACAGATGAAATGTTTATGACTCGCCCATCTCTGAGCTTCATCATGTCGCGGATGAATTTCTTGGTGAGTCTATAAACAGAAGTTAGGTTGGTATCAATCAGCGTAGCCCAATCCTCTTCCTTCATTCTCATCATGAGACTATCTTTGGAGATCCCGGCATTGTTCACGAGAATTGAGACGGCGCCATAATTTTTAGCAATTTCCTGACCCAGTGAGTCCACGCTTGCAGAATCAGTGACATCTAGCACCAATCCTTGTCCCTTGACATCCAAATCCTTTAGATATTGAGTAATTCGGTCTGCCCCTTCTTGAGTCGTTGCAGTCCCGATTACAGTACCGCTGTTTTGGGCCAATAACTCGGCAATTGCGCGTCCGATTCCCCGCGACGCACCGGTCACCAAGCAAATTTTTTCTTGTAATAATTTTGACATTTCGTTTTAGTAAGTAAATAGGGCTGCACCCCAGGTAAAGCCACCGCCAAATCCATTGATCAACACCTTTTGACCTCGTTGAATTCTGCCGTCTCTTACGGCACTATCCAATGCCAGCGGAATTGAAGCTGCTGAGGTATTACCGTGTTCTGCCACCGTAACTACCACCTTTTCCATTGGAACACCAAGCTGACTAGCGGTGGTTTTCAGAATTCTGTAGTTCGCCTGATGCGGCACAAGCCAATCGACTTCGCTTACATCTATGCCACTAGTAGTGAGTGCCTCGCTCGCTACTTCCCCCATACATTTTACCGCGAGCCGAAAGACTTCACTGCCTCGCATTCGCGTATATGCCGTGCCATTGACCACGCTGTCGTATTGGTTTGAGACTCCTACCGGAACACACAGCAAATCCTTGTATCGCCCATTTGCATGTAGGTGTGAAGAGTGAATTCCAGGTTTATCAGATGCTTCCAGCACTAGTGCTCCGGCCCCATCTCCAAACAGTACACAGGTTTCACGGTCGGTCCAGTCGATAATTCTAGAGAAAGTTTCGGCTCCGATTACCAGTGCTCTTTGGGCACTCCCGGTACGAAGGAATTTGTCGGCCACATCGACTGCATACATGAATCCAGCACATACCGCCTGAACGTCGAAGGCAGGTGACCCCGCAATTCCCAGACGTTCTTGCAGCAAACAGGCTGAACTGGGGAAAACTTGATCGGCTGTAGTTGTGGCAAAAACGACCAGATCAATGTCGGAAGCATCAAGCTCACCAAACTTTAACGCGTTTCTTGATGCTATTTCCGCTAAATCACAAGTGGTTTCCCCATCTTCAGCAATATGTCTTTCTTTAATTCCGGTGCGAGAGACAATCCACTCATCGCTCGTTTCTACCTGATTTTCCAAATCATGATTGGTAACTACTTTGCTTGGAAGGTAGCTGCCGGTTGAACGAACGCGAGAATAAATCATGCTTGACTATCTGAAAGTTGAATTAACTCATCCCGAATTCGAGCATTTACGCCATATTCGACATCCCAGACTGCCTTTTTGATTGCAGTTTTATAGGCTAGAGTATCTGCATTGCCGTGGCTTTTGAAAACAGAGCCCCTAAGACCGAGCAAGGCTCCTCCGTTGTAAACACGTGGGTCGATACGCTTGCGAAAACCACGCAGGGAAGGCATGGCAAGCAGACCAGATATTTTTCTAAAACTATTTTGCTGAAACTCAGCCTTCATTGCGTGTTGAATCAATTTTGAAACACCTTCACTAGTTTTCAGCGCTATGTTCCCTAAAAATCCATCACAGACAATGACATCCACGTCTTTAGTGGTATAGATGCCGTCTCCTTCGATGTATCCGCAAAAATTCAAAGAACTGCCGCGAAACAACTCTGCAGCTTCCTTGATTACCTTGGTGCCTTTTTCATCCTCTGAACCAATGTTTAACAGAGCCACTTTAGGCGAAGATAATCGATTCGTGTATTTTACAAATGTTGCACCCATGATGCCAAACTGCAACAGCACTCGTGGTGGACTATCTACATTGGCACCCAAATCGAGCATATGCACGTGTCCATGCGTGGTTGGCATTTGGCCGATGATCGCTGGTCGTTCAATACCGGGATAGGTATTGAGGACATACTTAGCAGTGACCATAAGAGCTCCAGTGTTACCAGCACTTATGCAAGCCTGAACTTCATTCGATTCGAGCAAGTTCAAGGCGATTCTCATGGAAGAACGCCGCTTCCTGCGTAAAGCATGAATTGGGGCATCCGCCATCTCTACAACCTGTTCTGCGTGCTCAATACGCACCCGCTGAGAGTCAAATCCCTTATGCCTGTTTAACTCCGTTTGTACGACTTCGGAATCGCCGGCAAAAACAACATGGATGCGTTCGTCTTCCTGCATCGCCAAAAGTGTCCCCGGAATTGTGACACTTGGACCAAAATCTCCGCCCATTGCATCAACGGAAATGGAAATCATAGGTAGAATGTTCGGAATGAATCGCAGGCCTTAGCCAAAAATCGTTCTTTCGATTATCGAACCGAAAGAAGAATATAGAGGTTATTCTTCGACTGCTTCCGGTCCGTAGGGAACGACCCGTTTACCTCGGTAGTATCCGGTTGGCGTGACGTGATGTCTAAGATGCAGTTCTCCAGTTTCCTGGTCAATGGAGATTGCGGGATTACTTAAGGCGTTGTGTGAACGACGCATATTTCGCCTTGATTTTGATTTCTTTCTCTGTTGAACGGCCATTATTAATAAACCCCAAGACGTAACTTCAGCGATTTACGTCAGCGCAATGATTTAGGTTTGTTTTGATGAAATTATTTAGTTTATCGCAGAACTGCAATTCTCTAGAATTAAAGCGATAATTTTACTTTTCGGCAGCCACTTTGTCAAAATATGAACTGGACCGAATAAAACACAAACACACGGAAAAAATACTAGGCAATGGCAAAATCAAACCATGAGCACCCACCATTAGTTTTAGCCTCCTCATCTCCTACGAGGCGGACCGTACTTGAAAAGCTTAGGATTCCATTTCAAGTCGTGGCGCCACACACGGATGAAACCCCATTACCGAAAGAAAAACCTGAAGCTCTAGTTCAGCGTCTCGCGACCGATAAAGCCAGGTCTGTTGCCAGTAGTTGTTCCAGTCATTTAATTATTGGCTGTGATCAAGTTGCAGTTATTGGTGACGATATTCATGGTAAACCACGCAACCGAGAACATGCGATTGTGCAATTACAAACAGCTTCTGGACAATCCATATTGCTCCAAACTGGAATTATGCTACTGAATTCTGAATCCGGTAACGAGCAACTGGATGTTGTAAATTATCGAGTTGAATTCAGAAAGTTAACGCAATCAATGATCGAAAATTACATTGATGCTGATCAACCATACGATTGCGGAGGGAGTCTGCGCTCTGAAAGCCTTGGAATTGCCTTACTCAAGAAGTTTGATGGTGACGACCCGAACGCCCTGCTCGGACTTCCGTTAATCCGACTGCTTGATATGCTTGCAAATGAGGGAGTTTATCCACTTTAAAACAAGACAGTTCTAGTCAAAGTAGAAATAGTTTGACTTGTATCAAGTATGTGGTGTTGATTCAGGGGCATCACAAACAACGAACAACTCGTCCGCAAGCACCACGTAACCATCTTGTTCATCCATCGACAATTGAATCAATTTTCCACCGTAACATGGGCCGTTGATACACAGTCCGGTGTCTGGTTCATACATTGCTCCATGATTACAACACACCAGGTACTCACCCGCCGTATCAAAAAATTCAGAATTCCCATAATCCAATTGAAGCATGAGATGTGCACAGCGATTCAAGTAGCCATATACACTATTTTTGAAGCGCACGACAAAGGCTGGGTGCGCCATACCGCCACGGGTTACATGAAACTTGTAGCCAATCCCTCCCGAATCAATTTCTTCGGATTTACAGACAATCTTTGAATTACTCATAGATAAATTCAATAGTTTTAAACTAGTTATTGTTAATGATAATTAATTGCTGTGAACTTAATTGAACACTTTTACCTCGGTAAAATATTTAACCATCAAGAAGATATTACGACTGATGTAATTGATTAAGAACTTCTGTTAACTCAGTTGGCAGTCTTGATTTGATGTCAACTAGCTGGTTTGTTCTCGGATGAACAACTCTCAATCTTGAGGCGTGCAGAAACATTCTCTTTAAACCTCTTTTGCGCATTGAATCATTAAACTGCCTATCTCCATATCGTTTGTCTCCTGCAATTGGATGCCCTATGTGTTTGGCATGCCGTCTTGCTTGATGCGTCCGCCCTGTCTTCAACAATACATCTACCAATGTGCAGTGTTGCAGTCGTCGTTCCACAGCTATCTCACTGAGTGAATGAATTGAAGGTCGCTTAATCTGCTTGTAACCCTGCATACGTGAGTTCATGTGGCGGCTCGTTTCCTCAAGTTCAACGCGATAAACTCTCTTAGCAAGTTTTCCGTCCAGCAACGCAGTGTAGTTTTTGATCAGACTTTCATGTGATTTTTGCAGCCACAGATTATGCAATTCTCTTAAGAATAATCTGTCCTTGCATAGAATCAAAATTCCCGAAGTATCTTTATCCAGTCGATGAGCCAGCTCCAAAAATTTTGTATCTGAACGAATATTTCTGATTGCTTCAATCAATCCGTAACTATGTCGAGTACCTCCATGCACAGTGATGCCTGCTGGTTTATCGAGTGCAACCATGAACTCGTCTTCAAACAACACCTGTTGAGCGGCATGCAGCATTTGTTGATCAGGTGAAATAGCCTGAGATGGCGCGTTTTCCATATTTATTGGTGGGACTCTGATGTTGTCACCAACCTGAATTCTCTGTTTTGGTTTGGCTCTAGACCCATTCACCCTAACCTGTCCGGTTCGGATAATGTTGTAAATACGACTATGTGGAATTTTCGGCAAAGTAGACATTAGAAAATTGTCTAGCCGACGGTCACTAGAACCTGAATCTACGATAAGATGTTGGACAGAAGTTTTCATTACCTACATGCGTTACACTCTGCTCTTTGCGGGGTGTTATAGCACCCTTTCATGATGCTTGGGAGCGTGACAGTTTCGGTGGCATAAATTTAGTAACAGTGGCTGGATTCAACACTGTATAGCGATTATTGCATAGACGGTAGATTGAATTGATGTCGTCAAACGTCATTAATTGAAAATTACAGCACTACACTTTACAAATAGTACTTGTCGGTTGCTTTGTAATTGAGTGTGGTAATCAGATAAATTGCTCTTATGACCCTATTCTATGTCTCAAAAATATGATTTTCCGAACAAAGATTGCGATGTCTATGGATACCTGTTTCGCTACAGAATCCATTGAACTGTGCTCTTAACACTTCGCTAAATAGGATAAAAACAGTTAGTTGAGTTTACTGTTGGATTGACCATCCGAATACTGAGAGGTTTTCGGGTGCTGTAGCGTGATGATTTAACTGTTGTTTTCAATGGTTTAATTTTTCGTTTACCCCACAAAATGGGCATTTTGACCGGGTTTTAGCCGGTTTTAGGCACTTCACCGCAAAAGCCACCCCACAGCCTCCGAAGGCACCACTATCAAACACTTAAGCGATTGATATGGCTTCATCAAATGCCGCGTCTTCAGTAGCATGGATACTCGAATAATCAAACCACCACCCACCCGGTGCGGCAATGATCAATAATACGCTGTTTTCCTGGCACCTGTTCGATACGCACAGTGACCTGTCACGTTTAACGATGGTGGTCGAAACGATGGAACTTGACGACCTCGTCCATGAGATTAACCTGCGGCGCCGAGGCACGCGCTGCGAATGGCCCGCCCAGGCGATGCTCACCGCACTGCTAGCCAGCTGCGTCTATCAACATTTTTCGATTGAGTCCTTGCACCGGGAGTTAGCGCGCAATCCATCGTTAATGCACGGCATCGTATGGACAAGACGGAAAAGCACTATCTCGTCAAGCAATATCGCAACATTTAGACATGCTCGAACGAGCGGGGTTGATTAAAGTAACGTGGCAAGGTCGTACTAAGATACACTCAATAAACGAGGAACCGTTGCGCAACACAATTGAGATGTTAACGAACAATTCATTTAGGAGGATTGAGAATGAAAATATACGTCACTAGTGTGTTTGTGGATGATCAGACACGTGCTCATGATTTCTACACCGAAAAACTTGGATTTGTCGTGAAAAATGATATCCCAATGGGAGAACACCGTTGGTTGACTGTCGTCTCACCCGAACAGCTAGAAGGCACCGAATTATTGCTTGAGCCAAGCGAACACCCTGCGGTCAAACCTTACAAGACAGCGCTTGTGTCTGATAGCATTCCTGCCACGTCCTTCCAAGTCGATAATCTGGATACTGAGTACGAACGCCTGAGCGGTCTCGGTGTGACATTCACCCAGCAGCCGATGGATGCGGGTCCTGTTCGAATGGCCGTTCTTGACGATACATGTGGAAACCTAATTCAACTTGTGCAAATGGAAGTCACATCTAGTTCAACCTCGTAGTCGATGCCATCGGGTATGGGATCAATACTGATAAGGTAGTTGATACAGTTGACCAGATGATAGCTACTCACAATTACGTCTCTTTCTTCTCCGTCTATGTATGTCCAGATACATGCAGGATCACATTTGCGAACATATTCTAGTTCCTGACCGTAGGTTTCAAAGAAGCAGCCGTTCCATCCCACATTATCGTCATATGGGTTTGTAACAAGCCTAAACTGCTGTTCACATTCTTGTTCGGTCAATTTGATAAATTTACGTTTTGTCATAGCTTTTCTTTCCTTATAAAAAAGGAAAGCAGCGTGTAAGCCACTTCCCTGAATTGGGGTAAATCAAGTTGCTATTTGAAGTTCACGATCTGCATAGAACAGCTTGGCTTCTTCGATCAAATCTGGCATTCCCTGAAGTGCAAATTTGTGCACCTCCCGCACAACTTTCTCCGTCACTCGTTTACAGGGTGTTGATGCAATTCCACCTTTATAAAAATCACCAAAAGGTGCCGATGGTGCGCGTAAAGTTTGATGAGAACCATCTTCGCACCATCGGCACCTTGCCACGCATCACCTATCAGTGGCAGCGGCTGTACCAGACACGCACTGCCCTTGAGCGCATCAATGCCCGATCGGCCACAGACTTCAATCTGCATCACCACTGAATCAGAGGACTTAACACCATGTAGCTGGCGGTGGATCTTTCACTACTGACCATGCAAGCACTCACGATCAGTGCAATTCGCAGTCATCAACCGGCACGAATGCGCTCGTTAGTACGGGCGGCGGCCTGACACGCAACTGGCCTGATCACTGACGTCGCCCGAAAGGGGCGGCACCGCCAGGCGTGTACTTTTTCTTTTCTGCACATTGTCGTCCATCGGCACTGTTCGGCGACCAATTAGCGCCGGATCCGATAATTTTCACCAAAATCGCACGGATGACCCGCCAGTATTCCTTCCAATTTAGCCCCGCTTGGGCGAAATATCGACTTTTAGAGTTGTAGAATGATTTCAGACGGGAAACTCTCTTCGCTTAATTTTGACTTTGGAATCTAATCGTCGATGCGGTATAATCCACTTGCCCGCCGAATAAATAATTTTTTCAATAAACAAAATGTTTTGGCGTTCAACAATTGCGATGGCATGAGTACTAATCAAGCCGCATTAGTTGAGCACATAACCTAAATTGTGGCATCAACTAAATCTTCAGACGCAAGAAAGGCGAGCTGAAGAACGCAAGAAGTAATTTCGGGCAGGTTTAGGAAGAATAGGCCTTACGAATCCAAAACAATTTCAAAATGTAGCGTAACCTGTTGAAAACAAGAATGTTTACTAGACAACAACAAATTTCAATGTTTGAAATAGTTCCAGACAAGCATCAAAAACCGGTTGCATTGCAGTACCTGGTACACTTTCATGAAACGAATGTTATTCAATGCAACTCATTCAGAAGAGTTGCGCATTGCCGTTGTAGACGGCCAAACACTGGTTAACCTTGATATCGATTATGTAGATAGCAAAAACAAGAAAGGAAATATTTATCGAGGAAAAATCACAAAAATCGAGCCGAGTCTCGAAGCTGCGTTTGTAGACTTCGGCGCTAGCAGACACGGCTTTTTGTCAGTAAAGGACATATCTAGAAAATACTTTTCGAAACAATCTGAGTCTACCCCGCTTTCCGACATACGCATTCAAGATGTTGTCAGTGTCGGTGATTCGCTAATCGTTCAAGTTGAAAAGGAAGAACGCGGCAATAAAGGTGCTGCGCTTACTTCATTTATCAGCCTGGCGGGCCGCTACCTAGTCTTGTTACCAAATAATTCACGCGGTGGTGGAATTTCTCGTCAGATTGAAGGGAAAAATCGACATGAACTCAAGGAAATTATGTCGCAACTTGAAATCCCTACGGAACACTCCGTCATCGCACGAACAGCTGGGATTGGACAATCGGTTGAGAATTTTCAGACGGACCTGAAATACCTTTTGAACTTGTGGCGAGCCATAGAAAACGCTGCAGAACAAAACTCTGATCCATTTCTCATCTATCAAGAGAGCAGTCTAATTATTCGAACTCTGCGTGACTATCTCAGAGACGAAATCGGACAAATCCTCATTGATAACAAAGAGTTGTATGAACGAACATTGCAGTTTGTTCAAGATGTCATGCCAAACTCGGGTGTGACAGTACGTTACTACAACGACTCTGTACCGTTGTTCTCCAGATTTCAAATTGAGCATCAAATAAAGGATGTCTTTGAACGAAAGGTTGACCTACCCAATGGCGGAGCAATCGTAATCGATCAGACAGAAGCACTCGTCACTATTGATGTAAATTCAGCTCGCGCCACCAAGGGGGCGGACATTGAAGAAACCGCTCTAAAGACTAACCTTGAGGCTGTAGAGCAAATTGCGAAGCAACTACGCATTCGTGATATCGGCGGCCTGATCGTAATCGATCTAATTGATATGTCTTCCCAACACGATAAAAGAAGTGTTGAGAATCAGTTTGCAGAAGCGCTTAGGTCAGACCGAGCACGGGTTAGAGTCGGACGCATATCCAAATTTGGGTTACTCGAAATGTCTCGCCAACGTTTGCGGTCATCGATTGAAGAGTCAAGTCATGATGTGTGTCCTCGCTGTCAAGGCAGAGGTTTTATTCGAAACGTGACCTCCAGCGGATTGAGTATCTTAAGAATCCTTGAAGAAGATGCCTTGAAAGAAAATACCGAACTCATTCATGCTCACCTGCCTATAGAAATCGCAACTTTCCTGCTCAACGACAAACGACATGAACTAAACAAAATTGAACAACGATTTGCTACCCGAATCATTATTGTTCCCAATAACACGCTTAAAACTCCAGATCATCGTATTTTGCGTTTTAAGGCAAGTGAAGTTGAAAAGAATTCGGGGGTTCTCAGTTACAACCTGCAATATCCAAATCAAGTGAACGAGGTATTCAATTTTGTTGGTGGTGGGGCCGGAAATAGCGGTGCCCAGCCAGCAGTTTCGCACGAGGAAATGAAGTCAGCAAGCGAAGAAGCAAAGCGCACCGGAGATTCTTTCTTAGGGAAGATGGTATCTGCGGTATTTGGTAGCGGTAAGCCCAAAGCCGCACCTGAGATTGTAGTGGAAGAAAAAAAGTCAACTCCCACACGTCGAAAGCCAGCGAGACGCAATACTAGACAGGTAACATCTGATAAACAGGGTCGACCAAATTCAAGGCGCGGTGCCTCACATGGCAGGCCAATGGGTCAAGACGATAGACCTCGTCGCCGACCAAATCCAAAAACCAGAACTAGTCGGGGTGCAAATGGAATACCGAAGAAAGAGACAGATTCCAGGCGAGGCCCCCCTCGAAGGAGAAATGTAAGGAAGCAGCCAGAATCACAAAAGAACGTTTCTACACCACCGCCTTCACCCTAAATATCAACTAGTTACAAACTTCGCTTCCATTGTTGGAGAAATTCTTGCATATGCGGCTGGTCTGAGACTTCCAGCCAGTTGCGAATTTCGTCGGTCACTTGAAGGTATTTGTCTTCAGTAAAGATCCCGCGAATATACTCTAACCGAAGAAAAATCAACAATGTATTCAGCGCATCTAGTTCACAATAGGAGCGAATAGACTTTAAGTTCCCGTCCAAATATGCTTTGAAAATATTTTCTTGGCCAACCTGGTCGACACGAACTTTTCCAGGTAAACCGAGTAACTTAGCGATTTCGTCGAGGGCCGCCATCCCTCTCATTTGATAGCGTGCTAGATAGTCCATGATGTCGAAGTGCTTATCGTGATATCTACCATGATAGTTGTTCCACTTCGCTTCTCGGTCAAATTGACCTGTGTCCCAATATGTTTTGCTTTGCACGCCATGAATTAGTGCGCGGTATTGCAACACCGGTAAATCGAATCCGTTACCGTTCCAGGATACCAGTGTTGGTTTACTGTCATCGATTCCCCTGAAGAATTCGCTAATCAGTTGTTTTTCAGTCGAATCAATGTTACCTAAAGATTTCGTTTTAAATCCACCCCTATCAGACAAAACCGCCACAGATATAGCCACAACTCGATGTTGATGCAGGGGTAGAAAGGTGGCGTCTGGAACCTTAAGACGTCTGGTAGCTAACATAGCTTTGGCGACTTCCTCAGGACCAAGCCCGTCGAGGTCATATATGGCTTTCCCAGATCCAACGTCAGGAATGGTTTCTATATCAAATGCAACAATCATTTCCATCTCAGAGTTGACATATAACAATTTACTCAACTATTTCCAAATATTCGATCATCATATTTGCTGATTTAATAGACCGATACTCTCTCAATTCTAATCTGTAAACTAATCTATAGGACGCTCCATATTTTGGAGGTTCTGTGTAATTTTGAAAATACCTCATATACACCGCACTACAAGAGCGTCCAGTTTCTTCAGCTTGGCATTTCAGACGCAGATGCACTTCTTTAAAGATTGAGAAATCAAGAATTTTGAACACTCCATCGAACAGCGGCTGCGGAAAACCCTGCCCCCACGGACCACCATAACGAATTAGTTCGGCATTCTCTATGCTGATCTCTTCAAGCTCACCGTCTGTATGGATGACCGGCTCGACGTTCTTGTTGCCGAGCACAGTGGTAACTTGCCTTTCAAAGTTGTCTTTGAATTCAAGCAATTTACTGCCGTTCATCGTCAAACCGGCTGCCATGGCATGCCCGCCGAACTTAGTAATTGTTCCTGGGGAGGCAGCATTGATGTCAACTAAGACATCCCGAATATTTATTCCAGAAATTGAGCGACAAGATCCTCGCAGACTGCCATCTTCATCAGGCGCAAAGGCAACTGTTGGCTTTCCAGTCAACTCCACGACTCTGGAGGCTATTAACCCTACTACACCGTGATGCCAGTTTTCCCGAAACAGGCAATAGCCCGAAACCTCCTTGTCAAAACTATCATTTATCCTATCTAATTCTTTGGTGGCTTCTGCAAACATGCTTTGCTGGATTTCTTTTCGAGTGTCGTTGAAACGATTTAATTTCTCGACATATTCGTTCACTTGCTTTTGATTGTTCGATACCAAACTCTTGATACCGATTGAAATGTCGTCTAGCCTACCTGCAGCATTAATACGGGGTGCAACTACAAATGACAAATCTTGCTCCGTAATCTTTCCAATATGACGTCTCCCTGATTCAAGTAATGTCCGAATTCCTTTTCTGCATCTACCACCGTTGATTCTTGATAAACCTTGCTGAACCAGTGCCCTATTGTTTCGGTCAAGCACAACCAAGTCCGCCACTGTGCCAAGGGCTACCAGGTCAAGATAGTCCGCCATATTGGGAACTTGTATAGATTCTCGCTCGAACCAGCCCTTTTGCTTGAGTTTCGCACGTACCACTGACATCACGTAGAAGATCACTCCAACTCCTGCGAGATTCTTACTTGGGAATTTGTCTCCGGGTAATCTTGGATTCACAATTGCATCTGCCAACGGCAACTCCGCACCAGGTAAATGATGATCGGTGATGATGACAGTAATGCCGAACTGCTGAGCGAGCTTTACCCCTGCAACACTAGTAATTCCATTGTCAACGGTTATCAGTAAATCGGGAGTAGCTTCGGACAGAAATTCGACTGCCTGTTCACTCAATCCATAGCCAAATTTAAATCGGTCTGGTGCAAAGAAGTCGACATGTCGAGCACCGAAGGCCCTTAACGCCAGACATGCCAGCGCACATCCAGTTGCTCCATCAGCATCATAATCACCAAATATTAAAATGTTGGCATTGGCAGCTATTGCATCGACAATAATTTCAGATGCTTCATCAATTCCGGTTAGTCCATCAGGAACGCATAAGTTTGCCAACGAATACTTCACTTCTTCAGGTCTTTTGACCCCGCGTTGGCGATAAAGTTTATCTAGTACTGTGGGCTGGTCTGTGATGGGAGGGCCGTGAACTACTTCTCGGCGTACAATCTTTTTTCGAAGAGGCGTTTGAATTGCGAAAGACACTGTGTCACCAAAATGTGATTTAAGTGAAGTTGGGTGGTAACAGTACTAAAAGAAAGTTAATTGGCTACCTCCATTCGTATTCTCGTAATTGGGCCCTTAACCATTGGTAATTCCTCAAGTTGCGCAAGTGCACTGTTCATGTTCCTTTCAAGTGTCTGTTGTGTCACGATGATCACCGGAAGAATTTCCTCCCGTCTACTGGATCCCTTTTGTAGAATTGATTCAATACTGATACCTAAATCCCCCAGAATTTTCGTTACTTCAGCCAGTACGCCGGCACGGTTTACCGCATTCATTCTGAGGTAGTTTGCAGTTGATACATCATCCATCGGCACGATGGGAATATCGCTGAGTGACTGTGACTGAAACGCTAAATGCGGCACTCTGTTTTCTGGGTCTGTGGTGAGGGTTCGAACCACATCAACCAAATCTGCAACTACTGCCGACGCTGTAGGATCCGACCCGGCGCCGGCGCCATAGAATAATGTTTCTCCTACAGCATCTCCGTTGACCAACACAGCATTCATCACACCATTGACGTTTGCGATCATATCCTTTCGTGGAATCATACATGGATGAACTCGCATCTCAATGTCGCTACCATTATTTTTGGTTATTGCCATTGGCTTTATGGTAAATCCAAGTTCAGTCGCATACTGCATGTCCAGATAGGTGATATTGCCAATTCCTTCACGGAAAACTTTGGAATATTGCAATGGAATTCCAAAGGCAATCGCTGCGAGAATGGTCAGTTTATGCACCGCATCGATGCCTTCAACATCAAAGGTCGGATCAGCTTCGGCATATCCCAACTGCTGAGCCTCCTTAAGCACTTCCTCAAAGGAACTCCCCTTGTCCTTCATGGCTGTCAGAATGTAGTTGCTAGTACCATTGATAATTCCCATCAATGACTGAATTCGATTTCCGGTCAGACCTTCACGCAGTGCCTTAATTATTGATATTCCCCCACCCACTGCAGCTTCAAAGGCAACTACAACAGATGCTTCCTGTGCAAATTTGAACAGTTCGTTGCCGTGAAGTGCAATCAATTCCTTATTTGCAGTCACTACATGTTTGCCATTATTGATGGCCCGAACAGCATAGTCGTGGGCTGGATTTTCTCCACCAATCAATTCGACTACCACGTCAATTTCCGGATCATCCAAAATCGTATATGAATCATCCGTTATTGCAATTGAATCAAGTGCTAAATTGCGCTGCTTTGATGTATCCCGAACCGCAGCTTTTTTTACGACAATTTGGCGACCTGCGCGACGTGTTATTTCCTCGCAGTTTCTAGAGAGTACACTCAAGGTGCCGCAACCCACGGTCCCCAAGCCAAGAATTCCTACTCGTACTGGTTCCATTTATGCTCTACTGCTCCGTATTGAAATACCTTGCAAATCGCGGGCATTTTATAATGCCTTGCAAAATTGAATTTTCAGATATCTGCACATTATTCTACGTTCGACTATACCTTCCGTTTCTATAACGTTGTTGGATTAAACTCATGAAACTCCACCGAATGGATTCAGATAATGTCAATTTTGTGACTAGATTTGGTCCAGACAGTTTGTCAATCAACGGTCAATCCTACAAGCACAGTATTATTCTGTCTGCTCAAACCATCGAAAAATGGAAGCCTGATACCTTTGAAGATTTCATAGCCGACGATTTTCAGCATCTGGCCAAATTCGATGCGGAAATTGTCATTATAGGTACTGGACAAAAAATTCGATTTCCAAATTCCCAACTTCTGGAACCGCTACGCCAACAAAAATGCGGTTTTGAAGTAATGGATAGCAAAGCCGCATGCCGCACCTACAACGTACTGGTGGGTGATGACCGAAAGGTTGTAGCTGGAATTTTGCTGGACGCTGTTTAATCAATTTCACGACTGTGGTAAATAACGTGTTGGATCGACTGGTTTGCCGTCTACGCGAATTTCAAAATGAAGTTTGACTCGGTCAGAGTCGGTGCTACCCATCTCAGCAATCTTCTGTCCTGTGCTTACAGAACTGCCCTCTTGCACGACCAGGCGTGAATTGTGCGCATAAGCACTCAGGAATCTCTCATCATGCTTGACTATGATCATTCGGCCATAGCCTGGTAATCCATTGCCCGAATAAACCACCTCGCCACCGCGTGCTGCGTGCACCGGCTGTCCAACAGTCCCTTCGATATCGATTCCATTGAAGTTATTTGCTTCAGAAAACCTTTGAGTCAAATGACCCGTAGTTGGCCATGTCCAACCCGATTTCGACTTCACTGCCGTTGTTGGAGTATTAGACTTGGGGGCAGGAGCCGCTGTGACAGTCGTACTGAGAATCTCAGGTTCCGGCTCAAGAGAAAAACTGGTAGCGGTAGATTTTCCTGAATAGGTTACTTTTTGATTAACAACCTTTGCCTTCCCTCCGGGTGGATAAAGCTTGATTTCCTGGCCTACATAAATAGGTTTATTGGGATCGATTTTGTTCCACCTGGCAACATCCAGGTAATTTTCGCCCGCTTCAAATGAAATTGAGTACAAATTATCACCAGAACGCACAATTGTAGTGCGTCCCGTATAAGTGGTTACTGGCGTACTAAGCGGCTGCTTATTGATGGCAACGGATGTAACCTTGGCTTTGTGTTTAGGGTCTGCACAAGAGGACAAAAACGTCCCGAACAAAAGTGCAAACGCACAGAATAGCCAGTTATAACGTCCAGTAAATGATTGCGACAACGAGAACAATGCTTATCGTCCAGCCTACTGGTGTTGCATATCGTCTAATAAAATGATGAACAGAGTCTCCGGCCCATCTGCACAATGCTGATACCATGAAGAATCTTAATCCCCGCCCCATAGTTGACATCAGCACGTACAGCATAAAGTCCATCGAAAATGCACCTGATGCGATCGTAAAAAGCTTATATGGGATAGGTGTGAACCCGGAAATCAGCACGACCAGAGCACCGTGGTCATCATACCACGATTGTAGTGTATTAAACTCTTCGCCCAAACCATAGAATTGAATTACAGGCCAGCCCAAAGCATCCAGCAAATACACCCCTATAAAATAACCTACGACTCCACCAGCTACTGAGGATACGGTTGTGATGGTTGCAAAGAGCCAGGCCTTAGCCCGCTGTGCCAGCACCATCGGAATCAACATTGTGTCCGGAGGTATTGGTAAAAATATCGCCTCCGACAGACTCAGTGCGCCAAGCCATGCTGGAGCAGACTTGTGCGCTGCAAGTTCGATTACACGATCATAGAGTCTGGTAAATGACACCACACACTATACGCCAGCAATAAACATACAATTCCTTTTGCAGAAAACTACAAGTTACTCAACTGGTCTGACTTGCGTTCCAGGAACTTGATTTGGAAAATAGTCTTCGCAATCACCTTCGCGATAAACATCGGCGGTGGCACAATGTAATCCACCACCAAAAGCGTACGCATCACGAAATGGGACCGGAATAACTTCGAAATTAAGCGCATCGAATTGCTCCAATTGATGCACTTCGCTCGCTTCGACACATACTGTCTTGGTATCCAACATCAGTACATTCATCGAAAGCCACACACTTGAATAACAAAGCGGCGGAGATTTTTCGTGGGCGGGCTGTGCTGCATCAATAATTTCCCAATCATTGGCTTCGAAGATGGTTCTTTGTGCACTGGGTAAGGGACGTTCGGGATTGTTCATAATCAACCCTGGACGCAATGGTACAAACGTCGCATCAATGTGAATTGGGTGCGGATCATCCGGAAAGTTAACCGAATGAACTCGATGCTCCGGAAAGTGACGTTGCAGCCACTCCATTGCCCTTCTATTGGTGGTAAAACTATGCTGACAAAACAAATCCTTGCCAAGTCGCATCACATCCGCAGCATCGAACAACGGTTCGTGTTCGGTTGTAACAAAGTCCAAATCTTTAGTTCGCACTAACAAAGTTTCAGTTGTGATGTTGTCAAAGTAACCGGGCTTGTATGAAGCGTCTGTAAGTCGCGGTCGTGGGGCTTGCTCCCAACGAAAATTTGGATCTGCATCAAAGTAGGACTGCATAAGTGAGTGATAGGCTAAATACTCAAAATACCTACAACGAAATGCCATCGGTGTGTTGAGAATTTCACTGCCCACTGTCAACAGGATGTCCCTCGGCGGCATGCAGGTAAACATTGTGTCAGTCACAAAGTCTGGCGTTCCGACTGATCTATTCCATTGCAGCGGTGTCGGTCGGTCTACCCGAATTCCTCGAGATTCCAAAATTGAAGCAAACTCATCGAGCTGAGCAACTGCCTTTTCCACCGACTCAAGACTTCGTGGTCCCCAATATCCATATAGGTCACTTTCTTTGTCTATTTTGGCTTCCAGTGCGGGCTCCCAGCCGGGCACACAGGAGTGTTCCGCCCTACCTAAAATTATGTGCCGTAATGGACTGAAATCATCCCACGAAGATACTTTAGTCTCCATGTAAACTACCTGCGAATTAATCGGAACAAAACTGAAAATGAGATGGTCGGGGCGAGAGGATTTGAACCTCCGACCACTTGCGCCCCATGCAAGTACGCTACCAGGCTGCGCCACGCCCCGTCAGTCAAGAAATATTACCTTTTGCTTCAATCGTTCGACAACGAATCTCGCACCTGATTGAGATTACTGATCGCTTGTTGGATTCTTCGTTTTATTGATTCACCGATTTGCGGTGGAGATTTTGCTTCCTGTTTCAAATAGTCTCGAGCACCGCCAATCGTATAACCCTTATCCTTTAGCAGGAACTTTATCTTCAAAATAAGATGAATATCCTGTCGGGTGTAGTAGCGACGATTTCCACTACGTCGCATCGGATTTAGAGCTTCGAATTGACCTTCCCAATAACGCAGTACATGAGGCTCCGTTTTGCAAAGTTTGCTAACGTCACCTATGCCAAAGTATCGCGTATCTGGAATTGGGGGTAGTTCAAACTCGACTCTTTGTTGGTCAGACATTGGTGAGTGCTAGTTCAGACCTCGTAAACGTGCTCGCATCTTGTTGCTAGCCTTGAATGTAACGACATGACGTTCGGATATTTTTGCAGGTTCTCCTGTCTTGGGATTTCGTCCTTCTCGCGAATCCTTGTGATGAACTCGATAGTTTCCAAATCCTGAAAGTTTTACATCTTCGTGAGCTTCCAGTGCGCAGCGAATTTCCTCAAAAAATAAATTAACAAACTCTCTTGCTTCTCTTTGATTCAAACCTAGTTTTTTTGTGATTTCATTCACCAGATCAGATTTGACGATTACGGAGTCTCCCATATCACACTCTACACTATGTTCTTAGTTGTACCTTTAATGTTGTTTGCAAACAGTTCACGATTTCGTTGATTTTGAAATCAACTTCAGAATCCGTGAGTGTGCGTGACTTTAACCGAAATTTTAACCTATAGGCCAAACTTTTCCTATTAGAATCAATACCTACACCCGAATATACATCAAACAACTTTAACGTCTCCAATGCATCCCCAGCAGAATCAATGATAACCTCGCTCACTTTTCCCGCCTGCACATTGTTATCTACTACAATCGAAATATCCCGCATTATTGGCGGAAACTTGGAAATAGAGGAGTACTTGCTCACCGGACGTTCAGAAATAGAGCCTAAGGTAATCTCAAATACATAAATTAATTCTTCTATTCCATCTTCGCGTAATACATCAGGATGAAGTTGACCAGCAGCTCCAATCTTTTGATCATCCAAGTAAATGCCTGCACTGCAACCCGGGTGAAGCCCGTCGCAAGCCTCTGTCCTAAACTCCACCAAATCAATAATTCCTGCTAAATCAAATAGTTTCGAAACATCGTTCTTAATATCGTAGAAGTCAATTGAACGATTCGAAACTCCCCAGTGATCCTCAACATAACTACCGGATGCTAGGCCACTGAGCATGTTGTGTTCTCCGTCTGGATGAAAGATTCGCCCAATTTCGTAGAGTCGAACACTCTTTTGCAATCTACGATAATTCTCACAATATGCTTGAACTAATCCAGGCCAAATACTTGTTCTCATTACAGACATATTGCTTGCAATTGGATTAGCCAACGATTTGGCTTGGATTGATGGGCGTATTTTTTTTTGCAGCCGAGGATCTACAAAACTGTAGGTGATGGCTTCAAAATATCCAGACTGCTCCATGCAGTGACGAATCGTTGACTCCTTTAATACGGATTCCGCAATTCTTGTCGGCCTGGTTTGCCCAAATCGAACTGAACTTGGAATTGAATCGTAACCGCTGATACGGGCTATTTCTTCTATTTGATCGTGCTCTGCGTCCAAGTCAAATCGATACGAGGGCGGTCGCACACTCCAACCCCCTTGCACATTCTTTACGTCTTCATTAACCTGTTCTAGAATCGAATGAATTTCATCACCGGATAACTTGATACCTAGCACACGTTCAACACGAGATGCTCTAACATTGCACCGAGATTTTTGCGGGAAGTACTCTTCGTTTGAAATATTTTGTAGCGGTGCTGGAGTTCCCCCTGCGACTTGTAAAATCAGATCAGTTGCACGTTCCATTGCTTTGACCTGAAGAACAGGATCAACTCCACGTTCAAAACGGTGCGATGCATCAGTGTGAAGTCCAAAACTTGCAACGGAATGCCTGATGGTTAGCGGTGAAAAAAATGCCGCCTCGAGAAACACATTCTGAGTTGAACTTGATATCGCACTGGACTTACCACCTTTCACGCCAGCCAATCCAATTGGCTTATCCGGATCTGCTATCAGTAACGACCCATCCTTCAAATCGAGCTCCTCGCCATCCAGCAAGGTCAATTTTTCACCCTTTTTGGATAACCGAACCACGATTTCAGCAGGATCGAGCAAATCCATGTCAAACGCATGCATGGGTTGACCCAACTCCAGCATGACATAGTTGGTAATATCTACGATAGGATGAATGCAGCGCAAATTACTTCGTTGCAGCCTTTGTTTTATCCAATCAGGCGTCACTGCATCCAGTCGAATGTTCTCAATGACCCGACCGACATATCTTGGGCAATCTGCTGGCGCTTGGATATCAATCGGCATGGTGTTGTTGGATTGGGCAGGAACTGCAATTTCCAATGGTGCCTTCATACACTGGCCACTGATTATTGCAACTTCCCTGGCAACACCAATAACACTGTTGCAATCGGAGCGATTTGGCGTAAGAGACAAATCGAATATAGAGTCATTCAACTGCAAATACTCATTCACTGTGATACCGATTGGCGCATCTGCATGAAATTCAGCAACCCCATCTGCAATGTCCCCTATTCCGAGCTCAGCCTCTGAACAGAGCATCCCACTTGACTCTACTCCTTGAATTGTTGTCGGTTTGACCGACCTGCCATCGCCAACCACACTTCCCGCAAGAGCTACGGCACCCTTCATATGAGTGCGGACATTGTTAGCACCGCAAACTACCTGGACTACTTCATCACTTCCGACAGCAACCTCGCAGATTAGGAGTTTTGATGAACTTTCGTGTGGGCGTCTTGACCTCACTTGTCCTACGACAACACGAGGGTCACATAGATTAACTGGTGTGAGCTGCTCTACTTCCAGTCCAGCCATAGTAAGTTGTGCGGACAAATCCTCAAGTGATAGTCCGTGGTCGACCCACTGTTGAAGCCATTGCGCACTAATTTGCATAATTCTATCTGACTGACAACTTATTTGAACTGCCGAAGCATTTCCAAGTCATTTTCAAAGAACAATCGCAAATCGTTTACGCCATATCGAAGCATGGTGAATCTTTCAACACCCAGTCCGAATGCATAGCCTGTATATTTTTCACTGTCGATTCCTACATGCTTGAACAAGGCAGGATGGACCATTCCACAACCCAATACTTCAAGCCATCCAGTTTTTTTGCAAACCTGACAACCTGTTCCCTTGCAAAAAATACACGTGATATCTACTTCAGCTGAAGGTTCAGTGAATGGAAAATAAGAAGGTCGAAACCTAAGACTCAAGTCTGTTTCAAAATACTCGCGTACAAAGTACTTGAGTATTCCCTTCAGGTCAGCAAAAGTCGTAGTCTCATCAACAACCAATCCCTCCACCTGATGAAACATCGGTGTATGGGTAATGTCGGAATCACATCGATAAACACGACCTGGAGCAATAATCTTGATCGGTGGACTATTTTGCTCCATGTAGCGAATTTGCACCGGCGAGGTATGGGTCCGCAACACAAGATCATCTTCAAAGTAGAATGTATCCTGCATTGCACGAGCAGGATGCTCCGGTGGGATATTCAATGCTTCAAAGTTGTGATAGTCATCTTCGATTTCGGGACCAATCGCGATTTCAAATCCTGCCCTTGAGAAGATTTCCTCGATCCTCTGTAAGGTGCGGGTGAGTGGGTGCGGACCTCCAGACCTAATTCCTCTTCCGGGTAGCGTGACATCAATCCGATGCTCCGTCAGATTTGCCTGATATTCAGCATCTTTGAGCTTGGTACGAGTTTCGGCAATTCGGGATTCAATTTCACGCTTGGCTACATTTATTCTTTCCCCGGCACTCGGTCGCTCTTCAGGAGTTAGTGACCCGATCGACTTAAGCAAGCCAGTGACTACACCCTTGCGGCCTAAAAGCTGTACACGAATATCTTCAAGGCGACTGTCATCACTTGCCGCATCAATGTCCGATTTCGCTTGACTGACAATCTCGTCAAGCGAGTTAAATGTAGGCAAAATGGTAGTTTCGGACATCGGAATGACGCCGTATTCAGAACAATATTAGAATGTTACAGAAGTATGCGCCCGTCAATTACTGAGCGCAAACTTAGCTTTATCCGCTAAATGGGAAAAAGTCTCCTTATCTGTAACTGCAATGTAAGCTAGGGTTTTGCGGTCCAGGTCAATGCTGGAGCGTTTTAAACCATTCATAAAAGAACTGTAATTCAAGCCGCACTCGCGCGCTGCGGCATTGATGCGCATGATCCAAAGAGATCGAAAATCGCGCTTTTTGCGACGACGATCACGATAGGCATATTGCCCAGCTTTAGTGACGGCTTGTTTCGCTACCCGAAATACATTTTTTCGGGCACCACGATAACCTTTCGCCTGAGCAATGACTTTCTTATGTTTCGCTCTTGCCGTGACTCCACGTTTGACCCTTGGCATAACAGTTCCTCAGTGGCGTTAAGCGTACGGAAGCATGCGTTGCACCCGATCAGTATCGCTGGGATGCATAATTGCTCCTTTCCTCAAATTACGCTTTCGTTTAGGTGATTTTTTTGTAAGTATGTGCGACGTATGCGACTGCGAACGCTTGAATTTTCCGCTCGCTGTTTTCTTAAATCGCTTGGCGGCGCCACGCTTTGTCTTAATCTTTGGCATTTTTCGAACTAATGTGTTTAACTAATTTTCTTACTTCTTTTGTTTCAACGGTACGAAAATCATGATTAATTGTCTACCTTCCAAAGCCGGTCCGTGTTCTACCTGGGCTTCCTCGGCCAAATCGCTCTCTACGCGCCTTAACATATCGTGCCCAAGATCCTGGTGGACTAACTCTCGGCCACGAAAACGCATCGTGACCTTAACTTTGTGACCATCAGACAGAAATGTCTTAAGCCGTTTTACCTTTACGTCATAGTCGCCTATGTCAGTGCCGGGGCGGAACTTGATTTCTTTCAGAACGAACTGCTTTTGTTTGCGCTTTTGCTCATGGCGCTTTTTGCTGGCTGCATATCGGAACTTTCCATAATCCATTAACCGACACACAGGTGGTTCTGCTTTAGGTGAAATTTCAACTAGATCCAAATCAACTTCTGTTGCATGATTGATCGCTTCTTCGAGCGACATCACCCCTACCTGATTTCCATTTTCACCAATCAATCTCACAGTATCTACAGAAATCTGCTCATTGACTCGGTGTAATCTTTCAGTGGCCGTTGTATATCCTCCAATAAATAAACAAAATTAAAGTCTTATCTCGTTGTGAATCAAACTCGCAAGGGAATCGAGCGACATTGTTCCTAGATCTTTTCCATCTCTTGTGCGTACAGCAACGACGTCATCGGAAACCTCGCGATCTCCAATCACAACTAGATATGGAATCTTCTGCATGGTTTGCTCTCTTATCTTAAAGCCAATCTTCTCATTTCGCAAGTCTAATATTGCTCTAAAGCCCAATTTTTTCAAGTTTTTCAGCACCTTTGTAGAATATTCGCTTTGCTTTTCAGAAATATTCAGCACAGCAACCTGAACAGGTGCCAGCCACACCGGAAACTTTCCAGCATGCTCTTCAATCAATATGCCAACAAATCGCTCCAAGGAACCAAGTATGGCTCGATGAATCATTACCGGCACTTGCTTGCTACCATCAGATTCAATGTATTCCGCTCCGAGTCTGCCCGGCATGGAGAAATCAAGTTGGATGGTGCCACACTGCCACTTTCTTCCGATGCAGTCGTTCAACACAAAATCAATCTTCGGCCCATAAAATGCACCCTCGCCTTCTTGGGTCACGAATTCAATGCCACCTTCACGTAGCACTTCATCCAGAGCCGATTCCGCTCGATCCCACAACTCATCACTTCCAACTCTTTTTTCAGGTCGAGTAGATAGTGCAACCGCAATATCCTGAAAACCAAAATCTCGATAAACACGAAATGCAATTTCAATCAGTTGTTCTACCTCTCGCTTAATTTGATCTTCAGTGCAAAATACGTGCGCGTCATCTTGGGTAAACCTGCGAACTCGCAATAATCCGTGCAATGTTCCTGAAGCTTCGTAGCGGTGCACGACACCAAACTCCGCAATTTTCAACGGCAGATTTCGGTAGCTGCGTAGGCCTTGATTGAAGACTTGAACATGTCCGGGACAGTTCATTGGCTTTAAGGCATAAGCACGTTCTTCAATTTCCGTTGTGAACATGTTTTCCTTGAAAGTCTCCCAGTGACCTGATCTTTCCCACAGAGATCGATCGATTAACTGAGGAGTGTGCACTTCTATGTATCCGTAATCGGAGATCAAACCGCGCATATAGGTCTCAACGCGGCGAAACAATTGCCAGCCACGTTCATGCCAAAAAACCATTCCAGGTGCTTCATCCTGAAAATGAAACAAATCCAGTTCTCGGCCAAGTCTGCGGTGGTCACGTCGCTGTGCTTCTTCAAGCTGATGCAGATATTGCTTTAGGTCGGATTCGGTTGACCATGCAGTACCATAAATTCGCTGCAGCATTTCATTATTAGAATCACCACGCCAATAAGCACCGGCCACTTTCGTAAGTTTAAATGCCTTTAGGTGACTGGTATTTGGTACGTGTGGGCCACGACACAAATCCACGAAATCTCCTTGTTCATAAAAGGATATTTGTTCACCTTCAGGGAGGTCACGAATGATCTCAGCCTTGTATTTCTCTCCCATCTGCTGAAACTTATTAATCGCCTCTTCCCTTGGCAGTACGAATCGATTGACTTCGAATCCTTCGGCTGCTAATGACTTCATCCGTTGTTCAATTTTGACTAAATCTTCTTCCGTGAATCCACGTTCATAGGCAAAATCGTAGTAAAAACCATCTTCAATAACTGGACCAATAGTTACCTGAGCGGATGGATAAAGTTGCTTGGTTGCATGCGCTAGCAAATGGGCAGTTGAATGACGGATTATCTCAAGCCCTACTTGGTCTTTTCTGGTCAATATTGACAAGTTTGCGTCGTCATCTATTGGATACGACAAATCCACGACTTTATTATCTACACAGCCAGCCAATGCTGCCTTGTGCAGTCCAGGACCAATATCCGCAGCAACGTCTCCGACAGTTACGCTTGCTGCGTAACTTCGTTCAGATCCATCTGGTAATGTAATGAGCGGCATTGTTAGTCTTTTAATTAAGTTTTCTTACTAAAATAATAATCCGGGCAATCAGAACTCTGTTCTCGCCCGGAGAATAGTCACTAAATTCAATCAGATAAAGTGGTAGGCGCGAGTGGAGTTGAACCACCGACCACTACCATGTCAAGGTAGTGCTCTACCACTGAGCTACGCGCCTGTAGGAGCGAGAAATATACCACTTTCAGCTTGCCCAATCAAGACGCAAACCCTGCCTCAATCGACAACAGAGCCATGTATCAATTGGACTAGATCGAGTGGTCTGAACTTATTCAAACACTGAAGTCTAAAAAAGAATCTTAACCGACCTCTAACACTCTGCTTCGTAGATCCCGAATCCGGTCCCGAACATCAGCTGCAGCTTCAAACTCTAAGTTTGCAGCATGTTTATTCATCTGTTTTTCAAGTTTATTGAGTTCCTTCGAAACCCCTGCCGAATCACTCAAGTCAATAGCTTCATACCTTCTTTCAGAGTGCCTTTCAGTTTGCAGATTTTTTCCGCCTCTGCGCCTGCCAGTGCTACGCCACTGAACCCCTTCAATAATGTCTTTAACTTCCTTAACGACGGATTTTGGTGTTATTTGGTGAATCTCGTTATGTTGCTTTTGCTTTTCTCTACGGCGGTCGGTTTCCTTTATCGCCATGCGCATCGAATCCGTGATGACGTCGGCATAAAGTATTGCTCTACCATTAACGTTTCTTGCAGTGCGGCCGATCGTTTGAATCAATGAACGTGACGACCTAAGAAATCCCTCCTTGTCTGCATCAAGAATGGCAACAAGTGATACTTCCGGAAGGTCCAGACCTTCTCTGAGCAAATTAATCCCAACCAAAACATCGAACACACCACTTCTAAGATCGCGCAATATTTCAACCCGTTCTACTGTGTCGATATCAGAATGTAAATACCGGACTCGAACATCATGCTCGGACAAATAGTCCGTCAAGTCTTCAGCCATCCGTTTGGTAAGCGTCGTGGCTAATACTCTTTCACCCTTTTGTGCTCGCTCATTGATTTCTGAAAGCAAGTCATCTACTTGAGTGTAGGCGCTACGTACCTCAACTTCCGGATCAACCAAGCCGGTCGGTCTGACAACCTGATCAACAAAGTCAGGCGCCTTGTCCATCTCATACGGACCTGGAGTTGCAGACATGAATATGCACTGGGGCGCCTTCTGTTCAAATTCTTCAAACATAAGCGGACGATTGTCCAATGCCGAACGCAACCTAAATCCGAACTCCACCAGCGTTTCCTTGCGTGACCGGTCACCCTTGTACATTGCCCTTAGCTGTGGAATCGTGACGTGGCTTTCATCAACAACCAGCAACGCATCAGAAGGCAAATAATCGATCAACGTGTCCGGGGCTTCTCCAACTGAGCGTTCCGATAGATGCAGCGAATAGTTTTCGATTCCTGCACAGTAGCCTGTCTCCCTCAGCATTTCTATGTCGTAAGCGGTTCGGTCAGATAACCGCTGCGCTTCAACAAGTTTGCCGCGTGCATTGAGTTCATTCAACCTGCTCAACAGTTCACGCTCTATGCGTTCAATCGCCCTATCTATGTTCTCTCGTGTTGTGACGTAGTGCGTCTTTGGATAGATGGTATAGCGAACTATTTCGTTTCCTACCTCTCCTGTCAAAGGATCAAATAATGATAGATTTTCAATCTCGTCGTCAAATAGTTCCAGTCTTAAAACAAATCTATCGGAGTCTGCTGGGAAAATGTCGATTATTTCCCCTCTCACCCGGAAAGTTCCGCGGCGTAACTCCGTGTCATTTCTCGTATATTGCAACTCTGTTAGCGTTCGCAGGAGCATTCTTTGGTCGATAATGGCACCAACCCGCAAGTGCAAAATCATTTTGTTGTATTCAACCGGATTACCCAATCCAAAGATTGCAGAAACAGTTGCGACAATGACTGTGTCCTTGCGCTGCAGTAAGGCGTTAGTCGCCGATAGCCTCATTTGATCGATGTGATCGTTGATCGAAGCGTCCTTTTCTATATAGGTGTCGGAACTCGGCACATAGGCTTCGGGCTGATAGTAGTCATAATAGGAGACAAAATATTCGACAGCATTGTGAGGGAAAAAGTCTCTAAGTTCAGAATAAAGTTGTGCAGCTAATGTTTTATTGTGTGCTAGCACGAGTGTTGGCCTTCCGGTCTGCGCGATCACATTTGCCATCGTGTATGTTTTGCCCGTACCAGTCGCACCTAGCAGTGTTTGGTGCTTATCTCCACGAGTCAAACCACACACAAGTTTCTCTATGGCTTCGGGTTGGTCACCAGCCGGACTAAATTTAGCAACTAATTCAAACGCACGCACGATGCATCACAATGAAAGTTGTAAAATTGATTTCATATAAGACCAATATCAACCAATGTAATTTGGAGATTTACACGTGAGCAGTATAGAGTTATCCGACCGCGCCAATTCAATCAAGCCTTCTGCGACAATCGCAGTCTCCACTTTAGCCCGCGAATTGCGTGCTGCTGGACGTGATGTTATAGGTTTAGGAGCCGGAGAACCTGATTTCGATACACCTGAGCACATCAAGGAAGCCGCAATTAAGGCAATGCGCGACGGCATGACCAAGTATACACCAGCCGATGGAGTTCTCGAATTGAAGGAAGCCGTTTGCAACAAGTTTAGCCGTGAAAACGACCTGCAGTATTCTCCCTCACAGATTGTTGTTTCCACTGGCGCAAAACAATGTATTTTCAATGCTTTATCATCGATATTAAATGAAGGTGATGAAGTAATTATTCTGGCTCCATACTGGGTATCTTATCCGGACATGACGCTACTTTGCGGTGGTAAACCGGTATTTGTCAAAACTGGTATCGCTCAGGGATTTAAAGCGACAGCGGATCAAATTCGAGAGGCGATGACACCACATACAAAGTTGCTAATGATCAACAGTCCCGGCAACCCAACCGGGGTCGCTTACTCCGCAGATGAACTTGCTGCAATTGCCAATGTAGTACTGGAACATCCTCAAGCAATGGTTCTATCTGATGACATCTATGAGCATATTCGATGGACTGGCGAACCATTTCACAATATCGTCACTGCTTGTCCTGATATTCAGGATCGAACGATCTTAATTAATGGCGTTTCAAAAGCCTACGCTATGACCGGTTGGCGCATTGGGTATTCCGCCTCACACGAGCAGTTAACAGCCACAATGCGCAAAATACAATCACAGACAACTTCAAATCCCAATTCAATCGCGCAAGCCGCTGCCATTGCGGCCTTGGAGGGAAATCAGGATGCTTTGGCACACATGAATAGTCACTTTTCACAGCGACACGACTTTGTTGTAGAACAGTGTAACCTGATCAATGGTGTAAACTGCCTTCGGGCCGATGGAGCATTCTACGCCTTTCCAAACTTTTCCGATGTCATTGAAAGAATCGAAGACGTGAATACCGACACACAACTGGCGCAATACGTCCTAAACGAAGCCGAAGTTGCGGCAGTACCTGGAAGTGCTTTCGGTGGCGAAGGTTATTTAAGATTTTCCTATGCAACAAGCATGGAAAATCTTCAACAAGCAATGAGTCGATTGCATCATTTATTCAATTGATTATTCTTGAGTTTGCTTGATTTATGCTTTTAGTCGCTTAACCAAATAAAATAAAATTTGGGAGACCTAGAACCCATAGAGGGAAAATCATGATTCAACCTGACTGGGCACAAGAAAAGATCGACGAACATCTTCGCAATTTACAGTGCTGGAAAGGCGAAATTTCTATAGCCCCATTAATTGGCGGGTTATGCAACAAAAGTTTTGTTGTTACTGATAGCAACGATAAATATGTGGCCCGGATTGGTACGGATATTTTGGTGCATAACATTACCCAAACATCTGTACAAACTTCTATGCGTGCGGCTGCAGACATTGAAGTAACCCCTGCACTTCGTTACACCGAACCGCAACTTGCTGTGGTTGACTTTCTTGAAGGTGGTTGTGTTCGGCCAGAAGACATCGAGGGCAATGAGGAAAACTGCAGAAAAATTATCGATTGTGTAAAGCGACTGCATCAAGGGTCGCATGCAGTTCAAGGTCCATTAACTTATTTTTGGCCGTTTCAGGTCATCCGGCAGTACATCGCCATCGGCACTAAGCGTACTTCTCGTCTTATTGATGAATTCCCAGAAATTCTTCGAATCAATAACTTGCTAGAACAGGCAGTTGAGCCATTTCAAGCAGTCTTCACTCATAATGACACAGTGCCGCAAAATTTTATGTTTGATAATCAACAAGACATTTGGTTGATTGACTGGGACTACGGAGGCTTCGGTCACCCAATGTTTGACTTGGTAGGAATAGGCTGTAACGCAGATGCCTCTATTGCAACAGAACGAATGCTCGCAGAAATGTACTACGGAGACTTGAATGATTCTCTTACGAAACAGTTAAATGCATTTAAACTCATATTGAACTTGCGGGAATACCTGTGGGGAATGGTTCAGGAAGTGACTTCAGAATTGGATAGCGATGCTGTCGCAGCTTCCATGAACGAACTTTACCCGGGGCAGGATGCGGGATACGAGGGTTATACTAACTTGAACCGAGACCGATTTGAAAGCAATTGGGATCGTTATCGTAAGGAGTTCGAGTAAGTTGCTTCATTTTTAATTCATCACCAAACTAGAAAACAAAGAAGAGGAGTTGCTATGCGAAAGTTAATTCAATCAATAATTGTTGCGTCAGCGCTAGTATTTAGCGTCCATGCACCACTGGTATCTGCCGAAGCAGAATCTGATGACCCCATCAAGATTACCTGGCATGACTGGACCGGACAGTTCATTACCGCAACACTAGTTGGCAATATGCTCAAGTCAATGGGCTACAACGTCGAGTACGTACCTGCCGACTATATCGCTCAGTTCGTCGGACTCGAATCTGGCGACTTGCATGTTGCAGTCGAAATTTGGGAAACGACTGGTAAGGATGCTTTGGAAGCATCTCTTGCTACTGGTAATACCGTAGACCTTGGCGAAACCGGAATGGACGCCATCGAAGAATGGTGGTATCCCCTGTATATGAAAGAAAAGTGTCCAGGACTGCCGGATTGGACCGCTCTAAACGGCTGTGCAGAAGCATTCTCTACCCCAGAAACTTCCCCCAAAGGTCGTTACCTTGGTGGACCGGTGACTTGGAGTGGCTACGATGATGAACGTGCTGAATCACTCGGGTTGAACTACGAAGTCGTTCATGCTGGAACGGACGCAGCACTATTTGCAGAAATCGAGTCTGCCTACCAAAGAGGTGCGCCGATACTGGCTTGGGTATATGCACCTCACTGGGCACCGGCAAAGTATGAAGGTGAGTGGGTAGAATTCCCGAGATACACGGATGAATGCTACAACGACCCATCTTGGGGTAGTAATCCCGATATGGCCTACGACTGCGGCAAACCAAGAGGCTGGATCAAGGCAGTTGGCTGGGCCGGCGGCGACCAAAAGTGGCCGAAAGCTTATCAGGCTATTCGCAACTTCCAAATCGATAACGACCTAATGGCATCACTGATCATTAAGGTCGATTTGGAAGGAATGTCCGTCGATGACGTTGTCAACGATTGGATGGCCAACAACGAATCCGTCTGGAAACCGTGGACAATGTAGTTCCACTTTTCAAAGTATCTTTCAATCGCGTCAGCGTTTACTACGGCACTGACGCGATTTATTCCTCCATCTAAAGCGGGACGCCAAATCTCCTATCATGGCTGAAGCTAAAGCACTTCTCTCGTGCGAAAGTGTCTGGAAGTTGTTCGGGAAAAATCCTGAACGGATATTGGCCGATACCAAATCTAGTATCACCAATGAAGACTTGGCTGATGCTGGATTGATTGGTGCTGTACGCAATGCGAGTATTGAAGTTGCTGAAGGCGAAATTTTTATCATCATGGGACTTTCCGGCTCCGGTAAGTCTACCTTGCTTCGATGCCTGTCCAGGTTAATCGAACCTACTGCTGGCAAAATTACTTTTGAAGGCGAAAATCTTCTCGATAAAGCAGAGAAAGATATGATTCAAATTCGTCGTCACAAAATGGGGATGGTATTTCAGCACTTTGCTCTAATGCCACACTTAACAGTACTCGGCAACGTAGCCTTCCCACTAGAGATTCAGGGAGTCAAGCAAAAAACACGTGACAAAAAAGCAAGAGAAGTTATTGAACTTGTGGGGCTATCCGACCGGGAACTTTACTATCCTCGTGAACTGTCCGGTGGCCAGCAACAGCGAGTGGGGATTGCAAGATCCCTTGCAGTAGAACCTAAAATCTGGTTCTTGGATGAACCATTTTCGGCGTTGGATCCGCTTATTCGTCGAGAAATGCAGGATGAGTTTCTGCGCATTCAGTCCGTTTTGAATAAAACGATTGTCTTTATTACTCATGACTTCAACGAAGCCGTCCGGCTAGCAGATCGAATTGCCATCATGAAAGATGGTGCAATCATTCAAATTGGAACTCCAGAAGAACTGGTGCGTAATCCCGCAGACAGTTATGTAGAAGAATTCACCACCGATTTGTCTCACGCCAAGGTATTTACAGCCAGGTCCGTGATGTCCAGCAAAATGCCAAACAGCCAGTCTTCAGGCTCGGTTCTTGAATCAACAAAAATCGAAACTCTCGCTGCCGAACTTGTTAAATCTGAGCACCCCTATGATGTAGTCGACGCTGCAGGCAATGTTATTGGGCAAGTTACACGTGATGCCGTTATCGAAGTTCTGGTAGGATCGAACCCGTAAACTTCACCCACTCGATGCCTACTGCAACTATTCAAGCAACAGGAATTCGTCGCGTAAATAGCTGGCTTCTCTACTGGGGGCTGGCTGCTTTAGTTTCAGTATTTATTTGGCTGGGCGCTGACCTGTGGCAGTGGGCTGTAAAGGCCCCCAAAGAACTTTCCTGGCGGCTTGAGTCTCTTGGCAGTTGTACCAGTGTTCGCTACTGTGTGACCGGGTTCATGAAGTGGCTGGTTGGTGATCAAGCCTATATCTTTCCGTGGACATTCAAGGAATTTACCAGAGCCTTGGCTGCCTGCATTGAAGTCCCCTACCAATTAATTCGATCACTCCTTTCCACAGGATTTGAAATTCCTGGCAATAATGGCGAAATCTGGCAGACTCCACCTTTGTCCTGGTTGGGGTTGACCCTCGCTGCAGTCTATATTTCATGGCGTATCAAGGATTGGTGGCTGGCACTGATCGTATTCTTGTGTTTCGCATATTTGATTGGATTTGGTCAATGGGAAAGCGCTGCTATAACGCTAGCATCAATCATGGTTGCGGTACCAATTGGGATCGTTCTGGGCGTTTTTTTAGGAATTTGGGGTTATCGCTATGCTCGATTTGAACGTGCGATCACACCTGTCTTGGATTTAATGCAAACGGTACCTATATTTGCATATCTTGTTCCAGTGCTGTTTCTGTTTGGGTTTGGGCCAGTATCAGCCATTACAGCCACTGTCATCTACGCCATGCCTCCAATGGTTCGAGTCACGATGCTTGCCTTGCACACCGTTCCATCCGAAATAAAGGAATTCGGGAAAATGGCCGGCTGTAACAAGCGTCAGCTTACTTGGCGAGTATTGATTCCTGCAGCAAAACCGGGACTTATGGTCGGTGTCAACCAAGTAATCATGCTTTCCTTGAACATGGTCATCATTGCATCTATGATTGGTGCGGGTGGACTGGGTTTTGATGTACTTGCTTCACTTCGCCGTCAAGCAATAGGTGATGGCCTTGAAGCGGGTGTGGCGATTACTCTTATCGCGATCGTGCTGGACCGCTTATCGAATGCGTGGGCTTCAAGAGACACCTACCAACACTCGGAAATGGATACGACATGGTTCCATCGACATCGGAACTTCGCATACGCTGTCATCATTTTGCTAATCACTTCAATCGCAGGATTTATCTTTCCAATTTTTGCATATTGGCCAGAAAGTCTAGAGATTACGACCGGACAGTTCTGGAATGACCTGGTTAAGTGGATCAATATCAACTTTTTTGACCAGTTGGAAGCAATCAAGATTTTTTTGCTATTGAATATTCTAAAACCTGTCAAATTGTTCTTGCTCACCGTTCCCTGGATCGTTGTATTTCTGTTTCTCGGTCTTGCCGGTCTTCGACTTGGCGGACTTCGGCTGGCTGCTTTAGTTGTTTCATTGGCCAGTTTTGTGCTTATTACCGGACAATGGGAAAAAGCGATGATCACAGTCTACCTTTGTGGTATCGCAGTCATTTTCGCAGCAATGATTGGAATCACTGTTGGACTATTCGCTTCCCACAACAGAGTATTGAAGAAGATCGTATTGGTGTGCATAGACACCCTACAAACCCTGCCGAGTTTCGTGTACTTGCTGCCAGTGGTAATGTTGTTTAGAGTAGGTGACTTTTCTGCTTTAGTTGCAGTGGTACTGTATGCGCTACCTCCGGCAGTTCGCTACACCTTGTACGGCATCGAAAGTATTCAGGAATCTTTAATTGAAGCAGCAAAGACGTCTGGATGTACCAAATGGCAACTGCTGTCCAAAGTTCAAATACGTTTAGCATGGCCTGAAATTATGCTCGGTGTCAACCAAACCGTTATGTTCGCACTATCGATGCTTGTCATCACCGCATTAGTAGGAACTCGTGACTTGGGGCAGGAAGTCTATATAGCGCTGACCAAAGCAGATACTGGTCGAGGTCTGGTTGCCGGAGTTTCTGTCGCGTGCATTGCAATCATCACTGATCGGCTGATTTCAGCTGCAGCTAAAAAAAGAAAAGAAGCACTGGGATTGTAAACTCTACATCTAATCTATGATTCCTGAGTCCTGCAGAATAGTCATTATTGGTGGCGGCATTATCGGATGCTCCACTGCTTATCACCTTGCCCAAATGGGTCAAACGGATTTTGTTGTCCTGGATCAAGGTCAGTTAACCAGTGGCTCAACATGGCATGCAGCCGGACTGGTTGGCCAGTTACGCTCTAGTGCGAATGTCACCCAACTTTTGAAGTACTCCGTTGAACTCTACAATAAATTAGCACCAGAAACTGGACAGGAAACCGGTTGGAAAATGAACGGAGGCCTGCGCCTTGCCTGCCGACCCGAAAGAGTTCAAGAAATAAAGAGACAAATGACAATGGCTCGATCATTTGGACTTGATATGCACTACATCACTCCAAGCGAAGTAAAGGATCTGTTTCCTGCCATCAACGTTTCGGATGTCATCGGAGTTGCTTTCCTGCCAACTGATGGTCAAGCCAATCCGTCGGACTTAACACAAGCGTTTGCCAAGGGTGTACGAGCGAAAGGTGGCAAAATAATTGAAAAAGTTCGAGTCGAGAGTATCACAACAAGAGGTGGAAGCATTTCCAGCGTTATCACCGACCGAGGTGAAATCAAATGTGAAGTAATAGTGAACTGTGCTGGAATGTGGTCACGATCGATTGGAGCGATGGTAGGAGTCAACGTACCAATCGTGCCGATGCAACATCATTACATTGTTACCGGGAAAGTCAACGGAATTGTTGCTGACTTACCGACAATTCGAGATCCAGACCGACTTATTTATTTCAAAGAAGAAGTTGGAGGATTGGTTTTTGGTGGCTACGAACTAAATCCAAAGACCTGGGATAATTCCAATACCAGTGAGTTTAGCGAATTTAACCTACTCGAATTTGATGTGGATCATTTTGAGAGTTTGATGCAGGCCGGACTGGAAAGAATTCCAGCAATGGGTGAAGCTGACATTAAACAGATGATCTGTGGTGTTGAGTCGTTTACGCCAGATGGTAATTTCATCATTGGTGAAGCTCCAGAGCAAAGGCACTTTTACTTGGCAACTGGATTCAACGCATTTGGCATTGCCAGTGCAGGCGGAGTTGGTAAAGTGCTTGCTGAGTGGATTTGTGATGACCAACAGCCATTTGATCTTTGGCCAGTCGATATTCGCAGGTTTGGCAGTGTCCACCAAAAAGATACATGGAACCGAGAACGTACTCGAGAAATGTGCTCAAAGCACTACACGATGGCATGGCCAAGTGAAGAACACCAAAGTTGTCGCCCAACGAATGTCTCCCCGCTTTATCACGAATTAAAGGCGCAACGAGCTTGTTTTGGTGAAAAACTTGGTTGGGACCGGGTGAATTGGTTCGCCAAAGACAATCAAGAACCTGTTGACCAATACTCTTTCAATCGTGCAAACTGGTTCGACAATGTAGGTCAGGAGCATACAGCGGTTCGAGAATGTGCGGGAATAATTGATCAATCGTCATTCGCAAAATTTGAGGTTTCCGGTTCAGATGCACTAAGGGCACTGGAGTGGATGTGTTCAAACAGAATGAACAGAAAACCAGGGGCTGTCATTTATACACAGATGCTCAATCCACGGGGAGGAATAGTTTCAGACATTACTGTCACGAGATTGGAGGAAGACCGATTCTATATGGTTAGCGGCACGGGTTATGCGACGCACGATTTTTATCACCTAAAGCGAAACATTCCAATATCACACAACAATGTGACTGTCACTGAAGTCACTTGTGAATTCGCCACTTTATCAATTGCTGGCCCGAATTCGAGGCCGATTATGGAAGACGTATTTGAAGAATCATTTTTAACTAGTGATTTCCCATTCGCTACATATAAGACACTAAACTTCAACGGCGCTTTAGTTCGAGCATTACGCGTTTCATTTTCTGGGGAACTTGGATGGGAACTACATATTCCTATAGATTCAGCCTCTGCACTCTATCATCAACTGCTGCAATCAGGAAGTAAGTTCGAATTGTCAAACATGGGGTATCGAGCCCTTGAATCCCTTCGACTAGAGAAGGGTTTTAGAGCACTTGGAAGTGATATTGGTCCCGACTACACTCCGCTTGAAGCAGATATGATGCGATTCGTTCGTCTATCAAGTGATACGCCCTTTATTGGACAAGAGGCACTAAGGACTCAATCTAAGCAGAACGTTTTGACTCGTCGGCTTGGGTGTTTTACTTCAAGTGACCCAAATCATGTTTTACACGGCAGAGAAACTATCTATAGAAATGGGGAGCGTGTCGGTTGGATAACCAGTGGAGGTTGGGGTTATACCGTTAAAAAGAACATTGCATACGGGTATGTCCGAAACTCTAATGGCGTCTCTGATGAATTTCTGTACAGCGGTGAATATGAGTTGGAAATAGAAGATCAGCGGGTTACATTTTTTATTCAAGACTGCGCTCCTTACGATCCTCAGTCGCTTCGGCTTCGCTCCTAGTCGAGAGAAAGTTAAGGGAGGTTACCAACATTCTGTAAAAAATCAAACCTCGACCAAAGAAGCAGTCGAGGCTTTGATAGACTTACGCCACGATTCCTGAGGCGGTGAATTGGCTCCCCGGGACGGACTCGAACCGCCGACCTAGTGGTTAACAGCCACCTGCTCTACCTGCTGAGCTACCGAGGAATGCGAGAAATAATAAGGCTAACTTGTGTGTTCGTCAACGAGATTATACTTTGCACAGTGGCGTTCCAAATCAACTTTACCCGATCCTAAGACAATTTCACCAGTTACCTATATTCAGAAGGATGCAACCTTTGTAGGAAGTTCGGGCATTATCACAATATCTAGCAGTGAATGCGCTTTTCGCAGCGCATGTTCAACTTCCTCTGGAGTATCTGCCTTTGCGAAAATGAATCCAGGATACTTGTCCCCTTCAGGCCATTGTTGAAGTCTCTCACCAGACCGAGCATCGAGTCTGACTTCAAGAATATTATCCACCTCTTGAGCATCAGACATACCCTCTATTCGACGTACGATTCCAGTGTTTGGCACCGGAATCATCAGAACACCAGCAGCTTGTGAAAGTCGAATGGATTCTACTTCAATCCCATAAGCCCGACTTAGTACATATTCTTCCAAACTACAGTTCGTAGCAAGTTCGAAAAGTCGTCCACAGTCACCTCCGATAGTTCGTGCCGCGACTTCCAGCAACCACACTTCGGAATTGTTAATTCTAAATTCCGCGTGAACTGGCCCACAACGAATATCGTAATGTAAGCAAACGCTTCGAACAATATTCTGTGCCTTTTTTTGAATATATTTTGGAAGTCTAGAAGGTGTGACATAGTAGGTTTCTTCAAAGTAAGGTCCCTCGAGCGGGTCCGGCTTATCAAATATGCAGATCGTTTCAAGTTGCCCATCCGACATAAACCCTTCTAGGGCAAATTCTTCTCCTGGAATATAGCGTTCTACCAGAATGATTTGATCATGGCGCTCTGTAGAAACAAATCTTAGAATTGCTTCAATTTTGTCCAAAGCGTTGTTTAATTCTTTGAGATTATTCGCTCTTATCACTCCCCTGCTGGCTGATAAGTTGACCGGCTTGGCCACACAGGGATACTCGATGTTCTTGAGTTGAAACTCCCGGTTTTCATCGACTTTAACTATCCAGAAACTTGGTACAAGTAGTCCAGAGTTCTTTAACGCTTTTCTCGAAAAATCCTTACGTCTAGCCCTACGAATTGCATCAACCGAATTGTGACGAATCCCCAACATTTGAGCAATTTCGGCAGCAATTTCTAATACGTCATCATCACAACCAATAACTGCCCGTACTTCATGTTTGCTAAGCCAATTTGAAACATCTTGAATTGTTTCGGAAGGATAAGAAAAGTCCGCCTTAAACCCAATTACTTCGGAACGAGTAATGTTAAACTCGCTGTCACTGACTACAGCAATAGGGATACCCTTTTTTTCAGCGGCTTCTATATAGACAGGAAGCCGATAACTAAAGGCTTGTGCAACTAATGCAACAACAGGATTCGTAGGATACGAACTCAGGTGAATGTTCTTGTCAGTTGTCCACCTGAATTAGTGAGCGGCGCCACAGCCTCCGCAAGCTCCAGTGCCACCGACCGACTGAAAAACGTTATGAAAAACGAATGTAGCTTGAATTCCGTCATCTACGTAATCAATTTCAGCGCCAGAAAGATACTGCAATGCTACCACGTCGGTGTAGAGTTTGAAATTTTCGCCATCCAACACTCGGTCATAATCTGTAACTGACTCAGCATAAGTCATGCCATAACTCATTCCGCCACAACCTCCCCCAGATACATAGACCCGAACTCCCTGAATGTTTTCATCAGTTGATTCGACTAACTCAGCAATCTTGGCTCCAGCTGATTCAGTCACTTTGATTTCAGATTCTTCAATCTGGGGATTAAATGCAGTACTAGACATGGCAATCCTCGTAAAATTTATAACTTACTATTTATATGATTAAGTATATCCGAAATTTCAAGAAGCTTAGTTGTAGACGAGTTGTTTTCGCTTAAGGGTACAACATTCAATCGTTTTCGAGCAGGTCAGAGCCATTAGGTTTGGCTGCGACTTTCAAGCATGTTCATTGTTTTTTCTTTATCCGTCATATATTGACGGATAACAACCAATTGTTGCACAAATGACATTGCTTCAACACAGCCACTCCTGTATGCTGTTCACTCTTGCGTCGCTCAGTCACCCTCATTCGCTGACCAAGCTTCAATTCATGTTTTAACGCCCGGAGGTACCGCCAATTTGAATCCCAACACTACAAGTGCCAAACCAGGCAAGGTGCCTTTAAAGCACGATCAGTTCATGCGTCGTTGTTTAACATTTGCGCCGGATTGCACCCGGGAATTGATCCATTTAACTTTGCATGGCGATCCAATATTGTCAATGCTTGATCTCGACGACTGGCGCGTGGAACCATCGGTACTGCTGTCCAACGAACTTGGCGAACTGCAATGTGACTTGTTGATTTCAGTGGGGCTCTTAGGCGGTGACGCAACGGTACCCAGAGTGATGATTTTATTTGAACATAAAAGTACAGCCGAATCAGACGTCCTCTTTCAAATCTCCAAGTATCGAAGTGCCATTAGTCTGCATTATCAAAAGTCCATCGTGTTGACGCTGGTCTTGTATCACGGCCAACAAAGGGGCTGGAAATTAAGTGATATCACGTTGCCGGCGCTGGAACACATTCCGCAAGCTTTGCACCATTGTGTGGGAGCATGGGCGATGGACTTCCCGTACAGATTTTTGGACTTTGGAGACGAACAGATCCAGCGGCAAACTGAACAATTGAACGACCAAGGGGTCTACGATATACTCGTTCGTATATGGAATTTGACCAAGGCAGATGTCGGCGAAATGTGTGTCGCTTCGTTGAAGTTAGCGCACGAAAAACGCGTGCAGATGTGTTGGATGGTCATGCAATACATTCAGCCGCTATTTACCCATGATGAAATTTGCGAAACAGAAGCGGCGTATCTTCCGAAGGAGAAAAGAATTATGACTCAGGTACTGTCCATGGAAGAAGAGACTTTCCAGTATAGGTATAGAACAAGGGGTAGCAAATGCGACGCAAGCGATAGCAGAAAATATGCTTCGGGGTGGATTTGATGTGTCAAAGATTGTGGAACTTACCGAACTTTCGACAGATACGGTAGCCGAATTGCAGCACAAGTTAAATGGTGCAGGCGCCTAAAGATACTTCACCCGCACCAAAGTGCATAATTGTGTTTTGTTTCCGGTGTTCATGCAACTATCTTCTGGGTGAGGATGGTTTGTAAAGTTAAGTTACCTTTATGCTCAGAATTTAATACATAAGTGAGTATCTTTGAGAAATAAAAGCATATACCTTGCGAAAGAGAAAAGAATTATGACTCAGGTACTGTCGATGGAAGAAGAGACTTTCCAGTTAGGTGTAGAACAAGGTATAGAGCAAGGTTTAGAGCAGGGTTTAGAGCAAGGTATAGAACAAGGGGCAGCAACTGCGACGCAAGCGATAGCAGAAAATATGCTTCGGGGTGGATTTGATGTGTCGAAGATTGTGGAACTTACCGCACTTTCAGCAGACAGGGTGTCTGAGTTGCAACATCAACTCCACGGTATCCAATCTTAACGGTACTGGATTTGCCAGTATAAATGTCGTCATTCCTTATTTGATTTGGTATCCCGGGGTCAGTTAAATGGATCCGGTCATTATGGCTGACCGTTGGATCGAATTTGATTTTCTAGAATCCCTTTCAATTCATTTGTCGACTTGTCAATTTATAGCAATTCGAAAGACTAAAGCGTTAGAACCCAACCATAAACTATTGAAGAAGAGTCTTACCGAAGCGGCATCCGGTTCTAATGGCTGGCCGGTGCGGCGCGGCCGGTCGAATGCGAGTGAAGGACTTTACAGTCGAAGCCCACATCAGCACCGAAGTCCGGTCGTAGTTGTACCAGTTCGTCGAACAGCCGCTGCTTCATCTGGCTCAAACCGGCAGCGTCGCGTTCGACTTCGAGCACCACTGCGATAAAGCGGCTCAACGCACTTTTTGATGGCACCCAGTAGGTGATGTCGTTGAACCCATCGCCGTAATGCTCAAACCCACAAGATGCGCATCAACGATGGATTGCGTGCTAACTCTCGGCGCAGGGACTCAATTGAAGAATGCTGGTAGACGCTGCGGGCGACCAGTGCGGTGAGCATCGCGTTGGAGGGCCATTCGCAGGGCGTGCCTCGGCGCCGTTGGTTGATCTCATGGACGAGGTCGTCAAGTTCCATTGCTTCGACCGCCGTGGTTAAACGGGTCAGGTCACTGTGCTCATCGAGCAGATGCCAGGAAAATTGCCGCACCTGATTGGTTTTTTTTAGATAATTTGAGTATCTTTGATACTTTAAATGCCATGAGGATGCGGCTTTTTATTAAGCAATATCAATAGTTTAAGTGTTTGATAGTGGCGCCTTTGGAGGTTGTGGGGTAGCTTTTTCGGGGCAGCGCCTAAAACCCGGTCAAAAAGCCCTTTTTGTGGGGAAAACGAAAAATCAACCCATTGAAAACAACAGTCAAATCAACACGCTACAGAACCCGAAACGCTCTCTTGTAGACGGAGTCGCATAGCACGAATTTGATTTTAAACTACACTAAATGAGTCAATAGTAGCTGATAGTAGTTTCAGGTGTTCACAGAAACGCTACCGAATTAGAAATAACTAGCGAAAATCTTCCAACGACTTAGGCTTCAAAATGTACTTTCTTTTCAACCCTCACTAACGGCGAGTAAAATATCATTACTTAAGTTACTTTCCATAAATTGATTCAACAAGGAGCAGTTTCACATGACGAGACAAGTTTATTGTGTTGTTCTCAAGCGTGAAGCTGAGGCTTTAGAAGCTCCACCCTATCCAGGAGAACTGGGTGAGCGAATTTATGCAAACGTTTCCCGTGAAGGCTGGCAGCAGTGGCTTGAACGTTTGGTGACAATCATCAATGAGAACCAAATGACTTCTGCAGACCTCGAAGCTCAAAAAGTGATTGAACAACACCTTCTGGGATTTATTTTCGGCGAAGGTGATTTGGGACAACTCCCGGATGGCTTCACAACCCGTCGGAAGAAGTAGCTTTTTTAAAATCGATAACAAGCGGCTCTCGAGTCTGCCGAAATACCTCTCGACTACAATCCGTTCGTTTTTGAAAATGCCAATGGAACGCGCGTTCCAACAGTCTGCGACTTTCTGCTTTCGCCTCACGAGTTTCTATCCGCTCTTCGGCAAGAGCAATTAGCGTTCGTCCACTTACTGTACTTTCATCAATAACATCGACTGGAATTGGACCATTACTAAAGTCATAAATGTAGTAAGTATTGCTTCTGATTGGAGTCTGTCTATCGTTCTCTGTTTCCAAGTTCAATGCATAGCCAAGCTCAGCTAACAGTTTCATTTCAAAAACTCTCAGTGTTTGTGTAAGTTGCGAAGTATTCACTACTGCACCAATTGCCAAAAGATAAGCGTCAAACAGTGCTGGATGGGAATCATGCGTGTGTAGATATTGCACCACAAGTTCATTTAGATGATTTGCAGCATAAAACGCTTCGCCGCTTGGAACGACTTGACTAACCTGAGATACCGTTGCATCAGTAATCACAGGTACTTCTCCTTTACCCGACCAATTCAAAGAAATAAGTTGAAACGGCTGCAATGCACTTCTAATTTTCGACTTCAAATTACGTGCACCTTTAGCCAACAGATTCCGTCTTCCATAGTTTCGAGAAAACACGTCAACAATGAGGCTGGTTTCGGTAAACGGCACCGTCCTCAACACAAATGAATCCTCCTTGTAGACGCGCATAGCTCAATCCACCTGCGAATAGCCAAACTGATCGATATAACGTTGACTTTCAGTCCATTTGGACTGCACCTTGACCCAAAGTTGTACATGAGCACTCTTTTCAAAATTCTTGGCGATTTGTTTCCTTACGTTAATTCCGACACGCTTTAGGTTCTCCCCGCCTTTGCCGATGATGATTCGCTTTTGACCTTCGGTCTCTACCCAAATAAGTGCTTCCAATTCGACCAAATCATCTCCTTCCTCAAACTTCTCGATTTCGACTGCGCAGATGTACGGCAGTTCATCACCATAACTTCGAAATATTTGCTCCCGAATGAGCTCCCCAGACTGAAAGTAGTTACTCTTATCTGTCACATAGTCTTCGGAAAACAATGGCGGCGACTGCGGTAATTTCTTTCCGATCTCTGCCTTAAGAAGATCAACATTTTTACCTTTTTTAGCGGAAATTGGAACAATGTCGGTCACTCCAGTTTCGTCAGCAATAGTCTTCATCACTGGCAGTAGTAGATCCCGATTTCCTAACCAGTCAATCTTGTTGATGGCAATAATGGTGGGAATTTTGTTTGAACTGATTAACTTCCAGACAGATACATCATATTCATGCCATCCTCTTGGACCAACAAGTAAGACTGCAAGATCCACACCCTGGATACTGGCTACTGCAGTTTTTTGGATCGTTCGATCAACCAAGCGTTTACCTTTCGTATTAAATCCTGGCATGTCGACGAATACGTATTGCAGCTGATGCTCGTTAAGTACACCTAAAATCCGATGTCGAGTGGTGTTTCTCCTTTTTGACGTAATACTGACCTTTTGCCGCATAAACTGATTTAGCAATGTGGACTTTCCAACATTAGGCCGTCCGGCTAGCGCGATAAAGCCGGCGCGAAAATTATTCATTTTCTGCTGCGGTAAGAAACTCATAAGCACCACTTGCTGCATTTTGCTCAGCCTGCTTGATAGATTTTCCTTTACCTCGAATAGGAGTCTTTAATCCTTCAAATTCGCATTCTACCGTGAACACCGGTTCGTGATCAGAGCCAATTACTTTCACAACTGTATAAGTCGGCAAACTCATACCCTGTGCCTGTGCTAGTTCCTGTAACTTGGATTTACTATCCTGCAAATTATTTTGTGACACATTATCAAGCAAGTTCCGAAATTGGCTGGCAACAAAGGTCAATGCGCAATCAAATCCACCATCTAGATAAATCGCTCCTATGAGAGATTCAATTAGATTGGAGCGCAAATGATTCAGAGCACTTTCATTGGAAGTAGGAAATGAACTGCCTAAAATCGCATAGTCGATTAACTTCAACTGGTTGGATATTGATTGAAGTGCATGTCTGTTATTTACTACAGCACTGCGACGCTTTGTGAGATCTCCTTCCTTGCTTTGATCGCTATGCTCAATTAACAAACTGGAAACGGCAAGACTTAAAACGGAATCTCCCAAAAATTCCAATACTTCATAACTTGACTCATCTGCACTGCTATGAGTCAAGGCTTTTTGCAGAAGTTTTTGGTCACGAAATTGATACCCTATCGAGAATTCAAGTTCGTCCAGACTTCGTCTTGAATGCGTGGAGTTAGCGGAGGAATTTGGTGAGCGTGGCAAGAGGGATCTTCAGGCACTTACAATAGTGGAAGTGTTCAAGTGGTTATTCGATTGCCTCCGCAATACGACTCCAATTAACATCCTTTTCTGCGGAATTCCAACTAAACCAAATCAAAAATGCCTTGCCGATGACATTCTCATCAGGAACAAAACCCCAAAAGCGGCTGTCGTTGCTGTAGTCACGGTTATCTCCAAGAACAAAATAGTGGTTTTCTGGAACTGTGAAGTCCATTTCGTAATCAGTACGTTTACGCTTGACTTCGTCTATTTGAACTCGATGCATATTCTCTCCAAGACTTTCACTCAGAACCGAAACGGTTATGGCACGATTCGCGCTGGGACGTACGACTGTTTCCTCTATAAATTCCTGTTCAATCTCTTCGCCGTTGATGTAAAGCTTTTTCTTGTCATAAATAATTTTGTCACCCGGCAAACCTACCACCCTCTTGATGAAATTGACCGATGCATCGTGTGGGTATTTGAACACCATCACATCGCCACGATCTGGGTTTTCAATTTCAAGAATCTTGTCGTTGGTTAACGGCACACGTATACCGTATCGATACTTATTAACAAGAATGAAATCTCCATTTTGCAATGTCGGAAGCATCGAGCCCGATGGAATTCGGAAAGGTTCAACTACAAATGAGCGCAATACGAAAACAATCAGCAAAATAGGAAAGAATGCTCGCGCGTATTCAACTATCCAACGCCCTCTTGCAGGCTTGTTTGAGTTGCTGACAACAATTTTCCGTGTTATCAGACGCCACAGCGTATCAAGAAACCAGACAGCACCGGTAACTGCAACACAAATTAGTAGAATTAAAGCAAAATCCATTCTATAGACAATAAAAATTTTTGCATCCCAAGAGGATGCTTGGTTTCACATTGTGGGTGTTGGGCTTAGTGTGCAGTTCGCTTGCGAATATTTTTGGTGTACAAACTTAAATTGTAGAACTACGCACCTTTTTAATATGAATTACTTATGAGTTGGCAAATTATACTTCAAGCATAGAGACTATAGATCGCAAAGCACCCCTGATGAGTCAGAGATTGTTACCTTCCAGAATGGAAAACTCTAAGATACGATCAATGATCGTTGATGCAAATCTTTTGATTTAGTTCCTACTGTGGTTTAGGAACGTTCAGCCAAAAGGTTGTTTGAGGTGAAGGCAGACACACTTTGAAAATTGTGTTGTACTAAATACCGCGTGACATCTTGCAATTGTCAATGCGCGTATACCACCGAATCCCCTATTCCACGAACTGTCATTTCAGGCACTTCGCCAATTGTAGTGACATTGAATGGGCCAATGATGCGACTATAGGCATTGACTGAACCTAACTGGTTGAGTCCTGTTACAAATTCACTATCTTGTTCCATACCCTTTCGGACAAATACTGATACATTCGACAAACTGTCGGAAAACACAATTTGCTCAACTTCGAGACCTTCAGATTTGTCCCAAGTTTGTGTGTGCTCAACTTTTCGAAAACCATCAGGAACCCACCCAACGGTCCACGAAGAGTATTCCACTGGTGACTTGTCCAAACCAAATTGGTCAAAATTCCAAATGTAATCTTCACCCGTATAGATTGGATTCTGAATTTTGAGTTCTGTCCTGTCAGCCAAGATTAGTTCGACAAACATGCGACTATCAATGATGTTGAATTCATGATCTACAAGATCCGAACGCAACAGGAGTCCCGTTTGCTGGTCTACCCATAAATCTTGCCCGAATCGCACATGATCCTTTGGTTGAAAAGTGATGCGGTCCACCTCTCGGCCAATCATCCGCTCCGATTTTGGAATCTTAACTTGGTAGTATTTTTTGTATTGCTCGATACTTGACGGATCAAAGTCTGGTGATCTGAATGACGGAATTCCTCCCTCTTTGTAGAAACCCTTTTTTACATCTGGAAAATAACACCAGGTACCTTTGTTTGTGCGTATGATTTCCTGAAATGTTCCATTTAGGGAAACATGCTTTTCCATAAAGCCATCTGGTTCAGCTATACGAGTAATCTCCATCAGGTTCCGGCCGGCGTCATTCAAATAAAGGTATGTTCCTTTGTAATTGACTTCAAACGATGCATTCCTCATCTTTCCTAGTATCGACTCTAGGGATTCCGATGCATAACTCGAGGGAAATGTGAAAGGTAACCCTGCCAACACCAAGAAAGTGGCAATTCGTTTGATCAACGTACTCCCCTTAAGATAAACAAAATGCCAAAATTTGATTTGAACCAGATAGCAATCGAAATAAGCAACCTGTGAATGTTGACTACTGGAGAAAAAACGCAACGTTGGAACTATGATTTCGCGCTAGAGCAATAATCAATTCGGTTTGCTCATTGCTTTGTTCTGCAACCTGAATTTGCGATTGTTCTAAGGTATGGATCGCGACCGAATTTTGCGGTGCCTGACTTGTTTCCTCAACTGTCAACATGACACCAGAAAACACGACAGTACTGATGCTCGCAGTTACCGCTGCGCTACCTACCCATACTGGCACATTATTAAACGATTCTATAATTCTATTCTTTATCACAGACCAAACGCTCTCACGTTTCACGGTTCTAGTGCGTTGGGTAATTGCTAAGATTTTTGTAGCCAGGTTTGGCTGGTAGAATAACTCGGTTTTTTCACCCCTCATCCTGCTCTCCAGAATTTGGTAGGATCTGAAAGTTTCCCGAAGTTCTTCGCTTTCACTCAATCTGTGCATGATGTAATTGCACTCTTGTTCAGTACATTCGTCATCCAACAACGCAGATAAAATTTCAAGGTCGTCTTTCATAACTATTCAAAACAAATATTGGAGTAAATCTTTACTGTATTAGTATCAGTCTGCAAAATATAGTTCAATCTCTAGTTCTTTTTTCATCAACTCACGCCCCCGAGAAATACGGGACCTTACGGTACCGACGGGGCATTTCATTACATAAGCAATATCTTCATAGGTTAAATTTCCGAATATTTTCAAATACAGTGTCACTTTCATTTTTGAAGGTAGATTGTCTAGAGCATTCTCAATTTCTTCGATGCTTTCTTCTGTGATTTTATACTTAGCAACAGATTCAGGGTCGTAAGTGTGGGGATTATCTAAATCAGGTCCTACTGTTTGATGGCGTTCGAAATCATCTATTTCTCCAGGATTTTCATCATAACTGTCTGTTATATTTTCCCTCGAATCCATTTGCTTTAAACGATTCAAACTTAAACGTATCGCGATCGTGAACAACCATGTTTTGAAAGTAGATTTATGTAGGAATCCATCTATATTGAGAAATGATTTAATAAATGTATCTTGAACCAAGTCGTGGATATCTTCTGGATTTATGTCCCTATACTTATTCGAAAGAAATCTAGCAAGATTAATCTGGTATGTATAGACGATGACTTCCCAAGCACAATTATTCTGATTTTTTTTCTCTTCTATTTCTAGTTCTATTTTTGCCGCTTTTGAAATTTCACTAGCACCATTAAGTTTATCCAACTTTTTCGTCAGCGAGTTAATGTCTGAATTCCTAGCTTGAATATCTAAAACCAGCCCCTTAATAACTTTATCCGTACCAAAATTCTCTTTAATTGACATTGATCCCTTGCTATCCGGCACTCACGCTTTGCCCTTCAAGGGACACATTATTTGACAACAACACAACAACAAAGTTCTGAACGGTCAATGAAAACATTTGCAATAACCTATTGGACTTGCTTCGGTCATGAAGCACAAACAATTTTTATACTAATTCGCAAATTTTGCAGAAGCCTACACTGCAAAAGCGGAACAACAGGCGAGCGGCGTAGCCTTACAGTAAAATTTTTATTGAAAAAATTTTGAAGTATCGACAATTTCATTATACTTCATGGAAAAATCTTCAGATATTACCGTCGTAGGCAGTGGTCTTTCCGGACTCACACTTGCGCTTAAATTAGCTAATGCGGGATTCAAGGTTCTTGTCGTTAGCAAAGACGCCCTTGAGGAAAATTCCAGTTACTATGCACAAGGCGGAATTGCCGCCGTGTGGAGTCTGGATGACTCGTTTGACTCCCATGTTCAAGATACCATGCAAGCTGGTGCTGGCTTATGCAATCCTTCCACTGTAGACAAAGTTGTCAGTAAGGGGCCAAAGGCCATTCAATGGCTGATTGATAACGGTGTTTTGTTTGACCGCCGTTCCAAGAGCGGCAAGCATGCGGATGAATATCACCTCACCAAAGAAGGTGGGCACTCCAAACGACGGGTGATTCATGTTGCCGACGCGACTGGAAGAAAGGTAGGAAACACGCTGGTTTCACGGGTTAGAGAACATCTAAACATCGATGTTCTGGAACATCACATCGCTATTGAATTGATTACTGAACAGTTACCGGAATCATCAAATCGCAGATGCAAAGGACTATATGGGCTCGATATCCAGAGCAATGAAACAATAACCATCGCCTCCAATCATGTTGTATTGGCTACCGGCGGTGCCTCCAAGACTTATCTTTACACGAGTAATCCAGACACATCTACGGGAGATGGCATTGCCATGGCCTGGCGAGCTGGTTGCCGAGTTGCCAATATGGAGTTCGTTCAGTTTCACCCCACTTGTCTTTTTCACCCTCACGCAAAATCCTTTTTGGTTACTGAAGCAATTCGAGGTGAGGGGGGTAAGTTGATTTTACCTAATGGTAAGAAGTTCATGCACAAGTATGACGAGCGCGAGGAACTTGCACCTCGTGACATTGTTGCACGGGCGATTGACCGAGAGATGAAAACGGGTGGACTTGACTGTGTATATCTGGATGTCAGCTTTCATACTGAAGAATTTTTGAACTCACATTTTCCAACTGTGCGCAGTAAGTGTCTTTCGTTTGGAATGGATATGGTGAGTGAACCTATCCCCGTAGTGCCAGCCGCACACTACACTTGCGGCGGAATCGTAGTGGATTTGAACGCCAAAACCGATGTCGATGGTCTTTATGCTATAGGGGAGTGTGCTTGTACTGGACTGCATGGCGCAAATCGACTGGCCAGCAATTCACTTTTGGAGTGCCTGGTTTTTGCAGATGCTGCTTTCGAAGATATTGCAAGACTACAGAATCAAAGTAACCCTCCTTCCTATCTGTTACCTGCTTGGGATGCGAGTCAAGTTAGTGACCCAGATGAACTAGTTGTCATCACCCACAACTGGGGTGAACTTAGAAGGTTGATGTGGAACTATGTAGGAATTGTAAGAACCAAGAAACGACTATTGCGTGCACTTCATCGGGTTGATCTGCTGGCCGATGAAGTAAAGGAGTTCTATAGCAGTTTTGTCGTGAATCGAGACCTGATCGAGTTGAGAAATCTGGTTCTAGTTGCAGAACTAATCGTTCGCAGTGCACTAAGTCGTGAAGAAAGCCGCGGACTGCATCACATCCTGGACCACCCTGAAGTTAATTCCGAACTTGCGCACGACACGATATTGCAACCACCTCAACGTCGTAAGCCACAGCAATAAGTCTGTACTAGCCTAATAGTCCGGCTGCCAAGTCATTGAATCGATTAAATATTCGACATCTTCTGATGAGTCGACATCACTGAGACCTTGGGCAATAGCACTTTTGGCTACTGCGATTGCTATATCCCGACTTAGGACTCTAATTCCATCTAACTCCGGCAACAAGGATGAACCTAGTATTTTTGCTTTCGGACAGGCAGCTCCGATAACCTTGGCCACTGCAGTCATGATGTCCACAGTCACGTGCTTTGCCTTCACCGCAGTCAGCCCCAACCCTAGACCAGGGAACGCATAAGCGTTGTTGCATTGAGCAATACGATAACTGATACCACCGTACTGCACATCCGGAAATGGACTGCCAGTTGCCACTAGAGCTTGCCCATCTGTCCAATTAATCAAATCTTCAGGTGTGGCTTCAGCTCGGGAAGTTGGATTTGATAATGGGAAGATTATCGGTCTGGAGGTTCTCGACTTCATTTCCTCGATTATTTCTCGAGTAAATAGTCCCGGTTGTCCCGACACCCCGATTAATATGTCCGGAGAAACGTTGCGAAGAACTCCAATCAAATCCAGTCCACCGGACCAATGTTCAAATTCCGACAACTCACGCGCAAATGGGCGCTGGTAGGATTCGATAGGTCGGGTATCCTCCCGTATCAACCCAAACTGATCAACCAGGTAAATCGCACGTGTAGCGGCTTCAGCATTGTCACCGGAGTCGATCATCGAATTTACACAACCCTGTGCAATGCCACATCCTGCCGAACCTGCACCAACAATCACAATTTTGCAATCCGAAAGGCGCTTACCAGCCGCTGTACAGGCCGCAGTCAAACTGCCTACCGTAACCGCTGCCGTGCCCTGAATATCGTCATTGAAGCAGCAAAGTCGATTTTGAAAATTCTTCAGTAGACGGGTTGCATTCATCGGCCCAAAGTCCTCAAACTGAACGACTGCATCTGGCCATCTCAGGTGGATACTCATCAATACCATTTCAACGAATTCGTCGTAATCCTCGCCTCTTATGCGCTCGTGTTGCCAGCCCACATAAAATGGATCTTTAAGCAGTAGTTCGTTATTCGTACCTACATCAAGCAATATAGGCAATGTAACCTTGGGATCAATTCCTCCTAATGCTGAGTAGAGCGACAACTTGCCGATCGGTATGCCCATTCCGCCAACACCTTGATCGCCAATTCCTAAAATGGATTCACTGTCGGTGATCACTATGATCTTTACCGAATTGTTGGAGGCATTAGCTAGAATTTTACCTATGTAGTTTCGCTCTGGGTAACTGACGAACAGCCCTCTTGGTTTCCGATAGATTTCCGAAAACAAGCGACAGGCATCACCTACAGTCGGGGTATAGATAATCGGGATCATTTCCGCTGCATTATCCATAACCAGTCGATAAAACAACGTTTCATTTAAGTCTTGAAGCTGGCGTAGGTAAATGTGCTTTTCTAAGTCATTGGTCTTGATCACATACGCCCTATAGGCTCGCTGAACCTGTTGTTCGAGTATTTCCTCACGATACGGCAGCAGACCAAGCAAATCCATATCAATCCGCTCTTTTCTGGTATAGGCGGTCCCCTTATTGAACTGTGGAAGTTCGAGCAGTTGTTGACCTCGAGGTTTTGATCGGCTCATATTGTTTTGCCAAGAAGTGATTATTTGAATTGTGGCAAAAAGCCTTCAAAGTCGTGGCGAATCTTTTGAACCACTGATGCTGACTGAGCATCATCAGGTCTGAAACCATTGATCAGCCATGCATTCAATTCGTCATGTCTGTGTTCGAGCAACTCGCTTAGAATGCAGCGCTCTTGTTCAGAAAGAGAGTCATACTGTCTTTCAACAAAACCGATTAACAATGTGTCGAGTTCCCGCGTCCCCTGCCGACACCTCCAGAGTAACTTGTTTCTGAGAATTTGGCTTCGTTGCAAAACTAACGTTAGTGACGAGAGGCGAGCAGCATCTTAATCTCCGCTATCGCCTTGCCAGGGTTGAGATGCTTGGGACATGTATTGGTGCAGTTCATAATGGTATGACAACGATATAGTCGGAATGGATCTTCCAATTCATCAAGACGCTCGCCCACCGACTCATCCCGGCTATCTGCAATCCAACGATATGCTTGAAGCAAAATAGCCGGTCCAAGATAACGGTCACTGTTCCACCAGTAGCTAGGACAGCTCGTCGAACAACATGCACAAAGAATACACTCGTATAAACCATCTAGTTGTGCTCGCTCTTCGACTGATTGAAGGGTTTCACGATCACCTGCTGGTGACTTTTTCTGCAACCATGGTTTGATGGAAGCATATTGTGCATAAAAATGAGTAAAGTCTGGGACCAAGTCCTTTATCACTTCCATGTGCGGCAATGGGTAAATATTCACCGCACCACGAACATCCTCAATTGGCTTAATGCAAGCCAAGGTGTTTGTGCCATCAATGTTCATTGCACAGGAACCGCAGATTCCCTCTCGGCAAGATCGACGAAATGTTAACGTTGAATCAATATCATTTTTGATTTTGATTAGCGCATCCAGAACCATCGGACCACAACTGTCCAAGTCCAATTCATAGGTATCCATGCTTGGGTTTTCACCGGCATCCGGACTCCACCGATAAATCTTGAAGTTCTTTAAGTTGTTTCCGCCAGTTTGCGCAGGAAACTTACGTCCTTGTTTTATGGTTGAATTCTTTGGAAGTCTGAGCTGTGCCACTGGTTCTTGCCTTTATCAATAAACTCTTGCTCTCGGTGCGATTACATCAACGTCGTCAGTCAATGTAAACATGTTCACCGGTCGATAGTCTAGTTTAACCTGTCCGTCCTCACTGAGTGTTGAAAGTGTGTGCTTCATCCAATTTTCATCATCTCGGTCCGGAAAATCTTCCCTTGCGTGTGCACCTCTGCTCTCCGTTCGGTTTACGGCGGAATGAGCCGTTACCACAGCCTGTCGAATCAGGTTATCAAGTTCCAGTGTTTCGACAAGATCAGTGTTCCAAATCATTGAACGATCTTCCAACCCCAAATCTTGCAGTCCGTCCCAAACTTCTTGCAAACTCTCCACCCCTTGACTTAGTGTTTCTCCAGTTCGAAAAACAGCACAGTATCTTTGCATAATTTTTTGCATTTTGTCTCTAAGGTGTGCGGTTCGAGTGGCACCGTCACAGTGCCGCAAGCGATCAAAGTGGTCAATACATTCATGCTCGATGTTTCGTGGTAGTGAGCGTATGGACTGATCTGCTCGAACCAACTGATATGCCTGTTGCGCGGCAGCATCACCAAACACTACCAAATCCAACAAGGAATTTGAACCTAGTCGGTTTGCTCCATGCACGGATACACAAGCCGTTTCACCAATCGCGAGCAGACCCCGCACCAACACGTCAGAGCCCCCGTCCCTGCCCACAACAACTTCGCCTAGGTAGTTGGTTGGAATTCCTCCCATATTGTAGTGAACCGTTGGAATAACTGGAATTGGTGACTTAGTGACATCGACACCGGAAAATATTTTCGCTGTTTCGGATATTCCGGGCAGTCGAGCCTGCAACACTTCAGGTCCCAAATGCTCCAAGTGAAGATGTATGTGATCCGCTTCGCTGCCAACCCCTCTTCCAGCTTGAATTTCCATCGTCATGGAACGGCTAACCACATCCCTGGAAGCCAAATCCTTTGCATTCGGTGCATAGCGTTCCATAAATCGCTCACCTTCCGAATTGGTCAGATAACCGCCCTCACCTCTCGCACCTTCTGTTATGAGACAACCCGACCCATAAATTCCGGTGGGATGAAACTGAACAAATTCCATATCCTGAAGCGGCAGCCCCGCTCGAAGCACCATCGCATTACCGTCCCCGGTACAAGTATGTGCTGAGGTACAGGAAAAATAGGCTCGCCCATAACCACCGGTTGCGAGAATGGTCACTTTTGACTTAAATCGGTGCAGGGTGCCATCCTCTAAGCACCATGCCATTACGCCACGACACTCACCATTGTCCATCAACAAATCGAGTGCGAAGTATTCAATATAAAACTCAGCCTTGTGCTTGATTGCCTGTTGATACAAAGCATGTAAAATTGCATGACCGGTTCGGTCGGCAGCAGCACAAGTACGCATGGCCTGTCCTTCACCATAATGAGTGGTCATACCACCAAATGCACGCTGATAAATTCTGCCGTCTTCGGTTCTTGAAAAAGGAACGCCGTAATGTTCCAGTTCTACCACCGCCCTCGGGGCTTCTCGGCACATGTACTCGATAGCATCTTGATCACCCAGCCAATCGGAACCTTTTACGGTGTCATACATATGCCAGCGCCAGTCGTCATCGGTCATGTTGCCCATCGCAGCACTGATCCCGCCTTGCGCAGCAACTGTGTGACTGCGGGTTGGAAACACTTTGGTAATACATGCTGTGGTCAAACCCATCGATGCCACACCAAACGCAGCTCGAAGGCCAGCACCGCCAGCTCCTACAACCACTACATCGTAGGAATGGTCAATGATTTCATAAGACGTCAGTGACACTTCGTCATCCAATCATATTGATAAATGCAATATTGAGATAATGCTCAGTATGGCCAGAATTGCTGAAATGAATTTAACCCCCAATATGCTGGTGATTTTCACGCCTTCATGGTGAACGTAATCTTCGATCACCACCTGCATACCTAGTTGCAGGTGATAGAAAAGTGCTACCACGAAGGCAATCAGCAATGTCGCAACCCACGGTGAAGCTATCCAACCGTATACCTCAAATTGGCAGGCACCAATCATTCTGGGGAGTGAAAAAGCAAACCATAATGTCAAAGGAACCAATGCAATCGCTGTGATGCGTTGCCACCACCAATGCATAGACCCCTGCTTTGCAGATCCCAGTCCAACGACTCGTGATAGAGGTGATCGAAAACTTGCCATTACAAAACTACATACAGGCGGTATAGCCAACGATCCAAACGGCAAACGTTAAAACGACGCTCGTGATGATGACAGCCCAACCACTTCGGTATACCTGAACGAGGTCGAATCCTCGACCTATGTCCCAAAACAGGTGTCGGACCCCATTACACAGGTGATAAAACGCGGCAAATGTCCAGGCAAACAAAAATAGTTTTCCCCAGATAGTGTCCAATTTTCTGTAGATGGAGCCAAACAGATTTTGATCGAAGGCGGCTGCAAATAGCCAAAATGCTATCAATACCGCGCCTCCGGCAAGTACGATTCCGGTAAGTCGGTGAAGAATTGAAAGCACCGACGTCAACTGACGACGGTAAATCTGAAGATGTGGGGATAGTGGCCTTGAATGACGAATCATCTGTCTTCAGTCGATCGTCTTAGATACAGTTTGAAGGTGAAGTTTTCATACGAGTATTCTTAAAACGAGTTCGGCTTGAATAACTGCCAGGTAACCTATGGTGTGAAAATCCTATTCTATAATTGATTCATACAATATGAATTGCAATTCTCAAAGAGTCAAAAATCGATGCATCTACCATTTCTTTCCCAATCGCCGTATCGCGTAGGGTCAAGAGTTGGTTTTGGATTATTTTTTTGAACTTGCTCTGAATTTTCTCGACTGGATTTATTTTTTTCGGAAGACTCAAAACTTTCAGTTTGCTTATCGTCCTGATTCATTTGAGCGCAATTTCTTCTTGCATTATGAGTAAAGGATATTATTTAGTTGTTCAGTCTTATGAAACTTCATTCACTAATTCGCCTTGATCATCTTGGCTTGATACGTGTCGCAGGTAGTGATGCCAAAGACTTTCTGCAAAGGCAACTCACTAATGACATGAATAAAGTGTCTGTAAGGAACTATGTTTCAAGTGCATATCTTACTCCCTCAGGCAGGGTCCTGGCTAATTTTTTCGTCATTCAAAGTACTGATGAATACCTGCTCGTCACTTCGGCGGATCTTTTGGATATGCTCTCGAAGCGCTTAAGAATGTTTGTCTTGCGCAGTTCTGTTGATGTTGAAGTGGCGACTGATTTATCACTCTTTGGGCAGTTCGGAGACACTCCCCATTCAAAGAATCAATGGCCGTCCCCTGAAACTCTCCCACAAAATCCTGGAGACGTTGTTACAAGCGAAGACTACACAGTTTTTCACCTACTCGGGTCCCCGAAACGCTTTGGATTCATTTTATCCGTTAGTGCTATGAAAATGATTGAATTTCCGACAGCGAGTTCCGTCGAATGGAATCTTTGCGACATCAGAAATGGCTATCCACTTGTGCAGGCCAGTACTTCTGAGATGTTTACATCTCAAGCCATTAATTTGGATCTCACCAATTCAGTTAGTTTTACTAAGGGGTGCTTTCCGGGTCAGGAAATATTGGCTCGGCTTCACTATCGGGGACGAGTAAATCGGCGCACCATTCGGGGATTTGCGAACACTTCCGATATTCCGAGTCCCGGCACCTCAGTTTACTGCAGTGCCTTTCAAAATCAAGAGGGTACCGTGGTCAATTCTGTATCCGGGGAAGCACAAGGTACGAGCGAGGTGTTGGTTTCCGTACCGCTTAAATTTATTGAACATCAACCACTTATCATTGATAATTCAATTCAACTGCAGGTTATGGCAGATGGCTTGAACTATGCTCTGCCAGAATTGAACGAATGACTGATGCTTCTTATTTGGATGATACAGAACCAGAGACGGTGTCAACAAACTTGTAAAAAGTTTCGCCTTCCTTAATCAATCCGAGTTCCATACGAGCTCGCTCTTCCATGGTTTCCTCGCCGGTCTTGATGTCAATCACTTCAGCAGCAAGGTTTGCATTTCTTATTCTAAGTTGTTCAACACTAGCAATTTCATCTTCAAGTTGCGTGCGAGTCTGGGACAAAGTCGCAACCGAATTGTCACTGAACCACAAAGCCCATTGCAGGTAAATTAAAGCAGAAACAGAAATTGCTGCGGCTATTGCCCACTTCTTTTTTCGTATCATCGTTTACAGTCCAAAAATATCTAAAATTGCAACTGAGCGATAGACGCATGTTCACCCAGTTGGTGTTCAATTCGTAGCAATCGATTGTATTTGGCAACACGTTCGGACCGACAGGGAGCACCTGCTTTGATTTGCCCCGCCCCGACTGCAACGGCCAAATCGGCAATAGTCGTATCCTCGGTTTCTCCGGAACGATGAGAAATCATGGTTCCATAGTTCGCTTTCTTTGAAAGTTCGATCGCAAGTAGTGTTTCGGTAAGCGTACCGACTTGGTTTGGCTTGATTAGAACCGAATTAGCGACATGGTTATCAACACCTTGACTAATGAGCTCCGGATTTGTCACAAACAAGTCATCCCCTACCAATTGAACCTTGGCTCCAAGGCGATCAGTCATCAACTTCCATCCAATCCAATCCTGCTCATCCATACCGTCTTCAATTGACACAATTGGATAGTCCTGAATCAAATCAGCATAGTAATCTATGAGTTCCTCATTTGAAAAGTTCAAACTTTCCCCATCCAGAAGATAAGTACCCTCATGATAGAGTTCTGAACTTGCTACATCTAATGCAATACTGACATCTGTTCCTGGGGTAAATCCAGCTTGAATGATTGCTTCAACAATAAAATCCAATGCTTCTTTATTTGATTGAAAATCGGGGGCAAATCCACCTTCGTCACCAACTGCGGTACTAAATCCTCTTTTATCGAGCAAGTTTTTAAGTTTGTGATAAATTTCAGCACCACGGCACAAAGCTTCAGAAAAGTTCGCGACCGATCTTGGAATCACCATAAATTCCTGAAAGTCGATGCTATTGTTCGCATGAGCCCCGCCATTCAAAATATTGAAATATGGTACTGGAAGCGAAATCTCATTTGACTGTCCCAAGTATTGATAAAGTTCCACTCCCCGCGACAACGCGGCAGCCTTTGCGTTAGCTATGGAAACAGCAAGTATCGAATTTGCACCAAGTCGACTTTTGTTATTGGTTCCATCCATGTCGATCATGGTTGTGTCGACAATTTTTTGGTCGAAAGGTGACAATCCAGCAAGCGAAGAGTTAATTTCAGTATTAATGTTGCGAACACAGTCTGTGACACCTTTCCCGAGATACCGGGAAGTCGCACCGTCTCTGAGTTCATGGGCTTCTTTTGTTCCGGTTGACGCCCCGGAAGGTACAGCGGCACTGGACTTACTACCGTCACTAAGACAAACATGGGCTTCAACGGTTGGATTACCCCTAGAATCCAATACTTCCATCCCTGTAATTGACTGAATAGAAACTTCTGTCATTGGTTTAACATCACATCCATTTGACTTTGTTTTTGACTACAAAATCAATTTCCTTTAGATCTTCCAATAGTGGAGAAAGTTGGTCTAACGGCCAGGCATTCGGTCCATCACTTGGTGCGTTATCCGGGTCGGGGTGGGTTTCCATAAACAGACCTGATATTCCACAGCCTGCTGCGGCTCTAGACAATGCGGGGATAAACTCCCGCTGACCACCGGAAGAACCATTGTTTCCGCCTGGTAATTGTACTGAATGGGTCGCATCGTATACTACCGGACATCCAGTATCGCGAAGGATTGCCAATGAACGCATATCCACCACGAGATTATTCCATCCGTAACTTGCACCACGCTCGCACACAAGAATCCTATCGTCTCCTCCAGATCTAACTGCCTTGTCTACGACATGTTTCATTTCATGTGGAGATAGGAACTGTGCCTTTTTAATGTTCGCGATCTTTCCAGTTGCTGCAACAGCTTGTATCAAGTCGGTCTGGCGACACAAAAAAGCTGGCGTTTGCAAAATATCTACATAATCGGCAGCCTTTTCGGCTTCGGCAGGTGAATGAACGTCCGTCAAAACTGGAACATTCAATTGTTCGCGCACTTTGGCAAGAATCGCCAGGCCTTCATCAATTCCCGGTCCTCGATAGGAGTCAATTGAAGTCCGATTGGCCTTGTCGTAGGAAGACTTGTAAACGAAGGGAATTTGCAAACTTTCGCAAACACTTTTGATTGCTGAAGCAGTCTCCATGGCGAATGACTCCGACTGAATCACGCATGGCCCACAAATTAGAAAAAATGGTTGTTTTCCTCCGACGGATTGACCTGCAATTTTCAATTGTTGGCTGCCTTTTTTGCGTACAAAAGTGTGTTTTTTCGCTCAATAGCCACTTCAATCAAACTAGTGAACAACGGATGCCCTTTTCTTGGAGTGGAACTAAATTCAGGATGATATTGACAACCGATGAACCATATATGGTTAGGCAATTCAACAACTTCAACCAAACCATCATCGGATCGACCTGAAAATGACATTCCTGCAGTTTCATATTCCTTTAAATAATGGTTGTTAAATTCATAACGATGTCGGTGGCGCTCTTGAATTTCATTTGAACCATATAAATCTCGAACCAGCGACTGTTCGCTAAGGTATGCAAGTTGCGCACCGAGCCTCAGAGTTCCGCCCATGTCCTCACCTTCGGAACGGGAATTTACCGCACCCTGCAGATCCCTCCACTCCGTGACTAGTGCGATAACCGGATGTGGAGAGTTGGGGTCGAATTCGGTGCTGTTGGCATTTTCCAGATGCAGTACGTTTCGAGCGTATTCAATCATTGCTATCTGCATGCCCAAACAGATACCAAGATATGGCACATCGTTTTCTCGTGCATAAGTGACCGTCTTAACTTTACCTTCTGTGCCACGCTTTCCAAATCCACCGGGAACAATGATGGCATCTGCATCATGCAGCAGATACTCGCCTTCACTGTCAACCTCTTCAGCATCGACAAATTTCACCTTCACATTTGAATTAGTCTGAATTCCGGCATGCCGCAATGCTTCGGTCAGTGACTTATAGGAATCTCCAATGTCGAGATACTTCCCAACCAATGCAACCGTCACATTGTTCTTGCAGTTCTTGCTTCTGGCAACAACCGCATCCCACTCTGCAAGGTTGGTTTCCGACGATTTGAGTTTAAGTTGGTCAACCAGAATCTGATCGACACATTGTTCATGAAACAGTCGCGGAATTTTGTAGATATTGTCAGTAGTCACGGCTGAAATGACAGAGTCCTTTGGCACATTGGTAAACAGCGCAATCTTACCCCTCGATGATTCTGGAAGTGTTTCATCGCTTCGGCATAACAACAAGTCAGGCTGAATACCAATACTTCTTAATTCTTTTACGGAATGCTGGGTTGGCTTGGTTTTTATTTCTCCAGCGAAATTAAGTGTTGGCACCAAAGTTAAGTGAATGAACACTGTGTTCTTGACGCCTAATTCGATTCGCATTTGACGGATTGTTTCAAGAAACGGAAGCGATTCAATATCACCAACGGTGCCACCAATTTCAACAAAAGTTACATCAAAGCCTTTTGACGCTTCGTAGATGCAATCCTTTATTTCGTCAATGATGTGGGGAATCACCTGAACCGTCTTACCAAGGTAGTCGCCTCTGCGTTCTCGCCGGATCACTCTCTCGTAAATTCGGCCAGTAGTGAAATTGTTCTTTTGCTGCATCGTCGTGTTGACGAAACGCTCGTAGTGTCCAAGATCCAAATCGGTTTCCGCGCCATCCTCGGTTACAAAAACTTCCCCGTGCTGAAATGGACTCATAGTGCCTGGATCAACGTTGATGTAGGGATCTAGCTTCATCAAAGTCACGCGAATATTTCGAGCCTCCAGCAATGCTGCCAAGGATGCTGAGGCAAGGCCTTTGCCAAGTGAAGAGACAACACCGCCTGTTACAAAAATGAACTTGCCCATATGATAAGTAGTACGTACTTAGGTCGTATCGCGACTCAATTGCGGGGTTGAATGTGAGCAAAACGCCAAGGTAAGCAATTTACTCGGACGGTTTTATAGTTTATCCGATTTTGCATGACCTCGAACGTAAAAATTGAAATTATGAGTTGTCCAATTGCTCTAGTCGCAACACGACTCCTCGCCGATCAGAGGTTGCGGCATATTTCGAAGCAACTATGTTGGGCGCCATTGCTACAAGTTCTTCACCTGAATAAATCAACGGCAACATTTTACGTTCCCAAGTCGGAATTGAGGATTCCTGAAGGATTTTCTTAATTTTGCTCGAGTGCTCGCGACCTGGAAGCTTGATTCGCTCACCTCCACTCCTGAATCGAACGCTGATTGAACCCGGCACTTTACTTCTATCGATGCCTGCGCCGACTACCTCAGTTGGACAAATTTTGATTCCAACCTCCGAAATAGCCAAAGGTGAATTCAAATCCCACTCGTATTCACCCCCGTTATCGGACTGCGATAAACTTCTTACTAAATACAAAGCATTTTGATACTTCAACACTTGATGCCCACTCCACTTCATTGCCCCTGCTTTACTGTCACTTTGAACCACACTTTGGATGAAATCATCCAGCATAGACTGATTAGGTTCTGGCAAGTCATTTGTATTTATCCAAAAGCGAATCAGATTGACCTGTCTAAAGCGGCTCAGTTGTCGAAGATTTTTGATCTTCAGCTGAATGGGATGACTAAAGTAGCATTCTCTGCTAACTTTGCAAAAATCAAAGTCATGGCGCACTAACTCATCGAGTGCACCACGTGTATCCTGCAACAGATGCACCGTTCGGGCAATTGAATTTGTTGCTACAGGCCAGTGTTGCTCAAGTGCTGGAATGACCACCGACCTAAGATAACTTCTTGAGTATTGAAGATCGTGGTTGGCAGGATCTTCAACATAACTCAACTTGAATTTGTGTAGGTATTCTCTGATCTGGTCTTTGGTGACTTCAAGCAGAGGTCTCACAAGTTTTCCCTCACCAAATTCGGTAACAGGTTGAATACCCGAAAGCCCTCGCACACCAGCCCCACGTAACAGATTCAACAGCAAGGTTTCAACTTGGTCGGACTGGTGGTGAGCGGTCATTAGAATTGAATTTTTATTCATGAATTGCCTTAACCACTCGTATCTTGCCTTACGTGCGGTAGCTTCGCTGACCCTGTCGCCATCGCGTCCCAGATAAAGTCGGGTCGCTTCAAACTCAACACCCATTTGTTCACAAATTACTTTACATTGTTGCTCCCAAATATTTGATTCAGAATGTATTCCATGATTGGAGTGAAGAGCAGTTAGGTTCTGAATTACTCCTGATTCATTAAGAGCTCGACAGGTATGCAGTAAAACTGTCGAGTCCATTCCACCGCTATAACTGACAAAGAAGTGACTGGCTAAGTCAAGCCGGAGATGCTCGAATAAAACTTCTGCCAGAGTTTGTGGACTAAACAAAGACTCACTAAAACCCAAGCGTCACAAGCGAAGCAGCTTGTAGTACTTATCTGACAGCTTCAAATTTTCCGTAGGACATAAGACGATCATATCGAGTGGACAGTAGTTTGTCCTTTGGCATGCTCGAAATACGTTTTAGAGTTTTCTCGAAAGAATTTCGCAGCAGGTTTGCCATCTCGTCATAATTTTTGTGGGCACCACCAAACGGTTCTTCAATCACTTCGTCAACCAGATTATGCTTCTTCAATGATTTCGCGGTCATTCCCATAGCTTGCGCAGCGTCGGGCGCTCGTGTTGAATCCTTCCATAAAATTGATGCACAACCTTCAGGAGAAATGACAGAATAAACCGCGTATTGCAGCATGTTGATGTGGTCTGCTACCCCAATGGCCAATGCACCTCCGGAACCTCCTTCACCAATTACAGAAGTAATGATTGGAGTCTTAAGTCCCACTAAGGTAAACAAACTAGAGGCAATTGCGCCGCACTGCCCTCTTTCCTCTGCATCAGGTCCCGGATAGGCGCCCGGGGTATCGACAAAGGTAAAGATTGGCAGGGAAAACTTCTCAGCCAGCTTCGCAACTCGTTCAGCCTTGCGATAACCCTCCGGCTTAGGCATACCAAAGTTTCTTTGAATTTTACTATTGGTGTCCCGACCCTTTTGATGGCCAATAACGACAACTCCCTGTCCGTTGAATCGAGCTAAGCCCGCAACTATCGATTGATCGTCTGCAAATACCCGGTCGCCATGTAATTCCTGAAAATCGGTGAAAATGCGCTCAACATAATCCAAAGTGTGCGGTCTTAGGGGATGGCGCGCCAATCGCGTTATCTGCCATGGGGTAAGAGACGAAAATATAGATTCAGCAAGTTTCTTGCTCTTGTTCTCCAATTTTTGGATTTCATCGGAACAATCTACGTCACCTGCACTGCTGACAAGACGAAGTTCTTCAATCTTGGAATTGAGTTCTTCAATTGGCTCCTCAAAATCCAAATGTAGTGTCATCTATAAATCCTCATTGCATCACGTTCAGTCACCTGACTGTGCAATCTAATTCGAGAGTAGTCGACCGTAACATTGTCATCACCAAATACTTCACGCAACTCTACCAATAACTGACTGGATATTCTTACCCGAGAATCCTTGCCGAGTATAAATGATGCCGATTCGCCAGATTTAGAGACGTATTCAACACGAACAACTTGAATTCCGGAATTCGAATCAACTGCATTGCGCAACTGTTCAAGTGAATTTGACGTAGAATTTCCGTTAACTTTGAGCTTCAACATAGCCTCCGGCATGGACTGGACTGAATCCAGCGGAATAACCGCATCGGCAACAAACTTAATTCCTGTGGTCCGATCATCTGGTACCGCTTTGCCTAACACGGTAACAATCGAATCTTCTACTATTGCATCCGCATAATGTGGATATACGTCCGTGAATACGGAAACAGCCACTTCTCCGGATTGATCGGTAAGGTCAAAAAATCCCATTTGCTTTCCAGTTCTGGTATTGACAACTTGTCTGTTTCGAATCCAACCACAAACTGTGACACTCTTGGGCTCCTCAGACTCAAGATCATCAACCATTTTAAATTTCTTTAGACTGTGCAGTTCCTCAATTTGAAGTTGTTCGGGGTGACCGTTTAAATGGAAACCAAAGACCCGGTTTTCATACTTTAAGCGCTCGTATTCCGTCCATATTTGCGTCGTGGAAAATTCAAATTCATCCACACGCTCGCTAGTGTCCGCAAAAATATTCATCTGTCCTGCAATTTTATCCTCTGCAAGTGTTTTGCCATAAGCATGAAGCGCTTCTGCATTTGCAAATACTCTTGATCGGTTTGGCTCAAGCGAATCAAAGCAACCAGCCGAAGTTAATGATTCAACTGCAAATTTCCCAACCTTACGCAAGTCTACTCGTTGAAAAAAGTCGACGATACTCTTGAATGGGCCATTTTCATTTCGCTCACTCACGATCGCATCAGACACTGGCCTGCCAATTTGTTTCAACCCTCCAAGACCAAAGAGAATTGTTTCATCGTCAAGTGCGACAAACTCATATTCGGAGCGATTGATATCGGGAGAAAAAACTTTAATTCCCATTCTCTTTGCATCGAAAATAATCTTCATCGTGGTGTCTGTCTTGAAGTCCACGGAGATGCAGGCAGCAAAGAACTGTGTGGCATAGTGACGTTTCAACCAGGCTGTTTGGAATGCCAGCATCGCATACGCAACTGAGTGAGATTTGTTGAATCCATAGCCTGCAAAACTTTCCATGAGGTCAAAAACTTTGGTGGCAACTTCACGTTTATATCCCCTGTCCTTTGCACCCGATACGAACCGGTCTCGCTGTCTAGCCATCTCTTCGGCGAGTTTCTTACCCATCGCACGACGCAGAAGGTCCGCTTCACCGAGCGAGTAGCCACCCATCAACTGAGCAACATGCATAACCTGCTCCTGATAAAGAAAAACACCATAGGTGGTATTCAGCACCTCCTTTAAGGCGGGGTCCAAATACTCTACGGTTTCATTTCCTTCCTTATTTTTTATATAAGTCTTGTCCATTCCCGTTTGCAGTGGACCTGGACGAAATAATGCAAGCAACGCAACTAGGTCATCAAATTTGTGCGGCTTCGATCCAATAATTAACCGCTGCATACCTTTTGATTCCAGTTGGAAAATTCCAACTGTATTGCCCGACTGAATCAAATCATAAGTCTGTTGGTCCTCAAGTGAAATGTCATTAGTTGACAAAGGCGCCGCATCACTGCTGCGACTTCTATTGATCATTTCAAAAGCGCGTGAGATGATTGTCAGCGTTGTCAGACCAAGAAAATCGAACTTCACCAGTCCAATAGTTTCCAAGTCATCTTTGTCATAGTGCGTGATATCAAGCTCGCTTTCCGTATCCACAAAGGTTGCCGAAAAATCTGTAATGATTGTCGGTGCAATAACAACGCCACCAGGATGTTTGCTGACGTTTCTGATAACTCCTTCCAGTTTTTCGGCTGAATCCATCAACTCCTTGACTCGTGGCTCGTCGTTATAACGTTGCTTCAAATCTCTATTCTTTTTCATCGCTTGATCGAGCGTAATATCAAGCTCTCTTGGAATCATGTTGGCCAAGCGGTCGTAGAAAGAATAATCCGGCTGTATAGCCCGCCCGACGTCTCGAACTGCCGCGCGGGCGGCCAGTGTGTTGTAAGTCACAATCTGAGCAACGTGATCCTTGCCGTATGTGTCGGATACATGCTGGATAACTCGGTCGCGTTGGTCAACGCAAAAGTCGATGTCGAAGTCGGGTGGTGACACTCGTTCCGGATTCAGAAATCGTTCAAAAATTAGTCCATAGGACATCGGATCAATACCTGTAATGCCAAGACAGTAGGCTACCAGGGAACCTGCACCCGAACCACGACCGGGACCCACTGGGATGCCTTCGTGCTTTGCCCAGTCGATAATTTCTGTAACAATCAGGAAGTATCCAGCAAATTTGGTTGTTCGGATAATTTCCAGTTCGTGATGCAGTCGGCTCACATATTCCTGAGGGGCTCCCTCGGGAAAGTGTCGCTTCAGTCCCGCCATGCTTTGCTCAGAGAGAAACTCATCAATATCCACATTTTTATCTACATGCGGATATGCAGGAAGATGACTGGTGTGAAGTTCGAACTGCAAATTGCAGCGCTTTGCTATTTCCACCGTGTTTTCAATTGCAGATGGAAGGTCACTAAAGCACTCAATCATTTCTTCAGTAGATCGCAAATACTGCTGTTCGGTTGAAGCCAGCATACGACCCCGATCCGAAACTACGGTACCATCATTGATGCAGGCTCTTATCTCGTGATACCCAAAGTCATTTGAATCGACAAACCGCGGTTGGTTTGTAGCAACCAAAGGAGTCTGAGTTGCATTTGCCAAATCCACTGCAGTTTTACAGTAAATGGATTCGAATGCATCTCCTATACGGGAAATTTCCACATAGAATCGATCCGGAAATAACTTACGGTATTCTTCCAGAAGCTGCAGTGCTTCAGCGTGCTTGCCTTGAATCAAACACTGACCTATTTCTCCGTTTTGGGCTCCCGATAGTGCAATTATTCCATCAGTCTTACCTGTTAGCCACTCTCGACTTATGCATGCTCCACCACTGCTTCGACCTTCATGTTGGGCACGGGTGACTAAGCCACAAATTGAGCGATATCCTTGCATGTTTTGGGACAGAAGAACCAGGGTGTATGGTTTGCCCGGCTCGATGGGATTGTGCACCAGCGCTTCGACTCCAATGATTGGCTTGACTCCCTGTTTCAAGCATGCGGTGTATAGCTTAACCGCACTGTAAAGATTGTTATGGTCCGCCACTCCCACAGCAGGCATGTTGTACTGCTTCACTTGATTGACAAGATCATTCACACGAATGATGCTGTCGACAATGGAATATTCGGTGTGTACGTGCAGATGTACGAAGTTCATATCCAATAGTTTAAATCAATGTATCAAGCATCTGACGTACGGGTGCGAAGCTACGCCGATGAACAGGTGTTACCCCGAAATTGTGCAGCGCACTTAAGTGCTTTTTCGTGCCATATCCGAAATGAGAGTTGAATTCATACTGTGGGTATTCAAGAGACAATTTACACATCAGTTGATCACGAAATACTTTTGCAATTACGGATGCGGCAGAGATTTCTGCAACAATTGCATCTCCCCCTACCACTGCCTTGTTCAAAATATTAATTGAGGGGCTCCTATTTCCGTCAATCAATACAAAATCTGGTTGAATCGACAATGACTCTACAGCTCGTTTCATTGAAACCATAGTTGCTTGAAGAATATTCAAGTGTTCAATTTCTTCAACACTGCACACCCCAACTGCCCATGCCTTGCAGCGAAGTTTAATTTCTTTTGATAGCTCGCTTCGCTTTGCGGGACTTAGTTTCTTGGAATCGGTTACGCCATTAATTCTCATATTCTTACCAAGAATAACTGCTGCAGACACTACCGGCCCTGCCAATGCGCCACGTCCAGCCTCGTCTACTCCAGCAATTAACTCAGGCATTTTGCATCAAGTTCGCAATTTCAAGTGCGGACTTGTCATGTGACTGGCATCGAAGTTCACTGGCAATGTTCCTAAACGAATTTACCATTTGCTCCGCGTAGTCTGCATCATCCAGCAAACGAATGACTTCTCCAATGATGTTCTTTGCTGTGGCTTCAGTCTGCATAAACTCAGGCACCACTGTTCGACCAGCTAAATGGTTCACAATGCAGAATTGATCGACATGTCCCAAAAGTTTTATGAGAATGTGAGTCAACTTAGACACCTTGTAGGACACCACGAAGGGTTTTAGCAATAAGGTTGCCTCAAGTGCTGCGGTTCCCGATGCAAGCACAACCACATCTGCCGACTTCATTACTGCATGCGACTGCCCATCAACTAACTTAATTTTTGGTGCATTGGGATGTTTTGCGATTTCCTGTTCAAATGCCTTACGAATTTCATTGGATGCTGTGGGCGCTATGAACTTTATCTCAGGGCGAAGTTTTGACAGTCCCTGGGCCGCCTCGATGAAAATAGAAGCTAATCGGTCAACTTCAACCTGTCTGCTTCCAGGCAAAATGGCTACGACCGTATCGTCCGAATTAAATCCAAAGTCACGACGTCTATCTGCTACCTGTTCCGACACGATGATGTCTGCTAGAGGATGACCGACATACGAATGAGCCACTTGATGCCGGTTGAGTATTTCTGATTCAAATGGATAAACTGTAAGCACTTTGGTGGCAGCCCGCTTAATCTTCTTAATTCGATAACTTCGCCATGCCCATACTGTGGGACTGACGTACTGAATGGTAGGAATTCCAGCTTGTTTCATTTTGGACTCAACGGCAAGATTGAAGTCCGGCGCATCAACTCCGATATAAATGTCAGGTTTGATGCGTACCAGTTCTTTGACTAAATTTCTGCGAATCTTCAAAATCTTCGAGACTTTCCAAATCAGTCCTTCAACACCGATATTGGTAATCATATCCACTGAGTATAGAGTGCGTGCACCCTGGCTTTGCATAGCGGGACCGCAGATACCAAAGACTTCGAATTTTATTCCGTGACGGCGCAACGCTTCAATCAAGCCTGCACCCAAGATGTCTCCGGATTTTTCACCAACCACCATTGCGATTCGATACATAACTCAAGTACCAATCGAACTTCTTTAGCGAGATGTCGAAAGCTGGATGAATCCCGAAACTAGTCGCTCGAATCTAGCGTACAAATCCACGTTCTGACTCGACAATAAAACTGATGAGACGCTTAACCTCATTACTTACCATTTCACCTGCCTGAATTCGATCGGACACTTTAGAAATCGACATTCCCTCACGAAATATCCAGCGGTAGATACGCTTTAGTTCCTTTATTGCCGACTCATCCACCCCTCTGCGTCGCAGACCTATAGCGTTAATCGAAACTGCCTTAGCTGGTGATCCAGTTACTGTTACATAGGGAGGGACATCTTGACGAAGAATCGTGTTAATTCCAGTCATGCAAAACGTACCAATCCGACATCGCTGATGAATAAGTGTAAAGCCACCAAAAAAAGCAAAATCTTCCACCTCAACGTGCCCTGCGATATTTGTGCCGTTAGTGAAAATGGTACTGTTTCCGATTTGGCAATCATGCGCAATGTGCGTATATGCCATAAGGAAATTATCGTTACCAACTCGGGTGACTCCGCCGCCGTCCACTGTTCCTCGATGCAGACTGGCGTACTCGCGAAAGATGTTGCCATCGCCTATTACCAGTTCCGTCGGTTCACCCTTATAGTGCGTGGATTGCGGAGTACCGCCAAGCGATACAAACTCGTGTATGTGATTATTTTCTCCGATTCGAGTTCCACTTTTAATGATGGAATTTGCGCCTACCCAAGATCCACTGCCAATGCTTACGTCATCTTCAATAACTGCAAAGGCATCGACCTTAACGTCACTCCCAAGCTGCGCCCGATCTGCAACGACAGCTTTAGAATCAATCATCCAAGTTCTTGAAATGTAAACAAAAGATCAGCACTGCAAACTACTGTGTCTGCCACTGAAGCAGTTGCCGCAGTCTTCCAAACCTTAGCCCATTTACGGACAGTTCGTGTCTCTATGTCAAGACGGTCACCCGGCACAACCTGCTGCTTGAATCGAGCTTTGTCAATTCCGGCAAACAGGTAAACACGATTGCTATCGGCTTTTGCACCCAATGCCAAACTTGCCATGATTGCAGAAGCTTGAACCATTGATTCCACGATTAGAACACCAGGAAAAATTGGCCAATGTGGAAAGTGTCCTGAAAATACCGGTTCGTTTACGGTGATATTTTTGGTCGCCAGCAACCAGTCATTGGTATAGTCGTTTACCCGGTCAACCATCAACATCGGATACCGATGAGGCAGTAGTTGCTTGATTTCGGAAATGTCTAAGGATGGCATGTTGAAGTAGGGAACTCCGTCCGATTTATTCTGTGTTGGTTGAATTGTTCTTGCCCAATCGACGCAAACTGGCGAAGGTTCTACGCCACTGACTTACCGGCTGTGCGGGAATGGTCGCGGAGTACTCGCCCGGAGTGGTGATTGATTTGGTTACGAGGCTGCCGGCATTCACTACGACATGATCGCAAATTTCAACGTGATCAAGCACTCCAGCCTGGCCTCCGAACATGCATTGATTGCCAATTTTTGCACTACCAGCAACACCTACGTTGCCAGCGATGATGGTGTGTTCTCCAATCTCAACATTATGCGCAATTTGCACATTATTATCGATTTTTACGCCATTGCCGATAACTGTATTGTTGATGGTACCGCGATCTATCGTAGTCGAAGCACCAATGCTTACGTCATCGCCAATTGACACAGCACCATAATTCGGAATTTGAACCCAGCGTCCTTCTTCCAGGGTAAAACTAAAACCGGGGGCACCGATTACGGAGTTCGCATTGATCACACAATTGCGACCGATTATGCAGTCCTTGTAGATGGTGACATTACTGTCAATACGGGTGTGATCAGCTATGCTGACCCGTTCGCCAATAACCGAACCGGGACCAATAATGCAATCTTCACCAATGGATGCGCCCGATTCAACAATTGCGCCCTGCAGTATAGTGGCGGATGTAGCGATTTTCGCGTCTTTGGATACTATTGCGCTTGAGTGAATACCGGCAGTATCCTTTTTGTCGGGATTCAGTTGTAGGGCAACTTTAGCGAAAACTGCTCGTGGATTGGGTGCAATTAAACAATTTCCAACGAACCCATCCGCATCTGATTCATTTAGGATCACAACACCAGCTTTAGTAACATCTAGATATTTTCGAAATCGCTCGTCCGAAAAGTAGGTGATGGAATCCTGCGTTGCGTCCTGCAAAGTTGATATCCGTCGAATTTTCTTTGAGTAGTCGCCTCTTGCAGTAACTCCAACTATATTTGCAAGTTCGTCTAGCCTCCATTCGACCTCATCGAGGTAATCCTGGGTAGCATTCACTGCGATTCTTCGAATTTATCCTTTAACCGTTGCAGAACCAGATCTGTAATGTTGATTCTTTCTCCTGCGAATACTACTGGCTCTTGAAGAATTAAATCGAAGCCTTCGTCAAGTGCCATTTCCGCAATCACTCCGCCGATGAGTTCCTGCAATTTATTCAATTCTTCATTGCGGCGAATATTGAAGTCTTCGCGAAGTTCTTCTTGACCGCGTTCTAATTGCCGTGTCATTGATCGAATTTCCTGTTCAAGTGCTTCGCGGCCTTCTCCACTCAAACTTTCACTCGCCTGCAGTTCTGCTGACTTGGCGGCGATGTCTTGCTGAAGAGCAGCAAGGGCATCTTCACGCGGGGCTAATTCTTCCTGAATTTCTTTTAATGCAGCTTGACCCTGTGGTGCGTCATCAATTATTTTTACCGCTTCCAAGAATCCAATTTTCAGATTCTCTTGAGCTGTAGCAAGCCCGGTGAGCAAAGTCAATGCAATGCCAACAATTAATAATTTACGTCCTATATTTACCAAAAGTTGTTTCATCCTGCTTTAATCAAAAAATGTTCCAAGTGTAAGTTGAAACAGATCTGTTTCATCACCCGGCTGTTTGTCCAAAAATAGTGCTCGGCTGATTCCAAGTGGTCCAATTGGCGACAGCCAAACAAATCCGAGCCCGGCAGATGCCCGCATTTCACCAAAGTCGAAGTCACCAAATTCATGGTAAACATTACCCATGTCAGCGAATGCGAGAAATCGCTTGTCTGCACTATCGCGTGTACCGAATATAGGCAAGTATAGTTCTGCTCTACCCAAAACCCGCAAACTTCCACCGATTGGGTCTGCGCCTGGGCATTCGTCGATACCTATCCTAACCGCACTATTCTGGAATTATCATCAACTTCTCCAACAGGAACTTTAGAATCTTCAAGAACTAATGGTCCGCTATCCTCTTTATAAATTCAAATTTACACTGTTCCCGAGGCCCAAGACTTGCAGAGGCAAATCCACGAACTGTCGACTGACCTCCAGCGTAGAACCTTCGATAAAATGGCAACCCATCTGTAGACCCTATTCCGTCACCAAAGTCAGCACTGGTAGACAATCTCAATGTGGTATCACCGCCGATGGAGAAGTACTCGGTGATGCCGACTCGGCCTACGTAGTAACTAAAGTCCCCTCCAACCAACTCATACGAGACTCTTCGATCACCACCGGAAGTTGGAAATATCGCTCTATCACGATCATCCTTCACAAAACTCAAGGAACCTCGACCTAAAATTGACTTTGGATTGTCGTTAATGAAGTTATTCGTCCGATAATCGACGGATCTATTGTCAACCTGCCCAAAAGTAATATGATCAAGTCCCAGTTGAATTCCAATCGACTGTGCCTGTGCAATGGGGAATCGATATGAAATTCCACCGGATATCAAATCTAACCGGTAACTTGATATATCCGAATCCGAAGTATCCGTATCAGTTAGCGTAAAGTTAAATCCACGTGCCACCCCTTCCGGAGTGTAGTAAGGATTGATGAAGTCAAACTGTAACTCCGTGGTGACGGAGTTGTTGCGAATTCTTCCGGCTACCCGCTTGCCGGTTCCATACAGGTTGGCTTGACTTAACTCAGCTTGCAATATCAACTGATCACTGTCAGAATATCCAACTCCGAAAGCGAAACTACCTGTCAATCGCTCCTTGACCTCAACAACTATATCTACTTGGTCTTCGACACCTGGAACGGTTTGCGTCCGTAGATCAATTGATTCAAAGAATCCCAATCGACCAAGACGCCCTCTGGATTCTGCAATTTGCTGAGCTGAATATTTTCCACCTTCAAAAATTCGCATTTCCCGACGCATCACTTCGTCGGAGGTCACAATGTTGCCGATAAAAACAATTCTGCGAACATAGGTCAACTTCCCTGGATCGATAATGTATTCCACATTGACCTTTTGCTCTTCTTCCCGAATATCCGGATATGCTTCGACACTTGATAGAGAGTAACCCTCATTGGCAAACTTATAGACTACTTCCTGTCGATCACTGTTGACTTCCTCTCGAGAGAACACAGTGCCTTCTTCCTGCAATACTATTTCCTCAATTTCTTCCACAGGCACGACATTCTGTTCACCAATTATGTTGATTTCACCGAACGTGAACTGAGGTCCTTCAGACAGCGTAATGACTATGTAAACACTTTCCTTATCCTCAGAAAGAAAAGCCTGAGAAGAAATAATTTCAAATTGAATGTAGCCGTTATCTTGATAGTGCGAGGTAATTTGCTCCAAATCTGCCGTCAACTTTGGCCTTGAGTAACGATTGTTCCGATTCAGAAATCCCAAAGTTTTCTTGGTCGACAACTCCATTTCATCAAGAATATCTTTGGTGGTGAAGGCTTCGTTACCAACAATTCTTATTTCATCAATCAGTGCAATAGGTCCCTCAAAAATATCAATAAACAACTCTACTCGATTGCGTTCCAGCGGCACTAGCGTAGCCTTGACTTCTGATGAGAATCGCCCTGCTGACTTATATTCCTGTTTCAACCCTTCAATGAATTCGTTCACTCGAATCGGGTTATAGACTTCCCGATTCGAGATGTTGTTCGCTTCAAGCACCAACTCAATTTGCTCAGTCTTGATTTTCTTGTTACCAGTGATTGTTACTTCTGCAATACTTGGATTTTCAACCACAACAATCACTAAGGTGTTGCCATCTCGGTCGAGTCGGATGTCGCTGAAGAAACCGGTGTCGAACAGCGCCTGAATGGAACGGGTGGAAAGCGAGTCATCGATTTCGTCCCCCACGACTACTGGAAGAACTACAAACACGGCTCCTGCGGAAATGCGCTGTAATCCTTCTACTCGAATGTCTTCAATCACAAATGGATCGAAACTATACGCAACATGCGATAGCATTAGCATACAGAATGCTACGACAATCTTCCAAAATCGACGTATAAACATATTCATCTATAGTTCAGCTCATCAAAACAAATTAACTATATCATTATAGAACGCTAGGCTCATTATGCCGATTAACATTGCAATTCCTATTCGATAGGACCATTGCACAATTTCATCACTTGGCGGGGAACCAGTGATGGCTTCATATAAATGAAACATTAAATGTCCGCCGTCCAAAATCGGAATTGGCAACAAATTGAGTATCCCCAAACTAATGCTCAGTAGTGCTAAAAAAGTGAGGTAGGTGTTAATGCCTGCTTGTGCCGCCTGTCCGGCATAGGTTGCGATCGTAAGTGGCCCACCGAGTTGATTTGAAGGCTCGCTCAAATTCAACATCTTGCCTAGCATGGTTACCGTCAGAGCCGTAATCGACCAGGTTCTCTGAACCCCGAGCCACAGTGATTCAAGAGGTCCGTATTGAACAACGACACTGAAGTCTGTATCAAGCTCTGAAGGAACAGCGACGACTACGCCCATGCGACCTACAGTACCGCCTTCAACTTCAACTGCTTCAGGGGTAACGATTAACTCCTGGTGTAAATCAGCACGCTCAATCAGTAAAGTGAGAGGGGTTGCTGGGGATTGATTGACGGTTGTGACCAATTGCCGCCAACTGTCGACTGGCTCACCGCTTACCTCAATAATTCGGTCACCCGACTCAATACCAGCGATGTCTGCTGGCGAATCTGAAACAACTTCGCCAATGACCGGAGCCAAAGTTGGTGTCAAAGGATAAAGACCCAACAACTGCTCCCATGATTTTGTGGATACATTTCTCTCTGCCAACTCACTTAGCATCAGCGACACTGCTCTTTCATCACCGCTCACGTCTCGAACAACCATTTCTAAGATTTCACCATTGACGATGCGGTCAATGACGTAGATCTGATTGTGTCGCCAACTTTTGTTCTCGGAACCTCCTACCTGTAAAATTTCATCGCCAGCAACAATGCCTGCCTGTTGAGCAATAGAATTGGGGGCTACTGAACCGACAACAGGTCGTAAACCTTCAGTGCCAATCAAAAACACAGCCCAATACAACAAACCCGCAAGCAAAAAATTAAAGAACGGACCTGCTGCGACAATAGCTGAACGCTTGTATAGCGGTTGTCGGTTGAACGCCTTTGGGAGTTGATCTTCAGGTACTTCGTCGACACTTTCGTCAAGCATCTTTACATAGCCGCCCAAAGGGATCGCAGCAATGACATACTCGGTTTCACGCTTTGGCAGATTAAACTTAAACAGCGAAGGTCCAAACCCAATGGAGAATTTCAGAACTGAAACGCCTAGTTTGCGTGCCACCCAGTAGTGACCGTATTCGTGAAACGAAATGAGCACGCCAACAGCGACGACGAAAAAAATAATGCTGTAAATTAACTCTGTCACCTGAGTATTACTAAGTTCTTATATTGGCTACTTATGTATTAGTGTACTTAAGTACTCCCTAGCAACTTCTCGAGCAGTTTGATCAACTTCAAGAATTTGATCGATGCTTTCTACCGACTCGCTCGCCATTTTATCTACACAATAGCAAACTGTATCAACGATATTTGTGAAGCGAGCCTTTTTTGACAAAAATGCATCGACAGCTACTTCATTGGCTGCATTTAACACAACCGATAAAGTTCCATCAAGTTTTGACACCTCTGCCGCAGTTTTTAGACAGGGAAATCGCTCCCAGTCCGGTGGGCGAAATTCTAAAGACTGCAAATCGGTAATGTTGAGAAAAGGAGCACCGCTTGCTCCTCGATTGGGCCAAAACAAAGCATTGGATATTGGCACTCTCATGTCTGGTGTTGCCAATTCAGCGATCACCGAACCATCTTCATACTCAACCATGGAGTGTACGACTCCTTGTGGATGAATTACAACTTGGATTTGGTCATGCGTTGCTTCGAAAAGCCATCGTGCTTCAATGATTTCCAATCCTTTATTCATCATCGTCGCCGAATCGACCGATATCTTTGCACCCATCGGCCAAATTGGATGGGCCACAGCCTGCTCCGGCGTAATATCGGATAACTGATTTAAAGGGGTATCGAGAAAAGGCCCACCAGACCCCGTCAGCAATATTCTCTTAAGCGAAGGTATTCGATTAAAAGTTCGATATTGCTCCCCGGCCGAAGCACAGCACTGAAAAATTGCATTGTGTTCACTATCGACAGGAAGCACTATTGCTCCACTTAACTTCACTTCCCTACGCACCAACGGACCAAGCATTACGATCGGTTCCTTATTTGCGACCGCAACTCGAACTCCCGCCCGAATAGCTGCTACTGTTGGCTTTAGTCCAACACCGCCCGAAATACCAGTAACTACAATGTCGACTTCGGGATTGGAGCAAATATCAACTATGGCCTCACTACCCACCAGAACTGTTGTCTCAGTACTATGCCGGCGCAAAGTATCCTTAAACTCTGCAACTTTCAGTTCTTCGGCGATCGCTACGAATTTTGGCTTAAACTCGACACATAAGTCGAACAGCCTTTCACTCGCGCTACGGGTCGCCAAGGCATGAATAAAGAACTCGTTTTTGTGCCTGCGTAAGACATCGAGAGTTTCTGTTCCAATGACGCCGGTGGCGCCTAATACTGTTACGCTTTGCATCGAATCTGATTAGAGTACTAAAAACTCAGTAGTGTTACCAAAAATGTAAATACCGGCAGGCCCGCTAGAATACCGTCTATCCTATCTAAAACTCCTCCATGTCCAGGCAATAGCGACCCACTATCTTTAACTCCTGCAAAGCGCTTCATTTTGCTGACGTACAAATCGCCTACTACCGACAGCGCTGCCGCAACCAGACAGACGAATACAAAACTACCTATGTTCAGAAGGTCTCCACCCCAAACCACAAATCCCACTATCAATGCAAATCCCGATGACGCTGCCAATCCACCAACCAAACCCTCAATTGTTTTGCCAGGGCTAATGTGTTTCGCCAGTTTGTGTTTGCCAAATGTCCTGCCAATGAAAAAGGCTCCAATATCGGCGATTGCTACACTAGCCAGAGCACCTAACACCCACCAAGCACCAAAGTGATGCAGTTCCACGGCAGCAAACATTGCAATTGAAATAATCAGGATGGAACAGATTATACAGTTGAATGCCTTGGTCCCACCGACTGTCGGATAACTCAAGTATCCCAACAGGGCAACCCAACCCAAAGTAGCTGCCCCTACAATATAATAAGTATAACTGGCTAAATTGGTGAGCAACAAATACCAGCCAACCAATATCAATATGTAACCAATAATCTGGCGTGTAGTATAGTCTCCGCAGAGTTTTGCCCACTCCACTCCTGCGACAATGCCAATCACTACAATCAGTAGTGTAAAGCCAAGAGGTGGTAGGAAAAGGACGCTTGCAATTATTGTGATAGCGACGATAAAGCCTGTTATCACACGCTTCGCCAACATTGTGCTACGTAGTCGCTAGCGCATTAACCTGGTCATCGGTTCGACCGAATCGTCGAACGCGTTGGGAAAACGACCGTAAAGCTTTGTCAAATTCTTTTCGGTCAAAATCAGGCCAGTTAGTGTCTGTAAAGTACAGTTCAGTGTAGGCAAGCTGCCAGAGCATAAAATTACTCATGCGCTGCTCACCGCCGGTGCGAATGAACAAATCCGGCTCTGGAAGTAACTCAGTACTCAAGTGACTGGCAACCAACTCCGGTGTAATGCCATCGACAGTCAAACTGCCACTGGCAACTTTTGTCACTACTTGCTGACAAGCCTGAGTTAAGTCCCATCTGCCGCCGTAATTGATTGCCAGTGTTAAATTCAGGTGATTTTCAGATTTTGTGATTTCTATGGCTTCATACATTCGAGATTGAACTTCTTCCGGCAAACCTTCAATGTCACCGATGATTCGCAGTCGAACGCCATTTTCCCGAAGCGAATTCACTTCTCTATCCAGAGTCTTCGAGAGCAGTCGCATCAGCCATTGAATTTCCTGTTGAGGTCTTCGCCAATTTTCGCTGCTAAATGCGAACATCGTCAAATAACGAATTTCCAAGCGACTGCATGCATCAACTAGAATCCGTACATTTCGGACTCCACGCTGGTGTCCTTCAAAACGGCCTACACCTCGGCCTTTAGCCCAACGCCCGTTACCATCCATAATCACTGCCACGTGATTGGGCAAAACTGAATGTGAGCGGTCGTTAGAGTCGTTTAAAGCAATGTCTTTGGGAGATTTGGTCACTGTGAAGAGAAGAGGATTGTTATCAGCGAGGTAAACTAAATCGTCATAATTTCTTCTTCTTTTGCGGCAACAATTTGGTCTATTTCTTCAACTTTCTGATTTGTCAGTTGTTGCACTTTGTCCATGCCACCATGTTCTTCGTCTTCTGTGATTTCCTTTTCCTTACGCAGTTCTTTTAAGTCGCTATTGCAGGACCTGCGAATATTTCGTACCGAAACCTTGGCAGCCTCCCCTTCAGCTCGTGCGACCTTGGAAATTTCGCGTCTTCGCTCTTCAGTCAATGGCGGAATTGGGACTCTGATCACTTCACTGGCCGTCATCGGGTTCAACCCGAGATCAGATTCAATGATCGCCTTATCGATAACAGGCACCATAGACTTGTCCCAAGGGCTGATACTAATCGTACGCGCATCGGTAACCGAAATTGTTGCGACTTGATTAAGCGGTGTTGGAGTGCCGTAATAGTTGACTTTGATGTGATCCAGCAGCGCTGTGCTGGCACGACCAGTGCGTAATTTCGAGAGTTCTTGGCGAAGATGGCTCACCGAAGCGTTCATTCGGTCACCTGCATCACCAATGAGTTCATCAATCAATGCGTTGCCTCTGATGACACCAATGTGCCAATATCATCACCCAGCCCGGCGCGGGTGATAGCACCTGCGGTATACCCATTGAAAACGCGAATTTTCATTGCGTGTTCTCGACAAATGGCTATTGCAGACAAATCCATTACTTCCAGTTGGTCGGCTAAAACCTTATCAAAACTGACGTGCTCATATGGCACACTTTTTGTATTCTCATCAGGCATCTCACTATACACCCCATCGACCTTCGTGGCCTTCAAAAGTATATCTGCACTGATATCCACGGCCCGTAAACTTGCTGCCGTGTCGGTGGTCAGCAGTGCATTGCCGGTTCCTCCAGCGAACAATACGATGCTCTTCTGCTCGAGATAGCCAATTGATGAAATTCCGTCATAGGTTTGAACAAACGACGGAACCGGTATGGCCGACTGGACAACCGCATTTGCACCCTTGCTGTGAAACACCTGTTCGAGGGCCATGGCATTGAGCAAAGTGCACAACATACCAATTTGATCTCCTTTAGTTCTGGAAATCGGTAATCCTGTGCTACGTCCGCCGCGGAAAAAGTTTCCACCGCCAACCACCACGGCTAACTCTACACCGCTATCTGTAATTGCAATCAACTCATTAGTGATTCGATCAATTGCGTCCGGACTAAGTCCAACACCGGCCCGTCCGCCTAGAATTTCTCCACTGAGCTTTACCAGAATCCTTCGATATTTTGCAGTTTTAGCCGGCGTGCTCACGATGTAAACGATTTCTGCTATTCAGCGCCCTCGCCAATCTCCAAACGGCTGAATCTAACCACTGTTGCATTCTTGGATTTCACCAAACTGGCAACTGACACTTCCTGGTCTCTTACAAAATTTTGACCGAGCAGCGTATTTTCTTCCTTGAACTTACGAATTCTTCCATCAATGATTTTTTCTATGATTGCTTCCGGTTTATTAGTCTGCCTGGCTTGGTCCGCAAAAATTTCCCGTTCCTTCGCTAGCACGTCTTCCGGCACGTCATCACCACCAACCCATCGTGGGCGCATGCCAGCTACATGCATCGCCAGGTCAGTTCCCAAATGATCCGAGTCACCGCTCAGTTCTAGCAAAACCCCAATTCTTCCATGGTGACTGTATGTGGCAACTTGTCCATCTTGCGCAGCCTTAAACACCGACAATCGGCTTACGGTCACATTTTCGCCTACCTTGGCAATAATTTCGCGACGCGCCTCTTCTACAGATTCTCCGCTTGCCAACGTCATGCCGATGAGAACATTGACATCATCGCAGTCTTCACCTATCGTCAATGCCAATTCGCCAAGCGGTAAGGCGAACCCTCTGAATACGTCGCCGCGGCCCACAAAGTCAGTTTCGCAGTTGACTTCAACCAGTGCCCCCATCGTTCTATCTTCAGACAAGGTGTTGACAATAACACCTTCGCGCGCAACGCGACTAGACTTGGCATCAGCCATTTCTGCACCTTTCTTGCGCAGCGCCTCGAATGCTTGCTCTAAGTCACCATCGCATTCCTTTAAGGCTTTCTTGCAATCCATTATTCCTGCACCGCTTTTATTACGCAGTGACATTACCATGGCTGCTGTTATTTCCATTCGTTATTCCTCTGTAGCTTTTTGCATGACTAAATTGACTCAACACGGCTATGGTATAGCCGTGTTCAAAAGGTTAAGACTCTTCTTGCGTTTCGGCAGTATCGGTAGTTTCCGCCGGTGCCTCAGTGACTTCGATTGCAACTGCCGGTGCCTGCTCGGCTTCCGGTTCGGCTTTAGCTACTGCTGCAACTTCGTCAGACTCAGAATTTGCTGACTCCAGCGATGCTTCATCGCTCGCTGGTTCCTCTGCCACAGGTGCTACCGGTACTGTCTGACGTTGAGGTGCAGGCTGGTCAACCTCATCAAGTTCGGTCTCTTCTCTTTCCGGAGCGACCGCTGCCTGAACACCGGTAACGCCCATCATAGTCAGAGCGTCCAGTGCTGCTCTGCTACCGCCATCTTCAACATCTACCAAACCTTCGCCATCGGGAGCGGTGGTTATAGATGCCTTACCTTCAATAACAGCGTCAGCGGCTGCGGTACAGAACAACTTAATGGCACTAATTGCGTCATCGTTCCCGGGTATCACATAATCGATACCGTTTGGGTCGCAGTTTGAATCTACAACAGCAACGATTGGAATACCGAGTTTTCGTGCTTCCAGTACGGCGATATTCTCGTGCTTGACATCAATGACGAACAAAACATCGGGAGTTCCATTCATCGTACGAATTCCGGCAAGATTGCGATTTAACCTGAACCTTTCCCGTTCTATGCGCAGCATCTCCTTTTTTGCCAGAGAATTTGCGCTATCGGAATTAATGATTTCATCCAGTTCATTCAATCGGTCGATCGATTTATGAACCGTCCGGTGGTTGGTTAGCATACCGCCAAGCCATCTGTGATAAACGTAGGGACACTCAGCCCGCTGGGCCTGTTCCTGAACGATTCTACCGGCCTGACGCTTGGTACCGACAAACATGATAGTGCCGCGTTGACTTGCGACACGACCCAAGTAGTTCATTGCCTCATTGAACATACCAATGGTTTGTTCCAAATCAATGATGTGGATCTTGTTTCTTTGGCCATAGATGTATGGACTCATTTGCGGGCACCAAAAGCGAGTTTGATGTCCAAAGTGTACGCCAGCTTCAAGCAACTGACGCATCGTAACGTTGCTCATGAAATGATCTCCTATTTCGGGTTAATCCACCACGGCGTCAGTTCGCCAACCCTTTAGGCACCCGGACAAACTGCAAGCAGGCCATGTGAGTATTTGTAAAGCACAAAATTATAGCACTTAAGCACCGTAGGCAATCGGTTTGGGTCTCGCAATTTTCATCACCCAGAACCTAAATTGTCAGTTTTTGCTTGGATCAAACTACTGGGCAGACCAAGAAACAATTGGTTATCATTTCTATCGGTCAAAAATTGACTCTTTAATAAATTTTGCGGTGTCAACTTCAGCGGCATGGGTATTGAGTTCTGTTGAAGAATTTTTTTTGAAATTAATCCGTCCAAGACAAATTGAAGTCACATTTCATTTGAATATTTGTCACAAAAATGCAACTCATGAATTGTTGAACCACAGACAAAGGTACGGTTCCGTCTGAAATTCAAAGATATGGCTACAATCACCATAAAAACACCTGAAGAAATCGAAAAAATGCGGGTTGCCGGCTCCTTGGCGGCATCAGTACTGGACATGATTGAACCACATGTGCTACCCGGCGTAACGACAGAAAATCTTGACCATATTTGCCATCAGTTCATCATTAATGACCTTGATGCAATTCCGGCGCCGCTAAACTATCGTGGATTCCCAAAGTCGATTTGTACATCGGTCAACAATGTGGTCTGTCATGGAATTCCAGGCAACCGACTGCTCAAGAAAGGCGACATAATAAATATAGATATCACCGTTATTAAAGACGGTTACCACGGCGATACAAGCCGAATGTTCTATGTAGGAGAACCCTCTATTCTTGCCAAGCGATTGTGTAAAGTCAGCTTTGAAAGTATGGAAATTGGAATTAAGTCGATCAAGGCGGGCACAACTCTTGGAGAACTTGGTCGGTCTATTCAGGTTCACGCCGAATCTCAGGGATTTTCAGTAGTTCGAGAATATTGCGGGCACGGCATTGGCAGAAGGTTTCATGAAGACCCGCAAATTCTTCATTACGCAACCTCGAATCCACAGAAACTTCAGCCTGGCATGACCATTACCGTAGAACCGATGATCAATTCAGGGAAGAAAGAAACCCGCCTCCTTGACGATGGATGGACTGTAGTTACGCGGGACAGAAGTCTGTCCGCTCAGTGGGAGCACACCGTACTGGTGACTGAGACTGGTTATGAGGTTCTGACTCAATCTCCAACGCAACCGACAATCTAGCTCTGAAACAACCCTCAGAGCAACCCGGCCGACCAAAATTGGCAACAATCAGTATCCCTGAAATGACTGACGGAATCTCTACCGCTCCCTATCGTCAACGCCTGCTGGATGGCTTTGAAAGGTTGGAGGCGATGCATCAAAAACGCACCCCTGCCGCGCAACTTGTCGCGCATCGGGTCGCAATGGTTGATCGGATTCTCAAAGACGCCTGGCAGGAGTACATTTCTGAAAGTGGTGCAAATTCGTCAATGACATTAGTTGCAGTCGGCGGCTATGGAAGGGAAGAACTGAACCCGTATTCCGACATCGATCTGATGGTGCTCATTGAGCAGCAAGAATTTGCATCAGCCCTGACTACTGTCCAGCCATTCATTCGTTTTCTATGGGACACTGGACTCGAAGTTGGCCACAGCGTCAGATCTATCGGTGACTGCATCAAGCAGGCACGCTCAGATATTACAGTGATGACTAATCTACTTGAGTCACGTTTTTGTGCAGGCAATGAAAGTTTGTTGGAGCAACTGAATCACAAGTTGAGAAATTCAACCATATGGCCAACCCACAAGTTCTATATGGAAAAACTTCTAGAGCAAGAACGTCGCCATCACAAGTATTCGGATACGGCATACAACTTGGAACCAAACATCAAGCATGGACCCGGTGGTTTAAGAGACATTCACATGATTAGCTGGGTCGCTATGCGTTACTTTGAAAATCGAAGTCTCCATGAGCTCGTCACCCATGACTTTCTTAGCGAAGATGAATACAAGGTATTAATCAAGAGTCGAAATTACCTGTGGAAGATTCGAAATTCACTCCACCTCTCGTTTAAACGTCGTGAGGACCGGCTGCTGTTTCCTCATCAAATTCAATTGGCGAAGCAATTTGGCTATTTGGACGACAACAAAAATCAAGCAGTAGAAAAGTTAATGAAAAACTACTTTCGTACAGTGAAGGAAGTACGTCACATCAACACTATGATGCTGCAGTTTTTCAATGAATCGATCATTTCAAAGCCAAAACGAAGGATCAAGGTAGTCAACGAACAGTTTCGTACTGTCGACGACTACTTGGATTTTATTCATCCGGAAAGAATTAGCAAATGTCCAGAAATTCTCATTGAAATCTTTGCCCTTGTGCAAAGCCACCGCGAGGTCAAGGGAATACGTGCTTCAGCACTTCGGCACATTCGTTCCAATCGCACACTAATCAACCAACAGGTTCGATCAGGTACAACAGCCTGCGAGCTGTTGATGCGAATCATTGGAAACAGCACCATGCTTCCCGAAGTCCTGGAATGCATGAATGATACCGGTCTTCTTGGAGCACTCATACCTGAATTTGGTCGAGTGGTCGGACAAATGCAATATGACTTATTTCATGTCTATACAGTTGACGCTCATTCACTGTTTGTTGTCAGAAACTTAGTTGAAATCAACCACAAGGACAACACGAACTATCCCGAATTGGCGCACTCTATCATGAAGCGCTTAGTTAAGCCCGAGCGTTTGTATATTGCAGGGCTGTTTCATGACTTATCCAAAGGTCAAGGCGGAGATCACTCCGAACTGGGTGAGGTTCAAAGTTACAAATTCTGCAAGCGTGTGGGAATGAGTGAATATGACGCTCATTTTGTTGCATGGCTGGTGCGGTACCATCTGATCATGAGTTTTTCTAGTCAACGGGAAGACTTAAATGACTCCGAGGTGATTTCGCGATTTGCCACTAAGGTGGGAGATCAAGAACATCTGGATAATTTGTATTTACTTACCGTAGCCGACATGCGAGGGACAGGTCCAACCGTTTGGAACGACTGGAAAGGCAAAATGCTGGAACACATCTACATGGCTACTTCCAGAGCATTGCTTATGGATTCTCCGCAACATGATGCGGTTGAATCGCGAATCAACGAAATTCGTATGGATGCTCAAGACGCATTAAACAATTCCCAAGAAATCAACAATCAGGTTGCGCAGTTTTGGGATTATCTGGATGATGAGTATTTTCTTTGCTACGATGCTGACACCATTGCGTGGCATGCTCAAACGACTGCAAGTTCATCTGCCGTTGACTTGCCTACAGTCTCGTGCCGTAAGCACCCAACAGTTGAAGTCGCACAAACAATTATCCTGGCTCCCGACTTTGAAGATCTGTTTGCAATAATTACAGGAGTTTTCGACCGCGTTGGGGTGAACGTAGTTGAAGCTCGAATTCACCCTCTTCGAACCGGTCTCACTGCGTTTACATTCGTTCTGCTAGGGTCGGAGAACATTCAATGGGCCTCGTTTCAAAACTTAAAGGAGTTGGAAAAAGACATTCGCCAATCGATAATTCTGCGAAAACTCGACCACAGACCACCAACTGTTCATCCAAGCCGTGCCACATTGCACGTCAGAGTACCCACCATTATCTCCTTTACTCAATCACCAGCGCAAAGCTACACAATGATGGAAGTATCAGCGGCAGACCGACCCGGTCTACTCTATCTGGTTGCTCGAACCTTGCATGATTTTAGAGTTCGACTCCTTTCAGCCAAAATTACAACAAGCGGTCAGCGAGCAGAAGATATATTTTTTATTGTCGACCGAGACGGCAACTCAATCACCAGTCCAGATCAACAACAGCAACTATCAGACCGCCTATATAGCGTTCTGGAAAATCCGAATTAACCTCATTACCAAGGAAATCCAAGAAACATGCAAAACTTGCAAAAAATTATTGAAGAGGCTTTTGAAAATCGATCCAATTTAAGCCCTGATAGCTGCCCCCATGAAGTGGCCCAAGCAGTCAATGAGGCTTTGAGTCAACTGAATAATGGCACGGTACGTGCTGCAGAAAAGCTTGACGATCATTGGGAGGCAGTTCAATGGATTAAAAAAGCAGTTCTGATCTCATTTCGCATCAAAAACAACACAGTCATTCGCGATCAATTTTCTTCCTTTTACGACAAGGTTGACACAAAATTTACCCACTATGAAGAACAGGATTTTGCTTCCGGAGGATTTAGAGTAGTCCCGCCTGCTACGGTGAGGCAAGGGGCATATATCGGAAGAAATGTCGTCTTAATGCCAAGCTATGTGAATATTGGGGCCTACGTAGATGATGGAACGATGGTCGACACTTGGGCCACCGTTGGATCCTGTGCCCAAATCGGTAAAAACGTTCACCTTTCCGGCGGTGTAGGCATTGGTGGCGTGCTGGAACCCTTACAGGCGACACCCACAATAATCGAAGATGACTGCTTTATTGGGGCGCGAAGCGAAATTGTAGAAGGAGTGGTAGTCGGTACCGGTTCTGTGATTTCCATGGGTGTCTATATTGGACAAAGCACCAAAATTTATAATCGTATGACGGGCGAGACTACCTACGGCCACGTTCCGCCAGGTTCAGTGGTGGTTTCCGGTTCGCTACCTTCAATTGACGGTTCTCACAGTTTGTACTGCGCCGTCATCGTAAAACAGGTTGACGAACAAACCCGAAAAAAAACCGCTTTAAACGACTTGCTTCGTGTCAATTGACTTTCACTACGAAATGGTCTGCAATGTCATTTGTCTACCAGCAATGGAAGTCAGCAGTTCATAACCAATTGTTCCGGCACTGGCTGCTTGCTCTTCAACAGGCAATCCATCGCCGAATAGTTTGACTTCAGTTCCTACCTGCACGCCTTGATGATTACTTAAGTCGACTGCTAACGTATCCATAGATACCCTTCCGACTATAGGTGCAGGCCTTTCGTGTATCAACACTTTGGCATTTGGAGACATACTGCGATGATAACCATCGCCGTAGCCACACCCCAGAATTCCAATTGCTGTATCTTTTTGGCTAATCCATTCTCCGCCGTATCCCACCGCATGGCCAGTGCGGACCATATTCACGGCAATCAATCGGGCATAAACATTCATCACCGGACGCAAATTTAGTTCTGTTGCGGAAACATCCAAGATTGGCGAAACTCCATAGAGCATGATTCCTGGTCGAACCCAATCTAAGTGACTATTGGGATAGTCAATCACACCCGCTGAATTCGCAATACTTTTTTCAAATTTGCCATGACGCGATTCAAGCTCAAGCGTTAATTTGTCAAAAATCTTAGCTTGTTCCTGAGTCGTATCGGAATTTCTGTCATCGGCACTAGCAAAGTGAGACATCAACCGAATTGTTGAAACATTTTCTAAGAGTTCCAGGCACTTGAGTGGATCTTCAACTTGGTCGGGATAAAATCCAAGGCGATTCATGCCAGTATTGACCTTTAGCCAAACGGATATTTGACCTTTCGAATGGTACCCACAGAGCAGGTCTATCTGCTCTTTGCAAAAAATTACCACTTGTAATTGATTATCGAATATCGCGTCCAATTGCGATAATTCATGGAATCCCGAAAGCACGCAAATTGGAGCAGTAATCTTAGCCTCCCTTAGCTCAACCGCTTCATCCACGGTAGCAACAGCGAACGCATCCACAGAAGATTCCAATGTATTCGCGACTCTAATGGCACCATGTCCATAGGCATTGGACTTAATCACTCCCATGACCCGGGAGTTCAAGGCGAATTTGCGAACAATGGCGAGATTATGGCGCAGTGCAGTTAAATTGACTGTACCATAAACACGCATCAATCAGGGGCTTGAATGTAGCTGAAACGTTGGTTTGATAACCTGGGACTATGCACTTGATTTTGAATAATAAACATCACCAACTCCTTCGGCATAAGAATTCCTATCGTCGATAAAGTCGTTGAATCGTGTGAACTGGTTGAAGAACGTCAATTTAAACTTGTTGGTCTCGCCATTGCGATGCTTTGCTACATTAATCTCGGCAATTCCGTAGTCATCCGTATCTTCGTTGTAAATCTCGTCTCTATAGATAAATAAAATTACATCCGCATCCTGTTCAATTGCACCGGAATCTCTTAAATCCGCCAACACGGGTCGTTTATTCGGTCGATTTTCAACATTACGATTGAGTTGTGATAAAGCAATAACAGGAATATCCAGTTCTCTTGCAAGATTCTTCAGACTGCGGGTAATGTTAGCTAATTCTGTTGACCTATTCTCCTCGGCGTCCTTTACCTGCAAGAGTTGCAGGTAGTCGACGACAACCAAATCCAAATTGTGCTCTCGATGGAGTTTGCGCGATCGAGTCAAAATCTCAATGGGAGTTACATCGGTTGATGCGTCGATATAAATCGGCGCGGTTTCGAGCATATTTGCAGCATTTGAGAGCTTGTCCCAAACATGTTTTGCTTCGGCCTTATTGCCAAACTCTACGTCTCTAATCTTTTTCGAGTCGATGCTCGATAATGAAGACAGCAACCGTGTGGTCAACTCCCTGGTAGACATTTCCAGACTAAAAACCGCTACGGTCTTTTTGTCGTTCACTGCAACATACTCAGCAATGTTAGTCGCCAGTGTGGTCTTCCCCATTCCTGGTCTACCTGCAATGATGATTAGATTGGAACGCTGAAAACCGGAAGTGATGTCATCCAGGTCCCGAAATCCTGTCTTCAACCCAGCTAAAGAATCCCTACCTTCCTTGTATACGAGACTGATATGCTCAAGTACTTCTGCAGTAGTATCCTTAATATGCAACAACCCATCACTGCTACCATGGGAACTGCTAAGCAGACTGAGTTTTTGTTGGGCGGTTGAAAGTATTTCTTCTGCTTCTTTATCGCCTCTGTTGTAAACAAGTCGTTGAATGTCTTGCGCACTTTTGGCTAAGTTCCTCAGCAAGGCATGACTTCTTACCACCTTCGCATAACTTTCGATATGCATATAGTGTGGTGTTTCGGCAGACAGAGTGAACAGATACTCTCTGCCGCCAACTTCTTCCAACTTATCTACATTCGCCAGCCAATTTGCGACGGTAACGATGTCAACCAAATCCTGGTCTTCGACCAGACTTTGGATAGCTGAATAGATTTCCCGGTGAGAGGGATCGTAAAAGTCTGCGGGACAGACTACTCCTGCGATGCGGTCGTATTGGGAATTATCAAGCAGAATTGAGCCCAGAACAGCCTGTTCTGAATGGCGGTCTGACGGAGGTGCGAACCCTCCGTCATCTATTTCGTTCGGTAGATTTCTGCCGACAGCTTCCACCCGTTATTCCTGAGCCGCCTCTTGAGACTCTGTATCTTTGGATTGATCCGAATCTTCGGCGGGTTCTGCATCTGACTCAGATTCTGATTCGGAATCAACAGCATCCAAGACTTCTGGATTATCAGCCTCAACATGAATTTCAATATCAAACTCAACTTCCGGATGCAGCTGAATTTTTGCCTGATAGTCCCCTACCATTTTGATTGTGCCATCAGTCAGAATAATTTCTGACCTGGTCAATTCTGTACCAGCCTCTGCTGCTGCATCGACAACATCTACAGTACTGACAGAACCAAACAATCGCCCGGTCGAATCAATCACGCTCCGGGTAAATTTTAGCTCCTTAACTGCGAGTTCGGCGCGTGCCTTGGCAACATCGAGACGCTCCTTTTCCTCTACAAGCAGTTGTTCACGACGACGTTCCACTTCTTCACGAGCTTCTGGAGTTGCCCGCATCGCCTTCCTCATCGGAAGTAGATAGTTCCTGGCATAGCCTGGCTTAACGGAAACAGAGTCGCCAAGTTCTCCAAGCTTTGCGATGGATTCGAGCAGAATCACTTCCATAAAATCTCCCCTCCCGTCAATGTGAATCGGTGTAGCCAATCAGCGCCAGGTAGCGAGCTCGCTTTATGGCTACGGCCAATTGGCGTTGATATCGCGCCTTCGTCCCAGTACTTCGACTGGGCATGATTTTGCCGGACTCCGAAATGAATCTGGAAATCAGATCCAAATCCTTATAGTCAATTTCAGTTATCCCTTCAGCTGTGAAGTAACAGTATCGTTTGCCTCGATATTTTTGTCTCATTAGTCTTCCTCCGATTCCTCTTGACTTGTGTCCGTAGCATCAGAAGAGTCTTCTTTGGACTCGGCTTCTTGAGATTCAGATTCTTCCGCTGCTTCAGCTTCAATTGCCGGTTCCGCAGTTTTCTCGGAATCTTCGGTACCAACTGCATCTTGCGATTCATCTGCTTTTTGTTGAACTGTTTTGGCTTGCGCAGCTTCTTCTTGTGCAGCCTTTTCTGCGGCTTGTTTCTCCGACTCAGCTATTTCAGCGGCCCTTTTTTGTCTTGCAAGCTCTTCAGCAGCCAAGCGCTCTTGCTCTTCAGCGTCCTCCTCAAGCTTCCTTTGCATTATCGGTGATACATCCTTCACCGCATGATCCATTCGTACCACCAGTGTACGAAGAATTGCATCGTTATAACGAAACGAGTTTTCCAGTTCGTCCTTTACGGAAGAGTCACACTCGATATTCAACAGAAAGTATCCAGCCTTATATATCTTGTTGATTGGATACGCGAGTTTGCGTCGCCCCCAGTTCTCATATCGATGAACCGTCCCACCACTTCGCTCGATAATTTCACGATAACGATCAGTGAATTGGTCAGTTTGCTCACTTTGGTCTGGGTGAACCAAAGCGACAATTTCGTAGTGTCGCATATTAGTCTCCTTTCGGGTAACAGCCTTAAGTTCCGGTTGCTTTAAGGCAAGGAAGAAATTTATCTTATCGGTAAGGCGACATTGTACTCGATGACTTCATCATTCAGGACCAATGTTGTACGAATCTTGGTCATTATTCTTGAAAATTAGGCTTACGCTTATCAACAAATGCACGCACCCCTTCGGCAAAGTCGGCAGTTGCTACGCAACCAAGAAAATTCTCGAGTTCCATGTTCAACTGAGAAGACAAATCATTCTGTAAAGAACTGCGAATCAAATGTTTCGCATTACAAACCGACAACCTTGCAGAACTGGCTATCGTCCTGGCAATCTTGGTGGTTGCAGAATCCAATTCGGATTCCTTCACTATCTTATTAATTAGTTGGATGTCGAGCGCAGTTTGTGCATCAAGTCGCTCTGATAACAGCACTATTTCCATGGCTTTTTTCAGACCAACAATTCTGGGCAGGTAATACGTACTGCCACCATCAGGCGAAGTGCCAAGATGTGAATAGGCAGAGGTAAAAATAGAGGTCTCGGTAGCAATGGCCAGGTCACATCCAGCTACAAGACTGATTCCAAAACCCGCTGCCGCACCCTGCACACTAGCTATAACTGGAATGGGCAATTCGGCAGCCTTGTTCACAAATTGGTGCACAGCGGAAATTAATTTACTGAAGGTTGCAACACGGGCATGCTCATCTAAGTCGAGCAGGGTGTGAAAATAGGCTATATCGCCACCCGCCATAAAGTGATTGCCCGCGCCTTTTAGCACCACACATCGTGCGCTTGAATCCTTACCAATCATGTCAATTGTTGTATTTAGGCTGGTTATCATTTCCCAATTCAGCGCATTCAACTGCTTGGGACGGTTCAAAGTCAGTTCGACTATTCCATCAGTAGCCGATACGAGCACAGTGTCCATAGTTATCTCAAGTTTTTTTGACTTAGGTTGTGATGATCAAGGTCAGTAGAATACAGGAGCAAATCTCAATGTGGCAAAAGTCTAAATAATCATTTACCCATTACATTCAAAATAAATTCTGTTTCCCGCTTGAATGAATCAATTTTCGTATCAATCATGTTAAATCCATGACCCTCCCCCTGATATTCAATGTAGTCAGATGGCAAACCTTTTGCTTTAAGTGCTTGTATGACTTCTTGAGAGAGTTTTGGAGGGACAACTTCATCATCCAACCCCTGAAACAGGATGATGGCTGCTTGAATTTGGTCAATGTAATTTATGGGGGATCTTTGATAAAACTCGCTTGCCGTTGAACTTGCCCGATCTGCTGAGTAGACATCTCCGATCAATACATCTACATACTTGGATTCAAATTTGTGAGTGATGGCTGCAAGAGTCGCCAAATTTCCGATTCCGTAGTAGGAAACTCCAACACTAATCGCTTCCGGATGCCTGGTGACCATTCTCAGTACGACATAACCACCAGCACTACCGCCCCGAATACAAACCTGATCTCGCATTGCATATCCACCTTGAACCGCAAATTCAATCGCATCGGCTACGTCATCGACATCTATGCAACCCCACTCACCGTTGAGTTTTTTACGATATTTTCGACCGAACCCCGTACTGCCTCGATGGTTGACGTCCAAAATTGCAAACCCCAATGACAGGTAATACTGATTGATAGGCGATAATTTTGGATAGGCTCGTGCAGTTGGCCCACCATGAACAATCACCATCAGTGGCCGGGGCGATCTTTCTTCACCTACAGGTAAGTACAAATAAGCATGCGCCTTATCCCCATCTCGTGTATCAAACCACACGGATTTAGGCTCGTGAACATCCTCTTCGTTAAACAGTGGAGGATTTCGAAAAATAACTTTGCTGACTTTGATGTCACGACGAAACTCCACCACTTCTGGTTCCTTTCTGCCAGAACTGCCTACATACATAACCCTATTTTCGAAAGTTTTAGGGTCTGACCAAAGGTAACCTAAACAGTTGTAATCAAAGCAGTTGAGTGGCATCTCCTCACCGTCCAGACTGATCTCGACGAGTTCATCCCCTGCGGCCTTGGTGCGTACAGCAAGAAGACTTCCGGGACAGATTTCAGCCCAGCGACGATGCCCAAGTATCCAATGCGGTTCGCCATACTCAGCTAAACCTTGAGTCAATGCGCGTATCCCAGAGTCGTTCGACCAAAGATATAAATTCCAGAAATTCTCTGGTGTATTTTCATCGGCATCTATGTCCATAGCAAAACAAAGTTCACCGGTACTCAAAAATCCAAGTTGACATACACTACAGCCTGCACCACCGGCGACAACCCGTACGTTATTCAACTGAACATCTTCGGTCGAAATTGTCAGTTCTCCTACATTCAAAGTCGACTCATCCCATGGCATATTTGGATGATTCCATGAAATCCATGCCAAATATCTGCCATCGGGCGAAACGGTAGGTCTTACAACGAAGTCACTGCCACAAATAAGATCATTTGCGCTAACTACTTGATTGGAATTGAGGGAAATCCAAGCGATGGTGTTTTGATTTTCTCTGTCACGAACGCTTTTTTCCCGAACTACTACCATTTTTCGACCATTATCGAAGACTTCAAAGTCTGCATAGGTGGATTTCGATAAATCAGTGGAGTCGGTATAGGTGATGGGTTTTGGTCCGTCACAATCTGAAAACGATTGCTGATATATCAATAGGTCGGATTTGTTGCTGAATATGACCCTATCGTTATGCACAACAAAACAGTTTCCTCCATATTCATGTACCCGGTTGCTGATATTGAAAGGGGCAGGAGTGACGCATACCCGATCACCACTTGCGGTCTGTTTCACTAAAGCGACACGGCTTTTTTCCTTTGGCTGGCGTTCCAGCCAGTAGACTGCATCACCATGCCGACCAGGAAAGGCAGGCGACTGTGGGCGCTGAAATAACTGCTCTATGCTGATTGAAAGAGATGTTTTGGTCATCTCGACATTCAATTCAGGATTAGTCGTGTGGTACCAGATTTCAGTTGGAACTGCTGAAAGAATCCGGGAGGCGTTTCTAATACATACTGTGCTTCGCCTTTGGATTCATAAAGAACTTCCGGCCCTCCGAGTTCATATGGCTTCATTCGCTGAATCGAGATAATTGTCTTGGACTCAGAAAAGAAAGCAATGTCCAATTCACCGTGTACGTTCGACATATGAAATTTACGTGGTGCTGGCCGATCGTAAACAAACAAAATGGCGCTCTTGGCGATCACCTCTGGGCAAATATGTTGATAGCCCGCCATGATTTCCATCCCTTCATCAGCCACCCGAACTCGCAGTTTAAGTTCTAACCCACTTTCCTCTTCAACCAATCTGATGGATCGGATCTGCATATTTGCAAACTCTTCGGTAGTTAGGGTGCAGGTACTCGCATGCACATATACTGAATGCGCACCTGACATTGCAACTGTGATGACGAATATGCTAAGCCAACGCGTTGCGAACGACTCTGCAAACCTTTTCAACATGGGAATCTGGCATTTCGGGATAGTTCGGGAGTGATATGGCTTCATTGCAGGCTTTGATACTCTGTGGAAACCGATCGCTCTTTACCTGTGAACTCTTGTATGGCGGTTGCTCGCTCAGAGGTTTTGGATAATAAATTTGGTGACCTACTTGTTGCTGAAGCAGGCTGTCTACCAAGTGGTCGCGCCGAGAAGTGCGAATGGTAAAAATGTTGTACACATGCGTCGAACCATTTTGGGAACTTGGAAGGTCAATGTCTAAGTCGCCTAGTCGGTTGCGGTACATCTGAGCAATTACCTGTCTTCTTAAAATCGCTTCATCGACAGTAGGCAGTTTTAGTCCAATGAGCTTGGCCTGCACGGTGTTAAGCCGACTGGTGTACCCAATCAACTCATGCTCGTTAGGCCCAACAATTCCATGATTCCGAAGCAACTTTGTTTTACTCGCCACCTCTTCATCATTCGTCGTCACCATACCGCCATCGCCATAGGCACCAAGGATTTTTGTTGGATAAAAACTAAAGCATCCAGCATCCCCTAGCCCGCCTACAAACTTGTCTGCCAACTTTGCTCCGAATGACTGTGCAGCATCTTCAATCACCGCTACTCCCTTGCGTCTGCCGATTTCACGTATGTCATCCATGTTAGCTGGTGCTCCAAACAGGTGAACCGGGAGAATTGCAGTTGTAGAATTATCAATGTTGTCTTCAATCTGATTTGCGTCAAGATTGAAATCATCAAACTGTATGTCTACAAAGACCGGTCGAGCACCCACTAGAGAAACAGCTTCAGGCGTGGCATAGAACCCAAAGTTTGGGACAATCACCGAATCGCCGGGCTTTACTTTCAGCGCCCGCATTGCTAAAACCAGAGCATCCGTACCGCTCGATACAGTGATGACGTGCGCCACTCCGAGATATTGAGCGAGTTTTTGTTCCAACTCGCTGATGGCGGCACCTAGAATGAAGTTGCCATTCGTACCTAAGGAATGAATCTCTTCAAACCATTTTGATTCCAGCTGCTTGAACTGTTCCTTCAGGTCGAAGTATGGCACCGGAAATTGTGTCATACAGCCTGAGCAACCTCAGCATGCACCATGCGTGCTACTTTCAATGCCAACAATCCATCTTCTCCTGTTACCAGTGGCTCTACACCGTTGGTCAACGTCTCAACAAAGTGGTTTACCTCGGTTTCCAGAGTCTGCTTTTTCGGAAAAGTTACCGGTTTCTCCACTATATTTGCATCATCTTCGGACCTTGATGGCACGACTGAAGTAGATGTAATCGTCTGGTCAATTAGATTCAGTGACAACATTTGACTACCTTCGTAGATTTCCATGGTTCTCTCTCGTTTACTGGATGCACGTGATGCCGTGACATTTGCTACTGCACCGCTTTCAAATTGAATTCGTGCATTCACCACATCCACGTGATCAGTGATGACAGTTGCACCCATGGCCAACACTTCTGTTACAGGTGATTTGGTTAGTACCAAAATTAAATCAATGTCGTGAATCATCAAGTCTGTAATGACATCCACATCATCGTTTCGACCGGCAAACTGACCAAGTCTTTGGGCATTGATAAACTTTGGCATGCTGATACGTTCAGCCGCCGCCATTACTGCGGAATTGAATCTTTCCTGGTGTCCAACCAGCAGTTTCACCTTGTGCTTATTTGCCAGGTCGACAATCTTTTCCGCGTCGTCCACTGAAGATGCCAAGGGTTTTTCCATCAATATATGGACACCGGCCTCAATAAAGGGTTTGGCAGCAGGGTAATGCAGACTTGACGGCACGGCAACACTGACCGCATCCACTTTGCCAACTAGATCTTCGGAGTTGGTAAAGGACGAACAACCTAATTCAGAGGCAATTGTTTCGCTGCGGTTTTGATCGACATCAACAACACCAACCAAGTCCACGTCCGAATGATTTGCATAATATCCGGCGTGCAATTTACCCATGTAGCCAACGCCAACTACACCAACTCTCATTTGACTTGACACAGCCGAATTACGCTCTGCGATATTACCTAGATTAATAAGAAAAGAATTTTTGAAAACTGAATGCTCACAAATGAGCCAGTTAAATGAAAAGACAACCGCTAGAGACCTAAATTTGGAGTGTTGCTTTTCGTCACAGAATTATGACATTAAAGAAAATCTATGGTGAACAAATTAGTCACGAAATATTGAATTATTTGTCGCAGACCCCACCTATAGTAGAATGGAATTGTCCAACCCTTGAATCGAACTCCGAAACAATGCTGACTTCATTGAGAAACCGAATGGAACGCATGCTCGCTGTTGACGCCGATGATTCCGAAGTAAAGCGCGAGAATGTAACCAACTTAGCCGCAACTGCACTGCTACTCGAAGCAGCTCAAGTTGATTGTGAATTCAGCAATTCTGAAATCGAGCAAATCAAGACTTCCTTAGTCTCCAAGTTCGGGATTCTCGAACACGATATTGACGAACTGCTCAGGTTCGCCCAAAATGAACTTCAAGCCGCAACTTGCCTGCATGAACTGACCTCCACCATCAATGCAAACTGGGATCTGACCAGTAAAATCAAACTAGTTGAAGCGCTCTGGCGAGTAGTATTGTCAGACCAACACTTGGACCCACATGAACAGCACCTGATGCGAAAGTTACAGGGTCTGCTGTATATCCCGCAAGCAGAATATATCGCCGCAAAAATTCGAGCCAGTTCGAATCGATAAACCTGGCAGGAATTTCATCGACCTACCAAGGGAGATCGTCAGCAAAATCGTCGGTTTGATTGTCGTCGTTAGTTGGTGAAGAGTTCGAATCAGACGAATATCCTGAGTATTCACTGGAACTGTCTTTACTCGAGCGTTCGTATCCAGCACTGTCCGGGTTGTTAAGCATCACAACTTCTGAACAAATTATTTCAGTGGAATACCGCATTTGGTTAGTTCGCTGGTCTTCCCACTTCCGGGTCTGCAGGCGTCCTTCAACATAAAGTTTATGACCCTTCTTCACATATTTCTCAATTATCTCGACTAATCTGCCAAAACAAACCAACCGATGCCACTCGGTTCGTTCATCTCTGCTGTTACTCTCTCGATCAAATACTGATTCTGTTGTTGCCAAACTAAAGTTTGCAACAGCCTGATTGTTTCTGGTATATCGAATTTCAGGGTCTCGCCCTACATTTCCTACCAAGATGACTTTATTTATGCCACGACCTGCCATTGAAAAAACTCCATTAACCTTATTAATTGAATGTAATTAATCTCAAAGGTCCAATATCTCATTTCGAAAAACTACCGGATAGGATACAAGAATTAAAAGCATTATTGAGAAAAAGCAACCTTTCTCAGCGAAAAGGTTACCAATGTCCACAACCCCATCACGACAGCACAAAACACGTATACCCCTAATTCACCGAATGCGCCCTGTAATAAACCACCGGCGACTCCACCAACAAATGCACCAATAAATGTACAAGTATTGAACGAACCCATTGCCGCACCTCGCAACTGCGCTGGTGCCATACGAATTGTAGTGGAAGGCAGCAGTGCTTCCAAGGTATTGAAACCCACAAAAAAGAGCCAAAATCCAAATATCAAAATAATTGGAGTTTGAATTCCAAAACTAAGAGCGACTGCACCTGCAAACAAAATTATCGAGGCAGTCAGCATTATATTGATGGTCTGATTTTCTCTGGAGCTGCGTTTAATCAATGGCACCATCGCTACCGCCGATAGTAGTAATGTAGGCACATAAATTTTCCAGATGTCATTGCTGTCAATTTGTATGGCTTCGACCAATGTGATTGGAAAAGCTACAAATAATGCTGTCAATACCGCATGCAGGGAAAATGATCCAGAATAAAGGCGAAGCAGGCTTGCGTCCAAGATGACTTCACGCAACTTAGACTTTTGTATCAAGTTACCTGAGTCAACCATTGGTGTTTCTGGATTGGGAACAACAAACCAGATCAACAACAGCCCTACGACAGCCAAAGCAAATGCCACCCAAAACATCCCCGCGAGACCGACAAGACCATCCAGAATTGGCGCCATAATGAAGGATAGAATGAACGCAGAACCGATCGAAACTCCAATAATTGCCATCGCTTTATTTCTTTGGTTATCTCGTGTCAGATCACCGGCCAAGGCGAAAACTGCGGCGGCAATGGAACCCGCTCCCTGTACTGCACGACCGATGGTGATCTCGATGAGTGTGTCAGCAGTTGCGGCGATGACACACCCGATGGCGAACAGCATAATTCCGAAACTGATGACAGGTTTTCTACCCCACTTGTCAGATGCCAATCCAAATGGAATTTGCAAAATCGCCTGGGTCAATCCATAGACACCCAATGCAATACCAAGAAGTAGTGGGGTGGCATCCACCCAACTACCAGCATGCAATGCCAGTACAGGAACAATCAAGAACAGCCCAAACATCCTAAGACCAATAACAGCTGCAAGCGAACTTACTGCTCGCCGTTCGACTGCACTAAACACACTGCTTGATTTATTTTTCAACTTATTTATTAATTAACTTTCTTATATTATTGATATTACTATCTTTATCAACAATAACTTATGTACTGTAAAGGAAACTTGAGATAGCATGTTCAGTATTTCACAACACCATCTTTAGCATCCATTTGGTGCAAAGGCATGCAATAAAACTTCTTGAATTTGAACTTCTTTGGCGTCTAGACTGAGTTGCTTGACTCATATTTGAATCAAGTGCAACGGCCTTCTGAACGGGAAATCTTGAACAAGCTGGTTGAAAGTGAAAAGCTGAAGCTGTGAATAAAATTTCGCAAATTATAAATAATGAATACACCACAAGCTGATTACTTGTCGGGCCATATTAATTGAGTAAAAACAGGTCTCCTACTGTCCAAAGGCACAGATCCTAAAATGTTAAAGATGGTTTTTTGCTGCAATCTACTGCAATTTTTTGCAATAAATCATCAACTTGTTATTCATGAGTAAATTTACTTTGCAGATTAAAATTCAATCGGGCTAACATTGGCAGTTTGGCCTTCTCTAAATTAATGACCCTGAAAAATCAAATTACAGTACGCGGTGCTCGGACGCACAACCTGAAGAACATAGACGCGGTTCTTCCTCGTGACCAGTTAACTGTTATCACAGGTCTGTCCGGATCCGGAAAATCTTCTTTGGCTTATGACACGATTTATGCCGAGGGGCAAAGACGCTATGTTGAGTCCTTGTCTGCCTATGCGAGACAATTCTTGTCGCTGATGGAAAAGCCTGACGTGGATTCGATTGAGGGGCTTTCACCGGCTATCAGCATCAACCAAAAGGCAGCACGCTTCAACCCACGCTCGACTGTTGGCACCGTCACTGAAATCTATGACTATCTCAGACTGCTCTATGCACGTGTTGGCGAACCACGTTGCCCCACCCATCACACCAAACTTACGTCAATGTCGGTGTCGGAAATCGCCAACCACATCCTCACGTGGCCGGAAGGTAAGCGTATCGCTGTGCTCGCACCAGTTGTCCAAAGCCGCAAGGGAGAATTTGTACAGCTGTTCGACCAATTGAGTCGTCAGGGATTTGTGCGGGTGCGGGTTGACGGCGCAGTATACGAAATCGAAGATACTCCCAAACTCGAAAGATATTCCTACCACACCATCGAAGTAATAGTAGACCGAATTGTTCTAAAACCCTCTGTTAGAACTCGACTGGTTGACTCCATTGAAACTGCATCAGAGATTTCCAACGGACTTATTATTTGCTATGAAATATTACCTGACGGCAGTCTGCAGGATACCGGTAGTGTCTTCAATACTCAGTACGGCTGCCCATACTGCGGTTACGTACTAGAAGAACTGGAACCGCGCCTGTTCTCTTTCAACAACCCCAAAGGGGCATGTAAAACCTGTAACGGTCTTGGTGAAATGTCATACATGGAGCCAAACAAAATTATCTTAGATGGATCACTTAGCTTATCCTGCGGTGCCATCGCAGGCTGGAACCGTACCACCCGCCTCTACTATTACAGCTTACTCACCAGTGTTGCTAAACACTATCAATTCGATCTTGATATTCCGTTTGACAACCTTTCGGAAAATATCAAAAACATCATCCTTTACGGCAGCGGCAAGCAGCGCATCCGCTTTCGATATACCGGTCCTGCCGGGAACACCTATCAGCGAACACACACCTTTGAAGGTGTCATTCCCAACTTTGAGCGCAGATACCGTGAATCAACCTCTGATGCCGTTAAGGACGAACTTTCGAAGTACTTAGCCACCAAATTATGCGAATCATGTGAAGGCAGCCGACTGGATCTTGGCCCTCGAAATGTTTTTGTAAATGACCAGCCCATTCACAAAATCACCGAGTTGAATATCACCCAGGCGTCGGAACTGTTTGACAACCTGCAGTTTGATGCCCAACGTGCACCTATTGCAACTCGAATCATAAAGGATATCGCCCAGCGGTTGAAGTTTCTGGCGAGCGTTGGCCTTAACTATGTGACATTGGATCGGGCAACCAACACGCTGTCAGGCGGTGAACTACAGCGCATACGTTTGGCCTCCCAAGTTGGCTCCGGTCTAGTGGGAGTGACCTACGTTTTGGACGAACCGTCCATTGGTCTGCATGAACGCGACAACCAAAAACTGATTGACACGCTGTGCAGTCTTAGAGATCTCGGTAATACGATCATTGTTGTCGAACACGACGAAAGTACCATTAGAAATGCGGACTACGTGATTGATCTTGGTATTGGTGCTGGTTCAAAGGGCGGTTCAGTTATCGCTTCTGGTCCACCTGAAAGCCTAATGTTTAGTGAGGATTCACTCACTGGAGCTTATCTTTCCGGGAAGAAACAAATACCAATCCCTTCACACAGAACAAAAGCCAACGAGAATTACTTTCTTACGATAAAAGGTGCTCGCGGCAATAACTTGAAAAATATTCGAATCGATATCCCGCTCGGTTTATTCACCTGTGTTACAGGTGTTTCAGGATCGGGAAAGTCAACTTTAGTCAACAGTACGATTTACCCCGCGCTTGCCGCGAAACTACATCGGTCCAAACAACCTGTCGCTGACTACGATGAAATTCGTGGCATTGAACACATAGACAAAATTATCAACATTGATCAGCAACCGATCGGACGAACTCCGCGGTCCAATCCAGCAACTTACACAGGACTATTTGGTGTTATCAGAGATTTATTCACGCGTACCCAGGAAGCGAGATCTCGTGGATACAAAGCCGGACGATTTTCATTCAATGTAGCCGGTGGCCGTTGTGAGTCTTGCAAGGGAGACGGATTGGTCCGAGTTGAAATGCACTTTCTGCCAGACATGTTTGTGAATTGTGAAACATGTAAGGGGAAACGATACAACCAGGAAACTTTGCAAATCACATATCGAGATTTAAATATTGCAGATGTTCTCGATCTAACCATTGATGACGCGCTGAATACCTTCAATGCCATTCCTGCGATCAGACGAAGATTACAAACACTCAAGGATGTGGGTTTGGGTTACATCCGGCTCGGTCAGAACGCAGTGACACTTTCGGGTGGTGAAGCACAACGGATTAAATTATCCTTGGAGTTATCAAAGCGAGAAACCGGCCGAACACTGTATTTGTTGGACGAACCAACGACGGGGCTGCATTTTGAGGACATCAAACAACTTCTTGCAGTTGTATGTGAACTACGAGACCGCGGCAATTCGGTGTTAATTATCGAGCACAATATGGAAGTCATCAAAATGGCAGACTGGATCATCGATATGGGGCCGGAAGGAGGTGATGACGGTGGAACAGTTGTCGCCAGCGGCCCCCCGGAAGTGATTACAAAGTGTACAGCCTCCCACACCGGCAAGTGCCTGCAACCCGTGCTAAACCGTACACCTATTCACGATAAACCAATTCTGAAAGTAGTTTAGAAATCTAAACGAGTTGGCAGTATGTTGTACACTAATTTGATACCAATCAACCGGATTTAAAGTTGTTATGGATAAGTCACAAATGGACATTGATCCACAAGAAACTCAGGAATGGCTAGACGCGCTAACTGACGTCATAGAAAGGAATAGCCACGAACGAGCACACTTTCTGATTGAGGAATTGATCGACAACGCAAGACGTGCTGGTGTTCATATTCCACATCGTCCTACTACAGCTTATCTCAACACAATTCATAAAAGTGAGCAGATTCCCAGTCAAGGCAATTTTGACTTCGAATGGAAGATACGCTCACTGATTCGCTGGAATGCACTGGCCATGGTGGTTCGAGCAAATCAAAAATCTGCCGAACTTGGAGGGCATATAGCAAGTTTTGCGTCCTCGGCAACACTGTACGACGTAGGATTCAACCACTTTTGGCGTGCCCCTAGTGAGGAAAGAGACGGCGACCTGATTTTTTTTCAGGGACATTCCGCCCCAGGCATTTACGCACGAGCTTTCCTAGAAGGTCGTTTGACAGAAAAGGACCTTGATATGTTTCGCCAGGAAGTTGATGGTGAAGGATTATCCTCCTATCCGCACCCGCGACTGATGCCAAATTTTTGGCAGTTTCCCACAGTTTCGATGGGGCTCGGGCCAATTATGGCAATTTACCAAGCCCGCTTCATGAAATACTTACACAATCGAGGCATACTGGACACTTCAGGACGCAAAGTGTGGGCATTCATTGGTGATGGTGAAATGGATGAACCAGAATCAATGGGGGCATCTTCACTGGCGGGTCGGGAAAATCTTGATAACCTGGTTTTTGTAGTGAATTGCAACCTGCAAAGATTGGATGGACCAGTACGTGGAAACGGAAAGATTATCCAGGAACTCGAAGGTGAATTTCGCGGGGCCGGGTGGAACGTTATCAAACTAATTTGGGGCGGGTATTGGGACGCTTTGATCTCAGCTGACTATACAGGTTTGCTTCGCCAACGAATGGAGGAAGCCGTGGACGGTGAATTTCAAGCGTTCAAGGCAAAAGGAGGCGCATACACCAGAGAACACTTCTTCGGCAAGCATGAAAAACTTCGTGCGATGGTATCAACCATGACTGACGATGACATCTGGCGATTGAACCGCGGTGGTCACGACCCGCACAAGGTATTTGCAGCGTACGCTGCTGCGATGCAGCATACCGGTCAGCCTACTGTCATTCTTGCGAAGACAGTGAAAGGCTACGGTATGGGAGAAGCTGGAGAAGGCCAGAACATTACTCATCAGCAAAAGAAAATGGGGGAAGATGCATTGATTGCATTTCGCGACAGATTCAATATTCCCTTGACTGATGAGCAGGTAGCGAAGACACCGTTTTACAAACCTGAACAAGACAGTGAACTCATTCAGTACATGCTTTCACAACGAAAAAAACTGGGTGGATCACTACCCGTTAGACGCAGAGTAACGGAAACCTTAAAAATCCCAGAATTGAGCATTTTCAATGCCCAGTTGAAAGGGTCTGCAGATCGGGAAATTTCGACCACTATGGGATTTGTGCGCGTGTTGACTCAATTGACGCGTGATAAGAATATCGGTTCCAGAATCGTGCCTATAGTTCCAGACGAATCTCGAACCTTCGGTATGGAAGGCATGTTTCGACAGTTGGGTATCTATTCTCCTCACGGCCAACTGTACGAACCGGAAGATGCGGATCAACTGATGTTTTATAAGGAGTCCAAAGAAGGCCAGGTACTTCAGGAAGGAATCAATGAAGCAGGAGCATTTTGCTCTTGGATGGCTGCCGGCACTTCGGGCAGTAACCATGCTATGACCATGATCCCGTTTTACATTTTCTATTCTATGTTTGGCTTTCAACGTTGTGGAGACTTGGCTTGGGCAGCCGGAGACATTCGGGCACGAGGATTTTTGATTGGAGGTACAGCCGGACGCACCACACTGGCTGGAGAAGGTTTACAGCACCAAGACGGTCACAGTTTGATCATGGCATCAACTATTCCCTCTTGTGTTGCCTACGATCCCACGTATGTTTATGAACTCGCTGTAATCATTCATGATGGATTGCGGCGTATGTATGTGGAGCATGAAGCAATTTTCTACTACATTACCTGCATGAATGAAAATTACTCACACCCGCCTCTTCCAGATGGTGCTGAGGATGGAATCATTAAAGGCATGTACCGTATTGTCAAATCCAAGAAAAGAGGCAAGAACGTGAAGCATCTTCAATTACTTGGAGGTGGTGCAATTTTACGTGAAGCCTTGGCAGCGGCGGAAATACTTGAGTCCGACTACGCAGTTGCTACTGATGTCTGGAGCGTGACTAGCTTCAACGAACTGGCTCGCGAAGGCTGTTCCATTGAACGAGCTAATCGATTGAATCTGCAAGGTGACAGGCAAAAGAGTTATGTTGAGCAATGTTTGGAAAATACCAAAGGCCAAATTATTGCAGCAACAGATTACATTCGACAATATGCCGATCAAATTCGTGAATTTGTTCCTCGCAAGTACACAGTACTTGGCACAGATGGCTACGGTCGCTCCGATACCAGAAAGAATCTTCGACGTTTTTTTGAAGTTGACCGTTATTCCATTGCAGCTGCAGCACTAAAGGCTTTGGCTGATGATGGTGAACTAGATCAAAAGATGTTGGTAAAGGCCTATGCTGCACTGGGGATAGATTCGAAAAAACCGGATCCCACAACGATGTAACGTCTTGTTAATCAAGATGATTTTGCCAAAGTTAATTTTCAGACATTACCTATTAGCAACAGACATAAAAATCACCTCGGCCAAGCCATCGGGGAACCTGTCGGGAATTGGAGCGGTAGTTTAGTACCGCCTGATACCGCTATGCTCGGTCGATACTGTACAGTCACTCCGCTGGATGTGCAGTCGCACGCAGAACAACTCCACAATGCAAATCGCAGGGATAAAACAGGTTTCAATTGGACCTATATGGCTTACGGACCTTTTGACGATCTTAACGACTATATAAATTGGTTAGAGAATGACTGCCTGGGTGACGATCCGAAATATCACGTAATTATTGATAATCGCACGAATATGGCAGTAGGACTGGCGAGTTACCTGAACATTGTTCCGGCAACAGGGTCGATCGAAGTTGGACACATCAACTACTCGCCTTTACTCCAGAAAACCCCCGCCGCAACCGAGTCAATGTATTTGATGATGCGGCGTGCCTTTGTCGAGCTTGGATATCGCCGCTATGAATGGAAGTGTGATTCATTGAACGCACGCTCCTGTGCAGCGGCATTGCGACTAGGCTTTCAGTTCGAAGGTATTTTTCGCCAAGCAACTGTGTATAAAGGTCGCAATCGCGACACCGCCTGGTATTCCATAATCGATAAAGAGTGGGAATCACTACAACTTGCTTATCAAGCATGGCTTGATGACAGCAATTTCGATTCTGATGGCAAACAAATAAACAGTCTTTCAGAATTTATAAACAAGCGCCGTCACTAAGATTGTTTTCTTACATAACTGCCGACCACTTTTTGTAAGGAGTTATCGGTAAGTCAAAGTTTGGTCAAGTGATGCTTGTTGGAGTTTAATCGGGTGAAATTTCTGAATTTCAATCTATCACTTTACAACCATAAAACCTAATGAGGCAGTTATGACGGTTCGAATTGAGAAAGATGACCAAGTGTGGACAGTAATCCATTCCCGACCGGAAGCTCGAAATGCAATGGATCCAGAAAGTGCAGACGCACTGGTGGAGGCATTTACTGAGTTCGAAAATGACGAGAATGCATCCGTAGCTGTTTTCTGGGGCGAAGGTGGCGCTTTTTGTGCCGGATGGGACTTGAAATTTGCATCAACCGTAGACAAAAATGACCCCTTATCCGAACTAAATTATCCCGAAAACGACAATGATGCTGCACCTCGTGGTCCTATGGGTCCGAGTCGTCTTGAACTAGACAAGCCAGTCATTGGTGCCATAGCAGGGCCAGCGGTTGCAGGCGGGATGGAACTTGCCATGTGGTGTGATTTTCGGGTGATGGAAGAGTCGGCTTATCTAGGCGTATATTGCAGACGTTGGGGAATTCCATTGATTGATGGCGGTACTGTTCGCCTCCCCCGCCTGGTTGGTCAAGGTCGTGCTCTAGAAATTATATTGACCGGAAGAAAAGTTCCCGCTGAAGAATGCGCGAAGATTGGTTTATGTGAATATGTGGTCGAAGACGGAAAATCCCGTCAGGTTGCAGAAAATCTCGCGCACGATATTGCTCGCTTTCCGCAAAGTTGTGTAAGAGCAGACCGACGCTCTGCCATTCGTCAAAGAGGATTATCCATTCGCAATGCAATGATGCAGGAGTGGAATCTTAGTCGTGAGGAGTTAACTACCTACGGCATTGCTGGTGCAAGTCGCTTCAAAGAAGGTTTGGGACGACATGGTGATTTCAACCAAATCTAGACTCACACAAGGAGCATCTCAGATTAATTTGGCCAACCTTATACGCTTATCCCATGCAACTCCCTTTGTTTCAGAATTAAAGTACTCAAATTTGATATATTTGCAAAATATCACATCTAGTCTTTCGGCATAGTTGCCCATCTTGGAGGTTTACAAACCATGATGAACGAAAAGCAAGGAAATTTCAGACGTGAATATCGTCGCAGAATTGCAGGTTGGTACAACGGACCGGTACATGTCATTCTGATTTACACAATCGGACTCACTGCAATTTGGATATATGCAACGCATTTGGAAAATGTTCAGTGGTGGGAGTGGGCTCTCGTCCCGGTTTTTCTTGTGGCATGCAATATTTTTGAATGGTATTTGCATCTAAAAGTGATGCACCGCCCGCAGAAGATCAAGGCTCTCAAGGCAATCTATAAACGTCACACTCTGCAACACCATCAGTTCTTCACAGATAGTGAAATGCGCTTTCGTGATCAGAAAGACTGGCGGGTCACCTTTTTTCCACCTTACGCACTGGTAATCTTTATATTAATTTCAATTCCTGGTGCACTGTTTTTCTACTTCGTGATTACCCCCAATGTAGGCTGGTTGTTTATTTCGACGACCACTTCGATTTACCTGATTTACGAGTTTATGCACTTTTGCTGCCATGTTGATGAAAACTGGTTTGTTCGAAATATGCCTTTAGTCAACACCCTTCGCCGGCATCATACGGCACATCACAATTCCAGATTGATGATGGAAAAGAACATGAATTTGACATTTCCTATCGCCGACTGGATGTTTGGAACTTCAGATCTTGACCGAGGGTTACTAGGACATCTGTTTAACGGTTACAGTGATAAACACCTGAAGACGAATTTGCGCGGCCGACCCATACGTCCAGATGTTGCCGCTTCTGACCCGATTGGCTCAGAAGCTTAAATTAGACTTTAGGCCAAATCATGCCAAAAAACATCAAGATCGGTGTATCGGTCTTTGTCCTGCTGGTAGGCTTGGTCTACTTTCTATTTGAAAGATCAATTGGCGACCCTTTCGTCGGAACAATTGGTGGAATCCTGTCGATATTTATGGTTTTTGCCATGTGGGTGTTTCCAGAAACTGAAGGAAGAAAACCCAAGGACTAATACACTCGCTGGCTAAAGTTGGACGCAAAAAAGCGCACAATCACCGAAATTCGTAATTCGAAGACGACGGGCGAGAAGATGGTGTATATGTCCGTTCCGGACTATACATCTGCGCAATGGGCAGAAATGGCAAATGTCGACGTCGCTGTAGTTGGGGATAGTCTAGCCATGATTTCCCATGGCCATCCAAACACTGTTCCCGCCACCATGGAAATGATGATTATGCATGCGCAGGCTGTTCGGCGAGGTGCTCCTAATACCTTTGTACTCGGATGTATGCCCTACCAAAGCTACAACACTGCTGATCGTGCATTGACCAATGCAACTCGATTTATGCAGGAAGGCGGCAGTGATGCCGTAAAGCCCCAAGGTGGCAAGAGTCAGGCACATATTCTCAAGGCACTGGTAGATGCCGGAATACCCACGGCATCGCACATTGGACTGACTCCGCACACAGTCGCAATGTTCGGTGGCTTTAGAATTCAGGGAAGAACTGCTGAATCGGCTATGAAGATTCTTGAAGATGCTTTCGCAATTGAGGATGCAGGTTGCTTTATGCTAGAGTTCGAAGCTGTGCCTGGAAAAATTGCCAAACTCATTTCCGAGCAATTGGAAATTCCAACCATTGGAATTGGGGCCGGTGGTGGAACTGACGGACAAATTTTGTTGTGCTACGACCTGTTGGGCGTATTTACGGACTTCAAACCCAAGTTTACAAAAAGATTTGCAAAACTCACTGAAGTGGCCGTTGATGGAATCAAACAATACGTTTCGGAAGTCAAGTCCGGCGAATTTCCAGATGAAGAACATTCCTACTCAGTAGATGAAGCAGAATACGAAAAATTTGCTTCGCTTATCGAAAACAGAAAGCAAGTATAGATTTTCCCTGCAAAGCTATGTCGCAAGGCAAATTTGAGCCAGTTATGTTAGTGCAACACCTCGCAATAAATTCCAATCAAACAACCTGAGTGTCGACATGTCTAAAACTTATGCTGGCGACCGAACAATTGACGGTATCAAGGTAACTGTTGATGGAGAACTGCTTAATGAGCGTTACGATATTGAAACTTTCACCGATCTTGGCTTTGAATGGACTTATGTTGGACCGGCGCCACAACAATTAGCTCTAGCGATACTAGCAGATCATTTAAGTGATGATAAACAGGCACTAGCGCTATCGGAAGCACTCACAATCAAGGTTATTTCCGAACTCGACAATTCATGGACTCTCACCAGTGAGGAAATCGACGCGGTTCTCGCGGAATTTTCGAATCTCACTTAAAATATCTAAAGTTATTACAGTCCGGTTGTAAGGAACATACAACCAAGTAAGATCAGTACTTTGCAGGCAATATATCGCTCTAGTCATGTGCGGCTACACTATACTCATCCATTAGCAGAATAGATTTATGAAGATTAAAGAAGTCCTCCAATATCCCACTCGTGTGTTAAGCGAAGAACAACGTCAGTTCTACTTCAATAATGGGTATTTACTTGTTGAAGAAGTAATAACCGGAGAATTGTTGAGACGACTCCAAGCTACTACAAACGAGATGATTGAGCGAAGTCGCTCAATAACTAACTCCGACGCTGTGTGGGACTTGGAACCAGGGCATAGTGCTGAAACCCCAAGGCTTAGACGACTAACAAGTCCTAATGACTACCATCCTACCTACTGGGAGTATGCTTCAAAGTCAATCGTTGGTGACATTGTTGCTGACCTGGTTGGGCCGAATGTTAAGTTTCACCACTCTAAGTTGAATTTTAAGTGGGCTAAAGGCGGTGAGGAAGTTAAGTGGCATCAGGACATTCAATTTTGGCCACATACAAATTACTCCCCTCTTACCGTTGGTTTGTATATGTATGATTGCGGACCAGAGCAAGGACCTTTGGTGGTCTTGCCCCAAAGTCACTCAGGGCCTTTATACGATCAATACAACGAGTCCGATCAATGGGTTGGCTGCCTGTCATCCAGTGATGCAAAGACTTTAGACACTTCCAAGGCGGTTGAGCTTTGCGGGAAGGCAGGTTCACTGACAATTCATAATTGCAGAACACTGCATTCATCTAAACCCAACCGTTCGGAAGTTGGCCGACCATTGCTGTTAAATGCGTTTTCTGCAGCGGATGCAATGCCCTATACACCGGTGCCAACTGCATCAAAACATTTTCAGGCTATCGTTCGTGGTTCACCCGCACGATGGGCGCATCATGATAAACGTCCATGCCAAATTCCACCTGACTGGTCAGGCGGATACACATCAATTTTTGCTCTTCAACAGGAAGAAGAAGCGGCCTAGATTGAAATTCTAATCACTCAAAGAACAATAGAGTAAAACATTTTTATGAGTACAGGCGAAATAGTCGCATTACCGGATATCGGTGACTTTTCTGATGTAGAAGTCATTGAAATTCTGGTAAGTGTTGGAGATTCGATCGCAATTGAAGATTCAATATTGACACTAGAAAGTGATAAGGCAACTATGGAGGTGCCATCAACAATCGCAGGGAAAATTACTGAAGTGCTAATCTCGATAGGTGACAAGATTTCACAAGGGGATCCGTTACTTCGTATCGATTCAGAAGGAGCGGTAGAGGAGACTGATCAAGATGAATCGACTGCCAGCGATGCCGAACAGCCAGCGAAGGTAGAATCACCTCCAATAGACAAAGAGGTGGAGACTGTTCAAATTGAACAACCATATGCGGAAGAAGAATCAGCGACACAGAACACTTACGTCCCGCTTGTACCTGCTCCTTCAGGACCACTTCCTCCTCCAGTGGAAAAGTCAAAAATCGCGATGTCTTATGCAAGTCCAGGTACTAGGCGATTTGCCAGAGAATTGGGAGCAGACTTATCTTTAATTCGCGGCACCGCGAATAAGGGAAGAATCACTAAGGAAGATGTTAAGCGATTTGTTAAGCAAACCCTTCAATCTAAAGACACTCCTACAGGAGGAGTGGTATATGGCCCGCCACCGATTCCGGAAGTGGACTTCAGTAGATTTGGTGCAATCGAACTTAAGTCGCTGTCGAAGATTAAGAGAATTACAGGAGATAGACTTCACCGCTCCTGGCTTGATATTCCGCATGTGACTCACCACGATGAATCCGACATTACGGAACTTGAAAATTTTCGAAAGTCGTTGGGAAATGAGTTAATGGACAGTGGCGTACGAATCACAGTTCTTGCATTTATTTGCAAGGCGGTAGTGGCTACGCTCAAGGAGTTTCCTACGTTTAACTCTTCGTTGTCCCCAGATAACCAATCGCTCATACTAAAGAAATATTTCAACTTAGGGATCGCAGTCGATACGGCTAACGGATTAGTTGTTCCCGTTGTCAAGGGTGTAGAAAATTTTGGGATTAAGGACTTTGCTATCGAACTACAAGCAGCCGGTGAAAAGGCGCGAACTGGCAGATTGACACCTTCTGACTTTGAAGGTGGGTGCTTTACGATTTCAAGTTTAGGTGGAATTGGCGGGCGATTCTTTACGCCGATCATTAATCCACCGGAAGTCGCAATTCTAGGTGTGAGTCGACATCATAAAGTTTTAGTTCCAGGGAGCAGTTCGATCGATACTAGATTGATGCTGCCGTTGTCGCTATCTTATGATCACCGAGTAATTGACGGTGCCGAAGCAGCTCGATTCACTGCCTATTTGGCTCGACTGCTTGAAGACCCGCGACGAATCCTACTATAGTCGTGTAAAGAATTAGCCCTTATTTTCAGGAAGAATTATCTTGGCAAACGAAACCAATGTAATTGATGCAGATGTAGCAGTATTGGGCTCTGGCCCCGGTGGTTATACGGCTGCATTCAGAGCTGCTGATCTTGGTAAGAAAACCGTACTCATTGAACGCTATCCAAGTTTGGGCGGAGTTTGTCTAAATGTAGGGTGTATACCATCAAAAGCTTTACTTCATGTTGCCAAAGTTCTTTCAGAGGTGGTTGAAGTAAAGGAGTGTGGAATTGTTTTTGACGACCCTACCATAGACATCGTCAAACTACGAAAGTGGGTTGAAAAAGTCATTTCTCAGTTAACCGGTGGTTTGGCTGGCCTAGCCAAACGAAGAGGCGTTCGAGTCGTAACCGGATACGGCCAATTTATCACGCCAAATTCCATAACTGTTGTGAACGACGAAACCATTGCGAAAGTCGAGTTTACTAATTCGATTATCGCGGCAGGGTCTCAGGCATCAAAGTTGCCATTCATCCCTAATGACCCAAGAATCTTGGATTCGACAAGCGCGCTGGAATTAAAGGATGTTCCAAAGCGACTGCTAATTATCGGTGGCGGAATTATCGGTCTTGAACTAGCTACGGTATATCACGAACTAGGTTCCTCAATTTCGGTGGTGGAAGTGCTAGATGGGCTAGTATCTGAAGCAGACTCGGATTTAGTCAAGCCACTTACCACTCGAATTTCGAAAAATTACGAAAAAATAATGACCAACACTCGTGTGACTTCCGTCGACTGTGAAGCTACTCCAATTACTGTAGAGTTTGAGAAAGGAGACGAAAAGTTCGCTGATAAATATGACCAGATTCTCGTAGCTGTGGGTCGCAATCCAAACGGAAAACGCATTGGTGCAGAAAATGCTGGGGTTCAGGTGAACGACGACGGATTTATTGCAGTTGATAGTCAAATGCGTACTAATGTACCTCACATTTTTGCCATCGGCGACATCACCGGACAGCCAATGCTCGCTCACAAGGCTACTCATCAAGGTAAGGTGGCAGCGGAAGTCGCTGCTGGACAAAAAAGTGGCTTCGACACTGACTTAATTCCTTCAGTGGCGTACACTGACCCAGAAATTGCTTGGGTGGGAATGACGGAACGCGAAGCGAAGCATCGCGGAATCGAAATCGATAAGGTGTCATTTCCGTGGGCAGCGAGTGGCAGAGCCTTATCCATGGGACGATCTGAAGGATTAACCAAATTGATTTTCGACCCAACCACAAAGCGTGTCATTGGAGCTGGAATTACCGGCGCAAATGCCGGAGAATTGATAGCCGAAGCGACACTTGCCATCGAGATGGGGGCAGATGCGGAAGATATCGGTCTAACGATTCATCCACATCCGACTTTGTCTGAGAGTATCGGTTTTGCAGCAGAAATGCAAGAAGGCACGATTACCGACTTATACATCCCAAAAAAGAAACCACGTTCCTAACTCAATATCCTAGTTTCAGTTAGCACCGGAAACAAATTGTTGGCGAGTATAGAACTTGCCAATTGACATTAACCTTTCTCGATGCGCTTTAGCCCACCCATATAGGCCTGAAGTGCTTCTGGAATTTCGATACTTCCATCTTCTCTTTGATAGTTTTCCATCACTGCGATAAGCGTTCTACCTACCGCTAATCCTGAACCATTTAGAGTGTGTAATGGTTCTGGACGCCGGGTTTGTGGGTTTCTCCAACGGGCGCTCATCCTTCGTGCTTGAAAACCTTCACAATTACTGCACGAGGATATTTCCCGATACTTCTGTTGTCCAGGAAGCCAGACTTCAATATCGTAGGTCTTCGCCGCACCAAATCCCATATCACCAGTGCACAAAACGATTACCCGATAAGGCAACTCAAGCAGTTTTAAGATTCTTTCAGCATTGGATACCAGTTCCTCGAGTGCTTCATAGGAAGAATCAGGAGTAACTATATGCACCAGTTCGACCTTTTCAAACTGATGCTGGCGAATCATACCGCGCGTATCTTTGCCGTAGGATCCCGCTTCACGGCGAAAACAAGGTGTATGTGCGACGAGTTTCATTGGAAGATTGTCGGGTTCAACGATACTGTCACGAACAAAGTTCGTCAAAGGCACTTCGGCGGTGGGAATCAAATAGAAGTCCCGATCATCTTCCAAGTGAAATTGATCGTCCTGAAACTTTGGCAGCTGTCCGGTGCCAAATAAATTTTCGCTATTGACAATAAACGGAACATTGGCCTCTCTATAGCCATGATTTCGAACGTGAGTATCAAGCATAAACTGAGCAATCGCTCGATGAAGCATGGCAAGCTCATCTCTCATCACAACAAACCTAGATCCTGATAGCTTCGTTGCTAACTCAAAGTCGAGTATGCCAGCCTGCTCACCTAAAGCCACGTGATCTAGTGGTTCAAAGGCAAACTGGGGTTGATCTCCAACACGACGAATCTCCACATTAGCATCTTCGTCAGAACCAATAGGAACGCTTTCGTGCGCCAAGTTTGGTATCCCGGAGGCGAAGTCATGAAATTCTCTTTGAATTTCTGAAAACTGGATTTCCAGCTCTACAAGTTGCTTGCCTACTTGATCTACCTGAATTAACAAATCTGACGCATCCGCACCAGATGCCTTGGCTCGTCCAATCTCCTTCGATAATTGATTACGTTGATTTCTTGCAGACTCGGTATCGGTCTGTATAGTTCTACGTCTTGATTCCAAATCCTCGTAGTAGGCAATATCGAATTCATAGCCCCGAGGTCGCAGTTTCAGGGCAATTACTTTGTATTCATTTCGAAGTAATTGTGGGTCAAGCATGTCTTTTCCAAATTCCTTTTAAACTGTCCGCTGTATATTGTCTTTTTTTATAAATTTAATATCAAACTAATCGATTCGAATTCCTTATGAATTTTAAGAATCACCCGCCAAAAATAGCAACTTAGTTCGAATACCCTAACCTAATGACTGTTATTTCGAATCTTTCGAATTCGATCCATGTCACGTAGCCTGGTTCATATATTCAGTTATTCTTTTTTCAACTCCGCGGTTGACTGGTTCATAGTAGCGAACGGGAGTCATCTCTTTTGGGAAATATTTTTCTCCGGCTGCGTATGCATCCTGCTCATCGTGAGCGTATCTGTAATCCTTACCGTAGCCCAGTTCCTTCATCAAATTTGTGGGTGCATTTCGCAAGTTAAAAGGAACTGGCAGGTCACCTTTAGACTTTGCATCAGAGGTTGCCTCGTTGAATGCCTTATACACGGCGTTACTCTTTGGCGTACAGGCCATGTATACAACAGCTTGTGCTATTGCCAGTTCGCCTTCCGGGCTACCTAGTCTTCGATATACATCCCACGCTGACAGGGCTATTTCCAAGGCACGCGGATCTGCGTTTCCCACATCTTCACTGGCGATTCGAGTCACTCTACGAGCTATATATATCGGGTCACAACCTCCTTCAAGCATTCTGCACATCCAATACAACGCGGCATCAGGATCAGACCCTCTAACTGATTTGTGCAACGCAGAGATTTGTTCATAAAAAACATCACCGTGTTTGTCAAATCTGGCCTGCGACTGACCGACCACTTCCGCTGCTAGACTAGCATCAATTTCGCTCTTATTATTGCTGTCAACCAAGGTGACGGCAATCTCCAAAAAGTTCAGTGCGCGTCTAGCATCTCCTCCCGACCCGTTTGCGATTATGGACTTTGCGTCATCGGTTATAGAAAAATTGTTCGAGAACACTGCATTGTCCACTTTGACAGCCCGGTCCAAAACTCGCAGAATGTCTTCATGTGAAAGTTGTCGCAACACGTACACTTTTAGGCGGGACAACAACGCACTATTCAATTCGAATGAAGGATTTTCTGTGGTTGCTCCGATAAAGATCAAGACTCCACTTTCGATGTGCGGTAGGAACGCATCCTGTTGAGATTTGTTGAACCGATGCACCTCATCAACGAACAAAACAGTCTTATTTCCCATGCTCCGAGCAAAGTTACCTTGATCAACCGCTTCACGAATATCTTTTATGCCGCTGGTAACTGCCGAAATCGTGATCATCTGCGCATTGAATGAATTAGAAAACAATCGCGCCAACGTGGTCTTTCCCGAGCCGGGCGGCCCCCACAAAACCATGGAATGCGCGACACTTGACTTCACTGATTCGAACAAAGGCTTGCCTGGGGTGAGTAAGTGTTCCTGACCGATCACCTCCTCAACACTTTGAGGTCTCATTAACTCTGCAAGTGGGACGAATTTCGAATCCAAAATAGTTTACGTATTGGTTTGTTACTTAAACTCTGTAGTTATCGACAATATAGCCGCAAACTATTAGAGTTGTATTTATACAACTCGTTTCGTTAGAAGTGGTTTGAGGCAGTGATAATTTGATGATAGTGGTTACTGTGATTCCACTACATCTACACCATCAGGAACTTCGAATTGAAATGTTCGTTCATCAAATTGCGGATTTTTCAGCAAGTCAACCATCTGAATTCGCGTCGTATTTCCAATCCCATCAACCATCTCCACGATTTGTAGTCGATTGCTGTCGAAAGCCATACGGAGTTCAGAAAACTGAGATTCATCGGCGATCTTTGGTTCGATTGCCACCCAGATCAACACCCCTTGCCGACCCAAATCCTCGACATTGTAGTTTTCTTCAATGGTTCCCATTCCAGATAATATCTGTGCGGGAGTATTACCGACGAAACTTTCCGAATCACTCACCGTAACCTGACTCAATTCAACATCGTAGACCCAGGTTTTGGTGCCATCATTAACAATTGTCTGCTCAAATGGACTGACGTATTCCCATCGAAACAAGTTTGGGCGCTGTATCCACACCAAACCACTGCTTTCTTCTAGAACATGCAACCCTTCGTCCAAGACAACTTGCACAAATTCGGCAAACATAGTGTTGTCTTCCTCAAAGAACCGTTCGAGACGTTCTACAGCTGACTCAGATTGAGCGCTACTTGTGAGACTCAGTGCGAATAGAAGTGCACCGGCAGATACCGAGAAAAGCTTAATGAATTTGGTCACAGGTGTTTAGTCTTCGGGTGGGGGCGGGACTAAAACCTCACGCTTGCCATTCACATCAGCTGGACTGACTAATCCGGCATGTTCCATGGTTTCGATTAGTCTTGCTGCACGATTGTAGCCAATCCTAAACTTCCTCTGAACAGAGGAAATTGTAGGTCTTTGAGACTGGATTACATAATTGACAGCTTCGTCGTAATATTCGTCATTCTCGCCATCGATGTCGTTTCCTCCGAATTCAGCATTAGACCCATCTGTCGCTTTGCTGGAAACTACTTCGGAAACATAAACCGGAGGTCCATTCAGTTTCAATGCGTCTACAACTCTTTTGACTTCATCATCCGAAATAAATGCACCGTGAACTCGCATCACCTCGCTAGACCCTGGTGCAAGAAAGAGCATATCTCCCTGCCCTAGCAAAGTCTCTGCACCCGGTTGGTCAAGAATCGTGCGCGAATCTGCATTCGATGCAACTTTAAAGCCGATTCGAGTGGGAATGTTTGCCTTCAGCAAACCCTTAATTACATCCGTTGATGGACGTTGAGTCGCCACGATCAAATGGATACCCGCTGCACGTGCACGTTGGGCAATTCGAATGATCAAGTCTTCCGCCTTGCGCCCCATCACCATGATTAAGTCGGCAAGTTCATCGATGACAACTACGATATATGGGAATGGCGATAAATAGGATGGTTCAGGCGACCCGGCCTTCAATGGATTGGGGATAGGTGCAGAACTACGAATGCGGTCGTTGTAACCTTCGAGGCTTCTGACGCCAAGTTGAGACATTAAGGTATATCTTGCTTCCATTTCGGCTATGCACCAACGCAGTGCGTTTTCCGTTTTTTCCATATCGGTGATGACTGGCGTAAGTAAATGAGGAATGCCGTCGTAAACCGAAAACTCCAACATTTTTGGGTCGACCATAATCAGACGAATTTGATCCGGAGTTGATTTATAGAGGAAACTCAATAATATGGCATTTAGACACACCGACTTACCTGCGCCGGTAGTACCAGCAATCAGTAAATGCGGCATTTTGTCTAGACTCGACACGACAGTGGAGCCTCTAATGTCCTTTCCGAGCACGATGGATAACGGAGAATTACTCTGTTTGTACTGCTCCGATTCAAGACCATCCAAGAATCGTACTGCTTCCCTCATTCGATTCGGAACTTCAATACCAACGTAAGGACTACCCGGTATATTGTCGACCACACGCACACTTGAAACAGCGAGAGAGCGGGCTAAATCTCTATTCAGGTTGACGATTTGACTGGCCTTAACTCCTGGGGCAGGCTGAACCTCCAGTTGAGTGATCACCGGACCGGGGTGTGCATTTTCCACTGTAACTTCGACTCCGAACTCACTCAGCATGGTTTCAACCTTACTCGCCATGGTCGCAATATCTTTGCGAGAGTAGGCGTGTCGGGATTTATGTGGTCTATCCAGCAGGGACAGTGCGGGCAGTTTAAATTTGGACCCTCCGCTCTTAGTTTGCTGTGGGGGTTTGTGAGTGGAGCGAGGTGGTGCTTTAGATGTTATCGGCTTTTGCTTTACTTCTCGCACTTCAGGGCTATCAATTCCTTCAGCATCGACTTGACCGATACTGCCAATAATTGGTTCGACCCTTTTGCTTTCTGTTCGCCTCTTTGATCGTTTTTTGGCTTCAGGTTTCTTAGTTTTAGGTTTTGAAGATTTTGCAAACAGACTTGGTTTTGACAATTTTTTTCTTGGTACCTGCACCGGCTCCTGTTCGAAGTCTTGCTCAAAATTCCGCTGCGGTTGGACAGAAACATCATCGTCATATGCTGGTTCTCGTCGACTAGGTAAGACACTTTTGAAGGTTGAAATTATCGCTCTGCCAACAAACTCGGATACCACCATCCAAGGTACTCCGGCAAGTGCAGTGCCAATTATTACAGCACAAAGAAATAAGACAACAGAAACCTGGAATGGTAGATAGGCTGTTACAAAACTGGCAGTTAGATTTCCTAAAACTCCACCGGGTGGAGCACCTGCGTTATTGTTGAGAATGTAGCTGTTCTCAATTCCGCTGATCCCAGTCAATGTTAATACTGTTCCAATAAGAAACAGTATTGGGGAGAGAAGTTGGTCCTTTGCTTGATTTTTCCAACGATATAAATACATCCAACAGAAGGCGATTAGTGCGATTGGGATGACCAACACACAAATTCCTAACAGCCAATAGCCAATGTCTGCGATGTAGGCACCTGTGATACCTCCGATGTTGAAGATTTCGACTGCTGAACTAGAGTTTGTCCATCCCGGATCTTGACTTGAATAAGTCACAAAGATGGCAAACAAGGTTAGCGACAAGGCGGCAATCAACGACATGACTAAATCATCGCGTGCTCGAGTCAGTGAATAATTGAAATTGAGCAATTTCATATTCTCGATCTTGAAAAGTTAAAACGTCGCAGTTTTTCTGCAGTAATTAGCACATGCAAGGTTGTCTCTTTGCAAAATTCTTGTGGAAACAAGCAAGCAATTAGACGAATTTTGATGTGGTTGCTTGGAAAATGCAGTGTCAAAGAATTCAAACACCAAACATATTAATGGCGCAAATAAAGTGCCATCACTTTAATTATCTCAAAAATACACCGATTATTCAAGTGAAATCAGCAAGTTGGTAAATTGTGCTCAACTAAAATCGAAGTACTTATGCTAAGAATTTCAATTTATTTGATTCAAGATAAGCATGAGTATTCCTTGTTTTTGAAGAAGAAAAACAACAACAATTTTTTGTTCAAACTGATGTTCGATCGCAGTCAACGTCTCCATTGCTTTTTCAAGCCGCGATCCTGAAACCATGCCAAGTAAAGTTCAGTTTTAATCTCTGATAAACTTACAAGGTTAAACTGACCGTAGAATTTAAATTAGTTCCCATAATCGATTGGTAGCGTAACTTACTACAAGGAGAGAGACTGACATGAAAACAATTAAAACCTCAATCATTGCGGCTGCATTTTTCGCAATTTCAAGTGTTGGATTTGCAGAGATGAAGATGGAAATTGGGCCTGGCGAAGGTTTCCTCGACATCGTGGCCTGGCCAGGCTATATCGAACGTGGTGAAACCGTCAAGGAGTTCGATTGGGTTACAAGTTTTGAACAAACCACAGGGTGCATGGTTCGTATAAAGACAGCGAATACATCTGATGAAATGGTTGCACTGATGAACGAAGGAGGTTTCGATCTGGTTACTGCATCCGGCGACGCATCACTACGCCTGATTGCTGGTAAGCGTGTGCAGGAAGTCAACATAGATCTTATCCCGAGTTGGAGTACCGTTGACGATCGCTTGAAAAATGCCCCTTGGCACACAGTAGACGGAAAGCACTACGGAACTCCCTACATGTGGGGGCCGAACGTGCTCATGTACAACACTGATGTTTTTCCGGAGCCACCAGAATCCTGGGGAGTTGTATTCAAGGAGCAAACACTCCCTGACGGCATGTCCAATAAGGGACGAATTCAAGCTTATGATGGTCCTATCCATGTAGCCGATGCTGCACTATATTTGATGCACCACCAACCAGAGTTGGGAATTCAAAATCCCTATGAGTTGAACGAAGATCAATATGCAGTAGCGCTTGATTTGCTTCGAGAACAACGAAAAATTGTCAATCGCTATTGGCACAATGCGTTTATCCAAATAGACGATTTCAAGAATGAAGGCGTCGTTGCTTCCGGATCCTGGCCATTTCAAAGGAATTTGCTGCAAGCCGAAGGTGCTCCAATCTCCTCGACAATTCCAATCGAAGGTGCCACCGGATGGTCAGATACTACCATGCTGCATGTAGATGCTGAACATCCAAACTGCGCATACATGTGGATGGAGCACACACTATCTTCTAACCTACAAAGTGACTTGTCGGTTTGGTTTGGTGCAGTTCCACCAGTAATCGACGCCTGCACAGACGGTCGTGGAATGCAGACCGCCGAGGGCTGTGCAGCGAACGGACTTGATGACTTCGACAAGATTAAGTTTTGGACTACTCCAATTACCAAGTGCCCAACTCAGGGAGAATGTGTTCCTTACTACAGGTGGGTATCAGACTACATTGGCGTGATTGGCGGCCGTTAAATATTTATCCGTAATTTTGAATTTATCTGCCCGGCCGGAAGCGGTCGGGCAGTCTATTTATAGTTGCTTTTTCTTAAATGGCTATCGCTGTTGAATTCGAAAACGTATCACGTCAATTCGGTTCAGTTGTTGCAGTAAACGGAGTTGACCTTTCAATTGAGGAAGGGTCATTCTTTGCAATGCTTGGTCCTTCCGGTTCTGGCAAGACGACCTGCTTAAGACTAATTTCTGGAATCGACCGACCTACAGACGGACTCATTAGAATATTTGGCGTTGAATCTTCTAATACGCCACCGAATCGAAGGCCTGTCAACACAGTTTTTCAAGACTATGCCTTATTTCCTCATCTGAAAGTCATCGAGAATGTTGCCTACGGCTTGCTGGTTCGAGGCGTGCCGAAGCGGCAACGTCACCAGCAAGCAGAGGAAATGCTGGAACTGGTTAGGCTTGGCGGGTTTGGTGGACGGGCTCCGAGTCAGCTTTCCGGGGGACAAAGACAACGAGTCGCGTTAGCTCGAGCATTAATCAACAGACCTCGAGTACTTCTTCTTGATGAACCCTTGGGAGCACTCGATCTAAAACTTAGAGAGCAAATGCAGGATGAACTAAAGTCGCTGCAAAAATCATTGGGGATTACGTTCATATTTGTCACCCACGATCAGAATGAGGCACTTTCAATGTCAGACAGCATTGCGATCATTAATGAAGGCAAGGTTGTGCAAGTTGGTTCACCTCAAACCATATATCAGCGTCCAAGAACACGTTTTGTTGCGGAATTCGTTGGTTCATCTAACGTGTTGTCTGCAGAACTAAGTTCCATCTCCGGAGGTTCTGCGAAGCAGTCAAGTTTACGACCAGAATCGGTGAGCCTGGTAGATACCGACACAGGCCGTCTGACGGGCACCCTGCATTCGGTGCGTTTCATGGGCTCAACCAATCAATTATCTGTATTGGTCAATGGCGGCAAAATCCAAGTACAAGTTAGCGCCAGCAAAAAGTTGCCTGAGGTTGGATCGAGTGTCTCGCTATGGTGGCCGAGAGAAGCACTGCATGAAATGGAAGACGACTAGTGTCGACACTCGCTGAACGCTCAGCGTCAGGATTCTTCGGGAGTTTGAGCGGCTTATTCTGGCGAAGACCTGGTTTACTGATCTTCCTGTTTCTTTTACCTCCGATTCTTTGGCTTGGCGTAATCTACATCGGTTCGCTATTCACGCTACTGCTTCACAGCTTTTTCTCGATTGATGAATTTTCAGGTCTGATTCGATATGAGTTGACGCTAAAGACATTTCGGGAGCTGTTGGCGCCGGCGAACTACGACATTATCCTGCGCACCATTTTGATGGCTTGTGCTGTTACGATCTTTGCTGCAATTATTGCCTTTCCAATCGCATATTACGCCGCTCGATATGCACGAGGCCGGATGAAGGCGTTGTTTTATCTCGGAGTAATGTTGCCATTGTGGTCAAGCTATTTGGTAAAAATCTATGCGTGGAAACTCATCCTCGCTAAGGAAGGAATCATCAACTGGCTCATAGAAGCAACTGGCAGTAGTTTTGTCTTAAATACAATTCTTTCAATTCCAGTAATTGGTGGTAATTCCTTGTCAGTCAGTTACATTGGAACATTTATTGTTCTGCTATATGTCTGGCTACCTTTTATGATTTTGCCGGTTCAAGCCGCTTTAGAACGAATACCGAACAGCTTGCTGGAAGCTTCAAATGATTTAGGAGCTGCTTCGCAACAGACTCTGCGACTGATTACTATACCGCTTGCTTTACCTGGTGTTGTTGCCGGGTCGATATTTACATTCTCACTCACCATGGGCGACTTTATTGTGCCGCAGATCATTGGCTCCTCGCGTCGGTTTATTGGACAGGCGGTATATGCCCATCAAGGTACTGCAGGCAACATCCCACTGGCAGCGGCTTTTGCTGTTGTCCCCATTGTAGTGATGGCATTCTATCTGTGGATGGCTAAACGCAGAGGAGCGTTCGATGCACTCTGAGCAAAAGGCTTCTATAGCGCTTAAGATCTCTGCGGCTTGTGGGTTGCTGTTTCTGCATCTACCGATCCTGCTGATCTTTTTGTATGCATTTACCACAGAGGATAAGAGCTATCAGTTCCCACCGCCAGATTTGACATTGAAATGGTTCAGTGTGACTTGGAATCGACCAGATGTTTGGGACGCCCTGTCACTATCTCTACAAGTGGCTACCATTTCGACCCTCATTGCCATTGTTCTTGGAACTCTTTGTGCGGCAGCGGTTTCGAGGTCCAAATTTTTTGGTCGGGAAGTTGTGTCATTGCTGGTAATTTTGCCGATCGCACTACCAGGAATAATTACCGGAATCTCGCTGCGTTCAGCTTTCAACATTCTGGATATACCGTTTTCAACATGGACCATTATTTTGGGTCATGCCACTTTTTGCGTAGTGGTGGTATATAACAACGCAATTGCCAGATTTAGACGCATGTCAGGCTCATTGTTGGAGGCTTCTTTTGATTTAGGAGCGAGTGGATTCCAGACATTCAGATATGTAGTACTGCCTAATCTTGCAACTGCATTGTTAGCAGGAGGCATGTTGGCATTTGCACTATCATTTGACGAGGTCATTGTTACTACCTTTACGGCAGGACAGCAACAAACCTTACCAATTTGGATGCTTGAAGAACTCGTTCGTCCGAGACAAAGGCCAGTGACAAACGTGGTGGCGATGGTCGTTGTCCTAGTGACATTCCTACCGATTCTCGGAGCCTACTATCTGACTAGAGAAAGCACTCAATCTGTAAAACGTTAGATATTCGGCTTAATTTGGAGTCATCTCTGTTTGGAACTAATTAAATTGACTTTGTCAAACTAACTATATTGCGAGTTCATTCAACAATACGCATTATCTATTCAAGGATTAATATTCATTAATATCAATGACTTAAAGCGCAATATACTAGAGAATTCGCTTCGTTCGGCTACAAACTATCGACCTAAACATATTTAAAGTCAAAATGGAATCGTTAATAAGAATATGAGAGTTTTCCATTCGGAATCATTCTACAACCTTAAAGTCGATATTTCGCCCAAGTGGGGCCGAATTGGAAGGAATACCGGCGGGTCATTCGTGCGATTTGCGTGAGCATTGGCGGATTCGACGCTGATGGGTCGCCGAACCGTGCCGGTGGGCGATAATGTGCAGAAAACGTACACGCCCTGGCGGTGCCTCCCCTTTCGGGCGACGTCAATGATTAAGCCGGTTGCGCGTCTGGCCGCCGCCCGTACTAACGAGCGCATTCGTGCCGGTTGATTAGCGCGTATCGCACTAATCGTGAGTGCTTGCATCGTCAGTAGTGAAAGACCCGCTGCCACTGATAGGTGTTACGTGGCAACGATGGTGCGAAGATGGTTCTCGTCGAACTTCACGGGCACCACCCGGCAACGCAAATGCGGTGTGCCGGCGTCTCGGTAGCACGGGTTGCGGCCGGACAGTGATACTTTAAGGTTTGACGTGCCTTTTCGACGCAGTGGTAGGCCAACTGGGGAATTGGGTCGGTTGGCGGACAACGACAGGAGACTACACCACGTTCGTCATCGATGAGGTGGTCGGTGACATCGGCGTTGGGCGCCCGGGTCGGGTGCGCGCGCCTTGGCGAGCCATTCGCAGCACGTGCCTCGGCGCCGTTGGTTGAACTGATGGACTAGGTCATCAAGTTCCATTGCTTCGACCACCATATTTAAGTGGGTCAGGTCACAGTATTCATCGAGCAGGTACCAGGAAAACAGCGTATCATTGATCATCGCCGCACCTGATGACTGTAGTTTGTGAATTCGAGTGTCCATGCCACTCTAAACGCCCTGAGGATGCGGCATTTGATTAAGCAATATCAATTGCTTAAGTGATTGATAGTGGCGCCTTTGGAGGTTGTGGGGTGGTTTTTGTCAGGCAGCGCCTAAAAACGGGTCAAAAAGCCCATTTTTGTGGGGTAAACGAAAAATCTACCCATTGATGACAACAGTCAAATCATCACGCTACAGCACCCGAAACCCTCTCATATTTGAGTTCACTGATGGCATCTAATCACTGTCAAACATTAATTTTTTTCATTATAGAAATAAACTGACTTCAGTATTCGACAGTCAGTTGTTCTATTTCGGTGAATTGAACGTTTGATTCAAAAATAGAATCAAATTAAAATGTTTACAATACTTAAGTGACTTGCTTGACTTTGCCTGAGTGATTGCTCAACAATTCACTGAGAAGGACCTAAGTTATTGCAGTTCTTGAGTCGACCTAACACCCCATCATCGGGCTCAGGTGCTCATCAGTTCATCGCTTCATTGTGGCCATGGGTTTCGTTGCGTCTGGTTTCGTGTGAGTCGCTACGAAGTGGTTGCATCCAAAATCATTTTGGAAGTAACACGAAGTGGTTGGATGCATCTTTAAGTCAGGCATGGTCAATATCCATATTGGACGTACCCCCTTTATTGCAAACTGTACCCATAAACCATTAGGAAGGTCAAAATGAGTTCTAAAACAACGACAAACAATCCTGCTACAGGCATCCCGTATCACGATCTGTTTTTCAAAGATGTATTAGCGTCGTTTCCGGAGTTCCGCAAGGAACTGGTCGTACTGTCACTGCCCGATGCGTTACGGTCGGAACTTGACACTGATCACATTGATTATCAAACCGAGATCTTAGGCAGTGCGTGGCAGGTGGAACTTCGTCCTGATGGACTGATGTCCATGAAGATCAACCAGGCCAGCGAAGCAGATCCCCGGGTACAGTTTGTGCTTGAATTCAAAAGTCATCCGGACTCCCATACAATCGATCAGGTGGCAAGGTATATGCACAGTGTCGGCTACGCGCATACCGATGCCTTGGTGATGGCGGTGGTGGTGTATCACGGTGAACAGCACTGGAACTTCGATCCCACGCATCCCGCCTCGCTGAAACTGTTGTCCGAGGAACTTCGAAAGTACGATGCCAAGTCACTGCACTTTCGAGTGGTGTTTGTCAATTTAATGGGCGAACCTATTCAAAGGACCGTACAGGATTTGAAGTTTGCCTCAGTATTCTATATTCTTACACATATATGGCACTTGGACGATGCAGTGGTGGGTAAGATGCTCCGACTGGCATCTGAAAAGTTACATGGCATGGCGGGTTACGATTCGTTGTACGCCTCAATGGTGGCATACGTGTGTCAGCGGGACCCGACCTATAGAAGTCGTGACCGACTGATGAACATAGAAAAGTTAAATGTTGAACCGGATAAGAGAATCATGACAAAAGTGATGACCATTTTAGATGCCTACACTCTGCAAGACAGACTAGAAGCTAGACAAGAAGGCGAACTGGCAGGAATACAGAAAGGGATACAGGAAGGTAGACAGGAAGGTAGACAGGAAGCAACTCAGGAACGCAATTGGGAGTTTGCAGAGAGTTTACTTCGTGATAATTTCGACGATTCGACAGTGGTCAAGCACAGTGGTCTATCGCCGGATGATGTTTCCGAACTGCGGCATAAGTTGAACGGAGCTGGTTCTTAAAGATACGGAAAGTCTCTGATTTGTCGTGTCTATGTTTTGAATAGTTAGTTCGATATGATTGACGCAAGGCAAAGACATATTTCTTGACTTCCGACATTTTCACTTGTGAGTCATTGATATAAAAGAACCACAAGTCAAAATGAGCACTACATGGATCGCTCGGATGCCAGGAAGAAAACAGAAGACTTAACGACTCGCTGGAGATGATCGTCCTTTGGGGAGTGCAAAGGGGACGGTGTACTAGTTCAACCCTCAACACCGATAGATGCGTTTGGCTTTTGCTGTCGCCCGACTCGGCATGACCTATTTGTCAGAGGTTCCCGGGCGACGTAAGTTACTCACGACATTCTCCCACATCTACTCGCAGTATCTCAGATCTTTTAGCATGCCGGGCGTGAGTCAGCATCCGGACATATTCTTGCACACTGAACAGTTCTAGTTGCGGGGAACTGGTGTGTTACATTTCAGCGAGAATGGCTCGCCGAGTTGACGTAAAGGTTTTAGTTAAGTTTGGCTTTTAGCGATTCCGACAAGTCGGACAATCTTTTGTCGGACAAGATAACGGTTGCGGTCGGGGTCGTATTTGGTACGAATGAACCGGTGAGGAATAAGAGGGGAAGTTGGGTCAAATGCCAGGCACTAAAAGATCTCAAACCCGACATGGAGGATGATGTAAGTATTGCACCATCAGGATGTGTCACCCATTGATTTCAAAGACTGTAGAGAGTTTCCCGTTTAGAATTATTCTACAATTTTAAGTCGATATTTCGTCCAATCGGCGCCGAATTGGAAGGAAAACCGGCGGGTCATTCGTGCGTTTTTTGTGAGCATTGGCGGGTCCGATGCTGATGGGTCGTCGAACAGTGTCAGTGGGCGACAATGTGTAGAGAAAGTGCACGCCTGGCGGTACCGCTCCTTTTGGGCGACGTCAGTGATTAGGGCGGTTGGGTTTGAGGTCACAATGCTCATCGAGCAGGTGTCAGGAAAACAGAGTATCATTCATAATTGCCGCACCTGATCGGATTTTGTTTGTTTATTCGAGTGTCCATGCTACTCTAAACGCCCTGAGGACGCGGCATATTATTAAGCAATATCAATCGCTTGAGTGTTTGATAGTGGCGCATTCGGAGACTGTGGGATGGCTTTTACGGGGCAGCGCCGAATACCAACTAAAATCGGGTCAAAAAGCCCATTTTGTGGGGTAAACGAATAATTAACTCATTGAAAACAACAGTTAAATCAACACACTACAGCACCCGAAACCCTCTCAGAATATAAAGAAAAAATGCATCACAGATCGAAAAAATGAAACTACAAGAAGTTATTAACGAACTATTGCGACAGCCCAACCATATTAAAGGCCAGAAATTTGAACACCTACTGGTCAAAGTGCTTCCAAAAATTCCAGATACTGAGATCGAAGAGGCTTGGCGCTATCCCGAAACACCACGCAATGTTTTAACTTCGATTTTTCTTCAAAACGATGGCACAGATATTGGAACTGATATTGTCGCGAAAAGAAAGGATGGCGACTATATTGCAATCCAGGCGAAATGTTTCGACACCAAAAACAAGATTTTAAAAAACGACATACATAAATTTGCTGCTCATACTGCCTTACTCAATTTGGCTAGTCGCTGGGTTGTGACCACTGGCAGTTGGACAACACCTGTCGAAAAATTAGCTGTTTCAAGCAATCTGCAAATTATCAATGTGTTAGCTGAATGGGGTGATTTGAACATTGACAATTTAGATGAGCAAGTCAAACCTCATGAATTAGACTCTCTGCAGCGACAGGCTTTTGATGACTGTGTTTCAGGATTCAAACGTCAAGATCGTGGTCAACTCATCATGGCGTGCGGAACTGGTAAGACTCTGGTTTCACAGCGAATTGCGGAAGAAATTGTGCCCGATGGCGGATTGGTCATTTATGCTACTCCTAGCATCGGACTTACCGCACAAAGTCGACGAGAGTGGTTGCGTGAAGCTAAACGTCCCATCACCACTGTAGTTGTTTGTTCAGATACCGCTGCAGGTCGGGGGGGGGTACAGGGCACATTAGTGAGATAACTGCTCCTGTAACCACAGATCCAGCACAAATCGCTGAGCACGCAAATCGCTCACATTTTGTCAGTAAAGACACACCCCAGAATAACTTAGAGAACGGGTATGTGGTGGTATTCACCACTTATCAATCGTTGGATAAAGTATGTGCTGCCCAGTCGCTTTCCACCCCCCCCCTCAAGAATTTACCTGCCGCTGACCTGGTTGTTGCCGATGAGGCACATCGTACAACCGGCGCATATTTCGATAAGAACCTTAAAGACAAACTATTTCAGTTGGTTCACCATAAGTTAAAGGCGCATAAACGACTTTATCAAACGGCGACTCCAAGAATATACAGTAGCAAGTCGGTCAAGAAAATAACAGTTGGCACTGAGGAACACTTACAGGAAAGGCACATAGTCGATATGAGTGACTTCTCTACGTACGGAGAAGTCTTTCACAATTTGTCTTTTGTTGATGCCTTAAACGCACTCGAATCTGAGCGAAGACTATGTGATTATCGAGTAATAATCATGCGAATTCGGCGTGATACTCCTCGTTCTCACAAACTTGATATTAAGAACACATCCTTTTTTGAAAGAATCGCTGCTCTTGGTCTCACCCTTAGAAATGCGGAAGGCGTTGGTATTGACGAACACTCCGATGTGGTTGATATCAAAATTCCGAACATTCACAGTTGCATTTCGTTTAGTAACATTCGAAAAAATGCAAAGGAGGCTGAAAATCTTTTAAACACCGAAGAACTCCAAAATTGGATATCGAAACAAACATCCTCGGAAGAGTTAAATCTGGAAGCCGGTTATTTGGATGGTGAAAGCAATGCTGCTATTCGCAAGATAGAACTTGATAACTTAGCAAAAGCAAAAAGTGGAGGAAAACATCGGGTAACGAATAATGTCCAAGTACTCTCTGAAGGAATAAACGTACCCGCACTAGATGCTATTTGCTTTCTAGAACCTAGGACTAGCGAAGTTGATATTGTGCAAGCTGTAGGTCGTGTTATGCGCAAGCCAAGCGACTCCACAAAAAAATTCGGCTACATCATTGTCCCAATCGAAATGCACACCAATTTACTCTTTGAAGATGCACTTGGCGCTTGGGAAAGTGATTGGGGTATCTTAGGACAAGTACTACGAGCCCTACGTGCACACGACCCAAGAATTGAGGTCGACCTCAAAAAACAACTCATTGTTAGTGCGAATGCTACTAACAGTGATATCGACTTTGATATAAAGCCTTTCCTTGACCAACTCCGAAGTGGAAAATTTGACGAAATTGCACTTCGTCTTTCAGATGAATGTGGACTTAAACCAACCGTTGACGAGGATTGCAATCTGATTAAGGATGCTATTGGGCGAGTCGCTGCGCATTTCACTGAAGAACGAGGGTTAGGAGCGAGATGGCAGGAAGCTACCGGCATCACATTAGCTAAAGATGAGAAGAATGAAATTCGTGCCTGTGTGGCTGCAACTTTACTATTGTCTAATGCATTAATGTTGCATGAGTGCCTAGTTAAACGAGACCGCTTTTCCTTCTTACGACCTCTTTCAGATGTCATCAGAAATGAAAGACCAGCAGCCATGATCAGCCACCAGTGGAGGCAAGTGCTAGCACATGATTATCGCCCCGTATTTGAACCTGCACTCGAAGTTGTATCTTGCTCTTATCAAGAATCTGGGATGATTTACGCTGGATTTCAATCAGGCTTGCGAACTTTAACACGATACTGCGAAGAGCTCGCTCCACGATATGCTGAGATGGGAATGGACCACGTAGGAAAACTCTACCAAAGCATAATGGACCACCCTGAAGGCGATGGTGCATATTACACACTGGCACCAAGTGCGATTTTACTTGCTGAACTAACTTGTGATGCTTTTGCACCACCATATGACTCGGTTTGGAGTGACATCGAATTTTGGGACAATAATGCTATTGTAGATCCAGCATGTGGTTCTGGTACCTTGTTGGTGGCAATGCTAACTGCTATTAGAAGGCGAGCCCAAAATTATCACCACATAGATTCAGTTCATGATCAGAAACTAGTAAAAACACTAATAGAGAAAAGTCTAACAGGTCTAGATATCAATAAACGTGCTGTTCAGTTAGCGGCGAGTCAACTTGCAATTTTTTCAGCAAGTGTGGAATTAAATCAGATGGGCTTGTGGGATATTCCTAGAAGAGTTCAAACTCGTGATGATGCGCACACTAGAATTGGGTCACTTGACCTTTTAGAATTCAATCGAGAAGGAAATCATCGTATGCAGCATGCTACGCTAGGAAATTTCTATGATGAAACATCAAGCATGCTAGATAGCGGTGCATTGTCAATGTCTATTGATCCTGCTATCGCTGCTGCACAGGGAAGTGGGAATCTAAGAAAACGATTGAGCACCACAAGAATATGTGTTTCTAACCCACCCTTTTCTTTAGACAGTAACCAAGCTATCCAAGCTAATGCTGATGAGAGAAGCCAGTATAGAAAACGGCTTAAGGACATTAAGCGTACACTCGAATATACAGACAGCGAACTAAGTTCACTTTGTAACACCAATAGCATTGGACCTTACTTTACCGCCTTAATGGCTGATTTTTGTTCTGGAAATCGTGATGTTGCTTTCTCATCTGTATTGCCCACTACTGCTTGTACGACTGAGGCAGGTATTCAAGAACGTAAATTCTTAGCTAAATATTTCAATATTCGCTACATTTTAACGATACATGACCCTGCTTCTCCAAATTGGAGCGCAGATACTTCCATTTCCGAATCTATTCTTATTCTAAGTGGCAAAGACAACACTCTCCAGGAGCATACAACTTTCGTCTCACTCTATAAACAGCCAAAGTCTTTAGATGATGCTCATTCAATTTATCAAAGTATTTTGGCTGATTCTGGACTAGAGAATTTCGGTTCAAAAGTCAAATGGTCTCGCACCAGAGTTGAGTCTGGAGATTGGACTCCAGTCGCTTGGTGTGATGAGATACTTCCCAATATCGCAGTTGAATTTGAGGATTACGCTTCCGATTCTAAAAATAAAACTTGGACTAGACTCGGAAGTTGTTGGAAACCTACTCTACTAAGTGTCAACAGAGAGTCTGACTATTGGGAGTGGTGCGCTGAAGAAGATAAAGAAATCGAAGTTTTTCATACTGTTAGTAGTGAAATACACCAGCAACTGCAAGGAACACCTGATGACTTTACTAGAAGAAAGAAGAACTTTGCTACTGATGAAATAAAACGTCAATTTTTGGCTTCAAAGGCGAGTTATCTCCTGTTTTGTAGGTCTATAAATACTCGGTCAGGGCGGTTATCTGCAATTTTTTCCAAACAACCCAAAATTGGAACAGAGTGGACTCCAATTCTAGATATTGGTTCAACCGAAGCCAAGGGATTGAGTGTGTACTTAAATTCAACACTAGGAAGAATTATGATGAAGGCAAGAGGCGCACGAGCACTTGCTTGGCCAAGGTACAATCCCATTCACATTGAATCTCTAGCAATTCCTAATCTGACAATTTTGGAATCTTTAGTAGATTGTTTTGAAGCTACAAAGCATGAGGTCATTCCTCAGTTCAGAGAAGGTCGTTGCCGAGTTCGAGACACTTGGGATATTGCAGTGGCTGATGCTTGTGGTTTTGATCGAGAAGTAGTCCTTGATTGGGCAAATCGGCTGGCTAAAGAACCTACGACGTCAGGAAAACCCTACCCGAATTAGAATTCCTTCTACCACTCAAATGGTCGGTCCAAACCAGCTAATTTCACACCTGTGAAGGCGGAAGCTTCAAACGACAGTGCCCGTAAATCCTCTACTTCTAAATTGTGTACCGAAGATTTTCCACACGCCTTGGCTAACATGGAAACTTCCATGGCCATCGCAGTCAAAAATCGATAAACTCGCTCGGCCCCGGCTGCTACGTTAACTCGCTTTTCAAGTTCTTCGTCTTGAGTCGCAATACCAACTGGACACATGCCCGTATGACAGTGATGACACGCTCCTGGTGATGTACCTAGTGCCGCATAATCATTTTCGTAACGCGGAGAATTGCATCCAAGCGCAATCATCGCGGCATTGCCAATCATGACAGCATCAGCACCTAGTGCAAGACACTTGGCGACATCAACACCAGAGCGAATTCCACCCGACACTACTAAAGACACCTTTTCGCTCATTCCACAATCATCAAGTGCTTCCCTGGCAGCACGAATTGAAGACATGGTTGGAATACCAGTATGATTCAAAAGCAATTCAGGGGAAGCACCAGTCCCTCCTTCGGTCCCATCCAGCACCACCACATCAGCACCAGCTTTTGCCGCAATTGCTACATCAAACCGAGGTCGCGTAGCACCCATCTTGACTAAAATTGGCACCTGATAATTTGTTGCAATTCGCAACTCTTCGATCTTGACTGCCATGTCATCAGCACCGAGAAAGTCTGGGTGCCGCACTGTTGAACGCTGATCTACTCCGACAGGCAGACTTCGCATATTTGAAACTCTTTCAGAAACTTTCATGCCAAGTAAAAGACCACCAGTACCCGGTTTGGCGCCCTGTCCAACAACCAATTCCAATCCATCTGCACGACGAATGTGATCTAGGTCGACCCCATAACGTGAAGGTGTTAGTTGATAAACAAGCCTTTGACTGGCAGAACGTTCTTCTTCCAACATCCCGCCCTCTCCGGTACAGGTCATCGTGCCTGCTTTGGATGCGCCATAGCCAATCGCCGCCTTGGCGCTCGCCGACAATGCTCCAAACGACATTGAGGCAATGTATATCGGAATTTTGAGTTCCAAAGGCTTTTCAACTAGTCCAGTGCCTGCACCGAGCACAGTCCCCATTTCACAATTTTCTCGATATCCCTCTAACGGTAACCGAGTCATAGTTGCCGGCACAAAGACCAAGTCATCAAATGTCGGCATCTGCTTGTTGAAACAGTTGTAGCCTCGAACCTGATAGCGCCCTAGTTGAGCCAATGCCTGTACTTCCGCTATAGCATCAGGAGTCCATCGAGTCGAACCTCCTTCATCATAAGATTGTGGTTTACCCGCCGGTCGCCCTTCTATAGCACCATCACTAAATGCTACCTCCTGTTCGGACGCCATAGGAAAGGGATATGCGTATGTGGTACCTAAATCATCAGCCATGACTTTGCGTCCCTACTCTCAAAAAACCACAACGCTTGTCCGGAAACAACTTTTCGCCAATCTCGTCCTCGTTCATGTATCCCGTGCTTAGTTAGTAAGTCCTCTACCGACTCAACTTCAAAATCTTCCGGCTCAACAACTTTAGAATCCACTCCCAAAGATTCAATTTCACCTAAAACCCACACTTCACCCTGCCATAAGGCATCTGCACAAGAAGGTCCCGCACCGCCAAGTGCAATAATTCGACCAAAGTGAGCCATAAATCCTGCCTGATATCCAAGTTTGCCTTCAACGATGATGTCACCACCTTTCATTGCAACACCACATCTTGGTCCACAATCACCCTTAACATGAATGGTTCCACCCAACATCGCAGCTCCAGTAGACATCCCAGCATAACCATTGACAGTAATTGAGCCTTTGGCCATGGCTTCTCCGGTTCCCCAGCCAGCATTGTTAGCAATTTGTAGATCGGATCCACTGTTAAGCCCCCCACAGTAATAACCAACACTGCCTTCAAATCTGATGCTCCCGCCAGGTGGCAACCCTACTCCCAAGTTATGTCGCGATAGTGTATCTTTCACTACGACTGACTTCCCGGCCGACATTAAGCTTAGAATTTCCTCATTCACTTCACGGATGTCACGACGTCCTGCACTCACCACCGCTTCGCTCATGCTGCTTTCTCCAAAGACAGTGGCCATATCGTGGTTATTGCAGGGCCGTCGTAGTTGACTACATCAAATTGTTGCGGAAGTACGCACCTAACTGCCTGCTCTTCCGTCGCTGCTACCAGTTCCCCATCTGCTTCAATGGTTACCAGAGGCTTCATGGCGAATCGGTCTTTGGCGAATCCAATTCCGTTTGTATCACTAATCATGAACGTAAAAACGCCGTCAATTTCTGAAATTGACCGGGTAAGCGCTTGTTTCAAATTGAGCCCGTTTCTCATCTGATCCGAAACCCAAACCGCTAGCAGTTCACTGTCGTTTTCCGTCATGAACCGATATCCCATTCGTTCGAGCTTGTGTCGCCAAGTGTAATAATTAGTAATTTGTCCGTTGTGAACAATCGCAACATCTGGAAACGGTCTAGCCCAGAATGGATGACTGGCTTTAGGTGATACATCCGACTCCGTCGCAAGCCTGGCGTGTCCTAAGCCATGAGTGCCTTGCATGTCACGTAACCCATGCTTATCTGCCACTGCATTGGCATCGCCTACATCTTTGATGATCTCCAACGATCGACCAAAAGACTGAACCTCAATTCGATCGGCGATTAAATCTGCCTCTTCGATCCAACGAGTTACGCTATTCGGATAACTTACAACTAGTTTGACACTGTAATGTTTCGTATTCGAGCCATCCACTTCGGGATCAGCCAGAAAATCTGAGTTATGATTTCTAAGCGCATAGCGGACATCATCCAAATCCGTATCCAAATTACCGCGGTCAAAACCCATCAATCGAATTTTGCCGTTGTTTGACGGTTCGGTATACACTGCAAATCCAGTTGAATCCGCCCCGCGATGGGACTGGGCATCCATAAGTTCCACTAGGTCGTTTCCGACCATCCCTGAACTGCGTAAGATTCTTCCGGCTATTCCACACATAACGTGTTATTTCCTTTAAACCGCTGCAACGGCAAGTTTAGATTCGTCCTGTCTTTCGTTAATTGCTCGACGTTGTAGACTCAATCCTTCGTAAATATGCTGACGCATGGCTTCCATAGCCTGTTCAGCATCAGCCTCTCGTACTGCATCACAGAGAACCAAATGATCCCTGAGAGATTTCGGTAATGTATCTGTACCGATTTCTGAAAAAAGCACGATTCCCACACTTCGATTCCAGATCAAATCAAACATCTGTAAAAGAAAACGATTGTCAGTTTCCTCAACAAATGAACGGTGAATTAACTTATTCGCTTCGAAGTAATCAGTAATGGTGTGTCTCGGCGTTTGCTCTTCTCGTTCGACAATGGCAGAAAGTCGATCGGAGATTTGGGGGTCGTTTTTCTCACACAGTAATCCAAGTGCATGACACTCAACAACTTCCCTGGCACTAAAAATCTCAACAAGTTCTTGGTCTGTAATCTTCCGAATTACGAAACCACCTCTACCAACCCGTGTAAGGATTCCTTCGTGCTCGAGTCGCAACAACGCTTCGCGCACAGGTGTTCGACTCACCTGAAGTTCATCTGCCAATTTTTCCTGAACTATGCGCTTCAGAGGGTCAATCGCCCCCGTATTTATCGCAGCGAACAGTTGGTTATAAACCTCCTCTGCAAGCGATACAGATGGTGCGATTTTTGTAAACTCGGCCATTACCTAAGACCCCTTTCTTCCGAATTACCGAAGTACGACTTGCGAATGACGTCTTCGCTCTTTAATTCCTCGGGTGTTCCCTCCCGAGTGATTTTCCCAATCTCCAATAGATAAATATAACTGGCAAGACTCAATGCAAAATTTGCATTTTGTTCAGCGATAACTATTGTCAGTCCATGGTCTCGGTTCAACTTCACCAGTGCTTCTGCGATATCCAGGCAGACTTTCGGTGACAGCCCAATAGTTGGCTCATCTACCAGCAGCATCCGCGGGCTGGCCATTAAAGCTCGGCCCAGGGAAAGCATTTGTCTTTCGCCACCGCTTTGAGTACCGGCCTCCTGTTTTCGTCTCTCCTTCAAAATGGGGAACAAACCGTAAACAAGTTCCAGATTCTTACCGATATCGCTTCGAGCTTGAAATCCTCCAACTAATAGGTTGTCTTCTACGTTCATCTGCGTAAATAAATTACCCCGCTCCGAAGCATAACTGATGCCCATGCTTACAATTTTCTGAGGTGGGTAACGACGCAGATCCTGCTTTTCAAATTCAATATTGCCCGTAGAAGTATTCAAACCAAAGATCGCATCAAAAAGCGTCGACTTTCCGGCACCGACCGGGCCAATGATTGCAACAATTTGGCCCGCATCAACCGACATTGAAACGCCATGTAAGGACTTGGCCATGCCGTACACAACTTCAAGATTCTTAATATTAAGAATTTCAGTCACTAGGCTGCCTCCTTTCCGGTTCCCAAGTAGGCATCTTGAACTTCAGGGTCTTGAACGACTTCGTCGAACTTCCCTTCCATCAACACGCTGCCGGCATGAATCACAATGACACGATCCACCAATGGAGCTAACGCCTTGAGGTCATGACTGACAATTAAGTATGTAGTTCCATGTGACTCTTTGCGATTCACCAGCAGTTCAGAAATTTGCTCTATTTCTCCATACGTTAAACCCGCAAAGACTTCATCTAAGAGCAGTAGCTTTGGATTTGTCGCAAGTGTTCTGGCAAGTTCAAGCTTTCGAAGATCGCCCATTGCCAGTTCTGAAGGAAATTGCTCTAACTGACTTGCACTGAAACCGACGCTTTGTGCGATTGATTTCTCACTTTCAGCATCTGCACCGTAATTCAGCATCTTAACAATACTGTCAGGCATCATGCTGACACGAATGTTCTCTCTTACTGTGAGTTTGGAAAATGGCCTGGGAACTTGATAAGTTCTGGCTATTCCCTGTTTGACCCGTGCATGAATTGGCAAGGCATCAATGTTCACGCCATTGAGGACGACGTTGCCTTTATCGGGTTTGATTTCATTCATGAGCAAGTTGAAAAGTGTGGTCTTCCCGGCACCGTTGGGACCGATAATGCCAACGGTCTCTCCAGATTCTACATGCAGTGTTACATTCCTTGCGGCCTGAAGACCGCCGAATGATTTGCTCAATCTCATCGCTTCTAAAATGCGCTTCATGCTGTACCTCTTCGAGGCAAAATTTGAGCGATTCTCTTTATCAGTGTTCTCGCCATGTGGTGCAATCCGTTAGGTTGAACTACATATAGAATCAGTGCTACTGCTCCATACAGTAAGAACCGTTCTGTACCGGGTATGTAAGGCCGTAACCACTCTAGTAAGAAAGTGAGAAAAAATGCACCCGCAATAGGACCCGTAATGGTGCCTGCCCCTCCAAGCAGGCATGCAACCAAAATCTGAAACAGAAAGCCTACATCAAATAACGCCCGAGGTGCGATTGAGCCTAAATAGTGGACGTAGAGTGCACCGCCTAATCCAGCGGCGAATGCACTGAGCATGAATGCGAATAGTTTTAGTTTTGTGACATTCAAACCGCTCGCACCAACGGCATCTTCATCCATACCAATAGCGCTTAACGCAATTCCCAATCGCGTTCGAATTAGCATCCACATACTAAAACCCAGGGTTAGCATTACCCCGAGTGCCAGGTAGTAATTCGGCGCTGCTCCAGTCACCATACTGGTCAACCCGGACAACCCTCGAGTTCCACCCGTAACCTGAGGCGCAATAACCTGAACCAAACCATAAATCAGTTCCATGAACGCCAATGTGACTAAAGCAAAATAGGTCCCACGTATGCGAAGTGCTGGAACAAAGAACAATGTTCCGCCAATCATTGTCATCAGCACTGCTGTGGGTATGCTGAAGTACAGCGGCCAGTGTAAGTGGTATGTCAGTAATGCTGTTGTGTAGCCGCCAATACCGATGAGAAACGGATGCCCAAAACTGATGTAACCGGTTTTGCCCGACATGATGTCCCAACTTATCGCGAAAATTGCCAGGTAAAGCGCAAAAACAAACGAGCGAACGACTCCGGTTCCAACAAAATGAGGCAGCACCAGCATTACAGCAGCAAATACCGCCCAACCAAGAATCCCTCTGCGTGTTGCTGAATCCAACTGAATCATAATTCCGACTTGCCGAACAACCCTTTTGGGGCCACAAGCAGTACCACAATAATGATGATCATCGTTGCAACACCACGCAGTTCAGCAGCAATCAGTGTAGTTGTGATCGTTTCGAGCATGCCAATGATGTGCGCTGCGACCAAACTTCCAACGATACTGCCGATTCCTCCTACGATTACTACGGCTACCGCGATAATTAGCGGCGTAACCCACATATTAGGATCCAGTTGGGTATACGTTGCAAGAAACACTCCCGCAATCGCCCCAAACATTCCCGAAATGGCCCATGTCATTACATTGATTAAATCCGGGTTGATGCCTGCAACTATGGCACCCTTTTCGTCCATGGATACGGCTCGAATAGCTCTACCCAAATGAGTAAACCCAATGAACAAAAATAAGGCCCCCAACAAAAACCAACTCGTCACTGCTGCGATCACGATGTTGTAGGTGACATTCACGTCTCCCACTCGAAGCACGCCGGGAATTAATGGCCACATACTTTTTGGAGAAGGCGAAAACACCAATATGACTGACGCTTGAACCACCACGGCCAATATCAATGTCGAAATTTCCACTGCGACGACATCACCGCGTAGTCTCTTTACGAGGATTTGGTAAACCAGCATGCCGAATACCGCTCCAGCGACTGCTGCAATGATGAAACTAGGAACCTTGGGCAAGCCCCACAACTGTGCGCCTTGATAATAAATGTAGCCACCCAGCATCAAAAACGAACCGTAAGCAAGATTCAGTACGCGACCTACGCTAAATATCATCGTAAATCCGACCGCGATCAATGCGTAAAATCCGCTAAGCATCAATCCCTGAATCATTACTTGGGCAAGCAAGAATTAATCTCCTAGTGTTGAAATATTTTCACTTCCGGCCTGCATAGCACCGGAAGTGAAAACTTAAGTTACATTTGAATCAATTGATCCAAGACGGCTCTTTAAATTGGCCGTTTGCAAACTTTTCAGGATAAATAACAGCAGCAGTGCCATCTTCATACCACTGCACAACCACCATGGCCGGACTACCGTCGTCAAACGGTGCGGTGATGTCGAACTTTACATTGTGAGTGTATTCACGATTGGTTCTCGGTTCAATTTCACCTGGCTTCCAATAGGCATAGCGCAACCAAATTTTTCCGTCCTTGTATAGTTTAAGGTCAGTATTTTCATACGCTTGTACCCACGCGTCCAATGGTTCAAACCCACCTGCTACTTCCGCTGCTTCAAATGCAGTGTAGATTCCGTAATAGGCGTTAAAACCGTTGAAGTGTGGATAAATCGGACGCTCATTACCATAACGAGCCTTGTAGTTCTCGATAAACTTGGCAGTGCGATCGTCCAAAGCCATACCGACAGCAGGAACCGGACTCAAAGTTGAAGTTCCGCCACCCAAGCCACCTGTATCGTCCCAAAAGTCCTGACCAAATGCAGCTACGTTAACACCAGTCATTGGAATTGGAACCTGCAACTTCACGTATTGTGATGCTGGAACTTGGCTTCTAACGGATGACACCAGGTAAATAAAATCTGCTCCAGAATCCACTGCCTTGTTAAACAACGGACCGAAGTCGACGGTATTGGCGTCGTAAATGATTTCTTCAGAAATGGCGATTCCCGCTTCTGGTGCAAGCAAGTCTCGAACCAACCCTGCGATCGAAACTCCGAAAGCAGTGTCTTCGAACATCAAAACTGTAGATTTGTAACCCATTTGATCAGCAAGGACGTCCTTACCAAAATCAATGTATAGGGTCGCCAGAGCTTCGTCGCAAGCGATATTCATGAAGTACATTTTGTACTTTTCATAATCTTCAACTACTTTGTCAATGATGCCGACATAGGATGTCCAGGTGTCCAACGTCGGAGTGCGATACTCTGCCATTCTTTCCAGCCAACCAAGCGACACATCGTCGATACTACCCGAAATAATGAAGTCTACGTTTTCCACATCATTTAGATACTCGTATGCCTTCACGCCTTCCACCACATCTTCACGGGTGTCTGCTTTGACGAACTTAATCATGCGTCCACCAAGCACGCCGCCAGCTGCATTCAGTTCGTCTATCGCCATCTCAGCGCCACGAATGGTGCTGAGTCCGGTGTCACTGGCAAATGAGCCAATGTATCCAACTACGATTGGATCCTTTTCAGCATTTACCACACCAGCAAAGATAGAAGCACATGACATTAATGTTGCAACTACTGCTACTTTAAATACTCGAACTACTTTCACTTCTATTGACCTCCGGTGCATAAGTTAAATAAATTAGTTCTCTCCCAACGAGCAATTGATTTGCTCGATTATTCATCGATACTCATTAATTGAATTCATACTGTCAAAGTTGAATCGGTTCACGACTATCGAAAAATTCAAAATTCTATGTTCCCGTCTTTATCATGGATCAAAGCATCTACTTCGATTTCAATCATCATGCCAGGTGTGGTGAGCCCTGCCTCTACACCAGTTGTGACTGGATTGATACCGTCAAATACCTCCCCATGCGCGCGGACAAAATCGGACGCACCAGTTTTCATGTCTGTAAGAAACGCCCTGGTTCGTACCACATGTCGCATTTCAGCACCGAGTTGATCCAGCGCTTGTCGAATTCGGTCGAATACAAATATTGACTGAGCGTAGGTATCGTTTGGCGAGTGAAGTTTTCCGCTAGCTTCAATTGCTGTAGTCCCTGCAACAAAGACAAAGGGGCCAACACGCTTAGCACGACAATACGAACCAACCTTTTCAAATCGACCGCCAGTAAATATGCTTTCAACTTTCATGATTGTGCTACGCCAATTCTTGTGCTGACTGCCTGAGCAGCCTGTCTCAATTCGTCAATTTCTTGATTGGATAGTTGAAGCTCAACTATTTCCGTCACACCACCAACCCCTAGTCTGCAGGGTACGGACAGAACTGCATCAGAAATGCCAAATTCACCCTTGAGTAAAACAGAAACTGCAACTGTGCCAGTACGAATTCCGCACATATACTCCACCAATTCCAATGTCGCATGTGCCGGTGCCAAAGTTGCTGAACCTGTCTTTTTCAATGCCACAACCTCAGCACCAGCGCCAACTGTTGCTACTCGACACGACTCAATTACTTCTTCATTCAGGTATTCACTCAGTGGACGGTCCTTGATTGTGGCTCGTGATGATATCGGTATCATTTCGTCACCATGACTACCGAGCGACATGGCTTCAACATCAGCTACTGACACACCGGCAGCAACAGCAAGTGACTGGCGAAATCGTGCACCATCTAAAGTACCTGCCATGCCAAGCACACGTTCACGAGGAAACTGCGTAACCTCCAACATTAGTGCGGACATTTCATCAACCGGATTGCTCACCACAATCACCACACTCTTGGGAGCAATCTGAGCCAAAGTTTCTCCAATGCCGCGAATCACCCTGCCATTGACTTCAGCTAAATCTGACCGACTCATGCCGGGAGTTCGGGGGCGACCGGCGGTCACCACTACTACATCCGAGTCTGCCACACTTTGTAACGAAGTACTGCCCTTAAATTCGGTGCTTGATCTCGTAATGCCTCTGGAATGTTGTAGGTCCAAGGCAAGAGATTCAGCCGCACCGGGCAGAATGTCAATCAGACACGCTTCTCTTGAAACCTTGCGCAACCCAATAAGGTGAGCAAGGTGAGAGCCAACTCCACCACAACCGATAATGGCCAACTTGGAGAGCAGCCTAACAGGTTCATCATTCACTCGAACTGGTGGAATCCATTTGGGATTTCTGCGATACAGCGTCCGACGTGAAGCAGTAATTGGATCGGTTTGCACAAACGGTGTCTTTTCCATTGGCCGATCGATCAACTGAATATTCAGACGCTGTGCGGTATCTTTGGCTTGTGCTGTAACAATGTCCGTACCACCAACCTCTACATGCAGTCTGCCACGTCGGCACGCGTCCCGAATCTGTTCATCAGCGATGACGCTACGCTTCATGGTCATTCATCCCTGCCTTCAACCTCAGCCAGAGCTACCTCTGCCTGATGAATCGCGGTTTTTATGGATTCTTCAGCACCCGAAATAAATAATCTACCGAAACGACCCACTGCACGAACCTGAACAATGTCAATCATTGCTGACTTCTCCGCTTCATTGGCCGCTATGGATATGTAGGCAGCTGGAGAACATTCAATGATTCCGAGTGTTTGACCAGGAACAATCAAGGACCCTGAAGACCATTTATTCAACAGTTGTGCCTGATAGGGTTCAACAGAAGTAATAATTTGAGTTGATTCGACTCTAGGCTTAACGCGGTCATTTAGACTCATTCCAAGATCAGAAAGAATGGCATTGCGAGCAGCACTAATTTGTGAGTTGCTTGGCGATCGTAGAATGAAAAAGCCAAATTCACGTTCAACGATTTGACTAGTCACTTCTGATCGACTCGCCTTCAATGCGATGTCAATCAGTCGAAAAACTTGATTGCCGGGAGCAAATTCACCGATTAATACCGTATCACCAGACAATGGAACAGACCCTTGTGTTGTTGCCCCGTTGTATGCAGCAAACTTTGGCTGCAGACGATCAATCTGCATTAGTGCTCGAATGGTCAGAGAATCTGGCATTTTAATCACCGTATGAGTCGTAAATCTCTCGCCACGGTCTGTTTTCGTAGGCGACACGCTTAATATTGATCAAATGCAGTGCAGTCACATTGTCAGAGGTAATTGATCCCGACCATGTCCCTGTACCAAGCATAAAACTCGGTTCCAGATCAGTTGAATAGCCCATTCCGCCGATGATCGCTGGTGTGTTCACCAAAACTCTACCCACTGGCAGTTCACTATATTTAGCTACAACAGAACCTTCGTCACAGTGAATTGCTGCAGTGTGCCCCCATCCGCCCAACGCCACGATCTGTTGCGCAAGTTCATAGCCCTGCGAATTCGATCTTGCCTCATACCAAGCAAGAACGGGGTTAAGCTTCTCCAGTGAAAGTGGGACATTTTGACCAATAGCAGTTTGCGGGGCAACTAAAACGCGAATTCTAGGTGGCAATTCAATTTGTGCCAATTCCGCTAAAACCCTCGGAGACTGTCCCACTCGATCAGGATTTATGGCACCATCTGTGAAGATGACATTTGCCAGGCGAATCGCCTCCTGTTCGGAGCAAAAATAGGCACCACGCAGTTTCATTTCTTCCTTCAACGCGCGACTAATCTGGCGGTCGACGATAACCGCCTGCTCAGATACGCATGCAGTGCCATAATCAAACTCCTTGGAGGTAATAATTTGCTCTGCCACTTCATCCAAATCATTCGATTTCGAAGAATGTACGTAACATGGGACGTTCCCAGGGCCTACTGCCAAAGTGGGCTTGCCGGAAGAATACGCTGCCTTGACCATTGCAGGACCGCCAGTAGCCAACACCACGGATGTTCTTCTGTGTCTCATCAGTTCTCCGGTACCGGCAATGGCAACCTTGTCTAGGCACTGAATCAACCCTGCTGGAGCACCTAAACGCTCAGCTGCTGCAGCCATAACCGCCGTCGTCTCCATTCCACATTTGATTCCCTTCGGATGCGGAGCACAGACAATGGCATTACCCGCTTTAATTGCTGAAATAATTTTGTAGATCACGGTAGATGTTGGATTTGTAACCGGTATCAATGCTGCCACAACACCCATCGGTTCGCCGATGGCCGCAACTTTAGTGACATCGTCACTCCAAAGGATTCCACGGGTTCTGATTTTTCTTAGCCACTGCGCAACTTCAATGGAGTTGAATAAGTTCTTAATTCGCTTGTCCTGGACATTGCCACACCTAGTCTCCTCTACCGCAAGTTCCGCCAAGCGTTGTGCTTCCGGTTCAATCGCCAGCGCCATGGCATCAACCATTGCGTCAATGTCTTCGCGTTTGAAATGTCTAAATTTGAGATAGGCTTCCCAAGCCGTTTCGGCTGCTTGTCGGGCCGCTGCTATTGATTGAAGGTCATAGTCCATGGCTTATTCCCCTCGAGTTAAGGATTCCATGCGCTTGCGTACATCGTCTACATTGCCGCCAACAATGTTTAACGACTCGAGTCGTCGTCCTCCAGCTGCAATGTCACTGCCAAGAAGTGCACCCGCCAATGTAATGAGTGAATCAGTTACAGGGGTGTCAACTGAAGTCATGCGGGCTACCGACTGCAAGGGAATCAAAGAACCCGATACAGCATCACGCAAAATCGCCGCAGCTTCGGCTGAATCCGATACAAATCTTTGACCCGCAAATGTGTGGATCATCTTAGATGTGTCAGGCAAGTTGCGAACACCAAATTTCGCCGCTACGTCACAACGCTCTTGTAGTGCTTTCTCTGCAGCTGCCAACACCCGTGCGGAATCAAACTGGATTTTAAGCGTTTGATTTTCGGCTAATGGTTCGGCCCCTTCAGGCAGGCTCTTCTTACCTGCAACCACACTCGATCCAAACATCAATGCACAGGCCTCTACTACACCGCTCCCATCCGACAAACTGCTTTGCAGTACAGTACCGCTAGACACTGCATTGGCGAGAATGTCTAGGAGCCCGCTAACTTGACGCATTCGGGAACTCGGTAGCGGGGCTACTAGTGCTGCTGCTGCTGCAGTTAGGTGAAGTGTATTTCCTTCCGCTCGTGGCCAATAAGGCAGAGTCTGTGCTTCAACAATAGTAATGTCAGCCGAACACCCGCAGACTGTGAGTAACGTACGAGTTTCAAATGCCGCGAACGTACGGGCTGGAACAATGACCAGAGTCTGTCCATCTCTAAGATGATCAGCCAGCACCATCGCATAGGTGCGGTGCTTGTGTACTGGGCCGGTAGCAAAAATTAAGTCCGCTGAGGAAACCGCATAGTCCAGTTCAGCTGTAGTCGCAATTGACGGAGTTGATTCCTGGTCTATCTGATAGGTGCCAACTGGGCCATCGCCACGAAGCGTGATCCCCCCTGCATTTCGAATTGAACGTAGCTCAGTTCCGTAAGCACTGAACAAAGTCACATCGTAATTTTGCGACAGAGCCAGAGCCGCCAGTAGTCGGCCTTCGTTACCGCCGCCAAGAACCGTTACACGTTCGTAACTGCGTGCAGTAATGTTATCAACACCGCGTTGCGAGGCAATTTCGAGGTGCTTTGCAAATGCCTCAAATTCAGTGGCCATCAGAGTATCAACCACCTATTTCTCATTCGTTAGAATCAATCGAGAATGAGTATTGCGTGTCTAATCGCTCAAGAGTCGAGCAAACGTTCTACTTCGTCATGAGGACGCGGAATAATATGTACTGCGACTACTTCACCAACCTTATTAGCCGCACTCGCACCGGCATCGACTGATGCTTTGACTGCGCCAACTTCTCCTCTAACCAGCGTAGACACTAATCCACCGCCAACTCTTGTTTGTCGAAGAATTGATACGTTCGCTGCCTTCACCATTGCATCGGCAGCTTCTATGGAAGCGACCAATCCACGAGTTTCAATCATGCCCAATGCAGTTTGTACATGGTCGTTTTTTGATGGCATATGATTCTCCTTTAATGATTATTTTGATAATATTTTTATATAGTTAGAAAGATTTATTAATCATTTAAATGATATTTCATCAACGATAGCGACGATCGCCGCATCGGCGATGGTACCTTGTAATTCTTCCGGCACCCTTGCGGCAGAACCCATTGCCACTAAAACTGTCTGACCAATTCCGGCACCTACAGTATCAGATGCCACGATGGGCTCTACATTAGAAGTAGTCAACTTTTTTTCTTCGCCAAACTGGACGATTAAAAGAGGATAAGAACTCAGGCGAGGATTCCGAACCGGAGCGGTTACGGTGCCGATGACTGTTCCAATTCGCATCACATATTTCTCAGGTAACGATCGATTTCCACTTGGGAGACTGCTGCATTGACAAAGCCTGCTTCTCGCTCAGCCTGTTGCAAAAGAACTTCGAGCCGGTCACTGCCCAGAACATTCTTCAACCAGTCTGAATTTCTAGCGAGATCCATCGCTTCGGATAGGCTAAGTGGGAGTGCAGGAGCATCTTCGATTGTGTATGCGTCAGTTTCAATCATGGGCGGCGGTTCGAGACCCTGCTCGATACCATCCAACCCGGCGGCGATTTCTGTGGCAAATAAGTAATATGGATTGCAATCAGCGGATCCATCACGCTTTTCGACTCTGACTGCGCTATCGGATCCCTGAATCACTCTTAAGGCGGCGGTACGATTGTCTATACCCCAAGTGATGTTTGTCGGACAGAAAGAATAGGGAGCGCGACGCTTGTATGCATTGGGTGTTGTTGATACTGCAATGGATGCTTCCGCCATGCGTTGCGCAAGTCCAGCCAAGTAGTTCTTGCCCATTGCGGAAATTGTCCCGTTGTTGGAAAACAGATTGACTTCATCTTGCCAAAGGGAGTGATGGGTATGAAAGCCATTACCCGACTCTTCGGCGAAAGGTTTTGCCATGAATGTGGCCAAATAGCCGTGTTGCATTGCAATTTCTTTAATCATTGATCTAAACATCACAACACGGTCTGCGGTTTCAAGAGCTTCTCCATAGCGAATGTTGATCTCAACCTGTCCGGGGGCGTATTCGGGATTGGATTGCTCAATAGGAATTCCGAGGTCATTCAAATGTCTGCGCATCGGGCCGACGATGTGCTCCAATTCAGCGGCTCGCGTAAGGTTGTAAACTTGAATTCCTCTATCCTTTGGCATTAGGGTTTCGGGGTCCAGAAGATAAAACTCCAATTCAGCACCAATTTTCACAGTGTAACCCGCCGCCGCAGCCCGCTCTACTTGAGTGATCAGTGCTTGACGGGGATCAACAGACAAGGGTTTGTGGTCCATACTTTCTGCATAACCAAGCACAATTGCAACTCCAGGCTCCCATGGTGACGCCACTGGTGCGGATAGTGGAAACATGTGCATGTCCGGAAAACCATTCTCCATGTTGGCACACGGCGAATCCCATAAATCGCTCGTCATATCCATTACCAGCAGTGCAATTGAAAGGGCGCATCCATTGTTGGCAATTGATCCCCAATTACTGGCCGGAACCCGTTTCCCTCGCATGATGCCATTCATGTCACCCATACCAATCACGACCGTATGAGTTCCGTCTGGCAATGTAGTGAAGTCGTTATGTTTTGCTGACATCATTCGCAATCTTTCCTCCCTCAGAATCGTATCGAAGTCTTACTTTACGGTGAATTATGGTGAGTTAGCAAATATGAAAGTTTGTATACTGTATACAGTATTCAAAAGAATAGCAAATTTTCTTATACCATGCAAAGAAACAGCGAAGTGCTTGTAGTCGGCGCAGGAATTGCCGGTGTGATGACTGCGCTGAGCCTTCGTCGGCGTGGGTACCAAGTCACCTTAATTGACCGATGGGAGCCCGGGCATCCACGCGCTTCCTCAACCGATTATTCGCGCATCATCCGTTCCATACACGGCAGCGACCAGTTGTATACCAAGTGGGTACGTGAAGCTCGGACCAGGTGGATGGAACTTCAAGCACAAATGAATCGCTCCTTGTATGTGGAATGTGGAGCCTTGATTATCGCGACTGAAGGACGATCACAGTGGGAAGACTCAACTTTGGAAACTTTCGACAAGTTGAGTGTGCCCTACTTCAAGTTTGATGTGGATGAACTTCGCGTACGCTTCCCTCAATTTGATTTCAAAAATGTTGCCTATGGAATTTATGAACCCGAATCCGGTTTGCTCATGGCGCATCGGGCTGTCGTCGAAACTGCCAGTTTATTTCAAAGAGAAGGCGGGCGGATAATCCGTGGGCGGGTGTACACGGACGACTTCGAACGCTTATATTTGAACGGCTCGCCTCTTGAAGCCGACTTGATTGTCGTAACTGCTGGACCATGGCTTCGAGATTTGTTTCGACGCACTCTTGGACCACATTTGCAGGTGGTCCGACAAAATATCATCTACACTTCCACCCCCGATTCGGAAGCAATGTTCGACTGCCAGAACATGCCATGTTGGGTGGACCACGGTTATCAAGCCTATGGTACCTCTTCGGTAGAAGGTTCGGGAGTTAAGGCTGCAATTGCCTGGACTGAAGCCATCATTGACCTTGATAACGATGACCGAGTTGTGGATGAAGCGACGTTCAATCGCACCCGACTTTATCTGCAGAACAGATTTCCGAAGTTGGTCAACCAAAAGGCTGTTGACCAAAAGGCATGTCAAATTGCAATGACATCTGATACACACTTCATCGTCGACTTTCATCCGGAATATGATAATGTGCTGATTGCTGGCGGTTGCTCCGGACACTTGTTCAAGCATGGACCTGTATTTGGCGACTTTGTTGCCGGAGTAGGATTGAAAGAATACGGTGCTGATCAAAGATTCAAACTCGGCACTCGATCCAAACTTGATGATCTGGAATCGCCCTCCGGACGCTAGATAAAAAATAAATTGGAGGTATTTATGTCACAACTAGAAGATTATCGCGGCGTATCCACCACCGTCGCAAACACGACTGCATTGGACTTATATGAAAAGGCACTGCAGCAACTTCAGTCTTACAAGGGTGACCCTGTAGAGACTGCAGATGCAGCAATTGCTGAAGATCCGAATTTCGTCATGGCGCACTGTCTTAAAGCTCATTGCGGCTGCATTATGGCAGACGGTCAATTTAAAGGTCATATTGAAGAAACCCTTGAAAGCGCTCGTGCAGCAGTTGAACATGGAAACGATCGTGAACGAGGACATTTCGCAGCTATAGAGGCATGGCATAGTGGAAATTTTCAGAACTATGCCAATACTCTGGAGTCGGTATTGGTCGACAACCCACGAGACATTCTCGCTCTACAGGTTGCTCACTTAGGCGACTTCTATCTGGGAGATGCACATAATTTGAGAGACAGGGTTGCCAGAGTCTTATCAGCTTACGATAAAGATACACCCGGGTATGGCTACGCGTTGGGAATGTATTCATTCGGTTTGGAAGAGTGCAATGAATATACCAAAGCAGAGGAAGTCGGACGCAAGGCGGTAGAAATAAGTGCGGGTGATGTTTGGGCTATACACGCCGTCGCGCATGTTCTGGAAATGCAAGGTCGTCAACTTGATGGAATTGACTGGTACGAATCGCGAGTTGACGATTGGGCACCAGACAATGAATTTGCCACCCACAATTGGTGGCACTTGGCACTGTACTATCTCGATCTGCAAAACATGGACAAAGTACTGGAAATATTCGACTCTTCCATTGCCAACGGTTCTGTTGCACTCGAACTACTTGATGCCAGCGCACTCCTTTGGAGACTGCATTTGACTGGATTTGATGTTAGCAACCGCTTCGACACATTAGCCGACAGATGGGAGTCAACCATTTCCTATGGGGGCTATTACTGCTTCAATGATTGCCATGCAATCATGGCATTTGTAGGTTCGGATCGAAATAAGCAGGCACAATCAATGCTGGAAAAGATGGAGTCTGTCGCCAACGGTACGACTTATTCCGCAAAAATGGCACAACGTGTCGGACTACCCGTGGCAAAGTCAATCATCGCCTTTGGAGCGGGAAAATACAACAAAGCTGTGGAACTGCTAGCTCCGATTCGATATACGGCTAACTTCTTCGGCGGCAGTCATGCTCAACGTGACCTGATTTCTCAGACATTAATTGAATCTGCGATTCGAGCAGGTCAGTTTCAATACGCAAGAGCTTTACTGTCGGAACGAGCAGCAAAAAAGGATACTACTCCTCTTACCTGGCAAAATACAGCTAAGGTGCTGGGAAGTCTCAATCTTGCAAATGAAGCAAACGCGGCGAACGAACGAGCTAAGTCTTTGTTAGAACGTCACTAAAACAAAAAATTGGTTATATACGTCAACTGTTTGCTTTAGGTGGAGTTGAGGTGACTGAGCGGCAGTAAACATTTTCTCAGTCGCATCATCGCATCATCGCCTCATACTCAACAAAGATACGAATAAATTATGTAATTTCTGAGATATTACCTTGTATTATTAATATTGAGTATAAATATTACAGGGTATCAGAGTAATATGGACTACTTTCAATGTTTCATGTTGTCGTTTTATCTCAAGGTAGGCTTTGAGCTATTAAGGTAATTTTTGTCCCATAGCGACGTGAATGTCATGAAATTTTGTTGTACCACTTCTTTGTACCTTTTCATAGTTTATAATTCGGCACGCCGTTACTGTTCTGTTCCTCCAATCAGTAATTGCAGATATCACACACACGCTTTTTTTGCGTGCTTCGGTGAGACCCAGTATTAAGAAGAATTCGTGCATTGCAAACTACTCATTCTTGGCTCAGGTCCAGCAGGCTACACAGCAGCTGTCTACGCCGCACGTTCCAATCTCTCACCTGTATTAATTACAGGAATTGAAAAGGGAGGCCAGTTATCAAAGACTACAGATGTTGACAACTGGCCAGGAGACAACAAAGGCGTGCTGGGCCCAGACTTGATGAATCGCATGGAACTCCATGCCGCAAGATTCAATACCAATATAATTTTTGATCATATCGATAAGGTAGACCTCAATAAATATCCTTTTGAAGTCATCGGTCAATCCGAAACCTACACCTGCGAGAGCTTGATTATTGCTACCGGTGCTTCAGCCAAATATCTCGGACTGGATTCAGAGCAGGAATTTATGGGTAAAGGCGTTTCTGCTTGTGCGACCTGTGATGGATTTTTTTACCGCGGGCAACATGTTGCTGTCGTGGGCGGGGGGAATACCGCAGTCGAAGAAGCGCTGTATCTTTCGAACATTGCCGACTCAGTTACATTGATTCATCGTCGAGATCAATTGAGAGCAGAAGCAATTCTTGCTGATAAGATAAAAAGCAAATCTATAGAAAACGGTGGAAATATTACCCTTTGCTGGAACCACGTCGTTGAAGAAGTCCTTGGTGATGACAATGGCGTAACCGGTTTGTCAATCAAGAATGTTCATACCGAAGAGACTTCCAAGCTCGTTTTACAGGGAGTTTTCATTGCAATTGGCCACACCCCAAATACTGAACTATTTATAGGTCAGCTCAATATGCACGATGGATATATCGCAGTCGAGAGCGGAATTAATGGAAATGCCACTGCAACGAGCATACAAGGAGTTTACGCTGCTGGCGATGTTACGGACCATGTCTATCGACAGGCTGTCACCTCAGCCGGCACGGGATGTATGGCAGCTCTTGATGCAAACAAATTCTTAGAATCGATGGGAGTTGAATGAATAACAACCCCGATTCAAATATAAGTTCATCTGAACTTTTTCATGCGGTGATGGATAAAATTGGTGTTACGCCAACCGACGACCGAGTGAGGACAACGCCTGACAAGCCAAAGCCGCCTGTAAATCCTACTAGTCAGCAAAAGGACGATCAATTAGTGCTGAAAGAGTCTTTACAGATGTCACCTGATCATTCCATCCATGAAATAGAGGAAAACGAATCATGTCGTAAAGATCGGTTGAATCCAAAAGATTTTCGAACGCTGAAAAGAGGAAAATTCAGGATTGATGACTATATCGACTTGCACGGCCACACCGTGGAAGAGGCGAGAAAAATGATCATTCAATTCATACGTGAATCAGTATCTAGCGGCAATCAATGCGTTCGAATCGTTCATGGTAAGGGACGGCAATCATACAACGGAATCCCCAAAATTAAGCACATGACGCACGAACTGCTTAATCAACACAAGGATGTTCTTGGATACTGTAAGGCCATACCTTCCGATGGTGGCAGTGGAGCGACTTATGTTTTGCTGGTTAAACCACGAACAACTGCTTCGAGACGCTAACACTATACTCGTACCTACATTTTGACAATTTCTTGCCGTCTAGAGCATCTGGCTAATGGCGCATACGCCATAGGCAGCAATCCCCTCCTCTCGCCCGGCAAATCCCAAATAATCAGTTGTAGTTGCCTTAACATTAATGACATTCGTGGGCACTTGAAGGTCGGACGCCAAATTGTGCTTCATTTGGTCAATATACGGTCTAAGTTTAGGAGCCTGTGCAACAACCGTAGAGTCGATATTGTGTAACGAAAAATTTTGTTCTGCGAGAATAGTTTGAACCTTCCGTAATAATATTCGACTATCGATATCTTTGAACTGTTGATTCGTGTCAGGGAATAACCCGCCAATATCACCCAATCCGGCTGCACCGAGTAGTGCATCAATGACCGCATGAACCAGTACGTCAGCATCTGAGTGTCCCGCCAATCCTTTAGGAAAGGGAATAGTCACCCCACCTATTACAAGTTTTTTGCCAGACTCTAGAGCATGTACGTCATAGCCAAATCCAACTCTAATCATTGGGAAGTCACTGCTGTTCTGATAAATTAGATTTTGGTGCGTTTAATAGAGCATTGGCCACAAGCCAGTCATCTTGGGTGGTAATTTTGAGGTTTTTAGATGAACCCATAACGATTTGCGGAGTTAAGCCATACAACTCTATAGCTTGCGATTCATCTGAAACATTCACACCCATTTCCACACACCTTTGAAGTGCATCCAGTAAAGTTCCAACTTTGAACATTTGTGGAGTTTGAGCTCGGAAAATATTTTGTCTTGGCAATGTTTCGGTCACACGATCAAATTTAGAGTGCTTTACTGTGTCATGCACAGGAAGACACATGACACCACCATTTTCGTCATTTCCAATCGATTCGATCAGCCGGTCGATATCTTCAGAAGTCACGAATGGACGATTGGAGTCGTGAATGATTGCCCAGTCCGACTTGCTGACATTCGAATCGATAAAATGCTGAAGTCCATTCATAACAGTTTTTGAGCGTACTTCGCCTCCTTCGAAGATGCTCACTAAATTTTTTGAACGTGCTTTCAGTCTGTCTTCGTTGTCATTATTCTTCGAGAGCCCGACTGCAACTCCTGATATTTTGGGATGAGAGATAAACGCATCTATCACCCATTCAATTACCATTTTGTCTCCGAGTTGAAGATATTGTTTTGGAATTTCGGTGCCCATTCGGGAACCAATTCCAGCTGCCGGTACTATTGTCCAATACTTCATCGTTATACGTTTAATTCAAGGATAATTTTAAACTAGCCAAAAGTATGCATCGTTGATTTAAACGCACCTTTGAATATCAAGTGAAATACCTAATGTTTCTACAACTGCACCAATATTGAATAATTATGGCTAATCCGAATGTAATTGTATTCTGTTCAGACGAACACGCACGTTCATATACCGGTTGCTATGGTAATTCAATAGTGCAATCACCAACAATTGATCTGCTGTCTGATCGTGGCTCGACATTTGACAGGGCTTTTTCTCCCTCTCCAATCTGCGTGCCCGCTCGAGCTTCACTCGCAACTGGACTTGAAGTTCACGAACATCGCTGCTGGTCGTCTGCCGAGCCCTATCACGGACAATACGAGTCTTGGATGCATCGTTTGCGAGACCAAGGGCATGCTGTCATTTCCTTCGGCAAACTCCACTTTCAGTCGAGCGATGAAGACAATGGTTTTACAGAAGAAGTACTGCCAATGCATGCTACAAACGATGGATTAGGTTGGCCACAAGGCCTACTTCGAAATCCGCTTCCTCCGTTTGAAGAAACTTGTGAACTGGCAGAACACGTGGGTCGAGGAGAAAGTGACTATACGGAATATGACAGACGAATCACAGCGGCGGCTTGTGAGTGGCTACGAAAGTACCCAGGAAAAATCAAAAACAGGTCCTGGGTCTTGTTTATTTCATTAGTTAGCCCCCATTACCCACTAACAGCCCCTGCTCCGTTTTACGATTTGTATCAACACAGCGAGATTGGATTGCCAAAATATCCTCAATCCCGAGACAGCCTCGAACATCCTGTCTTGAGAGAGATACGTAACTTTTGGGACTACGATGATTACTTTGATGACGATTTAAGAATTGAAGCGAAAAGATGCTACTTCGGCCTGATAAGCTTTCTGGATGACAACATAAGACAAGTGTTACAAGCTTTAGAACATTCTAACTCTGCCTCTGAAACCGTCATTCTATACTCTTCCGACCACGGTGAAATGTTAGGCCATCTAGGCTTCTGGACTAAGTCTGTAATGTATGAGGATTCCGTTGGGATTCCACTCATTGCTTGCGGACCAGGATTTCGCCGAAAGCGAGTTCAAACTCCGGTTTCTTTAACAGACATTGGAGCGACAATTGAACATGCATTGGCGATCAAACAACATAGCAATAAATCGTGGTCCTCCACGCCATTGCAGGAGATTGCGTCACATGATTTAAGTGACCGTTTCATTATTTCTGAGTATCACGACGGCGGCACTCCGGTTAGCTTCTATATGCTCCGACATGGAGATTGGAAATATGTCTATTACGCCGCAAATAATTCTCCACAACTATTTAATTTATCCGACGATCCTGCAGAACTGAATAACCTTGCAATTGATGCTGATTTCTCATCAAGCATCAATTCTATGCACAGCCGACTGCTGCAAGTTTTAGACCCAGAACAAACTGCTAATTTATGTGCACAAGATCAAGCAGCGAGAATTCAAGAGTTAGGTGGCAGAGATGCAATCATGAATTTAATGAGTTTCAACCATACACCCGTTGCCTAAAAATATTTAGACAACTGCCGAGTAATGAAGTCAGCAACACCTTTGGAAGCTGAATATGTGATTGTTGGTGCAGGCGCGGCTGGGTGCGTTCTAGCCAACCACCTTAGTGAAGCAGGTCACAGTGTACTAGTTTTAGAAGCTGGTCCGTGGGACCATCGTTTATTCATTCATATTCCAGCAGGGGTTTACAGTGTATACAAAGATCCATCCCTGAACTGGAACTATCTTGCTGCTCCTGATCCGAGCGTAAATGGTCGAGCCATAGAACTGCCACGTGGGCGGGTAATCGGCGGATCAACCAGTATCAATGCCATGGTCTACATGCGAGGCCACCCTATGGACTATGACCGATGGGCGAGAAAATATGATTTACCCGAATGGAGTTTTGAGCACTGTCTCCCCTATTTTCGAGCAGGTGAATCATCCGATCGAGGTCCCAGCGATTGGCGCGGTGACAGCGGCCCTTTGAGTGTAACAAAAAGCAACTTGAACAACCCACTTTTAGATGCGTTGTGGGAGGCCGGAGAAACTTCTGGGCAAGGTCAGTCGGATGATCTCAGTGGGTTCAAACCAGAAGGCATTGCAAGACTGGATCGTACAACTAAAAACGGACGGCGGTGCTCAGCGGCAACCGCTCATCTTAGACCAGCACTAAAGCGTTCCGGAATGAAAGTAGTGACGGGAGCTTTGGTACACAAAGTTGTGGTTGAACATGGCATCGCCAGCGGTGTTAAGTTTCGGTTACGAGGCTCGTTAAGGGATGCGTACGCAACTCGAGAAGTAATTTTAGCGGGTGGTGCAATCAACTCTCCTCAGTTACTAAAACTTTCTGGCATAGGTCCAGAACACGAACTGAAAGGACATGGGATTGAGCCAGTGCATGTACTGCCAGGCGTCGGTGAGAATCTTCAAGATCATGCCACAATTTACTACGTTCATTCATGCACAAAAAAAGTCACGCTGGATTACCTGCAAGGAACTTCGGGTCGCTTGTGGGCAGGATTGCGATGGTTTGTTAACCGTAGCGGACCTGCAGCTTCCAACATATGGGAGATGGGCGGCCTTGTCTATAGCGGGTCAAATATCCAATATCCGAACTTACAGTACCACTTTGCCCCAGTGTGGCCCGAATACCATAGCAATAAGATTCAACTGCACCAGGCTTGGATTTTGATGGTCGATTTACTTCGACCGGCAAGCCGCGGAACAGTAACATTAAGAAGTGCTAATCCCGAAGACCCTCCTGTAAGTCTGTTCAACTATTTGTCCGAAACCAGTGACTTAAAAGAGTTGGTTTCAGGTGTACAGTGCGCAGAGGAAATTTTTGCGCAAAAGGCCTTCGATCAATTTCGTGGTCCACGCATCCTGCCTACACCAGAAACACGAACATATGAAGAAATTGTAGATTATGTTCGAGCAAATTCCGGTACCGACTATCACCCTTGTGGCACTTGTCGTATGGGTTATGATGATATGGCTGTCGTTGATGCAGAACTCAAGGTACATGGAATAGGTCAGTTGCGAGTAGTCGATGCTTCAGTTATGCCGGACATCGTAAGCGGCAATCTCAATGCACCGACTCAAATGATTGCGGCTCGAGCAGCGGACTTAATTTTGAACCGGCCTGCTCTACCGCCTTTTCGACCTCAATACCATTTTGACCCTTAACAAAGAGTATATTTGGAATTCAATGATCCAGTAGTCCTACAAATCAATAGTCACTTGTTAAATTAAAAAACTAGATTCAGAAGTACACTATATTCAATTATGACTTCTCCAGATACCAAAACCCCCAACTCAAATAGCGGTCTTTTTGACAACTATGAGTGGGACGACGACTTCTATGACGAGATGTTCGTTTCTAAAGGCGAACCAAGGCCTCATTGCAAAATGCTTGCAAATGCTTTGAACAAGATGACGTCAGATGAGATCGCCAGTATGCAGGAAAGAGCCGAACGCTCGTTCCTTCATGAAGGCATCACCTTCGCTGTCTATGGCGAAGAAGGAGCACAGGAACGCATCATTCCAATCGATTTCCTACCTAGAATTCTTGCTGCTCAAGAGTGGGATTTTCTGGAAAATGGACTTCGTCAACGGCTCGAAGCATTGAATTTATTCTTGGCAGATATTTACGGTTCCAAAAAGATTCTACATGACGGTGTAATTCCCACAGACCTGGTGCTGGGATGCCCCCAATACCGCCCTGAAATGCGCGGGGTGGAATCACCACATGGAGCTTTGGTTTCGATCTGCGGAACCGACCTAATTCGTACCAACAATGGTTTTATGGTACTGGAAGACAATCTACGAGTACCGTCAGGCGTTTCATACATGCTGGCAAATCGCCAAGCCGTTAAAACAAGTTTACGAAACCTGTTTAGACGGCATCGAGTTCGCCCCATCGAAAACTACGGTCGAGTATTGAGAAAAACTCTGACTGAACTCGCACCGAAAGAAAAATCCGACCCCTGTATCGTATTGCTTACACCGGGAGTCTACAACTCTGCATTCTACGAGCACATGTTTCTCGCAAGAGAAATGGGCGTAGAACTTGTTCAAGGTCAGGACATGTTGGTCCACAATGGAAATGTCTATATGCGTACCACTAGCGGGTTGAGACAAGTTGATGTAATTTATCGTCGAATCGACGATGACTTTATTGATCCTCTAACTTTTCGTCCGGACTCCCTTCTTGGCGTTCCAGGTTTATTCCATGCCCATCAACTCGGAAATGTCACCATCGCCAATGCTCCAGGAACCGGCGTGGCAGATGACAAGAGCATTTACGCCTACGTACCAGAAATTGTCCGCTACTATTTGACTGAAGAACCAATCCTTTCGAATGTCGAAACCTATCTGTGCCGAAACCCAGAACACCTCGAATATACAATGGACAATTTGGACAAACTTGTCGTCAAAATTGTTGGCGGTTCCGGCGGATACGACATGTTGGTCGGTCCTCATGCGACACCGAAGGAAAGAGCTGACTACGGCAAGGGAATTCTTGAAGACCCCGCAAACTTTATCGCTCAGCCAACGCTCAATCTTTCGAGATCACCCTGTCTGTCCGATATGGGTTCCGCGCCACGTCACGTTGACCTTCGAACATTCGTACTTCGTGGCAAGAAAACGAGATTGGTTCCTGGGGCTTTCTGCAGAGTTGCTTTGAAGCCCGGATCATTGGTGGTCAATTCCAGTCAAGGTGGTGGCGGTAAGGACATCTGGGTACTATCTGAGTAGAACCATGCTATCAAGAAGTGCAGAAGGTCTTTATTGGATGAGCCGCTACTTGGAGCGAGCCGCACACGTATGTCGCTTGGTGTCATCTCAATTTCAAGCTCTGGAAGACAGTCAAGTTGATGAGATTGATGCAAATTGGCGAAGAATTTTCAATTCACTCGGGCGACAACCTGCAGTAGGCGGGCTTGCATCAAGCGGCGGAGATGAAGAATATATGCTGGTAGATTCCTACACTTTGGCAGACGAATTGATCTTCGATTGCAACAACCCCGATTCACTTCACAGTTGTATCGGCTACGCACGTGAAAATGCCAGGCAGGTAAGAAACGCATTAAATAAGGAATTTTGGTCTTGCCTCAATACTACCTATCTTGACATCGCTGACAATGGGATAGAAAAAATCTGGAATAACCAACCACGCGAATTTTTTCGAAAAACCAAGGATGTTTTGCAGACAGTATCAGGAATTACCGATAGCACCACCTACCGAAATCACGGGTGGCACTTCATGCAACTGGGGCGTTTTGTGGAAAGAGCGCAACTGATTACCTCACTGTTAAACGCTCAAATTGCCCAATTTCCTACCAAAAATATGAATGCCGAATCCTACTGGATATCTCTCCTATCAATTTGTGAAGCTCGGGTAGCATACAGTCAAATGTATTCAATGGCTTATGACCCACCTTCAGTGGTGGACTTTCTCGTCAGCGATCCTCGTTTGTCGCATTCGATTCGCTACTCAATGCAACGAGTCACAAATGCGTTAGGCAAAGTTTCTGCAGAACATAGCAATGCTTCCACAAATACTGCAAATGAAGGAGCTTATCGACTGATGCATCATATTGACCATGAGTGGAGTCAGCGAAGTTCTGGAGATGAAGCCACTGGCAACGCACTAAACGAAATTGCCAATTCCAGCAGAGAACTGCACAACAATATCGTAACTGCCTACTTTGCTTATGATGTTGAGAGTTCTCTGTCGGCATGAGCCCACCTGAGCGACATCACTACTATATTGAACATATCTCTGTTTACCGATACGCCAACCAGGTGCATCGAAGCATAATTTCGCTTCGGCTTCAGCCTAAGCAGGAAAGCTACCAACAGATTCGATCTTTTGTGTTGACTCTCACCCCTACCGCCGAAAGGATCCCCTTTCCTGATTCGTTTGGAAATTTGGGACATCTGTGCACCATTATCACGCCGCACACAAGATTAAAAGTCCACTCAAGATTGTCGATAAGTACTACCGGTCAAGGGTATATTCCAGACCAACTTGGCAAAACTACCTGGCAAAGAATTAAAGAAATTGCTAACCCTGTAGATTATTGGGATTACTTGACACCCAGTAAATTCGTTCGAAACAGTACTTATCTGCAGGAGTTTTGCGAAGACCATGGTATTGCTAGACTTAACGATCCATTGAGTTCAATACTGCAGGCTTCAAGAACTATTTTTGAAACTTTTCTATACAATCCAGGCAGCACAAGGGTAGATTCACCGGTCGAACAGATTCTCATTACTAAGGCTGGAGTCTGTCAGGACTACAGCCACGTTCTTTTGTCCATTGGAAGAAACTGGGGAATACCTAGTCGATATGTTTCAGGTTATCTACATCTTGAAGGAATTGCTGGTGAGCAATCACCTTCAGGAGAAAGCCACGCATGGACAGAATTTTTGTTTCCGGATTTAGGTTGGGTAGGAATTGATCCAACCAACAACACATTTGCAGATCATCGGCATGTCAAGATTGCCGTTGGTAGGGACTATGCTGATGTATCACCTACCCGTGGAATTGAGTACGGTGGTGGCTACGCTGAACTTGACGTTCAAGTTATTGTCAAAGATTGCACGACGAATGATTTGAACAATGGACAAGTTGATTCCCAGCAATAGTTCACTCAATCTAATCGCAACTTCCCCAATATACGTTCCATATTCTTGTGGCGAAGTATGGCATTGAATAAAGACCGATCAATTTCAGTTCTAAATCCGCCGGAATTCAATGATGGCGGCTTAAGACAAACTTGGACTGGAATTTATGGCAGTGCAGATGCCCTCGCAATTGTTTCTGCAGCGAGCAAAGCAAAAAATCCATGTCTGGTCATTTGCGCCAACGCACGACAAGCTGAAACTTTGCTGACATCCATACACTTTTACGCCTCTAACGAACCGGATCTACCAATTCTTCTGTTTCCTAGCTGGGAATGTCTACCGTACGACAACTTTAGTCCTCACGCAGAAATCGTTTCACGCCGAATCGAACTGCTCTATAAACTGCTTTTGCTTCCTAAAGCTATTGTCCTGGTGACAGTGGAAAATATGATGCAGCGGCTGCCATCGGTAAAGGAGTTTTTTGCCTTAAGTTTTTCAATAAGTGTCGAAGACCAATTTGACTTGGATGAATTTCATAAGCGCCTCTTAGATACATCCTACCGCGAGGTGGAACAAGTTGAGTTTCCTGGTGAATTTGCACTTCGAGGAGGAATCATCGATGTTTACGCAATTGGTTCTGACTTACCAGTTCGAATTGAACTATTCGATGAGGTAGTCGATACGCTAAGGTATTTTGACCCCATTTCTCAGCGATCAATTCAAAAGTTTGAGTCACTGCAAATCCTACCTGGAAGTGAAATTCGAACTGACAGCGTAGGAATCTCATCGTTTAGAAAAGGAATTCGCCGGCAATTTGAAGGCGATCCACAAAACAACATCATTTACCGCAGTCTAACTGAGGAACATGTGCCAAACGGAACGGAGTATTACCTCCCTTTGTTCTATGAAAGCACCTCTAGCCTGTTTGATTACCTCCCCTCAACTTCAACCATCATTATCTGTGAAGATGCCGAAGAGCACACAAAACAGTTCTGGAACGAAGTGGGTGACCGGTACGAATTAGCTAAAAATCATACCGGACGATTGCCACTTCCACCAGAAATGCTATTTTTCCAACCCGAAGAACTGATTCGCTGCATTGATGAACGAAAATCGATATACATTCGAAGTGTCGGGAGCCACCTGGAATTCAACTTTAAGACTCAATCGCCACTGGATGCGGCAATTACAGGTAGATCATCTAACCCATATCAATCGCTTATCAAACACCTCAAGATTCGGTCAGGAAAATTGTTGATAGCGGTCGATAATCAAGTTCACATGAAGGCCATTGAAAACTTGCTGCAAAGAACTCAAACGTACAGCACTTCAGTCGATTCTTGGTCCGACTTTTTGAATCATGAATCAACGGGTGTATTCACTATTAATGCCAATTTAGCTTCCGGCTTGAATCTACCTGCTGAGAAGATTGCCGTCATTTCCAATGAGGAAATTCACGGACGGCGGATACAGCAAAATTTAGAAACTCCGCGCAGACGTGTTCGGTCACCGGAAAGCATTATCTCATCGCTGGATGAACTGCAAATTGGCGACCCTGTAGTTCATGAAAGCCATGGGATTGGAAGGTATCAGGGGCTGGAAACATTGGAGATAAGTGGTTATCCCGCTGAATTTCTAAAGATTAAGTATGCCGGTACCGATACTCTATATGTACCGGTTTATTCCTTTGACTGTATTACTCGATATACCTCCGGCGACGAAAACGTCCCACTACACTCATTGAGTTCCAAAGCCTGGAAAAAGGCAAAGAAGAAAGCAAAGACGAAGGCTTACGATATCGCTGCTGAACTGCTGGAGATTCAATCATTAAGGGACAACTTTATCGGTTCCCAATTCAACCTCCTTTCGGATGACTATGAAAAGTTTACTGCTGCATTCCCTTATCAGGAAACGCAGGACCAAACTAACGCAATTGACGCTGTGTTGGCAGACTTGCAGTCCACAAAGCCAATGGACCGACTGATCTGTGGTGATGTTGGGTTTGGAAAAACTGAAGTCGCACTACGGGCTGCATATGTAGCAGCATCTAATGGCTGTCAAGTCGCCATAGTCACTCCCACTACCCTACTCGCTCAGCAACACTACGATGTATTCGCAGAACGATTTGCAGACGAAGCTATATCGATTGTGTTGCTGTCACGATTGCAATCAAATGCAAACATAAAGCAAGCCGTCGAAAAATTAAAAGGTGGCCAAGTTGATATAGCAATAGGCACTCACCGACTACTGCAGTCTGATATTTCATTCAAAAACCTAGGGCTAGTTGTTATTGATGAAGAGCACCGTTTTGGAGTTCGTCAAAAGGAACATCTTAAGAAGTTAAAAACTGGTGTCGATGTTTTGACGCTCACAGCCACTCCAATTCCTCGAACACTGAGTATGGCACTAAATGAAATACGTGACATATCAATTATTGCTACTCCTCCTGACAGCCGTCTATCCGTTCGTACGTTTGTGCGAGAGTGGTCACCCAAGCTGATACGTGAGGCATGTATGAGGGAACTGGCAAGAGGTGGTCAGACGTTTTATTTGCAGAATAATCTTAGGACTATCCGAGCTACTGCAAGAAATCTACAGAAAATTGTACCGGAGGCAAATATTCGAATTGCCCATGGACAAATGCCGAAGCGGGAACTCGAACAGGTGATGAGGGACTTTTATCTACAAAGATTTGATACCTTGGTATGCTCAACGATCATCGAAAGCGGCATAGATATTCCATCCGCAAATACCATCATCATTAACCAAGCTTCCAGATTTGGTTTAGCACAACTTCACCAATTGCGTGGCAGAGTCGGACGATCCCACCATCAGGCCTATGCATATTTATTGGTCAGTGACCTGCAAGGATTGCGCAATGCATCAAGGAAGAGACTAGATGCGATTGAATCTTTAGATCAACTCGGTGTTGGATTTGTTATTGCATCGCATGATCTTGAAATTCGTGGTGCTGGTGCTCTACTTGGAGATGCACAAAGCGGTGTAATGCACGATGTTGGATTTTCCCTTTACAGCACATACCTAACCGAAGCAGTTCGTAATCTGAAAAGATCAAAATTGCCGGTGCCCGCTCAAACTGAAGTCTCCCGCAGTTTTTCCAGTGAAATAGATTTACACTTTCCGGCACTTCTTCCGGAATCCTGGATTCCAAACGTCAATACCCGACTGTCCCTGTATAAGCGAATCGCAACGGCAGAAAATTACTCAGTGCTTAACGACTTACGTAGTGAGATTCAGGATCGATTTGGGGCATTGCCACCGGATGCAGAAGGATTATTTGAAGTAACTAAGTTAAAACTAAAGTCAACAAAGTTGGGAATTCAAAAACTGAGCGTCGGACAAAACAGTGGATACATAAGATTCGGTTCAAACGCAAAATTTAATATAGGCGGATTGGTTGATCTTATCGAATCATATCCCGGTCAAGTTCGATTGAACCAGATTGAATCTGCGATATTGCTTTCACATAATCTTAATTCTGTCGAAGACCGAGTAACTTCTGTCAATCATGTCCTGGATGCGATAACTCCAAATTAACCTGAGAAGCATCATAAAGGAGTAAGCTGAGAAAGCGTGTCACATCGAACAAATTTGTTAATAATGTGTGGATAACTGCTTAATTTGGACATCAGTAATTCAAACACCCGGCGGACAATCCAGTACTGCCAGAAGTTCTCGTTCAAACCCAAACTTCGTAAAGTCCGTCACTCGCATTGGATACAAAATTCCATCCAAATGATCGCACTCGTGTTGTACAACTCTCGCATGAAAGCCGCTTACGGTGCGGTCAATAGAGTTCCTATCCTGGTCAAGACCCGTATATCGAATGTTTCGATAGCGAGAAACTTCCCCTCGAAGTCCGGGCACGCTCAAACATCCTTCCCAGCCGCTTTCCACTTCATCATCCAAGGGTTCAATTTTTGGATTGACCAATACAGTAAAAGGAATAGTGCCGGCATGAGGATAGCGCGGATTGAATTCAAACCCAAAAATCACGACACGTTTCATCACACCGATTTGTGGTGCCGCCAAACCTGCACCATCCAATGCTTTCATCGTGTCAATCATGTCCGTCACTAGTGCTCCAAGTTCCTTAAACTCCTCTTCCTGAAGGGCATCGGAAATCTCATTTAGTTGAGGATTTCCCATCTTTAACACATTTCGAACAGCCATAAAGTTTTTATTCTCCGCATCTGTTAATCGAACTGCTAGCAGTTCGTAAACTACTCAAACAATTTAAAGCAAAAAATAATTATAAAGTATGTTTGTAGCACGTAATTTCAGGGAGAGCCTACCCTCCTGACAGATAGAACCGTGTGCAGGGAAATGTAATAATACCCTTGCATGTTAAAATTAAAATTTGCTTCAGTTTTCTTGGGAGTCAAACATTGGTAGCTAGATTCGCGAATTTGATTTTTGTCATTCGCAATGCAATTTTGATTTTGCTTCTAACTTCGATTACATCGCCGCTCCTTGCTGCCCCAGTTCACGTAGAAATCATAGTTTTCAAATACCACAGGGATGTCGTCAAAGACAGTGAGTGGTTTCTAGAGAGCTTTGAAAAAATTGAAGTCGATAAATTGGAGTTTGAAGATGAACCTGTAGAAGAAATTCCCGATGACTTAAAGCCTCAGCCAACACCACCCACTCAACTCCTTGATATTGCAAGTGAAATTGCGCAAAATCCAGACTTGGATATACTTACCCACATAAGCTGGGTGCAAGAACCTAACCCAAGACCTATTTCATATCCGGTTTATTTGGATGTAGAGTTTGAGGAGACTTCTATTTTCCCCGAACTAACTCTGTCAGGAACTGCCTTTCTCTATGAAATTCAACTGCTGATGCAATTAGAATTAGATGCAGTATACAAACCGGTGCGAGATGAAATTATTGATACGATTCAATTGCCGGAGCAGGTATTCAGAAAGAAAAGCGGCCCAGAGTATAGAATTTTCGAACGTCGTCGTGTTCTTATCGGTGATGTTCACTACATCGACCATCCAAAATTTGGCGCAATTTTCACCGTGGTAAGGCCACCCAAGCCAGAATCTTTCGCGCAATAAATTCTCTACTAAGGTCGAAGTAGTAAAGCCTCCCGCTCGAATGTTTCAGGCGCGATTTCTATCGCACCTTGTAGCAACGAACTTAGGTTTTTGGTAGTACTCTTCAAGATTTCAGTAATTTCAGATTGACTGATAAAGTTGTCGCTTGTTCCAGCTGCTGGATTTACCACAACCGAAATACAAGCGTAACAAAGACCGAGTTCAGCTGCAAGGCTGGCTTCTGGCATAGCAGTCATTCCTACAATATTTCCCCCATCATTCTCGATGCGCCTAATCTCTCCTGGAGTTTCGAACCTCGGCCCCTGCGTTACCGCATACACCCCACCATCCGTCACGGAAACACCAACGTTCCTGGCAGCAGTCAAAAGTACTCCACGCACTGCTGAAGAAAATGGCTCTGTCATTTCAACATGAGCGACGTCGCCATCTTCGCCATCGAAAAATGTAGTATCCCTGCCCCAAGTGTAGTCAATGAATTGATCAGGAAGGACAATGTCACCCGGTTTGAAATTCGGCCCAATCCCTCCCACACTTGTCAGTGCAATCACTGCGGCAATGCCAGTCTGGTGCAAAGCCCAAATGTTTGCTCGATAATTGATTCGATGTGGGGGAATCGTATGCGACTTGCCGTGGCGGGCTAAGAAAATGATTTCTCGATTCCTATAGACGCTACGTAAAAAGGGAGATGATGGGATACCGTACGGGGTTTGCGACTCTCCAGTATCTTCGGAAAATGACTTCACCGGAAATGGCATTGCACCACTCCCGCCGATTATTGCTATACCTGGCATGTAGGAATGAGTACTGGAAGCTATGACTAACTTTTACTCTTTATGTTTCAGCTTCTGCTGTTAACACATTACTGATAAGTTGCCGGCTACGAACCCCTTCGATAGTGTTCCAACTGCGGCAACCCGGACACTGCCAGTGCATGTTTCGCACCATGAATCCACATTTCCTGCATTCATAACTCGAATCGGCTTCAATTGCATGTCCAATTAAACTTTCAACCAATTGAAAGTCTTGCATTTCAGACTTGCTATCCTTCACATTTAGTTTCAACAAAATGAGTCGATGCAAACTCTGTAGGGATGGATTGCGGCGGATCCAGTCGGTAAGAAATGTTTCTGCTGGCTTCGTGCCTCGACGTGCTTCCAGAGCATCAACATAGGCTATTGCTAATTGCGGGTCGGCGATCATCTCCGCATTGGAACGCAAAAATTCTTCCAATTCCTGTTTTTCACCCAGTATCAGGTAACTGGCGGTGACCAAGTCTACAATTTCTTTAATATACTTCGGTTGCTTGTCTTCAATGGTTCTCCAGATCTTGATTGCCGCTCTGTGATCTCCTTGTATGACTTTCAATCGACCCGACTGCAGTATTGCCCGAATGCAAAAGTGGTCGGTCTTAAGTGCTTCAGTAATGAAATTTTCCGCCTCATCGTATCGACCCTCCCGTATAGATATTTCAGCCAGTTCACAGAAATACTGAGCAAGAATCGGCATATATTCCCGTGACGAGATTTTGATGAGGTTTCGCGTTACTTCCACACATCGATTCCACTCCTTTTCCTGCTCATAAATGAATCTGAGATATTCAAGTGCCTGTTCTCTGTGTTTTGCGTCTCTTCTCAAATCACCAAAAAACCGTTCTGCGCGATCAAACAATCCGGCGACGTAGTAGTCTTGTCCCAACTCAAACAGTGCCTGCATCCTCAGTTCGCCGGTTAAATCATTTCTCATTATGAGATTCTCGTGAATTCGAGTTGCTCGTGCAATCTCACCTCGCCTTCTAAAAAGACTGCCTAAAGCCAGATGAATCTCGATTGTTTCGGAGTCTGCTTCCAACATGCTAAGGAACGTCTCGATCGCCTTGTCATGCTGTTCGTTGACCAGAAAGTTGATTCCCCTGAGATATACAGAAGATAAATGATCGCGTCTTTTCCAACGTAAACTTGCACCACGGGCGGCAAGCCAACCTGATGCCGCCGCGACCGGGAGAAGTAATAGTAACCACAATGGGTCCATATTGCTAGGTACGTACAACCTTCGTAGCGCGTTTCTTTTTGCTAAACAGTTTCCGCCTGACTTTTGAAAACAGTACTGAGATTATTCCGCAAATCACACCTAAAAGAAAAGTACTGATCAGCAACCACGACAACGGGCCCACCCATTCAATCCCAAAGTAGTAAGACAACACAACATCTTGAGGGTTCTTCAAGGTAAAGGTTACCCCGATCACTAAAGCAAGGATGCCAATAATTATATAGAAGAGCTTTTTCATTAATATCTGACCGTTATTGACATCAAGCGATATTCAAATTAACGCCGTCAAGATATTCTCTCAGACCCAAGAGGCTGGAATTATTCGCAAATTATTTCTTTGTGGCTTTAACTCTTTCCCTAAGTTCGCGGCCAGGTTTAAAGTGCGGAAAATATTTCCCAGGAATCTGCACAGGTTCACCAGTCTTTGGATTTCGGCCTTGTCTTGGAGTACGGTAACGCAACGACATACTTCCGAACCCTCTGATTTCCACTCGTTTTCCTTCTGAAATTCCATCAATGATGCAATCCAGAATGATACCGACCGAGTCTCTGGAATCATTTAATGTCAATGAATCCGATTTTTGAGAAAGTGCTTGAATTAGTTCGAATTTCGTCATAGCTTCAATTGAATTCGGGTAAGTTCAATCAACTAGATTCCGAGAAAAGTTTCTCCTTAATTTTCTTCCCTAGAGCCTTAACTGAAGTTCCTTCTGACTCGGAATAATTTTCTATCTCTTCTCGTTCCAAATCCACTTCAAGAGATTTTACCGAAAGATATATCTTTCTCTGCTTTCGGTCAATACTCATGATCTTAGCTTTAACTTCCTGACCCCGCTCAAAAACATCCTTTACATCCCTAACGTCATTTTTTGATACTTCTGCACTACGGATAAAGCCTTTGGTGCCTTCTTCCAGTTCGATGATCACGCCCTTTTCCTCAAACTCATAAACCGTACCATCGACCACGGAACCCTTGCCGTTAGCGTTAATGAAGTTCAGAAATGGATCTTCCGAAACTTGTTTAATGCCAAGTGATATTCGCTCTTTTCCCGAATCGATAGAGAGTACAACCACTTCAACCTGTTCGCCCTTTTTGTAATTGCGAATCACTTCTTCACCATCACGATTCCAATCCAAGTCATTCAAGTGGACCAGTCCGTCGATGTTGTTTTCCAACGAAACGAATATACCGAAGTCGGTTAAGGATTTGATTTCACCTGTGATTCGATCGCCTTCCTTATGGTTCGACTCAAAAATCACCCATGGATTTTCAGTACATTGCTTTATACCCAGGGATATTCGATGTCTATCAACTTCTATAGACAGCACTTGCACATCAACTTCATCGCCAATGTTGTAAAGTTGTGCAGGATAAACATTTCTTGACGTCCAGTCCATTTCCGAAACGTGAACGAGACCTTTGACACCGTCCTCGATTTCGACAAACACACCGTAATCAACAATACTTGTTATCTTGCCCTTGATCTGATCGCCAATTTTGTAGCGTCTTTGGACATGCAACCATGGGTCTTCGGTAAGTTGCTTCATTCCAAGTGAAATTCTTTCCTTTTCACGATCAAAATTCAGCACCTTGACGGAAATCGTATCTCCAACTGACAGGACTTCCGAAGGATGCTTGACGCGCTTCCATGCTATATCCGTAATGTGCAGTAATCCGTCTATGCCGCCTAGATTTACAAAAACACCATAATCAGTCAGGTTTTTAACCGTACCTTCGACGATCTGGCCTTCTTCAAGAGACTCAAGGAATTTTTTGCGAACTTCTACCAACTCAACTTCTAACACTGCTTTACGGGAGACCACAACGTTATTGCGGGCTTTGTCAATCTTGATTACCTTCAGTTCGACTGGTTCTTTATCAGTTTCAAAATCGTCATCGGCTTCGGTAACTGGCCGAATTCCATACAAAGAACCGGGAAGAAATGCTCGAATCCCTTCAACCGACACCTGAAATCCGCCCTTGATTCTTGCAGTGATTACACCCTCAATTACAGACGATTCCTGAAACGCCTGTTCAATCTTTTCCCAGGCTCTGGCACGACTTGCCTTTTCACGGGATAGTCGCGTTCGACCATATCCATCTTCAATCGCTTCTATTTCGACTTCAACCTCTTCACCAACCTTGATATTAACTTCGCCCTTCATGTCTTTGAACTGCCACAAGGGGATCTCCGCTTCGGATTTCAATCCGGCGTCGACGAGTACGGTTTCCTTTCCGATTTCAACAATTTCTCCGAGAATGACTGTTCCCGGACGCATCTCCGTGTCATTTACGGATATTTCAAATAACTCGGCAAATGATTCTGACATATTTAAATTACCGAATTGCTATAGTGGTAAGAATTTGCAATGTTCTTTTTCCTCTAAAAAAGTGACATTTAATCAAGTTTGGATTGCACAAAAGCGGTCACCTGGCTTACCACTTGTTCTAGTGCGATGTTTGTTGTGTCAAGCAAAAATGCATCTGGTGATACAGCCAATGGGGCATGTACACGAGTGGAGTCTCGGCGGTCGCGATCGATAAGCTCTTTATAAAGACATTCCAATTTAACATAGTTCCCTGCTAATTTCAACTGCTTATACTTCCGCTTGGCTCTTATTTCAGCGTCTGCCGTTAAGTAAATTTTTGCCGTCGCATCGGGGAATACAACAGTCCCCATATCTCTACCGTCTGCAACTAATCCTGGCGGTTGACGCAGGCGTCGCTGCATCTTGAGCAAGGCTTTGCGGACCTGTAGTTTTGCCGCCAATTTCGATGCCAAAGTTCCACATTCTGCAGTGCGAACCTTTGCCGTAATGTCCTCACCATTCAACAACACTCTGGTATCACTGCCGCCATCAACAAGTACGGTTGAAATCTTGAACTTCTGTAATTGGTCGGCAAAACAAGAAAGCTCAATTTTGTTGGTGTCGACCAGATAGGCACAAGCCCGATATAGTGCACCACTGTCCAAAAAGTGCCAGTTTAGATTTCTTGCGAGTCGCTGCCCAACTGCCCCTTTGCCTGAACCTGCAGGTCCGTCAAGAGTAGCTACCGCTATAATTGGTTCGTTCAAATTTCTTAGACAGTTTTCTGATTGATGTCTATTCCAGTTTCTTGGGCAAGTTCTACAAAGTTCGGAAAGGACGTTGACACACACGCACAATCTTGAATGTGAACATCTGAACTTGACCGCAAACCAGCTATAGCAAATGCCATTGCGATTCGATGGTCGCCAAAACTGTTGACTGTCCCACCGCCGACGAATCCACCCTCAATCACCATACCGTCTTGCTTTTCTTCAACTTTAACACCAAGACTCTTTAGTCCCCTGACTACGGTTCTAATTCGGTCACTTTCCTTGTAGCGCAATTCTTCACAGTCTGAAATTCGGGTAATTCCCTTGGCAAACGCCGCCGTTACCGCCAATATCGGCATTTCGTCTATCATAGATGGAACAATCTTGCCACCAATTTCTGCCCCAATTAATCCGCCGGCACCGGTGATTCGCAAATCTGCGACGGGCTCCTTCCCGATCATCCTCCCGTTTATCACTTCAATGTTGCCGCCCATTCTGCGAAATGCTTCCAACAGGCCAGTTCTTGTTGGATTGATGCCTACCGACTCAATCACCAATTCAGACTCTTCATCCAGCAGTGCAGCGGCGATCAGGAATGCTGCAGAAGAAATATCACCCGGAACTGCCAAATCCCTGGCCTTTAGGTTGTCTCCACCCTGCATAGAAATCCATCCATCCTGAAATTTGATTGGACACCCGAATAATTCAAGTAGATTCTCTGTGTGATTTCTGGTTACAGTTGATTCAAAAACACGAGTTTCTCCATCAACATAAAGGCCCGCCAGTAATATGGCAGACTTGACTTGTGCACTCGCTACTCGCATTTCCCAGGATATGGGTTTCAATTTATCAACCGGCTCGATGCTCAATGGTGGTTTGGCACCATTTCCCATCATTATCATTGAGCCCATATCTCCGAGAGGGTCAGCGACTCGCTTCATTGGCCGCTTGGAGAGCGATTCATCTCCAAATAGTTTTACGGCAAAATGCTGCCCGGCAAAAACACCGGCGAGCAACCTCATTGCGGTGCCAGAATTTCCGCAGTCTATATCATCATTTGGACTCACTAGGCTGTATAAACCGTTACCTTCAATGGTGACTACATCAGAATCATCACTAATTTCAACTCCACACTTTCGCATCGCGTTGACCAATGCCAGAACGTCGTCACTGCGCAACAATCCAATCACCCGAGTCTTGCCGTGAGCGAGTGAACCAAGCAATACCGACCGATGCGAAATCGACTTATCTCCCGGTACGGAAAGGCGGGTATTCAGCGTCCCACCGGGTTTGATGTGATAGTTAATCAAAACTTAGTCTAATTAGCAGACGACTGAAATCGAACTGGATTTAAGAGTCATTCTTGCGGGACAACCACTCATTTCGGGCTCTTTTCGCGTTGGCAAAGATTTGATGAATTTCTTCTGTGCTTCTGTTGTCAATGTTGTCGCGTAATTTGCCAAGATGTTCGATATAGTCGTCCAAATGCGACACTATGGCACCTGAATTTGCGACACAAATATCGCGCCACATATCAGGGTCGCTTGACGCAATACGTGTAAAGTCATAAAACCCTCCAGCTGCAAATTCGAAACACTTTTGACCGATGGGGAGATTATCAATGAAGTGCACTAGTGAAAATGCGAGCATGTGCGGTAAATGACTCGCCGCTGACAGGATAGCGTCGTGCTCGTCCGGATTCATAAACTTCACAATCGACCCTACGCTTTCCCACATGCTTGTGACAATCGAAACCGCATTCTCATCGATGTGGTCATCGCAGACCAAAATTGCCAGTCTATCGGTAAACAACTCCGGAAAGGCAGCAGCAACACCTGAATGCTCCGTCCCGGCGATGGGATGAGCTGGCACAAATCTATTGTAATTAGATCCGAAATGTCTCTTGGCTGATTGAATGACGCTGCCCTTTACGCTGCCAACATCAGTCACGATTGTTCCAGATAAATTACCTGAGGCAATCTTTTGGAAAATCTGGTCGGAAGTTTCAACAGGAACTGCCACAACGACGATATTCGAATCACCGACTTCATTCGCTATGTCCTGAGAAGCCCGATCAATTACATTGAGGGACATCGCCTTTTCCAGCGTCGACATTGAACGACTGATTCCTACAATCTCGCCTACTCTCGCATAACGCTTTAAGGCCAGTGCCAGTGAACCCCCAATCAGTCCAACACCAATGACTGTGACCTTATCAACCTCGAACATTTAACGTCAATAAGAGGTTAATTCGTTAGCGCTCTAAATTCACTGAGCATGCGATCGTTTTCAGTTTCTGTACCGATTGTTACTCTAAGGTGATTAGGCATTTGATATCCACCAAGAGGTCTTACTATCACTCCTCTTCTGAGCAACTGCTCGTATGAGTCCTTGGCCGGCCTCAGCATATCTACGCTTAGAAAATTTCCAACCGACTCGATCATGCCAAAACCCATCGAGGAATATTCTCGCTTAAGTCGGACCATCTGTTCTAAATTCAACCTACGACTACAAACTACGTGCTCTTCGTCCGAAAGTGCAGCAACAGCAGCAGCAAGGGCAAGACTGTTAACGTTGAATGGTGCGCGTACTCTATTCAGCAAATCGGCTACTGCTGAATTAGAAACTGCATAACCGACTCTGAGTCCGGCCAAACCGTGTATTTTTGAAAACGTACGGGTAACAATTAAATTTGGATACTGATCTAACCAATCTATACAGTTGGGATATTCTGGCTCTTCCACATACTCTGCATAGGCTTCATCCACCACTACGATTACAAATTGAGGAATACGATCAAGAAAAGCTCGCACTTCATCAGCCTTTGACCACGTGCCAGTAGGGTTGTTGGGGTTAGCAACAAAAACTACCCGAGTCTGGTCATCAACTTGATCGGCCATAGCTTGCAAATCGTGTCCATAATCAACTGCATCTACGACTTTAATCTGCGCCTGAACGTAAACCAATGAGAGATAGTAAACAATAAATGCATGACGCGAAATCAGGCCCACCTGACCTGGTTGCACAAATGCTCGAACGATGAGGTCTAAAACTTCATTCGACCCGTTTCCAAGGGTAATTTGATCGGTTGAAACGTTTAAATGATCCGCTAGCGATGCCTTAAGATTCCATCCATTTCCATCCGGATATAAATGCACATCTGTTGAATGATTATTAATAACCTCCAGCACTTTGGGCGAACAACCAAGCGGATTCTCATTCGAAGCGAGTTTAATAGAATCAGTGATGCCGTAGCGCCGCTCAAGTTCCTCCATTGGCATGCCTGGGTCATAAGGTGCCAACTTTGCGATTCCGGGAACCGCTATCGAATGTGGATTAAAGTCAGTTGCCACTAATTCGAGGATCGAGGATAGGAGCCGAGAACCTTGAACAACGTCGCCAATTCCTTTAGTTCCCGAAGCAATGCAACAATGTTTTTGTCTTGTTCGTGACCTTCAAGATCAATAAAAAACACGTAATCCCAAAGAGACAAGCGACTTGGTCGAGACTCAATTTTGGTCATACTGACATTGTGCTCTGCGATTGGTTTAAGCAATTCAATGAGCGAGCCCGGCCGGTTCTGCTGAGAAATTAAAATACTTGTCTTGTCGTTACCAGTAGGCTTAGTTTCAATATTACCGATAATCAAAAATCGTGTTGTATTGCGGCTTTGGTCTTCGATATGTTCCCGTAAGATATTCATTTCATACAATCCCGCCGCAGTTTTGCTGGCAATTGCTGCCATGCTCTCATCACCACGTGCCTGCAAAACCGCTTCAGAGTTACTGCTGACAGTAACAGTCTTCGCATTGGGCAAATTTCTGGCGAGCCAGCGTCGACACTGAGCAATCCCCTGCTGATGTGCGAGGACTGTGCGAATTGTCGATATATCGTCTGAAGAACTAAGTAGATTGTGGTGAATCCGCATCTCAATCTCACCGCATAATCGGCTGGGTGACTCTGCAATGCAATTGAGTGTGTTGGCAACGACACCTTCGGAGGAATTTTCTACTGGAACGACACCAAAATCAGCTCTACTTGCTTCTACGGCTGCAAATACATCATTGATTGTTGGCTGAAATGAGGTATCAATTTGACGACCAAAATGCTTGATTGCCGCTTCTGAGGTGAATGTACCCTTTGGTCCTAGAATTGCAACCCGAATTGTCTTTTCCATCGCACGGGTTACCGAAATAACCTCGCGAAAAATCTGCACTAGAAATTCGTCCGGCACCTCGCTATCATCATTTCTGGCCTTCACGCCACTCAAAATCTGAGCCTCACGTTCCGGTACAAAATATTGCGGTCTTTCGGACTGTTGACGCTTTATATCCGCAATTTGTTGCCCTGCTCGAACTCTATTGACAATCAGTTCTTGCAATTGAATGTCAATTTGATCAATTTCAACTCTTAGAGAATCCAAAAGACTATCCGATTGCAAAGACTTATCGCCTGAACTTTTAGGCATGAATAGCAGATTGAAGAATTGAATTCAGTAAACAGGAGGTTAATTTGAATTGTAAGATTTTACTCCTCATCCACAATTTCGGGTTGATCAGATTCTTCAACTTATTCACCAACTGAATCGTTATAGGCGACAACTGCGGCGCTCACAAGTTTCTCATCTTCATCGACTGACATTAGTCGCACACCGGCTGCAGCTCTTCCAATAATCGAAATCGATGAAGTTTCAAATCGGATGAGTCTACCACTGTCGGTAATCATTACCACTTCATCGCCTTCCATGACACTAAGCGCACTTACAATTTCAGTTTTGCCGCGCTTTTTGATAGGCAGCGTCACAACACCACGAATGGCTCGACCTTTGCATTGAAATTCCTTCACATACGTGCGTTTACCCATTCCATCACTGCTAATTACCAAGGCAATCGATTCCTCATCGTCGGCGGGTACCAGCATCATGGAAATCACCTGTTGTTCTTCCTGTAGCCTCATCCCATTCACGCCTGCTGCGGTCCGTCCCATAGACCGAATTGATTTTTCGCTGAAGCGTGCGGCTCGACCTGCATTACTGAATAGGATAATGTCGCTATCGCCCCCGGTCATCCCAACACCTACGAGCTCGTCATTTTTCCGCAGTCCGATAACCCGCTTTCCAGCAGCATTTATTCTTGAAACCTCCTGCAATTTACATTTTTTGACTTTACCCAGTCGCGTTGCCATCACAATGAACTGTTCCGAACTGTCACTACCAACAGGCAAAATGGCGGTGATCTTCTCGTTTTCCGTAAGGTTGAGAAGATTGACGATGGGCCTGCCCTTTGCCGTCCGACTGTGATAAGAATCCAACTGATACACTTTTTTTCGAAACACCTTTCCGTGACTTGTAAAAAACAGCAACCAGTCATGGGTGTTCGCAACAAACATGTGCTGGACAAAATCATCATCTTTATTTTTTGTTGCGGCTTTCCCTTTTCCACCGCGGTTTTGAGAAGAGTATCCTGATACAGGATGACGTTTCGCATAGCCTTCTTGCGAGATCGTGACGACCATGTCTTCTCGAGGAATTAAGTCTTCGTGTTCTAATCCCACCTGTTCCTCAATGATCTCAGTTCGGCGCTCGTCCTTGGTACAAAATTCCTCTCTCACTTCGATGAGTTCATCCTTAATCAAATTCATGAAGTCCTGAGGCGAGCCAAGTAGAAATATGTTGTAGTCGATCTTTTCTAGAATTTGTTTGAACTCTTCGACAATTTTCTGCCGTTCCATTCCTGTAAGCCTGTGAAGACGCAAGTCCAAAATTGCATTGGCTTGCACTTCCGACAGTTTGTATCCGTCAGCTGTAAACCCGGTGTGGTGTGGTTCGACGGCTTCCCACTGGTACTTAGTCACATCACCACCCAGCAAATCGAATACCTCTTTGGCTTTCCATACGCTTTCCATTAAACCCGCCTTAGCTTCCGGACGGTTGCTGGACCGGCGGATCAAATCAATCACATCGTCAAGATTTGACAACGCCACTGCAAAGCCTTCCAACACATGTGCTCGTTCCCTCCACTTTCTTAATTCAAACAATAACCTACGTCGCGTCACTTCACGTCGGTGTTCAATAAATTCACTAAGCAGTTCTTTAAGCTTGAAGGTTTTAGGTTGGTTGTTTGACAGAGCCACCATATTGATTCCAAAAGTGGACTCCATCGGGGTTTGAGCGTAAAGGTTGTTTAATACGACTTCTGCTGGCGTGTTAGCCTTAAGGCCAATTACAATCCTCATTCCGGACTTATCGGATTCATCTCGAAGGGCATTAATGCCATCTATTTTTCCATGCTTCACCAAATCGTCGATTTTCTCCATCAACCGAGCCTTGTTCACTTGAAATGGAATTTCCGAAACGATAATAAAACTACCCTTACGATTTTCTTCGTTGACAATCTCAGCACGTGCTCGCATCCGGATAGAGCCACGACCAGTGCGATAGGCCTGGATAATTCCAAACTGACCATTGATAATTCCTGCGGTAGGAAAATCAGGGCCAGGGATATGTTCCATCAACTCCTGAATGGATATGTCTTCGTTATCGATGAGAGCCAAACATCCTGAAATTATTTCAGATAGGTTATGCGGCGGAATCTTCGTGGCCATGCCCACCGCTATCCCATCGGATCCGTTCACCAGCAGATTTGGAATTCGTGTCGGGAGTACCTGTGGCTGAAGTTCAGTTTCGTCGTAATTTGGTACAAAGTCGACGGTGTCGTTATCTATGTTGGCCAGCAGTTGATGGGCGATCTTTGCCAATCGTACTTCGGTATATCGCATTGCCGCTGCTGAGTCCCCGTCAACAGAACCAAAGTTTCCCTGTCCATCAACTAAGGGATAGCGCAACGAAAAATCCTGTGCCATTCTGACTACTGCATCATAAATTGCAGTGTCACCATGAGGGTGATATTTACCGATGACGTCACCAATAATGCGGGCAGATTTTTTGTAGGGTTTGTTCCAATCGTTACCTAGTTCAGACATTGAAAAGAGAATCCGCCGGTGAACTGGCTTCAACCCATCTCTTGCATCTGGAAGTGCCCTCCCAATGATGACACTCATAGCGTAATCTAGATAGGATTGACGCATTTCTTGTTCTAAATCAGCAAGGACTAATTCTTTGGCAATTGAAGACATAAATCGAGTGGATTAATTGTGGGTAAGTAGAAATAAAGCACCGTTTTCGGTGCAGATATTTTGCAGAATCGAAGTTCGATATATTTTACCAAAATTCGATGTCAAATTCTAGCGTACAACCGCCTTATACTGGATTACATTTACGCAAATATTGTACTGTTTCTAAAATCATTAAATAATAGGTATATGTTTGTTTTAATTAGATTAAATTGATTTTATAAATTCGAGTTTTTGATGATAAGTTAGATAATTCGGAGACTCTATTAATAATGAAAACTTGCAGCAGTCTACCGGGTTCAAAAAATGCTCAGAAATGAACTTTTTCGACCTTAATTTTGCTTGTTATTTTGGGGTCTAGTCGAAGTTTCTAGTCCGTTCGAGTGCGATTTAAAAGGTTGCTTGTAATCATTCAATCATGGCCATCCCAGTCTTTGCAATTTCCAATTTGCTCCAGTTTGCCTGAATTGAGCCAAGTGTATAATTTTACAATGCAGAAGGCGGATACTATCATTAGTGCTAGTTGGGTCATTGCGGTCGACAAAGTTGATTCCGTTTATGAAAATTACAGTTTAGTCATCGATGGGAAAAACATTGCAGATGTGTTGCCAACCACGGATGCAGTCACTCGCTACAGCACCAATAATTTTGTTCAACTTACTAATCACGCCTTAATTCCCGGCCTAGTCAATACTCATACCCATGCTGCAATGACACTTATGCGCGGGTTTGCAGACGATATTCCACTTCATTCCTGGCTCAATGAACGAATTTGGCCCATAGAAGCCAAATTTGCTTCTTCTCAATTTGTAAGAGACGGCACACTTCTTGCGATGGCGGAAATGGTTAAAGGTGGTACGACTTGCTTTAATGACATGTACTTCTTTCCAGATGTCGTAGCTTCACTGGCGCAGGAACTCAATGTGCGAGCTGTTGTTGGACTCATTGCGCTTGAATTTCCTACAGCTTGGGCAGAGACTCCAGAGGAGTATCTTGCAAAAGGCTTGTCCGTCCACAAGGAAACCGCGTCAATGGATTTAGTCACCACCATGCTGGCACCACACGCTCCTTATACCGTCGCAGACTCAACCTTTGAAAGAATAGTAGCTACGGCTGATAGGCTCGGTGTAGGGATACACATTCATGTTCACGAAACTGCACAGGAAGTTTCAGATTCCTTAAAGCATCATGGAATTAGACCCATTGAACGGTTACGTCGGCTCAACACTGTAAGTTCAAAACTGTTGGCAGTCCACGCGACGCAACTTGAAAAAGATGAAATGGAGTTATTTGCCGAAGCTGGAGCAAGTGTTGCGCATTGTCCCAAGTCTAATCTAAAATTAGCAAGTGGCATTTGCCCCGTAAATGATCTGCATACTCTTGGAGTCAATGTCGGCATCGGCACTGACGGAGCAGCCAGCAACAATGGACTGGACATGCTTGAAGAGATACGATTCGCCTCGCTGTTAGGCAAGGGTTCAAGTAAAGATGCTACGGCAGTTTCGGCGGCTAAATCACTGCGTATGGCAACAATCGAAGGGGCAAAGTGTCTAGGGCTTGACCAATCTATTGGTTCCTTGGAATCCGGAAAACTTGCTGACATCACCGCAATTGACCTAAATCACATCCGTTCACACCCAGTGTATGACCCAGTCAGCCAAATCGTGTTCACTTCAAGCAGCGATCAGGTATCAAATGTTTGGATCAATGGAAGACGGGTTCTAAATGATGGAGAACTTGTACAGATTGATGAATCGCAGTGTTTAGATAATGCACTACAATGGGCTGCTCAAATAAGTTTCGAAGCACAATTGCACTAAAGCAATCGACCCACTTATATGGCTAAACCAAATATAGACCCATTAGAAGTTGAAAAATTTCAACTGGATGAGGAATCTTGGTGGGACCTGGACGGAGAACATCGAACACTTCATCAGATAAATCCTTTAAGAACCGAGTACATTAACAAGCGCAGTCCAGTTAAAGGCAAAAAGGTGCTAGATATCGGATGTGGAGGCGGAATATTAACTGAATCACTAGCTGAACTTGGTGCGAAGGTGACAGGAATAGATGTCGCGGAAAACGCACTTAAGGCAGCGAGACAACATAGCGAAAATGCAGCTATTGATATAGATTACGTTCAATCTACAGCCGAAGACTTCAGCGCGGCTAATCAAGAAGCTTTCGATATTGTCACCTGTATGGAGGTTATTGAACACGTGCCTGACCCCGAATCGATCGTAGTTGCCTGCGCAAAACTCACCAAACCTGGTGGTAGTGTATTCTTTTCCACTTTAAACCGCAACTTTAAGGGCTGGCTGTTCGGAATTGTAGGTGCTGAACACGTACTGCATCTTTTGCCGAGCGGGACGCATCGCTATGACAGATTCATACGTCCATCCGAACTGAATCGCATGTGTTTTAGTTCAAATTTGGTAATTAATGACCTTTCGGGAATTCACTACAACTTGTTGACAAAAAATTTTCGCATCGGTCCAGGAGTCGAAGTCAACTACCTCTCGCACTGTACTCGACATTGAATAAGTATTCACTCGTCCTGTTTGATTTGGACGGAACCTTTGCGGACACAAGTCATGACATGGTCAACGCACTGAATCGTCTGCGCTTGGCAGAATCAATGACTGCACTACCCTATGAAGACTTACGAGCACATGTATCGGGCGGCACTCCAGCTTTAATCAGACTTGGTTTCGGACTAAGTCAACAGGATTCTGCGTATGAGAATTTTCGTAAGCAATTTCTTGCAACATATGAAGCAAATATTTGCAACGATACTGTTTTGTTCCCAGGCATGGATCGAATCCTGAACCGATGTGAGGAGACTGGGATGAAGTGGGGGATCGTCACAAATAAGCCAGAGCACTTGACGTTGCAACTGCTCGACCAGATGAATGTCACTGGTGCTGCATGTGTAATTGGCGGCGATTCTTTACCCTTTCGCAAACCACGCCCTGAACCCGTAGTCCACGCCTGCTCAATTGCTGGAGTAACACCTAGTGCTACTGTATTTGTAGGAGATGCCGAGCGGGATGTGCAATCCGGAAATGCCGCTGGTACAGTGACTATCGCTGTCACCTACGGTTTCATACCGCAAGAAGAAGATCCCACGACTTGGGGGGCAGATGTGCTAATAGATACAGTTGAAGAAATTCACAACTACTTGTGGAGCTAGCTTAAGCTGTTTAAATTTCGATTAAAGATTTTAAACCTTCAATTTCCTTCCGACTCAACTCAATCCACCTGCCCTCCTCAAGATACTTCGGTAACTGAACGGAACCATATCGAGTCCGTATCAACCGATTCACTTTGCACCCAACCGCCTCCCACGCACGTCGTATTTCTCGGTTTTTACCGCGCTTAAGAGTCACTTGATACCACTTGTTTGACCCTCCGGCTGAATTAAGGAGCTTGACGTTGTCGAATTGCAGAAGATCATTTTTTGATCGAACCCCACTGCGCAGTTTGTTCAATTTGGTCTGCGTCACATCTCCCCAAACCCTGCAACTGTATTGCCTGGGTACCACCCGGCTCGGATGGGTCAATCCGTGCACCAAGCCCCCATCATTCGAAAACAAGATGAGTCCGGTGGTATTGATGTCCAGTCTGCCAACAGAAACCCACTTGCCAACAAGCAAGTCCTGAGGAAGACGGTCATAAATTGTTGGCCGACCCTGCGGATCAGATAGTGTGCTAACTTCGCCAGCAACTTTGTGGTAGGCCAAAACACGCGTTGGAGAATCTTCTTCGTTTTCGACGACAACCTCAACTCCGGAAATGAACAATTTGTCCGTTGGCTTCACGCGTTGTCCAACTTTGTATGGACTACCATTTTCGTCGACAATCAGACCTTCACCGATCCATTTTTCAATCTGACGTCGAGAGCCGTATCCTAGGCGTGCCAGATATTTTTGAATTCGTTCACTCATCGTGTCCGGCTAGGGATGAGTTGTAATTCTAGGAGCTTGCTGCAACTAATCTGACACAGCGCTGTCTTGGGAGGTCAATGGAAGTTCCATCACATTGTCGCTACCTTTATTTACTAAAGACTCGACTTGATCTTCATTCGTCTGCGAATCATCATCCAATGCCGGCAAGTCTGCGAGGGTTTCGAGGTTAAAGTGTTCCAAAAAAGTAGGGGTAGTCCCAAACAAAGCCGGTCTTCCGGGAACTTGCTTATGTCCGACAACCTTAACCCAGTCATTGTTTAGCAGAGTTTTCACTATTTCGGTTGAAACCGCAACCCCGCGAATGCTTTCGATATCTCCTCGTGTCACTGGCTGACGGAATGCAATGATGGAGAGTGTTTCCAGCAAAGCTCTGGAATATCTCCTTGGACGAACTTCAAAAAGCTTTCTCAACCACGGTGCAAATTGTTCACGGGAGTGAAAACGGTAGGAGTTATCGATTACTTTCAGTTCGATCCCTCGATGATCGTAGTCGCGTTGCAATTCAAGCAGTGCCCGTTGTATCTCGAGTTCACCGGGATGTTCCTCTTCAGTGAAAAGGCTGTTCATCTGTGCCATTGACACTGGAATAGCTGACGATAGAATCGCAGCTTCCAAAATCAGTTTTAGTTCTTTAAATTCGATAGCCATCAAATGTTAAGTACAACTGGAAAATTTTTGAACACTTGTCCCTGAATTCTGATTATTTGTTTAAGTGGACGTGGATTTGCGAATTGGCGTTTACCTGAACGGCATATGCCACATTCGAATCCACTAGCTCCAATAGCGCAAGTAAAGAGACTACCATTCCCTGTTTACCCTCCTCAATATCATATAAGTCCTGAAAACGAAGATGTCCTGAAGACTTCCTCAACGCATTCAAAATTGTGTAAACACGCTCTTTCACAGACAGGGTTTCGCGTCCTAGAATGATCGACTGTTCATTGGCGGCAAGTGCAATCACATTCTTGAATGACTGAATTAAGTCCGACATTGATACAGTTGAACGCCTATCTTCCATTGGAATTTCGACGCCTTCGCACTCAATCAGGAACAGCTCTCTGCCCACTCTCGGCTGATCTTCCAACCACTCAGACAGTTTCTGAATTCGCTCGTACTCCAACAACCGAGCAGCTAGTTCAAAGCGTGGGTCGATGTCTTCATCATCCGCTTCCTCTTCGGGTTTAGGCAACAACTGTCTGGACTTCATTTTTGCCAGGGTGGCAGCCATCGCCAAGTATTCACCCGCGATGTCCATTTGAATTGATTCCATCAGGTCAATAAATCGGGCATACTGACCTGCGATTTCGGCGACAGGTAAATCTAGAATGTCAAACTTATTTTTGCGAACGAGATAGAGCAGGACATCTAACGGCCCTTCAAACACCTGAGTCAGAACCTCCAATCCACCGGGCGGAACGTAAAGGTCTTCAGGTAAGGGAATTTCTGAAGCGACTACGACTTCCGGAGTATCCTGATCCGAATTCATCACTGTGTTTAGCGGTATCCACCGGTTCCAACAAAATTGCGAACGGTATTCATGGTATCGCTGGCTACATCTTTGGCCCTTTCGCAACCGTCTGCGACGACCTTGTGTAAAAAAGATGGGTCATCAACGTAAGGTTGTGCCTTCGCTGCATGCGCATCCTGTTCGTTCAGAATCTCATCGATTAGTGGCGCTTTGCAGTCCAAACAGCCAATCGATGCAGAAACACATCCTTGCTTTACCCAGTCGCGCGTGTCCACAGAGGAATACACTTTATGCAAGTCCCATACAGGACATACTTCGGGATTGCCTGGATCATTTCTTCTGACGCGTGCAGGATCCGTCGGCATGGATCGAACCTTGTTAACCACCCGGTCTTTGTTATCTCGAAGAAAGATCGCATTGTTATATGATTTAGACATCTTCTGCCCATCAAGCCCCGGTACTTTCGAAGCTTCGGTTAGATGGGCTGATGGTTCGGGGAGAATCTTTACACCACCCCCTTCAAAGTATCCGGCTAATCGATCCCGCTCCTCGGCTGAAATATTCTGACTGTTATTAAGTAGTTGAAGTACCGATTCAAGTGCAGTCTCGTCACCCTGCTCAGTGCGTGCCTTTCTCAGGGCGTTGAAACGTCGCGCGCTGTTTTTACCCAGTTTCTTGATTGATGCCTGGGCCAGTTCCTCGTAGTTTTCGCCTCTGCCAAACATGTGGTTGAAGCGTCTTGCAATTTCGCGAGTCAGTTCGATATGCGGCACCTGATCCTCACCGACGGGTACCACAGTTGCTCGATAAATCAGAATGTCCGCACTTTGAAGAACCGGATAACCAAGAAATCCGTGGGTGGACAAATCCCTGTCCTTTAGTTTGTCTTGCTGGTCCTTGAAGCTCGGCACACGCTCAAGCCAACCCAGTGGCGAAACCATCGATAGTAGCAAATAAAGCTCAGCATGCTCAGGCACACGCGACTGAATGAATATTGTTGCTAAATTAGGATCAACGCCGGATGCCAGCCAGTCGATAATCATATTCCATACATTTTCGCTCATCGAATTCACAGAAGCAGAGTCGTATTCCGTAGTAAGCGCATGCCAGTCAGCAACCATATAAAAACATTCATGATCATGCTGTAACTGCACCCAAGGCTTGATAACACCATGGTAGTGCCCAAGATGTAACTGCCCCGTTGGGCGCATTCCGGACAACACCCGTGGTCGTGGTTTTGCTGCATTCATACTGATTTATCGAAAGTCGTGTGTAAAAAGTCTACATTTTATTCGTTCTACCGATGACCTATTCCCTCCACTTTTTCAACCTTCTGATTTTGTAGATTTAAAAGTAGATTAAGAACGTTTCCGTATCCAGGTATCTTCACACTAGGGTCAATTTCGGCAATTGGCTCAAGCACGAACCTTCGTTCATGCATTCGAGGATGAGGTAGAGTCAAGTTTTCATCGGACATTACTATCGTTTCATACAACAATAGGTCCAAATCAATTATTCGTGGCCGATTTCTTAAAGCATCCTTGACTCTTCCTTGTTCTCTTTCAATTTGCTGCAGTTCGCTAAAGAGTTCCATTGGTTGAAGTTTGGTCGCAACTATACAGACTGCATTGATAAAGTCAGCTTGATCTGTAAATCCTACGGGAGAAGTGACGTATACGGATGATTTTGAAATAATCGTACTATCAGTGATGGCATCAATTCGGTCAAACGCACGTTCAACTTGAGTTAAGGGGTCGCTAAGGTTACTTCCTATCCCAATGTAGGCTTTATTTGTTCTGTTCATGCATGTTTACGCATTTCACTGCGACCAGACCGACGCAATCGCTTCTTCTTTGGAGACGTAGCAAAGTCTCTCAACTTAGTCCAATTTTCCACCACCTGTGGTTCTACCTCACCAAACTTGGCTCTAAGTTCCAGCAGTCGTAATGCTGGTCGAAAACTTCTTTCCGACAGAACAGATTTACCGGCTTCCTTCTCGAGTCTCGACTGAAGCCACCAAATGTTCTTAATTTGCTGCCGTTGCGTAAGTGAAATAAATGAACGCTCGCTTTGCTTATCCAATATTCGGTCTGCAATTGATTTATTAGACTTTCTCTTCTTTTTGTTTTTTTCATTGGCGGCAGTTGCTTCCCAATTACTTTGAGTTTTGAATGGCAGCCACAACAATGCCGCTAGCGTATAGCTGCTACTCACATAAACTTGCTCGTTGACACGGCGGTCAGTGTCTCCGAACAGGAGATTCATGTATGCAGTGATTTGCTCCAGTTTGTCAGGACGCATCAATGATGAATAGGAAGGCAACAAGCAAGGCAACAACTTGAACTCCCTCATCAAGTTGAATGCTTGAACCGCATTGCCGCAAAAGAATAACTTTGTCAGTTCATCCGCAAGCCTGGAATGTGGTGTAGCCGTAAGTAAGTGTGATTGTGACTTGATCGCCGCTATAGCTAGATCTTCAATCTGATAGTTTAACGATGCACCAAAACGAACCGTTCGAAGCATTCTCACCGGATCTTCCTTAAATCGCCTCTGTGGGTTACCTATTACTCGTATATGGCTGTTTTTAAGGTCGCTATAGCCGTTTACATAGTCCAAAATACTTAGATCCGGTAAATTCATATACAATGCGTTTATAGACAAATCACGCCGAAATACATCCTGTTCAATATCTCCATAAACGTTGTCGCGCAGGATTCGACCTTGTGAAGTGAAGTGCGCCTTTTCACCCCATGAACTTCGCTGATTGGGTTTGCTTCGATAGGTTGACACTTCAATGACTTCACGACCTATCCTGACATGCGCGAGTTTAAATCGTCTACCAATGATCCGACAACGTTGAAATAAGTGGCGCACCTGCTCCGGTCTTGCATTTGTCACTACATCAAAATCATATGGCTTCAGCCCGAGTAGCAAATCTCGTACGCAACCGCCCACCAATTTTCCGGAATACCCGGCATTTTGAAGTGTTTCAACAACAGTCCTGGCACTGGAGCTAATTTTTGCATGGTTGATACCATGCTCTGCTTGCGAAATAATTTTGGGTTGTTCTATGTTCATCAATCGCTCTTACATACACCCTACTGGGAAGCAGTTGTCATTCAATCAGTCGTCTATAATGTAAAAAGGTAACTTCTTCCCTTGGCTCCCTTCGTCTAGCGGTTAGGACACTGGCCTCTCAAGCCGGCAACAGGGGTTCGATCCCCCTAGGGAGCGCCAAACTGGAAGGTATAAAAATTGAAAAAGAAATAAATATGCAATCATTGGAATTAAATCTGGAAGAAAACACGCCTCAAGTTTTTGATGTTACTATCGAAGACTTTCCGGAATTAGTCTTACAGCAATCCCAATCAACCTTAGTACTCATCGACTTTTGGGCACCATGGTGTGGCCCTTGTAAAACTTTAACACCCATATTGGAAGGACTGGTCAAACAATACGATGGTGCTGTGGTACTGGCTAAAATCAATATCGATGAAGAACAACATATCGCGGCACAATTTCAAGTCCGTAGTGTCCCTACGGTTTTTGTCATGAAGGACGGAAACGTGGTCGATGGGTTCATGGGTGTTCAACCCGAAAATGCAATAAAAACAATGCTCTCCAAACATGTTGAGCTTCCGGGAGAAGATCAACTAGATGCCATTGATACCCTAATCGCCCAAAACAGAATTGACGATGCAGTTGCAGCATTAAAGCAGGAAGACTCTGATGAAGGACGAATCCGTCTAGCAAAATTGTACCTGAACTTGGGTTCTTACGAAGATGCAAAGGAATTACTCGGAGCGGTCGGTAAATCTGAACATGGGTCACCTGAGTACAAATCGGCTATAGCAACACTACATTTTCAGGAAATTGCCCAAAACAGCCCTTCGCAACGAGATCTGCTTGAGGCCATCGAAAACAATCCCAAGGATTGGAACTCCCGTTATCAACTTGCAGCATTTTTACTCATAAATGGAATGTTGGAGCAAGCACTGGCACATCTTATGCAAATCGTTAAATCCGACAGAAGTTTCAACGACGATGCTGGTCGCAAGGGATTAATCATGGCATTCGATGTAATTGGGTCAGAAAATGAGCTCGTCGGAAAATATCGGCGCCTACTTGCAATCACCTTGAATTAACCTCTAGGGTGGTGTTCACTGAGTAAATCAGATAGTCGCTGCCGCGACACGTGCGTGTAAATTTGTGTTGTCGACAGGTCGCGATGACCCAGCAACTGTTGAATCGTACGCAAATCAGTTCCATGATTGAGCAAGTGTGTTGCAAACGAGTGTCGCAGGGAATGAGGAGAAATCTTCGCTTCGATACCAACAGCACTCGCATACTTTTGAATATTTAGCCAAAATGCCTGTCTCGTCATTCGTTTGCCGCGCGCGGTTACAAATAAGTCGCTACAGATACGACCCTTGAGCAGCTGAGGCCTCGCTAAGTCGAAGTAACTTTCTATCCTCTCCAGTGCATATTCGCCTAGTGGAACCAGTCGTTCAGAAGAATTCTTCCCAATTAAACGCACCCATCCGTCCTGCAAGTTGACAGAATTCACTTGTAGTTCTACCAGTTCCGATACTCGCAGACCCGCTCCATACATAGTCTCAAGCATTGCACGGTCACGCACGCCTAAGGGTGAGTTTATTTTTGGGGCATCCAGTAAAGCCTGTACCTGAACTTCCGAAATCGCATTTGGAAGAGCACGTCCAATATGGGGAGAGGCAACTTCATCCGTGGGCATAGCGGTAATCAAGGACTCTCTAGCGCAAAATCTGAAAAACTGCCTAAATGCACTCATCTGTCTTGCTGTTGAACGAGCGCTGTAATGGATGCGGTTCGCCAAATAATTGAGCAAGTTGGCTCTTTGTGTTTTCAATAGAGTTGAACCGTTTTCATTTTGCCAGGTTGCAAGTGCAACTAAATCAGACCGATATGCGGATAAAGTTTTTTCGGACAGACCAGACTCAGCCCAAATTGTGTCAAGAAAATTGTCAATCAACAACAATTCAGCCTGGTCGACATTTAAATCAGGTTGTTGCTTCATTGTCTTTTTCTATTGACTACCCGCTTCACGTTCGGTAAGTTCCTCCAACCGTTCGTCGATCACCGCTCGCAATCTTGGATCAAAAGTTAGTTCTTTCAAAGAGTTAAATATTCTTCTTGAATCTAAGAATAAACCCGCTTCCATCAACTCCATGGCGCTTCTGTAACTTACGGATCTACCCCAATCATCGTTCCAGTCCTCGGCCATTGTCGCAGAACGCAAAAACAGATCTGCAGACTTTTGGTGTAGTTTTTGGTTTGAATAGGACTCTGCCAACCAATGCAGCAATTCTCTTTTTTGCTGCCTATCAACAGACTTTTCGAACAAATTATTCAGTATGCCAATCGCTACCAAATCCTGGTCTCTGTTTTGTAAATCGAAAATAACCTGCACAATGCGATCAACCAAGTTACTATCCATTGGAACTGATAGACTATTCACTAAGTCCATTAATAGTCCTGAAGCAGTCTGAAAATCATCGGCATAAATCGAAACGCGAGAACGATTCAGCAACCACTGTTCTCGCTGTGTATCCTCTGGTGGACCCGTCATGCTGGCAAAAATCATTGCGGCGGATGCATAGTCGCGCTGGCTAATTTCCCATTGGGCTGAGCGATTGAGGTCAGCTAGGGAGACTTTATCCAAGGGAAAACTTTGGTCTGCCACAAATAACAAATGAAAAATTCGATTATGTTGTGCTCTGACAAGTTCGGCAGCAAGCGATCTTACTGCGAGTTCCCGGGTTTCAGGTTTTGAGGCATTAAATGACAAGAATGAATAGATTGCACGAGCGGTAACAGGTGCGAGAATTTCAAATTCCTGCGCCTGCATTAGCCAACTTTCATCATCACCAACAATCAATCCGTAACTGTTGCCAATGTCAATAGCATGATTTTCGTATGCATTTATGAGGTCTATCGTGCTCCTTGGTGGCACAACCGATGCAATCCGTGCCACACTCTTGGGCTCATAAGCAATTGATAGATTATTCTCAACCGCCACCACTTGAGTCTCCGTATGGTGGTCTGCTCTCGCCAACAGTTCAACAATCGCCCAAAGTTCAGCTGTTAAGGCCGAATTGTGCTCCAAGTCAGGCAGTAGCTTGATATAGTCATCAATAATTTCTGCCGGGAATTTGGTCTTTGACAAATACTCGGCATACAGTCCTAGTAAGCGACCTTCGGCCGTCTGCAATCCTTCAATTCGAGCGACTGCCGCTTCACGTTGACCAGTGAGGAGCAAAATTCGTGCATAGCGATGCTCCCAAGTCGGAGAATCTGGACGATAATCCCGGTTGAACTCTGCCAATGCAATTTGAGCGTCCTCGTATAGTTGATCGGCTAGATATGAATCAATAATAAGTTCCCGCCACTTCAGGACATATTCCGAATCGTACGGGATGTTCCATATCAGCCTGCGTGCTCGTTTCCTCGCATCGCTGCCTCTTTTAAGTTCAATTTCCGAGCGAATGGCTAAGGTTTGGGCGAATTTGTACAGGTCAAGCGGGAGGTCATTACCTGTATCATCAATCCTGTCAATTATCGACTCCCAGTTTTCTGTGAGCTCGGCAACTTCGTAGTATTTCTTTTCCCAAGTTTCCAAAACATCTTCCTCATTCGTTGAATGAGTGTAGGTCTTAAGGACACTATGAGCCAGTTGGTGAGCACCTAATTCCAAATATTCGTCAATCAGTTCCAAGGTAACTGCCTGGGTTGACAACTTATCGGGTCGGGTTTCTATGTACAGTGGAGCACTTTCGATTTCATCAGCCGCTTGTACTTCCGAATTCGAATCGACAGTCTGGTCAGTTTCAGTAGACTGGGAGTTGACTATGCCAGACCATGATAAAAAAACGATAGCCAGGCCAATAAGGCAAGCTCGGTTTAGTCCAGAATATTTGGACCAAAACCTCCTTGCAAAAAAAGAATTCAACTGACTGCCAAACAAAAAAAGGCGTATTGAGAACTTGTGCAATACAACTGTACGCGGAATTTGTTGGTGTTCTAGATAACCAATCCAGTCACACGAAGATCGTATTCTTAAATTAGCGAAAGCTTTGCCTTTATGTAAAACGCCTTCGCTTTAGGTCGACCGTAAAAGCTAGCGAATCTTCTCCTTGATTCTTGCTGCTTTACCGGTGCGCTGACGCAAATAATATAGTTTGGCTCGTCGAACATCACCACGACGTTTTACTTCGACACTGGTGATTAAAGGACTGTGCTTTTGAAATACTCGTTCGACTCCTTCACCATATGAAATTTTTCGTACTGTGAACGAGGAATTCAAGCCGCGGTTTCGCATTCCAATTACTACCCCTTCAAATGCCTGTAGTCTTTCTCGTTCGCCTTCTTTGACCCGAATTGTCACGCGAATCGTATCACCGGGTGAGAATGACGGAATGTCATCTCGCATTTGTTCGGCTTCTATTTCAGTAATTACGTTAGTCATGTTCAATTCCTCGCTTTGCGTAGTATTCCTTTTGAAACTCCACTAAAGCTTGTTGTTGTTCCTCATTCAATTGAATCTTGTCAAGTAAGTCAGGTCGACGTAACCAAGTTCGTCCTACCGATTGTCTTAATCGCCACAACCTAATTTCTTCATGGTTACCGGAAGTTAGAACTTCCGGAATCGGCAAACCTGACACAGTTTGTGGGCGCGTATAGTGTATACAATCCAGCAGTCCATTTGTGAAAGAATCTTCCTCTGTAGACAGTTCGTTTCCGAGCACACTCGGAATCTGGCGAATGACTGCATCGACCAATACCATCGCAGCCAATTCCCCACCTGACAGGACGTAGTCACCAATCGACCACTCTTGCGCTCCAATTATATCCAAGGCTCGCTGATCAATGCCTTCATAGCGTCCACAAAGCAAAATTAAATTCTTTTGTTGAGCAAAATTGCAAACATCTATATGCTCTAAACGGCGTCCTTGAGGACTCAGATAGACAATGTTAGGATTCTTACCAAAATTCTTTTTCGCCTCAGTTACACACTCAATGATGGGTTTTGCCATCATCACCATACCTGGTCCGCCGCCATACGGCCGGTCATCAACTACACGATGCGACCCTAGTCCAAACGGGCGTAGATCAAATAGTTCAATATCAACAATCCCGTCTGTGACTGCTCGACCAGTGATGCCGTACTCCATGACAGCCCGAAACATCTCTGGAAAAATGCTTACTATCCGAATATGCATCACCAGAAGTTTTCGTCATTTACTGTCGAAAGCCAAACTCCAATCGACAACTATTTCATTTTTGTCTAAATCGACACTAAGCACCACATCCGAAACATATGGAATTAAGCATTCTGTTTCGCCTTGCACTACTAAAACATCATTGGCGCCGGTTTCCATCAAATTGATCACAGTACCAAATTTGTCACCAGTGGATGATCGAACAGTCAATCCAATTAAGTCAATCCAATAAATCTGATCGCTTTCGAGTGCTGGAAGTAACCTACGATCAACTTCAACTTGAGATCCTTTTAATTCAAGCGCCTGATCTCGATTGCTTATACCTTCTAGCGTAGCGATTACGTATCGCCCGTCAAATCGAGCATTAAATACATTGTAGAGTTTGGCAAATCTGCAGGTACCGGAAACTAACCAGTGACGATATTCGACTAGGCTATCCGGTTGTTCGGTGAACGAGCGGACTTTGACTTGGCCTTTAACACCGAAAGCGCCTACTATACAACCAACGATTACGGTGCGGGAACTATCCTCAACTGCCAATTATTTTTTGCTTCTACTTTTGTTTTTTTGCCTGTAGCACGATTATAGTGAGACGAATCAATATTCCTGTACTTTTCGTGGGGGATTTACCTCAAAACTCAATTTTATAGGTACCATCCGTACTACAGTACGGATACACAACTTCTCGATCACTTGATGTTCCGCCATTGACTGATCATCATTGAAACCTTGAAGACCCTAGACCTAATGATGGCTTGAGCAAGTTCACACAGATCGCTGAAAGATAGAGAAACTGGTTTGGGATTGGAGGTTGCGTTGAGCAATTGTGTTAATCGTTAATTTTGCCATCGTTGGCGATTGAATCGATAGACAAACTCATCGACTTACTCCTTTAAGTATGTAGAATTCAGCCTATCACAGGTGTCGATGAGAAATCGCTTCAAATTGGAGATTATGACACGAACCATCGGTGACCGGTGGATGCCGCGAGTGTCATCCTGGCTACGTGTTAGCAATGCTTGGCTAGAATTTTTTTAGCTGGAAGGGCATCGCTACGTACTGTCGCCGTGGTCTTCAAACTTTTTTTCGAATCAAAAGCACAAGCTAAAAATAATTCAACTTACTCCTGATCTTTACGCGCAGATTCAATTAAAGACTGGACACGTTTGGACGGCTTTGCACCATGGGATATCCAACGTTTAACACGTTCCAAGTCGATCTTTAAACTAGTCTCGTTACCCCCCGCAATAGGATTAAAGTAACCCAGTCGTTCAATAAATCGACCAGTGGGTGCACGTCTACTATCAGCGACGATAATAAAGTAGAAAGGACGCTTCTTTGCGCCACCTCGAGCCAAACGAATGACAACCATAAGCTCTTCTTTTACTCCGGTCTAATCATAATTCAGTGTCTATTGGAACGACTTCCAACAAACAAATGATTGTACCACAATTCTAATTTGTGACTGATGCGTGAGAACTTTTCAGATCAAATTAACTGTGGCATAAACTTTGTTAACGATGCTCAACATGCCCAGATTAGTGCCACAGTCTGTATCTTTATGCAGGTTGAGGCGAGTCAATCGTAAGATGTTGTTCGAAATAAATTTTATCTCGTAGAAGCCGACACTATTGAAATGGCATATTTCCAAAATTCATGTCTTTAAGTGGATTTTTTCGACCACTACGAATTAGTTTCTTTGACATTTTGTTCATTTTTTCAAAACTGCGTAATAACTGACTGACGTCGCGGGATTCTACTCCGGCACCACGTGCAATACGAGATCTTCTTGAAAATCTAATGATTGCCGGATTACTTCGCTCCTTGGGCGTCATCGAGTTAATTATGGCCAATTCACGCTTGAACTTCTGTTGCATCATATTAACGTCTGGGATTTTTCCCATTGGCATATCCGGCAACATTTGCATAATCTTATCTAGACCTCCCACATCTTGCGTCATCGCAATTTGATCTCGGTAGTCGGATAAATCAAAGCGCTTTCCAGACACCAACTTCTTCTGCATGCGCTCGGCTTTGTTCTTATCGGCTTTGCTTTCAACCTGCTCAAGCAACGTTGCAATATCACCCATGCCGAGAATTCTTGAAGCCATTCTATCAGGGTGAAATTCCTCTAAGGCGTCCAACCCTTCCCCTATTCCTATGTACTTGATTGGCTTTCCAGTGATTTGTCGAACCGATAGCAATGCGCCACCTCGAGCATCGCCATCAAGTTTGGTGACGATGACTCCTGTTAGCATTAGTTGATCGTTGAAAGCTTTAGCACTATTGACTGCATCCTGACCAACCATCGCATCCAAAACATACAGAGTCTCGTTTGGAGTAACTGCTTTTTGTACCTTGACCAACTCGTCCATCATTTCCTGGTTGAGGTGCAATCTACCCGCAGTATCAATGATGACTCCGTCCAACAACTTTCTTCTAGCTGCCGTAATTGCCAATCTTGCAGCCTCTACTGGAGATGTTCCCTCTTCAGTGCGAAAAAAATCCACCTTGATAGAATCAGCCAAAGTGGCTAACTGATCAATTGCTGCTGGACGGTAAACGTCAATACTGGTCAACATCACCCTTTTGCGTTTCTTTGTCTGAAGAACGCTGGCCAATTTTGCTGAGGTTGTGGTCTTTCCAGTTCCCTGTAATCCACAAACTAAAATCACGAAGGGAGTTTTGCTCGGTAACTCAAGCGCACGATTTGTTCCGCCAATGACTTGCACTAACTCTTCATTTACCACTCGAAGGACTTCCTGTGAGCTAGTCAATCCCACTGAAACTTCCACTTCTTTAGCACGCTCACGAACCTTGGAAATGAAATCGTTAGCCACGGGAAGCGCAACATCCGCTTCAAGCAATGCCCGCCGAACATCATTCAAAGTCTGTTGTAGCGCTTCGTCGGTCACCCGACCGGATTTATTTAGTTTGCCTAGTGCAGACTTGAGTCGCGTGCTTAGTGAGTCGAGCATTTGTAAAACTATTGTGAATTGTTGACGTTTGTTGAATTAAATTTAAGAATATCCCTATGGTAATTCATGCACTGACCATACAAATTCAAAAAAGTCGTCTGCTGCCCAAAAGGTGAATTCGATCAGGCAGAGTGCTTTTTTCAAAACTGAAATCTAATCCTATATACTTAAATTGCGAAGCGAGGTATTCTTGTTGCAACCAAAAGTCATTATTTTATTCGCGAAGTCGAACTGTTGTCTTGACACTACTCGTGTCTGACCCACATTCCAAAAGTCTACTTCATTAGTTGCTTACCTGTGACCAGCAAGCGACTTTTCAACTGCAACTGTCTTATTTAACCGCCAACAAACTAGTACGCGATTGGACGAAATACCCGCAGGCTTACTTCTTTTAGCCCTCTTTATTCTAATCTGTTTTTCGGCGTTTTTTTCGGCGTCGGAGACGGCAACAATGGCTTTAAATCGGTATAGATTGGAAGATGAGGCGAATAAAAATATTCGACGCGCCAAAATTCTGCGCAGGTTGCTGGAACAACCTGACCGTCTTTTGGGGACAATTTTGCTGGGGAATAACTTGGTCAACAATGCTGCTGTGGCCATTGCAACAATCCTCGCACTTCGATACTTCGGCGAAACCGGAGTTGCTGCCTCTACCGCAATCATTACCATCGTAATTTTGGTTTTCGCTGAAGTTCCACCGAAGACTTTAGCGGCCACACATCCGGATACAATCTCACGATTCGCAGCCGACATTCTCAATGTACTGCAAAGAGTCCTTCGCCCCATCATTTGGTTAATCAGTTTAGCTGCCCGAAGTTTAGAGTTATTCCCAGGATTCAAAAAAAATAGTAGTTTGTATTCTCTCAAGCAAGATGAGTTGCGGATTGCAATTCAGGCAGCCGAAGGCCAAATTGCAAAAGACCAGCATAATTACCTTTTGAGTATTTTGGAACTCGGGAACGTCACTGTTGAAGGAGTGATGGTGCCACGTTCACAAGTCGAAGCCATTGATCTGGAAGACGATATTGAACTGATAAATCAAGTCATACAGAGTACTGAACATTCTCGTTTGCCGCTATATCGAGGATCAATCAGCGATACCAGTCTTGAACTTGATGTCCTCGTTCTATATCAACAACACAATCCCGATAAAGAGATATTTACTTTAAAAGAAATTGAGGCCGCGGCAATTGAACCTATGTATGTGCCTGAGGATTCAAACATGATGGTGCAAATCGCTCAAATGCAGGAATCAGGTCGAAGTATGGGGGTCGTAGTTGATGAATATGGTGAGATACGCGGCATCATTACCCTTCAGGATATGCTGGAAGAGATTGCAGGGATTGTCCCACTTGAAGAAAGACCCACCTTCAAAAAAGTTTCACAGAACATATACGAAGTAGCAGCCGACGTCAATGTCCGTGACTTGAATCGAATCATGAACTGGGATTTACCTACAGATGAAGCAACTACCCTTAACGGCTTAATCTTGGATCGGATGCAAATGGTTCCATCAGTTGGAATGGTTATAAAAATCAATGACTATGTGATTGAGATTCAAAATGTTAGCGGTACGAGTATAGAAGTGGTACATATCGCTGTTAACACCAATTCACTTAAAGAGAGTTGAAACATTATCTGGTTGTTTTAAGTTATTGTTATTCAATACTATTTTGCAATTGAAAATGGAAAAACATAATTAGGTACAGCCAATTTCGTAAATTCCAAGCTTTTACCATCTTCATATAGAGCAGACCCAATAATCGAAATTTCGTGTGCATGAGGCTGCTTTCCAGGGGTCCAACCAGTGACCGAATCTCCGAGCATAGCCAGTAATTCCTCACTATGAATGTCCCACCCGACACCGGCGCCATGCCAACCCTTTCCTGGTAGTGAAATATCAACCATGGCAGTATGTGCATCATCGATAACGGCAGAAACGATTCCACTGTCATTCCTTTCGTAAGCGGCCCAAAACATATTGCCCTGTTTCCCATTGAATGCAACCACAACACGCTGGTCAGAAATTGACTGAGCAACCGCTGCCATGCACGACACGCCAATTGCCGGTATATCTAGCCCGAACGCCAACCCTTGCGCTACGGCCGCAGCAATTCTCAATCCCGTAAATGATCCCGGGCCTTCTCCAAAGGTAACCGCACCCAATTCCTCTAACTCAACATTTTTTTCTCTAAGCAGTGAATCAACCAACTCCAGCACGAATTGATTGTGGCTACGCTGGCTTTGAACTTCCTTTGAGGCTATTTCACCATCACAATTGAGCGCAACTGATAACTGATTGTGCGATGAATTGATGGCGATAACCTTCACGACCGAAAAAACTCCTTCACCTTACGAACGTCATCTGTTTGAGGCATTGGCGGCAAACTTTCAAGGAATTTACTGCCATATTGCTTAGTTCGTACCCTGGGATCGCATAACACTAATACACCTCGGTCATCGACATCTCTTATCAACCTGCCAGCACCTTGCTTTAAGGTTAGGGCTGCTTCGGGAACTTGCCATTCCATAAAGGGATTTTGATCCATAGACTGCATATAATTAATTCTTGCTCTCATTACCGGATCACCATGATAAGCAAAAGGAAGCTTATCAATGATCACACAGGAAAGAGCCTCCCCCTTGACATCGACACCTTCCCAAAAACTCGAAGTACCCAATAGCACAGCATCTCCTGCCTCTCTAAATTGTTCGAGTAATTGATACCTGGATGACGAGTCATCTTGTACTAGAATTTCGTAATCGATTTCATCCTTAAGTAGATCATGAACTTCATGCAGTGCCTTATAGCTGGTGAACAGAATGAAGGCTCGTCCTTTACTCAGGGATAGAATTGATATAGCCAATTCAGTTACTTTTGTGTTGAATTGCGCATGATTGGGCTCGGGCATATTTGGCGGAAGGTAAAGCAGTGAGTTTTCTCGATAGGGAAAGGGACTGTCCCACTGCCTGGTCCTTACGGTTTCCAATCCTAAACGGTTTGAGAAGTGAGAAAAGTCGCTGCCTACCGCCAGGGTCGCTGAAGTAAAGATCCAAGAAGTTCTATTTTCTTCAGAGTCGGATATGAACCCACTACTCAAAAACAATGGGACTCTGTTCATTTGAAAATCTGACTTTACTACCTTATACCAATCTGCACAATCGCCTGGTGAACTATTGAGAAGCAAGTCTGTATCTTGGACAATTTTGTTTGCTGCCACCATGCAAGGCTCAACTTGAGGAACATCATTGGAGATGTTTGATAGTAGTTCACTCAAATGCCTTACATTGTCGACGAGACCATTTAAGTTGGCCATGAACTGATGCTTGAGTTTTAAATCTTCAAGTGTCCCGGTACTGTCGGATTCGTTAAATCCGGTATGAAGATCGCTACTCAGTCGATTGATGTCGGAAATGACTCCAGCGTAGACTACTGGATTTAGTTGAAAGGCACCCGCCATCTCTTCAAAATCATCACACAGCGCTTTGAATCTACCACTAGATACACTGATACCTAAAGTTTCAGCGGCGATACTCGGCAGATGTTGAGCTTCATCCACCACAATCACATCCGGTGTTGGTAGAAAGCCGTTTTCACTTTCGTTCTGCATCATCATATTCAGGCATAGCAAGTTGTGATTGACTACCAAAATATCTGCTTCACGGGCTCGTTTACGCGCCTTATAGACCCAGCAGTCGTTCCACCAGCTGCATTGACTACGCAGGCAGTTTTCTGTAGTCGACTTCAATTGAGACTTTAAAGCTCGTTGATGAGACAAGCCGGAAAGCAGTTCATCCAATTCTCCTGTCTGACTGCCATCTAGCCTTTGTTGAACAATTCGACTGGCTCTATTGGAACTTTGGCTGAAACCTAAAGTAGGATTTCTTGCCCAATTTTCAAACCTAAATTGACATAGGTAGTGACGCCTTCCAAGAAGCATTTGCACATCTGGGTGCATGTTCAGCAACTTACAAACTTTTGGAATATCCTTTTCGAAAAGCTGACTTTGCAAATGATTCGTAAAGGTTGAAACTATGACCTTCTTACGATTTGCAATAGCAGGAACTAAATAGCCAAAGGTTTTTCCGGTCCCAGTCCCGGATTCGACGATCAGGGTGTCGTGCGTGGTAACTGCTTCCTCTATCGCCGTAGCCATTTGCTGCTGACACTCCCGCACGGTAAAGCCGCTCATGTTCCGACTGAACGGACCGTCAGGTCCTAATAGATATGAACTATAAAGATTCTGGGCCATAATCTATTTGTGTTGAGGCATGACCGAGTGTGAGATTAGGTGACCTCGGTCCTATTTGAGGTGTGGCCTTGATGGTTAAACATTCCCGCGTTGTAACAAACAGTATAGCGGGAATTAACTAAATGCCGAGTTCAAGTTAGACTTAAACCCGGCAGTTCTGATCTAATTTTCGCTCAAGGTTATGCAGCCAGCTTATCCCAGAAAGACTTGATTTTCCTCGTCCAATTGTTTGCACGAGGGTTGTGTTTTGCTCCACCGGCATCCAATAAATTGTCAAATTCACTCAACAATTGCTTTTGTTGTGAAGTTAACCCTACCGGTGTCTCGACGATTAGTCTGCAGTACAGGTCGCCTATAGCTCTAGTACGAACATTTTTTACCCCTTTGCCCCTCAATCGCATGGTCTTTCCCGTCTGCGTTTCGGGCTGAACGGTAATTTTCGCCCGTCCCTCCAAAGTTGGTACTTCCAGACTGCCGCCTAGTGCAGCTATTGCGAAACTGACTGGCATTTCACAGTACAGATGATCGCCATCACGAGCGAAAATCGAGTGCTCGCGAAGTCGAATTCTTACATACAGGTCACCCGGAGCTACTCCATTGGGTCCGGCCTCCCCCTTTCCTGCCACTCGGACTTGATCACCGTCATCGATTCCTGCAGGAATTTTTACCGAAATCCGATTGGTTTCTTTAACCCTTCCGTGACCGCTACAAGCCCGACACGGATCTGTAATGATTGAACCTCTGCCATGACATTGAGGACAGGTTTGCTGCAGCGTAAATCCCATTTGGCGCATTTGCACCTGTCCGTGTCCGCCACATGTGCCGCAGGTACTTGGACTGGTTCCTCTTCTTGATCCGTTTCCACCGCAATCGTCGCAACCCACCATCGTGGGAACTTTAATTTCCCGATCAAGTCCGTGAGCCGCATCTTCGAGATCCAAGTCCAAGTTGTACTGCAGGTCTGCGCCACGTGCCTGTTGACGAGAACGACGACCTGAACCAAAGATATCACTGAAAATGTCGCCAAAAATGTCGCCAAATCCTTCCGCTCCTTGAAATCCTGCAGATCCCTGCTCGACTCCTGCGAACCCGAATTGATCGTATCTGGATCGCATTTCCGAATTCGACAAAACCTCATAGGCTTCCTTTGCTTCCTTGAACCGACTCTCAGCACTGGCATCATCCGGATTTCGGTCCGGATGATATTTCATCGCCAAACGGCGATAAGCCTTCTTTATGTCCGCTTCAGGAGCACCCTTTTGGATGCCCAGAACTTCATAGTAATCGCGTTTCGACATGTTTGGTTAATGGTAGAAAAACTGGTTCAAACAAACAATTTAGTATATCAATTGCTTTTTTTGTCGACTTCCTCAAAATCAGCATCAATCACATCATCCGCAGCATCTCCATTAGTGCCGGAATCCTGTCGGCCATCAGACTGTGCTTGTTCAGCATCTTTCGAGTAAGCCTTCTGAGCGATACTATGGCTAGCCTCTGTTAGAGCTTGAATTTTAGATCGTACTGTCTCGGTATCATCATCCGCTGCGATAGAGGCTTCTAGATCAGATATTGCCGATTCGACTGCATCTTTATCCGAGCCGAGTTCACTATCATCCAAGTCAGACATCGTCTTTCGAACCGCATGAATCAAAGCTTCAGCTTCATTTTTGGTTTCTGCCTTTTCCCGTAATTTACGGTCTTCATCAGCAAATTCCTCCGCCTCTTGAACCATGCGTTCAATTTCAGAGTCGTCCAATCCGGAACTAGACTTAATCTCAATCTTATTTTCCTTGCCGGTAGCCTTATCCTTGGCTGAAACATGCATAATTCCATTAGCATCAATATCGAATGTCACTTCAATTTGCGGCACGCCCCGAGGAGCCGGTGGAATGTCAGACAGATCAAATCGACCAAGAGATTTATTGTGCATCGACATTTCGCGCTCACCCTGAAGTACATGAACCGTGACTGTTGTTTGATTGTCATCCGCTGTTGAGAATGTTTGCGTTTCCTTGGTAGGAATAGTTGTGTTCTTCTTAATCAACTTAGTCATCACTCCGCCTAGGGTTTCAATACCGAGCGAAAGCGGCGTAACATCAAGCAATAGCAGATCGGTCACATCACCACCAAGAACTCCACCTTGAATGGCCGCACCACTGGCAACAGCTTCATCCGGATTGATGTCCTTTCTGGCTTCTCTACCAAATATTTTTGCTACTGTTTCCTGCACCTTAGGCATACGAGTTTGGCCACCCACCAAAATGACATCCTCAATGTCGCTGGCACCCAACCCTGCATCTTTCAATGCAGTTTTACAAGGAGCAACCGTGCGCGCAATCAAATCATCGACCAAGGCTTCGAGCTTGGCTCGAGACAACTTGAAATTCAAATGCTTTGGACCGGTTTGGTCTGCGGTGATATAGGGCAGATTGACTTCCGTTTGGGTACTGCTCGACAATTCAATCTTAGCCTTTTCGGCACCTTCTTTTAAGCGCTGCATCGCAAGCGGGTCACCCCGCAGATCCATACCCTGATCCTTTTTGAATTCGTCGGCAAGGTAGTCGATAAGCCGTCGATCAAAGTCCTCACCACCTAGGAAGGTATCTCCATTGGTCGACAGCACTTCAAATTGATGTTCGCCATCTACTTCGGCAATTTCAATAATCGAAATGTCAAAGGTTCCGCCACCAAGATCGTAAACGGCAACTCTTCGATCACCTTCTTGCTTATCAAGCCCATAGGCAAGCGCTGCAGCTGTGGGCTCATTGATAATGCGCTTGACATCCAGTCCAGCAATCTTTCCGGCATCCTTGGTTGCCTGGCGTTGCGAGTCGTTGAAGTATGCGGGAACTGTGATCACCGCCCCAACCACTGGCGCACCTAAATAGTCCTCAGCGGTTTGCTTCATCTTCTGCAGCACCCGAGCCGCCACTTCCGGCGGGGCTAATTCCTTGTTTCTGACCTTAACCCAAGCATCGCCGTTACTCGACTTGATAATTTTGTATGGCATCAAGTCGAGATCCTGCTGTACCACATTCTCTTCAAACTTTCTGCCAATTAATCGTTTGACGGCAAACAAGGTGTTGTGAGGGTTGGTTACAGCCTGACGCTTTGCCGACTGTCCGACCAAGACTTCATCATCATCCGTGTAAGCAACGATCGACGGTGTAGTTCGATCGCCTTCTTGGTTTTCGATTATTTTTGCTGACCCTGTACCCTCGTATACCGCTACGCACGAATTGGTAGTTCCCAGGTCAATTCCGATAATCTTTCCCATCTTTGTTTTCTCCTTTAGTAAATAGTGTAATGTCTATCTGTTATTTGGGTGCTTTTTGAAGAAAATCAAGAGGTTTGATCAACTTCTTCAGGACTTTCTGCATCATTTGAAGATTCTTTTGCAACAGGTTTTAGTGCTGCAACTATCACAATAGCTGCACGCAACACTCGGTCGTGAATGGTGTATCCCTTGCGCACCACACTCAACACATGATTTGGCTCGACCTCGTCGCTTGGAAGCATGGTAATTGCTTCGTGAAATTCAGGGTCGAACTTGCTACCAGTTTCGACAGAAATTTGCTTGACAGAAAACTTCTCGAGCACGTCCACCAGACTCTTGCGAGTCAGTTCGACACCTTCTGTCAACTGATTTAAAGCAACTTCATAATCTTCAACATCTTGATTTTCAATGCCTGCATTTTCCAGGCTTTCCAACACGCCAAGTATTTCCTTGGCAAACCTATCGATTGCAAACTTACGCGCCCTTTCAACCTCATTTGATGATTGCTTTCGATAATTTTGCAACTCAGCAACAACTCTGATGAATTTCTCTTCAAAGTCCTTTCGCTCATGCAAAGTTTGTTCCAGTTGACCTTCTAAGTCGGCAATTCGACCAACATCTTCACTCGCAGCATCATCGGCGACATCTACTTCAGGTGTCTCAACGGGTGCATCTTCGGAATCACACATCTGATCGCTATTCTCCTTTGCCATTCGTTTCTTATCTCCAATTTTTTAATTTGATCGCAATTATTCGCACATATAAGATCATCGCAACTTGATTTCAAGTGCGAATTATTAAGTTTCTTAATATTATTGAATTAGTCGTGAGCCAGGTGGGTCAGAGCATTGCCGAGCATATGTGCGGTTACATCTACAACAGAGATTACATGTTCATATCGCATACGAGTGGGTCCAATCACACCCAAAACTCCGATACTCTGTCCTTCAACTTCATAGGGCGCTGTGACTACGCTACAATCGTCCAATCCATCAAATCCAGATTCATCGCCGACAAATATCGAAACTCCTCGTGCTTTGATACTTTGGTCCAGCAAGCTGAGCAGGGAATGGCGGGTCTTGAAGGTTTCAAAAATTTTTCGTATTTTTTCAATCGCAGCGAAGTCAGGCACGTCTAGCAGTTTTTCTTCACCGCTCAGCATTACAGATTCTTCGTCATCATCAACGAAAATTCCGCTGGCAATCGTAACCGCTGTCTCCATAAGTTCGTTTATTTGCTCACTGTCGGACTTCATTTCTCGTAAAAGCTGGTTCTTTACTTTAGAAAGCGTTTGACCTCGGTAGCGCTGATTAAAGAAATTTGCAGCCTGAACCAGTTCTGAGTCTGAATACTCTCGTTCATTTGAAATAACGCGATTTTGCACTCGCCCATCGTCTGTCACCAAAATTACCAACACTCGGTGACTGGATAGTTTCATAAATTCAATTTGGCGAAAGGCTGTAACCGTTAAATTTGGGAGCACTACAACACCAGCAAATTGAGTGACTTCCGAGAGCAGTTCCGATGCTGCCGAAGTTAACTCCTTGGCATCGTTGCCTTGAACAAAGCGCGATTTGATCTCATCCACAGTCAAACTGTTGAGTGGTCTAACCTTGAGTAGTGAATCAATAAAAAACCGATAACCCTGCGAGGTTGGAATTCGACCGGCGGAAGTATAGGGCGCCCGTATCAGGCCCAGTTCCTCCAAATCGGACATAACATTCCTGATGGTGGCTGGACTGAGGCTCAATCCTGTCTGTTGAGATAGTGTTCGTGAACCGACTGGCTGCCCCTGCTCTATAAACCGAGCAATCAGCAATTTCAGTAGCGTTTCTGCACGATCGTCAAGTTGCATATTGAATTAACGTCTAAAATTCATCACTGAAGTGCTGCTTTACAGAAACTGCTCGGTTACTCAGGAAATGAATTAATTGTTCACAAATCAATCGTATTATAAGATTGACTTAGACATTGACAATACCCATTAATTTAATCGACAACTGAGTTGTCGTAAACGTCTTTATCGAAAAATAAAATTGCACTACGAGAACAATTGGTTGTTCAATCATTCCACGACTGCGTAGGAAATAATCCTCTTTTGAATAGCATCAAACAAACCATATCGACTGTCGGTATTTTTGCGCAGTTCAGGAACGATCAAGACCAAGCAGTGATGCAGGATATTGAAACAATTCTCACCTCACATCAAATCGAGGTAAAGCAGTTTCCCATCACAGTTGGAATGTTCGATCAACCAACAACATCCAAAAATAACGATATAGATCTGGCAATCGTGGTTGGCGGTGATGGTACCTTTATTAATGCTGCTCGGGCACTCGCAGGTCGTACTGCACCCATTGTCGGTGTAAACCTGGGTCGAAGAGGATTTCTCACCGATGTTTCGGTAAACGAGATTGAAGATTCAATCAATCGCATACTCAGAGGTGAATACTCAATTGAAAATCGTACACTAATACAAACCTCCGTCAGTTCAGAAAGTGCAGAAACACGAACTGTGACTCATGCATTGAATGACGTCGTAGTGCATAAAACCAACATCGGACGACTCATAGAGTTTGAAATTTCGGTTGATGGTGAATACATGACCAGCTTGCGAGCTGATGGCATCATCATTGCGACGCCAACTGGTTCAACCGCATATGCCTTAGCTGCCGGTGGTCCAATACTCAATCCAACACTGCCCGCATTAGCACTAATTCCAGTGAGTCCACAGGGACTCGGATTTCGTCCTATTGTATTGAGCAACACATCAGAGGTACAGATTTCCCTTGTCAATGTAAAGCCGGGACAGTCCAGTATGGTTGCCGACGGCCACATTCGTCACGAACTGAATGGGGACGAACAGATAAAATTAAAAAGTTCCCACTTTAGCGTGGACTTGATTCGGATTGATGGGCACACTTTTTTCAACGCACTTCGCCAAAAACTCGGTTGGGGCGGAGCGGTCATTTGAATTGTATCCATGATTCGATCGCTCTACATCAAAGACTACCTCCTTATCCCAGAAATTCAGATTGACTTCAAAGACGGATTGACGGTGATTACCGGTGAAACCGGCGCAGGCAAGTCACTAATCGTTGATTCGTTGGCTCTTGCCGCGGGCGCCAGAGCTAATTCCAGCGTAGTTCGCCAAGGATGCAAGAAAGCTGAAATTACAGTTGAATTGGATGTTGCCGACAGTACGGTATCCGAGTGGCTCGAGGAACAAGAGTTGGATAATGATAGCAGTTGTATCTTGCGCCGTGTGATCTATCCCGATCAAGTTTCAAAGTCTTTTGTAAACAACACACCCGTTACCACACGATCACTTAAAGCCTTGGGAAATCATTTGGTTGACATTCACGGTCAGCACGAACATCAAAATTTGCTGAGACAAAGCGAACAGCGAAGAATTCTAGATTGTTTTGCCCTTCAATCGGAAAATGTAGCAAATTTAAGCACAATTGCTACGTCCATTCGACGCAAGGAAAGCGAACGAAACGACCTCTTAGTTCAAGTGGAGAAGTTTACCGAGTTACGCGACCTGACTGCACACCAAATTGAAACTCTTGAAAAACTTCGTCCTGAGGACGCAGAATTTTCCACCTTGCAATCTGAACTTGCTGCCCTTTCCAATGCAGAGGCACTTGCAACTGAACTGCACGGCATCGCGGAGCAACTGCATTACGCTGAAGACTCTGCAGTAAGCGCTCACATCCATGCCTGCGAAAATCTACTAGAACGTTCTGCACAAATTCATACTCAGCTGGAACCCTTTTCGAAGTTGCTTGAAGAGGCTCGTCTTCGAGTCGATGATGTTGCCAGAGAGCTGCGCAACATTGCAGACCGAACAGAATACGATCCTCCCAGAATTGCAGCCGTTGAAGAACGCATGGCCGCATTGCATCAGCAAGCCCGAGTGCACAGCACAGACCCAGATCAACTGGCAACAAAGCTGACGTCACTCCATACTCAGTTGTCGAACTATGATAAAGAATTGTCGAATGTCGAATCTATTGATGCACAAATTCAAGACTTGAAGTTGCAACATCAAGCACTTGCAAAGCAGATTTCTGCAGCTCGAGCGAAAGCAGCCAAGGATTTAGAGCAACAAATTACGGCTGATATGCAACACCTGGGCATGAAAAAAGGTGTGTTTAAAGTTGTCTTGGTTCCAGAAAATTCAGATGTCATAACGAATTTTGGTAACGAAAATATTTTGTTTAAAGTTGCGACGAATCCGAATCAGGAACCGAGAGAATTATCAAAAATTGCTTCTGGTGGTGAATTATCACGATTGAGTCTGGCGATTCAAGTCAATGCTTCGAACATTGCGGAAGTACCGTCAATAATTTTTGATGAAGTCGATGTTGGTATTGGTGGTCAGGTAGCCGAAAGCGTTGGCAAATTGCTACGACAACTTGGTAAGTACGCACAAATTTTCTGCATCACTCATCTTCCTCAAGTTGCAAGTTGCGGTAATCAACAATTGAGTGTGATCAAAAAAGGTGAAGACGATTCCAGCATCTATATTAAGCCGCTAACCCATGAAGAGCGAGTTTCGGAACTCGCTCGCATGCTGGGAGGTGCTAAAATAACCGACCGTGCTACTGAACACGCAAAGGAAATGCTCTTAGCCAACCTGCAATGACACAAAATATCGTCCAATTGGTTCCAATCGCTGAGGTGCGAGAAGCTCGCACTTCCGATGTGGATCATATTTTTTCCTTACTGGAGCTGCATGCTGAAAGGGGAATAATTTTGCCTCGCTCCAAAGCGAACATCCTGAATGACTTAACTAATTTCAGCGTAATCGAAATTCAAGGTAGAATCGCAGCTTGTGGAGCATTGGAGATATTTACCAAGGAACTTTGTGAGGTCCGAAGTTTAGTAGTACATACCGATTTTGAGCATCAAGGTCTTGGTCGACACGTTGTAAATGACATTTTCAATCGAGCGAAAGGGTTGGGGTTGTCTCGCATAATGGCTCTAACCTATGTGCCCGAGTTTTTTCATCGTCTAGGCTTCCACACTGTTCCAAAAGAGACTTTTCCGGAAAAAATATGGGGCGTGTGCTTCAAGTGCAGCAAATTTAACGACTGCAATGAGATAGCGGTTCTTAAGTACATTCACTAGAATTATTCTGTTTATGAATTTAATTCAAATCATCAAATTCCATCGTTTGCGAAGACCGTACTTGACATTAGTTGTTACATGTCTAATTACGTTGTTGGCTACTGGCTGCGAAATCTACAGATACGATGTTTACCAAGGACAGGATTCTGCCATTGAGGAGGTAGAAAACATCGAAGTCGGCATGACTCGAAGTGAGATTATCGAAATAATGGGGACACCTTTGGTGGTTGACAGATTTAGAGATAATCGCTGGGACTACATTTTCAGCGTTGCCGAAAAGGGTACAAAAGCACAGGTAAAACTGAGAGTTACGCTATTTTTTGAAGACGATAAACTTGTCAAGATAGTCGAAACGGACAATCGGTCGGAAGAAGAGTTGATGGACGAGTTGGCTGAAGAAGCTACCGATCAAGTCAGCGAAGAAATTGTAGAATCTACCGAAGAATCCGTTGCGGAAACTAGTGAAGACTCTAATGATCAATCAACAGAAGAATCAAGTGATCAAACTGATGAGGAAAAACCAGATGATTCCGACGATAAACCTAAGAAAAAGTCTAAATTTTGGAACTGGCTAACAGGCGGTGACCAGGAATAATTTGGTGTAAACCCTGCTAACCCATCCTTTGCATTCTTCTGCCACCCATCAGATGCATGTGCAGATGAAACACTTCTTGACCACCATCTCGATTGCAATTTACCGATAATCGATAGCCGGATTCGTCAACGCCGTTTTCTTTGGCCAAATTGGCAGCAACTGTAAACAAATGCCCTAGTGTTTGTTCGTCTTCGGGAGTTATATCATTGACCGTAGCAATCGGTTTTTTGGGAATGATCAGAATATGAACGGGAGCTTGAGGACTGATATCTTTAAACGCTAGCACAGAATCATCATCGTAGACGATGTCAGCAGGAATTTCACGATCAATAATTTTCGTAAAAATTGTTTCTTCAGCCACGGGACCTCCAAATTGAAATGGTTGAAATTACACAATTGCAAGATGTGTACAATTAACGCAGAATTTTTGTTGGCCCGACATTTTACCTTGAACGAATCACCGCACTCATATATAGATTGCCAAAAGCAATCACCAAACATTTATTAGTTTTAACCCCAGGAGAAACTTCCATGAATTCATTTCGTGGCTATCGCATCAATCAAGTTGACGCAGGCGACAAGAAGCAAATCACAGCACAGTTCGAGAATTTGCAGATTGACGACCTCACAGAAGGTGATGTTGTCATTCGAATCAGTCATTCTACAATCAATTTCAAGGATGCTCTTGCTGCAACAGGTAAGGGAAAAATTTTACGAAAATATCCGCTAAACGGCGGGATCGACTTGGCAGGTACTGTGGACTCTTCCAAGGATTCACGATACAAAGAAGGAGATTCTGTTTTGGTCTGCGGATGTGGCCTTTCGGAAGTTCACGATGGCGGTTACTCAGAGTATGCCAGGCTTCCTGGAGACTGTATTGTACCAATGCCAGACGGCATGACGGCATATGATGCTATGGCCATTGGAACCGCTGGATTCACTGCCGCTATCGCTATTATTCGGATGGAAGACAATGGGCAAATCCCACAACGAGGACCTGTCCTGGTAACGGGTGCAACCGGCGGTGTAGGCAGTTTTGCAGTAGATATGCTTTCGAATATCGGTTATGAGGTCACGGCGCTATCCGGTAAGCCGCAACTTGACGCTTACCTAAAAACGCTCGGGGCTACCGAAGTGATCGATCGGCACTCTCTGGAAATGGGAACTCGACCCTTGGAAAGTGCAAAATGGGGCGGAGCCGTCGATAATGTCGGTGGAGATACTCTGAACTGGTTGACGCGAACGGTGAGACCATGGGGCAATATCGCATCAATTGGCTTGGCTGGCGGTATCGGACTCAGTTCAACTGTGATGCCGTTTATCATTCGAGGTGTATCACTGCTTGGAATCAACTCTATCGAAATGCCAGTCGAGGTACGGGACAAAGCTTGGGAGCGTCTTAATGGAGACCTAAAGCCCAATCTGCAAACTATCGTGAAGAGTGTGATTGACTTTGGTGATCTTCCCTCAGCCTTTGACCAATTTATGGATGGAACAATCGTAGGTCGTGTTGTTGTAAAAATTCAATAGCCTCAGCGGCTATTTAGAATTTTTCAAGCGCTGGATTTGGCCTGGGAAGTTTGATTGACTCAGATCTGCTACAAAATAATCAAGGGATTCAATCGCAAAACTATTTCACCTCGACAGTTGACTATTTTAGTCACACAAGTCTTAATCAAGACCAATATTCGTGCATTGAATAAATGCTTTAGAATTGATTGGTGGAGGTGGCGGGATTCGAACCCGCGTCCGTCAGTCCTCCGCTCGCTGGCCACTACATGCTTAGTCTAATTGTGAACTAACACCGCCTACGCCACAATTGACAAAGACTTGTAGACGATGACCTCGCAGTGCCGAAACACTGTGCTTTCGCCCGCTGGATTACGAGATATCCCAGCGAGCTAGTCCGTAAATTTGACTCCAATTCCTATCGTACGAACTCAACAGTCATGGAGTTTGGCGGTTAAGCCGCCAAAGCAAAGTTGTCGTCGTTGGCAACTAATAATTTTGCAGTATTTTAACGAGGCCACTGCACCTCGGCATGCTCCAACGGTTTTGCAACTCACGTCGAAACCAGAGTCACCCCCATGGATTTTTCTAACATTATATATGTGGATACATAAATAACAATTTTAAGAAGTTCTGAATCTATTTACATCTAATTTGGAAATCGAACCTGTAGCACTTGATTGATTCAACCTCTACACCTGTTCTCCCCGTTGTTGTCGCTCCTGATCCCGCTGCTTTATTGCAGCTCTTTTGTCGTATAACTTCTTCCCCTTGCCCAAAGCAAATTGCAACTTTGCTCTGCCACCACTCCAATACATACTCATTGGAACAAGGGTGTACCCCTTTCTTTCCACAGAACCAATCAAGCGGTTAATCTGTGACTTATGCAATAACAACTTTCGAGATCGGCTAGGATTCACAACTACATGTGTTGAAATCGACTCCAACGGGGCGACATGAGCACCAACTAAAAAGATCTCACCATCCTTTTCCCTCACATAACTTTCCTTGATATTTACCCTTCCTTGCCGCATGCATTTCACTTCCCAACCGTACAACACCAATCCCGCTTCAAACTTTTCTTCCAAGAAATAGTCATGTGAAGCCCTTCGATTGGTGGCAATAATGTTGCCTGTATGTTTAACTTTTTTCTTCTTCCTAGCCATAACACAAAACTGAAATCCATTTTTAACTTCTGGTACTTCTGCGTCTTTTTCGTCCTTCCTTCTTACTTGACTGAAAAACTTCTCCTAGTTTAAATTCGACTTCAGCCAATGTTGGTTGAGATTTTGAAACATATCCGTCTAGAGCTTTGCAAATCTTCTTGATGTGAATTGGCTGAGTGCCGCAACAACCACCGATAATGCTTGCACCCGCATCACGTACAATTTGAGCATAAACATACATCTGGTCTGGTGTAGCTGAATAAACAATTTCCGTTCCGACCCACTCCGGCACGCCACAATTCGCTTTCGCAATTAGAGGTATTGACCCCGACGAATGTACTGCCATTTCCAAAATGGCAGCGACTGTCTGTGCCGGTCCTACCCCACAATTTGAACCTATCGCTACAGGTTTGTGATCCACTGAAAGGCACAAGTCAACTAATTCTGACGGCTTAACTCCCATCATTGTTCGGCCGTTGGTATCGAAACTGGCACAGATAGAAAAGGGTAAGTTGGTTCGACTGATGCCTTCGATAACTGCTTGGATTTCTTCAATTGCAGACATCGTTTCAACCCACAAAATGTTGCACCCACCACGTTCTAGAGCTATAGCTTGACTAGCAAATACTTCTATCGCTTCTTCATACTCGATGGTGCCAAGTGGTGCTAATAGTTCTCCTAGCGGGCCTATAGAACCTGCTACCAGAACCTCCCTCTCCACCTTTTCAACCGCACGGCGAGCGATTTGTGCTGCCTTTTCATTTAATTCGTTAACGCGATGTTCACTTTGATGCAGTTTCAATCGCATGGCATTACCGCCAAATGAATTAGTGAGCACCACATCCGATCCTGCATTAACGAAACTAGCATTCAATTCAAAGATTCGTTCAGGGTAGTCGGCGTTCCAAAGTTCCGGCGCGTCACCAGAAACCAACCCTTTGTCAAACAGATTGGTTCCCGTCGCACCATCCATCACTATGGATTGACCATTTATTAACTTATTGAGCAAGTTTGACATTTAGTTTCTATATGTAAATTTTGAAATTGCAGGTTCTAAGAGTGAATCCAAAAATTTGTGACTTCAAAAACTGAATAAAACTAAGGCAATACTAATTTTAGTTTGATTTTCAATTTCCCTTTGAAAAGTAACTACTACTGTGCGAAGTAAGTAGCCCATTATCTATTGCTATAATCGAATTCCGATAGCAAGTAATTTCATTCTCAAACTACCGACATCCAATATCCAGTGAAGGCTCTTAAGTCATTTTGTTCCATTTTGATGGTATTTGCTATACCAATACTCCTTGTAGTAGCAAAACTAGCACACAGTGCCGACTTAGTGATGTTTGAAGAGGATTACTGCTCTTGGTGCGAAAAATGGGATGAAGAAATTGGCGTGATTTATGACGTCACACCTGAAGCTTGCATTGCCAAATTAAGCAGGCTGCAAATTACCGACAACCTTCCACAATCTATGAGTTTAGATGAACCCATAGTCTACACTCCAACATTTGTCTTGATTCATCAAAACAAAGAACAAGGTAGAATCACAGGCTATCCAGGAGAGGACTTTTTCTGGGTCATGCTGCGAGACTTGTTTGCCAGTCTCCCTCCAGATAAATTGAAGAAATCTTCAGCAGACTGTCAGGCATCATAGGCCCTTACGACTGCACTGTTGCATCAACTAATTTCAGTCATTGAGTCTGCTGAAATCAACAGAGATATCTAAATTTCGGATTTTGTCGATAGTATTTTCACCATTTTCAGCAGTCGCTCCTTAATGCATAAAATTAGTCGTTCAGCAGTTTCTCCATTTACTCAAAAACAGTGGTTTGCATTAGTGAACGACATTCCGTCCTATTCTCAATTTATCCCTACCTGTTCGAACGCTAGAGTAATTAAAGAGCACGACGATGGATATACGGCGGAAATTGAATTGAGTCTTTCTAGAATCAGACAAACTTTTGCGACACGAAATACTGAGTATCCGTACGAAAAAGTTTCAATGACTCTCGCATCCGGGCCGTTCAAATCACTTCAAGGTGCCTGGACATTTGAACCGGTAAAAGATAATCAATGCCTGATCACCTTCAATCTAGAATACGAATTCACCTCGAAAACTGTTGGTACAGTATTGGGGCCAATGTTTAGACAGTTAACTGACAAAACTGTCCAAGCATTTCTTAATCGTGCAAACATGGTATATGGAACCAAAGGACTCAATTCAAATTGAAGTGGCTTATGTCACGAATCTTGCTCAACGCATTGTGCAATTGACTGTTCCACGCAATACGACTGCAGGAGATGCCGTTAAGTTGTCAGAAATTCAAGATTACTTTCCAGAAATTAACTTTGATACAGCACCCATAGGTGTTTTTGGAAAACTTGTTGCCCGAGATCATTTACTGACCAATGATGACCGGGTTGAAATTTATCTCAAATTAAAGCAGACACCTGGAGAGGCACGAATTAGACGAGCCGAGAACCGAAAGAAGAAATCAACTTTAACCTTCTATTGAGCGAACACGTAATTCGTTTCGACATGCCTAACCTGTGGTAGTTAAGGGAAGTTCATCAATATATTCTATGTGACGAGGATATTCGTACGCTGTCAACTGTGACCGCACCGAATACTGAATTTCACTGGTAAGTTCGTCCTCAGCTCGATAACCTTCGTTAAGGACGACAAAAGCTTTTACAGCCTCACGCCGTAATTCGTCCGGCACGCCAATCACGGCAACTTGCGCGATGGCAGGATGCTTCATTAAACAGTCTTCGCTTTCACCTGGACCGATTCGATACCCTGCGCTTGAAATTACATCATCCTTGTGACCCACGAACCATATATATCCACCCTCATCCTTAAAACCGGTGTCATCTGTTTCCCTTTGACTTCCGACATTATTGCTTGTAACTCATTGATTCGAAGATTCAGAACAAAACATCTGAACTTAAGCAACAATGTGCAAGGTCTTGGTGCAGAAAAAGAAGCTCATCATGGTGGTATACGGCCGCTTAGTATTGCATATTGAGTTGGTAAGAGATGAATTTGATTCAAGTGTTTCATCAGCAAAAAGCATGAAGCCTTAAGTCATCAAAGGTGAGATTTGAGTTCACTGATGACGTCGAGTTACTGTCAGACACTAATATTTTTCATTATAGAGATAAACTGACTTCAGTATTTGACACTCAGTTGTGCTATTTCGGTGAATTGACGGTTTGATTCAAAAATAGACTCAAACTAAAAGGTTTACAATACTTAAGTTGCGTTGGTGAGTTGCCTGGCATTGACTGAGTGATTGCTCAACAATTCACCGAAAAGGACCTAGACGATTGCAGATCTTGAGTCGACCTGACATCCAATCATTCAGGCTCAGGGATGTACCCGTTCATCGCTTCATGGTGGTCACGGGTTGCGTTGCATTCGACTTCGTGTGAGTCACTACGAAGTGGTTGTATTCAACTTCAGTCAAGCATGGTCAACCTCAACCTCTGACGTACATCTTTTTTACCAACCGTACGAGTCTAACGATTAGGAGAGTCCAATTGAGTTCTAAAACCACAACCGACAACCCTGCTTCGAGGATGCCGTATCACGATCTGTTTTTCAAAGATGTATTAGCGTCGTTTCCCGGCTTACGCCAGGAACTGGTCGTACTGTCACTGCCCAGTGCATTACGGTCGGAACTTGATACCGACCACATTGATTATCAAACCGAGATTTTAGGCAGTGGCTGGCAGGTGGAACTTCGTCCTGATGGACTGATGTCCATGAAGATCAACCAGGCCAGCGAAGCAGATCCTCGGGTACAGTTCGTGCTTGAATTCAAAAGTCATCCGGACTCCCATACAATCGATCAGGTGGCAAGGTATATGTACAGAGTCGGTTACGAGCAAACCGATGCCCTGGTGATGGCGGTGGTGGTGTATCACGGTGAACAGCACTGGCAGTTTGATACGCTACATCCTGCTTCGTTAAAACTGTTGTCCGAAGAACTGCGTCAGCACGATACCAAGTCACTGCACTTTCGAGTGCTGTTTGTCAATTTAATGGACGAGCCAGTGGCTAAGGTTGCACAGGATTTGAAGTTTGCCTCGGTATTTTATATTCTTACACATATATGGCACTTGGACGATGCAGTGGTGGGCCAGATGTTACGTCTGGCGTCTGAAAAGTTACATGGCATGGCGGGTTACGATTCGTTGTGTGCCTCCATGGTGGCCTATGTCAGTCAGCGGGACCCGAAGTATAAAAGTCGTGAGCGACTGATAGAGATTGAGAAACTGAATGTTGAACCGGACAAGAGAATCATGACAAAAGTTTTAACCATTTTAGATGCCTACACTTTGCAAGACAGACTAGAAGCTAGACAAGAAGGAATACAAGAAGGTAGACAGGAAGGTAGACAGGAAGGTAGACAGGAGATTGCAGAGAGTTTACTTCGCGACAATTTAGACGATTCGTTTGTTGTCAAGCACAGTGGTCTATCGCCGGATGATGTTTCCGAGCTGCGGCATAAGTTGAACGGAGCTGGTTCGTAAAGATACGGAACGTCTCTGATTTGCCGTATTTATGCTTTGAATAGTTAACTCGATAAGACTGACGCAAGGCAAAGCCATATTTCTAGACTTCCGACATTTAGCCGGAAGATAAGAAGAAATCAACTTGAACCTTCTATTGAGCGAACACGTAATTCGTTTCGACATGCCTAACCTGTGGTAGTTAAGGGAAGTTCATCAATATATTCTATGTGACGAGGATATGTTGAACCGAACAAAAGAATCATGACAAAAGTTTTAACCATTTTAGATGCATACACTCTGCAAGACAGACAAGAAGCTAGACAAGAAGGAATACAGGAAGGTAGACAGTAGATTGCAGAGAGTTTACTTCGCGACAATTTAGACGATTCGTTTGTTGTCAAGCACAGTGGTCTATCGCCGGATGATGTTTCCGAACTGCGGCATAAGTTGAACGGAGCTGGTTCGTAAAGATCCAGAATGTCTCTGATTTGTTGTTTCTATTCTTTGAATAGTTAACTCGATATGATTGACGCTAGGCAAAGACATATTGCTTGACTTCCGACATTTAGTCGGAAGATAAGAAGAAATTAACTTGAACCTTCCATCGAGCGAGCACGTAATTCGTTTCGACGTACCTTACCTGTGGTAGTTAAGGGAAGTTCATCAATATATTCTATGTGACGAGGATATTCATACGCTGCCAACTGTGACCGCACCGAATGCTGAATTTCGCTGGTAAGTTCGTCCTCAGCTCGATAACCTTCGTTAAGGACGACAAAAGCCTTAACAGCCTCACCCCGTAATTCGTCCGGCACGCCAATCACGGCAACTTGAGCGATGGCAGGATGCTTCATTAAACAGTCTTCGATTTCACCTGGACCGATTCGATACCCTGCGCTTGAAATTACATCATCCTTGCGACCCACGAACCATATATATCCATCCTCATCCTTAAATCCGGTATCACCCGTCCCCCACCAAGAACCAATGTACTTACCTTTCGTAGCTTCGTCGTTATTCCAATAACCCAAGACCATCACAGGGTCGTCACGGTCGGCTGCCAGCTCACCTATTTCATTGCTTGCTAAGGCATTGCCCTCTTCGTCCACCGCCTCGACTCGATGACCCGGATAGGTCTTGCCGATCGAGCCAGGGCGAACTGGCATCACCTCAGCACAATTCCCGGCGATGTAATTGAATTCAGTTTGAGCCCACATCTCATTGATTTCGATACCGAATGCTTCGATTCCCCAGTGATACAATTGAGCACCTAGCGACTCGCCTGCTGACATAATCGAGCGCATATTGATATCGTATTTTTCCGACATTTTTGTCACTTGTCGCAACATCTTTAATGCTGTAGGTGGAATGAAAGCATTTCGAACCTGGTATTTTTCCAAGAGATAACACGCCTTCTCTGGGTCGAATTTGCCCCCATCAAATCCAAGAACAGGTACTCCGTAATATAGTGACGGAAGTAGTCCGTCCAGTAGACCCCCCGTCCATGCCCAATCTGCTGGGGTCCAGAACACGTCATGTTCCTGTGGAAAGAAGTTGTGTGATAACTCAAATCCAGGTAAATTGCCAATGAGACACCGATGTGCAGCCAATGCACCTTTAGGCGGACCGGTTGTTCCGGAAGTGTAAACTAGATACGCTGGGTCTTCTGCTAATGTACGAACCGGCTGAAGGTTGTTATTGGCGTTATGAAGATCACTCCAGAACCCTTTGTCTCCGTCACAACTCATTACTGTCTCAAGTTCCGGTAGTTCACTGCGAATTGAGTCAACCATATCTAGGTGTGCATCATCCGTAATGACTAACTTAGTACCACTGTCGCGAAGTCGATAACTGACAGCATCCGGGCCGAACAGAACAGATAGGGGAAGCGCTACCGCACCTAGTTTGTAAATTGCTATATGAGCGATCGCAGTCTCCTGTCGCTGTGGCAAGATCAAACCAACTCGATCTCCCTTCTCTATCCCGTAATGCTTTAGCACATTACCGAATTGATCGGACAAACGCTTCAACTGCGAAAAGGTAAGTTGATAACTGTCTCCACGTTCATTTTCACAATAAATTGCCAATTCACCGCCTGCGGTGTTCGCATGTCGGTCGCAGACTACATCTGCAATGTTGAAGTATTGAGGCACATCCCAACGAAATCTATGGTAGATTGCATCCCAATCTCCCCACTCGGGTCGAATTAATCTAAATTTGTCGTTTTTCACTTACCAGTACCGAAGAGCTTCAGAGTAAAGTTTGTGCAGATCAGATTCCATTATCGTACACGGTGCATTATCCAGCAGTCTCTGTTGTTTATACGCGCCTTGGCTGAGACCATCAATATCTGTTTCACCATATCCGATGTCAGATATGCCATTAGGCATGTTAGTGTCGCGCATCATCACCGTCAGCCTGTCAGCCAAAAACTCACCAACTTCGTTGCCGCCAACATCGTTAGATTCCTCCCCTAACAATTGAGCTCCTGCCAAATGTCTGTCCGGCTGAGTCTGTGCAGTAAAGCGAAAGGCAGCCGGAGCATTCACGATGACAGAAATTCCATGAGGAACCAACGCGTGTCCCTGCGGGTAGCCATCGGGGCAGTAGTCGCGAACCATCCCTGCAACCGAATAGGACATTCCATGCGGCAGATGAACTCCGCTATTGCCAAAGGCAATTCCAGCAAGAGTAGCTGCCAGCATCATTCCATGCCTTGCTTCCGAATCCGAAGAATCATTGACCGCACGAATCAAATACTCCCCGCACAATCGAAGTGCCTCTTTACAGCCTACATCACTGTACGGATTTGAACCTTGACTTAATGGACGGGTTGTAGATTCAGGCGGCTTTCGACTCGTGTAAGGTCTTGCGGTATATGACTCCAGGGCATGAGAAAGCACATCAAAACCACTTGCTGCGACCACTTGTGCAGGCAGTGTCTCGGTTGTGTTTGGATCAATAATTGCTTTGGTTGGTTTTAACTTTGCTGAAGCAATACCTGTTTTCGCTTGAAGTGCTAGAAAATCAAATACAGCAATTCCGGTACACTCACTTCCAGTCCCCGAAGTTGTAGGACAGGCTATGTGCGGTGCAAGGTTACCTGGAACACGTATACCCTTTCCAATTGGTAGATTGACATAGTCCAAGAAATCAGCCGGATAACTGCTGTACAGATTTGCTGCCTTGCAGGTATCGATAACCGAACCCCCACCGATAGATACAAACCCATCAAATTTACCTCTCGCAGCAAATTCTGTAGCTGCCTGAAACGATGCATCAGTGGGTTCAATACTCACTTCATCGTAGACTTCGAAATTGATATTTTTCTTGGATAGATTGGAAATTGCCTCATAAACCGGCTCCACTTGTCTTACGACCGGATCGGTAAACAACCCTATTCGTGTCATTCCCAATTCTTGAATATCGAATGCCAACTCACCTAGCGCCCCAGGACCAAACTTGATGGGATTGAAGTCCACGGTGAATATTGATTCGTTTCCTTCGATTAACTGGTAATGATGACAACAAACCATATTTTGATGACTAGCTGAAGTGACCTACTGAGAATTAGCTAGAGCTTGATCCAAATCCCATAAAATATCTTCAAGAGTTTCTAAACCCACCGAAACTCTAACCATGTTTGGCAGTACTCCTGCCGCAATTTGCTCCTCTTCACTCATTTGTCGATGTGTCGTAGATGCAGGATGAACTACCAATGTCTTGGCATCGCCAACATTAGCCAAATGACTCATAAAGTTTACTGATTCAATAAACTTAACACATGCATCTGAACCACCCTTTATTCCGAAACTCATGATGGCGCCTGATCCTTTGGATAAATACTTACGAGCCATGTCGTTGTAACGGTCAGTCTTAAGGCCAGGGTAACCAACCCACTCCACCGCAGCGTGGCCCTGAAGAAATTCAGCCACTCCCATCCCATTACTACAATGCCGGTCCATACGCACTGGAAGAGTTTCAAGTCCCTGAAGAAACAAAAACGAATTAAAAGGACTTAGCGCTGGACCAAATGTACGAAGTATTTCACAGCGAGCCTTCATGGTGTATCCAAAATCACCGAAGGTTTCGTAAAATCGCACACCATGGTAACCTTCCGAAGGTTCCGTCATTGTCGGAAACTTGCCGTTATCCCAGGGAAAGTTGCCTGATTCGACCAACACTCCTCCAATTGAAGTGCCATGTCCACAAATGAATTTTGTGGCAGAGTGAACAATAATGTCTGCTCCATGGTTAAAGGGCTGAAACAAGTATGGGGTGGCAAACGTATTGTCCACTACAAGCGGTATTCCTGCATCTGTTGCGATTTCTGCTATACGATCAAAATCTGGGATGTTCCCTACAGGATTGCCGATAGTTTCGACATAAAGGCACTTTGTATCCTTTGATATTGCTTCTTCATATTCTTGCGGATTGTCAGGATTGACAAACTTAGTCTTAATTCCTAGTTTTCGAAAGTTAACCGCAAACTGGGTGTGTGTACCACCGTATAGATTCTTTGACGATACAATTTCGTCTCCGGCTTCCAAAATGTTCAACAGCGCCACCATTTGCGCAGCCATTCCGGAAGACACGGCAACTGCTGAGCGTCCTCCTTCTAAAGCTGCCATGCGCTGTTCAAATACTGCATTGGTTGGATTCATCAACCTGGAATAGACATTGCCGAAAGTCTGCAGATTAAACAGGCTTGCAGCATGATCTGCGCTGTCAAAAACATAAGCTGCCGTTTGATAGATTGGGGCGGCCCGTGATCCAGTAACCGGATCCGGCAGTTGACCGGCGTGCATGCACAAAGTCTCGAATCCGTATTTATGGTCCGTCATGTTGTCTTGCCGTAAATTAGGGTAACCACTTGGGGCGTGCAGAGGAAATCACTGCTGTATCAACACCGATAAAGTTCAGTCCGCCAAATAGTCGGGCATGCTCAATTTTCATGCACCTGTTCATCACCACTTCCAAGCCACCATTAGTTGCTGTTATTCCAGCATCCTCATTCTCAATTCCCAGCTGCATCCACAGCACCTTAGCACCTACTCGAACTGCAGACTCAGCAATCGGTTTAACTACTTCTGCTCTTTGAAAAACGTCTACCACATCAATTTCAGTCGGAACATCCTCTATGGCTGCATAGCACTTTTGGCCAAGTATTTCATCATAGTTGGGATTGACTGGAATGATTTCGTATCCATGCTCCTGCATGTACTTGGCCGCGAAGAAACTGGGCCGATACCATCTTGCCGACAGTCCAACTACTGCTATTTTGCTGTACAACTTTAGGATAGATCGCAACGATTCTATGTCGTCTTTTCTAACTGATTGGTTTTTGGGTAAATCCGTCATTCCAGTTGCCCGAGTTCGAAAAACTCCCCGCTGCTCCATACTCCAAACACAGTCCTATCATCAGTGTTTCGCTCGACACCAAGCTCTACCAACTGGTAGTACACACTTCTAGCAATTAAACCCATCAAACCATTTCTAACTTCAATATAGGGTGCCGGTTGACCATCATCAGTAGTTTTCACGAAAATGTGATGTTCGCTATTGGCAAGTATGACATCATCGGTGCGCGTTCGAAAATATAAATTTTGGTCTTTTCCTGAACCTGTTTCTTCCAGTTCTACGATGATGAAAGGAGCATCTTCTACTTCAATCCGCAGTTTTTCCGCTGGAGTAACAAGATAGTGTTCGCCATCAGTTTCCTTGCGCAATACAGTCGAAAATAGTCTGACCAGTCTTTGTCGTCCAATCGGTGAATCCATATAGAACCACGTGCCATCACGTGCAATTCGAATGTCAATATCACCACAAAATTCCGGACTCCACAGGTGTACCGGCGGTAGCCCACCCTTTGATATTTGCGTAACTAATTTCGCGGGGTCGGAACTCAATTCAACTCTCGCTGGAGTGAACTATCGGCCGTGGCTTGCGACTTTCGTCAATAGCGACAAATGTGAACAAGCCCACCGTCACGCGTTCAGTTGTCCCAGTAAATCTTCGACGCACCCACGCTTCTACACGTACCGCAATAGATGTATTCCCGACCCTTTCCGTTTTGCAATAGCAACTAACAACATCACCGACAAATACTGGCAAATGAAACGTCATCCCATCCACTGCTACCGTCGCGACCCGTCCTCCAGCTACTTCGACTGCATGAATGCCACCGGCAATATCCATTTGCGACATGATCCATCCACCAAATATGTCACCACTAGGATTTGCGTTTGATGGCATCGCAATAGTTCTAAGCGATGCCTCACCTGACGGCAAGCCGGAATTCTCTGAGTTGCTATCAACTGTCAATGTAGTCGATACGGGTTCGAATTATTCGTAGCTTCGGGTGTCTTCGATGACTATTCCATCATTTGGAAGCGAACCAGGAGCCACAAAGACTACTTCCCCCCGTAATTTGCAAATATCGCGAATGCTGGAAGTAATCGCTTCGACCAAATGATCACTCGGGTTTTTGGTTTCGCAACGCAACTCCATCACGTCTTTGTGATCAATGCTGCTGACAACCAGTCGGGCTTTAGTCACTTCAGGATATCGTTTGACCAACTGAGCAATTTGCGATGGATGTACAAACATACCTCGAACTTTGGTCGTTTGATCGGCTCGTCCCATCCATCCCTTGATTCGAACATTGGTTCTGCCACAAGGGCTCTCACCAGGCATAAACGCTGACAAGTCTCCAGTTCCGAATCTAATCAATGGATAGTCGGGATTGAGTGGAGTTACAACGACTTCACCCACCTCTCCTTGAGCAAGTGGGTCGTTAGTCCCCGGCTGAACAATTTCCAAAATAACGTTCTCATCAACTATCAGTCCTTCCTTTGCCTCAGACTCGTAGGCTACCAGCCCGACATCCGCAACCCCGTAGCACTGCAGTACTTCAACATTCATTTTGTTGATAGCTTGTCGCAAAGATGGTGGCAAAGCCTCGCCAGACACTACGGCGACTCGCATTGATGAAACATCGACCCCCATGCTTTGTGCCTGATCCAGCAACATTTTGAGATATGAAGGTGTGCCGGCATATGCTTCCGGCTGAAGATGTGTGATCATCTGTACCTGCAATTCCGTCTGGCCGACGCCTGCCGGAATGACAGAACAGCCCAGTGCTCTCGCACCGCTTTCCATCATGGCACCTGCCGGAGTGAAATGATAGGCAAATGAGTTATGCACACGCATACCTGCTCGAAATCCGGCGGCATACATAGCCCGTGACATTCGCCAGAAATCCGGTCGAGTGGTTTGAAATTCAAATATAGGTCCGGGTGAGGCAAATATGTTGGTTAGTGGGTATTCCGAAATGGCATCCAAGCCTCCGAAGGGTGGTTTGTGCTTCTGCAATTCGGTTAAGTCCGATTTGCGAATAACCGGTATTTGCGCCAGACTCTCACGATTTGTAATTGAATTTACATCAATACCGGCCAACTGAATATCGCGAACATGCTCAGCCAGATTGACTGCGTGAATTAAGTGACGACTGAGTGCAGAAAATAACTTCTGCTCTCTTTGCTCAGGAGACCGCGTCTCAAGTGAGTCTAAATATTGGGAAGTCATGATTTTCGTTTAGTCACGACAACGAGGAGTGGTGAAGTAACCCTTCGGGCGTCTCGCACAAACGAACAAAGCGTTTCGCGAAGTGATTGAACCGGCTATGCTAGCCAGCGCTTGCGTCGACGATAGTGCTTTACGTCTCTAAAACTCTTGCGCTTTTCGCCACTGACGCCTAAATAAAATTCCTTAACGTCTTCATTCTTGAGCAAGTCTCCAGCATCGCCATCCAAAACAACCCTGCCGTTTTCAAGAATGTAGCCATACTGCGAGTATCGCAGTGCCATGTTGGTATTTTGCTCCGCCAGAAGGATCGTAACCTTCTCAATTTCATTCAAGCGTTTGATAATCTCAAAAATTTCTTCGACAAGTGTCGGTGCCAGTCCCATGGAAGGTTCGTCAAGTAAAATCACCGAAGGCTTTGCCATCAACGCTCTACCCACGGCAGTCATCTGCTGTTCTCCACCGGAGACATATCCGGCGAGACCAGTTCGACGTTCCTTCAATCGAGGAAAATATGAATAAACCTTTTCCAGGTCTCTCTGAATCGCGCTTCGACCATCTCTACGGGTATAGGCACCGGTTAGCAGATTTTCTTCTACAGTGAGATGTTCGAAGCAATGTCGTCCTTCCATAACTTGGGTAACTCCACGAACCACCAGGTCCGATGGGGTCAATGCATCTACTCGCTCGCCACGATAAATGATACTGCCTTTCGTGACTTCCCCGCGTTCGGCACGAAGTAGATTCGAAATAGCCTTTAAAGTAGTCGTCTTGCCTGCGCCGTTAGCCCCGAGAAGGGCTACGATGCCCTTCTCGGGAACTTCCAGAGAAACACCTTTGAGAACGAGTATGACTCTATCGTAAATAACCTCAATGTTATTTACGCTAATCAGTGCGTCAACTGCTACTGACTCCTCGATGACTTGTGCCGCCTCGCTCATGTGATTCTATCCTCAGAAAAATAACAAATGGGTTATCCGCAATCGCTACCCATGGACATTCCAGCACGTGGAGCGATATTTTTCTCAGCTGCGTATGCCATGGAGGAATCCATGACCATTGGGTCAACCAACTCTTTATCAGTGGCAATCCAGTCAGTTACTTCAACCCACTTATCGCCATCCCATTCGCTGAACTTAACTGGCCCACCACCTTCGTGGTCTGCACAAGTGATGCTCAAAGGAGCCATCAAACCTTCTGCACCAAGTTCTTTAATGCGGTCGGCTGTGATATTCAGATTTTCAAGACCCCAACGCATTTCCTCACCAGAAAGTACTTTGTTGCCAAATTTTCCCTGTGCAGTTCGCAGCGCTTCCATGGTCACTATGCCAGCTACAAGTCCACGATTCCAATAAATCGTGCCGATACGCTGTGGAGAAATATTACCTTGACCGGCACCGTGAACGACATCAAGAATTTCTTGAACAAGGGGAAAGTCCTTACCTGAAGGATGGAAACCGGCGGCAACATAACCCACCGCAGACTTACCAGCTGGAATTACATCTTCTTCAGCACCACTCCACCAAACTCCAACAATTTTATTCGCCGGAAAGCCAACGCGAGCAGCTTCTTTTAAAGCGGTAGGATTCATAACGCCCCAGCCTCTGAGAATCACCCAGTCAGGCTTGAAGATACGTCCAATATCCAGCCAGGCTGCTTTTTGGTCTAGACCTGGATGGGCTACAGGATAATGCTTAACTTCAAACCCGTACTTTTCGGCTTGTGCATCAAGAATTGGTTTTGTTTCCTTGCCATAACTGCTGTCATGGTGAAGGTTTGCGATCTTCTTACCTGCAAGCATTTCCATGCCGCCTTCCTTTGTGCCGATGTACTTAATCTTCGCAGTATTTTGGCTCCAATAGTTGGTGATCAGGGGAAATACCCATGGAAAAATCTTACCATTACTGGCATCCGTTCGACCATAACCCATCGAGATCAATGGAATTTTGTCAGCGGTTGCCCGTTCAATAAGTCGATAGGTGATACCCGTGCTTAGCGGATGAACCACCGTGGCCCCTTTGGAGCCTTTATTTTTCAACCTTTCGTAGCACTCAACACCACGGTCAGAGTTGTAAGCAGTTTCGCATTCTTCCCAAGCAATCTTTACGCCATTTACACCACCGTCACGAATATTTAACAGCGCCATGTAATCAAGCATACCGCCCCAAAATCCCGATCCGCCTGCGGCATAAGGGCCAGTTCGATATACGAGCGCGGGGAAGAACTGTTCATCATCTTGAGCTTGCGTCAATGTGAATGGCAAAAACGCCATAATCGCCGCTGTCAGAGTAAGAACTAATGATTTGAGCTTCATAATACTATCACCTCAGATTCTGAAATTAACAAAGTTACCAATTGTTTACGATTTTCAATGTTAGCACAATACCTCATCTCAACTCTCCTTCAACTTTGTGGTGACGTGGTGTATTGCGAAAACATAGTTTCATCAGTACGGGAACGGCCATTGCCGTAACTTTTCTTTAAGAATTTGCCAAAGTCGGGCCAACCCCAGCGGCTCAACCGCCAAAAAGAAGATGATTGTACCGCCATATACAATCAATTCCAGGTTAGCAAGTGCCGCACCGGACAATGTTCCTTCGCCTAAATTCGATGCCAAAATATTTAATACCGGTGGTAAAAGTGCGATAAATGCCGCACCGAGAAACGAACCCACAATGGTCCCTAACCCACCGATAATGATCATAAACAGAATGTTGAACGAGCGAATCAAGTCGAATGCTTCCGTATCTGCATTGCCTACATAGGTAAACACATAAAGCGCTCCAGCAACGCCACAGTAAAAAGAACTGATTGCAAAAGCTAATAATTTGGTTCTAAGCGGACGAATTCCGATAATTTCTGCAGCAATGTCAAAGTCACGAATGGCCATCCAGGCACGTCCAGTCATACCGCGGACAATGTTCTTGGCCAGCAACGCCAGCACAATCACCACCGAGAGCGTGACTAAATACTTCACCTCCGATGTTGCGTTGGGTCCCGAAACAATGACATTTATTGGTGCCAAAAACCCCAGTGCCCCGCCTTCTTCAGCCAGTTTGCCAAACAGTGTCGCTGTGGGTGCTGAAGCCACACCGGCTGGGTCATAGTTAGTAAACCAACCGACATGGTCGAAAATCCAAAGGAGGAAAAATTGTGAAGCGAGCGTCGCTACAGCTAAATAGAAACCCTTGATTCGCAAGGAGGGAATGCCAAATATTATGCCAACTGCAGCAGCCATCAACCCGGCTAAAAAGAAATCAACAACCAGAGGAATTTCGGGTAATCTCAGAACCAAGTTGTAGCAACCAAAAGCTCCAACTGCCATAAATCCACCCGTCCCGAGTGATACTTGGCCCGCATAACCGGTTAACAAATTCAAGCCAAGTGCTGCAAGCCCAAAGACCAAAAACTGAGTCATGATTGGCCCCATCAAATACTGGCTTCCGGTCAATGGTGGTGCTACGTACGCCACGATCAAAATCAGAAAAATACCGATTCGATCATTCGATATGGGGAATATTGCCTGATCGGCTCTGTAGGAGGTTTTGTACTGTCCTACTTCACGATAAAACATGCTCTTTGCTCCCGCTCCTAAATCTAAACGCGCTCAATGATTTTCTCGCCGAACAAACCTTGCGGACGGAACATCAAGAAAAACATACCCAACATATAAGGTGTCCAGTTCTCCGTACCCCCTCCAAAGAAGGGAATTCCAACAAACACCTCAAACAATTTCTCTGTCGCACCCACAATTAAGCCTCCGAGTATGGCTCCTGGTATGGATGTGAACCCACCAATGATGATGACCGGCAATGCCTTAAATGCGAGCAAAGATATGCTGAATTGAACACCCAACTTAGAACCCCACATCAAGCCGGACACCAAAGCGACGATTCCTGCAGCAGCCCAAACCACTGCCCAAATATTCTTTAGCGGGATTCCAACACTCAGTGCTGCCTGGTGGTCATCTGCAACAGCTCTCAGTGCTCGCCCGACTCGAGTCTTTTGAAAGAAAATAGCCAAGGCGGTTACTAAAGCCGCAGCAATCAAGCCGGCATAAATATCAAACTGACTAATGTAAACACCGTAGAAATTAAACGGTATATCCGGAATTCCAATATCCAAGGCATGGACATCTGCATCCCAGACACCCTGCGCCACACCTTCAATAACGAAGTTCAAACCAATTGTGGCCATAAACAGAATGATTGGTTCCTGATTCACCATTGGGCGTAAAACGATTCGTTCAATCGCAATAGCCATACCGATGACAATTGCTAGCGTCACCGCGAAGGCACGCCAAGTTATGGCGCCATCCGTAACCAAACTGATGACCGCCAATCCCAGTAATACAGCGATTGCCCACTTCGGATTTTTGACCCCCGTCGTGAGCACTAAAAAGATGAGTAGCGTGACAAAAATTCCGCGCCACATGTTTTGACTTCCATCAGCAAACAGCCCAAGACTTACAAGTACCAGTGCGGCAATAAAGATCGGAATTTTGCCGATGTACTTATCCGAAAACGTCCTAATTGAACTGCCGGCTTCAGCGCCTGAACTCGTTCTGAAAAGAAAGTAGAGTCCTCCAGCACAGGCAGCAAGAACTATCGCCAACCAACCCGTCCACATCCAAAAATCTGAAGTTACTTCGGTTAACAGAACAAAGGTCAATGCACCGAAAAGCACCAGTGCACCCTGTGCGAAGTTAAAGATTGAAGATGCCTTGAAAATCAACACCAGTCCAAGTGCGACCAGCGAGTACATGATGCCGGTCAAGAGTCCCCCGACTAGGACTTCTATAAAGAAAAGAAAATAAGTCCAACTATCCACGTCAGTAATCTCTTAGTGTTCGCCCAAATAAGCTCGAATAACATCCTTGTTGGTTCGTACTTCTTCAGGCACGCCATATGCGATTCTCTCGCCGTGGTCCAAAACCACTACATGATCGGAAATGTCCATCACGACACCCATGTCATGTTCAATCAATACTACAGTGGTTCCAAACTCATCATTCACGTCAAGAACAAATCTCGCCATGTCTTCCTTTTCTTCGAGATTCATTCCAGCCATAGGTTCATCGAGCAACAGGATCTTGGGGTCCATCGCCAGGGCGCGACCCAGCTCGACCCGCTTTTGTAGACCATAGGGAAGACGACCGACCGGCGTTTTCCTTATGCTCTGAATTTCCAGAAAGTCAATAATTTCCTCGACAAATTCGCGCTGTTGTATCTCCTGTTCTCTAGCGGGAAAATAAAACGCCTCTTTGAGAAAATTGGACTTTACACGAACCAGGCGACCAGTCATGATATTGTCCAATGTACTCATCCCCTTGAACAGGGCGATATTTTGAAAAGTTCTTGCGAATCCAAGTCTGGCTACTTCATCGGGTGATGCGGATGTCCGATCTACCCCTTCAAAGGTAATCGTTCCGGCACTGGGCTTGTAAAACCCACTGATGACATTCAACATTGAAGTCTTACCGGCACCATTTGGACCGATAATTGAGAATATTTCTCCTTTGAATGTTGAAAAACTGACGTCCTGCAACGCTTTAACGCCGCCGAAGTTGACACTGATATTTTCGGCATTCAAGGTGATTTCGGAAAATGTCCGATCCGTTTGATTGGGTTCAGACATTGTGGTTGGTACAGCGGTTGCTTCAGCCATTACTTCGCTCACTTAACTCGCCTGTTGCATAGAATCGTAAGTTGCCGCATTTTGAATTTGCAAATCCGCAGCCATTGTTCCCTTTCGACCATCTTCGAAAGTCACAACGTTTTCGATATGTCCAATGTCCGCATCGGCATACAGCGCCTCAATCAAACTGTCAAAGCGCTCAGTAATAATGCGACGACGAACTTTTCGTGTCCTTGTCAACTCACCGTCATCCGCATCCAACTCTTTGTGGAGAATTAGAAATCGTTTGATTTGTGCCCCCGCCATCTGTGAATCATTTGCCAAATCAGCATTGGTACTTTCGATGCAACCTTGAATTAACTTATAAACTTGTGGATCTGCAGCAAGTTCCTGATAACTCGCATAGGCTATACCCTTGCGTTCCGCCCAGTTCCCTACTGCTTCAAGATCAATATTCACCATGGCAGAGACGTAATCTCGCGCATCTCCGAACGTTACCACTTCACTAATCTGCGGGAAGAACTTGAGCTTACACTCGAGATATTTCGGGGCAAATAATGTGCCGTCGTTAAGTTTGCCGACGTCCTTAACTCGATCGATGATCTTCAAATGGCCTTCATCGTCAAAATACCCTGCATCGCCTGTGTATACCCAGCCATCTCCGGTGCGAGTTTCAAGGGTGGCCTCAGGGTTTTTGTAATAACTTTGAAAAACCCCAGAGCTCTTATAAATCACCTCTCCACGTTCAGTAATCTTCAGGTCTACACCGGGGAATGGCCGACCGACTGTGTCTGGTCTGACTTCGTTATCTGCTTGTAGGGATATGTAAACGGAAGCTTCGGTTTGGCCATAAAGTTGTTTAATATTGATTCCCAAGGATCGGAAGAAATCAAAAATTTCGGGACCAATCGCTTCACCGGCAGTATAGGCAAGGCGAATTTTGCTGAAGCCCATTGTGTTTTTTAATGGACCGTAGACTAGCAATCTTCCCAGCATATAGAGAATTCGATCGACAACGTTAACCGATCTTTTTTCCAAAATATCAGTTCCGCAACGTTTTGCCACCGACATAAAGAAGTCAAACATCTTTCGTTTGATCCAACTTGCGTCCTCCATTCTTACCAAAACACTGGTGAGAATGGATTCAAAAATTCGAGGTGGACTAAAGAAATAGGTTGGCCCTAACTCCTTCATGTCCTCCATCACGGTCGCACCGCTTTCCGGGCAACTGACACAGAATCCAGCGACATACGATTGCGCATAAGAAAAAAAGTGGTCGCCTACCCAAGCCATTGGCAGATATGCAAGACATTCTTCGTTTTTGGTCAGTGAGTCAAATTCGATGGATCGTTCAACGGTAGAAAGAATATTCTGATAATTTAGAATCACACCCTTTGGATATCCTGTGGTGCCAGAAGTGTATAGAATGACTGATATATCGCGACCAGTACCTCGATTTACTTCGGTGTCAAGGTGGTTGGGGTTTTCGGAGTTAAACTTTTTGCCACTCTCAATCAGGGAATCGTAATCCTCCAAACCATCGTGCGAGTAATGGCGCATGCCTCGAGGATCGTCATAAAACACTTGTTCCAATGCAGGACAAGCAGAAATAACCTCTAACATTTTGTCAACCTGCTCTTGATCTTCCACTAGAGCAAATCGAATGTCGGCGTGATTGATGACGTATTCCATCTCTTGTGCGACAGAGTCTTGATAGAGAGGTACGGGGACACCACCGAGGCATTGTGCTGCCGCCATACCCCAGTAAAGTCTCGGGCGATTGTCACCAACAATCGCTAGTTTGTCACCTCTTTTAAACCCTATTGATGCAAGTCCGCCAGCGAGATTCCGCACCTCTTGTGCTACCTGACTCCAAGTCCAAGTTTGCCAGATGCCTAAGTCCTTTTCTCGAATTGCAGGGTCGTTAGCACTAGATTTCGCTCGATTGAACAAAATCTTCGGCAATGTGTCGAGTTTATTGTTTGAATTCATGACAATTAAAAGTCAAGTTTGTTTTCAGTTTGTTCAAATAAACCGCCTGCTCCATAAAGAAGACGCAAATTCAAAAATTGATAGTGTATATCAATTGGCGCAGTAATTTTAGAAATTTTTATTAGGCACCACACAATAACTACGAAGTATTAGAAAATTCTCTAAAAAGCAGCGTTCAGCCTAGATTCTGCCGAATTTTTGCTGCGGTATTCCCAATTTCATCCATATCTCCTGGCATCAATCCCCAATTTATTTTTAATTCATCATTGTTCCAGCGCGGAACTATATGACAGTGATAATGCAACACCGACTGTGCCGCACCAGGTCCATTCGCCTGCGTAATACTGATGCCGTCGGGCTTGAACGTCTTATTGACTGCGTTTGCTACAATTTTTACTGTGGAAGCAACACTACTTAAGTAAAAGTCAGGGGTTTCATACAAATTCTTCGCATGATGCTTAGGTATCACCAGAACATGCCCTTCAGCAACAGGATTGATATCCATAAACGCAAGGGTGTGTTCATCCTCAAGTACCTTAAAGCTAGGCAATTCCCCTAAAATGATTTTGCAAAATATGCAATCTGGGTCTAGTAAATTTTCTAGTGGCATCTTTCCTATTCCGAATTTCTGGTCTGTGCAATGATCAAATGTGATTCCGTTCTACAAACATCGCATCGCCGTAACTGTAGAACCGAATTCCGTTTTCAATCGCATACTGATATGCATGCATCACTCTTGCAGTACCGGCAAAGGCACAAACGAGCATGATCAAAGTTGAACGTGGTAAGTGAAAGTTTGTGATCAATGAATCAACAATTTGAAAATCGAATCCCGGTTTGATAAACAACTGAGTTTCTCCAGAATACGGCTTTAACTCACCATCAATCGCGGCAGCCTCCAGTGTTCGAACTGAGGTAGTCCCCACTGCAATGACTCTAGAACCTCGCTCCTTCGCTGCATTGATGCGCTCACAAGTTAGTGCCGAAATACTGCATCGCTCGCTATGCAGAGTGTGACTGTCAAATTGACCCTTACGAACGGGAGCAAAAGTTCCGGCCCCGACGTGAAGTGTTAAGTACGCGAATTCAACTCCCTTTTCCTGCAACTCGGCTATCAATTGTTCAGAAAAGTGCAGCCCCGCAGTGGGTGCGGCTACCGAGCCTGGGTCGCGTGCGTAAACCGATTGATATCGGTGCAGATCCTCTGATTCTACCTTTCGATCAATGTATGGTGGCAGAGGTACAGAACCGTATTGATCGATTACGTCTTCAGCCGAATAACCATTCAGCGAGTTCAAGACGAAAAATTCTCCTTTGCGACCGTGCATTTCAAACACTTCGCTGTTATTGATAAGCACTTTGTCTCCACTTCGCAAAGCCTTGCGAGATTTCACCTGCGCAAGAATTTGTGAGGATGTAAGAATCCGCTCGACCAGCAGTTCCAATTTACCACCCGTATGCTTACGCCCCTTAAGTCTGGCACGAATGACTTTACTGTCATTGCATACAAGAAGGTCGTCAGAACGAAGTACTTCAGTCAACTGAGCAAACTTTAAATCTTCAATTTGTTGATTGTCCTTCACCACGAGTAAACGACTATCCGTTCGCTCACTGGTAGGGAATTGAGCGATCCGTTGCTGAGGTAGATGAAAATCGAATTCTGTAGAATCCAATTGCTACAAATGAAGTAATGAAAATTTAATCAAGTTGTGGACTGTTTGGATTTAAGGCCCACTCGGTCCAAGAACCATCATAGAGTCGGAGGGAATCTTGACGTACCTGAAAGATTGCAAGAAGTAAAATCGCTGCGGTAACACCGGAGCCGCATGTCGTTACAATTGGAATGGATGGGGCTAAATTCAGATGTTCTAGCTTTGAAGAAATTTCTTCGGTCCCAATTATTTTTCCATCACCACCAATGACATCAGCATAGTGCAGATTCAAACTGCCAGGGATATTGCCGCCTCGTAATCCGGGTCTCGGCTCCGGTTCCGCACCGCTGAATCGCGATGGCGAACGAGCATCAAGCAAGTTAAACGCATCAATGCATAAGTTTTCGGATAGTTCCTTCCATTCGATAATGTCTTGCTTGGGTGCCTGCGCCGTAAAGTTTCCGAGCTCAGTCTGAGGCTCTCCAGCTTCCATCGTACCTCCATGCTTTTCCCATTCTTTCAAACCACCATTGAGAACTTGTACATCATCATGACCGAATGACCTAAACATCCACCAAACTCGAGCAGATGCGAGGTAGTTTGTACGGTCGTATATTATCAAACGGTTGTCTGAAGAGATTCCCAGATTTTCGACGCATTGCTCAAACCTCTCTACGGTCGGATACATGTGAGGTAGGGAACTCGAGGGATCTGCAACTTCGTCAATGTCAAAATAGACAGCACCTGGAAGGTGCTTAGACTTATAGATTTCACGACCGTTTTCAGGTACGTTGGGTAAGTACCACGTAGCATCGACGAATCTAGTGTTGTTGTCATCGAGCCTAAGTAAGGCATCTGTTGCATCTATCAATGGAGAGATTTTCATCGGTTTAAATTGGTGGTTGGATTAGTTTGTTGAATTGTACTGTCATTGACTAGCACATTTAGAGCAACATCAATGTGTTTGCAATCATGCTGGTTCCGCATCCCGTTCAATCTTGGGATACCACATTGCCAAAGTTGCACCTCTTACTACCATGAAAACCAATAAGGCGAACCACAAACCATGATTGTGAAAAGAAGTGTAGCCAAAATACGCAACCGGAAGAAAGGCTGCGAAAGAAATGAACATGCTATTTCTCATTTCAACAGTGCGAGTGGTTCCAATATAGACTCCATCGAAGAAAAATGGCCACACACAAATCAGCGGTGCTATTGTCATCCACAATAGATATTGCCCTGCAGCTAACTTCACCTCTTCGATGCTGGTAATTAAACTGACTATAGCGGAACCAAAGACTGCGTACACAATACAAAAAATCACTGCCACTACAACAGACCAACCCATCGTCGTTACGACATACCGACGCATCATTGATCTATTCTTGGCGCCATAGGCATTTCCGACCAAGGCTTCCGCTGCGTGTGCGAAACCATCTAACCCATATGCAAGAAGTGTCATCATGTGAAGCAAAATGGCATTGGCAGCCAAAATAATTTCTCCACTACGTGCACTCAACCACATAAACAAAAGAAAAGTAATTTCGATGCATAGAGTACGGATGAAAATATTAATGTTTACAGTGGCTAAGGCAATCAGTCTATTTTTTTGAAAAATTGGTAACTTTACTAATTCGGATACTGGAATCTTTAAAACTCGAAAAGTAAGCCAAAGCCCTACAATGAAAGTCGTCATTTCGCTCAGCAAAGTCGCGGCAGCCACACCTTTCACGGACCAACCTAAACCGAGAACGAAAACAACATCCAATATGATGTTCATGCCGTTCAGTAGAAACACCAATACCAAGGTCATCCGCATCCTTTGCAGTCCGAAGAAAAGACCCAGTATGACTAAATTTGCTAAAGCAAAAACGACACCCCAAATTCTGATGTCAAAATAATCGTTTGCATGTCTTTCAACTTCTTGTGATGCCTCAAAAATATGAAATACTATTGCACTAAACGGCGCTTGAAGAAGGATGAGCACAAGCCCAACAGTGAGAGCAAAACCGAATCCCCGCATCGCAACAGTAGCGACTTCCTTGTGATTTTGAGCTCCAAACGCCTGAGCAACAAACCCGGTGGTACCCATTCTTAGAAATCCGAACATCCAATAAACCGTGCTGAACACCAACGCGCCCAGTGCAACGGCTCCGATGTAAGCAGGATTTGGAAGATGCCCAACCACTGCGGTATCCACAATACCTGTCAATGGAATACTTAAGTTTGCCAAGATAACCGGCCAACTAAGATCTAGTATCCTAATGTTCCAGTTCAGTTGCTCCCTAGAAATATTGGGAATTATTCGCATAGCAATAACAACCACAGATGAGCAAAAGATCAGGAATGAATTACAATACTGTGCGATTCAATTGGTGTTCGCCGGGGTGGCGAAATTTGGCAGACGCACCGGATTCAAAATCCGGCGGTGGAGACACCGTGAGAGTTCGAGTCTCTCCCTCGGCACCAAATTCAGTCTTTAAATTTTTCCTATGAAGTTACTTTTTGATCTGTTCCCAGTCATCTTGTTCTTTGTCGCATACAAGATGTATGACATTTTCGTGGCAACAGGTGTAGCTATTGCCGCTTCGGTTGTTCAACTCGCTGTATTTTGGTTTAGGCATCGTCGCTTTGAAACGATGCATGTCGTGACTTTGTGTGCGCTCGTTGTTTTCGGAGGTATGACCCTCGTATTACGAGACCCAGTGTTCATCAAATGGAAGACTACCATCGTCAACTGGATTTTCGCTGCAATAATATTGTATTCGCAGTTTTTCACAAGCCGAACTGTCATGGAAACTTTGCTAGGTTCTAAAATGCATCTTCCCACACCGGCTTGGCGTTCTATGAACCTAAGTTGGGGCTTGTTCTTTACCTTTATTGGTGCACTAAATATCTACGTCGCCTTCTATTTCGGGTTGGAGTTAGATGAGGCACGTAGAGAAGAAATTTGGGTAAATTTCAAAGTTTTTGGTGTGATCGGACTCACGCTGGTCTTTATGGTGTTCCAAATTTTTCGTATCTACAAATACTTGAATCAAGACAACCCGAATGATTCCAGTGGAACCCCAGACGATATCAAACCAAATTAGACCAATTCAGTTTCTTTAGCAGTTCAACCAGAGGAATAACTTCTAACAGCCGCATGCCCAATGACATGTGGTCTTACGAGTTTAGTGGATTTTGCGACCGAATTATGAGGAAAGCAACACAAATTGAAGCTAACCCGCTGATGCAGACTCTCGTAAGGCGGAAGGAAGTTTGAACTTAACAGTTTCGGTAATTCCCTTCATTGTCGAAATATTCAAGTCGGTGATTTTTCTCAACCGTTCAATTACATTTTGAACCAACTCCTCTGGAGTTGAGGCACCAGCGGATATTCCGACGACATCGACTCCCTCAAACCAACTCGGGTCAATTTGATTCGGATCATCTACCAGACGACTCCTCACCCCAGCATCTTTACCAACTTCACACAAGCGATTGGAGTTTGAACTGTTCTGTGCGCCAACGACAATGATGAAATCAACCTTTGAGGCAAGCTCACGAATGGCAACTTGACGATTTTGTGTGGCATAGCAAATATCGTTGATATCGGGTCCGGTAATCTTTGGAAATCGTTTTATTAGTGCTTCAATGACTTCCCTTGTGTCATCGATGGACAACGTAGTCTGTGTAATGTAAGCAATCTTGCTTGGGTCCTTTACCTTTAAAGATGCAACATCTTCAACATTGCCAACTAAGTGAATCAATCCATCGATCTGACCCAACGTTCCTTCAACTTCAGGATGATTTTCATGTCCAATTAATACAATTTCGCAACCCCTCTTTGAGAATCTCTGACCTTCCTTATGAACCTTAGTCACGAGTGGGCAGGTTGCGTCTATCGAGTTCAAGCCAAACTTTTCAGCATCGCTTTCAACTTTTCTGGATACGCCGTGAGCGCTAAAGACTGTAATAGCACCTTCCGGCACCTGATCAATTTCTTCAACAAACCGCACACCTTTAGCTTTTAATGTTTCGACGACTCGACGATTGTGGACGATTTCGTGTTTTACATATATGGGTGGTCCATATTGCTCCAGTGCTACTTCAACAATTTGAATGGCGCGTTCTACGCCAGCACAGAATCCTCGAGGTTGAGCTAATATTACTTTCATAATTTTTGCTAGCCCTAATTAGTTATATAACGATTTCAAGTATTGTACTATACGAGATGCTGAGACTCATTTTACATGACTTGTATTCAAACAAACTGACATCATCACCTACACTGTGGCATTTGGCAGTGACCTTGCTGTTGAGTTGAAAAAAAACTTCAATACTTGGTCAAAACGAGAAAATGTACTGGTAAGGTACACCACCATCCAAACAGACCTTCGCGAAATCTTAACTTCATCTCCACTTTGAAAAGTTGGGTTTGCATGAATGCGTCGCAGCGTCAATACTGCCATCCCAAGGGCCCATAAACAATGTTTGCGTATTCCCACTTCGTGCGACGGTATGATTAGTATGTACTTCATAGCGTTCGCCAAGTGTCCGCGTGTAATACCTATCAACTCATTCAAACCCTTAATAAAATTAAAATTGCTCTGGCTGGTTTGAAGGGAGCGAACATCAAAATTTGAAGCGAGAAAAATATCGCGCGGCAACCAACATGCACCTCTTTTCTGGTCATCCCAAATATCCTTGATGATATTGGTCATCTGTAGTGCCTGTCCGAAAGATACTGCCAGCATAAACAGCTCGTCTCGTCTCTCGTTGATTTCCGGGGAATAGTCGCAAAATAACTCCGTTAGCATTTCCCCGACCACTCCCGCAACGTAGTAGCAGTAATTATCAAGCTGCTTTAAATTTTCCAATCCATCCAACGAAGCGTCCTTTTGAAAATCCGCCATACCACGAGACATAATGCGTACACAGCGTTCGAGTGCCTGACGCTGGGTTGGATTAAAACTGTGAGTTAGTCTGATAACTTTAGTTGCATTGGCAATCAAATCTCGTTCGTATGCAGAACTGCTAGTGGAAAGATAACCGCTAAGGTTCAGCGAAAATTCATCGGCTGGATGAGTGCCAGCAACTACTTCGATCCAGCGTTCGGAAAACTCATGTTTGGAATCAAGAGATAATCCAGGGTCGTCTTCAATGGTGTCCATGATACGGCACAGCAAGTACGCATTCCCTATTACAACGCTCAACTCATCCGGAAGTGTCGGAATAGTGAGCGCAAAGGTGCGTGATACCCCCTGGAGTATGCGAACCTGATACTCTAAATCGGTAGATTGCGATTGATTTCTCGAATTTGTCATGTAAACAAAATTGTACTAAATTCGTTTGCCCACTGCTGAGATTGCTACATCGAACCGTCCGCCAACCTATCCATGGGTGCTTGAGAACCGGAAAGTTGACGGATAATGTATCTAAGAATTCCTCTATTGATATAGTAATCCCACTCTCTCGGTGTCTCAATTCGAACCAGTACATTGAAATTGATCCGCGAGCCATCATTTCTAGTCGCATTGACCGTCAATTCCTTAACACCAACTTCAATGCCTTCGATATGATAGACTTCCTCACCTGTCAAATTCAAAGTTCGGCGATTTTCTCCGGGCATGAATCTCAGTGGAATAATCCCCATACCCACAAGATTTTGGCGATGGATTCGTTCATAACTTTCAGCGATTACCGCCTTTACGCCAAGCAAAGACGGTCCCTTTGCTGCCCAGTCCCTTGAAGATCCGGAACCGTATTCTGCGCCTGCAACAATGATTAACGGCACTCGTTGATTTTTGTATAGCATAGCAGCGGGGTAAATTGGCATAATTTCGCCCGTGGGATGGTGCTTAGTCCACCCGCCTTCCTTACCTTCTGCCATCTCGTTGTTTAGCCGAATATTCGCAAAAGTACCTCTAGCCATTACTTCATGGTTCCCCCTACGGGACCCATAGGAATTGAAGTCACCAACACTGACGCCCTCTTCCATCAAATAAGTTCCAGCTGGACTATCGGGCATGATGGAACCAGCCGGTGAAATGTGGTCAGTAGTAATGCTGTCACCAAGCACGGCTAAAGCACGCGCCCCACGAATCTGTTCGATCTGATCCGGCGCGCGACGCATATTTTCAAAGTAAGGGGGTTTTCGAATGTAAGTTGATTGATTGTTCCAGTCATAACAACTAGACATCGTCACTGGAATTTTGGTCCAGTTTTTATCACCCTTGAAAACGTCCATGTAGCTTGAGCGAAACATGGTTTCATCAATTGATGATTGAATGATAGTTTCTATCTCCGTAGAACTTGGCCACAAGTCGCTAAGGTATACATTCTGCCCATCGCTGCCAGCACCTAGCGGGTCGTTATATAGGTCAACATTCATTGTACCTGCTAAGGCGTAAGCAACTACTAATGGCGGCGAAGCAAGAAAATTCATCTTTACCTGTGGGTGCACTCTACCTTCAAAATTGCGATTGCCAGACAGCACTGATGAAACAATTAAATTTTCATCCTTTATTGCGGCCGCTAACTCAGTTGGTAGGGGTCCGCTATTGCCTATGCATGTTGTACATCCATAACCCACCACGGAAAAACCAAGTTCCTCAAGTGGTTCAAGCAAATTGGATTTGACCAAGTACTCGGTTACAACTTGAGAGCCCGGTGCTAAAGAAGTCTTTACCCAAGGTTTGACCTGCAAACCGGCAGCAACTGCCTTTTTTGCCAGTAAGCCGGCAGCAACTACCACTGATGGGTTGGAAGTGTTTGTGCAGCTGGTAATCGCTGCGACGACAATGTCCCCATCAGTCACCGTTGCAGATTCTTCGCCAAACTTCACTTCAGCCGAATGAGCTTTACCTTGCTGAACTACATTCAGGTGATCCTTCACACTGGCAGATGCTTCCTTCAGTGTAAGTCGGTCCTGAGGTCGCTTAGGCCCGGCAATACTGGGAACGATTGTTGAAAGATCCAGCTTCAGGTTTTCGTCAAACTTGACCGCCGATTTTTGGCCGGATTTTCGATACAGAAATTGATGTCGGGCATATTCCTCGACCAATTGACATTGCTTTTCAGTCCGGCCCGTTAGCCTCAAGTAACTCAGTGTATTTGAGTCAATCGGAAAAATGCCGCAGGTTGCACCGTATTCAGGAGCCATGTTGGAAATAGTAGCTTGATCAGATACCGAAAGGTTGTCAAGACCATCTCCGTAAAATTCTACAATCTTACCCACGACGCCATGCTTACGGAGAATTTCAACTATGGCGAGTACCAAATCAGTAGCGGTCGAACCTTCCGCCAACGAACCCACAAGTTCAAAACCCACAATCTTGGGTAGTAGCATCGCTATAGATTGGCCTAACATCGCGGCTTCGGCCTCGATTCCGCCGACGCCCCAGCCTAGCACACCGATCCCATTAATCATTGTGGTGTGGGAATCCGTCCCAACGACGGTATCTGGATATGCCTGGGTAACCCCGTCAACCGTTTTGTGGAAGACGACATTGGCTAAGTATTCTAAGTTTACCTGATGAACGATTCCGGTTGAGGGTGGAACAACACTAAAGTTAGCAAAGCTGTTTTGACCCCACCGCAAAAATGCATAACGTTCTGTATTACGCCGATATTCAAGTACAGAATTCAAATCAATCGCATTCGATGACCCGAAGTGATCTACCATGACAGAATGGTCAATGACGAGGTCTGTTCGAATGCTGGGGTTTATTGACTTTGGATCGTGTCCAAATTCCGCCATCGCATCTCTCATGGCTGCCAGGTCCACCACCGCCGGCACACCAGTAAAATCCTGCATCAGAACACGTGCTGGTTTGAACCCGATTTGCAACTCAAGATTTTGTGCGGGTTTCCATCCAGCTACGGCTGCTACTTGTTCCTTGGTTACGTCTTTGCCGTCTTCATTCCTAAGCAGATTTTCCAATAGAATTTTGATTGAATATGGATGACTATCAACAGGGTAGTCTTCGGCTAGTTTTTGCAAGGAGTAAATTTCATACTCTTGCTTGTTCACTTCCAGTTGTGTCTTTGTATTAAAACTATTCAGCATATGCGACAAGATCCTGCTAGATGCTCAATGTAATTGAGGCTCTTTTAATGATGTGGGTAAAGTTGCTATAGCATCAGTCATTATAATTTAAAGCAACAAAATATAGACTGTAGGAGCAACAAATTGCCATCCTCCGGACTGGAGTAGTTTAAGGGAACGATACCGCTCACCATAACAAGAATACCGGTTTCGTCGACCCGGTGGATCAACCACTGACACGCTTGTTCCAGGTCGAACACTCCCAGCGAGAGGCCTGATCAAAAGTCAGCGTCTTTCGCATCTCGGCCGCAACAGTTTCAGGGGACTCCTCGACCGATGTGCTACCGACTAAATTGAGTTCCTATTCGCCAGCAATGCGGGCGAAATCCCGATACTAACACTGTCGCTTTAGACAGATTTAATTCATTTCAAGCAAATTCGGGCTGGGCGTAAGACAGCTTGCGTACCGAAGGTTCGAAAGTCTGGAATGGGAATAACTTTCTTGAGCGGCTTCGAAAGGAACAGATAACCGATCGGCACCTGAACGGCGCGAGCAAGTGCCTCTAGCTGCTTTAAGTTGGGTTGATTCTTACCACTCTCCCATTCGGGCAATTTGTTGATCACCACTGTGAGGTGATCCTGCACGATTCCGTCGCACTCAAGCGCCCAGGATTGACAGGAACTCTGATCTTGGCCCAACCTCGGTCACATATTCTACATTACAAAAGCGGGTTTCGCCCGTCATGAATTTGCACCAGACTGGATCGTGGATTCGGGCGAGGGAACCTACCTGTTGGGTATTAGATACGGTCGCCTCGACTAGATTGCCCCATACTGCAAAAAGGCACCAGTCACCTTTTCAATCAGCCCTAGAACAAAATTAGGCTGAGCATGCGAAACTACATGCTCAAACCCAATCGTTAGGACTTAGGCGCTTCCTATGTATGGTAAGCGCAGACTTATACTTTAATGATCTTAGCGTAATCGCTAACTATCAATATTTCAAAAACTAGTCAATGCTGATTGATACGGTTTTGTGATCTGCTGTCTGTTTTGGGATGGTCAGATTCAGAATACCGTCATCGTAACTTGCACTAATGTTGTCTGCGTCAACAACAGTTGTAAACCGAATGTTACGTACGTAATTACCCATTCTCCTTTCATGCTGAACCCAGTGTCCACCTTCGCGAGCAACTCGTTCCACCTGAGCGTTGATTGTGACTGTATTTTCTGTACAGGAAATATTCAGGTTGGACTTTTCAACGCCAGGTATTTCTACGGCAGCATAAAACGATGACGAATCCTCGTAAATGTCTACCTCAGGAGTAAGTTCTCCTGAGCCTTCGCGCGGAGAATGGGGCTTCTGTCCCAGCAATTGTTGAAATAAGTTTTGTGGGTCATCCGGATAAATGTAATAACCCCCGAACGGGGAAGATATTTTTTGTGCCATTTCGCTTTCCTCGCTATAGGTATCGCACCGCAGTATCGATGTTTACTTGACGTGTTGTTTTATTTTAATGCACACTACGCCTCAGCCTAATCATACTGCACGAACGGCAAAAGTATTAAATTATTGTTTAGGATAATGCCTGTCATTATATTTACTTCACACACAACTAAGGCAAAATCCTTTTTCGAATGTCGTGAAAACGTGCCTCCGCTAACTGGAAATCCCCAACAGGCGTAGAAAATCAATTTCCGACAATATCGGAATTTCAAGTTTTCGGGCTTTTTCCGCTTTTGACCCTGGCTTTTCTCCTACAACCACGTAATCAGTATTTTTTGAAACTGTGTTCCCCACGGAAGCTCCAACTTCCAGCAATTTCTGCTTCGCTTCATCCCTTTTCAGTGTTTTCAATATTCCAGTTAGAACAAATTTCTTGTCCGAAAATTCGAGCTCCATCTGCAGTGGTAACTCAACTTCCCGAATACACACACCGTTATCGATAAATCGTTTGATGAGGTCCTGGTGATATTCTTGGCCAAAGTAACTTACGATGCTCGCAGCGACAATCGGACCAATATCTTGAATTTCGCTAAGTCTCTCCTCGTTTGCAGCCATGACGAGGTCTAACGTTCTGAACGATTCTGCAAGTGCTATTGAAGTTGCCTCTCCTACCTGATCAATCCCGAGTGCAAACAGAAACTTCGCAAGAGAGACGTCTTTGCTTTCTTCGATGCTTTCGAGTAGATTTTTTGACTCTTTATCACCCAATATTGGCGAACTTAGAAGGCTTATCTTTTCCTCATAAGGCAGTTCGTCAAATTTTGGATGAAAATCCTTTACATCACTTCGTTGCTTGAGTAAGGTGATATTTTCAGTCTCGAAGTTAGTCTTGCTGATGTGAAACTCAGCACAAGAATCTTCTGACTTTTTGAAAATCGATGCATCCAAAGCAGCAGTCGCTTCCAAAAAGTTTTCACATTCACGCAACCCCAATCTAAAATTTACCCATGTTGTTCTTCTATATTGCGCTGAAACCAAGTCTTGTGGCACCAATGTGAAGCCTTGATTGTTTGCAGTCTTCTCCATGAGTCGTTTTCTAAATTCTGTCATCTCAAGAATTGCATGCTGTTTGAACATAGTCACTTTGACAACACTAACTTCTTTCAAAGCTTCGATAATTATTTGAATCCATTGGTCTGGTGTATGCAGTTTTATCCAATGATGATCGAAATGATTCACTAGTTTGTATTTCAAGTCTTGCTTGTTCAATCGATACAAGTCTGAAGCATCACGAACCAATCCTTTTTCGAGTAAAGACTTTATGATTTCAACACCAAGTCCATCAATGTTCATCGCGGTGCGTGAAGCAAAGTGAATAATTGTCTGCTTTCTTTGCTCTGGGCATGCCTGCCCGCCAGAACATCGAGCTACCGAATCGTCTTCATTCCTTAATATTGAAGAGTGGCAAAACGGGCAGTGTGTAGGAAATTTATAAGGCTGACTGGTTTTGGGTCGCTGTTCTAGTACAACTGAAAGTACCTGTGGGATAACGTCACCCGCACGCCTCACAATAACCGTATCTTCAATTCGAATATCCAAACGTCGTATTTCATCTTCGTTATGTAAAGTAGCGTTTGTTACATTCACACCCCCGACCATGACCTTTTTCAATCGAGCGACCGGAGTAACCGCTCCAGTACGTCCGATTTGAACATCTATACCTTCGACAACCGTTGTTCGTTCCTGCGCTGGAAACTTGTGCGCAACCGCCCATCGAGGTGCTCTCGTAACAAAACCGAGTTGTTCTTGTTCAGCAAATTTATTGACCTTATAGACGACACCATCGACTTCGAAAGGAAGGTCGTCCCGCTGACTCAACAATTTGTCGTACAACTCAAGGCAGGCATTAATGCCTTTTACTACCTGGAAGTCTTGAAATGTCCGAAATCCCAATTCCTCAAGCAATTTCAAATGCTCGAAATGGGATTCCATACTGTCTAGACCCTTCAGTTCTGCTATGGAATAGAAAATCGCGTCTAATCGCCTAGTACCAGTCACTTTTGGGTCAATCTGACGCAAACTTCCAGAAGCCGCATTGCGGGGATTGACGTATTCCTTCTTTTTGTTGTCGCGTTGACTTTGGTTCAATTGTTCAAATCCATCCAAGGTCATGTACACTTCACCACGCACTTCCAGCGACGATGGGATTTTGGGGCCACGCAATACCAAAGGAATACTGCGAATTGTCTTAACGTTCCCCGTCACCAGTTCACCATCTTCTCCGTCGCCACGGGTAGCTCCTCTTGTTAATTCTCCGTTTTTGTACGACAGACTAATCGCTAAACCATCAATCTTTGGTTCTACAACATATTCAATCTCACCTACGTCTAACAGATTTGCAATCCTACGATCAAAGTTCAAGGCTTCTTCGCGACTAAAGACATTGTTCAGTGACAACATCGGAACGGAGTGACCCACTTTTTTGAAAGTGTCATCCCTCTTTGCGCCAATGCGCTTAGTAGGCGAATTTTGTTGGACTAGTTGTGGATAGCGTTCTTCGAGACGCAGCAACTCTTGGAACAAAGAGTCATAGTCAGCGTCGGGAATAGTCGGGGAGCTTAATGTGTAGTAGTTGTATGCGTGTTGATGAAGTTGGATACACAATTCATTGACGCGACCCCTAATCTCTTGAGGAATCTCTTTTTCGACACCTGCACCTGCCTTAGTGTTCAGGATAAAACACCTGGGAATTATCGTTATTCTTGGAAGAGCCAAATAATCGAATCGCTGTATCTCCACCAGGTGCTATTCCACGTCGAATCATTTCTGAACCGAATTTTTCTATTTCCGTTAGCATCAAGGAAATTTGAGCACGATCGATACTCGCTAAATTTCGATCGCAGATTTCTGCATCCAATCGGTCAGCGAGTTCTTCAGCCGCATCCAACATTTGTGCAACTGCTTTCCCAGGATTTTTCACGCAAGGAATATTGCTGCTCAACACTAATAATTGGCTTAATACGTCATTATTCACCACTGCTGAGATTAAGTGCCCCCCGGCATCGGAATTCAACAATTCAAATGGCGGAATCTCTTTATCTGAGCTATCTTTAAAAAACACTCCACTGGCTCTTTGTTGGAATCCACACTCCTTGGCGATGTAATTTAAACCTCTTTCAGTTAATGGTGGTCCCGCAATTGAGAGCACAACGACAGCTTCATTGCGCATAAATTCAATTTCTCTTGCGAGTACGTTAGCTTCTCTTACAAATTCATTAGCGGGCATGGAAAACTGATAATTCCGTGACAGCGTAGAGGCCATTTGCAATACCAAATTCTGAAACCAAATGCTCTCTTCAGATTTAATTGGACCTTCATGATCAACCAACTGCATGGTCAAATAAAGGTCAGAATACATAGCAAATTGTTCGTCTTCCTCAATGTTGTAAATATTGTTGTCATTTGGATTAACACCCAATAGGTTATGTGGTTTCCTTAATTTTGTTTCACACTGTCGGTATGCTGAAAGCACCTCAATTCGTGATACCACTCTGTGTTCGCCAGGCAACCACGCAATAGCGTCGATATTGCGGTCTTTCGATTTCTTTAGTTTGAAGTACTGCAGTTGATTATTGGCTTCCAGCTCCACACTGCCAGATCTAAACGTATACGGAACTGTAGCATCTACTTGATCAGGAAGTTCTTTGTTTTCATCACCTTGTGCACTACCTGTTGGCTTCGTGTCGTTGCCGTTGCGTTGAAATAATTCGGTTTGAAATGGGGTCGAAGGCTCTTCGATATATTGTGGTATCTTTGGCTCTTTGCGGCCAAAAGCGACTTTGTCTTGCGCAACTTCAAACTGCTCCCGCTCAGGCTCTTCATTAGACTCATCAAAGCTTTGCAGCTCTTGCACACTTTCCGATTGCGCTTCGAATTGAGTAACTTCTTCAATTTCAGGGTCAGTAGACTGGGGTTCATCAAAAGTTGACAATTCATTCGCGACGTGCAGATGCTCAATTTCGTTCGCTTTCCAATTGTCAGCCATAACCACAGTCTGCTCAGTCTGAGGTTGAGTTTCAGTGTTAGCCTCGTGATTGTCAGATTCATGAGACTCCGCCATTGATTCATCCAAGAAAAGACGTGGTTCTGCCGAGTGCCGTAATTCAGTTTCGACTGCTGCACCCTCATTCAACTGTGCTGCATTCGATGAATCTTCTTCATGGCCGAGATCATCTTGTGGACTGGGTGATGCAATTCTTGCTTCCCTCACTTCGCCTAACTGAACACCATCCTCACCAAAGTAACCGCCACTCTGTAACTTTACACCCTCATTTATTGGACTGGAATTGGGATGGGTAACGATTTCCTGATTTAGGTATCTTTTGCGCCGCATATTGAATCGGACCACACGTACCAGCCGTCCGACCGTCCAGACAATCGTAATCCCTGCCAAAACAACAATTGCGGTAACGACCATTTCCATTAGGCCGCATACTCCTGTGCTTGCTCAAGACTCACTGAAAGCATCTGCGAAACGTTGGGTTCTGGCATTGCAACTCCGATGAGCATGTCGACCGCTTCCATCGTTATTTTGTTGTGGGTTACCAACAGCATTTGTGTTCTATCGGATAAATTTCGCAAGTTTTCACAAAGTCTGTGTACGTTTTCATCGTCCAACGGAGCATCGATTTCATCGAGAAAACATACTGGTGATGGATTCAAAAGAAAAATTGACATAACCAAAGCTACCGCGGTTAGAGCCTTTTCACCGCCGGATAAGGCCTGTACGTTGTTGATACGTTTTCCTTTAGGTCGTGCGATCACTTTTATGCCGGCATTCTCCGGATAGGTGCCCATCAATTCTAACCGAGCCGTACCGCCTCCAGTTAGTTTCGGAAACATCTCCTGAAAATGACCGTTGACCGCTGCAAAAGTTGCCAAATACTGTTGTCTGGTTTCTCGATCAATCTTGGCAATACTCGACTCCAACGTTGCCACCGCTTCCGCCAAGTCATCATGTTGCCGGTCCATATATTCTTTACGTACTAGTTCCTGCTGATATTCCTCTATTGCGGTCAAGTTTATTGACCCTGTATTCTCAATTTTTCTTTTCACCTTCTGCAGTCGTTCAGCAACATCTTGGACATCAAATTCTTCTCCAAGCAATTCAACCTGTTCTTGCGGGTCAGCTTGCTGAGAGGTGATGTTTTGAGTGATTACATCGATTTGAACGTTTAATCCTTTAAGTTCGAGTTGTTTATCATTGAATTTTGAGTTCACTTCTTCAAGAGTCACCAAATGCTGCAGCCGGTTTCTGTCTATTGCTACGTAATTTGCCTCCGCATCTTCCATGCGCCTTCGGGACTCCTTCAACCTGTCGGACATTGATCGGCGTTCATCGAGCAAGCTTTCAAGTTTTTGTCTAAGTAGTGGCGTTTGGTCTTTTGCTGCCAACCTGGTTTTTACTTCTGACAGCGTAGAATTCAATCTATCTTTTCTCTGTTTAAGGTCGATTATGGCAGACTCAGCGACGGCTCTTTGTGATCGCCAATGCATTACCTTCAACTCATACTGATGCTTTTGTTCAACTGTTTGATTTACCTGCTTGCGCAACTGTGCTACTGAAGACTTCAATTTTGCACACTCATCAACTTCGCGAATTCTTTCCAAGTCAAGACTGGTGTTTTTTTTCTCATACTGAGACAACTCCAGCCGTAATTGCTCAGCCTCAGTCTCCAATTTGATGTTGTCACTTTGCAATTGAGATATTTGATTTTGCGTTTGAATGCGCTGCAGGTTATCGGCATCCAGCTGAGCAGTTGCATTGGTTAATTTAAGCTGAAGATCCACTCTATCTTGAACTTGAGCATTCAGCCTTGAACGAAGATCAGAAGATAATTGCTCCATCCCTTCTATCTGTGATCGATAACTTTCAATTTCCTTACGTTTTCTTTCCTGGTGCTTTTCGTGTGCCTCGACTAACAGCTTAAGTTCACGAAGTTGCTTGCCAAGTTCCAGCACCCCTGCAGGCAGCTTCTTGTCAAGTTCGGGAGACATCCAATTGGAACCGATCAATGCACCTTGTGGCGTTACGATGACTTCACCGCTTTTGAGATCAGGACGTGCATTTATTGCATCATCTAGCGAATTCGCCGCGAAGATTCCAAATAACCATCCATCGAGCATCGCGTTGGGGCACGTTACATATTGAGTTAACGGAGTTAACCTTTCATTTGATACGCACCTGACCTGCCCCGAACTAACCAAGTACATGTCTGCGGATAGTCCTGCCGATGAATCCAGTTCGATTGTATTGAGGTCATCTACAACAACTGCAGTAATCTTGTTTGCCAATACTCTGTCAAACGCTCGCTCCCATCCTTCGCTGACTTCCATCATCGAGGAAAGAGGGGGACACCCTTGAAGACCTCTTTGCTGCAGCCAAGCAGACACCTGTTTTGATTGCATTGAATCCATTTCAGCAATGCTACGCTCCAATGACAGCAAATGAACTTTGGTTTTCTGCGAGTCTTGTCGAAGCGTATCCAGTTCATCTAGATTTTGCTCCCTACAATGCCTCAGTCGTGCCAGTTCAAGCTCCGATTGTTCAAGTTCATCTTCAAGCCATTTGCAATTTTGTGTGCTTTGCACAACGCTTAGTTTAAGTTCGTCAATCTTTCCTGAGGTTTCAAATTCAGACTCCTCATCGATCGGACGTGACTGAAGGCCGGAAATGGTACTTTCATTTCGACTTCGCTCGCGATATGCCGCATCAATTTGCTGAGAAATTGCATCCTGTCGTCTTTGCGACTCCAAAAGTGACTGCACAATCTGTTCTGACCTTTCTAGAGATCCTGCGAGCTTTGCCTCCGATTCGGACAGTTCATCCTGTAGCTTTTCAAGATTGCCCGCTATCGAGTCAAATTGCTTCTCGTAGAGCTTCGAATGCTCGTCGGCAACTCTCTTGTTTTCCTTCTGAGTGCCAAGTGTGGCGCTTAGTTCAGAATTACTGCTTTGCAGGGAGTTCACAGCCTGTTCATCTTCCTGCCTGGCTCTTGCTACTTCCTCGAGTCGTCGCTCTGCAACCGCTATTTCCGAGTCCGTTCGATATTGTTCCAGTTCGACTCCACTGAGTGCACTTTGCAGTTCAAGCTGTTCTTTTCTGGCGTGTTCGAGTTTTGCTTGTATAGCAGATATTCCGGCATTTTGCTGTTCCTTATCAACAGCCATTCGGCTCAATTCAATCTCAATTGCCGCAATGGACTGCTTAAGTGAATTCCAGTCATGAGCCATAATTTGAAGTTGAAGACCGCGTTCCTTTTCTTTTAAATTTCTGAATCGCTTTGCAGCACCAGACTGGGATTTCAAACGGTTCAAATGACGCTTCACTTCAGTACGCATATCGTCCAATCTGGCAAGATTATCACTAGTCGAACGCAGTTTGGAAATCGTCTCCTTTCGCTTTTCACGAAATCGGGAAATCCCGGAAGCTTCTTCTATGAATCCTCCGATCTCTTCAGGCTTGGCTTCTACAATGCGGCTAATCATTCCTTGCTCAATAATGGAATAAGACCGTGCCCCAAACCCGGTGCCCCGAAAAAGTTGAGTTACATCCCGTCGGGTTGTTCGGGTTCCATTAATGTAGTATTCGGACCCGCCATCCCGGGTTAGTAAACGTCTAACCGAGATTTCTGAATACTTTGCCCATACCCCAGGAGCCTTGCCAGATGTATTCTCAAACACCAACTCCACACTTGCCTGACCGGATGGCTTTCGACTTTCGGAACCGTTAAAGATAACGTCATCAAGAGTATCACCCCGTAAGTTTCGAGCCGAAGATTCACCGGATACCCAGCGAACAGCATCAATTATGTTCGACTTGCCGGACCCATTCGGACCAACAATACCGGCCAGGTGGGTGGACATGGAAATGGTAATAGGATCGACGAAGGATTTAAATCCTGCCAGTTTGATTCGACGCAATCTCATTGATTTACGTAGGTCTAAGAAGGGCACAAAGCAGGTCGCAGGTAGAAGTACACTGCGAACTTAAGGTAAAGCCAAACGCTAGAGGTGATTTGCAGCACCTTTTTTAAGAATTTAATCGAATCAACGATGTTTTTCTAGTCTCGGGGAACCGTTTGTTCAATCGACGGTCGCTGCGTGACACGGTCGTGCCAACTTTTCAGGTTGGGCCTTCCTTCACGCCAGTCTTCAGCAGAAAATCGAAAATCAAGATACTGCAACGCGCTGACAATGGTTATGTGGCCAATTGTAAATTCGGCACCAAGATCATCGACGGTCGCTTCTAGAGAGTCTAAAGTGCGTTGGACCGCGAACTGGTGGCGGGTAGCAACGGCAGCCGATTGCAGTTCTGCCGGCCGTCGACTTTCCAGAATTCTGCCAACCGCCGCTTCCATAATTCCATCGCCAAGCGCCTGCTGCCTAAGAGCCAACCATCTGGCATCAGAATTAGAAGGGAACAGAGAACCACTACCGCAGTGTGAATCCAAATACTCACAAATCACGGGCGAGTCAAACAGGACTTCTCCATTTTCTAAAACCAACGCTGGTACTTTTCCGAGCGGGTTATTGTCGGGCAGGTCGGTATCGGGAGCCCATGGATTTGTGGCAATATTCTCAACTTGATCAGAAAGACCAGACTCAATGATTGTTATGGAGACTTTGCGAACAAAAGGAGAAGTTGTCGAGTATCTTAGTTTAAGCATATACGGTTACACAACAAAGGGAAAGTCGAAAAAATTAGGACGAAAATTGTATGAAGTAGTCGTATCAAATTTGCACAAATTAATGCGTCTGTGATACTATTTCGCTTCAATATTCAGTGACTTGCAGGGCGAATTCACAGCATTCATAAATGCCAATAAATTTTATCACAAAAACCCTATTCCATGGACATTAGAAACACTCAGTCAACTGATCAACTGTCTCCTTTACTGCAGACGGCAACCCCTTACGAACCTGCAGAAGACGAGGAGTACATGAATGAAAAACAGCGCGAGCACTTCGTGACAATTCTTCGTCTGTGGCGTGAAGAATTAGTCTCCGAAACTTCGCGAACCGTCAATACACTGCAGGACGAAACGATCAGTCATCCCGACTCCATAGACCGTGCGAGTCAAGAAACAGACATGTCCATTGAACTGCGCAACAGAGATCGCGGCAGACGCTTGATTCGCAAAATTGACGAATCCATTTTAAGGTTGGAAAAAGACGAATACGGATTTTGCGAAAGTTGCGGTGTTGAAATCGGGTTGCGCCGACTTGAAGCCCGGCCCACTGCGACATTGTGTGTAGACTGCAAGACTTTGGATGAATTGAAGGAACGTCGACTGGCCTAGGTCACCAACCTTAGTTTACTTTTTAGGCGAGTTGAGTAGGTCAAATCTCTACTGCCGGAAGTACCTTTAATGCTCTCAAAAAGCCTCATTATTCGAAACGGTCTTGTGGCGTTACCCAATGACCAAGTCTGCAACGTTGATATCTATTGTAATCATGGGCGAATCGAACGAATTGCACCAATGATAGATGCTAAAGCAGACGAAGAGATTGATGCAAAACAGCATTTGGTCATACCGGGTGCCATTGACCCACAGGTTCACTTTAGGGAACCAGGCGCTACCCATAAGGAAGATCTTGGCAGCGGTTCGCGCGCAGCCGTTAGTGGCGGTATCACCAGTTTTTTGGAAATGCCAAACACCAATCCGTCAACTATTAACCAACAAAACCTAAACCACAAACTAAAACGTGCTGCCCAGGTATCTGTTGCAAACTATGGATTTTTTATTGGCGCCACTCCAGAAAACTTAGACGACATAAATTCCTGTAGCCCAGTTTGTGGAATAAAGGTTTTCATGGGTTCAAGTACAGGCACCTTGTTGGTTAGCAAGGAAAAGGACTTGCGGAATATTTTTGCTAACGGATCCAGATTGATTGCGGTTCATGCAGAAGATGAACAGCGAATAAAGGAACGATCTGCTCGCTACGGCAGTTTAGACTCAACTCGTGGCAACCCCAAAGCACACTCCATGATTCGAGACGCTCAATGTGCCCTACTAGCAACAAAGCAGGCCACAGAACTGTCACGTCGGTATCAAAGACGACTACATATTTTGCACCTGACTTCCAGCATCGAAGTGGACTATCTTCGAGAACATCGAACCGAGTGGATGACAGTGGAATGCACGCCAAATCACCTATTCTTTACCGAAGATGATTACGAACAACTCGGTACGCGAATACAAATGAACCCGCCAATACGAACTCAGGAAGATCAGGATGCATTGTGGGCGGGCCTGCACGATGGAACGATCGACTTTATTGCAACCGACCACGCACCTCATACACTCGAAGAAAAGTCTAAAACTTATCCCAATTCTCCATCAGGCATGCCCAGTGTTGAGTTTTCACTGCCGTTAATGCTTACTGCCTGGAAATCAGGCAAGTGCTCATTGTCCCAAGTGTTAAAGTGGATGTGCTGGGGTCCAGCAAAGGCATACGGCATCCAAAACAAGGGCTATCTGGTTGAAGGCGGAGATGCCGACATTACAATTGTGGATATGGAAAACGAATTTACAATCAAGGATGAAAACACATTCACAAAATCAAAATGGAGTCCGTATCAGGGCAGACGCCTAGTTGGCAAACCTAAGTGGACCATAGTAAATGGCCATACTGCATTTTCAAACGGTCGAATTCACGAAGACAGGCGTGGTAAACAGCTGGAGTTTGGCCCAACTATTCCGTAGGGTGACTCAACATAATGGTAAAGGGGCCGTCGTTAACATTATCAACAAGCATGTAGGCTCCAAATTTCCCAGTTTCTACGGTTCGACCCAATTCCCTTTCCAACTCAGTAACAAACTCATTAAAGAAGTAACTCGCTTCGGGTGGTGACAAAGCTTTAGTGAAGTCGGGACGCCGTCCCTTGCGAGTGTCAGCGTTGAGGGTGAATTGCGGAACAGCTAGAATCTCGCCTTTGATGTCTAGTACTGAATTGTGAAGTCGACCGTCTTCACCGTCGAAAATTCGTAGATTGACGACTTTGTGTGCGAGATACTTGAGTGATTCAACATTATCGCCAACCCTGAATCCGATTAAAAGCAATAATCCCCTGTCAATTGATGCAATACACTCACCGGCAACGGACACTGACGCTCTAGACACTCGCTGTGTCAGAACTCTCATCTAAAAATTGCCTTAGGTATTAGAAAAAGACGGTAGCTTTAGAAAAACTCGCTACCGCCTTAATCATTAACAAGTGTTGTTGGTTACGCTGCCTCGCTTACAGCCTTTATGCTTAGGCGAATTCGACCTTGAGAATCTACTTCGAGCACCTTGACTCTGACTACGTCACCCTCGCTTAATACATCGCTGACTTGATTGACTCTTTTGCGAGATATTTGCGAGATGTGGACCAACCCATCTTTGCCGGGAAGAATGTTGACAAAAGCACCAAAATTTGTCAACTTTACGACAGTTCCCTCATAGATCATGTCGACTTCAACATCGGATGTAATTTGTCTAATTCTCTCCTTTGCGGCTTCTCCACCAGACTTATCTACGGATGCAATTCGAATCATTCCGTCGTCAGAAACATCGATTACTGCACCGGTTTCATCAGAAAGAGCTCGAATCGTCGCCCCGCCCTTCCCAATTACATCGCGAATCTTCTGAGGGCTGATTTGCAAAGTGAGAATTCGAGGAGCGTATTCTGACATGTCTTCACGAGGTTCGGGTAACGCCTTATTCATTTCATCTAGAATGTGTAGGCGTGCTTGCTTGGCCTGATTCAACGCAACCCGCATTATTTCTTCAGTGATACCATCAATCTTAATGTCCATTTGCAGTGCAGTCACGCCGTCCTTAGTTCCAGCAACCTTGAAGTCCATATCACCTAAGTGATCTTCGTCACCCAAAATGTCTGTCAGGATCTCATACCGGTCTCCTTCCTTAATTAAGCCCATGGCGACTCCGGATACCGGGGCTGAAATGGTCACTCCAGCATCCATCAGAGACAGACTTGCACCGCATACCGTTGCCATTGAACTGGAGCCATTGGACTCGGTGATTTCGGAAACAACCCTCAAGACGTAAGGACAGTTTTCCTTATCAGGCAATACCGGTACTATTGCACGTTTGGCCAATCTGCCATGACCAATTTCTCTTCGCTTTGGAGAACCAACCCGACCTGTTTCGCCAACGCTGAAAGGCGGAAAGTTGTAATGTAAAAGAAATGGGTCTCGATATTCGCCCTCCAAGGCATCAATAATCTGTGCATCTCTTTCAGTGCCCAGTGTTGTAGTGACGATGGCTTGAGTTTCACCGCGGGTGAAAACCGCGGAACCATGAGTCCGCGGAAACACCTTTGTTCGGATATCAATAGGACGAACAGTCTTCGTATCTCGACCATCAATTCTGGATTCACCATTCAAAATTCGATTGCGAACAATACTGGATTCCAGCGACTTTATGACGCTTTTGACATCGGATTCACTAGTCTCGGAAGAGTCGTCAAATTCAAAACTATCTAAAATTTGCTGCTGAACATCATTCAGTTCGATTCGTCGAGCTGTCTTTTCCGCAATGCTATAAGCAGATTCAATTTTTTCACGACCCAAAGATTCGACTTTCTCAACAACCCAATTGTCTTCATCGTCTGATTCCCACTCCCACCTTGGATTGCCTACTTGGCTTGCGAGGTCAGTAATCGCATCAATGGCGACTTGCATGCTTTCGTGACCAAACTTCACTGCGCCGAGCATTTCGCTTTCGGAGAGCATTTTCGCTTCCGACTCGACCATCAGAACTGCATTTTTTGTCCCTGCAACTACAAGGTCAAGTTTTGACTTTTCTGCCAACTCGTCCGTTTGTGGATTCAGAACGTACTCCCCGTCGATATAGCCAACTCTTGTTCCACCAAGCACCCCATTAATTGGAATACCTGCCACTTCGATTGCAGCAGAGGCACCAAGCATCGCGATTATGTCCGGGTCAATGTTTGGATCTACGGACATCACCGTCGCAATTATCTGAATTTCGCTGGTAAATCCCTTTGGGAACAGTGGGCGCAAAGGCCTGTCAATAAGACGACAAGTTAAAATTGCCTTTTCGGAAGGACGTCCCTCACGTTTGAAGAACCCGCCGGGAACTCTGCCCGCCGCATAAGTTCGTTCTTCATACTCCACTGTTAGTGGCAAAAATCCGAAACGTTGCGCTTCTGGTTCCACCACTACAGTGACTAAAACTGAAGTATCTCCCATACTGGCTAATACTGCACCTGTGGCCTGGCGTGCAATCCGTCCAGTTTCTAAACGTACTTCGTGCGCTCCATATTGAAAACGCACTTCCTTAAAATCTATCATGTGACTCTCCGTCAAGTTTCGTCAGGAATTACTTACGTAATCCTAAACTTCCAATCAATTGACGATATCTTTCCGGATCAATCGTTTTGAGGTAGTTGAGCAGTTTGCGACGCCGGTTAACCATTCGCAAAAGACCCTGTCTAGAGTGGTGATCGTGCTTGTGCTCTCTGAAGTGTCCAGTTAACCCCCGAATTCTTTCGGTTAGCAATGCAACCTGAACTTCGGGTGAACCGGTATCGTTCTCGTTTTGTCTATAATCTTCGACAACTTTAGCCTTTGTAGCAACTGTTAATGCCATATTCCCTTTCTTCTCTTTTGTGGTAAAAATTTTCCAAACAGGATAATTTTGCGCAAAATAATACCAGCACCTTAATTCATGTACTGGCCAAAATCTCAATTATCATAACTGAGAAGCGCTATTTGGTGTGTGAAATAGTCGTTTAGGTGCTACTCGCCCATCCCCCAGTGGTAGACCTATACCCAAAAACCCTATTGATTTTTCGTACAGCCGCACGACACCGTCGTTTGGCAAATTTCCTGCTCTCACAGGCTGACCGCGACACAGGTAATATGCCGCATCAAAGGATAATTCTATTTTTGGAAGATGATCAAGCGCCTCATCCCCTGCAATTAGCAATTTCCGTCTTTCCTGGCATGACGACATGCTGTTGAGGTGCTCAAGAGTTACAGCAGAGTCCACGTGCAACTGCCCAACTTCTAATCTTCGCAGGGTCTTCACATGCCCGCCGCAACTTAGTAATTCACCGATGTCTTGCGCAAGAGTTCTAACATAAAAACCCCTTGAGCAGTAAACATCAATGTCAATATAGTCTTCACCGAATTCAATCAACTCAAGCGAATAAACAGTTACTCTGCGTGGCTTTCTGTCGACCTCAAGTCCTTGGCGTGCATATTTGTACAGGCGTTGTCCCTGCACCTTGATCGCTGAATACATGGGTGGAATCTGTTCTTGTTCGCCAACAAATTCATTCAAAACTTTTTTCAACTTTCGTGCGCTGAAAGACACATCTGCTTGCGCTACAACCTGGCCTTCACAATCGCCAGTATCCGTTGATTCGCCCAATTTGATTAAGGTTCGATAACGTTTGTTAGCTTCCAAAAAATAGCCTGCCACCTTGGTTGATTGACCAAAGCATAACGGCAGCAATCCCGTGGCAATTGGGTCGAGATTACCGGTGTGTCCCGCCTTACTTGCTCCTAGCAATGCCTTGGCTCGCTTCAACGCCGTGTTTGAAGATATTCCAACCGGCTTGTCCAATAGGAGCATGCCGTTGACGGCATCACGATTTGAACGCCTAGATTTGGTCATGTCTTGTCCGATTCTGACTTCACTACATTTTCGATTAGAGTCGACACTCTTGCACCCTGCGCTATAGACTTGTCTTCTAAAAATCGAATTGAAGGCGTGTACTTCATGCTCAAACGCGACCCCAACTGTCGTCTGATATAGGCAGCTGCATGATTCAAAGCCTCAATGCCCGACTGAAGAGAGTCTCCTGTTAATCGGCTGGTTACAAAGGCTTTGGCATGTCTTAGGTCTTTGGATACTACGATGCTAGTAATTGTTATCGAATTGATTCTGGGATCAGCCAGATCTTTGATGATTATCTCACTTAGCTCGCGATGCACAACGGATGCAACTTTTCGTGTCCGGTCAACGCCGGTAGAAAGATCAAAATTAAATCTAGACATTGCGAGCCACTCCCAAACTTTGAGAGGTTTTTCCTTAAAGACCGTTTCCTACCTATTCTTGCAATTTCTAAACTTCAATTTGCTGATAGACTTCGAGCCAATCAGAAACTTGAATGTCATTGAAGTCTCGAACGCCGATACCGCATTCATTACCAGCCTTGACTTCCGAAACATCGCTAGTGAATCGCTTGAGAGACCCAACTTTACCGTTGTGTATCACTTCACCATCTCGGATCACTTTAACCAAAACATTACCCCGTGCCGCTCCTTCATGAACATAACAGCCTGCGATGATGCCAATCTTCGGGAACTTGAATACTTCCTTAACTTCGATTCTGCCGATCTTTTCTTCTTCATATTTTGGACCTGCAATTCGAGCTATGGCCTCTTTGACCTCTTCAATCGCGTCATAAATGATGTTGTGCTGGTAAAGCGGTATTTTTCGACTGTCGATTAGTTGTCGTGCAGTACTATCCGGCTTGACATTGAAGGCGAGTATTGATGCCTCAGCTGCATCTGCCAAATGCACATCAGATTGGTTAATTGCCCCTACCATCGAGTGAATCACTTTTACGTCAACACTGTCATCAGACAATTGTTCCATAGCTGACTTTAGTGCCTCTGCAGAACCGAGCACATCCGCTTTTATGACTAATTTCAAAGACTTGGAATCCTTGGCTCCAAAAGCGAGGGCTACTGCACTTGATTCGGCCAATTTGCTTAAAATGGCTTCTTGGGCACCAACGAACTTCTGTGCAGTTTTCTCATCAGCCATACAGCGAAACTCATCACCAACCGTTGGCACATCATCCCATCCTTCAATTTCGATTGGAACTGAAGGAGTAGCCGAGTTAATACGGTTTCCAAGATAATCGTTAAGTGTCCTTGCTCGTGCTTTAATCTGACCGGAAACAACAAAATCTCCTTGGTGAATTGTGCCTTTTTGGACAAGAACTGTAGCCAGCGGCCCCCGCCCCTTATCCATCTTGGACTCAATCACAATACCACTCGCCAAGCCATCCGTAGGTGCCGTTAGGTCTCGCACTTCTGCCTCGATAATAACGGCCTGAAGCAGGTTATCTACACCTGTTCCCTTCAAGGCCGAGACTTCTACACACTGAACGTCACCACCTAGTCGTTCAACAATGACCTCATGGCTGGTCAATTCATTTGAAATTCGATCGCTTGACGACTTTGGCTTATCCATTTTGTTCACCGCCACAATCATTGGCACCCCAGCTTCCTTGGCATGATTGATTGCTTCTATGGTTTGTGGTTTGACGCCATCATCTGCTGCTACCACAAGAATCACAATGTCCGCCACCTGAGCTCCTCGTACACGCATGGCGGTAAATGCAGCATGACCAGGGGTGTCTAAAAATGTCATTTGACCTAGAGGAGTATCCGCTTGGTAGGCACCGATTCGCTGGGTGATACCACCTTTTTCGCTTTGTGCTACTCTGGTGCTGCGAATATAGTCAAGCAAAGTCGTTTTTCCGTGATCGACATGACCCATTACCACTACCACTGGCGACCGTGGGTGTTCCACTCGATCATCCTCTTCGTCACCCAGTATGAGCTTTTCAACATCGCTGGGTTCTGATTTGATCGGGCGATGCTTAAATTCAAGTACCGCTAGTTCGGCTGTTTCAGCATCAATAGAATCATTGATCCCAGCCATTACGCCTGCTTCCTGCATGAGATAACTAATCACATTTGAGGCCTTTATCGCCATTGCTGCAGCGAGATCGGCCACTTTATTGTTTTCATAAATTTTTATATCCAGCACCTTTGGCGGGGTTGGCCCCTGAAATCGGTGTGAATCCAAAATTCTCTTAGTTTCGTCAGCCAGTTTTTTAGACGAACGCGGCCGCTTCCTGCGTTTGTTTTTGACGTGCAATGTTTTGCCTGCCGTTCGGTCATCCTTGCGTCTTTCCTTCGCCTTCTTGCCTTTCGTATCAGCATCGACTTCCTTGTGTGGCACGGACTGAACTTCTGTTGCCGCCGAAACTGCTTCAGTTTTTAACGGATCAGTTTGGACATCCAGATGATCAGGTTTTGCCTGAAGTACATCATCCGAATCCAACTCAGGTTGATGTTCATCCCTGAGTTCAATTTGCTCAACTTCAACTTCGGCAGACACCTCATCTGCGACACCGTCGTCTGCCTGAGACTCTAATTCGGGCACTTGATCATCTTTTAGCTCTACCTGTTCTGCCTGAGACTCCAATTCCGATTCCACTAAAGTTTGCTGTTCATCAGGCGCTTGTTCTTTTTCCTCCTGTAACTTTTGAATTCTTCGTTCGTGCTCGTCTTTGGTGATCACACGACGTGCCTTAGGCGTGTGTTTAATGAAAACCTTTGTTGTTTGACCTGCTGAACCCTGAACGATCACTTCCTTTGTTTGTGGAGGCTGATTGATCTGAAATTCACTGGTGTTCAACATTGCGATTAACCGCCTTTTTTCTTCAAAAGTCACGGTGTCATCTATAGTCTTGTCGCCTGCACCAGCATCCTTGAGCAACTCAACAAGTCGTTCTGGCTGAACATTAATGACAGATGCTAAATTTTGCACTGTATCCATAAGCTAGGCCTCCGAACTGACGGGCTGTTCCACGAACCAAGGTTCGCGAGCTGTCATAATTAAGGTCGCTGCGCGAGTGCCATCAACCCCCAGGTCAACCAGTTCATCTGAAGCACAATTTGCTAAATCTTCCATGGAGTAAATTTCATTCTTGGCAAGTAACCAAGCAGTTTCGTCGTCCATACCTTCCATTGTGATCAAGTCTTCTTGCGGTGACCTGTCGGCTGGAGTTTCAAATCGAGTCACCATCCTGATGAGCATGATGTTTTGTGCACGGTCCATTATTTCGTTGACCAACTCTTCATCAAACTCCTCAATACTCATCAACCGATCTTTCGATGCGTGGACGATGTCGTCCAATGTAGACATCCCCTCCTGCACCAAAATTTCAGCGACATCCTCATCAACTTCTAATTCGCTCATCAGTGCTGTTCTTTTTTCCTGAGCGTCCTCTGCCTGCTTTTCATCTGCTTCGGTTTGCGTCATTATGTTTAGATTCCACTGTGTCAACTCAGTGGCAAGACGCACGTTCTGACCGCCACGGCCAATTGCTTGAGACAACTCTTGATCCGGTACCACGACATTCATTGTGCGGTCCCTTTCTCGCACATCCATTCCCTTGACTGTAGCCGGAGCAAGTGCATTCATTACAAACTGAGCGGAGGATTCTGAATACTTGACGATGTCTACCCGCTCTCCAGCAATTTCATTTGAAACACTTTGGACGCGAGCGCCTCGAACTCCCACACATGCTCCAATCGGATCCACTTTCGGGTCGTCGGAGTGCACGGCAATTTTTGCACGTTGACCGGGATCCCGTGCAGCTCGAACTATTTTTACCAATCCTTCACGAGTTTCAGGGACTTCCAGATTGAACAGTTCAATCAGCAATTCAGGACATGTTCGGTCCAAAACCAAACTCGGACCTCGAGTGTCCGTGCGAACTTCCTTCAATATTGCTCGAATTCGATCGCCTGTACGTAACCCATCTTTCGGAATACTCAGATTTCGATAAAGTATCGCTTCAATATTATCGATATCAACGATGGCATCACCGCGGTCCATACGTTTGACCTGGCCAAAAACCATCGAGCCAATTCTTGGATGATAATCAGCATAAATTCTTGCCCTTTCGGCTTCACGAACTTTTTGCGTGATCACCTGTTTAGCCGTCTGCGCCGCAATGCGACCGCCAATGTCCGCTGACTTAACGGGTTCTTCCACCACGTCACCAACTTGCAAGTCATAACCTCGCTCATTTGCTTGCGGCACGGTGATTTGCCTGTGAGGAAATTCAATTTCCTCTTCGTCCGCCAATATTTCCCAGCGGCGAAATGTTTCGTAGTCACCAGTCGTTCGGTCAATTTGAACTCGAATTTCAACTTCTTCGATGTAATCCTTTCGAGTAGCAGCGGCCAAAGCGATTTCGAGAGCCTCAAAAACCACTTCCGTTCCTAGACTTTTTTCGTCCGATAGCATTCCTACCATTGCAAGTAAATTACTAGCCACTGTTCTATCGCCCCACTAATTCAACTGATCAAATTCCGGTTTTAAATTCGCTTTACGTACATTCGAAAAATCTATAGTGTAGGAATTCGTATCGACGTCAATTACCAATTGCGTATCGTCTGCACTCAACAGTTTGCCTAAAAATCTTCTTCTTTCATCGCATTTGCGATGGGTTAAGACCTCCACTCTTTCACCGAGGTACTGCTTAAAGTGCTCCGGCTTAGCAAGTGGTCTTTCCACTCCGGGAGATGACACTTCAAGTGTATATCTGCCCGGGATCGGATCTTCCAAATCCAACAATTTGCCAATTTGCTGGCTGACGAATGTGCAGTCCTCCAGGTTGATTCCACCCGGTGCATCGATGTACAAACGGAGTACTCTAGAAGTCTCTCGTCCAACCAGTTCGAAATGGACTAATTCATATCCATAGCGGTCAATACATTCGTCAAGCATTGACTGCAATTTGTCGAAACTAGTACTCCACACGTTTGAACTGCCTGAACCGCTGTCACATTCAATTTAATGATCAACACGAATAACTTTTAACACCATTATTCATAACACTAAAAAGCCCCGCATTGCGAGGCTCCGTTCCGAAAATTCGGTTATGTCGAAACTCGGTAAAATTAAACAAATCCTACACAAATCAATCGCTTGTGCAAGACTTGCAAATCGAATTCGATTATCGAAAAATCATCAGTGCCACAAAAAAGTAACATGCCGAGGCATGCCATAGTTCAACAAAATTCTTCGTCTAACATTGTAATACACTTTCAAAATTCTGCACATAAAAATAAGACTGAGTTCTTCGAATTCAATACCTCAACTGCACAATTCTCTTCGAGCCGCAGCAACTAAAATTGCTACTGAATGTGATGTGATGGAGTCAGTTTTCGTATTAAATTACAGCCGCATAATCTTCAATAATTTTTACTTTGAGACTGATTGTTGAGGACAATTGTTCCGGTTCGATTCAATTCACTGGCAATATTCCAATTTATCGTTACAATTCGCATATTGAATTCGTTAGGGCTGAACCAGTCAGCAATTTTATTGGTGACTGATGGTTCTCTGCAAAGATTGACCTTTAGTAATTGATTAGTACCCGCAATCCCACCACCTTACCAAGTCTGGCTGTCGCATTTAGCGGTGCAATTTGGGGACTCTACTGGATTCCAGTTCGCTATCTTGAGCTCGGCGGCATCCCGCCCTATTGGACTACTTTGTTTTCATTCGGCATCGTCGGTGTTGTTTCCTCCTGCATCTTTGCCAGACAGTGGGTCAAATTTCGAAGACTACCGTGGCCCGCACTTGGAATCGGTTTGATTACCGGTCTATCCGTTGTTTTTTACGTCACTGCATTGGTTTACACAGAAGTCGTAAAGACGCTGCTGTTGTTTTATCTGTTACCGGTATGGAGCACCATACTCGGGAAGTTTATGCTCAAGGAAGTAATCACCTGGCAAAGAATCGCAGCATTGATTCTAGGAATTGCCGGGCTCTTGGTTATCCTCGACTACAGTGCTGGCTATCCCAAACCTTCCAATGTAGGAGATTGGCTTGCGATAGGCTCGGGACTGTTGTGGGCCTGGGCTTCAATTCTAATTCGCAGAACCACCAGCGTCAGTGCCTGGGAACAAGTGGGCGGATTCTATATCGGTGGTGCACTGACTTCTCTACTGGCAGTAATCGTTCCGATTGGCGTTTTCAGTGACTCACCTACCCCCGACAACTTGATCGAGTCAGCCGGCTGGCTTTTGATATTCATCGGAGTTTACCTCCCGTCGATGTTTCTCATTTTTTGGGGGACACAGCGACTGAGTCCAGCCCGAGCAGGAATTCTATTAATGACCGAAATAATTTTTGGAGTCATTTCCGCCGCTTTTATGTCCGGTGAATACTTTGGCTGGCTAAGGTTTGTTGGAGTGTTGCTGATAGTCGGGTCTGCAGTTGTGGAACTGACCGGGAAAGTGGAATCCAATGACGGAAAGAATGGGGATTCACCCTGACATTTTGGCTTGCCAGGCTTGTTCGAGCGTGGCGCACAAACTCAATACATTTTCATCGCATTGGGAGCGTCCAATAACTGAAATTGCCGATGGGATTAAACTATCTTTATTGGGTACCGGTAAATTTGCTACCGGAAATCCACTTGCCGCTCCGATAACGCTGGCTGATGCAAATTCATCCCAAGTTATTGGGAGTTTAGCTCGGCTCAAAATTTCCGGTAGGCTGTCTGAAGTAAATGGCAGACAACTGCAAGTTGGCGTTAACAGCAGATCATAATCCTTGAAGAACAAATGCATGATTGTTCTTAACCCATGAATTTCGCCCTGAGCTTGAATTAGGTCGCTCGCGTTCATTGATTTACCGACAACCAGTAATTCTTGAATTTTTCTGCTGACTAAATCGACTCCCTCATTTAGAGCGTCTGCCCTAGTTGAATACAGATTTGCTGCGGTGATGGACTCCAAAGCCTGAATGGGGTTACGTACTGGAGGACGCTGACGCTCGACACGGCAACCTATCTGCCTTAAATCTGAAACTATTTCCATCAGAATCTGTTTTTGGGATTCCTCCATCGGTGCATTCCACAAAGAGGATACGTAGGCAATTCTCAGCGGACGGACCGTCCGCTTGGTAGCAGCCTGATAGTCAGGCGATGCCATATTCAGACTATGAGGGTCAACTGGATCAAACCCGGCCAGTTGATTCATTAGCAAAGCTGCATCCTGCACCTCCTTCGTTATCAAAACGACGTCCTGCACCCCCAACACCCCATTTTGAGCTGGAGATATGGGAATAGCGCCATGGGTTGGACGAAAAGCAAATACTCCGCTCAGCGCAGCCGGCAAAATCGCATTGCCACCGACATCGATGCAAATTGCGCAGGTAGTTAAATCCTTGGCCACTGCAACAGCCGCTCCAACCGACCCGCCACCAATCGAGTAATATTCTCCAAACGGAGAATTGACCAGTTGACTCGAGTCTTCACTAAGAATTCCAAATTCAGCGGTAATCGTCTTGCCTTGAACGTAGGCACCAGCCTGTTTCAGTCGCCTGATGGGTAATGAATCTACTTCGGGAACTAAGGATTCAAATACCTTGCTGCCAAAACTTGTGCGAAGGTTTGACACCTCAATTAAGTCATCCACCGCAACTGGAATTCCATTCAGCGGCAAGTGATCACTTTGCGCAACTTGTTCAGCAGTTGCGGCATGAATTTTCATGGCAGTACTGGAAATCGTAGAAAAAGCCGGATGCGGTTCACTATGCAAATTCACTCTTTGCCAAAATTCTTCGGTAAGTTCAACCGGCGAGATGACTTTGTCGCTTAGCAACTTACAAAGTTCATAAACAGGCTTGAGACAGAAATCCATAAAGTATCAGTTGTAGTAGCGGTCAAAATGGATTGATGGGTATCAATCAGTCGACTAAAAAAATCAGCGCTGGGACTCGCGCCAATTTTCTGCGTAATATACCGGAGCGCTTGAAGGAGGTAGCGGTTTTCGTTGCAAAATTTGATCAGCGATTTTTTCGGCCAGCATGATTGTAGGGGCATTCAAATTACCACTCGCGATACTGGGCATTATCGAGGCGTCTACGATTCGAAGCTGATTGACTCCATGAACCCTGCCTTCGGAATCCACGACTCCATTCTGTTCATCTCCCATTGAACAAGTGCACGACGCATGGTAGGCGCTTTCAGCGCGCTCGCGAACAAATTGATCAATTGCCGCATCTGACTGAACAGAAGGCCCTGGAGTCAGTTCCTCGCCACGAAACTCATCAAATGCCTTTTGTGCGAAAATCTCACGAGTCAAGCGAACGCCATCGCGCATTTCTTGCCGGTCACCCAAAGTTTGCATATAGTTGAATCGAACTTCGGGATGTTTTCTGGGGTCTTTCGATAGGATCTTGACATAACCCCTGCTGGTGGGACGCATTGGTCCCATGTGAGCTTGATAGCCATGACCTTTTGCTGGTGAAGTGCCATCATAATTTGCGGCAACAGGGAGGAAATGATACTGAAGATCGGGATGACGTACACCTGCACGACTACGAATGAACCCACCCGCCTCGAAGTGATTGGAAGTTCCCCAACCCTCCTTAGTCATCAGCCACTTGAGCAAAACTATCGCCTGGCGATGAATTTTCATTGCAGGATAAAGGGATATTGGTTGGTTACATGCGTGCTGAACATAAACTTCGAGATGATCCTGAAGATTTTCGCCTACCGCTGGAGAGTCAACCAACACAGGGATATCAAGTTTGCGCAGGTGTGTGCAGTCTCCAATACCAGATAACTGCAGAATCTGAGGTGAATTTATGGCACCACCGCAGAGCAGAACTTCTCGCTCAGCATAAATGCACTGCACCTTGTTGTTCAAAAGAACTTCAACCCCCGTCGCAGTTTCTCCTTTAAATAAAATTCGTATAACCAATGCTAGTGGCTGTATATGAAGATTCTTTCTGGTTGCAGCTGGATGCAGGTAGGCTTTGGCAGCACTGCAACGCACGCCATCCTCAACCGTCATGTCCATGGTCCCGAAGCCTTCCTGCTGATAACCATTCTGATCTTCGGTGTATAGGTATCCGGCTTCGACACCGGCGTTGATAAATGCATGAAATAGTGGATTTTCTGCCGGACCGGTTGTGACAACAAGCGGCCCATCACCACCGTGATAATCATCCGCTCCCTTCCGTCTGGTTTCAGCCTTTCTAAAGTACGGCAAACAATGGGCATATGACCAGGTTGGATCTTTACTTTGGTCAGCCCAGCGGTCGTAGTCGGCCGCGTGACCCCGTATGTAGCACATTCCGTTGATGGACGAAGAACCGCCTATGACGCGTCCGCGTGGACAATCCATTACGCGGTTATTCATGTAAATTTCCGGCTGAGTTTGGTACGCCCAGTTAAATCGATCACTGACCAATGGGCGCGAAAATGCCGCAGGCATCTGAAGTTCCCAACTGCGATCTTGAGGTCCTGCTTCTAAAACGCAAACATCAATATCAGGATTTTCAGTGATTCGGCTTGCTAGAACGCATCCAGCTGAACCCGCACCTACAATAATGTAGTCAAATCTGTCCCGGGTCATGTCAATACTCAACCAAAGTCAATTTAGAAGACACCAAGAACCTGAATTGGAATGCTCAGTCTTCAAAGTGTAATCTGCACTTTGTCCTTTCTCGACCGACGCTCCATGGCCAATTCAATCAACTGATCAATCAATTCTGCATATCCGATTCCAGTAGCTTCCCACAATTTAGGGTACATGCTAATATTGGTGAATCCCGGGATTGTGTTAATTTCGTTGATATAGACATTATCGGTATTTTTTTCAACGAAAAAATCCACTCGCGCAAGTCCAGCACAATCAATTGCCTTAAATGCTTCGATTGCATAGCCCCGCACTTTCATCGCAGCAGATTCAGAAATGTTCGCAGGGATCAAAAGTTGTGCCTTCCCATCGACGTATTTGTCCTTGTAGTCGTAAAACTCACCTCCAGGAACAATTTCACCGACCACAGATGCCTTCGGATTTTCGTTACCAAGAACCGACACCTCGACTTCATGGCAATTTTCAAGTCCTTCCTCAACAATCACTTTTAGATCGTAACCTGAAGCTTCGTTTATCGACGATATTAGCGTCTCTTCATCATTCACCTTTCTTATTCCAACGCTGGAACCAAGATTAACCGGCTTTACAAACATTGGAAACGGGAGGTTTGCTGTTAGTCGTTGCAAAATCTCTTGTGGGGAGGAATACCACTCAGTTGTGTAAAACCACTCGAACTTTGCCTGGGGTATCCCTATCGCCGAAAATACCCGATTGGCGACTATCTTATCCATCCCAACAGATGAGCCAGTTACACCGGCACCTACATAAGCAACACCTGCCAACTCCAGCAGACCCTGAACTGTGCCGTCTTCACCGAAAGGCCCATGAAGAATTGGGAACACAACGTCTAACGGCTTTAACTGTTCAATCTGGTCCAAAATACCAGTATGGGGAAGCAGGGTTCTATCACCGGAATGATTTAAAGAGACAGGAAGTAAACCCTCGGCCACTACCGCTTCACCCGTCAAAGTTTTATTGTTATTCGACAACAGCCATTGACCGTCCTTAGTAATTCCTATCAACTGAACATCGTATTTGTTTTGATCGAGAGCTTCAAAAATGTTTCGTGCGGACATTAACGAGACTTCATGTTCGCAAGACCGCCCACCAAATAGAAGACCAAGTCTGATTTTTCTGGAACTATTCAACGTTTGAGGATTAAATCAAGAGGTTCTTTAAGTTCTGGAGTCTGTCTGTTACCGAATAGCTCGAACTTTGTCACCAATGATCCAAAGTTCAAATTTGTAAAGTTAGACACAAATTGCGAAATAATGGCAAGAATCTTGTCTGGCAAGATCGAAAACAACTTCTTTGTCACTGATTGTGTATTTTACACCGCCGAATGCTTGCCACTTTAGATGAATTTGGCGGAATAATCGCATTCGGAATTGGCTACACAATGCGAATGAAGCTAACACCCTCAAGCGTAGTTAACGCACTTTCCATACAACCAAATATCGGATGTTGGTTCTGTTTTCTCTGATCAACTGTTAAAACAGTGCGCGATCCTTGTGCGCCGCGACATAGTCAGCAACATAAGCTCTATATATCGAATGAATTTGCCTGGTATGGCTACCACCGCCTTTCGGAAATTCGATTACTGAGCCGTCACCGAGCCGAAGACTACGTACTGGCATTACCTCACGTGTTGCACTACTGACAAAGCATTCTGATGCCTTTGATAACTCATCACAGTGAATGTTTCTTTCCAACGTCTGCACATCTTGCTGCTGGCAAGCCTTGTGGATTGCCGCTTTGGTCAACCCTCGCAAGTTACCAGTAGACGGAGTCACTACCTCATCTTCAATGACGAACCACACATTGCTGTTTGATGCTTCAGTCACATATCCATCAGAATTAAGAATGAGACTTTCGTCAGCCCCTAATTCCTTAGCCTGCATTACCGCAAGAACGTTGTTCAAGTAATTTCCACCTTTGATATTCGGGTCGAGCGCGTCAACCGGATTACGCCGAACAGGAGGAATTGCCATAGTCATTCCTGCTTCATATAAATGAGGTGACCACTCTTTGAGCGGTGCGACTATGATGACGTAGCGTGTCTTTAAATTTGGATCCGGGTATAAATCAATTGGCCCCTCTCCTCTGGTTATTTGATATCTCACATAAACTTCGTGTCCAGCCCGTGCACCTGCCATTTGTACGGTTCGCTTAATTTCAGAAGTCAACTGCTCGCGCGACTGGGTTATTTTCATTTCAATTAGTTTCGCGGAATTTTCAATCCTCTCAAAGTGCTCTGTCATAAACAGAGGTACTCCGCTACTCGTGCTAAACACCTCGTACACAGAATCTCCATAAAGAAATCCACGATCCATTACTGGTATTGCGGCCGATTCCGCTGGAGTAATGACACCGTCGATATTGGCCATGTTCTTGACGACACTATTGTTCATAGATGGAATATGCCTCTTGAGTTCAATCGTATAATCGGTTTCAACTCGACTGATCTTTAACTAGAATTTGCGCTGCAATCAGAGAGTCGAGTTACTATTGGTTTGACGCAATAATATACGTAACACACAGTCCTGTCTGAAATGAAACTAGAAAAGCCATACTTAATATTTATCGGTGATGCTCACGATGAACTTGCAGCTAAAACAGCATTTGGTGTTGTTGAGTGGCGTGGAAATGACTGTATCGGACAATTCAAACTGCCAGGTTGCGTTCCGGATTTAAAAATCCCAGAATTGACAATGGCTGAAGCAAGCAGGCAAGGCGCCAAAACCGTTGTAATCGGGGTTGCAAATAGAGGCGGCATTATTCCGGATAGCTGGGTCAGCGCACTGGTGGAGGCGTTAAACTGCGGGATGTCGATTGCAAATGGACTGCATACGCCTTTGGACTCAATAGCCGAAATTGAAACTGCAGCAAAATCTAGTGGTGGCACTCTCATTGAAGTGCGTCGACCAGACGGACCGTTCAACATAGCGACAGGCGAACCGAGAAGCGGTCATCGTCTGCTTACGGTTGGTACGGATTGTTCCGTCGGAAAAATGTATACCGCACTTAGCATCGCTGAGAACATGCAGAACAGAAGCATGGATGTCGACTTCAGAGCTACAGGCCAAACCGGAATCTTTATTGAAGGTAGCGGTGTACCCGTGGATGCCGTTGTGGCCGACTTTATTTCAGGTTCAATAGAGGAGCTCTGCCCTTCTGCCAGTGATTCACACTGGGACATAGTGGAAGGACAGGGGTCCCTTCATCACCCTTCTTTTGCCGGAGTGAGTCTTGGCTTATTACACGGAGCCCAACCGGATTTTCTGGTTCTTTGTCACGAACCCACAAGAACACATATGCGAGGGTTACCATATAAATCGCTGCCATCCATGCAAGAGTGCATTGATTCAAATTTATCTGCGGGTAGGTTAGTTCAATCGAATATCCAATTCGCTGGAATTTCAGTTAATACAAAAAATTTATTGAATAGCAAAGCAAAGGATTTGCTGGCTAAATTTGAGGATGAGTTTCAACTTCCATGCATCGACCCATTTGTAACTGGGTCAGACAGCATCGTCGACAATTTGCTATCTCAAACTCGATGATCAAACTCAGTGCTCGCCACGAAAATTGGCGGCTTAGGGAAGAGTTTGCTACTTCCCACGGACCCAAGAATTCTGTCAACCTGGTTGTCGTAGACCTTAATGAAAACGGAGTCTCAGGACATGGCGAGGCAGTGCCATATCCCCGCTACGAGCAAAGTGTTGAACAAACTCTAGATGCAATATCAGATGTTACTAGGGATATTCAAAATGGTGTAACTCGTGACGAATTGCGCAAGCTTATTCCGGCAAATGCTGCTCGAAATGCTTTGGATTGCGCTATGTGGGATTTGGAGGGAAAACAAAGAGAACTGCCCGTTTGGAGACTTGCCGGTCTACCTCAACCAAAATCAGTGACCGGCGTATACACCTTAAGCTTAAACACTCCGGAGAATATGGCGGAACAAGCTCGTAGCGTACGGAACTTTCCACATTTGAAGTTGAAGCTCAATGCCGCTGAAGTCATTGAATCAGTTCAAGCCGTGCGAACTGCCCGCCCGGATGCGAGATTGATAGTCGATGCCAATGAAGCCTGGGATATCGATACGCTTGACTCCGTAGAACCCAAACTATCAGATCTAGGCGTTGAAGCCATAGAACAGCCCTTACCGGCGAAAGATGATGCAGTCCTTGAATCTCGAAATTACACCATCGACCTATGCGCAGATGAATCATTCTTCGTCGCCGCAGATGTTCAGCGATTGACTAACCGATATAACACTTTCAATATAAAACTCGACAAGTCTGGAGGATTAACGGAAGCAATAGATACTGCTAAAGAAATCGAAAAGCACGGTCTAAATATCATGATCGGCAGTATGATGTCGACTTCACTTTCCCTTGCTCCTGCAATGCTTCTTACGCACAATGCAAAGATTGTCGACTTGGATTCACCCGTTTGGCTGCAAGTTGACCGAATTGGCGGACTGCAATTCAAAGATGGCCATTTTTCTCCCGCAAAATCAACACTGTGGGGTTAAATTCCAATTTCATAATCTTTGGAAAAAGTTATGAATAAACTCAATATTGATTTCGACAATTTAACGCAATATCCAATCAAGGTTCTAGCGAAATGGCTCAGAAGCGGTGTCATATCCACCCACGATTTGGTGAAGCAGGCAATTGAAAATCATGAACAAGCCCCACCAAAATGGAATGCCTATGCAACGTGGGACCCAAAACAGGCAATGCATCAAACTAGAAGCGTTAGGGATGCCTTCAAAGATGGTTTCGATTATGGAATGTTGCAAGGAATTCCGGTTTCGGTAAAGGACAACTACGGAATTGGCACTTATCCACTGTATGCCGGAAGCAGTAAGCAACTCCCAAATTATATGAACTACGCGGGACCTGTTTTAAAGGCGATTCAAAAGAGTCTCGGCATCATAATGGGTAAAACTAATACTGTTGAATTTGCCTATGGTGGCCTTGGTGTGAATAACCATTGGGGAACACCTTGGAATCCATTCGACTCAAAAGAACATCGTGTGCCAGGTGGTTCTAGCTGTGGTGCCGGTGTCAGTCTACACGAAGGTTCAGCAATGTTGGCGTTAGGCAGTGACACTGCAGGTTCGGTCCGGATACCAGCTAGTTTTACTGGCAATGTGGGCTACAAACCCAGCAAGGGTAGATGGTCTACTGACGGCATTGTTCCTCTAAGCCAGCACTTGGATGTACCTGGGATCCTGACGAAAAGTACTGCTGATCTATTTTGTGCATTCAGCAGCATAGATCCTCAGTATGATTCATATCAAAAACTATGCCACCGATTTGAAAATTTAGCGAATAAAAAGGTGCGAATTGGTATAGGCGACAATCTATTGTGGTCATCAGCCGAAAGCGATATTGTTCGAATTTGTGAAGAGTCACTGCACCACTTCGAATCGTTCAATGTAGCAAAAATTATCCACAATGTGAAATTCCCAGAAGCTCAACAGGCGGTTGACTTTAGAAATTCCGGAGGCACGGTGTCTGTAGAATTAATAGAATTCATGCAAGCCGAACTTCCCGAATGGATAGACAATCTGGATCCAGTCATTGCGAATCGAGTCAAAATCGGTGGTGGCATTGACGCGATAGAGTTCCTCAAACGAATTCGCCAACTTAGAAAATTTGCAAAAAATCCCTCAACTGCTTTTGAGCAATGCGACTTGATCGCCTGCCCCACCGTACCCATTTCACCACCAAAGGTATCGGATGTCAGTCAAATTGAGAACTACCAGAAAGTCAACTTATTTGCCCTGCAAAACACTTGTATAGCAAACATTTTAAATTTATGTGCTACCACTATACCTGTGGGCTTGGATGCAAAAGGAATGCCTGTGGGACTTCAGCTTCTGGCCCCGCATGGATACGACGAATTGTTAGTTTCAATCACCGATCGTCTCTACAAATGTCTACATTCGAACGATCTAAATGACGAATAAGACCATGAGGACCGACAACTTTAACTCTACTTTGACATTGCATCGTGACGTCGTCAAGGCAGACTGGGTCGACGAATACGAGCACATGAATCTGAGTTACTACGTATTAATTTGTGACCAGTCCACGTACGCGTTTTGGGAATTGGTTAATGACTCTAAAGCACTAAAGCAACGAGATGGGTTGGAATACGCCGTTGTCGAATCCCACGTAAATTATCTTCAAGAATTACGCCTGGGCGATCCTGTTCGCGTAACGACCCAACTGATCGCATACGACAGTAAACGATTTCGAATTTTCCACGAACTGTATCATGAAAAAGACGGATTTTTGTCTGCCACTAACGAAATTATGGCCTTGGGGTTCGATTTAAATTCACGAGCAATCTGCAAATTTAACCAAACAGTACAGAACAACCTGACCACCCTATTTGATAGTCATAAGCATCTCGATCAACCCCGAAATGCCGGGCGAGCCATATCGTTTACCACACCAATCTAATCTTGAAACCCAATCCCCTTTTGCTTTGGAACGGCGACATTAAAAGGCATGGTTGCTTCCTAAACACCACTTGAAGGAACGACTATAGAAGTCTACTATCGATCGACCTTCCTCGCCATCAATTTACCCACAAGTAGCCTGCCTTATCGGACTAAGCCACACTGACTTTCTATACAGTCACCCAACTAAATTTCTGCTAGCGTTTTTATGCCAACTCAAAATGTATCTCACTACTAACCCGCGAGTCGCTTAAGCGGCTGGGCCATGCAGTGGACTCCACCTCCTGCAAGGGTAAACATAGACATTTCAGGATCGTAAACTTCAAACCCGTTGGCTTTGAGTTTGGTATTCAAATCGGTTGCCTCTGCAGTCGAAAGCACTCGATCGTTCCCTAAAGCTACAACATTGCAGGCTAAAGACATGGTGTCCTGAAAACTTACCGGAATCATTTCAATTTGCCTCGACTGCAGCCAATCTAAAACATCTGGCTCGGTTGTGTCCAGGCAAACAGCGGCACATTTGGGAGCCAGCATACAAACCATTAGATCAATGTGCACGTAAAACTCATCAATGGGCGCATACTTCACTTCCCAACCTTCCTTTTCCATCCAACTGCCAACTTGCTTGGCGCCACGTTCTTCCGATCTTCCACCCGTGTAACCAATCAAAACAGCCCCTGGCTCAATGATGTTGAAGTCGCCACCTTCAAAGTTTCCGGCACTCACCATTTCAAACACTGGAATATCATGAGAAGTGTAGAACCTAAGCACTTCGGCATACTCACCTCTTCTTCTGGGGTTGGCGAGTTGGCAAACTATCGCACCGAATGGCGTCATGACGTTAGAATCGCGTGTATACACCTGATAAGGCGTATGCGGATTGGGTTCGATCATGTAAACCTCAACATCCGCACTTCGGTATGCGTCAACCAGTTGTTCATGCTGTCTTGCCGCAAGCGCATGATCGAATTCAATTCCAAGCTGAGCTGTCTTTCGGCAGATGGAACTAAATTTAAAATTCTCTGCGCCCATCCAACGAAAATGGTTGACCGGACCAAGTAGTACCTTCTTTAAAACTCCATACTCTGAGTCCACTCCCCATTTATCAAGAGTCTTGGTATTTCCTTCGGGATTCCGACTCCTCAGTGATTTACTCATTAATGTAGACATCTCTTAACCTCCTATAAATCACGCACAAAAATTTGCCCGTAATTGTGCTGAATTAGTATTTAACAACGGATGACTGACTGACTAGATATTCCACAGATGCGTGCATTATTTCAAGCAGCGGGTATGGCCAAACTCCTATGAGCAAAACAAAAAAGCCCACCGAAGCCAAAACCACTATCTCTCTAGCACTAATGTCTTTGAGGCCAGCAACTGCTTCACTAGTCACCTTGCCGTAAATGACCCGCTTGTACATCCACAGGGTATAAGCTGCTCCGAAAATCAAAGTCAACGCTGCAATCACTGCATAGATTGCGCTCACCTGAAACGCACCAATAATGACCAGTAACTCGCCTACAAATCCCGAAGTGCCTGGCAACCCTACATTGGCCAACGAAAACAACATCACAAATGCCGCAAATATCGGCATCGTATGTGCAACTCCACCATAGGTTGATATTTTTCTGGAATGTAGCCGGTCGTACAAAACTCCTACACATAAAAACAGTGCACCCGATACAAATCCATGAGAGATCATTTGCACAATCGCGCCTTCAATTCCCTGAATGTTGAATACGAAAAAACCCAACGTCACAAAACCCATATGCGAAATAGACGAATACGCAATCAATTTTTTCATATCGGTTTGAACCAAGGCCACCAAGGCAATGTACACAACCGCGATTAGTGACAACACAACCATGTAAATTGCGAGTTCATGAGAGGCATCCGGCAATACTGGCAGGTTGAATCTTAGAAAACCATAAGCTCCCATCTTCAACATGACCGCAGCCAAAATCACGGACCCACCTGTTGGTGCTTCGACATGAGCGTCAGGCAACCAGGTATGTACCGGTACCATTGGCACCTTCACCGCAAACGCTGAGAAAAATGCAAGAAACAGTAATATCTGAGCAGTAAACGATATGGGTCTGAATCCATGCCAGTCGCGTATGTCAAAACTGGAACCTGTGAGATTGTACAAATACAAAAATGCAACTAGCATCAACAAAGATCCAATCAATGTATACAGAAAGAACTTGATTGATGCATAGACTCGATTCTCACCACCCCATACGCCAATGATGAGAAACATCGGGATTAACATAGCTTCCCAAAAGATATAAAAAACTATCGCATCAAGCGCACAAAACACCCCAATCATTAGTCCTTCCAAAATGAGGAAAGCTGCCATGTATTGTGCAACCCGCTTTCGAATCACTTGCCAGCCTGCTACCACAACTACCATGGTGAGGAAAGTAGTGAGCAAGATTAGGGGTAAAGAAATGCCATCAATACCCAGTGAGTAGTTGATTGAAAATGTGCTCACCCACTCGCGATGTTCGATGAACTGAAACGCAGCAGTTGAATTGTCGAAGTTCAGATATAGCGGAATGCTAGAAATAAAAGTAGCAACGGAAAAACCCAAAGCAAGCCTGCGAGCTGCTTCGTCATTGGAACTTCCAATTGCTAACGTAAGCAGGCCACCGACAATTGGCAACCAGATTACGATGCTTAGTTCAAAACCCGCACCCAGATCAATCATGCCGAAAGCATATCTCCGCTAGTTTGCGACAAACCAGGTAATCAGCAAGAACAAGCCGATAATCATTGTGAACGCATAGTGGTACACAAAGCCAGACTGGATGTGCCGGATACGCTCTGAAATCTTTCGTACAGTCTGCGAAAGTCCGTTAACAATTCCGTCGTCAATAACGCGAACATCAATCATTTGCCAACAAATCCCGCCAAGCGACCGAGTCCCATTAGCGAAGACAAGTTGGTTGAATTCGTCGCATCCATACTTCATATCCAAAATTCGCCATGCCCAGTGGAATCGCTGCTGGACCACTCCAGGCAGATGCGGCATTTTTATATACAACAACCAGGCAACCACAATCCCGGCAACTGCCAACCAAAATGGCAATGTTAAGAAGCCATGAACAATCATGCTGAAAGCGAGCTCAAGACCTGATTTACCTTCATAAGCCTGTCCAAGAATTGCCAATGTGTCTCTAGCAGCGGTGGCAGTTACCGTATCGCCGTAGAAGTCTCCGAACAGCATTGGGCCAGCATAAATCGCCCCGAATATGACTGATGGAATCGCCAGCATCACTAACGGAAGCGTAATCACCCAAGGTGATTCGTGAACATGGCTTAGCTCTTCTCGTGACATTCTTGGTTTTCCGTGAAAAACGATAAACAGCATTCGGAATGAATACAGTGCAGTTACAAAAACACCCATTGTCACTGCGAACAATGCTAGACCACTGCCTGGCAGATTGCTGGCATGCACCGCTTCAATGATTGAGTCCTTGGAAAAGAATCCTGAAAATGGCGGAAGCCCAGCCAATGCAAGTGAACCAATCAATGAAGTCCAGTACGTGATTGGCATTAACTTTTTCAATCCGCCCATATGTCGGATGTCTTGTTGATGATGCAACGCAACAATGACCGATCCAGCCGCTAAGAACAGCAGAGCCTTAAAGAAGGCATGTGTAGTAAGATGAAACAACCCAGCCGCATACGCAGATGCACCAAGCGCGACCGTCATATAGCCCAACTGTGACAATGTGGAGTAAGCCACAATTCGCTTAATATCGTTCTGTACTAATCCGACCAGTGCCATGAAAAGAGCAGTTATGGCACCAACTGTAATAACCACTGTCAGCGCTACTGTTGAAAACTCAAATAGTGGCGACATTCTTGCCACCATGAAGATTCCGGCGGTAACCATGGTTGCCGCATGAATCAACGCAGAAATTGGAGTTGGGCCCTCCATAGAATCAGGTAACCACACGTGCAGTGGGACCTGTGCCGACTTCCCCATTGCGCCAACAAACAGCAACAACGGAATGATTGTCAGCCAGTGCCAATGCACTCCATCAAACGCCTCTACTGTCATGCTTGAAACCGATGGTGCGAGCTCAAATACAGTTGAATAATCGACGCTGCCAAATACATACACCACTGCAGCGATGCCGAGAATGAATCCAAAGTCACCAATACGATTAACTAAGAAGGCCTTTAGATTAGCGAATATTGCCGATTCTCGGTCAAACCAAAATCCGATCAATAAATAGGAAACAACGCCAACACCTTCCCAACCAAAGAACAACTGAATGAAGTTGTTGGACATTACCAACATCAGCATCGCAAAGGTAAAGAGCGAAATGTAGCAGAAGAATCTTTGGTAGCCATCATCGTCATGCATGTAGCCAATCGTATAGATATGCACCATGAAGGAAACAAAGGTGACGACTACCGCCATCGACGCGGACAGTTCATCAATAAGGAATCCTATTTCAATGTGGAGACTGCCGCTTGTTCCCCAAACATACAGTGCACCATTGAATAAGTTGCCCTGCAGCACATCAATCATCACCCACACAGAAAGCACAAAGCTTAGTGCCACACCAGCAACTGCAATTCGATGCGATGTTGTTCGACCGAGGACCCGACCAAACAACCCGGTGATGATCGAAGTCACCAGACAACTGAAAGGAATCAGTGAATAAACCAGTAACATTTGCGCTAGTTGCTTAACTGGTTGAGATCGTCAACATTGATTGTTCTTCGATTTCTAAATAACACGATCAGGATGGCCAAACCTATTGCGGCTTCAGCAGCTGCCACAGTCAGTATGAAGAAAACAAAAACCTGCCCTGCCAAATCCTGCAAGTAATGAGAAAAAGCAATAAAGTTAATGTTTACGGCCAGCAGCAGCAATTCTATTGCCATCAGCAATATCACTACATTCTTGCGATTCAAAAAAATTCCAACGACTGCAATAGAAAACACAGCAGCAGCGAGCATCAAATAATGAGATAACGGAATCATTCTGTAGAACTCGAACCGGCTTGATTTTGCGGCGTCTCTGACTTCATTGATACGATTCGTAGCCGATCCTGTTTACTCACCCGAATTTGTTCAACCGGCTTTTGATACTTTGTCTCGGGTCGCCGTCGCAAAGTCAGCGAAATCGCTGCAACAATCGCTACTAGCAAAATTACGGCGGCAATTTCAAATGGATAGAAGTAGTCGGTGTATAGAACTTCCCCTAAAGCTTGGGTATTGCTATAGTCAGCTGGCTTGCCCTCGGGTCTTGGCAAGGTTTCACTGTCAAACTCCGCGGCATTCAAAATGACCGCCATCTCGATGACCAAAAGCACGGCAACCAATCCACCAATGGGTAAATATTCTCCAAACCCTTCACGCAGGCGAACCAGATTGATGTCCAGCATCATGACCACAAACAAAAACAGCACCATTACTGCACCGACATAGACAAGCACCAGCACGATTGCTAGAAATTCTGCTTCGAGTGTTACCCAAACTCCGGCAGCACTGAAAAATGCAAGTACTAAAAATAGTGCCGCCTTCACTGGGTTGCGGATCGTGATGACCATAAAGGCCGAAAACAGCAACGCGACGGCGAAGAAATAAAAACTCAATTGTAAAAACGTCACGAACCCAACGCCTATCGATATGGCGAATCCATTCTACGTGCCTCAGCGATCCTGTCTTCATACTGATCACCAATAGCGAGCAATTCCTGCTTGGTGATCACTTGTTCACCACGATTTTCGTAGTGAAACTCGTGGATATCAGTCATGACAATAGAATCAACAGGACAGGCTTCTTCACAAAATCCACAGTACACGCACTTGAATAAATCAATGTCGTATCGAGTGGTTCGACGGGTTCCATCTTCACGTTCATCGGATTCGATGGTAATAGCAAGTGCCGGACATACTGCTTCGCATAACTTACAGGCGATGCATCGCTCCTCTCCGTTTGGGTATCGACGAAGTGCATGCAAGCCACGAAATCGCGGTGACTTAGGCGTCTTTTCCTCTGGATACTGCACGGTAATTTTGCGCGTAAACATATGTTTCAATGTAACGGACAACCCACGCACCAACTCGGTTAGCAGAAAAGTTTGGATGTTTCTTCGTAACCAATTCATTTGACTGAACAATTTCTACTTAAAGATAAAGCCCCAGGGAGTTAAAAATCGAAAGACTCCAATCACCGCAATCCATACCAGCGTGACCGGAATAAAGACTTTCCAGCCTAGCCGCATAATCTGGTCGTATCGGTAGCGCGGAAATGTTGCCCTGAACCAAAGAAAGCAAAAAATCAGTATTGATACTTTACCCAGCAACCAGAATATCGGTGGAATCCAGGTAAATGGAGCGACATCAAATGGTGCATACCAACCACCGAAAAACATGATGGCTGCTAAAACTGCAATCAGAATAATATTCGCATATTCGGCCAAGAAGAACACCATAAAGGCGATGCCTGAATACTCAACGTGAAAGCCGGCTACAATTTCGGATTCTCCTTCCGCTACATCAAACGGTGCACGATTTGTTTCAGCGACACCTGAGATAAAGTAAACCAGAAATAAGGGAAGTAGCGGCCACACATACCATTGATGCAGACCGCCAGACTGGGCTTCGACAATTTGCACCAAATTCAAACTCCCAGCGGCCATTAGCAAGCCCACCAGCGCGAAACCCATGGCAATTTCGTACGCGACTATTTGTGCTGCAGACCGCATTGCACCTAAAAATGCGTACTTGGAATTCGATGCCCAGCCTGCAACAATCACACCGTACACACCCAGCGACGTCAACGCTAATATGTAGAGTAAACCTGCATCCAGATTGGCCAACACAACTCCGTCAGCAAACGGTACTACTGCCCACGCCGCCAGTGCTGGTGTTACTGAAAGAACAGGGGCTGAAAGAAATAACGCTCTGTTCGCGTTAGAAGGAACAATGATTTCCTTGAACACGACTTTAAGAAGGTCAGCAAAGGGCTGAAGCAACCCCTTCGGCCCAACTCGGTTTGGACCTACTCGAACTTGGATATAACCAATTATCTTTCGTTCAGCGTAAGTGAGATAGGCGATGGTAATCAATAGAGGAACCACTAGCAGGAGAATTTTGAATACATTCTCAAGCGCCACCTGCAAGGTTACCGGTAGGTCGGCCCAAATTGAAATAATCCAGCTCATCAGTGGGTATTCACGTAAATCGCGGTTCCGATTGGAGGGACTGCCACAACCCCACTGGCTAGATACAAACAACCAGCCGGAACGCGTGTATCAGACTTGGCTTGTGTGTGGGCATTGAATGTTTCGCCTTGCAGACGAATCTCACTGCCATTTTTCAACCCAAACCGAGCCATATCCTGTGGGTTTAAGTGTGCCTCACTACCGACCGAGTCCGCAGTTTGCTGTAATGCAGGGGCCCGTCGCACCACTGAATCACCTGTATAAATCCTATGTTCAGATATTAATTCCAAAGTATCAGGATCGATAGTGGATGTCTTATCCGTTCCCAATCCGTTAGCTTGCTGAAAAGTTTGGCCATTTTGCTCAACTGTTGGGGATGCTTCTTCTGACACTTCATCGATAGATACGAAATCAAAACCATCCAATTCCAAGAAGTTACCCAGCACCCTCAAAATTTTCCACCCCGGTCTTGCTTCACCGTATGGTTCCACAGCAGACGATGCCCACTGAATTTTGCCTTCGCAATTGACGAAGGTGCCGGAGTTTTCCGTAAATGGCGCAATTGGCAGTACCACATCAACGTAATCAGGTACTTCTGAAAATGCCTGGAAACTCAGCACAAATTCAGCGGCATCCAGTGCTGTCTGTCCTGCAGTGCCATCCGCCATGTCAAGCGGCGGTTCTACATCAAACAACATATACCCACGCCTAGGGTTATTCATCATCTGCCAAGCATTCATACCGGTAGAATTGAGAACCTTACCATTCACCCCTCTGTGCGGTAAGCAGCCTGCAAGCCACCCTGCTGCACTGTTGGCAGGCGGTAACTCGCACAAGGCAGACTCGGAAATATTACCTATTGCATTGGCAAGTTGCCTAATTGCTCCATAGTCTGAATGCGACATGGCGGTCTGACCAAGTATCACCACACTTGCAAAGTCGTCTCGACACAGTGAGTCTGCAATCGCATTGATGGAAGCATTATCGTCGGAAGAGTCTGCCGACTTGGATACGATAGTCACCAAATCTTCTGGCAATTCCCGATTCCTTTTATCCGCAACCGCCTTTAAAACGGCCGCAAGCGTTGACAATAATTGAGTCGGCGGTACTGCTAAATTAGGTTTCGCTTCAAAGTTGTAGACATATTCGTACAAATTAATAGATGATATTGAAGCACCATTCTGCCAAGCTTTACGCAGTCGCAAGCCTAATAGAGGTTGTTCTTTTCTGATATTGGAGCCTACCAGCAGTACAGAATCAGCACGGGACAATTCTTCAATCGGAATACTCAGTCCTGGATAGAGTGAAGCGCTTTGGTCCGAACTGAAGTCTAACTGCCGCAGTCGGTGGTCGATGTTTTCGCAACCCAAACCACGTACCAACTTCTGCATCAAATAGAATTCCTCAAGTGTCGCATTCGGTGATACCAGTGCTCCTATGTTTTCTGCTCCGTGCAGATCAACCACTGCTCGGATTTCATCTCTAACTTTAGTCAGTGCCGACTGCCAGTCGGTCTCAATCATGCCTGCTGAAGTTCGTATCATCGGTCGTCCCAACCGTTCGCCCCGAATCAGTGCTTCATAACTATAACGGTCTCGGTCGGAAATCCAACATTCATTAATTTGTTCATTAACCCGCGGCAACACACGCTTTACTTCGCCTCGTAAAGTTTGAATATCAATGTTGGTGCCGACACAGTCGTGCGGACTAATTGAGTTGTGACTAATCATTTCCCATGAACGGGCAGTAAATCGATACGGTTTTGACGTCAGCGCTCCAACGGGACAAAGGTCAATGACATTTCCGGAAACTTCGGACTCTACTTCGCCGTTGAAAAATGTATCAATCTTCAGATGCTCCGAGCGATGGGTGAGTCCGAGTTCCATGACCCCCGCAACCTCTTCACCGAATCGCACGCAACGGGTGCAGTGAATGCATCGAGTCATTTCCGTTTCGATTAACGGACCAATGCTGTGGTCGGCAACTACACGCTTTTTTTCCATAAACCTTGAAGCATCACCACCATAGCCAAGTGCTTGATCCTGCAGCGGACATTCACCACCTTGATCGCAGATTGGACAATCCAGCGGGTGGTTGATCAATAAAAATTCCAATGTGTCCTTTTGCGCATCGACAGCAACTGTGGAATTGGTCGAAATCTTCATTCCATCTGCTACTGGCGTTGCACAGGCCACCAACGGCTTGGGGGCTCTTTCAACTTCTACCAAGCACATACGGCAATTTGCAGCTACTGAAAGTTTTTCGTGATAGCAGAATCGCGGTATATAGATACCGGCACTATCGGCTACTTCGATAATCATTTGACCCGGCTTGGCCTGAAGTTCCCGTCCGTCAATTTCGATGGTCAACATGAATACGTTCCTTTAGATCCTTGCCTTAGGCTGCCAAACTGGGTGCTCGAATCATGGCTTCGAATTCCGACCCAAAATGTTTGATGAAACTTTGAACCGGCCAAGCAGCAGCATCACCGAGGGCACAAATGGTTCGACCTTCTATCCGATTGGCGATATCAACCAGCATGTCGACATCTCCGGGTCGCCCCCTACCGGTTCGAATTCGTCTAATTGTGCGATATAGCCAGCCGGTACCTTCACGGCACGGCGTACATTGTCCACAGGACTCTTCCCAATAAAAATATGCTATTCGTTCAAGCATTTCCACCATACAAACCGATTCATCCATGATAATGACCGATCCAGCACCCAACATAGAACCTGCCGCCTGTAACGAGTCATAATCCATATTGGCTTCCAAGATGGCTTGTGCAGGTACGACGGGAACGGAAGACCCACCCGGAATCACAGCCTTTAACTTACGACCGCCCAGCATTCCACCGGCCATTTCGAGCAGATCCTTAAATGAAGTTCCAAGTGGCACCTCGTAGTTACCTGGCTTGTTGATGTGTCCGGATACGGAAAATATTTTTGTCCCAGCATTGTTTTTTGGTCCGAGCGATACAAACCACTCAGCACCTTCGCGCAGGATTCTCGGTACTGAAGCAAGTGTTTCAGTATTGTTGATGGTAGTCGGTCGACCGAACGCACCAAATTGTGCCGGAAATGGCGGCTTATACCGCGGCCTGCCGCTCTTTCCTTCCAGAGACTCGAGTAACCCAGTCTCTTCGCCGCATATATACGCCCCAGCTCCGAGATGATCATGAATATCAAAATCAATCCCGCTGCCTTGAATATTCTGGCCCAACAATCCAGCAGCACGAGCATCTGCCAATGCCTGTTCAAATCGCTCATACGGTTCAATAAACTCGCCACGCAGATAGTTGTAGCCAATGGTTGCTCCCATGGCATATCCACCTATAGCCATCCCTTCAATTAGGGCATGTGGGTTATAGCGAATTATGTCTCGGTCCTTAAAGGTTCCGGGTTCCCCTTCGTCGGAATTACACACGAGGTACTTTTGCCCTGGAGCATCTTTCGGCATAAAACTCCACTTCAGACCAGTAGGAAAACCAGCGCCACCACGACCACGTAAGCCTGATGCCTTTACTTCGTCTACAATGTCCGCTGGCGGCGTCTTTTCCTTTAGAATTTTTCGCCAGGCCTCATAGCCGCCAGTGCTTTCGTATGCTGCCAGGGTCCATGGCGACTTTAACCCTTCCGGCGGTAAACAGACCCGTACTTCTTCAGCAGCCATAACTAGTTCTCATTTAAGCGCTTGCAAAATCCCATCGATGGACTCGGTTGTAAGATTTTCGTGATATTCCTTGCCAATCAATGCGGCTGGTGCACCACCGCACGCCGCCAGGCACTCAACCTCCTGTAACGTGAAGCGTCCATCACTTGTAGTTTCACCGAAACCGATCCCTAATGACGCAAACAAGTGATCGCGAATTTGCTTGGATCCACGCAACATGCAACTGATATTGGTGCACACAGAAATTTTATGCCGCCCAATGGGTTGCCGATCGTACATCGTGTAAAAGGTGGCAACTTCAGCAACCTTGATCGGCTCGATACCAAGAATTGTGGCAATGTATTCCATCGTCTCCTTACTCACCCAGCCAAGTTCCTCCTGAGCGATTCGTAGCGCAGCCATCACCGCCGCTCGAGCGTGACCTTCCGGATACTTCGCGACTTCGCTTTGAATTTCTGCGTGGGCTGCTGGTGACAGCATTATCGATCTATTTCCCCAAAGACAATGTCCTGCGTTCCAATGATTGCCACAACATCGGCCAGCATGTGTCCCTTTGACATGGCATTGAGAGATGACAAATGTGCGAAACCCGGCGCTCGAATCTTTAGTCGATAAGGCTTATTTGCACCATCGGATATCAGATATATACCAAACTCTCCCTTCGGTGCCTCAACTGCTGCATAAACTTCACCTTCTCTTACGCAATACCCTTCGGTAAATAACTTGAAATGATGGATCAATGACTCCATGTCGCGCTTCATGGTTTCCCGCCGCGGCGCAATCAATTTCGCATCTTCGATCATTACCGGACCGGGGTTGTTTCGCAACCACTCAATACATTGGCGAATTATTGCATTTGACTGACGCATTTCCTCTACACGACACAAATATCGGTCATAACAGTCTCCATGCGTCCCAACCGGAATGTCAAAATCCACCTTGTCATACACTGCGTACGGTTGCTTCTTGCGCAGGTCCCACTCTATGCCCGACCCGCGGATCATCGGACCGGTAAATCCCCACTGCAGTGCTTGCTCTGGTGAAACCACACCGATCCCTACGGTACGTTGCTTCCAAATCCGATTGTCGGTCAATAAAGTTTCGTAGTCATCCACTCGGCCCGGAAATCGTTCCGTAAAGGCCCAAATGAAATCCAGCAAATCGCCTTCTCGATCTTTGTTACGGCGTGCCAGATCACTGTCTGAACGACGCGTCGATTCGTACTTCGGCATCGCGTCCGGAAGATCTCTATAGACTCCTCCCGGTCGATAATAGGTTGCATGCATGCGAGCTCCCGATACCGCTTCATAGCAGTCAAACAAGTCTTCTCGCTCTCTAAAGCAGTACAGAAACATTGACATAGCGCCGACATCAAGACCATGCGCTCCAAGCCAAAGAAGATGATTGAGCAAACGGGTAATCTCATCAAACATCACTCGAATGTACTGCGCACGAATCGGAACTTGAACACCGAGCAACTTTTCGATAGCCATCACATAGGCATGCTCGTTGCACATCATCGAGACATAGTCGAGCCGGTCCATATAGCCAATACTTTGGTTATATGGCTTGGATTCGGCGAGTTTTTCTGTAGCCCGATGCAATAGCCCAATGTGTGGGTCGAGACGCTCAACCACTTCACCATCCATTTCCATCACCAATCTCAGCACTCCATGCGCCGCCGGGTGCTGTGGGCCGAAGTTCATGGTGTAGTTACGAATCTCTGTGACCAAAGTCGTCCTCTCTGATGGTGCGCGGCACCAAAGTTCGTGGTTCAATGCTGACCGGTTCGTAGACTACTCGACCCTTATCCTTGTCATATCGCATTTCAACATAACCAGACAGCGGAAAGTCCTTGCGAAATGGATGACCGACGAATCCATAGTCAGTCAAAATTCGTCGCAAATCCGGATGATTTTCAAAAACTATTCCGAACAGGTCAAACGTCTCTCGCTCAAACCAATCCGCACCTTCCCAAATATCGCAAACTGATTCGGCTAAAGGCATTTCGGGATCCAAAAATACTTTGACTCGAATTCGGTGATTATGCTGCACAGAAAGAAGGTGATAGGCCAGTGCAAATCGAGGAAGATTTCTCGGTCCGCCATATTCAGCCTCTTTTCTAAAAGTAGAATAATCTATCCCACAGACGTCGATCAGTTGATCAAATGCGGTGTTCGCGTCGTCTCTCAGCTTAAGGCAAGTCTCATGGAGATAGTTGCGGTCCACTTCGATGGTGAGTTCGTTGTAATCGACAACGCTGGACTTAATCCAATCACCAAAAAGATCACGAACGAGGTGATTCAATTCGGCTACAGAAGCCATTTCTCACCTACTTGGCAATCGTGTTGGTCTTGCGAATCTTACGTTGCAACTGAATGATTCCGTAGACCAGTGCCTCCGCGGTTGGTGGACAACCCGGAACATATACATCGACCGGCACAATTCGGTCGCAGCCTCGTACAACCGAGTATGAGTAGTGATAGTAGCCACCTCCGTTGGCACACGATCCCATTGAAATCACCCATCTTGGCTCCGCCATTTGATCGTAGACTTTGCGTAGAGCAGGTGCCATTTTGTTAACCAGGGTGCCCGCCACAATCATGACATCCGATTGTCTGGGACTCGGTCGAAAAATCACGCCAAACCGATCAAGATCGTAACGTGAGGCTCCAGCATGCATCATTTCGACCCCACAACATGCCAAACCAAATGTCATTGGCCACATGGAACCTGTTCTGGCCCAATTGACCAACTTGTCAATCGATGTCGTAACCACACCCTGTTCTAAGATTCCTTCAATCGACATTACTCACTCCCACTCCAAAGCACCCTTCATCCACTCATAAATAAATCCGACGACCAGCACTGCGAGAAACAGCATCATGGCAAGAAACCCAAACATTCCAATCTCTTCCAAGGCAACGGCCCAGGGGAAAAGAAATGCTATTTCCAAGTCAAAAATTATAAAGAGGATGGCTACCAAATAGTATCGGACGTCGAACTTCATGCGACTGTCCTCGAACGCGTCAAAGCCGCATTCGTAGGGCGAAAGCTTTTCTGCATCAGGTTTATTGGACCCGAACAACTTTCCAGCACACATTAGTGACACTCCCATGACGGCAGCTACACACAGAAAAATGAGAACTGGAACGTATTCGCTAAGCATCGTTAAACTATACTGAAAAACAAGTTAATTTTGTCGATTATATTTTTTGTCTGAATGGTGCCGAAGGCCGGACTCGAACCGGCACGGCGCTAGCCACCGCCCCCTCAAGACGGCGTGTCTACCAATTCCACCACTTCGGCATTGCTATTTTTGCTATTGCTGAACCTTGGGTAATTCATCAGCTTCGGATTCTTGAGTGACTACCGGCAAACTATCGTCCGTTTCTTGCACCTGAGTTTCCAAAACTGACTCCGTGACACTTTGTACTGTTCGATCACCCGTGTATATATAGGCCAACCCCAATGCCGTGCCAAAAAATAATGTAGCCAATACGGCAGTGATTCGAGTAAGAAAGTTCGCTGAGCCCCTACTCCCAAAAACTGACTGCGAACCTCCGCCAAAAACCGCACCCAGATCGGATCCTCGACCACGCTGCAACAGGATCAAAACCACCATTGCTATAGCAAGGAGAAAAAAACCTCCAAGCAAAATTTGTCTCAATAATTCCATTAAATTAACCGGCCCTTTTCTCGGTAGCCTTGAAAATTGTTAAAAACTCATCTGCTCTCAACGAAGCACCGCCAACCAAACACCCGTCAACGTCAGGCAAACTGAGAATCTCAGCAGCGTTTGCGCCATTTACACTACCGCCATACAAAATCCGGCAGAATTCCGCCGCCTGCGGATTCTCAGCATTCAGACGCTCCCGAATCCAACCATGCACTTGTTGGACTTGCTCAACTGTGGCTACGTTACCTGTTCCAATTGCCCAAACTGGCTCGTAAGCAATAACCATATTGTACAGGTTGATTGCCCGTTCACCCTCAATGTTCGCATTCAATTGTCGTTCAATCACCTCTCGAGTCATTTCGGACTCGCGTTCCTCAAGCGTCTCACCCACGCAAACTATTGGCGTAATCTCGTGTTCCTGTAAAATTCTTGCCTTTCGTGCAACCAATTCGTCTGTTTCATTCATTTGGTGCCTGCGCTCGGAATGCCCAACAATCGCATAGCTACAGCCGAATTCAGTCAGCATCTCAGCAGAAACTTCTCCGGTATACGCCCCATTTGTATGTTCGCTGACATTTTGCACACCAATGGCCAATTCAACTAAAGATTGACTACTATGTTGAAGCTCATCCTTGCTACGAATTGCCTCACTTAAGTGAACAAATGGTGGACACACAGCGACTTCTGCAGCAATTTGCTTCTCCCCTATTCCTATACCCACTGCGGATACTAGTGATCTGGTACTGGTAACAGTACCATTCATTTTCCAGTTACCAACGATTAGTGGTCTGCGCATGAATATTGCTCAATTTTGTAGTTTGTTTGAACTCAATCGGTCGCTATGCTTCTGCGAGAATTTGCCAAATCGATATTATATTGGTGAAACACCAATATAGAATTTGAATTGAAATCGAAATGTTTGAGTAAATTGCGGCTTTACGAAGACGTTAGCAGCCAACGGCACAGAAATTGGAACCAACTCACATAGACCGGAATACTACATTGCTCGATTATTCCCCTATTCGGCCTTTAATACGTTAAAGTTTTTCAACATGAAGGTGCCGAATGACAACAATTCATCTCAATTTATTGCTGCAGCGGATCTTGGATCAAACAGTTTTCACCTCATTATTGGTAAACTTGAACACGGTCGCTTTGTCGTCGTTGACCGCATCAAAGAAGTGGTTCGCTTGGGTGCAGGACTGGATGACGAACTGAATCTGACTGTAGAGGCCCAACAAAGAGCAATTACCTGTCTCAGTGAGTTCGGCCAGCGAGTGAGAGACATTCCGAGCGAGAACATAAGAGCGGTCGGAACAAACACTTTCAGAAAGGCGAGAAATGCGGAAAACTTTATGGAAAGTGCCCAGAATGCACTCGGCCACAAAATCGAAATCATCACCGGTAGAGAAGAGGCACGACTAATCTATACCTCGGTTTGCTATGGAATTTCTAACGATTCCGACAGAAAACTTGTGGTAGACATAGGCGGCGGAAGCACAGAGGTCATATCTGGAATCAATATATCTCCAGGATCCCCAGACATCGCAGAAAGTTTCTACATTGGCTGCGTCAGCCTTTCGCGAGAGTATTTTCCCGAAGGCTACATCAATCGGGAACGAATGCACAAGGCCTTGGTCGACGCTAAACTTGAATTTCGTATAGCGAGTAATCAGTATCGACAACTCGGATGGGACAAGGTAATAGGCTGTTCCGGAACTATTCGTGCGATTGCTGGGTCCTTGAGGTATCTTGAATGGGAGGGTGAGCTCATTACTCGATCTTCACTTTTCGAATTGATGAATTCAATCAGTGATTTAGATAATGTTAACCAGCTTGTACGCTTGGGGTTTGAACCTGATCGATGTGCGGTTCTTCCTGGCGGGATAGCAGTATTGGCCGCATTGTTTGAAACCTTGGAAATTGATTCGATGGAAGTCTCCGAACAAGCATTGCGCGAAGGCGTCATCTACGACCTGCTCGGCCGAATACAAAACCAAGACATACGAAGTCAAACTGTTCAATCCCTGGCCAGAACTTGGTCCGTTGACATAGAACACGCAACTAATGTCGAAACCACCACACTAAGTTTGTTTGACCAGGTTGCTGAGGACTGGAACCTCGACTACCCGGAAGTTCGTAAAACACTAAGCTGGGCAGCCAGTCTTCACGAAATTGGACTATCGATTTCACATGCTCAGTATCATAAACATGGTGCCTACGTGCTAGAAAATTCCGATCTTGCAGGATTCTCGCGTCCGGAACAAACTGCATTGGCCCGTCTTGTAAGGGGGCATCGACGAAAGTATCCAATAAAGGATTTGAAGGTTTCCACCCACCTGCCGGATGGTGCACTACCAAAGCTTTGCGCAATATTGAGAATTGGAGTGCTGTTGCATCGGTCTAGAGTCAATCGTGTCACGAAAGATATTCGAATGTCGATAGACGATCAAGAAATTCATTTGTATTTTCCGTCTGGATGGCTGGATGAACACCCCTTAACCGAAAGAGATTTGACTTCGGAACGCCACTACCTATATGCAGCAAAATTTTTCCTACGCGTTCATAAAGATTCGGAGATAAGCCAGTGAAAGCGGCAGTATGCCATGAATTTGGCAAGCCATTATCGATAAAGGACGTTCATATCGATGAACCACGTCGTAAAGAAGTGAAAGTCAAGCTCTCAGTGTGTGCAATTTGCCACAGCGACGTGCATTATGTCGATGGAGCTTGGGGAGGCACGCTTCCTGCAATATACGGTCATGAAGCCGCTGGCATTGTTGAATCGGTCGGGTTGGGTGTAAGCAATGTGAACAAAAGCGACCATGTGATTGTTTCCCTACTTAAATCGTGTGGGGTGTGTTTCTTTTGTCGTCATGGCCAGACTAATCAATGCAGTGGACACTTCGAAACCAACGAGCCTGGCAGATTGAGCAATGCTGAGCATAATTCGATTATTCGAGGGTTGGGAACGGCATGTTTTGCTGAATATGCTGTAGTACATGAGTCTCAGGTATCGGCAATCCCAAAGGACATGGATTTTTCCGCAGCCGCTTTACTCGCCTGTGGTGTGATTACGGGCTATGGGGCTGTCACAAACTCTGCGAGAGTCGAACCTGGTAGTCATGTGGTTGTTATAGGCATTGGCGGAGTCGGGGTAAATTCGATTCAGGCAGCAAAAATTTCCAATTCAGCATCAGTCATTGCCGTTGACATCAGTGATGACCGACTGCAATTCGCCGCGCTGCACGGAGCAACGCATACGGTAAACTCCTCAAATTCCGATCCTTTACCAATGATTCTGGAGATTACGGAAAACCGTGGAGCCGACTATGTATTTGTTACTGCTGGAATCCCTCAGGTGATCAATGAATCATTCACACTAATTCGCAGGGGTGGTACGGTCGTTCTAGTTGGAATGCCACCTGTTGGCAGCAATGCTTCTTTTGAAGCAATCAACTTTATTGATGCCAATCAAAGAATTTTAGGCTGCAAGATGGGAGAATCGAATCTTACCACGGATATTCCAATGTTGCTCAGTCTATACCACTCTGGTGAACTCAAACTGGATGAACTGGTCACCAAGCGCTACAAGTTTGCAGACATCAATGATGCACTGAATGACACTCGTCGCGGAATAGGGCTACGCAATGTGGTTGTTTTCGATTAAATGAAACTATGCCACTGCGAATTGACTAGATTCTTCCTTAACCACCGCAGCAAGGCGGTCAGCAATTTCAGCAATTTGCTGAACGTTTGATCCCTCAACAAGGATACGAATGACGGGTTCTGTCCCCGACGGCCGCAACAGTACCCTGCCACCTTTGGACAACTGGTCCTTCGCGTTCTGCAAAGCCAATTCGGTATTCGGCCAGTTTTGGCTGTCCATCTCCTTCAGCGGTGAACTGAGGGAAGAAAGAACGACGTTTCTGGTCACTTGGGGGACTAGCTCAACACCGCTAGCGAGCTGCGATAAGGTCTGCCCAGTTTTTTTTATTTCTGCCAACACTTCAAGTGCGGTAATTAAACCATCGCCGCACACTCCTGAGTTGTTTACAAGCACATGGCCAGATTCTTCCCCGCCCAAATTCCATCCTTTTTTATTCAGACATTCCGAGATATAGCGATCTCCCACGTTTACCCGAACAAACGGAATTGCTTGCTTTTTAAGTGCGATATCCAATCCGATATTACTCAGGTGAGTACCTACTACCCCTCCGTTAAGTGTCCCGCTGCGCTGCTTCGCCATAGCAAGGATGTATAGAATCTGGTCACCATTTACTATGTTTCCGTGCTCGTCCGCCATAATGACGCGATCGCCATCACCATCTAAGGCAATGCCCACATCACTTTCTGTTGCAGTAGTGAATGCAAGGATATTTTGCCTATTGGTTGATCCACAGTCGAGATTGATATTGAACCCGTCCGGCTCAACCGCTGTTGCATGCACATTCGCACCGAGACCCTGCAATACCCGAGGTGCAATTCGATAGGATGCCCCGTTTGCACAGTCAATCGCAACACGCAGGCCATCAAGCCGGACATTGATTAAAGATTCGCAATATTTTGCATATTGATCAATGTTTTCGTCGAACCTTCGAACCTTTCCAAGATTTTTTGATGGACCTACGACCATTGGGCTTTCCATGACTTGTTCGATTTGGCGTTCCAGCGGCGTATCCAGTTTGGAACCATCGAATTGAATCAGCTTAATACCATTGTCGTAAAACGGATTATGAGAAGCACTGATAACCACACCCGCTATGGCGTCTGAATTTTTACAAAAGTGCGCCACGGCGGGGGTTGGAGTCGGACCAAGCAAACACACATCGACACATGCTGCCGACAGTCCGCTGGTGAGTGCTGTTTCCAGCAAATAGCCGGAAACCCGCGTATCCTTGCCGATTAAAACCTCACCCTTTGGGAATCTATCGCGTAAAGCGGTACCTATCGCCCAACCTAACTTCAAGATAGTCAGGGGTGTAATTGGCTCTTCACCGAAGCGGCCTCTGATGCCGTCGGTACCGAACAGTTGTTGAGGCACGGTCCGAGGGTATAAGGATTTACGCAGTTGGTAACTGCGGCCCCGTGAATTGAAGCGTCCGCCTAGGTTTCGCCTCCAGCGGGCCGGTTCATTCTCGGTTTTGGTTTGATGATTGGATCTGGATCTGGATCATCCGTATCATCATGGCTGTCCGGTGATTGAGATTCATTTTGGAACTCAGATTCAGGTGCTTCAGGCACATTACCCGCCATGATGTCATCTATTTGTTCCGCTTCAAGCGTTTCCCATTCAATCAAGGCCTTTGCCATCACTTCAATCTTGTCCTTGTTGTCTTCAATAATCTTTCTGGCACGATCATACTGTTCGTTAATAATGCGTGTGACTTCAGTATCAACCTGTTCAGCAACAGCATTACTCAAGTTTCTATGGGTTGAAACATCCCGTCCAAGAAACACTTCAGATTGATTGTCGCCATAGATTCGGGTGCCAAGACTATCGCTCATACCCCAGCGTGAAACCATCTTCTGAGCTAAATCTGTAGCCTGCTCGAAATCATTGGATGCACCAGTGGTCATTTGATTCATGAAGATTTCTTCAGCGATTCGTCCACCCATCAAAACTGCAATTCGGCTCAGAACATACTCCCGATTGTGGCTGTAGCGGTCTTCTTCGGGCAATTGCATAGTGACACCAAGTGCTCTACCTCGAGGAATGATGGTCACTTTGTGCACCGGGTCAGTGTGCTCCAGTTCCTTGGCAACCACTGTATGACCAGATTCGTGATAGGCAGTATTCCAACGTTCCTCTTCGGGCATAACGATTGAGCGTCGCTCGACTCCCATAATGATCTTGTCTTTAGCGAGCTCGAATTGTTCCATTGTCACTTCTTTGCGACCGGCTCGGGCAGCGAACAAAGCCGCCTCATTTACCAAATTGGCCAAATCAGCGCCGGAAAATCCTGGAGTACCGCGTGCAATTATGCTCGTATCTACATTCGAGTCTATCGGTACTTTCTTCATATGAACCTTAAGAATTTGGTCTCTGCCTCGTATATCGGGTAGAGGGACGTGCACTTGTCGATCAAATCTGCCAGGTCTTAGCAGTGCAGGATCCAACACATCGGGTCGGTTGGTTGCCGCTATCACAATAACGCCCTCACTGCCTTCAAATCCATCCATTTCAACCAGCAGTTGATTGAGAGTTTGTTCGCGCTCATCGTGTCCGCCACCTAAACCAGTTCCCCTCTGGCGCCCTACGGCGTCGATTTCGTCAATAAAGATGATGCATGGCGCATTCTTTTTCGCCTGTTCGAACATGTCGCGAACTCGGGATGCACCAACACCCACAAACATTTCAACAAAGTCCGAACCAGAAATTGAGAAAAACGGCACTTTTGCTTCGCCGGCAATCGCTTTTGCCAATAAAGTTTTACCCGTACCTGGGCTGCCGGTCATCAAAACACCTCGCGGAATGCGTCCGCCAAGGTTAGTGAACTTTGCGGGAGCGCTTAAAAATTCAACCAGTTCGCCAACTTCTTCTTTCGCTTCTTCAACACCCGCAACATCCTGAAATGTCACGCGATTTTTGTCTTCTGTCAACAACCGCGCGCGGCTCTTGCCAAAACTCATGGCACCACGACCGCCACCCTGCATTTGCCGCATAAAGAATATCCACACACCAATTAACAACAACAACGGGAACCAACTGATGAACAGTTGCATCAGCAACGATGGAGATTCTTCCTTTTGAGCGATGATCGTAACCCCAGCAGTGACCAGGTCGTCAACCAACTTTGGGTCATCTGGTGCATAGGTGATAAAATTCTCTCCACCAATCTTCGTTCCGCTAATTGTGCGACCGTTGATTAGCACCTCTTCTACTCTTCCTTGCTTTACGTCCTGAAGAAATGCCGAATACTTCAACTCCTTGCTTTGCGCAGTATCACTGGGAGTGAAGTTTTTGAAAATGGCCATTAGCACCATCGCGATGACCAGCCAAAGGACGAGGTTCTTGGTGAGGTTGCTTAACATAATTTTTGGTGCGATTCCTTATACAGCAATGATTAAATTCGATAATTTCACGGCCAGGTAAACAAATTTGCTGACAGCACAATTAACCAGGTAAGTTCAAGTTAAGGAAATTACAAGCCCCGAATTCAATCCTTTTACAAACTAATTTTGTTTTAATTGACAATCGAGGTTATTTTACGCACAAACTAACCTACGAGTTTAACGAATTACTAAAGTCACTTAACGAATCCAAGTTCACCGCCTCGGTAGTTCATCGCAACAAGGTACATTTCCTGACTCCTTGACCGAGAAGACTTCGGTTTAAATATTTCACAAAATCCAAACCATTGTTGACAACGCCGCTTATGGAGATGCGAATCTGAATCGTTGAATATCTTATAAACAAGACTTCCCGAATTTGCCAAAGCATGTTCGGTTACTTCGAACATCGCATCGTGCAAGAGTTCAAAATTTGCGACATCTCTGACTTTATTTCCCGAAATATTGGGTGCCATATCAGACATGACTACTTGGATGGTCCTTTTGGGGATGGTCTCACACAATCGATTAAGATCATCGCTGTTGGTAATGTCCAACTGATCGAAGTGAACCCCATCGATCGGCTTCATAGGCAAAATATCGATGGCATATAAGACTCCATTGGTCTTTAATTTTGCTGCAGCATAGTTGGCCCAGCCGCCCGGCGACGCTCCTAAGTCCAAAACGCTGTGTACCTGGTTAAACAGTTTGTACTTCCTATCAATTTCCTCGATCTTAAAATGCGACCTTGCCCGTAAGCCAAGCCGTTTTGCCTCCCGTACAAATTTGTCGCTGGTATGTGACTGATGCCACTTGCCTCGTTTTCGCTTTTTGGAGTGAGTTCGCGTCATTGTTTGAAATATCTACTCGCCCCTTACGTTCCTTTAAAGAGGCAATTTATAATCCGAGAGGTTTAAATTCTTAAATTGGATTCTGTCGGTTTTCGTGTGTGTTCTACTAATTTCCGTTGGCGTAAATAAAGATTATCCATTTGTCCTAGCGGCAAATCGAGATGAATTTTACGACCGACCCACAATTAATGCCCACTATTGGCACGACCACCCTGAAGTTCTTGCCGGTCAAGACAAACTATCGGGCGGCACCTGGCTAGGCATTACACGCAGCGGTCGATTTGCAGCGATTACCAATCACCCTGATCCAACAGACCATGATTTTTCACGAAACAGTCGAGGCGACATCACAAAATATTTTCTTACCAGCGATAATTCTATAGAAGATTATTCCAAGTATCTAGATCAACACAGTCATCTTTATAACGGCTATGGTGTGTTATTTGGTTTGGTATCCGGACTTCGCTATCACTCAAATCGCGGTGGAACGAGTAAAACACTGATTCACGGCACCTACGGCTTAGGAAACGATCTATTGCACAAACCTTGGCCACGGGTTGCGATCGGTGTGAGCAGGTTAACTGAATTACTCAGTGCTCGTTGCAGAATAAAGTCGGAAAATCTTTTTGAGATCCTATCGGACGACTCCTACCCAAATTCTCAAAATCAAACTCTTCTACCGAGCAGTCAAAATCTTCCATTGTTTGTTCGACTAGCGAACTACGGTACTCGATGCTCAACAACAATTGTTGTTGACTGCGAAAATCTCGTGACTTTTGAGGAGCGAAGTTTTGATCAAATTTCAGGGCGCATCACAAATCAAGCCAAATATCAATTCAAGATTGCACAATAAACTACTGATCTTCAATGTCTTACCAAACGCTTAGCCTCGATGACAGTAGGCAGAATTGCCAAACGATGCAGCATTCTCGACACCTGATTTGCGTTCTTGAATTCAGCCGTCAATAGAACTCGACCAATTTGATGCGCTTTTAGCGAGGCAGTATTAATTGCAGACAACTCTACTTTAAGATCAGTTGCAATCGAAGTAATGTCCGGCAGCAAAGTTGAATCACCTTCTGCCGTTACTTCGATCGTTACTGCATAAAGTGTCGAATCATTGACCTGCCACCCAACTTCGACAACTCTCTCGGGATTCATCCCCGCCAATCGACCAATATTTCGGCACTCGCGCTTATGCAGTGTAATGCCGCGGTTGACTGTGACGTAGCCAAGCACATCATCTCCGGGCAAAGGTTCACAGCACGAGGCTGGACTACTCAGCAAGTTGTCAACGCCATAAACTGAAAGAGAAGATGTCGTAGAGGGCAAAGATTCAAACAGTGTACTGGGGTCTACAGTCTTTATTTCCTCGGTTGGATCTTCAACCAAACACGCCAGAGCGTGGGCTACTTTTAATTCCTTCATGCCAATAGCGGTAAACAGGTCCTGAGTACGCCGAAAACTATTCTGCACGGCCAGTTTCTCAAAGTTGACATTCAACAGTCCCCTCCGACTTAATTCCTTTTCAAGCATGACTCTTCCTTGAGTGAGATAACGGCCATACTCCTCCAGTCGAAACCATCGTCCAATGGCATGTCTTGCCCTATGGGTTATCACAAACGAATTATTGGAACTCAACCAATCCCTACTTGGCCCGCCTCGTTTAACTGTTTTGATCTCCACCCAGTCACCCGTATCCAGAGGCCGATTTAACGGAACAATGCGACCATTAACAGTCGCGCCACGGCACCGATGACCCACTTCTGTGTGAATCGCATAGGAAAAGTCTATAGGGGTTGCGCCAACTGGCAGTTCCACAACGTTGCCCGCCGGGGTAAACACGTAGATTTGTTCGTCCTTGGAGTCGTCTGTCAGTTCTCCATCAAATTGACCGACAATTTCATCACGCCATTCCAGAATGTGGCGTAACCAGCGAATTTTGTTTTCCTGGTAGTTTGAATCGACCTGATTGCCTTCCTTGTACTTCCAGTGTGCCTGACTACCGAGTTCGCAGTGCTCGTGCATCTCGTTTGTACGAATCTGCACCTCGATCACCTTTTCTTCGGGACCGACAACTGCAGTATGGATCGACTGATAACCGTTAGCCTTCGGGACGGTTATGTAATCATCAAATTCTTCAGCGATGTGAGACCAAGATGCATGAACTGCTCCGAGAGCCACATAGCAGGAAGAAATATCATCAACCAAAATTCGAACCGCTCGCAGATCGTAGATGCTGTCGAAGTCCAATTGCTTTTCCTTCGACTTTCGCCAAATCCCATATATATGTTTAGCCCGACCTTGAATTGTTGCCGTAACCCCAGAAGCATTCATGATTTGGCGCAGTTGCTCAATCAGATGATCAATATAGCGCTCGCGCTCAACTCGACGTTCGTCAATAGCCAAAGCCAAATTATCAAATGCTGGGCGATCTAAATACTTGAATGCCAAATCTTCAAGCTGCCACTTTAAACGCCAGATCCCAAGTCTATTAGCCAATGGTGCATAGATCGAAAAGGTACGCTTAGCTAATTCCTGCTGTATGGAAGGCGCGGCGCCTCTTGAATTTTTCAACCGCTGTAGTTGCTCGCTCAAATGGATTACCACGACTCGTGCGTCATTGACTATTGAGACAATCATTCGACCAAGTTGACGATCTCTCTGATCTGAAGTCTTGGAACTCCCGTGGTCCGATGCAACAGCCTGAATTCTATCAAGATGTGATGCAGCTTCGTACAAACTGCTCGCCGATGCACCAAAAACTTTCTTAATTCGTTCTTGATCCAACTGTCCGTTTTGTTGAGAACTGCGCAGAACTGCCACAGTTTTCATTACCTCATCACTGCCGACTGTGTGCAACAAATTTACAATATCTTCAGCCGTGTCACCTGCTACGAATGGATGCTGAAGAGTACTAAATTGCTTGCACACGTCATGCACCACAGCGTGTTGAGGAACATGCATTTCAGTGCTTTTTACTTGTTTTGACATAGGCAAACATAAATTAAGATTATGCTTTATAAACAAATATTTACGGACTGTTAATTAATAATGTAAATTAAAAAATTGGCGTAAGTTAACAAAAAGTCTTTTTCTAATATTTAATGTCGTATTTGAATAATTCTAGTGCAATTTTTGTATCGAATAGTCAATTTTTGACCACCCTATAAAAGTTCAATTACTTTCTGTAATGAAACAAGTTACTAACAATGTTGTTCACAGATTATGTGAATAATTTTCAAGTTGGTGTGAGACAGTTGGGAGTGGTAAGAAAATTTACCGAGCAATCCTAACAAAGTTATCCAACTAAATTTGTTCTCATTTCCTTGATGCATATTCATGGTCAGTCATCCGTCGCTTGATCGTAGCCAGATTGGTTTTCACTCAAAAAATTCTTAGCAAACATTAACAATCTAAGCTTCAAGTTCAGGGCAATTTGTGGCCAAAGCGAATTTCCAAATCTAAGGTCAGAATTGTCGGCAACATCAACAGTAGTCACGTCACAAATTAGTCTTAGGATATGCATCGAAGATGGCTGATCTCGCGAACTGACTTTTATCTAAGTTACAACATTAGAAAATATTTTTACTTCACCTCTTGACAAAATTGAATTCAACCTTATATTTGTGTATATTTTCTAATACCTCAATAAACAATTTAGTTCAAAAGAATATTATTTCAATATATTGTAATTTTTAGATAATTCATGCCAAACAACTCAAACTTGCCATTTCTAATTGAGCCAGACCAACTTGAAACACAGCTCAATGATTCCAAACTACTCATTGTTGATGTCGGCGACTACGACATGCATGAACGCGAAAGAATCCCAAAATCCGTCCATGTTGACTATCTTGATCTCGTTTCCGGCGACATTCCGACCAGCGGTACTTTGCCATCCCCAGAGCAACTTGCGGAAGTGATGTCTTCGATCGGTCTTAGTAGTGAACATCATGTAGTAGCGTATGATTCGGAAGGCAACGGCCGTGCATCTAGATTCTTGTGGACTCTCGATGTATTGGGGCATCCATCATCGTCTTTGCTAAATGGTGGATTTACCGCATGGAAAAACGAAGGTTACCCGATTGACAGTACGCCGTCAAAAACAATAGAACGGTCCAACTATACCGTAACTATAAATGGCAAGGCACGAGCCGACAAGGATTACATACTCTCCAATTTGGATAACGATGGCATAGGGTTACTGGATGCTCGTTCACCAATGGAGTATGTAGGTTTAGACGTTAGAGCTATGAATGGCGGACATATTCCTGGGGCACGCAATGTCAATTGGACGGACACCATCGATACTGCTCGAAATAATCGATTTAAACCCCGAGAAGAGTTGCTTGCCATGCTCTATCAACAGGGGTTAACACCTGATAAGGAAATTATCACATACTGCCAGACTCACCATCGTTCATCGCATAGTTATGCGATGCTCAAATCGTTGGGGTTTGAAAAAATTAGAGGCTATCCGGGCTCATGGTCTGAATGGGGAAATTCCAACGATACTCCTGTCGAATAAGCTCCTGCCTCCCTTCTCTTCGACTGTGCCCTGAATCCTCCAGATATCATGAGGCTCAACTAGATAAACATTTGCCGATGCAAAATATAGGCTAGCGAACTTTCCTTAACCAAATGATTATTCACGTCGACATGGATGCATTTTATGCGTCTGTGGAGCAAAGAGATAATCCAGAACTTAAGCAAAAACCTGTCATAGTAGGCGGGACAGTTGACTCACGTGGTGTGGTATCGGCAGCGAGTTATGAAGCTCGCCAATTTGGGGTTAGAAGTGCGATGCCTTCCGCTACAGCAAGTAAGTTATGCCCGGAAGCTACAGTCATTCGCCCTAGAATGAAGTACTACAGCTCAGTCTCCGAGCAGATCAATACGATTTTTCATCGTTTCACGCCATTGGTAGAACCGCTGTCGCTTGATGAAGCGTTTCTGGATGTCACTCGAAGTTCAAAGCTTTTTGGTTCTGCTACTGAAATAGGCAGGCAAATTAAGTCATCGATTCAGACCGAACTTGATCTACCTGTATCCATCGGAATCGCACCCAATAAGTTTGTTGCCAAAATTGCCAGCGACATTGACAAACCTAACGGATTTGTATGCGTTGAACCTCCACTTGAGAATTTTCTTGACCCTTTGCCAGTTGTGCGGCTTTGGGGTGTTGGGGTTCAAACCCGCAATAGTCTTGAAAAGTTAGGAATCCAGACCATACACGACTTTCGTAATGCCAACACTGACCTACTGAAGAGCCGACTTGGCAATGTTTACGAGCACCTTCTGCAACTTGCAAGAGGCGAAGACAGTCGAGAGGTGGTTCCAGAATCCAAGCCAAAATCCATATCAAGGGAAACGACCTTTCATTCGGATGTGGACGACCCGAAGTATTTGGAGTCGGTCTTGTTGGTTCAAGTACAGGAAGTAGCAACCCGCTTGAGGGCAAAGCACCTGTTGGCTAAAACTGTAGGAATCAAATTACGTTACCAAAATTTTGAAACTATGACACGCGATGAGTCATTTCATGAAGCGACAGACTTGACTCAGAAATTTTGGAATTCGACCCTAAAACTAATTCGAAATGTGATCAAATCTGACGGTCGTAAACCGGTAAGGCTTATCGGTGTGCACCTCAGTTCACTGCAAACTGAACGAAGTCGCCAAACAAGACTGTTTAGTGATAACAAGAGTGACCAGCAAAGAAAGATTGATGAGGTTGTCGATGAGGTCAATTCGCGATTTGGCAGGAAGTCATTAAGACGGGGAATTGAACCGGACTGAACTACTTTTTTTCCGAAGTTACTTGGCACATCTCAAAACACTCTCAAGTAGTTCGGTAAATTTTACTGTAGTTTTACTATGCCAGCGATGAAGTATATTCAAACGTTCCTTGTGGTGCAGATTTCCTTTTTTTCTAAGCAGTGCTCTTGAACCAATCTTTCGACCCGGTCTTTATCAATTGAGCTTTATTTACTTGGCTCATATGAGTACTGTGTTACTTCAGTTCAATGAACTTTCGTTGCAATAATTCGGTGGAGTAGGGGTATCTTTTAAACTACTTTTCACTGGACAAAATCATCTCAATCTTATCAACCGAAACCGCTTCAACCTGCACCAGCAATAACACTACTATGGAATTCATGCGGTATAAGGTTTTCTGATAAATATTAGAGTTCTCAGGCACAGTGCAACATTACGCTAATTCACAAAAAATTTGAAAAAATTTTTCATTTATTTTGTCAATTTCCTTGCAAAATCGAAAATATTTTTCAATCTTCGGTATGCTACAATTCTGGTATGAATTGACAGTTTAGCGAAGTGATTAACGACTAGTTTAGAACCGTCCACAAGTATTCGGTATCCGAAGTATTACAACTGGACTATTGTTCTATTTTTGCCATCAATATTTTGCACTAATGTCGATCTCGTATCATAAAGATTTGAGTGAGAAACCGTACTAAATCGCGATAGGTGCTAGTACCTACTAGTAAATTTGCAATTCACTTGGAAAATTTGCAGTCTCGGATGCTAGAAACGGTAAGTCCGTGCACTGTATGCTTCCCCAAACTATTGATGAACTTATAGTTTTTTATTATCCTAAACCCAAAATTCTGCATTTAATGGCAGTTGGAGAATTAACATGTTAAAGAAAATTCTTACCCCCCTCATCGCAACAGTTTTCGTTGCCATCGCGGCAATAACGCCCGCGTCAGCTGATGAAACTTGCATGTCGCCGTACATTGCAAAGTTGCAGGGTCAGGAAGACTTTGTATATGTATGGACACTAGGCACGATTGGCGTAGGTGACGAACAGGATAAACTTGTCACTATCGACACTAACCCCAAATCCGGAACTTACGGCAAGGTTGTTCATTCGCTATCGGTTGGCGGTCGTAATGAAGCTCACCATTCCGGACTATCAGATGATCGCAAGTACCTGTGGGCAGGCGGTCTCGATACTAACAAAATTTTTGTATTCGATATTCACTCCGACCCGAGCAAACCGAAGGTTCACAAAGTCATCACCGACTTTGCTGAAGCCACGGGTGGATTGGTTGGACCCCATACCTTTTATGCCCTTCCGGGTCGCATGATGATTACAGCTCTGTCAAATAACGCAGACCAGGGTGGAAGAACCGGTTTGGCCGAATACAACAATGCTGGCGAATATGTTGCTACGCACTGGATCCCAACAGACTCTGACTTGCGAGGCGCGGTAAAGACCGGTCAATTTGCGGATGGTTACGGCTATGACGTTCGCGTTAAAGCAGAAAGCAACATTATGCTCACATCCTCGTTTACTGGATGGTCAAACTACATGATGGATTTTGGTGCAATGGTCGCCGACCCCAACGCAATGCAACGATTTGGTAATACTATGGTGGTTTGGGATCTGCATGCACGTAAGCCACTCAAGGTTCTTGATGTACCGGGAGCACCGCTGGAAATACGATGCGCCTGGGGTGCAGAAAACAAGTATTGCTTCACAAGTGCCGCACTGACATCACAAATATGGCTGCTGTATGAAGATGATTCTGGCGAATGGCAGGCAAAGGCTGTCGCAGACATCGGAGACCCATCAAAAATTCCATTGCCTGTGGACATCTCCATCACTTCAGACAACCAAGGTCTGTGGGTCGATACTTTCTTAGATGGTAAGGCTCGCTACTTTGATATCTCAGACCCATTCGCACCCAAGCAAACTTACGAAAAGGTAATCGGAAGTCAAATCAACATGGTTTCTCAGACTTGGGATGGCGAGAGAGTCTATTTTTCGAGTTCGCTGTTAGGTAACTGGGACAAGACTGGTGATGCCGATGAACAGTATGTCAAGCTATATCACTGGAATGGCGAATCGCTGGAACACGAGTGGACCGTCGACTTCTATGCTGAGGGTCTCGGACGTGCGCATCAAATGCGTTTTGGAGCATACTCTCTATATGGCATGGTCAATCCAAAAACCACCACTCAATATGCTTCATTGACTCAAAGCACAAACTAAATTTGAGTAAGCAGGTTTAATTTGTAGCATTAACCACCGCGTGGCAATTTTGAATTCTTCAATTTCTAAAATTTTTAAATATCAAATTGTCGTGCGTTTTATCGTTGCTTTGCTTACTGTGCTAGTGGCTTCAGTTGCAATAGCACAGGACTCGAAATCACAATATAAAGCTCCGGGCTGGGGGGATCTTTCCTATGTTCCCCCTGCTCCGGGGACATACGAATTGCCGGTCATTATGCAAGCTCATGACGGTAAAGTTATTCGGACCGACGGTACGGAAGCTAACCTTTTCGAAATCATGTCTGGTAAGTTGGTTTTTTTGAGTTTTATCTTCACTCGTTGTGCGGATACCAACGGCTGCCCATTGGCGAACGCGGTGCTGTACAAAGTGCAGGGACGTCTAAATCAGCGTCCGGAGTTGGCAGACAAAGTCGCACTTCTTTCGGTTTCCTTTGACCCGGAGTTCGACACTCCAGAGGTAACCGGCAAACTAGAAAATGTATTTCAAAGTGGACAGGTCCAATGGGAATTCCTAACTACTGAAAGTCAGGCAGCGTTACAACCCATTTTGGATAATTACGGACAGTTCGTTTTGCGCCTAAAAATGCAGGATTCAACCCACGGCCACTCGGTGGACGAAACCGCTCACATCCTCAAAGTGTATCTAATTGACCGTGAACGAAATGTTAGAAATATCTATAGTGTTTCATTTTTGCATCCAGATATCCTAATGAATGATCTAGACACACTGGTGCTAGAGTCTGCAACGTAACTGATTGCCATGTGGCGAAAGTCACTTTGGACTGACTTTGGACCAGTCGCGTTATCTGCCTTATTTTGCTTCTTTTTCGCGGCTGTAACATTAGCGAACACTAGTGGAGAACTCAAACCCACTGATGTAGTTGACGAAAGTCAGTTCTATGGTCCTGGAGATGTAAAATCCGGCTATGGCAGTTCGGAATACGAAACTGACTCCAAAAGCTTGCTCCAGCGACGTGGGGAAAAGTATGACCTGATTTCCATTGTTAATAACCCACCTTTGGGACTTCCACCAGTTCCGATCCCGACTCACAACCCTCCGACCCGGGCAAAGATAGAGTTAGGGCGCAAACTCTTTTTTGACCGACGACTGTCAATCAATAACACCGTTTCCTGCGCCAACTGTCATATTCCCGAACAAGGATTCACCAACAACGAAATTGCCACAGCAGTCGGTGTTGAAGGTCGATTTGTCTTTCGTAACTCACCTACACTCTACAACGTCGCCTATTTGAAGCATTTGTTTCACGATGGTCGGGAATTCAGCCTCGAAACGCAGATATGGCAACCCATTACTGCACACAATGAAATGGGGGCACCGTCAATTGGCTATACCATCAATAAAATTCGAAGAATGTCCGACTATGACGGTCTTTTTGAAGCAGCATTCGATCAAAATGGTCCCAACTTGGCTAACATCGGCGACGCCTTAGCCAGCTATCAACGAACCTTGCTTTCCGCCGACTCGCCGTTTGATCGTTGGTTCTACGGCAAACAGTCTGATGCGATGAATGAAGCGGCAATTCGAGGATTTAAATTATTTTCCGGTAAGGCAAGTTGTGTCGTCTGCCATCAAATTCATGAAGACAGTGCTTTGTTTCTCGATCATGACTTCCACAATACCGGTCTTGGGTATGACGTATCGTACCGACTGGTTAACGCAAAGAATGTGAAAGTAAAAGTTCAGCTTGCACCAGGAGTATTCACAGAAGTTTCAAAGGAATTAATCGACTCAGTGTCCAGGGTTAAGGACAGAAATGATTTAGGCTTGTATCGCGTGACTGAAAATCCGGATGACCGTTGGAGGTTTCGAACTCCAACACTGCGCAATGTAGCTTTGTCAGCACCATATATGCACAATGGCGAAATGAGCACCTTGCGCGAAGTCATCGACTTTTACGATCAAGGTGGCATTCCAAATGAACTGCTTTCACCGCTCATTCGACCTTTAAATTTGAGCGAACAGGAGAAACAGGACTTGGAGGAATTTCTTAAATCGTTGACCGGCAGTAACATTCCAATTTTAGTTTCGGACGCATTCGCGGCACATATTGGTGAATTGAGTCGGAACGACCCAAATTGGGCCCATGACAACACGTTGGGCTACTGATTTAGCTCTCATTTCAGATTCAGTCTGGTCTGCAACTTGATATATTTAGAATACTGACCTTAATGCGTATACAATCTTTACAACAGTTACGACTTCACAATTATTCAGCTGATGATTGACTGGTCTGTCTCATTCACTCAATGACGAAAATGAAAACTTCTGCCGAAGAACAATTCACTACCAACAAAGAAGTTGTAGTTGTTAGTGAGGAAATTTCCTCCTCTGCACCAACCAATGCTAACCACGATGATTTGGCTTCACTGATTGAGGAAATCGACAAAATTCTTGGCGAACAAAATATGCCAAGACTTAAGGTATTACAGAAACTCGAAGAAAGACTGAGTTGTGGTTTGAAAGAACAGAATCTGAATGAAAAAGACCAGGAATCTGTCGATGCGAGCAAGTCAAAGTTAGACGAAGTTATCGCTAAACAACAAAGCGAAATTGACAAGCAATCCGAAGAATTTAAAGAAAATTTACAAAAATTTCTTGAAGCAGTCGAGGCCGGACAAACCAAACAGTCCTTAGCACTTTACGAAAAGTGTCAGTCGAGACTACATAGGCTAGGAGATTTAGGTGAAGAACCAAAGCGCATAGAGAAACTAACTAAGAATCTGCGTCGGTCAAAACCGGTACTGGACGAACTAAAAGCCTGGCGCTCTTGGAGTATGAATCGAGCAAGAGAAGAATTGATTACCAAAGTAGAAGGCTATAGCGAATCTAAATTGCCACCCAAAGATCTACTCATTCGAATCCGAGACGCTCGAGACCAGTGGAATAAGTGGAATCAGACTGGGGATTATCCCAATCGTGTTCTCAGACAAAGATTCGAAGAATCGTGCAAGAAAGCATTCGCACCCTGTGCTGAGTACCTAAAAGAGCAAAGAATTCTTCGCCAAAACAACTTGGAAACTCGAAATCAGATATGCGAAGAACTGGCAGATATATTTAACAACACAAACTGGAACAGACCTGACTGGGTACAAATCGGTACAGCCATACGCAACGCGAGAAAAAATTGGAAAGCAGCTGTCCCGCTAAGTAAAAACGACTGGCGAATCACCAATGAAAAATTCGATCAGATTTTAAAGCAATATGAACCCTATCTTTCTGTGGAACGAGAGCGGTGCCATGAATATCGACTTCAATTGATTGAACGAGTCAAAGCTCTGAATACCACACCTTTACGCGAATCTATTGAAACCGTAAAGCAAATTCAACAGGAATGGAAGAATGTCACTGTACGTTGCAGTAAGCAACGAGAAAATCAACTTTGGGAACAGTTCAGGCTGGCATGCGACCAACAGTTTGATAGAAGAACTGCTCAAAGGGAAGCGGTAAAGCAAAGGCAGCAGAATCAAATAGAGTCCAAAAAAATAATTTTAGATGAACTTAAGTCAATAAATGCCAATGCCGCGAAAGAAATGCACCATGCAAAAGCACGGGTATCAAAGATCAAACAGCAGTGGAATTCGCTGGACAGAGCCGCGAGAAGAGGAAATAAATCTATCGACGCTGCATTTGACAATGAAGTGGCTACTTTTGAACGGAAACTGGAGTCGGCTGAACTGCAGGCAATTGAATCCACACTGATGCAGTTGGAAGAACTATCACAGTTGTGCATGAAGCTTGAGAATGTAGTTGGACAGGAGGATGCTTCATCAACTCTACAGTCGGTGCAAGAAGCGTGGGGGAAAATCAATAAAAGTGGTGGCGCCTACCAAGTTGACATCGACAGACGATTTCAGAATGTTTGCACAGCTATAAAGAACGGTGATTCTACCCTGCCATCAACTCAGGAAAATCTTGTGGAAAAGGAGCAAATCTGTCTTCAGTTGGAGATTCTCTCAGAAATTCCATCTCCTCCCGAATTTGCTCGCGACCGCATGGAATATCAGGTAACTCGACTCAATGCGAGTATGACAAAGCAACAAATCAATACTAAAAATATTGAACGACAGTGCCAGGAGTTGGTAGCGAAGTTCTTTACCATTGGTGCAGTTCCACCTCAGTCAAGCAATTCATTGCAGGAACGATTTTCAAATATTCGCTCTCAGATGAAGTCGAAAGACCCCAGCTGATTAATATTCTAATACTTGGCGTAATTCGAATCACCTCAATTCGATCATGTGATTCAAAAATGGCGAAGTGTGCCTAAATCAAATATGACGCTGATAAAGAAAGAAGATCTGGTACAAAGCGTCTCCGACGCTCTACAATTTATTTCCTACTACCACTCTGCTGACTTTGTCAGTGCGATGACGGCCGCGTACGAACGCGAGCAGTCTCCAGCTGCGAAGGATGCCATGGCGCAGATTCTGATTAATTCTAGAATGTCCGCAGAAGGTCACCGACCAATATGCCAAGATACGGGAATAGTCGTGGCGTTTGTGAAAGCAGGAATGAATCTAAAGTGGGATTCCAATGAATCTCTTCAGGAAATGGTTGATGAAGGTGTGCGTAGAGCCTATCTGAACCCGGACAATCCCCTACGAACATCTATCGTAAATCCACCCTGGGGTCAGCGAAAGAATACCCGCGACAACACCCCGGCTGTGATTCATACGCAACTGGTGCCCGGAGATCAGTTGTCGATTACCTTGGCTGCTAAAGGTGGTGGGTCAGAAAATAAGACTCGGTTAACCAACTTAAATCCGGGACAAAGTGTAGCTGAATGGGTAGTCAACACAATCCCATCACTTGGTGCGGGATGGTGTCCACCAGGTATTCTAGGACTTGGCATCGGTGGTTCTCCCGAGTATGCCGTTGTGCTGGCAAAGGAGTCGCTGATGGACCCCATAGATATCCATGAACTAATGGAATCAGGTCCCCACTCGCACACTGACGAACTTCGGCTAAAACTTTATCAACAAATCAATGAATTAGGAATTGGCGCACAGGGACTTGGAGGGCTCACTACCGTTTTGGACGTCAAGATAAAGGAATACCCTACTCATGCAGCATCTTTGCCCGTTGCAATGATTCCAAACTGTGCTGCAACCCGACATATTCATTTTCACTTGGATGGCTCAGGTCCAGCACAGATGCCTGTGCCTAACCTACAGGACTGGCCAGATATTGTTTGGGATGCATCGAGTTCCAAAAAGGTTAATCTTGATACCCTAACCAAACAGGACATCGCAACCTGGAGAAACGGAGAAACCCTCTTGCTCTCTGGGAAAATTTTCACCGGACGCGATGCAGCACACAAACGCCTAATAGGATTACTTGATAGTGGCAGCCCTATGCCAGATGGAGTCGATTTGAAGAATCGCTTCATCTACTACGTAGGTCCGGTTGACCCGGTTGGCAATGAGGTTGTCGGCCCCGCAGGTCCCACAACCGCTACGCGCATGGATATGTATACCGACCAGCTGATTACCCAAACAGGGTTAATTGGCATGATTGGTAAGGCAGAACGAGGCAGCGACACAATCGAATCAATCAAAAGACATGGTGCGGTGTATCTCATCGCAGTTGGCGGAGCCGCATACTTGGTATCGAAGGCAATTCGGTCAGCAAAAGTTGTCGCGTTTGCGGATTTAGGCATGGAAGCCATCTACGAATTTGTTGTAGAGGATATGCCTGTTACGGTAGCGGTAGATACCAAAGGCAATTCCGTTCACACTGCCGGGCCAAAAAGGTGGCGGGAAATTATTAGCGATATTCCAGTGGCGGTTGCATAAAACATACCGTTTGAATTCAATCTAATTCCTTTAGAATTGGGTGTAAAGTACTGTTTGTAATTTCGTATCGCCAACCGAATAGCAGTCTGACTTTCCGATGGTCCCGAACAAGACTTTTGGCCTCGCTTCGAGAGCAAATTAAACTTGCTGCTATTTGATGTTGATCCGCCACCTGGCTAACTGCCTTTAGAATGCGTTCGACTAAATTTCTTTTCTGACGGCTAAGTGGTTCATTTTGCTTCCAAAGTTGGTCAAGATCACTGTCTCTGTGCTGATTGGCAATGTCTAGAATCTCCTGTAACCAACGAGCCCACTTGCCTTTGCCGACGTTGTGCTTGACTGACAGTTGTTGAATAGTCTTTGGCGGATGAGATGCGATAGAAAATATTGCTCCATCTCGCAATAACCATTGTCGGGGAATATCTATTGCTCTCGCACTCTGTTCTCGCCAAGTTAGTAAATCCCTTGCAATATGCTGATTCGCATTTTCTAAGTTCGCGCCTCGATCAAATGATTTCCAATATTCCTCGATACCGCAGTTGTGCATGTGTTTGATATCTCTAACTTGTCTTTCACACTCCTCGTTCAGCCAGTGAAGTCTGTTGAGGTACTGCAGTTTCTGGCTTAATTTGTCATATAGAATAGGTAGGTAACGAACATCATCCATCGCGTATTTAATTTGTGCACTCGAAAGTGGTCGCTTACTCCAATTTGATGTTTTCAATGCCTTGCTTAACAAAACTCCTGCGAAATTGCCGACTAAGTCTTGATAGGAAACCTTTTCTATTCCGCAAAGTTCTGCAGCAATCTGTGTGTCGAATATCTTTCGTGGGATTGCACTATAGAGTATCAGCGCATCTAAATCCTGGCTGGCAGAGTGAAAGATAAATGTAGTAGTTTTGTCTTCAAACAGATATGATAATGAAGGAAAATCGCTACACTGAGCGGCATCAATACATAACTCAACTCCGTCTGTAGCAAGTTGAACCAATTCCAACTTAGGGTAAAAGGTGCGCCTTCTGGTGAATTCAGTGTCAATTGCGACATAGTTTGCCCCCTTGAGTTGTTCCAATTCTGTGCTCAAAGTTTTTGAATCAACTATTAACTTTGTCATTACAGCCTAGTCTGCTTTGTTCATTAGTGGTTTTCAAATTGAGTCCAGAGGCAAGCTTCAGAATTTGAGCCTGAATTTTCAGAACAAATTGCAAACGATTAAAATTAAGAGTTGATATTCGTAGAGAAAGTCTTATTTTGATTACAGAATGAAAGCGCTTCGCATAGAAAAAGACTTAAGTCAACCGAGTGTATGATATATCCCGTATTGAGTTAAAGTTGTGCACTGTACTACCGTCTAAATTAATTCAACAATGAATTCGCAATTCCCAACTGAGAAAGATCCAGAAATTGATGGGTCAAACAATAAAAGGCCAACCAATAAAATTGTGCCTTGGGATGTTGCTAGGTGTTTGATTCAGATATGTCTGTTTAAGGCAAAACCTCAGGATCTACCTACATCTCGAAATTTGGTTTTTGCACTTGCGGTTTTGTCTGTTGCGGTCAATCTCACGTTTAACCAACCCGGACAAAGATTCTTTGAATCGATGACCATTGCTACCGCACAAGTAGTTTTATTCGGTTTTACTGTGTGGCTCGTCTTAAAAATAAGAAGTCGCACTGGCCGTTGGATACAAACGATCACAGCCGTATACGGAACAACTGCCATCATAAGATTACTAAGTTGGCCATTCGCGAGCATAATCTTTGCAGCCATGTCGGTTGAGTCTCAGGCAGCATTTCCACCAAGTTTTATTTTCAGTGCATTGGCATTCTTCGCGCTTGGAATCTGGAGCCTTGTGATACTCGTGATGATTTTTCGTGAAGCCATGGAAGTTTCTAAACTTGTTAGTTTCTTTTTAACTGTCGCATTAATTTTAATTGTGCCGTTTGTCATTCTTGAGTTACATCAAATGTTTTTCTCGCCAAATCAAGTGGTTATAGGGTGAAGCATATACACATAATTGGCGTATGTGGTACGTTCATGGGTAATTTAGCACTGATAGCACGAGAGTTGGGCCACAAAGTTACCGGATCTGATTTAAATGCCTACCCTCCAATGAGTGAAGTTCTTGGAAACCAGGACATAACCTGCTTTGAAGGCTATCGTGCAGAGAATCTCGACCAAAATCCAGACTTGGTTCTAGTCGGCAACACCATTGGAAGGCTAAATCCAGAAGTCGACGCAATGTTGGACAAGCGAATCAACTACACTTCAGGACCACAGTGGTTGTACGAAAACTTACTGGTGGATCGCAAGGTTGTCACGGTCGCTGGCACTCACGGTAAGACAACAACATCCAGCATGATTGCTTGGATATTAAATTATGCCAAAATCGATTGTGGTTTTCTTATTGGTGGCGTTCCGCAAAATTTTCAGACTTCTTCTCGAATTGGAAGTGGAGAATGGTTTGTAGTTGAAGGGGATGAATACGACACTGCCTACTTTGACAAGCGGTCTAAGTTCATCCATTATCGACCGTATATTGCTACGTGTCTGAACCTTCAATTTGATCATGCAGACATTTTCAACTCAATTGAAGACATCGAGCAACAATTCAAATATTTCCTGCGTATCTTGCCTTCCTCAGGATATTTAATCGCCAACTGGGATGACCCTAGGATTGTTGAAGTTTCAAATTCCAGTCCATGGGCCAACATTGTCAGCTTTTCAGTTGTAGGGAATCGATATGCCGATTGGTATATCGATTCACAAACAGATGATTACTTGGAGTTTCGTATTCACTCAAGCGTGCACGGAAATGGCTCGTTGAAGTGGAAGGTTCCAGGACGCCACAACGCTGCAAACGCACTGGCTGCATTAGCTACGACGACGAGTGCTGGAGTAGAATTGAAAATAGCTCTTGAGGCATTGCAGTCCTTCAAGCCCGTCAAACGACGCTTGGAGTTCTTGGGGGAATTTGCTTCAATTCGGGTTTATGACGATTTTGCCCATCACCCGACAGCAATTCGCGCGAGCATTGATGCTATCTCCAAAGCGGAACGCCCGAAACGATTGGTTGCAGTATTTGAACCACGGTCCAATACGATGAGAATGGGTGTTCATGGACAATCATTAATTGATGCGTTTGAAGCGGCCGACTTGACCTATATGTATCGGGCTCCGAACGTCGAGTGGAGTCCAAATACATCAAACAAAACCTTTCATACGCATGAGTCCGTGGAGACGCTGCTTGAAGCACTATTAAATGAACTTCGTAGCGGTGATTGCGTCCTAATCATGAGTAATGGCGGTTTCAACAACCTGCATAGTCGACTAACTAGGGGACTGGCTGCTCAAGCATAAAATTCAAACACTAAATCTGGATTTAATTATGGACCAAAACTCAACATATTCGATCACTCGGAACCTTGTACGAAAACTAAAACTCATCTGCTCTTTGCTTCTGATTCTCTCATTTTGCAACGTTGCCAATTCCCAGGAGTTTAAAGAAGGCATCGACTATGAGGTACTTCCGGGGGAAGCTAAGGTGCTACGAGACGGTAGAGTCGAAGTTAATGAGTTTTTCTGGTATGGGTGTCCATCTTGTTTTAATTTTGAGCCATTGATTCTAGATTGGGTAGCAAACCACAAACCCAACGCCATCAAGTTTGTACCAATTCCGGCTGTGGGAAGTGACCGATGGACTTTTCATGCACGGGTATATTACGCATTGGAAAATTCCGGTTTGGTTGATGAACTGTCAATGAAATTTTTTGATGAACTGCACATAAATCGCTCTCGAATTTACACTTATGAGGCATTGCGAGAATGGCTGAGTGAACAAGATGGTGTAGATGTCGAAGCAATTATTCAATCCATGAGTTCATTTGCGACCATGACCAAGTTAAACCAATCGAATTTACTTGCCGGAAAATATCAGTTAAGTGGTGTTCCGCTTTTGGTGGTTGGCGGGAAGTACAAAACTTCGGGAGCCTTAGCTGGAACAAATCAACGTGCTTTGGAAACCGTAGAATATCTTGCGGCAAAAATTCTTGCCGAGCAAGGGAATTCAAACTAATTTACTGTCTAAAAACGGTCTCGTGCGGTGACTTCAATTTCTACTTTCATCCTAGAGTCTGCCAAATTAGCTGAATACATTGTGGAAGCAGGTCTGATATTTCCAAAGCAGGAAGAAAGTAATTCCCAACACTTTGGAAAGTCATCTGGGTTCGGAAATATATAAGTGACACGAACCACATCCTCGAATGAACTATTAGCCTTATGGAGAACTGATTCGATGTTTTCCAGAGTTTGGCGACATTGCTCTACAACATCCTCCGATATCTCCATGGTGTTGTAGTTGAATCCCGTGGTACCCGATACGAACACCCATTTGCCGTCGCGTACTGCTCGAGAATAACCCACCTTTTTCTCAAACGAGGACCCAGAAGAATACAATTGTCTACCTTGTGAGCTCATAAGTAACTTCCTCAAAAATGAAATTTGCTGACTGTAATTGTTTTAAGAAAAATTCAACTAAGTTTAAGCCACCGATTGCCCAATATTCGATGTTGAATATTTGACACATACAACCCATAGAATACCTTTTCAAGTTAGTGATACTTTCAAACAATCGCAACAAATCCAACGAAGAAAGTCAACCATCAAGTTTGTTTAGTAATTTGCCGTATAAACCTGCCGCTATGGTTTAATTAGCAACTTTACTGGTAGAAAGTTAACACCCTGTTTTTCACTGATTTCAACACTCAGTCAGTCACGTGCACCAAAACGGTGCAAAAAAGACGTGTTTACAGTGTAAACACGCCTGACATCGACATCAGTGTGCACCAAAACAGTGCGTCCAATAAATTCCTTCAAACCAAAATCGAATTAATGATTGGGCTCATGAGGTCGAGTTTGTATTGTGGTTTGTATCGCAACAAGCGATGCAACGCATGCAATCTAATGGAGGGACCGATGACCAAGGAAATTGCATATTCAAAGAATGTTGATGTCTACGATACCAGCTATAAAGAACTGTTCGAATTTGAGTGCATGGTACAGGCCCTGATTGAACTGTGTCACATTGACCAAGGCTTGACCTTTGACTTTACTTCACTGCAACAGGAAAACACCGAATTGATCACCAAAGAGGGTGGACGGCTGCATGTTGATGCCCTGTGGCGGGTACAGTGTAACGAGGGCGATGTGTTGTTATTCATTGTCACCGAGTTTCAATCGACGGTAGAACTGATCATGGCGTTACGGATGTATGATGATGTGAACGAAGTACTGCGCTGGTGGTTGAAGCATCATAGTCGGGATCAAGACGGTAAGCGAAGGCCAGTGCCGTTAGTGTTACCGGTGGTGATCTACAGTGGCGAGGGTCGCTGGACAGCGAAACAAAGTGTGCGGGCGATGCAGGTACCAAGTGACGGACGGTTACGCAAGTTACAGCCTCAGCAACGTTATGAGCTGATTGATATGCATCGTCATGAGGTAACCGAAGATCAGATACACAATATACTCAAGTGTATGGTGTTTTTAGTACAGTCGGGTGATGCACAGGAGTACTTCAGGCGCAGACGTGTCATCAAACAGGTGGCAGCGAAGTGGCCCAAGTCGTTTCGTGATGTCTTTATCAAATGGGCGGTGGCAACGGTACATGCACGCTACAATACGAAGATGGCAGAATTAGGTGAGCAATTAAACATATCAATTGACGAGGAGTTCGAAATGGAACGATCAATTATGCAACAACTGATGGACGAAGCGGCGGATCAAGCAAGGCAGGATGGAAAGTTAGAGGGAAGACAAGAGGGAAGACAAGAGGGAAGACAAGAAGGTCGAGAGGATCTGGCAAGGACTGCGGTATCGAACATGCTTAAGTCCAATATGCCGGATTCGGATATTTGTTCGACTTTGAACCTGACTTCGAAGGAATTTAAGCAGATCAAAAAATCGCTAGCAGCTTAAACGACATTCCAGCACTTAAATTCAGTGTAGCGAGGCGTTCGAACTAGAAAGCGTGAAATCGATCTACAGATCGTTTTCGCTGTACTTTAGGCAGGATCTGTACTGTTAAAATATATAAGCCTGTTTTTCACTGATTTCAACACTCAGTCAGTCACGTGCACCAAAACGGTGCAAAAAAGACGTGTTTACAGTGTAAACACGCCTGACATCGACATCAGTGTGCACCAAATCAGTGCGTCCAATAAATTCCTCCAAACCAAAATCGAATTAATGATTGGGCTCATGAGGTCGAGTTTGTATTGTGGTTTGTATCGCAACAGACGATGCAGATACCAAGTGATGGACGGTTACGCAAGTTACAGCCTCAGCAACGTTATGAGCTGATTGATATGCATCGTCATCAGGTAACCGAAGATCAGATACACAATATACTCAAGTGTATGGTGTTTTTAGTACAGTCGGGTGATGCACAGGAGTACTTCAGGCGCAGACGTGTCATCAAACAGGTGGCAGCGAAGTGGCCCAAGTCGTTTCGTGATGTCTTTATCAAATGGGCGGTGGCAACGGTACATGCACGCTACAATACGAAGATGGCAGAATTAGGTGAGCAATAAAACATATCAATTGACGAGGAGTTCGATATGGAACGATCAGATTTGCAACAACTCATGGATGAAGCAGAAGAACAGGGAAGGCAGGATTCGTTTTTGGACTCATTTTTTGAGTGGGCGACTATAACCGTGTTCGCACAGAAATTTATAAAGACTGAAGAAAATATCGAGGAATTAAACATGTCATTTGACGGGGTGTTCGAAATGGAACGATCAATTATGCAAAGGCTACTGGACGAGTCGGAGGAAAAGGGGCGAGAGCAAGGTGTTCAGGAATTTAGAAGGTCTGCTGTATCAAATATGCTTAAGTCCAAAGTACCGGATGCAGAGATTTGTTCGCACTTAGACCTGAATTTGCAGGAATTTGAGCGAATCAAAAATTCGCTATTTTTGTACTATTGACTCCTGCCCTCTATCTAACAACTACACTCAAAAGATGCCCAGTGGATGGTACATAGTCCTCTATTCTCACGTTTTGAACTTCAACCTCACTAAGTCATATCAGAAAACCTCCATTAATTTTGTATTATTGCATCAAGTTTTGCTGATTAAAGATTGACGTAGAGTGCAGTGAAGCATTATTTTATGAATCAAAGGCACTGAAGAATTTTTTACAGACTTTGAATAATAAATTAGTTCAAACCAATAAAATGAGAGGTATAGGGATGGATTCATTTTCACTATCAAGAAGAAAATTTATGCAAGCGGCTGCCTTTGCAGGTACCGCTGGATTTACCGGGTTGTATCCTGGAATTTCATTCGCGATGGAAGGCAAGGAACTTGTTGTTCGGTTCAACAGGGATGCAGATTCTCTTGATCCGGGATTTTATGTTGGAGGACATCCGAATAATGACATCAACTGGTGCTGTATGCCTGCCCTTGCTCACTATAGTGATGCGGGTTGGACCCCCTCACCTTTTGTTGAAAGTCTCAATGTAGTCGATGCAACAAATATTGACTTCACTCTTAAAAAAGGACTTATGTGGTCGAATGGGTATGGCGAATTAACCTCCGAAGATGTTGCCTACAGTTACGACCGAATGAAGACCAGTGAGTGGAAAGGTGACTATTCTGCTTACGACCGCGTGGATATCAAGGATAGATACAGTGGTACGATCGTACTCAGCCAAGCCTTTTCACCATTTATGAACACCACTTTGGCATCGGGTACAGGTGTCGTGATTTGCAAAGCTGCAACAGAAGCCGCTGGAGGTAAGTTCACCATGGAAGTCCCAGCGACTTGCGGACCATATGTATTTGATTGGACTCAGGGTCAAAGTGTTGTACTAACCAGAAATCCAGAGTGGACTGGCGAAGCTCCCTTCTTTGACAAAATAACAGCACGAATTGTCACCGAAGACGAGACGTCGGCACTAGCCTTTGAAGCGGGCGAACTTGACTGTGCTCAGGTGTCCTCGAATGCATTAGCCCGATACAGGAAGGAGCTTCCAGCAAATAGTGCTCTGACAACTGCAGGAGCATTACAGTACATGTGGCTTGGTATGAATACGAACCACCCCAAGCTTCAAGACATCCGCGTAAGAAAAGCAATTCAAAGAGCGGTTGACCAAGACAGCATCATTCAAGGTGCTTATGCAGGCACCGCAGAACCTTCATTTGGTGTGGTCTGTCCTGGATTAGTTGGTCGAAGGACGAGCGCGGGTTATTCATATAACCCCGATGAAGCTAGACAACTTATGGCAGAAGCAGGCGTGAGCGGTCTCGATCTAACTCTCCGAACCTTGAACAACCAGGAGAGAATTTTAGCTTCGACGATCATTCAGGCCAATTTGGCAGAAATTGGAATCAATGTCACCGTGATCCCTCTAGATTCCGGACCATTTTGGGAAATGGGACAGGAAAGTAAGGGAGATACATGGAAGGATTTGGAAATCTGGTTGATGCGATACGGCTCAGGACCTGATCCATTTGAACCTATGCAGTGGTTTGTGCGCGATCAAGTTGGTGTTTGGAACTGGGAGCGATGGTCTTCCGATGAATTTGAAGACCTTTATGCCAAAGGCATCAGCGAAGTCGACCCCGTAGCTCGGGAAAGCATCTATTTTCGAATGCAAGAAATAATGGAAGATACGGGAGCCTATGTCTGGCTTACGCATGAACCCGAAGTGTTTATTCATCGCTCTGACATCAGTGCGAAGTTCGCACCTTCAGGTGAAATGCAACTCGCTTATTTTTCTGCGTAAGTTAATGTAATTATCGCGCGGTCAGTCAAACCGCGCGACTTATCTTTACATTCCCCTAAAGCGTAATGCTTCTGTACATTGCAAAGCGCATTGGCTTGTCTGCGCTAATCATATTCCTTGCAGTACTTACACTGTTTGTAATGCTCAATTCAATACCGGGCGATCCGGTAAGCATTGCACTCGGTCCTCGTGCCACACCAGAAATTCAGGCAGCCTATGCTGCCAAGATGCATCTGGACAAGCCAGTGATCACAAGATTTGGAATATTTTTGGGCAACGTATTGCAGGGAGACCTTGGTACCGATGTGTTTTCCAATCGAAGTGTTACTGTTACCCTTTTGGAGCAACTCCCCTACACAATAGTCTTAGCAATTGCATCGCTGGGTTGGGCTGCACTACTCGGTATACCGATAGGATGCCTGTCGGCAGTACGTCCAAATACTTGGCTGGATCGCATAACCGGATTGCTATCCATCGGAACCATCGCCGTACCTTCTTTTCTGGTGTCAATTTGGGCTATTTTGATTTTTGCAATTTATCTCAATTTACTGCCAGTTATAGGTGCAGGAGACGAGGGAGATGTTTTAGACCAACTGAGGCATCTCATTTTGCCTGCATTCGCTGTAGGGCTAGGCTGGGTCGGCTATCTCGCCCGAATGGTTCGGGCGTCTATGCTAGAAGTAATGGGTGAGAACTATATTCGATCCGCACGTGCCTTTGGTCTACGCACAAAAACAATCATCTTTCGCTATGCGCTTAAGGTGGCAGTTCTACCTACAATAACTTTGGTAGGTGTCGGTTTTGGCGGACTACTTTCTGGCACAGTATTTGCAGAAATCATATTTGCAAGACCTGGGGTGGGAAAGATTATCTATGACATGGTTCTGAGTCGTAATTTTCCCGTAGTCCAAGGTGCTGTGTTGGTAACTGTAACGCTTTATGTGGTAGTTACATTCATTGCAGATCTGGCTGTTTCTTTACTTGATCCTAGAGTGCGAGAAAATTTATGAGCAGCGATACTGTGCATGAGTCGCCAATTACTGAAGTCCCTAAAGTAAAGTGGCCGCGTTTGCGACTGTTTGTTCGAAATGCTCAAGGTATGCTTGGATTGGTGCTGGTGATCTTGTTTTTTATCAGTGCTATATTTGCACCCTTGCTGGCTACGCATGACCCCGCAAAACTCGACATTCCAGCGCGGCTAACCGGGCCTAGTGCCGAACATTGGGTTGGTGCAGACCAACTTGGACGTGACACGTATTCCCGTGTCCTTTACGGTGGACGAGTAGCCCTCAAAGTTGCCGCCATAGGAGTGACCGCATCATTGCTAATTGGATTAATTCTCGGAATGATCGCCGGCTATGGACCACGCTGGCTAGATAATTTCTTACTACTGGTATTCGATACAATTCGGTCATTCCCCACCATCGTGCTGGCACTGGCTGCGGTTTCTCTGCTTGGTCCGAGTCTAAATCTAATCCTTAGTATCGTGATCATCACCAGCATTCCAAGTTATGCCCGTTTGGCTCGAACCAGTACTCTGGCATTGAAAAATACAGAATTTATTCTTGCCGAACGTTCCCTAGGCGCTTCTGCCGTAAGAACGCTTTTTCATCATGTCATGCCGAATGTGATTGGCCCGCTATTGATTCTTGCAGCAATGGATGTTCCGGTAGTCGTTACGATTGAAGCAGGTTTAAGTTTTTTGGGTCTCGGCGTATTGCCACCTACTGCTAGTTGGGGGACTATTCTCAACGAAGGGTACCTCGTGATTCGAACTTCACCTTGGCCTGTCATCGCTGGCGGTGTTCCATTAGTACTAACAACACTTGGATTCACGCTCTTAGGCGAAGCATTGCGAGATATTTTCGACCCGAAGTTGCGAGGTAATCGCTAGCAATGTCATCCTTGCTTAACATTTCCAATCTCAATGTGGAGTTTAGTACTCCGCATGGAGTCGTCTATGCAATTCGCAACGCCAATATCGATGTGCCAAAGGGAAAAATTCTTGGTGTGGTCGGTGAAAGTGGTTCGGGGAAAAGTACGCTAGTTTGGACCATATTGCGACTGCTCTCCACAAACGGTTCGATCAAGAGTGGTGAAATTCGATTTGAAAATGGTGACATTCTCAAATACGACGCATCACAACTGCGTAAATTTCGCGGCGAAAAAGTTTCCATGGTTTTTCAGGATCCGATTACGTCACAAATTCCAGTATTGAATTACCAAACCCAGATGACTGACATTCTCTATCGTCGAAAACAATCAACACGCAGCGAGAAGATAGGCGCGGCGGTGCGACTGATGCACAGGGTGGGAATTCCTGACGCAGATCATAGAATTAATCAATTCCCTCATCAGTTCAGCGGTGGCATGCGCCAACGTGCCGGCATCGCAATGGCACTCCTGATGGACCCAATATTGCTGATTGCCGACGAGCCAACCACAGCTCTCGATGTCACAATGGAAGCACAAATTATTCACTTGCTACGGGAAGCACAGTCGGAATTTAATTCCACAATCATGCTGGTCTCGCACAACCTAGGGTTGATCGCTGAACTGTGTGACGAGGTCGTCGTAATGTATGCCGGTGAAATTGTTGAACATGCTTCTGTGAACAGCATCTTTTTCAATCCAAAGCATCCTTACACGCGAGCTCTGTTGCAGTGTAATCCTGCAATGGAATTGAAACGCGAACGTCACTTTCCTACTATTTCCGGCGACGTTCCAGATTTGCATCTCCCGCCTAAGGGTTGCGTATTTGCACTACGGTGCCCTCGTGTTGAAGAGGTTTGCACACTGAACTCTCCAAGTGACACTGATGTATCAAGTGCGGACCCTGACTTGGTGCATAGTGTGCGTTGTCACCTACATAGTCAATCAGATAAGCCCCACTCTCTCAACTTTCAAATCAAAGCAAAAGAATCTCATGAAGGTGCTCAAGAACAAAATACTGATTCCCATAAGACAAAGGAGTCGTTGTTGGATATTGAGCAGCTGCGAGTCCGCTTTCCTATCATGAGCAAATTACGGTCGGTGATGCAGGGAAACAACAATCGGTTTGTTGATGCGGTTTTGCATGCATCACTAAAAGTTAACTCTAGCGAAACTTTAGGACTGGTGGGAGAAAGCGGCTCTGGAAAAACCACACTAGGGTTGTCCATTATGGGCTTGAACAACGTTGACTCCGGTTCTATCAAATTTCAAGGCGAAGAACTCATTGGTCTGACTCAACGTGAATACAAAATCAAAAGACGCCATATTTCCATGATGTTTCAGGACCCAATTGGTTCACTAAGTCCTCGAAAAACTGTAGAACAAATTTTAGTGGAACCATTTAAGATTCACGGAATCAAAACCAAATCGTTAGCAGACCAGGCCCGCAGATTATGCAATATGGTTAGTTTGCCCACAAACTTTTTATCAAGATACCCGCATGAACTGTCAGGTGGTCAAGCCAGACGGGTTGGTGTTGCGCGCTCGCTGGCACTAAACCCTGCTTTAGTAGTGGCTGATGAACCTACTGCTGGATTGGATGTATCTGTGCAAGGCGAAATTTTGAATCTCATGATTGAGATGCAGAAAGTTCACCATCTCGGCTATCTCATCATTAGCCATAATTTACCTGTTATTCGACAAGTGGCCGACCGCCTAGCAATTATGTATCTAGGTCGAATTGTGGAACATGGTAACTGCGAGCAAGTTTTCACTAATCCTGCTCATCCATACAGCATGGCTCTTGTCAATGGGACCCCACAACCCGACCCCACTCGAAGAAGACAACTGGTGTCCATTGAAGGGGAAGTTCCCAGTCTTACCAATCGACCTGCCGGATGCGAGTTTCACCCACGCTGCCAGTACGCCGGCAAAATATGTCAAGAACAAGAACCAGAACAACAATTTCTTACTGACGGGCGTTCTGTTCGATGTCATTTTCCATTGACAGCCTAACACCTTAATCCAAATTCAACACACAAAATAAAACGGAGCTGATCAATGAGAATTGTCATTGCTGGGTTTCAACATGAAACCAATCGCTCAACCCCATTTCCAACTACCTACGACGACTTTGTACTCGAAGATGGTTGGCCGGGAATGACGGAAGGTGAAGATATTTTCGACAAAATTAGGCCAGCCAATTTACCAATGGGTGGTTTTTTGAATTTTGCGGCTGAAACTGGACTTGATGTTTTACCAATCATTTGGACCAGCGCCGAACCTGCCGGGCTAGTTCAAGATGATGCATTCGAAAGAATTTCGCAAAAAATTCTCGACGGCATAGAAAGCGCCGGAACCTATGATGGGATTTACCTCGACCTGCATGGCGCAATGGTGAGTGATTCATTTGAAGATTGTGAAGGCGAACTTCTCAAGCGAGTTCGCAACAATATTGGAGAGCAAATCCCTATAGCAGTCAGTCTCGACCTTCACGCGAATATTACGAAGGATATGACTGTTTATTCCGATGTCATCACCATCTACAGAACCTATCCCCATATTGACATGGACGATTCTGGTTATCGCGCAGGAAAACTGCTTGTGCAAATGATCGAGTCTGGCCAAAAGCCTCATTGTGAATTTAGAAAAACACCTTTTATGATGCCTTTGCATACTCAGTGTACTGATCTGGAGCCTGCAAAATCGCTTTACGCAAGTCTACCTGATGAGAACTCCCTACTTTTAGGTCACGCAGACATAGCTTTGGGATTTCCGCCTTCTGACATTGCAGAGAATGGACCGGCTATCGTTTCCTACGACTTTTCAAAAACCAGTTGTGAAACGCTTATGGACACCCTATATGAAAAGATTCTGGCTGATGAAAATCTGTTTACTCTGCCTTTCTTTTCTCCCAAAGAGGCGATAGAGATGGCAAAGATACGATATGACGGAGTGAAACCAGTCATTTTGGCTGATATACAGGACAGTTCTGGGGCCGGATGCTTATCGGATACGACGGAACTGCTCGCCGAGCTCTCTCGTTGTTCCGTAACCAATTGCGCTCTCGGGACTTTCTTTGACGCCAACGCAGTCGATCTTGCCTTTAAGGTTGGAATTGGAGGTGAGTTTGAGTGCCGAATTGGAGATAAATTCAGCAATGTTGAAGACGCTGGTTTTGAAGGCAAATTTAGAGTGGCTGAGTTGAGTGATGGAATATTTAAATATGCCGGAAAAATGATGGCGGGGCTTACAGCGAATATTGGAAATACCGCTGCCATTGATCTGCTAGACTGCGAATCTGAAATAAGAATTGTCGTGACCAGTACTCGGATTCAATGTGTTGACCAAGCGATACTGACTCACATCGGAGTTGATCCAACCAATCTCTCGCTTTTGGTGCTCAAAAGTTCAGTGCACTTTCGAGCAGACTTCACACCAATCTGTAGTGAGATTATCCTGGTTGAAGCCAAAGGGGGGCTACTCCCCTGCCGATTTGACTACTCGTTATTTCCGAGACTGCGAGAAGGAGTGCGCCTACTTTGAATAGTTTGATGATGCTTCGGAAGATGCTAAGAATCTGCTCACTCGACCCTCAACACATACTCAAACCAAATTTCGCCCGATAGTACGATTCCAAGACTGCTCATGAACGAGTTGGTCTCCCATCCAAGCTTGCAACTGAGCATTGAGCATGAAATGTGTAGGAGTTGAGGTGACTTCGGTTCGGGTACGAGAAGAAACCTCCCAATCATCTCGAGAAAAATGCTCCGTCCAAATTATTTCACAACGCGCACTATTTGGGTCTTCGGGATGAATAGAAAAGAACTCCTCGTGTGTTGAGTCGACAGTCCATCCGTCATAATCGTCATAGACCGTCTTACCTTCATCGTACCAGTTTCGCAAAACTACCTCACCCGTTTTAATATTTTCGGTAATGGTGAATTCGGAATCCGCTTCTCTTTCCATTGTCTTTCGAAGTGGAGATGCTCCTTCGGGTTCCGGAAACGGAACTAGTGACTCATCTTCTGCTTGAGGTGTCCTCGTTGGAAGCACAATTGAACTTACTCCCGTTGACAATGAAATTGTGGTTTTTTGTGGTGATGGCCAAACTGTCGGCCAATAGGCGTTTGACAAAGACAATCTGACTTTGCTTCCTTTCGAAAAGCGATGTGCAATCTCATTTAATTGAAGTCGAATCACATATGATTTGCCTGGAATGAGAGGTTCCGGGTGTTCGTGGCTGCTTCGATGAGTCAGATTAAGTATTCCGTAGGTGATTCGAGTAATCGCACCATCCGCCAACACCTCGTTCAAGCAAGCGGCAATTAATCCATCTGCTTGATCACAGCAAACCGTTAGATTGATCACAGGTGCACCTAGGATTTCCAATTCCGATTCTAAGAGATCGGTATCAAAGTTCAGACAACCACCGGCTTCTACTCTTTGGTCACCTGGCTGGTCGGGCTCAACTCCATGCGGACACCATACACCACTAACTAATCCCACTGTTTGAGGTGATGTAATGGTGATCGTTTCGAGGTTGCCCGCGGATTCGGATAAATCGTTTCGGTTAATGAAAAGTTTCTTCTCCTGTACACTCGAAGATGGCCAACAATTGTCGGCAACCCAACGTCCCGGACGAGTTTCATACCAAGGTTTTGGCGGAACCGAGTCTTGCATCCAACTACGTAATTGGGGTTCATCCATGATTCCAGTATCAATCCCTTTTAACCAATAATCCCACCACCTGATACATTCCTGTAAGAAGCCGATAGCAGGACCAGGGCCTGCAAAATGCGGGTAACGATGGGCCCAAGGACCAACTAAGCCTTTACAGGGAGCCTTCAGGTTGGGCAGCAATCGAAAGATGGAATTTGAGTATCCATCAGCCCATCCCCCAACGGCGTAAACCGCACATTCTATGTCATCATAGTTTTCGTTGACAGAACCGTGTTTATAAAATTCGTCACGATGCTGTCGTTCCATCCAACCATCCAACCACAAGCCGCTTTCCTTGAGTCTAGAGACCCAAATAGAGTACCAATCATCACCATATCGGCGTGGATCCGGTGGAGTAGTATTGATCGAAAACATGTAGGTGGACCAGGCAATGTTATCTAAAAGCATCGCCCCACCCATATAGTGGATATCGTCGGCGTATCTGTCGTCGGTTGAACAAATCGTTACAATCGCCTTCAACGCTTGTGGTTGTCGTGCAGCAATTTGTAGGCCGTTAAACCCACCCCAAGAAATTCCGATCATTCCTACAGTTCCGGAACACCACTTTTGGCTTGTGACCCAATCGATGATCTCCAATGCGTCATCCTGCTCCTGCTTGAGGTATTCACCAAGAAGGACTCCTTCAGAGTTGCCTGCTCCGCGCATATCGACTCGAACACTGGCATAGCCATGCCCCGCAAAATAGGGATGTGTTAGAGCATCCCTTTCCGAAGTGCCGTCTTGATAACGGTATGGGAGATATTCAATAATTGCTGGAACCGGGTCATTTTCGGCATCTTCAGGAAGCCAAATCTTTGTCGCTAAATTGATACCGTCAGATAGCGGAATTGCTGCGCCATCAATAACTGTGGTTTTTCTGGGAAAGTTAGTAATAGTCTTCATGCAACTACTTCGATATTTGGAATAATCTGGAGTGTTAGTCTGATGATTAATCTTCCTTAGCAACTACGAATTATCAGTTGACTCCAACTAATGTTGCAGTCATTACGTTTGGAATATAGAGGATGTGAAAATTAGGTCGGCTTTAACAGAGGAATGCTGTGATTAATTTGAGTTCTAAATTTCAACAAGTCATTCAGCTGACTCCCTTAGTGAAGTCTCTGTACAACATATTCCAAAAACTCCGGGATATTCATGACCCACGTCGCCATAATACGCATTTCCAACTTCCTTTGGGATTAAATTGTATGTATTGACAAACCCTAACTCTGTTAAAAATTCAGGCATCTTTTCGGCTTTAAAACTTGACAGCCACTTTTCACCCTTTTTTGCAACAAACTTTTCACAATCTTTGTGTAACTGCCGCCATTTTTCTTCTGTATCTTCAATCTTTCCAACATAGTCGAAGACAATTCGTGAGCCCGGCTCCATAATTTCGCAAATATGCTTGAGCATGGAAGTGACCGAACTCATCGGCAGGTAGTATGAAACTCCCAACCAAGTAAAAATAGTCTTCTTATTAAAGTCGAACTTCGCTCGAAACAATCCGTCTAGTAAAAGCTCCCTGTTCAGGTCTAAAGGACAGTACTTCACATTCTCTGGCTCATTTATGCCTCTTTCTTTCATTCTGCGTCGTTTTTCTTCCTGAGTTCCCAGATGATCTACTTCAAAAACTGTAACTTTATCCACGAGGTCTTGTCTTCTGATTGCAAAAGTATCGTAACCCGCTCCCAGGATGACTATTTGACTAAAGCCAGATTCAACAGCTCGGTCTATTTCCAACTCACTAAACCTTGCCCGCATCAAAATGGACTCCACTATAGGGTTCAAATGAGCTAGTTTTTTTTCTACCACAAGCCAGGTCAGAAACTTCGAACTTAATACTGTTTGCCAAAACTTACTGCAAAGTTGAATGGCTGCGTGGTCGCTGAAGACCGGAACTTCGTTAACTTTATGCGCCCACGCACGAGCAGCCAACACTAAATCAGCTGTTTTACTAGGTTTGTATTTGATTTTGTCTCTTTTCTTACCCATGACCAACTAACAAAAAATCTATTCGGATTGAGAGCGAACAAGATTGTGTGAAGGCACTAACGATCTAACGAATTAACACCTACTTGTTTGAATCTAAGCATTTTACCAAATGTAAAGTTGCTTAAGTCATTGCTGGCTTGGTTTGGCTCTACAGTAACCTGAGTTTCTATCTGCGCAACAAAACCAGGCACCTTTTCGGAAAACCAAAATCGATAAACCTTATCTTCGACGATTGGCTTAAGGTGGTCTGGTAGTGGTGAATTCGAAAATGGTTGAATTTCAATCATTTTCGCAGGTACATTTTCTGAAACATAACTAATTATTTCATGGCTGGCTGTAATTGAATTTAGGGAATGTCGTATCGAATTTCGAAAATACAACTCACCTCCACCAATCTTTTCGCTTAACTCTTGAATGTCGTGTTCAAGAAAAGCCGTAATAACTGGATTCCATTGCAAGTCGTGAAAGACCGGGAATTCAATTTGATGACCTTGAGCTGGAAATGACAACAGAACATCAGCTAGAGAATCAGCTTCAACCTTAAGAACTTCAAGATTTACTGATTCTGTTAAGTTCGGTGGTTCCGTGAATATTTTCTCAAGCTGATTCCAAGTGCCAAATTCATAGGTTAAAAATTCGTTGGGTTTTACGTTTTGAAAATGTTGTGCCTGATAAATCAGACTAGTAGCCGATTCATCAGATAGAGCGAATGAAGAATATCCGAGAAGGCAAACCGAAAAAATCAGACTGAATATTTTGCGGAACTTGGGCAAGAAATTGCACACGGGAATTTGGACAAAAATTAATTTGAAACTAGCCTATTGTATTTGCTTCAGTTCATTTACGAATTAACTTAAGGTTAAGACTAAATTTAATGCAGATTGATTACCACTTGGACACTATAGTTGGAATATTTCAAAGATTTGTCTAGGAGGTAGACTGTTTGATAAATCTTTTCTTGATGTAACGTCGAATCGACCGTCGCTTAGCCTGCGAAAGGTCCTTGCCAATTTCTCCCTTGGGTTTTAATGCACGCTTAATTTGCTTCCATTCAGTTCTTACTTGATCAGGTTCCAAGACTAAGTCTGCAAACGGACAGGTCCCACACACAACAACCTCGGCAAAATACTTCTTTCCCAAATCGTAACTAATCGGTTCGCTGATGACATCGCCTACCCCGCCGCGTCCTTCACCGCCACCATTGCTGCTGCCACCACCGCCGCCTCCGCTGCCGCCACTATTGCCACCTCCGCTATTACCGCCTCCGCTGCCGCCACTACCGCCGGCTCCACCATTGCCACCGCCGCCGCCTTCTCCACCCGAGGCGTTTGCAAGCGTGATGGAAAACAAGACGCAAATTAAAATGGTCAATGATGATCTCAGAAACTTCTTTACGAATACAGAGTTAGTCTTCATGTATGGCTCCAATTTTGGAAGATTTTTGTGGAAGATTCTTGAATTAAGCCCAAGGCTGCAACACTAACGAAAATTGACTATGCGGACGAAAGTTAGTTCTACTGCCCGACCAAAAATTATACATCTTCCCGTTGGTTTGGCTCTCACCGCTGCATATGGATATTGGGCCGTTGAATCCAATACACACCCGCATGGTCTCGAACTCATTGAGTTTTTAGTAAGTTTCTGGCTTATTGCAGCAATAGTATTTTTCTACTGGTGGTGTTTAGGCAAGTACAAAATCAAAGTTGAGATGTCGACTGTAATTCTGTGGGCAGTTGTGTTCCATGTAATGGGAATATTGGGTTCACCAATTCTTGAAGATGATTTTTATCGATACCTTCTGGATGGCTGCGTCTTTGTCAATACCGGGTCACCTTACGGCATTACACCAACATCACTGTTTTTCGACAACTCCCTGCCACCCGAATGCCAATCGTTATTGAATTGGGTAAACAATCCTGATCTACCTACTATTTATCCCCCACTACTTCAGTATGTATTTGGAGTTTCACATCTTGTCTACCCGGTCAACATCAACGCATTGCAGATTTTCTATACGCTGGTAGATCTCTCAATCATCTACCTACTTGGAAAAATCGCACCCGCAAGAAATGTGCTTTTGTTTGCTTGGAGTCCTTTAGTCATAAAGGAGTTTGCATTCACGGTACATCCCGATGTGTTGGGTGCAGGTCTTTTGATCTTTGCTTTCATTGCTCGTAAATATCACCGGTCAACATTGGCTTGTGTGCTCACTGCATTGGCCTGCTGCACAAAAATTCTGGCCATCGTGGCAATTCCATTCATTTTGCATCGCCAGCCATTGCGCAATTGGATTATTTTCGCGACTACAATTTTGCTCGTTTATTCGCCGTTCATCCTTCAGGGGAATACCGACCTACCCGTACTGTTTATTTTTGCTGAAGTGTGGCAGTTCAATGCTTTCGCATTCAAACTCGTTTCCCTATTCTTCTCCGATGAAATATCCAGACTGATTTGTGCAAGCATCTTCTTAATCTGGTTTGGATTCTATCTTCTGCATTGGATTAACAAGTCAAATCTAACTAGTATCCCACGCTTCGACTGGGTATTCGGTGTGTTTTTATTACTATCGCCGGTAATCAATGCTTGGTACTTCATCTGGGTCTTACCGTTTGTGGTCCTGAAACCAAGTTATTGGGGATGGACTGCTTCAGTGGTTCTTCACTTGTCATACGTAACAGGTCTTCACTTGGAAAATTCGATCCTAGGTGCATATCAAGTTGCTACGCCTGCTTGGACTTTTCAAATGCTTGCAATTGGAATTGCGCTGGCAATCGACTACTGGAGGCACCTTCAAAAGAATGGACCTGAGAATTAGTAAGTCTGTGAGGAGCGTAGAGGTAAGGCCAGTTTGAATATCCAATAGAAAATTTTGTAACCTGCGAAAATTGAGCCTCGCATAGTTCCCGAAATTTTAGATTTGCCAATCCTTTCACGATAACGTACTGGAACCTGAGTGATCTTCATCCCCTGCTTGAACGCCTTGATTTGCATTTCGGCTGTCCAACCAAAATTTTCATCGGTCATTTGCAACCTTTTGAACGTTTCCTTCCTTAGGCAACGCATTGGACCCAAGTCAGCGAATTTGACTCCGTAAATGTGTTTTATGCACCAGCAAGCCAACTTTGTACCCAATTTTTGGTGGCGCATTCGACCGTCCGTTTGCCTTTGTGCTTGATAACGCTGACCAATGGCCAAATCGCTCTGACCGAACGCGATCAACTCAAGTAGCTCTACAAGGTCTTCCGGATAGTCTCGATGCCCGCCATCGACAAAGGCGATAATATCCGTCTCACCAGCTTCTCGAATACCAGTCAGACATGCGATTCCATAACCTCTCTTTGACTCGAACACCACTTTTGCACCTAACTGCTCTGCTCTGCTCGCGGTTTGATCAGTTGACTGATTGTCGACCACAATAACTTGGTCTACATTTTGTGGGATTTCTGGTATTACATGGGCAATAGCCTGTTCTTCATTTAGAGCAGGAATAATTACTGTAATGTGATTGTTATTGACCACGCCTTTGTTCGTTCAATGACCAGTCATAGTGATAGGAATCGATATCGTCAAACTCATACAATTGACTTAAAAGTGGCTCTTTGGCATAGTCGGTTAAATGGTCAATGACTTCCTCTTCGTCCTCTCCAAAATCATCGGCATACCAGTCGAAAATACTCGAAACAATCAATTCATCGTCCACAATTGATACGCCTCGAGGATGATTGATGTATTCAGTAGCAGCTAATTCCAACGCGTCTTCCAAATTCTTAGTTGTATATGCGAACGGTTGTAAATTTGGACACCCGATTGAAGCACAGTTCACTGCGTAGTGAATTCTTGGATCTTCATAAATTGGCCTGAGAATCACATGCTCGATGTCATCCAAACTCAAATTTATCTGTTCAACTGTAATCAACTTTTCTTTCCAAGGACCCTTAGAAAATAATCCAAACGTTATATTTCGGATACTGTCAACTGGATAGTGGTCGAGTATTACCTTTACCGTCAGTGCGTTATACAAATTCAACCAGTAAGCGAACTGTTCGAAGGAATTTAGTGCCGTGACCTCTACGTTGGTTATACCAACCAAATATCGATTGAGCAAATCCAGGTCCTCATCGTCTACCTCGCCATAGCGAAACATGTTGACGCCATCGACCGGCTCAATATATTCCGCAAGGAGATCGTCCCAAATCTCATGATCAATAGTTTGAGAACTGTCTTCGTTTGACATTTGAAAATGATAAAAAACATCCGAATCGGCATAGCTGTTCACCCACTTGAGCGATACAAATGCACACAATAACAATATTGCCACGAACTTAATGTTTTTGAATTTACTAAACATAGACTGTAATCCTAAATTAATTTCAATCTAATCCCTTGACAAAAATATGATTTACACCGACGCGAGCATTCACACTAAACATAGTTTGCCTAAATAGATTCAAGCAAGTGACAAATGAATATGTCAAAGGAACCCATCTACAGGTACGTAAGAATTGGTGACGAATTTTGCCGGTCAATTTATTCTTTAAAATGCCCATTGCGTATACAATATACGCCAATTCTAGGTTTCAATATTCTGCCCAACCGCAGTATTTTTCAAAACTCTCGAGGTAAATATTCCAAATGATGAACGACCGTCAATTTGCACGCTCATTTTCATGGATGTTATTCTTCCTGGTCCTGCTCACCATAGTTTTAATCGTAACTGGTATCGCCGTTGGCGGCATTATCGATGATAAATTACAAGCACAATCGGAAGAATTTTCGCAACGCATTGTGCAAATGCGTACGGAACCTGTTGGGACCTTGAATGTTGGAGAAATTGCGACAACCGAATCCCCAAGCCAACCTCAGGAAGACACGCAGGTCGCATCAGCAGAAAATCTAGGTCAAACCGTTTATAACCAAGCTTGTCACATTTGTCACAATGCGGGTTTGGTCGGGGCTCCTAAACCGGGAGTTCAGGCAGATTGGAACGGTCGGATTGCACAAGGAATTGACGTTTTGTACAACCACGCCATCAACGGATTCCAAGGTGAAAAAGGTGTCATGCCTCCCAAGGGAGGAAATCTGTTACTTTCGGATGAAGATGTCAAAGCAGCAGTAGACTACTTGGTTAGCCTGCTGTAGCAATAGCCATCATATACTAACGTTAACTGCGAGTGCTCAGCCTATAGTACAAGCAATACTGCACCGAAAACGATTCGCTACGAATTAACTGTCTAGTCACTACTAGACTGACTTGTACTTTTTTCGGAAACCTCGTTTCCGTTACTTTCCAACTCTGCAATCCTTGCCTCTAGGTCTTGTAACTTTTGTCTTGCTCGAAGTAATGAAGCTTCTTGAACTTCCATCTCAGAACGTGTTGCGATATCAAGATTCTCCAGTACAGTTCGAATAGATGCATCAAGATTGCGTCGAATTTCTTCAGACATCCCGGCAGGTAATGCTGAAGAGATGACCCCCAGAATGTCTTCTAAAGCTGATTTTCCAATTTTTGTTGATTTGATCAATTGATAGCGGTTAAGAGTTTATTGAAATTAACTAATTAATACGACTGGAATTTTAGAGTGCAGTTTTGTACTCAATTGTAGCAGAATTTCGCAAATTTGCGATCCAGTCGGTATGCAACTCGGTGAGTCGACGATTGCGTATTTGCTCCAAAACGAATTTTCTAATTTTCTCTTTTTCATTAGTTGATCGCCGATCAATTACCTGAAAAATGAAAAATGCACTTTGGTATTTCAGTACTTTTGAGATACCACCAAGTTCAATCGCGTCGAACTCTTCGAGAAAACTGGGAGGTAGTTCTTCTTGTGGCACCCATCCCATATCACCGCCTTGTTTACGAAATTTTCCATTTTCTGTATGGACCTGAGCAAGTTCTGAAAACTCTGCGCCATTCAAGAGTTCCTGATGCAATTGATTTATCTTCTTTTCAGCAAGTTTCTCCTGCTCAGCACCGCGAATTCCCATCATAATTTGTCGCAAGTGATAAACAGTGCTGTCGGGAATATCGACTCCGGGGGCTTCACGAGTCTGTTTTACCCGAACGATGACAATTGCTTCTTCTGTGTCAATTGGACCGACATAGTTTCCAGCACGGGAACCCTGTAAGGACTTGGAGATGCTTGGGTGCAAATTTTCGGGCCTATTCCAACCTATGCCACCTGCTTCAATACCATCGAATCCAACAAGATATCCCGCAACTTCTTGAAAGTCAGCGCCTCGACGCAATTCATCAATGACTGCATTGGTTGAATTGCGAACCCGGGTCCTGTCACTATTCGTCGCTGAAGGTGGGATATTGAACACAATTAAATCCAAGTCATATTCGTCGATGGGTTTGAAGTCACTGCCATACTTTTTGATGTAACCTTCTATTTCATTCTCGGGCACCTCCACCGTTGGAGCTATAACCTCCCAAAGGAACCGCTGAACTAATGCTTCGTCTCGAATGACACTGCGATAGTAGTCAAAATCTACTCCGACATTCGTCAGTTCCTGCGAAAATTCATCTATCGACATATTACGGTTATCCGCAATCTGATTAATCCTTTGCTCTACATCTTCACTACTGACGTTCAAGTTCAACGATGCTGCATACTGAGTCTGAACTTTAATACTGATGATTTCTTCAAGTGCATCCCGCTTTAACTGCGACGATGAAGGCGGTTGTTGATTGTTTCGGATCGTGTCATACTTCAAAAGGGCAGCGCGTGAGCGAACTTGAGACTCGGTTATTGCCTCACCACCCACAGTAGCAACAATCACGTTGGTAGAGGTGGTTTGTGCTGAAACACTACCGGCAACTAACCACAGTAACAAAGCAATGGTCAGACTGAACTGACTTCTGAGATACATCTGCTGTAGATGCCTGCTAATTATCTGTTCCCAAATCCGCGTGGAGAGAAAAACACAGAGGCGTAACTGTTTCCTGTACCATCGGAATCCAAATCCCGGCCAATCGTTATGGCACCAGTCCAACAGCATGATTCGTAGGACCATACAACCTCGGCGAGTGCTGATTCGTCTTCTTCAGCAGAATACAGGTGAGTCAGGTCAAGCTTCCATGGTGAGTCAAAGTTTTGGGTAACCCGATAGCCGTATTGTTCAGTGTCTATAGCTTCGTCATTCGACTTTCGATAAACGACACGAAACGAACCGGCTCGCAGACCCCTTTGTAACTCGATTGAAGATTGGTTAACCTGGTTAGAATCTTGATCGTCCAACAGAGCTGATGCCGATGTTTTCCAGTCCTGATTTAACCTTGCATAAGCACCAACAAACCAATCCGACCTTTTACTTTTGTCCAAATTTTCAGGTTTTGTATTGGGATTCATATCTGCTGGTGGCATTCCCATTTCATCTTCAAGCATCAATTTTCGATCTTCATAGTAAATTGTTTGACCAATATCAAAGCCAAAAAGTTTCTCTTTTGTCTGAGAGTCCTTCAGTTCTGAAGAAACTGCCAAAGTCAGTTGTTTAGTGTTGCCAACTCTGTCCCCACCGACATAGCGGTTTTCTGCAAATAGATCTTCTAGGTTTTCAATCAAGCGACGAGTGGTGTCAAATTCCGGAAAATCACTCTGATCTTCGTAATCAATTCGAACATACTTCATTCTCGGTGTCAGTGACCACTGCGTTTTACTTGAATCCGGCACAACTTGGTCAAATGTAATTCTGCCGTCCACTATCGCCATCGGCACTGTAGCGGAATCGTTTAGATCAGGATTTCTAACCGTAGATCCGTCACGCATATAAGTTGTGGCATTCTCATACCCTAGATAGTGTCCACCGATTCCAATATCCAAGGATGCATACTGTTGTCCAAAACGAGAATTGAGCAACACTCTTGCCGTGCTTCGCTTCCCTTCATTGGTGCTTTCACGTCTAAAATTATTGAAACTCAGTTGCGACTGAGCCGAGAATTTGGGATGAAAGTGTAAGGTTTGATCAAACTCAATCCAGGGCACTCGATCGAATGGCTCATTTGACTCGATAGATGGAGAGGTTGCGATAAAACGAGTAACACCTGAAGAAAGAAGAAAATTATCACCGCGATAATCTACAGAAGCTGTTTGCTGCAAATAATCGTCATCTGACTTACCGAAAATGTCATCAAAGTCATTAAGATAATATCTATCGGATACCAATTTTGAATCCAAGTTGGCATAAAGATACTCGCCGTCATGCCAGTCATAATCGATTAGAAATCCCCCACGATTGTTAATATGGCGCTCAGCGTCATTGGGTAGTGCTTCGATATAGAATTCCGTTTGCGAATTCTCGCTAATATGGCGAAATTCACTACTCAAGCGCACACCACGTTGACTCATCACAGTAACCGCAGGTGTCGCGTCATAATTAGGAGCAAGGTTTAAGTAGTATGGAACCTCAACCGTTGCACCGTATTTTTTCGAATGACCGAAAGTTGGATAGAGAAATCCGCTTTGCCGCACGCTTCCGACTGGAAACCATATCTTAGGGATCACTATTATTCGCTGGTTCCCAAAATATACTGAAACTTTTTCTGCACTGCCCTGAAGTCTAGTCAGGTCGATATCCGCTCTACTTGATTTAACGGTTATGCCCATAAAACCTTCTGGGCAATTGGTCCCACTAAAGTTGACTAGAGTAATTGAACCGTCCGGCATTACATCGACTTCATCGGCCATACCAATCAACTGAACTTCGCCAGTCTCTTTGCTGCCTATCTTGTATGTACTGATTCCACTCAATAGCGCCCTGTTGTTTAGATCAATGAGTAAACTATCGCTAACAAGTTCCAGTTTGTTTTGCTCAGTAAAAGTTATATTTCCACGTGCTTCAATCTTTCGTTCGGATCGATTTAAGTCAACTTCATCGGCCAGTATGCGAGAATCTCCAAAGGAATACTCCACATCACCTCGCAATTGATAAACCTTTTCATCTGCGTCAGTAAAGTTGCTTTGAATGAATGTTTCATCTCCCAAATCGGGGATAGAGGTTATGTAGCCCAAACTGCACGAAAGCGGTTCCTGAGCATCGACGAATCTTGGGAAGATAACGGCAGTACTGAGGGTGAAGCAGAAAATACTGAAGGAGACTAGATGAACTATAATTTTGTTGTGCACGATAACTCTGGCTGCAACGATAGGTACAATCCCTATTATTATAAACATCAAGTAATCATTTCACTTGACCCTGTCCACCTCAGCACACTTTAACCCGGATCAGCGCCTGGTTGGCCTGACTGACTGGTTGTATAGTATTTTTGGAGCAAACATATCCTCTATACTGCCTGCATCCGAGGATGCAAGTTTTCGACGATACTTCAGAGTAAAAGTCGAAGAACAAAGTTTTATCGTCATGGATGCCCCACCCAACAAGGAAGACATCGAGCCCTTCATTCGCATTGCACGATGCTTTCGCAAATGTGGACTAAATGTACCGGAAATTATTGAAGTAAATAAAGAAAAAGGCTACATACTTCTAACCGATTTCGGTTCGACAACATACTTTCAGGTTTTATCTGAAGACACAGTCGACACGCTGTATGAAGATGCAATAGATTCACTGGTTATGCTGCAATCGGCAACCAAGAACAATCCCAAATTTTTACCCGACTACACTGCAGACCTATTTAGAAGTGAAATGGAATTGTTTCGAACTTGGTATCTAGGGGTTCACTTTGCCGAGTTCCAGCGTGCGTCAGATGATAAAGTGCTCAACGATGCTTTTGAATACTTAGTTGATCAAGCGCTGGAACAACCTCGAGTATGGGTACATTTGGACTACCATTCCCGCAATTTGATGCAAACATCAGACTTTAACCCCGGAATCATTGATTTTCAGGATGCACGTTACGGTCCCATTACCTACGATCTGGTCTCGCTCTTACGTGATTGCTATGTTCAGTGGCCACAGGAGCGAATAGATTGCTGGGTCGAACAGTATCGCAATAAAGCCCGTCAATTCGACTTACCGACTGGCAGTGAAGCTGAATTTGTACGGTGGTTCGATCTGATGGGCGTTCAACGACATCTGAAGGCGACTGGAATTTTCGCAAGACTTAAACACCGGGACAACAAGCCGGGGTTCATGAAGGATATTCCTCGTGTTCTGTCATACATGTGTACTGTAAGTCGTCGCTACGAACCACTACAACCTTTACACGAGCTATTTGCACGCTTTTTGGACATGGCACATTAATGGACGCGATGATCCTCTCTGCAGGACGTGGTGAAAGAATGCGTCCATTGACAGACTTAATGCCAAAACCTCTGCTCAGTGCAGGCGGAAAGCGATTGATTGAATACCATCTATTCGAGTTACGACAGGCCGGATTCACAAACGTTGTAGTAAATACCGCATATAAGGGCAACCATATTGTCGATGCGCTCGGTGATGGTTCCAAGTACGATGTAAAAATTAACTATTCCCATGAAGGAACTAGAAAACTAGGCACTGGCGGCGGAATAAAAAATGCACTTGACTTGATCGCAAGCGACCCATTTGTCATCGTTAATGCAGACATATGGTCTGACTTTAATTTTCAGAACCTTCCAAAAAGTCTCTCCCGTTCCATGCACCTGATCTTGGTCAACAACCCCGGTCACAACGACAAGGGAGATTTTGGGCTGGATGGAAGTATCGTCAAACCCTTACCGAACTCAGAAAACAACTTGTCTCTTACCTACGCAGGCATTTCGGTAATGAGTAAGAAACCCTTTGCAGAATTTCATCGAGAATCATTTGAACTCAGACCTTTGCTTGACCAAGAAATCAAGTCGCAACGAGTAACCGCAACCCACTACTCGGGGAAATGGTTCGATATCGGCACACCGTCTCGTCTGGAACAACTCGACCGCCATTTAAAGAAGTGACTTTACTACAACTTCACAGCTTTTGAATAGCCGAACTCCTGAACTAGCAAGTTAATACAATTTTCAGCCATCTCGTGAATTGGAGAATTAACACCAAGATTTTTGGTGGTGGTTACCTCAAGACCCTTCATGCCACAAGGATCGATCGAATTGAACGGATTAGGGTCCATATCGACATTTAGGCTCAATCCGTGATAGCAACATCCCCTTGACACCCTGAATCCAAGCGAAGCTATTTTCCTACCTTCTACGTAAACTCCTGGCGCGCCACTTCGGGTTTCGCTAAAAATTCTATTTTGCCGAAGTAACTCAATAATGGTCGACTGAACCGATGCGACTAGTCTCCGCACACCTAGTTGCTGGCGCTTTAGATCAAGCAGCAGGTAAATAACTAACTGACCTGGACCGTGGTAGGTGATTTTTCCGCCACGGTCTGACGAAATTACCGGTATTGAACTAACGCCACGTGGCAATTCGGTGCTGGTATAGCCTTGGGTATAAACGGGGTAATGCTGCAATATCCAGAATTCATCTATAGTTGACTCATCACGCTGAAGGGTAAACTCCTTCATCTGAATGAAGGTTGCCTGATAATCTACCAGGCCCAAATCCCTAACAATTACAACAGAAGAATCAATCGTTGCCATCCCATGCTACAGCTACCCCAGTTTTGATTACTCGGTAATCGTTAATGGTTCAACGTCAAATAGCCGTGCCAGTCGCTCTCGGTTTGAGGTTACAGTTTTATTTGACTTCAGCGGGCCAATGATGACTTGATAATGATTAGCTCCGTCGACCACAACCTTGTTGACATTCACTTCCTTAAAGCCCGCATTCTCTAAAGCATCCTTCATTAATTTGGAATTGCCTTTGAGGCGATAAGACCCTACCTGCAAAAAGAATTTTGGGTCTTTACTTTCAACTATGTCATCGGTATTCGTTGAAAGTGCGACAACCTCCACCGGTCCGGTTCCGTTTTGAAAAATATCCAGTTTGACCGCTGCCGCGAAAGAAAGATCGATAATTCGATCATCTACAAATGGGCCACGATCATTCACCTTCAAAACCACCATCTTTTTGTTGTCCAAGTTTGTCACTCGGACATAGGTTGGCAGTGGAAGCGTCTTGTGAGCTGCAGTCATGCTATACATATTGTAAGTTTCCCCGCTCGAAGTTCTCCTGCCGTGAAACTTTTTTCCGTACCATGAAGCGATACCTCGTTCCTTGTATCCGTTTGCCGTCCTGAGTGGAAAATATGACTTTCCAAATACTTCATAGGGATTGTTTCCGGTTTTACTTCTAGGCTCATCTCTAGGTACTGCGTCTTGATCATCGATTAATGCAATATCCTTAGCGTCACTACCGTCACTGATCAAACTGTCCTTCAGACCACAACCAGACAATGTTGTGGCTAGTAAAAGTATTAGAAACAAATGTCTATGCATAATTAACCCTTCTTAAAGACCTTAGCGATGGATTGTGCAAGTTCGGCTACTGCCGAAGCATAAAGCGTACTTCGGTTGTAAGTTGTTATTACATAAAAATTTGGAAAGCTCCCACGATAAAGATTGTCGGTTTCTGAAACTTCCAGTATGGCCAAACCCATATCCTGATCTTCAGCAACTTCAAATTCGGATTGCAAAGAAGCCCCGGCCTTCTTCAGTTCTTCAAATGTGGTGTTAGTTGATAAATTTTTCGTTTGAAGAGGTGCCACAGCGGTCGCATCCTCTACCGAAAAATCTACGTAAACTGGAGCATTCAATTCCCATCCATGCAACTTAAGGTAGTTGGCGACACTGCCAATCGCGTCTTCAGGCTCCCTGAACAAGTCTCGCTTGCCATTATTGTTGAAGTCAACCGAATAATTCGAATAGCTACTTGAAATGAATTGCGGTATTCCCATCGCTCCAGCGTAGGAACCTTTTGCATGGTAAGGACTGATGTCCTCCGCCTTTGTTAATTTCATAAACTCGATGAGTTCCTTTTTAAAAAAGTCACTTCTTTTCGGATAGCCGAGAGTCAAAGTCAGCAAACTATCGATTATGCGATGACGACCAGTCACCTCTCCATAGCGCGTTTCGACTCCGATAATAGCGACAATGTACTCACCATCTACGCCATATTGCTGTTCCGCCCTTTCAATAACATCTCTATAACGGGACCAAAACCTGGCACCAGCTTCGGCATTATTTTCGGTGACGAAGATTTTGCGATATCTATACCAGGGAAACTTTTTTTCCGCCGGTCGAGTCATTGCATCAATCACTTCCTGACGATACTCAGCATTTGAAATGATTGACGTCGCCCAGGCACGGTCAATACCGTGCTCTTCAACAATTTCGTCAACTAATTTCAATGCTTCGGGATACTTCTGATAGTCAATTGCATGTGCTGTACCGAATAGCAAAAGACCACTTGTGATACTGAAAAGCAATACCAAAGTAAACGCAACCACTTTCGTTCTCCGATGGAGAATTCGATCAACGCTCATCTTGCATAGCCCCCATAACCATTCCAATACCACCTAAAAATACAACCATTGAAGTTCCTCCATAACTAATCAAGGGTAAAGGCACACCTACTACAGGCAAAATGCCGCTTACCATACCCATGTTGACAAACATGTGCGTAAACAATAAAAATCCAATACAGCCGGCGACAATTCGCGCATAATCGTTTCGAGAACGATAGGCAATTAAGGTACATCGCCATACCAAAAACGCAAAGGTTGCTATTAGCAATAAATTGCCAATTAATCCGAACTCTTCTGAAATTACCGAAAAAATAAAATCCGTGTGTCGTTCCGGAATAAAGTCGAGTTGTGACTGACTACCATTGAGAAAGCCCTTGCCGTGAACTCCGCCAGAACCAATTGCGATTTGCGACTGAATTGTTTGATAGCCTGGACCTGTTGCGTATTCATATGGATCAAACAGCACCAACACTCGCATTTTTTGATACTTGCCCATGAAATTCCAAACAATTGGCATTAAAGCTATACCTACCAGTGTTCCTGCCGCCACCCAACGCCACCCCAATCCACCAAGATAAATTGCAACGACTCCAGCAACTCCAATCAGTAAGGCTGTACCTAAATCCGGTTGCTTAAATACCAATAATACCGGCGGAACTATAAGAATGAAGCTGACGATAAATGCTGTACTCCGATTCATTAGTTGCGACTGAGTCAGCAACCATGCAATCATCATGGGTAGAGCAATTTTCATGACCTCTGCCGGCTGAAGTCTGAAAATTCCAAATTGGATCCAACGTCTGGAACCCTGGCCGATGGTGCCAATGAACAACACCAGCACCAGCATTACCAATGCCATTACAAATATGTGAGGGGTGTATTTTTTCAGCGTCGAAGGTGAAATACTTGCAAGAAAGAACATAGCAGCAATTCCAACCATGACACGAACGCCCTGTTTGACCAATAAACTAACGTCTTCGCCGCCGGCACTGTAGATTGCGAACATGCCAAATATACATAAGGCAACTGCCGCCAAGAAGGTCGAAACATCAATTCGAGAAGCCGTTCTGCCGATCAGTTCTGGAGTTACAGCTAGCATCAACCTGCTCCTTGCTTTGTTGCAACAACTGTTGCTGTCTGCTCGTCGCTGAGGAGATAGTGATCCATTATCGCTCTTGCAGCAGGTACTGCGACGTTACCTGCTGAATCTGAATTTTCAGCAATAATTGCTACCACAATTTTGGGGTCTACTACAGGTGCGAACGCCACAAAAATGCCGTGAGGATGAAATCGCTGCTCGTAGTTGTCTGCATCCCATTCTTCATCCTGTTTCTTTTTGATGACTTGTACAGTTCCGGTTTTACCAGCTGCTGTGTAAAGCATGCCCTTGGCAATTTTCCTTGCGGTGCCTTTCTCTGAATGAATAACATCGGTCATTGCAGCGGTAACCAGGTCGTAGTATTTTGGATTTTTTAAGTTAACAGTCTCCAGTTCAACTGGTTCTACATACTCCACCTCGCCCGTATTAACGTCCTCTGTCTTCAAAATGATTTGCGGCTGCACTCGCTTGCCTTTATTCGCAATGATTGATGTAGCATGGGCGAGTTGCGCCATAGTGGTCAGCGTGAATCCCTGTCCAATTCCGAAAATCAGCGTTTCGCCGTCATACCACGATTCATCTCTGTCAAACCGTTTCCAATCTCTGGAAGGTAATAACCCACTTTTCTCAGCAGCGAGACCGATATTTGTTGGTTCACCAAATCCGTACTGCGAAAGCTGGTAGTGCATTTCGTCCATGCCCAACGCTCGGGCCAGCCTGTAGAAATAAACGTCACAAGATTCGACAATTGCTTTGTGCAGGTCAACCTCTCTATGTCCGGACTTTTTCCAGCATCTGTAGTGACGCTTCTTTCCCGGCAATTGATAAAAACCTGGACAGTTGTAAGTGGGCGGCTCTCCCAAAACATCATACGCGGTCAATCCCAAAAACACCTTAAAGGTTGATCCAGGGGAATAAACACCTTGTATCGCACGATTAATCAATGGCGTACTTTTGTCAGCTAGTAGTTTCGAATAAGTTGAACGAGTTGACTCACCAACCAGTGAGTTGGGATCGTATGAGGGTTTGCTTACCATGGCGAGAATCTGACCGGTTTTCGGTTCTAGTGCAACTACTGCGCCTTTGTAGTCCCCCAAGGATTCATATGCGACACGCTGCAAATCAAGATCGATGGACATGAAAATGTTTTTCCCCGAAACTGGAGGGTCCACTGACAGGGAACGCAATACTCGACCGTGGGCATTGGTTTCGACCTGCTCGGAACCCGTATAGCCCACCAGAAAATCTTCGAAATATCGCTCCGCGCCGGACTTGCCTATGTATTGCAATCCGCGATACCGTTGTGCGTCAATAACTTCGTTATCTTGGACTGTAATTCTACCTACACGACCTAGTACATGTGCAGATGCTTCTGCCTGATGGTAGTTTCGTTGTAGTTCAGCGTTCACAAACGCACCCGGTAATTGATGCCTGTCTACTGCAACTTTTGCTAATTCCTCCAAATTCAAATTTGCTTTCAACAAATGGCGTTCAAACTTTGACTTGGTTTTCAGCGACTTTTGAAATGCACCCAGTTCCTGTTCGCTTAGAGGCAGGGTTTCGTTTATCCTCGCAACAAGTTGAGTTACACTTTCGGTCTGGTCCGGAATAATTTCCAAGTTGAAGGATGCAACATTGTCAACCAGCAAATCCCCGTTTCGATCGAATATGTGGCCACGAACAGGCGTAACTGGTCGTACATGAATTCGATTCTCGTTTGATGCAGACGCATAACTTGAATGGTCAATGACTTGAAGATACACCAACCTCGAAATCAGCAAAAACATCAGGAACAGCATGAATAGTCCTGAGTAGACTATGCGCTGAGATAAATTCTGACGATCGAATTTTGAACTCAGTCCTTCACTGCTTAAGGAAAACCAAGAATCATTCACGGGCAGACTTCCAACTTAATGCAATTGCTGTCCACAGCAATACCCCGGTCATTGGAGCAAACAAAACTTCAATAGAAAATGAACCATGCAGGACTGTATTGATGATGTTTGATATTACGGAGTTCACCACCAGCAGCAAAAACACGATAAATGTCTGTATTAAAAATCCTGCAGTAGATACCCTCTTGGCACATAGCAACGCTAAATAGACTACTACAACGTTGGCGAATGCATTTTCTCCAAGCACGATAAAATGCATGGCATCGGAGAGCAATCCAACCGTAAAAGCCACTCCTACTCCTACATATTCTGGCTTACGCCAGCACAATATTATCAGTGCCAAGACAGTAAAATCTGGGCGAAGTATAGCGAGTGAGTCGGGAAGAGCAATCGCGGACAGCACCAAGGTAACTGCCAAAATTAAGGCAATCCAAACTAAGTTTAATGATTTAGGAGGTAAAGCTTTTGCTAATTTCATGTTGCAGACTTAGTTCGATGAAATCACCGCAGATGCATCCATTTCTGGATTTAGAACTAGTAGCACGTCATAGCCGAAATCAACGGTGGCGTAGGGTTTGGCAAAAATTTCAACAAAAGGTTCGTTTTGATCCATCACTACGCTGGTAACTTCCGCTACGGGGTAACCAGCCGGAAAGCGCTTACCCAAACCAGAGGTGACAAGAACATCGCCAATTCGAATATCTCGATTTCCGGCAACGAATTGCACCGACATTTGGTCCGAGACTCCCAAACCATCAGCAAATACCAGCAAGCCGGTGCGACGAACTCGGACCGGTATTGAGTGATTTGAGTTGGTTATCAATGTCACCGCACTTTCAGTGGCAGTGATTTCGCTGACCTGACCTAATATGCCTCGGTGGTCCAAAACAGCCTGACCGATGTAAACACCATCGTTAGAACCTCTACCGATTACTACTCTTTGACTAAAGGGAACTAAATTGATGGACTTAAGACTGGCTAACTGAACTGCAACATTTAATTGCTCCCTTGCGTTGAGCAAGTTGGCTAACCACTTGGCGGTTCGTTCTGAATTTTCTAGTTGATTAATTCTGCGAATCAGTTGAGCATTCTTTTCTACAAGTAAGCGGTTTCGGTGCAAGATTTTCTCGCGGTCTTCAAATGCAAATTCGAAGGACAAGTTCACTACTGCTGGAATTTCAGCTACTTCAATTAACGGCTTGGTGATGAAATATATTGCAGACCGCAGTTCATTCAGAGCAACCGTTCTGGAATCCACAAAAATAACCATTACTGCCAAAACGGCAAGGAGTGCAGCACGCCACTTCAAGGGTTTAACGGTTTTGTCCTTTCTACTACCGACGACTTCTGGCTGAATCACAGAACTAACCCTTATTGACCTGTTTAAAAACTAATGTATCGATGGTGCAAAAAATCGGCTGTTATCACTCCCGCGAAAGCACTCTGTTTAACAGATCTTCCTGTTCCAGCGCTCTGCCACAACCCCGGGCTACGCAGGTCAACGGTTCTTCCGCAATTATGGTGGGAACACCTAACTCTTCGATAAACAATCGGTCAATGTCGCGCATTAACGCACCACCGCCCGCCAACAGAATTCCTCTTTCCCAAATGTCGCTCATTAACTCCGGTGGCGAGCGTTCCATTGCCCTGCGTACAGCCTGGATGATGTTTGCGAGAGGCTCGGACAGTACTTCGAAAATCTCAGAACTTGAGATGATTTTATTGCTTACGTTGCCAACGTGATCTCGGCCGCGAATTTCAAGTTCCAAAATTTTTGATCCTTTCCATGCTGTACCAATCATCTTCTTTACACTCTCAGCGGTTCGCTCCCCAATCAAAATTCCATACCTTTGAGACATGTAATCAATAATTTTCATATCAAACACGTCACCGGCAATTTTCTCTGTCCCTGAATAGACCAGCCCTCCGAGTGACATCACACCAATTTCAGTCGTGCCACCTCCGATATCCACAACTATCGTGCCAGTAGGCTCGACAACGGGCAGATTCATCCCTATAGCGACCGCCACGGGTTCTTCTAGCAAGAACACTTCACGTGCACCAGCGTTATATGCTGATTCACGAATGGCACGTCGTTCGACCTGAGTCGATTGGCATGGAACGCCAATCACGATGCGTGGGCGTATCAAAAATTTACGTACTTTAACTGCACTGATAAAGTGCTTTAGCATGACTTCGGTTACTGCGAAGTCTGCAATCACACCGTCTCTCAGAGGACGAATGGCACGAATGTTGGCCGGCGTTCGACCAATCATCTCACGTGCTTCCTTGCCTACTGCGAGTACTGAATTGACTCTGTCCTTGTAACTCTCCTGATAGCCGTTCTGCATAATAGCGACTACCGAAGGTTCATTCAGTACAATGCCCGATTCCTTGGTGTAAATCAGAGTATTTGCTGTGCCAAGATCAATGGCCATGTCTTCAGTAAAGTAATCTAATAATCTCATTTCGACTCTTCTATAGACGATTCATGGAAATACAAGAAAAATGGTGATCAGAGAAATGCGCGACATCCATTTGCACAATAGCAGAACTAGTAATTTGTCGTGCTATACTCACGACTTCAACATAAATTGAAAACTACATATGAGCATCAAATCAACAGATATTGAAAAAATTGCAAATCTTGCAAATTTGGAGATGCTTGAACCGGATCTGGACTTCTATGTTCAGGATTTGACAAGAATCCTTCAATTGATTGGGCAAATGCAACGTATCGACACTACCAGAACTACACCGATGTCCCATCCCCAGGATATTGAACTCAGACTCAGAAGTGATGAAATCACCGAGCCAGATCAGCGAACCGAACTTCAGCAACTAGCTCCAAGTACCGAACGCGGATTATACCTTGTTCCAAAGGTTCTTGGCTGAGCAAAGTAAGTAAGCACGACTCAGTCGCAGACGTAATATTATACGTCAAAGGACTATAGATTGTTTTTTAATAACAATAAGTTATGTTAATTCTTACAGATTTGATTTTAAGTTACATTTATCAATCTGAGATTCCGGATAGCCAATATAATTTCGATTTTCGGTAGTCAATCAAAATTTGCATTGGCTTAACCACAAAGCTGCCAACACCGAACAAGTGCATGTTTTGCACATGGCATCCAAATTCTGCCAAGTTAAATGACACCTTACCCTCACGCTGAAATTAGTGAAATTTCCGCTCTGCTACAAAGTAAGGAGATTTCCTCGGTAGAGCTTTGTAAGTTTTATTTGGCTCGCATAGAGTCACATAAGAACTTGAACGCTTTCATTACTGTTGATGAGGAAGGAGCTCTTGCCTGTGCCGAGGAAGCGGACCGTTTGCGAAATGCCGGGGAGAATGGTCCACTGTTAGGAGTTCCAATCGCGCATAAGGACATTTTTTCAACTAAGGGAGTACTGACGACTTGCGGTTCAAAGATTCTCGCAAACTACGTCGCACCCTACGATGCCACTGTCGTCTCTTCACTCAAGCAGGCCGGGATGGTCATGCTTGGAAAGACTAATATGGATGAGTTTGCCATGGGCTCTTCCTCCGAACATTCTGCCTTTGTACCGGTTCGCAATCCTTGGAATACGGCACTGGTACCTGGTGGTAGTTCTGGCGGGTCAGCGGCAGCAGTCGCCGCGGGTCTAGTTGTTGCCGCAACCGGCACAGATACAGGAGGTTCGATTCGTCAACCCGCTGCTCTGTGCGGAATTACCGGATTAAAACCAAGCTACGGTAGGGTTTCAAGGTATGGCATGATCGCGTTTGCTTCCTCATTGGACCAGGCCGGTGTTTTCACCAGGTCAGTGAAGGATGCTGCCTTGCTTTTGGATGCGATTGCCTCCTTTGATGCAAAGGATTCGACGTCATTGGAAATTCCAAATTCGGACTGTGCATCGCAACTGGACAAACCAATTTCTGATTTGAAAATTGGCATTGTGACCCAATATTTCGGTGACGGTCTTGATACTGAGGTTGAAACGGCTGTGCGCGAGGCGCTCAAAGTCTATGAGTCTCTTGGTGCAACACTGATAAATATTGAGATGCCGAACTGTGAAGCTGCAATACCCTGTTATTACGTCATAGCCCCAGCGGAAGCTTCATCAAACCTGTCGAGATTTGATGGCGTACGCTATGGCTATAGAGCCCCAGATGCAGCAGATTTGTCCGAAATGTATAGAAAAACCCGGACGCAAGGTTTTGGGATCGAAGTTAAGCGAAGAATAATGATAGGAACCTACGTATTGTCGCACGGGTACTACGATGCCTACTATGTAAATGCACAACGTATTCGTCGCAAAATCGCAAATGACTATGATGAGGCATTTAAGCAATGCGATGTCATCATTGGCCCCACCACACCGAGTACAGCATTCGAGATCGGTCAAAAAATGGAAAATCCTGTGCAGATGTACCTTAATGACATTTACACGGCATCCGTCAATCTGGCAGGTCTACCAGCCGTTTCGATTCCAGCAGGATTTGATCAACAAGGTCTTCCTATCGGATTACATATTGTTGGAAATTACTTACAGGAAGCAGAACTTTTACGAGTGGCGCATTTGTATCAACAACACACCGATCATCACAGGGCAATGCCGAAGGAGTTTTCGTGAACAACTGGGAATGCGTTGTCGGGCTGGAAGTTCACATTCAGTTATTGACCAAAAGCAAGATGTTTTCTGGCTCAGCGACTGAATTTGGTGCTTCACCCAATACCCAAGCAAGCATGATTGATGTGGCTCTACCGGGTGTATTACCAGTGTGCAACCGAGAAGCGGTTCGAATGGCGGTAAAATTTGGCCTCGCTGTGGGCGCTGAGATCAATCGAAAATCGATTTTTGCCAGAAAAAACTATTTTTATCCCGACTTACCCAAGGGCTATCAAATCAGTCAATACGAACTTCCCATTGTGTCTGGAGGCAGTATTGAGACTACAGTCGATGACGAACCACAAACCGTCATGCTTACCCGAGCTCACCTCGAAGAAGATGCAGGTAAGTCACTTCACGAAAATCTGGTAGATGCAACCGGAATTGACTTAAATCGTGCGGGAATGCCATTGCTGGAAATTGTGTCTGAGCCGGAAATTCGGTCTGGTGCTCAGGCGGCCGACTACCTTCGTAAATTGCATTCTCTAGTCACTACTTTGGAAATTTGCGATGGCAATTTACAAAACGGGTCGATGCGCTGTGATGCAAATGTGTCCATTCGTCGCAAAGGTGATTCCAACTTAGGCACCCGAACAGAATTAAAGAACATAAATTCCTTTCGTTTTGTAGAAAAGGGAATCGAGTCTGAAATGAGGCGACAAATTGAACTAGTTGAGGGTGGCGGAACTGTAGTTCAGGAAACCCGTCAATACGATGCTCAAACCAATAGTTCCCAGCCCATGCGTGGAAAGGAGAGCGCTCACGACTACAGGTATTTTCCTGATCCGGACTTACCGCCATTGACGCTGACGGACGAATTCATTGATGCCCTAAGAGAGCAGATGCCAGAATTGCCAGATGCAAAATTCCGTCGGTTTCAATCACAATATGGGTTGAATAGTGAGATGGCTGCACAATTGGCATTTTCGACTGAAAGTTCAAAATATTTTGAAGTCGCTGTGAAAGAATCACCCAGCAATGCCAAATCTGTTGCAAACTGGGTCGCCGTAGAACTGATGAGTTACCTGAATCGTAGCAACTTGAGCATAAGCGAGTCACTTGTGCCTCCAAAGTCCCTAGGTCAACTAGTCGCTAAAATAGGTCAAGGGAAAATATCTGGTAGCGGAGCAAAAACTTTACTCAATTTGCTGTGGAATAACCCGGGGGCAGACGTGGACGGGATGATCAAACGGGAAAGTCTTGAGCAGCAATCTGACAGTGGTGAAACCGAAAGAATTGTTGAAGAAGTTTTGTCTCAATTCAATGACCAGGCTAGACAATACTATGATGGAAACTCAAAAGTTCTAAGCTTTCTGGTAGGCCAGGTTATGCGAGCTTCTGGGGGTAAGCTGAACGCTAAATTGGTGAACGAAGAAATTCGTAATCAAATCAACGCATTATTTGGCTAGTATTAGAAGAATCCCAATATGGCCTAATCCACAAATTGTTGTCTTAACCAGGATTGAGGGACAATTCAATTCTCAATCAGGTCAAATTCGAGTCATTTTTGTTCGCTTCGCTGTAAAATTGATAACGGTAGCGCCTGTAGCTCAGCTGGACAGAGCACCAGGCTTCGAACCTGGGGGTCGGGGGTTCGAATCCCTCCGGGCGTGCCAAGTAATTTTCGGAATTGTCTAAATATTCGACAAATTAAGGCCGACCACTCAATTCCTTCGATCTGTAGTTGTCTTTCTTCAACTAGTAGCACTATGTGCTTTTCCGTTTCAGTCCGTTATTGGTTGGTAATAATGTGAATTGACCTATTGACGGCCATTCTCAACCTCAGCAAAGCCGATACGACTTCTTCAATTTGCTTGTCTAGTGGTTGTCGCTTTGTTGGTAGGTTTGACGAAAGGTTTCATCAAATAGTGGAAAGGAAAGTGAATCAGGTGACATAAGCATATTTGTGGATTGTATTTTCTACTGTTTGCCCTTACATCTCCCTACTTTGGTTATAGACTGAGCAATTGGATTTGTTCTTTGCTGAAGAATGCGTTCGCCAACCGCTCTACATGCATCCAAATTCAATCTGTCTGATGAAAAATCGCCTCCATTCCCAATTACCATCATCTGTGCACGCGCTTACGTAAATGGTCGTTAGGTTAGTCATTCAATCTCGTATCCATTTTCGACCATCACTGCTAGACTGTGGCAGTATCCCATAATGTGTATGGTCGGATTCTGGTAGTCGCCGTCACTATAATTCCGATCAAGTTTCTTCAGATCTTTACTGAACAACTTCTCAATTAGTGAATGAACTCCAGAATCAAAGACACCGCTTAGTCTCGGTCAGCGCGTCCTGCAGCTTTTCACTAAAGCGAACCTCACTGTAAAATTTGTGTGCCAATCCGCAAATATAGTTCTTCGTGCCGATAATCGACAGTTCCAGTTAAACCTCATCGTTGTCCGCGATCGAACCTGAAGGAAATGTGAGGATTAGGACAAGCAACAGTTTTTTCATGAGCCGCCACTGATCGATTCAACATATTCATCGTAGGTTTTTCCGCTGTAGAACTCGCAGAGTCTCCTAGACTCTGCAGCACCGCCAATTGGGTCACGCCGAAACAATCGCGTTACACGACTCAGTTCACGGTTGAGCGGATGAGACCGCGGCTTATCCCATAATTCCATCGCGAATTGTTGGAGGACTAGGGACGCTAAGCTCGCATACATGTCTTCCATGAACCCGTTATCACCGGAAATTGAATCATAGTATTCAAGTGCTGTTTCGCAGAAAGCAATTGACAAAAATTGTTTCTCCTGATCTGTAAATTGGTTTGAAGCGTTGGCGTTGAGGGCAATACCGATCAAGAAAACGGCAGTAACCACAGATAGTAATCGTTTCATTGTAAGTGCTCAGTGAAAATAAGTTTATTAGGGACAAATTCAGTAATCCATTCTTTAGAAGGCTCGAGAAACTTGGTTTCAGATTCTTTCATCCATAAGCCTTTACCTGTCCAATGAAACAGCGACAAGGTATTTTGTCTGCACTATTCCACTGGTAGCAAGTTGTCCGCCTCTTGATCTTGACTGCTTTCAGAGACACGTTGAAGATATCAGAAACCTAATTAACGATATAAATCTTGTTTATCCGCTCTTCGAGTGTGGTTTCAGATGGCTTCACTTCAAGAATTTAGTAAACGGAAACTCACATTATACAGTCGCGAATTGCAAACGAGACTACCCTAATGGTATTGCAATAAATCTAGTTTGGAAGGACTGATCAAGCCGGATCAGGCCATTCTGAAACATCAACAACGAGTTAATTTGCCTAGTCAAATTCTCCCCGTCAGATATTCTGGAAGTAGGAATGAAAATGGATTCAGCGGCGACGCTGGTTTATGACTCAACGCGGCGGGTCTCCGGACGCGAATCGAATGCAAGTATCACATGAAATTTCGGTCGAGGTTCGATTCCTCGATCCGAAACATCAAAATGGTTTTCGAGGTTAAGTGCATCCTGTACAGTGTTACCGAACACCACCAATATTAGTGGGAAGTAAACATATATCAATGCACGAAAAGGAAAGTTAGTGTCTGTACTGGTAGCGAGTATCCGATGATCGGCATGAAAGAATGGCAAGGTTAAGGCTGTCTTGCAGTGGGATGGAATCCTTTAAAAGCTAATTATGACTTGGTAGTGTGTGGGTCATAGAATCATCAATCATTGGATTTTCAATTCTAAAATGGGCACGTGTCCTGCGTAAAAATCTTAAATCTAACAATAGTGATTCTACGATAGCAGACCCCTTTACACCTGAATTGAGAAGTTATTACTTGAACTGTGGCAAGGTTCCTGAAACATGGCGACCGGAGCTTTATCCAGTAGGGAGACGATAAAATCAACTTTGAGGCTATCCAACTAAAAACAGTCAGCGTTGCTTCATAGAATTCAACTTGCTTCTATTTTTGAAGTTGAATTTGTTATGGCCCCGTAATGTTATTGTGCAACTTCCTGTATTGCTTCAGTACAAGTAACAGATAGGAATTAATAGAGATTGATCTATCACCAAAATCAGGGGAGTTAGTGAAACATAGAATGAAAAAACGAATTGGTCTTCTCTACTGATGAGCGATCCGTACAGATATATCATTGCACAAGATTTCAAAAATTCACATCTTTCACATCTGCCCATACAATGTAAGTCTTCTATATGGAGTACAAGGGTATCGGAATGGAAGCAACCATCAATTCAAAATGCAAAACTTTACCGTTAACCACACTATTGCCAAGCAGAAGGTTGAACAGATCACTTGTAAGAAGATCTAGTTTCTGCGCGGAAGCAGTAATCCGATCAAAGGTGAAAGGGAGCTAGAACAACTAACTTCCAAGCTAGTTGCAAGATTGAAACAAGCACCAAGCCAAAGTCAACAAGATTGACGAATCCGTGTCGGCCATACTGAAAATGCGAATACCGCCCAAGAATCAAATAATTCTCTTACCATTCAAGAGAGGACTGGAAGGGAAGAAAATAATGCAGGGCGAAGAACAATCGCGGATTGAAGAAGCCAAGTAATCGGGTCTCGAATTATCAATTCCTTTAGATCTTACCCATTTTTGCATTTGTTTAGTACCTACTCGCATACCACGCCATCACCATCACCATCTCGCATAAACTGATAGGCAGGATGGTCTCGATGTACCGGTGCTATCCCGTGCTTTCTAGCTTCCGCACAGGTTATTGCACCATTTCCATTGTCATCATACATGCTAAGTACGTGAGTACTTTGAACCTCCGATGAACTTGTCTGATTTGTTGCAGTTGTTTCTTCAGATGGTTCAGGACAAGGATTTATTTCCATCTCCGTTGATTCGCACTTGGCGAGCACATGGTCAATTGCGGCCGCCTCTCGAACATCAATGGTTAAACCATAAGCCTTTCGAACTTCCAACACTCTGGCCGCAAACCAGCACTTGTTGAGTTCAGGCAACCACTCCGAGGCATCCTTGTGCCTCTTTTGATGCCGATTTACTTGTGGAGAAGCAAGCGTTAGGTTCCGAATGTCTCTGGCGAATCTACTACGAGTCTCACGATCTGCAGCGCACAATCCACTGTCGTGCGCCTCTGACATCGCAATAATGTGTTCAATATCAGTTTCGAATCTTGTCTGAAAACATCTACCTGTGTACGGACTGTAAATTTTCCCAATGGATGCGATGATTTCCAACTCTACTGATTGTGGGTATTTGTAATCCCGCTTTCGATTGTATTCTGAGCATCGGCTCTCTGGTGCAATCGTCAACCCACGCCAGGTTTCAGCATGAAGATTCGAGGCGACAAGGGATGTTGTGATAACAAAAATGCATACAATCCAGTGCCTCCACATGTTGCTATTCTCCGATTTCGGTAGGTGTGATGCATTCAGGGCTATCAAACTTCGGGTTATTGATGCGTCTTGAGATGGGGTGTGCGGTTAATCCATCATTTCTGTAGGTTTTCAGTAGCTCATCCGCATCATTGTGATTGCCGCATAACCACTGTTCTCGGTCTTGTGCATCAATTATGACTGGCATTCTATTCCCCGGATTGTGAATTTCTGCCATTAGCTTATTGGCTTTGGTGGTTATGATTGCACAGGATTCAATTTCGTCATCGTTTACGTCCTCGGATCTTTCCCAAATTCCGGCGAATCCCATAATCGCCTGTTCAGCATGCTGAATGTGCCAGGGCTGTTTGTGTGTCAGTTCCGCAATGGACTGCCACTCATAGAATCCTGTCGCCGGAACAATACAACGCTGCTGGCGTCTCCATGCGTGCTTGTAACTAGCTTTTTCTGTAATTGTTTCACTACGGGCATTCGCGGTAGAGAACTTTGGAACCACGCCACTTAACCAAAATGGTATGAGAGGCCAAATCGCCAAACTCAACGTTCTACCTTGTTCGCTATGCTTAACAATCGGAATAAATGTGAGATTTAAGTTATCAGAAACATCAACTGGTGAGTTGTTGCGTGAAGGACTGATGTTGTAGTGTGGGCCGTATAAAGACAACTGTGAATTTTCGCGCAAAATTTCAAACGCAATCATCAGTGAGTCGGCATCCGTCATGATATTGAATCGACCACACATAGATTTCAATTGTTGGTCTTACAGATTTCCGAAAAAGTTAGAATTCTGTGAATTGGATTCAAGTCGTAGTTGCAATTTGCCTAAAAACCTCATCGACTATTTGAGAAAGTTGAACTTTACCAAGATTTGTAAAATCAGGTTTCTGATTTATGTCACATGCGATGAAAAAGTCAATAATTACAAATAGTTGGCGGAGAGGGAGGGATTCGAACCCTCGATGGGGGATACCCATACTCCCTTAGCAGGGGAGCGCCTTCAACCGCTCGGCCACCTCTCCGGTATTGCGGCAATTGTAAAGAATTTAAATTGGGAAAGGGATTATATGCTAACTCATTAGCTTGGTTTTTATCCAAGCATTCAACTTCCTACAACGGATTCACTATTAGACTTATTGCTGCGAATCAACCATGCACCTAGTGCAGGCAGCAACACAAGTGCAGCCAACATGTTCACCAAAAACATGAATGTCAACAGTGTCCCCATGTGTGCTTGAAACGCCAATGGTGCAAATATCCATGTTCCCACACCTGCCCCCAAAGTCAAGCCAGTCAACGCCACCCCAGTGCCCGTTGTTCTGAGAGTCATCTCATACGCTATCTTGAAGGAATAACCTTCCTGTAAGTAAGTTCGTAGTCGACCATATATATATATTCCATAGTCCACGCCAATTCCAACACCAAGCGCAACCACTGGTAATGTCGAAATTTTTAAGCCAATCTCTAGAAGTGTCATCAAAGCATACGCCAATACAGACACAACAAATAGCGGAAGTATGATGCAAACTGTAGCAGAAATGGACCGGAAAGAAATCAGGCACAGCAACACTATCGCAAGAAAAACATAGCCAACGATTTGAAATTGGTCAGCCTTAACTTCTTCGTTGGTGGCCGCCATTACCCCAACATTGCCACTGGCCAAGAGAAACTCAATGCCTTCCACGTTATTAATTCGTTGAAATTCCTTTACTCCATCAACGATTCTCTCGATTGTGGCAGCCTTGTGATCTTCTGTGTAGATGACGACCGGCATGACACTGCAGTCGACATTGAGTAACCCAGAAGTGGTTGGCACGTTGGAGACGGATTGAGCGAGTATGTATTGGTTTCTTGAAAGTGTACGCCACTTCATATTTCCTTCATTCAAGCCTGAAGTTACCCTTTTTGCCACTCCTGCAAGGCCAAATACCGATTGAACCCCTTCAATATTCGCCATGTGCCACTCGAATTGATCCATAGCCTGCATAATGTCATGTTCGATACATGCCTCCGGACTTGTTTGAGCAATGACGGAAAAGATGTCTATACCGGTATCAAAGTGACTGATAATTTTGGCTGTGTCTGTGTTGTAAACTGAGGTTTGCCGCAATTCAGGAACTCCCTCATGTTCATCGCCAATTTTGACTTGGTCAGCCAACGGATATGCAAAAAACAGTGTAACCCCAGTTAGAACGATGATGACTCCAGCCGGTCCTCGATTTGCTAAGCTTGCAACCGCCGCCCAGAATGGTCGCAATCGTTGTTCCAATCTAACAGCATATTCAGGCTTCATGGATTCCTTACTAAGAAAGGAAAGCAGAATCGGAAGCAAGACTAAATTTGTCATGATGATGGATGCGACTCCCAGACTTGCGGTCAATGCTATTTCCTGGATAACCTGAACCTCTATAAACGAGATCATCATAAAGCCAGCTGTGTCTGAAATCAGCGCTACCGAACCAGGAATTAACAAACCACGAAATGCTTCACGAGAAGCATCCATACTTGTCAATCCATTGCTGACTTCTGAACGAACATTGTTCACCATCTGTATACCGTGACTGACCCCAATCGCAAAGATCAAGAAAGGTACGAGTAGTGACATCGGATCGATACCAAACCCAAGTGCTGTCATAATGCCTAATTGCCATGTGACTGCGACCACTGAACAAACCAATGGTAAGACCGAAAGTCGAATTGAGTTGGTAAATGCGAACAAGAACAAACAGGTAACGAAAAAGGCAATACCAAAGAACATTACCACGCGAATAGCACCTGCTTTGATCTCAGCGACGACCATTGGAAAGCCAATGATGTGCACGTCTAAATCGGTTGTGGATTTGATCTCCGTGCGGATATTCTCAAGTGCTTCGGCAACCTCAAAATAATCCAGCCGTTCCTGTGTCTCTGGATGAAATTCCTGGAGTCGAGCGCTGATGAGCGCCCCACTAAAATCATTAGCTACCAATCTACCTATGATGCCTGCCTTGATCGCATTCTCCCGAACTAATGCAAACCCCACCTCGTCTAGTTTGAGGTTGGCGGGCACAACATTTCCGCCAATAAGCCCATCCTCCACGATTTCGGTATATCGAACATTTGGAGTGACCAATGAGTAAACTTGAGTGCGGTCAACTCCGGGTATGAAAAACACCGCATCGGTGACCTGACGAATACTTTGAAAAAATTCCGGCGTGAACATGTTTTTATCCTTTGCCAGTAACACAATCGCAACGCGGTCTGCTCCTCCAAACTCATTTTGATGCTCAACATAAGTCTTCATGTAGGGATGCTTCAATGGAATGAGTTTGGAAAAACTTGCATCAATTCGAAATTGAGACGCAAAACCAATCATTAACAACGTGACTGCTGCAAAGACAATCAGAATCACATTCCGATGTCCGAATAGCAAATTCTCCAACCGGTCTGCAAACTTTGAGAACTTAGACAGTGGTGCAACCATGCAGTAATGAAGAATTGGGGTTAATTAACTCGGGGATGCTTCCTGATTCCGAACTCACCAAGCAAGAGTATTGACTCTTGATCATACGGTAGTGCGGTTGAAATTGCGGCACGAGAGGACAGATTGTTGTTGGCAAATGTCTGCCCACCGTCACTGCTGATGAGTACTGTCCCCTCCGTGCCAGTGACAACCACCTCTCCAGATGAAATCTGAGTAATTCCTGTAAGTATTGCTCTAGTGTTGGTAGGAATTTGAACCCAATTTTTTCCACCATCATCAGAACGGTATAGATTCCCTCGAAGTCCGGCAATCAACAATTTATCCTCATTGAACGCATGAATAGCAAGCCAGGAGCCTTCATAGGGAGAATCAAGTTTGTGCCAGTTTTCTCCCCCATCATCAGAGCGGTACAAATTTCCAGCTTCCGCAGCGATATACAGTCGACTTTCGCCCGCCGAAGTGATCGCATTTAAATGAAAGTCTTCTTCCTCTGAAATGTAACGCGCACTCCAACTTTCACCACCGTCTGAAGTTTCCAAATAATAGCCATATGCACCTATTGCGACTCCTTCCATGGCATTTCGGAACCAAACATCCAATAAAGGAACTTCATCGTCTGGTGCACTATAGACAATTTTCCATGAACTTCCGCCATCCTTAGTACGCATCACAATTGCATCATGTCCAACCGCCCAACCCAAGTTGGCGTCATGCATGTGTATAGCAGACAAAAGATTGCATGTTGGGACTTTACTCTGCGACCATTCCTGTTCCTGGTGGCTTCGCAAGACATGACCACGGGCCCCAACCACAATGAAGCTGGAATCTACGACTGCGCCATCCAACAAAAGAGTGTTTTGAGCAAGCGGTGCGAGAATTGACCAATCCGGGCAACGATAGGTTTCAGCCGGACCTTGAAAATCACAATCGGTATATTCAGACCCTGGTATAGACGGGCAGGCCGAATTTAAATCTGTGGCAGAAGCAAATCCCGCCACAAAAAGGAAAGGAAGGAAGCAGCTTACAGTTCGAATCAAACCGCTTCCAAGATTGACTTTAACGTTTACCTTCCCGACGCAATGCTGCTGGAGTGAAATTTCGAGCTGAGAGTTTAACGCCAAAAGTAACGGCGTTATACTCGTTAGTCAAGTTGTTAGCAACATATCGACCAGCGTGAAGGTCATAGTGCACCAACACTGTCGACCAAAATAGCGGAACCTCATAGTAGTTGATAGAATGGCCTTCCGAGACTCGCCAGAACTGGTCACGATTATCGTACAAATCAACTACCAAAATTTGCCAAGAGTCCTCATCAACGTAAAAGGTACGCCGTTTATACAGATGTTGAGCACCTTCCTTGAGCGTTGCTTCTACCACCCAAACACGGTGGAGTTCGTATCGTAAGTGTTCGGGATTTGGGTGAAAGGGAGTCAAAATATCTTCAAAGGATAATGAATCGCTTTGTAATTGGTAACTGTTATAAGGCACATAAAGTTCACGCTTACCGACGAGTTCCCAATTGTAGCGGTCCACTGCACCGTTGAACATGTCGAACTGATCATAGGTTCTGAGGCTGTCGGCTGATACTGCTGGAGTGTCATACCCGACATCTGGAGCACGACGCACTCTGCGTTGTCCTGGGTTGTACACCCAAGCTCTGCGTGGCTCAAGCGCGCGATTGAGTGTTTCATGTGCAACAATAATTCCTCCTGCTGCTCTGGGAGGCGCCAATGCCTTTTGCTTATAAAAAAGCATTGTATTATCGAGTTCTTCCTCAGTCATACCTTCAAGCGCATACAGGAAAATCGCTTCATCCGTCGCCTTAAAGATAGTGTAGTCACCGTTCCTGGTTACGGCTGCTTGACCAAAAGTTCTCCTAAGGGTATCTCCACGGTAACGCAGCAAATGATTCCAAATTACTTCAAGGCCATTACTTGGAATTGGAAAGGGAGTTCCGATCACGGCACCCTGGACACCATTACCGTCGTCTACAAGTGTCGCAGTAGTTGCTACCTCCTTGGTAGCATCATAAATTCGCTGTGGATAGGATGCCGACCGCCTTGTAGGGTAAACATGCATCGAGTAGGACGGGTACTGACTCAATAACTCCTGATGACCTACTGACAACTTATCGCGGTGTTGATCTACATTTTCACCGGTAATGGTGAATAGAGGCTGATCACTAGGATATGGGTCAACATGACGTTCACCACTGTTATACCCATCTGGTACTTCAGTAATTCCACCTTCCCATGCTGGGATAGTTCCATCCGAATTACCAGCTTTTTCTCCCCCCATCGGGGTCAGGTCATTACCGAGTCTAGCCGCTTCTTCCGGGGAAACTGCGGCATTTGCACTCCACCCAGTTGCTATTATGAATGCAAGAATTACAGTCTTTATCAGGTTTTTCTGCAGTTTCATTTTGTTTATTAACCTCAGAATGTGTAGCCGACACTTAACGACATGAAATCTCTATCACCATGTGGATTACGCAACCCTGCACCTTTGTACTGGGTAACGCTAAAGTTTCCGGTCCATCTATCCAGATAATTGGCTCCTATTCCATAGGTCCAAGTCTTTCTTCCTTTTATAAAGTTACTTATTGGTGCTGGAGTGGTTCCGCTGACATCATGTTGATATTGAAGATATGGCGAAAGGCTGACGGGACCAATTGCATTGGGATAATCGAGTCTTGTTGCTAGTCGGTAGCCCCACGAATCGGCTGTTCCGTACCAGATCCGGACCCTTCTAGCGGCAAAATTTTCGGGTCAGGCATACTATGGATTTGAGTAGTTGCGATCTCAGCAATGAAGACTCCACCTTCTGCACCTATACCTGAGATTGGTCCGAATAGTTTGGTGCCAGTGAGTTGAAATTGCGAGACGTCGCGTCGCACCACTCCATCTACTTTAACTCCTTTGGTGCAAATCCGCTTTCCCTTTGAAGCATTGACTGTAACTTCCCTAGGAACTATGCATTTCAATACTCCTTGATAGCTTCCATAATTCTCAAACATTCACTAGCAAATTTACTTGCAATTTCCTACAGTAATTGAGAGCATCTTTTAGTATAGACTCGTCTTCTCTTTGAAGTGGGGCATCTGATCTGAACGAAGCTTCTCCCTGAATTGCCCAACCCGTAGAACCCAACAGTGAATTGAAACTCAATCCAAACAAACCAATGTCTTCAGGATATTCAACTTGATAACTTGCAGTTTGAGCAAATCGATTTATTGAAATTTGCTTCCAATTAAATCTGAAAATCCCATCAATAACATTTTCCCATTTTCACTAAAGATCAATAAAATTTGGTTCTCCCTGTGATATTGACGTCTAAAAATGCACTTAACTCTGTCAATTGTCGGCAATCAGTTTAATTTCAGTTTCCTCAAATAATTTATCGTGCGGTTTAAGTGGCGACTTTTCAGTTTCAAGTCTACTGATCAAATAACTTTTCTTCCGCTCATCAAATTCTGAAGGCGGGTCCAAGTCTAGGTGGGTTCGTTAAAACTTCTGGAAGCAACACCTCCTAAATTTCCAGCTTTAAACATACCACTCAATAAACTCGTCCAAATCTCCCTGTATTTGCACTTACTAGTGGTCTTCTACTGTGATAGTTGATGTAATATGCTCCAATCTCAGTTTCATTCCCACCTTCTGTCAAATATCGCAAAGCGACACCATATTGGCCTGAGTCACTCGGAGTAACATCACGACGTCGCTTTACTGACAGCCAATTATCCTGATCATCTGGTGTTATAAATCTAGTCAGAAGCTTCGCCTCATCTGGCACCTGCGACCTCAAATCAAGTTCTGCTTGAGTTGCACCTGCACCGATATAATCGCTTCGGGAAAAATAACTTCCAACTGGGTCAATTTCAGTTGGTTTCCACTCAGCTTGCAGAAACCCTTCAAACGTCAGTCGGTCATTCGGAGAAACTGATGCCGTAATCATTGGTACAGGCACTAGGGCTTCACGCAATTCGGACCCCGGAGTTCTAAGCCTGCTTACATCCACTGGATTGATGGCATTTATTCCATTTTGAATAAAAGTGCTCTCGCCCCAATTCAGCACAATGTTGCCTACACGAACATCGCCAATTACCTGTTCGGATTCAAAGTTGTGTAAAGATATAAATCAAGCAGCCTAACGTCCCTCGCTACCAACTCTTTAGCATCGTCAGACAACTGAGTTCTGGACTCCTTTCTTTCCCCATCATTTTCGTCATCAACAAAAGCTGTGAATCGTCCAAAAACACCTGTGTTACCTTTTTCAACTTGAATATCTGACGTTAACTTTAAGGTGTTACTGATGATGTCTCCCTTTGCATAATTCAGATTTCCATCATCAGAATTTCCATCGCCTGAGTTAAATACACTCCGTTCTGGGTCTTGACTTTCAATTCTTTGTGCCACTCCCCAAGAAATTGTTGCACCAACTGTAACTTCAGGTTCTTCGTTTTCTTGAGCAAGGACGGGTTTACTGAGAGTAATAGAAAACAGCACTAAAGCGGTACACATCAAAATGGAGTTGATCAAGAACCGTCTACTCAAAGGCGAGTGGCTATATTGTGCGTTGCGAATTGAAGTTGAGGGGAAATTCTTTACAACCATCAACTTTGACCCCCTATATACCGGTACAAGGTGCACCAAAAATTCTGTTAATTAGTGCCAAAAATAAATTTTTGACACTGAGACTTTGAAAAGGAATTTTAGCATATACAGTAAATGATTTTTTTGACGTATTATTGAAAACTAATTTTCATTAGAAGACAAAATCATTAGGCTGGCCTGTGGAACCGAAAAATATTTGAGTCTCAGGTATTCAAAAAAATGAACTTTGATGCGAAACCGCCTACTCAAATTTCCTCTACCTAACGTCACAAAGGAAAACATTCACAAAATTAGTAATCTAACGTTTGATGTAACTGGCGCGCCCGGAGGGATTCGAACCCCCGACCCCCAGATTCGTAGTCTGGCACTCTAATCCAGCTGAGCTACAGGCGCAGCGCGATTAAGTGAAAATGATAATGGATGAAGTTTTGTTTTGAATATTTTTTTACTGAATGGATGGATTCTTCGACCCGTAAAATTATGTTGCACTAGGGCACTTAATTTGGCGGTATTGGGTATCACTCGCTGACATACTCTTCATCTTGCAAGCGATGAAATATTTCTTCTCGATGGACTGAAACTTCTTTTGGGGCATCAATGCCAATCCTAATTTGATTACCCTTTGCCCCCAAAACAGTTACAGTTATGTCATCACGGATGATGACAGATTCTCCAATTCGTCTGGTCAGTATCAACACTATTTCAATCTCCTATTCAGTGCAAATAGCCAGTAGATCAATTTGCAGACCGTACCTTCACCACAATTTTGCAGCGAAGCAATTTCATAAATCACCTTGTTTTTTCACTGATTCGCTACGCATAGTTCAACTGTTCTCTTTGAATGAAGGGAGGACTAATTTGAACATGACATCAACGAAACTTTGCCAAGGTCATATTATTCTTCGGTGATTTTAAACCAAAAACTGTAACAGATTTAGGTTTTATTACGTACTGTAAGAAACATATTATTTCAGATTTTCCGACTGAAAATCTACGCAGCAACCAACCACTCGCAATTCTGCAGTAGTATGTAAGGAGAATTTAGCAACTAAATGAGTTAGTTGCGAAACAAAAGATAGGCAAAGTAGTTAATTACGACATCAAGTCCTGTTGGGGCGCACTTTCTTCAATATCCACAGTTTCGTCATCCAGTCCAAATGCCGTATGCAGAGATCGAACGCCAAGCTCCATGTACTTGTCATCCACAATAACTGAAATCTTAATCTCCGAGGTCGAGATCATTTGAATATTGATACCTTCGTTAGCTAAAGTGGAAAACATGGTTGTCGCAATTCCAGTATGTGACTTCATGCCAACTCCAACAACCGAAATCTTTGCAATATCGTTGGCACCAACAAAATCCCGCGCTCCGATCTCCTTTACGACCGTTTCCAATATTTTGCAACTTCGGTCGTATTCACTTCGGTCCACTGTGAACGATAGATCAGTATTGTTGTCGTCACCAACGTTTTGTATGATCATGTCGACATTGATGTGCGATTCTGCAATCGGTCCAAATACTTTCGATGCAACTCCCGGCTTATCCGGAACTCCTCGAATGGTCAATTTAGCTTCGTTTGCGTTATAGGCAATACCTGTTATTTTTGGCTGCTCCATGTTCGACTCCTCAAAGGTAATCAATGTGCCCGGTACATCCCGAAATGATGACAATACCCGCAGTGTGACACGATGCTTCACCGCAAATTCTACGGCACGAATTTGCAAAACTTTTGCACCCGAACTCGCTAGTTCCAACATTTCTTCAACTGTCACTCGTTCAAGAATTCTGGCTCGCTGGACAATTCTAGGGTCCGCAGTAAACACACCATCGACATCACTGTAAATGCGACACTCCAATGCGCCAAGCGCCGCCGCCAAGGCAACAGCTGTGGTGTCGGACCCACCTCTTCCTAAAGTTGTAATGTCACCCCTGCAATTTACGCCCTGAAATCCTGCAACGACGACGACTTTACCATTCTTTAGTTCGCTCAAAATTCGTGTCTTTTCTACCTTTAAAATCCGAGCCTTGCCATACACTTCATCAGTTAAGATTGGCACCTGTGCTCCAGTATAAGAAACGGCGTCACAACCCTTGTTCTGCAATATCATTGCCAGCAAGGCGATGGTGATTTGTTCTCCGGTTGATATCATGACATCGGTTTCACGCAACAAAGAACCCCCACCAGCTTGTTTTGCCAGATCGACCAATCGGTTGGTTTCACCACCCATAGCAGAAACTACGACCACGACGTCATGTCCTTCACGACGAGTTTTGATGATACGCTCTGCAACCGCCTCAATCCGTACCAGATTTGCTACGGAAGTTCCGCCAAATTTTTCGACAATTAGAGCCACAGATATCGCTAAATTAATGAAAGATGAAACAAAGTGGATATTGTAAGACGAGCGTTTCCAAAAAAGAACGTAACTACCGCAAACGACGTCACGAATACCAAAGGATAAATAGAAGTATTTAATTGATGTAGTTGGCTACACTACTCAATGCGGTATCAAGCTGATCCACGTCGGTTCCGCCACCTTGCGCCATATTAGCTTTTCCACCGCCCTTTCCACCAACCAACGGAGATAACTTTCGAATGATGTCGCCTGCATTGATGCGATCAATCAAATCGTTGGAAACCGTGCAAAGCAATGTTGCCTTGCCGTCCGTAGCCGAACCTAAAACGACAACACCTGATCCCACACGTTCTTTGACTCGGTCCATAATCATTCTCAAATTCTTAACTTCTATTCCATCATATCGGGAAGTCACTAGTTTCACACCATCTATAGACTGAACTTTCTCGGCGGCATCACCGCCTCCTCCAGTCGCAAGTTGCGTCTTAAGTTCTGCTACTTCGCGTTCCAGCTCCCTATTTCGTATTTGCAGTTGAATGACATTCTCAGCCACTTCATCAGTGTTCGACTGAATCTTCGAAGCCACTTGCTGAAGTATCTTGGCATCCTCTTGCACTCTTTGCACAGCTGCTTCGCCACTTAAGGCTTCAATTCTCCGAACCCCGGAAGCAATAGAGCTTTCTTGAATGATTTTGACTAGTCCAATATCGCCGGTTCGTTTCACATGGGTGCCCCCGCACAACTCCAAAGAGTAGTCACCCATCCCAAGCACTCTGACTTCGGAATCATACTTTTCTCCAAATAGTGCCTCTGCACCCTTTACCTTCGCCTCATCCAAATCCATGTGCTGGATTACTACCTCGTGATTCCGGCGAATTTCTCGATTCACCTCAATTTCTATAGATTCAAGTTCCTCAGCTGATACGGCCGAATGATGCGAGAAATCAAAGCGGAGTCGATCAGCCGCTACCAGCGAGCCCTTTTGCTGTACATGTGTGCCCAAGTTGTTTTTCAAGGCGGCATGCAGTAAGTGAGTGGCAGAATGATTCTTCATTGTCGCCTCACGAGCGGCGGCCTCAACTGACGCAGTAACTCGCTGATCAATAGAAAATCTTCCTTTCGAAACTACTCCGAAATGACCTATCACCTGGTTCGCTAAACTCCTTGTATCCGTTACTTGAAACTCATTGTCTCCCATGTAAAGTCTTCCTACATCGCCTACCTGCCCACCACCTTCTGCATAGAAAGGCGTCTCGTGCAGGACAATTACAGATTTTTGCCCGACATCTACGCGGTCTATTGTTTGTCCGTCTACAATAATTGCAGCGATATGAGAGTCGTGTACAAGCCGGTCATAACCTAGGAAACCAACTTTAACATCCAACACTGGGTCATCACTTCCCATTGATTCGAATCGACTTGCAGCTTTGCCTCTTTTACGCTGTTGTGCCATAGCATCATCAAATCCTTCAATATCCACCTTCATGCCGAAGTCGCGAAGATAATCTTCAGTTAAATCCACTGGAAATCCATAAGTGTCATACAACTTAAAGGCTACTTCACCTGGAAGAACACCATCACTTATTGAAGCGACTTCACGGTCGAGAATTCGAATACCGGTATCTAGCGTTTCAGCAAACTTTTCCCCTTCTCTTTGCAGTACCGATTCCACCTTGCTGCGTGCATGTCTTAGTTCGGGATAAGCATCGCCCATCTGTTCGGTTAGCGACCCAGTGAGCTGATGAAAAAATGGGGTTCTGCATCCCATCTGATAACCATGACGAATAGCTCGTCGAATGATTCTGCGCAACACATATCCGCGATTTTCATTGGACGGCGTCACACCGTCGACAATCAAAAAAGCGGCAGACCTGATATGGTCGGCTATGACTCTTAAAGATTTATGGTCGATTGCCGTTGTCCCGACAACTTTTGCAGCATCGGCGATCAAAGATTGAAACAGATCAATTTCATAGTTGCTGTGAACTCCCTGCAAAACAGCGGCAATTCTTTCTAGACCCATGCCCGTATCCACCGAAGGTTTCGGCAACGGCGTCTTGCTGCCATCTTGAAACCTTTCAAATTGCATGAACACCAAATTCCACAACTCAATGTAACGGTCACCATCCTCTTCGGGAGTTCCCGGTGGGCCTCCTTCAACTTCTGCGCCATGATCGTAAAAAATTTCTGAACAAGGTCCGCACGGTCCTGTATCCCCCATCGCCCAAAAGTTGTCGGATGTTGCAATTCGAGCGAAACGCTCGGATGGAATTCCGATTTCATTGAGCCAAATATCGGCAGCTTCATCGTCCTCGGAATAAACTGTCACCCATAATCTTTCAGGTGGCAGCCCAATGACATCTGTCAGCAGTTCCCAGGAATATTCAATCGCGTTTTTCTTGAAATAATCTCCAAAACTGAAGTTCCCGAGCATTTCAAAAAATGTATGATGCCGTGCGGTATACCCAACATTTTCAAGATCATTATGCTTGCCGCCAGCTCGTACACATCTCTGTGCAGTCACAGCTCGGTTATAGGGACGTTTATCCGCTCCTAAAAATACATCCTTAAATTGCACCATTCCCGAGTTGGTAAATAGCAAAGTTGGATCATTTCCCGGTACCAGCGAGCTGCTTGGTACAATTTCATGTCCTCTGTCTCGAAAAAAATCTAAAAAGAGACTTCTTAATTCCGTAGTTTTCATAATCGATTCAATTTGAGCTGAAGCGTCCGCCCAAAGCCGTTGCCACCTGAGATGAGGTAAATCCCCTACTTGCTAAGAATCTGGCACGACGAGCCCACTCCCGGTAGTCTGCAATTGGTGATTCTTTATACTTTTGTTGCGCGAGGTGTCTTATTTGTTGATCCCACTGCGCATCGTTGTCATTAATCCATTGATCGATTATGCTTGAATCCACTCCACGTTCCCTCAGTTCCGCTGCAATCTTCAATGGGCCAAATCCAGAATTGCTCCGCACACGCACAAATTCTTCCGTAAAGCGTTCGTCATTAACAAGGTCTTGCGAACTTAATTCGGAAACAGCCTGATGGGCTTCATCTCGAGCCACACCTCGGGCTACCAACTTACGTATGAGTTCAGACTCGCTATGCTCCCTGCGGGCAAGCAAGCGTAGCGAAATGGCCCGTGCATCAACAGCACTCATACAACTCTAAGCACTATTCCCCGCTACAGGTTGCTTCTCACTTACAACAAATTTGTCACGAAGTTGAGCTTCGATCTGATCGGCTATCTGTGGGTTTTCTTTGAGAAAGATTCGAGCATTGTCTCTTCCTTGACCGATTCGATCTTCACCAAAGCTGTACCAGGCACCTGCCCGCTGGACGATTTGATGTGCTACTCCAAGATCCACGAGCTCACCTTCCTTTGATACTCCCTCACCGAAAATAAGATCAAATTCACACTGTTTAAATGGCGGTGCCAACTTGTTCTTAACCAACTTGACTCTAGTATGGGCACCAATAGAGGCATCGCCCTTTTTGATTGCCCCAACCCTGCGTATTTCAAGCCGAACGGAAGAATAAAACTTAAGTGCGTTCCCACCAGTAGTGACTTCGGGATTGCCATACATCACCCCAATCTTCATTCGGATTTGGTTAATAAATATTACTAATGTTTTGGAACGATTGATGCTGCTAGTCAGTTTTCTTAAGGCCTGTGACATCAGACGTGCGTGAAGACCCACGTGCGAGTCGCCCATTTCTCCCTCTATTTCAGACTTGGGAGTCAATGCGGCGACCGAGTCTACTACGACTACATCTATTGCGGCAGACCGGACTAGTTGATCAACTATTTCCAATGCTTCTTCACCTGTTCCTGGCTGTGACACTAGCAAATCATCAACATTGACTCCGATTTTCTCTGCCAAAGAACTATCTAATGCATGCTCAGCATCGATGAACGCCGCAACTCCACCCATTTTCTGCGCTTGTGCGATCACAGAAAGTGTCAATGTTGTCTTACCGCTACCTTCAGGACCATAAATTTCGACTACCCTGCCGCGGGGCAAACCCCCAATTCCCAAAATTAAATCAAGGCCAATAATCCCAGTTGAAATTACTTCAATGCTTCGATCAACGTCATCATCACCAAGACGCATGATCGCGTTTTGGCCAAAATTTCGGCGTATCTGCGCTAAAGTTGCCTGCAGTATTTTGCTTCTGCCTTCGTCCATTCGCTATTCCAATTCAATTGTTAATTGTTATCCAAATATTCCAAATATGATTTTTCAAGGAATCAAATACACGGAGCCGCATTCAAACTTTTATGAACACTAATGCGACGTGCGCTTTTCCTTTGATACCGTCCAGTGCTACGAACGGGAAGTTGAATTGCAATGATAAGTAGCAACGCTGACGCGTCAACCTAATTCAACTCAAAGCGAGTAAGCAATTCATTGGTTTCAACAAACCCTGGTATTACGGAGCCGTCATCAAGAACCATGGTGGGCGTGCCTTGAATGCCGGCTGCCATTCCCATCGTAAAATGACTTTCTACCGGATTTTCGCATGTTAGCGACTCAATTTGCTCACCTAATTTAGCTTTAGTGATGGCCATAGCCTGATCCTCCGCACACCATGCTGAAACCAGTTTGTCATAACTGGAAGAACCGATACCTGCACGTGGGTATGCGAGATATCTAACCTCTAGACCGGCTTTTAGTAAATCGGGAACTTGTCGGTGAAATTGACGACAGTATCCACAGTCAATATCTGTAAATACTGTAATATGACGTTTCGTTTCCTCTGGTGCCATTACAATCATGGAATCTACGGAGAAATTCGCTGCGACTTCACTAATTTTTCTATGCAGTTTTTCGTCCTTAAGACTCACTCTACGATTAATATCGTAAACTTCTCCAATAAATACATGGGTCCCAGTTGCTGAAACGTGATAGATACTCTGACCGATATTGACCTCGTAAACATCTTTCATCGGAGTTTCCGATATGGAGATGATACTCAATGGGTCTACGCCAAGCGATTTCAATCCAGCAGTTATTTGGTCAGCATCTGCCATTGCCACTATGCCTACCCACATCTGAACCAGCACTGCAACACAAGTAATTTTTAAGAACTTTCGCATATCAATTCACCAATAAAATTCAGTTAGTTTTCTTTGCATTTTTCTGGCAATGATTCCCAATTCAAACTTCCTCAATTTCAGAATCGGACTTTTTCCAAGCATCAAATCCACCCTCTATATGACAAATACCATTCAGGCCCATCTTTTGAGCGGTGTGTGTCGCCAATGCAGATCTCCAACCTGATTTACAGTAGAAAATAAAGCGCTTGCCTTCTACAAAAACGTCCTTGTAGTAGGGGCTGTCAGGATCAATCCAGAACTCAAGCATCCCGCGGGGCATATGAAAAGCACCAGGAATTTTTCCTTCGTGCTTTAGTTCACGGATGTCTCTAAGATCAACAAAAAGAACATCCGGATTGCCATGCATGCCACTTGCTTGTTCAATAGACAAAGTCTCAATCTCTAAGTTCGCTTCATCTAAAAGCTTTCTATAGCCATTCTGTAGATTTGGTTTCATGTAAGTGCCTAATGGTTGCAGTGATCGCCCTTACTCAAATTATAGCGATACCTATCAATATCCGACCGTGAAGAATTGTTCTTCGCATTCAGAGTATAGCCGGCCCACTTCACGATTCATCTTTATCGCGATCATTCCCACAGTATAGGAAGGAAAGGAACAATTCATATAATTAATTCGATTTCAACTTAAAAGTATTTTTTGCGAAACAGTATCTAGTTATATTGAGCAAGTTATCAATTGTATTTTGTAGAAATTTATTGAATCTTTTCAATGCTTTAAGTATTTCTTCCAGGTTGTCGGCATTGCCATGCATCAAAAAGCCAACTGCTGTGTTCTTTAACTCAGTTTCAAATTCTTGTCGCCTTGGGGAGGACAAACTTAGTGACTTTGCTAAGCCCATGGTTCGTGCTCGAAAACCTCACTGTAGAAAGCAATTTGAACACTGAAGTCTATCGCCCCACCAAAGAAATTCCCGGACATCAAATCTCACGCAAAAGTAATTTCTTTGGGAGTTTACAAAGGCAAATCATCTCCTGTACTTTTCTGGCTATATTTATGAAATAAAAAAATGTAAAAACAGCAGTAATATGAGATTCGTAATAAATCCTGCAATTGCATCATCCGCCATAATGCCAAATCCACCCTTCAATTTTCTTTCCACAAGTCGTATCGGAAACGGCTTGAAAATATCCAGCATGCGAAAAATAAAAAATGACAGAATGATGGTCATCACCGACACCGGAATGGCTACCATAGCAATGCAATAGCCCGTCATCTCATCCCATACAATTTTTCCGGGATCCTCGGAGCCGAAAGACTTTGCTGCCACTCCACAGACGTAACAACCGAAGATAAACATAAGCAGGCATACGATCCACTGCTCTAGCAGTGAGAACTGCTGAATTACTAGAACTAAGGGTATCGCGACTAAAGTACCGGCAGTTCCTGGTGCCTTAGGAATCAGCCCGGAACCGAAGCCACAAGCAATGAAGTTCCCAGGATGCAGTAATTGTTGCCAGTCTTCAGAATTGGCCATCTATTCAGTTTCGCTGTGCCACAGCACTAAAAGTGCACATACCCCTCTGATTGAAACTGCGCTTCATTTCCTTCCCCGTCGAGCACAGTCAAACCTGACTCCTTCGTTATGGTTCCGATGTGGGTAATTGGCACAGGAAGACTGCTAGCCAGCTTCCTTAATTCTCTAGTTTGCATACTAGGTAGCGTAAAGCACAACTCGTAATCATCGCCCTGAGTAAGAGCTAAATGCCAACGCTGTTTGGGCAGGACACTTTTAAGGTGTTTAGATAAAGGAACCTTCGTCTGATCAATTTGGGCACCGACTTGACTGGCATTGAGCAAGTGGTTCAAATCCGCAATGAAACCATCGGAAATATCAATAGCGGCCGTTGCAATTCCACAAAGAGCCATACCAACTTCAATTCTCGGCGATGGCCGACTCAATCGAGAACAGAGGAATTCGGTCTGCTCTTCATTGGCCGATAGACTCCCTCGTTCAATGGCAAGTCCCAGTGCGGCATCACCAATTGATCCGGTTACAAAAATTTCGTCTCCGGGTTGTGCGCCACTTCTGGAAAGCCAGGTGTCATTGCTGACTGTGCCAAATAACGTCACAGTGATGGATAAAGGACCCTTGACTGTGTCGCCACCTACCAACGCCACATTAAACTCAGTTGCAAGTTCCCGTAGTCCATTGCGAAATTCTTCGAGCCAAACCTCATCAACTTGGGGCAATGAAATGTTCAACGTTGCGAATGCAGGGCGGGCACCCATCGCGGCCAAGTCGCTTAAGGAAACTGCCAATGACTTGTAGCCGATGTCACCGGCAAACGCCCCGGACGGAAAATGCACACCTTCCACTAAGGTGTCTGTGGTAACGACAAGCTTCTCAGAGGCGGGGATACCTAATACGGCCGCATCATCCCCAACACCTTGTATTACATCTTCACGATCTGGGTAGGAAAAGCTGAAAAATCGACGAATGATGTCAAATTCGCCACTATCCAATTCGTCTGAATTGCCCCTGGAGGAACGCTCGGTAGTTGTCGCACCTGTCAATGCGGAATCATTACCGAAGGCTACTTTGTCTAAAACTCCATTGATAAATTTGTAGCTCTCCGAATGACTCAACATTTTTGCGAGCTCAATGCACTCGTCTATAACTACCCTTGGTGGAATGTCCGGCTCATAGAGTAGTTCGTAAGCCCCAAGCCGCAAAATAGCCAATTCTACGGGATCAACGTGATTGAGCGGACGATCAATGGCAGGTTCAATTGCACGATCAAGCTGTGCCACCTTTTCGGGCAAAGCGTTGGTGAGTCTTCTAAAGTGAGCCAGGTCGGAAAACTTGACGACACTAAAATCCAGCAGAATCTGATCGTCGTCAGACCCTATGGACTCTCTGCTGCAATCCCAGGCATAAAGGAATTGGACTGCTCCCAATCGAGCATAGTGTCGAGCGGATGCAGTCATGTGCTTGATTAGATTGGCATTCGGATACGGGAAACAGCATGTGCCGAACGAACAACTGCTGCAGCTGCTTCAGCACCCTTGTTGTCGCCATCAATCTTTGAGCGTGCCAGTGCCTGCTCTCGGTTATCAACAGTTAAGACTCCAAATCCCACGGGTATAGGCGCATCGACACTGACTTGCATACAACCTGCTGCACACTGCGAACAGATGTACTCAAAATGTGGTGTTTCACCTCGTATTACACACCCCAATGCAACCAACGCATTGTAGCGACCGGATAGTGCCATCACCTTCAATGTAGCTGGAATTTCAAAAGCTCCCGACACCCAAATTACATCAAGTAATTGCACCGAGTGTCGCTGTAGTACCGTTGTTGCACTTTCGAGAAGACGGTCTGTTATGGATTGATTGAAACTACTTGCAACAACGCCAACTGAAATTGGGTGATCTAGATTCGTATCCTCAATAAACTTCTCTACCATTGACCTACTCCTTTATGGTTCAGGAATGTATTCCACAATTTCCAAATCAAACCCCGATAGACCGTGCAATTTTAACGGACTACCTAACACTTTGAGTTTGCCAAATCCGATGTCGGCTGCAATTTGACTACCTACACCAACAATTCTCAAATCATGCCCACTGGCATAGTCAGTACTTTCTGAACTATTCTCTTCTATTAAGTCAGCAAGTTCTCTGCTTCCCTGTTGGTAGTTCAAGATAATAACTGCACCAGAACCTTCGGTAGCAATTCGTCTTAGTGCAGAGCGAATTGACCATGCATGACCTGAACTTACCGCTCCAATAATTTCGTATAGTCCAGTGAAAACGTGCACTCTAAGTAGTGAGGGAAGGTCCGGACGAATATCACCGGCAACCAATGCCAGATGCGTATCCCCTCTAGTGTCGTCTTTATACGCAATCGCACGTACTGGGCCATATTGAGTCTGTAACTGCGTTTCGCTCGCTCGGTGCACAGTTGACTCTGTCGCAAACCGATAGCGAATTAAATCAGCGATGGAGCCAATTTTAATTCCATGAGTCTGCCCAAACTTTACCAGGTCGGGAAGCCGAGCCATCGAGCCATCAACATTCAAAATTTCACATATAACGCTTGCCGGTTCAAAACCGCATAGCTTGGCCAAGTCATTTCCGGCTTCGGTGTGCCCCGCTCTGGTAAGCACTCCACCCGGTTCTGCTTTAATGGGGAAAATATGCCCCGGAGTTACAATATCCGAAGGCTTTGCGTCCGGTGCAACCGCAGCACATACAGTCCGGGCCCGGTCTGCCGCGGATATTCCTGTTGTCACACCCGTTGCGGCCTCGATCGAAACCGTAAATGCGGTTGCATACGGAGACTTATTCTCCTTTGTCATTGGCACCAAGTTCAACTGAGAACAACGTTCTTCAGTTAGCGATAAACAAATCAGGCCTCGCCCATAGGTCGCCATAAAGTTGATAGCTTCCTGGGTGATTCGTTCCGCAGCAATAATCAAGTCGCCCTCATTCTCACGATCTTCATCATCGACAAGAATGACCAGGCGCCCAGCACTGAAATCATCAAGTATCGACTCAATGTTACTGAGGCCTGATTCCCCGACTCGTGGAAACTGTATGGTAGTTTTAGCTTCTGCCATAATGACTAAATTCTTTTTATTTGGCTAGTTTGCATGCACTGTGTAATATCCATTGCGTTCAGCATAGCGTGCAATCAGATCCACTTCAACATGAACCTGTTCATTTACCTTAAGATCGGACAAAGTAGTAACCGCTAGCGTGTGAGGAATAATATTCACTGAGAACCTGGTTCGCTTTGAATGATCTTCGACATGGTTTATCGTCAAACTTACACCATCGATGGCTATTGATCCCTTCCGTGCAACATACCGTCCAAGTTCTGAATCAATGTCAAACACCATCTTTATATTCTCGCCATCTTCAGCTAATTCAACACAATTGGCCAATCCATCAACGTGACCTGATACCAAATGTCCGCCAAGTCGATGTTGCAGCGTTAGCGGCCACTCCAAATTCACTCGTGAGCCTGCCTCATATTCGCCAAACCTCGAACACGCAATGGTTTCATTTGATACGTCAGCCACAAACGACTGCCCCTCTACCGATACCGCAGTTAAGCATACACCCGCTACGGCAATGCTTTCGCCAACGCTCAAGTTGGAACTTGCAATACAACTGCTATCAACTGTAATCTGCATACCGGAACTGTTGCGATCAACTTCACTCACAACTCCAATTGATTCAATGATCCCCGTAAACACCTTTGACAGCCGAACTATATTTTCTCTTTTTTACCGTAGCGCAAATTCGTAGATCTTCACCCATCCGCTGAACATCGTCAAAAGTCAAGGAAATTCGTTGCCACAGATAATCAATATGGGGAATTCTGGCGATTCCGACCGAATCATCACCTAGTATTGACGGAGCAAGATAAATGACGAGATCATCAACCAACTGTCTATCCAGCAACTCACCGACTACTTCACGTCCGGCCTCGACGAGAACATTGTTGACCTCACGGTCCTGCGCAAGCAATTCAAGCGCCTGACCGGCATCTACTCCAAACTGATAATCATTTTTAAAGTTACACTCCCATATACTTACATTTTCCTTATCCTTCAACTCGTACCGGTTTAGAGCGTCGTAATCTTCTGTCGTTGCGAGGATTACCTCACCACCACAATCAAACAGGCTGGAATCTGCAGGGATTGACAAGCGGGAATCTAACACCACTCGAATCAGATTGGTCTCTACTCCAGGCAGTCGACAAGTTAACCGCGGATCATCAATTCTAATAGTCCCTACACCGGTTAAAATGGCCGAACTGTTCGCTCTTAGGCGATGCACATCGACGCGGGAATCCTCACCGGTAATCCATTGACTTTCTTTGGTCTTGGTCGCAATTTTGCCATCAACGCTGGCTGCAACCTTGACTGTCACCCAGGGGCGTCCTACTTTATGTCGCCTATGAAACCCCCGATTCATCACACGTTCACGCTCACTCAGCAGCCCTACCCGAACATCAACTCCCTTTTCTCTAAGTAAACGAATGCTACTTCCATTGGTACTGAGATTAGGATCCTCCGATGCTACAACCACCCGTTTAATTCCTGATTCAAGTACCGCATCAACACATGGCGGAGTCCTCCCTTGACTTGCACAAGGCTCAAGCGTGACATACATCGTTTGATCAGGTGAGCGGCTACTTAATGATCGAATGGCATTAACTTCAGCATGGGCGCTACCAGCTTCTTCATGATAACCTTCACCCACGATAGTCTCGCCGTCTGCAATCACACAACCGACTCGAGGATTTGGATGAGGCGCGGCGACAGGTGTAGCTGCAAGTTGCAATGCCCTTTCCATACAATTTCGGTCAAACTCGGAAAATACAATCTCCTTCTCAGCTTGCACGATGGAACAATTATTCATCCTTTGTTTGACTCGCTGTTAGTTTGAATGGCAATGACAACTGATTACGGTTCATAGATATTGGATTATTTCTTACAGCCTTTGCCACCTCACCAAATTGATCTGCATTGACAAAGTTTTGATACACAGAAGCGTATCTTATATATGCAACGTGGTCCAAACTACCCAACAGATACATTACGGCGTCACCAATTTCAGATGACTTGACTTCATCTTGACCCTTTGAACGAAAACTTTGCGTGACTTGATTCATCAGCTCGTCAATCATGTCGACTGAAATCGGACGTTTATGCAGGGCTGATTCAACTCCTTTGCGTAACTTTCCTAAGTCAAAAGGCTCTCGTCGTGCATCTCGTTTGATGATTCTGGGCAGGGCTGCTCTAACAACTTCCTGGGTAAAGAAAGTCTCGTTGCACACAGCACATTGCCTTCGCCGCAAACGAGTGCCGTCCTTTTTTGACACTCTCGTATCCAGCACGCTAGTGCTTTCATTATCGCAGTTTGGACACCTCATAGACTACTTGAGCAGTTACAAATCCCACGACTTGCACTATCTGCTCCACCACCTTATGTGCTTGAATTTTAGGTTTCTTCAACAATGGCCATATCCTGTCTGGAAATTCCAAGGCTGAGCACGACTGGACTGGCAACAAAGATTGATGAGTAAGTTCCTACCAAGACTCCGATCAACAGTGCGAACGAAAATCCGCGTATGACTTCGCCACCAAAAATTAACAACGTCAGCACCACCAGCAACGTCGTAACTGAAGTTAACACCGTGCGTCTTAGCGTTTGATTGATCGAACGATTCATGATTTCCAAGGAATTCCCCTTGCGCAACTTGCGAAAGTTCTCCCGAATCCTGTCGAATACCACAATCGTATCATTCAACGAGTAGCCAATCACTGCCAGTATGGCAGCAAGCACTGCCAAAGAAAACTCCAATTGAAAAATGGAGAACATTCCGATTGTGACCAGAACATCATGAACCAATGCTACGACGGAACCGATTGCGAAGCGCCACTCAAAGCGCCAGGCAACATAAATCAATATACCGATCAGTGCGTAGATCATTGCCAGTCCACCCTGTTCGGTCAGTTCCTGCCCAACCTTTGGACCAACAAATTCTACTCTGCGCATTTGGACCAGACACTCCTCCACGGCACCGGAAGAATTCTCGCAGAGCTGTAGGCCGCCAACTTTGGATTCTACAAGCAACTCTCCATAAGGCTGGCGTAAAGCCTCAACAATTTGCGAACTCAACTGGGCAGCCGAACCTTGACCTTCTGCAGTGGGCACCCGGACCATAATGTCCTGACTTGTTCCAAAGTACTGCACTGTCGCATCATCCATTGCGGTATCGGCCAGCTGTGCTCGAATCTCATCAACACTCACTTGACTGTTGTAGCGTACTTCAACAAGAGTACCACCGGTGAAGTCGAGCCCCCAGTTGATGCCTCGGATCGAAAAGGAAGCGATGCCAGCAATAATTACAACGACTGAAATGATTAGCGCAGTGCGGCGTCTGCCAAGAAAATCAAAATTGGTGTCGCGTTTAAATAGTTCCATGGTCCTTAAACTAAATTGCCAAGCGATTCACACGACGGCCGCCATACATTAAATTCACTACGAGTCGTGTTCCTAGTATGGCCGTAAACATTGACGTCAGGATACCAATGCTCAAAGTTACCGCGAATCCCTTGATTGGGCCCGTACCGAAATTAAATAGCACAATGGCAGCGATTAGGGTAGTGATATTGGCATCGACAATGGTCGAAAATGCTTGGGAATACCCTACATGGATACTCGCTTGCGGCGTATTTCGATTACGCAACTCTTCGCGAATCCTTTCGAAAATTAAAACATTCGAATCTACTGCGATACCCACTGTGAGAACGATTCCCGCCACTCCTGGTAATGTCAAAGTGGCCTGCAATATTGAAAGTACTGCAACGATGAGTATCAGGTTTAGCGCCAAAGCCAAGTTCGCCACCAGCCCGAAGAACCTGTAGTAAATCAACATAAACACTAAGACGAGAGCAAATCCCACAGTAACCGAAACCAGGCCCTGAAGAATATTTTCCTGACCCAAGCTCGGGCCAACTGTTCGTTCTTCGACAATTTCGATTGGGGCGGCTAGAGCTCCGGCACGAAGCAGCAAAGATAAGTCTCGTGCCTCCGACACACTGTCTAATCCCTCGATCTGAAAGCGTCGCCCCAACTGTTCGCGAATGACTGGGGCAGTAATGACTTCTTCAATGAATTCCCTAACTCGAACGGCATTGCCACTGTCGTCATAGACTGTTCTTCCTTCTGCATCTCGTTTGACTTCCGAACGAGACTCAATGTAAACCACACCCATCCGATTGCCGACGTTGTCGCCAGTCACTCTTTGGTTGATTGATGCCCCACGAGAATCCAATGTAATGCTGACTATTGGGCTTCCTGATAAGGTATCGATGCTGGCCGCTGCGTCAATAATGTTGTCACCGGAATAGACGAGTTCCCTTTTCAGCAAAATCGGGGTACCATCTCGCATTTCGTATAGTTTTGAACCAATGGGGACGGCGCCACTAACGGCAGAACTGACGTCATGTTGTTCATCCACCAGCCGAATTTCCAACGTTGCTGTTCTACCCAAAATCCGTTTCGCTCGTGCAGTGTCCTGTACCCCGGGAAGCTGTATGACAATTCGATCGTCACCCTGTCGCTGGACCACAGGCTCTGCAACCCCCAGCTCATCAATCCGGTTTCGCAGTGCCACCATATTTTGTTCTAAAGCAAATCTTTGAAGTTCCTGCACCTGTTCAGAACTTAAGGTTGCCGTTAGAAAATACTCTCCATCACTGTCGTAGTCCACAAGTTGGATTTCGGGGAACTCATCATCAATGACTTCTACTGCCGCATCGCGTTGTTGCTCATTGCGAAATTTTAAAGAAATGCCGCCTTCATCAAGTCGTCGAATTAGCGCATACCGAACTCGACCCTCACGTAAAGATGATCGCAAGGTTTCAACATAACGTTCTTCAGCTCTAGAAATTGCCGCAACCAAGTCTACTTCCATCAAGAAGTGCACACCACCGCGCAAGTCAAGTCCGAGATACATTGGAAGCGCACCTATACTTTCAAACCAACTCGGTGCTGAAGGCAACAATGTTAGTGCTACCGTGTAACGACTCCCAAAGGCAGCCTGCACTACATCCCGTGCTTTAATCTGATCTTCGGTATCGGAGAAGCGAATCCGAACTCCACTCTCGCCCAGGGAAATCGAAAGTGGTTCAATCTGAGCCTGCGAAAGCACGTTTTCCACCGTGCCAATAAGCGAAGGGTCAACCACAGTGGTGCGTGCACCCCGGATTTGCACCCCAGGATCATCGCCAAATAAATTCGGCAGTGCGTAAAAAAAGCCGGGAATCAAAACCGCGGCTACAATGAGATACTTCCACCAGGCGTTCTGGTTTAACATCTATGGGATCACCGTTTACGTTGATTGCTGAATCAGATTGATCAAGAAACTTGAGTCAATCCGAGGTATCTTCGGGCAACTCTTCGGGTAGGCTCTTTTTAGATCTACGTCTAGACTGGGTCGGAGATTTAGATGCGGACATTTTGTAAGATCCCTCGGGCAGTAGTTGCGCAACCGCAAGTCGCTGAACTTGGACGGCCACTCCCTTGGCAATCTCAAGTTGAATGAAGTTTTCATCCACTTCAACGACACGACCTACAGTACCTCCATTGGTAGCCACTTCGTCTCCCATCTCTAGAGCCCCCACCATTTCCTTGTGCTTTTTGGTTCGCTTCTGCTGAGGACGAATCAAGAGAAAGTAAAAGAGAACAAAAATTAAAACCAAGGGCAACAGACCAAGCAATCCGCCACCAGCGTCGCCCCCAGATTGTGCATAGGCACTAGAAATCAATAACTCCATTGAACTAAAAATCTACCGTAGTAACCGTTAACTAAAACATGTAATTTTAGCATATTCAGACTTTCTAATGAGTAAGCGAGGTGGCTTCAATGTTCGATATGCTTGACCAAAATATCGTAAATTCTTCAAATAATAAAGCGACCTTGAATTCAATGAAGCATTTGCTCTCGAAGAAAGATTATCGGTATCACATCTAAATGCACTACAGTCGCTAATTATTCGCTAAGTCCAAACTTCCTAACTTTTGTTGCTTCTCTTAATGTTGCCTGGATGTCTCAAAAAATGGAAAGAAAGTGATCCAATCAGCGAGTTGCAAAGCCGAGCATCACTTCTTCTTTACTCCGTAAACTCCTGCAAAGAAATCTGAGTAAAACTGATCAAACAGGCCTGCTTCAATCGACTCACGAATTTGCAGCATCAAATTCGAATAGTATTTCAAATTGTGAATGGTGCCCAATCGTGCTCCCAGCGGTTCTTTGATTTGATTGAGGTGCCGCAAGTAGGATCGACTAAAGTTTGAACAACAAAAACAGTCGCAATTTTCATCTAAAGGTTGTAAATCGTGACGATATTTTGCGTTGCGAATTTTCACAATCCCTTTAGAGGTATACAACCATCCATTTCGGGCATTTCTAGTCGGTAGTACACAGTCGAACATATCAATGCCTTGAGCAACTCCGTACACAATGTCCGCTGGAGTCCCGACACCCATTAGGTACCGAGGTCTTGGACTAGGCATCCGAGGCGCAATATGTGCGAGCACCCGATACATCTCTTCGGTCGGTTCTCCTACAGAAAGACCACCTACTGCATATCCATCAAATCCGATGTCAATTAAGCGCTCCAAAGATTCATCGCGAAAAGATTCGTAAATCCCGCCTTGAATAATGCCAAATAACGCGTTCTCGGCACCTTCAAATGCAATCTTCGAACGCTTTGCCCAATTACAGGACCGCAGCATCGATTCCCTAACTTGATCCATACTGGATGGATAGGCCGTACAGTCATCAAACACCATGGCAATGTCCGAACCCAAGACTCGTTGTGCCTGAATGGATTCCTCAGGTCCAACATAAATCGAAGATCCGTCAATCGGAGAACGAAACGTAACACCCTGTTCAGTGATATTTCGCATTTTCGCCAAACTCCAGACCTGAAATCCTCCAGAGTCCGTCAATATTGGACCGCCCCAACCATTGAACTTGTGCAGCCCGCCATGCAAACTAATAATTTCCAGTCCTGGCCGGAGCATCAAATGTAATGTGTTGCCTAAAATGACTTGTGTGGAAAGATTGCGTAAGTCATTCGGGTCGACTGTCTTTACCGCACCGATCGTACCGACCGGCATAAACACCGGGGTTTCAATCGTGCCATGCTGCGTTGTCAGTCGACTTCTACGGGCATTACCCTGCTGGGCAATGATTTCAAATTCGTGTGTATAGCCGTTCAATTCGCGAATTTCCTAAATTAACATTATCCTGCATGTTTGACTATCCGACAGCCTGTGAAAACAAAGAGGTATCTTATGAAAATGCAAAGCAAACCTAAAATCGGATTTATTGGACTCGGCTTAATGGGCAAGCCAATGGCCCGTAATTTACTTAATGCTGGTGCCCAGGTGGTAGTATTCAATCGTACTGCTTCTGTCGTTAATTCACTGGTTCCAGAAGGATTTATTCCTGCGAGTTCTCCCGCCCAAGTAGCACAAGAGTGCTCAATCGCCATCTGCATGGTCTCAAATACCGCGGCCGTCGAAGAAGTCATATTTGGACCTTCCGGTATGATTGAGGGAGCGCAGGAAAATTCACTGATTATTGATATGGGCACCACGGAAGTGGGGGTTACACGAGATATTGCAGAGAGACTGCAACAATCTGGAGTCAGATTCATTGATGCACCCGTATCTGGTGGTGAAATTGGTGCACAAACCGCTACTTTGTCAATCATGGTTGGCGCCAGCGAAGATGACCTAAGTCATGTGGAAAGCATTTTGCAAGTTTTGGGCAGCACTATCATTCATGTGGGCGATATTGGATCGGGGCAAATCGCAAAAGCCGCCAATCAAATCATCGTGGGACTAACCATCCAAGCGGTGGCCGAAGCATTGGCGCTTGCCCAAAAGGGAGGAGCGGATATGAAAAAAGTTCGGGAGGCACTTTTGGGTGGATTTGCTACGTCAAGAGTGTTAGATCTGCACGGCCAACGAATGATCGAATCAAACTTCAAACCCGGCGGGACTTCCATTACACAGCGCAAGGACTTGTATCAGGCACTGACGTTTGCCAATCAAATCGGAATTGAATTACCTGCTACCCAACAATGTCTTCAACGTTATGACGAATTGATTCAACTCGGACGTGGTAACTTAGACCACAGTGCGTTATACACACTATTTTAACTAACCTGTTTGCATAGCTGCTGCTCCTGGTCGGCTCCGCAGCCAGATCGCAAACCCACCGATGACAACTATTGGTACTCCGGTAACTGCGCACAGAATCGCCCATCCCCAGATGTGGTGCAGTATGCCTGAAAGAAGTGCTGTCATTGACACGACCGAAAATACGCACAAATCATTGAACCCTTGCGATTTTGCTTTTTCACTAGGATGATAAGTAGTGGTCAGCAACGTAGTACCGCCGAGATAGGTAAAGTTCCAACCAATTCCAAGCAATACCAATGTTGTCACAAACATCAAAAATGTATCGCCTAGTGTCAATGCTACGATGATACTGCCCAGCAAAGCGGCTATTCCGGAAATGATAATGTTCAAGTCACCGAAGCGGCGAATTAGATGACCGGTAAAGAATGAAGGAGCGAACATGGCCACAATGTGCCACTGAATCACTTGGGCGGTAGCACCAAATTCCATGTGTCGTTCATGCATCGCCAACGGTGTAGACGTCATCAGCAAGTTCATTACGCCATAGCCCACTGTCGCACTAACCACTGCGATAAGAAACACAGGTTGACTGGCGATTTGTCTCAACGGCCTGCCAGGTTCAAAATTCTGCGGTGACTTTTCATTAGGTACCTTGAGGAAAGAGATCAAGCACAGTCCCATCAGATAAAACCCCGCCAATCCAACATAACTGCCCGCGAACATTGCGTTGCCAACCAGGTCTTTGGATAAATTGGCCATATTTGGCCCAATGAATGCCGCGACCACACTGCCGGCAAGAACATAGGAAACAGCCCTGCTTCGGTAGGACTTGGAAGCAACATCCGCAGCAGCAAACCGATAATAGCTGCCGAATGAGTTGTGTATGCCGATGAGTGCAATTCCTACGCAAAACAGCACAAAACTACTCGAAATTACTGCATAGCCGCACAATAATGAACCAGCGCAGCCAAAGGCAGAGCCGATCTGAAAACCAGTTCGTCGGCCAATGTACTTCATGAGAATTGACGCCGGCATGGAAAATCCCATGCCAAAGATGAACACCAAAGATACGGGAACAGTTGCAAACATAATGTCTTCTGCCAAGGCAACCCCAATCAGTGCAGCAGAAGCAATCAAGACCGAATTTGCGGTGTACATAAACGCCTGGCACACGGACAACAAGGCGACATTGACACGCATTCTTGAATAAGTTTCGTCCGGTGCGTCTGCTCCCTTTTTTTGTTGATCTGCAGAGTTCATACTAGGAACAAGTCCTTCCACCATCTACGTGAATCGACTGACCAGTAATGAATGAACCTCCACTCGAAAGCAGTAAAACTACCGTACCTAATATGTCTTCGGGCTGACAAATTCTACCCATTGGAATCCGAGATAAAGCATCCTTTTTATTGTTGCCTGTTTCAAGGAACTCGTGCGTCAATGGTGTATCGGCAATGGCCGGACTAATGGCGTTGACTGTAATTGAATACCGAGCCCACTCAACTGCCAATACTCGGGTTAGGTGCGTCAGTGCCGCCTTGCTAGAAGCATAGGCCGCATAGCCCGGATTGGAGACGGAATCGGAAACCGAAGCGAAATTCACTATTCGACCTGTATTCCTTGGGATCATGTACTCCGCCACCGCCTTGCACATTAAAAAAGCAGCTGATGTATTGGTTAACAGAACATCTTGGAAGGTGTCAAATGACATCTTCTGAGCTTGGTGAATTTCGAAAAGTCCTACACAATTTATAAAACCGTCGATGAATCCAAGATGCTCATGGGCAGATTGAAACGCGCTTTCGCACTTTACCTGATCTCGCACATCTACAACAGTAGTCTTAAGTTTATTTGATGCCAAGCGACTGGTTACTACATTCAATCGACTTTCATCAATGTCCATCAAATGCAACTTCACTCCACGATTAGACAATTCTTCAGAAATGATCGCGCCAAAGCCACCGCCCGCTCCAGCGATAATGACAGTTTTGTCATTTAAATCAAATAGATCTCGCATGCTCGTTGAAATAGATTCTGGCTTGGTTCTTCAACTACTGAAAATCCGGCAAGTTAACTGGGAGGATGAACGGCGCAAATGCGCCGATACTACATATTGCGTCGGTATTGACCACCGACCTCAAACAGTGCTGAGGTGATCTGCCCTACTGAACAATATCTGACGCCTGTCATTAGTTCAGCAAAGATGTTGCGATCTTCAATGACTGCCCGTTTAAGGCGATCAAGCGCAACTTGTGAGTGTTCACGATTACGGTCATGAAAACTCTGCAATCGGCAAAGCTGATCTTGCTTTTCTTCGTCGGATGATCGGCTCAGTTCGGTTGTCTGCTGTTCGGTACCATGGGGGTTTTGGAAAGTATTTACCCCGACAATTGGCAAACTTCCGTCGTGTTTCTTTCGTTCATAATAGAGGGACTGTTCCTGAATCCTTCCTCTTTGGTAACCCGTTTCCATGGCACCAAGCACCCCGCCACGTGAAGAGATCTGCTCGAACTCACAAAGTACAGCTTCTTCAACCAAATCAGTTAACTCTTCAATTATGAAACTGCCCTGATTCGGGTTTTCGTTGCGCGACAGCCCCCACTCTCTATTAATGATCAACTGAATCGCCATCGCTCGGCGCACGGATTCTTCTGTTGGTGTTGTAATCGCCTCATCGTATGCATTGGTATGCAAACTATTGCAATTGTCGTACACCGCAATCAATGCCTGCAGTGTTGTGCGAATGTCATTAAAATCAATTTCTTGTGCATGTAGCGATCGTCCGGAAGTCTGAATGTGATACTTTAAACGCTGACTCCTTGAATTTGCTCCGTATCTGTGTTTCAGAGCAATCGCCCAGATGCGCCTTGCGACGCGCCCCATTACTGTGTATTCGGCATCTAGGCCATTCGAAAAGAAAAAGGATAAATTTGAGGCGATGTCATCAATATCCATGCCACGAGCTAAATAAAGCTCTACATAGGTGAAAGCATTCGACAAGGTAAACGCTAATTGAGATATGGGGTTCGCACCCGCTTCTGCAATGTGATATCCGGAGATTGATACCGAATAGAAGTTTCGAACTTGATTCTCAATGAAGTACTCCTGAATGTCACCCATCACCTTCAGGCTAAATTCGGTCGAGAAGATGCAGGTATTTTGACCTTGATCTTCCTTGAGTATGTCAGCTTGAACGGTGCCCCTTATATTTTTGAGCGCACTCGCTCGAATTTCCTCACCTTCTTCGGCACTAGGCTTGCGACAGTTTTTACTCTCAAAATCATCAAGTTGCTGGTCAATGGCCGTATTTAGCAGCATTGCCAAATAGGTTGGTGCCGGTCCATTAATCGTCATCGATACCGAAGTCGTAGGACTGCACAAATCAAATCCGGAATACAGATCCTTCATGTCATCAAGTGTTGCAATGGACACGCCTGAATTGCCGACTTTACCGTAAATGTCTGGCCGTTCGTTCGGATCAAATCCATACAACGAGACCGAGTCAAACGCTGTTGACAAGCGCTTCGCTGATGAATGCTTAGATAAGAGCTTAAATCGCAAATTTGTTCGCTTCGGACCACCCTCTCCGGCGAACATTCTAGTAGGGTCTTCGTCATCGCGTTTAAATGAAAACACCCCTCCTGTATAAGGAAATGCACCGGGTAAATTTTCAAGCATCAACCATTTAAGCAAATCACCATGGTCGTAAAAATTCGGAAGACCTATTCTTGGAACCTTAGTGCCAGACAGAGTTTCGTGAAACAACCAGTTAGCCAACTTGGCCGGCGCTTGTTCCGTTAATTCGTTGACGTCTCGATAGGCTCTTTTGCGGGCAGGCCACTCTTGTAATAGTGCACTGACTGAGGGGTCGATTCGCTGTTCTTTAGAACTAATTAATTGACTTAAGTGTTCTTCAGCATCGCTGTGCTCACCGAGCATAGACTGCGCTGCTCTTAGTTGCTGACACTGTCGTACAAGTTCACTTTGCGCAGAAACAAATTCCCAATAATCGCGTACAGTGGATGCAATTTCTGCCAAATAGGCTGTTCTATTGGCTGGAATTGCGCTAGTTCTATCGGTCGAAAAATTTTGTTTAGTTTGACCTGTCTGCTTAATCTTCGCAGCCTTACCCAATTTCAATTGATGTGCGATGTTTTGATATAGGGAGGTGACGCCATCATCATTAAATCTGGATGAAATTGTCCCAAACACTGGCATCTCGCTTGGGTCTTGGTCAAAGGATTCACGATTGCGCTGAACCTGCTTGCAAACATCTCGATAGGCATCTTCAGCACCTTTCGAATCAAATTTATTGATAACGATAAAGTCAGCAAAATCAAGCATGTCGATTTTTTCAAGCTGACTTGCAGCTCCATACTCCGGAGTCATCACATAAATTGAGTGATCTACAAATGGAATGATTCCAGTATCACCCTGACCAATCCCCGGTGTCTCCACAATAATGACGTCAAACTTCCATGCTTTGCAGACTTTAATTAATTCTGCTAAATACTCAGGTATTCCATTGGCCTCCCTGGTTGCCAAAGATCGCATGAATATGTTCTGCGAATTAATTGCATTCATGCGTATCCTGTCGCCCAATAATGCTCCGCCTGTTTTCTTACGTGTCGGATCGATTGCCAAAATCGCAATGCGGCAATTCGAATCTGCATACAACTTAAACCTTTGCACCAATTCGTCGGTGAGTGATGACTTACCCGAACCGCCAGTGCCAGTGATACCGATAACGGGGGTTTGGGGTAAGTTGGCGAATGATGAATCCTGATTTACCTTGGCGCCATTTTCGATGCGGGTGATTAACTCAGCTAATTCACCGAAACTGTCGGAGTGACCCAACTTGGTGAATCCTGCATCATTGCCTTTGGTAACAGGATCGGAACTGCACTGATCTAGCATGTCGTCAATCATTCCCTGCAAACCAATATTTTGGCCGTCTGCAGGAGAATAGATTTTGGCAACACCATAAGCATGCAGTTGTTCTATTTCTTCGGGAACAATGACTCCGCCGCCGCCGCCGAATACCTTAATATGCTCGCGATTGGCATCCTTTAAAATGTCAATGATGTATTTGAAATATTCAACATGACCGCCCTGGTAGGAACTAATTGCAATCCCGCTCACATCCTCTTGAATAGCAGCTTGTACAACTTCTTGAACAGACCGATTGTGGCCGAGATGGATGACTTCTGCACCTGATGCCTGGAGCATGCGCCTAATCACATTGATTGACGCATCGTGACCATCAAAGAGACTCGTAGCAGTTACGAATCGAAGGTGGTGGGCCGGTTGTCGCTCGGAGTTTTGGCTTTGAAGCTCGGCTATGGCGTTCATTGAGTCTATACAGTGAGTCTGAACTTGTGATTACTCATTCAACTCACAGAGTTAAAGGTTGACCGTTAGTGCGCTGATAATTTGAGGTCGAGTTCGTTTTCAGGCTGATTGAATTGTTACGAATCGTAATACTTTTATTGATTGCACAATTTTAGCAAATGGAGCGCTATCTGTAAAAGTTCCTACTGTGTCGCCAAAGTTGAGTACTGTTTTCTGCGAATAATAGATTGTTTACAATACCCCGGGTAATTCAAAAAGTTAGGGAAAATTTACACCGGAAATTTGATGTGCAAAGAGGATACGGCGTTTCTCGACGAGCCTCAAATATTTGTTATCAGCATACCCTTTGAAGTAAATTCGCAAAGTTCTCATTGCTTCCACAGTTTTTGGCCACTACAACTTGTTCATTCATCACTCGTAAATAGAATTCAACCCGGTATGACACGCAGTTCGTACAAACCGCAAGATCCGCAATTTGAGCAAAATTGTCGAGAAAACTTTGCTCGACAAGGCATTATGACCACGCTTGGAGCCACCATGCGATTAATTGAACCTGGGCGTTGTATAATTGATTTGCCGTTCAGCGATAGACTTACGCAACAGGACGGTTTTTTTCATGCCGGTGCTACAAGCACAATTGCAGACTCCGCAGGAGGTTATGCAGCATTAACTTTGATGCCAAGCGGGAGTCGAATACTGACTGTGGAATTCAAAATCAATCTGCTGTCACCAGCGAACGGCGCTAGTTTAACAGCTGAAGGAAAAGTAATCAAAGCGGGCAAAACACTGACAATCACTCAAATCGAAGTAACCACAAATCGGCAAGGACAAGATGTATTGTGCGCGATTGTCCAACAAACAGCAATCTGCCTTCGCCCGAATTGATTCCAAGCATGCCTGTAAGCTACACAAGTCTCAATTTTAATCTTGGTGAAACTGTCAATCTCCTGCGGGACAATGTTGCAGAATTTGTTCGTCAGGAGGTCGCGCCTCGCGCTCACCAAATTGATCAGGATAATGACTTTCCACATGACCTTTGGCAAAAGATGGGGGAACTGGGTTTGCTTGGTATTACGGTCGAAGAAGAATTTGGCGGGTCGGGTATGGGCTACTTGGAACATGTAATCGCCATGGAAGAAGTTAGTCGCGGCTCCGCCTCTGTCGGCTTATCGTATGGTGCCCATTCGAATCTCGCCGTTAATCAAATTCGCCGCAATGGCAGCCATCAGCAAAAATCAAACTACTTACCAAAGCTCATCAGTGGGGAACATGTAGGCGCATTGGCTATGACTGAACCAGGGTCGGGATCCGACGTCGTAAGCATGAAACTTCGTGCTGTCAAGACCGACGGAGGCTATGTACTTGATGGCAACAAAATGTGGATTACTAATGGTCCAGACGCCCACATCCTAGTGGTTTACGCAAAGACTGACCCAACTCTAGGTTCAAGAGGTATAACGGCATTCATTATTGAACGTGGCTTTGATGGATTTTCCAGCGCTCAAAAATTGGACAAGTTTGGCATGCGAGGCTCAAATACCGGAGAACTGATTTTTAAGGACTGTTTTGTTCCAGATGACAACGTACTAGGGCAAGTCAATCAAGGAGTCGAAGTCCTGATGAGCGGACTTGACTATGAAAGAGTGGTTCTGGCAGGCGGTCCACTCGGCATAATGCAGTCTTGTTTGGATACCGTACTACCCTATATTCACGAACGTAAACAATTCAATTCACCAATTGGTGAATTTCAATTCATTCAAGGCAAAATCGCTGATATCTATGCGGTATTAAATGCATCACGAGCATATGCCTATGCAGTTGCCGCCGCCTGCGACCGAGGTGAAACGACTAGAAAAGATGCGGCAGCCGTCATTCTGTACACCGCCGAAAAAGCGACCTGGTGTGCTTTGGAATCCATCCAGATACTTGGGGCAATGGGTTATGTTAATGAAACCCCAACCGGACGATTCCTAAGAGATGCAAAGTTGTACGAAATCGGTGCAGGCACCAGCGAAATCCGACGATTGTTGATCGGTAGAGAATTGTTTAACGAAACCAAACCCAAATAATGTAACGATAAGCGAGCAGAGTAATGAACAATCAATCAGTAGTATTTACTGGTTTATCCAGAACTCCCATTGGGACATTTCAAGGAGCCTTATCACCCTTAACTGCCTCTGAACTGGGTGCTGCTTCCATTCGTGCGGCGATGTCAGACTCCAGCATTGTGGGTGCAGACGTCGATGAGGTACTGATGGGTTGCGTATTGCCGGCAGGACAAGGTCAGGCTCCGGCAAGGCAGGCCGCACTTGCATCCGGTATCCCCAAATCAGTGGGCTGTACGACTGTCAATAAGATGTGCGGTTCTGGCATGAAGACCGTGATGCTCGCACACGATTCGCTACTTGCCGGTACTAATTCGGTGGCCGTCGCTGGTGGCATGGAAAGTATGAGCAATACTCCATATCTGATGGATAAGGCTCGAAACGGTCTTCGCATGGGTCACGGCAAAATTTATGACCACATGTTCATTGATGGTCTGGAAGATGCATACGACCACGGTTCATTAATGGGAACATTTGCCGAACAATGTGCGGATCAGTATCAATTCACTAGAGAAGAACAAGATGAATTTGCAATTGAATCTCTGACTCGAGCACAAAGAGCAACCAATTCCGGTGCATTCGAAAAAGAAATTGTAGCCGTTGATGTTCAGACCCGAAAACTCGATTACACAGTCAGTACCGATGAACAACAGCGGACTACAAATAGCGAAAAAATTCCTAAACTAAAGCCAGTATTTCGTGCTGATGGTACCGTGACCCCAGCCAACTCCAGTTCGATATCTGACGGCGGTGCAGCAATCGTAATGATGACGTTGGCAGAAGTTGAATCACGGGGAGTCCAGCCGGTAGCGCACATGCTTGGGCATACAACTTATGCAGATGAACCATCATTGTTTCCCACAGCTCCAATTGGAGCCATTCAGCGTTTGCTGGACAAATTGGACTGGTCCATTGATTCCGTAGATCTGTTCGAAATAAATGAAGCGTTCGCTGTCGTTACCATGGCTGCAATGCGTAGCCTTGAAATTCCACATGAAAAAGTGAACGTGCATGGTGGTGCATGTGCATTGGGGCATCCGGTTGGAGCCTCCGGAGCTCGAATACTAGTAACCTTGATTTCAGCGATGCAAAAATACAACCTTCACCGGGGTGTAGCTGCATTGTGCATTGGCGGTGGTGAGGCTACTGCAGTTGGCGTCGAACTGTGCAGCAGTTCTAACCTAAGTCAGTAAATTTTCATTGGGTAATGGGTCCCAATCTTTTCGGAATAAACTGAGAACTCGTGTATGAAACCGATTGAATTTTTTTTCGACTTTTCTTCGCCCTACGGATATTTTTGCAGCAAGCAAATCGATGCGTTGGCAGCACAATTTGGACGAACCGTTTGTTGGCGACCGTATCTTATGGGTGCGGTGATGAAGGTTACAGAGCGCAAACCGTTAGTGCAGATACCGATGGTCAACGAGTATTCCCTGCACGACTTAGAACGCACCGCAAGATTTTTTCAAATTCCATTCAAATTACCGAGCAAGTTTCCCGTTGCAACGATTGCGCCCTGTCGCGCATATTATTGGTTAAACCAACGTGATTCTGAGCAAGCAAAGGCTTTGGCTCAGGCCATGTTTAGTGCCTACTTTGTCCATGATGAATTAATCTCACAACCTGCCGTCGTTGTAGCAATTGGCGAACGTAACGGACTTGATGCAGATGAATTATCTGCAGCATTGGCGGATGAGGAAGTAAAGCAACTTTTGCGAACCGCTACGGATAATGCAATTGAAAAGAAGATTTTTGGCTCTCCGTTTGTTGTCGTAGACGGAGAAAAATTCTGGGGACATGATCGCTTAGCTCAAGTTGAAAAGTGGCTCGAAACAGGCGGTTGGTAAACCAATTAAACAACCTTCAAGCCCCTTCTATAGTGCCTGCGCTTGATTCAAAAATAAACGTTCGCGACGAGGACTTTCAGTCTCGGGACCTCGAAATGCGCGAATTGGTGTCCGACCTGCACAAAACTTATTCCACCATCCAAATTGGCGGTAACGAATCTGCACGTCGCAAACATACTGAACGCGGCAAGCTTCTACCGCGAGAGCGAATTCGAACCCTTCTCGATAACGGCTCTCCGTTTTTGGAAATCGCACCGTATGCTGCCTGGCAGATGTACAGTAACGAAGTGCCAAGTGCGGGAATCGTAACCGGAATTGGTTCTGTGGCCGGACGCGAATGCATGATTTTTGCCAATGATGCCACGGTGAAGGGCGGCACCTACTATCCCTTAACCGTAAAGAAGCATCTTCGCGCACAGGAAATTGCTCAGGAAAACCACCTGCCCTGCATATATTTAGTCGATTCCGGTGGCGCTTTTCTGCCTCTGCAGGACGAAGTGTTTCCGGACCGGGAGCACTTTGGCAGAATCTTCTATAACCAGGCAAACATGTCAGCCAAGAAACTGCCGCAAATAGCGGTCGTTATGGGATCATGCACCGCAGGCGGTGCCTATGTTCCTGCCATGTGTGACGAATCAATCATTGTTCGTAATCAGGGAACAATATTTTTGGGAGGCCCTCCACTTGTTAAGGCGGCAACAGGTGAAACTGTTTCAGCAGAAGAGCTCGGTGGTGCAGATGTACATTCACGTCAATCGGGCATAACTGACCACTATGCTAATGATGACTACCATGCCCTGTCGATAGCACGCGACATCATTCGGAATTTAAACTACCGTAAGAAGATTAACTTGAGCGTCCGCGAAACTACAGAACCTAAATATGACCCAAAGGAACTGTATGGCATTGTTCCTTGTGACTTGCGTCAACTTTATGATGTTCGTGAGGTCATCGCACGGATTGTCGATGCGAGCGAGTTCAGTGAATTTAAGAGAATGTATGCAACAACTCTGGTATGCGGATTCGCACATTTGCTTGGCTATCCGATCGGGATTATTGCTAACAATGGCATTCTCTATTCTGAATCTGCTCTTAAAGCTGCTCACTTTATTGAACTTTGCTGCCAAAGACGAATCCCATTGGTTTTTCTGCAGAACATCGCAGGCTTTATGGTCGGAAAAAAGTATGAGGCCGGAGGCATAGCCAAGGATGGAGCAAAAATGGTTACTGCTGTTGCCTGTGCCAAAGTTCCTAAGTTTACGGTCATTATTGGCGGTAGCTTCGGTGCCGGGAATTACGCCATGTGCGGTCGGGCCTACAGTCCGAGATTTCTATGGCAGTGGCCAAATGCTCGAGTTTCGGTGATGGGCGGTGAACAAGCTGGAAATGTGCTAGCTCAAGTTAGAGTGGACAATCCTAAGACCGGCCACTGGCCGGAGGAAGAACAGGAAAAATTCAAAGCATCAATTCGAAATCAGTATGAAACTCAAGGTGTACCTTACTACTCCAGTGCGCGCCTTTGGGATGATGGAATTATTGATCCGATAGATACCCGCATGGTGCTGGGACTCGGGATCTCAGCGGCTCTCAATGCACCAGTCGTCGATACTCAATTCGGCATATTTAGAATGTAACCAAAAACTCTATCAAGTTTGATGTCTTCAACATTTACCACGTTACAAGTCACCGAAGACCCGCACGGCGGTTGTACTATTTCTTTAGATCGCCCGAAAGTACATAACGCCTTCAACGAAGTAATGATCGAAGAGATGACTAATCTTATCAGCGACTTACGATCAGACGCTTCAATTAGATTTATGACGATTCGAGGCACTGGAAAGAGCTTTTGCGCAGGAGCAGACTTGGATTGGATGCGGCGCACAGCTCAATATGACGAAGATCAAAACATTGCTGACGCCCGTCGTTTTGCTACGTTGTGCGACTTGCTCTATCGATTTCCACGGCCCACCATTGCAGAAGTTCACGGCTCAGTGTTTGGGGGAGGTGTCGGCATTGTAGCCTGCTGCGACATTGTCATTGCCGACATTGCAACGGTGTTTAGTGTCTCTGAAGTAAAACTTGGATTGATGCCATCAGTAATTGCTCCTTATGTGATAGAAGCAATTGGCCGCCGTAATGCGCGTCGGTATTTTTTGACAGCAGAACGATTTGATGCCAAAACCGCAAAGAACCTCGGACTCGTCCATGAAGTTTATCATCAAGAAGAATTGCCGGCCGCCCGTGAAGCTTTCATTAATGAATTACTAAAAGGCGGACCAAATGCGCAGCAAAAGGCTAAGGCGTTGATTCAATCGCTAAAATCTATTGAAATTGATCAAGATACACTTGATGAAACAGCCAAACGAATTGCCGAGTTAAGAGCTACGCCGGAAGCCAGTGAAGGTATGTCAGCATTTTTCGAAAAACGACCGCCTAACTGGATAAATTAGCAGAGACGCTAGTTTGTTATTTTCTAAATTACTCATTGCCAACCGCGGCGAAATTGCTTGTCGCATAATCAAAACCGCTTCGACTCTCGGAATTCCCACCGTCGCTGTTTACTCCGAAGCAGACCAAGATTCGTTGCATGTTCGTCAGTCAGACGAAGCAATTGCTATTGGACCTGCCTCCCCTGCACAAAGCTACCTCAACATCGAAACAATCATTGGCGCAGCACTCAAATCGGGGACGGAAGCAATTCATCCAGGATACGGTTTTTTATCCGAAAACCATGAATTGGCTGCGCAGTGCGAATCAAATGGAATTCAGTTCATCGGACCCACCTCTGATGTTATTCGGGTCATGGCCTCAAAATCAGCCGCCGGAGAAGTTGCAAAGCGTGCAGGAGTTCCGACTTTGCCAGGGTATAGAAGTACTGACCAAAATCGGCAGAAAATGATATCTGCGACAAACGAGATTGGATATCCGGTGCTATTAAAATCCGCTTTGGGCGGTGGTGGTCGTGGAATGCGAATCGTAAACTCCGAATCAGATTTCGAATCTGCATTAGTGGCTGCAAAATCTGAATCCATGGCTTCCTTCGGAAACGATGAGATTGTCATTGAAAAGTACCTGCCGGCCGCTCGTCATATAGAAGTTCAGGTTGTTGCAGACAAACACGGCAACTGCATACATCTATTTGACAGAGACTGTTCTGCTCAAAGGCGTTATCAGAAAATTATTGAAGAAGCCCCAGCATTGGGTATCAGTAGTAACACTCGCAGCCAAATGCTAGAGTCTGTCATTCGACTCGCCAAAGAACTGAAATACAACAATGTCGGAACGGTTGAATTCCTAGTTCAAGCAGACCAGTTCTACTTCATGGAAATGAATACTCGACTGCAGGTAGAGCATCCTGTGACTGAACAAGTAACGAATGTGGATTTGGTTGAATGGCAGCTTCGTATATCAGCCGGAGAGGACCTTCATTCATTTGACTTGCCGAAATCAACAATGGGACATTCCATCGAAGCACGAATCTATGCAGAAAACCCGTCGAATGGGTTTTTGCCTTCACCCGGACCACTTAAACTCCTGCACCTTCCAAAAATAAACAACACACTACAAGTACATACCGGTGTTCAGCAAGGCGATTCGGTGAACGAATACTATGACCCAATGATAGCCAAGTTGGTTGCTACTGGAAATGACCGAGGTGAAGCAGTCAATCGACTGCTCCAGGCATTGAAAGAAACATTCATTATTGGTACGGAAGTGAATGTAGGGTTTCTTATAGAACTACTTCAGAATGAAAGTTTTCAAACTGGTAATTTCGACATCAAGTTTGTTGAGTCAAACCTTCACAAACTATTACCCTTTCAGCCAGTAGCGCCGGTAGAAGTCATTACTGCTGCGACTTTACTCCACCTGAATGCCAAACAACAAAGTTATGGTTCTCAAACCCCGGACAACGATGGTGTTGACCTCCACTCTCCTTGGAATGTGTCAAGCGGCTGGAGGTTGAATTCAAAGTTCGAATTTTATTGCACAGTTCAACTGGATAACATCATTCACAATGTTTCGGTCTTTCGCAATGAAACAGAATCATTCCACGTGCAATACAAATCCGAAAAAGCTGATTGTCAAATTGATGAGGTCACATCCCAGACAGTTAAAGTGAGGGTGAACAGCACTTCATTCACTTTCAACTATTTTTCAATTGAAAGTCATATTGTTTTGTTTCGCGGTAGTTCAAAATACGAACTGAAATTTATTGATTTACCGTTTACTAGCGAAACATTGGAAGACCAATCCACAATTTTGACTGCCCCTCTTCCAGGACGGGTAACCCGTTCACAGGTAAAACTTGGAGATTCTGTTACCAAGGGAGATTGTCTTATTGTGATTGAAGCGATGAAGATGGAGCATCAAATCCGTACTTCAATCAACGGTATTATCAAGGCCTTAAATTTTCAGGTCGGCGACCAAGTTAGCGAAGGAGCTATTTGCGTCGAATTAGAGCCCACTGAATAAACTGATTAGCGTCAAAAGTGAATTTTCCACCAGAAGTCAATTTGGTTGAAGTAGGCCCACGAGACGGCCTGCAAAATGAACCGTCAAAGACTTCAGTAGAGTTCCGGGTAGAACTGATTGACCGCCTTTCCCAGTGTGGATTGACATATATTGAGACCGGCAGTTTTGTATCGAAAAAATGGGTGCCTCAGATGGCTGACACCGATTTGGTAATGAATCAAATTAGCCGTTCTGGCTCGGTCACCTACGCCGCACTAGTACCTAACATGGTTGGCTTAGAAGCTGCAATTTCCGCCAAAGTATCAGAGATTGCAGTATTCGTTGCAGCATCTGAGACGTTCTCACAGAAAAACATCAACTGCGGAATCAACGAGAGTATCAGCAGACTCAAGCCGGTTGCAGAAGAAGCATCTCAACACGGTATTCCAATTCGAGGATACATCTCATGCATCGTGGGATGCCCCTATGAAGGTGAAATTAGATTTGGTCAGGTGATTCCGGTATTGGAAAAATTGCTTGAACTGGGTTGCCGGGAAGTTTCTTTGGGAGACACTATTGGTATCGGAACACCACTAAAGATTTCAAATTTACTCAATTCAATTTCAGAAATCACGTCTTTAGATTCAATCGCTGTACACTTCCACGATACTTACGGACAAGCACTTGCAAACATTTTGATATCGTTGGATAGTGGGGTAAAGACAGTGGACAGTTCAATAAGTGGATTGGGGGGTTGTCCCTACGCAAAAGGAGCCACTGGAAATGTTGCCACCGAAGATGTTGTTTACATGCTAGATGGGCTTGGAGTTAAAACTAAAGTGAACTTGGACAGTCTAATCAGTGTTTCGGAATTTATCTCAGAAAGTTTAGACCGTCCTCCGACTTCCAAGGTTGCACGTGCAATTCTTGCCTAATAATCTTAATAATGACTACCAATTATTGATTTCCGCATCCGACAGGTTGAACTTGAGCATACTCAAATCAGCAATTCAAAATGAGTTCTTGAACCTCCTGATTCACTTGCATTCTAAGCAGTATTCCCCGCTGAATTCCCTTTTCCTCAAATTAACCCATCAACAGTTACATAAATGATCGGTCTATTTTGAATCCCTTGTTAATTGTAATGCTAAATTGCTCGCTCTTTTCTACGAACTACCCACTTCACTGAACTTGAGTGCCAGGATTTGGCTTAAGCCGATAGCGAATTCTTGATCCGCTCAAATTCCTGCGAATCGGTCCCTCCATTAGATTGCATGCGTTGCATCGCTTGTTGCGTCAGGTTCAAGTGCGTACAAATGTCCGCATCCGGCATATTGGACTTGAGCATGCTCGAGACTACAGTCCTTGTCAGACCCTCTCGTTCTTACCTCACTGAATCTTAGATAGGCCCGTATCTATGTCTGCAACAATATCTTCCACTGCTTCCAACCCTACAGACATTCGGATTAAACTTTCGGTAACTCCAACAGTTTTTCTTTGTTCCTCAGAAATTCGAGCATGTGTGGTTGATGCCGGATGAGTGACGATAGTTTTTACATCACCCAAATTCGCAGTGATCGAAATCATCGAAGTGCTGTCAATAACTTTCCATGCCTGTTCTCGACCACCTTCTACCTCAAATGCAAGTAACGCACCGAAAGCTTTCTGCTGACGCTTAGCTAGTTCGTGTCCTGAATTAGACTCCAAACCTGGATAGTGAAGTTTCGAGACTGATGGATGTTCGCTGAGCCAGTTTGCAATTTGTTGGGCAGATTCACACGATCTTTGCATTCTGATATCTAGAGTTTCCAGACCTTGGTAAAAAATCCAGGCGTTAAATGGACTCATGGATGGTCCTGCCGTACGGAGAAAGCCAAAGGTATCTTTTGCTACTTGTTCATCGTTTGTCACGATTGCTCCACCTACTGCACGACCCTGCCCGTCCAGAAATTTAGTAGCCGAGTGGACCACTATATCTGCACCAAATTCTAACGGTCGCTGCAAGGCCGGTGTACAGGCACAGTTATCTACGACTAATTTGCAGTCATTGACTTGCTTAGCTAATCTGGATAGTTGCTGAATATCGATTACTTCACACAGAGGATTTGAAGGAGTTTCCACAAACAACATCTTTGTATTTGAATTAATTTTCCGTGCCCACAATTCATAGTTACTAGGCGGAAGAAACTCGACTTCAATATTGAATCGAGATAAGTGTTTGTTGAACAGAGTTATTGTTGCCCCGAACAATCCTCTTGAAGCAATAACGTGGTCACCACTCTTTAGCAACGATAGGCATAGAGTCGTTATGGCCGACATACCAGATGCAGTGGCGACACAATATTTCGCTCCTTCTAGTGCTGCTAGACGATCTTCAAAAGCCTTAACTGTGGGATTGGAAAATCTCGAATAGACATTTCCTGGTTCAGTTTCTGCAAAGCGGTCAGCGGCCTGTTGGGCGTTTTCGAATACAAAACTGGAGGTAGTAAAGATAGGTAAACTGTGTTCACCCTCCATGGTCCTGCGATGCCCCTCCCGTACCGCAGCAGTCTGAAATTTTCTTTCTTTCATAAAAATAGTCCGTTTTTGCGGGTGCTTAAACGGACTATATTTTCTTCTTAGATCGCTTTAGCCTGTTTGTTTGCCGCGCCCGCAAGCTGATCATTCAAATCGACGCGATAACTCACAATTTACATGCAATACCTTGTTGTGTCAATTCAACGGTTAGTTGGTTTCGGTGAAATCAACTGTAGCAAAAATAAGTAATTACTCACTGATCAATTAAACTGCAAAAAATTTCACAAATCAGCATCCTCTTCCACAAGATTTTCACATTCGAAAATTAACTAATTCGGACATCGTGAAATTGCAGGATGCAACTTCAAGCAGTCGACGTCCGCAAAAAAGCCAAAGTTGGCGTTATTCGTCTAACCCTTTGTTTTAATTGAATAATCTGAAATTCTTTAAATTTATTGAACTTTGCTTAGTTAAACTGATAGGGAGTCAGTTAAGCCGAAACTGGTCACTTTTTTTGAGATTTAGGCATGCTCGTACTTACAATTTGCGGTTCCAAGGGTGGTGTTGGTAAGACAAGTCTGTGTGCCAACCTTGCTGGAATTGTCTCTGAATGGGGATGGGATGTGCTCCTAATTGACACAGATCCTCAGGCATCCTTAAGCAACTATTTTCCGATTACTCAGTACGCCGAATTCGGCGTCACTCGCCTGTTCTCACACGTCGACATTAGCAGGTCTATCAGTAAAACAGCTCTGCAACGATTAGACATAGTTCATTCCGATGATCCGACTGACGCGTGTGAGAGATTGCTCCATACTTTACCTGACAGACTTAATCGAATCAAATTTTCGTTAATTGAACTATCCGACTATGACCTTGTAATCATAGACACTAAAGGATCAGTCAATGCCGTTTTAGAAGCAGCACTCGCAGCAAGTGACCAAATTCTTTCTCCTATTGTCCCTGACATGCTTTCTGCCCGTGAATTTATTCGAGGGACAATGGGTACGATTTTAAAGCTACAAAAGTGCTTCGCAATTAATCATCAATTGATGGCTGGTGTACTGTATCGGACACGTAAGACGATTGATGCATCCTTGATTTACCAGCAGATTTACTCGTTATATGACAGTTCTAACGTACTAAATTTTCTTTCCACTTCAGTACCTGACCGCGTCGTCTACCGTGAGGCTGCAACAGCGCAAGAACCAGTTCACCGTTTCGAACGGTATCGACGAAACGGCTGTAGTGCTAATGAAACAATGACTGCTTTAGCTCTTGAAGTATGGCCTGATCTAAAAAAGATTTACAAAACAGCATCCTAAGTTGAAATCTCAAACTATGCGAACCAAACCCACTTCAAAGGAACTATTGAAACGATTGTTGAGTGACAAAAATCTGCCGGACAATTCTCTTGACGACCAATCAAGCACTAACATCAAGACAAAGCTGATGATGTCGGTACCAATTTCCAAAATTGATACCTATCAAAGAAACCCTCGTAGAGAACAAAACCCCAACTTCTTCAAAATTAAAGAATCGATTAGAAACGACGGATTAAATCAGCCGTTGGTGATCAGTCAACGAACTGGTAACGAAAGGTTCTTCATTTTCAAGGGAGGTAATACCAGGCTAGCTGCACTTCGCGAATTGCACGATGAAACTCGCAATAGACGTTTCGAATTCGTGGACTGCTGCTTTCTACCGTGGAGTGGATATGAATCTGAAGCAATCATCGGACACCTTCAAGAAAATCAGATGCGCAAGTCTCTGTGCTTCATTGACAGAGCTTTCGGTGTCAAGTCTGCACTGGATGAACTAAAGCTCGAACTTAAGCGACCAGATCTGACTTTGCGCGACTGTCTCACCCTCTTAAAAGAAAAAGGGTACTGCACCACACTAAGCACTCTTTCCATCATGCAGTATGCAGTGGAATTTATTGAGTCAACGCTCCCTTACGGTCTAAGCAAGACTTTGGGTCGACCACAGATTCAACGTATTCGAAATTTAGACAGGATTTGCCGCAACGTTACAAAGGAATTTGGAATACCAAAAAATGTTCATCAGACACTTATAAAAGAATCGCTTAAATCATGTTACGAACTAGGCTGGTCACACAAGATACTTCGGCGAGAAATTGAATCAAATATTTCCAATTTTACAGAGACATCAATTCAAGACATTTCACTAAGAATTGATGGATATACCAATCTAAGCGATCAACCCTTATGTCCGATTCCGACAATTAATTTCGAAAACTCAAAAAATTTGGATTTTGAGAATTCTTCGGTCACGCGCACCAAAACGGTGCAAAAGTTACCTGTTTACAGTGTAAACAACGAAGAAGAGTCAAAATCGGCGCACCAAAACGGTGCATACCTCAAAATTCATCAATCACTAGAATGTCGCAAAAGTATAAAAACCTCCACCAAAATTCCAAAGCGAATAACTAAGCAATCAATTGAGCCAATTGTCGCTCCTTGTCTCAATGTAGACCCTACGATCGCGAGTCACATCTTGGGCTACCGAAATCAAGCATTTTTATCTGCTTGGACAATCGCGAAGCGATACGATTTTCATACGAATCCGACTACCAAGGAGAGAGTCGTTGCCAATCTTGGTGATTGGGGGATCGGTTACATGATTACCGATTTTCCGTCAAAGCAGAACCAAATTCTGAAATCCGACATTGGCTTACGAGACAATCTTTGGTGGTTGTTGTTTGAGCTATCGGATTTTCAGTGGGCACTGGTTTCTGCACGAACCTTTGTGGCCAAGATTGCCGTTAACGGGAATCTAGTGAATTACATAAGAACAGGGGACAGCAATGTGCTGTACCGAACTGCCAAGCGATACATCTCCTACCCATACCCATTTATAGGAGGACTAACCATGTGCGCTCGCCGATTGGACCACTCATTGTGGGTAGAGGTCAACATGCTGTTTGAATCCTATCGTGCCTTGCATGAAATTGCAAAGCAGGAAAACATAAATTTATTTCAACAACCCAAAATTAGTGAGTAAGCGAAAAAATGAAAATACAAAAAGAAGCAGAATTGACAAGAGCAATCATAGTCTACTGCCAAAGGTGCCAAGAAGAAGGCGACCTCCCTGCTTTAAAGGAAATGGGCTTCGGACAACAAGAGATTGCCGTTCTACCTACGCTGACAACTGCAGATGTTCTGCGGCTGGCATCAACGAAATCTCATTTTCTTAGTATCAATGTCAATACAACAGTTTATTGGCGGATGATTGACTACATTAAGAGAGAATCGGAAAAGGACAATCTCATTGACATTATGATGATTAATGAAGCCCCTCTTCCAATGATGCATACCCTTTTTGGTATGAATAGCAAAGAATTCACCATGAAGCGCAGAACATTCGGCTATGGCAAAGCCTCTCCTGGTCGACCTCCAACACCTTCGGCTGAAGTTTCGCAGAAGGTGTGGGAAGCAATTCAAGTTACCACAACAGCAAATGAAATGCCAACTTCTCAAGAATTCATTGACATCTTCAATTTGCTGGATGGGGAAGTCTCTTTACGAGAGATTTGGCATCTAGTCAACAAGTGGAACAAGGATGATAAGTTGGGTAAAACTTAACCGCAATCTAGCCAAGAAGAGTTCGGATGTTGATGTAGTTAATTCAAACAAACTCAAATGATTATGAAAGTAAGTCCACACAGCAATTCAAAGAAATTTGAACAAATAAAGAACGAGATTGAGTCCTTTCACAGTTTGGAAAGTAAGGAATCTGGAATGATTTATACGGACAACTGGTATGACTCGCATCCGAGAATGTTAATTTTGGATCCTGTCTTAAATCCGTATGACAAAGTGGTGTGGCTGGTAATTCGATCTCTATGTACTCCTGGTAATTCTGTTTCCGTTTTTCCAACCTACGACAAAATTCAATCCAGTCTGCAAATTTCACGGGGTTCGGTTGCGACCGCGATTACAAAACTACGCTTGACTCGTTGGATAACTTTAGTTCGACGCGAACGAGTTAGAAACACAGCTGGAAGAATTGTGAGGTACGGAAACATCTATTTAATTCACGGGGAACCCGTGACACTCGCGGACACATTCGAATTCGATTCAAATTACATGCTTTTCGTCCACGAATGTGTAAATCACAGAAACACTGAAGCGCGAAAGGTGGCCAACACGATCGTTAGCACATTTAAATTTGAAGCTGATGAAGGCGGTAATTTTATGCACGACAAACACCCCTTTGAAAGACGTTCAGAAGCATGGGAAAAAGTTGCAGGTAATACGGACTCTCGTTTTTACAGCTACCATCCGAAGTCCCTAAATAAAGCATATATTGAAAATGAGCCATCAAAAAGCGAACTTCCATCAGATGACAAAAGTACCGTAGTTCACGAGAAGAACTACGGTGTTCTAGAATCTTCAGTTCACGGTGTGAACCAAGACAGTTCACGTGAACTACGTAAGTTAGTTAGTAGTAGTAATAATGAAAATTACAACTACCAACTAACAAACCACAGTTCCGTGAAATTCGACGAACTGGAATTTCCTAAATCATTTAGTTCGAATCAAAAGCACCTTGCAATAATTTGTCTAAATCGTCTACCAAGTGATCTTCCTCAGCCACCTGAACCATGGAGTCAATGGGAACAAGTGCTGTTGGATGAACTTTCTGGTCGCATTGAGATAGGTGAAAGCGGAAGGTGTCCAGCAGTACTTAACGCAGTTTCACTGCTATTTACCTACTGCAAGCGACTATCCGAGAAGGGTTATGGCTTGAAAGACGATGGAATGTTTCAGATCGAACTCGCAGAATCTGTGCACCGCAAACGGACCAAACGGGCTCATTCAAAAAGACTTTTTGAAGTAGCACAGGAAAACCACCGAAGAAGGATGGAACAATTGAGCAAAAAAGATCTTTAGTTTCAATTTGAATCAAACTCTAAACCAATCTAAATCCTGCTTCAGACAACAGGTTGAAATGCCTCTTACACCTTGACGAAAACAAATCAAGTTATGTTTTTGACTCGTGATTAGCAAAGACATGTACTTTCGAGCTTAGGAAAAACTTAAACCTGATTTTCTTCCTACTGCCGACAATTCTGACACCGAAAATATCAACCGTTGTGAAATTGATTTTTTGCTTAGTAAATTTCAATTCAACTCATAGTATTGCAGCAAATTCGCATGAAATGAGCAGTCAGCAAGCAAATCATGAACACCAAAGACATCTACTCGCTAATCACAAACCAATTTGTACTCGCACTTTATGAAGGTGCTCCGCCTTGGATTCGGCCATGGAAGTTTGAGAGTTGCAGAACTGGCCGACCAGTTAACGCCTATAGTGGTCGCAAATACACAGGCATAAACGTTCCCATTCTTTGGTCGGTAGCCACTGCCAAAAAGTTTGAGTTTGATAGCTGGCTAACATTCAAACAAGTGTCTAGAGTTGGTGGCAAAGTTCGGCGAGGTGAAAAAGGAACCCTAGTTGTAATGTATCGCGAAGTGCGGCTGCCAAAGCGTCATGCTAGCGGAGAAGTCGAATTGGATAGATATGGCGATACTGTCATGACTTCATTCAAGCTGATGAGAGGATTTACTCTTTTTAACATTGCTCAGTGTACTGATTTGCCGGAAAGAATTACCGATTCTGCAGGTAATAGTAATCATCTTGGGAGTTTTGACCCTCACGAAGCAACCGAAAATCTCGTCAAAGAATCGGGGGTTCAAATTTGCCATCGTGGCAATACAGCCTGTTACTATCCGAAGAACGACGAAATCGCCATTCCATACCGTAGTAGTTTTGACACCACAGGTGGCTATTACAGCACAGTACTGCATGAATTTGTTCACTGGACTGGTCACAAATCTCGTCTGAATCGCCCAGGAATTGCTCAGGACTGGTGTCCAAACTCTCCTGAATATGCATTTGAGGAACTAATCGCTGAAATCGGAACCGCATATCTGTGCGCCGACTTAGGAATTCCAGGAGAATTGAGACATGAAGGCTATGTCCTTTCGTGGATTGAAACTTTGGAACGAGACCCACGTGCGATCTTTAAAGCGAGTTCCCTTGCGTCCCAGGCTGCCCAATACATTTCGAAGTTTGCACCGAATAGTGAGTCCTTACCAGATTCATCTCAGTTATCTAACACATGAATTTTGGTGAATTTAATTGAATAATTTTGAAATTCAATTTTTGTTTAGCGAATCTTATCCTAGAGCAGAAACTAACGACATGAATTCAAAATCTTGGCTACTCGCAATCGCAGCAATGAATTTTTCTTACGGTGAAGAACTCCTTGCTGGCTCAGACATAGTTCTTGACAGGTATACAAATCAATCGCCTGTACCGCTATCTGAACAAAGTGACTTGTTATCTGTCGTAGTTCAAGTTGAATTTCCATCCTCAATATCGACTACTGCTGATGCGATCAGGTACCTGCTACAGCAATCCGGCTTCACTCTTGCTTCCGACAACCGTCCTGAAGTTCTCAAAATGGGGCAAATGCAGTTGCCAAGAGTACATCGGCGCATTGGTCCAATCAAACTTAGAACTGCTCTTGAGACAATTGCAGGTCAACCCTGGGCCGTCATTGAAGATCCTATTACCAGATCAATCACCTTTGAACTCAAGCCTCAGTACGCAGAGACTCTCGCCAAAGCACAACGAAATTCGAATGCTTCGCAGATGCATTCGATTGAAAGAGATAGTGTCACAGACCATAGCCACAGAGCCGAAAGGAAGGACTGGGAGATGGACCCCTCGCTTACGCTGTATGAAAACTTTGACATTTGGACAAAGCGAGAGGGTTGGCAGTTGGATTGGAAAAGTCGTCACGACTACGAAATTTCCTACCACACAACATTCTCAGGGACTCTAAAGGAAGTCGTTGCGCAGGCACTGAGCTTCTATTCCACGGCACCTGTACCGCTAATTGCTAAATTCTATGACGGCAACTTTGTTGTGGTGATCGAAACCGCACAACCGAGAAACTAGTTGTGAAACGCCTACAACCGAAAAATTCATTCGTATTCGGTCTTTTATCAACAACAATGATGTTAGTAGGATGCGACTTTATTGAATCTTCGAAAACTCAAACCGAAGAAATTGTAAAGGAAGTTGAATTGGGGATTGAACGGGGCCGCGCTGCTTTGGAAGAAAGTCAGCAAACAATTCTTGAACTTCCTGATTCCTACCTTGGGTCGCAATCACCTATTCGTATTCAGTCGAAGGATAGTGAACTTCCTGAGAAACTGCTTTCATCCCTTAATGTTAACTACGCAGATGCCATCTCTTTAGAATCGATAGGTAGGCTTATATCCAATCAAACGGGTCTAAGGGTAGATGTTCAGTCAGAACTACGACAGATTGTCATTGATAAATTGACTTGGTCTGGAGACGCTATTGACTTACTGAATCAACTAACTGGTGAATTAGGAATCTTTTGGAAATGGAAAAGTGGGAAAGTCGAGTTATATCGAACTGAGCTTCGTTACTGGACAATTTACTCTCCCAATATTTATTCAAATTGGACCAGCACGATTAACTTGACTGGAAGTGCTGGTTCTGGTGGCTCTGATCTGTCGGCGAAGGACAACGTTACAGTCACAATGGACGATTCTCAGTTTTGGATAGAAGTGGAATTGACGGTGAGAGAGTTGTTGTCTCCCGATGGAAAGTTGACGGTTAGTCCACAATCAGGTGAATTGGCTGTAATTGATACTCCATCCTCACTAGACCGAATTGATGAATGGGTACGAAAGAGAAATCGACTCCTTGCGAGTCAGGTTTTGCTTGCGATAGATCTTTATGAAATCGTGCAATCCAATAACAGCAAGAGTGGATTTGACTTAGATGGGTTTGTCCAACTCGCACACAAAAATGGATTGATCACATTAAATGCTGACAATCAATTTGATGAGTCAATCGTAAGTTTAAAGTACGACAAATCCAACGACGCAACCGATCATGACATTCTCGGTACCATTCGCGCGTCCGCCGGAGAGAGTCAAGTTTCCAAATTAACGTCAACAGTAGTTCGAGGATTGAATGGCCAACCCCTTCCGGTATTTTTTGGTGATGAGAAAACCTACCTCAAGCAAAGGGATGTCATCCAAAGTGAAGGTGGCCCAACAACTCGATTAATTCCTGGAACACAGCAAGACGGTATTGCATTGAACATCGTACCTAGAATTCTTCCTGAGACCAATCAACTGATGCTGCATGCAACTCTGAGGACAACTCGAATTAAATCAATCAGTAGTTTTCCACCCAATGCCGATTCGGACGCCCCTTTAATTCAACTACCTGAGCTTGAAACCAGATCACTACTCATTCCGGTCCTGTTGAGATCAGGTGAAACTCTAATTGTTGCTGGTTTGGATACCAAGAGCACCACTGATAGAAACAATAAAGGAATTCTCTCTAAAGGTGCTGAAATAAAAAATTCTCGGGCCAGCCTTATCCTTCTCATCACACCTCGAATCATTGCGCCAGATAACGAGATCGTAAGCACCTCGCGAAGAATATTAGGCTAACCGATGGCACTTTTCTCATTCAACAACCAAAGTGTAGCGGTAGGGCTTGCATGGCTTGAACCGAACTCTGTCTCGGGCAACTTTCGAGAGTCGAAAGTCCAGCGAACAGTTAGCGCACTTAAACCTACTCCCGTGGGATATGCAAGTATCGCTACACGAGATGGTTTGCAACTTGGAGCGACTCACCACCAAAATGAAATTGGTTGCTTTAGTGCAGCAGCTTGGCTGGCAGCCGCAAAATCATCTGCAATCTTGATTGAAATGCTTGATGATGACTTGTATTGGCTGTGCGCTGTTGAGCAAGGCTCTGTTTTTCCTTCGGGCGACATTGTGGGAAATTACCATCAAATCGAAGCCCGTCTCGAAGAGCTTGTGATGGACACTGCTGGCTCTGACATTGTTTACTTTGATAATACACAACAATTCTCCTCCATAACTGATGCTGCTAAAGCCGGATTTGCTGATCTTGTCAATGAGATTGAACCCGATTCTCGGGGCCTGTGCAAACCCGTTAAGTCGAAAAACCTCAAAGTTCCATTATTTACTTTAGCAGCATCCCTTTTTTTGATGGTTGGTGGATTTGGAGTCTGGAAAGTGTATGAAAGTCACATTGCTTCAAAGGAGTCAGTAAACACAGTAAATATCGAACTAGAGCGTGCCAATGCTCGGCAGAGAGAAAAAGCTGAACTTGAATTGAAATTAACTCAAGATCCTGGTGCTTTACTTAGTTTATTTATTGACGAGGTCTATAACCGCCCAATTCGAGCTGGTGGATGGCAAGCAGTAACACACGAATGGAGTCCAGATGGGGCAAAAACATTATGGCAACGTTCACATGGAAAAATTTCGGATTTGGTGTCCGAATTGCGCACCAGTGACTGGAACTTTGATGAATCAACAGGCATGGTCACAGAGCAATTCGAACTAATTATGCCAAGTACAGAGTTACTCCCAACCGAAGACAGATTAGGCGGTGTAAATGAACGTATTGAATTCATAGACTTGCTTGCTGAAACGCCAGGCCGCTGGACACTTGGTCCTTCAACTACAACTGGAAAACTCTTTCAGGCTCGAAAGTCCTCGATTCAAGGATCAAACACCACCATGACTACAGCAATTCACGTAGCTCATTGGCTGCGAAATTATCCTGTGCTACTAACCAAAATAAAGACCGACCTGATCGAGCCAATTCAATGGCAAATTGAAGGTGACTATTATGAAAATTTTGACTAGATTGCCCATAACTGCATTTCTATGTGGTCTGACCATTACAGTTTATGCAATCGAAGATCAAAACGACCTTCCCCATGACTGCAGGTCTAGCACTAGCACTGTCGCTTTACTAGATTGTCTGCAAAATCATCAGGATCTTCTGCAGGCGATTCTGAGTTACCAAGAACTGTTGTCGCAAATAGACAAGATAAAGACCGATCGCACAGAAGCGAAATTCATTCCACCCGCACCTGAACCTGAAAAGGACAACGCGTTAGTCAGGGCTAAATGGTTCGATGAGAATTTGCAGGTGTTCGCAATTATCGGTAACCCGGAAAGTCTTACCGCATATGCACGCTTAGGCGACCACGAGTATCGCCTACAGGAGGGTGATGTGATTCGTCTAGCTAGAGTTTCAAATGTACATCCTAGAGGAATTGACCTATCTATTTCAGGTGTTGAGTTATCCATAGGTTTATCAGGATTACCGGTGAAGAGTGATTAAGAAGTTACCCAAATTTGATCATTTGCTGACTGGTACATCAGGAAAGATGATCAAAATTCGCAAACAGGAACAAGCCTACTTTGCTGCAGTCGCAGAAGATAACCCCCCGACAATCGCCTACATCTTTTATTCATCACTGCAGTTTCCAATTCGCCTGAAAGCACAGTTAAGAGAAAACTTAAAACGCCAAAACATTCAGGTCACAAAGCAAATTGAAGTGACGAGTGAGCAATTAGAGTCCATATATGCGCAATGGGACACTGAAATTTTTGATTCATCTACGGAGGACTTAGATTTTGTTCGATATCGAGACGACATTCGCGCACTATTAGCACGCGCAATAGCTGATCATGCTTCAGATATCCATATTGTTAGGAGGCGTAAAGTCGCAGTTGTAAGTTTCAGAATCGACGGCCGTGTTATCGATTTTGCTGAATGGACAGAAAAACAAGCTGACCGAGTATGTAGATTTATTTACGAGGTGATGGGGGACGAGCAGGAAGTCACCTGGAATCGGTATGAACCGCAAGACGCAGTACTTGACACAATTCTTCCAAGCAATCGTCGGGTCCGAGTTCGGATTGGTACAATCCCTGCCTCTCCAGATGGTTATGACATGGTTTTGAGGATCTTGCCCGGAAGTGGTGAAACCATGCATCTAGATGAACTAGGGTATAGCACAGATCAAGTGGAACTAATTCGTGGCCTAGTACGTCGGTCTGCAGGTTTGGTTGTCATGGCCGGTGGCGTTGGAAGTGGTAAGAGTACATCATTGGTAGCTATGCTCAACGAAGAACTTGACGTCCATCAAGGTCATCTTCGAATCATCTCGGTAGAAGACCCTCCCGAAAGAGTCATTAATGGCGCAACACAAGTCCCAGTAATTCGGCGGCGAGGCATAAACACCGGTGATGAATTTTCGTTAGCCATTCAAGGTGCCCTGCGTTGTGACCCGGACACTTTGATGGTGGGGGAGATTAGAGACCTACAGTCAGCAAATCTGACGATCAAGTTCGCACAATCCGGACACCGGGTTTACACCACTGTTCACGCATCTACCGCGTTGGGTATCGTTGGGCGTCTGACTGGAATCGGTGTGGATTTATCGCTTCTTTGCGCACCCGACATACTGAAAGGGTTGATATTTCAGACGTTAGTCCCCTTACTATGTTCAAACTGTCGTGTGCATTCAAATCAGTGGTTAGGAACGTCGAACAGAAATAAGCGTAGTCATCAACTAGTCGATAGAGCGTCCAATGCACTGGCTGCACGAGACTACAATTTTGATCAATTGTTCTTTCGTGGGCCGGGTTGCCAAGCCTGTAAATACCACAGCATTGTTGGTAGAACCGTCGTCACTGAAATCATTGTCCCGGATGATGAATTACTTAGACTGTTGCACGCAGGAGATTTCGTATCGGCCAAACAGCATTGGTTGACAAATTTGAATGGACAACCAGCGCTTGAACACGGAATTAAACTCATCGCAAATGGTCAAGTTGCGCCTAGTGATATTGAGTGGAAGATAGGACCACTTGAATGTTCAATGTCTAAGCCAATGTCCAATCTTGCATACATTCAACCTGAAAATAATGAAATGATGCATGCTTGATGAAGTTCGAAAATTATTTCATCGAATTCACTTTCGTTGGTCACCATCTGCACGCAGCAGACTATGGGAACGTTTGGAATCACTTACATCTGGAGGTGTTCCCATAGGAGTTGCAATGGAGTTTCTGGGTGAAAGCAGCCAGCAAAGAGCAACACACGGATTTGCGAAGTTTCAATGTAGTGCGATGAGATCAGTAGGATTCGCCAACGCCGCACGTAAGTGGGTACCAAAAGAGGAATTGCTGGTAATCGAACTCACTCAAGAAGGTCGCATTCATGAAGGCTTTTCGCAAGCTGCCAGAATAGCGAGTGTACGCTCCAAATTGATGAGCACCCTGCTGGGAGGACTTGCCTATCCGTGCGCATTGCTGTTTATCGGCGGTACAGTAATATCTATTCTTCCTCAATATGCACTTGAATTGATGGGTGGGGTGCTCAATCCTGATCAGTGGCCCTCCAGGTCAAAAAGTGTACTTGCGTTTGCAAATTTTCTACAAGAGTGGGGAATTCCAGCTGTTATTTCATTGTTTTCTTTTATCGCATTGGGTATTTATTCTGCACCCCGATGGACTGGAAGTTTGCGGTCACACTTGGAGTGGCTACCTCCTTTCATAATTTATCGTCAGTTCGCTGCCCCTGAGGTTCTTGTTGCCTGGCTGGCACTTATGCGAGCGGGTATTCAAAGACTTCGCGCGCTTGATCAACTTGAGAAAGGACTTCCAGCGTACTTAGCCTCTCATGTTCGGGCCATGCGATCACGAATTTATTCAGGGGCATCTCTAGATTCAGCGCTAGATACCGGACTATTTTCAGTTGAGACTCTAGAAGACCTTCGAATCTATGATCGAATTGGAAAGTTCAGCGATCGGTCTGAGACTATTGCAGCTGAAGATGTTGATCGAGCTTTAGCAAATCTCGAAAAAATGACAAGGATGTTGTCGACATTCCTTTTGTTGGTAATTGCCGGAATTGCTATTTGGATTTACACGGGAATCGCTGCAGTTACGTATCCATTACAACATTCTGAATTTTAATTAACTCTCAATAGGATCAACAAATGGCTAAAACTAACGAACATTCGCATGGACGCGATTGTAATACTGATAACAACTCCGAATTAGGAGCAATAACAGTTGCTGAAACACTCATTGCACTGGGAATTGGAGCAACCGTGCTGGCAACTGTATTTGCTGGACTACCCGCATTGATTGAATCCCGAAATTCATCCACTGGTTTGTCGGGATTGGCACAAATTTCCACAGCCGTAAGAACAACATTCGGGGGTCGCAATAATTTCATAGGTCTAACAACACCACTGGCTATGAGTCTGTCCGGCTTTCCACAAAATTTCATTGTTGGAGGTAATGCAAAACATCCATGGGGAGGCGATATTGTAATCACGGGAGAAGGTCAATCTTTCACCGTTGAGTTTAAAGAAATGCCGTCTAAAGCTTGTTCCTCAATGGTGGCTTCGTCGATTCAACTAGCGGATAGTGTTAATGTGGGCGGCCAACCAATCAATTTAAATAGCAATATTGGCGAGCTATGTAAGTCCAATGATAATGACATCGAATGGAAATTTTCGAGTTAACGAAAACCAACTAAACAGACTAATAAGATATAGCCATAAGATTCAAAGTGTTCAGACTCTGGAAAACTATCAAACCAACATTGAGTTGCGACGTTGGTGCAATCACCATTGTTGAAACACTTATCGCAATGGCAGTAGGTATCGCAGTGTTGATTGTCTGGGCGCAGGGACAAGCACATAAACATGCCACTGATCAAGCTCGCCAAGCAGGGCGCTATATAGCCGCCTATTCGAGAGCTGCCTCTGTCATGCTGGCTGAAACTCCTCCCTCTGTTGATAGAAAATTCGATGTCAACGACCTACAAAACTGTGATGACATTGATGCGCGTCAATTTCTGCCTTGTACATTCAGCGGTATCACCAGCATTCCTTACGCCACCAAAGCCGACGGAACCAATATTAATTTTGATGACCTCATAATCGATGCAAAAGTGACACCCGATGGTGTTACAGCAACCATAGATCTCGGAATTTTCCGTGCAGGCGATGATAACGATAATGATGGATTATCGGATTCTCGCCCAGATCTTGCTGCAATGGCACTCAATGTAGCAAATGAGGAGTCCGGTGCTGGCACACTTAGTTTCTATTTGGTCGAACATATGCGTCAAAACCTCGAAGGATTGACTATCGACCCCGAAGATGCAAACTTCGATCAGGCAAAGATTGATGAACTCGCTGGTCTAAGAGTCTTTCTTGGAGCTTCAGTGCGTGACGCTCCTTTCTTGCGACTCGATGGAAGTAACGAAATGACAGGTGGAATTACTTTTGTCAATGAAATGAGCATTGAACCTGACGGTAAGGGGCTTACAATCAACGGGGGAGGGGATATATCTCTCAATAGTGGCGACATAATTTCAACGGGGAACATTGAAGCCAACTCTGTTGAATTTGCAATGGTAACAGTTAACGATATCTTGTCCGTTGACGTAGTCAATGGAGTTCAGGGGGCTGGTTTTGATCGACTAGATCAATCGAAAGATATCGTACGAATTGATGGTGATGTGTTGCGAATAGGCAGTGAGATCAATCAACTTTCCGGCGATGTCAAACAAAACAACTTGAATTCAAAGCAGAATCGAAAAGATCTGGTAACTCAATCTAGGAATACCAAAGACAATCAAAGAAATATAGCCACGAACCAAAAAGATGTCTTAAATAGTCAACGTTCACTTGCATCATTAACAGCAAGACTGACTAAACTCGAAAACAAGTCGCCATCATCGCCACCAGTATGCTCACCATCTAGAAGCCAAATAATTCACCAATACAAAGGTAAAGGTTACAACTATAACTCTCACGAAGATTCAGTATGTTGGGTTAACTCCGATCCCTGTTATATACAATCTTTCTCGCCTAGACGAGCCTCAGAATCATACCAGGTTAGGGATGTTCAAACTTTGAAGTGCAGAACCTACGGAATTACATTCTATACATATTGCAGCAAGAGGCTCAAACCAGAATGTCGAAAGTAAATTAAACATTCTTGTAATCTGAGCGATTTAATATGCATATCAGGTAGTTAGTGTTCATCGGATTGATTGACTATTGCCTGACTGTCTCATCAAAGTCTTCGCATCTTCTGGATTGATAATTCTGCTCATTGCTCTTTCGATATTCGATCATAAAGTTAATCGTCTCCCAAATCAGATAACCCTGCCACTTTTGTGGGCAGGTCTTCTAATCAACATCGGTGGTTATTTCTCACTTTTTACCAATGCTGTACTCGGCACTACTGTCGGTTATTTAGGAGTCCTCGCAACTCGCATCCTAGGCTCAAGTGTATTCGGCCGGAGCGGCATTGGTCTTGGGGATGCGAAGTTACTCGCCGCGCTAGGAGCTTGGTTCGGAATGGATCACCTACTTCTAGTGGTAATTAGTTCTGGGATATTTACATTGGCATTTTATTTGCGTAGAAACCCAATGATGCCCTATGGAGTTGGACTTTCCGTGTCTGGAATTATGCTAGCAATATGGAAGTCTATCAGTTGCCTACTATTAATCCTACCTTGACTTTTGGAGGCTTGCACTTTTGTTAAATTAACTTCTACTTGATCAGCATTAAGTTGACCTGACGATTGAGCATGGTAACAATGTACTTCAATCAATCAGTTCCTCTTCCAAAACTCCATCTATAGACTCTGACCTCTCGACAAGAAATCTGAGCCGACTACAAACTATCTCAAATAATTGTGCGCTCTATAAAACTGATTATTTATTCATTATTCACAAAGAATCTGCAAATATTTCTGATTGAATATGTAAACCCCATTGAAAATCTATATGGCGATTTATCAAGTCTTCCCCAATGGTATGTGTAGGTGCCTGATTCAGTTTTCGGTTGCCTTAGTAATTGCATTGATTATCTCTACTACCATGGCAAAAAATTTTTTAGCCTTTGCTCAAACTGAATATGAGGCAGTTGGCTTCGAACCTCTGGACTTAAGTGAGCAACATGACTCTATCAGTGTCTCGAATTACTCAGCAAATACTAATGCAGCGCCAAATTACCAACAGGCAATTGTAGAAACGAACTCTAGTAATGATAATCAAAATCCCTTTATGAATTCCGAAGTACAAGATATGGAATCAGCCATCGCAAGCATGAACTACAGACTCAAATCTAATGAAGATGCTCATGTCTATCTGGATAGACAACTTTCGAATATCGAAATGACTCAAAAAACAATTGTAGAGTTTTTGCAAAAGATATTTGATGAGGAACTCAATGAGTTTGAGTCGAAGTTAATTGATCTTGAAGCAAACTTAACTACATTTATCGAGAAAATGGGCAAAGTTGATGCTCAGGACCGTAACACTGAGGACAATCTTCCCCCATTCAGGCTGATTGCGATTGATTCTTGGCAGTCAAATTGGAACGCCGTTTTGTCTTTTGCAGGTCGCATGACGATGATTGAACCTGGCGAGTCTCGTTCCGGATGGCGCCTAATACAAATCAATCCGATGGCTCGAACCGCCCTGTTTCGTAATGACTTATCAAATCAGGAAGTCTCGCTGGAAGTAAATGAATGAGACTGACAACCTTCTTAATTTGCACACTAATTTGGATAAATTGCACAGCGCAAACTACGTACGAATTTTCACAAGGAACTCAGTCAGAACAATTGAAGCATAGCAAACAGACAACATTACCATGGGGATTGACGGAAGAAGAGTGGAGTAAACTTGAATTTTTGAAGTCTGCGAACAGCGGATTAATCTCCTTAGAAATTACCCCTCTCGAGTGGCTTGGCATCTTTTCTGAAAACGACAGCGAGCGGGAAAGATACGCAACTTTATTGGCAGAACGTCAACTCGCAGTTCTAAAAGCTGTGCAAGAATTCGAAACTGCTTACCTTTCTGCAATTAAAAACCTCGCTCGTAGGAATTCAACGCTGAGTTATCAAGACCGCATAGTACTTGTAACTTCCATCGCATGTGAAACAGTCGAGTGTCAATTGAATTTGAAAGAATCGATCAAACACGCAACCGCAGGAGGAATCACACAAATCCTTATACGTGAATCACTGTCGCGTTCTTTAGTTCATCAATGGGCGATCACCCAGAAGATTCCGATAGATTTGTTGCGGAGCGGAAACATTTCCATTGGTCACTCTTATGGGCAAAAGTCTAGTTTTCCAAACGGAATTACAAGATTGAAATAACGCAATCACTGAATTATTAGAACCAACAGTGAGTAAAAGAATTCAGTCAATTCTAAATTAAATTTTTTCACCTAAATTAAACACATATGAGGATATAGATTCTCGCATGATTCGCACTAGATTCAAACAGGCAATACTAGTGACAACGATTTTGTTATTGGGAGGATGCGTAGTGGACAAGCAAACTAAGTCATCAAGTCAAACACTAAATGAATCTACTGACACCTCCTATATTTCTAATACCCCCAACAATGTGATTACCGAAATGAGCACAAAAGAAGATCTAATATTGAACCGAGTCGTGCAGCAGTTGAAGGATCTGCACAATTTAATCAATGAAGCCGAGTTTCAGGCAAATCCAGATAGCCGATATTTGTTCAACTATCAGCGCCTTCGATACGACCTAAGTTTGGTTGTAGCCGGAATCGAAGCTCATGTCAATCGCCCTGACTATAGTCCTCGATCGGTTGAAACCATACCAGGTAATTATCGTTAGACATTCGTTCTTCATATGAGTAGCTTCAGTTTTACTGCTGATCTTTTGAAAACCATAGTGGGTTCAACTGTGGCTGGTTCATTCATCTGGTGGTGGGTTTGGATAGTACACGCCGGCTTGGTTCAACTACGTGAAAATCAAATCACCTTCATTGGGTTACTTGGAGAGTGTTCCAGGGCGCTTTTGACAACTCTCATCGTTTTGACGTTTGTTACGTTCCTTTAGCATGTCAATTTTTCAAGATTCGAACAAAGGTTATCTAGTGTTTACAGTGCTGTTGTATGTACTACTCGCGATGATAAGTCTAATTACTGTTTGTGAAGCTCAAACTACATTGCCTGCACCTCCACAAATTGGCAGCACCACATTAAACAGAAATGATCCTATTTCTTACCTCACTTCCAGCATTAAATACATTATTTTTATTGGTCTTGGAATCGTCGTTATTCTAGCGATTTTAGGATTTTCCGGCGGGCTTATATCTGAAGTCAACGAGGCTAGAAAAAAAGGAGAATGGGGAAGATTCGCAGTTTACTTCGGAGCTGGGATTCTCGTCATTCTCGTCGTGATATTTGGAGCATGGTGGGGATCAGAACGGCTGTCCACTTTAATTACTTAGCTATGAGTTTGCCGCCTTGTGGAAAACTAGACTTTGAAACTCCGCTATATCAGGGTTGTGGAGCAACAGAGTTGTTCATACTTACTTTGTTCTCAGCGGTGTTCTGTTTACCCGTCTCCATTGTAGTCTCCTTGGCCATATTTGATGGAGTCCACGTCCTGTTTGTGTCGTTTGCATTGCAGGTATCGAGTTTGATCCTATTAGTTTCAACACTATCAACTATCTATAGGCGACTTAAATATGGGAAACCGGAAGGTTGGTTTATCCGATCAGTTGCATGCCAAATCCATTCTGTGAAGGAATTAGACCTCGTCTATCGGTCCGGCTACTGGAAAACGCACCGAAATTGATCAAGCATGAAACGTCGTTATCTCCACGCAGACGCCAATTTGTACAGTCACATTGGGACACTACGAATTATCGGACTAATTCTCGCAATTGGGCTTCTCATTGCACTACTTGGATGGCACAACGCTACTAGAGTGCAGCGTGTAAGCATCCCACCTGAACTTAGGTTCGGTGGACTAACTACCATCAATCGAATTCACCCTTGGGAGGTTTATAACTTTACCGGATATATCTGGCAACAGCTCAACCGATGTAAGTTTGATTGCTCTTTCGACTATCAGAAGAATCTTGACCGCCTAACAGCGTTTCTTTCCCCTTCATTCAAGGCATGGTTGAAGCACGATAGCATTGAACGTACCACAGAACTGAAAGGACGCACTAGATACTTACTCCCTCGTCAAGAAACAGACTACCGAAAAGCAGTAATAAACGAATCGGAGAACAGTTGGCGAGTTTACCTGGATGTGGACTTAAGTGAAAGCATTGGTGGTGTTGCTGTAAAGCAAGTTCAAATCCGCTTCGCTATTCGAGTAGTGTACCGACCGGCAGACCCCGAATCAAATCCCTGGGGATTGGTTTTAGAGGCATTCATTCGTCCTCCAGAAAGAATTTCCTAAGGACTTTGAACTTGCCTCGACTAATTACTTCAGTATTGGGTTCATTTTTGTCAGTTTATTGTTTTGCCTTATCAGAACAAATTTATGCGTCGACAATCACTTACAGTTCGCGGTCATCACCAATAGATCTGAATTTACTGGTCGGGGAAGAACTGAAAGTCTCGATAAACCAAGTGGGATCTATAAGTGTGGGAGTTCCACCAGAATTGAACTACAAACTTAAAGTGCAAGTCATTGGGAACCAGTTTTGGATGGAACCCACCGACGAATTCGAGAGTACACGAATGGTTGTACTGGCTCAGCCATATGGAAGAATTATTTTGAATATTGGTGCCGCTTATGAAGGCACACCGTCCGATTCGATTTCAGTAATATTTGACGATTCTAGTCCGAAAAACGAATCCCAACAGCACTATACCCCGATGTATGGATTCGCATCCTTAACCAGATGGGTAGCACAACAACTGTATTCGCCTGAAAGACTGTTAAACTCACTACCGGGTGTTGTGCGAATTCCCGTGTCAAGTGATCCTATCGATTTATTTCGATGCGGTAATAGAAAACCCGCACTTTGTGCTGAAGCAGTATCTGCAACACCTATTGCAAGCTGGCAGTCGCCTGACCACTACGTTACAGCCGTAGTCATTTCAAATAGATTGGCTGAACCTGTTGTCCTGGATCCTCGAGAAATTAAAGGAATCTGGCGTACAGCATCATTTCTTCACGCTACATTAAGCCCGACGGGTTTTCCTGAAGATAACACTGTGCTTGTTCTTATTTCCGACCTCCCCTTTTCCGAATCAATGCACTCGTACTTTTGATGGCTTCTAAATATCTAATTTTGTTCGCGTTTGTTTCCACTATAGGAATGATTGTGTGGGTTGCGACACCCATAGAGATTCCATTCTTCAATCCAAAACTTAACAGTCAAAACGTAGATGACAGGTCACAGTCCACTGAGCTCACAGACCGAGACAGTGCAGCAGAAGAAGTCCGTGCAGTCGCTGCAAAAATTGCAAATATCGAGCAAATTATCGCTGATGGGCAATCTTTTGCTCATTCTGAACGAGAACGAATGAGACAAAACTTTCAAGCGATGCTGGATGAACTGCAACATCAAACCCGCACACCTGACCACGCTGCGCAACAAAATTTGGAACAATCCATTCTTTCATTAAGTTATAGAGTTGACAGTATTGATCAACGGTTCAATTCTCTACAAACTCCAGACCTACCATTACCGTCTGATGGTCAATCTTTTAGCTGGCACTACTCAGTTGATGAGGATTCTATGCTGTTTCAAGGTAACTCAGAACAGATCCTCAATACCAGCCTTTCACCCGAATTGGTATTCGATTCTCAATTTAAAGAGTCCAAATTAGTCCTGGAATCTGAAGACCGTAAACCACACTATACGATTCCGCCAACGACCACGCTGTTGAGCAGTACTGCTTTGACAGCCTTGGTTGGTCGGGTTCCAGTAAGAGGACGCTTAGAGGACCCGTGGAGATTTAAGCTTATAACAGGTACAGAAAACCTGGCATCCAATGGACACCGAATTCCAGAAGTTTCTGGCATGTTGTGGTCTGGTACAGCAAGAGGAGACTATGCACTGTCTTGCGTTTCTGGTACAGTGGATACAGTCGCATTTATTTTTCACGATGGAACGATTCGAACTGTTCATTCAGAGTCACGAGGCACTGACTTAAACACAGGATTGGGTTGGATCTCGGACGAACGTGGAAATCCATGCATAAGTGGAGAATTGAAATCAAATGCCCTTCAATTTCTTGCTCAATCTACATTAGTCGGTTCAACAGCAGCTACAGCACGAGCGATTGCTGATGCACAGACCTTTTCAAACACAAACTCTGCAGGAAGCACTACCGAATCCCTTACAGGCGATATAGACAACTTTCTTCTTGGTCGTGCCACGGAACAGGCGCTCTCTGAAGTATCAGAATGGCTGACAGAAAGGCAGCAAAGTATTTTTGACGCAGTCTACATCCCAGCCGGGCAACCGGTTGCCATTCATGTAGAAAAACCGATACTTATCGACTATGAAACTGATGGCAGAAAAGTAAAAACCTATGACTATGCAACTACCAATACGAGCTCTAAGTTGGGCTGGCTTGATTAGCCTGGTCATTAGTTTGGCATCTTGCTCAAATTCTTTGCAAAACAATTCTCCGATTCCTGATACCGGTCCAACGATCTCCGAAGTTTACGAAAAACATATGACCAAGGAGCCACTATCGACGAACACTAGAAGAAAATTGCACGATGGAAGTGCCGGACTAGAAGGATACACACGCGAAGTGTTTAATGAATTGTCTGTTCGTTTCCCGCGTCTACCCAACCCCACAATCATCATGTACATATTCCCTCACCTTTCTTTGGAGGGGACACCAGTCCCGGGCTATTCGACGATGTTTCAACTATATACCAGCACCCAGTATGCCCTTCCAGGTGAACTTCAAAACTAATGTTTCGCTCTAAGTTCTCAAACTTCTTACTTGGAAAGTACGCCCGGAACTATGAGAATTTTGATGATTCCAAATTTACGCTACCAAAGACGGAGTGGAGCGGCCAAACGTGCTCTCCACTTACTGTAGAAGAGTTTCTCGAACCACAACTGCACCCTGACCGAAACTATCAAAAGATTGTTGAGCAAGGTCGTTCCTTCGCAGACCTTCTTGCGCCGCGTCTCGACACTAAAGAAGGTCACATTACCTTGCAGGATCTTACAAGTGTGGGACGTATGTTCAATGTTCGAACTTGCAGCACAGAAGCACGCACCGCAGAAGCGATTCAAAGCACTTTTGCCAGAGCTATGCATGCTGTTTCACAAGTTTTCCCCCAATATGAGGAAAATCCTTGGATAGTTCAATGGTTTGTACAGGACGAGAGTGATTACGTATTTCAACAATCATTGGAGGCAATTCAAAAATACGCCAAGGATTCAAGTGTTGACTCCTCTTACTCATCACACTGGTTCCAGACGTTGAAAAATCACTATAGAGACATATCCCGTCCCAATGGGTTGTTCACTGACCCGCATCGTGGTGGAGAACGTTGGCGCGGAAAGGAGCGTCGAACCAGGATCTGTATTTGGAGAACTGTGAATCCAAAAAATGCTTCAAACGAGGAATCTATTGATCATGTCTGTGACCAGCTGATCAATGCATTTGCACAAGGGGGAATTGAGCTGATTCCGTCAGCAGCAAAAGAACTGTACGAATGGCTTACAACTTGGTTCGTTCCAATTCCCGAAGAACACACTGGGTGCAGTAATGCAATTGAATTGTTGAACAAGTTTCCTTGGAATTCAAGTGATTCGGATCGAGCACTATCAATGCTTTCCGATTTTGGTAGATCGGATATCGGCAGGTCGGCATTGCACGGTACTGCTCCTTGGACTTGGAAGAAACCTGGAGTTTGGTGGTTTCGCGGATGCCCGAGTCGATTCATAACACTGGATGAACTCAGTGCTGAACCTGAAATTGGTCACCTTACTGCTGAGCGGTCATTCGGGAACTCAACCAGTACTCTGTTTGACAAACTTCCCGAGGGTTCTATTTGGTCTATGACAATTGTGTACTGCTCTCAAAATGATATTAAGGACAAAATTCTACAAGTACGGAAAAATTCGGTCGGGGACGATCCTGCTGCAGTTCATCGAAGAGATTTAGCAAATATCGCGGTCGGAGAAATAAGCCGTGGAAACCCTATATTTCGGGTATTTTCCGGAGTCTATGTATTTGGCCGAGACCTTAAAGAACTTGACCACAAGTCCGAAGCCGTACTTTCCTTGATGTCGGCACATAGCCTTCGTCCAATCACACCAAGATATGATCCAATCGCACTGGATAGTTACGTCCGAGGGCTCCCCTTTGGGTTTGATCCAATTCAGGACAGCAAACCATATGCTCGTAGAGCAAAACTTTGGTTTTCCTCCCATATAGCAAAAGTAGCACCAGTTTATGGTCGATCTAAAGGGACCGGATACCCGGGATGTATTTTGTTCAATCGTGGTGCAGAACTACTAATGTTTGATCCACTAAATCATAATGACCGATCGAAAAATGCACATTCATTGATACTCGGACCAACTGGTTCGGGAAAGACAGCGTTTTTGATTTACCTTCTCATGCACTCGATAGCAATCCATCGACCGAGAGTGATATTAATTACTGCCCTACCTACTTTCGGACTGTTGTGTGACCACTGCGAACGACATGATCTAACAATTCATCGAGTTCGCATTGACGGCAAGTCTAAGGTTGCACTACCACCATTCAAGTTTGCTCAGTTATTGCTCAACCCGTCACCTAGTGAAACCGTTCTAAATGCTGAAAGTATTGATGAGCAGGACTTGTCTGCACAAATTAGGGATCCTCTTGGAGAAATGGAAATACAGGCACGGCTAATGATTACTGGTGGCGAAAAAAGCGAAGAGGAAAATCTGAGACGTGACGACTTGGACTTAATTCGCACTTCACTAATTGAGGCTGCAAAGAAGTCTCGCTCAGAGAACAGAACACAAACTATGACACAAGACATAGTGGATGTCTTGCGCGATGTTGCCAAGACTAACCGTTTAGGTGAACAAGTTTTATCCAAGGAACAAGTTCAGCGCTCCGCACGAATTGCCGGTGCGTTACATTTATTTTGCACAGGTCTGAACGGCGACTTGTTCAACACGGAAGGTGACATTTGGCCTGAAGCCGACATCACGCTGGTAGAACTGGACTTACTTGCAAGAAAAGGTTATGAAGACCGACTTGCTGTAGCTCTAACAGGACTTTTTTCGATGATTAACAACAAAATTGAATTAGACCAATATCGCGAAAGACAAACTATCGTCGTGATTGATGAAGCACATCTTCTGCTGCAAAATCCGCTTGTGTCACCTTATATCAATCGGATTTCTGCTATGTGGCGTACCTTTGGTTCGTGGCTATGGATTTCTACACAGAATATTCGGCAATTCCCTGAACAGGCAAAGGAACTTCTTAATCAGCCAGAGTGGTGGTATTGCCTCTCTGTGGACAAAGATGAAATAGACCAAATCAGTCGATTTCGGTCGCTTACCTCAGAACAGCAAAGTCTTTTGCTCGCCGCAAAAAAGTCACCCGGTCTATATACGGAAGGCACGGTACTTTCGACAAAAGTATTATCTCTGTTTCGAAACGTACCTCCTGCCCTTGCCTTGGCTTTAGCCCAAACCGAAAAGAGCGAAAGAGCGGAAAGAGCAAGAATTATGAAATTGAAGCAATGTTCAGAACTGGATGCTGCCTATGAAATTGCTCGTCAGATAAGAGCCAATCGCCTAGCTGCCGGTTCATAGTATTGCGAACTTCAAAATTTTCGAAAGCCAAAAGGCTTTTTGTATTGAGCACTCTAACGTTCGTAGTTCTGACTTTGAGTTCAACCACTGTTGCCGACAAGCCAGTCAATACAGCATATATAGTTGCAAAGTCTATGCACTTTGAATGTTTAGATTGGAAAATTGTTGGACTGTGCTTTTGGCTAAAGTGCACTATTTTTGGATGCTATGTTGTAACCACTCCAAAAATTTCGCATCGTTTGCCTGATTTTGTTGTTACAGCTTATCCACAATCCGGGAAGTCACCTTGGTTGGAATTTAATACCACATTTCAAGTAGCGACGAAACCGCTTCAGCCCATATTATCGGGTGGCCATTTGTCTGGAATTGGTTCAAATAAGCGTCAACAGGACTCCGTATTATTCAACGAAACCGATGTGGTTGGAAATCCTAGTTCGGGACTGCTCAAATTCGGAAAGTTTCTATGTAAATCTGAAGTAACACCGTTCTTCCCATACTTTCAATCATTGTTGGATGCTTCTGCTTGGAGAAGTGGCTATCCAGATGTCCTGAAGTCCGAGTCCACAACACCGGGGCAGAGAGAAATTGGAAATTGGCCCAACTCCACTTGGGGTTCGGTGTATCCGAGGTCGGGTTTTGTTACTCAATCCGACCCAGCAAAAGCAGCGGCCGTTACTAGTCAACGAGCAATTGATATTGTTACTGGAGATAGAAATGGTCACATTCACCAAGCCAACAAACTTAAGAGTCAGTTTGATGTTCGGCGAGGAAATACAACTTCAAAGAATGAAAAGGAATGCAAAGACAGTGGAGGCGCTTGGCAATCAGATAGTCGTAATAGGTCGGCACATTGTGTTAAACAAGTCTGGCGACAATGGGTGGAATCGGGAAACGAGAATGACTCTAACTGGCAAATGCTATACCCAAAGGTAAGTAATCGGTGCGAAGCATTCGGTCAAGAGGGTGAGTGGTCTTTTGGAAAAATTTCTGAACGCGGGGAATATGTATGGAATTATTGGCGCAGATACAAATGCTGTATAAAGGCAGGAGGCTCACTTATCAAGAGCTTGGAGTTTTGATCTATTTATAAGGAGAATGTGCAGTGATTTACAGCATTCTGTTACCGCTATCTTTCATTTTCTCTATTCTTTTTCTAAAGTCTTCCTTCTCACCAATGCACTCAATCTGAGGTCTCAGGATTTCTACGAATCTTTGGTCCAATTGAATGTACAATCCTGTTCTTTCCAAACAGTCAAATTGCATTACCTCTCCTGTGAAGAGGTGATCTTTTTAATTGTCAGAAATCAACAAATCAACAAAAAATATAACGTCTAGTACTTTGGGGCATTTTAGACTCCACTATGTTCGCCAAAGTAACTGCGCTAGTCCCACAAAGTAATGATCGATCAATTTAATGCTTTGATTCAGGTCATATTGGTTGACCTTGTACTCGCTGGAGATAACGCCATCGCCGTCGGCCTAATCGCTGCAGGCGTGGCTGCTCACCAACGGAAAATGGTCATATTGGCAGGGGTCGCAGCGGCTGTTATTCTTCGTGTCATATTTGCACTCGCAGTTGTATGGTTATTGCAACTTCCAGGAGTGCTCTTGATTGGTGGTTTGCTTCTGCTTTGGGTTTGTTGGCGATTATTTGGCGACTTGCGCCATCGAGCAGCAAAGAACAAAGAGGGTAATGAATACTCTGAACAACCAAAAAATTTATCCTTTGGCCAAGCACTATTTCAAGTCACGGTAGCGGATGTCTCGATGTCGTTGGATAACGTACTTGCTGTCGCAGCGATTGCTAGAGAACACATTTACATTTTAGTTTTTGGACTGGCCTTGTCGGTCGCACTGATGCTAGTAGCTGCAACGCTGATTGCAAATTGGTTGGAGCGATATCCCTGGATTGGTTATGTGGGTTTGGTTATAATTTTCTACGTAGCAGGCATAATGATTTGGGAAGGTAGTTTCGATATTTATGAAAGCTACTTTCAATAATACGAGTTAATTTCTGAAAAATATTACAAAACATCGTAGAATAGACGCAAAAAACGAATAAAGGTCAACCAATATGTCAGAAGAAGCCAAGCACGCTTACGTAAGGTTTGAAAACGTGCAAAAGAGTTATGACGGTGAATCACTCGTCGTAAAGAACTTAAACTTAGCTGTAGATCAAGGAGAATTCTTGACACTGCTTGGACCGTCCGGCTCTGGGAAGACTACAGTACTAATGATGCTAGCCGGTTTTGAGACCGCTACTCATGGAGAAATTGTCCTAGATGGGAATCCGATTAATCATGTGCCGCCGCATAAGCGAGAAATCGGAATGGTCTTTCAGAATTATGCGCTGTTTCCGCATATGACGGTTAACGAAAATTTGGCCTTCCCGCTGAATGTCCGTAAAGTTCCAAAATCCGAAGTTGATGCACAGGTACGAAGAGCATTAGAGATGGTGCGACTTGAAGAGTTTGGTTCTCGACGCCCTGGACAATTATCTGGCGGGCAGCAACAACGAGTTGCAGTTGCACGAGCACTGGTATTTCAGCCCAAACTGGTGCTTATGGATGAGCCGTTGGGTGCGCTCGATAAGCAGTTACGTGAGCAAATGCAGTATGAAATAAAGCACATTCACGAAAATCTCGGAATCACGGCTGTTTATGTAACACACGACCAAGGTGAAGCTTTGACGATGTCAAATCGAATTGCAGTATTTAACGACGGAATTATTCAGCAGTTAGCCCCACCTACCGACTTGTATGAAAAACCAGAGAATGCCTTTGTTGCTCAATTTATCGGAGAGAACAATGTGATCTTCGGCGAGGTCAAGTCAGCTAATAGTGAATCTTGTGAGGTTCAGGTTCAAAGTGGTGAGGTCATTAATGCTACACCAGTCAATATTGACGGTGTTGGCAGTAAGACAACTCTATCACTTAGACCGGAACGTGTGACTATCAATCCAGAATCTGGCACTTGTTCCAACTCGGTAAAAGGAGTGGTTCAAGAAATTATTTATCTGGGTGACCACGTACGAACTCGCATGAGTCTTTGCGGTCAAGAAGAATTTATCGTTAAGATCCCGAACTCCTATGGACATGTGCACCTAAAGATGGGTGAACAGATTTCGGTTGGCTGGCAGTATGAGGATTGCCGGGCGTTAGACGCATAACGTCAAATTTGGTTTAACAATCGACCAAATACTCGCTCCAATATATCCAATCCTTCCAGTAATTCGCTGTCGTTGATAGTGAGTGCTGGTAACAGGCGCACCACCATGGGACCGGCCTGTAAAATTAACAGTCCGTCGATGCACGCTTCATCCATTATTGTTGCAGCATTGAAGCCGCAATTCTCTCTCAATTCCGCACCAATCATTAGCCCTTTACCTCGAATTTCACTAAATGCGTTTATTCGTTGGTCTATCTGCATTAGTCGGTCCATTACCATGGAGCCTTTTCTTTCCACATCCGATAAGAATTCCGCTTTAGTTACGCGATTGAGAACCACATTAGCAACGGCGCAACAAATAGGGTTTCCCCCAAATGTTGAACCATGACTACCGTAGTCCAGTACCTCCGCAACTCTAGGTCCAGTCAGCGTGGCTCCAATTGGCAAACCGCCGCCAAACGCCTTGGCGATTGTGACGATATCTGGTTTCAAGTTTTCAACCCACTCATAAGCAAACAGTTTCCCTGTCCTTCCCATTCCACATTGAATTTCGTCGAAAACCAGTAATGCGTCATTTTGACGACACAAACGATCGATTTCCACCAAAAATTCAGCTTCCGCTGGCCTAATTCCACTTTCACCTTGAATGGGTTCAAGCATCACTGCACAAACTTCATGATTGAAGTGCTCATGCAGTTTTTCAATATGATTAAATTTGCAATATCTAAATCCACCTGGAAGAGGTTCGAAGCCCTGTTGGTACTTCGGTTGAGCTGTCGCGGTTAAGGCTGCCAGAGTTCTTCCGTGAAATGAGCCTTCAAAAGTGAGAATCGTACGTTTACCTTCCGGATAATTTTCAGAGGCAAACTTACGCACAATCTTTATCGCTGCTTCATTCGCTTCAGCTCCGGAATTACAAAAGAACACTCTTTCAGCGAATGACTTTGCCGTGAGTTCTGCTGCCAAGAGAACAGGTTGTTCAGAAAAGTATATGTTACTGGTATGCCATAGTAGATTGGCTTGGGCGGATAGCGCATTGACAATTTCACTATCCCGGTGCCCTAGACTGTTCACACCAATCCCTGAACCAAAGTCGATGTATTTACGGCCATCAAAATCATGTACTACGCTACCTAAACCATCACGTAAAACCAACTTTCTAGGGTTGTAATTCGGCGTATAAGCCTTGTAACCGAGCGAAATGATCTCTGATTGAGTACTTAAAGTTGGCTGAGCGACTTCCTTATCCATTTCACTATCCAAACATATTGTTCAATACCAATTCGTAAACTTTCGATAATTTGTCTAAGTCATTAACGCTTACACATTCATCGACCTTGTGAATGGTAGCATTCAAAGGGCCAAGTTCAACAACTTGTGCATTAGTCTTCGCAACAAACCGACCGTCCGATGTTCCGCCTGCTGTAGAGCGTTTGGGACGCCGCATTAGCACCGTCTCAACGGCATCTGCGACCAAATCTACAAATTCCTCTCGATTGTTATGGTATGGGTCACTCGGGCTGCTCCAGTAGATACTGTATCTGCCTGCAACCTCATCACAAATGTTCTCAACTGTTTGCACTAACTGTTCAACAGTCGTTGCTGGGGAGAATCTAAAGTTAAATTTAAGTGTCAGATCTTCAGGAATAACATTTCCTGCACCAACACCAGAGTTTACATTGGAAATTTGAAAAGTTGTATTAGGAAAATCTGCGTTCCCATCATTCAATTGCAGGCTAGTAAGAGCAGAAATCAGTTTTCCCGACTTATGGATGGGATTGTCGGCAAATTGTGGGTATGCAACATGCCCTTGCTTTCCATGAACAACAATCATGCCATCGAGTGAACCTCTACGACCGATTTTAATAGTATCGCCAAGATCTTTTTCACTAGTCGGTTCACCGACTAAACACCAGTCGATTTGTTGAGCTTCTTTACCTAGAGCTTCCAAAGCATATTTTGTACCATCTTCAGCAACATCTTCTTCATCGCTAGTGATCAGAAAAGACACAGAACCTCTTATCTCACCTTGAGTTGAGAAATATCGCTCACAGGCTGTCACCATTGCTGCAACACTACCTTTCATGTCTGCAGCTCCTCGGCCGTGAAGGTAACCATTCTCCACAGTTGCAGAAAAAGGATGAATCTTCCAATGTGACTCTTCACCAACAGGAACCACATCAGTGTGTCCGACATAAGTAAAAACAGGTGATTTTGTGCCTCTTCTTGCCCATAAATTAGTCACACCATTTTGATTGAAAAATTGAATTTGGAAACCAATTCTTTTCAATCGCTCGGCAATAATTGACTGACAGCCTGCATCATCCGGGGATACCGATTGGCGGCGAATTAAATCCTGAGCAAGTTTGATTGTTTCAGAAAGCATATTTTTATTGAAAAAGAAAATGAACTCAATTTGGAGAAAGACTAATTATAGAAACACGCTGTCACTATGAAGCAAAAAGTTAGTGCACGACTCTAAATTACCTCAAGTTAAATTTGGAAATAGCTTTGCTTTGAAAAACAAAATATCTTTTTATGCCTAATTCCATCCGTACCTCATGAAAAATAACTTCAGTAGAAAAAATTATGGACCTGACATCTTTCTCAAAATTTACTTTTCAATTGCGTTCGGCAATGTTGTTCGCAATCTATCTGCCAGTATTAATTCTTACAAGTTTGAACTCGCACGCAGAATCTCTTGACTCGATTCCACTCGATTCCATAACAGACTTATCTCTTTACTATGCACTAGGTGGGAAGACCGCTACTTCACCACCAGCTTCAGACTACTCACGTTTGGCTCACTTCGATGCAAGTTCTAGTCTTTTTGGCTCTATCTGTGGTCAGTTTGATCCGATAGCGGACGTTCAGGACATCCTATCCTCTAAATTAAATGAAACTCTAGCAGCATTAAATTCAATCCCAAATGCGGTAGTTGGCACCTTACCTGGATACATTCTATGCCGTGCACAACCAGGCATGTGCCAATTACTGCAGCACTATGTGGTTCGTGCCGAGGACAACTGGAATACTGCAGTACAGTCCTGTGAAGCAGATGTAAGTAACGTAGTGAGTAGTGGCTCTCCGTTCCGTGACTGGATTCAAGTCTCCAAAGTTCAAAATTGGGAGCAACAAGCTCAACTTGGATCAAGTGCAAGCCAGGCCAAAGAATCTGTAGATTCTTCCGATGGATGTGTCACTTGGGTTGGAGGCAAAACAGCCGGTTGTACGGACCACGAACCAATATGGCCCACAAAGGACTCCACGCTTGCTGGGTGGTGCCTTATTCAGAGCAAGAGTGGAAATTGCAGCAACACTTCGATTCGATCCACAGAGAGCAATAATTCTACGTTATACGAAACTTGGCCAGATGCCGAATCTGCAAGCGATTGGGTAGTTGACGTAGTTGGTGATCATAAAATTCACGTTGGCTCTAAACCTGCCGCTATAGCTGGCACCGGTTTGTTGCCGAAGATCGAAAGCGAAACTTTGGATATTCGAAGTCGGCTGCGAGCGCTGGTGTATTCATCGGAAATACCTCATGATAAGGACTTGGCGGAATTAAGCACGGATCAGGTACAAGTATCAGCAAAGATTATTGATGCAATGAAAGACTTGCCCGACCGAGACTACCTTATCGACCGACTGGCAAATGAAATTGCCTTGCTCCACGTTGTTAATAAAGCTTTTCTGGGGCGAAGACTACTTCTAAGCGGCATGATGGAACCCAATATTAAAGCTGCTGGGGTGGCTAGCGAACCAATACTTCAAACAATTGATTTGCTGGAACGTGAAATTGAACGATCAGTATACGAAATGCAACTTAGCCGAAGACTCATATCCGATACTGCCAGTCAAATCCTCAGCGCTCATCAACAGTTGATGAATCCTAAACCTCCAACACGCCAACTACCGATAAGCCACCTTCCTTAGTATAGGCGACATGCGAGTTGGTTCGTATCTAGAACTTGCTTCAACCTTAATCGGTTGGCACTTGGCTGGTGCAATAGCAGCAATACTAACGTCAACGGGCCTAGTCCTAATGCCCTTTGTGATTGCTGTGATTCGCAATTGGGCAGAACCTATGCGAAGTCAGCAATCGAAAGTAGCCGCTCCAGTTTCGCTTCGAAGAATGGAGCAGGATGTGGGCCTCTTTGCGGTAGTCATAATTTTCTTCTTTCTTCCAGCAATTCCTATTACTATTGATGACATCGAGTATACAAACTCCGATCTCAATCACACTGTTTCTGCTTCTGAACCTTCTGCACCCTACTCCAGCGACTTGGAAAAATTGGGTGAATTTCAGGTTCCAATCATCTGGTGGCTGGTCCACGAAATTTCATCGTATCTTGCCCACGGTGTCGTGGATGCCATAGACAGAATGGCACATCCATCGATTTTACGGGCTGAATTGTTGAAAGCGTCTCGAATTCGAATCACTGATGAAACCATTATTACGGAAATTCGTGAATTTCGTACTGACTGCTATGAACCCGCTCTAGCAAAGTTCCAGCGTCAGGGAGATCAAATTTCTATGAGTGGTCGTTCCGAACTGGATCGCTCCGTGGATTGGATAGGATCGAAAATCTTTCTGGAAACTCCAGGCTATTACCGAAAGTGCAACGATATTAATCAATGTGGTACAGGCTATCGCTCAAGCAAATTCCGGCCTCAGTGGTCGAGTTTGACTAACCAATCATCCACCCCCGGATTTCCGTATTGCAGTCATTGGTGGTCGCACCCCGATATAGGATTGAGAGCAAAAATTATCTCATCGATGAAGCAAGACACTTCATCACTGCACTCCAGTATCGAAGGGGTTCGAGCAATTCAGAAAAAGAAACGTAATGATGGCATACACTTGAATGTTGAAGACTACGAAGACAGATACATCAGACGTGCGATAAACATTTCACCATGGATAATGGTTGAACGAGCTGACAGGAAAGAGCAGTTCCGCCAATTTTCCTGGAAAAGTTTAACCTCGATCGATGGGTGGCAACAGATTATCGCGTCGCTGGGTTCCTTAACAGTATCTGGTCTTATCCACATCGCTATGGAGTTCGTCGTTATTGGTCTTCCGATGCTTCAGGCACTCACTTTAATGCTTGTCTACATATCAATCCCATTGGTTGTTCCCTATGCCGTGTTGAACCCTTCCATACTGTTACGAGTCATAATTCTTCTATTTTCATTGAGGTTTTTGACCGCTCTTTGGGCGATTGCAGAATTTCTCGATGAACGCTTGCTGGCACAACTATACCCTGATTCAGGGTTCTTCGAATTTGGCGGAGGAGGGTCTAGTGCTGACCTCGTTTTGAGTCTTATTACACTGACAGCCTATTTAACATTGCCACTTGCATGGTTCTACATCATGGCAGCTGTTGGATCACGGGTCATCAACCAGACTGCAATAGGCTTCAGCAGTCTCTCAAACAACTTGAACAACTCTGCAATAAAAAGTTCAAGCGTTGTAGCACATGGCCTGAAAAGCCGGTAGTTTGAGGTAGAAATTTGTCTAAAACGCTACCAGTCGATCGAAAAATTAAGTATTGAAGCTAGGTGATCAAAAACTAATTTCAACGAAAAAAGTGAAATTATCGAGAAATTTTTCTCTTTTACCTAATATAGTTCGGAATTTTGATTCATATTAATCGAGGAGACAATTATGAAAATTATGGAATTAGTACAAAACTATGTTAAAGAAAGAGGTCTTGCGCCTGCTACAGTCGTACACTACGAGTTCATCGCAAGAGCAATAGAACGGGATCTTAATATCATCCATATTGAGGACATCACCCGAGATAGAATGCTCGAGTGGAAGCAACTTGCTCTAGAAAAGAAATTACGTCCTGAGACCTGGAACAACTATCTTAGACATACTCGAATATTGACAAATTACGCATTTGATCAGCAAATTCTAGAATCTAAGCCTAAGATGAATTTTTTGAAACTTCCGGATACAACTCATAAGCCAAAGATTCTTACCGAGATTGAGTTGCGTGAAATAATGGCTTATCTCAGAAGCGAAGAGTGTAAGGCTAAACCTAGTTGGTTTTGGGGTGCGGTTATCAAAACTCTATTCTTTACGGGAATGAGACGACGACAGCTCACTGGAATGCAATGGAATCACCTGAATCTCAATGAAAGTGCACTGCTTTTACCACTAGGCACCAGTAAGACTGGTCGAGAGTGGGTGATCCCCTTGTCAGAAAGTGTTTGCCAGGAACTGTACAACATACGGGAAAAGACTATTGAGGTACTTCCGGAGAATGTAAAACTAAAAAAACAGATGGTATTTGACATTTCTCTGTTCAACGAGCGTTTTCATTGTGATCAAGGGTTGACGCCACAAGCCCTTTCTAGTTTCTTTAATCGTTTGTCAGATTGGACGGGAATTTCGATTTCCGCCCATCGTTTACGACATACCTGCGCGACAGAACTTGCAAAACATGGAAGGTACAAGGAGTTGCAGGAACTGCTTGGGCATAGCCGAGTGGATACGACACTAATGTATATCCATCCACCAATCAACCAAATTCGAACACTTGTAAATACTCTTCCAGAAATTGATAACAAGTAAGAATTTGCTGGTCTGATTAATCATAGCAACCTGAGATTGTGCTGAGGGTCAACCGTGGATTCACTATCTGCAGCACTTTCTCTGTTGAACGACAAATCAGAAAATTCCAATTGAAATAGCATAATTGAGCGCAAAAGCGCTCAATTATGCCCTCTTATTCAAAGTTCCAAGTTCGACTTATAAAGGTTTTAGCCTCTATGCCCACTGCTGTAGTGTAGATGGCTGTAGTCGTAATATGTGCGTGTCCGAGCACTGAAGCAATTATGGGAAGTGGCACCCCGGATTCAACAGCAGCAATCCCAAAAGCATGCCGAAGTCCTTTCGAACTTGCTTGAGGTCCTTGAATATTGGCATCATGCATGAGTTTGGCAATGTGTCTAGATGCTGTGGAGCGTGAAAAGTCCCAAATTCTTCTATTTTGGTTGCGATTAACTAATTGACGGTATTTCAAACTATGAGTTAACTGAAGCTCACGTACGAAGTGTTCTGGCACGGGCACTTCGCGCCACGATTCCTTACGCCTCTTTAAAGTTTTTATTCGAAGAATATGATTCTCCAAATCTATGTCTCGCACCCTTAAAGCCAGTGCTTCCGATATCCTGCAACCGGTGTAGACCAACGTCATGGCAAAAGTTTGGACTTCCGGCTTGGTAGCACGTTTCGTACATTCGAAAAATCTCGACCGTTCACTCACAGTCAAGTACTTTCGTCCTTGACTGGATATGAGATCTGTACCGTCTGGAATATTCATTGCCTAAAGGTTCCGTCGGGACAGATACCGAATGTACTGTGTCATGTTGCCACAGTGTTTGATTCTCTTTTGTGTTGAATTTGACCATTTGAGGGTTATTGTTCGTCCTTTTTTAGAATTTTTTGACACAAAATGTACAAAGTGTTCCAAGTTCTTTAAATTCAAAGAGATAGGCACCCAGTCGACTTGAAGCAATCATACAGGCCATGTCTTTAGGATTTAACCTGGAATGATTCACGAATGAAGGAGATTAGCAATACCAAAACTGTGTTTAATTTGCTAATTAACTGGTAGTGGCAATACTCGATCTCATCAAAAAAGTACTGGATTGACATGTGCCAAAATACTATCCGATACACTTCGATTCAATGATTTTTCTGATTTACATTTTTTGTATTTTTGGGACATTTCATTTACAATAAATGTATCAAATTCAATTTTTCAGTCCAATTATTGAGACTTTTCAAAAAAATTGCTAACTTTTTGTTTTAATTTGCTTTATATTTGGGTTTGTTAAATTATAACCACTTCAAGTTAAACTGATAGGGAGTCAGTTAAGCCGAAAAACAAACCACTACTCAGCCCAAAAATCGACGCACTAAAATGTAATATTTTGGACATCGAGGTTTTTTCATCCAGTCTAAAGTCAACAAAAATCAGCCAAGTTGATTCTTTGGTATTTTGATGTCTTCAATGTCTTTTGACGCGGCGTAATCGAATAGTCGATTTAGACTATTATGTTCGACAAAATAGTACCTGATCTTAACTGTCGACATAAATCCCTCCTGCAAGCATATTTTGAGCCTGTGAGATTTCTCAGTTGAATTGTCACCAACGAAAGTTGATTGAATATTTCAGAATTTCTCAACAAAATTAACAAAAATATGATTGAGTCTACCTTTGAAGAAGATTGAAGTGGTGGGCCGTCAGGGATTCGAACCCCGGACCCGCTGATTAAGAGTCAGCTGCTCTGCCAACTGAGCTAACGGCCCACAATTCTAATGAATTTTGAAATTCAAAATAAAACTGAAGTGTGTCTTTAATGGTAGGTACAGTAAATTTCAACTTTTGTTGGTTTATTGAAATATTCTGTTTACACATCATTGACGAGTTCAATTATAGACGAACCATGGACTTCAAAGATTTTGACAACTCAAATCGTCTTTGAATTTGAAGCAACTAAGTTTTGGTAAATGGAGATACTTAGTACACTAAACTTGTATTCCGGGATGTTGCTCAAGCCGATAGCGAATTCTTGATTCGCTCATATTCTTGCGAAGTCAGGTTCAAGCTCGAACAAATGTCCGCATCCGGTAGGTTTAACTTGAGCAGATTCGATACCGCAGTCCTTGTAACGTCCTCTCGGGCCTGATCCGCCGCTTCGTCCATGAGTTGTTGCATAATTGATCGTTCCATTTCGAACTCCTCGTCAATTGATATGTTTAATTGCTTTCCTAATTCTGCCATCTTCGTATTGTAGCGTGCATGCACCGTTGCCACCGCCCATTTGATAAAGACATCACGAAACGACTTGGGCCACTTCGCTTCCACCTGTTTGATGACACGTCTGCGCCTGAAGTACTCCTGTGCATCACCCGACTGTACTAAAAACACCATACACTTGAGTTTATTGTGTATCTGATCCTCGGTTACCTCATGACGATGCATATCAATCAGCTCATAACGTTGCTGAGGCTGTAACTTGCGTAACCGACCGTCACTTGGTACCTGCATCGTCTGTTGCGATACTGACCACAATACAAACTCGACCTCATGAACCCAATCATTAATTCGATTTTGGTTTGAAGGAATTTTATGGACGCACTGTTTTGGTGCACGCTGATGTCGATGTCAGGCGTGTTTACACTGTAAACACGTCTTTTTTGCACCGTTTTGGTGCACGTGACTGACTGAGTGTTGAAATCAGTGAAAAACAGGAAATTTATTTTAACAGTACAAATCCTGCCTAAAGTACAGCGAAAACGATCTGTAGATCAATTTCACGCTTTCTAGTTCGAACGCCTCGCTACACTGAATTTAAGTGCTGGAATGTCGTTTAAGCTGCTAGCGATTTTTTGATCTGCTTAAATTCCTTCGAAGTCAGGTTCAAAGTCGAACAAATATCCGTATCCGGTAGATTTAACTTAAGCATGTTCGATACCGCAGTCCTTGCCAGATCCTCTCGGCCTTCTTGCCTTCCCTCTTGCTTTCCATCCTGCCTTGCTTGATCCGCCGCTTCGTCCATCAGTTGTTGCATAATTGATCGTTCCATTTCGAACTCCTCGTCAATTGATATGTTTAATTGCTCACCTAATTCTGCCATCTTCGTATTGTAGCGTGCATGTACCGTTGCCACCGCCCATTTGATAAAGACATCACGAAACGACTTGGGCCACTTCGCTGCCACCTGTTTGATGACACGTCTGCGCCTGAAGTACTCCTGTGCATCACCCGACTGTACTAAAAACACCATACACTTGAGTATATTGTGTATCTGATCCTCGGTTACTTGATGACGATGCATATCAATCAGCTCATAACGTTGCTGAGGCTGTAACTTGCGTAACCGACCGTCGCTTGGTACCTGCATCGCCCGCACACTTTGTTTCGCCGTCCAGCGACCCTCGCCACTGTAGATCACCACCGGTAACACTAACGGCACTGGCCTTCGCTTACCGTCTTGATCCCGACTATGATGCTTCAACCACCAGCGCAGTACTTCGTTCACATAATCATACATCCGTAACGCCATGATCAGTTCTACCGTCGATTGAAACTCGGTGACAATGAATAACAACACATCGCCCTCGTTACACTGTACCCGCCACAGGGCATCAACATGCAGCCGTCTACCCTCTTTGGTGATCAATTCGGTGTTTTCCTGCTGCAGTGAAGTAAAGTCAAAGGTCAAGCCTTGGTCAATGTGACACAGTTCAATCAGGGCCTGTACCATGCACTCAAATTCGAACAGTTCTTTATAGCTGGTATCGTAGACATCAACATTCTTTGAATATGCAATTTCCTTGGTCATCGGTCCCTCCATTAGATTGCATGCGTTGCATCGCTTGTTGCGATACAAACCACAATACATATTCAACCTAATGAGCCCAACCTTTAATTCGATTTTGGTTTGGCGGAATTTATTTCATCCCATGTTCCAATTAATTTAGGTTTCCAAAACTCGGTAAGAAAATCTAATGCAATCTAAAAAATATCTGACTTTGGAGTCATTGGAATTTCAACTCTCATCAGTAGTCTTTATCTATAGTTCTAATTTTCAGGATTGCTCATTTTGTCTGAATTTTCCAACGACTTGATTTGATAGTTTGCCTTAAACTACTGAAAGTATGTTGGATTATTGTCCACTTCATTATCTTGAACGGAACTTCTCTATTGATTAGCTTAATTTACCAACTGAATTTATGTAGAAATTCGAACAGTTCAAATTCAACAACAAAAGTATTGTTGTAATATGCCTGTAAAGGGTATATTGGCAAAGGTGATTTGTGAATTTATCGAGATTTTTCTACTCCAGCATAATTTTAAGTAGTGGTAGTTCGCTAATTTCACTTTCACTTGTCAATAGACAAACAATAAAGGAGGATTTATGCTAACAGTTGCATCGCTACTTAGCAGCAAAGGGTCCGGAGTTTGGACCGTTAGTCCTGATGACACGGTACTACACGCACTAAAAGTTCTAGCAGAAAGAAATATTGGTGTTTTGCCGGTGGTTGAATCAGAAAGATTAGTGGGTATTTTCAGTGAACGGGACTATGCGAGACGCGTGATCCTATTCGGGCGAAGTTCTAGCGAAACGGCAATAAAAGATGTAATGACAACAGAGGTTACTACCGCATCACCTGACGATACAGTTGAGCATTGCATGAAAGTGGTGGTAAGTAAGGGATTTAGACACTTACCAATTGTTGAGGACGACTCATTAGTTGGATTAATTTCCTCCACTGACCTTCTCGGTGAAGTCATTAGATCACAAGAGAGAGAAATTGGAAAGCTACAAAACTTTATTCAGGGAACCGGCGAAATTTCATGATTGAACTTCATTGTGGTGATCATTTGCTTCAAATATTCTACTTACCACAGATCAATAAACTGTAAAGCGGCCATCTTTCATGCAAAGCGGCCATCGTCCCTGTTCAAATATTTCCAGTTTTCTCGTGTAAGTTCGATTAACCTCCGAGTTTCGCCGTTGGAGTAAAAACGACTCAAGGGTATACAGATAGCAAGTCTCTGCGACACTACCAGCAGCGACACGGTTCAAGTATGAATCTTTGTCAGAAATACTACTTCTAGCTTGTTCGACAATTGGTTCAAAGATTGCATTAAATATTCGATGGAAGATTTGCGAACCCTGATTCCCGCAAGATTTGGAAATCAAATTATGAAGCTGACTCGCTCGCTCGAGTTCGACCGCCTGCCAACTGCTATCGAACTTCAGTTGCAGGTAGTATTCAGCGTCTACGAGCCGCGTTACAAAACCGACCTCAATGTCAAGACAACCTAGAGTTTCCAAATAGGTTTTTACTTTGAAATAGTCTTCAGAACTATAAGGTAGTCCAACTCTGGAGAACCATCGTACTGACTTTATACGAACGATTGAAGAATGGCAGTGGTCATCTATCTTTTGCTGAATCAGATGATCATTCATCTTCAACTTCGCGTTGCTCTTTCCAAAGTCCCAGTTTTTCCTGAACAGGACGGTTTGAAAAGCTAAAAAGATAAGAGTCTCTGTGAGCGTGATGACATATTGTTTGCCAACTCGGCACAACAAATACGTCTCGCTTTGACCACTCCATAACTTTACCGTTAACTGTCGAATAGCCTTCACCTTCAATCACAGCAAAAACTGTTGCATCAGTGCTTCTATAGGGTTTGGATTCAAATCCGAACGGCAGCAACTGCATATGCGTTGCCATAGTTGGCATTGCATGGTCACCATTAACTGGGTTCACATAGCGAAATTTCAATCCATGGCACGAATCCCATTGATCTGTTCTACGCATCTGGCTAAGTGCTTCACGAGTTCGGTCGTAGGGATAATTGAAAACAGGCGAAGTCTTTGAGTCACTGCTATGGTCCACAGGCAATAGGCCTGATCCGTAACGAGCCATTGAATCTCCAACAGGTCGACTCTGTGGAAACGAACTCTCGGAATACTTTTCTGCAAACGAAGCATTGAGCGTTTGAACCAATGGAATATCGAGCCCGTCGAGCCATACCATTGGTGAATCACTTTCATTTCCATGATCATGCCATGACCAAGAAGGAGTGATCACGAAGTCGCCCTCCTTCATTATTGTCTTTTCTCCGTCTACTGCTGTGAATGCTCCCTCACCCTCCAAAATAAATCTCAAAGCAGTTTGTGTATGCCGATGTGCAGGAGCAATTTCGTTGGGAAGGATTAATTGTAAGCCAGCGTAGATTGTGTCAGTGATTCTTGATTCACCCGGTAAGCCAGGATTTTCCAATATCAACACTCGACGTTCAGCTTGGCTTGCCGTGATCAAATTTCCTGACTCCATTACCAATGGTCGAACTTCCTCGTAGTGCCATATGGCTGGCTGACATCGAGAAACTGGCTCCGGAGTAACTAGTGAATCCAGTACGGACCACAGGGGGGCCAAATGTTTAGCCGGCAACCGGGAGTAAAACTCATCCAATTGCGATGTTTGAGGAACTTTTGAAGTCACTTCACTTTTTGTTCACCTTTGACCATTCGTCTCAGGAAGCTTCAGTCCAAAGTGATCAACTACGATTTCCCGAATTCGTTCAACATAGTCATTCGCCATGTCTTCGTTAGTTCGTTGCTTGATTCCCCACTTTCGATAGATTCGATTATTTTCGGAATTCGGCCTGCCAAAAAACTTTCTCATCATCGGGTAATAGTTATTGACGACACCTTGAACATCCCTTTCGCCGTCATTTGTACTTAAAATTTCCGATGTAAAGTCCAACCCAAACTGCACATGAAATTTTTCTTCCGGCATTGTCATTCGTGCGAGTTTCCTCAGCGGAACAAACTTACAGTGAATCAGATCTTCCACTTGTACAACTTCTGCCATATCAGCCAAAATTTTTATCACACAAAATTCAGTCCAAGAACTTAGATCGAATTCAAAAATTGACAACGGCTTCTTGTGTTCAGGAGTCATCTGAAAGCCTTCTATGCCCAACTCGGCACCAAGTTCACTAAATCTAACATGATGGCCATATTCTTCCATCGCAATTCTGCAAGTTAGCCATTTTGCGTACGGCGTTGGTGCCAGTTTGACCGCCGGCTCATCAAATACCCTAGCACCATGCAGTTCATTAACTGCATGGCTAATCACTATTTTTTCTACTGCAATTCGAAACTCTTCCGGGGCTTCTCTGAGTTCTTCTGCTGTAGTTACCTCCGCTCCAGGTTCAATGTTCATTTATTACAATTCAAGTTGCAGGTTCAGTGTTAAATTCTTCTAAATCGGTAGTCAATTCAATATAGTCCTTTTCGAAGTACTCTTTAGCGTTTTGACCCAACCCTTCAATACCCCATTCTTCAGAATCAAGAACAACCTTTTGGACAGGCCGAGGTTGCGAAAAAAGAAATACCTCACGCCCTCTGACCCCGAAAAGTTGACCAGAAATTCCGGCCCCAGCATCGGAACAAAGCCAAGAAACCACAGTCGCAACACGTTCAGGATCAACCTTCATTGCCCGTTCCTTATATATTGATTGCGCTTCATTTGCAGGCACAATAGTTTCAGTCACTCTGGAACGAGCGAAGGGCGCAACTGCATTCACCATGATTCCTGAACGTGCCAAGTCCAACGCTACACACCGAGTTAAGCCCAACAGTCCACTTTTAGCACTCGCATATGAAGATTGACCGAAGTTTCCATAGAATCCTGCAGTGGAGACTATATTGACTACTCTTCCCCAAGTGTATTCGGATTCGGATTCCAAAGATACCTTTACCTGTTCTCGAAATATTGGCGAAGCTGCTGCCAAAACATAATATGCCGCAGCTAGATTTACCCTTATCACTTCATCGAAGTCAGTTGGCTTTGCCTTGAAAATAAAGTGATCACGAAGAATTGCTGCGCAATTCACAACCAAATCGAGCCTTCCCCACCGCTCCTTGGCAAAATTAACAGCTCTAGCCGCACCATTTATGGTTGCAATGTCATCGGTGAAGGCTACAGCAGAATCTCCGAGCAGTGCTGCTGTGTTACCAGCAATTTCTGGATCAGCCCGAGAACCGTCGATACTGACTCCGTTGTCAGCAAGTACAACCTTGCATCCTTGATTTATGAAGTCCTGTGCTATGGCTAGGCCGATGCCACGTGCACCACCTGTCACTAACGCTACACGCTGATTTAAATGATTAATTATTGTTGTTGACACCGTTCAATTCCTGTCAGCTTCGGTAAAGAAAGGATCAGCAAATATTTGGTTACTGCGGATATGATGCTGCTTCAAAACCTCTACACAACAATCAACCATCTGAGGGGGTCCAGCGAGATATACCTCAACATCGTCAATTGCATTGATATCCAAATCCAGAACTTCATGTAGCATACCTGTTCGTCTTTGTGTAACTTCTGTTGGACTAGATAGAACTGGAGTAAATATAAAGTTTTCGTTCTGTTCCGCTAACTGCTCAAAGATCTCCTTTCTAAAAATGTCACTCTCATCTCGAACACCATGATAGAGATGTAACGAGCGTTGCGGTTTTTCATGAAGAGATTCGAGTACGATCGGTTGAATGGCGGATAGACCAGAACCACCTGCTAAGGCGAGTATAGGGCCGTTATGCTTTTCACGGTAGTACATGCTGCCAAATGGACCTTCGATCTGCACGATTTCTTGTGGCTGTAAATATTTGAAAATAAAAGGCGTTACTACACCACCTTCGATATAGCGAATGTAGAATTCTAAATGCTTGTCAGAGGGTTGACTGGCAATTGAGTATTCACGGCCAGGCAGTCCTTCAAAGTTCACCATGACAAACTGACCCGGAGAGTACATTAATCTTTCACCGTGAAGTATGGACAGTCTGATACTGATGATATCTGAACTAAGCAACTCTACTTGTTCTACACGAGCATGAATCGACTGTACCGGGTGAACCAGTGAGCCGAGGTCATTACTCCAGGAGACATCACAGTGAGACCACGGAACTGCACGGCATGCAAGAATGTAACCGTCGTCGAACTCAGTCTTGGAAAGTGCAAATTCTGAATATGGAGACAACTCTACTTCACCCGAATGCAATCGAGACTTGCAGGCGCCACAGTTACCGGATTGGCATCCGTGAGGATAATCAATTCCTGTTGTAAGTGCTGTTTGAAGAATTGTTGACCCAACTTCGACGCAGATCGTACGTTGCGCCTGTCTGATGTGTACATCAAACATTAGTTAAATTATCGGAACTAACGAGATTGACTCTACAGCACTTTAAACCTGTTTCGTCAGCTTAAATTTTTCTCGCGCCTCTTGTGGGCTAGCTATGCTTGCACCGAGTGATTCCACTAAATCGACCGCCTTCTCGACAAGCTGTCCATTAGTGGCGAATACGCCTCTTTCTAAATATAAGTTGTCTTCTAGACCGACTCTTACATTACCGCCCAGCAATACGCTTTGTGCCACCATCGGCATTTGATTTCTACTGATGCCGAATGCAGTCCAGTTGGCACCTTGCGGCAGCATGTTCACCATCGTTTGCATTGCATCAGTGGTTGCCGGTGCTCCATATGGAATGCCAAGACATATTTGGTATAGAGGTGGATCTTCGATCAATCCCTCTTCAACCATTTGATTTGCCATCCAAACATGTCCGGTATCAAAAACTTCAAGTTCCGGCTTCACGCCCTTTTTCTTAATGTGTTCCGCAGCAATTCGTAAATGATTTGGCGTATTTACCATCAGTAAATTACCTTCTCCAAAGTTCATTGTTCCACAGTCCAATGAACAAATTTCAGGCAGAATCGAGTCAATATGAGACACCCGCTCTTCGGGTCGAATAAAATCCGTACCTGGACCCGGGTCGGTTGGGACTTGATCACCTACAACATAATCACCGCCCATCCCAGTGGTGAGGTTAATTACTACGTCTATGCCGGTTCCTCGGATTCGGTCGACAACTTCATTAAACGATTTATGGTCGCGGGCACCAGCACCGGTATCTGGGTCTCGTACATGAATATGGACAATAGCTGCACCTGCATTCGCGGCATCAATGCAGGCATCAGCAATTTGTCCTGGAGTGATCGGCAGGTCTGGATGCTTATGTTGCGTTTCGCCTGCTCCGGTGACTGCACAAGTAACAATTACGTTTTGGTTCATTTGTTTAACCTAGTCAATATTGACGTCTACTATTGGTGCGAATATAAATTGTCTGGCCTAGTTCTTAGGAAGCAGTCATGAAGTCGCGATCAAGCCTGATTGGAAATTGTTGTCGTAATTCACTATCAACCACATCGCTGACATACCTTGGATAGTGACCAGAAAGAATTTCATCTACCTTGATTTTTGCCCTTTCAATCACATTGGTTGATCCTTGTTCTACCCACTCTTTCGGACTAGTGCGATCAGCAACATCGGGGTAGACATAGTCCTTTTGCATCAGTCCCATTGTCTGGTCATGCCCAAGAAAGTGGTTTGGCCCACCGACACAAACATCACGCATCACTTCAATAGAAACTGTTTCATCGCTGACTTCAATCCCACGGACCGTTCGGTTTACCGCACCAAGCATGTCGTTATCAATCACAAAACTCTCAAGGCTTACTCCTAACAGACTTGCATGCATTCCGGCAGATTCGTAGACTAGGTTTGCACCGCAGTGACCGGCGAGTGAGGTCGTATATCCCTTTTCAAATCCAGATTGTGCATCGGGCAACTTGGAGTCTGCCATTCCTGCTGCGATTCCTGTAGGCAAATCGTAGAATCTTCCCATTTGTCCACAGGCTGCCATCAATATCGCCTGTTCGCCACTACCGCCGCTCATGGCGCCAGTTCGAAGGTCTGATACAAATGGCCAAATTCCCAGAATTGAAGGATGCCCCTTCTTAATTAGGTTGACATAAACCAAACCGGCAAGAGTTTCCGCTACTTCTTGAACGACAGCCCCGGCCAACGATGCAGGGCTTGTTGCACCAGCCTGACCTGCAGCCAAAAGCAAGATCGGCATTCCACCACGAACTGTAGTTTCCAATACAGCACAAGCATCCTCGGCAAATCTTAGTGGCGGGACAACGAAGCAACAAGAACAACTTACAAATGGCCGTTCTCTCCACTGTTCTTCGCTACCTGCAACCATGTGCAGCATCTCGAGACTCATATCTAGATGTTCTGGCAAAACCCAGCTTGAACCGATATGCTTTGAAGTGCCCGAAATGCACGCATAGCAGGTGTTGAAATCTAGTTCCAGGGGAAGCTCCATGTCGCGAGTGACGATCGGTCGCTGAAAAAAATGAATATGCTCCAAAGAGTCCACCAATCTAGCAATGTCATACAAATCCTTTAAGGTTGAATCGCGATAAACCCGGGTGTCCGTATCCACAACATGCACTGCGGCACCAGCTGTTCCGAAGTACATTTTGGTGCCGGTTAGCTCTAAATCATGTTTTGGGTCTCGCCCGTGAAGAACCATGTCTCGACAAGCATAGGAAATAACATCTTCTACCAATGATCTAGGAAATGTCAGTCTGCCATCATCCTTCAGTTTTCCTCCCGCGGCCGTAATCAAATCAATACACGAAGGAATAGCTTGAGAAAGACCAATATTCTCTAGAACATCAAGAACTGCAGTATGGATCCTTTGAACTTGGAGTGGTGTCAATGGCTCGAAACGTCCGCCATGCATACCGGGGCGTACGGCTTTATCCTCTTCGGCTAATGGTGCTGCACGAATTGCTCTACGTGCTGCTCTGCCGCCCATTCTTTTTACTTCAGCCATTGGCTTTTCCAAATAAAACTACATATATGGTTTCGGTCATTAATGGAAACTCAGTGCAATTTAAATAGTCTGTACAAGTTATTAAATTTTAAACTTTATGAACGAATTATATTTTTGAAATTACTTCAAAATTCAAATGTGAAAGCAAATTCCATCATCGTGTGCTTTAAAATCAGTTACATAGTTCACTCAAATGAATTTGGCTGGTCTACGCAGTTCTAGTGAGAGGATTTGGTCAACAAAATCAATTGAAAATACCAACTCCACTTAAGTTTTAAATGTCTTCATCTTTAATTTTGATCTCGTCATAATAAAGATGCTGTAACTGTTATTGCAACCGTTTCTGTTGCTTCATATCCGTAGGTGCGCGACTTATCAATGCTGTAAAACTCGGATTAGTGCACGACGATTAAATCAGTATTGTGTCTACTCAACCGCTGTATGCCTTTCTCTGTGACAATCACCGTGTGCCCCAGTGTCATCGCCAACTGACGTTCGGAATCAAAAAGTATCATGTGAATGAAATAAACCATATTCGGCTTCACAATCATAGAGTTCTCGGCATAGAACATTGGCCAGTCCATCCAGGTAGGTGCAAACGTGGTACCTAAACTATAACCACATGCATTCATGCGAGAATCCTGAAATCCATGTGCATCCAACACCTGCGCATGTGCATCATATACTTCACCAACAGTTCCACCTGGTTTAAGCACCTTTTCGCACGATTCAAGTGCTTCTACGCATGCACGATGCATTTTGATCTGTTGCTTATTTGGTTTTCCTACAATTAGGGTTCTCATATGGCAGGCGTGATAATGTCTGTACACGCCTGCAAATTCCAATGTCAACTGATCATTTTCGGATAGACTTCGACGACCGGTGTGGTACCTGCACATTAAGGCATTCTCCCCAGATCCTATGATAAATTCGTTGCCCGGATCATCGCCACCGCCACGATAGATGGCAGCGTGCATCGCGGCCAAAATATCTCCTTCAAATGCACCTGGTTTGGCCAATAGCATTGCTTCATTCAATGCGTCATCAGCCAATTCAGAGGCTCGATGGACATACTCCAATTCGGCTGGAGACTTAACAACACGTAAGGTATTGACTATATCAGACCCATCAAATATGCGACAGTAGTTATCCAGCTTTGATTCTATGCTCTTCCAAACCTGGGCAGTAAGCCCATAAGCATTTAGTTCCACTCCCAATCTCTTACCAGCACATTGAAAGTCATCAAGCATCTTGATCAGTTCATTGCCTGCATTACTCCCTTCCCGATCTGTCCAAACTCGAATGTCATCAATGATTGATGTAATTTGTGCCTGCCGTAAATCAGGGGCACGAGTTAATAAAGCATACTTGCCACTGGAATCCAGGTACATACACTGAAAGAAGCAGTAACCAAAAGTGTCGTAGCCAGTGAGATAGTACATGGTCTCTTGGCGAAAGATGAGCATTCCGTCAAGCTCTCTTTCGTGGAGAATGGCTAGGGTGTTATTGATTCGCTGTTCGAATTCGCTCTTAGAAAAGTGAGTTGCCACGTGATACCTTAGGTTGAAAATAAGTTAATAAAACTAAGCATATCTCAAATATGCAAAGATTAAGCAAGAGTAGCGTAATGATAAGTCGAATTATGCAGCACAGAACTTAAGGAACGTGGCACGTGATTAGATTAAAGCGGAGATTCGCTTTTTGCTGATCATTGCTAATGCGCTAAGTCATCAGACTAATGAATTTGATTTTTTGATAGATGAGCGCCCGCAAGGTGTGAAAATATTTGTTCACGACATGTGGATAGGATAATTTGAACTGATTTTGCCGCGTTTGCAAGCACTTTATACATTTTTTGTAAATATATAAAACTCTTAAAATGAATTGATAAAGTTTTTTCAGAAAAACGAGCACTAAATTACTCAATAACACGTCATTTTATGTCGCATAAAGCAACTGAATGATTGAAACTTAATTCGCGCCAAGATTGTGATGTTATGTAGACCATAATTCCATTCAACCAATTTAAATACAAATAATTTTGTTGAACTTATTGATTTACTTCCATTAACATACCATCGAACTTTTTGACACTTATGCTTGCTCAAGCTAATCATGCCAAGTAATTCATATACAAAGCAACGGTAGTATTTGTAGCAATTGGTAATTTTTAGATTTAACCATTGATATGACCGATCACTTTACTCAGAAGTCAGTCGATCAATACTATCGAAATGGATTCACACCTTCCTTTCGAGTGCTTTCAGTTGAACAGGCAATTGCCTATCGCAACAAGCTGGAGGCAGTCGAAGCGGTATTGGGTGAATTGACTGGCGGCAGAAGATTCAAGTGTCACTTGTTGTACAAGTGGGTCTCTGAATTAATTCGTGAACCTCGTATATTGGATGCTGTTGAAAAAATTCTTGGTCCAAACATATTGTGCTGGGGAACTGACTTTTGGTTAAAAAATGCCCGCTCCGATAAGTTTGTGTCCTGGCATCAAGACAGCGAGTATTGGGGTATTGACAATGACCGTCTGATCACCGCATGGGTTGCACTATCACCTGCCACAGTTGAAAGTGGATGCATGAGGATGCTGCCGGGTAGTCACTTGCAGCCGGGACTCGAGCATGAGGATACTTTTCATCCAGATAATATGCTTACTCGTGGCCAGACGATTTCGAACGGCATCAATGAAGAAGACGCCGTAAACATTGAAGTTGACACTGGTGAGACTGTGTTGTTTGCCTATCGAATTGCACATGCATCTCACCCCAACAAAAGTGACGATCGCCGGATTGGAATTGCCATTCGATATATTTCACCAGAAGCCCGTCAAGTGAAGTCGGACTGGGATACGGCTTCGCTGGTGCGAGGTGAAGACAATACGGGACATTTTTCTCACGAACCAGTTCCAGAGTTTAACTTCGACCCAGTCACTGTGGAATTTCACACTAGGGCAACTGAAAACCTCCGTGAAATTCTATATTCCGGTACTGGTTTGACCGAACACCGAACCTAACTTCATTCCGACTTCTAATATTCAATGCAGCTGATAACTGCCGATGCCATTCATCAATCCTGTTCGTTTCCAGAACTAATTGATGCTCTTGAACAAGCACATCTTGAAGCACCTGCAATACTAAAAGACATCCTGCTTTCGTCATCTCGGGATGATAAAGAACCACCAGACACACTTCTGGTGCGGGCAGCGTGGCTCGAAGGGTCAGCCTTAGGGGTTAAGGCAGCGGCCGTCTTTCCAAGAAATAGCACCCAAGAAAATTTACCTGCGATTCACGCTGCGTTTGTGATGTATGACGGTTCAAATGGAATTCCCGTCGCGGTGGTTGATGGAACTGTGATGACCTATTACAAAACAGCAGCGGATTCGGCTCTGGCATCTCGCTATCTAGCACCTAAAAATACCACGACTATGGCAATGATTGGCGCCGGCGCGATGGCACCCTATCTTATCGAAGCACATTGCTATGTTCGAAAGACCATTCAAAAAGTGGTGATTTGGAATAGAACAGCTTCGAGAGCAGAGGACCTGGCGAGTCGCTTATCGATTCCAAATGTTGAAGTAACAACGGCTCCATCTATTGAGTCAGCAGTAGCAGATGCTGATTTGGTGTGTTCCGCCACTATGACCAGAGACCCTATTATTCATGGAGTTTGGTTGAAGCCCGGAACCCATGTGGATTTGATTGGAGCATATACCATCGAAATGAGGGAAGTGGATGATGAAGCGATCAGAAGATCACGAATATTTGTCGATTCACGGAGAACAACCATTGGTGAAATAGGAGAAATCGATATCCCACTTAAAAACGGCACAATTTCTGAAGCTGACATCCTCGCGGATCTCTATCAATTGTGTTCTAAAAGTGTTCCTGGTCGCACAAGTGAAGATGAAATCACTCTTTTCAAAAATGGTGGTGGTGGCCACCTCGATCTGATGACTGCCCGCCATATTGTATCGGCAATAGAATGTGAGTAAATTTTGCCGAAATTAGTCGAGAGTTAATATTTATCAGTCTCGCCTATCAATAAAATCCGATCACATCACCGTCGGTGGTTACTCCGAGACCGTTCAACAGTCGGTTCACGTAGCAAAAGTATCCGACAACCTGGTTAATCTCAAGTACTTGAGCGTCTTCGCATCCGGCTTCAATCAACTTGTCATAATCGCTTTTATCCATTCTCCCCACATCCAATGTTAGTTTTTCGGCGTACTGCAGTAGAGCTAACTCCAAGCCGTCGAACGCATCTTGAGGAGTCCGATTTGTTAGAGCGTACATAATTTGTTGAGTACGTTCATCATCGCCGACCAAGCGTCTGAGATTGGAACTATGGTGAGTTACACTGTAGTCGCATCCATTCAAGATGCTGACATAGGTTCCTGCGATTTCGAGTAGCCGGAAAGGCAATGAGATTTCAGGATCGTGCAGGACACTTCGATACAGCGCCATGTGTCCCCGCAACGTTGCCGGCCGCAAACTATGAACACGCAACACATTATCCACTGTGCCATGGGGTGTACGAGCTTCGCCAAGTGCTTGTGTCAGCGTAGCATCTGCGTCTGCGTCAGATATCATGCGAATCCAGGCGGTCATGACTTCACCGAAGATTAAGCATGTTCTTTGCGATATTCAAACGATCTGTCAAAACGACTTGCAATATAGGCATCGCAACGAACCGGTTCATATTTAGCCGATTCGCCATTTGCGACGATAGGATCAATAACGGTTTCAGCATCAGGGTCTACAAACACTACAACTGAGTAACGCGATGACGAGTTAGTATTTACTACACAGTGTGGGACAGATCGAAATTCACCATTGCTCCAGCGAGTCAGCAAATCGCCAACATTCACTACCAATGTGTCGGCAACTGGTTCAACCCCAACCCAACTGCCACCTGAAGTTTGCACTTGTAGTCCTTCGTCTTGCTGCATCAATAAGGAGATGCAACCAAAGTCTGTGTGCGGGGATACTCCATATGTCTGCCTTGATCCGTCTGTCGGAGGATAGTAGATTAAGGATCCTCTTGAAGTGGGACGATAAAAGTTACGAGTGAATACATCTTCAGATTTTCCCAGTCCTATCGCCAGTAGTTTCAAAATTTTCATCGCGCAGTGGTGAGCTTCGTCAAAGTATTCGTTCAGCACCGTTCGCATTTGTGGAAGTTCGCTGTACCAGCGATTTGGTGCAAGCATAAAATGCGGGTCACTTTCAGATAAATCTCCCGGCTCAACATCCAAACCCCAAATGTAACTTTCCTTTAAATCTGCACCTGCATATCCATCCATCACGGAGGTTCCTTGTTGGATGAATCCACGATGGCTACCCGAAACACTGACTTCGGATTTTTTGGCTTCATCCATCGCGAAGAAACGCCGAGAAACATCGAAAACTGTATCAATCAGGTGATTCGGTATCCCATGTCCACGCACGTAGAAAAAACCGTATCTTTGGGCCGCACTACAGAGATCTTCACTTTGAGATGGCATCCCGCTAGAGTCGACTTCGCAATTTGCCAAGTCGATAATTGGAAAGTTAGTCACGGTTAGAAAGCGAACTCAGGGCAGTGTATGCGAGCACAAAAAGTGCTTATTATACAATTGCATTATGGCTTCCTTTTTAGTTTCCCGACTGGTTCAACTGTGTGCAGTTTTGCTCATCATGTCATTCGTGGTGTACATGTTATTAGGATTGATGCCGGGAGACCCTATAGATCTTTTAGTCAGTGCAGATCCGAGATTGAGTGCCGAAGACGCTGCTCGACTAAAAGTATTGTATGGACTGGACCAACCAACCTACTCACGCTATTTCACTTGGCTAGCCTCTGCTCTTCAAGGAGATTTTGGATATAGTCGACTTTACTCCAAGCCAGTGTTCGATGTGATTGCCATTGCTCTGGAGAAAACGCTCATACTTATGGGAATAGCCTTCATCTTTTCCATTTCGATCGCAATTCCAGCTGGCATGTACGCGGCTAAGCGAATTCGAAGTATTTCAGATTATTTGATCAACCTGACCTGCTTTGCTGGAATCTCTGTTCCGCCCTTTTGGCTGGCGTTGCTATTAATTTTGCTCTTTTCGGTTAGTTTGGGTTGGCTACCTGCCAACTCTACACCCGTTGGTGATCCAGAATTTTTTGACTATGTAAAGGCAATGATTCTGCCTGTTATCACTTTAACTGCAGTGAGTGTCGGCGGAATCACTCGCTACGTCAGGGCATCGTTACACGATTCTTTGCGTCAGGACTATGTTCGAACTGCTCTTGCCAAGGGCCTTTCGGAGGCTCAAACAATCCGAAGACATGCGCTCAGAAACTCCTTAATTCCTGTGATAACGATTCTATCTTTAGATGTCGGGGCATTTTTCTCAGGAGCCTTGATTACTGAAATCATGTTTGGTTACCCTGGCATGGGGAAACTGATCTTTGATGCGATTCATAGCAGCGACTTTAACCTGGCTCTTGTTGGGTTATTAATCGCAACTGCCGTTACATTGATCGCAAACTATTGTGCTGACATTGGCTATGTAATTCTTGATCCACGCGTTTCATTTCAAGCAACAAAATGAACCGCACTATTCTCCTTGTTCGAAGCATCATACAGCACCGATTCGCGGCAGTTAGTGGAGTAGTTTTGCTGGTGCTGTTTGTATTTTCATTTTCGACACCGCTGTTGAGGTGGTTGTTGGGTACAGATGGTCTAACCGTAGACTTGTTTTCGCAGTATCTGCCATATTCACTACAGCATCCGCTTGGCACGGACGAATTAGGCAGAGATCTGTTGATTCGTCTCGCCTATGGTGGCCAGGTATCCCTAATCGTTGCCATGACAGCAGCCGTCATCGCAGCTGCAATTGGCACCATCATTGGACTTGTGTCCGGATACTTCGGAGGCTGGCTAGATAGTTTTTTGATGCGGCTAACGGATAGTGTGATTGCTCTTCCCTTATTACCACTATTGATTGTTTTGGCAGCATTGGACTTGGAAAAACTGGGGTTTTCGCAAGAATTTGCGCAAAGTGAAGACGTTAGTCTTTATCGCATAATCATTATTGTTTCACTTGTCGGATGGACTGGCGTTAGTCGTTTGGTTAGAGGAGTGGTATTGTCGTTGCGTGAACAGCCTTATGTGCTTGCAGCTATAGCACTTGGTGCACCTAGATACAGAATCATTTTTTCCCACTTACTGCCCGGATTGTCATCACCGATCATCGTTGCCACTACTCTGTCGGTCGGGAACATCATTCTTTTTGAATCAATTCTCAGTTTTCTAGGTTTGGGGATTCACCCTCCGGCCGCCAGTTGGGGAAATATGCTAACGAATGCTCAAGAACTGATTTGGGAAGCACCAATTCTGGCAATACTGCCTGGTTTAATGATTTTTATCACTGTGATTGCATTCAATTTTCTTGGAGACGGCTTGCAGGACGCATTGGCTGTTCGTACCGCTGCCACTCAAAAGCGTAGTGAGTACGCCTAACTGGTGAGTTCCTGAATCCAGAAAGCTAACGTGTAGCAAACTAATAACGAAACTGTAATTAATATTAGCAAACTAGGTCAACGAGATCGTCCAAGGTATCGCTTGTATAGTCAGGTTGGAAGTCCTGATCCCATTCGATATTGAGACCGTTGTTTCGAACGATCCACATCGTCTGCATCCCGGCGTTACGTGCACCATACATGTCATACATCGGATGATCTCCAACATGCAGTACATTGCCGGGTTCGCAGCCCACCAATGAACTCGCTCGCTGAAAGCAACGCACATCGGGTTTCATGGCACCGACCTGCGCCGCACTCACCTGGCCTGCGAAATACTTTCCAATTCCAATCTCATCCAGACTGGCATTACCGTCAGTGAGTGACACAATGGGTATTACTTGGCTGATACTGTTCAATGCAGGCAGAACATCAGGATAAAGTTCAACCTTGTTGCGTTCGACCAAGAATCTTCGTAGCAGATCATCTGCATGACTTGATTTGTAGCCACACTCTTCAAGCAGTTGCGAATATAACTGTCTGCGCTGTTCGGTCAGATCATGCTTGATGTGCGGACTTGTGTGAAACAAATCCTCTCTCATTCGCCGAACATCGTCTACCGAGAATAGTTCGGGGATTTTGGGAAAGTTGTCAATCAGATACTGATGAACAATTTCTTCGGCTCGGACAACAACTGGAAGAACATCCCAAAGTGTGTTGTCAAGATCCAGCGTGATCGCATGAATCTCAGCCATACCCGCCGACAACCAAAGTTTAGTCTTTCGAAATTTCTTCGAGTTTCTTGGCACGAATTATCTGCCCATCCAGGCCGGCTTCCTTCGCCGACCCACCATAAGCTACAGTCATTAACTGACTGTAGTAGGTAACAGGCATATTAAAGTTTGTCCCGTACGTTTTGTTTATCGCTTCTTGATAGACCTCGACATTCATCTGACAAACAGGGCAGGGGGTGACAATCATCTCAGCACCATAGTCGTAGGCTGATTCAACGATGTCCTTTATTTGTGCCTGACTTTTTTCGGGTTCCGAAAACGCCAACGCACCTCCACAGCAGGTGACCTTTTGGTCATATTCTTCAACTGGCTCGGCACCAACCATTTCAACCATTTTGTCGAGGTATTTGGGATTTTCATATGACTCGCCATCAATGCCAAAAGGCCTGTTTGTTTGACAACCGACATATCCTGCGAACTTTATTCCTTCAAGCGGCTTGACTACGGGTTCGGTCATTCCTTCGTAGCCAATATCCTCAATGAGCGCTTCAACCATATGGCGAATAGGTACTTCATTCTTAAATTCCGTGTCTAGCCCTATTTCCTTAAGTACATCCATGGTGTCCTGCATCAACTCACTTGAGTCGTTGAGTCGGTCCTGAGTCTCCTTTGCTCCAATCCAGCATGCAGCACATGTAGCGACGATATCCTGATCTCCATTATGCTTTTCCGACAAAGCAATATTGCGGGCATTGAGTGCATGCCGCGGGAGCTCACCACCTTCGGCATAGCCAATCGAAGCCGTGCAGCAGTTCCAGTCTGGTATTTCGTTAAGTTGAATGTCCAACTTATCGCACATGGACTCTACTGAAACCATGTAATTAGATGCTGATGCCCGTCGTTCTGAAGAACACCCGGGATAAAATGAATACTCTCGTTTAGCCATTCTTTTTCTCTGTTTAACTTGCGTAACCCTTGCGTTGATCTTCAATCTGCTTGGCCTTGGCCAGCATCTTTTGAATCCCGTCCTTGTCTTTGCATCCCCCAAGACCAAAAATCGCAAATGGATTCAGGCGTTTTTTCAATAGCATGCCAAGTCCGACGTTTCTCATAGCAAATGCAGTCTTCACGCCCTTTGAAAATCCGTCCATGAAGTATAAGCGCAATGACAGTTGTGTTTCATTGACCCGACCAGTTTTCACAATATTGTTCCAAAAGATCTTGGCAAATCGCCTGGTTGGATTCATTTTTGGTGCCAGTCCCAAACGGTGTGCATAGTTCGCCAAACCATGCATGATATGAGTGATTGGCAACTCACGGGGACAACGGACGATGCAACTGTAACAGGAGGTGCACATCCACATCGACTCTGATTGCAACACCTCTTCGCGCTGCCCTGCTCGAATCAACATGAAAATCTCCTGCGGTGGATGTTCCCAATGTGGACCAAAAGGACACGAACCCGAGCAGACGCCACACTGCATGCACATCTTTACCCAATTGCCCTCTTCAACGTTAGCCTCAACTTCCTTGAGAAAGTTGTTGCGATAACGCTCGATCATGTCGGTGTTTAAATCACCCATGTGCCTTAGAATCCTTTGAAGGGGTTTAGACCAATTTCATCAATTAATTTTACATAGTCATTGATGAGTTGCGGTGCTCGGTGTACATCCGTGATTTCCACTTCATGCGTCACTACCCGTTCAGTTTCAAGTTGCAACTGTTCTAGGGTATCGTCGATCTTGCTCATTCGGTAGTGCGCCAATTCCGATCCCTTTACAAAGTGACATTGATAATCATCGCCGCGCTTGCACCCCATCAGCATAACCCCGTCGTAGCCACTGTTGAGGGCATCCGTCACCCAAATTGAATTAACTGAACCGAGGCACCTGACGGGAATGACCCGTACTGAAGAACTATAGTTGGCACCCACTCGAGCGGCCATATCCAATGCAGGATAAGCATCGTTTTCACAGGCAAGCACTGCGATTCGCGTTACTTCTTCGAAATCATCCGCCATGTCCACGGCCTTGATTTGCTGACCAACCGTATCAACCGAGTAGTTCTCAAAAGAAATTACGCGAACAGGACAAGCTCCCATACAGGTTCCGCAACGTCGACATCGGGATTCATTAAATACCGGATAGCGCTGCTCGTCTTCGTCGATGGCTCCAAATGGGCACTCAACCGTACAACGCTTGCATTGCGTACATCCTTCCTTTCTAAATGTCGGAAAACTTAAGTCTCCGGATCGCGGGTGAGCAGCACGTCCGGTGTAGGAGCCTTCAACTGATTGTATTGCTTTGAGTGCTGCACCAGTTGCATCCTCAATAGTCTGGGCAATATCCATTGGTCGACGCACGGGTCCACAAGCGTAGATGCCAGTTCGTCGGGTTTCGTAGGGAAAGCAAATGAAGTGGGAATCTGCAAATCCATGCTGTAAATGTGGCAAGTCGGGTCCCTGGCGATAATCCAAGTTCAAAACCGATTCAAACTGCACATTGACCGAGCCATGCGACTGGTCTTCTTGCACCTGATCAATCTCCACGCCGGAATTTGGCACCTGTCCGGTGGCAAGAACAACCAAGTCAGCGGCAATATTGACTTCCTGCGCAAGAATTGCATCATGAAAATTGACAGTCAGTTCACCACTATCCTCAGTAATTGAATCGACAATTCCCTTTGTGAACGTCACTCCCTTTCGCTGTGCACTTCGGTAAAAATCTTCACCATTGCCAGGGGTTCTCAGATCATCATAGATGATGTTTACATCAACGTTTGGATTGGAGTTTTTAAAATAAAGTGCCTGTTTGATGCTGGTATTGCAGCAGTGCCCGCTGCAATAGGGTAGATGATTTGGATGTTCGCTACGCTGTCCAGCACACTGCACAAACACCACACTTTGGACGACAGTGTGGTCCGATGGTCGCTTGATCTGCAACCCGTCCGCAGCCATCGCCAGTTGTTCTAATTCTGCCTGGTCGATTACATCTGAACATTCGCTGTAGTTAAACTCAGTAAGGAGATTTGCATCATAGTTCGAAAATCCTGTCGCCTGAACAATTGCTCCGACATTTTCGATGGTCACCCCATCTCCCGCAGTAATATCCACGCAAAACTGACCCGGTGCACCACTGGTTTTGGTGATGCGGGAATTCAAAAGCACGGTAATGCCAGGCTCGGATTCTACTTGAGCAATTAGTGCAGTTGCACCCGAATCTTCCGGTTCTGCAAATGGTTCACGTAGCGGCACTCGACGATGCAAGCGAGATGCCCATCCTCCGAGTTGTTCGGATTTTTCGCACAGCAGCACTTCATAGCCAGTCTTAGCGGCTTCCATTGCAGCCGTCATCCCGGCGATGCCACCTCCAACGACTAAAATTCGACGATTGACCCCGGTGGCCTGATTTACCTCAGGCTTGCGCATGTGCTTAATTTCAGCACATCCCATGCGCATATAGTCATCGGCTGAAGCCTGAACTTCGTCCTGAGGAGTGTCGGCAGTATGACTCCAGGCGACACCTTCACGTAGGTTGACACGACCAACAGCAACGGAATCAAATCGAAAAGTATCCGTTTTCGCCCGAGACGAGCAGGCGGCAATGACTATGTGGGACAGATCCTGGTCTTGAATGTCCTGATGAATCTGTTGAACACTTTGCGCATTACAAAGGAAGTCACTCACTGTAACCTTGCCAATTCTACCCTCGTCAGTTGCAATTTGTGTTAAACGACCAGAATCTACCCGATCACCAATCCCACAGCCCGTACAAATGTAAGCAGCGCTTTGCATTGAACTACCCTGCACTCTCGACTTCAGACAATGGTGATTGCAAGAAGGACTCTGACTGCTTAACTCGGTTAATCACCTGAATGGCTCGTAGTGATGCCGCGGTTGAGTTTTGCACTGAGCGGTTTACATCGAGTGCATTGGAGGCACAACCCGCACCAAAAATTGCTCCATTTTGCGCGTCGAGTTGGATAAATCCACTTTTATCGACACTCACACCGTCTGCAACTTCCGTGATTTTTTGACTGGGTTCCATGCCGATGGCCAACACGACCAGATCGTGTTCGTTGTTGTAGCGGTGATAACCTTCAGTATCGACGCCTTGTAAAAATAAGTTATCGGTAATCGGGTCATCCGTGATCGAAGCCACTTTGGATTTGATGAAATGTACATTATTCTCTCTACGCACCTTGCGATAGAAGTCTTCAAATCGATCGATGACTCGCATATCGATGTAATAGATAGATGACTTTGCATCCGGGCCATGCTGCTCATTCACATAGGTTGCCTGCTTTAAAGAAGCGGTACAACAGATTCTCGAGCAGTGCAACAAGTGGTTTCTGTCCCTTGAGCCGGCACACTGAATAAACGCCACATTTGTTGCTGGTTTACCGTCGGAAGGTCGAACTAATTGGCCACCCGTTGGACCAAACGGGTCCATTAAACGTTCGAACTCGACGCTTGTAATCACGTTTTGGTAGCGATCGTACCCATAGGGCTGAATTTTTGCGGCATCGTAGGGTTTCCAGCCGGTTGCCCAAATTATCGACCCCACGCTAAGGTCAAAATTTTCTTCCTCCATCTCAAGATCAATAGCCTCGTATTTACACGCCATTTTCGCTCTTTGTCCTTCTTCGGTATTCGCTATGGATGGGTCAATCACGTAACGTTGAGGATAAGCCATATTGTGAGGTAAATAGGCAGCTTTAATCTTCTTCAGGTTGTAGTTATGAGGATCGTCTATACATGTCTCGACAACCTCCTCACAGGCGCCACAAGCGGTGCAATTCGAGTTTACAAATCTCGGATGCGTCTTGATGGATACTGTGTACGCACCAGGACTACCAGAAATTTTGGTCACTTCGCTGAGGGTCAGTTCTTTGACACGTGAATTTGCCCTAAGTCGACGCAAATTAATTTCAAATCCGCAATTCGGGCGGCAAAGTTTAGGGAAATACCGATACAACTGGGCTGTTCGTCCACCCAAGGATGGATTTTTTTCGACCAAAATCACATCCAATCCGTACTCGGCTACTTCAAGCGCGGCGGAAAGTCCGCTAATGCCGCCACCTACTACCAGTACAGTCTCGCTAGTAGAAACTATATTGTTCAAATTGACAGGTATTCAGGGAAGAATAAGATTCGATTACTATGTGGAGTATAGCCACTATGCGAGGCATTGTACTCCTGAACAAGGGCAATATTTTGCTAAAATCGCTGCAAAAGTGCAATAGTTTCAACCGCATCTAGACTTAATTTGATCATGTCTTCTGGTCTTCAATTTTTTTAACTTTCCCTTCGGCTTGGCATGAAACCATTAGTTTCGACACGTGTCAGATGATGTAACACATTTGATCCACTAGGTGACCGCAAATCTTACAACACCTAAAAATCGGATTAATTGATGACTGAACAGAAAAATTATTATCCCCAAGAATCCGATGCCGTCTTTGAAGAATTCAGCACACCGAATTATCCAGTCGAGCCGATTCGCTTCAGTGGCGCTGCTAAAGAATATTTTGGAATTTGGCTGACGAACTTGGTGTTGACCATCGCTACATTAGGAATTTACGGTCCCTGGGCGAAGGTTCGGCGGCTTCAGTACTTCCGCAACAATTCGATACTCTATGAATTTCCCTTCGGTTACCACGCCACTGGCATTCAATTGCTGAAGGGAAGAATGATTGCTTTTGTGGCCATCATTGGCTACACAATTTTGGTACGGTTTAACACAACTGTAGCTGCTGTACTACCAGTCGCACTTTTCCTGGTTTATCCCTGTATCATCAATCTGTCTTTGAACTTTACGGCGAGAATGACATCCTGGAGAAACATACATTTCTCCTGGCACGGGACTTATTGGAAGTCCTTGTGGTATTTTCAAGTTCTGCCCTTGCTCGGATTCGCCAGCTTCGGAATATTGCTGCCTTTGGCCTATAAGCATTACTACCGCTACTATGCTTTGGGGCACTCTTTCGGTACCGCTAAATTCCATGCTAACCCAAAAACTTCTTCCTTCTATGTTGCATTTACAGTCGCCACCGTTTTGCCTATGGTTGTATTCAGTGCAATAGCCATAGGCATCATTATCGCGAATGCTCCATTGAATGATTTTTTGGGGGACGAGACAGTTGTTTCTCAAGACAAACTCGCTTTAATTTTCTCTGTAATTTTCATACTAGTGTTGCTATTGATTGCTACTTTTTTTCTGTTTACCACAATGTGCCGTAACATACTGCTGCAATCGCTGGCAATGGAAAGATTTGCAAATTTTGATTCAAAGATCAACCCTTTGAAACTGTTGTGGATTTGGGTCACTAATCTTATCGTCAGTATCCTATCTTTAGGCCTTCTGATACCTTGGGCAAAAATTCGTCAGTATCGATATCTTGCCCAGTGCACATTTATCAGAGCGCATACTGACAACGATGAATTTGTAGACGAGATTCACAACAGAATGGGCGCTATCGGTGAAGAGTTCGCCGGATTCGAAGGAATTGATATTGGAATTTAGGTGAAAGCATGAGAATTTCAGGACAATACTTCGAGGCGCTGAGTTCTAAGCGTAATTTTTCAACACTTGAGGTTATAGACGGCCGTCCCAATATCGAGATGAGTGATGGAACGATAGTTGATGACCTTCATATTCAGTCAATTCAGGGAGCAACAAGTATTTATTTTGAAGGCGGAAGTTCCTTTATGGCGGACGAAGCTCTGCCAAAATCCATTATTCATGAGTTTCAAGGACGAATCAGAAAATGCATTATGTGGTTGGAAGAATTTTCTGCTTCACGACTGTTGATACTGGCTTTAATTCTGGTTGCTGCGATAGTCGGATACAGGAGTCTGCTGAATATCGGAGTGCATACACTTGCGGAAAACTTCCCGCAAGACTGGGAATTAGCAGTTGGGGAATCAACATATGAATCGCTAACTTTATCATCAGCATTGTTGACAATCTTTGAGAAAAGCAATACTTCGCCCGAGATTCAAGAAGGCTTTAATGAAATCTTTCTCCAATTGGCAGCTGATTCGGATATCTCCGAGTTTCCACTTCGCTTATATATTCACAGTTCTCCACTGCTGGGAATGAATGCGTTTGCATTGCCGGGCGGAATCGTTGTCCTAACGGATGGACTGATTTACAGTTTTTCAGGAAAAGAAGTGGCAGCGGTTATGGCGCACGAATTGGCGCACGTGGAGCAACGTCACGCTATTCGTCAGGCAATCTACTACACCGGCATTGCTTCACTTGGGTTGTTAATTTTTGGAGGTGCAGACACGGTCATTGAATCACTTTCAACTGCCGTCCTAGTGGGCATAACTGGGGCAAAACAATCTCGCGATTTTGAAAGGGAGGCTGACATTGCCGCAGTCAGAATTTTAAAGAACACGGGTTTAGACCCCATTTATATGGTCAATGCTTTGGAAAATTTTCAACGCATATTATGTCCTGATGACACCGGTTTGGCTGAATGCGAATCCGAAGTATTCAGTTGGATTTCGACACATCCTACGATTAAAGAGAGAATAGAGAATTTAAAAGAAGAAATTGCTCGATTGGAGTCAGAATAATATTTGATGCTTAGACTGATGCAATCTATTGGCTAATCTACAAACTTCAGTAAGTAGTCTACTATTTCGCTAGCGATATCAACGTCACTGACCGCTTGTATGCCTTGCCATGCAGGGGCACCATTAACTTCCAATATCTGCCATTCATCTTTTAAAGTTTTAATGATGTCGACTCCAGCATAACTCGCACCTACTGCCGCAGCAGCTCTTTGTGCGAGTTCAAATACTTCAGAGTTTAATTGTGTTGCAATGCATTGTGCTCCTTGTGCCTTGTTAGTCACCCAATTAGTCGAACGCCGTTCCATGGCACAAACTGCTCGCCCGCCAACGACAAAAATTCGCCAGTCACGCCAGTCGTCTGACTTTGGCGGTACGTAACGCTGCATGTAATACACACCGTTTAGTTCCTCTGATTCGGGTAACTCGTCTTGCTTGGACAGTAGTTGCAAGCCCCGTCCCTGAGAACCGAATAGTGGCTTAACCACAACCTTGTGGCCGGCGCTAAGCTCCGATTCTAGAATGTGCCTGGCTGTGGCTGTTGATTCACAGGACCACGAGGGAACGTTCGGTATTGCATGTCGGTCTAGCAGATGACTGGTCATGGACTTATCGACTGTTCTTTCGATAGTCTTTGCCGAATTGACGACATTGATTGACATCTGTGACAGTGCATGCAGAATACCCAAACGAAAGGTAACCTGTTCGAATGTCCCTGCGGATATACCGCGAACGAAAGCTACTGATGGAAGTTCATCGTCAAACTCTGGAATTCTTAACCCTCCGAATTTGTTGCCGTGCGAGAAACCACAATCCGATAGAGATACTACGGCAGGATCGATCCTGTGGTGATGAAACGCTTGAATAAGTCTATTTTCATGCCAGCCTCGGGAGCTGGAAAAAATGACGGGACGACTCACGAACTACCGTATAACGAATGGTTGAGCAATTCGTAATTTACGCTCCCTGCATGATAGGTATTTCCGCTTGAAAGAACCGAAACAGATACCTGTGCCGGACTAAAAAGCATGGGATCGATTTCAAAAAAGTCGTAGTTGTATTCGGCAAACTTCTGAGCGAAGGGGACCCCGTAATCTGGGGAGTTTGAACTGGGTAGTTGATTGGCGAGCTGCTGTGCTTCATCATCATTGCAATCGACAATCATAGATACCTGTCCAGCAAGAATAATTACATCATTGGTTCGTCCCATTGCCGTCAGCGAATCATTGACTGGTGGGGGCAACGGCGTAGTACCGGCGCCTTCTACTATGTAGTTGAGATCAAATTCAATTTCATGCGCCTTGTGCAAAGCAACTTCAACTACTCGCGAAGCGATTTGTGTCACACCGGCGAGGCTTCCGGTCGGTGTCAGTATCAGTACGAGATGTTCAGGCGCTATCCCGCAATCTTTAGCAATCTTATGGGTTAACTCCGCTGGAGGATACTTGGATGTTTCAATGACCAGACAACTCCAATCATAGTTATCTCCATATTGTAGCTCGTCAAACAGAGGTTCTTTAAGTGCAAGCGCCCGTGCTGGTCCTGAACCTAATGCTCTGAAGGTAGTTTCTCCATTTTTATATTCTAAACTCCACCCGGCATATTGACTTCCGAGACAGGCCAAAACAGGTAATTTGGTATTGACGTTGACGCGAATACTTGGAAAGTCCTTAGTTTCGCTCATCTGCAAGTTCACTGTACCGAGACCCGCCATACAGATTTCAGCAATTCTACGTCCTGCTTCCAAACTGCCTACGGAGTTGATCCCTGCATCTATCACTGTACATCCTGCTTCGTTTATCACCTTCCCTAAACGTAAGGTTTCGGTGTCAGCCAGCAAGGTGAGGACGAGACGTTGTGCGAGTTGATTTACACTGACTTGTGACGGTTTGAATTCGTTGTTCATAGTTCCTTATACAGATTCCCACTGCTTAAGTCGTTCAACAGTGGCTTTATGTCTTGCCTTTACTTTCTTTCTAGCATCATCTGAAGATGAAGCTGAAGCAACAACAGTGCACACAGGATCACCCATAAAAAATAAATCACCTGGAGATGGTTGGTCAACGACCCAAGAGTCCCAAAACCAATTTTCCGGAGCCTTAATTCCCTTTGATCCATAAATGATTGAATGAGCAACAAATACGTTTTCTTCTGTAGCAGAATTTACATTGAATTTTTGTGTAGAATCTTCAAATGCAGCACAATGTGCTGGGAAAAATGACGATTCGTACTCATGTAATTCCATAGTAAAACCTGGTCGTGGATTCACTTCCAGCAGATACCATTGCTCTCCATTGACGATGGTATCAATTGTAATCAGACCCCTGAGGCTATATTTTGCGACTATGGTTTTTGCTGCCTTTCTCACAGCTGCTGCAACTTCCTGAGAAATCTCATTCGGTGAAATTGAAACAGCCCCGCCATAAGCAAATGGAAATTGAGTCACGCCACATGCATTCCATTGCTCGGAAAAACCTACCACTTCGGCATCAGTTTCAGTGGCTAACACAGTGGCACTTATAGTTTTTCCTTCCACGAATATCTGGTAGTACTGGTAGTCGGACAACTGTTCATTTTTAGATTTCCAAGACACTTCCAGCCCGCCAGTGCCTCTGATGTCCTTTTGTAGCCATTTACGAGAATCGTTCGGCTGTTGGAATCGTGTTTCAGGAAAGGGAATGTTCATGCTGTATAGGAACTCACAGAAAGAACGAAAGTCTCGAAGTTGTGACACTTGTTCTGCCGAGTTTCCGATTAAATGTCGTTGCTTTGAAATTTGGTTCAATTGCTCCGAGTTACCCTCAAAGCCACCACTATAGACGACAGGATATGCGGATTTTGGATCAATCGCTTCAATGGCAGTAAACAGTGACTCACTTTCGAAGCCAAACCCTTCAAATTTCACCTTTATTGCGCGAGACGAAGATTGTTGAGTGTCGAGATCTGCAAATAAGTCCAAAGCAAATACTTCAATTCCAGCTTTGTTTGCCGATTGAGTGAGATGGCGCGCAGTAATGCCGATAATGATGCACGCCTTCAACTTAGGTATAACTTCCCGCCAGTTCATAGGCTTCAGGAAAATCGAGTACTAGCGCCTTATCCGATTCGAGCATCTTCTTGAGAAGTTGATTTTGAACGTCATACTTCACTTTTCCAATACCTAGTGCACCAATGGCATAAAAGGAACCCCAGGACATCTGAACCTCCTGACCTGAATCAGTCAATCCAACGGACTCAATTCCTGCTGGCGGAACTGCATTAACGTCCGCTGCAACAGCAAGTTTCTTAGCACATTCGAGACAACGATTGTCCAATATCTGTATGCCGGCCTTGGCAGTACAGATTATGATTTGTGCTTCTAAAGCTGCGGCTGCTCGTTGTTCATATGAAGTCGCACTTTCGGACAAAAGTTCCAAATTGTATCGACTAGCGAACGATGTGACAGAGTCCATTCTGGCACTTTCGGTCAAACGCACCAGCGAGACATTTGCATTTGCTTGTGCGGCCAAAATGGCGGCACACAGACCCACTGGACCGCCTCCAAATACTTTTACCGTCTTGCCGTTCAGGGTTTCATCGAACTTCTCACGAAGAATCTTCACAATTAGTGCGACAAGTGCTCCAGCTGTTGTATATGCTCCATTAGGGTCGGCGAATACCGACAGCTCGAAAGGTGGAACCATGGCTTTTTTTGCTGCATTCAACATTTCGGCCGCCAAATTCACGTCGAATCCGCCGATAAACATACCGGTTGATGATGCATTGCCCGGTGAGCGAGAAAAAATTGCGTCCTGAACCAAACTAGCAACTTCACTTTCGGAAGTGATGCCGGTGTATGGAAAAATTTGTTGATAACCCGCATCGACTGCCATATTCACATCAAAGGGGCTGACGTTCTGGTCGGGAGTAACCATGTGAAGAATCTTTTGTTTTGCCATAATCAACCTGTTGCTGTTTCTTTAATCGGGACGTTTGCAGAATCGAGTTGGGTGACGGTACCTTCGACTTCAACGATGCTGGCACCGACATTGCGCGCTTTACAAATCATCGTGCGAATGGATTTATGAGTTCGCAGTTCCAAGGTATGCTGCATTTTGGTTGCGAGCTTAACATTTTCGAAAAGTGCGAAACCCGTTGGACCCCAAGAACTTTGTCCAATTCCTGCAGCTCCATTATTCAGTGCAAATTCAAGAACTTCTGCGACATCCTTACTCAGGTAGCGACCTCCTTGAGCAAATGCGAATGAATCTCCTACTGCGTTTTGGATCTTAGTTATTGCAAGACCAAATTGCTTGATGTCATGGTCTACAAGTGCAGGGAGGGCTTGTTGGGTCAACAATTCTGTCAACTTGTTTGAAAGTGACTCAGAAAATCTTTTCAATCGATCAAAAGCTTCAATCTCAAGATTACCGTGTGCTCCTTTAAGTTTTTTATCAAGCACTAATAAAATCCGCCAGTCGCTAGGAAATTCCGTTCGATGAACAATGGTTCGGTGAGGTTGTGCAGCAGAGGGATTTCTGTCAACAATAAATCCGCCAGTCTCAAATGCTGCGGTTCCAATTGCAGAACGTTTGCCTCGTCCTACTAAGGTAGATAACTCGCTAATGGATTGGCAGGTTCCGTATAACTGTGTATAGGCTACTGCAATTGCCAGAGCCAGTTGAGTACCAGAACCAAGGCCAACGTGAGAAGGGATAGTCTTTGCTATATCTATATGAATTCCGGCATCCGAATTGGTTAGCTCCTGCAACTTCCCTATGTAACGCAATGCCTTAGCGGGCTCGGTCAACCCGTTAACCACACTGTCGTTACTTGTCGTTGCGTTTAAGCATACTGCGGGACGGTCAATTGCCAAACCTAAAGAGCCGTATTGGGAGTTTGACTCGAAACTCAGATTGACAAATCCCAAGTGAAGTCTTGCAGGTGCAGTGACCTGAAGTGATGCCATAGTACGTTGATATATTATCCGATGTGTCGTGAAATCGGCATTATAAGGTTTAGGTAGTGTGTTCTTCATAAGTGATATGGGTAGGGGGTCGGATATGCACACTGGAACTGGTTCGGCCGAGACCGTTGAATTATGGCGGGAAACATATAATCGCAGGCATGATTGAAAAAAAATCCCATCCCACTACGTCGACGTTTGCAAATGCTGTTTGCCCATTTTGCGCACTTTTATGTGATGATTTGAGTGGCACCGTTTCAGAATCAGTCATATCACTGAAATCTAATGATTGCTTAGTTGCAACCTCAGAGTTTGCTCGGTTCTCAGAACCAGCCAATTTACAGCCACTGGTTCATGGCATGCCAGGCAACTATCAGGATGCCGTTAGAACTGCCGGGAAAATGATTCAACAATCTCGAGCACCTTTGATTGCCGGAACCATGACGGACGTTCAAGGGGCTCGGGCCGCATTGCGACTTGCTGAACTATGCGGAGGGGTAATTGATCAGGCTGATAACGTGCACTATCACAGAAGTGTCACCTACAGTCAACGCAAAGGAGGATTCTTTACGACACTTGCCGAAGCACGAAATCGAGCCGACTTAATTGTTATATTTGGCTCAAACATAATGCAGTCGATTCCGCGTTTTTTTGAATCTTTTCAAAAATATAAGCAACATAAATTCGTCTTGATTGGCGAAAACTCAAATTCAGATACTGCTGGACACGATATGCAATTTATCACCTGCAAACCTGATGAATACGGACGCATTGCTGCCAGTTTACTCGCGATGGTGCACGGGACTTTCCGGACTAAAAACCAGTCTAAAGAAACAGAAATTCAAGTTCGAGAACTTTATGAGGCACTGCAACAAGCAAAATACCCCGTAATTGCATGGAATGCCTCGCAATTTGACGAAGTACTCGGCGATGGGAATGTTGCCACGATAATTGAAGTGGTCGAATGTCTTAATGTGACAGGTCGATGTGGTGGGCTAGCGCTTTTGCGCTATCCTTCAACCCCAACAGTTAATCAAGTGAGTACCTGGCAATACGGTGATCCAACTCCCATTAGCTTCCGAGACAGAGCACCGGACTATCAATCGTCATATTACAATTTTGAATCGGTCATTCAACGAGATGACGCAGATTTGGTCTTGTGGGTTGGCGGGTTGGGAGCCACAAATCAAATCAAATCAGTATCTGTACCACTGATCGTGCTTGCCCCTGAAGACCAATCGAATGCCGATGTTTTTATCCCTGTTGGTGTTCCGGGGATCGATCACGCCGGACACTTGTTTCGCATGGACCAAGTAGTTCCCATGTTTTTGCAGGCTCTTCGAGTATCGCCATTGAAGTCCAGTGCAAGAGTGCTTAGCGATATTACGGATCAACTGCACACCTTATCAAATGCTGACACAAATTAAGGATGGCTTAGTTTACGATCCGCCAACTCCTTAAATGGTGTTGTGCAAGACATTTGGATCAAGGATGAGAAAATTGTTGATCCTCCGGCTGATGGAGTCGCACCTGACCACGTTATTGATGCAACCGGAAAATTTCTTATGGCCGGAGGCATCGATATTCATTCGCATATCGGAGGCGGGAAGACGAATATCGCACGCTTAATGATGACCGAAGATATCGACTCCCATCAAGTTCAAAGCACAGAAAGTCTGCGAGGTGGCTCGGGTCAAATTGTTCCGTCAACGTTCATTGCAGGTTACGAATATGCAAAGATGGGGTACACCATGTGTTTTGAACCTGCTGTATTGCCATCGAATGCTCGACAGGCTCATATGGAGATGGCAGACACCCCCATGTTGGACACCGGTGGTTATCTGGTACTAGGCAATGACGACTATTTTCTGCAACTGCTGGCGACAAAACGTGACCCTAAACTGATTTACGACTACATTGGGTGGATCCTGGAAGCTACTCAGTGCATTGGAGTAAAGACAGTAAACCCTGGTGGTATCAGTGCGTTTAAGTTTAATCAACGGTCGCTGGATGTCGACGAAAAACACAAGCACTATGAAGTGACGCCCGGTCAAATCATTCGTTCACTTACGGAATCCTTAGTTGAACTCAATGTCGCTCATCCATTACACGTTCACACCAGTAATCTTGGGGTCCCTGGCAACTACAAGTCGACGTTGGCTACAATAAATGCAGCAGATGGACGTCATCTGCATCTCGCCCACGTCCAGTTCCATAGTTATGGTATTGAAGGAGATCATAAGTTTTCTTCCGCCGCGCAGCAGATTTGTGAGGCGGTCAATGCCAACCCTCACGTATCAATTGATGTTGGGCACATCATGTTTGCTCAGACGGTGACCTGCTCAGCTGACACTATGCATCAATTTGCCAATCGAAAATACGCTTCACCAAATAAACACACCTTTATGGATATCGAATGTGAAGCAGGATGTGGCGTTGTTCCGTTTCGCTACAAATCGAAGGATTTTGTTAATGCATTACAGTGGGCGATAGGGTTGGAGCTGTTTTTGGAAATCAAAAATCCCTGGCAGGTTTTTTTGACCACCGATCACCCAAATGGGGCTTCCTTTACGACATATCCGCATCTAATCAAATTGTTGATGGATCGAAGTTATCGCAACGACATGCTCAAATCAATAAACAAGGCGGCGGCACGAGCCAGTAGTTTAAGCAGCATTTCTCGAGAGTACTCCTTGTACGAAATTGCCATCATTACTCGAGCTGGTCCTGCACGTTCATTGGGTCTACATGATCGTGGTCACTTGGGGACCGGTGCTATTGCCGATGTTGTAATTTACCAACCAGGAAAAGATTGGGAAGCGGTTTTTCGTACTCCACATATGGTGATTAAGGATGGTCAGTGCATTGTCAAAGACGGAAACATTACCCGAATCAATCCGGGTAAGACACACAGTGTTCGATTGGAATACGACAAGTCAGTTGAAAAACAGATTGCTGACTACTTTGTACAGCGTGGTTCTGCACGTTTAAGCAACTTTAGAATTAGCGATTCTGAGATGAGTGACTACATCGGAAGTGCAGTTGTATCGCATTTTCGCAATAGGTCGGAATGATGGAAATAAATGGCGTAGAAGTTGTTGACACATTCGCCGAGGCGTTTCAGATGACGGCCACTCGAATTATTGTTACCGCTGAAAACGAAACGTGGGTTAGACATGCCACCAACTCTGTAACTGGATTTGCAACTTCGGTCATCGGTTGTGGAGTAGAAGCCGGAGTTGAATTGAAACTAAGAGAGGATGCTACGCCAGATGGTCGGTGTGGAGCCTCAGTTTTATTTTTTGCAGTTTCCGGAAAAGAACTGCAAAAGCAGATCACAAATCGTATTGGTCAATGTCTGCTCACCGCACCCTCTTCGGCGGTCTATGCGGGTATGGATGAAGGCGAAACTGTAATGATGGGAAAGGCGATTCGCTATTTCGGAGACGGATTCCAAATTTCGAAGAAGATTGGAAACAAAAGGTTTTGGAGAATTCCAGTGATGGATGGCGAGTTCATTTGTGAAGACGTCACCCACCGTAAGAGTGCCATCGGTGGAGGTAATTTTCTGATCATTTCCGAAACACAAAGAGCAGCACTAGAGGCAGCTGAAAGAGCTGTTCAGGCCATTAGTGAAGTTGAAGGCTGTATTACGCCGTTTCCGGGTGGTGTAGTGAGATCGGGATCGAAGGTCGGTTCTAAATACCCTAAGCTTATTGCGTCCACCAATCATGAGTATTGCCCAACGCTTCGAATGATCACAGCATCCAAACTTCAACCAAAAGCGAAATCAGTACTCGAAATCGTTATCGACGGGCTTACAAGTGAATTCATTACAGAGTCAATGCGTGTAGGAATTCTTGCGGCATGTTCAGCGGGCCGTGATGGCGGAGTGATCGCCATTACCGCATCGAACTTTGGTGGCAAACTGGGTAAATATCACTATCCACTAAGAGAAATTCTTGCATGAATCCGTTGACGTTCACGTTACGCAGCGATCCTACCCTATCTGTTGATCTTAAAGGGATTCGGCAGGATACTTTAGTCAACAAAACTAAGAAGTCTATCGCACAAATACAGGTTCGAGTGGGTAAGAATTTAGTTGAACTTGGCGACTTATTTGAAATTACTGGTGAAGATTGTCGCCGAATCGTCTTTAAAGAAAGTTGTTCGAGCCTTATCAATGTCGGGTCGGAATTAAAGGAAGGCGAGTTGGAAGTTTTCGGAGATTTGGGGGCATTTGCTGGTAGCAACATGAGTGGTGGTTGTCTAACCATTCATGGTTCAGTAGGAGACTTTGCAGCTTCTTCCATTACAGGCGGAGTAATGCGTATATTTGGAGATGCAGGCGATTATCTTGCAAGCAGTAGGCAAGGCAATCTTGTTGGTATGAATAATGGTTTTGTATTTGTCGAAGGCTGTGCTGGTGCCAGAGTAGCGGACCGCATGCGACGTGGGACTGTAGTGGTGAAAGGTTCTTGTGGCACAGGTGCGGGGTCCGCAATGATTGCTGGAACTGTTATATTGCTTGACGGCTTTCCGGATCAGCCTGGAATCGCCATGCGGCGCGGCACAATCATTTGTCAGAATCAGCCAAGAATGGATCAAAGTCTGTTTGAGGATCAAGGTGAAATGTCAATTGGATTTATGGCCTTGCTGAGTATAGAACTGCAAAAGCAAGTTGGATTTAAATTATTTGAAAATCGCAACACCCGAATACATAGATATGTAGGCGATCGTTCAAGAAACGGCATTGGTGAGATTCTCGTATTGAACTGCTAATATTTATGGTTCGGGTGTGACTCTTCAGAATCACGAATAAAACACTAACTCGCTGTCAGATACAATGCATCGTTTCGTTCATGTAGATGTTGCATAGATCAATTACAAGAATAAACATCCGAGTAAGGCTAACCAAAGAGACATGACCAAACCAAAATTTGAAACCAATTTAGTCAACGAAAGTAGAGTCACTAGCATTGACTTTATGAACTTGCAGTTCGGATCAACTTTCAGCGATCACATGTTTAGTATGAATTTCCGTAGCGGAAAGTGGTGTGATGCAAAAATTGAACCGTTTGGGATGATCGAAATGCACCCTGTATCAATCAGTCTGCATTATGGCCAAACTATATTCGAGGGCATGAAAGCCTATCGGGGTGTTGATGGCGCCATTCGGATATTTCGACCGGAGATGAATCACAGGCGACTAACAAATTCGTGTGAACGGATGTGCATTCCACCCATTGACCAAGATTTGTTCATCAGTGCTATAGAAGAATTAGTACGAATTGACCATCGATGGGTTCCAGAAGGCGAAAGACAAGCTTTGTATGTTAGACCTGTGCTTTTTGCAACCGAAGGCAATCTTGATGTCAGACCTGCTACTGAATACCGCTTTTTAATCATCACCTCACCTGTCGGGAATTACTTTGGCAGCGGTGTACCGGTGGTTTCCCTTAAAGTGGAAGAAAGTTACACACGTGCAATTCGAGGTGGTACCGGTTTTGCGAAGACCGGTGGCAACTATGCCGCAACTTTTAGGCCAACTGCGGATAGCCGAGTAGATGGATTTGATCAAGTTCTTTGGCTGGACGGAGAGCAACACAGCTATGTAGAAGAAGTCGGTCAAATGAATATTTGCTTCGTTTTGAATGACAAATTAGTGACACCCGCCCTTAGAGGAACAATTTTGCCCGGCGTGACTCGTGATAGCATTTTGAAGTTAGCACAAGACATGGGAGTGCCTTGTGAAGAACGGTCCATTCATATACAGGAGATTATTAATGGCATCGCCGATGGTTCATTGCAGGAAGCATTCGGCTGTGGTACCGCTGTCGTTGTTACCGTAGTAGGGAGTTTGGGTTACCGAGGCCAGTTACATCAACTGAGTGACAGGGGAAGTAAAGCTTTGAGCGCAAAGTTATACAAATCAATTGTTGGGATTCAGCGTGGAGAAGTTGAAGACATTTACGGGTGGACAAGGATTGTTAATATTTAGAGGTATGAAATGCCTAAGAGGCATTAACCAAACTTCAAAGTGGAGCAATTGATGTGTTCACGGGTATCACCAGCCTGAGTTTTCTTAACTACCAGCGTTATTTCATGTAAGTCATTGATATTAAATAACGACGAATTAAAAGATGGTACTACATCGGAAGGAGGGGAGATCGAACTCTTGAAGTCTGTAACCTATTGATTTCAAAAGTGGAAATAATTCGAGGTTCGTAGACTCAGGGCAACATGCCCGAACTTAAGAGTAGTCAGCTAAGCAATGCATCATCTCAATCGTAGAGCAGTTTGAAATGGAACGATCAATCATGTAGCAACGGATGGACGAAGCAGGGGAAATACAATGCAAGAGTGGATACAACTGAGTGACAAGGACTGCAGTCTCGTGCTTACTCGATTACAACATTTCCAAAGCGGTCATTGGTACGCACAATTCACTTAACTTCTAAGGAATTTAAGCAGATTAAAAAATCGCTAGCAGCTTAAACGACATTCCAGCGCTCAAATTCAGTGTAGCGAGTCGTTCGAACTAGAAAGCGTGAAATCGATCTAAAGGTCGTTTTTGCTGTACTTTGGGCAGGATTTGTACTGTCAAAATATATAAGTCTGTTTTTCACTGATTTCAACACTCAGTCAGTCACGTGCACCAAAACAGTGCGTCCAATAAATCCCGTCAAACCAAAATCGAATTAATGATTGGGTTCATGAGGTTGAATATGTATTGTGGTTTGTATCGCAACAAGCGATGCAACGCATGCAATCTAATGGAGGGACCGATGACCAAGGAAATTGCATATTCAAAGAATGTTGATGTCTACGATACCAGCTATAAAGAACTGTTCGAATTTGAGTGCATGGTACAGGCCCTGATTGAACTGTGTCACATTGATCAAGGCTTGACCTTTGACTTTACTTCACTGCAACAGGAAAACACCGAATTGATCACCAAAGAGGGTGGACGGCTGCATGTTGATGCCCTGTGGCGGGTACAGTGTAACGAGGGCGATGTGTTGTTATTCATTGTCACCGAGTTTCAATCGACGGTAGAACTGATCATGGCGTTACGGATGTATGATGATGTGAACGAAGTACTGCGCTGGTGGTTGAAGCATCATAGTCGGGATCAAGACGGTAAGCGAAGGCCAGTGCCGTTAGTGTTACCGGTGGTGATCTACAGTGGCGAGGGTCGCTGGACAGCGAAACAAAGTGTGCGGGCGATGCAGGTACCAAGTGACGGACGGTTACGCAAGTTACAGCCTCAGCAACGTTATGAGCTGATTGATATGCATCGTCATCAGGTAACCGAAGATCAGATACACAATATACTCAAGTGTATGGTGTTTTTAGTACAGTCGGGTGATGCACAGGAGTACTTCAGGCGCAGACGTGTCATCAAACAGGTGGCAGCGAAGTGGCCCAAGTCGTTTCGTGATGTCTTTATCAAATGGGCGGTGGCAACGGTACATGCACGCTACAATACGAAGATGGCAGAATTAGGTGAGCAATTAAACATATCAATTGACGAGGAGTTCGAAATGGAACGATCAATTATGCAACAACTGATGGATGAAGCAGCGGATCAGGCAAGGCAGGAAGAACGAGAGGGTCTGACCAGGACTGCGGTCTCGAGCATGCTCAAGTCCAATATGCCGGATTCGGACATTTGTACGCACTTGAACCTGACTTCGAAGGAATTTAAGCAGATTAAAAAATCGTTAGTAGCTTAAGCCACGTCCCATCCCTCAAGTTCAGTATTGACTTCCGACATCATTTCCCGTAAGTCATTGATTAAAAAGAACCACAGGTGATAATAGGGTACTACATCGAAGGTTTTCCAAAAATCGTACAGTCGGGCTTTGTAACCCATTGATTTCGAAGACAGAATAAATTTGATGTTCGAATACTCAAGGCAAAACTTCCAAACTCGAAAATTGTTTGGATTCAGCGTGAAGAAGTTGAAGACTATTACGGGTGGATAAGGAATGTTGAAGTTTTGAGGTATGTAACGCCTAAAGGGCATTAACCAAACTTCAAACACGAGTAATTGATTTGTTTACGGGTATCACCAGTCTGAGTTTTCGATAAGTTGAAAGGCTGAAGTGTCCATCGTTAGTTGGTAAGACAACTATAAGAGTAAGAATCTCTGTTAGAGTGGCAGTTCTGAAGAATCACGAACAGTTCATGGAGTCGTGTATCTCTTTGAACAGGGTTGGCTTAGTAGTTTACGCATGTACGAGCATATTTCGTACCTAACGGCCAGTGACTGAATCAAGGAAGACTCACAATTTAATCGGCTTGAATTAGACTAATAAGTCTTCATGGTAGACCTTATTAGACAAGTCAGCCAAAGTTCCACCAGTCTATGGTCGGCATTCGCTATATACCATTAGGTGACACCTCAATCAGCAAATGGATCCGGGAGACTTTCGATAATTCGAACTGTCTCGACGCTCACGTAAACTATTCGAGCAATGGCATCAACGATATCTTTTGGGTTCTCAAACCATCCATTTGGGTCGTTGACGATTCCACTTCTCTTATCCATTGAAATTACGTATCTGTCCATAATCCATTCAAGAGGAGTACGACCATTAATTTGATATTTGTGCGCATTAACTGGAATTCCCTTTACTACAACATGTTCATTGATTTTCAGTTCCGTCTTTGCTTTTTCGTCAACAAACTTCATTTTTCTAGTGCCGAGTTTGTATTGAATTGGACTAAGTGCATCAATCGGTAGATTTAATCCTTCTATTCGTAGGGGGGGGGCAACGCAAGTTTCGTAGCCGAGATGAAGTCTTTCCAAATCTTTACCAGCTTCTGCAAATGAATAAAAATCAGTAGCATAAGGAATTCTCGGAAGTTCCTTTGCCAAATCATTAGAGAATCTATCACGATATTTTGGTGCATGAAATATTCCATACACATAATGAAAAATATCATCCTTGTCAATTGATTCATCGTTATAGGCAGTACGAAATTTGATTAATGCAGCATCCGTAATGTTGTCTATTCGTTGAAATGATTCAGTTTCGTTAAATAAATTTACCGAATCATTGGGAATTCTTGAGTAGCGGTATCTTGAAAAGCACTGAGTCCCAGCTGACATGAGATTTAAATCAGGCATAACATCAACCACTAATGAAGAAAACGGAGTATTAGATCCGATACCGGGAACGCAAATTGCACGATTCTCAACTTTGGGAGATGGAAAGATTTGATCCTGCTGAGATTTGGTACTTGCAAACGTATATTCAACATAACAAAACTGCTTTACAAAAGGACGGTACTGAACTTTCCATATTTTGTCCTTTGAGTAGGACACTGCTTATTTCTCTTTAGGTTTGAATTGATGATCGCGTCCCCATCGAAGGTGCTTGGAGAATTTACTTGTCACCGCTTGTCAATTCACCAGTATTGTCACTTTGAGTCTGCCATTCCTCTAATGCTCCCATATAGTCTGCAACCATGCCACGTGCATTTTTTTGCAGTCATCGTACGAGAAACTATAACTGTAGGAATCTATGCCAGTTAAATATCCGCTACTATAGAGTTTGAAGACCGCATCATTGGTCTTGTTTGATTTCGTTTCCTTCGTTCCAATCGGAAAAAATTGCTGGAATTCTTCACTGCGTTGATTTATCCAATCATGGTTTTTGTCGGGTGTAATTCTTTGCCAGTCATCAAATCCAGCGACGGATACAGCATCACTTAGAGCATCCAACTTTTGCTGTTGAGATAGGTAGTCCCCAATATCGCGATATAGAATTTCACAGGATTTACCACGCCCAGAATTTGGGTTCTTAACCAAAATTGTAATTGCTACTTGTGTACGAGTGCCCTGACCAAATACGTTATCTCTTTCTTTACGCCGTGGTTCGCCTTGTAACCGAGCATTTCCCCTTAGGTTCAAAACATAAATCAGATCAAACTCCTCAAATAAACATGCCCGGATTCCGGCGTCTGCACGTCCATCAATAAATGAGCCATTGGTCACCATTGCTATAACACCCTTATCTCCGATTCGGTCCGAGGCCCATCGAATCGCCATTTTGTAAGTGTCATAAAGACTTTTCTTCAATGTAGTGGTTGCTCGTCTGGCATAAGTTTCGGAGATACGTGACTCCATTTCTGGGTAATCTATATTAGGGTTATTGTCCGCGGAACTTTTCTGCCCTACCGACCAAGGAGGATTTCCGATGATCACCTGAATGGGCAAGCCCTGTTGCTGTTCAACTCGCTCACTGTTATCAGGCATCCAATTCTTTGGAAATCCCGAGTGGTCAGAATGTAAGTTAAAAGTATCAGTCAATACGATTCCTTTAAATGGTTCATACTCCGCATCACTTTTCAATCTTCCATGGTATGCCTCCTCAATGTGAATAGCTGCTATGTAGTAAGCTAATAGCACAATCTCATTAGCATGAAGTTCCATTTGAAACTTTCTTTTTAGATCCGATGGGTGAATCAACGAAGATTGCAACAACCGTACCAAGAATGTACCAGTACCCGTAAACGGATCTAATACATGAACTCCCTCATCGGTAAATGAGCGACCAAACTCACTTTGCAGTACGTGTTCTGTACTGTTTAAAATGAAGTCGACTATCTCGACTGGCGTATAAACAATCCCCAACCGTTCGGAATCCTTCTTCATCGCGGTAATGAAAAATTTCTCGTAAAGTTCGTTCAATACACGTTGGCGAGCATCACTGTTGTCAAGCCCTCTTGCCCTTTCGCGCACGCTCTCGTAGAATCTCTCCAAATCTCGAATCTCGTTCTCCAGACCAAACTCTCCAAAGTCTGTTCTAAGATCATCTAAAGCTTTCGAAATGGGACTACTCCCCGCAAAGTCATAATGTTCAAATAAGGCCTCAAATACGGGTTGGGTCAATATGTGCTGAGCCATCATCTCAATGGCATTGTCAGTGGTGATGCTTGAATTAATCGTTTCCCGCAGTTCTTCAAGAAAAGTCTCAAACCATTCCTTGAGGTCCTTATTTTTAGATCGACTAAGCATCTCTTGAATACGAAATACTAGTCTACTAAAGATGTCAGCCACGTCATTCGCCCAAGACTCCCAGTACTTTCGATCCCCACATTTGTCAACGATTTTGGCGTAAATGTCAGCAGTAGGTATATCGAATGGGGGAAATGGTAAAAGGGGATTTTCTTGAATTCCACTAAAAATTATTCGTTCGCCTGGATTATTGTTAAGGTCAATCTGATTGATTTCAACATTGAATCGGTCGTCGTGGGAACGCAGCGCTTGTAATACGTTCCATACCACGCCGAATCTTTCATTTTTATCGAGCGCTGCGGATGCTTCCATATCTGGAGGGATAGCAACTGGCAATATGATGTAGCCAAATTCTTTGCCTTCAGCTTTTCGCATTACCCGGCCAACAGCCTGGACAATATCAACTTGACTCTTTCTTGGATTCATAATTAAAACTGCATCCAGTGCGGGAACATCAACTCCTTCAGATAAACATCGTGCATTGGAAAGTATTCTGCAACCGCTGCCGTTGGATGAACCTTTCAGCCACTCAATTTTCTTCTTTCGTTTCAAGGCATTATCCTGACCGTCTACATGACTAGTTTCACAGGAAAAGCCTCTCAATGAATCATCTACAGACAACTCTCTCCTAGCACTGTTAACAAGGGAGTCCCAATGTCCATCAAGACGTTTCGAAGAAACGATGGTATTGGTGAATGCGATTGCCCTCTTGAGAGGGCGAAGTACCTTACCTTCCGCCAATTGATCAGACGACAAATTTTCTGGGTTGTGTAACGCCCGCCAGCAACCTAAGATTTTGGTCGAATCCGTGATGTTTATTTCACTGGTACTGCTTGATTGATGTAACTCCAAATCACGATTAACAGCTTCCTCGGATAATGCAAGCACTACAACTTTGTAATCGGACAATAGATTTTTACTAATTGCCTTAGAAAAATGCAAACGATGAAATTCTGGACCATAGGTATTCTCATCGTCCATTGAATATAACTCGATTTCATTCTTTTCTGCCTTTCTACGAGCACTCGACGTGTATATTCTTGGAGTTGCCGTCATGTACAAGCGACTCTTGGCGCGAATACGCTTCGAATTATGAATCAAGACAAAAGGAGATGTCTTATCACCAGGTTTCTCAACGCCAGTTGTTCGATGTGCTTCATCACAAATTACAAGATTGAATCGTGGCGCCCCTCTGATTTGGGATTCTTCGATTAAACCCAATGATTGGTAGGTGCAAAATACTACTGTGAGTGCATCTGAATGAAATTCTTGCAATGCACTAGATATCGCTTCATTATTTGTTGTAACCGGAATTTCTAATTCCTCCAGGGCGGCATCCTCGTCTGTTCGTCCAACACGGGTATCTGAGCAAACACCAATATACCGGTGCTTCAATTGCTTTTGCTCTGCCCACTCTCTCATCGACTGTTGCATCAGAGTTATAGAAGGGACCAGAAATAGAACTCGCTTGCTTACACCTGCAATGTCTTCCGCTATTCGCAAGGCTGTGAATGTCTTACCTGTTCCACATGCCATAATGAGTTTGCCCCTATCATGAATTGCCAATCCATTCTTTACATCGGTAATTGCTTCGATTTGATGTGGTCGAAGTTCAAAGGGTTTTAGTGCAGAGGTTAAATCTTCCGGCTTGCCTTGAATAAGATCAGGCCAGTTGACTTGTCTTTTAGCCAGATCGGCAGCAGTCAACACTGTACAGGAAGGCTTTACTCCCTTGAGTGTCCTATATGCGTTTGGTCCCCATTCTCCACTGGTTTCAACGAAGATACGTGATGTAAAGGGGTCTTTGGCTGAATCCGCAATAAATGAGTCAACATCCTTCTTACTGATTGTTGAACCTTCGGCATAGAACTTGCATTGAATTGCACAGTAACCTTCACCTTCTCGGTCCTTCGCAACCAAGTCCACTCCTAGCGCCATGCCGTCAAAGTCATCACGATTTGCCGCGAACTCAGACCAAAGCCAAACATCTGAAAATCTATCCTTATATATTGGGTCGACTAATAGATACTTTTTTATCAGTCGCTCAAAAAAACGACCCTTATCTACCGCCGACTGCGACATATCTCGAATTTGATCTAATGCCGTATAAAAACTACCTTCCATATTCTCTTCCTAGTGTTGTGGAGTAAATTCTTTGTCTTAGTTAGCTAAGTTACGGTTTTCTGAAACCTATCATTAATCAAGACATTTTTATGATTTTCCTGGTAAAGGTCACCTAATTCACCATCCTGATTAGAGATACAGACTTCAACCTCAATAGCTTCAGTTTCCATTGAATAACCTTTGCAATTTCAAACCTGAGCAATTCTAAAACTATTTTTTAACAATATTCAACTCTTAATCCTTTATTACGTCATTTATTGGCGTATTAAAGCACTAGTAAATAGTTTTTTTATGGAGTAATGAGTAATTCAACTAATTTCGCACACGGAACCCCTGTGACTTGAAAGACACAAAAATGCTAGTCAAATTAATGAATTCGATAAGTACACGGAAAACCTTTTGTAAAACAAACATCGTGCCAACTCAAAAACGTACACCTTGAGCGAATTCGATAAGGCGTAACGTAAGGCTGTTGAATTAACCAAAAAACTAATTCGACTATACAAAGATCCCTAACTTCCTACTAACTTTAACAACTCCGATTTTTCTGGAGAGTTGCAGAGATCATTGGTCCAATCATATAGAGCAATCGATGAATCTCCTCTTCAGTTCATTCAATAGCAACTCAATTTGATTGAACTACACGATATGTAGTAAGCAATCCCTGCATTGGGTCCACTGTCACCGTTTGGCCTGTAAATATTTCCTCGGTGATGTCACCTTCGAACTGATGCACCAACGTAAGATTTGCGAAAGCTGCGCCTTGTGCCATGATCGGATTGGCAGAATTCAATACCAAAGCAACTGGAGCCTTGCTTCTGTCAACCATATCCTTAAGCATCCAAGAAGTCGCTACTCCGCCCTTAGCAGTATTTAAAATAAGCACTTTGCCGACATAAGACTGCCCATACAAGGCGTGTGCTGGTCGTGAAAATACACCCTCGATTCGGTCTAAGTCATAACGTGCACTAAAGTCATCCTGTGCCACGAGTGCAGTTGCTGTTACTATCTTCCCGATACCTAGACTGCACTTGAGTTTTCTTTCTACTTCCACTACAAACTACCCGAAACTGCAACTTCAACGCACTGCTTTGTGGAAACCAATATTGGCTCATAACCGTAACCAGAAATAATATTAACGAGCTTCGCAGAATTACTTGCCAACCGCTTCCACCCTTGACTAATCCCCAGTTCACGAGCATACATTTGATAGAAACACACTCCACTGAGAACTATCACCCCAGATTCTTCTAGTCGACTTGTGTAACCAAATCGGTCACAGGCAGACTTTATCTCCGGTGATGTCGCAACAATCATTGCGATGTGTTCGGAGACCTTTCTCCCATTCATGAGTTCCACTATGCTTTGAATTTCAAACAGCGATTGCTGAGGAGCCGCGAATACAACAACATCAATTTGCGGTTTCTGATCAAACGACATATAGAAGTCTCTGACGTCACTGGAATCTATCGTGCAAAACTCGTAGTCGTCACCACTCGGTCTGTAGCGTTCAATTCTGGATTCCGGAGTTACATCATCCATGTGAAACATGGGAACTGACCCGTAACTGGCTAATGCAGCTCCAAAGTGTTTTAGTTCATCTCCAGTCGGAGACCTATAGATACCGGATATCCAAGGTACTGACCAATATGATCCCGTCCTCTTCCCCACAATTGCTCCCAGCGCACCCCAGTCAGAAAGTGATTGAGGCGTGAAATCTACTTCAAACCAATGTGTCGGCTGACGGTGATCTTCGAGATGACATCCGTATCTAGGCACACGGCCTGTATAGGCGGCAGCTAAGGCCGCAGGCCCTCCTTCAAAATTACTTCTTGCGCCAAACACACTGTTAGCGTAGATAACCGACCCGGTATCTCCAAATGCAACATGCTCACCAAACATCGGGGTTGAAATTGTTTGATAGTTTATGCAGGTATCTGTCATCATCACTCCAAGTGCTTGAAGTGCCTTTGTTGCACGTCTTTCCAACTGTGCAAATTTTTCCGGTTGTTCAAACCGTTCATATGCACAAAGATCTAGACCGCGTGGGTCGGTGACAGTAGGAATCGAAACTTGTCGCTCATCTTGAGGCAAGTTAGCTAATTCTTCAAGATGCGCAACACCTGTCTCGCCAGTTGATTCAGTATCGCACATCAAATGAACCTGAGACACTTCCACAAAGTCTTGAGCCTCAAAGAAGTGAGCAACGCGCACTTGCTGTTCCATTGCCCATTGCCGTGCAAATCCATGCTCACCGGCCAGCATTTCCTGTTCTAATGGATTTAAGGAGACAACCATTGATTTACTTCGCTCCTACACTGCCTTCCAAATTTAAACTATTTTCCAACACTAAATTTCTGGCTGTTTTGTTTAGTAATGACGCAGCATCTTTAGCATGTTGATCCTATTTGGCTGGCAAAACCATCGGTACTTCAGCGAAATTCCTATAAAACACCCCTGTATCACTGCTAAAATTTTAGATTAATTTTTACTCTCGAACACGATTTCGGTGCAATACTGGATTTAGTTCCTAAAGCAAAAATAATTAGGAGAATTTACTATGAAGATAAAGCAATTACTCGCAGTCGTCGCTACGATGCTATTGATTGCTGCACCAAATGCTTATTCCGCCACTGTCAAACTTGGATTTGTTACTACGCTCAGTACGCCCGCGGCAGTGATTGGCAATGACATGCGCGACGCTGTACTACTCGCTCTAGAACACATCGACAACAAAATGGGTCCTTTAGATGTTGAGGTTACATTTGCAGACGATGAATTTAATCCTCAAAAAGGTAAACAGGCAACCGAGCGAGTGGTAACTCAAGACAAGGTAGACATAGTATTTGGCTACATTTGGTCCCATGTTTTACTTGCTTCAGCAAATACCGTACTGGATGCAGGAAAATTTTTAATCAGTGCCAACGCCGGACCTTCACAACTGGCCGGTAAGGGCTGTCACCAGAACTTCTTTAACATTTCCTGGCAGAATGACCAAACGCCAATGGCAATGGGAGAAGTCCTGAATCAACGTGGGGTGAATTCGCTATATGTGATTGCCCCGAACTACGCAGCAGGCAAGAACATGGTTGCCGGCGTGAAACGCACATTCAAAGGTGAAATAGTTGGTGAAGACATGACCAAGTGGCCAGATCAAATTGACTGGGCAGCCGAATTCACCAAAGTGAAAGCCGCAAATCCGGACGGCGTGTTCATTTTTTATCCAGGCAAGCATGGTGGTGCATTCATCAAGCAATACGAACAATCTGGTCTCGCCAATTCCATTCCTCTCTACACCGTGTTTACAGTGGATTCAATCAGTCTGCCTAGATTTCAGGCTGGAGGACTGAACGGTGTCCTGGGAACGACTATGACACAGTTCTGGGCACCTGACCTTGATAACGCAGCCAATAATAAGTTTGTCGATGAATTCAAAGCAAAATATGGAAAGTATCCTAGTTTTTATGCTGCACAAAGCTACGATGCAGTGATGTATATCAAAAGCGCGGTTGAAGCAGTGGACGGAAACATGAGTAATGTTGAAGGACTAAGAGCAGCCTTAGAAGCAGCTAATTTCGATTCAGTCAGAGGTGATTTCAGCATGGGTCCAAATCACTTTCCGATTCAAAACTTCTACAGTCGAGAAGTTGTTGCCGATGCTGAAGGCGTATGGACTACTTCCGTTCGCAATGTTGTTCTAACTCAACACCAAGACGTCTATGCGTCTGAATGTAAGATGTAATTCGCATTGGGATTAACAACAGTAAAGTCAAATTAAAATAGCAAGTTTCGGAGCAAATTCAAACCACTATTTTTCCTGCAAACCTGTGATTTGGCATTAGCCGTTAAACAGTCAAGCCGCAGAGGTTGAGAAATCTCTGCGGCTTTCCACAATTATCACCTGCACCAATATCCTATCCTTCAGTTAGTTTGTAAGTTCGGAAGCGATCTCCTATCTGCCGATCATGGATTACATCACTCTAATTGAACAATTGCTGAATGGTATCCAATTTGGGATGCTGTTGTTTTTACTGGCATCCGGCCTGACACTGACCTTTGGGATAATGGACTTTGTTAATCTCGCACATGGCTCGATATACATGATCGGAGCCTTTGTTGGTGCAACCATAATGTTGCTCACCGGATCCTTCATTATCGGATTTCTTCTGGCGATACCGATAACGGCAGCTATCGGAATGCTAATTGAAACAACCACCCTTCGGACTCTCTATCAGCGTCACCACTTAGATCATGTTCTGGCAACATTTGGACTGATCCTGTTTTTCAATGAATTAGTCCAGATAATTTGGCCGCTTGATGGACTCACCGTACCGTTTCCATCGTTTCTTTCCGGTACCGTTACACTCCCCCTCGGCATTGAATACTCTATTTACCGTCTGGCCATCATTGGAACAGGTATCACTGTTGCCCTAGGATTGTGGTATCTGGTTGCCAAAACTAAAGTAGGTATGTTGATTCGTGCCGGAGCTTCAGACCGAGAAATGGTTGATTCCTTGGGAGTGAACATCAAGTTGCTGTTCACCCTGGTTTTTGGAATTGGAGCCGCTCTCGCTGGTCTGGCAGGCGTGCTTATGGCACCCATTCTTGGTGCAAACTCTGGCATGGGAGAGCAAATCATAATTGTCGCCTTCGTTGTGATTGTGATCGGCGGCATCGGCTCTGTTCGAGGAAGCTTCATTGCAGCTTTGATTACTGGATTAATCGATACGCTCGGACGTTCGTTTATCGATGTGATACTGGCCTTGTTTTTACCCGTTACCACTGCAGAATCTGCTGCACCAGCAATTTCGTCCATGCTGATCTACATATTTATGGCAAGCATCCTGTTCTTTCGTCCTAAGGGACTGTTCTCAGCCCAATCCATCTAATGAAGTCGGAAAACGCTTATACCAGCAAGTTGAGCGAAGTCGGCTTTCGCCGTCTATTACTTTCCTATGCCGTGATTGGAGCCTGCGCACTGGCTCCTATCGTTGCAAATGTAATTAACGAACCGTACTACATCAATTTGTTCGCTCGGTTGATGATTTGGGCTATCGCAGCAATGAGCCTGAACCTCATCCTAGGCTACGGCGGGATGATCAGTTTCGGACATGCTGTATATCTCGGCATTGGAGCTTATGCTGTCGGCATCTGCAGCTACTATGGGATTGACAGTATCTATTTTCAATTGCCGATTGCTCTTGGTGCTGGATTGATAATCGCTTCAATATTTGGTGTTATTAGTCTACGGACCCGTGGAATTTTCTTCATTATGATCACCATGGCCTTGAGTCAGATGATTTACTTCTTATCTATCAGCATTGATGAATATGGAAGTGACGACGGTTTGATCATTTACACTCGTAGCGAATTTGGAGTCGAATTTTTCGACCTCAACAATCAGCTGCATCTTTACTATCTGATCTTTGCAGTGATGGTGGGCTGTTTGTTTTTTCTTCATCGCTTAATCAACTCAAGATTTGGCTACGTAATTCGAGGGGCTAAATCAAATGAGCAAAGAATGGAGGTAATGGGCTATTCGACTTACAAATACCGATTGGTTTGTTTCATCCTCGCCGGTCTGCTTTGTACCGTAGCCGGTGTTCTCAGCGCGAATGTAGAAAAGTTTGTCAGTCCTGACATCATGCATTGGACGCGGTCAGGTGAATTGATTTTTATGGTAGTTCTTGGTGGGATGGCCAGTTTGCTTGGGCCTATAAGCGGAGCACTGGTGTTCTGGCTTCTTTCAGAAATTCTGTCTCGGTTTACAGAGCACTGGCACATTATTTTCGGCCCAATTCTATTGCTTGTGGTGTTGTTTTCACCGCGAGGTATTGACGGCTTTCTTGAATTTCGGAAGAAGTCGTAATGGACGTTATTTTAAAAATTTCGGATCTGAATAAACGTTTCGGTGGTGTAAACGCTACCGACAACATTTCAATGGAAATGCAAAAGAACCACCTTCACGCGCTTATTGGCCCGAATGGTGCAGGCAAAACAACATTAATCTCTCAAATATCTGGGATACTTCCCAGCGATAGTGGCGACATAGAATTTAATGGTGAATCCATTGTTAAGTTGTCGGCTCCACAAAGAGCCCTGAGAGGACTTGCCAGATCTTTTCAAGTGACGTCCATACTCCCCGACTTTACGTGCCAAGAGAATGTACTACTGGCAATTCAGGCACACCACGGCCACAGTTTCAAGTTTTGGAAGTCAGCAAAGGATGAAATATTATTAGCGCAAGCTGATTCAGTGCTTGATTCTGTTGGTCTTTTGGAACGCTCTAAAATAGTTTCTGGTCAACTGGCTCATGGCGAAAAACGACGCTTGGAGATTGCAGTTGCGCTCGCTATGGAACCTAAACTGCTCGTTCTTGATGAACCCCTGGCCGGAATGGGAAGTACGGATTCTGAACAAATGGTTCAGTTTCTTTTGAAACTGAAAGACAGGTTTTCCATTCTACTTGTGGAACATGACATGGATGCCGTGTTCACATTGTCAGACCGAATTTCAGTCTTGGTTTACGGTCGTCTCATTGCAACCGGGACGCCAAAAGAAGTTAGAAATGACACCTTCGTGCGTCAAGCTTATCTAGGAGAGGACGAGTAAGCCATGCTCCAAGTTGAAGCAATCAACTCCGCCTACGGGGCTACTCAAGTTCTGTTTGAAATGACACTCAATGTACAAAGCGGAGAAGTGGTCACTTTGCTGGGCCGCAATGGCATGGGTAAGACGACCACAATCCGTTCGATTATTGGCCAAATGAAACCAAACTCCGGTTCGATTAAATTTGAAGGCCGAGAAATGATCGGACTCGCTCCCCACAAAATAGCAAAGGCAGGTATCGGGCTTGCGCCGGAAGGTCGACGGATATTTCCGAATTTAACAACAATTGAAAACTTAATTACTACCGCGCACAATGAAAACGAGTTAAAAGATCCTTGGAATACTGAAAAAGTATTGGAACTGTTTCCAGCACTTCAAACTCGCACAAAGTTACTGGGCAGTAAATTGTCCGGTGGCGAACAACAGATGCTTTCAATTGGTCGGGCATTGATGACCAACCCAAAACTGCTTTTGCTTGATGAAGCTACAGAAGGCTTGTCGCCGCTGCTGAGAGGACAAATTTGGTTGAGCATTACCAAATTGAAAGACAATCACCAATCCATTTTACTGATTGATAAGAATCTTGAATCCCTGCTCAAGATTGGTGACAGACACTATATAGTGGAGAAAGGTCGTGTCGCCTGGACCGGAGTTTCGGCAGAATTGGTCAACAACCACAACCTAAAGGCCAAGTATCTCGGAGTTTGACTTAATCAAGTCAATTTCTGTGTGAAAGATCTAATCAAATCCGTTGACGCTTAAACGAATTCTCCAACAGTTTTAACTTGATTGGAACTACCTCTTTCACGAAAAGTTGATACGAGAGGCCTACATTTCTTTATTGGGACATTTGACAACCTGAACTTCCTATCGATTGTTCTCAAAAAGTCTACAACTGCGTCAATACGGGCATTCAAGGAAAATTCTCAAGCATCGCTATAGTTGACCGTCTCGTTCCATCTTGTTGAGTCGCCGACGTGCCGAAAATGCGGAACGACTTGCCGGAAACTTGTCAATCACTTCCAGTAAATAGTCTCTTGCCGACTCGAACTGCTCCATGTCATAGTAGATATAACCTATTTTCAGCATGGCTTCAGGTGCTCTTTGACTTTCTGGATATTCACGAATAACTCGTTCAAATTCCGGCAAGGAGGCTTGATAGTTTTGAGTCACGTAATTCGATTCTGCAATCCAATACATAGAATCATCTACAAGATCACTGTCCGGATAAGTTTGAATCAGCGTCTCAAATTGAGTTATCGCATCTTCATATCTTCCTTCCCGCAACGCCTGAAATGCGCCATCGTAAACTTCTCTTACTGCAGCTGGGTCAGCTACAACCACTGCTGGGGCTGGTTCGGTCTCGGTAGTAGTTTCAGTTTCTTCCAATTGGTCTTGCGCTTCGGTTCCGGTATCAGGCAACTGAATTGATGTGTCCGGTTCGGGCTCCACCACCTCAACGTCACCTTGAACTTCTCGTTCAAACTGACGAATACGTTGGTCTAAGTCATCGTAAAGTTGTCTTTGGCGTGAACGTGTCTGTTCAAGTTCAAATTCTAAAACCTCCACTTTCCCACGTAACTGCAGTACTTCCTGTGACAATCGATTGAGCTTTTCCAGCAATTGCAAATTATTCGCTGAATCGTCAGTTTGGCTGGTATCAATTACTTCAACCGCGGGTTCTGTCGTCGCTCCAGAAGTTGTTGATTCTTCAGCTTCAACGCAACCCGATACCAAAACTGCCGACGTCAGCAACGCAACCCAGCAGTGTCTCATTTGGGAGAATTCATTCATACGTTCAAAACTGATTTAAACACCACTAATAGATTATTTGTACACGGCGATTAAGTGCCCAAGACTCCTCATCAGCGCCAATCACAGCCGGGATTTCTTCGCCCAGTGAAATTGTAGTGATGCGCGACTGATCAACACCTAATGCTTGTAACAGTAGACTGACAGCTTCAGACCGAAGATCACCAAGCGCTAAATTGTACTCCCTGGTGCCACGCTCATCAGTATGGCCTTCCAGCAAAATGGCCAAACCGGAATGATCGTTCAAGTAATCTGCATGAGCAGCAATTAGAGACTGTGCTTCCTCAGTGAGCGAACTTTCATCATAATCAAAATACACGGTAGTATCTTGCAGCAGTGACTCTAGCAACGATCCGTCAGAACTGACATCAGATCCTTCTGCGCCCAACTCATCACCTTCAATTCCGCCGTTATCCTCAATACCGGCTGTCATACTGCCATCCGATTCTCCTTCAGTCATTTCTCCTGTATCAGTGGCGGCACACCCTACGATCGCCGATGCGACCAAAAGTAAGAATATTATTTTTAATGATTTCAATGACATAAGCGTGCTACTCCATTTCATGCTTGAATTTATGGATTATTTGCGAATTTCCCAAGCAATCTGCTTGACTTGACCGCTTGCTACAGGAATTTGTGATCGGACACTACCATCCGGAGACAGAATAAAGAGCTGCCTCTCTCTACCTTCGTAAATATACATTACCATGTCCCCGTGAGGTGAGAAATTTGGAGAATCATCGATCGCCGTGTCCGAAATAGTCACCAAAAATTTGTTTCTGACATCATATGTCGCGACCTGGTTTCCCTTACCCACATCGGTAATTAGTAAAACTTTTTCCCCATTGGATGAAAACTTGCCACCGGCGTTGGACTTTCCTTCAAAAATTAATCGTTTCGGGGATGACTTTCCATCGGCACTCACTGTATACAACTGAGGTCTTGAACTGCGACCTGAAGTAAACAACAGAGTCTTTCCATCCGGAGACCATGAGGGTTCTGTATCAATGTGTAAGTTATTGGTTATGCGAGTTAATTCACCATTAATTAGGTTGAGCACATAAATTTCAGAATTGCTTTTTCTAGTTAATGAAAATGCTAGCTTCGTGCCGTCGGGCGACCAACTCGGAGCTCTGTTTTGGCCTTCAAATTTTGCTACCACCTCACGTTCTCCGGTAGCGATTGTTTGAACATAGATTCTTGCCTGACCCAACTCCAACAGGCCATATGCAATCTTTGTTGAATCGGGTGACCAACTCGGAGACAAGATTGGCGCAATGTCCTGCAATATGACTTTCGGGTTGTACCCGTCGTAATCAGATACCGTCAAAGAATAGATATTTTGACCATCCACTTCTTCGGCTGTGCAATACGCGATTCTGCTGTGAAAGGAACTCTTTACTCCAGTAACTTTTTCGTAAACCTCATTCGCCACCAGATGCGCAACGGACCTTAGTTGTTTTGTGGAAATACTGTATTGCATAGCAGTAACTTGAGATTCGTCGAACACATCAAGCAGTTGAAACTGCACTTTAATCTTCCCTTCTTCAGCGGCTTCAATCTTGCCCACCAGTAAATAGTCAACCTTGACTAAACGCCAATCGTTAAACTTCACTTCCGAACGGATATGGGGGGTACTGAGAAACTTATCTTGCGAAAGAGGATTAAAGCGACCAGAGCGAAGCAAGTCGTTTTGAACGATGGAAGAAATTGGTTCTTCCAACTGTACTCCGGCAGGATTAGCAAATGGGACAATAGCTATGGGAATTCCCGCTCCCGTCCCTTGATCAATTTCAATAGTGACGATGGCACTGGCTGGGTGACTGAAGAATAACAACCAACACGTCAGTAAAGTTAATCCAATTTGGATGGTCTTTTTGTTCATATATTAGATATTGACTGGTGAGCGGAATGAAAAGTTGAATCTTCGAATGTAATCAAAAATTTCTGGATCTTGCGGGATGGGTAACGGAGATGCCTTCTGAATAGCGTGTAACACCGACCTATCGAAGTGGTCAGATCCGCTGGAGCGAATTATCTCTGCCGACACAACTACGCCACTTGGGTCAACTTCCACTGTAACCCCAGTTTCTGGATTGACAGCACCGGATGTAGGTACCCAATAACGTTCGACCTTTTGCTTGATCGGTATAGTAAATTTAGCAAACTCCAAATACGCCCGTTTCTTAAGATTTTCAATGCGTTCTCGCTCTGCTATGGCTTTCGCTAATTTAGCCTCTTCTTCTTCGCGGCGTTTTTTCTCTTCTGCCGCGATTCGCTTGCGTTCAGCATCCTTTTTCAAACGAGCCTGGGCTTCTGCTTCACGTCTTTTCTGTTCTTCAGCAGCTAAACGTCTACGTTCAGTTTCTTTTCGTTCTTGTTGTTCTTTGTCAGCAGCTAAACGCTTGCGTTCTGCATCTTTGCGCTCTTGCTCTTTCTTTTCGGCAGCCAAGCGCTGGTTTTCAACTTCCTGCTCTTGTCGAAGCCTCTCTTGTTCTGCTAAACGTTGCTTCTCAGTTTCTTGCTCCTGTTTTAGCTTAGCCTCTTCTGCCAACCGTTGCCTTTCAGCTTCCTGTTCCTGTCTAGCTTGTTCTGCTAAACGTCGTTCTTCAGCTTCCTGTTCCTGTCTAACTTGTTCTGCTAAACGTCGTTCTTCAGCTTCCTGTTCCTGTCTAGCTTGTTCTGCTAAACGTCGTTCTTCAGCTTCCTGTTCCTGTCTAACTTGTTCTGCTAAACGTCGTTCTTCAGCTTCCTGTTCCTGTCTAACTTGTTCTGCTAAACGTCGTTCTTCAGCTTCCTGCGCCCGAAGTTTCTCTTCTTCCAAGGCCTTTTGTTCAGCTTCTTTTTGCTTACGTTCAATTTCCTCTAATTCGGCCTCGGCAGAATTTTTCTGTTCTTCAATTATTGCCAGAGCTTCTTCTTCTTTCTTCCTTTCTTCTTCCATGCGCTGAACTTCCTGTTCCTGTTCAAGACGCTGTTGCTCAAGTTCTGCAGTGCGTTTTTCCTCCTCTTCTCGCTGTTTGGCCAGCAGAGATAAACGCTCTTCTTCTTGTTTACGTTGCTGTTCCAGTAGTTCCTGTTGCCTCTTGGCATCTTCGAGACTTTGCAGACGCTCCAATTCCTCCTGTTTGTCGGCCTCCTCCTGTTCACGTATGAGCGCAATTTCCCTATCCAGTTCACTATCTAAAATGGCTTCTGCATTAATCGTCACCGTCTCATCTTGCGACCGAAGACTCTTCATCCAAGAAGGAACGTCCTGTTTTAAAAAAACGTTTACACCTAATGCTAGCACTATAGCCGCATGGACCATAATCGAACACAACACAGCTTTAGCAACAATGTCCGAACGATTTGAAGATTTTTTGGCACTCCTGGCCATAATTCAAGTTACTTTCTTTGTTCTACGTTTCTTGTAACCAACCCAACGTTGTCAACCCCGGCAGCTTGCAGTGCAACCATTGCTTGAATCACAGCATCAAAATTTACGTCTCGGTCACCTCGAACCAAAAATGGTGTTAACGGATTAACTTCCTTGACTGCTGCCGCCTTCAACTGCATTTGACGTAAATCGACGGTATTTTCATTGTCCTGATTGAGGTAATAATCGCCTTCAGCTGTTACATGAACTACGAACGGAATGCTTTCCTCCGAAGTAATCGCCTTCGACGCTGCCTCGGGCAACTTTACATTTACACCTTCGGTCAGCAACGGCGCCGTAACCATGAAGATGACCAACAGAACAAGCATGACATCAATGTAGGGGACAACATTGATTTCATTCATCATCTTGCGCCTTCGACCTTGATATGCCATGATTCAACTACTTCCTCATGGTGTACTGGCGGCTGACGATACTCAAAAATTCCTCCGAAAAGGTTTCGTATCTACTCAACAGCCTATCCGCCTGATAGGAAAACCGGTTGTAGGCAATGACCGCTGGGATTGCTGCAAATAATCCCATTGCCGTTGCAATCAGAGCCTCTGCTATACCTGGTGCCACAGCAGAAATTGTTGCCGTCTGTAAAGAACCAAGAGCCCTGAATGAATTCATAATCCCCCACACGGTTCCAAACAAACCAATATATGGGCTGGTTGAACCTACAGTAGCTAAGAATGAAAGATTTGAATTAATATCATCTTCTGCTCTGTTCAGTGCCACCCGCATAGCTCTATGCACACCGTCTACGATATCTGCGCGATCAATACTCTGACGATTGAGCAGCCTGCTGAGTTCTCGGTAGCCATCGAGGAAAACAATATCAATTGCGCCCGTGTTTCGCGTTCGACTGTCCCAGTCGCGATACAGTGCTCCCAAGTCTCCTACCGACCAAAATGCGTCTTCAAACTCGTCGGAGGATTCGGTTAACCATTTCAAGGTAAACCACTTGTGAAAGATCATCGCCCAAGAAACCAAAGAGGCAAGAACCAAAAGGGCCATTACCATCTGCACCAGTAGACTGGCCTCCAGGATCAGGTCAATGAACGAAAGTGCCGCCCCGGTTGGGACCAATTCAATATTTTCCACTATGTAAACCTAGCCATAATTTCCGTCGGTACTCGGCATATTTTAAAGTTTGAAATATCCACACAAGCAAGATGAAGTCTACCCCTCACAATCTTGTCTGAATCACGGGTTATGTGCTGTGTCACGTGCAGACTCGCAGGATTTAATGCATCCAACTCAACAGATACAACAAGCTGGTCACCTAGTCGGGCTGGTTTGAAGAATTCAAGGTGAGTTGATTTCACGACGAATAACACCCCTTCTTGGTCATTGATATCCTTCGGTGCGAACCCAAATTCGTAGAGCCAGTCAGTTCGAGCACGCTCCATAAATTTAAGGTAATTCGCGTGATAAACAACGCCGCCAGAATCCGTATCCTCATAGTAGATTCGAATCCGTGATTGATAACCCGCTAGTGCCAATTGTACCAAATACCCCTACTCGCATTTCTACAACAGTGGGTTTTGTCGGTCCTGAATTGGGTCTATACCCATATGCCGCCAAGCCTTCATGGTCGCAGCACGTCCGCGTGCCGTACGCTCTAAAAATCCCAGTTGCAGTAAAAATGGTTCGATGGTGTCCTCAATCGTACTTCGCTCTTCGCTGAGAGCGGCAGCTAATGTGTCCACACCGACCGGACCGCCATTGTAGTTTTCCAATAGCGCGGTTAACAACTTACGGTCAAGGGTGTCGAGACCGAAGGTATCCACCATCATCATATTGAGTGCATCAAGTGCAATTTTCTTGCTAATCGTACCGTTGGCCTTGATTTGTGCGAAGTCACGTACCCGTCTCAGCAAGCGGTTTGCAATTCGTGGCGTTCCTCGTGCCCGATTAGCAATTTCCTGTACTCCGCTATCATTTGCCTCAATATTCAGAATTCCGGCTGACCGTCGGACTATGCGGGCGAGTTCTTCCTGAGAATAGTAATCTAGATGTTCAACGATTCCGAATCGGTCGCGCAAGGGAGAGGTCAACAAACCTTTCTTTGTCGTTGCTCCTACCAATGTAAATGGGTTCAATGACAGTTGAATAGAACGGGCACCCAGCCCCTGCCCCGTGACGACATCAACTCGATAATCCTCCATCGCTGGATACAGGACTTCCTCAACCACCGGTTTGAGTCGATGAATTTCATCCACAAACAATATCGTCCCTTCTTGTAGCCGTGTCAGAATGGACGCCACATCTCCGGGTTTTTCTAGCGCAGGCCCAGAGGTAAGTACCAAATCAACTGACATTTCATTGGCCAGAATGTGTGCCAGCGTCGTCTTACCCAATCCTGGCGGTCCGAAGATCAGTACGTGGTCGAGAGCTTCGGATCTTTGCTTTGCTGCGCTGGCAAAGATATTTAGCCGCTCGCGGGTGCTTATCTGACCAACAAATTGGTCTAAACTTTTGGGACGTAAACTTTTATCAAAATCCTTTTCGTTTGAATCTGCCAATTCCGGTGCGGTCAGCCTAATATCGTCGTTCAATGGGACTTTGCTCCTAGAGTTGACAATGCCATTCGCAGTCCTTGTTCGACGGACTGAAATTCACTACGAATTGCCAAAACAACCTGATTTGACTCTTTTTGCCCAAATCCCAAGGCTGTCAAAGCGTCAACTACATCTCGAACCATTACAGAATCCTGCGATGTAAATTCACCGTTGGTGAATTCAACTGCAATACCATCAAGTTTATCGCGTAGTTCCAAAATTAATCGACCTGCTGTTTTAGCTCCAATTCCAGGCACTTTCGTGAAGGTTCTGGCGTCTTCTAGCTGAACACACGAAGCAAGTTCATCAAGAGTGATCTCCGACAATAAAGAGAGTGCACTTCGAGGACCAACACCGTTGACCGAAATGAGGACTCGAAATGCTTCCCGTTCGCCCAGTTCAAAAAATCCATAGATTGTTTGGGTGTCGTTCTGAGTAGCGACATGGGTATGCAGCTCGACTCGCTCTCCTACTTCCGGTAAATTAAGGAAAGCACTGGCAGGAATACAAACCTCATAACCAATACCATTAACATCAAGCATGACGATTGGTGGTCGGCTATAACGGACGACACCGTTCAGATACCCAATCATGAAGCCGCGCGATACTGCTCGTTATGCATTAATTCTCTATAGCGTGTTTCTGCTGGTAATCCGTCAATGGATTGAAGCATTGGTATGTGCTGATAGTGCGTAATTGCGCAAGCCAGTGCATCGGACTCATCCTGAGAGACATTTATCTTAAGGTTAAGAATTGCGCGCACCATGAAGTGAACCTGGTCTTTGGTGGCAGAGCCACTTGCAGTTATAGTTTTCTTGATTCCGCGTGGCGAATATTCATATATATTTAGGTTATCTGCAGCACAGGCACAAATTGCGGCTCCGCGAGCATGTCCAAGTAACAAAGCAGATTTGACATTAATCGAAACAAAGACTTTTTCCACGGCAACTACCTGCGGGCGATACTCACGGATTACCTCTGATATACCGTCATAAATTTCCTTTAGTTTCGGTGAAATGTCATCTCCGCTGGTACGAATGCAACCACCACCAAGCCTTCGCAACTGATTGGTTGTGGCATCTACAACTCCATAGCCGGTCACTCTTGACCCGGGGTCGATTCCTAGAATTATCATCCCCTAACCCATAATTCGTGCATTGGTATACACATCCTGCACGTCATCAACATTCTCTAATGCATCAAGGAGGTTCATAACGCGGTCGGCGGAATTACTGTCAAGTTCTATAGTGGATTCGGCCCGGTGTTCAATTTTTGCTTCATCATATTCGATTCCGGCATCATCTACGGCCTGTAGTACTGAGGGAAAGTTTTCTGGTGCTGAAATTATTTCAATGGATCCGTCTTCTGCGATATCCATATCATCACCACCAGCTGATGCCAGCAAATCCATAACAACTTCTTCGTCATGCCCAGGCGGTAGTTGAATTACACCGATGCGACTAAACATATAAGACACCGAACCTTCAGTGCCCAAATTCCCGCCATACTTAGATAAAGCGTGCCTCACTTCGCCTACAGTTCGATTGCGATTGTCCGTAGAACATTCAATGAGCATCGCCACTCCGCTGGGGCCATAGCCCTCATAGTAGACATCCTGATAATCGTCACCACCAGTTTCTCCTGCTCCCCGTTGCACGGCACGAGTGATGACCTCACGCGACATGTTTGCTGCCAGTGCCTTATCGATCGCCGAGCGCAATCTTGGGTTTCCTTCCGGGTCGGAACCGGATTTTGCAGCAACGGCAATCTCTCGAATCAGTTTAGAAAATAACTTTCCACGTCGACCATCTTGGGCAGCTTTTCGAAATCGAATGTTTGCCCATTTACTGTGCCCTGCCATAGAAGTTGAGTGTAGAAGCAGTAAAGTAGGAAATAGCAATATTATAGCACCGTACAACTACCTGCCACGAGGGTGAAACTGGCCACTTTAGCAATCGAACCGTCCGTTGAGTTACAATCACACTAAGAAGACTTCGCACCGGATGACACTCAATCGGTATGGCGGGTGTCGCAAGTAAATCAGCGTAAAACTTGGGACGCTGATACAAGGAACAAGATCGAAACTATAGAAAAGGCTACATAAATCATATAACTTTGTGTTGCGTTATCAAATTCTCTTAAAACATCGATTCAATTTGGCACATTATTCATAAGCACTAGGGATAATTGTTTAAGAGCCCTTATCTGCTGGTTAAACATAATTCAACTTAATTCACTCATGAATCAATTCAGTATGATTAATCCTTTCGTATCTTTCACTTAACACCTCCTGAGCGTGATGTCTTCGATTATTAGCAAAGTTCTATTAAAAGAAGTCGGCACAATGTGTGACAACTTAAGGCTTAGCTATCCAATCCAGCATTGCAATTAAATGGAGTTGCTGATGGTAAACAAAAGGAATTATTGAAGTTCGGACTAGGAACGTTTCTATAAATGGCAAGAATCAAAATCCGATGTTAAGTGTTAGCAAAACCTATTCAGCAAACACAGAAGTCCCACAAGACAACTCCATATTGGGAGTCAATAAATTCGAATTTGGCAAATTAGTTTCTGTACAACTAGGCGTGTAGCCTAATAATCTAAGTATCTCCAAATAATTCGCAAGAAAAAATTTTACTTGTCTGCTTTAATTGATAACTTTCTGAAATTGAAAATAAGCAACATTTGGTCAAAATTTAATGAAAACTTTGGCAAATGACATAAACATTTATTTTCGCCTGACAGGGAAGATGGACGGGGCGACAGTCGCTTTGAGTCATTCGCTCGGTTCCAGTTCAAGCATGTGGGAACCACAATTGAGTCTTCTGGAGTCCGAATTCAGAGTACTTCGAATTGATACTCGCGGTCACGGCGATTCGGCGGTTCCGGCCGGACCTTACAGCATGGATATGCTGGTGGATGATGCCATAGGTTTGTTGGATGCTCTCCACATCGAGCAATTTCATTGGGTTGGATTGTCCATGGGCGGAATGATTGGTCAAGGACTCGCACTTCGCGCCCCAGAAAGGCTGCATAGTTTGGCACTGTGCAACACAATGGCCGTCGTGCCAAATGAAGCAAAGGAAACCTGGAAACAAAGGATCAAGGCTGGTGAGCAATTTGGCACTGCTAAATTAGTCGACTTCGCGATGGAGCGATGGTTTACTGAGCACTACCGAAACCAAAACAATGAAATTTACCAAATGATTCGAAATCAATTTTTGGATACTTCGATTACTGGGTATGTGGGCTGCTGTCACGCCATTTTCAATCTTAACTATCTTAACCAACTTGAAACAATCAAAGTCCCAACCCACATCATTGCTGGCGAGTTAGACCTCGCAACTCCAGTGTCGGAATCAGTAAAAATGAAGGAACGAATTCCAAATTCAACCATGGAAGTCATCCCGGGCGCAACTCATCTGTCAAATATTGAAACTGCAGAAATATTCAATGCGTCCTTGCTGAATTTTCTTAAATCTGTATAGTCATTTCTGAGACTGTAAGATCTCGTCCCTTACTAGTTCCAGAGCCTTGCGGTTTGACCAGGACCAAACTGATTCGATTGCCGAATCAATTGGTTCCCAACGATAGTCACTGTGCTCTGTCGGGTCAAGTTCTATATCACAGGGTCCGCTTAGTTTGATGGAAAACATGTGCTCTACGTTGTAGACTACACCACTTGGGTATCGTCGTCTGTATTCTGGCAAAATCTCGTATTTGAACTGCCACTTCCAATCTTGCAACTGTGATGGCGCAACCTGTATGCCAGTCTCTTCCTGGAGTTCTCTTACAGCAGCCAGTGGCTTGGATGCCTCGTCCCACTTCATGCTGCCGGTAATTGACTGCCAAAACTCTCTTGGAGGAAGTCGTTTCAAAAGCAGTGTTTCACCCAACTGCGTATAAACCACCAAGAGAACTGATACAGGTCGCTTATATTGCAATTGACTGAGCGATAAGAGCTAAACTGCGTTTAATTGGGCAACGCAGATTAACTTTAGGTACTGCGTGCCTGAGGTGCCGACTTAATGCGCAAATCCAATTCGTCAAGTTGGTCAGAACCAATTTCATTAGGTGCCTGTGTTAAGGCGCAATAGGCTCGCTGAGTTTTAGGGAAAGCAATGACATCACGAATTGATTCTTCACCTGCAAATAATGCACAGATCCGATCAATTCCAAATGCGATTCCTCCATGCGGTGGTGCACCGGTTTGTAGAGCTTCCAGTAAAAATCCGAACTTCTCATTAACCTCTTCATCTGATAAACCCAAAAGTTGGAAAATCTTGCGCTGTATATCCACTCGATGATTTCGGATTGAACCTCCTCCAATTTCGATTCCGTTCAGTACCAAGTCATAAGCGCGTGAATTAAGATTTTCGAGGTTTCCTTCAAACTGTTCGATCGATTTCAAATTTGGAGAAGTAAAAGGATGATGTGTAGAGTGCCAGCGTTTCTCTTTTTCGTCGTACTCAAATAACGGAAAGTCCACAATCCACAATAGATGCCAACCATCCTCCAAGAGTTTCAGATCAACCGCCAACTTATCCCGTAAGGCTGCCAGTGAAGGATTGACGATAGATGCTTTGTCCGCTCCGAAAAACACCAAATCACCCGTTTCGCAAGAAGTGACCTGTAGAATTTGTTCAATCGCGTTATCCGACAGAAACTTCAAAATTGGAGACTGTAATCCATCCCGTCCCAGTTGTCGGTCATTGACTTTGATGTAAGCAAGACCCTTGGCACCGTAACCGCCAACAAAGCTGGTGTATTCGTCGATTTGCAACCGCGTCAGACTAGCACCGCCCGGTACATTTAAAGCGGCCACCCGACCACCTTTCAAATTAGCAGCGCGCTTGAAGACCTGAAATTCTTCCTCGCGCATTACGTCGGTCAATTCCGTCAATTCCAGAGGATTGCGCAAATCAGGGCGATCCGTGCCAAAACGTCGAATTGCCTCAGAGTGACTCATCCTAGGCAAAGACTCAGGTACACTAACTCCTAAAACATTCATAAATACCTGAGTAAACATTTGTTCCATCAAAGACATGACGTCGGTCTCGTTGACGAACGCCATCTCGACATCCAACTGGGTAAATTCAGGCTGACGGTCGGCACGCAGATCTTCATCACGAAAGCATCGAACAATTTGATAGTACCGTTCAAATCCTGAAATTACCAGCATTTGCTTGAACATCTGAGGAGACTGAGGTAAAGCATAGAAGCTTCCAGTGTGTACTCTACTCGGCACCACATAGTCCCGAGCCCCTTCGGGAGTAGAACGAGTGAGCATTGGCGTTTCGATATCCACAAACTCGTTGCCATCCAAAAAATTTCGAATTTCCCGAACGACTTGATGGCGCAAGCGGATGTTTCGCTGCATTTTGCCTCGACGCAAGTCGACATATCTGTATTTCAAGCGCAGAGATTCGTTGACGTCAGCCTCGTCCAGTAAAAACGGCAGGTGGCTGACTTGATTCAATATTTCTATACTGTCCGCCACAATTTCAACCATGCCAGTCGGCAAGTTTGGATTTTCCGTACCCTCGGGTCTAATGCGTACCCAACCTTGAACAGCAATCACGTACTCTGATCTAACCGCTTCAGCGACCGAAAAACTGTCGGGGTGACTTGGGTCTGCGACAACCTGAACGATCCCACTAGAGTCACGCAAGTCAATAAATACCACTCCGCCGTGGTCTCTGCGACTGTTTACCCAACCACAAACACTCACCGTCTCATCGCAATGAGACTCCGATATTTGCGAGCACTGATGGCTACGCATACTATTCATTAAGAGGATTGCACCAAACGCTTGATCAAGCAGTTGAATCTGAAGCCGAACTAGAAGAGGATTCTTTTACTTTAGATGATTTTTCTTTGACCTTTGGCGAGTCTTCTGACTTGGACTCCGATTCAGTATTCGCCTTTTCAGATTTAGCATCCTTGGAATCTTTTTTCTTATCTTTGTTCTTAAAGTCAGTTTCGTACCAGCCTGTCCCCTTCAAATGAAAAGCGGCGGCCGAAAGCTTCAAGCGCAACTCAGCAGCTCTGCATTGTGGGCATTCAACCAATGCAGCTTCACTAATGCCCTGGAGCATTTCAAATTCGTACTCGCAGGAACTGCATTGATACTCATATATAGGCATGTTTGGAGCCTTAAGTGAATAAAGAAACTACTGCTGAATTGGCGACTTGTGAACAAAAAGGCAAGTATATGCGATTATTGTTCTCTAGTTGCCGCCAACCGCCATGCGTTCCAGAAGAATCGAACCTGTTCGAATCGAGCGTCGCGGGTCAGCATCGTTGCCTACCGCTACTATCGACTTGAACATATCACGCAAATTACCGGCGACTGTCAGTTCTTCAACAGGATACTTAATTTCCCCGTTTTCCACCCAGAAGCCGTTTGCACCCCGAGAATAATCTCCGGTAACCAAATTGATTCCAAAACCAATAAAGTCTGTCACTAACAATCCGGTATCCATTTGCCGAATTAGGTCTTCAAAGTTTTGCTGACTAGAATCTATAGTAAGGTTTGAGGTACCGCTTGCATTTCCGGTAGTTTCCATGCCAAGTTTGCGTGCCGAATACGTATCCAACACATAGCCTTGCACTACCCCATCGGTCACAATATCTCTACTGTTGGTAGCAACGCCTTCAACATCGAAAACCTTACCGCCAATTGATCGCTTTAGATGAGGCTGTTCATAAATTCTCACCCACTCAGGAAACACTTGCGTTCCAATACTATCGACCAAAAAAGTCGTGCCCCGATAAAGAGCACTGCCACTTATTGCTTTAATAAAAGTTGATAATAAAGATGCAGCAACCGGTGCCTCAATGAGAACAGGCACCTCACAGGTTTTGATTCGCTGGGCGTCTAACTTTCTTAGCGTACGCTGAGCAGCAGTACGTCCAACCAACTCCGGTGAATCCAATTGGTCAAATTCACGTGCCGATGTAAACCAATAGCCATTTTGCATGCCCGCTGCAGACTCTCCAATGACAACACAGCCCAATGAGTGATTACTGCCCGATACACTAGCCAAGAATCCGCTAGAGTTGCCTAATGCGGTAAACTTTGATGAAGTAGAAACCGTCGCACCATCGGAGTTGACAATTCTATCGTCTTCGCTACGAGCTGCATTCTCGCATTTCAAAGCAATTTCCAACGCCTGCTCGCGACCCAAGTCCCACGGGTGGTACAGTTCAAGGTCAGGAAACTGTGTGGCAAGTTTATCCTTTGGCGGTAGACCGTTGTACGGGTCTTGAGCGGTATACTTGGCGATTGAACATGCCGCTGCCACAGTGTCACGAATGGCCTGTTCACTAAACTCAGACGTAGCAGCTACTCCTGAACTTTTACCAAAGAGTACCTTAACGGCGAGTTTCTTTGCTGTTTTCGTGCTCTACCGTCTCAACTTCCCCTAGTCGTACGGTCAAGTCGTAGGAAAAAGAGCGAGACGCTATGGCTGATATTTCCGAGGCGCCATCACCAGACGCATAATCGAGTGCCTGGGAGACAATTGACTGTAGTTCGTAATCAAAATCCACAGTTGCTGGCGTTTCTTGGACTAGATTGTTCATAAATCTACTAAACCTGAGCACCGCCGACGGTAATACCATCAATTCGCATTGTCGGTTGACCGACTCCCACCGGTACAGATTGACCCTCCTTTCCGCATGTTCCGATGCCAGAATCCATCTGCAGGTCATTGCCAACCATGGAAACCTTGGTCATCGTATCGGGACCATTTCCAATTAATGTTGCACCCTTTAAGGGGTAGGTAATTTTGCCTTTCTGTATTCGATAAGCCTCGCTTGCGGAAAACGAAAAATTACCTGATGTAATGTCCACAGACCCACCCGCAAAAGTTACTGCATAAATTCCGTCTTCTACTGATTCCACAATTTCTTCGTGAGTTGACTCGCCCGGTAGCATGTAGGTGTTCGTCATTCTGGTCATCGGCAGATGAGCGTAGGATTCACGACGACCGTTTCCTGTCGGTTCCTGTTTCATCAACCTGGCATTGGTAAGATCTTGCATATATCCCTTCAATATTCCCTGCTCAATCAGCACGGTACACTGAGTTTGAGTGCCTTCATCATCCAAACTCAGAGAACCTCGACGATTTACAATGGTTCCATCGTCAACAATGGTGCACAATTCGGATGCCACCTTTTCTCCAACTCGATCTGAATACGCAGAAAGCCCCTTGCGATTAAAGTCGCCTTCAAGTCCATGTCCGACGGCTTCATGCAGCAAAATCCCCGGCCATCCGGGACCAAGTACCACAGTCATTGAACCGGCCGGTGATTCTACGGCATCCAAGTTTACAATCGCTTGTCTAGCTGCCTCTTTCGCATATGCCAGTGCGCGGTCGGACTCAATAAAATAATCAAAGCGTGTTCTGCCTCCACCACCGTAACTTCCCGACTCCCTGCGACCGTTTTGCTCAGCGATCACGGTGACATTTAGACGAATGAGAGGACGCAAATCTGCCGCAACCTTCCCATCTAAACGGGCCACCAAGATGATTTCGTAAGTACCCATCAAATCAACTATTACTTGTTTGATTCGGGAGTCATAATCTCGTGCCGCCTGCTCTACTTTGTGCATTAGAGCAATCTTGTCTTTTTCAGATACGTTACGCAGTGGATCCTCGCAATGGTATAGCGAAGGATGATTACTTGACTGATTCAGTGGTTCTGGAAGGTTGCTTATACCAATTCCGTGAGCAATCCCCCGTGCTGACTTGGCTGCCGATGTCAAAGCGGGAATGGTTAAGTCATCAGAAAACGCAAAACCTGTCTTGTCGTCACTGACGGCTCTCAGTCCGACTCCTTGATCTAAGCCAAAACTACCGCTCTTTACGATACCCTCTTCCAATCTCCAACTTTCACTTCGCTGGTATTGAAAGTACGCATCTGCATGATCAATGCTCTTACCGCCCAGATGACCAAGCAAACGATCAAGTTCTATTTCGCTGACACCCACTGGTTCCAGTAAGGTGTTTCGTGCTGTATCTAAATACGACAAAATAAATTTATCCTCAAGTGTGGAATTAACCCGCTGAAAAGTTGAACCTCTATGTCTCGTTAACCATTAAGACCTGCAAAAGGCCATGAAGTTCAGCAACTGAAGATTATCATTGTATCTCAATCCATGCGACCATAACTAAATCGACATTTTCGTGACTGGTCAGCTTCTGTTCGTCATCCAAGATAAATGATTCAATTTAATTTCAAATCACTGACTTTATGTTATAAGCTATTGATTTAATTTATTATTTTTAGATATCAACTGCAACTCGATTGGATTCTTCACGCCATCTCTTTTGAAACTTGCACTTCTGAAAACTGATGTGAATTCCCCGCAAATTGCCGTCTCAATTGCTGGCACTTGTCAACTTCGATGTCATGCACAATGACCCCTTCACCATCAGCCTGATGCTCCAATACCATGCCCCACGGATCGATAATCAATGAATGACCAAAAGTTCGGCGACCGCTTGGATGGTAGCCATACTGTGCCGGCGCAACAACATAGGCAAAGTTTTCAACTGCTCGGGCTCTCAGCAGGATTTCCCAATGACTGCGTCCTGTGGTGTAGGCAAACGCCGAAGGAACTACAAAGCACTGCGCTTGAAGAACTGTAAGCCTGCGATATAGCTCCGGAAACCGTACGTCGTAACAAATCGTTAACCCAATTTTTCCAGCTGGTGTATCAACTACTTTAAGTTCGCTGCCGGGTTCCGTATAACTGGACTCACTATATTGTTCGTGGCTTCCAAGACTTACATCAAACAAATGAATTTTGTCGTAACGTGCCACTCGCTTCCCAGCAGCATCGTGAACAAAACTCGTATTTCGCACCATATTTGGACGACTAGCCGGAGTAAAAACCCCCGCAGAAATTATCCAGATTTCGTTTTTAACTGCAATTTGCTCCAGGGCAGCTTCGATTCGGTCGCTGCAGGTTTTCAAGCGCTGACTTTCGTCTTTAGGCATCAACGCAAAACACTCAGGCAACACCGCGACGCGTGCACCGTGCTGCTTAGCCCTGCCAATCAGTTCGGCTGACTTAATGAGATTTGCCGACAAATCATTGCCAGCATTCAGTTGGATGGCAGCGACGCGTGTCAAGAAGAAGTTCGAGATGCTTGAACAACGATGCGAACTGAGTCAGGTTCACCAGATGCAGGCTCAATGACGATAACGGCTGCCGGAACACCCAGGCTAATGAGAGAATTGCGAATTTGGATTGCTAAATCGTTACCAGAATCCCCGCCCGGATACCTAATGATCAACTTTACATCTGCAGACCTATCCAGTTCGTTCACTGCACGACGCAACTGTGGGATGCCTAGAACCGCTTCAACTGATACGGGTTCAGGCCAATCATAGCGTGACAATAGTGTTTCATAATCTGCCCCTGTAACCATCGGCCACAGAAAGCTGATAAATAGAAGTATCTTTGCCACCCAGTTCATGTTGAACTTCTTATTGATTTTTCTGCACTTGCTCAACTTTCATGTCTTCCCAAGTCCCGGTAATGTTGTAATGAGTTGCGGTAATACTTTCGAGAAACTTTTCGTCTTTAGAAGTATTTTTTTGTACTAAATATGAAAGTATGCCTGCAGGCAAACTAACCAAGGCGGTTACCACTGTTGGAACGGTTGCTGATAGTTGCGGTACAACCACCACATCTAAGTTCTGTTGTTTGGTTTCCCAGTCGACCGTGCCTGCTATCACCGCATCAGCGCCTGTCCCTTCCATGGTAATTTGTTCGAACTGCAACTCTCCCAATTCAACTTTAGTGTTTCCTTCGATTCTTTCAAATTCGAAACCTTCCTCAAAAAGATCCTTGAAGTCAAATGATAATCTTCTCAGTAAATTTCCATAATTGAAAGCTCCAATTGCCTTTACTCCCTTATTGTCTAGCATAGCCAGATAGCCGTCATCCGCTCGAATCGATATGGAACCAGAAGTCAGTTCCGGCGACCAATTGGTTAAGGCATCGTCCCAACTAAGATTCCCTTTTACTTTGGCCGTACCTTCACTGATCCCTTTACCGTACCCCAACTCTTCTACTGCACCACCTAAATTCGAAGCCGTAAGTTCAAAGTCAAGTTCGGAACGCTGGTTGTTTCCGTCCGTGTCCCAATTTCCTTGAGCACTGAGCACAAATGAATCTGTTTTGAAAGTTGAGTTGGTTATTGCCCATCCAGTTGGGGTGGGTACTCCAGTAAACGAACCTTGTCCCAATTTGTGCTTGCCATAAACCATGTCCAAACATGAAAATTGCAAAATTGGCAGTGTGGTAGGATCCATGGCTTCGTGAGCCATTTCACCTGACGCCTCTGGTATATGACACTTTGTTAAATTGATGGAAAGTTCCGCACCTCGCTTTGGGTCCTCTTCGAAACTAGTGAACTCAAATTGACCTGTCAATTCATCGCTGGCTACATCCATTTGCCACTCATCACCGAAGTCCACATAGTTGGCAGAAATATTGTGGATTCTTCTTTGTCTCGACAATATGCCAAGTCCAATGTTGGCGTTGAGTTGATTGAGCCCATTCGAATTACCAGCAGCATTCTTACTTTGAGCGCTAAACAGATTTTTCCACCCATCGATATCCAATCTAGCCACGGCTATGTTCATGTTTATTCCAACTTCAGGCATATTTGGTTTCACTGCACCAAGTCCAACACTGCCTCGCTCCAATTCCCACTTGTTATCCACCAGATTCATTCGAACACTGGAATTTAAAAGCGAATCCAAATCCAAGTCTATCGTTCTAGATGCTTGACCGAAATTACGCACTCGCACATTCATGTTCATTGGAGTTTTTAGACTCTTTACCAGCGGTAGCGGAAGTACCGCGTTCATCCCAAGCAAATCAGAATTTATCCAATACTGTGCCTCACCCTTTTGTACCTGGAATTTTGCTGAAAACTGTACAAGACCACTGAAACGGTCAGGCAGTGTTGGCCCCAATATCGGCTCGAGTTGTGATGGGTCAATCTTTCCTTGCGCTGTTCCCGTTACAATGCGTTGCTGGTCTACATCAGTACCTTCGAAATTCGCAGTCAAGTGCCCACCATAGACTTCAGCTGATGTGCTACCACCGGTCACTCCGTATCGGTCAAATGACGCATTACCCTGAATATTGGAAACCTGTGTTCCGTTGTGCAGGACGCCAGAAACTCCATTTAGGTCGACATCACCATCTATTTTGAACTCTCTGGCTCGACGCATAGGCACTTCAATTACCGCCGATGCGATCATGTTTCCTGATCCCTGCTTCACCATCGCCAGTTTGCCCGGCATTGCAGTCCCATCTCGACCAAATAGTTTCACAGCCTCATTGGCGGGTAGCAATACATTACCCGTGATAACCATAGTAGGCTCAGGAACAAACAAGTTTTCCACCACGCTTTCTACGTTTTCCAATCTTTGCCCATGAACTGTTCCTTCTAGAAGTTGTGACTCTAAGCGTACCCCGCTAACTACCAAAGTGCCCGCGGCTTCTTTTATAGGAGGTAGCAACTGGTTGTATATAAAGGAGAAATTACTGAAATTTCCGTCTGCCTGAATCTCAGGCTCCGATAGTAGATCAAGCACATTACCGTTCACTGTAATGCTCAGTTCAGGAATCCAAAATGACTTCAAATTGGCCGACATATAGTTGAAAAACTTTTTTGGAAACGAGTTGGGGAATTTGTGAATCAAGGCCACACCATCGAGTGATTCTATGTGAACTATGGCATCGACCACACCACCTTCCTCAAGGGCACCCTCTGATTTCCAAGTGCCGCTGCTAGTCACCTTAGCTATATCATGCCCGTTTGACTGCATGACCAGTTCTGGGTCGGTAGCCGTAAGTTCCCAGTCGGCCGAGTCCAACTTGTTTTTAACCCATTGAGCATTTGCTTCTAGGTTCACCACACTTCTGGCCTCATCCACTGAAACTCTAGGAATGTTTACAAACTTCAGCCATGCCAAGTCGAGATCACTCACCTTCAAATTTAAGTTGGAATTTGCAACGTGACCCTCTTCAGGAGTTTCAGTATGCAGCACAAAATCTATGGTTGACTCATTGAAAAGTTTGGTTTTTGCGCTGCCAAATATCGAGTAACCATCAGGGGTTCGCTCACTTTCAGCATCAAACTGACCCGTGAGGGCTACAGTTGCATCGGCCAATTCCCAACTGATGTCAACCTCGCCATTTTCAATGGAAAGTTCCTCAATCCTTGAAATTCCAGCAAGTGCGCCAACAGGCAAGTCACCCGTATATTTTTGTGATTCAATTTCCTTTTGGTCGGCTCTAAATATGATTCCACTGATGTTGGGATTGAGCATCTTAAGTTCGACAAACCGCCAGTTACTACCCAGCATCGAGGCAGGTTCTGGACGAATTTTTAATTCGTCCGAAGTTAACTTTAACTCGCGGCTGGCATCAGCATGAATGATCGAAAGGTCATAAATGGTGACAATTGGACTCGCTTTGTCTAATTCAATATCGATGTATTTGGCGTCGATCTCGTAATCAGATCTATCGTTGATCCATGCAAAAATCTGATCGGAGAAGTAGTTGATGTTGCTCAGTACAATGACAAGCAAAACCACCACAGCCACCAACAAACTGACTGTTGCTGCAATAATTCGAAGTGGCCACTTCACCGATTTTTTAGATAAGAACGGTGCTGGTTGTTTAGGATTAAGTTGTTTCACTTGAATTGATTTATCAGTGATGGTTTCAACTGTTCAATAAAAGAAGTTGCCACTCCAGTTTGTACTTTTGACAACATTTGTGAAAGAATATTGCAATTGATTGTAGTCTGGAACCGACACTCCACATTCTCGCAACAAATCTATTGTGTAGTCTATGGGCATACCGACTACACAACTATAACTCCCCTCTAAGTGATCGATTAAGTCAGCTGCGGCACCCTGTATCGCATAACTGCCCGCTCGGCCTTCATATTCCCCAGTGTCCAGGTAGGAAAAAATCTGACTGTCACTTAACTTCGCAAATCGAATTCGACTGCTGCGTAACTTACATTGCTGTTGCTCTCGATAAGCAACTGCAACGGCGGTGTGTACTTCGTGGGTACGCCCCGACAGCATGCGTATCATTTGCAATGCTTCTTGGCGGTCCTTGGGCTTGCCTAGAACAACGTCGTCCACTGCGACACATGTATCGGCACCCACCACAATAGCATTATCTGCTTCAGTTTGAAGAATCTTTGCTACATGGCCGGACTTTTCTAAAGCCAAGCGACACACGTATTCTGAAGGGTTTTCGCTAGACTTCTTATGTTCATCAATACATGGTGGAATCACTTCGAATTGCAGTTGCAGATCCTGCATGAATTGAAGCCTTTGCAGCGAACCCGATGCCAGATACAGTTGCGGCACCACCAAATACTCACTTTGTGGCTACACGCCACCATTAAATACGCTAAGTTGTGTTAATCCATTGTAACAACATGCGCCGGTGGTGCAGCATCTTTCAATGATGGTTTCCAGTGGTTTTCCAAGTCATAAAATTCGCGAACTTCATTAATCATGATGTGCACGAGAATGTCGTTATAGTCCAACAGCAACCACTGACCATATTGTTCACCTTCTACGCCAAGCGGACGAATGCCCGCATCGCGAAGAGTCTCCACTATCGACTTCATTATTGCTCGAACATGTCGATTTGACGTTCCAGTGACTATCACCATATAGTCTGTGATATCAGTCATGTCTCGTACGTCTAGCACGCTGACATCGATTCCTTTCGCATCACTTATCGATTCAGTTACAGTATTAAGCAGTTCCTTTACTATCAATTAGTTTTCACCTCCAAATTTGAATAAAGATTGTGTCTGGCAATATAGGCCAACACGGCTTCAGGCACAAACTTGCCAACATCTGAACCACTTGCAAACATTTTGCGTAATTCAGTTGATGACACATTGACCGGCCTGGTACTGACATAACAAACTACACCACAGAGTCTTTTCCAAATTTCGTGCGGAAGTTTGCTCGGTTGTAGTTGATGCCTAAATCTGTGTGCGTTTGGCATTTCGCTGCCTAATCGATTGATTACCACCACGTTGGCTAAACGCAACACTTCCGACCACCAATACCAGCGATGAATTTGATTGAAAGCATCGGCACCAAGTATCAGACATAGCGACCTGAACCGATTTTCATGGCGAAGTTGGCGCAACGTAGGAACCATGTAGGACTTGCCTGTACGACGAATTTCGCGATCGTCCGGGATAAATTTGGGAATATCCGCTACGGCCAGAGCAACCATATTCAGCCGATGTAACTCATCGGTTCTAGGCGTTGGTCGATGACCTGGGCGAGCGCTGGGAATAAAGCGAACTTCAGAAATCCCGGTTTGTTCGCAAACATCCAAAATCGGATAAATGTGCCCGTAGTGAATTGGGTCAAATGTACCGCCAAATATGCCCAGCGGTGTCATATCGATCTCTGATCTCGCGGACGAATCGCTCTACGGCGATTCTGCGACATAAAATTAATCGCCAGCCTGGTGATCCCTATTGAGATGCGAACCACGACCAGTTGTCGATTCCTATTTTCTAATAGTTCCGTCGCCGTGCACCACGAACTTCTGGATGGTTAAACCCTCAAGCCCTACCGGGCCGCGGGCGTGCAACTTGTTGGTGCTGATTCCAATTTCGGCACCCAAACCATATTCGAATCCATCTGAAAACCGGGTGGAAGCATTGACCATAACGGAGCTTGAATCCACCTCAGTTACAAATCGCTGAGAGTTAGTCAGATTTTCGGTCACAATACAATCCGTGTGGGCAGAGCCGTACTGCTCTATATGCTCAATCGCCTGATCCATATCGTCGACCACACGAATGGCCAGGACCGGTGCGAGATACTCCTCATACCAGTCGTCTTCGGTTGCCGTGCCAATTTGCGAATTTATTTGACGCGAAACCGAGCAACCTCGCAGTTCGACACCTTTACTTCTAAGTTCCGGAACGACTTGAGACAAAAATTTTGCAGCAATTCCCTTAGCGACCAACAAAGTTTCCATGGCATTGCAAACGCCGAATCGATGGGTCTTTGCATTCACAGCGATTTGAACCGCCTTTTCTAAAACTGCATCTTCATCAACATAAACGTGGCAATTTCCATCTAAATGCTTGATCACTGGAACCTTGGCATACTTGGAAATGGTTTCAATTAATCCCTTGCCTCCGCGAGGAATAATTACATCAATATATTCTTCCAGGGAAATTAGTTCGTTAATTGCAGCGCGATCCGTAGTTTCAATAAACTGAAGTCCGTGTTGGGGCAGTCCTGCACGCTGCATCCCCTCGCTTAAACAAGCGACAATTGCCATGTTTGAGTGATAGGCTTCTGAACCACCGCGCAATATCACTGAATTGCCAGACTTTATGCATAAAGCACCCGCATCAGCGGTAACGTTCGGTCTGGATTCATAAATGATTGCAATCACGCCAATCGGGACCCGCATTCGCCCAACCCGTATTCCGGACGGCCGTTGTCTTACATCTGTGACCTCTCCGATGGGGTCGGCCAAATCTGCGGTTTGGCGCAGCCCTTCAATCATTGCATCAATTCGGGCCGGTGTCAGTTCCAAACGATCAAGCAGCGCAGCGGAAAGCCCATTGCGACGACCACCTTCCAAGTCCATTTGATTACTACGGCCAATGGACTTCTGCGACTGCTCAATGATTTCGGCAGCAAACCGCAGTGCATCGTTTCTGGCAGCGGTCGATGAGCGAGCCATAAATCGAGCCGCAGTACGTGCATCGCACCCTATGCTACGGACATAGGGTGCAATTTCAAATGCAGTCTTTGCCTGTGCAGTCATTAAACTATCGTGCTCTTAACTGTTTAACTCCGCAAATCAATAAAGAAATGCGTTCCAACTCGTCCCAAATTTCACCGCCATCAGCGGTTTCCAGACCTTTCATGATCCTATCTGCCTTGGCTATACGGGCAAGTATCAACTCACTTCCTGCCAAACCGAGTCGGCGCACGGCACGTTCTACGACTGTTTGCTTGGACTTCCATACACCAAGACTCGTGAACGCCCGCCTTAGCGGAACACCGGTAGTCTGAATTGAGGCACATTTGCTCACAATGCGGATTTCTCTAGCTAAAAGCCATAATATCAGAATTGGTTGTTGCCCTTCGTTTCTTAACACATGCAGCAACCGTACTGCCCGATCTGCCCGTCCCGCCATGCAGGTATCGGCTAGTGCATAAACATTAAACTGACCCTGATCATTAACAATTCGATCAACTTCTGCGACGGTCAGTATTGTGCCGTCATTTCCCATGGACAGCTTGCTAATCTCGTTCGCTACCGCCAGCATATTGCCCTCAAAGAGGTAGGCGAGCCGAGTTACCACTTCCGGCTCAAATTGAATATTCCTTCGCCTCAAGGCTTTACCAATCCAATCCTTAAATTGAGACGGCAATAGAACTGGGTTGTCGACCGATACCGAATTGTGGTCCCAGGTTTTAAACCATTTTGATTCTCTGGACGAGCGGTCTACTGATCCTAGGACGAGAACCACGATGATGCTGGCATCTACGGAAGCCATGCATTCAACTAAGGCTTCACCTCCCACTTTACCCGGTTTACCGGACAGTAACCTAATCTCAATCAGCTTCTTCTCGGCAAACAGGGACATGGCAGATAGATGCTGCCCAAGTAGCGTCCAATCGAAATCGCGTTCGACAATCAGGGAGGTTCTTTCTTGATGACCCTCGTCTCGTGCGCGAGCGCGAATCGCTTCTACACATCGTTCTACGAGAAAGGATTCATTCCCGTAAATCAAATAACGTGGGTCAATTTGAGACTTGAGACGACCGGTAAGTGCCTGATAGTTGATGGATGCCAAAGAAACTTACTGCGCCTTAGCATCAACGCTGCTGATATGATCAATCAAAATTTCGGCTAATCGATAAGCCGCTCTTACCCTGAACCTCGCCGACTGTGCCTCATCTCTTGTAAGAGTTTGCAAATCATTCATGCCGGTGGCCGTTTCGTGCTCCGAGAGATAAATCGTACCGGACTTTCGCGCCGCTTTGTCGCCCTTGGGATGAAAGGAATACTTCACACTGTAGTGCTTGATCCTAAACGTAATCGCTCCGGTGATGTCGGGTGTGAGTTCATCTAAGTAAATATTTTCGTCGCTGAGATTAACATACCAGTCATAACCATTGGCCGTAATTTGAAAATTAGCGTCCCGTAATGTTTTTGCAACATCATGCGCTAATTGAGCAGATGTACTGTGCACTACGATTTTATGCTCGCCAGGCAAAATTTTAGAAGTATCCAGTTGACGAACTTGAACTGCACAACCGCCAACAAGCCAGGCAAGTAATAAGATAACGATGAATTGTAAGGAGCGCTGCATGACCTTTACACTACGACATTGACTAGTTTACCCGGTATTACTATGACTCTTCGAACAGATTTTTCCTGCACATGCCGAATGACTCGAGTATTGTCGAGTGCAACTTGCGAGATTGTGTCCTGATCAGCATCAACCGGAACCTCAATTTGTGCCCGCAACTTCCCATTAACCTGTACTGGCAGAACAATAATTTCCTGCACTAAGGCTGACTCGTCAAAATTCGGCCACGGTGCATCTATAACTGCTTCTTCCATTCCGATTGCGAACCAAAGTCTGTGGCAAATATGGGGAACGATCGGTGCCATTACGCGGATTAAAACAACAATTGCTTCGACCAGTGCCTCAACTCCATGTTCCACTGATTTGACTTGTTCACCGTTGCGTGACACAGAGTTGACCAACTCCATACAGGCGGCAATCGCAGTGTTGTAGTGGTACCGCTCGAAATCCCTTGAAACCCTTTGCAAAATCGAATGGGTGACGTAACGAAACTCGGACACGATTTCATCCAATTCAAGTGAATCCCAATCGAAAGAGTCGGGGTGATTCTGCGAATTTTCAATGTGTTGGTGTACTGTCTCGGCATGAGTATGGACCAAGTTCCAGAAACGATTTAAAAACCGGTTAGCACCGGCAATCGCTTCATCCTTCCACTCAAGTGATTGGTCCGGGGGAGATGCAAACAGAATGAAAAGTCGTACCGTGTCCGCCCCATAGGAATCTATCATTTCCTGTGGGTCGACTACGTTACCGACCGACTTTGACATCTTTGAGCCATCCTTCAGCACCATTCCTTGAGTCAGCAGGTTAGTAAACGGCTCATCAGAAGTAAGCATGCCCGCATCCCTCATCAACTTGTGATAAAGACGTGCGTATAACAGGTGCAGTACGGCGTGTTCGATTCCTCCAATGTAGTGATCCACAGGCAACCAATAGTTGGCTCGTTCGTCTACCTTTGCATTGGCACCAGGACAGCAAAATCGTGCGAAGTACCATGATGACTCGACAAAGGTGTCAAATGTATCGGTTTCGCGACGCCCGGGTTCTCCGGTTCCCGGCACGGCCGCACTCAGAAAGGTCTCATCATTTAATAATGGTGACTTAACGCCTTGAAACTCTACATCTTCTGGCAGGACAACAGGCAACTGATCATCCGCAACTGGATGCGGTTCTCCGCTGGAATCATACACAACGGGCACCGGACAGCCCCAGTATCTCTGACGCGAAACGCCCCAGTCTCGTAACCGGTAGTTGACGGTACGCACCCCGCTAGCGTGTTCGGTCAAGTAGTCGGCCGTGGCATTGAAACAGGCTTCAAAATCCAAGCCGTCAAACTGACCGGAGTTGCAGGAAATTGTTCCCACCTTGTCCACATATGCACCTTGCGTTAGATCCACATCGTCCTTCGTCGGCCGTACCACCTTGGTAATTTCAATCCCGTATTCCTTTGCGAACTCCCAGTCTCTTTGGTCATGACCCGGTACGGCCATAATGGCACCGGTGCCGTAACTAATCAAAACAAAATTAGCGACGTAAATTGGAATTGTCTTTCCAGAAACTGGATGGATTGCCTTGACCGGTAGCTCAACACCGGCTTTTTTCATTTTTTCCATAGCAGCTTCGGAGGTATTGACGCGCTTGCATTGTTCGACAAATTCCGCAATCTCAGGTGAAGTTTCCGCAAAGTGCTTTGCCAAGGGATATTCGGCGGCTACTGCTGCATAGGTGATGCCCATCAACGTATCCGGTCGAGTTGTGTACACCCGAAGTGGCGGATGTCCTGCTTCCACTTCGATGTCAAATTCCACGCCTTCAGAACGCCCTATCCAGTTTCGCTGCATAGTCTTCACCGATTCAGGCCAGCCAGTTAGTTGGTCAAGCGACTGAAGCAATTCTTCTGCATATGCTGTGATTCGAATAAACCACTGATAAATTTCTCTGCGCTCGACTAGCGCACCGGATCGCCAACCCCTGCCTTCGCTGTCAACCTGTTCATTAGCAAGAACGGTTTGTTCGACCGGATCCCAGTTTACGACGGATAGTTTCTTGTATGCCAACCCCTTTTCCATGAGTCGGGTAAAGAACCACTGCTCCCAGCGGTAGTATTCCGGGCGGCAAGTTGCAAGTTCGCGCGACCAGTCATAAGCGAATCCCAATCGTTTCAACTGTCTGGTCATATCCGCAATATTCTGGTAGGTCCATTTTGCGGCTGGCACCTGATTTTGGATTGCCGCGTTTTCAGCGGGAAGACCGAATGCATCCCAGCCCATTGGCTGTAGTACATTTTTGCCGAGCATGCGATGATAGCGACTCATTGCATCGCCGATGGCGTAGTTCCGCACATGACCCATGTGTAAGGCACCCGAAGGGTACGGAAACATGGAAAGGCAGTAGAACTTCTCCTTATTTGGGTCTTCGATGACTTGGAAGCTTTTGTTTTTCTCCCAAAAGTCCTGTGCCTCAGCTTCTACGGAACTGGGGTTGTATTGAGTATTCATAAAAACCGGTATTTTATTCTAAACTTCAATTTTTGATATGCAGTACAACGCAAATCTGGTATGTTACAACCGTCGAATCTTAGGTGCTGCCTGACCGACATAACTCTAGGTAACGCTGCGAATTTGCCCCCTAATCCACCCGAATATCGTGAGGGTGATTTCGAATCTTTGGGCAAGATCACTTTGGAGTTTAACCATGCTTTACAGAATTTAGCAGCGCGACTTGCTTTTAGGCATAGTTCCACGCAAAAACGGCAAAGTGAGCACGTTCCGGCAGTTACTGCCAGCTAACTTACCGGAATCCAAATCAATTTCCGCGACATCTACCAAACTGTCAGAACTCGTATGCAGTGGCTGCAGGTCCAATTGCTGCATGACCGACGACCAGACTCGAAGTGCACCAGCCGCACCGGTTAATCCGGTTGACTTGTTGTCATCTCGGCCTAACCATACAACTGCTAAATAGTTTCCTGAAAAGCCCGCAAACCAACTATCCCGATAGTCGTTTGTAGTGCCAGTCTTGCCAGCAAGTTCCAGCCTAGCTGGAAACTGACGATTCAGCTTGGAGGCAGTTCCAAACGATACCACTTCCTTCATTGCAGCAATGGTCAGAAACACGGCATCCCTGGAGGCAACCTGATTAGAGTCAGTTCGAAATGTATTGGCATCTAAGTGCGCATCTTTAGTGATGGTTGAAATTGTGCGAAGGTCGAGACGATAGCCGAAGTTTGCCAGTACCTGATAGATCTGGGCAACCTCCACTGGAGAAAACTCTATCGCACCAAGCAGGATAGATGGGTAGTCCGGAACCCGACTTAGTCCCGAAAATTCACGCAGTTTATAAGCCACCTCGGAGACTCCTGTTTTGAGTCCGAGGCGCACAGAGGCGACGTTATAGGATTTTGCCAGTGCTTCAACTGTAGTGACCTTTCCGTGATACTCCCCGTCATAGTTTTTTGGGCTCCACTTTGCCCCGTCACTTAATCTATGCGTCAATTTGTTGTCCGAAATTATGGTCGCCAGCGTATGCGATCGATCTTTTGCAAAGGCTGTCAAGTAAATCAATGGTTTCACCAACGAGCCGATAGGTCGTTTTGCCTGAGTGGCTCTATTGAACGCACCAGTCAATGACTTCCGACCTCCTGCCATTGCCAAAATTTCTCCAGTATCCGGACGGACTACAACCACAACTCCTTCAATACTCCCTCTCGGAATCTGCCTTTCTTTTTCGATAGCCGAGATTTCGGTTGCCAGAGATTTTTCTACAGCACGTTGCACAACGATGTCCATGGTAGTAAACACCGAAAAATCTCCCTGTGATATTAGTGATGAATCCAAGTTCTTCGAAAGTTGTGAAGCAACGGTTCCCATGAAGGCTGCAAACTCTCGCCCCGAACGAAGTTTATGTTTGGCAATTTTGATTGGAGTTTCCTGGTGCAGCTGATATTGACTTTCACTAATTAAGCCGTCGTTGCGCATGATTTGAAGTACAACTTGGCGGCGCTTAAGTGCTCTTTTAGGATTACGTTGAGGGTTATAGGCTGATGGTGCCTTTATCATCCCGACCAGCAAGGCAATTTCGTCAATGCTTAACTCACTAACGGGGCGGGCAAAGAAATATTGACTCGCCAAACCGAAGCCATGCACAGCTCTTTTGCCATCTTGACCCAGAAAGACCTCATTGCAGTACATTTGAAGAATTTCGTGCTTTTCAAACCTAAAATCCAACACCAGTGCCATCGCGGCTTCCAAAAGCTTACGTCGGTAACTTCGTTCGGTAAAGTTGTACACATTCTTGACCAACTGCTGCGACAGCGTACTGCCACCCTGCACTATCCGGCCAGCTTTGAGATTAACCCATATGGAACGTAAAATTCCTCGCAAGTCGATTCCCACATGCTCAATAAAATCTTTATCTTCGACAGCGATTAAAGTGGCCAACAGCAGCTCCGGCATTTCGTTCAGCCGGACAACGATGCGATCTTCATGCTGGACATTGGATAGACTTCCAAGTAAATGAGGGTTAAGACGTAATTTTTGAATCACCGCTCCGCTTTGCGGATCGACAATCTTCTCAACTCTTTCATTGGCAAATGAAATTTGTGCTTGGCGTGATGGCTGGGGACCGTCCCAAAATGAAAATTGCCGTGTTTTCAGCATCAGTGAAGCGCCACTTCTGGCATACTCTCCACTGCCGCTTACCGTTGCTGTCGCACGATATCCTAGATGACCGAGCCGTTGAATCAACTTTTCTGGTGTCGCTTCTAAACCAGGATAAATTTCAAATGGATTGCTGTAGACATGCACCGGAATATCCCACAGATAACCGTTGAACTTCTGTTGCAGAGAGTGATCGATCCAGATGAACGCTCCGGCTAAACCAATACAGATTAAGGCCACCATCCAAATCAGGAAGTTTCGAATGATTCGAAAAATTATGCGAAGTAGGCCAGCACGCTGTTTAGCGGCAACACGACCAGAACTACGAGCCATCAGATTAGCTCAACTGAATTTGGGTTTAACGGATTTCGAAGTTACAGCTCCAGCAAACTTCAAAGTTTGCTGGATTTGATTCACCGCACGACTCACATTGTTTGTCTTCGTCGTCAACTATTTTCTGGCTGTGTGCTTCAACCGCTGGCATCGCACGCTCCTCATCACAGTCGCGGTCCAACCAAACTTCCGGCCAAGTGTGGGTGAATGGCAGTTCGCCAACAGCTCCGTCAGCAAACTCATTAAATACGTGTGCCTTTATCCCCCATTCGCCGAGTCGATTGCACAGTAGTTGTGCATCAGCAAGACTTTCTGCAATGTAGACTCGTTTCAACTTTAGTACTGGGTGTATTTTCTCGAATCACCACGGACTAACTCGGCTGGGTACTTCTCAATGTTTTTTGAAACTTTTTTGTTCCCGGCGGTAATCAAATCTATTTCCAAACGTTGGCAAAGTCGAATCAGATAGATAAAAACATCTGCCAGTTCTTCTTCAACATCCTTGAGCTTATCAGCGTCTAATCGTTCCGAATCCTGCTCCGTCAACCATTGAAAGTGTTCGACTAGTTCGCCGGCCTCAACAATCATCGCCATGGAGAGGTTTTTAGGGGAGTGAAACTGTTCCCAATCTCTTTCTGCAGCGAATTCTCTGACGCGTTGGGAGAGTTGTTCGAATCTATCAGCAGGCGCCATATCCATCTCAGGATTGATATAGATGCTCCCGAGTCCAAGGCACGCTGTTGTCCTCGCCACGGGCAAACACCATTTGAAACAACTGCAGTGAGCCGGTTCTAAAGGATGCGATGGAGCCGGTCAAATATAAACGCCATGCTCGAACAAAACGTTCATCAAACATGGCAGTAATTGTTGATTCATTTTGATCAAAACGATTTAACCAGTGCTTCAGTGTAACTGCATAGTGAAGTCGCAAATTTTCAATGTCAGTTACCGAAAAATTGTGCGGTTCGACGATGTCCATCATTTCACGAATCGTCGGAGGATATGCTCCGGGAAATATTCTCTTTTCGATCCATTCATTCATTAGGTCCGGCTTGTTACGTCCGATTGAATGAACCAAGGCACGACCCTGAGACTTCAGGCAACGATTAACCACATCTCCTAATTGCTGGTAGTGTGACTTACCCACATGTTCCAGCATCCCGACAGATACAAAGGCATCGTATTCGCCTGAGATATTGCGGTAATCATCTTCAACATACTCAACGCAATCGGTAAGGCCTTCGGCCCTCGCCCTTGCCGCGGCATAAGCGATTTGCTCATGTGAAATGTTGTATGACTTGACTTTTACACCATAGTTGCGAGCCATGTAGACTGCTAAAGATCCCCAACCGCAACCGGCTTCGACAACAGTCTGACCGGGTTTCAGTTGTAATTTACGGCAGACATGTTCCATCTTCGCAGCCTGTGCCTGTTCAATGCTAAAGGTTGAATCGGGAAAATATGCGCAGGTGTATTGCATTTCTTCGTCCAGCCACAATTTGTAAAAGTCGTTGCCTATGTCGTAGTGATGGTGAATGTTGGATGCGGAATCTTCCAAAGAATTCTCACGTGCCTTACGACTAAGCAACTTGCTGAGAATCCGGACTAGTCTATCAGAATCGGTAGCATTCTCCTTGGCAACGTAAACCGAACAGAGAAAATCTTCCAAACTGCCCTCTATATCAATGATTCCGTTACTATAGCCATCGCCGAATCCAATGTCCCGTTCCTTTAAAAGTTGTCTCAGGGCAAATTGGCTTTTGAGATGCATAACTGGTACGTTTTCCTGATCAGGAACATACACAATCTCATCGTTCCAAAGACGTACCTTAATTGGCGGAAAGCCGGCATACCTCATAGCCATTGACATCAAACGTCGGTCAAAATTCGAGGGTTCTGTGGTGGATTGAACCGCATGATCCTGTAGCGGCTTCATCGAGAGTATTGATTCCTTTTGTTGTTTTGCCATAGTTCAACTAAAAGTGTTAATTCTTGTTGGTCAAGTAATCCTGAGACTTGAATTCTCAATAGGGAATTTTATTTAAGGAGTCAGTAAATTTCCAACTCGCTTTAGCAAAAGGCATTTTCGGAAAGATTCGAAATCTTTCACAAAAACCCTGTTCCGCCAATGTGGACTCGCAAGGAAGGCTTGCAATCGAACAGGTCTATCTAATCTATTTTAAAGCCTAGAACAAACTATATTGTTCGGACTTGCGAAATAAAGTTACGTCCAGTGGCGGCAATTCACCATCCAACCCGAGGCGATTCGTAGCAGACTTGAACCGATTCTGAAACAGTTCAGTCATCACGCCCGACCCTCTAAATCTCTGATAGAATTCAGAATTGTTGTCCCTTCCATCACGCGACTGCCTAACCATATTACGCACTTTACTAGCCTTTAATGGATAGTTTTGTTCCAGCCAGTTGTAGAACAGGTCACGCACTTCCAGCGGCAGTCTCAATAAAATCCAGGTTGCCATTTTTGCGCCATTATTTCGACCTTCCTGCAAAACCGACTCCAATTCATGGTCATTCAGTCCTAGAATCACGGGTGAAAACATGATGGTTACCGGAATATTGGCTGCAGACAATCGATCAATTGCCTTCAACCGCCTGCCAGGCGCACTCGCTCGAGGTTCCATCGTTCTAGAAAGCTGGTTGCTCAAAGTAGTCACAGAAATTCCGACGTGAACCAAGTTTAACTTTGCCAACTCAGCCAGTACTTCAATATCGCGCACAATTGAATAAGACTTAGTAACAATGGTTACCGGATGACGGTATCTGAGAAACAAATTCAACAACTGACGGGTCAATTCATAGGTGCGTTCAATGGGCTGATAGGGGTCCGTATTGGTACCTAATGCAATCGGCTGACAAGTGTAGGATGGCCGGGTAATTTCCTCTTCGACCTTTTGCACCACCTCGGGCTTGTATAGCAATTTAGTCTCAAAATCCAACCCAGCAGAGTATCCGAGGTAACAGTGAGTTGGACGTGCATAGCAATAGATGCATCCATGTTCGCAACCGCGGTACATATTGATAGACTGGTCGAATGGCAAGTCAGGAGACTTGTTTCGAACAATCGCTGTTTTGGAAAAATCAACTTGCACAGAGGTGCTTGGAGATGAGTCCAGGTCTCGGTACCAACCATCGTCTAACGCGACACGTTCACACTCTTCGTAACGTCCGGTTTTGTTTCCTGAAGACCCACGTCCCTTAATCATCTTTAACTCTGCAGGGATTTAGGTGGCTTCCTCATTAATTTTTCTTGGCCAAGAGACCAAGACGGCATTTACCAAGGTTGCCAGTGGGATCGCAAAGAAAATGCCCCATATGCCCCACAGCCCTCCAAAGAACAAGACAGCAACAATGATCGCCACTGGATGTAAGTTCACAACCTCAGAAAATATGATGGGCACCAATACATTGCCGTCCAGAATTTGAATCACAAGATAGGCGAGAACGAGGTAAGCGAATTCCGGAGAAAGTCCCCACTGAAATAAGGCTACCAACACCACTGGAATAGTCACAATCGCGGCACCAACATAGGGAATGAGCACCGATATTCCGACAACGGCACTGAGCAACACCGCATATTGCAACCCAAATAGTGAAAAAGTGAACAATGAAACGCTTCCAACGATAAGAATTTCCCAAAACTTACCGCGAATGTAATTTGACATTTGTCGATTTACATCTTCCCAGACCGTCAGTGTTAGACCATGATCTCTGCCAGGTAGAAAACTTGTAATCCAATTGGTTATCAGTGACTTATCTTTCAAAAAAAAGAACACCAATATAGGTACCAAAATGAGGTAAATGATCAGGGCAATGACGCCAATGACGGAAGAAGCTGATAATGTGATGATTTTTTGGCCCAGTTCCGCCACCAAACCACCTAGTACTTCAATCATTTGCGCCGCTTGATCTTCGGATACCAATTCCGGATATCTTTCAGGGAGTTGTACCAAGGCAGATTGTCCTTCACTAATCCAGGTGGGTATTTGAGAGGCAAGTTGCACAGCCTGTGCACTCACCAATGGCAAGATGCCAAACACCAAAGCAACTACCAAAAGTATAAACAGCGTTACCGTAATTATCACGGAGGCTAAACGAGGGATCTTCATTTGTTCAAAGATCCTTACCCCACCTTCTAGAACATAAGCAATCACTAAACTTGCAATTACCGGAGCAATCAGTGCGCCGGCATAAATCACTAAAGTAAAACCGCCAATGAGGACAACCGACAGAATGAGAACCTGCGGATTGTTGAACTGAGTTCTGAACCAGTTGACCAGACTATTCATCAATCATCAACTGTGAATTCAAATCGAAATAATTTGAAGGTTCGCTCATAGCACCTCTAGTTCGTAAGTCACTTCTGCGGTTTTGGCCAGCATTCTAGTTGCCGAACAGTATTTTTCCAGCGAAAGATCAATGGCTCGTCTGACTTCTTTTTCTGTAACACCGTCAGCAGCGACACGATACTTCAAATGAATATGGGTAAAAACTTTAGGCACTTCCTCGGCTCGCTGCGCATCCAACTCTATTTCCAGAATTTTGGGCTCACGCCGCCGCTTTCGCAGAATCTGGGCAACATCGTACGCAGTACATCCACCCATACCAAGCAACACTGCCTCCATTGCACGCATCCCCTGGTTTTGGCCGCCCGACTCCGGAGCCCCCTCAATGGTTAGTGTGTGTCCGGTACCAGACTGTGCCTTAAATCGAACACCTTCACTTAACTTGACTGTACCTTTCATCACATGGAAACCGCCGACTGCATTTCATTTTGAGACTCGAAAAACAGGTGCTTTAACTTGTTGCCCGGTTCGGGATTGCGCATAAACGCCTCACCGACCAAAAAGCAAGCCAGTCCCGACTTTGTAAGTTTAGATACATCTTCTGCGGTGTGAATGCCACTCTCAGTTACGACAATCCTGTCGTCGGGAACATGTTTTTGTATTGTTAAAGTCGTATCGATGGTGGTTTCGAAGGTGCGTAAATTTCGATTATTGATTCCGATTAAACCAAACGGTAGGTGCAGAGCCACTTCAAGTTCTACCAAACTGTGAACTTCGACAAGTATGTCGAGTCCAATTTCCCGTCCCAACTGCGCAAGATCGATCAACTGGTTCTGTTCCAAAATTGATACGATCAGCAACATACAGTCTGCGCCATTCGCCCGGGTTTCATAGACTTGAAACGGGTCTACGATAAAGTCCTTGCGCAGTATTGGCAACGAGCAGGCTAATCTTGCGCTATGCAAGTCGGATAAGTTACCTTGAAAATACTGTTGGTCTGTCAGTACGGAAAGGCATGTCGCAGCTGCGCTTTGGTAACTCTGTACAATTTGAGAGACATTGTAATCCTCGCGAATGACTCCCTTGCTAGGAGAGGCTTTCTTGCATTCGGCGATGACCGCAAGACCGCCATCGGAAATGCACTGTCGGATCTTTGCCTCAAACCCTCTGGGGGATTCCGAGTCAGCGATTCGGTGTTTGAGTTCGTTGATTGAAGTGGTTAGCTTTGCTTCAGTAACTTCTTGTTTTTTGGTTTGAACAATTGAAGCGAGTATGTTGGATTGAGGGGTCATATCAAAATGAATTGGTAAATCGAATGTACTCCTCAAACTTTGACATAGCCGCACCTGAACTAATTGCATCTCGTGCCATTTTTACCGCACTGCCCATCTCAGCAGCAATGCCGGATATATAAATCGCCGCCGCACCGTTGATGGTTGTCATTTCGCCTGCCGCCGACCGGTCACCGCTAAACACCGAACGAATCATTGCTAAACTTTGACCCGGATCATTCACCACAACATCTTCCATTTGCCCCGGTAATATTCCATACTGTTGTGGGTCTATAGTAAACGTTTGAACCTCGTCGTCCTTTAGTTCTGCGGCGTAAGTCGGTGTAGAGATGCTTATTTCATCAAGCCCATCTTCGGAATGAACAATCATCACGTGTTCCGCTCCGAGTTTCTGCATCACCTGTGCCAGTGGTTCAACCAAATCGTGACTAAACACTCCCATAAGTTCTCGCTTTACCAAAGCAGGGTTGGTCAGTGGTCCCAAAGCATTGAAAATTGTTCGAATACCTAGTTCACGCCTGGCGCCAATCGCATGCTTCATTGCATTGTGATGCGCCGGTGCAAGCATAAATCCGAAACCAGTTTTAACTACGCACTTCGCAATCTGCTCCGGTGTCAAGTCAATACGAGCCCCGGCATGCTCAAGCAAGTCGGCACTGCCGCACTTACCAGATGCAGCTCTATTGCCGTGCTTGGCGACGTGTGCTCCTGCTGCGACGGCAACGAACGCCGATGCGGTAGAAACATTGAACGAAGACGAACCGTCTCCGCCGGTGCCGACCACATCTAGCAAGTTTGGAACTGATATTTCAACTTTGGAGACCAGTTCACGCATAACGGATGCGGCGGCGGTAATCTCTTCGATTGATTCACCCTTCATGCGAAGGCCAACTAAAAATCCACCGATTTGCGCTTGGGTGAGTTGCCCCGTCATGATTTGCCGCATCACGGCCAGCATTTCTTCAGCACTTAAGTCTTGTTTCGCTCCGACTTTCTTTAGTGCATCCTGAATGTTCATAGTCAAATTGTCTAAGCCAATAATTCGTTCTGCTTTAGGAAGTTTCGTAACAGATCGTGTCCCACTGATGTTAAGAAAGATTCCGGATGAAACTGCAGGCCGCTGGCGGGAAATTCACGATGCCTTATTCCCATAATTTTCCCATCATCGGTCCATGCGGTCACTTCAATGCAATCCGGTAAAATCGATTTCTCGGCAACTAGCGAGTGATACCGTGTTGCCTGAAAGGGATTGGGGATATCTTCAAGCAGGTCGGTGCTGTTGTGATAAATATTAGAGACTTTCCCGTGCATCACTGTATCGGCACGAACAATTTTGCCTCCAAATGCTTCGTAAATACATTGGTGTCCTAGACAAACTCCCAGAATCGGTAGTCGTGAGGCAAAGTGCTGGATTGCTTCGACCGAAATTCCAGCTTCACTTGGCGTACACGGACCTGGCGAAATTATGATTCCTTTAGGTGCTAATTGTTCAATTTCCGCAATCTCTATCTGATCGTTTCGCACCACATGCGAACGATAACCGAGTTCACCAAAATACTGAACTAAGTTGTACGTAAATGAATCGTAGTTGTCGATCATCAACAACATTTGGGGTACCTGCCTTTACAACCCTTACAGAAGATTACCATCTTTGGTAACAGAAACTAGAATTACTGTTGAAGTCTAGTTACGTGATATTTGCATAAAATCAACATGAAATTTTATCATGGATAGTGCAAATGATTGCATGACCGAACTTCCTAAGCATTTGTTTTATTAGATTTTTTGTTAACTTAGGTCATTCCACAAATTTAGTTTTGAGGCTTGTTGCCAATTGCTTGATTTGACTCAAATAACTTCAAGTCAATACATCATTCATTCTTTATTGAATTCTTGCCATGCTTGGTATCCAGATACTCTTCAATGTGCTGCAGCGTCTTGCGTGCAGTACGCAGTTCGTGCAAAATTTCGCCTTCAATATCTTCATAGTCGCCGATGTCGATTTCTTGTTGGGACTTGCTCAGATTGTTCAGCACCACTGCGATGACCATGTTGATCACAATAAATGCAGCGATGAACACAAAACTAACAAAATACAGCCATGCCATGGGATACAGTTCCATCGCCGTGTACATCACATCTGTCCAGTCTTCTAAAGTTAACACCCTAAATAGAGTAATTAGAGAAATTCCTAAAGAACTCCAGTGGAATGGGTCGTGCTCATGAAATAAATAAAATCCGGTGATTGCATAAATGTAAAAAATAATTGCAAGCAACATCACCACGTTACCCAATCCGGGCAGTGACCGAAGCAACGTCGTGACAATGAGGCGCAACTCCGGCATCGTTGTAATCAGCCGGAATACCCGCAAGAGCCTGATGGTTCTGGTAATCAGCGCGTACTCACCGGTTTGCGGGATGAGAGACAAAACGACGATACTGAAATCGAAAAAATTCCAGCCATCACAAAAGTATCGATCGATTCTTGGTGATACAGCAATAATCTTTAAAATTGCTTCCACCACAAACACCACCAGTACGAATTGATTGAATCCTTGCATTATGGATCCGTACCTGTCAAACATTGAGGGATAAGTCTCAATCCCTAACACAGCGGCATTCAAAATGATGATAAAAATGATTCCGCGTTCGAACCACTTCCATCGAGTAAATCGAGCGCAAATCCTTCGCATTTTTCGATTCCTCTACGTATAACTAATCAAGACTACTCGGCCATAGCCACGGCACGCAACAGCGCGCGCGCTTTATCCATGGATTCCTGCCACTCGCGACTTGGAACAGAGTCGATAACGATACCGGCTCCAGCCTGAACATAGACACGGTCTTTGACCAATATTGCTGTTCGAATGGCAATTGCCGTGTCCAGATTGCCACTCCAACCGATATAACCTACCGCTCCTGAATAGATGCCACGCTTGACGGGTTCCAACTCATCAATAATTTCCATTGCCCGCACCTTGGGCGCTCCGCTTACGGTACCAGCAGGCAAAGTTGCTCGAAGCACATCAATCGCACTAAATCCGCTGTCCAATTCACCAGTAACATTCGAAACGATATGCATCACATGGGAGTAGTGCTCAATGTTCATCACTTCGTTCACCCGAACAGAACCGAGTTTGCAAATCCGACCTACATCATTTCGTCCAAGATCAATCAGCATGACATGCTCTGCCCGCTCCTTTTCATCCGCTAGCAATTCTGCGGCCAAAGCCTTGTCGTGTTCCTCATCAACACCTCTGGGTCTGGTCCCAGCCAGCGGCCGCACCGTCACCAAATCGTCTTCACAACGGACCAAAATTTCCGGGGAAGAACCGACAACACAGTAGTCACCAAAGTCGAGATAGTACATATAAGGTGATGGATTTAGAGTCCGCAAAGCTCTATACAAGTCAATCGAGTCACCTTCAAATTTTGCGGACAAGCGCTGGGATAAAACCACTTGAAAGATCTCCCCTTCCAGGAGATACTTGTGCGAGCGTTCCACTGCCCTTTCAAATTCCTCTTGGCCGAATGCTGACTCAAACTCCGATTCTTTCGCCTGGTTTTCCAGTGACAGGGACGGTCTGGACTGTGCAGGTTCTCGGAGTTTTGCGACCAGAGTCTCAATTCTTTGCTGTCCATAACTCCAGGCATTTTCCATTCCTGCTTCCACATAAATCACAATAAACAGACGTCCCGACAAGTTATCAAATACCACAACTTCATCCGATACCATTAAGCAGATTTCCGGAACATCTATCTCTGTAGGATTTGGGCATTCGCCCAGTGTAGGTTCGACATAGCGGACGGTGTCATAAGAGAAATAACCTACCAAACCTCCGGTAAACTTCGGTAAACCGTCCAACACTGGCATTCGAAACCGTTGCTGAAATTCATGAATGTCCGTCAGCGGGTCTTCACTGGTCCATTGCTCGACCACCTTGGAATGCTGAATCACACGGACTTCAAAACCTCTGACTTCAAGTCGGCTAACGCTGGGGAGTCCAATGATGGAGTATCTTCCCCATTTTTCGCCACCTTGAACCGATTCAAATAAGTAGGTAAAGGGCTCACGTGCGAGACGGTAGTAAGTACTCAGTGGTGTGTCAAAGTCAGCAAGAATTTCCCGTACGAACGGGATATGAGTGTAATTTTGCTGCTTAAGGGAATTAAATTCGGCTTCAGAAAGCATAACGATACAGGTATGACCCAATCAAAAAAACTTGGTTAACAGCGATAACAGATTACAGGTGTCGAAAAATCGCTTTACTTTCCGTGGCGATTCGCTGACGCATCAGTCGTATGGTCGTTGCATAGTCCGACGAGCCAAAAATCGCAGTTCCCGCAACGAAGGTATCTGCACCAGCGGCTGCAATTTCACCAATGTTGTTCAGATTCACACCACCATCGACTTCAATGCGTACGCTGAGTGCTTGAGAATCTACCCGACTGCGCAAATCTTGAATTTTATCAAGCACATAAGGGATAAAGCGCTGGCCTCCGAATCCTGGATTCACGGACATCAACAAAACCATGTCTATGCTATCTAGTACATGGTCCAGACAGGACAGAGAGGTCGCTGGATTGATGGCAATTCCAGGACTGCAACCATACTCTCGAATCTTCGCGACAACCCGGTCCAGATGAACTTCGGATTCCGGGTGAAAGGTGATGTTCGTCGCACCGGCTTCAGCAAATTTCCCAATCAACCTGTCAACCGGCTCTACCATCAAATGGACATCCAGCGGAGCCTCGATTCCGAATTTTCGAAGTGATTCACACACCACCGGACCAAAAGTTAGATTCGGAACAAAATGGTTATCCATGACGTCAAAGTGAATCCAATCGGCGCCACTGGATAAAACTGATACACAGTCTTCGCCAAGCCGGGCAAAGTCTGCAGCAAGAATCGAGGGTGAAATGACTGGATTCAATGAACTTTTGACTACGCTAGGGTACCGCTGTGAGGATTTGTACTCGACCCTCTCGCAACACTGTCATCACAACCTTGGTTGGACTTTGGGAAATCAAACGATACAAATCATCCAAGTTTTTGACTGCCTGATCATTCACTTCATAAATGATGTCATTTTTCCTCAAGCCAAGATGATTCCATGCCACAGTGGATAGTTCAATATCTGCGACAATGACGCCAGGTGTAGTCACGTGGAGATTCTTTAGCTGCGTACCTGCAAATCTTGGGTCCAGTTCTTCACCGACGATGCTGATAGTGTTTGAGACGTAGGGGGCGACAGTCCCTTCTCCTTGATACTCAATACCATCACGAATAAATTTCACTTTCACTTCCTCACCTATTCGTATCAGTGCCATGGTGTTGCGCAAATGATTACCTTCGGCTATTTCTACATTATTGATGTGAGTGAGGAGATCGCCTTCCTGAAGACCGGCTGACATAGCGGCCGAACCTTCCACTATCGATTTGATTAACACTCCACGCATGGAATCTTGATCCAGTTGTTGGACTAGATCATGAGTGAGTTCTTGAAAGGTCACACCGAGCAATCCCCGGTTGACCCGACCAAATTCTTCGAGCTGTCCTACTATACTAATGGCAGCATTGATCGGGATCGCGAAAGATATTCCAACATTTCCGCCAGTGCGGGTAAAAATCGCTGAATTGATTCCCACCAATTCACCCTGCAAATTGACGAGCGCTCCACCAGAACTGCCTGGGTTGATAGCCGCATCAGTCTGAATATAGTCTTCATAGCGGTCCAGACCCAAATTTCGACGATTCAACGCACTGACAATACCTGTTGTAACTGTCGCTGACAAGCCAAATGGACTGCCGACTGCAAGAACAACATCCCCAACTCGAAGTCCGTCGGAGTCGCCAATGGGAATATCGGTCAAATTGTCAGCTTGAATTTCCAAAAGTGCCAAATCCATGCCCTCGTCATTGCCGACTACTTCAGCTTGAAATGATCTGCCGTCCGAGAGAGTCACAAAAACTTGTTCAGCCTGACCCAGTACATGATTGTTTGTGACAATGTAGCCTTCATCGGCTTCAATAATGACGCCGGATCCAACTGGTAAGAGTTCACTACCGGTTGAAGGAGTTTCCTGAATACTGAAATTTCTATTCTCTTGATTTCTGTATGTGGACCGAGCGTAGTTGGCGCCGATAGATATGTTGACAACTCCATGCTCAATATCCTCAACGATGTCGGCAAATGAGTGGCCCGATAGATGAGCAACAGCAAGAGGTTGCAGTGTTAAGAACACAACAAATCCAGTAACCAGGGAAATTGTGGTGCGCATGCTGCACATTTTCAATCTGTTGAGTAATCTGTATTGATAAAAATCTGAAATGAACTGACAGAGCGCTTTTTGATTGCTTGCAGTTGTGAATAATCTACTGAAATCAGTTTGAAGGTGACGGTCATTCAGCGCGGTTTATTTTTGTTGCCCGAAGATCAATTTTATACAAAATTGACTCTGTACTCAGTCAATCTGAAATAATGTCGTCGGCGCCTCTGTCACGCGCAATATATTTCCACTCACGCCATCCCTTGTGGGCTGGAAAATACAGGCCCAACTTAATGGTGCGATGATCCAATTGCGAGATAAAGTTACCATAGTCTTGCAGCTGATCGCTATATCGCTTAACCTCTTCATTTAAAAAATTTTCTACATTGCCACCCGTATAACCCGTTTTAAAATCGATAATCCACCGAATATCAAATTCATCTACAAAAGTACGATCGACAATGACGTTTTTGAATTCGTCGCCCTTAACTCCGGTTAATCGCCACTCCGAGTGACTTTCCTGATGCTGATTACTCAGCACCCAACGACCTTTGGGATCCTCAAGCGCATTTTGCAGCAGTTTTTCTACCCTGTTGACAGCATCTTCTATTTCATCTGCTGCAGCTCCTAGCATCTGCAGTTCTTTGCGCCACTTGTTGCGATAACTTCGGAGTAGTTCCACATTCCATTGTTCTATTCCGACAATTGATATTCTCTGCAACCATGCATGCACCACCAAACCTATCCAGCGGGCAATATCCCCTGCCCAGTCAAAGTCGATTTCTTCGACAAACGACTGCGATTCCAATCCTTGATCAGGTAATTGCAGTGCTGCAGGGTAGTCCGGTCTAATCCAATCTGTCGGTAATCTGGTTAATTGGTAATCCTCACCCACCAACAATTCGTCGGAGGTTGTCTTGGATTCTGGTGGTGATTCGAAGATGATTTCAGTCTGCTGGTGACTGATGAGGGGATATAACTTATCCAATATGGTTGAACTTCTCGGATTCTTACCATTCTCCAGAACTCCTGATAGATACAAATTGTGCTTAGCGCGAGTACAACCCACGTAGATCAGCCGTTCCAGTTCATGATCACTTTTGGTTCTTTGACGTCTTTTCAAGTAGTTGTACATCTTACTTTTGTCCGCTTCGCTGGCATCGGATATCGGTGACATCAGCATCGATGATCCAGTTTCACCCCAGTTGGATTCCTCCCACAACATCAACTCATTACCTAATGATCGTGGTTGTCGGTCCATACCGGGAAGGAACACCGCATCAAATTCCAGACCCTTGGCAGCGTGAATCGTCATGACGTGAACCTGAGCAATATCCGGTGTAAATTCTGGCACGGCATACAAATCGTCCATAAAATCTTCGAATTGATTTAACTTTTGAACTTTCCCACCTTCGGAGTAGTTTTCCAGCAAATCGAAGAACAACTGCACATTTTGCTCATCTGCTAGTGACACACATGCAGGACCTCCTAATAGTGTCCATGTATCTTCAACTAATTGTCGAACTCCAAACAGACCACGCGCGTTGAAGGCTTGTTCTAAAACCTCTCGAACCCGATTAGTTCGAATTTGGCCTGCAGGCGAAAGTTGTTGAACACGCTCTGCGTCATTCATCGCTTCCCAGATAGAATTACTGTGTTCAGCCATAACGAGCAGGTCAGCCAGTTCCAGACCACACCAGGGTGCTCGCAGAATCGCAAGCCAGGAAATCTTGTCTGCCAAATTGCAAAGTGCACGGGTGAGCGACAATGCATCAATCACTGCTTGTTTATTTTGTAACGGTTCTAAGTTATCTCCGTAAATCACAATAGCCGCAGCCCGCAAAGCTTCGCGAATTGGTTCAAAAATATTTCTGGAACGTAGCAGAATTGCAACTTTGGCTGAAGGGGGTGCATACTCGAGATATGCTTTAAGGTTTGTTACAAGCCTGTCAGCTTCCAATTTTCTTGCATCTTCCCTTTTTATCACCCCGCCAAATCGAATCAATTCGAATGTAACGGGTTCCATATCATTTCCTTGGGTGGATGAAGTGCACGGAGAATAGGTCACTGCTCCTAAACTTGCGTCTGTATTCAAATCGAATAAGTCTTCGAATGTATCGTTGAACCAGGAAACCAGTTGACTATTCGACCGAAAATTTTGGTCTAGCACCAATGGATGTAATTCAAGAGGAGTTATTCCGTTATCAGCAGCATCCAAAAAAATCCCGACTTCTGCTTCGCGAAATCGATATATGGATTGCATTGGGTCGCCAACCAAAAATAAGGTGCGGCTATCGTTGCTCTGCCAACCTCCAATTAATTGGCGAAGTAAGGTCTCCTGACTACGCGATGTATCCTGGAATTCATCAAACAATATGTGCTTGAACTGATAATCCAGCACGAGTGACAAATCAGTTGGATTCTCAGGGGTGCCAAGCGCTTGTGAGGCACGTTGCGCAATTTCTATAAAGTCTGCTGTGCCACGATTGCGGAATTCCACAAGTAGTTGTGCAATCAAAAACGGCAAAACTTGTAGAATCGCTTCTAGACACTCCCAATCGTGTAACTCATAGCGTTCTGAGGGAGCGTAGCGAACTTCAATTAAATGGCGTTTTGTTTCATCATCTTGGTGATAGGATTTCAACAATCTTACCAGAGCATCTTTTTCTTCAGTTTGTGCTGGAAAGCCTTGTTTTATTGTTATTCTCTTTCTCCATTCATCATCATTGGTTAGTAGGATTTCGGCAATTGCAAGACCACTAACCATCGTCCCGAAGGCACTAGAGGATTTATCATTTAAATCGATTAAATTCTTTAAGTTCTCTGACGCACCACCCCTTTCTTCTTGGGTTTTAGCTGCAAAAACTGCTAATTCCTGCAACTGACTCAAGTCGTTCCTTAAGAACCTGCCGCGGGCGGCAGCCAGGGTTTTTTCACAGATCAACTCCAATGTCTCTTCCATTGAAATCTTTAGATCTTCAGGAGCCTGGCTACTGTACTCGAAGACGCATCTGATCCACTGATCACGACTCTTGAGCATACTAATAAAAAGATCCTGCAAGATGTTCGTTTTGTTGTCCATGCGTCGCAGCAAAAGCTTGATGGCTTCTCGAAAGGTCTTTTCCTGATTGTCTTTCAATTCAATCGTGTTGGCTGCGGCAATGCGGTAGACTTCATGACGTAATGCGTCATCCAGAACTCTAGGTACTGACCCTAATCGAGAAGCCCATGGCATCCTTTGCACTAGGGTTGAACAAAGGGCGTCGATTGTCATAATTTGCAGACGAGATGGTTGGTTCAGTAAATCCCAATTTCGCTCTTGTGATCTGTTCTGAACCCTGATAAGCGCCTGGTTGGCAATTTCAGAATGTAAATCTACACCATTGGCAGGGTCCAGAGCTTCCAGCACTCTAGTGCGCATCTCATGCGTTGCCTTTTTCGTGAACGTGACCGCGAGCACCTCTTCGGGCTCATTAACGACTTCTAACAGACATATAAAGCGACTGATTAATATGGAGGTTTTTCCGGACCCAGCAGGCGCCTGCACGATATAGGAATTGGTGATATCAAGCGCCTGAGAACGCTGCTGTGCATCGACAAGTTCAACCGCTGAAGTCATGCGTCGGTAAATTCGCTGGTTCTACAAATAGCAGTTGCCGGGCAGTATTCGCACGCTCCTTTTGCTGGGTCGACACGAGCATCACCTTGAAGATAACTTTTCCCAAGTTGCTCAAGTTTTTCTTGAGAAGCCGCCATAAAGTCATCCCAAAACGAAATTTTAGACTTTGGAGTTTTTAAATTTTTTTGGGGATGTGACCTAAACATAGAACCATCTCGCCGAATAACAGCATAGGCCAATTGTTGTACGTTATAGCCTTCTTCCTTGAGTGCTTTGGCGTAGACCAGCAACTGCGATTCCTTGATTCTGTCTTCGGTAAAGTGGGCAACTCTCGCATTTCCCGTTTTGTAGTCGATAACCACATAGCCACCAGCAATTTTATCTACTCTGTCGACTATACCCCTTACTTCAAAGCCAGCGATTTGAGTTGTTACTTTTTTCTCTTTGAAAAGCACCTCAAACCCCACCCTGTTTCCTTCAACCCCGTACCATCGTTGAATATGTGCAGTGAGTCGTTCAACTTCATTTTCAAATACATCCTCTCGTACCGGAATCAGGCGATCTTCATTGAGTTTAGTCAGTGCCTCGCGCATCAAAATTCGAGCGTCTTCTATGTATTTTGTTTCTGCAGCAACCAACTTGGCGTGAGTCGGATATTCCTCGTATAGAGTTTCTAAGACACCGTGAACAGCCGCACCTCTGTCTATTGCGGAAAATCCAATGTCAGCAAGTTCTTCGTCTGGGGGGTCCAGTCGATGCGAAACGAAAGCTTTAAAGGGGCATTGGGATTGGTTACTTAGGAGCGACACCCCGCGTCTAATGCTTGCTGGGTCTACTTTAGGCGCTCGCCAGTCACAATATGAAACCAATTGACCCCGCTGTTCAGCAATCACTTGCTGAAAATTTGAATAATTATTTGTCGCAACAGTAGAAGCTTTTAACCCACCCAGTTTTTGCAGTAAAGAACTGGGTTCGAATAGTTGGTCGCCATTGGTTCGAGCATAACTCAGAATTACTGTTTCTGAGGAATCAATGAGGGCTGCAATTCTTCTTTCAACTGCCTCCCTGATCAATATTGGAGACGCATTCCTCACCTTCCGTTCCTTCTGAATGGATATTGGAATGAATGGATTAGGACGCGCAGGACCCGGGAAGGATTCATTGTTCATTCCCATGATCCAAAGGTGCGTAAACTTTTGTCCGGACAAAGCGACGGTACCACCAATTTGAATTGGCACCCTTCGGTTACGTGGCTGAAAATCTTTACTCATAGTGACACGCAAAAGTTTTGCTATGGCTTCACCCACACTCACTTTACGCGCGAAAATTCCGAGTTCCGAAAGTTGGTTGACAACATCACCCCACTGCTGGTGTGCCACTAGCTCTTCCTGGCCATAATTTCGGTCACTGCGAGAGGTTGCCTGAAAGCACTGAATCCACCGTGAAAAGAATCTTGCCCAGTAGCCAAACTCCTCCTTGTGTTGAGCATTTGCTCGGATAGATTCAGCTTGTTTAAAAATTTTTCGAAGCTGCGGTAATTCTTGTTTGAAATCTCGGTTAATTAGTTTCAGCGCGTTTTCAATTGTGGTGGCCTCTCTACACTCGAAAAAGAGCCTGTCAGCGAGTCTAGCCCGAGCTGACGCCTCCTCGCCCCAATACTTGGTTCGCTCAGAAACAATCACCTGGCGCAACGTTTCAGTTTCTACTTCCCGCCGAACCAACATAATCAAATTCAGTGCATCTGCGACTACTGGAAGTTCACTAAGCAAACCGCCCAATGTACTATGAAATGAAAGGTTCTGAGGTTGCCTATCCTCCATATATAGATTTGGGTTGACGATGGCGGAAAAAAGTCGCCTGATTTTCTTTGCATTCACCCTTAAATCTGGTACTACGATTCCCACTTTGTTTCTTTCAGGGTCTTCTTCAACCACCGTTCGCGCCCACTTCGCACATTGGGTGATTTCCTCATCCGTTGAAGCAAAATCTATTCGAGTGGGTGAATCGTCGACTTCCGATTCCGCCACGAACAGCAACTGAATTTCAGCACCCTGTGATAACAAATCTTCGAGAAACGACTGTTGCTGAGGCAGCAACTCGTCAAATCCGGCGAGTACGAGTCTGCGACCAAGTTTTAATATTCTTTCCGGATATTTGCCAAGCAATTCAGGCAGTGACTCTGAATCTATGTAGTTGTTTTCTTGCAAATTGCTTCGATAGTCTTTGAGCCATGAGAGAAAATTTTTGGCATCAGCACTTACAAAGCGACCGTATTCATCCGACTCAATTTGGTAGTTGCGCATAATGGCATAGGCTTCCATGGCGGTGGCTGCGGTGGCATTGACCCGCCACAAAAGAAATTCGTAGTCCTCCTCGCTAACTCGACGCACACCCTCCACAATGCAGGCCTCCCATAATGCTTCCTGCTGGTTTTTGGTGAGCAATTGCGGCAAATTCTCAACATTCTCAAGCATAAGAGCTTCCCAGATTCGACGCAACCAACCATCCCAGGTAAAAATATCGGGCGATGGCCAGCATTGAGCGCCGCCTTCTACTTGAAGCTGATTGTAACTGTCCCTTATGAGGTGTCGGAGTCGCTTAGTTTGTGAGATAACTACACAGCCCTCGCTCGCCAACTGCGCGCACCGGTCTACAAGATTTGCAACACAGATATGATTAATTTTTTGCATTAGTTACTTTACGAACGTTCATATGAATCTACAACTTCACGTAAACAGGAAGTTCCTGACACGAGTTTGCCCTCTCGGTTGACCAATACCAATTGCTGGACTGGGACTTGTGCCAGCTGTTGTTCAATATCAAATAGAAATTGTAATTTTGAAATTCGCTTTACCTATTGCAGCCAGCTCCCTGCTGCCTCAAACACAATGTTGTGAAGCATTTCGATATGCGACGGGCGGGCGTTGAGGCATGGAATGTAGTTGAATGATTTACCACCAGCGTTCAGAAATAGCTCGTTGTATTCCATATTAACTTCCTCCAAAGTCTCCAAACAGTCAACCGAAAATCCGGGACAGATTGCATCCACACTGGTAATTCCTTCCTTCGCCATTGCTAAAAGTGCATCGTCTGTATAGGGCTGCAACCAAGGTTTCGCACCAACTCGTGATTGAAAACTCAATTGCCAGGAATCTGCGTCTAGACTCAATTGATCAGCTAACATTTTGGCAGTTTGCCGACACTGCAAGTCGTATGGGTCTCCCTTGTCGGCATACTCCTGTGGAATTCCGTGAAAAGACATCAGTAGTCGCTCAGCTCTGCCATGCTCACTCCAATGCTCCTGAATCGATGCCGCCAAACTACCAATATAGGATTCATGAACTTCATAACCACTGACAAATCTAATTGAAGGTACATAACGTCGATGTTGCAATACTTTACCAATCGAATCAAATACCGAACCTACGGTGGTTCCTGAGTATTGCGGATACATTGGGACTACCACAATTCGCTGCACTCCAAGACCGGTTAACTCATCAAAAACTTGGTCCACAGATGGCTCTCCATAACTCATGGCATGTCGCACAAGACACCTTTGGTGTCCAAGTCGCTGTTGTAGTGCTTCAACTTGCTCGACTGTATTCACCATTAGCGGCGAGCCTTCTGGTGTCCAGATTTTTTTGTAGGCCGCTGCGCTTCGAGAGGGTCTAAAAACTAAAATGACGCCGTATAGGATGCACCACCAAATTGGCTTCGGAACTTCTATCACTCTTGGGTCGGATAGAAATTGACGTAAAAATTGTCGAACCGAAGAAGAATCAGGAGAATCCGGTGTGCCAAGGTTGACCAGTACCACTCCAACGACAGAACTTTTGACCGAAGAGTCAAAGTTATTCGCAAATTTTGTCATTGATTATTCGACTTTAAGACTGGCGCATGCTGCTTGCCAAATTCCACCATGCGCTTAATGGAACGTTCAGCTAATTTGCGTGTTGGTTCATCGACCTGAATCTCACCTTCGAATGACTCAAGAACTTTTTCCAGTCGGTACAGGTCGTTCATTTTCATCCATGGACAATGTGCACAACTTTCACAAGTTGCGCCGTCACCGGCGGTAGGCGCGACTAAAAATTCCTTGTGTGGCAGCATGGCACGCATGCGGTGCAAAATACCCTCCTCGGTTGCCACGATAAAAGTATCGGAATCAAGTTCATTCGCTGCTTGAATAATTTGACTCGTTGATCCGACTACATCCGCAAGTTCAATAACACTAGCTGGGGATTCCGGATGCACTAACACTTTAGCTTCGGGATAGCGCGAAACCAAACCACGCAACACAACAGCCTTAAACTCCTCATGGACTATACATGCACCGTCCCACATCACCATGTCTGCATTTGATTCTCGACGAATGTAGTCACCTAAATATTTGTCGGGAGCCCACAAAATTTTCTCGCCACATTCGTGCAGATGTCGCACGAGCTTTAGGCCAATGGAAGATGTTACAACCCAGTCTGCGCGAGCCTTGACTGCAGCACTGGTATTTGCATAGACAACAACAGTACGATGCGGATGAGCGTCGCAAAATTTTGCGAACGGCTCAGCGGGACATCCTAGATCAAGTGAGCAATTCGCGTCAGTCTCGACCACAAACACATTTTTCTCTGGACTCAGAATCTTTGCCGTCTCACCCATGAATCTCACGCCAGCAACGACAATAGTTGATGCCGGGTGTTCAAATCCAAAGCGCGCCATTTCCAGCGAATCTGCGACGCATCCTCCGGTTTGTTCTGCTAAATCTTGGAGGTCACCGTCAACATAATAATGTGCGACTAAAACAGCATCCCGTTCCCGTAGTAGACGAGTAATTCTGCCAAATGTGCGCTCTCGTTGATGGTCGGCGATTTCCAATCCGGCAGAATCACGGGCAGAACGTGCCGCATCAAAAATGACAGAACTAAGTGAACAAGTGGAATGAATTTGCTGCTCACTATCCATTGTGTTAATTCAATTAAACTGTTAAGTTTCCAATGTAAAAATTACCCCTCGCAACGAATTTTATAGAATTTATCTAGTCACTATGAATGGATTTGAGGGCAGATCTAAGACAGTACACCCATTCGTGGCAATCACTGGCGGAAAAGTAGAAAATGCATTTATCGAATTTCTTGCACTCCCTCTCGCAACAAAACGAAACTTGAAGTCATTAGCTAATATTCACGATGCTGTACAATGTTCCTGTCTAGAACAAACTTGAACAAAGTGTCCATTGTTGGTGCAAGGCGAGCACCACAAGGAAAGTCCTCGAGTCTATATTTCTTTTACATATTCAGAGTCTTAGTAGGCGAATCCTGATGCCAGTCAACGCAACAAATGAGTTATCAACAGCGGAACCTAAACGGTCTAAACCTAAAGTTACCGTTCAGTCTGGCATTAAACTTCGTGGTGCTGAAAAACTAAAACGAATTCCCATCAAGGTTCAACCACAAGCACCAGAGGACAGGCTAAGAAAACCACCCTGGATTCGAGCGAAATTTCCAGGTACTGCCGAAGTTATCAAACTCAAGCAAACGCTCCGCCAAAACCGCCTTCATACCGTTTGTGAAGAAGCATCCTGCCCCAATCTTGGCGAGTGTTTTTCGCGTGGCACCGCCACCTTTATGATTCTTGGTGATATTTGCACTCGCAGATGTCCGTTCTGCGATGTTGCTCATGGCAGACCCAATCCTCCCGATCCCGATGAACCAAAAAATCTCGCCAGAACCGTAAACCTAATGCAACTACGATACGTAGTAATCACTTCAGTCGATCGCGATGACTTAAGAGACGGTGGCGCTTCCCACTTCGTGGACTGCATTAATGAATTGCGGGAAGTCACGCCAAAAACCGCCGTGGAGATATTAACCCCTGACTTTCGAGCCAGGATGGAACGAGCTCTGGAAGTACTGCAACAGTCCCCTCCCGATGTATTTAGTCACAACCTGGAAACTGTGCCTCGCTTGTACAAAAGAGTTCGACCAGGATCTGACTACGATTATTCACTTCGGCTGCTCAAGAATTTTGCGTTTCAGCACAAAGAAGTCCCAACAAAGTCAGGGATCATGCTGGGCATCGGGGAAACCTATGACGAAGTGATTGAAGTATTGAAAGATATGCGCCGGCACGATGTACAAATCGTTACACTCGGCCAATACTTGCAGCCAAGTCGTCACCATTTGGCGGTCGAGCGTTATGTAACACCTGAAGAATTTAATGAATTCAGGCGAATTGGCGAACAACTTGGATTCTCACATGTTGCATCTGGTCCACTAGTACGCTCCTCGTACAAAGCAGACGAACATGCACCCGGGGTGATGTTGGCATAGCTAAGAAATTCTGCGCGATGCGCTAGTATTCAGCAAATGCTATAGTTTTGAGAAAGTTTCAGGTGCTGTAGCGTATTGATTTAACTGTTGTTTTCAATGGGTTAATTTTTCGTTTACCCCACAAATTGGGCTTTTTGTCCGGGTTTTAGTCGATTTTAGGCGCTTCACCGCAAAAACCACCCCGCAAGGTCCGAAGGCGCCACTATCAAACACTTAAGCGATTGATATGTCTTCATCATATACTGCATCCTCAGGGCGTCTTCAGTAGCATGGATACTCGAATAAACTAACCATCCATCCGGTGCGGCAATGATGAATGATACGCTGTTTTCCTGGCACCTACTCGATGAGCACAGTGACCTGACCCGTTTAACCATGGTAGTCGAAGCGATGGAACTTGACGACCTTGTCCATGAAATCAACCTACGGCGCTGTGGCACGCGTTGCGAATGGCCCGCCCAGGCGATGCTTACCGCACTGATCGCCCGGTGTGTCTAACAGCATCCTTCGATTGAGTCTCTGCGCCGAGATTTAGCGCACAATTCATCGTTGATGCGCGCCTGTGGGTTTGAGCATTACGGCGATGGGTTCGCCTATCGGGTGCCATCAAAAAGTGTGTTTAGTCGCTTTATCGCGGTGTTGCTCGAAGTCGAACGCGACACCGCCGGTTTGAGTCAGATGCAGCAGCGGCGGTCCGACCAGCTGGTACAGCTACTCCCGGACTTCGGTGTTGAAGTGGGCTTCGACGGCAAAGCCCTTCGCTCACAAAAATCCCACCAATGACCCGCCGGTATTCCTACCAATTCGGCCCCGGTTGGGCGAAATATCAACTTTGAAATTGTAGAATAACTCCAAACGGGGAAACGCTCGATACTCTCATCTAAAAGTAAACTCAACTCAAATAATGTAAAATTATTTTTCAATTACTTATGTCACTAAACAAATCATGCCTAAGATTTTCAGTCATTTATTGAGCAATATACAAACATAATCTTGGGCAACTTTAACCTTTTGAATAATTAGAGGAAATTACAAATATGAAATTTATCAGAAATATTAGTATCGCATTAACGGTCGTAGGACTTTCCTTTGTAGGCGTAGCCCAAGCAGGAATGTTGGATGATGTTCGAGCGAAAGGTTTCGTTCAGTGTGGCATCAACACCGGTCTGGCTGGTTTTGCTTATACAGATGATGAAGGCAACTGGCAAGGATTTGACGTTGCTCTTTGTAAAGCAGTTGCGGCAGCGGTCTTTGGAACTGCAGATGCAGTGAAGTATACGAATTTAACCGGTAAGACCAGGTTCGAAGCTCTTAAGGCTGGTGAAGTTGATATGCTTTCTCGCAATACCACTTGGACCTACAGTCGGGATGTCGATTTGAAACTCACTTTCCTGGGTGTCAACTACTATGACGGTCAAGGATTCATTGTTCCTGCAGCACTTGGCGTTTCCAGTGCAACTGAACTTAACGGAGCATCCGTTTGCATTCAGACCGGCACGACAACAGAATTGAATTTGGCTGATTTTTTCCGTGAACACAACATGGAATATGAACCTGTTCCGATTGAAACCAATGCCGAAGCACGTCAAAACTATCTCGCTGGAAGATGCGACGTATACACAACAGACCGCTCTGGTTTGGCGGCCACTCGTGCTACCTTGGAAAATCCAGACGATCACGTAGTTCTCCCTGAAATCGTCTCGAAGGAACCTCTTGGTCCTGTGGTTCGTCACGGAGATGACGAGTGGGCAGACATCGTCCGCTGGACTTTGAACGTATTGATTATTGCTGAAGAAAAAGGAGTCACCGCTGAAAATGTTCGAGCAATGGCTGCTGAAACTCAAAAAGATGCAGAACTAAACCGAATGTTTGGTACCGAAGGTGAATACGGTGCTATGCTCGGGTTGGATGCAGACTGGGTCGTCAATGTAATTGCCGAAGTCGGCAACTACGGCGAAATCTTTGAGCAATATCTTGGCGTTAATACAGATATCGGACTAGAGCGTGGCGTCAATGCACTGTGGACTGACGGTGGACTGATCTACGCATATCCCTATCGTTAATCAACTTTCAGGCGGCGTGCGCTGATCATGCGCACTCCGCCTATTTACTCTTGCTTGCCAGAATGTTGTAGCCCTGAAAAGGGATAACGATTTGGACAAAAGTTAAAAGAAAACTTTTCAAAGTTTTCCTGAAAGTACCTCAGTGAAGTCTACTAAGATGACCTCAGAGGCCGCAAAAGACAAAAATAAGGAAGTTAACCCGCAACTCCAAAAATCCGGAAATTGGATTTCGAATCTTTGGAGTGACGAGAAAAACCGGCAGGTTCTTATTCAGATATTTGTGCTGGTTTTCATATTTTTGCTAATTGGCTACTTCATTAGAAACACTCTAGTCAATCTTGAAGCATTAGGCAGAGAGGCAGGTTACGGCTTTCTCCTAACACCCTCCAACTATGACATCAATCAACACTTAATCGAATATTCGTCACGCAGCACTCACCTGCGTGCCACCATCGTGGGCATCATCAATACTGCCCTGGTGGCTTTTTTTGGAATCGTACTCGCGACAGCGCTGGGATTCTTTGTCGGTATTCTGCGGTTGTCATCCAACTGGCTCGTCAACCGATTGTCCTATCTGTTTGTTGAATTCAACCGAAATGTACCACTTTTGCTGTGGATCCTTCTTTATCACGGGATCATTGTGCACAGCTTGCCCCATCCTCGAACACCTGTGAGCCTTGCAGAAAATGTACATCTGACTAACCGTGGGTTTTTCATTCCAAAACATATTTTAGAAATAGAGTTTTGGTGGGTCGTGATTGCATTAATTTTAGGGCTGGTGGGAGCGTATTTTTTCACTCGATACGCACGCCAGGTGCAGGAGCAAACTGGACAGCACTATCCGGTTAGTTTTATCAACGCCGGGATACTGATTATTCTGCCGATTATTACATTTTATTTAGCAGGATCGCCGGCATCTTTAGAATACCCAGAATTCAAGGGATTTAATTTCCAAGGAGGCCTGGTTCTAACTCCAGAATTTATCGCACTAACTGCCGCATTGGGCGTATATACCAGTGCCTTTATCGCAGAAATTGTACGTGCTGGTATTCTCGCAGTCAGCCACGGCCAAACGGAAGCTTCCTATGCCCTGGGACTCAAGGCCAACTGGACACTAAGGTTAGTCATACTACCGCAGGCTTTACGTGTCATTATTCCTCCATTAATCAGTCAGTACCTGAACTTAACGAAGAATTCATCATTGGCAATCGCAGTTGGCTACATGGACATCGTGGCCACTATTGGTGGAATCTCACTCAATCAAACGGGTCGTGCACTCGAGTGCATGTCAATTGTTCTTTCAATCTATCTTTGCATATCACTTGGCATTTCCGCATTGATGAACATGTATAACAAGCGATTTGCGCGCGTGGAACGGTAAAAATGCAGCGAGAAGAGCAGCGTCAATACGAACCGGGAAAACATCCCTCGCTACCACCACCAATAACGGAAACCGGGGTAATTGGCTGGCTAAGGAACAATTTGTTTTCCAGTACAAGCAACATTGTGCTGACATTTGTTTCGTTATATCTTTTGTATCTAATCCTGCCTGGAATGGTCAATTGGCTGTTTATTGATGCAGTTTTCACCGATGCCAACCATCGCAACGAATGTTTTGCGAAAGGCGATGGCGCATGCTGGACAGTTGTAATAGCACGATTCGAACAGTTTATTTATGGGTTTTACCCTGCTGAATCGAGATGGCGTGTCAACCTCGCGTTCATTTTAATGATTTTGGCATTGGTTCCGGTGCTTTACGACAAGACTCCTTATAGAAGTAAATTAGTAATTTTCTCACTCATTTATCCAGTTATTGCATTTTTCTTATTGTGGGGTGGGTTTGGACTCGAACCTGTTGAATCGGCAAAAATTGGAGGCTTTACTCTAACTGTAATCATTGGTATGACTGGCATTGTTGTATCGCTTCCAATTGGTATTGTGCTGGCACTCGGTCGGCGCTCTTCAATGCCCGTAGTTCGAATTCTATGTGTTTGGTATATTGAGTTTATCCGTGGCGTTCCCTTAATTACGCTACTGTTCGTGGCATCAACTTTATTGAATTACTTTATGCCACCCGGCACCTATTTTGATTTGCTTTTACGAGTCATCATTATGGTGATTCTGTTTTCTTCCGCATATATAGCAGAAGTAGTCAGGGGTGGACTGGCAGCAATTCCCAAAGGACAAACTGAGGCCTGCGATTCACTTGGACTCAAATACTTCAGATCAATGCAATTGGTGGTGCTTCCTCAGGCCTTAAAAATTTCAATTCCTGGAATAGTCAACTCATTTATTGGTCTATACAAAGATACGACTTTGGTGGTAGTTGTGGGACTATTGGACCCACTGGGTATTAGTCGTGCAACTTTGGCTGATTCCAAATGGCAAGGTCTGTCAACTGAGTTATATATATTCATCGCAGTCGGATTCTTTATTTCCTGTTTTGCCATGTCGAGATACTCTCTGTACTTGGAACGTAAACTCGAAACCGGACATCGGACTTAATCGGAGATATTGGATATGTCACAACAATCTGAAGGCAACAACTATGCCATTGAAATACATGAAATGCACAAGTGGTACGGTGAGTTTCATGCTTTAAAGAGTATCAATTTGAAGGTTGAACGCAGTGAGCGAATTGTGATTTGCGGGCCTTCCGGCTCCGGAAAGTCAACCCTTATTCGTTGCATCAACAGACTTGAGGAACACCAGCGTGGTGAAATTGTTGTTGATGGCATAGCACTGACCAGTAACTTGAAGAATATTGCTGAAGTGCGCAGGGAAGTTGGGATGGTATTTCAGCACTTCAATTTGTTCCCACACTTAACAGTGCTGCAAAATTGCACCCTCGCTCCGGTGTGGGTGCGCAAAATGCCCAAGGAAGAAGCCGAAGCTATAGCGATGAAGTTTCTCGAAAGAGTCCGCATTGCTGATCAGGCATCAAAGTTTCCAGGTCAGTTGTCGGGCGGACAGCAACAGCGTGTAGCAATCGCGAGAAGCTTGTGCATGAATCCAGAAATTATGCTGTTCGACGAACCCACCTCAGCGCTTGATCCGGAAATGATTAAGGAAGTTCTTGACGTCATGATTCAGTTAGCAGAAGAAGGCATGACAATGTTGGTGGTGAGCCACGAAATGGGTTTTGCAAAGACTGTCGCAAACCGAGTCATATTTATGGACGACGGCGAAATTATTGAGCAGAATAATCCAGAAGAATTTTTCAGTAATCCGCAGAACGATCGAACAAAACTGTTCCTGAGTCAGATTCTCCATCACTAAGCATAGTGCTGAATTTTTTCTGGAAAGGCTCCTAAACTAACTCATCTGATGCGGTACTGACCTAGTGCCGCCTGCCCCTGTTCTCAATTCCTAGATAGGCAACCCTTTGGCCGTTTAGGTTGTTTTTTGCCGAAAAATTGTTTTTTGTTAGCATGCTTGACTATTGTCATAAACTAATCACTATCCTACAGACAAAAACCCACGCTTTATCCATCCTTAGAAAACGGCCTTAATGCTAATATTATCAGGTTGTTCTGTTTCAGAGTCCCTGCACTAGAAATATTTGTCAAAAGTCGAGTTTTATGCGTGATTCAGCAATGAACCGAAGTGAATGGAAGATTGTTTCCATCGTAGGCGCCGCTCACTTTTTTTCGCACTTTTTCTTCACCTCAATACCACTTACTTTTCCCTTACTCCGCGAAGCATATTCGGTCGGTTATGCCGAACTAGGATTCGGTTATGCCGTGTTCAGTGCTGCCACATTGTTACTACAAACGCCGCTTGGCTTTTTAGTCGACAGATATGGCGCAAGGTGGTTTTTAGTGGCAGGAGTAATAATTGAAGCAATTGCTTTGCTGTTACTCGGCGTATTTGAAACCTACGGTGCCTTTCTATGGCTAATGGGTATAGCAGGAATTGCAAACGCTGTTTATCACCCGTGCGATTACTCCATACTGACCAAGTGCATCAGAAGTGCTCGATTGGGAAGAGCATTTTCAATACATACGTTTTGTGGGCAGTCCGGTGCGATTACAGGGCCTGTAATTCTAGTCATGGTGAGCTTCGGAATCCATTGGTCAAACGGATTCATGATCTGTGGTGCAGTTGGACTAGTCATTGCTCTAGCGTTAGTGACAAATCTAGGTACACTGTCTGTTGCAACATCTGAGTTGGGAAACACTAAGATTGGTGTTTCAAGTAGTAGGTCGAGCCTACTACTGAGTGCTCCGGTCATTCTTGGATGGTTATTTTTTCTCGGCTTCTCAATGAGCAGTGTCGGAATTTACGACTTTGGGGTCGCTTCATTTATTGAAATTTATGCGGTCGATATTGCAACTGCCGGGGTCATTATTTGGATATTCTTAGTTGCCGACGCCGTTGGAATACTCACTGCTGGCATTTTTGCGCACCGTTGGAAACGCCAAGAGTTGGTTGTTATCAATAGTTTCTTGGCAATAACGGCATGTATGTTCTTTATCGTAATCGTGCCAATGCCCTTGTTCGCCCTCGCAATCCCACTAGGAGTGGCTGGATTCTTTTGGGGGTTCATCGCACCATCGCGCGACATCATCATTAGTTCAGTTGCACCGCAACAAGATATGGGTAAAGTGTTTGGACTGGTTACCACTGGCTTTAACGCAGGAGGAATCATTGGGCCGCCAATGTTCGGCTACTTACTGGATTCCGGCGACCCCTACGCGATATTTTGGGGGGCAGGAGTAATTTCCATTCTGTCAATTCTTACGATGTTTAAAACCTCTAAAATGCAGACAGCGGCGGTCAAACAGAGCAACTAAACTGATTTCCTCTACCTTCTGGAAAATGACGGCTGGACCACTAACTTGACCGTTAAATTCAACCAGATTCAATTGCATTCCTTGGTTGTCTTTCACCACCGCATAGTTACCGATAGACCGTTCAGTCAAAGGTTCAACCATCGTAGACCGTCCTAGTCTAGAACCTGTTTTCAGCGCCAAACTTAAATCAATGTCCGAGTTTTATAAAATTCTACTCGTTTAAATGATTCGAATTGAAATACCTTCCGACAAACTGATATTCAGGTTACTCCGATGGAATTAACTCTATCCAGTGTTTAACTGGAATTTTGGATTTTGACTGTAGATGCATGAGACAGCCGATATTGGCTGTCACAATTGCGTCTGGCTTACCTTCGTTTAGACAGTTTAATTTATCGTCCAACAACTGCTGTGACAACTTAGGCTGCAGTAGTGAATAGGTCCCTGCAGAACCGCAGCAAAGGTGCGAATTCCTAACACTGGTCGTCTCGATGCCGAAGTTATTCAAAATAGATTCTACTCTGCCGTTGATTTGGAGGCCGTGTTGCAATGTGCATGGTGAGTGGAAAGCCACACGCATCCCTGTCCTCGAATCCGATTTGGTGGGAAGATCAATACTCAATTCAGACAAGTCCACCGTCATGGTCGCTATCTTTTCCGCCATAGCGGAGTAGTTGGTATCACCGCTGAGAAGTTTACCGTATTCCTTCAAAGTGACTCCGCATCCGCTTGCGGTGGATACTATTGCCTCAACACCTTCCTGAATTGCCGGCCACCAAGCGTCAATATTCTTTCGAGCCAGGTCCTTTGCACCTTCATAATCGCCGTTATGCAGTCCTACCGCACCGCAACAAACGTCACTCAACCGTAAACATGAGATTGAATTAGCGTCCAACACCATTGCCGCAGCTGTGTTGATTTGAGGCTTAACCACACGCTGCACACATCCTTGATGCAGAATCACCTTGCGTGGATGTCGTATCTTCGGCCAAGGGTTCACAGATTCACTCGGGGGAATTTTTGATTTGATTGAACGTGGTAGAAACACTTTAAAAATTTGAGAAACTATCAATAACACACGAAAAGCGCTCGGTCTTGGAACGATTACGCACAGCAGTTTTCTTTTAATTTGATCAAATAGCGATCTTCCGACCTTGTTATCTACAACTCGTCGACCAATATCCAAAAGCTCGCTGTAATCTACACCGGAAGGACAGGTGGTTTCACAGGAGCGACAAGTCAGACAACGATCTAAGTGTAGTTGTGTTCGTCGGGTTGGAGTAAATCCTTCCAAGGTTTGCTTGATCAGATATATCCTACCTCTCGGTCCATCCAGTTCATTCCCCAAAAGTTGATAGGTGGGACAGGTAGCAGTACAGAATCCACAGTGCACGCACTTTCTAAGGATGGATTCTGCCAGTCTACCATCCTCAGTATCTCGAACAAAGTCCGCTAAATCGGTCTTCATAGGTCACCCGTGTCGGGGTTTAACTCAACTTTCATAAATCCGGGTACATTATTCCTGGATTGAATATGCGAGATGGGTCAAACTTATCCTTGAGTCGAGCATGAAACTTCGAAAGCGGTGACTTCAACTCGGTGAACCGCTGAATGACTTTTTCATCAGCTCGGAAAATACTTGCATGCCCTCCTAGTCCTGCAACGGAACTTTGCACCTGTGCAAATGAAAGAGGTGAGTAGCCCCATCTTAGACCACCGCCCCAGTCCACAAGCCAATCACCAGCGATGTCAAATTCACGTGTGTCCATCGGCAACGAAATTCTCCACAATGCATCTGCTCGCTTGAAAAAATCCAACTCGTGCTCTCTTAGTAACTGCCAGTAATTATTGTCTGACTGGTGGTAATCCGCTTTGAAGTTGGAGATGACGGAATTGATGCCACTACTGCTACCGGATAGACGGATTCGCAGCAGTCCTGCTGAATAACTTGCAGCAGAAAGCGGCACCGGCAAAGAACACAATCGCGACATTTCTGCCAGGGCATCCGCTAATCCAAGCCGTCTTTGCAGAGTTTGTTCAACTTCCGGAACAGGTAAAACCTTGAGTGAGATTTCCAGCAATACCCCTAACGTACCGAGCGCTCCTGTCATGAGTCGGGAGAGGTCATAGCCTGCTACATTCTTTATCACCTGTCCGCCGAAAGACAATACTTCACCGTCTTTGTGCATTATCTTTACGCCCAAAACAAAATCTCTGGCAGCACCTGCGAACGGCCTCCTTGGCCCAGATAACCCGCAGGCGATAGTCCCTCCAATCGTCGCCTGTGAACCAAACCAAGGTGGTTCAAATGCCAACATCTGTCCCGCTTGCTGCAAAGTATCTTCTAGTTCCTTTAGAGTCGTACCGCTTCGTACTGTGACGACAAGTTCAGAAGGTTCGTAGGAAATTATTCCACGATGATTAGATACGTCAAGTATGGACCCAAGTATTGGTCGACCATAGAAAAATTTGCTGCCCGACCCTCGAATGCGCAATACCTCGCCACTTGAACTAGCTTTGCAAACTGCTTCAGCCAAATGAGCAGTGTCGTCGTGATTAATTTGACTAGACAAAAGTCAAGTACAGTGTGACGAATTCACTAGAATCGTTCAATGTCTCTGAAAGGCAGTTGACCGTGATGAACATGCATGGCATTGAACTCCGCACAGCGAGCTAATGTGGGAACTGCTTTACCAGGATTTAGAATGCCCTTTGGATCCCAGGCAGTTTTCACCGCGTGAAACATACTCAACGATGCATCACTAAACTGAACACACATTGGGGATAATTTTTCGACGCCAACACCGTGTTCGCCCGTTACAGTCCCACCTACTGCAACGCACAACTGCAAAATTTTTTCGCCGAGTTCTTCAGTACGCTCCAGTTCATCTTCTTGATTTGCATCATACAAAATTAGCGGATGCAAATTACCATCCCCAGCGTGAAAAACATTGGCAATCCTCAAGCCATACTCCTCAGAAAGTTCATTCATTCGCTGTAGTACTGAGCCAAGTTCGCGACGTGGAATTGTCCCATCAATGCAATAATAATCTGGAGAAATTCGTCCTACTGCCGGAAATGCAGCTTTACGACCCGACCAAAATCGCAACCGCGATGCTTCATCCTGGGAAATTGATATTTCAATGACTCCAGATTTTTGCAGCACCGCTTCGACCTTCTTCATTTGGTCCAAAACTTCTTCGTGAGTACCGTCCAACTCGCAAAGCAGAATCGCTTCGGCATCTACAGCGTAACCTGCGTGCACAAAGTCTTCGGCAGCTCGAATGGCCGGGTTATCCATCATTTCAAGTCCTGCTGGAATTATTCCCGATGCGATAATTTCTGCAACGGCTGTCCCTGCGCTTTCAACATCATCAAAGGCTGCCATGACTACCTGAGCTACGGGCGGGATTGGTAAGAGCTTTACCAAAACTTCGACAATGACTCCAAGTAGTCCTTCGGATCCAGTCAGCAATGCCAAAAAATCGTAGCCCGGCGAATCTAGTGCTTCGCTACCAATTGTAATAAGGTCGCCATCCACTGTAACTACCTTGATTTGCAGAATATTGTGAACCGTCAACCCATACTTCAAGCAATGTACGCCGCCTGAGTTTTCTGCCACGTTCCCACCAATGGAGCAGGCAATTTGGGATGAAGGGTCAGGAGCGTAGTAGAGATTGAACTGCTTAACCGCTTGAGAAATTGCGAGATTTGTTACTCCAGGTTGCACCAACGCTGTTCTGGCTGACTGATTAATTTGCAGTATTTGATTCATTCGTGCCAGACTCAGTAATACGCCTTCTTTCAATGGAAGCGCCCCGCCTGACAAGCCGGTACCCGCGCCTCGAGACACTACGGGTACGGAATACTCGGCGCAAATTCGAACAACAGCTTGCACTTCTTGGATGTTTGCCGGCAATGCAACAGCAAGTGGTAGTTCTCGATATGCTGTCAAACCGTCACACTCAAATGGTCTCATGACTTCTTCTTCCGTGAGAAGCGCATCATCCTTCAATACAGCACGAAGTGCTGGGATAACATCCTGGTTGTTACTACTGATTTTGCTGATGGCCATTTACTAGATTGCTCTCGAAAATTATGTGATAGAAGTGTCTATAGAATGACTACGATGCTGTAGTCAGAATTCAGAGTAAAAGTCATATGATTGATTGCAAAGTATAGCGAATTCTTCTGCACATATTTTGCGGCATCGAAATCAATCCCTAAAGCATGCAATGGTGGAGTGTGTGAGTGTATAGGCTACAAGACCTATTGATACCTGCTGTCAATAGATCAGTAAATCTTGCATAACGAATTGAGAGAGAATCTTTTAGAAATTCTCCAACTGAACGCTACCATGCATGCATCGCTTGCTAGAAACATTGAGATATTCCGGCACTAGACTTTCTAATGGATAATATAATTTCCAAGTTCAATTTGTAAAAATTGAACTGTTTTCACGTTAGAGTTAGCACTAATTTCACGATTTATCGCTTTTTGTAACCTGTATATCATCTATCATAACCGAGTATACTGTTGAGGGGACGCATGGCCTTGAACCAGAAATATTCAATTGCAGATCGTTTGATAGCTACAGCTGATGTAATGGTACGTACTCTATTTACCCCACCAATAGCGCTTCGATCAAGTCCAGCAGATGCTCAAGTTGAAGAAACACTTTCAGAACAGGACACGATAAATTCTCAGCGACTGATGCGGGTCAATCACACCGGTGAAATTTGTGCCCAAGCATTGTACCAAGGGCAGGCGCTGACTACCCGCACCCCGGAATTGAGAGTTGTTTTTGAAGAGGCTGCAAACGAAGAGATTGATCACCTCGCATGGTGTCACCAAAGAATTACCACTCTCGGCGGAAGAACCAGCCGATTGAACCCACTGTTTTACATGGGCTCCCTTGCAATTGGTGCTTTAGCCAGTTTTGCTGGCGATCGGACTAGTGCTGCATTTCTGGCCGAAACCGAGCATCAGGTGGTGCGACATTTGGATGACCATATCAATCGGCTACCCGAAAATGATGAAAGAAGTAGATCGATCCTCAAGCAGATGCGGGACGACGAATTAACCCATGCAACAACGGCAGAATCCATCAATCCAAATCGCCTGCCGGCACCGATTCGAGGATTGATGCGCACCGCATCGAAGGTGATGACTCGAACTACTTACTGGATTTAAGGTCGTTCAGTCCATCTCTACCTACTGGCGAGATTTGGTTTTCATTATTCTTTGAAGGCTATTTGGTACCGAATTAGTTCGGTATGGGGTGATACTGGCCATCAACTCCCAGGTATTGAGTACCATCCTCGGAATAGAAGGAATGGTTGTCACTATCCATCAGAATCTTGAGCATCGCAGGAACTGTCGACCAGCAATTGGCATTTTGTTCTACGAAGTTAAAAGGATTGATTTCATCAATCAACTCAAACGGTCCTTTTGCCCAATTGAAGCCCCATCTCATAGCTCGATCTACATTGACTATGTCCTCCGCAATTTCGGGAATCAGGTCCGCGGTGTAGCACAACGTATCAAATACTAGCGACCTGGCAAATTGAGCGATAACTCCCTCTTGTGAGGTGACTGAGACGATATTGTCGTCCACGGAAGCCCGAACACCCTCGACATTCTGCCATGCATCTTGTTCGGGGAAATACATCTGTTTTTGTTTGCTGCCGTCATCATTGAAAAGCATGCGGTAGTATCCCCCGCCGGACTTGCGACCAACTTGTCCATTGGCAAGCATATGTTGCTCAATAGAAGGAAGTTCGCAAAACTTGCGTCCTACGTCATCTGCGGATAAATTGTTTGCAAGATTTTTTGCAACCAGATCCATAACATCCAATCCGACCAAGTCGATCAATCCAAATAATCCGGTGGGAGGTATACCTAATGCACCCGCCATCGCCGCATCAATTTGTTCTACCGTTGCACCGGCACTTCGCGCCTGTTTACCCTTGTGCAATCCGGCAAGCATCCAGAAGCAACCAATTCTATTGCCAATGAAGTTAACCGTGTCCTTAGCATAAACCACCCCTTTGTTCAGTCGTTCACTACTAAACTGTGCGAGCGTTTCAATCACATCAGGTGTCGTATCTTCACCAGGTACGATTTCAAGCAACTTCATCACTTTGACTGGATTGAAAAAATGGGTTACGGCAATATCCCTGCGAAGATCTTCGGGCATACCTTCTGTAATTGAGCGTAAAGGAATACCAGAAGTATTCGTTGTCACAATTGACGCAGCCTTACGCAATGGATTCAGGCGAGAAAAGATGTCGCGCTTTGCTTCAAGATTTTCAATAATTGCCTCACAAATCCAATCGGAACTTTCAACTTTTGACAGCGAATCGTCAAATGAGCCTGTGGTAATCAGGTCTGCACTTGCAGGGTCATCCAGCATCGGAGCTCGCCCCTTTAGCATATTGGCCTTACCCTGCTCAGCCTGATCAGAAGTTACGTCCAATAGTAATACGTTGCAACCTGCCTGAGCGCAAGCTGCTGCGATTCCGCTACCCATAGTCCCTGCACCAAGAACCGAGACCGAGTTGATTTCCCTATTGCTCATAATTTTGTTCTCCACAATTTTCAAATTTGAATGGAATAGTTACGTTCATAGAATTGGTTTGATAACTGATGAATGTGTTTAGTGATTCAGTTCTATGCTGCTTCCGATGTCGGTACTGAGCGACGGATTGGGCGTTCGTCTATCGGCCAATGCAATATTGCAGCGACCACTCCGAGTGCCACGCAAATCCACCACACCACTTCATAAGACTGCGTAGAATCAAACAGGACTCCGCCCAGCCACACTCCAAGAAAACTTCCAATTTGGTGGCTGAAGAATACGAATCCGAATAAAGTGCCCAAATAGCGCGGCCCAAACACCTGTCCGACGATCGCCGATGTCAAAGGAACAGTGGCCAGCCAGAGTATTCCCATCGTCGCCGCAAACACCAAAGCAGTAAAACTGGTCTGAGGCGTTGTAATAAACACCGTAATGGTAATGGCTCTTCCCAAATATATAAAAGAGAGGATGTTCTTTTTCGGAAATCGATTGCCGTAGTAGCCTGCTATCAAGGTACCAACCAAGTTGAATATTCCGACAAGCGAAAGAGCCCACGCACCTACATATGGTGAAAGTCCAATGTCAACTAAATAGGCTGGCAAGTGAATTCCAATGAATGTCACTTGAAATCCACAAACAAAAAATCCGGTCGTGAGGTAGATGTAACCGGAATGCCGAGAAGCCTGCTTCACCGCATCCGTTAGGGTTTGCTCGGGACCTGAGACTTGTGGTTTTCCCTTAAGTGTAAACGAAAGTGGCAAAATCAAAAAGGCGATGGATGCAAATACCAATATCGACCACATCCAACCGTAATTTGAGATGAGTACACTTGCAAATGGCACGAGAATAAACTGACCCAACGAACCTGCTGCAGCCCCTACGCCCAAAGCCATAGATCGATGCTTCTCTGATACTGAACGGGCAATCACCGCCAGGACGATGGCGAAGGTTGTACCAGATAATCCAAAACCAATCAGCATTCCATTGGAAAGGTACAGTCCAAGCGGGGTTGTCGAGACTGTCATCAGTGCCAAACCTGCGACATAGCACAAGCCGCCTACGATGATTACTCTTCCCGAACCGTATCGGTCGGCTATGGCACCAAAAATCGGTTGAGAAAGTCCCCAAAAAATGTTTTGCAATGCTGCCGCAAAAGCAAATATGCTTCGACCCCAATCATAATGGTCTGTGATTGGCACCAGAAACACACCCATAGTACTTCGGGTACCAAACCCAATAAAGATTACGAGGCAAGCCGCCGTAACAATGATTAGGGAATGCTTGAAGTTAAATGAGTTAGAGCCTTCCGTCATGACCTGTGCAATATAGACTTTTAAGAGATGCGCGATTCATTTAGTAAATAATGACTGATATTCAACTTCGACTTTTGTCAATGATCGGAGTTTCTAACTCATTACAAACGCCGAATCGAACGCTTTCTACAAATGGAACATGCAGAAGTTATTTACAAGAACTATAGGTGACAGCACAAGGTAAATTTTACCCTTGTTAATTTATTGACGTGACTCAATTCCCAATGCAACACTGTGCACGACTTATGCCAATTCACATGTAGCCTGAATTTGATAAAAGAAAGTGTCTTTTGCCGCAATTCGCATAGCCTACCCCACCACATAGGTCGTCTCAGTCAAACAAAACTTTGTATTCATGTGCATCAATCACTGTTATCAGAATTTACCTAAACGTTAAATGTTCATTTACCAGACTCACAAGAGTTATGTAACTCATTGGCAAGCGCTTCTGAGCCGAGTGTAAAATTCAGTCTTCCTCTACGACCACAAAAGAAATGTCATTCAAAGTTGAATCGATACTGTTGATCAAAGAGATATTTTGACCACCATATCTACACCAATAGCAGTAACATTGATTGTCAAAATTGACTCAATTTATTCCTGAAGAACGTCTATGTCAGATTCGCTCTATATGAAATTCGATACTCTGTCGTTGCATGCCGGACAACGGCCGGATTCAGAAACGGGGGCAAGAGCTACACCAATCTATCAAACCGCATCCTATGTTTTTGAGGGTGTTGACCAAGCTGCCGGTTTGTTCAACATTGAACGTGCAGGACATGTTTACTCTAGAATCACAAATCCTACCAATGCCGTACTGGAAGAGCGAGTTGCAGCATTGGAAGGCGGTGTCGGGGCAATCGCTACTGCAAGCGGACAAGCCGCCATGCATCTGGCAATTGCGACAATTGTCAGCACCGGAGACCATATTGTTGCATCGCAATCTATCTACGGCGGTTCCCACAATTTGCTCTCCTATACCTTGCCAAGATTCGGTATTGAAACCGACTTCGTCGACCCCCGCGACCATGACGCCATAAGAAATGCAATTCGCGACAACACAAAATTAATCTTTGCTGAAGTAGTCGGTAATCCCGGCTGTGAAGTACTCGATGTGGAAGCAGTGGCAAAACTCGCACAAGAAAACGGGATTCCCCTGATTATTGACTCAACGTTTACTACACCATATTTGTGTAAGCCATTTGAATTAGGCGCAGATATTGTTTTTCACTCTGCAACCAAGTTTTTAAGTGGTCATGGCGTAGTCATTGGTGGCGTGGTAGTGGATAGTGGAAAGTTCGACTGGGAGGCTTCAGGTAAATTTCCAACAATAACCAATACTTATGAAGGATTTCATGGATTAAACTTCATAGAAGAATTCGGGCCGGCAGCCTACATTACAAGGGCCAGAAAGGAAGGCGCAAGAGACTTCGGGGCGTGTATGAGCCCGCATACAGCCTTCCTCGTACTGCAGGGCTTAGAAACTTTACCCCTTCGAATGCAACGTCATGTTTCAAATACTCGTATTGTTGCTAAATTTCTCTCCGAACATCCAGCCGTAGAATGGGTTAGCTACCCTGAATTAGATAGTCATCCAGATAAGGAACTTGCCGCCAAACAACTACCAAGAGGCTGCGGTGCGGTGTTCTCGTTCGGAATTCTGGGTGGAAGAAAGGCAGGTCATAAATTGATAGAAAGTTTGAACTTGTTTTCTCATTTGGCTAACGTTGGAGATGCCAAGTCATTAGTCATACATCCGGCATCCACAACCCATCATAGGTTGGATAGTGAAGCACTTATTGCAGCCGGAATTTCGGAAGGATTGGTTCGGCTTTCAGTTGGACTTGAAGATCCAGATGATTTGATCGCTGATTTGGATCGAGCCCTAAAGGCAACTCAACGAAAGTAAGATCAGGCACAAAAATGAAAGTTCCCGTTAGCGGTCACGACGCCTTTGTTTACACAGGTGGAAACCAAATCGATTCAGCTAAAAATTCAGTCCTATTTGTCCATGGCGCAGCACTGGACCATACGGTTTGGACTTTGCCGGCACGTCACTTCGTCAGACATGGATTGAACGTAATCGCTGTAGACCTTCCCGGACATGGCCGCTCCAAAGGTGAAGCACGAGATCAAATTAGCGACTACTCAAATTGGCTAATCGAATTGCTTGACGCATTACAGATTAGTTCCTGCAAAGTTGTGGGACACTCCATGGGATCTTTGATTGCACTACAATCAGTTGCAACTCACCCGAGTCGATTTGATGCAATGGTGCTAGTGGGCACAGCCGTTCCGATGAGGGTGTCTGATTCATTGCTTGACTTTTCAGAACAAAACAAACACATTGCTATCGACTTGCTCACGGCCGGCGGCCACAGTCCCAGCGCTCATCTCGGTGGATGCAAAAATCCAGGCATGTGGATGATCGGCGGTTTTATGCGATTGATGGAACGAACCTCTCCAGGAGTTTTGCACACAGATCTGACCGCTTGTGCAGGATACTTGAATGGAATTGAGTCCGCTTTGAAAGTTGACTGTACATCAATGTTAATTTTGGGTGAGAAAGATCGGTTGACACCGTTGCGCGCAACCCGCGAACTTGCCGACGCAATCAGAAACAGTAGAATTGAAGTACTTAAAGAGTCAGGGCACTCAGTTATGGCCGAGGAACCCAATCAGTTGCTAGATTTACTTCGTCAAATCATACTCGCATGATCATTCACTTACAGGTAACTAAATTGTGAACAACCTGCAATCAATAGTTCATAGCCACACTTGGCTGTTGGAAGTTCTGATCATTCTTGCCATTACCCTAGTGGCATATTTGGTCAAAGTCGTCGTAATGAAAGTTCTAGGCAGTCGGGTAAAAGCTTCAAAGAACAATATTGACAATGCCATAGTATTTTCTTTGCATAAGCCGCTGACAGTGTTGATATGGGTTCTTGGAATACTCTTCGCAATTGAAGTTGTCGGCGAATTTTTTCAGGAAAAAATTTTTGAAGTAATCGCTCCTGCCCGTACGATTTCCATAATCTTGATCGTAGTGTGGTACTTGCTAAAGTTAACTGGGGAATTGCAAAGAAACTATGTCGAAGATAAACAGAAAAAAGACCTAGCTATCGATTTGGGTACTGTAGACGTAGTCGGCAAAGTAGCACGCATAACGATCGTAGTAATTGGAACTATGGCAGGTCTTCAAGCAATCGGATTCAGTATTGCCAGCCTACTTGCCTTGGGCGGCATCGGTGGTGTGGCTATAGGATTTGCTTCAAAGGAGTTGATCTCCAACTACTTCGGCGGGATGATGATATACCTTGAGCGTCCCTTCAAAGTGGGTGAAACTATTACCTCCTCCGACATGGATATTGAAGGGACTGTGGAGCACATTTCCTGGGGGCAGACAATCATTCGTCGTTATGATACTCGCACACTTTACGTACCGAATTCAGTGTTCAATACCTTGGCTGTTAGAAACTTGACACGCCAAACCAACCGTCGAATTTACGAGTATGTCGGTATTCGCTACGACGATGCCCATGTGCTTGAAGCAATCGTATCAGATACGCAGGCAATGCTTAACTCTCACCCGGAAATCGATCAAAACAACTCAATAATGGTGAACTTTGATAAGTTTGCCCCCTCTTCATTGGATTTTTTTATTTATTGCTTTACCCGTACAGTGGCTTGGGCGGAGTATCACGCAGTCAAGCAGGATGTCCTCATTAAAATCATCGAGATTATTGACTCTCATGGTGCTGAAATCGCATTCCCAACATCAACATTGAATCTTCCGAGCCTACTGCCAACTTCGAATAGTATCGAAGACGACTTGAAAGACATAGTTCAATCGAAGTCTAAGGTAAATTTTGAAAAACCGATGATTGCCGAAAGCGATATCAAGGCACGCGACGCTGATTCCGAGTAACCATTTCTCGGTGCAATATATACAAAGTAGCAGCAACGATCAGCGAAGCTCCGCCCAGCGCAGAAGTTGATGGTATTTCTTGAAAGAAAAAATAACCTGCAATTGCCATAAAGATCATGCGCGTGTATAAAAATGGCGCTACAAAGTGAGCTTCCCCAATCGCATAGCCCCTAATGTCTAAGTAATTTCGCCCAGACGACGCTGCCCCAATCAACATTAATAACAGCCACTCGCGCCACTCCGGAGTCTCCCACACTATTACGGCTGGCGGCAAACTGCCCACCGATAAAATAACAGTGAAGTAAAACAATATTGTGCCGGGCCGTTCTGTCTTCGAAAGTTGCTTACCTAAAATTAGCGTTATAGCGAACATAAATGAAGCGAATATTGGAGCCAGTAGTTCTATGCTGAACTGTTGCGGAAGATAACCGATCACCAAAATCGCACCGAGAAATCCAAGCAACGATGCAGATAGTCTTCGTAGTCCGACGCGCTCTCCCAACATTGGAATACTAAGTGCAGTAACAAACAAGGGAGTAGTAAAAAACAATGCCGTAACTGTTACCAGCGGCAAAATCATCAAAGAATAAAACCCGCAATTGATCGCAACTACACCAACCACACCTCTGACCAAATGCTTTTTCCAACGTTTCGTACGGATAGTGTAATCGGCGCGCGGGAAGATAAAGATCGCTGCTACTACAATACCGAATAGCCCTCGAATGAAAACAGTTTGCGCCGAGTGAATACTACCTGCTAACTCATGAACTCCTACGCTCATCACAGTAGCAACCAGTGCTGATAGGACAATCCATCCAGCGCCACGAAGGTTGTCAGTTGGATTTATCATCAGCTAGAAGTTATTTCTAAGAGTAATTTGCTCAACAACAATTGAATTAATTTAGCTGACACAGGAGAATTCAAAATGGAACTAGGTATCCAAGGGAAAAACGCTTTGATTTGTGCGTCCAGTAAGGGACTCGGTAAAGGCTGTGCAAAGGCACTTGCTCAAGAGGGAGTCAATGTTTGTCTGAACGGACGCAATTCCGAATCGCTCGACTTGGCGGTAACAGAAATTAAGCAGGTTGCGAAAGGTGAAGTCTCGAGCGTCTGTTGTGACATTACAACAGAAGAAGGTAGAAGAAAAGCCCTTGAAACAGCAGGACAGCTCGACATCCTTGTCAACAATGCGGGTGGACCGCCACCGGGAGATTTTCACGAATGGGGCATTCCACAATGGACTGCAGCGGTAAACAACAACATGCTTACCCCAATAGAATTGTTTAGAAAGGTAGTTGACGGTATGGTCGAGCGCCGATTTGGGCGAATTGTCAATATAACCTCATCTTCAGTAAAGTCACCGATTCCGACACTTGGACTGTCAAATGGTGCACGTGCTGGCTTGACTGGATTCATTGCCGGAGCATCACGCCAAGTGGCCGGACACAATGTGACGGTCAATAACATTCTGCCCGGCAGCTTCGCTACCGACAGACTTAGAAGCAACTACGAACATATTGCCAGTGTCAGTGGCCTACCTTTTGAAGAAGCGATCAATCAAGGAAAGGACAAAGTTCCGGCTAAGCGATTCGGCACACCTGAAGAATTTGGTGCCTTGTGTGCGTTCCTTTGCAGCGTTCACGCAGGCTACATCACAGGACAAAACATACTAATTGATGGCGGAGTTGTTCCCTTGTCGATGTAATTAGACTTATTGCAACAATCCAACAGCACTTGGGATCTCCAACACAATTGTTTCCGGGAGCAGGCATGTTCCTATGTCATCGCAGGCCTGTAAGGTAACGTGCACTTTTGGCGTGCTGTATGTGTCAGCAGTTCGGCTCATCTTCAATGGAATTGAGACGGTATCGGAAAACACCACCATTGTTCCAATTTCAAGTTGCGTTTCAAGTAAGTCAGGATTTGGGTAATTCACCATCGACACCCCCCAACCTTTTGATGCATTAATTGCAGTTGGAATCAAATTCTTGTCCAAGGGTTGGTCCGAATTGATGTGCCAGCCATCTTCGATAACGAGATGCAAATCAACAGCAAGTTGGTTCGAACTTAGTTCTGTTTTTTGTAAAGACGCCTTGATGTGACCATTTGCAGCATAATCTCTTTCACCCGCACTTCCATGACGCAGGTCTTGCATAGCCTTTAGCGCATAGGCAAAACTTGTCGGAAATTCACTATATTCACCGGCGAATGCATCTAAAGTCTGTATAGCACGATCACGGTACACTTTTAATCCGGTGCGTTTATGCATGCTTGCCAAAACTTCTATTGCTACTGAATTTCCGGATGGCAGTGCATTGTCAACATGATCTTTTGGTCGTGCGATTAGTCCGAGTGAGTCTTCGTTAGCAACTGTGAACAGTCCACCATTTCTCGGGTCCCAAAACAACTTAAGCATTTTGTCCACGACCATCTGAGCTCGGTCCAGCCATATTCTTGACCCAGTTTCATCGTAAAGGGCAATGAGTGCCTGTGCAAAGTAAGCATAGTCATCAAGTTTTCCATTAATTGACGACTCGCCGTCAAGCAACACTCTGCGTAACATTCCCTCTTTCACAACCATGTTGTCCCAGAGGAAATCAGCAGCTGTTTTGGCTGAGTCCAAATAGTGCTGATCACCAATAATGCGACTTGCTTCGGTTAAAGTCTTAATCATCATTCCGTTCCACGAAACGAGTATCTTGGTGTCCAGAAATGGTGATTCACGTCGGTTGCGACTTTTCTGCAACTGCATACGAATTTTGGATACTCTGACTAGCAATTCTTCTGCATTTAGTCCATTCTGACTGGCAAAAACTTCAGGCTCCAACGGCAGATGCAGAATGTTCAAGCCTTCAAAATTTCCAGATTCTGACATCCCATACAGTTTGATAATCAGCTCTGCATCAGCTTCCGACAATTCTGCGCGTACTTCATCTAAAGTCCATACATAAAACTCACCTTCCGATTCGGGCTCTCCTGCGTCAATGGCCGAGTAAAATACCCCTTCGGGAGAAGTTAGGTCATTCAACACAAACTCCAAAGTTTCGACTGCAACCCGTCTGAACATCGGCCTTCCAGTCATTGCGTAAGCAGACAGATAAACCCTGCCTAGATGTGCCTGGTTGTAAAGCATCTTTTCAAAATGCGGTACCAGCCACTCAGAGTCTACGGTGTAACGATGAAATCCGCCTCCAATCTGATCTCGTATTCCGCCCAATGCCATATCCGTGAGACGACGATCCAGTAGCATCGAAGGTTTAAGGTTGCCTTGACGGATCCCAACATCCGCAAGCAAAAAAAGTAGTGTTTCTGAAGGAAACTGATTGCCTGTCAACTCATATTCCTCAGCCTGCCGCTGCTGTTCCGCAGCAAGCAAAATTACCTGCTGAATTTCTTCGTCTCCAACACTCGCATCTGGAATTTGTAAGGCAAAGTAATCTTGTAAAGTGGTGGATATACGAATAGCTAAATCATCCAAGTCAAGGCGCTTTTCGGTCCATAGAACATTGACTTGACTGACCAAATTGAAAAAATCTTCCTCGGGAAAGTAAGTGCCAGCGAAAAATGGCTTGCCATCCGGCATTGCAAAAACGTTCAACGGCCATCCGCCGCTGCCTCCCATAATTTCAACGGAGGTGATGTACAAATCATCCACTTCGGGATGCGTTTCACGGTCAACCTTAACCGCAACCAGTGAGTCATTAATTAATTCCGCGATTCGTAGATTGTCGTAAGTTTCGTGCTCCATGACATGACACCAATAGCACGTTGAATAACCTATCGAAATCAATACTGGTACGTTGCGTTCGGCTGCCAGCTTGAAGGCTTCCTCACCCCATGGATACCAGTCAACTGGATTGTGTGCATGCTGTCTGAGATACGGTGAATCCTCCAACAACAAGCGGTTCACGTACAGTGGGCTCCCATCATCTCGTATATGCTTTGTACGTGCTTGGTAATCCAAAGGTCGGTTTTCCCACTGCCTTTGCAGTTCATTTTGCAACTGCGTCGGTCGTACAAGCGCGCTTGGTGACAACTCGAATGATGATTGTCCATTCACCAGTGAAGAACACAAAAAGAGTGCAACACTGCTAACAACACTTAGCCTAGACAGAACCATTCGCATTATTGAGAAAAGAACTTACGCTGTTTCGACTTTGCATATATCAATCCCCAGACTATGCCAGTCACTAGCCCACCGGTATGTGCATAGTTTGCTACATTGCCGACCAACCCAGTCCAGCACACTCCAAACCAAACCATCATTAACCAAATGTACTGCTTAGGCAAATGATGGAAGAAGTAAGGATTGTGTCTGCTTTGCATCCACATAATTCCAAATAGTCCATATACGACACCGGACATCCCACCGAATAATGGTCCAGTAACGGTGTACTGAGCAAGATTCGAGACAATTCCCGTCACCAAAAACATCGCAAAGAACAAACCTGTACCTAATCGAACTTCCAAACGACTACCGAGATACCAAAGCCAAAGCAAGTTAAATACGAGATGAAAAATGTGAAAATGTAAAAATACTGGGGTAATGATGCGCCAGTATTCCCCGTTGTAGAATTCGGGCATTCCGCTTACGTATAAGGAAATCAGCAAGGTTGCCGTTAGCGGTGACATGTCACCAAAGGAACTCACCAACGTCAGCAAGACTGACAGTGCAACCAAAATGTAGGTCAGCGGCATGCCAGACCGCACAAACGATCTTGCATGTGAAGGCAATCTAGAATGGTTCACGGAAATCGAATAACTACCGATTTATAGTTTGATCGAATGCACTGATAGTCGAAAAGGTTGAAAAATTGACAAAAATTAAAGTATTCAACCAGTTCAAATAAATTATGTCGCTTTAGATAGGTATATGCTATTGAAGTTCGGAAAATTCAACCCTATCAGAGTCTCCCAAAGTGACCGACCGACCATCCACCGTGGTAAATTTTCGTCCTTTAATGTCTTTACGAAACGCTTGGTAGGAAATTGCACTTGTTTCGGAGCCGCTAGTGACCCGAATTGATATGATTGTGTTATCTACCCGCCAGTTGTAATAAAAAAACCCTGCACCACCGAGAATAAATACGCCAATTACCCCGTAAGCTGCTAACCGATTAGTTTTTCGTCTAGCTTCAATTTGAGCCTTCTTGGTGGATTCGCGAACCGTTGACCGGGTTTTGGTATGAAAAACTAGCGCAACAATTACCACAACAGCAAGTGTGAATAGAATCTTTGTCAGCATTCAGTAGTCTTGAAACCTATTGATGCGAATAGTCAGAGATGAACAATGCAGTATCCGTACTTAATCTACAATGACGGCTTAATTTGCCGAATTTTAAACTTCTTCAATATCCTCCTATCCCTATTTTATCTAAATTCCCAGGCAGAAACCGTTGACACAAAAAGTCCTAAACCCAAAGACTACTGTACTGGTTGTGTGTTTGGCACAGATCCTATCAATGATGGCGTTTGCCACCTATCCGACTCTCATTCCTGTTTTTCAAAAATTATGGAGTGCGAGCAGTACAGAGATTGGATGGATAGCTGGAATCTACTTTGGCGGTTACATCGTTGCAGTGGGGATACTGGTTTCAATAACCGACCTTATTGATGCTCGCAAAATTTACTTAAATTCCATGCTGCTTGCGGTGTTGTCCACACTAGGGTTTGCCTTGCTCACCTCGGGCGTGGCATCGGCCAGCGTATGGCGATGTTTGCAGGGAATTGCACTCGCCGGGACCTATATGCCAGGATTAAAGGCTTTGGTTGACTCTGTGCCTGACCGAATGCAAAGTCGTACCGTAGCAGTGTATACAGCGTGCTTTGGTGTAGGAGTTGGCGTATCGTTTCTCGCCTCGGGTTATTTAGTGGACCGAATGGACTGGCAACTGGCCTTCGCTTGTTCGGCGATCGGACCAGCCATAGCCTTGTGCTTGACGTTTTTCATTTTGCCTTCCTCTCCAATCAAGCACCCAGCGAACCGAAAATTCCGACTGATACCCGACTTCAAGCCAGTATTAAGGAACAGAACTGTACTGGGATTCAGCATTGCCTACAGTATTCACAATATGGAACTGTTCGTATTTCGTTCATGGATTGTTGCATATTTAGTGTATGCAGTATCCCTGCATGAACCGGGAGAATTTGGTACGTCGTGGAATATCCCCGTTCTCGTTGCCGCCATCAGCTTTTTGTCGCAGCCTTTTAGCGTACTCACAAATGAAATTGCCGAAAGACTTGATCGAATCAAGGTGATATTAGCGGTAATGGCTGCATCAGCTACCCTTGGGGTACTGTTGGGATTTTCCGTTACTATTCACATGGCTGTTGTTTTGACACTTGCAACGCTCTACGGAATTCTATGCATGAGTGACTCAGCTTCAATCACAGCAGCAGTGGTTCGATCGGCAGAGCAAAAAATTCGTGGAACCACTATGGCATTTCATTCCATGGTTGGATTTATTGGTGCATTTTTGGGTCCGATATTGTTTGGTGCCGTTTTGGACTTTTCTGGCACCCAAAACTCCTTTTCTTGGGGTGTCGCCTTTGCGGTTGTTGCTATCGTAGCAATCATTGGTCCAGGAGCGATATTAATGCTGTCACGCAAAAACTATCCTTGATCAAACTGAAACCATTTGCTAGTTCACTTGTCAACCTATAGTAGTTGATAATGTATGAAATATTTTCGCCTTCGCATAAATTTGATTGAGGGTTCAAAAGAATGACAAAAACAATTTTTAATTCACTGCTGGCACGGCAAGTTCAGATTGCATTACTTCTCCTAGGTGCAATGATGTTCTTTTATTCGACTCAACCAGCCGCTCTCGGTCAATCAATGCAGCGACTAACCAAGGAGTGGCCGAAAACAAACTTTGAAAACAGCATTGTAGATTTCAGTGAAATTATGTCTGGAGGAGTCCCTAAGGATGGAATTCCAGCCATAGACAATCCAAAATTCATCAGCCAAGACGAAGCTTCACGCTGGCTGGCACCTCAGGAACCCGTCATTGTTTTGGATATTAGTGGTGAGGCACGAGCCTATCCGATTCAAATTCTTATCTGGCACGAAATTGTGAATGACACCGTAGGCGGCAGATACGTGTCAGTGACATTTTGTCCGTTATGCAATGCCTCAATTGTGTTTGACAGAAATCTGGATGGTGAAGTCGTCGATTTTGGAACTACGGGACGCCTGCGTAAAAGTGATTTGGTTATGTATGACAGACAAACGGAGTCCTGGTGGCAGCAAATCACCGGTATTGGCCTGATCGGAGATTATGCCGGATACAGGCTTAAGCAATTACCATCCCAGATCACCTCATTTGCATCTTTTCGAGAGGCCTATCCGAATAGTAAGGTGCTTTCCCGTGATACGGGACATGGCCGCCAATACGGCTCTAACCCTTACCGCGGTTATGACAATATTAACAACACACCGTTTCTTCTGACAGACCCCGCAGACTCGCGCCTCCCAGCAATGGAGCGAGTTGTAAATGTATCAATTAACGAACGTCATCGCGTTTATCCCTTTCGTTCATTCAAACAACAACCGGTAATCAACGATGAAATCAATGGTGTTCCAGTCGTTGTATTCAGTAAAAACGACTCTGTGTCGGCTCTTGATCAAGTCAGCATTCCCGACTCGCGGGCTATTCCGTCGGCAACGGTGTTTAGGCGGGAAATCGATGATGGCGTATTGACCTTTGAACAACTAGACGACGGTTCGTTTTATGACTTAGAGACTGGCTCAAAGTGGAATATTTTCGGGCAGGCAATCGAAGGTGAATTGGTTGGCGAGGAACTAAGGGATGTGCAAAATGGAATTCACTTTGCCTTTGCCTGGCTTGCGTTCCATCCGGATACCGAAATATACGGACAGTAGGGATAATTGTAGTTATACAACTACTATCTTTAAAACATTATCAGACTACTGTTGATGACTGAAGCCTTGCAAGAACTTTTTGACTTTGCCCTTGAGTCTCCACTCCTGTAGTAAATCTCCTGATTGATTTAAGCGAGAGTCTATTCTTATGAAGTTTCGTTTAAGTGATCCTGAATAAAGCTGGCGTGGGCGTCCAATTTTTTGAACATCGCCTTCGTCGTGCATTTCCTTCCAGTGGGATATCCATCCCACAGTCCGAGCAATAGCAAACAGAGCTGTAAACATTTGTGTTGGAAAACCCATAGCCTTCAGGATAATTCCGGAGTAGAAGTCCACATTGGGATAAAGTTTCTTTTCGATGAAGTATTGATCCTCCAAGGCGATTCTCTCAAGTTCTAATGCTATATCCATCAGCGGATCATTGATCCCCAATTCCTGTAGTACTTCATGGCAAGTCTTTCGCATAACGGTCGCTCGAGGGTCATGATTCTTATAGACTCTATGTCCAAACCCCATAAGCCGAAATGGATCATTCTTGTTCTTTGCTCGTTCTATGAATTTGGGAATGTTTGATTTAACTCCAATTTCTGCGAGCATTTTGAGCACCGCTTCATTCGCACCACCGTGTGCTGGCCCCCAAAGTGAAGCTATTCCAGAAGCGACACAGGCATAAGGACTGGCCCCAGAAGACCCAGCAAGTCGCACAGTTGAGGTTGATGCATTTTGTTCGTGATCCGCATGCAAGATCAAGATTCGATTGATCGCCTTCGCCAAAATTGGATTAACTACGAACTCTTCGGTCGGCACCGCAAACATCATGCGAATTAAGTTTTCCGAATACTTTAGGTCATTCTTTGGATAGATGAATGGTTGACCCAACGAATACTTGTACGCATATGCACCAATTGTTGGCATTTTCGCAATTAAACGATGAGCCGCGGTCATTCGTTCTCTTGGCTCACTCAAATTTGTAGTTTCATGATAGAAAGCTGACAGTGCGCCGACTACACCAACCATCACTGCCATCGGGTGTGCTGACCGCTTGAATCCTCTATAAAACGAAACCAGCTGTTCATGCAACATCGTATGGTGGGTGATATCCTGGTCGAATGCCTCCTTTTGCTCCTTTGACGGCAAGTGATTGTGCAGCAGTAGATAGCAAACATCTAGATAGTCTGTTTCTTCGACCAACTGCTCAATGGGATAACCTCCATGCAGTAATACACCTTTATCCCCGTCAATGAACGTGATCTTTGACTGACACGAACCGGTAGATGTAAATCCAGGATCAAACGTGAACATGCCAGTTCGAGCATAGAGTGTTCTAATGTCAATGACACTTGGGCCGATGGTACCGTTTAGTATTGGAAACTCATAAGACTTGCCGGTACGATTGTCAACGACAGTGACACTGTCTCGTGAGACCGGTTTATTGGATTTGGGTTTCGCAGTTGTTTGGATGCTCATCCTGTTGTGCTCCTTGGGATACTAGTAATGCTGAGAAACTGAAGGATTAAGTGCGATTCGGATAATGTCGTTTCTACAAATATAGGTTGGCAAAGGTATTACATTCCTAGCGACCGCTATCTTCCTGTAATTCCATTTCTACTTTGTCAAAGTCATTTTATTGATTTACTCGGATTCGTGCAAACTCAAAGTTATATTCAAACTCCGTGCCATTTAAACCAATTTGCAAAGGTTAAAATAGGTGCTTCCCCAGTGTGCGGTGTTTGAGCACGTTAGCCTTTCAATAAAGATGAGTTCATGAAACTCGATATTCCAGAAACCAAGAGCATTTTAAGTCTTGCGTGGCCAGTCATGCTGTCACGGGCCGGAGCCTTCGTCATAATCACGATAGACACTGCAATGTGTGGTCGTTACAGCACCCATGAACTGGCATTTTACGGAATAGCTAGCGCTCCATTAATTCCTGCCCTACTCATTGGAATCGGTATGCTGCTTGGGGTTGCCCTACTTACCGCAAGAGCAGACGGCGCGAATCAATGCGGTGCCTGCGGACAGGTATGGCGAATCGGACTTATCCATGCGCTAATCCTGGGAATTATCACTGGAATTCTCCTTCAATTTGGAGAACAAATTCTGTTGTTGGGAGGCCAGACTGAACTGCTCGCCGAAGGTGGTGGCGAAGTCTTGAAAATGCACGGACTGGGTATGGCCGGATTGTTGTGTGTCATTGCTACTACATTATTTCTTGAAGGACTTCAACGACCGGTTCCGGGAATGATCGTTATGCTAGGTGCGAATATTTTGAACATCTTTTTGAACTGGATGTTTATTTTCGGCAATCTCGGCGTCCCAGAGTTGGGAGCACAAGGCGCTGCACTGGCTACATCTATTGTCAGATGGCTTTCCTTTTTCGCTTTGGCTGGATATGTGTTGTATTCCGTTGACAAAGTAAAGTATGGATTGATCAATCGAATTCCAAAGGCAACCATGATGCAGTTATCCAAACGCCTTCGGCAACTCGGATATCCTGCAGCAATCGCTCACTTTATGGAGAGTACTTCGTTTTCAGTGATGACATTATTTGCTGGGATTATGGGTGTCCTGCAAACTGCGGCTTGGTCTGCTGCAATGCAGCTGATCGCCTTGGCCTTTATGTTTGCTCTAGGTTTCAGCATGGCGGCTAGCGTCAGAGTAGCTAATCATACCGGACAGCGAAATTTCAAAAATATCCCAAGTGCAGGTTGGATTGCTGTTGCCTTAGGAACATTTGTCATGCTCGTTATCGGTGCAATGTATTTGGCTCAGCCTGAATTCTTTGCCAGAATTTACAGTGACGATTCGCAGGTGGTTGTGGCCACTGCGGCTTTGATTGTGATAACCGCCTTTGTCATGGTACCTGATGGGATGCAGGCAGTACTTGTCGGTGCACTTAGGGGTCTACAGGACATGTGGTTCATCACATTATCGATGTTCATTTCCTGGGGAGTTGTGATGATTCCGATCGCGTATTTTGCAGGAATCAAACTAAACGGTGGTCCAGAGGCCCTGATGATTTCCGTAGGCATTGGAGCAATGGTGGCTGTTTGTATGTTAGGTGCTAGATTTAAGCAAAAAAGTAAAATTTAATTTAACGGGCAGTCAAGACAGACTTAGATGCCACTAGCTAGTTGGATGATAAACAAGACCGATTTTTCTAAAGTTGGACTGAGACCAGAACAGGTAAAGCATTTGCAAGCGACTGACAAATTGTCGCAATTCCGTGGTCCGGCAAACCACACTATTTTGCCGCCATGCGCTGTCGATTTACTGCATAGAATAATTGGAGTGTAGACTTCACCAACATTGGTAAATTCTTATTTCAATACAATAAAATTTCCAACCTAAATTTGGAACGACCATGAGTAGCTATATGAAGGAAATAACAATTTGTTCAAAGAAACTTGAGCTGGCGGCGCTTACTTGGGGCGACGAGAACGCGAACCCTGTTATCGCACTTCACGGCTGGTTGGACAATGCAGCCAGTTTTGTACCTCTGGCAAAACAGATAAAAAATATGTACTTTGTGTCCTTAGACCTACCGGGTCACGGAAAGTCCGAACATCACACAGGTTGTAACTATCACATCATCGACTATGCATCTGACGTGCTGTTTGCAGCCGAAGCGCTCGGGTTTAAAAAGTTTTCTCTTCTAGGACACTCCTTGGGAGCAATAATCTCCTGCATGATTGCAGCCGGTGTTCCCGACCGTATCAATCGAATCGCATTAATCGACTGTATGGGACCCGTTTCCTCATATCCCAAATACTTTCAAAAGCGCTACCAAGATCACTTCAAATATTTGTCAACACGCACCGGGAAAAAGAAAGTGTACAAATCGATAAAAAAAGCTGCTAAAGCCCGATACGGTGCCAGGTCTATCGATAAAATGCAATACAAATCCGCAAAATTACTCGTCGAGCGTGCTTTAGTTGAAACTAATGGAGGCTATACATGGCGTTCCGACCCGGACCTCAATGTTCCGAGCCCTATGTTTTGGACCGAACCTTACGTACTTGAGATGATAAAACTTATCGAATGTGAGACTCTATTCATTAAGCCAGACGATGGCTATATGAAACATTATTACCGAAACCCGAAGCGTGAGAAGGCATTGCAGAATTTGGAAATTTTGAAAATTCCCGGACGTCACCATATTCACTTAGATGACCCAAAACATGTCGCACCATACTTACAATCATTCTTTGACCGCGGCGTTAGTCACTAAATTGCTACTGCTACAGTTAATATCTGATGTAATTGACTTGCATACTGTAAAATTTGAGTCACCAATGGAGTTTTACCTTAATGTTGGAGTCTTTAAAACATCGTTTTAAGAATAACAAGCTGGTATCGCTAATCGCCGGAGGTGCGTTCCTTTTCTTTTTGATCAAGGGGATAATTTGGTTGATTATTTTCGCCTTGGCAGGATGGGGGCTTATGTCAATCGATTGATCGTTGGCAGAAATTATTGTACTCATTCACCCTAACTGCTTTGGCTACAAGTTCAGCCTTGCAAGAGCAAAACTAAACTTACATTTAACCTTTGTTACTTTTAAATTTGGATTTACATAACCCAAAATGCCATCAAGCAAGAAAAAAATGTACCGCATCATCTTTCAAGGTTCTTCAAAAATGTATGAACTGTATGCCCGTTCGATAACGCAAAGTGACATGTACGCCTTTATTGAAGTACGTGACTTAGTATTTGGCGAACAGTCGAAACTTGTCGTAAATCCTGGTGAAGAACAACTTCGAAGTCAGTTTGAAGGTGTCAGTTGCACCTATATTCCAATGCACTCGGTAGTTCGAGTGGATGAAGTAGAAAAGGAAGGGGCGGCGAAAGTGGTGTCAGTGTCGGATCGAGGTGCAGTAGCGCAATTTCCAATACCATTCACCCCGCCAGAGGGTAAATCTAAGGATTAAATCTCCTTATCAGTTTCCCTTTCAGTCCCTCCCAGTTCAGACATCGGGATCACGGGCTCTTGCCATTTTGATTCGGACATCTGATCTGTTAATTCTCGTATATTTGGCGACAGCACCTCCAGAACTTCTCCATCTTCTGACCGGCACAATAAGGTCACTCCCGAAGCCATCGCCGTATAAAGTTTCCTTTGACTCTCATTGACTTCGTCGAGCACTGTTGCTGCTTCAACAAAGTGTTCTCGCACTTTTTTGCGGTAGTCTAAATACTCGGACTGTAGGTTCTTGTGTTCCGAACGGAGCTCATCGTACTTGACCTGAGTATCCGACTTCTTGTAGATTTGGGATGCAAAAAGGCATGCCACCAATACACCTGCGGCGAACCCGACAACTAGGTACATCCAAGTGTCTACCATAGGCATAAAACATTTTTTGTGAGAGACACCAGCATTTTTAAGCGTAGTGTCTGGCGGTTAGCAATATCTTTAATAAGTTACGGACGGACCATCCTGCTTTGCGAAACTTTAGACTAACTAAACGGTACAGCCGTCGCGCGACATACCAACGGGCTCGTCCTGCGAGTATTTGATCAACTGTGCGTATGGTTCTTTCCAAAGTGTCCACTCACCAGTCTCGCGATCAAACTTGGAATTGACAAAGCACTTCCAGTCCTCGTCGTTGATGTGCAAATAATCCATCCTGTAGTAATAACCCGGATAGCGTGTTTCTTCACGAAATTGAATATGTTTCATGTGAGCAAATGCTGCAATGAGACGATGATAATTTTCCCAAGCCCTTAGCAATTCATGCAAGTCCTTGGCTCTCATCTTCAGTGAATCTTCGCGAAGCATTTCCAATTTCTTTTCTGCAATTTCCAGCATTTTGCCATTGGTTTGATACCAGGTCGATACGCCTGCAACGTATTCGTCCATAATTTTCTGCAATCTAAACTGAAACATTTTCGGAGTGATATAGTGTGGATTGATATCAATCGCGGTAGTGTAGTTCTTGTGCTCAAGAAATGTTCTTACCGGTCGATAAATCTCTTCAACAATTTCTTCAACTGTACGGCCAAGTTCCGGCGTCCAGTCAGCATTGTCCAGTGCAAACTTTACCATTGCCTTGGCTGCTATTCTGCCTTCAGCGTGCGAGCCAGAAGAAAACTTATGTCCAGACGCACCCACACCATCACCGGAAGTGAACAATCCCTTGACGGTAGTCATTCTGTTGTAACCCCAGTGATAGTTATCCGGAGTGCCAGGCAAGTCATCGGGACCAGAACACCAGATTCCCGCACAACCTGCGTGTGAACCAAGCAAGTACGGTTCAGTAGGCATCAACTCCGACATTTCTTTATCGGGTTCAATGTTTTCTCCCGCCCATACACCACACTGACCGATTGTCATATCTAGAAAATCCTCCCACGCCTCAGCTTCAAGATGCTTAATCTCTCTGGGAGTCATAGATTCGGCGAGTTTTGCCATTGCGGTAGGTGTATCCATAAAGATTGGACCTCGACCTTCGCGCATTTCCTTCATCATCAAATGGTTGCGCAGGCAGGTCCCCATCTTTGGACCGTTGGCATAGGCATCATAGCCATGATCGACCAGAATGTCAGCATTCTTCTCTTGATAGTCCTCGCCAAAGGCATTCATCGCCTTTGCCTTAAACAGTAAGAACCAGGCACCAACAGGTCCATATCCATCCTTAAATCGTGCCGGAACAAAACGGTTTTCCATCAGCGTCAGAACCGCACCGCATTCAGCTGCCATTGAATAGGTTGATCCCGCATTCCAGACTGGATACCAGGCACGTCCGGTACCTTCGCCTACCGAACGTGGGCGAAATACATTAACCGCTCCTCCGGCAGCCAGCAGACAGCACTTAAATTTGTAGATATAGATTTTGTGATCGCGAACGCTAAATCCAGCAGCACCACAGACACGAGTTGGATCGTTGGCGTCAGTAATCAAGCGGACGATAAAGACTCTTTCGGTAATGTTTTCAACACCCAAAGCCTTCTTTGCGGCTTCAGCCACAATCCACTTATAAGATTCACCATTAATCATAATTTGCCAACGGCCGGAACGTACTGGTTTGCCGCCTTCGGTGAGTTTTTTGCCTTCGTCTCCGGATTGTTTCCAGATTGGTAGACCCCACTCTTCAAAGTTATGCACCGAATCATCGACATGACGACCGACGTCGTAAACCAGGTCTTCACGTACTATGCCCATCAAGTCGCCGCGAACATAACGAACATACTCTGCCGGGTCATTTTCGCCCATGTAGGTGTTGATAGCAGATAGTCCTTGAGCTACAGCTCCAGAGCGGTCCATTGCTGCCTTGTCAACCAGCTTTATACGAAGATTTTTCCCTTCTGCCCACTGCATGATCTCGAATGCAGCACCACATGCTGACATACCGCCACCGATAACCAGAATATCGACTTCTTCTTCGATAATTTCCGGATTTCCAAATTCAAATTCTGCCATTGCCGAACCTCTTTGGTTTAGGCGTGAATAAATTCACTCATGTCACACGAATGTGTTCCTTTTGTGAATAAAGCTGCGTGGTCTTCGAAGTCGTCCCAGTTTGCGGTTGGCTTACCAACATAAGGTTCAGCGGAACCTTCCGGAGTCGTTCGGATAGGAAATTTAAAACGTTTTCGAGTGCCGTTACGGAATTTGATAGTCCACATAATCGACTCTGTACCACGTAGTGGTTGTACGGAGGCGCCAAGCGGTACGACATCAGCGTAATGTCTAACTTCGATCGCCTGTTGAGGACAAATCTTTACGCAGGAATAGCATTCCCAGCATTGCTCTGGCTCCTGATTGTATGCCTTCATTGCATGACCAGTCATTGAACCATCCTTGTCAAGCATCATCAAATCGTGGGGACAAATGTACATACAAGCGGTCTTATCCTGACCCTTGCAACCGTCACATTTATCAGTTCTTACATAAGTTGGCATCGCTTGGACTCCTCGCTAGTAAATTGCAATATTTTGTCATAATTTCAGACGTACTGTTTTTGCAATTCTGTTGTCGTCTCTATAATTTGAACAGCATAAATTTCGGAAATGCCGCAAATTTAATTTGAATGAATATTGAAAGAATTCATTATAAAGAAACAGCGTAAACAAATACACTATTCTGTTTACAGATACACAGCAAACATGAAATATAATTCCAACTATCAAAAATATCTTAGAATTTTATAACCCTCATTGGTTTCAATCTTGTCAGGTTGTCCGAACAATGTTGATGCCATTGATAAATGATTTCAAAGTCACCAATAGCTTGTTCGAATCTTGTTTCAACTTCCAACGTTAGTTCAGATTATTATTCTTTAGCCTATCCTTGATTTCCAGACTATCGAAAAATAAGTTGAGATAAGCAGAAGCATCAATAACCTCAATGTCTTCGCAAATGCTGGAAATGGATTGCTTTATTTCACAAAGAGACACTTCCTCATTGGCATATTGCTGTATTTGGTTAGATAACCGTTCACACTCAATCTCGCTAAGAAACGGATACAAAAATCCGCAAATAATTCTTAAATCCTGTAATTCGTCATTGTGTAATACATCCCTCGACAAATTGTGCATAAAAGTTGTGATGTATTCTTGAGCACTCATGTCACTCTTGGCATAGTTCAATATCTTATTCTCCAAAGTCTCCACGAGATTGAATGAACGAGATTCCGCATTGAATTTAAATTTGTTATGGAATTTAACGAGATCTTCAACGGTGATGGGGTTCGGGAGAGCTTGCCATGCCCGATATACAAAAATCCGTTCCATAAAACTCCCTAGAGTTGCCGATGACTGAAGGCGAACTTCTGTTGCAGTTGGCAACAGAGGATGAGACTGAATAATGACTTCAGAATAAATTCCTGACTGATAGTCTTCAGATTCGTGGCTGCCCGAATATCGAACTCTTGCATCGTTTATTCCACAGCTTGGGGATCTGGATTTAAATACGTATCCACTAATTGACTTCAGTTCGGCTGCAGTCTTTTTGCCAAACTGTTTGAGTTTATTAGTCACATCAAGTTTGAAGTCGTCGCATCGAACCGCACGAACCCCCTTTTTTTCAATCTGGCGCAACTCAATGGGTTTGCGAGGGACACCCAATCCAATCTCTACTTCCGGACAAATTGGAACTAATTCAACAAATTGACTAAGGTAATCAACAAGGTCAGAATCGAGTTTGTGCTCACCGTTGTAACGAACATTCTCACCCAGTAGACAACTACTGATTCCCACCTTAACCAATGAAGACTTCCCTAACATACGAAGAAAGTGCTCGAATCTAGACTTTCTGAAACTTGAAGTGTGAAATTAATTTCAGATTTAGTGGATTCCAAATTAAAAGGGAAAGTACCTCGACTATGGCATCATAGTACCAACTTTAACTAACCCAAATTGCAATTTTTGAAACTGAATTGCCTCGAATTATTCAAGCACTCACATCAAAAAAGAAAGGGATGAACGCAATGAATTCATTAATTCGCACTTTCGTGGTTTTTATTATCCTGGCCTTTACTTCTGCTGCCTACGCCAAAGACACTTTGGTCATTGGTATCACGCAGTTTCCTGGCACCTTGAATGCTCATTTCGATTCGATGTTAGCAAAATACTATGTGCTGAACATGACCTTAAGACCATTTACAGTCTACGACAAGGACTGGAAGCTCATTTGCATGCTCTGCACCGAAGTTCCTACGCTTCAAAACGGGAAGGCGGTATTAGAAATCTACGAGGGTGATAAACAAGGAATTGCAGTAACCTACAACATTAATCCGGACGCAAAATGGGGTGACGGCACACCTGTTACCACAAAGGATGTCGTTTTTACCATTGAAGCGGGTCAACATGTTGACTCCGGCATGATTGGTGGTGATCTGTATCGCCGAATTCGACAGGTTGATGTGGTTGACGATAAGACCTTCACACTGCATGTCGACAGAGTAACGTACGACTACAATGCCCTAAGTTTGTATCTGCTTCCGGAACACATAGAACGGGCAAACTTCGCCAATCCGCTCGAGTTCAAAAATAAAACAGCCTACGATACTGACACCTATAACCCGGCTTTGTACTTCGGACCCTATCGGATTACCAAGGTTGAGCAAGGCGCATTTATCGAGCTCGAACCCAATGAAACTTGGTATGGACCGATACCACAGTTTAAAAAGATTATCGTTCAAATCATAGAGAACACTGCAGCACTACAGGCAAATTTATTGTCCGGCTCTATTGATCTCATTGATGGGTCACTGGGAATGACTTTGGACCAAGGACTTGCCTTTCAAAAGCGCAACCCAAATGCTTTCGACTACATCTTCAAGCTAGGGCTGATCTATGAACATATTGATCTAAATTTAGATAATCCTATTTTGAATGACCTACGAGTACGCAAGGCGCTGCTTCATGGAGTAGACCGCGAAGCGATTAGTCAAAAGTTGTTTAAAGGCAAGCAACCAGTAGCTCATGTCTTTGTCAATCCCCTGGATTCGGTCTACTATAAACAAGTCAAAAAGTATGAATTTAATCCTCAACTTGCGGCTGAGTTGCTCGACCAAGCAGGTTGGAGTTTCATAAAGGAAGGAACTCGTCATAATGAAAGCGGTGAACCGCTCATTCTTGAGTTTGGTACAACTGCCGGTTCTCGAGTAAGAGAATCAGTTCAACAAGTACTGCAAAGTCAATGGCGGGCCATAGGAGTTGATGTCCGAATTCGAAACGAACCGGCACGTGTGTTTTTCGGCGAGACCGTACTGAAACGAAAGTTTTCAGGTTTAGTTATGTATGCCTGGATCCAAAATCCAGAGAGTTCACCACGAGACATCTTACGGTCCGATCGAATTCCCACTGCGCAAAACAACTATGCTGGAAGCAACTACACAGGTTACGAAAATCCAAAGTTGGATGAGTTGATTGATGCGATGGAAATCGAATTGGATTTCGAAAAGAGGAAGGCAATATGGGCCGAAATTCAAACTATCTACGTTGAAGACCTGCCAATTCTACCGCTGTATTACAGAGCAAATCCATATATTATTCCCAAGTGGCTTAAGGGAATTGAACCTACTGGCAACTCTGCGACCATATCCCTATGGGTAGAAAACTGGAGATATGAGCCATAAACCACTTTGATGCTACAGGCTATAAAATACCCTGTTCCACCTTAGAGAATTTCACCGATTAAGGAATTTTTATGCATTGGATTGCTCTAGCGATAGTATGCGCAGCACTTATCGCTGTCAGTTACTACTCTGGTAAACTCGGCTTCGGACTACTCGCAGGAATCAGCGTGCTTTTGCTTGCTCTGTACTTTCTGGACACGGATGAAGAGGAAAAAAGCGATTTTCAGGTCGATAACAATCTTTTGGTATTGGAAAACACCAGTCCAACTGGAGCTTACGGAGATAGTTGGAATTACGCAGGGAGAATCACGAACAACTCAAGCAGTTCAGTAACTGATGTGGAAATCAAAATTACCTTAAGTGACTGCGAATATGAAGAATCCAAAGATGAAGATTGTGTGGTAATCGGCGAAGAAGTAGACTTTGTACCAATCAATATTCCGTCACGTCAAGCACGAGACTTTAAAAATAATGTGACATTTAAAGATGCTCAGCCTAAGGGAATACTGCGCTGGAAGTTTGAACTGGTTGGAGTTCGTGTGGTTGACTGATTGAAAATGTTTGCTTACGAGCATTTCGAGTCACCGCAATATAGACATGTCCGACAAACTTAAGTTCCGACGTTTTGTCCTGAACCTTCGAACGTCAATTTTGTTCTGTGTTCAGATCAATGGGGTACAAAGCCCGATGGTGCGATGTTTCCATAGCCTTGCTCGTAGTACCTCTAGATAATTTATTGCTTGAAATTGGGCCTGTTATCCCTTTTCATTTCCCACCCAATACGACCGCGTCCAGATCGCCAAGTCAGTCCCTAACGGCAACCGCGCCTGGCAAAAATTTACCCAACATGTCGGTATCGCGAAACGCGAGATCAAACTGGCACCTCTACGTTAACTCGGCAAGCTGATTCTTGCTGAAAAAACACACCAATCCCCCCCCCCTCAACAGAAACTGTTCAGTGTTCAAGTGTACGCCCGGCTCCTGATCCACACCCTTCAAGGCCAAACGAGCCCAGAAGCGGGGGGGGGGGCAGGCAACAGTGTCGGTCATAAGGGACTAGCGCGCTTTTTAGACTTTCTCGACGGCAAGGTCGTCATCAATGAAGACAAACTGGCGGCCGCCCAATGGGACGGTCTGCATGCCATCATTGCCTGGGGCAATGATCAGCTCAGCGCGCAACACCTGCTCGGTCGTTATCGTCAACTGTGAACCATTGAACGCAACTTTCGAACCAATAAGCACGATCTACGCATTCGACCGATCTTTCACTTTAAGCCGGCTCGAATCCGGGCCCATCTGGCGATCTGCTATCTGGCCTTTGCCTGTGTTCAGCATTTAGGTGATCGGCTGCGTCAACTCGGTTATCCCATGAGTCCTGAAGTGGTGCGTCGAGAACTCAATGCGCTGCAGATGAGTATCTTATGGCGTCCGGGAACTTCGGACAAGTATGTCATGCCGACTCGGGCGACGACAGAGGCTAAACTAATTTATCGGTGTTTAGGGTTAAACTGGAACACTGTCCCCTTTGCGCTGCCTAAAGGACGCGCGTCGCCCCCAAGTCGTTAGGTCTTCTTTTTTTGTTCTTTATCTGACATCGGAAATTCCGATGTAGTGCTCAATATTGACTTGTTGTCCTTTTAAATCAATGACTCAAAAGTGAAAATGTCGGAAGTCAAGAAATATGTCTTTGCTTTGCGTCAATCGAACTAACTATTCAAAGCATAGACACGGTAAATCAGAGACATTCCGTATCTCTACGAGCCAACTCCGTTCAACTTATGCCGCAGTTCGGAAACATCATCCGGCGATAGACCACTGTGCTTGACCACTGTCGAATCGTCGAAATTATCACGAAGTAAACTCTCTGCAAACTCCCAGTTTCGTTCCTGAGTTGCTTCCTGTCTACCTTCCTGTCTACCTTCTTGTATTCCTTCTTGTATTCCTTCTTGTCTAGCTTCTAGTCTGTCTTGCAGAGTGTAGGCATCTAATATTGTTAAAACTTTTTTCATGATTCTCTTGTCCGGTTCAACATTCAGTTTCTCAATCTCTATGAGTCGCTCACGACTTTTATACTTCGGGTCCCGCTGACTGACATAGGCCACCATGGAGGCACACAACGAATCGTAACCCGCCATGCCATGTAACTTTTCAGACGCCAGGCGTAACATCTGGCCCACCACTGCATCGTCCAAATGCCATATATGTGTAAGAATATAGAATACTGAGGCAAACTTCAAATCCTGTGCAACCTTAACCACTGGCTCGTCCATTAAATTGACAAACAGCACTCGAAAGTGCAGTGACTTAACATCGTGCTTTCGAAGCTCCTCGGACAACAGTTTCAGCGAGGCGGGATGCGTGGGATCGAAGTCCCAGTGCTGTTCACCGTGATACACCACTACGGCCATCACCAACGCATTAGGATGTGCATAGCCGACACTGTACATATACCTTGCCACCTGATCGATTGTATGGGAGTCCGGATGACTTTTGAACTCAAGCACGAACTGCGCCCGAGGGTCTGCTTCACTGGCCTGGTTGATCTTCATCGACATTAGACCATCGGGACGAAGTTCCACCTGCCATGCACTGCCTAAAATCTCGGTTTGGTAGTCAATGTGGTCGGTATCAAGTTCCGATCGTAATGCACTGGGCAGTGACAGTTCGACAAGTTCCTGGCGTAAGCCGGGAAACGACGCTAATACGTCTTTGAAAAACAGATCGTGATACGGCATCCTCGAAGCAGGGTTGTCGGTTGTGGTTTTAGAACTCATTATGACCTTCCTAATAGTTTATGAGTACAGTTTGTAATAAAGGGTATGTCGATGTTGAGGTTGACTATGTCAGACTGAAGACGAAATCAACTACTTCGAAACTACTCACACCAAGTCGAATGCAACGCAACTTAAGTATTGTAAACCTTTTAATTTGACTCTATTTTTGAATCAAACCGTCAATTCACTGAAATAGCACAACTGAGTGTCAAATACTGAAGTCAGTTTATCTCTATAATGAAAAATATTAGTGTCTGACAGTAACTCGACGTCATCAGTGAACTCAAATCTCACCTTTGATGACTTAAGGCTTCATGCTGTTTGCTGATTGAACACCTGAATCAAATTCATCTATTCTCTACACTAAGCGGCCGTATACCACCATGATGAGCTTCTTTTTCTGGACCAAGACCTTGCACATTGTTGCTTAAGTTCAGATGTTTTGTTCTGAATCTTCGAATATCGAAATCTCTTCGGTCTTTAAAATCAATGGGTTACTACCGCCAATGTTTCAATATCTCTAGACAGTCCATTGAAGTACCCCTTTTTGAATTGTGGCAATTCAAAATCAATGACTTACCTACGATAACGCCGGAAGTCAAGAATCAATATACCGTCACTTCAAACACGAGAATTGAAGAACAATGTGACGTTCAAAGATGCTCAACCTAATGGAATAATGCGCTGGATGTTTGGACTGGCTGAAGTTCGTGTGGTTGACTGATTGACAAAAGTTAGCTTACGAGCACTTCGAATCACCGCAATTTAGACACGTCAGGCAGCCATCAAGAAATACAACCGCCTTAGTATGGCAGGCACGACACATCTTGGACCCAGCAGGAAAACCACCATAGTTTTCATCGTCCTTTTCTATCAGATTTTGCTGTTCATACTCCCTTCGCTTCTGCGCCAAATGTTCACGACGAGACTCTGACATTTCATCGTCCTTGATCATGCCTATTGTCTTCATGTGAGTTTCGATGATAGTCCCAATCTCAGCAACAATCGATGGCATAAATCCGCCGCCGCCCGGCTTCCAATACCCACCGTTGGGGTCGAAGACTGCTTGTAGTTCCTCAACGAGAAATGTGATATCCCCACCCTTTCTAAACACGGCTGAAATAAGACGCGTGAGTGCGACCATCCATTGAAAGTGTTCCATGTTCTTCGAGTTAACGAAAATTTCAAAAGGTCTGCGACGCTCGTATGGTGTGTCTTCATTGAGAATAATGTCGTTTATGGTGACGTAGAACGCGTGCTTGTTTTCCCCGCCAGGCTTGAATTTATAGGTTGAGCCGACCAGTCTTTGTGGTCGTTCGAGCCGCTCGTGCATTTGTATGATGTTATCGACCGGAGAATCATTTTTTGACACTAGATCCTCAACCTGACTTGTCTCGGAAGGTTTTTCCTTCCCTACTACTTGGTAGTCAATAATAGTTTTTTCGATTTTTGTAGCCACGATATTTCTCAGAATTTTCCGTAGTAGCCTTCTTTCAGTGCATCATATAGGTTGGCTGCCGTATGCGTTTCACCGTCATATTCAACCTGTTCGTTGCCCTTCAATTCAACCGTGCTTCCATCATCCAATATGAATTGATATGTCGTCTCAGCCAAATCGTTATCTCGTACCAGAACTCCTTGAAATGCCTCTGGATTGTAACGAAAAGTCGTACAACCCTTTAACCCACTTTCGAATGCATCCATGTAGATTTCCTTAAACTTTTCGTAAGGATAGTCAGTGGGAACATTTGCAGTTTTGGAGATGGATGAGTCAACCCATTTTTGTGCTGCTGCCTGTACGGCGACATGCTCCTTGGGTGTAATATCGTCAGTCGTCACAAAGTAGTCCGGCAACGAATTTCCATTGATTGGCATAGCCGACGCTTCCGAGTCTACTATATCTCTGTAAGCCAGCAATTCATAAGAGTAAACTTTGATACTGTCTTTCGACTTCTTGCCTTCGCGAATGACATTGCGAGTGTATTCGTGAGCGAAGGTCGGTTCGATTCCATTGCTGACATTGTTACCAATTGATAAGCTGATAGTGCCTGTTGGGGCAATTGAACTGTGATGGGTAAATCTTGCACCATGCTCCATAATCTGGCTAATAATCTGCTGTGGCATGTTCTGCATGTAACGACTGTATTTAGCCAATAGCGTAGAACCTTTCACCTTGTCGCCAACTTGAATTCCATCGTTTGCCATCTCTGGTCGCAACTGCAACATTCTTGAAGTCACTTCAAAGAGTTCATTCATAATGGGTGCAGGGCCTTTTTCCTTAGCAAGTTCTATTCCCGACTTCCATCCGTTAATGGCAAGTTCACGTGCCACACTTTCAGTGAACTTTAGCGATTCATCAGAGCCATACTTGATTTTCATCATAGTAAGTGCGGACCCGAGTCCTAAAAACCCCATACCATGGCGACGTTTGCGATAGATTTCATTTGCCTGTTTACCTAATGGCAGTCCATGCAGTTCAACTACGTTGTCCAACATCCTGGTGAAGATGGATACGACTTCTCTGAAAGCCTCCCAGTCAAATTCCGCATCATCCGAAAACGGGTTGGTAACGAAATGTGTCAGATTTACGGAGCCCAGTAAACAACTGCCATAGGGTGGCAGCGGCTGTTCTCCACATGGATTGGTTGCACGAATATCTTCGCAAAACCAATTGTTGTTCATTTCATTTACGCGATCGATTAGGATAAAGCCAGGCTCGGCAAAGTCATAGGTCAATTCCATCATTGCATCCCAAAGCCGACGCGCTGGAATCGTTCGATACACCCGCATCTTGACTTGACCCTTGTCATTTTTGATGTACGAATCCTTATTACCCGGCCAGTAGCGCCAGATCGCCTCGCAATTTTCTTCAATCTCTTGAGGATTGGCCGGAAAGACCAAGTCCCAGTCCTCATTGTCCTTCACTGCTTTAATGAAGTCGTCGGTAATCAGGCAGGATAGATTAAACTGGCGCAACTTGCCGTTTTCCCGTTTGGCCTTAATGAACTGCATGACGTCGGGGTGCGAAATGTCGAAAACACCCATTTGTGCACCGCGCCGCCCCCCAGCCGAAGAAACGGTAAAGCACATTGCATCGAAAATATCCATGAATGAGAGTGGACCGGATGTGTATGCTCCTGCTCCCTTTACAAAAGCACCTTTGGGTCGCAGTGTAGAGAATTCGTAACCGATTCCGCAACCGGCCTTTAGCGTCAAGCCAGCTTCCTTCAGTGACTCTAATATCCCTTCCATCGAGTCGGAAATGGTTCTCGAAACCGTGCAGTTGATGGTGCTGGTTTCGGGCTTATGCTCACGAGCACCAGCATTCGAAACAATTCGCCCGGCGGGTATGGCACCGTTTTGTAGTGCCCACATAAATCGGTTATACCAGTAACCCTGCTTTTCGGGAATCTCTACCTCTGCAAGGGCAAGCGCGACCCGTGCGAAGGTATCCTCCAACCCATAGTCTATAACCTGCCCTTCCTGTGATTTAAGACGATACTTCTTGTCCCAAGTATCGTATGAGGCGATTTGTAGGCGGTTAATGAACTTCACCTGTTGATTTACATGCGTCTTTTTTGACACAGTGGCGTTACTCAAATACCCCCCCCTTTTTTGCTGTTGTTGTTTTCTAATATTTGGTCTTTTACTGCACTTATTTGACAAATAAATGCGTATATATGGGCAATAAACCCACAGTAAATCCATATATGTGATGTGAAAACGTAAGTATACACTCCGGATTCATGTAATTTCATCTTTTTCAGATTGCTAGTCTATGCAAACTAACTACAGAACAATCAGAATTAGCGGGCGGTATTGCTCAGTTTGCCTCGCTAAATTTAGTCGTCGCGCCACGCTGACATCGGAGGGCAAGCACAAACGACGTTGCGGTCTCCATAAACATTGTCAATTCGACTTACTGGTGGCCAATATTTGTCTTTCCACACCCAGTCAAGCGGAAAAAATGCTTGTTGCTTTGAGTATGGTAAATCCCAATTTTCTTCAATCAGCAAATCGTAGGTATGTGGCGAATTCTTCAACGTATTGTTGTCGGCATCCATCTCGCCTCTTTCAATCTGTGCAATTTCTTCTCGAATTGCAATCATGGCATCACAGAAACGATCAATCTCCCGCATGGCTTCACTTTCCGTCGGCTCAATCATCATTGTGTCTGGCACTGGAAATGAAATCGTTGGGGCATGAAAGCCAAAGTCGATCAGCCGCTTTGCTACATCTTCTACCGTAATGCCGGTGTTGCTTCTGATCTCGCGCAGGTCGACAATGCACTCGTGTGCTACTCGACCATTCTGACCTTTATACAGCACCGGATAATGAGGTCCGAGTTTGGTTGCCAGGTAGTTTGCGTTCAGAATCGCCATTTCGGTGGCTCGTTTTAGACCATCTGCCCCCATTCCCGCAATATAGGCCCACGAAATCGGAAGAATCCCAGCTGAACCCCAAGGTGCCGCCGACACAGAGCCTACAGTAGGTTCGTGTCCCGCATAAGGATTGACTCCATCAACTACACAATGCCCAGGCAGAAATGGGGCAAGATGGCGCTTGACACCTATAGGCCCCATGCCTGGACCACCGCCTCCATGCGGAATGCAGAAAGTTTTGTGTAAATTGATGTGCGAGACATCGGCACCAATGTCTGCGGGCTTACACAATCCAACAAGAGCATTCATGTTCGCGCCGTCAAGATATACCTGAGCACCGTACTCATGAACGAGATCGCATATTTCCATTATGCGCTCTTCAAAGACCCCATGCGTTGATGGATAGGTAATCATCAGCGCAGCTACTTCATCACTGAAATTCTTGAGCTTTGACTCAAGGTCATCTACATCCACGTTGCCCTGATTATCGCAATTCACCACAACGACGCGCATCCCACACAACGAAGCACTTGCCGGATTTGTACCATGCGCCGATTCCGGAATAAGGCAAACATCTCGATGTCCTTGACCCTGCTCTTGTAAATATCGCTTTATGCAAAGCAATCCGGTGTACTCACCTTGAGATCCCGCGTTCGGCTGAAACGAAATCGCAGTAAACCCTGTGATTTCGCAGAGCATTGTTTCCAGTTCTTCAATCAACTGATGAAATCCCTGGGTTTGGTCCAACGGAGCAAATGGGTGAATCGCACTAAATTTGTGAAACGTCACTGGAGTCATTTCTGTGGTTGAATTCAACTTCATCGTGCATGACCCCAAGGGAATCATAGATCGATTCAGTGCAATGTCCTTTTCTCCCAAGTGCCGAATATATCTGAGTAGTAAAGTTTCAGATTGATACAGACTAAAAACTTCGTGAGTCAGGAACTTAGTGGTACGTTTCAAGTCGGTAGGCAAGGCATCGGAAGGATCTTTGTCAATCTCATCGATGCTGATCTTCTTGTTCGCATGGGTATCAAAAACTGCCCACAATCGCTCAAGGTGATAGCGTTTGGTCGTTTCGTCCAGTGCAATTCCCAGATGATCCTTATCGACCACTCGTAGATTTATTCTGGCTTCAAGTGCTCGAGCTGCAATTCTGCGTGCCTGTCCGTGAACATTTACTGTGAACGTATCAAAAAACTTATCGTTTACGACTTTGTAGCCGAGTTTCTGAATTCCCTGTGCTGCTATCTGAGCAAATCTGTGTATCGTTGAAGCAATGGCCTTTAACCCATCGGGACCATGATAGACAGTGTAAAAAGCAGATACGATTGCCAGCAGCACCTGTGCCGTGCAAATATTGCTGGTTGCCTTGTCCCGGCGAATGTGCTGTTCGCGAGTTTGTAATGCCATGCGCAACGCATATTTGCCTCTGGAATCCACTGACACCCCGATCAGTCGGCCCGGTATGGTACGTTTATAGGCATCCCGTGTCGCCAAGAACGCCGCATGCGGACCTCCGTAGGCCATCGGCACTCCGAATCGCTGCGAATTACCCACCACAATGTCAGCATCAAATTCACCAGGTGGTTTTAACAGACAAAGTGCCATTAAATCGGTGGCTACCGTGACAATGGCCTTGCGCTCATGCGAACGCTCTACGATCTCCTTAAGATCGAAGATTCGACCGCTTGAACAAGGATACTGAACCAGCACACCGAAGTAGTCTTCGTGCTCCGTGACGAGAGATTCAATATCCCCTTCGATAATTTCAAAGCCCAAGTGGTCTCCACGGGTTTTAACCACATCGACTGTTTGGGGATGGCAGTCGTCAGAGACTAAAAACTTGGCAGACTTGTTTTTCGACACCCGCTTTGCCATTGCCATCGCTTCGGCGGCAGCAGTTGCTTCATCAAGCAGGGAGGCATTGGCCATTTCCATTCCAGTCAAATCTGTGAGCATGTGCTGGAATATCAACAATGCTTCCAATCGCCCCTGACTCACTTCAGCTTGATACGGTGTATATGCCGTGTACCAGCCGGGATTTTCAAGTATGTTTCGGCGAATCACACCAGGCAAAACTGTTGGATAGTAGCCCATGCCAATCATCGAAGTGAAAACCTGATTGCGTTCACGCATTCGTCGAATGTAACTAATCGTTTCGTGCTCTCCCTGTGCGGGTGGCAGATCTAACGGCTTAGTAATCCGCAAATGCTGAGGCACAGTTTGATCGATAAGTTCATCAATCGACTTAACATCCAGCGCATCAAGCATTTGCTCGATTTGAGGCTCACCAGGACCAATATGACGTCTTATAAAGTTGTTATAACTTTCGAGATTTGCTAAGGAATTGCCTAATTCCTCAGAGCTTTTTTGACTAGAATCCAACACGAGTGACATTTACCCTAATCGTCAGTTAGTTGTTCTACCAATGCTGTATATTGTGCTTCGTCCATCAATTCATCAAATTCGGAAATGTTGGACAATTGAATTTTGCAAAACCAGCCGTCGCCCAAGGGACTTTCATTCACCAATTCCGGATTGTCGGGAAGTTCTTCGTTGACTTCGACTATGGTCCCTGATACAGGTGCCTTGACCTCCGCTGCTGCTTTGACTGATTCGACTACTGCCATATCAGCTCCGTGCTCAAATTCGTCACCGATCTCTGGCAACTCGACATAAACGACATCTCCAAGCTGCTCCTGAGCATAGTCCGTAATACCGACTATCGCAGTGTCCTCGGAATCCATATCTGCCCATTCGTGATCATCTGTATATCTTTTGTCGCTCATTGTGATTGATCCTTCATATTTAAAGTTGACTTCAGCAAGTTATCCGGCGTAACGATGTTCGACAAACGGCAAGTTCGTCAATCTAGCAAGTTGCGGCTTGCCTCGAACTATGAGATTAACTGCTGCTTCAGACTGCATAGTCTCTCTTTGAACATAACCCATTGCTATCGGAGCATCAACCGTCGGTGCGAATCCTCCGCTTGTCACCTTTCCGACTTCAGTGCCATCCAAGGTCGCAATAGTCACCCCCGTTCGTGCCGGGACTTTAGTTTCCAATTTTATCCCCGTAAAATAGTGATTCACGCCGTGTTCCAACTGGCCGAATATTACAGCCTCACCATGAAAGCCTCCAGCGCGTTCGCCACCCCGTCTTCGAGAATGTGAAACCGTCCAACCAATGCCCGCTTCCACAGGGGTAGTCTGTTCGGTCATATCCTGCCCATACAAACGCAACCCAGCTTCCATACGAAGAGAGTCCCGTGCACCTAATCCTGCGAATTTGACTTCTTTCAGTTCCAGCAGGTTCTTAACAAATTCTTCGGTTGCTTTCGTTGGTATGGATATTTCAAATCCATCTTCGCCTGAATACCCGGACCGGCTAATAAATAAAGAAATTCCCTTTATTTCATACTCTGCAATTGATAGAAATTTTTGATCCTTCACTGTGGGAAAAAGCCGACTTAAAGCCTGGACTGCTTTGGGCCCTTGAAGCGCAATTAGTGCACGGTCAGTGTGAATTTGAATTTGTTCGGGCCTAAAATGCTTGTGCAGATGTGCCACGTCGTGAACTTTACGGGCAGCGTTAACGACCAAATAGTAGGTTCCTTTAAATTTTGAAACCATCAGATCGTCGAGGATGCCGCCCGCCTCATTCGTGAAGCAACAATAACGCATCCTACCCTCACCAAGCGATACTAAGTCACTTGGGATCATCTTTTCCAGAACTGACCCTGCGTCACCACCACTGATAGTAATTTGGCCCATGTGAGAGATATCGAACAAACTGGCACTTCTTCTAGTATGCAGATGCTCTGAAATGATTTTCTGAGGATACCACAAAGGCATTTCAAAACCAGCGAAGTTCCCCATCTTCGCACCCATTGCGGTATGCATTTCATAAAGTGGAGTACGAAACATTGAGTCGTTCGATAAAGGCTGGTTTGGTTGACTCTATGTCAGCAGATACTATGTTCCTTTGTAGAATAATTCCGCAACAGGATGCTGTTCGAATTATACCCTTTGAGGCATTTAACTATTGCAAGTCGTAGTCAACTTGTCAGTTTCCTGTAGATGTTCGAGACACTTAACGGCAGCTTGCGGACATCATCGACAACCGTGTAGTTGACTTGACCATACATGCGAGGCAAGTAGTCATGGGCGTGGGTATCGATTGTGATGCAAAATGGATGAATTCCAGCATACTTCACTTCCAGTAGTGCCTGACGTGTATCTTCGATTCCATACTCACCTCGATATCCATCATAGTCATCGGGTTTTCCGTCCGACAAGGTAATCAGCACTTTAGTCTTTGCTTCCACTTCCAGCAATACTTTACTTAAGTGTCTAATGATAACGCCCATGCGAGTGTAGTCTTGCGGTCGAATACCCGCAATTCTTGCTTTCACCACATCGTCGTAGTTTTCTTCAAAGCGCTTAATTCGAAATAATTCACAGCGCTTTCTTGTCATTCCCGAAAACCCGTAGATTGCATAACGGTCATCAAGAGATTCCAGTGCCTCACAAAGAAGTATCAGACTTTCTCTTTCAGCGTCGTTGATCCAGCCCTTTGTAGACCCACTGACATCGACCATAAAGACGACCGCTAAGTCACGTTCCAATCTTCGGGTTTTTGTAAATAGCCTGTCCGACATTTCCATGCCCTTGTGAGAATCGACATAACTTTCCACAACAGCCTCAATATCAATATCGTCTCCATACTTTTGCTTACGCAGTAGCCTGTCGTCTCCTCGCAGTACCTCGAACGTCTTACGGATTCCTCCAATCAAATGGGCATATCGCTCCAGCACTTCTTCAACCAAGCGAATGTTGCCTGGATGCATGTCCTTTTCTCTCAGCACGCACCAGTTCTTTCTATAGTGGCTTCTGCGATAGTCCCATTCGTCATACAAAATGCCATCGCTGTCAGTGTTGGCCAATTCATCAGTTTCTCGCTTTTGTTCCTCGTCGGCCCTGTAGTCGCCATCACCGGCAGGAACCAGATATTCATCAGGAATAGAGCCAAAATCCTGAACGACACTGGCGGCTGTCTCAACCAGTTCGGGGGGCGGTGCAACTGGTTCTCCGTCTATCGTTAGCTGCAGGCTTTGGTCTGCGGCATTTTGATCCTCACCGGCTAATTCAAGATTGATCACACTTGAATGTTGTGTGCCTTCCTGCAACTCATCTTGTGACTTTCCTATGTTGTCCACAATCATGGATAAGGACTGCTGAAATTGCGCCTTTTCCTTTGCAATTCGATTGGTGGTTACCAATCGAACACGCTCTAAGTCCATGGACCCTCGAAACAATGCAGGATTTGGTGGTTTGATCTTATACTTAATAATTTTGGATACCGCCGATATTGAGCTGTGGACATCGCAATCTTCGTTGTGCAGTTCGAATACGATTTGATCCCACTTGTCTGAGGAGGGGTTGGGCTGCGTAGATTCACGCATCTTTATCATGTGACGTGCGAGCCCAGGCAATTCGCGATTCATGCATGCTAAGAGCCTCACCTCCTCGACTGCTTCAAACACCGTCTGGGCATAATCCGGGTCTCGATATCTCGAAAATGCAGTGCAAACAAATGGAAGACCTGTTTTCGCGTCGATTAGAAATGTACCGAATCGGGTTTGAGCCCACAGATAGGCCGTCATAGCCTTGAGCAGTTGAAAATTCAGTTCCCTGTTTCTATAGGTGCTGACCGATTCAGGTAAAAATAAAGTTTCGGTATCAGTCCAAGGCGCTTGGTCCTCCTTCAACCCTAGATTTCGACCTGAAACTCCCCGTAGGTACTTCTCCAGTATTCCTGATTGTTTATCGAAAGTGGCTGAATATAAATTTTGTGAAAGTCTTTCTGTAAATTGGTCGACTTCTCGAAATGCGGCACTTCCGGGATACAACCCCTGGCGATCATAGGTGTCCATCGCAGCGATAATCCAACACTCCACACCTTCACTGTCCATCACCTCAAACGCTCGCGGCAAGTTTTCAATAAACTGATAAGCCATTTCAGAATTGGATTTGGCAATAACACCCGCCCAGTGCAAGGCGAAACTTTGTGAGGGACGGTCCAGTTCAGATAAAGCCGCTGCAGGTTGACTAGCTGTACGACGTGATGAAAGTACAGCGCCTAAAAGTTCCTCTAGACGCTCTTCAATCTCTATTGGTGTGAATTTTGCCTGCACCACTGACGTACTGTGTGTCCAGAAAGTGTAATGGGTAGGAGTCAAGAACTCCGATGGAAGAAATTTGCTCCAATACTAGGCGTCATCGGGCATTGACGGTCTTCGCTTTAAATGAAATATTGGGTTTTTGTGCTATGTGAAACTACTGATGTCGAAACTAGAACAGTGACGTTGCCATCTCTTGAATTGAAACCATAATTTCAGGATCATCGGTTAGAGTCTCAGTGACTGCCGAATTGCACGCATCAACCGGGTCAATTCCAGATACGATCAACTTCGCTGCATGAACCAGTAATCTGGTGCTGGCCCCCTCTTCCAAACCACTGCCCTTTAAGTTGCGGGTCATGCGAGCGAAACGAACTAACGCATCTGCTTCAATTTGTCCCACACCAGACTCGTGAGCGACGATTGAGGCTTCAACAGATGGTTTCGGATAGTCGAACGAAAGTGCTACAAATCTTTGCCTAGTGCTTTGTTTGAGATCCTTGAGCACACTTTGGTATCCTGGGTTATAGGAAATTGAAAGGTTAAATTGAGCTCCGGCACGCAGCAGTTCTCCAGTCTTTTCGATCGGCAAAACTCTGCGATCGTCTGCAAGCGGATGTATCACTACGGTAGTGTCTTTGCGAGCTTCGACGATCTCGTCCAAATAGCAAATCCCACCCACTCGAACAGCATGTGCCAAAGGTCCGTCAACCCAAGTTGTTTCTCCACCGACGATCAGGTATCGACCAACAAGGTCGGAAGCGGTCAAGTCATCGTGGCAAGAAACGGTAACAAGAGGCAAATTTAGTCGCCATGCCATATATTCCATGAATCGGGTCTTACCGCACCCCGTTGGCCCCTTTAATAGTACTGGTATGCGATTTTGGTGTGCCTTTTCGAAAAGAGCCACCTCGTGGCCTTGAGGAGTATAGAATGGCTCCGTTGTGATTTTATAGTCCTCGACTTCAACTCTGTCCATTAGAGATTTTTGAAATTTTGGCGCCTATTCTGAAATTGAACGTTATGGATCGACTAAAAATTTTTGCAACATAATAACACTTGCAGAAGGTAAGACTCTTGGAACACCCCTATGTATCTAAAGTGCGTGATGTTAAGTAACTATAATGCGCCCTCTTTGTTCGAACTAAAGTGAAATGTCAATTATCAGCCTGTAGTGTAGTGTGGGATGCAAGACTGTTCAGCATACTCTGAAGACACTTTACGGTTAAATGATGGTCTCCGCACGGGCATAGCTGATCGCTTAAAGAAATTTAAACGAAAGAAAATTCGTAGCGTAGACATCACGCAGGCTGCCGTGACAATCGCTATCTTCGCAGAACAGACGGAAGAATCTGCATGTTTCCTGCTGACACAAAGACCAAGTCACCTAAAACGGCATAAAGGGCAATTCGCTTTACCAGGAGGTCGCCTTGATCGAGACGAGTCCATTGTTACAGCGGCATTACGAGAATTGCATGAAGAAGTCGGCGTGATAGCATCTGAAGGTGATGTGCTTGGAATCTTGGATGACTACGCGACGCGTTCCGGCTTCAACATCACACCAGTAGTAGTTTGGTGCGGTCCACACCAAGAAATTCGCCCAGATCCCGGCGAAGTTGAGATAGTTTACCGAGTGCCGCTATCTGACCTCTTGGCACGAAACATTCCGATTTTAGAGAGTACTAAAGCCGGAAAGCATCCAGTTTTGTCAGTGCCGCTGAAGACAATAGGAGATCGGATTTTTGCTCCGACTGCCGCCGTGTTGTATCAGTTCCGAGAGGTTGTGTTGTTCAATAGAGATACGCGAGTTGCTCACTTTGATCAACCGCGGTTTGCATGGAAATAAGAAACTCGAAGGCAAACTAAATTAGTTCAAAGAGAACCTTAGTCTGATCTGAGATGACATTAGACCCATTGCTCGAAGTTTTGGTTTATCGGGTTAGTTTGTCCCTCAATGCGGCATAAACGGCTGGGTGCAAAAACTGAGCTGCATTACCACCAAGTTCAGCAATTTCCTTCACTAAAGTAGCCGAAACAAACGCATTTTCCGCTCCCGGTGCGAAAAATAGAGTTTCAATGTCCGGATTCAACTGCCTATTCATCCACGCCAATTGGAATTCATATTCAAAATCTGAAACTGCCCGTAAACCACGAATAACCACGCTTGCATTAACTTCATTTGCAAAATCTATCAGCAATCCTGAAAAACCAACGACTTTAATTCCCTCAATGCCCTCGGTAGATTTTTCAATTAGTTCAATTCGTTCCTTCGTCGTGAAAAGCGTCTTTTTAGCAGAACTTTCCGCAACCGCGATAATGACTTCATCAAAAAACTTACTCGCGCGGCTTGCTAAGTTGATGTGACCGTTCGTGATCGGATCAAAACTGCCCGGATATATCGCACGTTTACAAACTGTGGAATTACTCATGATTTGAAATACTTATTTGCAGTTTAAAGAAACCAAGTCGCATTATAGATTATCGAAAATTCCTTAATTTATAGCTTGATCGCTTTGCCGAATTAACTGATGATTGCGAGAATTGGTAGACTTGGATCGTAAAATCACCCAATTGTGATCAAGTAATATTTTTGCTTCGTTAGCTTCAGATTCAATGTACACAACTGCCCCTGGATTCAAACAATCAGAAAGCAAAATCTGTTGGAGAGTTTGAGGGACCAATTCATGAAAGAACGGAGGATCAATAAACACAATATCAAAGCACTCTTTTGTAGTTTGTAAATACCGCTTTGCTGTTGCATGCACAACAGTTAAATTTTTCGCATCCAACTCGGACGCGGCCAAGGTTATTGCCCGCGTACAAGTTTTATTATTGTCCACAGCGACAACCTTGCTTGCACCTCTCGAAAGTGCTTCAAGGCTCAGCACCCCGCTGCCGGCGAATAAATCAAGGCAGTTTGCACCTGCAATTTTGTCGCGAAGCCAGTTGAAAAGCGTTTCGCGGGCGGCATCGGTTGTCGGACGGATTCCGGCATTCGAATCGAAGTGGATTAATCGCCGACGCCACCGACCTGAAATGATTCGAACTCGTCTGTGCAAAGAATATTAATTTGAAAAGTTTGAATTAGTCACGTGACTTAACAGAGGAACTTTATACCGAAAAAATTGCTAAACTTTTGCTCTATCGAAAGCAAAGCTGATTCTGAAAAAGGTTCTACCTGCTACAATAGCAAATTCATAACGAGCAACTGTTCTTCCCTTGAACTTCTCTTTCATTGGGTTACATAACCTGCGGAAATAGTTGCATTTATATGTTTATCTTTTCCTAAGTTTAACCAAACAGTAGTTTTTGCATGATTAAACCACTTGGTTACAACTGTGCGACCAAGGATTTTCCAGTTTCGTTAGCTCCACAAAATTTATTCAAATTAATTCGAGCAAGTGGCCATCTGAATTGATGCACCTGTAAAGTTGGATATTGTGCAGAGCGAATAACTTACTCATTTAGTTTAAATGAACGATAGTCCGGACAATTCATCAGAAACACGAAAGAGCAAATCTGGATTCTTCCAGGCACTAAGAAAGACCCGTAGTTCCATTTCCGAGAGACTTTCTTCACTAGTTTCCAAAGGACGTGCGTTCAGCCCAGTTGAACTTAATGAACTAGAAGATATGCTCATCCTAGCCGATGTTGGAGTGGAAGCAAGTAGTGCAATTGTTGATGCTGCAAGAGCGGCGGCTAAATCAAAATCCAGTTCAGATCAACCACTAAATGAAGCTGTACGAGAAGAGCTTTTAAAAATTCTTCGCGGTTCTGAAAGGCCCCTCAGCCTTGATGCCACTCCGAGCGTCTTACTCATGGTTGGGGTAAATGGTGTAGGTAAAACCACCACAGCAGCAAAAATTGCAAATCACTTTCACCAGAGAGGGCACCTCGCAATGCTTGCAGCATGCGATACGTTCCGAGCAGCTGCAGTGGAGCAATTGCAAATTTGGGGCAAACGAACTGGAATACCTGTAATTGCTCATCACACAGGTTCGGATCCTGCAGCCGTTGCCCACGATGCCATGCGAGCCGCAATCGCTAAGGAAACTTCTGTTCTAATTTTGGACACCGCCGGACGACAACACTCACGCGATGACCTGATGCGACAAGTTGAAAAAATAAATCGCGTGGTCAGCAAAATCCAACCTTCTGCACCCCATGAGACCCTAATTACTATTGATGCAACGACAGGACAAAACGCGATTTCTCAAGTTGAAAACTTCAATCGATACGTTCCATTGACTGGAATTTGCGTAACCAAGCTTGATAGTTCGGCAAAAGGCGGGATAGTGATCGCGCTGGCAAAGCAATTTGACTTACCAATTGCCTATGTTGGACTGGGTGAAAAAATAGATGATTTGTACGAGTTTCAAATTGACCAATATGTAGATTCGCTTTTGTCGATCACATAATATAAGTGGGTTGTATCAAACTTTTTTCAACAAACCTTGTTGTATTTTCAACACTCAACCCCATATAAAACTGTATCAAATAAATATTTTTCAATTGTTTGAAACTTTTTTGAAAATTAGCACTCTAAAGAGATGAGTGCTAAAATTAACGTTAGAAGAAAAGTAGTTTAAAATTTTTGGTGAATGAATAATGTCGCAATATTTGCCCACAGCTGTTGATATTCAGACGAGCGGATATAACCGCTACTATGCTTTTGTAAAAGCTCAGCCAATGCTTTCAGCCGATCAGGAACATGAACTGGCTGTACGTTGTCGAAATCAGCAGGATCAGCTAGCAGCAGAAAAGTTGATTTTGGCGCATTTGCGATACGTTGTACGTATCGCTAAAGGATTCATGGGCTACGGACTACCTATTCAAGACTTGATCCAAGAAGGAAACATAGGTTTGCTTAAGGCTGTTAGGCGCTTCGACCCGGACCGAAAAGTCCGACTAGCGTCATTTGCCATCCATTGGATCAAGGCCGAAATCTACAAATTCGTATTGAATAACTGGGGAATGCTGAAGGTGGCAACAACCAGTGTTCAAAGAAAGTTGTTTTTCAATTTGCGCAAGAGTCGAGCAAGTTTGGAAGCACTGCGTGAAGACGAAATAAAGAAAATTGCCCGGGACTTGGACGTGCCAATCAATCAAGTTCGAGAAATGGAAGTCCGCATGAACGGATCGTATGTTTCTTATGATGGCAACCCGAACGATGAAGAGTCGCATGATTTTGCTCCAGCTACACACTTGGAAGACAAGCGATTTAATCCGGAGCGAGTGTACGAACAGCAATCTGCCGCGGCAGATCAGAAAGAACAGATAAGCAAAGCACTTGAAGTTCTGAATGATCGTCAAAAGGACATAATTATCAAGCGGTGGCTATCACCAGACAAAAAAAAGCCGAGTTTAAGGGAACTTGCTGAAGTTTACAAAGTCAGTACTGAGCGAGTTCGACAAATTGAACTGAGAGCCATGCAGAAAATGCGTCAGTTCATTGAAGTTCCAGAATTAATAACAGAGTAAAAGTTAGGGAGTTAAATTACATGATAAGTATTACAGGCATGGTTCCAGAAGCGTGGCTTGAGCTGATGGATTTACAAGAGAAAGCGCGACTAGAAAGAGAGAAAGAGCGACTAGAAAGAGAGCAAAGGAAACAGGAACTAGCAAAAAGAGAACTACTTAAGCAGACACAAGTGGAAAAAGAGGAAACATAAAAGCGGACCACTGCCACAAGCAACGACGCTGACTGATAATTAAATTTCTTCTGCTTTTCATTACACGATGTGTAATGAAGTTTGGGCCAAATCGTTGTTTTACCACACCGGTATCGCATCAATTCGCTACAACATCAAATCCTGACTTCATGCCCCACTCCAGTACGTTTGGTATCGCAGTTGCCGCATCTCTCAACTGTACCCGCGTCAGGTAGAAATTCGACCAGCAACTGGTCAAATTTTTCTGTGCTCTCATCTCATTGGCCTGTAATCAGCCACTCTAGTAAAGCCTTTTGAGCATGAAGCCGATTTTCTGCTTCCTGCCACACTACACTCTGTGGACCGTCAATTACCTCCGCTGTAACCTCATAGCCACGATACGCTGGTAGGCAATGCATAAATATTGCATCTGGTGCGGCACGTCGCATTAGTTCTGCTGTCACTTGATATAACTTGAACGCCTCTGACCTTTGCTCCTTTGCATCCTCTTGACCCATACTTGTCCAAGTATCTGTTACGACGACGTCGGCGCCTGTAACCGCATCCATCGGGTTATCAACTAATTCAATATTAGTACCGTCAGCGTATCGAAAATTGAGATCCGGCGCATAACCAGTAGGAGTCGAAATTCGTAGCTTAAAGTTTATAAGCTTTGCAGCACTCGCCCAAGAATGGCACACATTGTTGCCGTCACCTAACCACGCCACTATCCCGCCTTCAACACTCCCGCGCAATTCCTGCCAAGTCTGGATGTCAGCAAGCAACTGACACGGATGATGCTTATCGCTCAACCCATTGATCACTGGCACAGAGGAATGCTGAGCGAAGGTTTCAACAATTGAGTGCGCGCCTGTCCTAATCACAACCACATCCGTCATACTCGAAAGAACTTTCGCAGTGTCGGCAATGGATTCGCCCCGATTTAACTGAGAATCCGCTGGAGAAATAAACAGCGAAGAACCACCCAAATGACTTGCGGCAACTTCGAAAGAAACTCTTGTCCGTGTTGATAACTTGTCGAAAATTAAAGTTATAGTCCGATTCTGCAGAACTTGAGGACAAGTCTTTGCAGAATTCCACTGCGACTTAAGTTCTATGGCTCGGTCAACGATCTTTTGGAATCGGTCAGCGGAAATGTCGTTGAGTTCAAGAAAATGACTAGGCATCGCTTACAAGCCGCGCAGGAAGAATTCAAATCCCTATAAACACGGAAACCCGGACGAAGCCGGGCTCCCTGAATTCATAAATCCATAGATTTTAAGTTACTACGCGAACATGCCGAAATGAGCGGTAGAACCTGTAACCATAAAAAATAGCATTGGAATCGAGAACATCGTATTGGTTCGAGAAGCAAGTAGTGCGACTCTAGCTGCCTTTGCCTTTTCAGCATCTGACGCCTGCACCAGTCCCAGAACTTTCTTCTGGTTGGGCCAAATCAATACCCAAACGTTAAACAGCATAATGGTACCTAACCAAACGCCTAAACCAAGGTAGGCATGCGGCCCGGTTAACAAGAATGCACCAGCAAATGTCTGTGAACCAAGCAAGTATAGTGCCCCTGACAACCACGTCACCACTGCAGCCCAACGAAACCACATCAGTGCACGCGGGGCAATATGTTTAGTGATTCCAGCAGCCGTACCGTCGGCCTTCGCCGCAGCCAATCCGGGAACTTGGACAAAATTGAAGTAGTAGAGCAGGCCGACCCAAGTTACACCTGCTAATATGTGCAACCACCTGTCAAGTAATAAGATTTCTGTACCCATTATTTCACCTCGTGATTTTGACTACCTAGACTTATGCAACGCATTAGCACATTAGGCCCCACCGAGCGGCAGGAATCCGTTGGCGAAGAAATACAAAACTACCGTGAGCACTAAACCGGCGATGATTGTACCTGCGATCGTGTCTAGAGGGTTTTTCATAGGCTTGATTTCCTCATAAAAGTAACTTCAGCAAAAATCACTGAATAATATGCATTCAAAATGATCCTATATGATACTTTTGATCTTGTACAACTTCAACCTGACAAGCGCGCGCGTAGTTCACCATAACAACTAGATTTCACCGAGTGAGTGGTACAATTTATTGTTAGATCTATCGCAGAATTCTAAGCTCGCGAGTTAATCAAGTGGTTAATGACAAAATTCAAGCAGGCGAGTAAATTAACGAATGCAAAACCGCTAGATCACTTCAAAATTGAGTTGGGCGATTGCAACACTTGATGCTTAATTTTTCATACAGATACTGACGTGCCAAAAAAAATCGTACTTGCTTATTCGGGTGGATTAGACACTTCAATTATCCTCCGATGGCTGCAAACCACTTACCAATGCGAGGTGGTTGCATTCTGTGCCGACATCGGTCAGTTTGAGGATCTTGATCCCATCGCTCAAAAAGCAAAAACTTTAGGTGCAGTTGAAGTTTTTGTTGAAGACCTCGTCGAAGAATTTGCATCAAACTATGTTTATCCGATGTTTCGAGCTAATGCACTGTACGAAGGTGAATACCTGCTTGGAACTTCTATCGCTCGCCCTTTGATTGCCGCGCAGATGATTCAAGTTGCGCAGCGAACCGGTGCTGACGCTGTCTCACATGGTGCAACCGGAAAAGGCAACGATCAAATAAGATTTGAACTCGGCGCTTATGCCTTAATGCCGGAAGTAAAGGTAATCGCACCTTGGCGAGAGTGGGATCTGCTTTCAAGAGAAGCATTGGTAGCCTATGCTGACGCACAGGGCATTCCCGTCGAAAAGCGAGACGGTGGAAAGGCTGACTACTCCATGGACGCCAACCTGCTGCATATCTCCTACGAAGGCGGTGAGCTGGAAGACCCGTGGTATGAACCACCTCAAGGAATGTGGCGATGGACGACCGACCCACTTAACGCTCCCGATAAACCTCAAACTATAGAAATAGAATTTAGTCAAGGTGACGCTGTTGCTATCGATGGCCAAACCGGTTCTCCCGCAGAAGTTCTGGGTCGCTTGAACGACCTCGGTGCCGCTCACGGCATCGGTCGAATTGACTTGGTTGAAAATCGTTATATCGGCATGAAGTCTCGTGGCTGCTATGAAACACCCGGAGGCACAATTCTATACAAGGCACATCGTGCAATTGAATCTCTAACTTTGGACCGTGAGATCATTCACCTTAAAGACGATTTGGTGCCACGCTATGCGAAGTTGGTTTACAACGGCTACTGGTTCAGCCCGGAACGCATCGCTATTCAAAATTTAGTTGACGAAACCCAGCAACGGGTCAATGGTGTCGTGCGCCTGCAACTGTATAAGGGCAATGCCATGATTACCGGTAGACACTCTGAAAGGGATTCTCTGTATAACGAAGCAATAGTTTCTTTTGATGACGAGAGCGATGCTTACACACAATCCGATGCAGAAGGATTTATTAAATTAAATGCGTTGCGATTGCGAGTTAATGCTGCACGAGAAGCAGAAAGTTAATCCGTTCTCTGTTCTGCCAAGCTTTCCATATCAAGTGAACGAAGAGTTTCATCAGCGGCGACGCATCGCTGCAATTGTTCCTATATTCAACGAATCGCCAGAAGTGGTCAATAACCTGCGAAAACTCGCCGTTTTGACTGAGATTGATGAGATTCTTATTTCAGATGCCAGCAACAACCCGAACACCGTTGACGCAATTAATAAAGTCGTTTACGACTTTCCGAACAAAATTCGAATTTTTCGCAGTGATAGACCGCAACGTGCATCACAAATGAACCTGGCTGCGAGAAGTTGCAATGCTCAATTGCTATGGTTTGTACACGCTGATACTACTGTACCGCCAAGTGCTCCTCAGTTAATTCAAAAAACCATTCAACAACATCGTTGGGGGAGATTTGATATTCGGTTCGACAACCACAGAGTAATTATGAAAGTTGTCGCGTGGTTAATGAACAACCGATCAGCACTTAGCGGAATCTGTACGGGTGATCAGGCAATTTTTGTGCAACGTGATCTTTTTGAATCCGTTGGGCGTTACCCTGCCATTTCACTGATGGAAGATGTAGTTCTTTCAAAACGACTAAAGCAGTTTCAGCAACCGGCAAGAATTCGCTTACCTGTTCAGACATCTGCACGACGCTGGGAAGCTAACGGATACCTGCGCACTATCGCTTTGATGTGGGGAATTAGACTATTACATTCACTTGGAGCATCACCTACAACTTTAAGGCGTCTGTACGGGCAGGTTCGCGGATGAACACTCCCACACTTATTCTGTTTGCAAAGAGTCCTATTGCGGGATTGGCTAAAACACGGTTTTATCCAAATTGCTCTTATGAAACGGCGGCAAAGATAGCAATGGAGTTCATTGAGCATACGCTAAAAGTAGCCAAGTCTGCATGGAATGGGAAAATTAAACTGATGTTGAGCCCAAATAGTCACCACGAAGGTGTACAAAGGTTATTAAGTAGCACCGGTATAGAATCTGGCAGTCAAAGTAAAGGTGACTTGGGACTAAAAATGGAGAACGCTATCCGAGATGAGATTTCCAACAACACCCCAGTTGGCTTAATGGGATGTGACATTCCAGGAGTTCAAGCACGACATTTAAGTGCTGCATATGCGCAGTTGTGTCGAGGAAGTAATGTTCTAGGCCCCTCTTCAGACGGAGGTTTTTACTTTATCGGCTTGCAAAATTGTCCAAAGGGCATGCTTCAGGGAATGGAATGGGACACTTCAAACGTTGCAAAAGCAGTTATTGAAAAGGCCAGGTCATATCAGGTAAGATTTCAATTTGTTTTAGAATGTTTGCAAGATGTCGATACATGGGAGGATTTTGAGTTCGTGGCAACTCAATTTCCAAAGTTCAGAAATGTACTTAATCAAGATTCACCAGCCGCAAACTTAGACGAGCAGTTTCAAGTCTAGGTTTAGAATTCAATGCGAAGCAGTTTTCCCTACACCAACAGTGACGTTCTGCAATCGTCCAGTTATGACGCTACTCTTGGTAACAACATTTATCACCCCCGCTATTGGGGAGCGTGGGTCAGTGTCGCCGCATTATTTGTTGTAGGCAGATTGCCTCGCAAGATGATCATGGCTATCGGCTCCATGGTCGGTCGCCTGTTCTATTTATTGAACAAAAAGCGTCGCCACTATGCACTGGTCAACTTGGAGATTTGCTTTCCGCACTGGCCAGTCGAAAAGAGACGCCAAGTTGTGGTTGATCACTTTCGCAATTACGGACAAACTTTTGTTGACTTGGGCATGCTGTGGAGTTTGAGCGAGGAAACTCTGCAAAAATATATTCAAATTTCTGGAATCAGCAATTGGTACCAGGCGATTGCTGAAAATCAATCGGTAATCATCATCACACCGCACATGACTGCTACGGATATGGCCGGTACCTTACTGTCCAGCCGCTCACCTATGTGCGCAATGATGAAAAACATGAAAAACCCCTTGCTCAATCACTATGTCGTTAAGGGTCGTTCCAGATTTGGCTTGAAGTTGTTTAACCGAGAGCAAGGAATCCGCAAACTCGTCAGGTGCCTGAATAAAAAAATTACTTGTTTATATATCCCAGATCAGGACTTTGGAGAAAATGCTTCAATGTTTGTACCATTTTTTGGCACTCCTGCTGCAACACTGACTACACTCGGTCGAATTTCTCGCATGACTAATGCGGTAGTTCTACCGCTATTTGCTCATCTGGATTCTGAAACCGGCGTCTATCACGTCACCATTAACAAGCCACTGGTGAATTTTCCCACAAATAATGCATATACCGATGCAAGAACAATGAATGCAGTTTTTGAGAATGTAATTCTCAAGGCTCCAGAACAATACATGTGGACTCTACGCTGGTTCAAGACGCGCCCAAACAATGAGCCGGTACCGTACTGAACCTAACCTGGTTCAACTCGCTGGGGGAATTTTAGGCACATTAATCTGGCGTTTTGCCAGCACCCTCCCGGCTCGCTTTAGGTGGACCCTTGGTCGAACGCTGGGATTTGTCATTTATCTGTTCGCTAAAAGCCGACGAAAGGTAGTGCGTCGCAACCTGGAACTTTGCTTTCCCAACCAATCCCAACAGTATCGCGATAGTTTAGCGGTCGAGTGCTTTCGTCAAGCCGGTTGTGGGATCCTTAGTTGGGGCTTTGGACTGTTTGCCAATCCCGAAAAAATTCACCAACAAGTTCAGTGGACTGGCAGAGAAACACTGGATGAACTTATTTCCAATAAAGTCTCTGTCATCGTGCTGTGTCCGCATTTTGTGTCGGCCATGGTCGCTCTGCGTGCTTTGGTTGAATTCACGCCTGCAGTAGCCATGTATGACGCGCCTATGAATCCGGTATTCAATCTTGGATACAAAATCGCTATGGAAGGGTACCAAAGTAAATTCAAATCACTAAATTGGCTATACCGGCATCAAGCTGCCAATCCTGTAACGATGCTTCATTTCCGGCATAATCCACGACCCATACTAAAGGCGTTGGACCAGGCTATACCCTTTTTTTATCTTCCTGATCAAAATGCGAAGATTAAGGCACAACAAGTCTTTGCACCGTTTTTTGGCATTCAAGCAGCGACTTATGGCTCACTCTCGAAGTTAGCAAGATATCGGAACTCTCGTATCGTGATGTGCTGTCCGTTGCTGCTACCAAAACAACGCGGTTTCGAGTTGCACATTGCTCTACTCCCGAGTGACTTCCTGACTGGAGATGTGGAACAAGATGCCGCCAAAATGAATGACGCCATTGAACAACTTGTCAAGGATGTGCCGGAGCAGTATTTTTGGCTTCACCGTCGGTTTAAAATTCGACCAGAAGGCGAACCAGACCTATATGATTGATTATTTTAGGTTAATCAGTCACGCCAATAATTCGCTGTAAACAGTACAAATAGAGTTACAAACTCCAACCTGCCCAACAACATAGCAAAAGCCAACACCCACTTAGATGGTGCGTTCAGACCCGCATAATTTGCTGAAGCATCGCCTAATGCAGGACCGAGGTTGTTCAAACAGGCTGTAACAGTGGAGTATGCGGTGACCATGTCGTTGCCAAATGCCAACAGAGCTAAAGCCAAAAGCACAAAACTTAGGACATATAAAGCAAAAAACCCCCAGATTGCATTGACAACATTGTCGGGGACAACTGCATCATTCATACGGATCGGAAGAATGGCATTAGGGTGAACGAGCCTTACCGTTTCCCGATGTCCCTGCTTAAACAACAATACGACTCGCATCACTTTCAATCCACCGGCAGTTGACCCGGCGCAACCACCAACGATGCTAAGCAGCAGCAACATGGCGGGCAGAAATAATGGCCAAGCAGAAAACTCGGCCGTTACAAATCCGGAAGTAGTAGCCGCCGACACGACCTGAAACACTCCGTGCGAAACTGCTTCTTCAGCAGTTGCAAACGTTCCCAAAGCCAGTAGAGCGATGGGGACGAGCAAGGCACAAATCCCGATAATTGTCAGGTATGTTTTAATTTCGACATCCCGCAGGTAATAGGATAAAGTTTTTCCACGGTACGCCATGAAATGTATTGCAAAATTCATTCCCGCGATGATCATGAAAATGATCCCGACTAAATTGATCAGTCCACTATCAAAATATTGAAAGCTTGCATCGTGAGTGGAAAATCCACCAATCGCTATTGTTGAATAGGCATGGGTTATGGCATCAAATAAGCTCATGCCAGCGAAGTAGTAACTCAGTGCACAAAGTACCGTAAGACCAAGATAGATGTACCAAAGTTGCTTTGCGGTTTCCTTGATTCTAGGCGATAACTTTGCATACTTCATTGGTCCGGGCATCTCGGCTCGAAACAGTTGCATACCACCAATGCCTAGCATCGGCAGTACAGCTACCGCCAAAACAATAATTCCCATACCACCAAACCATTGCAGTTGCTGCCGATAGTATTTGATGGACATTGGAAGGTCGTCAATTCCAGCTAGCACGGTCGCTCCGGTCGTAGTCAACCCAGACATAGACTCGAAAAATGCATCAGTCAGAGCGATTCTAGGCTCCGGCGAGAGTAAAAAAGGTAACGACCCCAGTGTTGCAAAAGTTACCCAGAACCCCACAACAACCAAAAATCCTTCACGCAAACCTAACTGCTTTCTGTTGTGTCGTACTGGCACCCAGAAAACTAGAGCAACAGTGAGCGTTATTGCTATCGACAGCACGAAGTCTAAAAATTCACCGTCATTTGCAAAGTAGGAAATAGCACCGGGCGGCACCAAAGTAATACTAAACAAAGCTGTCAAGATGCCAAGCATCTTGAATACTTGCTGGTAGTGCATGATTTAATTTATAAAAAGATTTGTCGCACCGTTAGACAGATTCGATCACGTATAGCTCACGCTGACTGCAAATAGCTTTTCCACTTTAGCAAATTGTTTTCGATCCTTGTCTTTGAGAAACAGTACGAGATGGTCGTCGTGAAGAATTTCAATTTTTCCATGTGCGATCAAAACTTCGTCACCGCGTAAAATTGCGCCTACAGTGGTACCGGGTGGTAAATCGATTTCGTCAATTGTCCGGCCAACTACCTTTGATGTATCTCTCGCAATAGCCTCAATTGCCTCTGCTGTACCACCTCTAAGCGAATGAATGGCTTCCATACGTCCTCGCGCCCGGACATGCTTCAACAGTTCTCCGATGGTCACCAAATTAGGTGAAACTACAACATCAATATTGTGCTCGGTCATATCAAGTAAATCCACATACGCCGTGTTGTTGATTAACGCTATCGTACGCTGTGCACCCATACTCTTTGCCATCAGACAGGTTAGAATGTTGGTTTCGTCCGAGGCTGTTACAGCACAAAATGCCTTAGCATGCTCTAGACTCTCTCTTTCCATCGTCGTCATGTCTGCAGCATCCCCTACATGAACGATACACTTTGAAGCCATCAGTTCTTCAGCAGCACGCTCTGCCCTTTCACTATTAATTTCAATCAGATCCACGTGATATCCGCGATTGCACTCAACCAGGTCTTGTGCTAAGCGAACACCGATATTGCCCGCACCAACAAGCACAACTCTTCTAGCTTGTGACTCATAGACAGGACTTAACTCAGTGATAACATCATTGATATGTTCACGCGCAGCAATGAAGAACACCTCATCATTGTTATGAATGATTGTGTCCCCTCTCGGTATGATTGACTGATTTCCACGATAGATCGCAGCAACTCGCGTATCCACATTCGGCAAATGCTTCCGCAACTCTCGTATTTCGTGTCCGACTAGTGCACCGCCGTCATGTGCAATCATCGCCGCTAATTGAATCTTGCCGTCCGCGAACTCGATAAATTGAGTGGCCCACGGATAGTTGATCAATCGAATGATTTGATCTGTTACTAGTTTTTCCGGGCTAATGATCGTATCGATTGGAATTTTGTTCGGGCCGAAGTATTCCGGATGATTAAGATACTCACGGTTCCTGAGCCTCGCAATCATTGTGGGTTGGGCCGAATTTTCCAAGTCGTGTATGGTGTGCAGCAGTTGACAAACAGCCAAATTTGTATCATCGCGACTGGTCACTGCCAATACCAGTTCTACGTCATTGATTTCGGCAGCTTTTAGCACCGCAGGATTAGATGCGTCACCTTTGAAGAAATTAATGTCAAACCTATCTTTGAGTCGCTCAATTCGTTCGTTATCTAGTTCAACCAAAGTCACATCGTTGTCTTCCTGAGACAGTTCTCGGGCAACGTTGAGCCCCACCGTCCCCGCACCTATGATCGCCACTCTCATTCGCTTACAACCTCACCGCCACCGGGTGAAATATCAATGTCGTACTTCTTCATTTTGCGGTACAAATTAGTTCTGTCCATACCAGTTCGTTCCTGCATTTCCTTGTAATTCGAACACTGTCTCAGATTGTGGATCAGATAATCCCGCTCAAATTGCTCGCGTGCTTCACGAATCTGCACATTAAACTGCTGCTTTTCAATGGCTGAAGTTTCCGGTGGGATAAACTGCGGTGCTCCGACATCAAGTAAGTAAAGTAACAAGTCGGATGCTGAAATTACATCTTCTGTAGAATTAACCAATACCTGACGAATAACACTCCTCAGTTCCATTACATTACCCATCCAGGTATGGTTTTTCAGACGATTTAATGCTGAAGTTGAAATGCGCTTATATGGCAGTTGGTCAACCCGACTAAATTGATCGGTAAAGTACCCCACCAATTCAGGTATATCCTCCGGATGATCGCGCAGCGGCGGTACGACGATCACTAAATCGCGAAGCCGATAAAACAAGTCACTTCGAAAATAAGCTCGGTTCACTGCTTCAACAATCCCCGGCGTAGTCGTCACAATCAATCTAGCCGTGATCTTAGCTTGAGATGACTGGCGCAAACGCTCTGCACGATTCAATAGACTTACCAGTTGTAGCTGAGCTTGACTGTTGAAGCCGTGGATATCGGGAATGAGCACTGTACCTTGAGTTCCAAGTGCCGCCATGGTCGCAGCAATTTCATCAATGTCTATGTCGGTGTTGAGGTCAACGATGATAAATTTTTCGGGATCTTTGCCAGCTTCTTCGTGAATCGTTCTTGCGAAAAATTTTTTTCCGGATCCTGCTTCACCCTGAATCATGATTGTTCCGGTAAGCGTTGCCAAATTCTTCAACTGCTTCATAACATTCTTAATCGCATCACTGGAACCAACAATTCTAGATCTAATCGGTTCCTTCACCTGCTGCTGCTCGAATACACTAGTTTGACTGCTTACAGCATTTCGAATGGCAACCAGCAACCTTCCTAGCGAAATCGGCTTTTCAAGATAATCATAAGCACCGTAGCGCGTTGCCTCAACCGCTGTCTCCACAGTTCCGTGACCCGACATCATCACTACCGGCGTATCTAGTCCCGAATCCCGCCACTCTTTCAGCAGGCTTACTCCATCATCGCCTGGCATCCAGATATCCAGCAATATTGCGTCAAATTCTTGCAGTCGAACAGCGCTTCGCGCCGTATCCGCATCATGTGCTACGGCAACCTGATAGCCTTCGTCCAAAAGAATTTCATTGATCGTCGAACGAATATCAGGCTCATCATCAACTATGAGAATGTTCGACTTGCTTGTCTGCATATCTATGCTCCTGAGTGTTGCCAACTGGCATTTCCAATTGGCTTCAGTTCTACTGTCTGTTGCTTACTTGAGTTTGTGATAAATTCGATTACTACTTCTGCACCACCTGCGACAGGATTTCTTGCCACCACTGAACCGCCATGGCTAGTAATGATGCGATGTACAATTGCCAATCCTAGACCAGTTCCCTTGTCCTTAGTCGTCGCGTAGGGTTCGAATACCTTGTTCAACAGAGACGGTTTGAATCCATGTCCGTTGTCCCTGATTTTGACTGTAACAACATCATTTGATTCTCTGCGGGTACTGATTGTGATTTTCGCATCCGGCACGTCACGCAGCACAAATCCAGAATTGATGATGAGGTTGTTAAATACCTGCACCATTCGATTGGGATCGGCAGAAATTTCCCCGACATTGACACCCAAATCTAGTTCTATGAAATATTCCGATCTCTTTGAAAAGTGAAGTTCTGCTACATCCCTAATCAAGTCGTTTAAGTTAATTGGTTCCAGATTCAAATGAGAAATCTTTGCGTAGTCACGAAATTCTTCCACAATGTTCTGCATCGATTGCAACTGTCTAAATATGGCCGTGAACGACCGCTCAATCGACGGGCGCAGATCAACCGGAAGTTTATCCAAGGTTTTCAGGTGAATGTGCTCAACCGACAACTGAATTGGCGTAAGCGGATTACAAATCTCATGTGCGAATCGTTGTGATACTTCGCCCCAGGCAACCACTCTTTGTGCTCTAACCAATAGGCTGACATCTTCGATTACTACCACATAGCTTCCATACATCTCTTCAGTCACTGGCAATTTCGTCACGCTGCAAATCCACGACAACTGCCCTTCTTCGGTATTAATTTCTATCGTTCCTTCCCATTCTGTCTTGTCTTCACTTATGCCATTCTCCAGAAATTCACATAACGGAAAGAGTTGAGGTTCAACTTCTCTTAGATCGGACAAAAACTTCATTTTTATTTGGTCTTGCTGAATTCGCAAAATTTGCCCGGCAGCAAGATTTAAGTCGCTGATGCGGCTTTGTACATCGATAAAAATGACGCCGGTTGACAGGTGGGTAAGGACGGTCTCAAGATAGGTGCGATGATCCTCAGCGCGTGCCTGACTTTCCCGAACTTCGGTGTTGGCGCTCCTGATTTTATTGGTCATATCATTAAACGACTTCACCAAAACACCGATGTCATCCGATGAATCCACCTCAAGTTGCTTGTCGTAGTCACCGCTGGCAACTGCCTGGGTGCCTTCCGACAATGACTTAATCGGTTTTACCAATCTTTGAGCAAACATGAATGCTATCCAGGTAGATAGCATAAGAAGAATGATCGCAACAAAAGAGAGAGCCAAAACCAAGTTCAACCTCAAAGAACCAAGTAAATACAAAAACCCCGAATAGTCCTCTTTTGCCGCCGCAATACTGTCGCCGAGTTCCTGATAGTGTCTCGGCAACGTCGTTAAACTTTGCAGGAAAAAGTGATGCACAGTGCCTTCAATTGGAAACTTCATCAATATTCGCCACTGCACGGCAGAATCTTCAGAATACGCCAACTGCCAGGCAGGTTGCTCGACCTTAACAATTTGTGCCAACGCTTCATCAATGTGAAACGCATCCAATGTTTTAAGTTGGATATCACTGACACCGATCGCGCCTGTGACAGGATTATCATATTCTCGTAAATACACAATTTCAGTCAGATTTAGTGCATCTCGTGCACTTTTCAACAATGCACTGATCTCGTCGGATTGCTCGATGGTAGCCAGTTGATTACCGATTCCATCCAGAGTATCGACAACGGCATCTCGCCGTGCATCAATTGACACTTGACCTAGTTGGACTGCATCGGTTAACGCTTCGTTCATGCGCAAGTTGACTGTTGCGTCTACGCTTCTATTGAGAGCGAAATAAGCGAACAAGTAAAACACGCAAATTGTAACCAGCATTAACAACACATAGGCCCGAACTAAGCGGACCGTTAGTCTCATTCCCGGTTCCTTATTCTGCAGTCGTCTATACAATCTCAACGAGTAGATGAACAGGACAACGGCAAGAACCAAGACGCCGCTTAAATTTAAGAAAAAAAGCAGAGGAAGGTGTGGTTCCAGTGCCTGATTTTGTAGAGTTGCCGCAACCAGACCGAACAATGAAGTGCCGAGCACCAACACCAACAATACTGTTCCAAGTGGATTTTTTATTCCTGTAATATTCATTGAACGTCAAACCTATGCCAATCCGTTTGCAAATCCCAAGTACCTTGAAAAAAAGCCTTCATGCGCAGTGCTCCAGAAAAATCGGTGCGATCCAACTTCAGTCGAATAGTGCCACGTAATTCTTCGCTTGACAACTGTGTTCCACCGGGAAGACTGACCTGATATATTTGCAGGCTTCCCATTTTTTCCAGTGCATCACTTAATCGCTTATGCACACTTGACTTGGGCGGGTTGCCTGATTGAACTAAATAGGAAATTGGAAATTGTCGATGACTAACCTGACAACCGAAACTTTGCTTTGCAATTCGCTTGTCCCACAGTGCATTACGCTTATGGTAGACCCTCACTTCTATCTTGAATTTAATGGGTATTCCGGCTTGCAGCGCTTCGATTACCTCCGGTGAAAGTTGAATGCCAACTTCCGACTTAATAATCAACTCGTCGTCTCGCAGTTCTGATTCCACATGATCAATGGCAAGACCGAATGACATTACCGGCCACGTAAGCAATCCGGCCAGACACAATCCTTTGACTAGATTCGCCTTTGCCGCAAATTCTTCCATCATGAATTTCTCGACCGTTCACCTTCAGTTCGACTCAGACAAGCATAAAAAAATCCATCACTATCGTGCTTGCCCTGCAGGCGCTGTACACCTAGGCTAAGTTGTTGTCCATACTGTGACGGCAGTTGATGAACCACACAGTCGTCAACACTATTTTGAAAGCGATCAATCACCTTTTGATTTTCGCGAGCATTGATTGTGCATGTGGCGTACACCAACATTCCGCCTGGTTTGACAGTCGGCCAAAGTTGTTTCATCATTTGCTCCTGTCTGTTGACCATCTGATCAAGGTCCTTCAGTCGCCGATGGTGCTTAATTTCAGGATGTCTGCGTATCACACCTAGTCCGGAACAAGGTGCATCAACCAACACTCGATCAAATTGATTGCCATCCCACCAGGAATGCGGCTTGGTTGCATCACCACACACCACTGTCGCAGTTTGTCCGGCACGACTTAAGTTTTCGACAATCTTTTTACAGCGGTCCGAATCGATATCCAATGCAAGGACTTCGACTGTATTGGGCTGTTCTTCCAAAATTTGGAGTGTCTTTCCGCCGGGTGCTGCGCAGGCATCCAAAACGCGATGGCCCGCATTAACTTTAAGGATTGGTACCGCTAGTTGAGCGGCACTGTCCTGCACCGAGACAAAGCCTTGATCAAACCCTGGCAAATCTCCAATGTCAGTTCTGTTCATCAGTCGAATACCTGAGGAAGAAACCGGATCAGCGACTGCATCAATTCCTTGTTTAGCTAGAAGACCTAGGTACTTCGAAACCGTGCATTTGTTGCGATTGACTCGCAGTACGGTTGTTGGTCGTGCGTTGTTTGCTTCCAGGATCGTACGCCAGTCATGCGGCCATTCATGGTGAATTAAATCAACCATCCACTCGGGATGTGAAAAGTGCGCAGCATTCGAACAAGCATGCGCCACAAATTTTTCTCGGTCCCTGGTAAATTTCCGTAAAGTTGCATTTATGACATTTGCTGCCCAAGATTTTTTCAATCGTGAAGTCGCGGCAACGGTAGAGGATACACAGGCATATTCAGGAATGCGCATGAACTCAAGTTGGTATAAACCCAGCAACAACAGGCATAGCAAATCTCTATCCTTGGTACGAAACGGCTTGTCCAACAACTGCATCGAATAATCTGTTAAGCGCCAATACCAACGAGTGACACCGTTTACCATCTCAGAAACCAGCGCTCGATCATGCCTTGAAATATTTGCTAAACCCTCATGCAATGCATAGTCCATTCGACTACCACTGAATATGACTTTGGAAATCGCTCTTGCAGCGGTTGCTCTAGAACTGGCTGCCAAGTCAATACTCATAGTAAAAAATTATTGAACTGTCGGTCGCGCCGTTAAACGCATACCTGACGAAATTGGATTGCCTGCTAGAAAATTGGCTATGGGCATTCGCTTTTTGCCTGCCCGCTGAATTTCATTCACCTGTATGCAACCCGATTGAGTTGCGATAACGAGTTGTTTACGATTTGCTTCAACTACGACACCCGGCTCGGCTTCTGTGGTGACATTGCCTAGACTCATTGCATCCCAAATCATTAGCTGCTTGTCTTCCAGCCAGGACCTGGCAATTGGCCAAGGGATTAATGCTCGAATTTTTCGTTGAATTTCGTCGGCGGATATATTCCAGTCGATCGCAGCCTCAGCCGCTTCAAGTCGCCTAGCGTAATTCATTTTCGATTCATCTTGGGGAACAGTTTTTGCAGTCCCACCAACAATCGTCGGCAGTTGTTTAATTAGCACTCTCGCCCCAAGCTCACTCAAACGATTCTCTAAAGTCTCCGTGGTGTCATCGAAATTAATTTTTTCCTCTGCCTGACAAAAAACTGCACCAGCATCAAGCCTTTCACTAACTTGCATTAAGGAAATTCCGGTAACTGAATCTCCCGCCTCTATCGCTCTTGCAATAGGCGCTGCACCTCTCCAACGGGGGAGCAATGATGCATGCACATTGACACTGCCCAACTCCGGTATGGCTAGTAACTGTTTTGGCAGAAGTAGCCCGTAAGCGACTACTACGATCAGTTGAACATTCAATGTTCGAATTTGCTCGACGGCCTGCGGACCCAATCTTTCGAACTGCAAGACATTCAGTCCTGCGGCCTGTGCATACTTTTTGACCGGTGACTCGACAATCGTTCGTCCACGTCCCTGGCGCCTATCCGGCTGTGTCAGCACAGCCACTATATTCAGCTGACCACAATTCGCAAGTTCCTGCAGACAGGGGACCGCAAACTGTGGCGTGCCTGCGAACAGTACATTTTTTTGCATGCTGTAAGATTGATCAGGGGCCTACTTCAGTCCCCAGTATGATTAACTAGTTGCAGCGATAGCCCGAGGATGTTCTTTCTTACGAGTACGTGCCAGTTTCTCAAATTGCCGTCGAACACGCTGCTGCTTTAGTCGAGATAAATAGTCAGCGAACAACTTGCCATTTAAGTGATCAATTTCATGCTGAACACAAGCTGCGAGTAAACCATCTGCCTCCATCTCAATTTCAACTCCATCTAGATTCAGAGTACGAATTCGAATCCATTCACTACGTTTCACCTCTGCGAAATATCCTGGAAAAGACAAGCATCCTTCCTCCATGATCTGTACCCCTTGACGATCGATGACTTCTGGGTTGATCAGCACTTGCAAGTCATTTTGCTCTGTGGATAGGTCAATCACGATAATGCTCTTGAGAATACCAACCTGAATTGAGGCCAAACCAATTCCAGGGGCTGCATACATGGTTTCTGCCATGTCATCGATGTATTTTCTTATCTGATCATCGACCACCGTGACCGGTTCAGCGATCTTACGGAGTCTTGCATCCGGATAAATCAAAATGTTGAGTATTGACACGTAAATCCCAAATCGTAGGTCGCAAAGCAATACCTTTACAGGTAGTTAAATTTCTAGTCAACCCGCAAAGTATTTTGAATTTTTGAAATCTAAGTCGAGTGTAATATTTTATGCGGAAATCCAGGATGTTGCAAATTTGCACACATCTGTCAATTACACCAAAGAGAATTTGTTTGGAGGGTAATAATTGACCAATTTCCACCAGATAACGCCTGGTGATTTGAAAATTTGAACTGCGCAACAACCTGTCAGAAGATCATTAGAAATACCCCTGATTTTTCTGTCATAGGTGTTCAGAATTATCAACCTTCAAGGGAATTCAACACTGTTTTGTCGAATCAGCCCCAAGTAAACACGATATTAAAAAATTTCGAATTAACCATCGTTGAACACGCATGATATTTTGTGAACCAACTTTAGCGAAAACTCAAACACAGTTGACTATCACAACTAAAATGCAGTCGAAATATTTGAAATCATATTGACAAAGCGCACCGCTAGTTCAATACTATGTTGCTCAGTAAACTTGTAGACTAAGTGTATGCATTAGAAATGTTTAATAGTTATTCAAGTTATTACAGCATTTGAGTCTTTTACACCTTTATATTCAAGAAATGCGAAATTTAGTCGTCGTCGAATCCCCCACGAAGTCGCGCACCGTTAAACGGTATTTGAACGAGTTAAAGGACGAAACTTTTGAAATCCTTGCAACCGGCGGTCACATCTACGAGATCGCACCAGGGGAAGATCAAGTAAATGTCACTGACAACTTCAAAATGAACTACAACATCATCTCCACCAAGAGAAAATTCGTCAACGCAATCGTGAAAGCCATGAAGGAATCGGAAGTGCTTTACCTTGCAACTGACCCCGACCGTGAAGGGGAGGCCATTTCCGCACATGTATACGAAATTCTGGAGAAGAAAAAAGCATTGAATGACAAACCCGTCTATCGCATCGTGTTCTATGAAATTACCAAGGACGCAATCATTGAAGCGATTCGGGAACCCGGCGAAATATCTTCCGATTTAGTTCAAGCACAAAAAGCTCGAGCTGCACTCGATTATTTGATGGGATTCAATCTTTCACCAGTACTGTGGAGAAAACTAAGTTCCAAAAGCCGGTCGGCCGGTCGTGTGCAAAGCCCCGCTCTACGATTGATAGTTGAACGACAGCGTGAAATTCAGGCGTTTAAGGCAGAGGAATTTTGGACGATTGAGGCAGATTTGTTTGAAGGTTCAAAGTTCACGGCGAAACTGACTCACCACAGCGATTCCAAATTGGATAAAAAGTCCATTAAGAATCAAGAACAGGCAGAACAAATAGTTGGTGATATTGAAGATGCGTTGGAACGCGAAAATAGTTGTGCTCGTGAACTGAAGGTAATCGATTTAAAGAAATCGCTTCGAAATCGGCGCTCGCCTCCGCCACTAACCACTTCGACACTAGTCCAAGAGGCATCTAGACGATTTCGAATGAATGCTAAAAACGTCATGTCGGTCGCTCAGCAACTGTATGAAGGAGTTGTCGTCAATGGTCAACAAACTGGACTGATCACCTACATTCGAACCGACTCCGTCACTCTCTCAGAAAACGCACTTAAACAACTTCGAGGCTTTATCAGAGAAAACTATGGCTCTGACTACCTCCCTGATAAACCCAATCGTTACAAGACTAAGTCTCGCACTGCACAAGAGGCTCATGAGGCCATTCGTCCTACCAATGTAAATCTCACACCTGCAAAGGTTAAGTCAGCACTTGCTCTGCAACAACATCAACTGTATGAGTTGATATGGCAACGAACTGTAGCGGGTCAAATGGTTAATGCAGTATACGAACAGGCTACTGTGGAACTAGGAGTCGCATTGCATCGTTTTCGAGCAGCCGGATCGATACTACGCAAACCCGGCTATCTTACAGTCTATCGACCAAGTCCTGATGCTCAGGACAAAGCAGGTAAAAATTTTGCCGATGACCGAGCTCTACCAGCGCTGCAAGTAGGTCAATTAGTCAAGGTTGTGCAAATCCGTTCAGAGCAGCATTTCACTCAACCGCCGGCGCGTTACAACCAAGCTAGTCTGGTGAAGAAACTAGAGGAGTTCGGGATTGGCAGGCCCTCAACCTATGCCTCCATCATTACTAAACTGATCGAACGAGAATATGTCTCGCTGGAGAAGCAAGTGTTCTATGCAACTCAGCACGGGTGCGTAGTGAATGACTTTTTGGTGCAAAATTTCAGTCGATATATCGACTACGACTTTACTGCTAAGCTCGAGGAAGATTTAGACAAAATTGCTCGAGGCGATGAAGAGCGAGTGGCCTTTCTCGATGGATTTTGGAATCCATTCAACGCTGTGGTGCAGGAAAGGTTGCAAAGGTCGGAAAGATTCGAGCGTAAAATTGGCAGCGACCCGCATTCAGGACGGGATGTATTGGTGAAGTTTGGAAAATCTGGCCCTTACATTCAAATTGGTCGCAGAGAGGATGAAGAGACACCAAAATTTCTTTCATTACCATTGAGTTCAGACCCTGGAACCGTAACCTTCGAACAGATCAAGGAATCTTTGAGTGCTGTACCATTGCCAAGAACAATTGAAGATGCTCCAGATGGCTTCGAAATTATTGCTCGTTCCGGAAGATTTGGCCCCTATATTTCGGTCAAGACCGACGCAGGCGAAAGTTTCAATGTCACAATTACGGAAGGCTATGATCCGCATACATTGACTGCAGAGCAGGCGATGGCATTGATCCAGAGTCGTCATAAACAAGGAGCGCGCAATCTAATTCAGGAATTTGATGGCATTCAAGTCTTGAACGGTCGCTACGGACCCTATGTCACCAATGGAAAGATTAATGCTACCATTCCGAAGCGTTTGGACCCCGAAATTTTGGATCTTGAGACATGCAAGGAATTGCTAGAAAACAAGGCGCAGTCCCGGCGCAACCAAGGGCGTAAAACCCTTCATGAATTCGGTGACTTACAGGTTTTGGAAGGTCGCTACGGGCCTTATGTCACTAACGGCAAAATCAACGCTTCAATTCCCAAGGGAACCGACCTGAATTCGATAGATGCTGAAACCTGTCAGAAACTTATCGCTGAAAAAGCATCGTCTGGGAAAAACCCAAGGCGGTCTCGTCGAAAAAATTAGTTGGGATTGCCTCTTACATTTAGCATAGTGATTGACTATTGCTTCATGACCGTTATTCCATCACCAATCGAGCCACAAATTCATAGAAATGGATGATGCAAGAACTTATTGAAGGCAACAGATTAGGCTGAATTAAGTTTCTTGACCATGCGTCGAACCTTTTTTAAGGACGCGCGCTTCACTACCTTTCGGTCCACCGGACTCAAAGTCGTCATCAGTTTCTTGTTGGAAATTATGACCACATCTACTTCTATGTCGCGCTTCATGAACTTTGCCGTCGGTACAAAAGCATATTGGCCTTTAGGCAAGGCGATACGTTTATCGACCAACTGGTAGTTTAAACCCAACTCATCCAGGGCCTCACATACAGCATCCTCGACTTCTGGAAAGACATGAATTTCAACAGGTCGCGATAAGGTGATGTTTCCCGATAATGCGGCGCCCACCAGCATTGGAGAAAAAGCCGATATTTGTTCCATAATCTGCAAAGCCGTCACTACGTACTCATGCTGCAACTTTTGGGTTCGCTCTTTACAAAACAACTGAAGCTGCAATTCAAGTTCTTGTTCAACTTCGGCGTTGGTAGGTAGATTTCGAGTGCTCTTCACGCCCAATCGCACACAGGCTTTTTCCTTGGCGCGCTGAAAATCACGAACACCTTCTTGCGCCATAATTCGAGCGGATTCATAAGTAATTTTCTGACGCGATTTTGCCGCGTCTGCACCTAAGACGGCCATGGCAGATCAAGTGTTTAGGAAAGATCAGAAGAGTTCGTTTTCGGACTCGTCTGTAGAATCTGAATCTAAAAAAGGTGTTGAAGTTACGCCGCCGTAGCCGCCCGATTGAGTTGTCGGTTCTGTTCCGAATACGAAAACTTCCGTATATCCATCCGGATCTTCGTGCTCTACCAACTCTCCAGTTTCGGTATGGACTCTGGCGTTAACGATGTTATCAGGAATAATCAGCTTGCTTTCATTGACTCCATCTAAAGCTTCCTTCATGAAATCAACCCAGATGGGTAATGCTGCCTTTGAGCCTGCCTCATGCCGTCCCATATCTTTTGGACTGTCAAAGCCGACCCAGGCAGTAGCGACGAGATGACCATTAAATCCTGAAAACCACGCATCCTCGAAGTTGTTTGTTGTGCCTGTTTTACCAGCCAGGTCGGTACGATTCAATGCCTTAGCACGTCTCGCTGTGCCCGTCTGCACTACTTCTCGCAACATGCTGTTCATAATGTAAGCGTTGGCGCTGGAAATCACGCGAGGTGCTATGTGGACTTGACCATTAGGACTGACCTCATCATCTTCGTAGAATTCCGCTTTATCTTCAAGCAGGCAGGTTTCGCATACCACGTACTGTCGCCCGCGCTCGATCACTCTGCCATCTCGATCTTTAATAAAGTCGATTATGTATGGCGCCACAGCATAGCCATTATTTGCGAACACCGCATAGGCGGACACGACATTCAATGGTGTCACTTCTGCAGAACCCAGTGCCAAAGACAATCCTATCGGCATTGAATTCGGATCGAACCCGAAGCGAGAGAGATAATCTGTCGTGAATTCGGTTCCCATGCTGCGAACAAGTCGCACCGAGACTAAATTCAACGATAGGCTCAAAGCTTTACGCAGACGGGTGGGACCGAAAAATTTACCGCTGTAATTTTCCGGTCTCCATAGAATTTTTTGTGCCTCGTCTTCCACAACTACGGGAGCACTACTCACCATGCTGGCTGCCGAGTATCCACTCTCCAGTGCTGCCGAGTAAACAAACGGCTTAATGTTTGACCCAACCTGACGAAAAGCTTGAGTAGCACGGTTGAATTTTCCAAGATAGTAGTCAAATCCTCCCTGCACTGCCCTAATTGCACCATCGATAGGACTGATGGCTACCAGCGCACCTTCAATTTCCGGTAATTGCGATAGCGCCCAACTGTCGTCGTTGGGTTTGACATAAACAATATCCCCTGGGGTTAGAACGTCTGAGGGCTGTTCCGGTTGTTCACCTATACTTCTGGAGGTGATGTATTGTCTTGCCCACTTCATCGACTCCCATGGGATTGAAATTTTGCCCAAATCAATTCCATGTGCCGTCGCATTTTCTTCACTGACTTCAAGAACCAGTACGGGTACCAGTTCTTTGCTCTTTGGAACATGTCTGATGGCGTTATTCCAGTCTTCTTCCGTGGCAAGAGTGTTTAAATCATACTGCCGTACGGCACCACGGTAACCGTGTCGCAAGTCATAGTCCATCAAGCCTTTTCGCAGACTATCTCTTGCCGCTATCTGTTGTTTTGAATGAATCGTAGAGTAAACTTGATAGCCATCTTCATACGCGTTTTGACCGAATTTTTCAAGCATTTCCTGGCGAACTAACTCGGCTACAAATGGTGCATCTAGTTCGACTACTGCAATATGGTTCTCCGCGGTTATTTCAGAATTGATAGCTTCTTCATGCTCTGCTGTTGTGATTAGTCCGAGACCTGCCATGCGATCGAGAACATAGTCACGACGGTCACGTGCTGCAGCAGGATTTGTTAATGGGTTAACTCGCGAGGGCGACTTGGGTAAAGCAGCCAGCATCGCACACTGAGCAATGGTTAACTCAGATAGCGGTTTGCCATAGTAGGTTCGCGCCGCAGCTCCGAAACCGTATGATCGATGTCCAAGAAAAATTTTATTGATGTACAGTTCCAAGATTTCGTCCTTGGTCAACAATTGTTCAAGCTGAAATGCCAGTAGCGCCTCTTTTGCCTTTCTGATATAGGTGCGATCGCGAGTAAGAAAATAGTTTCTTGCAACCTGCATGGTAATCGTGCTAGCACCTTGTTCGATTGATCGTGCCTTGATATTGACCAACATTGCCCGAGCAATACCAATTAAATCAACCCCCGTATGAGCATAAAAACGATCATCTTCGGCCGCAAGCACTGCATTGATCAAGGCAGGAGGTGCATTTTCAATTCTTACTGGAACCCGTCGCTCATCTCCATACTCAGCGAGCAATAAGCCATCGGAGGAATAAATTCTTAGAGGAACTTTCAGTTTTAAATCAGCTATCGACTCAATTTTGGGAAGTTCCGGGATAAGGGAAATGGCCCATACCGTCAATCCTGCCACACCAATCACGCTGATGGTAACCAGCAGGAGAAAAAAGCGGGCAATCAGGCGAAGTGCCACGCGAGACTTAGAGGGTTTCATTACTTTCTAAACTCATGCCAACGCAATATTATATTACTCCTTGCGTACAATCTATTAAGCAGATTCCTTGCTAGAATGAGGACTTAGCAAATTTATTAAAAGTTAAGTAATATCTGAATCAATATGCTTTCACCCAAAATTCGGTATCGAAGTTCAGATCCATCAATTTACCTGGTTGGGCCAATGGGTTCTGGAAAGTCAACTGTCGGACGATCGTTGGCACGGCGGCTTCGTGCTGATTTTATCGACCTCGATAGGGAAATCGAAGAACGAGCAGGGAAATCAATTTCTCAACTGTTTGAATGTGATGGCCAAAAGTATTTTCGAGACTATGAAGCATCAGTCCTTAAGGAACTTGCTTCCAAGTCAGGTCTGGTTGTTGCAACTGGAGGCGGCACCATATTGAGGCAAGCAAATAGACAGTGCATGCGCAACGGCGTCGTCGTTTACCTGCACGCTACTGTTGAACAACAATACGAGCGCATAAAAAACAGCACTCACCGACCGTTACTCAACAGTACAGATCCTAAGGAAACTCTCTCAGTTTTATTTAAAGAGCGTGACCCGCTCTATCGTGCTGAATCGGACATTGTGATGTACACGGATAATCAGTCTACTCATGATGTCATTAATCGAATTGACCAAAAAATTATGAGTCTATGAACACAATTACTGTCGAATTAGGTGAGCGAAGCTACCCCATTCACATCGGTGAAAATTTGTTGGGGCATTCCCAACTGTACTCGCCACACATAAATGGTCCGAATGTTGTTGTAGTCACAAATGACATCATCGCCCCGCTTTACCTTTCCAAAGTTGAGGCAGCCCTACAGGACATTGCAAAAGTTCACACCTGTATCATTCCAGATGGCGAAGTTCACAAAACTCTAGATACTGTGAACGAAATTTTCGACAAGATGTTCACCGTTCCCTGTGGCCGAGATACTACCCTCATTGCACTGGGTGGTGGCATTGTGGGTGACGTTGCCGGATTTGCTGCTGCCTGCTACCAGCGCGGTATTTCATTTATACAAATTCCGACAACTTTGCTCGCACAGGTTGACTCATCGGTGGGGGGTAAAACTGGTGTCAATCATTCTCGCGGAAAAAACATGATTGGTGCTTTCTATCAGCCACAGTGCGTCATCGCTGACATCGATACCCTGCGAACTTTGCCGATCAGAGAAATTCGAGCTGGTGTCGCTGAGATCATTAAGTATGGGGCAATTCGAAATACTGCACTGTTCAATTGGCTTGAGAAAAACATTGAAGACTTAGTGGCACTCGATACTGAAACTATCTGTCATGCAGTTGAACAATCATGTAAGGATAAAGCCGCAATTGTAGCCGAGGATGAACGAGAATCCGGAGTTAGAGCGATTCTCAATTTTGGACATACCTTTGGCCATGCTATTGAAACAGCTGTGGACTATAAGGATTGGTTGCATGGCGAAGCTGTCGCGGTTGGGATGAGTATGGCTGCAGATTTTTCCCGTAGATTGGAGCTCTTATCGCTCGATGAAGTCGTTCGTATCGACAAGCTAATCCGTAAAGCCGGACTGCCTGCCTATCCGCCCCCCAACATCACACCGGAGATGTTTTTGGAACTAATGAAAGTGGACAAAAAAGTGCTCAAAGGCCAATTGAGACTTATTGCATTGAACGGTATAGGTAACGCAATCATTGTCAGCGAAAATCATATGGATGCATTGAACGGAACGCTGAAGGCGACCCTAATGGCTGCGTGACAAGGAGGGTTGGGCCATTTTCTTATATCCAATAATCTTCAAATACTACAAAAATTAGAACAGCTAGGGTTTTTACCCATTGTTTCACAATACTAGTTTGAAGTACATTTCGGTCCGACGGTTATTACCCGCGGTAAACCTACTCAACTACGAATAATTCTTTCGGGCATTGACTAAGACACACTCTATATCTTCTTGTAAGCATTTCAACAAAAAGGGTAATGTAAAAGTCCGAACAAATTGAGTTTTTTTCGCAGCCCTTGATCCAAACAATACACCTCAGTCAACGAGGTTGTGGTAGCAATTTAGTTGAATTCTTGCTGAATTTGCTGAGTTGTCGAACAACAATGCGTGTATGCTTGAATTTTATTGCCAACGATATTTGAGAAATTTGCCAAAGTGTGGATATACTGATTATTTGGCATTTTCATATCAAAATGCTACGACTGGCTTGATCGCAGTTAATTCCCACAGCCAAGTGATCAGGTAAGTTTCACTGTCAACTAATGTTCCAACAACTATAAATTCAACGTAAATGACGAAACCGAAAACAGATACTGGATTGTATCGACCGCAATTTGAAAAAGACGGATGCGGTTTCGGCCTTATTGCACATATGGATGGCCAACCAACTCACTGGATGGTCAAAACAGCCGTGCAAGCGCTCGCGAATCTTACTCACCGCGGTGCCATTGCCGCTGATGGAAAAACTGGCGACGGCTGCGGCATAATGCTGAAAAAGCCTGATTCATTTTTTCGAGCCATTGCCAAAGACTACGGTTTCGAGCTACCCCGTAGATATGCAGTAGGCATGATTTTTCTGAATCAAAATTCAGATAAAGCCCAACGTAGTCGCACACTATTCGAAAGAGCACTGCATCAACAAGGTATGGAGGCCTTGTTTTGGCGCACCGTGCCAACAAATCCAAATGCTCTCGGCAAATCCGCGCTGGCTTCACAACCACAAATCGAGCAAATTTTTGTGGTTCCCGAAGGCAACATGGTATCCAACGAATTTGAACGAAGACTTTACACTGCGCGTAGGGTTGCCGAAAAGAAAATTCAACCTCGTGATAAGCAATTTTACGTTTGCAGTCTTTCTTCTAGAGTCCTGGTTTACAAGGGTTTGTTTATGCCCAAAAACCTACCCGTCTTTTACTCGGAACTTCAAGACTCTAGCCTGAAGTCTTCTCTAGCGGTATTTCATCAACGATTTTCGACCAATACCGCTCCGACATGGACACTTGCCCAACCGTTTAGATTGCTTGCACACAATGGTGAAATTAACACAATCCAAGGTAACAGGAACTGGGCAATCGCCCGCAGTAGCCGATTCACGGATTCTCTCCATGATGATGTAGGAAAACTGTTGCCGTTGGTAGACTTTACATCTTCAGATTCGGCAAGTCTGGACAACATGCTAGAATTTTTCGTGCATGGCGGCATGAGTATTTTTCGTGCGATGCGTATGCTAGTCCCTCCAGCATGGCAGAACGTTGATACAATCGACCCGGATCTGCGTGCCTTTCACTCTTTTAATTCCACACACACGGAACCTTGGGATGGCCCGGCTGGCATCGTGCTCACCGACGGTCGATATGCTGCGTGCGTGATGGACCGCAATGGCCTAAGACCTGCACGATATGTGATCACTTCTGATCGCTATATCACCCTGTCAACAGAAGTGGGTGTATATGACTACGAAGATGTAGATCTTGTAGCAAAGGGCCGACTGAAACCAGGACAGATGATTGCAGCCGATACTGTAACGGGTGAACTTTTGTTACCTGAAGAGATCGATCGGCAGTTGATGAAACAACAACCCTATAAACGCTGGCTACGTGACAGGGAAGTAAGACTGTATACCGAACTTTTAAACGATATCAATGTTAGTACTAAACTGAACCCGTTTGAACTGAAAGTCTACAAAAAACTGTTTCAGATTACCCATGAGGAGCAAGAACAAGTTATAAGGGTTCTTTCGGAAGCTGGACAGGAAGCAGTCGCTTCAATGGGTGATGACACTCCTTTGCCAGTCATGTCGACGAAAATTCGCTCGCCTTACGACTACTTTCGTCAACAGTTCGCTCAAGTGACCAACCCACCAATCGATCCTCTTCGCGAATCGATCGTAATGTCCCTTGAGACTACTCTTGGCAAAACAGCGGCACCTTTTGAAGAATCTGATGATCATGCAGAGTGCTTGGTAATCGGACCACCAGTGCTATCCGGAAAGCGATTCAAGGCGTTGCAGGATCCGGACAATTCTCGATTCAAGAGTCGCACCTTTGAGCTTCAGTATCAACCTGACGAGGGATTAAAGAATGCAATTATTCGAATTTGCGACGCAGTTGTTGAGGCAGTAAAGAATAACAATATTACCATCGTCGTGCTGTCAGATCGGAACATTACAGCCGACACACTTCCGATACATGCCCTGTTCGCCACAGGTGCAGTACACAATCGATTGATCAGGGAAGGTCTTCGATGCGATGCTAATCTAATCATCGAAACAGCTACTGCACGCGACTCGCATCATTTCGCCGTACTTATCGGACAAGGTGCAACTGCGGTATACCCGTATCTTGCCTATGCTGTGTTATTGAATATGGCTGACGGCGGTACTTTTGGCAACGAATCCATCCCTTTACTTCGAAGTTACCGTCATGGGATCGAGAAAGGTCTGCTAAAGATAATGTCAAAAATGGGCATTGCCACGATTCCGAGTTACCGTGGAGCACAGTTGTTTGAGGCTGTTGGGTTACATAATGATGTGGTAGACCTTTGCTTTTCCGGTACAGTGTCGCGAATTCAAGGGACAAACTTTGAAGATATTGAAGCGGACCTCAAGGAGCTGGCAAAGGCAGCTTGGGACCCGCGACAATCTATTCAGCACGGTGGTCTGCTTAAGTTTTCTTCTGAAGGTGAATATCACGCCTATCATCCTGAGATTGTGCACTCTTTGCATGCTGCAGTTACGACAGGAGATTCAGAAAAATATCGCGAATTCGCATCCGCTATCAATAACCGACAACCTATAGTTTTGCGAGACTTGCTCGAACTGAAATCAAAGAGAAAGCAAATTCCTCTTTCTGAAGTTGAACCTGTTGAAGCGATATTTTCTAGATTCGACAGCGCCGCCATGTCGCTTGGCGCCCTGTCGCCTGAAGCGCACGAAACTCTCGCTGAGGCAATGAATCAAATTGGTGGTCGATCCAACTCTGGTGAAGGTGGAGAAGATCCGGCCCGCTATGGTACGAGTCGAGAGTCAAAGATCAAGCAAGTGGCATCAGGCCGATTTGGAGTTACTCCGCATTACCTGGTCAATGCTGAAGTGCTACAGATCAAAATAGCACAAGGTGCTAAACCTGGCGAAGGAGGCCAACTTCCCGGGGATAAAGTCAGCGAAATGATCGCCTCACTCAGATATTCACGTCCAGGGGTTGCGCTAATTTCTCCGCCGCCACATCACGATATTTATTCAATTGAAGACCTTGCGCAACTCATCTTTGACTTAAAGCAAGTTAACCCGGAAGCGCTGGTATCTGTGAAACTGGTTTCAGAAGCAGGCGTTGGCACAATTGCAGCAGGCGTTGCCAAGGCATACGCTGATTTAATTACCATTGCAGGTTATGATGGAGGAACCGGAGCAAGTCCTGTGACCTCGGTAAAATACGCGGGCAGTCCCTGGGAACTTGGACTCGCTGAAACCCAGCAGACCCTGCGAATGAGCGACCTGCGTCACCGGGTCCGACTGCAGGTTGACGGTGGACTAAAAACTGGATTGGATGTTGTCAAAGCCGCACTGCTAGGCGCTGATTCCTTTGGTTTCGGAACTGCACCTATGCTTGCCATGGGTTGTAAGTATCTGCGTGTTTGTCATTTAAACAACTGTGCAACGGGTGTGGCCACGCAGAATTCAATTTTAAGAGACCGCTACTTTATAGGTAACGTGGAGCGAGTTGTTCGTTACTTTCATTTCGTAGCCGAAGAAGTGAGAGAATTGCTCGCTTCCATTGGGTATCGCAGTCTCGATCAAATTATCGGACACCCGAAGCTACTCAAGGTAATAGAGGGGACTACAAATCGTCAACGTCAACTGGATTTGAGTCCATTGCTGTCAGTCGCCGGTGTTCAAACCAATGTCCCCCGAAAGTGTACCGTTGAAAGAAACGAACCTTGGGACCAAGGTGAGTTGGCTGAACTGATGGTGAAAGATGCGTTCGGCAAATCTAAGGTGGATGAGAAACAGGAATACCACTACAAAATTTCAAACGTAAATCGATCCATTGGTGCGAGGCTTTCAGGCGAAATTGCAAAGAAATACGGCAGTCAAGGAGTTTCCCATGCGCCAATCACAATGCGATTTACCGGTACCGCCGGACAGAGTTTTGGTGCCTGGAATGCACCTGGACTCAATCTTTACCTAGAAGGTGATGCAAATGATTATGTCGGCAAAGGTATGGCTGGCGGCAAGATCGTATTACTGCCTTCTAAGCAAAGCAAACTCGACACCAGGGAAACTCCAATTGCAGGCAACACCTGTTTGTATGGCGCTACTGGCGGGAAGTTTTTCGCCGCAGGAATTGGCGGAGAGCGTTTCGCCGTGCGTAACTCAGGTGCCATTGCTGTGTTGGAAGGTTGCGGTGACCACGGCTGTGAGTACATGACTGGAGGGGCTGTACTTTCGCTTGGAAAGACGGGAGTCAACTTTGGTGCCGGAATGACTGGTGGAATAGCGTTCGTGTTAGATTTGGAGCGCAACTTTGTTGATTTCTACAATCACGAATTAATCGATATACATCGTTTAACCCATGAAGACATGGAACCTCATTTATATTACTTGCGTCAATTGATTTCTGAATATGTTTTGGAAACTGGCAGCGATTGGGGAGCGCAAATAAATGCAGATTTTTATGAACTGGCGGGCCGGTTCTGGTTGGTTAAGCCCAAAGCTTCGGACATCAAGACATTGATGGAAACACTACGTGAAGCAGCGTAGACCTATCTCAATTCCAACAAAATGAAAAGTAATTTCCAGTTTGTTGATTTGCCTCGACAGGAGCCAAATAAATTTCCTGCTCAGCAACGCATTAATCACTGGGATGAAATTATTCGTCATTACGACCCACAAACTGCTGCCGCTCAGGCAGGACGTTGTATCTCTTGCGGCAACCCCTACTGTGAGTGGAAGTGCCCGGTTCACAACCATGTGCCGGACTGGCTCGACCTGATGCGCGAAGGTCGCCTCTTTGAAGCGGCCGAGCTGTCACATCAAACCAATTCACTGCCTGAAATCTGTGGGCGAATTTGCCCGCAGGATCGATTGTGCGAAGGCGCCTGTACGATGAACAACGACTTCGGTGCAATCACTATAGGCTCGCTGGAAAAGTACATCACCGATGAAGCATTCAACCGTGGTTGGCAACCGGATTTGTCCAACGTAACCGAAACCGGTCGGCAAGTCGCAATTGTTGGGGCAGGCCCTGCGGGATTAGCTTGTGCGGATGTGTTACAGCGAAATGGCATAAATTCCACAATATTTGATCGCTACCCTGAAGTAGGTGGACTGCTAACCTATGGAATTCCGCCCTTTAAACTGGAAAAACAAATTGTCCACAAACGTCGAACAGTCTTAGAGAACATGGGAGCGAAATTCGTACTCAACACTGAAGTTGGATTAGACATAAAACTGGAAGAGTTGCTAAGAGAATATGATGCAGTGTTTCTCGGCATGGGTGCATACACCTACATGAAGGGAGGATTTCCAGGTGAGAGTATCGAGAATACACATGAAGCGCTACCCTATTTAATCGGGAATGTGAATCATGTGGAATACGCCACTTATGATGATAAGTTCCCGTATGTCAATTTACAAGGGCGTGATGTCGTCGTGCTTGGTGGTGGAGATACTGCAATGGATTGCGTACGAACTGCGGTTCGTCAGAAAGCGACCAGTGTGACATGTATTTATCGGCGAGATGAATCCAACATGCCCGGGTCGATGCGAGAAGTCTGGCATGCCAAGGAAGAAGGTGTGAAGTTTCTGTGGAATCGTCAACCTGTCGAAATTTTGGGAAATGGAAGCGTAGATGCTGTTCGTGTGGTTGAAACTCAGTTGGGAGAACCGGATGAACGTGGTCGTCAACAACCAGTCCCCGTTCCGGGAAGCGACAGAACAATCCTGTGCGACAGCGTCATCATTGCATTTGGCTTTCGCCCCAGTCCGACAGATTGGTTTTCAGACCATGCAATTGAAATCGATAATTTCATGCGTGTTGTGGCCAGACACGATAGTGAATTTCCATTTCAGACCACAAATCCCAAAGTATTTTCTGGTGGAGACATGGTAAGAGGGTCAGATCTTGTCGTCACTGCAGTATTTGAGGGACGTGAGGCAGCTAAAGGAATCATTCAATACCTCGGAGTGTAATCGGAGCAATTTATTTTGACTTCAGAGTCAAATAAAATTCCAGTCAAGGAACATCTGATCGTCGCTCTGGATGTTCCATCGGATGATGAGGCACTCGACTTGGTCGACAAAATTGGCGATGAAGCCGTTTTTTACAAAGTTGGCTTAGAGTTATTTTGTAAAGGGTCAGGAATTGGATTGATGCATAAGCTCATTGACCGTGGCTGCAAAGTATTCGCCGATTTCAAACTCTATGACGTACCCACTACCGTTCAGCGCGCCACCAGACAATTGAATGGAGTTGGAATTGATTTTCTGACAGTACATGGAGATGTGCCAATCATGCTGGCGGCAGTTGAAGCAGCAAAGGATTTCAAAGTTCTTGCTGTAACCATACTAACTAGCATGACTCAAGAGAGTATACGTGCGCTTGGGTTTAGTGGAGAACTTAAGGAACTTGTGTTGTTACGTGCTGCAGATGCGCATCAATGTGGCTGCGGTGGCGTTATTGCCTCCGGACAGGAGGCCACAGCGTTAAAAAGTGTACATGGTAATGAATTGCTTGTAATAACTCCGGGGGTGAGAAACGAAGGAAATCCGACCCACGATCAAAGAAGAACAGTCAGCATAAGGGAAGCATTTGCTTTTGGTGTGGACCATGTTGTGGTTGGTCGACCCATTCGAGATGCCACCGACCCGGCACAGGCTGCCAGAAACATACAGTCACAAATAAAGCAGGCACTAAATTTAGACCGATAGAGTTAATGTTGTCAATTAAGTCAAAGAGTTTCGCTTACAAATTCACTTGGGAACTGAACCTGTTGGAGTTACTTGACTTAACTAATAACTTTGTTTCTCATTGATTTATGCTTCTTTTTTGGCATCAAGATAAATGATAATCCCTCCAACCAAAGCGATCCCCATGTTAAAAGCAATGAGTAAATTGCCACTCACAATGCTACTCATACCTGAGATTAATGCGAAAGCAATAATGAGCATACCGACCGAAGAAATTCTGCGGTTATATGCTGCTGCACCAAGTCCTATTGTGACAAACGCACCTGCAAGTATGACCCATACTAGAAGGTCACCAATACCTCCTCTTTCAAATGGATGAATGCTCCCTTCCCACATCAAAACAGAAGGAAGTAATAGCCCTACATTGGCAATTCCGCCAGCAAATGCCATAACCGCACCAATGTTTTTCATAGCATAATTTCCAGTTAATTTATGTTCATTTTTTGGTTCTTGAATCTAATTATTGCGGTGAACAGCTTCAGTCCATATGAGTCTTCAACCCTTCAGAAATTATCGTTTCGCGGTGCCAATCAAACCTTCGACACCTGCGTCGGCATATTTTGTGAGAAAATTGAATTCGGCGACCCATTCTAACTTCTTAAGTGCAATTCGCAGAGCATTTTAACAAACTGAACAAATGTCTGATATTGACTCACAAACACAAGATCGATTTCTACGGGCTTTACGGCGCCTACCGGTCGACAGAACACCAGTATGGGTGATGCGTCAGGCCGGACGGTATCTACCCGAGTACCGAGCAACTCGCGAACTCGCTGGAGACTTTCTTACCCTATGCCGTACACCAGAACTCGCTTGTGAAGTCACTCTGCAACCTATTCGAAGATTCGCGCTTGATGCCGCAATCATTTTTTCGGACATTCTGGTCATTCCTGATGCCATGGGACTTGGATTGCAGATGGTGGAGTCTATAGGGCCGGTTTTTGAAAATCCTATTCAAAACAAATCACAAATCAGTCAGCTACAAATTCCAGATCCGGAAACCGACCTGCGGTATGTACTCGATGCGGTGAATATGACAAGTCAGGCACTAGGTGAAACGTTCCCGCTAATCGGATTTTCTGGAAGTCCTTGGACATTGGCTGTCTATATGATTGAAGGTCAATCTAAAACAGACTTTTCAAAAATCAAGAAATTTGCTCAAGAAGAAAACTCTGCTGCACACCAATTACTACAAATTCTTTCTCGTAGCGTAATGAGCTACCTAACTGCACAGGCAAATTCCGGAGCGAAGGCTCTTATGATTTTTGATACTTGGGGAGGGATTCTAAATTCAAACCAATATGCCGATTTATCCTTACGCTACATGACTGAAATCGTTGCACACCTGAAGTCCCAAAGTTCGGATACACCGGTGATTTTGTTCACCAAAGGCGGCGGGAAGTGGCTGGAAAATATCGCTGACAGCGGTTGTGATGGCGTTGGGCTAGATTGGACAAATGATATAGGTGAGGCTCGACGCCGTATAGGAGACCGAGTCGCCTTACAAGGTAATCTCGACCCAGGATTCATGAGTACAACAGAGCAACAAGTTCGCGCAGAAGTTGGAAGGATATTGGACAACTTTGGCCATGGCAGTGGTCACATTTTTAATCTAGGACACGGCATACGACCCGATGCAAATCCCGATCTTGTGTCGGTTTTAGTTAAAGAAGTGCATTCCCAAAGCGAGCCGTATCATCGCAATACTAATCGAACTTCAGACCTCTAAAAATTACTCCACAATTCCTACCCTTCCAAACCGAAGTATTGCAATCGGATAAAGCCAGTACCATATTAGTTTGTCCTGTTCAATGCTATACTGAATATAGAATTGATCACAATTGTGCACTCGAATTTAATATTCACTTTTTGTGATTGAAAGGATTTATTGGAATCTATAAACTTTACAGGGGATAAAACATGAAGAAAATTCTACTCATATTTACCACTGCTGCTCTAGCCTTTGTTAGTGCACCTCAAGTATTGGCAGAACAAAAATTTATCAGCATCGGTACCGGCGGTGTAACAGGCGTTTACTACCCTACCGGCGGTGCCATCTGTAGACTGGTTAATAAAGACCGCAAGGAGCACGGCATCCGTTGTTCGGCAGAATCAACCGGCGGTTCAATCTATAACATCAATACCATTCGTGCAGGCGAACTTGAATTTGGTGTTGCCCAATCTGACTGGCAGTTTCATGCATACAACGGCACATCCAAATTCGAAGAACAAGGTGCTTTTGAAGGACTTAGAGCCGTTTTCTCGGTTCATCCTGAACCTGTAACAATCATTGCTCGCGATGATTCCGGAATTGAGAACATCACTGACCTTAAAGGCAAACGGGTAAATATTGGAAATCCAGGATCTGGAACACGTGGAACTTGGGAAGTCATCGAAGAAGCTTTAGGCTGGGACCGAAGCGACTTGAAACTAGCTGCGGAAATGAAGTCTGCTGAAACCGGACAAGCCGTTTGTGACAATAAAATTGATTCATACTTCTGGTTGGTCGGTCATCCATCAGCACTCACTCAGGAGTCTCTTTCCACTTGTGATGCACACCTAGTGAATGCAACTGGCGATGCGATCGACAAATTAGTAGCTGATAATTCCTACTACCGAACTGCGACCATTCCAGCCGGAATGTACAATAACGAAAGCGACATCACCACGTTTGGTGTTGGTGCTACCTTCGTAACCAGTACAGATGTTCCTGCTGACGTTGTTTACATAGTGGTAAAGGCAGTGTTCGAGAACTTTGACCAGTTCAAAAAATTGCATCCTGCATTTGCTAACCTAAAGGCTGAAGAAATGATTTCTGATTCCTTGTCTGCACCTCTCCACGAAGGCGCAGCACGCTATTACAAGGAGCAAGGCTGGATGTAAATTCAACTTATTTGAAGCGAGGCGGTGATTTGCAGCCTCGCTTCTCTTCCTGCTACTTTTATCAATCAAGTAGACCCTGCTAGCTGTGAATACCTCCAAGAAGAGTACTGTCAGTGCCGAAGAACTCGTCGCCCAAGTAGATACCGGTTCTCGCCATCCTCCCGGATGGCGAGGCAAGATGATTTTGACCGTTGCCTTTACATGGGCACTGTTTCAAATCTACATCTCATCCAACATCCCATTTTTTCTAACAGACGTCACCGGACTTCCGCTGATTGTTACCAGTGCTAATGCCCGCCTGATACATTTGTCATTTGCGTTCTTCCTTGCAACAATGACATTCCCCTTGTTTAAGTCTAGTTCGCAAAACAACATTCCGTGGTATGACTGGATTCTGGCGATCCTGGGCGTTGCTGCTTGTCTTTACATCGTAGTTTTACGTAACGAAATCGCAGTTCGTGCGGGTCTACCAACAACAGGCGACCTAATCGCTTCAACTATTGGAATGGTGGTTCTCGCAATCACAGTGTTTAGAACTTTAGGGCTTCCACTACTGATAGTAGCTAGTGTTTTCGTGACATATGTGTTCTTTGGCGATGCCCAATGGCTCCCCGACACTGTACAGTGGAAAGGAGCATCGTACGGCAAAGCGATGTGGCATTACTGGATGCAAAACGAAGGTGTATTTGGTGTGGCACTTGGGGTATCGGCATCATTGATTTTCCTGTTTGTTCTATTCGGTTCTATTTTGGAAAAGGCCGGAGCCGGAAACTTCTTTATTAAGTTCGCGTTTTCTTTGCTTGGCCATTTACGTGGTGGCCCGGCAAAAGCTGCAGTGTTGGCATCAGCAATGAGCGGACTGTATTCGGGATCTTCAATCGCCAATACAGTGACTACCGGAACATTCACAATTCCGCTCATGAAACGCACCGGATTGCCCGCAGAAAAGGCGGGAGCCGTTGAAGTTGCCTCCTCCACCAACGGCCAACTGACGCCTCCGGTAATGGGCGCGGCAGCGTTCTTGATAGCTGAATTTACTGGCATCAGTTATACCGAAATCATTAAGCACGCACTCGTTCCAGCGTTGGTTTCTTATATCGCACTGGTCTACATTGTTCACTTGGAAGCAATGAAACTTGACCTCAGAGGGTTACCGAAACCTCCTTCGACTCTAACGCTGATGACGAAAATCATCGGGTTTCTCGGTGGTTTTATCGGCATCGCACTACTAGGACTTGCCGTTTACTTCGGTATGGGGTGGATAAAGGTAGCGTTTCCCAATTCCGCATTTTTGATTGTCGTAGTGTTGTGCTTGATTGCATATTTGTTCCTAGTTTGGCTAGCCTCAAGACTGGATGACCTACAGTTGGATGAACCAGATGCGCCAATTACCGAGTTACCCCCACCAGGTGCAACTACCATCAAGGGACTGTATTACGTTCTGCCCATCGTCATTCTAATTTGGTGCATCGTGATTGAAAGACTGTCGCCAGCTTATTCCGCATTTTGGTCGATGATTGCAATGACAGTCGTCACCTTTACCCAGCACTCAATAAAAAGTTTGTTTCGAAAGTCGGGCAACTTGACTGAAGGGTTCAAACGCGGGGTCAGCGAATGGAAGGAAGGCATGATTGCAGGATCTTCCAACATGGTAGCGATAGCGGTTGCTACAGGAGCCGCCGGAATCATCGTCGGTACCATTTCACTAACTGGCGCACATCAGATTGTAGGGGAATTCGTCGAGTTTCTGTCTGGCGGAAGTTTGATCGTTATGTTGTTGCTTGTTGCAGTCATGAGTTTGATTCTCGGTATGGGGCTGCCCACCACGGCAAATTACATTGTGGTGTCCTCACTTATGGCGCCCGTGATTCTGCTGCTTGGAGCTCAGCATGGCTTGATTGTGCCTGTTATCGCGGTTCATTTGTTTGTGTTTTATTTTGGTATTTTGGCGGACGATACCCCTCCCGTTGGACTGGCAGCCTTTGCTGCTGCCGCAATTTCCAAAGGTGACCCAATTAAGACTGGTATACAGGGCTTCGCTTACGACATCCGTACGGCACTTTTGCCATTCTTGTTCATTTTCAACACTGATTTACTGTTAATTGATGTATCACCAGTGCAGGCAATCTTTGTATTCATTGTTGCTGTGATTGCGATGATGCTGTTTGCATCTGCAACCCAAGGATGGCTACTCACCAGAAACAAGCTGTGGGAATCCGCCTTACTTCTACTGGTAGCGTTTACTCTATTTCGGCCAGGGTATTGGCTCGATAATATTCATCCACCGCATGTTGAAATTCAGTCGGACAAAATTTACGAAGTGGTTGATGACGTTCCCCCGAATGGAATGCTAACCGTTGTAGTAAGCGGTCCGGACTATGATACCGGCGAAATTACACACACAACTTTACTCGTCCCGCTAGGTGATGTATCCGAAGCGTCTGAGCGACTGAGTAACGCTGGATTAGTAGTAGTGAAGGAAGATGGACTAGTTCGGATAGAAGAGCCATTTCCTGGTACCACACTATTTCAAAAAATCGGAGATATGTTTGACTACTACAGTGATGCACCGGTGCACTTGAATCACATTAAGGAACCGGCAGATCGAATTGCAAAGGAAATTTTCTATTTTCCAGCAGTGGTAATTCTTGGATTTGTCCTGTTTAATCAGCACCGCAGAAGAAAAAAGGAACTAGCTGTCTAAACCTCCTCTTTGGCTTTAACTCCAACCCCACTATAAGCACGCAAGGATTGCGGTGAGTTTGAATAACTATCTTTCGCGTTTGGGCAGACTCAGAGACTTTCCCCGCGTCATCATGTTTCGCGAACCAACGTCTATAGAGCAGCTTTCGCGTTTAGGAGATCACTATGAACATCCACTACTCTATGTAAAACGCGATGACTGCAATGGGATAGCATTTGGTGGCAATAAAGTTCGACAATTGGAATATTACCTTGGGAATGCTGTCGAAAACGGCTCCGATACAGTTCTAATCACAGGTGCAGTTCAGTCCAATTTTGCTCGATTGACTGCCGCATTTGCAGCAAAGTTGAATCTAGAATGCCACATTCAGCTTGAATCACGTGTGCCAAGTCCTAGCGAGACTTACACCGTTTCCGGAAATGTACTGCTGGAAAAAATACTTGGAGCAAAACTGCATTATTACGATCATGGCGAAGATGAATTCGGAGCCGATCAAGCAATTCGAGCGATTGCAAAAAAGCTGGAAAACGCTGGACGCAAACCCTACATAATTCCTCTTGCACCTGGCCACGCCCCATACGGAGCTTTAGGTTACGTATACGCTGCCGCAGAATTGCTTCACCAAATTGATGAACAAGAACTTCCAATTAGTGAAGTCATCATACCTTCTGGAAGTGGAAATTCGCATGCAGGAATAATATTTGGATTGCGTGCCTTAGGTTCTAACATTCAAGTCACTGGAGCATGTGTCAGGCGTAAAAGTTCACTGCAGTTTGAGCGCATTCATTCTCGTTGCTTGGAAGTTGCCAAACTGTTGGAAATGGATTCGCCAGTTTCAGCACAGGACATTGTGCTGTCAGACGAACATTTAGCTCCTGGATATGGACAAGCATCCAATGCCGTTTGGAAAGCTATCAGCGTTGCCGCTAGAACCGATGCGCTTTTGGTAGACCCCACCTACACTGGCAAAGCCATGGCGACATTTCTTGACCGAATTGATCAAGTGTCTAAGAGATCTGGATTGATGTTTATCCATACTGGCGGAACTCCGGGTTTGTTTGCATACGCAGATGAACTGACAGCATACTTGGACCAAATCTAAATTTGCAGAACTAGCGTCGAAAGATTATTCGAATTCCGATTAGTTCCAGCACCAAAATGGCACCACCGATGGAAATGGCGGAGTCTGCGACATTAAATGTATAAAAATGCCAGTTGGCATAATGAAAATCAATAAAGTCAACAACATGACCGTGAACGACACGGTCAATCAAATTACCTACCGCACCACCAAAAATCAAACAAATGGCAAGTGATGTTTGATTATGTCCCGGCCGCATAGACCAAAACATCCAAGCTAGAACAACCAGAATTACCACGGAAGCAAACATAAACACCAAGTTGGGTTGCAAGTTGGGTTCGTTCAGAAATCCAAAAGCGGCACCTTTGTTGAATACGAGTGCAATGTTTAGATACTCCGTCACTTTCACCACGCTGAATGGAGCAACCGCATTCAACACAATAATTTTAGTGCCCTGGTCTAGCAGAACCAGGGATGCAGCTATAACGAGGTAGTTACGTGTAAGCGAATGCTTGGGGGGCTCATTTTCCGACATCAATACCGTCCCTAATTCGTAGATGATATTGAGTTAGTCGTTTAATGTAATCTTACGCGAACAGTCGATTTTCACCGCTGCCAGCAACATTCTCCACACACCTTGAACAGATTTTAGGGTAGTTTGGATTTGTATCCACGTCAGGAGTCTGATGCCAACATCGAGCACACTTTTCATTTGTCGACTTTTCGACTTGGAGCGAAACATCCGCCAATTCAGTTTTGACTGCACTATCAGAACAAGTCGTTAGTTGCTTGATTGCGCAACTAGATGTAATCGTTAAGAACTTGAGTTCATCACCAAGACTGTCCAAATCCTTAAAATAACACTCATCTGCATAGATTGTGACATTTGCATCCAAAGAGGAACCAATATCACCTTTATCACGCAACGATTCCAACTCACGAATAACCGTGTTTCGAACCTTGATAATCCGATTCCAAAACTCGTGGTCGACTGCAATTCCTTCCGGCCAACCGTCGTACCACGTAGAGATTAATGCAGATTCACTGCTCTCACCTGGCACATGCTTCCACAATTCTTCTGCCGTGAAGCTCAGAATTGGCACAATCCAGCGTACAAAGGCTTTCAGAATGTGATACAGCGCAGTTTGCGCTGACTTTCGTCCACGACTATTGCGTGGCATGGTATACAAACGGTCCTTGATAATATCCAGATAAAAGCCGCCCAATTCAACAATACAAAATTGATGAACTTTCTGGCAAATCAAATGAAATTTATATTCTTCATAGGAACGAATAATTTCATCGTTTAGAGATTTGGTAACTGAAACCACCCATTGGTCTAAAGCCAATAGATCATCCCACTCCAAGCATTCAGACGGATCAAACCCATCTAAATTTCCAACCATAAAGCGGGCAGTATTTCGAATTCGCCTGTAGGAGTCTGCAGTTCGCTTAAGAATTTCATCCGAAATTCCCATTTCAGCATCGTATTCAGTCGAACATACCCACAAACGCAGTACATCCGCACCCAAAGTGTCAATCACCTTTTGCGGTTCAATTACATTACCGAGCGACTTGGACATTTTCTTCCCTTCACCGTCGACAGTGAATCCGTGCGTTAGCACAGAGTTGTAGGGAGCCTGTCCGGTTATTGCAACACTAACAAGTAGACTTGATTGAAACCAGCCTCTGTGCTGGTCTGATCCTTCAAGATACATCCCAGCCGGATTTGTTAGCTCACCCCGATTATTGAGCACACTGAAATGTGTCGCACCAGAGTCAAACCAAACATCCAATACATCGTCTACCTTTTGATAGGCTTCAGAGTTTTCTTGTATCAAGTCCGAGACACTCAAATCAAACCACGCGTCTATCCCGCCCTTTTCGACATGCTGAGCAACGACTTCCATAATATCCAGTGTATCCGGATGCAGTTCACCAGTCTCCTTATGGGTAAGCAGCGTAATCGGCGTTCCCCAGACTCTTTGTCGTGATAAACACCAATCGGGACGATTTAACACCATGCCGCTGATACGTGCCTCTCCCCAAGTTGGTACCCATTGCACATTCTTGATCGCTTCCAGTGCCTGGTCTCGGAGTTTAGTCCGGTCCATACTGATAAACCACTGAGGAGTCGCTCGATAAAGAATGGGTGATTTATGCCGCCAACAGTGAGCATAACTGTGTTTGATGGATTCGGTACAAAGCAAAACTTCACGGTCTTGCAGTAACGAAATTATGATGTCAACGGCCTTATCAACAAATATGCCACCGACATCTGGAGTGTCGGGCAGAAATACACCGTTGGGTCCGACTGGATTTACAATTTCAAGATCGTTTTCCTTACCCAACGCAAAGTCTTCGTGACCATGTCCAGGAGCAATGTGAACCAACCCAGTACCGGATTCCAGTGTGACATGATTACTGACAATAACCGGCACTTCCAGGTCGGCACCAAACATTGGATGATTTACTTTCAGTCCTTGAAGCTGTTTACCTGAAACTGTGCCGACTACTTTGAAGGTGTCAATTGCAAACCGTTCTACACAGGATTCCACTAATTCACTTGCCAGTACTACGTACTCACTACCGTTCTTTGATTCCCATTGCACCAGCGAGTAATCGATAAGTTCATTGACTGCTACAGCACGATTTGCTGGTAGTGTCCACGGAGTTGTAGTCCAAATTGCTAAACTAATGGGATATTCATCAGTAGATGACGCACCAAAGGCTGAAAATACAGACTCTCGGTCAGTTGCCCTGAGTCTCACATCTACAGTCTTCGACACCTTGTCCATGTACTCGATTTCGGCTTCAGCGAGTGCTGAACCACAATCCGCACACCAGTAAACTGTCATCAAATCATTCTTCAGATGTCCTTTACTAATGATTTTTGCAAGAGCCCGTACCGTGTTAGCTTCGGTCATATAGTTCATTGTGAGATACGGATTGAACCAGTCGCCGATCACACCCATTCGTCTGAATCCAATACGCTGTCTTTCGATTTGTTCCGTAGCAAATGCTCTACAGGCCTGACGAAATGCCTTCGGGTCATCACGGTAGGTCGAACGACCAAACTTTTTTTCTACTTCGTGCTCGATGGGCAATCCATGACAGTCCCATCCCGGTACATATGGAGAATCATAACCATTCAATGTCTTGGATTTAACTATGACATCCTTAAGAATCTTGTTTACTGCATGTCCAATGTGTAGTGCACCGTTAGCATATGGCGGGCCGTCATGAAGCACGAACTTTTTGCGTCCTTCACCTGCTTTACGTAACTTGCTGTTAATGTCTATCTGATCCCAAAAATCAAGTATCCCTGGTTCCCGCTGAGCCAGATTCGCACGCATGGGAAATTCTGTTCTTGGAAGATTGATTGTGTCTTTATAGTTAGTCATCTTTTGACGAAAGAATTGAATTTTTATTTATAGAATCTATTTTCCTGAACACTGGTGATTTTGTGGGATCAGAAAAGAAGTTTGAAAGCGCCGGAAATAATCAGTACGACTACAACGTAAGTTGCTATTTTACTTAAATTTCTAGAAAGTTTTTTGACGCAGTAGAAGGCTTTCGAGAAACACTTCGGACTGATACGACAGGTTCAACTCCTTCTCCAAGAAACCAAAAAATCGGCTGTTAGTGGGCAAACATTAGCATTGGCTGGGTTTGTCATATTCGCTGTACCCTCTTAGTGTTTGATCCTACTTAAGCAGTCGCAGGGAGTGATAAGAGTTCTTTATGTATGGATCACACAGAGTGTGAGTAATAGCCACAATAAATTGCTGGATTTGATTGAGAGAGAGACAAATCCGAGTACTTTTGGGCAGTGACCAACAACTCGGCACCGCTAAATAATGCCACCAAGTGTGGATACCTTTAAATTGTTTTGCTCTTAACCAACAGTGGCAACACCGAAGTCAGAGTTTCAGGCGAGGGAACTCCGTTTCACTTGAGAGCATAATACAGTACGACTCTCAAATCAGAGACCCATATCATAGTCGCCATCGAAGTCTCATTTTCTTACTCCGCTAGTCCCGGCGCCACTAATTTAAGTGATCAATCGACATTACACTATGTACCCGCAACGCATTACCATTTGTAACAAAGAATAAGGACACCTTTTCAGGTAGGCGGCGACCCGAGCAAAGGAAATTTAAAGGACTAATATCACTTCAACTATTTGTCCAGGGAGAATTGTAAAACTTTGAAGAGGTTGTTTGGGTGTTAGTAACCACGGGAGTATGTGTACCTGAACCGAAATTGTTTTTCCTGGCAAAATCGACAAGTGAGAGATGCCCGAAAACCGTATCAGAAAAGGTGAAAACCGCTCTACAGCAGAGTGTTGGCCCTTTCTTCTTGTGCTTATTACAAAAATCTTGGTCTGATTGCGACCTTGCCTCGGAAGTTGTGATAAGCAGCACCTTTAGGAACTGGATTCGTCCGACTCCTGTCGCAACGCAGTAATCTCATCTTGAGAAAGATCGCTATACTCTGCAATAGTAGAAGTACTAAGTCCCCCATGAATCATTTTCATTACAATTTCCTGCTTGCTCTTCAGCACTTCCTTCTTAAGTTCCTTCTTAAGTTCCTTCTTAAGTTCCCTTTTAAGTTCACGATCAAAATGTTGTTGGGCCAATGACGCTCCCATTTTTTCCACCTCACTCATTGTCATGTCGGGTTGCTTGTTTAATCGATCTAATTCACGAGTATACAATCTCGCCACTGTATTGTGAATCAGCTCACTGACCGCTTGCTGCAGCGCCTCCGGCCAGTTGACCTTGGCTCGGTCAAGCAGATAACCTCGTTTCCGGTAATCTTCAGCACTGCTGGACTGTACCATGTGGGCAATACATGCCATCACATTGGTGCTGATATCCCCTTCAAACGCCCACTTGTGCATATCAAGCAACCAAAAGCGCTGCTGTGGCTGAAGCGTCTCAAGCAATCCGTCGCACGAGACCTGTAACTTGCGAAAGTCGGTCCAGGCATAGTCCTTTTCAATGAACTTGCCACTGTAAATGACGATCGGCAACACTAACGGCAACTCTAGCTTGCCTTGATCTAACTGCGCTTTATGCTGACTGACCCATTTACGATACATCTCATTGACACAATCGTACATCCGGATGCACAACAGTCTCGGTAAAGTGGTTTGAAACTCCACCAACACAAACATCAGTATCTTACGTCCCCCAAGCATCCCTTCACCGCTCCATACGGCATCCACTTGACGGCGCTCCAGACCTTCGGTAATGAACTCATCTCGGTGCTGTCGCAGTGAAGCTGCATCAAACTGTGCGTAATCAGCACCTAAACACCCTTCAATTAAATCCTTTACCGCCCGCATATTTTCAAAGACCATTTTGTATGAGGCATCGTGTAAGTCCGTTTTTTTCTTTTTCTTGTGGTGTTGCTTCACCGGTGATTCTTTCGCCATAGGGCAGTCTCCTTAAACAATGGTCGTGGTGCTGGATTGCCGATAAACGGAAATACAACAAATTGTCGTAGTAGTGATAGGAACTGGCTTGGAATTTCAATCTTCAATGATTGAAATCCTCGCCATTCTCGAGTATGCAACGTAACTGAGCAAACCGTTGTTTGCCAGTGCCGGACTGACTAAAAAGTCATAAGCGTTGCGATAGCAAAAGCATATCACAACAAAGTCTCGACATAATGACTTTCAACCTCATAGGTCGAAGATGGCACACCTGGTTAACTATCTAAGCCACAATCTGGACTTTAAAGAATTTTATGAATTAAATCTGGCAAAACCTGCGCAATAAACAAGATGAGTGTAATTACCACATCATTCAGCGGGTTTACTTTGAGTATCGAACTGAATTTCAGTCTGAACGGAAGTGTGAAACAACAAACAGTACAACTGCAGCAAGTTCACTACGTGATTGGTTGGGCAGGTCTTGAATATCAACCCCAAATTTCCCGGCTAAGAAGCAATTTTCGAATCAAGACCTCCAAAGTAATCTCGACATTGGACAATATCCTGACGAATTTGATCATTCATCGTCTCTATAGTCGAAAACTTAACTTCTTCCCGAAGTTTCTTCAAAAACTTAACTTGAATGCGCTTGCCGTATAAGTTGTGATTGAAGTCCAAAATGTGTGCTTCTAGGATTAGACGATTACCTCCTACGGTCGGACGCCAGCCTAAACTTGCTGCGGCAGGTAAACATCGCCCCGACTCTATTCCGCCGACTTCCGCAACAAACACGCCAGTCATAGGCGGGTTCTGACTTTGTGGAATAATGTTGGCAGTGGCGAATCCCCAGTTCGAAGCGTTGCCATTGCCTCTGACAACTCGCCCCGACATCGAATACTCTCTCCCAAGATATCTGGCAGCTAAGGCAAGCTGTCCAGACTTGAGCAGTTCTCGAATTGTCGTACTGCTGACCCGCTCAGAACCAATCATAAATGAGTTGGTCTTTTCGACGCTGACGCCCAACTTTGTACACCGAGTGTGTAACATTTCAAAATTTCCACGGCGATTTCGGCCAAAACGAAAATCATCCCCAACTACAATGTGTCGGGCACCTAGTTTCTCAATCAGTAGATTGGAAATAAATTCTTCCGGTTCAGTGTTCGCCAGATTATGATCAAAGCGTAAGCAACAGAATCGATCAACCCCTAAGTCTGCCATTGCTTCAAACTTTTCACGCACCGTCATCAAACGAGGAGGGGCACGGTCCGGCACGAAGAACTCCATCGGATGCGGCTCAAAACTAATAATGGCAACGGCCAACTTCAACCGCGCCCCAGTTTTCGCCAGCGAACGAATGACCTGCTGGTGACCCAAATGAATTCCATCATAGTTTCCAACTGAAACTACACAACCGTGATGCTGCGGTCGAATATTGTGAACTCCGCGTATGAATTCCATAAAGAACTACATGAAGAATTAAATTTGATAGGCAGGCCGGTTGTGAACTGTCCGAATGGACTGTGTTCAATCTAAACTACGCCCAGTCCGGTCGAATTTGCTCGATCACCTCTTCGACCGGCTCGCGCGTTGCAAATCCGCCGGTATATTCATGAAAATGAGATACCTTCAACTCTGGATACTTCCAACACAGATATCCGTCTCCGGTATCGAAATCCAAAAGCCATAGCCCCTTCACTGTCACCCCAAATCGCTCCATTTTCGACACCCACTTCCTGACGATCTCTTCGTACTGTGCCTCTACTTTCTTGAGTCGTGGATCATTGGGCAACAGGTTCGCTAGTTCACGTCGAACCAAATCCAATTGTTTATAGGATTCCGAAGTGATTGCTTTGATCGCAGGAAGTACAGAATTTGCTTCGCAGAGAGTGAAATATCGAGTCTCGCCTGGGGAGACTAGGTGGACTAATTTCTCAACTGTGTCACTCATCTGGGCATTCGCTTGTGGACACGAACTCCGAGTACAAATAGGCAAACGAAATAAATGACTGCACCTAAAACAACCAAAAGTGTAAGATTAAAAATCCGCTCCCAAATACTGTATTCCAACCATATTGAAGGTTGTGATTTAAACCACCATAATGCCAATCCCATTATAGTAGAAGCACCTCCAACCTTAATTAAAAACATAGTCCAACCCGGCAGAGGGATGTAGACATTTTGCCTCATCAACAGTACCATCAATATCCCTGCATTTATGAATGCCGCAATAGATGTTGCTAATGCCAATCCAACATGCTCTAGAAATTGCACGAGCACGATAGCGAGAATTGCATTGGCAACCATGGCGACCACTCCTGCGTTGACCGGTGTTTTTGTGTTGTTGCGGGCAAAAAAGCCCGGAGACAGCACTCGAACGGCCATTAACCCTGTCAATCCGATTGCATAAGCTAATAACGCGTTTGAAGACATTACAACATCCGTAGCAGTAAATTCACCGTAGAAGAACAGCGTCGTCATCATGGGTTCGGCCAACACAATCAAACCGGCAGTGGACGGGAACGCAATGATTAAGCACCAGCGCATCCCCCAATTGAGCAAAGAAGAGAACTCCTCCTTGTTGTGTTCAGCGTGCACTTTGGACAGTCGCGGTAAAATGACTGTACCGATTGCCACTCCAAACACACCAAGTGGAAACTCCATCAACCTATCGGAATAGTACAGCCATGACACACTACCTGTCACTAAAAATGAAGCAATAAAAGTATTGATGACTAGATTTAGCTGAGCAACCGAACTACCAAAGATCGCAGGAAGCATAAGTCGCTTGACCTCACGCACACCTTCGCGGGATTCGGGGTCATTTTTCAGCCGAATTCGCGGTACGGGCATCACCTTTTTTTGAAGCATGAAGGGTAACTGAAAGACTAGCTGAATCACTCCGGCGGCAAATACCCCAATCGATATAGCAATGGCGGCATTTTCTACGAAACCTGTCAGCCAAAGTGCGGCTCCAATCAAAGTAAGATTGAGCAATACTGGACTAAAGGCAGGCGAAGCAAAGTGTCCGTAGGTGTTAAGTACGGCAGCACTCATCGCTACCATACAAACAAAAAACATGTAAGGAAACGTCAACCTCAAACATTCAACCGTTAGATTGAATTTTTCTGGTTCCGCCCTAAACCCAGGTGCCAATGCAGAAATCAATAGTGGCGCTGTAGCGACACCGATGATTACAAGAAGTACCAATATAAATCCGAGCCGACCGGTAACTAAATTCACGAACCGGCGAACATCTTCCGGCGGTCTAGATAGTTTTTGTTGGGTATAAACCGGTACGAAGGCGGCTGAAAATGCACCTTCACCGAAAATTCTGCGAAAGAAGTTTGGAATTCGAAAAGCAACAAAAAATGCGTCAGCAAGAAATGTGCTCCCTACCAAATTGGCGAGTATGATGTCGCGAGCCAAGCCACTGGCACGAGACAACGTTGTCATCGATCCAAAAACAGCCGTCGATTTCAGCAATCCCTTTGATCCAGATTGGATCTTGCTTTCTGAGTTTTCACTCATTGTGCAAGTGCTGAAATGGAGGTAACAAGTGTGCTAGCGACACAAAATCTGTAGCATCTTTGAGGCTAATGTGAGGTCAGAATTTAAATATCTGAAACCAATGTTGTTGACTTTTCCGTAAAATAAAGTATTTTACCTTTTTCATTAATTCACTAAACAGGATGTACTAGACATTGGCTAATTCACCGCAAGCTCGCAAGCGAGCGCGACAAAATTCAAAACACAGAAGCCGCAACATGAGTGAACGTGCGGCGGTGCGTACCTACATCAAAAAGTTTTATAAGGCAATTGAGTCAAATGACTTACCGTCTTCCCAACAAGCCTACCGGGTCGCTTGTTCAAAAATTGACCGCAGTGCGCAAAAGGGTTTGCAACATCGAAACAAAGCAGCTCGACTTAAGAGTCGAATGAATGCTCGTTTGAAAATTCTAGCGACAGCCGCCTAGACCTACAAGTTTCAAATACGCTCCGGCTAATTCGCCAGACCCTACGCTCCAGGTTAGTTACCGTAAATCACCGAGGGTAGCCACAACACGATTTGTGGGAACGCCATAATTACGGCTAAGCCAACAACTTGCAGGACCATAAACTGCATCATGCCGTAATAAATGTCCTTAAGGTCCCATTCAGGGACCACTCCCTTGAGAAAATAGGCAGACAAAGCCACAGGAGGTGACAGCCAGGCAGTTTGCAGGTTGACTGCTACCAATATTGCAAACCACAGTAAGCTGAATTCAAGTTGATTGACGAGGGGAATAAGAATCGGAACGATGATTAGTACGATGGGAACCCACTCCAGTGGCCAACCAAGCAGGAATATAACCGCCATAATGATGATAAGGATCACATAGCGATTGACTTCCAAGTCGAGCAGAAACTCAGTCAGCATGGTTGGAGTTCCCAAACGGGAGAACACTGCACCGAAGAAGTTTGAAGCAGCGACCAGCAACATGATCAAGGCTGTAATTTCCAGCGTCTTAATCAAGGCATTAAAGAACTTACTCCAAGTTAACTTTCGGTAAGCCAGCGTCAATAATAATGCGCCGAACGCACCACAAGCTGCCCCTTCGGTTGGTGTAGCGAGCCCGAACATAATGCTTCCGAGTGCTGAAAACACCAATAGTGCTGGAGGAACAAGACCAAGGAAAAATTCTCTGAAAACTACCCCAATGTCCTTCGCCCGTTCGCTTTCCGGTAGAGTCGGACCCAATTTTGGGTTTATCCAGCATCGAATAAGGGAGTAGGACGTATACATTAATGCCAGCATTAACCCTGGAATCACTGCACCGGCAAACAGGTCCGTGACAGGAATCTCCATCACCGGCCCCATGACAACCAGCATAATGCTTGGTGGAATGAGTATTCCCAAGGTGCCTCCTGCTGTAATCGTTCCTGCAGCAAGGCGCACGTCATAATGCGACCGATTCATAGTCTTTGCGGCCATAATTCCCAAAATGGTCACCGAAGCACCAACAATTCCAGTTGCGGCGGCGAATATCGTAGAGACGAACAGTACCGCGATATAAAGAGCCCCACGTACGCGAGACAACATCAACTGGACAGCTGTAAACAACCGCTCCATCAATCCGGCGGCCTCCATCATAATGCCCATAAATATGAACAGTGGTACAGCTGCAAGGGTTTGTTCCATCATTACGGAAAAGAACTGGAAGGTCATCAAGTAGAAGACAACCTCACCAAAGCCGATATAACCAAAAACGAAACCAAGAAAAATCAAAGTAAACGAAATCGGAAAACCGACAAATATCGCGAACAACATGGCCGCGATTAGCAAGAATCCTAGAATCTCTGGAGCCACTAAGTTGGCCACCTTCCGCGTGTAGCAGCGTAGATGCTCTTGAGCAACTCAGATACGCCTTGGACAATTAGAAAAAACACTCCAACAGGCAATGCCGATTTAATGGGGGCTACATAGGGCATCCAAGCCGTATCCATTCCTCTTTCTAACCGTACCCAGGAGACGCCTGCGAAGTCCATAGATGTCCAAAGGAAAACAAGCATACCCGGAAAGTACAGCAAAATGTAAAGCAGAGCATCGACGGTTCCCTGAACCTTAACAGAAAAATTGCGGTACAGAAAATCTGCCCTGATATGAACCCCTTTGGATAGTGCGTATCCAGCACCGAGCATAAACAAGGCACCATAGAGCATTCTGCTGATGTCATACACCCACATCGTCGGTGCAACGAATACGTAACGTGCTACGACCTCGTAGACCATCGCAACAAATATAGGCACTGTCAGAAGACAAACGACTCGTCCGACCCACAGACTGAACGTATCGATCCACTTAATCGTGAAGGCCATCCACGGTGGCATATCCTCGGGTAATTCACCTGGAGATCCCGAACGCCGTTCGGCGATCATCTCATCGGTGATATCAGAAATTTCCGGGCGATGTTCGGCCATGGAAACCTATTTGAATCCGCTGAGAATTATTAAACTCTCGATCTGAGAAAAAGGAAGTTGAAAGATGCAATTGCAATGCGAGCCACCATCCTTGACTCGCATTACATTAATTGAGTTAGTTCTCGTTTATTTTTGCTTAGCGTATGCCTGACCAAGATTGGCGTTAGTGGTTTGAGCACCTGCCCAGAATGGAACTGCGATATCAGCAAATTCCTTCATTGAGTTCCAAACTTCGTTAAAGAAGGGACTTTCAGCCTTGTATTTGTCCATGCTATTGTGAACAGCATTCATATACTCAGTGAAGTAGTCGGCAGGCGTATCTCGAAGAATGACCCCATGATTATCTGTAAGATCCTTCAGTGCCTTACCGTTTTCATAAATTCGATAAGCCAAGGACTGGATAAGCGACGCATCCGCAGAAACTTCCATCACATTTTGTGCGTGAGGGGAAAGGCTGTTCCAAACATCCTTATTAATGTATAGGTCAGCGTTAACAACGACTTGATGCAGACCTTGCAGATAGTAGTTCTTCAAGACTTTTTGAAATCCAAATACAGAATCAGGTTTCGGACAACACCATTCGGCAGCATCAATCGTGCCTTTTTCCAATGCTGGGAGAATGTCTCCACCACCCATCGCTACGGCAGCAATACCAATATCCTTGTAGGTTTGACCTGGAATGCCCGGAGGTGTTCTGAAGCGATATTTACGGAAGTCTTCCATGCTGTTGATCGGTTCTTTGAACCAACCCAGTGCTTCAGGGCCAACTGGTTGTAGCATCAAACCTTTGACGTTCATTCCCATTTCATCCCATAAACGGTCGTAAAGTTCTTTACCTCCGCCTTCCATGTACCAGGAAATCCAAGCAATGTTGTCGATTCCTAAACCAGCACCAGCGGTTGGCGAACCAAATAGGGTTGCAGCTGGGTGATAGCCTGACCAATAGTGAGTCCATGCGAATCCACCGTCGATAAGACCTTTATCAACTGCTTCCAGAGTTTCCTTCACGCCAACCACTGCACCAGCTGGTAGAACTTCAAGAGTTACCTCACCATTAGTGAGAGCTGTCACATTGTCGCCGTACCGCTTCAACATAACGGTTTCATCGGCAGTTACTGGGATTACAGATTGAACCTTAATATTTGTCGCTGCTTGTACAAAACTCGGGATAGCGAGGACTAGCACGAAACCAATCGCTCCAGCGACACGTTTGAATTGAGACATTAAAACCTCCTCAATAGATGACAATTTTTCAGGCAACAGATGATTAAGAAGTGAAAATAAAATATCACTACTCAGGTGTTGTTCTCAAAATTGCCGCTAACTATAAAATTATTATTGACCTAAAAGGAATTAAAAATATAGCACACTCATTGCATTCGTTTGAATCAATCTGAATAGAGTCAACGGCGTAATACTTGAAATTTTGCGGGTTGCTTGACTGGACTTTGGCCTAATTCCAACCATAAAAGTTGAAATTTATGCGCTTCAATCCACCAAGACCATATTGTCACGGTGAATTAGTTCGGGTTCACGTACGTATTCGAGAATTTCCACTATGCGATTGGAGTGTTTGCCTTTGAGGCGATCTGCCTCATCGGAACTGTAGTTCACCAGACCTTTTGCAATCTCGCGATTTTGAGAATTACGACAAACCACTAAATCGCCACGTCCAAACTTCCCTTCGACATGGGTGACTCCCACGGGTAACAAACTGCTGCCCGAGCGGGCAAGTGCGTTTGCCGCTCCATCGTCAAGAGTCAGCGTGCCCAAAACTCGAAGTTGACCAGCAAGCCATAGTTGTCGTGCATCTAGTCTACGATGGGGAGGAATAAGCAATGTACCAGTGCACTGATTTGCATGAATTTTTCGTAATTGAGCATCATCTAGACCCGATCCGATTACAGTAGCCGTACCTGATTGTGCAGCACGTCGGGCGGCTTCAACCTTGGTGCGCATTCCGCCGCGGCCGTAGGCTGTACCTGGACCGGCCATTTGCCTTAAGGCTTCATTCATTGAATTATCAACGGTAACCAGTCTCGCACTAGGTTTTTCTCTAGGATCCTGCTCAAAAAGACCATCTTGGTCTGTGAGAATAACAAGCAATTCTGCTTCAACAAGATTTGCCACCAAACCAGCCAGTGTGTCATTATCGCCTAAACGAATTTCATCGGTTGCAACGGTATCGTTTTCGTTTACGATTGGGATGGTATTGAATTCAAGTAAGCTCCGTAACGTATTGCGCGCATTTAAATATCGCGAACGACTTTCCAAATCCGCATTGGTAAGCAGTATCTGAGCGGTTTTATATTTGTATTGTTCGAACGCAGTTTCATAGTGACGAATCAAGCCCATTTGACCCACCGCAGCTGCAACCTGCAGTAGATGCACCTCATGCGGTCGGTTCTGCCACCCAAGTCGCTGCATTCCTTCGACAATGGATCCGGAGGATACGACTACAATCTCAATACCGTCCGCCTTAAGGTCAGCAATCTGTTTCGCCAAGTTTTGAATGCGCTCAACATTAATTCCGGCGGTGACATCGGTTATTAGAGAACTGCCAATTTTTACAACCCACCGCTTCGCTGTGGAACAATTGAATTGACTACTCATTCGCCAGCTCACCCGAATTTGAATTGTTGGCTTCGTACCAATTCAATGCTGCAAAAGCCGCTGCGGTGCACCCTTCACCGGTTAATGCAGAAATGTGAAACTGTTTTTCACTCCATTCAATTCGATCATTCAATTCTGCGGTTCGTGCAGCCAATTCGTCAGCTTCAAGCAAATCAATTTTGTTCAATATTAACCAACGTGGTTTTTCCAGCAATTTATGATCAAACTCCTCCAACTCGTGCTCGATCAGTCGAATGTCGTTCGCTACTTTTTCCATATCGTCTTGCACTGCTATATCAACCATATGAAATAGTAAATTTGTATGGCGCAAATGTTTTAGAAACTGAATTCCGAGTCCCGCACCTTGAGCGGCTCCTTCAATCAATCCGGGAATGTCGGCGACTACATAGCTTTTGCCTACATCCAATGACACCACACCCAGTGAAGGTTTCAGCGTTGTAAACGGATATGAAGCTGTTTTGGGGCGTGCGTTGGTCACTTTGCGAATGAATGAAGACTTCCCGGAGTTGGGTAATCCAACCAAACCGACATCAGCGAGCAGTTGCAGTTCAAGATGTAGTTTTCTAACCTCTCCTGCAGTACCCGGTGTAGTTCGTCTTGGTGCACGAGATATGCTGGACTTAAATCGAGCGTTGCCGGCTCCGGGACGTCCGCCTCTGGCAACTATGGTCTTGCAGTTTGGCAGCAATACTTCTCGAATCAGTTCCTGCGTATCTGCATCATATATTGACGTTCCCACAGGAATCATAATTTCGAGATCTTCACCGTCCCGGCCCGTACAGTTACGACCGGCACCGGACTGACCGTTTTGCGCTCTATGAGTTCTGTTAAAATCGAAGTCGGCGAGAGTGTTCAGATGCGGGTCTGTGGTGAGGTATACGTCCCCGCCCTTACCACCGTCACCGCCATCGGGGCCACCTTTTGGCACGTGCTTTTCGCGGCGAAAAGACAAGCATCCTGCACCGCCTTTCCCCGCTTCCACTTCGATATAGGCTTCGTCAACAAACATCTTGGGGACACCGGTGCGAATCGCACCGAGAAAATCTAAGTGCAAGCCAACATCAGTCGACTTGATTGTATTTAGGGCGCAGTTACTGAGACGGTTTTTTTGCGTAATGGACCTTTGACTTCGAACTTCACTTGACCGTCCGCTGTTGCGAACAGAGTGTAATCCTTGCCCATGCCGACATTCTGACCGGGATGAAAGGTGCTGCCACGCTGTCGAACGATGATATTGCCAGACCTTACGGCTTGACCTCCGTAACGTTTGACTCCCAGCCGTTTAGAAATCGAGTCTCGACCGTTTCTGGAACTTCCACCTGCTTTCTTGTGTGCCATTTCAATATCCTTGAATTTATAGCTAGCTAAGTTTCATCTTCGTCGGATTCATCCGAGACTGCCCTGTCCGTTTGCAGTTCGATGCCTCCAAATTTAGTAATCTGAAGTTCAGTGTAATCCTGCCGATGTCCTTGCGTGCGTCGGTAGTTCTTGCGACGCTTCATCTTGATAATCCGTATCTTCTTGCCTCGACCATGCTCAACGACTTTTGCAATTACTTCAAAATCGTCCAAACGTGGTGCGCCAATCATGGGTTTATCCTGACCGGCTACCAAAAGAATATTAGCCAAGGGTATCTCCGAGCCTACATCCACATCAAGCCGTTCGACGCGGATTGTTTCGCCAAGCGCGACACGATGCTGCTTTCCACCGGATTCAATGATTGCGTACATGATTAATCTTTAACGTTAACAGAAAAGGTTGTTGAATAAATCGGAAAAGATGAAGCCGTAAAATATACTTGCAAACGTTCAATTCGTCAAAGAATTTCTGCACTTTCAAAAAGTTCTACCGTCATAGATGACTGTCAATATTGTTACGATTAAATGGGGAACGTTGTACGGTCCCGAGTATGTTAATCATCTTCGATTTAGCGTTGAACGAAACTTGTCCATTCCATTTCGATTTTTGTGTTTTACAGATGATGACACTGGTCTGAATGATGGCATCGAAGTTTTTCCGCTTCCTTCAATCAAAATTCCAAATGTGCCTACTCGTTCATCCAACTGGCGAAAGCTAGGCTTGTACCAAGCCGGAATCGGTAACATGGAAGGCGCTTGTCTATATATGGATTTGGATATTGTTGTCGTCGATTCCATAGATTGCTTTTTTGACTATGAACCCAATCAATTTTGTGCAGTTAGCGAGTGGATTCAAACCCATCGCAAAATCATTGCCAAGCGACCCGAAGAATTCAACACTTCTGTATTTAGGTTTCAGGCAAATACCACACAGAAAATCGTCGATCGCTTTCAGCGTGAAGGCGAGTTCATATTGCAACATTTTCGAAGGGAACAACAATTTGTAACAGACACAATCAAGCAGGACATTAAAGCCTGGCCGCGAGACTGGGTGGTGAGTTTCAAATACCACTGCCTGCCTGCCTTTCCGCTAAACTTGTTACAAACACCGATACTACCTTCAACCGCGAAGATTGTCGCGTTTCATGGCAACCCTAATCCGGATCAGGCTGCAGTCGGATTTAGTGATGGCCCATGGCATCGCAAATGTCCTGCAACACCTTGGATACAAGAACACTGGCGCTGAGTTTACCTGATGAGTGTCAATGTAGTATGTATGAAATGGGGCGCCCTGTACGGAGCCCACTATGTCAACAGGCTGTATCACGGCGTGCGACGTAATATGCAAAGACCATTCAGATTTGTCTGCTTTACCGATGATACAAATGGCATTATAGATGATGTGGAGTGTCACCCACTTCCATCAGTTGAGTTTTCTGACGCCGAAGAGGATCGAAGATGGCTTAAGCTCGGTGTGCTTCGAAAAGATATCGCCGACTTAAAAGGTGCTACTCTGTTTCTTGATTTGGACGTCGTGGTGATTGATTCGATAGACGACTTTTTTGATTACGAACCTGGTACATTTTGTATTAGTCATGACTGGTGGATGCCGTATAAGCACCTTATCTCAGAGGTGATGAAAAGACCAAAAGTGGGCAACACTTCAGTATTTCGATTTGAAGCCGGCTCTATGAACTTTATTGTAGAAAAGTTCGAAGAACACTCTACTGAGGTGTTGCAGCAATTTGCACTTGAACAGGCCTATATTACTCATGAAGTGGGTAATCGAATTCGCTGGTGGCCTCAACAATGGGTTAGTAGTTTTCGAAGACATTGCCGACCGGTATTTCCGATGAATTTACTGGTATCTCCTTCGATTCGAGCAGGAACTCGAATCGTAGCGTTTCACGGACTACCAAAACTGGACCAGGCCGCAAAAGGTTACATGACCCGCTATCCGCATAAGATTTGTCGTCCAAGCCCTTGGATTTCAGAGCACTGGCGAACCGACGATTAGTTCAGCGGAGAAGTTGAATATAAAGCTTCTAATCTTTTGCGGAATTAGGTCTGCTGTAAACCACACGTACTTCACGCAGAAACTGAGATTTGCCGCCGTGACTGGGATGCCTAACCTGAATATGCTGTCGGTTACCACAAAGTTTACTCACTGCTAACCCAGCATCATTGCCCAAAGATAGCAGCATTTTCGGGTTCAACATATCTAACAACTCCACTAACACTTCTTCACCAACCTGCCGTTCGTGAGAATTGAATTTTCGGTTCGATAGCGAGTTGTCCCAATTGTGTGGATGCAGAGGAAATACGTTCCATAAGAACACACAGTTATCTATGTCTGATAGTGCCTGCCAGACAAATGTTGCCGTCTGTTCTTTAGTCTGTTGTCCTTTGGTTGGACTAACTGTTGCAACGTCCCATCGGTCTCCATGACGACGCAAATTGACATCATCAGTCAATGCCAATCCACTTCGCCTTCCACCCCGGTATCCCAGTTCCCGACCAACCCACAGCGCGTCTATTTGCGAATTGACCGCTCGGTTCAGTATTTTGCGCAGGACCCTTCGACGTAATAGCGGTGCTCGAGCAAAGTCATGCACCGAACACAAGTCTGCGTATGGATTGAAAACGTTTTCGAACTTTAAGTTGGAAAGTTCCTCAACAAACTGCTTTGGGGTCATCAATGAGAAAGATTAGATGATTTTGGTTTGATGAATTTCACTGATCACCAGTCTATCAACATCCATTATTCACACAATCAACCAAACCCCAAACTTCACTAACCTCACAGTCCGTACCAGCCCGCCTCAACCACTCAGTACAATGCCAGCCCCAAGTGACCGCGACAGTCCTGCATCCTGCCAATTTACCCTGCTCGATGTCGCTTACCGTGTCACCAATCATCCATGTATTTGCCAAAACGCCATTATCTTCATCGACAATGGCTTTGATGCGTTCAGCCTTGGGGTGCTTAATGTCACCTCCGGCGATATGGTGAACGCAGTCACTTAAATCATTATGTTCCAGCAAAGCTTGGATAATTGGACCTGGAGTTGCTGACACTATCCCAACTCTTGACTCTTTACTCAAGTGACTAATTACTTCATCCATCTTTGGAAATATTGGAGTCTGACCAACGCGAAGGTGCAATTCCCGATCAAGAATTTCAATGAACTCTCTGGTATATTCAGGATTGACATTCGCCCTATCTACCAGATTTGCAATCGACATATTGTGCAGTGTCTGTAAGTCTCTTGCGGCAAATGACACTGGCTGGTCAAGTTCTCGCCCGGCTAGATTGATAATGTCAACGAAAATGTCTAAGGTATCAACAATTACGCCATCGTAATCAAACAAAACTATCTTGGGACTGGCTGTCTCGACCATAACTTCCTAGCCCCATCTCTTTGGTACACTGGCGAACCCATGCTCCAGGTCTCACGAACATTATTGACGCTACCCATAATTGCATACACAAAGAGACGTTCCTGTATATCTTTCGCCCGGTCGAGACGTCGACGCATGAGGTTTGACCCGCCGTCATCCATTACTACGAAATCAGCTTCCTTGCCTACATCAAAACTACCCACATGTTGATCAATTTTCAGTGTCTTTGCTCCTGCTAGTGTAGCAAGATAAAACAACTGAATACCGTCCAAATGCTCACCGTTGAGCTTTGCCACTGCGTACATTTCCCGCATTGTCTGTAGCATGGAAAAACTAGTTCCACCGCCAATATCAGTTCCCATACTCATAGGTACACCATGCTGTGCCAAGTAGCTTGGTCTAGCCAAACCGCTACCGATAAAGGTATTTGAAGTCGGACATAAGACCGCTGTCGCACCCGCATCAGCCAATCTTTTACACTCGGATTCACTGAGATGAATGCAGTGGGCAAAGGATGAACGTTCTGTCACCATTCCGTATGACTCGTAGATACCCACATAGTCTGACGCTTCCGGATAAATTTGCAACACCCAGGAAATTTCTGCTTTTGTCTCCGATAAATGCGTGTGAAACAATATGTCCGGGTATTTTTCAAGGAGTTTTCTACATGCAATCATCTGATTGCGAGTTGACGAACCTGCGAACCTTAGAATGAAGGCGTAGGACTGTCGCCCCGTACCGTGCCACTCTTGAATGAGCCCCTCTGTTTCCTTAACTCCTAAAGTAGTTCCATCTAGCAACCCTTCCGGTGCGTTTTGGTCCATGAGCACCTTACCAGTCACCATACGAAGGTTTCGAGCGTGAGACTGTTGAAATAGTATCTGAGCAGAAACTTTATGAACGGTCGGAAATGCTAAGGCACTGGTCGTTCCATTTGTGACAAGTTCATTCAAGAACTCGTCAGCCACCTCAGAACAATAGTCTGTTTTTGCAAACAACTGCTCTTCGGGATACGTGTGGGTATGCAACCACTCCAACAACCCAGGAGCAGGAGAGGCGAGCAGACGAGTTTGTGCATAGTGAATGTGTGAATCTATGAATCCTGGGCAAATTAGACAATTGGGATACTCAAGTAGAGGGTACTCACGAAAATCAGATTTTGAAAATTCTTCAAATGTCAGAACTCTAAGAACACGACCGTTTCGCAATATCATCACTCCATCTTCCAAGTTTCGCCATTCAAACGAAGCATTGGAGTGCTTATCTGTTGCGAAGAATATTTCTCCTCTTATGGCAAAGTCAGTGAAATGTCCCATTCGCAATTAATACAGAATTTCGAATTATTTGTACGTAATTTGGGGGCATCTGTAAAATGACGCCCCCATAAAAACAACGGTCGAGAATTGGTTTAGTTAGTTCGGGACTGATCCTTCAACACCTTGGACGTAATAGTTCATTGCGTGCATATCACCCTCTGACATGACCTGACCGTCTTCCACAATCACAGTACCGTCCTGAGCAAAAATTGGTCCGGTAAATGGATGAAACGCACCCGTTCTGATCGACTCTTCTACCGCTTTTGCATCAGCAATTACCTCTGCTGGTACTGTCTTGGCATTGTACTCAGACATTATCAGCATGCCGGTACTGAGACCATCCCAGACATCCTGCGAAGCCCAAGTCCCATCCATGACAGCCTGCACTCTTGTTTTATAGTATGCACCCCAGTTGTTTATGGCTGCATTTAGATGAGCATTAGGAGCAAAAGCAAGCATGTTTGATGCCTGGCCAAATCCAAAAGCGCCTCTATCCTCTGCAACTTGCAACGGGGCTGGGGAATCCGTATGCTGCGCCAGGACATCGGCACCCTGATCGATCAGTGCCTTGGCGGCATCACTTTCCTTACCCGGATCGAACCAAGTGCTTACCCATACAACTCTGACTCTAGCGTCTGGATTTACGCTGTTTAACCCCACTGCAAATGCATTAATTCCTCGCACGACTTCTGGAATAGGAAAAGAGGCAATATAGCCGATGATGTTGGATTTAGTCATAGCGCCAGCGATACGACCATGGATATAGCGACCTTCGTACCAACGAATGTTATAGGTACTGACGTTGTCTGCCCGTTTGTAACCAGTAGAATGTTCAAACTTAACGTCGGGGAACAACTTAGCTACTTTGTTAGTTGGATCCATATAACCGAAAGAGGTCGTAAAGATGAGACCGTGTCCGTCAGCAGCCAGTTGACGAATAACACGTTCGGCGTCTTGACCTTCGGGGACCGATTCAACAAAGGTAGTTTCGATTTTATCGCCAAATTCTTGTTCAATCTGTAGTCGACCTTGGTTATGCTGATAAGTCCAGCCATGATCACCAACGGGACCAACATACACAAAACCGACCTTTAGCGGCTCTCCTGCCGATGCTGTCAGCCAAATTGCACTCAACATCAATATTGAAATGAACTTGCGAACCATAGTGCGCATAATCACCTCCAAAAGGATATTATTTTAATTTTAGTGCTGCCAAAAGAGGCTTGTCAGTGCGTGATACTGCCTATTTTTGACTAGCGATGTGTCTTTTTCTCAAGTGAGATGGACACCTAAGTTGATAAGTATAAACCTTTACTCCACTCATTAGACGTGGAAGTTTTTATCACGTATCAAGGGGGTAGGTTATTACTATGGACCACACTTTTATACAGGCGACGTGAAGCTGCGATAGCTAACCTGTCTGATCAAGAAACTCAAACTATTGAAGTCATAAAATCAGCAAGGACACTAGGCGAACACAGACTAGATATTCTCTTTGGATAAGCTTGAAAAACGGTCGGGTCGGTGTAAATAGGCTGTAATCTCCAACTACACTTCATTGGAAAATTACAGGTAACAATAAGCGTACTGCTTGAATCCATGTACTAAATTTAAAGGACTCGCTGAAAATTTTTTCAATCCAACTCCCACATTGGAATCTGCTGATTGAACTTAAGGTGAGTTTGCTGGAGCAACACTGAATCAAATACATCCTCTAAACCCGGTGTTGAGTCCGATAGGATCCTCAAACTTGCAGTAGCTTCATTGAAGAACCGATTGGGAAGTCCGCTGGAGGAGTCCATATATGCCACGTCCCACCAATCGAGTATTCGCTCGCGGGCTTGGTGCAAAATTTCTCGACTTGGCAGCTTATCGCGCTTCTGATATTGATTTATGCTACGCTTTGACGGCATTAAATTCCACATGTCTTCGCAAGGCCATGCCGAAAACGGAAAGCAGTGATCAATATCCACATTCTTTGTATTTATTCGTTTTCCGCTCCAAATGCAGTGATTGAATACATTATTTTCAATAAGTTGTTTCGCTCTTTGTCTCGGATACACAGTGCTACGTGTAGGATCGCTCCATACTAAAGCCTCTTCCATGGCTTCGAAATTCAGTTGTCTATCCCCCTGACTCTTTGCGAACCTTCTCATTAGACTCTTCCACTCCGATATGATCGCAGGCTCTATCCATGCGCCATAATTTTGTGCGGCCTGCCATACTCCCAAAGGAATCGTCACACTGCCAAAACTTCGCAGATAGTCGGTACTTATCACTCCGTTAAATGCACTTCGGTTGCGCAACGATTGAGCAACAAAAACTTGATTCTTAGTTCCGGGATAAGTCGTAAAATGCATTGGGAAGTTAACCAGTGAATTACAGATCTCCTTGAGTGCGCGATGAAGATTTTTTAGATTGTCGTCTGAAAATACTGCACCAACTCTTATGTCTAGTGTGCTAACGCTATCAAGACGATGATAGGCTTCTCGCGCGAATCCAACCCCATCTGTTCCCTGTGTATTGGTTGAAAGCTGAGGTAGATTTTCATCCAGTAAAGGCCGATAGAGTCGCAACCAATATAAAGCGAATAAACCTAATGGAAGAACGACGTGTTTATCGTGGACCTGAGCTAGGCCTCCTGCGGACTGCGAAATACGAATTAAAGTTCTTAGCAGACCAAGTTTATAGGTAGCTGTTTTCCTGTCGTTTAGGATGATGCCCCGCAGCAATGGCAAAGCGCCTGTGCCATCGCCCGGAGTTCGAAATACTAATCTTGTCCAATAAACGCCTGGGCGACCGAGTTTGTCTGCTTCCTTTGAACACTCGACCTCGAATAGTCCAAAGTCGCGTGCATATGCGCGAACTTGTTCATCGGGAATATCCCAAAAGCCTTGAACTGGTTCGAAAGGTCCGTGTCGTAAAGTAATACAAAGCAACCCGTTAGGATTTAGCATGGATACCAAGCGCCTGAAAGCCGCTGACCTTTCAGATTGAGTGACGTGCATCCACACAGCACTGAGCAAAATGACATCGTAACTGAGGCCGGCTTTCCTCACTTTATTCAACTTTGGCAGACTGTCATCAATCCAGTCAATATTGGAAGCATGATGATTTTTACGGGCTATTTCCCGTAGTTTAGAGCATGGCTCGACGGCGGTTACGCTATGTCCAAGCCTCGCTAAACCGGCGGCATCTCTTCCGGTTCCCGCGCCCACATCCAACACCGCACAGGCCTTTTTCGGTAAGTGCTTGATTAACTCAGCATGAACTTCCTCAAACGAAAATCTTTCGTATTTCTTCGCAGTTTTCGAAGCGTTTTGCTCGTACCACTGACTCGCAATGATTGGGCGAATAGATTTTTCAACCATACCGATTTAAGTTGAACGACTTACATTTAACGTCTTGAGGACTGCTTAAGTTGCTCTAAAGACTAACTTGAAACTTATGTTTTAACTAAAACATAGAATCCATCAATCTACTGACATATTTCCCTGAGAACTTTGTAATGAATTCAATTTTACAACCACAAATCGATGTTCAACAATCGACATATCTAGTTCAAAAAGAATTTCGCTAATGCTTATAAAGCCTCGACTTTATCAAATTTGTGTCCATCGGTAAATCGTAAATGATGAACCAAAACTACCTTTTCTTGACTCGAACTTGATTCTTGGAAATCGCCCAAACCAATGGCCTTTTCGATCTTCTGTAAATGACTTAAAATTTTTTTACCTTGAATATTTAACATTTTAAATTAATATAGCCTACTGTGTACATACGACACCTAGCCTCAGAAATTTTCCAACAAATCGACTTTTATCCGGTTGTGGCCATCCTAGGGCCTCACCAGATAGGTAAGACTGCGCTTGCACTAGAGGTTTCCAAGAATCATTCGCCCGTCTACATTGACCTGCAGGATTTAGATGACTTTCTTAAACTGAACAGGTCCACTTATTTTTTAGAACATTTAGCGGAAAAGACAGTCATTCTTGATGGCGTGGAACGTTATCCGGATTTATTTACAAAACTCCGTGATGTAATTTATTCCAGAAGGCGAGAAGGACGTGGGAGTGGGCGTTTTTTCATTTTAGGTTCAAGGTCAATTGAATTTATTAAACAAAACCCCGATAGTCTTACTGAATTAATCCATTATTGTGAGCTGTCGGGTCTGAGTCCATTTGAAATCAAACAACCGCAAGGCCAGTCACTACAAGACTTGTGGTTACGCGGCGGATTTCCCGCAAGTTACGCTGCAGCAGATGACAAAGAAAGTTATAGATTGCGCCAACAAATCATTCGCACCTATATTGACCACGACATTCCTCAACTTGGTCCTCGCATGCCGCCTGATATGCTTTTGCGTTTTTGGACCATGCTGGCACACACCCAAGGTGGCTTGCTCAATGCCTCAAAGCTTGCAGAGTCACTAGATGTAAGGAGCGTGACCATCAGTAGATACCTACAATTTATGATTGGTCTTTTCTTGATTCGTAGACTTGATTCTTACACAGGGGTTAATGTAAACAAACGGCTCGTTAAATCACCAAAAATCTACATTCGAGACAGCGGTATTGTTCATGCATTACTGCAAATCACCGATTATCCATCACTATTGAGCCATCCAATTTCTGGTAAGAGTTGGGAAGGATTTGTCGTTGAAAATATCCTTAACGCTCTACCTTCGGGAGTCAAGCCATACTTCTACCGAACTGCTGTCGGTGCGGAAATTGATCTTCTGTTGGAATTTGGACCGGATGAATTCTGGGCAATCGATATCAAATCCGGTCGAACTGCTGCACTAAAAAAAGGGTTTCATTTGGCTTGTGCCGACTTGAATGTAAAAACCAAATTTGTAGTCTACACCGGTGAAAGTTTACTCCAGCTTGACGACGACACTACCGTGTTGCCACTTTCGCAGTTGTTGGGAATCTTGAATGAAAAATTCAAGGAATTTTCTTATTGAGTTGCAAGTTAGTAATTTAAACAATTACAAAGCCTTACTGGACGAAATCAATACACCAAATTGATGAATCTTAGTTCGGTTGAAATAGCCCTCTTGGTCTGCTGTTGTCTGCTACTTGTTCGGATGAAATATCTGACCAATACAAGCCGGTGCGTTTAGTTTTACTCTTGTTGAATCCCGAGAAATCAGTACCAGCACCAATATAGTGATCAGATACGGCATCATGGACAGTACCTGGGCGGATACCTGCACCCCAATTCCTTGAAGGTGCAGTTGCAGTATAGTCACCGCACCAAACAGGTATGCACCAATTAAGACCCTACCCGGTTTCCAAGACGCAAATACAACTAAAGCCAAGGCAATCCACCCTCTTCCGGCAGTCATATTCTCAATCCAAAATGGCGTATATGAAAGAGAAAGAAATCCGCCGCCAAGTCCGCTCATTGCTCCGCCAAAGGAGATCGCCAAAAATCTAACTTTAAGAACCGAGTAACCTATGGAATGGGCTGAATCGTGTGACTCTCCGACTGCTCGAAGAATTAATCCGGATCTAGTGCGATATAAAAACCAATGTACTGCCACAACCATAAACAGCGATAAGTAAATCAAAATGTCATGAGAAAACAGTAATGGACCAATTAACGGTAATTCAGAGAGAATTGGTATATTCAACGAAGGTAACTTCTCAATCGGTTCACCCACAAATGGAAGTCCGATTAATGCACTCAACCCTATACCAAACAGAGTCAATGACAAGCCTGATGCCACCTGATTCGCTAAAAACACTAAAGTTAGCAACGAAAATAAGCAAGATATCATTACGCCAGCAAGTGCCGCTACAAAAATGCTAAGCACCCAATTGCCAGTCGTCAACATGGTTGCAAATCCACAGACTGCTCCAACAAGCATCATGCCTTCGACGCCAAGATTCAGCACACCCGACTTTTCAGTCACTAATTCGCCTGTCGCTGCAAATAGCAATGGTGTTGCTGCACTGACAACTGTTAATAGAATTAATTCAGCCGTTCCGATAACTTCCATTATGAAACTTCACCCGTTGCAGTTTGTGGCTTACGCCACTGTATCTTGTAGTTGATTAATACATCGGTAGCCAAAAGGAAAAACAAAAGCATTCCCTGAAATACACCCGCGATACCGCGTGGCAAACCAAGTCTTATCTGAACAAAATCTGCACCAAGGTAGGTTAGTGCTAGTATCAGACTTGCCACCAACACTCCGATTGGATGAAGCCGTCCCAAAAACGCCACAATGATGGCAGTAAATCCATAACCTGGGGACACAACAGGCTGCAACTGTCCCAAAAGTCCGGATACTTCAACTATGCCGGCGAGTCCAGCAAGAGCACCTGTGCCCAACATTGTGATCCAAACAATATGCGAGTATTTGATCCCGCTGTACTTCGCTGCTCCCGTTGCCAGACCTGCAACCCGAACCTGAAATCCAATTAGTAACTTCGACAGTACAATCCAACCTGCAACCGCAGCAAACAAGGCTATAAATACACCAGCATGAAGGCGTGTACCTCGCCATAAATTGGGCAGTTCTGCGACGGCAGGAAAGTCAACACTTTCGGGAAAATTAAATCCTCCCGGATCCTTCCAAGGGCCGTGAACCAGATTGCTCAAGAGCAAAATGGCTACATAAACCAACATCAGACTGGTTAAGATTTCGTTGGTATTGAACCTTGCCTTCAAAAATGCTGGAATCGCCGCCCATGCCATCCCGCCAAGCATTCCCATCATAAGAATTCCGGGTAGCATGAGAAAATTTTCGGAGGTGGGATTGTAGATGACCAAACTCCCGCCCACAATAGCTCCCACCACTAATTGCCCTTCCGCTCCAATATTCCAGACATTAGCTCTAAATCCGATCGATAACCCAACCGCTATCGTAGCGAGCGGAACTGCCTTAATGATCAATTCACCAATTCCATAGCTATCTGCCAAAGGACTAACAAAAAAAGCGAGCAACGACTGGATTGGCGGATGACCTAGAACATAGAACAGTATCCCTCCGGTAATGATGCTTAACGTCAATGCTAACAAAGGCGTTAGCCATATCATGAGTTTCGAATGGGTTGCTCTTGGGACTAATCTAATCATTTCGACCTGCTGGGAACTACGAAAACTGTGTCCCGCCCATCAAAAGCCCAATTTTTTCCGCACTCAAATCCTGAACGGCATATGGTTGAGATAATGTCCCTGCAAACATCACAGAAATTCTTCCGCACAGCTCCAACAGTTCGTCCAGGTCCTGAGAAATCACCAGCACTGCTGCACCATTTGCTGCCAAATCCATCAGGGATTGATGAATCGCCTGCTGCGACCCGGCATCAACACCCCAAGTTGGCTGGCATGCGAGCATTACTTTGGGATACTGCGTAATTTCCCGACCCACTAAATACTTTTGTAGATTGCCACCCGACAAGCTGCCTGCATCAGCCTGAACCCCTGCATGTTTGACATCAAACTCAACACAAATATCTTCGGCATATTTTCTGGCATTGGCATAATTCAACCACTGTCCCTTAACCAGTTGGTAGCGGTCATGTCCACTTAGAAACGAGTTTTCAACTAGTGACATCCGTGCTACTGCACCGTGACCAAGTCTCTCCTCTGGCACGCTCGCCACACCCATTTTTCGGCGCGCTCGAACCCCCAGCCTTCCACAGCCTTGCCCATTAATTTGTATCGTACTGTTGGTCTCGCAAGTGTCCTCACCAGAAAGCATACACATCAATTCATTCTGCCCATTACCCGCTACACCCGCGATTCCGAAAATTTCGCCCGCATGAACTTCAAAATTAATGTCCTTAAGTGAAATACCACGCTCATTGGTCGCTGCATACGATAATCCGCTTACAGCCATCACTCGGTCACCTAACTCCTGTTGACTACCTGTCGCAACTTTGAGTTCGCGGCCGATCATTATTTCTGCCAGACTTCTCGCATCCTCTTCGCTGGGTTTGCATTCGGCGACTACCTTGCCTTGACGTAATACTGTTGCTCGGTCACACAATGCCTGAATTTCTTCCAACTTGTGACTGATATACAAAATTGCGCAACGTTCCTTGGCAAGTTTTCGTAGTACTTCAAACAATCGGTCTGCTTCCTGAGGAGTCAATACGGACGTGGGTTCATCCATAATTAGAAGCTTTGGTGATTGGAGCAAACAACGCACAATTTCAACTCGTTGACGCTCTCCAACCGAAAGCTCGAACACATTGCGACTCGGGTCAAGTTCCAACTGATAAGACTCAGACACACTGATAATTTTTTCATCTAGTTCCGATCTGGTAAGTCCCGTAGAAGTGGCGAGTTCAATGTTTTCACGCACCGTCATCGCTTCAAAAAGTGAAAAATGCTGAAAGACCATCCCGATCCCCATCTGTCTAGCGATAGCGGGACTCGCGACCGAAACAGGCTCACCCTTCCACTGCACAGTACCAGAGTCAGCGCAGTGATAACCGTAAATGATCTTAACCAGAGTGCTCTTTCCGGCACCGTTTTCGCCCAATAAAGCATGAATTTCGCCTTCAGCTATCGATAGGTCTATGGAATCATTCGCCACTACTCCGGGGAACGCCTTCGAGACTCCGTTTAGTTGGAGCAATAGATTCGGAGTTGTATTTTCAGGCATGCCTTACTTCTGCATCTTGAACCAATGAATTATTGATCTTAAGGCGAGCTTCTAGTATCTGAGCTGAGGTGGATAGTGCAATGACTGAAGGATGCTTGCCACGAATACTTGACAAGCCAACTGGGCAATGTAATCGCTTCAGTACGAAAGCATCGATTCCCTTGTTCATTAAACGCAGTTCAAAGCGTCTACGTTTTGTTTCTGAGCCAATTAATCCCAGCCAACCGAATTCACGATTTGCAAGAATTTGATGGACAATTTCAAAGTCCACTGCATGGCTATGAGTCATCACAACGCAAAATGTGTTTGAATCAATATCACTTACTGCGTCAACCGGATTTTGTAAAGTTCGAATTGTGGCATTATCAGGCACGCTATCCGGAAATATTTCTTTTCGACTGTCAATCCACTGAACTTGAAAGGGTAAGTTACCTAGCACGTTTACAAGTGCTTTTCCAACATGACCGGCTCCGAAGAGGATCAAATTTGTGGGTTTTTCGTCCAGCCGGGTAACCAACCATTCTTCGCCATTGTGTTGTTCAAGAATTGATGCCGGTTCGCTTGTTTGCTTCAGTTTTTCCATCGCTCTTGCCACTGCAATTGGCATCTGACTTTCTTCCTGCTTTGTGTTGAATAGACTACTGCTTGCTTGTGAATCAACACAAATCGGTGTAGCAAACAAATAATAGAGGCATCCTCTATCGCTACTAGTGAGGTTTAGAAACTGCTTACTGGATATTTCGTCATAACGCTCAAAATGCAAGCGCACCGCACCACCGCAGCATTGGCTTAGAACATCCCCCAAACCAATAAATTTATCCAGTCGATTGGCAGCATCAGGGTTTGAAAGCATGGTGCGGGCATCTTCAATGGCGACATACTCCAGATGTCCACCACCGATACTGTCACAGGATTCTTTTGCAGAAACCACGATTCTTGCACCGACTTCGCGTGGTGATGATCCGATTACTTCAACCACAGTCACAATGACGAACGGTTGTTTCGATTTCGCCAAATTAATGCTAGCCTCGAACCAGTTCATCTCACTGCACTCATCTGTTCAACACTTGCCAGCACCCGCTCTGGTGTTGCTGGTGCATTCAAGTTTGGCCAAGCCCGATAACCTGAAACACTGGATACCGCATCGCAAATGGCACCAAAGACGGAAATTGCCAGCATCAGCGGCGGTTCACCAACTGCTTTGGACCGGTAAATGGTAGATTCGGGATTACGTCCTCGATCCCACAGTTGCACTTCCCACTGCTTCGGCACATCGCCTGATGTAGGAATCTTGTAAGTCGAAGGAGCATGCGTAGCCAGTTTGCCCTGGTCATCCCACCAAAGCTCCTCACTGGTTAGCCAACCCATACCCTGGACGAATCCACCTTCAACCTGACCAATATCAACTGCTGAATTTAACGAACTGCCTGCATCGTGCAGTATGTCTACTTGGAGTACTCTTGTTTCTCCTGTGAGACAGTCAATCACAACCTCACTGACAGCTGCTCCACAACCGAAATAGTAAAATGGCCGTCCAGTCATTGAACCGCGATCCCAGCTGATTTTGGGAGTGCCGTAAAACCCCGTAGCCGTTAACTGAACACGCTGACGATGTGCGAATGCAACGAGTTCGGCAAAACTAATCGAATGTCTTCCTACTATCACCTGGCCATTTACAAACATCACTTCATTGGCTCTAACTGAGTAAAGCTGGGTTGCCACCGCAATCAGGCGATTTTTAATTTTTCTAGCTGCATCCTTTGCTGCCATTCCGTTTATGTCTGATCCGGAAGAAGCGGCAGTGGCGGAGGTATTCGGTACCCTCGATGTGTTAGTTTCGGCAATCTTGATTTGATTAAGCGGGACGGAAAACTCCTCAGCTACGACTTGAGCAACCTTGATGAACAAACCCTGTCCCATCTCAGTGCCACCGTGACTGAGGTGAATGGTGCCATCAGTATAAACATGCACCAAAGCACTAGCTTGGTTGTAGTGGGTCATGGTAAATGAAATGCCAAATTTAACTGGCGTTATCGCTATACCACGGCGAAAGACACGTTGACTGTGATTCCACTTACGAATTTGTTTGCGACGGATCGAATACTGGGAAGACTTTTTCAAGGTTTGCATGAGATCACGAACTGGAAAATCTTCGACTCGCATACCATATGGGGCAATGTTTCGAGTTTTTCGACCATAGAAATTAATGCGCCTAATCTGATAGGCATCCTTGTTTAAATATGATGCAATCCGATCCAATATGGATTCAATGCACAGCATTGCCTGGGGTGCACCAAAGCCCCTGAATGCTGTATTGGAAACAGTGTTTGTTTTGCATCGATGGGAAGTTGCTGCTAAATTCTCAAGAAAGTAACAATTGTCAATGTGCAGCAATGCCCGATCATTGACCGGTCCGGATAAATCGGCGGAGTAGCCACAGCGGGATGCCATTTCAACAACCAAACCCTGAATTCTGCCCTGATCATTAAATCCCACATCAAACTCGAATTGAAAATCGTGCCGCTTGCCTGTAGCAATCATGTCTGTATCGCGATCTAACCGCAGCTTCGCCGGACGGTGGGTGACGCATGCTGCAATTGCAGCGATGCATGCCCACTGGGCAGCCTGAGATTCCTTGCCACCAAAACCTCCTCCCATGCGCCGCACTTCTACAGTGATAGCATGCAACGGTTTACCAGTTACTTTGGAGATTAGGTGTTGAATTTCACTTGGATGCTGAGTCGAACTATAGACCAGCAGATCTCCTGCTTCACGAGGTAGAACCATCGACACTTGTCCTTCTAAGTAAAAATGATCCTGCCCTCCGGTGTGCAGTCGACCCTGTAATCGATGCGGGGCCGATTCTACCGCAACTTCAGCGTCGCCTGAACTTAGGTGAGTCGGGTCGAGAATAAATGATTCATTCGACAATGCACAATCAGTGGTGACAATTGCGTCTTTTTCTTCATATTCGACTTTTGCGAGTCTGCAGGCTTCATGTGCCTGAAGTTCCGATTCGGCGAGAACCGCAAACAGTACTTGCCCGGCGAACTCCACTGTACGCTCGGCAAATACTGGATCGTCGCCAATGGTCGGACTACAATCGTTTTTCGCCGGTACGGAACTGGAATCTAAAACTTCAACAACCCCGGGAGCACTCCGTACTGCGGACAAATCCATCGAATTGATTGAGGCATGTGCGTGCGTGCTCAACCCCAAAGCAACATGAAGCAATTCGCGTGGCTCTGGTAGATCATCAACATAGCTGGCCTCGCCGCTGACATGTAGTGGTGCACTATCGTGTGGGAGCGGCCGATGTACTGTCGTACTGCTTTGTCTGAATTTCTCAAGCAATTTGTTCGCTCCAAATTCTACAGTTGGACTCCGTTGATACTTCGTAGAAGAAACGAAGTAAAAGGTTTTTAGCGACCTGCATGCGATAGGCATCAGTAGCCCTAAAGTCGGATATTGGAGAGAAATCCTCTTGCAATCCTGCCATCGCACGCGAAATTGAAGTTTGATCGAACGACTGATTTACAAGTAGTCCTTCGCAGGTGTAAGCTCGTCGAGGTGTAGAAGCCATACCACCATAGGCAACTCGGACTTTGGTGATGACGCCATTTTCGATACGTGCGAAGAATGCCCCGCAGACCGCTGAGATGTCTTGATGAAATCGCTTTGAAATCTTGTAGGTCCTAAAGACATCACTCGCTTTCGGTACAGGAACATCGATCCTGTCTAATAATTCTCCCGACCGCAAGTCCTGCTTGCCGTAATCCAAAAAGAACTTCTCAATGGGCAGAGAACGAGTGCCATGATTCGACGATAACTGCAGTTGAGTACCTGCGGCAATGAGTGCAGGCATGCTATCTCCAATTGGAGAACCGTTTGCAATATTGCCACCAATCGTCGCTAAATTACGAATCTGTTCTGAACCGAAGCGACGCAACAACTCTTCCAACTGCGGATAAATGTTAGTCAATAGCGGAATCGCTTCGCTCACAGTTACGGCAGCACCGATTTGCAGGTGTTCGTGTACGAGTTCGATTTTTCGAAGGTCATTGATTCCACCGATGAACACTAACGGATTTAACTTGCGTCGCTGCTTTGTCACCCAAAGCCCCACATCTGTTGCTCCCGCTACAACATAAGCATTGGGTCTAGAACTCAAAATTTGGAGTAACTGAGACCTTGTTGTTGGGACATGGAATTCCATACCGTCTTTGTCATAGGTTAGCGCAGCTTGATTTATTTGCTTGAGCTGCGCAATTGTGTTTGTCTGATTTTGATCGAATTGATCAGAAGTAATCGCACTCAAAGACTTTTCGGCAGCTCTAACAATTGGAATGTAGCCAGTGCAACGGCACAGATTTCCGGCAAGAGCATCGTCTATAGTGGTGCGGTCTGTAGCACACTGATTTCGATACATTGCAAATAAACTCATCACAAATCCCGGCGTACAAAATCCGCACTGAGAACCATGTTCGTCGACCATAGCTTGCTGTACAGGATGGAGACTGCCATCTGAGCGGCGCAGGTGCTGCACCGTAATCAGTTGCTTGCCATGTAGCATCGGTACAAAAGTAATGCAGGAATTTATTGCACTGTAGCAAAGTTTATCTTCACGCAGTTCAGCCAAAACAACAGTACAGGCACCGCAATCCCCTTCTGCACAACCTTCCTTTGTCCCGGTCATCCGCTCAACAGTGCGCAAGTATTCCAGGATTGTTTGTGTTGGTCTGATGTTGCTTAGACGACGATGCTCATCTCCAAGCAGAAATTGAATTTCGCTTAGAATTTTCAATCAACTGCCACGATAGGTTGAATATCCGAAAGTGGAAAGAAGTAACGGCACATGGTAGTGTTCATCTGCGCTGGCTACACCAAATTTAACTGTTACTTCATCCAGGAACGGTGGGTCAGGCAGTTCGACACCCATATTTCGAAAATAATCTCCTGCAAAAAATACGATTTCATAAGTGCCGTTGGTGAATTGATCATCTATAGCCAGTGGCGCATCGAGTCGTCCATCATCGTTGGTTACCACACTGGCCACTTGCTCTCGCACTGTCGAAGTGCAATACAGGTCGACCCGAATGCCTTTTGCGGGACACCCGTGTACCAAATCCAAAACATGAGAGGTCAATCTACCCATACTAACTAGTCAAACTATTGGCACACTGCGTTCATTTTGAATTCCTCAAATAACTACTATACCACTGCGCGATAATTTGCCGTTCTTCCTCAGTCATGTTGCTCAAGTTCGCGATTGGCATGGTACGCGTGACAACAGTCGCGGAAAATATTCTTGCTGCGTGCTCTGTAATTTGCTCATCAGTATCCAGCACCAAACCCAATGGTGGAGCGGTAAATCCCTGCTGAACTGGCGCTTTTGAGTGACACACCGTACATTTTTCGTGAACCACTTTTCGCATTTCGTCAAAGTTAACTGCAACTTGTGAGGGTGGTGTCGTCACCTGAGGCATGGTCGATACCGCTACTCCAACCAACAATCCCAAGCCGACCATAAGCAGCCACCACCGATTACCCGGTAAATGTCTCACATTGAAGTAATGCCGAACTACAACACCGGCTACGGAAATAGCGACTAAAATCAGCCAATTCCACTTGCTTGCAAAGGTCATCGGATAATGATTCGCAATCATGATGAACAATACTGGTAAAGTGAGGTAGTTGTTGTGCCGCGAACGTGTTAGCGCTGCCGCACCCTTGCTTGCATCCGGTTGTGACCCGGAAGTCATCGCCTCAACCAAGGCACGCTGTGATGGAATGATGACCGCCATTACGTTCAGTACCATGACAGTACCAATCGCAGCTCCGACATGAATGAATGCCCCACGACCGCTGAACAGTTGACACAAAACAAAGGCAAGAACCGAAAAGTAGATAAAAATTACAATTCCCAGTAACTTCTGTTGGTTACGCAGGGATGAGCGGCACAGTACATCGTAAATGATCCAAGTCCCCATGATTGATACAACACCAATGACGATACCGACTAGCGGGGAAATTTCGGCGACTGAGGCATCCACAAGAAAGACTTGTGCATCGACGTAGTAAATTAGCACCAGCAATGCTAATCCGGTAAGCCACGTGGCGTAAGCCTCCCACTTAAACCAATGCAAAGTTGTCGGAAGTTCGCCCGGAGTTACGCGAAATTTTTTGACGTGATAAAAGCCTCCGCCGTGCACAGCCCATAAACTGCCTTCGACCAAAGGGTCAGTCGACATACCTCGTTCTAAGCGATTTTCGAGCCAATTGAAGTAGAATGATGCACCTATCCAAGCGATGCCCACTATAAGGTGACTCCAACGCAAAACCAAAAGGAGCCAGTCGTTTAGATGAGATTCAATCAAAGAGCCTTCCTCGTCACTAGAGGTAGCATTAGCCGTGAAAGTTTGTATTTATTATTCGGTCTCAATCTGTCGTAATTTTAGTAACTCGTGACCACTAGCAGCAATTTTTTTCTTAGTCTGTTGGAAACCATGCAGCGCGAACCTGGTCGGGTTTGCATACAGTTGTCTGAGTCCGTATCCATTACCTACGGTGAAGTCAATGACCGCTCGGCTAAGTTGGCTAATCGATTGACGGCTTTGGGATTGCAGATAGGAGACAGAGTAACCGCACAGGTTCACAAGCACGAAGAGGTGATCATTTTGTATTTGGCATGCCTGCGTGGTGGTTTTGTGTTTCATCCACTCAATACTGCCTACATTCTTGCCGAGTTAGACTACTTTGTGCAAGACGCAAAGCCAGCATTGGTGGTGTGCGACCCTTCGCGATATGAAGGAACAAAGTCACTTTGTAATAAGTACCAAGTTGAGCATTTATTGACTCTTGACCACAGAGGTGAAGGAACGTTAGTTGACAGTTTGGAGAAATTCAGTTCTGTGCATTCAGTTGTCGATAGACAATCGGACGATACGGCCATACTGATTTATACCTCGGGCACTACCGGCAAACCAAAGGGGGCAATGATTAGCCACCAAAACATTCACTCCAATGTCATCAGTCTCAATCGGATATGGGGGTTTAGCTCTTCGGATGTGCTGTTGCATGTACTACCGCTGTTTCATGTTCATGGACTATGTGTTGCCCTACACTGTGCAATGCTCAGTTCTTCTCGAATGATTTTCTGTCGAAAGTTTGTTGTAGAAAGAACAGTGGAATTGATCCCGTCCGCTTCCGTTTTGATGGGTGTTCCTACGGTGTATTCCCGACTACTAAAGGATGAACGGCTCACCCCGGAACTCTGTGGCAACACACGACTATTTATTTCAGGTTCTGCACCGCTTCAGCCTGAAATTTTCGATGCATTTAATGAGCGAACTGGACATCGAATTCTTGAACGGTACGGCATGACGGAGGCAGGGATGATTGCTTCCAATCCTCTCGCGGGCAACCGCGTCGCTGGGACGGTCGGACAAGCGTTACCTGACGTAACACTTCGGGTGCGCGACGCTACTGGGGCACATTCAGTTGCGCAGGATCCCGGCACATTAGAAATTTCGGGACCAAACGTTTTTTCCGGATATTGGGAAAACGATCAGGCCACCAAAGAAGCATTTACTGAAGACGGGTTTTTCGTCACTGGTGACTTGGCTACAATTTCAGAAGATGGCGTAGTGACTATTGTTGGAAGACAAAGTGACCTGATCATTTCCGCCGGATTCAACATTTATCCAAAAGAAGTGGAATTACACCTGAATCAAATTGACGGAGTTGTTGAATCAGCAGTGTTCGGCGTGCCTCATCCTGACCTGGGTGAGGCGGTAGTTGCAACTGTAACTACTGTGGGTTCCGTAGAGCAAAGCGAATCGTATATTCGTGTTTTGCTGAAGGAAAAGTTGTCCGAATTCAAAGTGCCTCGTCGCATCATGAAAGTAGACAAACTTCCAACTAATGCAATGGGCAAGATTGAGAAGAAACGACTACGGGAACAATATCGTGACCTATTCGTAACCGATTGAGAATTTATTTGACGGATTTTTAGGCCATCAATCCATACAAGAATTTAGCCTTTTGCCAACCCCAGTTCCTTTGCTAACATCGGCATGAGTTGTGAGGAACCGCCAAGCGACCAGCCACCATCAACTGGAATCACTGCACCTGTCAGATAACCAGCCAGCGGGGAAGCCAAAAACATTGCCACTCTACCAATATCCGCTTTAGTTCCCAATCGATTGAGCGGTACAGAGTCAATGACAGCATCAAGCAATCCAGGCGTCGGGGCAAGACGTTTCATGCCCTCCGTATTTTCAATGGGTCCTGGCACAATCGAATTGACTCTAATGCCTTCACTGCCCCACTCCATTGCCAACGTTCTTGTCAACATATCGACCCCAGCCTTGGCTGCACATACGTGCGATTGAAGTTCCATTGGCACGTAAGCTTGAGGGGCAGATATATTAATCACCGACCCGCCTGGTTTTGTCAGATAAGGATAGGCACTTCTCAGAACGTGATAAGTTCCGAGTAGGTCAATATTCATCACCGCAGCAAAAGCGTTCGAAGACATGTCGGCGGCACGAGCGGCAAAATTTCCGGCCGCACCAGAAACTACCACATCAAACTGACCCAGTTGTTGAAAAAACTCCGCAAATCCAGCCTCAATCTGTTCACAGTTTCGAACATCTGCGCTGTATCCGAAAACTGGCACATCGTGTTTTGTCAGTTCTTCGACTGCGGCATTTACCTTGTCAGTCTTACGGCTAACCACGCCGATTGAAGCACCGGCTGCGGCAAAGGTATTTGCGACACCCAAGTTGATTCCGCTAGTACCGCCGACTACGATAACGCTCTTGTTGGAGAATTTGAGGCTGTCTGTCATATCTAAAGGCGAAAAAAACTAAAGCAACCATAGAAACAGGCTGCAATGGTTAATCGTGCTGAGTATGCTAAAAAGCAAATCACCAACGTCGCCCTTCGTCGAAGAAGGCTGGAGTTGTGAAAAAACGAATTATTCAGATGATTGTTGCGAGCGAACTGACAGAGCCAAGTAGACCAGGGAAATGATCACGCCCCAGTACGCTACATTCAAATGGACTTCAGGTCGAAACACGTCGAACGACGCGTAGATCAAACAAAAGATAACTGAAACGATTCCTAATAAATATTTCATTTCATAATTCCTTCAAGAAACATGCTAGCGTTACTAATTGACCAATAATTTGTAACAAATGAGTTTGTTATAAATTCCTGATTGCCGTCAATTGAACACTTTGAAAATAATAATATAATTTTTTGAATTCTCCCGGCGATTAAAGTTCCGCCACAGCAACTACAAACTAATTAAAATCAACAAGTGATTGACACAATAATATGAACCCGCAAATTCTAGATCTTTCCCACGAACAAAGTGAGCATCAGTTAGACCAGATGGTCACTGACTCCAGGGCGTGGCTCACAGATGATATTGAACCTCAGGATTGCTTAATCAAAGTAGGTGATTCGGTTCGTGAGGAGATTATAGATATGGCAGAGTCTATCCGACAAAACCCTCTTCCAACGGTGCTGCGTAACTTATCGCAGTTCGACATTCCTCATTGCGTAGAACTAATGCAGGAAGTTCGACGGCGTCTTGACATACCACCCCACGTCGCTGTTATCGACGGCATGCCTCTAGATGACATTGATCAGGAAGTTGTCGTTGACATTTACTGGGTACTGGGTCAGGTTATCGGCCGTAATGTTGCGCAAAAGTGGGATGGGACTATGATCTACCACGTTAAGGATACTGGGGTTCCATACCAGTATGGGGTGCGTGGTTCTTATACGTCGGTCGAATTGCAATTTCACAACGACAACGCATTTGGCACCGCATTGCCTCACTACGTCGGACTTTTGTGCCTACAGCCATCAATGGAGGGTGGCTTGAGTAGATTTTGCAGTTTGCACACGGTTCACAACCGAATGCTTGAAAAATTTCCAAGAGAACTCGACCGCCTATACTCTCCGGTACTTTGGGATCGACAAGCTGAACATGGCGAGGGGGAGCCGGTCGCTGCTCTTGCACCTGTCTTTAGTTACGCAAAAGGGCAGCTACGCACTCGGGCGAATCCAAGTCTGATTATGAAAGGTTATGAAGTCGCAAATGTAATGATGGATGATGAGACGACAAATGCAGTTGACGCTTTGAAGGAAGTTTCGGAAGACCCCACTCTGTGGTTTGAATTACCCATCGAACGAGGGCACATGCAATACATCAACAACATTGATATCGCTCACTATCGAAGTGAAATTTTTGACGACCCAGACTCGGACCTGAAACGTCACTTGGTTCGAACTTGGCATCGGGATACAGGTCACATCACATACGACGGATGAAAGCGTGATTGCCCTAACAATGCAGTTACCATTCAATGTACTAGCGGTCCTGATTAATGAGCAAAGATTTACCAAGACCTTGCAATTTTTTGGGGCGGTGAAGAATAACATTGGTGGCACCAAAACCAATCGTATCGTAGTGCTTCGAAAACAGCTATGACAAAACTGAGCATAAACTTAAATAAAATTGCACTGCTTAGAAATTCCCGAGGTGCAAATTTTCCAAAAGTGTTGGATTTTGCTGAGTTGTGTGTCAAGTATGGAGCACATGGAGTGACCGTACACCCACGCCCTGACCAACGCCACGCGACTTATGAGGATGTACAAGATCTTGCGGATTTTCGCAATCAACATCCCGATATTGAACTCAACATAGAAGGCTATCCTACCGAAGACTTTCTCGCCACAGTACTATCGGCCCGACCTGATCAGTGTACTCTTGTACCAGATGAACCGAACCAGGTTACCTCAGATCATGGCTGGGACACTGTTGCTAGAGGTGAGTTCCTTAAACCAATCATTGAGATTTTGAAATCAGCCGGGATTCGCACCAGTATTTTTCTTGATCCCGACCCAGGCTTAATCGAATCCGCAGCACAAATCGGTGCCGACCGAGTTGAGCTTTATACTGAAGCCTATGCTAAAGCGTATGGCACTTCGGAACAAGATGATGTGTTTGAAACCTACCGCGTTACTTCTGAGTTAGCCCGTAACGCCGGACTGAAGCTCAATGCTGGGCACGACCTCAACCAACAGAACCTACAAAAGTTTTTAACAATTCCAGAAATTCTGGAAGTTTCGATTGGACACGCGCTTACTATTGAAGCACTATTGGACGGTTATGAACGTACAGTACGTGCTTACGTTGAGATTGTTGAGTCAGCTTAACTGCTCCTCCTGTTCACTAGCTTTTTTGCAAAAATCAAGAATCGTAGGCTACTACCTTTTGCACTTGTTCACCTAGTCCTTCGACGCTCAGCCGCATTTCATCGCCAGGCTTGAGAAACTGCGATGGCTTTAGACCCATGCCCACCCCGGAAGGAGTACCTGTAATCAAAAGATCGCCAGGTTCCAAAGTCATGTAGCAACTGACGTAACTGACCAAGTGAGCCACTGGAAAAATCATGTCGTCGGTAGAGCCGTCCTGCAGTCGCTTGCCGTTTACTTCGAGCCATAACGACAACTTTTGCGGGTCTGGAACTTCGTCCTTGGTAACCAGCCAAGGACCGAACGGACAGAAAGTATCAGCACTCTTGCCCTTGGTCCACTGTCCAGTACTTTCGATCTGAAAGGCTCGTTCCGAGACATCATTTACTACACAGTACCCCGAAACAAAGTCCAGTGCACTTTCTTCACTTACGTAGTTCGCCTTGGTTCCAATGACTACCCCAAGTTCTACTTCCCAATCAGACTTTATGCTGTTACGAGGTAAAACTACATCATCATTAGGTCCGCAAATAGAGGTAGTTGCTTTCATAAAAATGATTGGTTCTGCCGGAATAGCTGCACCAGCCTCTTGTGCGTGCAGTCTGTAGTTTAGTCCTATTGCTACTACCTTTCCAACTCCTGCCACGGGTGGTCCGAAGCGTGGAGTACCATCGACTAGCGGTAGGGTATCAACATCAATATTGGCCATTTCGGATAGAGACTCTGGTGATGTGGCTGCCGGACCGATATCGGTTAAGTGCTGCGACAGATCGCGAATATTTCCATTTGAGTCAAGAATGCCAGGTTTTTCGCTACCTGGTTTTCCATAGCGAAGTAGTTTCATAAAAGGGAGTCCTTGTAATCAATCAAAAAGACGAAGTTGTAAATGAAATTATGGAACAAACATTATAGACAGTTGCAAAATTCGCCCTCTAGTGACTATTTAAAAATTATTTTTTCAATCTGCTGAAGTTAGTCAGCCTGTCAGCCAAAATTGAATGATCAGTGTCACTCCCAAAATAAAGAGAACCCCTTTCACAACTTTGCGGAAGCGATCTGCATCAATTCGATCGCGAATTTTCGTACCCAGCATCAATGCCACTGCGGCAACTGCGGCTAACGGCAGTGTAGCCAAGGCAAAATTCCAACCATAGATTCCAGTTACACCAAACACACCGACTTGAGAAACCTTGCCGGTTAAGAAGCAATAGTTCAACATCGGTACCATAGTCGCTCTTGATAGACCCATTTCCAAAGCATAAATAACTAAAATCGGAACCATCGTATTGGTTGCCCCAGCGGACAAACCTGCAAGTGTACCAAATCCTGCCATCGAACTTTTTGGGTAGCGGTCTAAAAATCCAAAAACTGCCTTTTCCGTTCGATCAACTGCAAGATACATGAACACCAGCAACGCTAATGCAAGCTTAAACGGAGCGGGGTCATTAATAGCAATTAAGTACGAACCAATCACACCACCAGCAAGTACCCATATTGCGAGAGACCAAAACTTTCCGATACTTGCCTTCCACTCACGCCCACTAACGATGCTGATGACATTCACGACAATGGTAGGTAACAAAGTAATCAATATCGCTGTTCTGACATCAACAAATATCGACAGCAACGGCGTTGCGATTAAGGGAAATCCTAAACCTAGTGCACCATGAACAATAGCAGCAGCAAATAAAACTGATGCGAACAGCACAAAATCGGCTGTTGTGAACGCATCAAACATTAGTGCAAGGTACTTTTGTCCTCAAATTTTGAGTATTTTGTGGAGTCGGAATACGCTGCGCCGCGGGGAAGACTAAAGTTCTGTTCTTGAACACTTTCGGACATCTTGTCTAGTCGGTTGGTCTCTACTTGACCTTGTCCAATCCCGTAAAATTCAAACCCTAGATTTCGCATCGGCTCAACTTCGTACATATTGTGAAAATCAATAATGACCGGCTGACCCATGAGTTCCTTTAGTCGAGCGAGAGACAATTCTCCATAAATTGGCCAAGCAGTCGCAATGATTGCTGCATCACAGTCTTTAACAGTACTATATGGGCCATCAAAGTAATCGACATTGCTGAGTTGCAGACGAGCCATTTTCATCCCTTTAGGGTCATGAGCTCGAATCTTTGCACCATGGCGTTGTAGTTCCTCAATAATGGCCACACTGGGACTGTCTCGCAAATCATCCGTGTTGGGCTTAAAGGTCAGTCCAAGAACAGCAATTGACTTACCTTCCACTGATCCTCCGAGAGTGCGAATGACTCGATGAGCCATGCGAATCTTTCGCTGTTCATTAATGTCAGCGACGGTTTCGATAATCCTAATCGGCGAGCCCGCATTCTTTGCAGTCTGAATCAAGGCCAGTGTGTCTTTCGGAAAGCAAAGACCGCCATATCCAGGACCGGGTCTTAAATACAATTCACCTATCCTCTCATCCATACCTATTCCGGCCGCCAATGCTCGGACATCAACTCCAGTCTGCTCACAAAGATCTGCGATTTCATTGATGAATGTGATCTTGGTTGCCAAAAAGGCGTTGGCAGCATACTTAATCAGTTCAGCGGTTTCTAAGTTAGAAAACAGAACGGGAGATCCTCCTAGCGTCAGCGGTAGATAAAGCTCGGAAATGATGGACTTGGCTCGGCTTGATTCCACACCGACAACAATTCGATTTGGATGCATGAAATCGGTGACTGCAGAACCTTCACTCAAAAATTCAGGATTTGAAACCACATCAAACATCTCCCGTGGCAGCGTAGTTGCAAGCAGGTTCGAAATCTCTCTACCCGTACCTACAGGAACAGTGGACTTTGTTACGACAACTGTGTAGTCAGTAATTGTCGAAGCAATTTCGCGTATCACCTGAAACACGTCAGATAAATCTGCACTACCATCCCTGCTGCTGGCTGGTGTATTGACACATACAAAAACAACTTGAGCTTGCTGGATCGCTGCATTCAAATCAGTGGTGAATTTTAGACGTCCGTTTTCAATATTTCGAGCGAGAAGATCTGGAAGATTTTGTTCATATATTGGCGAAATTCCTGCACGCAGTGTTCTAATGCGTTCTGCGTTCTTGTCCACACAAATCGTATCGGTCCCAAGTTCGGCAAAGCAGGCTCCAGTGACGAGCCCAACATAGCCGCTACCAATAACAGCAATTTTCATCAAGTAAATCCTAAGTAAATGACATGGAAATAATTTGCCAACTATTTTAATTGTTATAGAAAATTAACAACTGTTGGCCTTGCCTTCAAGGACGCAAATAAGAGGCTTTATGATGGTCAAGTGGCAAGACCTGCATAAATCAGCGATAAGAACTTTCTTCGCCGCGTTGACAAACTGATGTTTCCTAAACAAAAGGAGATGAACTAAATTACCGAGTTCAAATTAGCCGGTTCCGATTTCAGGGTAAATTGAAATCTGAATACATAGTAGAAAAAAGTCATGAATCACAGGCCCGCAACAAACTTCTCTCAATCAATTCTTCCCATTCGCCAATAACAAATTACAAACAGAATCCGATTTACAGGATTAAAGAACTTCAAAAAGACGTTTAATGGATTAGGTAAATCCGATCGAAAGTCAGGAAGATCACATTCCTTAAATCCCTGACTTTGGCGAAGAGCAAAATATTCTGGAGAATTCGAGTACTCGGATCATATTTACAACTGCCAACTATTTCCGATGATTCCCTTTTGAGTCATCTAAAAAATCCATCTCGACGCGATCAGCAACATCAAGCATTGTGATTCTCAAACATCTTATATGATTATGGTAAGCTGGGAGCAACTGTGCCAGAAGCTGGTAAAACTCTAGCGGAAGGATGACCATTTTTTCACCGGTATTTTTTCGTCTGACTACCGGCTTTTGCATGTTGCGTTTCATTAACTGCACCTTCTCGATGATATCGTTATTGATTGTTGTCTCTTTACTACATGGCACTCCCATCGATTTTAGCCACTCAGTATCTCCCGCCACTTCATCTAAGATCCGCTTTTCCATCGATTCGTGATACGACCTGTAGCATTTAATGGTTGCATTCGCAAAATCGGTAGTACTTGCCCATTTGTTAACTAAATCTCGCCGAATCGGAAGAAATTCCTCGTATCCGAATGTGTTTTCAAATTTCTTCTGCTGATTCTTTGAAAGTGTTGCAAGCCAAGCGGAATTTTCGTCAATCAACACTTGCGTGCTTTCAATATGGTCAGCATAAGCTTGCACTTGCTCTGCGCACAAACTTTGTGCATGAGCATTTAGTGGTACCGCAATGAGTAGAAGTGCAGTTAGAGTAATTCTCATATTTTGATATTTTTCAATAAATTATCTAATTCTCTTTCGTACTCTTCCATTTCCTTCTCGCAGTCTTTCAAAACCCTACCTAAGTTCCCCATCTAAACCGAACTTGCTTATTGAATCCTCTTCTGAATTTTCTAGCGAATTTGTTTGCTGTTGCAACGCTAGTTTGCAACAAAAGCGACTGACGGCTTTGTAAAACACCTTCTGTTCTTCTAGAGTGTCCGTTTCCTCTAAGAACGGAGCAATTTACTGGAAGTATTGCTGGTTCATTTTTTCAATTCAGAAGCCTTTGTCTTCTTCATCAGAGGCTTGATTTCATCGGCAGTAAATCCGAATTTGGTGAAACATTTACTGTTCATAGAAAGAATCTGTTCCACTCTCCTCAAAGCATGGTGCAAGCGCATATTGTTCAATTTCAAGTCGAAGTGATTCATCTGCAATTACGGAATACGTATTTGATGAAATCATAACCAGCAATGTGAAAAACATCTTTGCATAGCACTTCCGTCATATATTTCCTTTGCTTCAATTCATTCTCCCGTTAAAACTGCAGATTAGACCATTATACGTCCACTAACTTATTGCTCTGACCAGTCAATGTGGGATTAGTACTAACTCTTCCCGTTGGACACTAGTTCTGAGTCATTCGAGGAAGGGACGACCTCAAGCTAGGGGGCTCAGATTCCACCATCCAGCATTCAGTGTAAAGACACCGACTTCATGGGTCGTTCCAGCAGTTTTTCGAGCCGACCCGTATATGGCGTATAAGTGATATGTTCCATACCAGGAGCAGTGGCGAGCGGAAGGGGCGGTCGAGGGTACCGAAGGTAAATTGAAAGCAGGCATTGCTAATCACAATTGAGATTAATCACCGCGTATAGCTATCACATATTGCTACAGTTGGTCCATCGACTGCACCATCTGTCGATGCAGACAGAACCGTCGTAATCTAACCGAGGCATACCACGGCCGCATCCAGTGCTACCGCGAGACTGACGTGATCGTGAAAGTATCGCTAAATTCGAAGACAATTCGAACTGCTTAGTCGGAAATAATTTTTGATATCAATAGGTTATAAAATTTTTGTTCAATTAATATTGGTTGATTTTGTAATACTTTCACAGTCTCCAGCGTGTCAGAGCCAACCCGCTGCCAAGTGGTACGGGGGAAGTTCAACAAAACCATCTTCGCATTCCGGCACCCTGTCGCGCAACACCTACAAGCGGAAACGACTGTATGAAGCACGTAGCGTTCTTAATTGGATCAATGCGCGATCAGCCAAGGACTTCAACTCGCATTAACACTACATCAGAGGAGGGTTTGAATCCATGCAACTAGCCGTGAACCTTTCGCTGCTGACGATGCAGATAGCGGCTTGACTTGCCGGAGGCCGAATCACTGACGCCACCCAGAAGGAGGAGGTGCAACAAAGTGGGTACTTTTTCACACATTCTCGCCAACAGGGCACAGTCCGTCAGCCAATTCCGAACTTGACGCACCGAATCTCACAAAAATCGCACAAACCGCTTGCATGAATTCTTTCTAAATCGGGTCCGGATGTTAACAATTTCAAATTATTAATTGACTAAGCAATCCAAACGGTAACTTCTCATAAATTTAAATTTGAAGTTACTAGCCTCAGGGACTGGCGCAATTGGACGCGGAGATTGTAGCGTTGACTGGTCTGTAAAACGTCAATTAAGATTCCTATGTAACTTAGGTTTGTAAGTCCCTTAATGAAATTTCACCATTCAAATTGAATACACTAAACTCAAATCAAACTGATTGACTGAACCTCAAGATAATGTCAAAAAAGTACTTCAGGTTGGGAGACAACTACTTTAACCAGTATTTGCAACAAAGTCTGACACCTGGTCAGCGACAGGATCAAGACTTACTGGTGAAACTCGGATATGAAGTACAAAGTGAAGTACACGAGTTACGAAGTCGTGATGGTGCACAGCAAATTGGCTATAAGGTCGGGTGCATATCTGAAACCATTCAGAAGAGTCTAGCAATTGATCAACCCATCTTTGGGCGAATTTATGCAGAACAAGCGTGGGACTCCGGTATCACCCTGCCATTGGGGGATTTTGATGGGCTTGCGATAGAAGGTGAATTGGCGGTTAGGCTTAAACGGCCAATTGCACAAATCAGTAATGAATCAATAGCGACCGAAGCCATCAAAGCAGTCTTTCCCCTCATCGAATTGCATCACTACAACTTCACTGAACCCCTCACCGCTCCGAAAATGATTGCGCAAAATGCCATTCATGCAGGGTTCGTGACATGCAGCCAAACTGAATTTAGCTCTGCGTTTCCTGATCTGCTTGAAATTCATATCAATGACAAGCAGGTAGCTCAAATCCCTGGTAAGGAGTGTCGCGCATTGGTGCTCAAGTCACTTCCTTGGCTAGCACATACTCTGTCAAAAATGCGTGACAATACAAAAGGATTGGATACGGTACTGTGCGGCTCCATAGCTCCTTTATTTCCGTTATGCAAAGGCGGGAGCATTAAAGTCAATACTAACAATCAAGTGGTCGAATGCACAGTCCGTGCAAAAGTTGACTCACATTCACTGTGATATATTGCAAGTATGCCTAGAGTCTCTAAAACGCGTCGCAGAATATTGAATGGCTTGGGGGCGGCTTGCGTCACACTACCGCTTTCCGCTCGTGCCCCGGCATTGAATTACGATTTCGCTGGCCCCTCTGAAGATCTCAATTTGGGCTTGAATCCACCGTCAGAGTGTTTCTCGACTAAAGTTCAGACAGCAGGTCCCTTCTATACACCGAATACCCCTCGAAGATGGGACCTTAGCGAACCTGATTCCAAAGGAGTGCCAATGACGTTGGAGGGATTTGTCCTCACGACAAACTGCCAACCTGTTCCAGGTGCCGTTGTGGATGTCTGGCATTGTGACGACCACGGTCGATATGACAATAGTGGGTTTCGCTATCGGGGTCACCAGTTTACGGATTCAGCAGGCAGCTTTCGATTTAAGACGAATAGACCAGCACGTTATTTCTTTCGTACAGCTCACATCCATGTCAAAGTTCAAGGTCCGAATACAGAACTGCTTACCACACAAGTGTACTTTCCGGACAATGAACAAGCCAATGATGATGACTCCATCTTTAACAAGGAACTACTCGTCGGTCTTGCTAAATCCGTTACAGGCTATCGTTGTCGATTTGACTTTGTAGTGAAGTCCAACTCGTAAGACAGGGCGGCAGATGAATGACATTCAATTATCGATTAAATGCTGTACCAGTGAACGAACCTCATTTTCGACACTATCATCGGCCAAGGCATAGGCAAAGTTGGCAGCAACAAATCCCGCTTTGTTGCCACAGTCATATCTTCGACCTTCAAACTTCACCGCGTGAAATTTTTCTACCGCCAACATTTCCTGCATGGCATCGGTAATCTGAATTTCACCACCCGCCCCAATATTTTTCTTTTCCAAATAACGAAATATTGTTGGTGACAGAATGTATCGACCAATCACTGCCAGATTGGACGGAGCTTCTTCGGGGCGAGGCTTTTCCACTAAGTTCAGCACTTCAATGTAGTTGTCAGTTTGCACACCCGGCTTCATGGAGCCATAGCGACTAATGGCGCTACCAAGAACTTCCTCAACGGCGAGAATGTTGCTTCCCTCTCGCTTAAAGACATCTGCCATTTGCTGAATACACGGAGCGCCGCCTAGAATCAGATCATCTGGAAGAATGACCGCAAAGGGGGCATCCCCTACATGTTCTCGAGCACACGATACCGCGTGGCCCAAACCCAATGGCTGCTCTTGCGTAGGGAAAAATATCTGATCAGAACGAAGCGTTGCCTGTTTTACGCGCTGCAATTCTGCATCCTTACCCTTTGCTACCAAAACTTCTTCAAGATGCCTGTTTTCGCTGAAGTGATCATGCACCACACTCTTGCCGGGAGCGACCACAAAAATAAACTTCTTCACTCCAATCGACCGTGCCTCATTCACCGCATATTCGATGAGTGGCGTGTCCAGCACCGTAAGCATTTCCTTTGGAATAGCCTTCGTAGCAGGCAGATGCGAGTTCCAAGTCCGGCTATCGGAAACACCGCTGATTCAATCCCGTAACCTTTCATCATAAATTGTTAAACGGCTGACTATTGTTTAGCTTGAGCAAGTTGAAGATATTGATTATGCAACTCTTGAACCCTCATCTTCAGTTCTGCCACGTTGCCGGAGTTTTCAATCACGTCATCGGCAATTGCAAGTCTAATCGTTCTATCCGCCTGCGCATCGATGATGCGTTCCACATCCACCACTGACTGACTGTCACGGTCTACGACGCGAGAAATTTGCAGTTCGCGCGGAGCGTCGACCACCAACACCCGGTCCAACGGATACTCCCTACTACTTTCAGCAAGTAGCGGTATCACGACAATACTATAGACTGCTTCCAGCTCGAGCAGCCGCAGCTTCATCTCCCTATAGATTTGTGGGTGCAGGATGTTTTCTAGCCGCGACTTTTGATCAGGGTTTGCAAACACATGCTGGCGTAGCATTTTTCGATTCAGACATCCACCTTGCTCTACAAATTGTTCTCCAAATGCAGCGACGATTTGGCGATGGGCGGGCAAGCCAGGTTCTACGATTTGTCTTGCAATGACGTCCAAATCTATATTTGGAACTCCCAGGTCAGAAAATAAATTTGTGACCAAGCTTTTGCCGCTGCCAATTCCGCCAGTAATTCCAACAACGAACACAGCAATTAAGCCTCAACCGAATCGATGACTGCCCCACCCAGGCATACCTCGTCGTCATAAAAGACGATGGACTGGCCCGGTGTAACCGCTCTCAGGGGGTGCTCAAAGACAACTGTTACAGTATTTTCGGTTTCTGGAATTACTCTGCAAGGCTCATCCTCGCCTCGATAACGTACCTTTGCCTTCACATCAAGCGGAAGATCGACTTCGCCACAAATCCAGTTTAATTTGCTAGCACGTGCGGTTGTGCTGAACAATAGTGGGTGGTCATGGCCTTGTACTGCAATTAACACATTACGCTCGATGTCCTTTTGGGCTACGTACCACGATTCACCTGCACCTCCAATCCCGAGACCAGTGCGCTGTCCGATCGTGTACAACATTGCACCCTCGTGTTCGCCCACCACCAAGCCATCCGGGGTTTCGATTGAACCCGTCATTGACTTCAAATAATTCGACACGAAGGAGCGAAAGTTTCGCCGGCCTATAAAGCAAATTCCAGTACTACCCTTCTTGTCGTGTACTGGAAAACCGAGCTTTTTTGCTTTTTCACGTACCTCAAACTTTGTCATGTCGCCAATAGGAAACAATGCTCTTTGTAATGCGCTGCTCGCAAGTGCGTACAAAAAATAGGTTTGATCCTTGTCAGAATCGACCCCTCTCAGCAACTTTAGCTCATCACCATTTTTTGAAATTCTTGCATAGTGCCCGGTGGCGACGTAATCCGTTCCGTGACGCAATGCCCAGTGTGGAAACTCTTTAAATTTAATTTCGACATTACAAACTATATCGGGATTCGGCGTACGACCTGATTTCAGTTCTTCCAAAAAACCCTTGAACACCTTTTCCCAGTATTCATAGGAAAAATTAACCGTTTCCAGCGGTATCCGAAGCATTTCACAAACCTCTTGTGTGTCTGCTAAATCCTGTTCCGCACTGCACTCCCCATCGACATCATCTTCTTCCCAGTTTTTCATAAACAGGCCGATAACGTCATAACCGTGCTCAATCAATAATGCTGCAGAAACAGAAGAATCAACTCCGCCTGACATACCTACAACAACTGATTTTCTCTGACCGGTCATTTACATTGCACTGGAAAAATCTTGACTAAATCGAATCCATCAATGAGACAAAATTAGCGAATAATCTTACCCGAAACTTAATTTATTTGGAGTGTTTGGCACTAGTCATAGTGTTGTAAAATTTCTTAAAATTGTGATTGGGCATTGATAATTGTTGTAACGCAACATATATACACTATAGACTCATAAATTAGTTTAAACCTCTAATGCCAGACCTTACACCGATTACTACTGATCCTTTAGTTGACGTTGCTAAGCCAAAGCTTAAGAAGCCGCAACTATACAAGGTGATATTACTCAACGATGACTACACACCGATGGAATTTGTCGTCTATGTGTTGCAATTGGTATTTAGCATGCAGGAACAGCAAGCAACGTCTGTTATGCTACTGGTTCACCAATCTGGCAAAGGAATATGCGGAACTTTCACTCGTGAAATAGCGGAGATGAAAGTCAACGATGTGCTTGGTGTCGCAAAAAAGTACGGTCACCCTCTACATTGCACCATGGAGCCAGCATAAAGTGTTTTCGGAAAAACTGGAAGAACGACTAAATTTTGCAGTTGCGCTCGCACGTGACAGAAATCACGAATTCGTAACTATTGAACATTTGTTACTGTCCATGCTGGACGACTCAGGTATTCAAAAAGTTCTGACTGCCTGCAACGCCAACCTGAATGATTTGAAGAGTGAACTCGAACGCTTCATTGACGAACACATTCCCGAAGTAACCAATGAGATTCAATCCGAACCCCGGACCACGCATGGTTTTCGACGAGTCTTGCAACGTGCCTTGCTGAACGTACAGAACGCTGGCAAAAGAGAAGTTATGTGCGAACAAGTTTTGGTCGCGATCTACGCCGAGAATGAATCAAACGCAGTTCATTTCCTCCACGCTCAGGAAATTCAACGCTATGACGTAGTTCGATTTGTGTCCCATGGAATCGGAAAAACTGGCGAATCAGTCGGTGATGACTTTCCGATTGAAGAAGAGTTCGAGCAGGATGAAGAAGATGTCAATCCTCTGACAATGTTCACCTTGAACTTGAACGAACAGGCGCGCAAGGACAAGATTGACCCACTGATTGGCAGAGAAGACGAAATCACCAGAACCGTGCAAGTGCTTTGCAGGCGCACGAAGAACAACCCGATTTTTGTCGGGGATGCAGGCGTTGGAAAAACTGCCATCGCTGAAGGACTAGCAAAGAAAATCGTTGATGAGGACATTCCCGAAGTTTTGCAAGATTGCACGATATATTCGCTGGATATGGGCGCCCTTTTAGCCGGTACCAAATATCGAGGCGATTTCGAAGATCGACTGAAATCAGTGGTTCGCGAACTACAACAGGACGAAGGTGCAATCCTATTCATTGATGAAATCCACACCGTCATTGGCGCGGGGTCAGCTTCTGGCACAACTCTGGATGCGTCCAATATCCTTAAGCCGGTACTGGTCACGGGCGGCATTCGATGCATGGGATCAACTACGTTTTCTGAATATCGTGGCGTTTTTGAAAAAGACCGAGCTCTATCCAGACGCTTTCAAAAAATTGACATCGTCGAACCGTCTGTTTCTGATGCAATAGGTATTATGCGCGGCCTCAAGACTCGTTATGAACATTTCCATGATGTTCGCTATACGCTCCCGGCACTTCGAGCGGCAGTTGAACTATCCGCTCGCTATATCAATGATCGCAAGCTTCCCGACAAGGCAATCGACGTGATTGACGAAGCCGGGGCTCATACTCGACTGATTTCGGCTAAAAAGAAAAAGCGAACTGTGAGCGTCAAGGACATCGAAATGGTTGTGTCGAAAATTGCTCGCATACCACCTCGCAACGTCTCTAATGACGATCGACAGGTATTACGCAATATTGATCGCGACCTGAAGCTCGTTGTGTTCGGACAGGATGAAGCGATCACCGCACTCAGTAGTGCGATTAAGCTTTCTCGATCCGGGTTGGCACAAAAAGACCGACCTATTTCGTCATTTCTATTTTCCGGACCGACAGGTGTCGGGAAAACGGAAGTTTCCAGGCAACTCGCACACACACTGGGCATCGAGTTGATTCGATTTGATATGTCCGAATATATGGAACGGCATACAGTTTCACGCCTGATTGGTGCACCACCTGGATATGTCGGCTTTGATCAAGGCGGGCTGTTGACAGAGGCTGTGAATAAGTCACCTCATGCTGTGCTGCTTTTAGATGAAATTGAAAAGGCCCACCCGGATGTATTCAACATACTTCTGCAGGTAATGGACTACGGTACGTTAACGGATAACAATGGCCGCAAGGCGGACTTTCGCAATGTCATGCTAGTGATGACAACCAATGCCGGTGCCTCGGAAATGGCACGTAGTTCAATCGGCTTCGCCGAGCAGGATCATTCCCGTGATGACGATAAAGTCATCAAGAAACTCTTCACTCCGGAATTCCGCAATCGAATAGATTCAGTCATTCGATTTAAGCCTTTGGATGAAGATACCATCCTATTGGTTGTAGACAAGTTCCTAATGGAACTCGAACAGCAACTACAGGAGAAAAATGTCAACTTGACAGTCGATGCCAAGGCACGAAAGTGGATAGGCAAAGAAGGATTTGATCTGTCAATGGGTGCGCGTCCGATGAGTCGTGTCATTCAAGAACACATCAAAAAGCCAATTGCCAACGAACTGTTGTTTGGGGATCTAGCTGACGGCGGTAGTCTGAAAGTCACCGTTAGGAACAATAAGTTAAGCCTAAAGTGCATAGGTACCAAGGTACTCGCCAAGACTACTTAAGGCAACCCTCACAAATTTCATCAGCGCCGTAATCTCGTGTTGCTTGATTTGCAACACGGTGTTGCCTAGTTCAAGTGGACTGGGCCTGGTCGACTGACAGAAAGTCTAGAGTGATGGTTTGATTTTTCTTCTTGTCTTGAAGCTTGATCGGCATGTTCTCCATCGACGGCGCAATCCAAATTGTCATAGTTCGCTCTTTTTTGTCAACTCGCCGCATCGTAATTCGAATAGTCTCATAAGAATTATCGCTTGTTTCCACTAGCTCCAAGGTTGGCTGATCGTAAGTATAGACATTAACTGAATCATGGTCTGCTATTGCCACTGACTGCCCCGCTAAATCTGATATTTGTAGCGAATTTCTCAATAGAAAAGATATAAACCAGGACTCCCAGTCCAAAACTTCATCGACTTTGGGAATTTCATATTGTTTTCCGTTGCTGACATTCAGTGTACGATTCTCGAAGTCAAATGTGGCTTCGTAAAATTCGTCACCGCTTTCATAGGTAAAGTTGAGAGGCGTAATTTCGGCTTGAGAATTGATTGCCATATTCGAAACTTGACGAACAGAATGTACTCCTAAAGCGGCGTATATTGGCTTTACTACGATTTGATGATCAAATCTTACGTGGCTACAATTTCCCCTAATCTGAAACTTCCGATGACTAGTTCCGGCATCCCAATTGTTGAATGTGACCTTGTAGTTTGCGATAAAGTCTAGGCCTTCACATCGAGGGGCTTCTGCAAAGGCTGTTTTGGAGACTCCCAGTAATAGGACTGCAATCAGCCCGAAATACGTCATTCGCGCCTGCATCAACATTTTTATTTTCAATTTGGTATCTCTCAATCTTTTGTTCAGTTAATTTGAAACTGCTCGGGTGAGTCACGACCATCCAAAAGAACTTTGTCACCCATAACGGAAAGCCTGCCTTGAGCAAACCACTGAATGGCCATTGGATATATTTTATGTTCTTGTTCATGAATTCTCTGCTGTAGTTCCGCAGCGGACTCATTTCGGTGCACATTAATTTGTGCCTGGACAATTATGGGACCGTTATCAAGTTCGGCTGTAACGAAGTGCACTGTCGCACCGTGCACGGTGTCATTTGCATCTAATACCCGCTGATGGGTGTTCATTCCTTTATATGCAGGCAACAAGGATGGATGAATGTTCATTATCCGGTTTTCCCAATGATTCACAAACTCTTTTGACAAAATCCGCATAAATCCTGCAAGAACAATCAAGTCGGGTTGTAAGTTTTCAATGCGACGATGTAGTTCCCTATCGTAGGCAACTCGATCGGGATGATTGCTTGGATTCAATACAATCGTCGGCACTCCATTGAATTTGGCACGTTCCACGGCATAGGCATTGGCTACGTCACTAAAAAGTGCAATCACCTGAGCGTTTATGCTGCAATTTTGTGACTTATTCAAAATTGCTTGAAAGTTGGACCCACCACCAGATGCGAGCACCACAATACGTATAGACATTCTAAATGTGAAGAAATTCAATTTGTTCAGAACGGCTACTGGTTTCAACCTGACCAATGCGCCAACATTGAATCCCTTGACCTAAAAGTATTCCGCATACAGCGTCTGCTGATGCTGAATCTATGATGAACACCATGCCAATACCACAGTTGAATGTGTCCAGCATGTTTTGTTTGGTGACATTACCTGTTTCCATAATCCAATCAAATATTACAGGCATTTGCCAAGCGCCTAAATCAATGACGACTTTTGTATTCTTGGGTAACACCCTTTTGATATTTCCGCGCAAGCCGCCGCCGGTAATGTGGGCCAGCGCTGACACCTCGACCAGTTTTAATACGGCATGCACGCTGGACACGTAAATTTGGGTTGGTGTGAGAAGAATTTTACCTAAGGGCTGTCCATCAATGGTCTCGTGCAGAGGAATCTTGCAGCTATCAACAATCTTTCGAATGAGCGAAAATCCGTTGGAGTGAACTCCAGAAGACTGTGCACCGATGACTACATCGCCAGATTTAACTCGGCTGCCATCGATGATTTTGCTCTTTTCAACCACACCGACCGTAAATCCAGCCAGGTCATATTCACCATCGCCATACATGCCAGGCATTTCAGCCGTTTCGCCGCCGACCAGCGTTATGCCGGATTGCTCACAACCAGTTGCAATCCCTTCAATAACTTGACGGGCGACATCAACGGATAGTGCACCGGTTGCGAAGTAGTCGAGAAAGTAAAGCGGTTCAGCACCATGAACGATAATGTCGTTGACACACATGGCCACCAGATCAATTCCGATTGTGTCGTGCTGATCCATTTCAAAAGCAATCTTCAGTTTTGTGCCAACACCATCAGTGCCACTCACCAAGACCGGTTCTGTGTATCCTTTCGGCACTTCGAACAGCGAACCGAAACCGTTTTCTAACTTGATCCATTCGGGTCGGGACGTGCGTCGAATCGCAGTACCAACCGACTGAATCAACTGATCTGCTGCTTCGATATCTACACCAGAATCACGGTAACTAAAGGAAAGTGGATTAATCATCCATTACAAAACCAGGGTTTGAAATCTATAAAGAAGGAATTGTATCGTATACTTTTGCCGTTCAATCAACATCAAACTTAGTTGCACTATGACAGCCATCCTTGGCCAAATTCCCAACCTGCTTACACTGTTGCGTATTGCCGCAGCTCCAGTGCTGATCCTACTGCTTTTGTCTGAAGACTTCCAAACTGCCTTGATTCTGTTTTTAGTTGCCGGCATTACCGACAGTCTTGATGGATTTATCGCAAAGCGATTTAACTGTGTGACTGAACTGGGCGCGCGGCTTGACCCGTTGGCCGATAAAATTCTAATTATTTCAGCATATTGCATGCTGACCTGGCTGGAACTTATCCCATTCGAATTGGTACTGCTAGTGATCTTTAGAGATATTGTCATCGTAGGGGGCTATATGGTATTGACACTCGACGATGAAGTTCCAATGAATCCCACCATCGCCAGTAAGCTTAATACCCTATTGCAAATCACATACGTTCTTGCAATCTTGGTGGAACATGCCGAGTGGGTGATGGTGAGTCCGATTGACGACATTCTTCTTTGGCTGGTAGTCGTTACCACAGTAGTAACCGGTGTTCAATATGTTTGGGAGTGGGCAATTCGTCGCAGCTATAGAGAAGCCAAAGCAGACAAGGCAGAGTAATGCAACAGGGTGTTTTGCCTTTGCGACTCCCGGATTTTGCAAGTTTCGAAAATTATCTGCCTGCAACCAATCAAGAGACTATTACCCATCTGCATGAATTTCTTACTCTTCAGGAGGCAAAAAGAACAGCCTATCTGTGGGGTGAAAGCGGTACGGGAAAGACCCATTTGTTGTATGCAGCCTGCAAAACCGTTTCGAACAGCATTTATATTTCGCTACAGGACCGGAACATCCAAACAGACATACTGGTTTCGGTCGAAGATCAGTCACTAATTTGTCTTGATGATCTTCAATGTGCGGCCCTTAACCTTGACTGGGAACGGCGCTTGATGACGCTGGTTGAAGAAGTCGAATTAGATGGTAGACGACTAATCGTAGCGGCCCGTTTACCGCCTGATGGACTGAATCTAAAATTGCCGGATCTTGTGAGTCGGTTGGCCGGCAAACAAATATTCCGATTAAATCCAATAGGCGACGAGGAACGAATTGAAATCTTCATTGACCGGGGAAGGCGTCGAGGAATGGAGATAGACGAACAGGTTGCCCGTTATGCGATAAATCGTTACAACAGAAATATGCACTCCGTACTGGAACTTCTCAACCGCATCGAGCTGGCATCATTAGAGAAGCACCGCATGATTACAATCCCCTTGCTGAAGCAGATAGAATGCGAAACTTCATAATTCAATTTAGCTAACGGCTTTTAATGCTTTTGCTGTATTTGCGAGACGCTTACCGAGGCAGGTTGCAAGTTTTTCCTCTTCTTTGGTGAACGGTTCGTTTCCGGTTGACCCTGCCACATGAGATGCACCGTAGGGAGTCCCGCCGGATTTAGTACTCGATAATGCTGGTTCAGTAAATGGTATTCCAACAATGAGCATTCCGTGATGTAGTAATGGCATCATCATAGAAAGCAAAGTTGATTCCTGCCCGCCGTGCATGGCGCCAGTAGAAGTAAACAAGGCGGCTGGCTTGCCAACAAGTTTGCCAGAAAACCAAAGTTCTGTAGTTGAATCCAAGAAATACTTCAGTGGAGCTGCAACGTTTCCAAATCGAGTCGGACTTCCCAAAGCCAATCCGTCGCACTGTTCTAAATCATATAGCGAAACATATGGATGACCTTTAACCGGGATCTCAGGTTCTATGGCCTCCGTTAGTGTAGAAACTCCGGGGACTCGACGAATTTTTGCCTCGCAACCATCGACTTCGTTGATCCCGCGCGCGATTATATTGGCCAGCCGCTCTACACTGCCATCGCGACTGAAGAAGAGTACAAGAATCGTTGTCATGCTGCGTAGTGGTTAATCTAACTAAATTCTCTGATGTATACCGAATATGACATCAATAATCTTTTGCAATTCTCATATTTTAATCTCAATCAACTGAACTAGGCCTCACCGTAAACTCCAATCGGCTCACCAAGACTCTCATAGTCTGGTTCTACAACCAAACCGGGTGTGTCAGAAACGTAAAGCTTTCCGTCTTTTGTTTTGGGACTAGGGTGACCTGTGGAGCAGGTGTTGTAGTTGTGTAGACCCGTGGTACTCACGAGCATGTCGTTGGGTGTAGATGCGGCAAAGTGCGAAACCACTGAAGTCGTGATATTGCCTCCCCAAGTGTCCTGCGCTACTATAGGTATCCGCTGATCCATAAGGTAGTCGCGAACCCGACATGCTTTCGATAGTCCTCCTAGATTTGAAATCTTCAGACCAACGACTTCAGCCGAACGGTCAGTCACAATGTGCTGTGCAACGTCAATGCTCGTCACTACTTCATCTAACTTCATAGGCAACTCGGTGCTGCGTCGTACTTGGAGGCACTCCTCATAGGCGTGACAAGGCTGTTCGAATATATAGTCAAGTTCTCGAGTAGCTCGCGCAACCCGAATCGCATCGTCTACCCGCCACCTGCGATTGGCGTCAGCAAACGCAAATTCGTTTGAGTTTAGTAGTGCTACTGTTGTGACAATTCGATCAATATCGGTTCGCCAGTCGGAACCCACTTTTATCTAAAAATGACGGTAACCTAGTTTACGATAAGTTTGTAAATGTTTGCTGGTATCTTTCTCAGTAGCTTGCGCAATGACCCGGTACATGGTCGCACTCTGCGACAACTTACCACCCAGCAACATCCACACGGGTTGACCCGTAGCTTTTCCAAATAAATCCAAACAAGCTGCATCAAATGGCGCCTTCGCATAGCCGTGACCATTGACCGCCCGGTTGATGATTTGTTCTATCCGTCGAACTTGTCGCGGGTCTTCGCCTAACAGACAGGGTGCAATTATGCGAGCAGCGGATTCCACACCATGTGAATGCGCATCCATGTAATTTTCGCCACAAGACGTAAATTCGCCACAACCACCGATTCCAGCATCGGTATGAATGACTATCACGGATGCATTAGCAAATGTGAAAACATTGCCTGCACCCCATGCATATTCATCACCGGCATATGGGAGTACAGTGCGTTAGATTTTGATCGCAGCGATTTTCAATATTCACCCAGTGGTGAATTAGACGAATTGACAAACATTAATAAACCTTTGGTGTGAAGCCCGGCGATGGACTAAATTTTACGAAGACTTATAGTTAGTTTGAACAACTCGTCAGTCAATTTGCGGGTTCTGCCTAATGGAAATTTCACCACCTCGGCAATACAAGCCAATGCAAAACTGATAGTCGACGTTTCTTTACAAAAAAAAAGAGTCTGCTACGTTGCGTAGCAGACCAACACTTAAGGAGGAGTTAGTGAATGAAGATGTGTGTCATTCTTGAATTTTTTAAGCTGACTTTTTTCCGCTGGTAACAGGCTTTGGAACCGACTGAATCGTCAGGTCAGCATACTTTTGCCAAATCGAACCATAAGCTGCACTAGCTTCGGAACTGATTTCAAATAGAGTTTGGCTCGACTTCTTTGATTGCTCCACAAATTTTTCGACCCATTCTATTTGCACTGCAACAAAATCATTAACGGACTTGGCGTCAAGTGCTTTGCCAGTTTGGTCAGAAATTTCCTTAGATAAATTTTTACTTGAGTCAATTCCGTAGTTAACTACTTTATTTACTAGGTTTGCATTGACTGCGACTGCTTCGCTAGTCAACTCGGCAAAATTGTTTTGCATATGTATTTTCCTCAAAAAAATGAATGATGTTGCAGTGCAATATATATCTTTTTTAAATTATGTCAACCCCCTTAACACAAAAAAAGGTGATTTAATTAATTAAATGCAAAATCGCAACACAAGTTGCATGGTTAAGGCAGAAACTTGATCGAGCCAATTGCTGGTAAACCAGGCAACGAACTGAGCGGAGCTATCGAATCTCTCGATTAAATAATTATTTGCTCGCGCTTCTTTTGATGCTCAAGTAGTCTGGCGAAGCTGAAGCTGGATAAGTCTAATGTTTTATATTCGCCATAGACAATTAGTTCCGATACGGCTCTACCGATGGCTGGTCCTTGTTGCAGTCCATGCCCACTAAAGCCGTTGGCGTAGATAAAGTTAGCTAATGAAGGATCAAATCCCACGATACCATTTTGGTCAAAAGTGTTGTAGTCATAGTGTCCTGCCCATGCATTGACCATTCGAATTGACTCAAATGCAGGTACACGATGAGCAAGAAGTGGCCACAGGGTATTTTCAAATTCTAAGTAATCTACATCCAACGAAAAAGTCGGCTCATCCGGTTCTTCATTTTGTGGCGAATACCCACAAATATAGTATTTACCTTCAGGCCTAAAGTAGATCCCTGCCGGGTCTATCACTAACGGCATTTCATTGAATGTTGCAGGGCACTCAAAGACGAATACCTGTCGTTTTCGCGGTTCTACAGGCAAAGTACAATCGGCCATCCCTGCGAATTTCCCCGCATAGGGACCTGCGGCATTCACCAGATAACCGCAATGAACCGTCTGTCCAGAAACCAAACCAATAGAATCAACTTTCTTCTTTGAATGATCAATTGATACGACTTCATCCTGGGTGAATTGAACACCCAACTGTATGGCCTTACGACGAATGGCTGTCAATAGCGAATAAGGATCAAACCACCCCTCACCGTCCAGACCTCTGTATCCAGCAACTAGATCAGAGCTGTTCATCCACTCGTAGTTTGAGATTAACTGTTTTACCTCCAGACGCTCTACACTGCAATTGCACTGCAATTGAACTTCATGATTAACAATGGTGTCTGAATAATTATCGGCAGTAGCCAGTACTAGGTAGGATGAGTGAACAAAGCCGATGTCTGGTTCATTTTCGTCAACTTGGAGTTTGGATTGAATTTCAGTTAGAAACTTAAATCCAAACTGGGATATGAAAATGTTCTCCTTAGTGGAAAATTGCTGACGAATCGATCCAACAGATCTGGTTGTAGAACTATTTGAGTAAGTGGGATCTCGTTCAACCACAAGCACTGATCCTTTGAAATCGCTGGATTGAGCAAGGTAATATGCAATGCAACTGCCCATGATTCCACCACCTGCAACAACAACATCAAAGGAGGATGCTTTAGGTGTTTCAATATCGGGCATTACGCTGACTTGCATAAGTCATGAACGTTGAAAATCGACCAGAGTCACATTGGAATTTTTGGTCTTAATTTGTACTTAAGGAATGTTGCCGATAATGGCAAATAAGCTTTGTTATATCAATCTGAAATCGTCCGCAAAAGGAGGGCCCAATTCAATGTATGAAATAAGCAAACTAAGAAAAATTTCAATAGTTTTGGCAGGCTTGATTATAGCGTTATCAGCCTTTGCGATAGTTTACACGGGAGTCGTTGCTGCCTCAGCATCTCAGTCCACAGAATCTGGAAAGAGCAGTAGCCCTGATTTTAGTCGAGGATTCGCAGAAGTAGTACAGGCAGTCTCTCCTGCGGTTGTTTCAATCGATGTCGCATTCAATCCAAAAAACACAAACAATAGTCATTGGAATTTTGATGACTATCAGCTTTGGCCTGAGTTTCAAAAATATTTTGACAAACCTTTTAGAGGAGATTTCGATTGGAGGATCTTCCCAAATCAACCTCGTAAAAAATTAAAGCGTCCTGTTCCTCGCAATGGACTTGGTTCTGGAGTCATTTTTGATAAGCGTGGTTACATTATCACTAACGCACATGTCGTTCAAAGTGCACATTTGATTTCAGTCGCAATGGCCAACGGCTCCAGATACGAAGCAGATTTAGTCGGCATTGACGATCTGACGGATTTGGCAGTACTGAAAATTGACATTTCGAACGATGATGAAGCGGTTACTTTGCCAGTTGCAAAATTTGGAGACTCGGATTCGGTTCAAGTTGGTGAATTCGTAATCGCACTCGGTAGCCCTTTTGGCTTTCAACAGTCAGCCTCGCTAGGAATTATTTCTGCGAAGTACCGGGAAAATGTCGGAAAATTTGACTCTACCATGCCTCTACTGCAGACGGATGCAGCAATAAATACCGGAAATAGCGGTGGTCCTCTGTTTAATGCTTCAGGCGAAGTCATTGGTATCAATACGCTGATTTGGTCTTTAACCGGATCTCATAGCGGCATCGGTTTCGCTATACCGGCTAACCTCGTTGCTAATGTCGCTTACCAACTTATTAAAAATGGCCGTGTTGAGCGAGGTCAACTCGGCGTGGTGATTCGGGACCTCACAAATTCCATGGCCGATGCACTAAAACTTAACTCCTCCGAAGGTGCGGTAGTAGTCGAAGTAAAAAAAGACAGCCCCGCTGACAATGCAGGATTCAAAGCCGGAGACATAATCATGAAGTTTCAAGGACAACCTATAGCCGATGCCAAGAAATTAGCTGAAGCTGTTCGTTCAACAGTTCCTGGTACAGCAACTGAGATTGAAATCTTACGTGACGGAAGCACTATGGTTCTTGACGTAGACTTGGCGTCACTTGGAGATGCTGAGCTTCGAAATGTTACGGTCGCAGAACTTCTTGAGAGTCAGAAGGTTAAATCAAAATACGGTGTGAGCGTTCAACCGGGTGATGATGCCAATGATAACGTTGGTGTAATTATTAGTTCTGTCGCTGCAGGTAGTCCAGCGGATGAGGCTGGACTGAAAGATGGTGACTTGATTGTTCTTTTTAACGACTCAAAAGTTGAATCTGTACAAGGCTTCTACGCTACGGCTAAAGAAGCTCAGAACAGAGACAACATCAGTGTTGTTGTAGTCCGTGACGGTACGTCGTTGCTGAAGTTTTTAGATTTTTCATAGAATTATTCATCTCCTCTGCTATTCGCCGCTGGTCAATTGGGTGCATTTTTGGCCAGCGGTATTTTTATTTGAGTTTTTGATTTGACTTAGTTACAGTTAATATTTTCGGAACATTTTCGAGGCATGTTGAATTAAATTAGATTGCGGAGGTAATACAGTGCGAGTTTTAATAATCGAAGATGACCCTGAAGATATGTCACATATTTGCAATGTGTTAACTACAAATAGCCATCAAACCGTGCAGGCAAAATACGGGTCAACTGGGCTTCAGTATGCTCGCCAGGAACAGTTTGACGCCATTGTGCTTGACCGGATGTTGGGTAATCAAGATAGTGAGGGTCAAAACGGCTTGGACATTTTGCACACTCTTCGAAAAGAAGGTAATAAGACTCCCGTATTGATTTTGTCTGCTTTGGGTGATGTAGACCAACGCGTAGTTGGCCTGCACCGTGGCGCGGACGACTACTTACCCAAGCCATTTGAGATTAGCGAGCTGTTAGCACGTTTGGTTGCCATCGTACGAAGTCGTAATCCGATGGCAGTTAAAGAAGAACTAGTGGTCGAAGACTTGGTAATGAATTTGAAGGCAAGAACTGTTCAAAGAGGAAAAAAATCAATTCGCCTCACTGCACTTCAGTTTCGACTCCTCGAAGCTTTAATGCGACATTCGGGCGATGTTGTTACAAGAAAAATGCTTATGCGAGCGGCATGGCCTTCGGTCAACTACTATGATGTACCTGAAGAGAGGCTAAACGTTCATATTCATGCTATTCGAAGTGCAATAGATAATGAGTTTAAAGTTAAGCTTTTACATACCGTCAACACAGAAGGTTACACTCTTCGATCAAATCCCTACTGATACCACAAGTGTGCCAAGCCAATTTCGTGCGATTCATTTCAACTTGCATAAATTTACGGCAAAAAAGACCAGTTTACTAAATCGGCTCAAGGGGTTTTCGGTGCTACTGGCACTGTGCCATTTGGCCATCTACGGTATCGTGATTTTCGCCGTACTCGGGTCGTTCTACTGGAAGTTCTACTACTCTGAAGTCGAATTTCTCAAAGAGGAGATGGACGAGGAGATTAACTACATTGTTCAACTGGACGACCCTCTTCGGGACTCATTTTCTGGACTGTACTATAAGCTTGCCTGGGATAGAACCATGGCTAGCGAAAATGTACTAACACTACTCACAAAAATGGAAAATAAATACTTTATTGATGGTGATTTAATTTTTGGCGACCCATTCACAGACCCAGTTGAAGAAAACTTTAATAACTTCCTCTTAAATAATTCTGTGATACTGAAAGACGACTTCCGATGGAATCAGAAAATTAAAGGATTTGGCCCAGCCGCACATACTTTTATGTTCACCTCAAGACCTACGCCTACTGGTGAGCACGTAATTATTGTTGGAAGAGATATTCAGCAATATGTAAATCTAAAAAAACTAATTTCTGAGGTGTCGGTATATTTGATTGGCGCAGCCTTAATACTGGCAATTGTCGGTGCGATGATCTCCAATAGAATTGTCACCCGAAAGCTCAAAAGAGCGAACCAGACTTCCAATGATGTGATGGCGTACCACAAATTAACTGAAAGAGTGAGAATCGACGGCAGCAACGACGCATTCGATTCGCTCGGCAACAACATTAATCATATGCTTGATCGCATACAAAAACTGATTGAACAGATCAGAGAGCAGTCGGACGTCATTACTCACGAATCCTTACAACCTGCAAAACGCTTGTTTAATTTACTAGAATCAATAAAGACTTACCAACTTCGCACCAGTGATGACGAACAACTCAAACGGTCAATCGATAATGCAATTGAAGTAAATAAATCAATAATCAGTAATTTCAAAACCGAATTGGAAATTTCCAGGATTGCTGCTACACCCCAAGAAGACACTTTCAAAGTATTCGATTTGAATGAACTTTTAGATGAGTTGGTTCAATTTTATGGAGATGTCGCAGAAGATGAATCGACCATAACCATTAAGTTTCAGCGAGGAGACTTTCTACTTGTTTCTGCCAATCCTGGTCTCATGCATTGGACATTCAAAAATCTTATTACAAACGCAATAAAGCACTCACCGAAGAACTCAGTCATAGAAATTTCTTCCATCAAAAATGCAAACCACGCCGTTGTTGTCGTTTCAGACCAGGGGCCAGGAATCCCACAGGAATATCACGAAAAAGTGTTACAAAGGTTTTACCGAATGGAAAGAGACCGAACCACGCGAGGTAGTGGACTGGGCCTGAGTATTGTTGATGCTGTAGTTAAGGCTCACAATGCCGAGTTGGAATTTTTTGATAATAATCCGGGGCTGATTGCTCGAATTTCAGGGATAATGTTGGCTGATGTCTCCAAATAAAAGACCTCCAAGCTCCTTGACAATGATGATGTGTAGTTCATCTTCGGTGCCATCCGTCTACGATTGAGTCAAGAATTTTACGGAAAAGCAGGCCAGTGTAAGACTTATGAACTTAATGACTTCGAATGAATATTGCGACTCTCTTCGAAGTTACAACCCTTCCGTTTATGTGCGCGGCTCAAAGATTGATAGCGTAGCCGACAACCCAATGCTTCGACCAGGCGTTAATGCTATCGCAGCAACCTATGACTTTGCCCTGCAGACGGAACACAAAAGTATCGCACTCGCAGAACAACACACTTCTGGAGAAACCGTCAATCGATTCAGTCACATCAATCGTAGCAGCGAAGATTTACTTGCCAAACTGGAGTATGTGCGTGCCGTATGCCAGTTAACGGGTTGTGCAATGCGCTATCTCTCCATGGATGGTCTGAATGCCTTGTTTCAATCAACCTATCAAATAGATGACGAATTCGGCACTGAATACAGCGAAAGGCTCATCGAAAACATGCACCGTATTCAACAGCAAGATTTAACCGTTGGGCTCGCAATGACGGACGCCAAAGGAGATCGTTCGCTACGACCTAGCGAACAACCTAAGTTGGATAGCCATGTACGAGTGGTTAAGCGCAGACCTGACGGAATTGAAATTTCCGGGGTCAAAGCGATTGTTACAGCAGCACCTTATGTGCATGAATTATTTGTTCTGCCGGGTCGGAATATGACCAAACAGGACAAGGATTTCGCGGTAGCCTGTCAGATACCAATTGATGCGCCTGGACTCACAATCATTGCCCGACCGGCCGGCAGACCCGGAGAAAGTGGTGCCGAGTTCAGCAACCGTTTCGGTCAGTCCACTGGTGTTTGCGTCTTTGAAAATGTCTTTGTTCCCTACGAGCGAGTCTACATGTGCGGCGAGTGGAACCATTCGGAGCATTTGACCAAGACTTATGCGAACCATCACAGACACACCTGCATCGGTGCCCGTGCTGGATTTGGAGACTTGCTCATCGGAGCATCTGCGATGATGATAGAGACCAATGGACTTGATATGGATGCAGAACCACACCTTCGTGAGTCAATGGTGGAACTAATCAAGACCGTTGAAAGCTTTTACGCTTGCGGCGTGAGTGCCTCGGTCTATTGTTCCACAAGTGAATCTGGTAACGTGGAACCTGATGCGGTTTACTCGAATATTGGGAAACTTATGCTTGCTAGCTCAATCTTTGACATGCATCGAATTTCCAACACTGTTTCAGGTGGACTTATCGTTACCCTACCCTCCCCAGAAGAAGATCACAATCCCGACACGATGGGAAAACTTGATACCCTGATGTCCGCAAGCCCTGATATCCCGCCACAACGTAGAGTACAAATTGCACGATTAATTGAAGACCTAACGGCATCTCATTCTGGTGCGTGGTACTCAGTGATCAGCGTTCACGGCGGCGGTTCTCCTGAAGCTATGAAACGAGAAATTTACCGAAAGTATCCAATTTGGGAAAAGTCTGAACTGGTACATCGCCTGATCGACCGTGGAATACATCAAGACGGTATTGCAGAAAGTACCGAACCTGGTCAATGTTGTGATACCGGATGCATACCATTTGGTAAAGCCACCCTACCAAAACGTAAAAAATAAACTTGGAAATTGACTAATGAAAGCATCTGACCTATTCGTAAAGTGTTTGGAAGAAGAAGGGCTTGAATACATTTTTGGTGTTCCTGGTGAAGAGAACGCCCACTTTATGATTTCTCTCGAAGAGTCAAAGTCTATAAAGTTCATTTTGTGCCGGCATGAACAAGGTGCAGCATTTATGTCTGAAGTGTATGGACGCCTCACCGGTAAGGTAGCTGGCTGTCTAGGCACACTCGGCCCCGGCGCAACTAACTTAATCACGGGTGTCGCTGATGGCAACATGGATCGGGCCCCGATGCTGGTGCTCACAGGACAAGGTGCATCGACCAGGCTACACAAGGAATCGCATCAAATTATGGATGTCGTGGCAATGTATCGACCCGTTACTAAATGGTCGCAACAAATACATCATCCGGACAACGTACCGGAAGTGGTGCGTAAGGCAGTGCGACTGGCGCAAATTGAAAAACCCGGTGCAACCCTGATCGAGTTGCCCGAAGACGTTGCGCATATGGAAGCGACAACCAAACCTCTTGCTCCTTATCGACCCCGAAGACCCGTGCCGGATGATAAAGTTGTGGGGCAGGCATTCGACCTGATTCGTTCAGCTCGCCGTCCCGTCATTTTGGCAGGTAATGGCTGCATCAGACGTCGAGCCTCAAAGCAGTTGCGCATTTTTTGCGAAAAGACTGGTATTGGTGTTATTAGCACATTTATGGCAAAAGGATGTGTGGACATGGATGCAGATTACTGTCTTTACACGGTCGGACTGGGGTCCAAAGATCTGGTCGCCTGTGCCTTGGATGCAGCGGATTTGGTCATTACGCTTGGCTACGATATGGTGGAATATCACCCGCATCTGTGGAACCCTAGCGAAGACAAACGTATACTGCACATAGACTTTCTACAGTCTGAGATTGACAGTTATTACCGCCCTGAAATGGAAGTTGTAGGTGATCTGGCGCACACGCTATGGATGCTGAACGAACGCGTTGATCAATCCGGCGGACTATCGTTTGATCTGACCCAACAGGCATCAACACGTCAAGCGATGGCAGAGGATTTTGCTGAATTCAAGGATGATTCGGGAACCGGTGCAGTAAAACCACAGAAGGTTTTATGGGATACCCGTGAAGTCATGGGGCCACATGACATTCTATTGTCGGACGTCGGTGCGCACAAAATGTGGATTGCCCGCCACTACCACTGTCACGAACCCAATACTTGCCTGATTCCGAATGGGTTTTGTTCCATGGGCTTCGCATTACCTGGTGCAATTGCCGCCAAACTGATTTATCCAGACAGGAAAATACTGTCAATCTGCGGTGATGCTGGATTCATGATGAATGTCCAGGAAATGGAAACAGCAAAGCGATTGAACTTAAACATCGTAGTAATGGTATGGGAAGATCATGAGTACGGACTGATCGCTTGGAAGCAAGAAAATCAATTTGGCAGGCATACAGATTTGGCTTTCGGCAACCCGAATTGGATGATGCTGGCCGAATCATTCGGCTGGACTGGCTATCTGGTTGATAGTGCGGACACACTGAAATCCCATCTGGAAAGTGCATTTGCAGATGCTGGTCCATCCTTAGTTGTGGTACCCATCGATTACAGTCAAAATGCAATTTTAACGAAGCGACTGGGAGAAATCGTCTGTCCGCTGTAAGGGAACTTAATTTACATAAGCATTCAATTTGTCCAGCAACGATTGTGGAACTGACACGCCTTCAGTTTGCACTCGAAGTCGGTGCTTGAGACGCCGCTCGCCCGGTAGTCGTACTCCTTTCTGAGCAAGCATTGCCGAGAACATCGCTTCAGACCGTTCGCTGAAATCATCGCTGAATCGGTTTGGGTCGAAAGCAAGGAAAAGTTGCCCGACATTGGGATAACCACCAGAGTTGTCTCCAAACGGTGCGGCACTATGAGACAGGCTGGACCCGGTCAACCCACCGGCCAGCAAGTCGACAATCATTGCTGTCGAAACTCCTTTGTAGCCACCCGAGGGACTCATTGAGCCCGCCAAGCCCGCCCGAGCATCAGTGGTGGGATTTCCATCCTGGTCCAAGGCCCAGTTATCAGGTATTGGCTCTCCAGCAATGGCGGCATTGACCACGTTCACTTTGGCCGTTGTGCTGGATGACTGATCAATAACTAACGGTGGGTTATTTGCTCTCGGCACGGCAAACGCCAAAGGATTAGTACCAAAAAAAGCCTGCTTACCTCCCCATGGCGCAATTGCAGGCGGCGAGTTGGCAAACGCCAATGCAATCAATCCATCGTTGGCCAGTTGTTCGACATACCAGCCGATGACACCAGCCGCATATGAATGCATGATGGCTAACGTTCCAACGCTGCTTTGCCGCACCAAGTCGACAAAGTCATTCCTGATTCGGGTGAACGCGCTGTGGGCAAACCCATGCAGCGCATCAACCTGAATAGCCGCTGCTCCCACCTGTTGCCAGGTTGCCTCCACATCACCTTTGACTTTTCCACACAACAAATGCTCGCAGTAATGACTCAAGTAGGCAAGTCCCACATTCCGAATGCCATCCGCTTCGGCATCACGAATTGACTCAGCGACGGGATTCGCGTTTACCTCAGATGCACCGCATGCAACCAAAGCACTGAAGCTTAAGTCATAAATATCTTCGAGAGTGATCGTGGAATTGATCATGTTTACTCCTACTTTTCGATGAGTTTAATCCGAGTGTATTTTATGCTGTGAATATCACCACCTAATGTTTATCCTCCATTTGAGAGATTAATTTAGTTTTGCACGACTTTTATGCTTCCTATAATGCGTGAATACCGCATCAAGATAGGTGTTGAAAATCAACAATTACATTTATAATCATCGCGATTGGCTAGCAGACCAGAGTTTTGCCGATGAGGCTGAGATGTGCCTTGAGATTCGCCCTAACGGTTCTTCAAACCGTAGGGCGTTGTTAATTTGTATCTTTACATTGGTCTTGTTGACAGGATGCATTGGTATAATCTTTGCCTATCTCGGTGCGTGGTTAGTGTTGCCGTTTGCAGGACTTGAAGCACTTCTGCTTTTAGTCGGAACTGGAATTGCAACTTTGCGCTCGAGGCGTGTTGAAGTTCTTGCAATCAGCAACGATTACATACATCTAACCGTATGGAAGAGCCACCACGCCAACGTACAAAGTTTTGCCAAACATTGGACACAGGTAAAGTTCGTACCGGGTCGCACTAGGCATGAACCGTACATTTTATTGTTGTCAAACCAAGGAAAAGTTCACCAAATTGGATGTGATCTACCGGAAAGTGTGAAACGCAATTTATATTTACAGTTATCGAACTGCTTGAATTAACGAATCTTTACAGAATTGAAATACGCTCAGAATTGGGGGCGAATTAATGATTAGTAAGCTACGAAGCGCTGGAAACTGGTTTAAGTTAGTGGCCATTGCTCCAGTATGGCTCCTGCCGCTGGAAGCCTGGTCAGCTTGGGAGTTGAATCTACCGCCTCCGTCAACACCAATCGCAAGCCGAATATTGGAGTTGCACAACGCGATTATGCTGGTGTGCCTGGTCATCTTCATTGTTGTCTTTGGTGTGATGTTCTACTCAATTTATGCTCATCGAAAAAGTCGAGGTCATCAGGCACGTCAATTCAGCCATAACTCCAAACTTGAAGTCGTTTGGACAATAATCCCTTTTCTGATTTTAGTCGGTATGGCTATTCCTTCAACAGCAACTCTGCTATTCATGGAAGACACTACAGAATCTGACTTAACAGTCGTTATTACTGGTTATCAGTGGAAGTGGCACTACGATTATTTGGACCACGATATCAGTTACTTCAGCAATTTATCCACCCCTCGTGCACAAATTGAAAACCGTGAACCCAAAGGCGAACACTATTTACTCGAAGTGGATAACCCAGTCGTCTTACCAGCCAATCGAAAGGTTCGTTTTCTCCTCGCCTCAAATGACGTCATTCATGCTTGGTGGGTACCTAAGTTTGGTGTTAAAAAGGACGCAGTTCCAGGATTTATTAATGAATTTTGGACCTATGTAGATGAACCTGGCACCTACAGAGGTCAGTGTGCTGAGTTGTGTGGTAAGGATCACGGATACATGCCGATCGTTGCAGAAGTGATGGCCCCTGAGGATTTTGACAGCTGGGTCGCCGATCAGCGTGAAGAACAGGTCGCTATGGCAGATGAAGCAGATCGCACCTGGAGCATGGATGAACTGATGTCCCGAGGAGAACAAGTGTATGTTCAGTGTATCGCGTGTCACGGCGATCAGGGGCAGGGCGTGCCACCGAACTTCCCACCGCTGACCGGCAGTGCCATCACAACCGGCCCAATTGAAGACCATATCGATATCGTTATGAACGGTCGACAAGGAACAACTATGGTTGCATTCAAGTTACAACTGAGCGATGCGGACCTCGCATCAGTCATTACTTACGAGCGAAATGCTCTCGGAAATAGTGTGGGCGACATGGTACAACCGTCGCAAATTAAAGCGCTTAGATAAATTTTCTACGAATCAAAATATTTCACAAGGTAGTCAATCATGGCATCAACGTCTACGGCAGCACACGATCACCACCATGATCATCGTCCAACCGGAATAATGCGGTGGCTCACAACCACGAATCATAAGGACATTGGGACAATGTACCTGATTTTCTCTCTGACGATGTTCTTCGTCGGAGGGGTCATGGCACTTGCAGTTCGAGCAGAACTGTTTCAACCCGGCTTGCAAGTCGTTAATCCGCAACTATTCAACTCGCTAACGACGATGCATGCACTGATTATGATTTTCGGTGCGATCATGCCTGGATTTGTGGGATTTGCCAACTGGCTCATACCTCTAATGATTGGCGCTCCGGACATGGCACTGCCACGCATGAATAACTGGAGCTTCTGGATTCTGCCCTTTGCCTTCGCTTTATTGCTCGGAAGTTTGCTAACTGCCGGAGGAGGGCCGTCGGCAGGTTGGACGCTCTATGCTCCACTGTCGGTTCAAGGGGGTGTGGGGGTCGATATGACCATATTATCTATCCACATGATGGGTATTTCCTCTGTGCTTGGTGCAATAAACATTATTGTCACAATCATGAATATGCGGGCCCCGGGCATGTATTTGATGAAGATGCCGTTGTTCGTCTGGACTTGGCTGATAACCGCATTTTTGCTGATCGCAGTGATGCCTGTGCTTGCCGGTGCAGTAACAATGCTACTCACGGATAGACATTTTGGCACTGCATTCTTTGATCCAGCAGGCGGTGGAGACCCAGTGATGTTCCAGCATATCTTTTGGTTTTTTGGACATCCCGAAGTGTACATTCTGATTCTTCCGGCATTTGGAATTATCTCTCAGATCATCCCAACATTCTCCCGCAAGCCACTATTCGGATACGATTCGATGGTATTTGCAACTGCTGGTATCGCATTTTTATCATTCATCGTTTGGGCACATCATATGTTTACAGTGGGTATGCCGCTAGCAGGTGAGCTGTACTTTATGTACGCGACAATGTTAATTGCTGTGCCTACCGGTGTGAAAGTGTTTAACTGGGTTGCGACGATGTGGCGAGGGTCACTGACCTTCGAAACACCCATGCTCTATGCAGTGGCAGTCGTATTTCTGTTTACCATTGGCGGGCTATCAGGTTTGATGCTTGCAATTGTCCCGGCGGATTTTCAGTATCACGACACATACTTCGTAGTGGCGCACTTCCACTATGTGCTGTTTGCCGGCTCCATCATGGCTATGATGGGAGCGGTGTATTACTGGCTGCCGAAGTGGACCGGCAGAATGTACAACGAAAGACTTGGTAAGTGGCACTTTTGGCTGACAGTAATATTCTTCAATCTGACGTTCTTCCCACAACACTTTTTAGGACTGGCAGGTATGCCACGGCGTATTCCCGACTATGCGGTTCAATTTACCGAGTTCAACGTCATCTCAACGATTGGTGCATACGGTCTTGGTTTTGCGCAATTGATTTTCGTTTACGTCATCATTCAGTGCGTTCGCGGTGTCACCGAAAAAGCAACTACTCAAGTTTGGGAGGGCGCAGAGGGGCTCGAATGGACGATCGAATCGCCACCGCCTTATCATACGTTTTCTACTCCACCAGTGGTGAAGTAATCAGGTTTAACTCATGGATGAAGAAAAAAAGCGAATTAGTAACGTTAAGTTCGCCTGGGGGTTGGGCATCATCTGCATGATTGTCTTCGCGGGCATGATTATTCAATACTGGTAGCAAGTTCATGGAGAAGATTAAACCGAGATCCAACAAACGACTAGTCGTCCTCTTGATGCTCGTCGTATCTGGCATGTTTGGGTTTGGTTACGCTCTAGTTCCGCTGTACGATCTGTTTTGCGAGATAACCGGAATCGGCGGTAAACCGATTGTCGCAGAAGTCACGGAAACACCACAATCAATTGTTGTGGACACAACTCGTGATGTAACGGTTGAGTTCACCACAGTATCGACCAATGGGCTGGCTTGGGAAGTAGAACCTGAATTTAACAAAGTTAAAGTTAACCCCGGTGAAATACTGCAAGTAAATTATGTTGCACTGAATACAGCAAACCGAGAGACGACAGCACAAGCAGTGCCGAGTGTGGCACCTTTTCAGGCATCAAAGTACTTGGTCAAAATGGAGTGCTTTTGCTTTACCTCTCAAAAATTGGCGCCAGGCACAGCAAAAGTTATGCCTGTAGTGTTTTATATTGATCCGGATGTACCAAAGGACATAAATACCTTCACCTTGGCTTACAGCCTTTTTGAAGTGGAAGATAAGGAAATTCCGGCAAAAGGAACCTAAACAATCGCAGAAAAGGAGCAAAAATGAGCGCAAACGGCGATTATTACCTACCAGATCCTAGTCCGTGGCCACTGGTCGCATCGGTCGGCCTGTTCACCCTAGCCGGCGGATTCGTCATGATGCTCAACGATGTCGACATAGCGCCATGGGTGATGGCCGTCGGAGGATTCATCATCGCATTCATGATGTTTGGATGGTTCGGTGTCGTTGTCGGGGAAAGTGAACGGGGAAAGTATAACGCTCACGTCGACATTTCATTCCGAATGAGTATGCTCTGGTTCATTTTTTCGGAAGTTATGTTTTTTGGCGGATTCTTTGGCGCATTGTTTTATGCCAGAAATCTGTCGGTACCGTGGCTGGCGGAAACAGACCTGCTGTGGTACGGCTATGACGGTGGCTGGCCAACCGCCGGTCCCATGGGACCCGAGGTTATCGCTGCCGATACGGCTATTTCTTCTGCGAATCAATTCTCAACCATTGGCGCTTGGGGAATACCGGTCTGGAATACACTGATTCTTTTAACATCGAGCGTTACAGTTACTATTGCTCACTGGGCGTTAAAGAAAGACCAGCGTCAGCAACTCATTATTTGGCTTGCAATTACGGTGATCTTGGGGTTCCTCTTTTTAGCTTTGCAAATTGCGGAATATGTTCACGCATATGCCGATCTTGGGTTGACTCTAGGAACTGGAGTTTATGGTGCAACATTCTTTATGTTGACGGGATTTCACGGAGCTCATGTCACGATAGGGGCCATCATCCTAACCGTGATCTTGGTGCGATGCGTAAGAGGCCACTTTTTACCTGACCATCACTTCGCGTTTGAAGCGGGTGCCTGGTACTGGCACTTTGTCGATACAGTCTGGGTGGGACTGTTTATTTTCGTATACGTGGTTTAGGCGAGTAAGCGCAAGCGCCTTATTGTGCTTGTTCAGTAACTTTAGGCGGTATGGGGATGGTATTGCTCGGTGTGATCCACCCAGTATAGATGCCACCGACAATCATCGCGAATAGCAGCACCCAAATTGCCACTCGTGCTGTCAGGGCTTTCACCGTGCGTGTGCTTTGTCCACGATCCTTGTAAAAGTAGTAAAACGCTGAGCCAAGCGATCCTATCATCAGTACAACGAGAATTGCAATGAGGATTTTGTCTACACTCATAGAATCGAACCCAATTTCAATTGATGGGATTGGGATTGCAGTATCCTTACCGCATCATTTCTCGCCGTTTCTCGGTTGCCAATGAGGGTGAATTGAAGCCTGAATTATATCCGCACTATTTGCGATCAAAACGCTTGGATTAGCAAAAGCGAGTGCTATGTCACAAAAATATCGCCAAAAAATTATTCCCACAGTTTGTGTCTTTATATTGACTCCGGCGTTGATTTATCTCGGTTTTTGGCAACTTGATCGAGCACAGCATAAAGCCGAACGCATGCAGTCTTTTGCAGCTCGCACAACTGCACCCACCATTACCGTCGGTGCTCAGATGGAAACCCCAAACGAAATTGAATTTCATTCGGTTAAAGCAACTGGCGTATGGGATCAGACCAAAGAGTTCCTTTTAGATAATCAGGTGTTAAATTCAAGAGCCGGGTATCACGTCATTACGCCATTAATTCTGCGTGATGGTAAAACAGCAGTGCTCGTCAATCGAGGATGGGTAGCGGCAAAACCCGACCGACGACAACTGCCGCAAGTGGAAGAAGTTTTGGGAACCACAACAGTGAGCGGAGTCGCAGTCGTACCTCCGAGCGAGAGTTTTCTACTTAAGGAACAAAACCCCATAGAACAGGAATGGGAGAAGGTCTGGCAAGCACTGGATTTAGACAGATTCCGTGAAGCCCTTGATTACCGGCTGCATGAATTTGTGATTGTGCTAGACGAAGAACATTCAGACGTGCTCGAATACCACTTGAACAAGCCAACCGGCGAATGGATTATTCGGCACAAGGCGTATGCATTTCAATGGTTCGCCCTTGCAGCAACGCTTCTTGTAATATACTTTGTCGTGGGTTTTCGACGAAAAAGATCATCGACTCAATAAGTAACGTCGAAAGTGAATAGTTCATACAACGTTGATTACTATCTGGATTCATTTCGACTGTTACCGACGATCTTGGGAAGCACCGATTCTAGCCAACACAATTCTCCTTCCAAGTTGACTACAGCCCAATGACATTTGAAGTTTCTGCACGCTCGCAAGTTTTGCCTTGGCCAGCTGTCATTCGTGAGTTCTACCGCCTCACGAAACCACGAGTTGTTGCTCTCATTATGTTTACTGCGGTTGCCGGAATGTTTCTTGCAATCCCGGAATTGCCTGATTTGATAACGGTATTACTGGCTACCGTGGGTATTGGTCTGTCGGCCGGAGCTGCCGCCGCGGTCAATCACGTACTGGACGCGGATGCCGATTCTGTCATGAAGCGTACCCAAAATCGTCCACTTCCAACTGGGACTGTTGGAACCAAGCATGCCTTAGTCCTTGCATTTTTGTTGGCAGCCATATCTATGGCACTTTTAGTCGCAACGATTAATACACTGACAGCCTTGCTAACGTTCTTTTCCTTAATCGGTTACGCGGTTGTATATACGGTTTTTTTAAAACACGCTACGCCGCAGAATATAGTCATTGGCGGAGCAGCCGGAGCAATGCCGCCTGTTTTGGGTTGGACAGCCATCACAGGTGAACTCAGCACCGATGCGTTCTTGCTTTTCCTAATTATCTTTTGTTGGACGCCACCCCATTTTTGGGCATTGGCACTCTACCGAGAACTAGATTATTCCAAGGCAAACATCCCGATGCTTCCGGTAACTCACGGCCAAAAGTTCACCCTGCTGCACATCCTGCTTTATACCATCCTGCTGATTGCAGTGACTTACATGCCATTTGCTACGGGTATGTTTGGGCTCATTTATCTTTGTATCACATCTGTGCTAAATGGAATTTTTCTTTACTATTCGGTTCGACTGTTTCAGTCATACAGCGATAGCCTTGCCCGCAGAACTTTTCGATTCTCAATTCACTATCTGGCGGTATTGTTCGTCGCCATGCTCGTGGACCACTACTGGTATATCTCCATTTGAGTAGACGTTTTTTGCCTAAACAATTACGCAAAACTTAACACTGACCGGTGACCACGACATCCGACATTTCTGCAGTAATGGGACTGTCTCCATTGGATGGTCGCTATAGCGAGGCTGTTCAGCCTCTGCGGTACATTTTTAGCGAATTTGGACTCATTCGACTTAGAGTTTTCGTTGAAATTGAATGGCTGCTGGCACTAACGCGTAATACCAGTTTACAGGAATTGGGGCCACTGCCATTTCAAATAAACAACAAACTACGCACGATCGTCTCGAACTTTACGGAAGATGATGCGATGGCTGTGAAAGAGATAGAAAAACAGACAAACCATGATGTCAAGGCGGTTGAATACTACATTAAGGAACGTATAGACGAAATTCCCGGACTGGAACGAGTCCGTGAATTCGTACACTTCGGGTGCACCTCCTACGACATCAATGACAATTGTTTTGGCTTAATGCTCGTTCAGGCACGTAACGAAGTTTTGGTTCCGCTGTTAAAGGAGTTGGTTGAACATCTGCAATCAAACGCAACTGAATATGCTTCAGTACCAATGCTCTCCCGCACCCATGGTCAGCCAGCGTCAACGACAACCGTGGGCAAAGAGATCAATGTATTTGTCCACCGACTGGAAAGGCAAATTCAGTTGTTTGAGGAAATAAAGATTAATGGCAAATTTGGCGGTGCAGTCGGTAACTATAACGCACTGGTTTCAGCCTATCCAGATGTGGATTGGCCAGCGTTCAATAGTCTGTTCGTCGAGAAGGTTCTTGGCTTGCATTACAACCCCATGACCACGCAAACGGAACCTCATGACTATATTGGGGAATATTGTCATACCATTCAAAGAATCAATTCAATACTGCTTGACTTGTGTCGAGATTTTTGGGGATATATCTCGCTCGGCTACTTCAAACAAGTGGCTCAAAAAGCTGAGGTCGGGTCATCGACCATGCCGCATAAGGTCAATCCCATAGACTTTGAAAACGCAGAAGGCAACCTTGGCATGGCCAATGCAAACTTGGGACATCTTGCAGAGAAACTTCCCGTCAGCCGGTGGCAGCGTGATTTAAGTGATTCAACCGTCCTTAGAAATCTTGGTATCGGCGTAGGCTACAGTCTGATTGCCTATCATTCAATTTTGAAGGGATTAAGAAAACTTGATGTCAACAGGGAACGCCTGAATGAAGATTTGGACAATGCTTGGGAAATATTGAGCGAGCCAATACAAACGGTCATGCGCAAACATGGTGCCGATATCCCATACGAACAACTAAAGCAGTTAACACGGGGAGTGAAGGTTACGCAACAAACCTTGCATGAGTTTATTGAGCAACTGGGCTTACCACAGAAAGAAAAGGAACGGCTTTTGGCATTAACTCCTCACTCCTATCTCGGACAAGCTATCGAACTAGCAAAATTGGCTCCTAATTGAAAGTGAAGCCGTGTCGGGCATAACTTCAATGAGACTGTCCAAATACTTGTCGCAGAACAACATTTGTTCTCGCCGCGAAGCTGAGTACTTTATAAACCAAGGCTGGCTTAAAGTTGACGGACAAGTTGTTCGAGAACAAGGCACGCAAGTCACAGAATCCAGTGTCGTAGTGCTTAATCCGCAGGCCAAAGACTACCAAAATCGACTAGTTACTATACTGTTGCATAAACCCATAGGCTATGTATCAGGGCAGCCGGAACAAGGCAACAAGCCGGCGGTTAAGTTGATTCGCAAGAAAAACTGTCAAGGGAATCCAAACCAAAATGGTGACATCAAAGTCAAATGGCCATTAACAGGACTTGCACCCGCAGGACGGCTAGATTCCGACTCAACCGGGTTTTTAGTTTTTACACAAGACGGTAGAATTGCTCGTAAACTCATTGGACCTGACTCGGAAATTGAAAAGGAATACCTGGTGAGAACTGATTCGCAAATCAGCAGTCGTCAACAATCAACCCTATCTGGTGGATTGTCGCTTGATGGGAAAAAGTTGAAACCAGCCAAGATTGAAGTGATCGACAAGAAGTTTTTCAAATTTACCCTAACCGAAGGTCGAAACAGACAAATCAGAAGGATGTGCGATCTAGTCGGATTAAGCGTAGTATCGCTCAAAAGGGTACGCATCGGCGGAATCGTATTGGGTGCCTTGCCTGTGGGTAAATGGCGCTACTTAACTGAAGGTGAACAGTTTTAAGGTGGACGTCTACTCTGTTATTCGACCGCTAGCTTTTAGCACCGGTGCCATGTTGAGTCATCATTGCGCCCTTGCAGCATTGCGACTTGGACAATCCAACAATTACACCCTTAATTTGCAAAAAAAATTATGGCACAGTCCAGTTCCTAGTTTACCAATCAAGATATTTGGTCGTGAACTTAAACATCCGGTCGGTCTTGCAGCAGGTTATGACAAAGATGCTGTTGCACTTAAGTCACTTGCAGCAATGGGGTTCAGCTTTATAGAAGCGGGTACGGTGACTCCAAAGCCACAAGCAGGCAATCCTGATAAAAAAATTCTACGTATAGTAAAGGACCAGGCACTGGTAAACAGTTTGGGATTTAACAGTAAGGGACTGATTAAATTTCGAAAACAACTGCAGCAATTGGACGGTGATTCCAGATCCTTTATGCTAGGTGTCAATATTGGCAAAAACACCACGACGCCACTGGAAAAAGCCGTAAACGACTATGAAATCGGGTTGGAAGGGGTGTACGACTTTGCCGACTATGTCGTACTGAATCTTTCATCACCCAACTCACCGGGGTTACGGGAATTGCAGACTGAAAACCACTTATGTAAATTACTATCGGCAATGCTGTCCAAGCGTTCCGAATTGGTTGAGCGCACTGGTGGTAGATTCGTCCCAATTTCAATCAAACTTTCACCGGATTTAAATATCGGCCAAGTGCGAGAAATTGCAGACATACTGAAGCAGTACAAAGTGGACGCAATCATCGCAACCAATACGACACTGGAACGACCGAAGTACTCGACACGACCGCATCCCAACTACAAACTGAAGGGAGGATTGAGCGGCAAGCCTCTGTGCCGACTATCGACAGAAGTCATTCGATCACTGGCAAACGCCACGAATCACTCCATTCCAATTATTGGCGTCGGTGGTATTAGTACCGCCGAAGATGCATGGGAGAAAATGCGAGCCGGGGCGACTCTAGTACAAATTTACACTTCACTTATTTACTCCGGGCCCAAGGTCATTAGTGAAATAGTCTCCGGACTTAAAAAGTACGGTGCGGAGTACTCCCCAGATAGTTTTGCTGAGGCCCAAGCCCTCGCCCGTAAGTCGCGTCGTTAGCTTTAACGACCAGTAGCAATTGCACCATCCAAACCCAATTTCTCATCAAACCCAAGCATCAAATTCATCGATTGAATAGCTGCTCCACTGGCACCTTTAGCAAGATTGTCCAAAATTCCAACTAGGAGTACATGCCCGCTAGGATGGGCATAAACAATCAATCTAATTTTGTTGGTAGCGTTACATGCACTTGGGTCCAATTCCTGTTCGTTGGCTGTACCGTTTTCCATTAAACGCACATCAACAAAATTCTCGAACAAATACCACTTCGTATAGAGTTCAGCGATCTGTGCCGCTGATACCTGCTTGATTCCAAGAGTATTTGCGTGGAGTGGAATTTCAACGCGCATTCCATTGTAGAACGGACCGACTCGAGGGAGAAACTGAGGCTCTACTTCCAACCCCGAATACTTCATCATTTCCGGCACATGCTTATGTATTCGCTCCAATGCATACGGTGCCGAATACGGTAGAAGTGATAAATTAGAAGATGGGTCTTCCCAGCGTTCGATTAACTTCCGCCCTCCACCAGAATATCCAGACAGTGCATGAATCATGATTGGTGTGTCTACAGGCAGAAGCATTTCAGCTATCAGTGGCCGCAATAGTAAAATTACCGCAGTGGGATAGCAGCCTGGGTTACTAACCCGATCCGAATTTTTTATCGCTGTACGAGCATCGCTTCCTATTTCGGGCAAGCCATAAACCCAATCATTCGCTACCCGATGTGCAGTACTTGCATCAATCAACTTGGTTCCAGAGGCTGTTGCCCACTCGGCAGCTTGAATCGCCGCCTCATCTGGTAGACACAAAATGGCGAGATTACATTCTTCAATCGCCTGCCTCCGCGCTTGCTCATGCTTTCTTAATTCGTCGGAAATTGTAACGAGATCAATATCTTCTCGCTGTTGAAGTATGTCGTGAATAACTAAGCCTGTGGTTCCGACATGGCCGTCCACATAAACTTTGAAGGACATTTTGCTGACTAGTCTTCTGGCGGAAGAATTACCACAGCATCATCTGCCCAGGTTAACCAAACATCTCTATCAGTACTGCGAACCATGTCCAATAATCCAGACAGATTTTGCAGTGCCACTGACACTGGTTCTTCGCGCTGGTCAACATATATGTAAAGATGACTGCGGTCTCCTAGATAAGCCGAGGGTCCCATTTTGCCATGAATCCGATTTTCAGTGACTGATGGGTCTTCAAATGATAAAGATAACTTTTCGGGTCGAATAGCCAATATAAATTCCTCACCAACTGCGACCGGCGGTGCTTGGGATGCGATCCTGACTGAACCGATAGTAGACGATTCACCGATGCAAATGCCGTCAGAATGATCTTTCAGAACGCAATTGAACAAATTTATCGTTCCAATGAAATCGGCAACAAATCTAGATTTTGGAGTTTCGTAAAGATCACCTGGAGTGGCGATTTCCACAATATCGCCATGATTCATTACTGCAATTCTGTCCGAGAGCGTCAATGCTTCTTCCTGATCATGGGTAACAAATACAAAAGTAATCCCAACGTGCTGCTGCAGCAGTCTTAGTTCAATTTGCATCTGCTCACGCAACTTTTTATCCAAGGCCCCTAGTGGTTCATCAAGCAGTAGCACCTTGGGTTGCTTGATCAAAGCACGAGCTAATGCTACACGTTGTCTTTGACCTCCGGATAGTTCGTCTGCTGTTCGCTCACCGTAACCTGGTAGCTTAATCAGTTCAAGCATCTGCTCGATCCGTTGACTGAGTTCCTGCTTTGAAAGCCCCGACTTTCTCATACCAAAAGCAATGTTTGAAGCGACATTCAAATGCGGAAAAATTGCATAGTTTTGAAAAACCATATTGACTGGCCGAAAGTTTGGCGGGACCAAAGTCACGTCCTGCCCGTCAATTTCTATTTTCCCTTCAGTTGGCAGTTCGAACCCAGCCAGCATCCTCAGCAGTGTAGTCTTGCCGCAACCAGACGGACCAAGAAGAGAAAAGAACTCACCTTTCATCACATTCAAGTTGGCCTGATTTACAGCCCGAACCGACCCAAATACCTTGCTGACATCCTGTAGTGAAATGATGACTTCAGACACGTGTTTAAACTCCGGATTGCTTATTCATCTGCACTCCGCCACGTCGAATAAACTCTGCGGCGAAAATTACGAACGTAGAGGCGACTACGATTATCGCGCCAAGCGCTAAAACAGACGGTAACTTATCTGGAAACCGCAACTGACTCCATATATGAAGCGGTAAAGTTGAGTCAGTACCGGCCAGGAAAAATGCCAATACAAACTCATCAAACGATATTGTAAATGTCAGCAGTATACTTGCCACAACACCCGGGAAAATGATGGGAAAGGTCACTCGCCAAAAGGTATTCCACGCATTCTCGCCAAGGTCCTGCGATGCCTCTTCGTAACTCTTATCAAATCCTTCCATGCGGGAAATCAATACCAGCATGGAAAATGGTGTGCATAACATCAAATGTCCAATTCCAACGGTAACGAGCGAAAGTTTGACGCCACTCAAACTGAAAGTCATTAGCAATGAAATGCCTAAAATGATTTCCGGAATAACGAGCGGAACCATGATGCAGCCGATTAGAGCACCGCTACGTTTTATGCGGTAACGAGTGACGCCCTTTGCCGCAAAAATTCCAAGTATGGTACTGAGAATTGCAACACTGATGCCAACCTTTATGCTGTTCCAAAACGCGTACTGCAGTCCCTGACTGTCTGCAAGTTGAGCGTACCACTTGGTGGTAAATCCAACTAGCGGGAAGGTAACATAGGTAGAGTCATTGAACGAAAAAAGAGGTAATACGGCCACCGGCGCATACAAGAAAATGAGGTAGCCTATAGCGTAAACCGCTAATCCGCTGATTCGTTTTTGCCCAGCAACCATTAATTAACTCACTTTCTTGCGAAATATTTTTACTCCACCGAGCAGTACACATACGGCGGCAGTGACGGTAAGCATTGAGATAATTGAAAGTGCCGCACCTAGTGGCCAGTTCAATGCCTTACCGAACATCGACTGAATGATGTTGCCAATCATTAGCCCCCGCGGCCCACCCACAAGTGCTGGCGTCACATAATCGCCAACGGTGGGAATGAACACCAACAGACAGGCGGCTACTACACCTGGCATCGATAGTGGCAAAGTTACCCGTAAAAATGTCATCACTGAATTTTCGCCAAGATCTCGAGACGCCTCAATTAAGGATCGATTGATCTTTTCCAGCGACACATAAATTGGCAGAATTGCTACAGCTGCCCAGGCATGTGCAAGTGTAATGATCACTGCTGTTGGGTTGTAGAGTAAGAACTGCAGAGGTTCAGCAATGAGTCCCAGTGAGGACAAGCTCGAGTTGATCACTCCGTTGTAACCTAAGATCACCTTCCAGGAAAACACTCTTAGCAAGTAACTCGTCCAGAAAGGAATGGTAACAAGGATCAGCCACCTGATCTTGTTCTTCTGTACATGAAAGGCGATGTAGTAAGCCAGTGGATAAGCCAGTACTACGGTAACAAAGGTAACAAATGTAGAGATTCGAATGGAGCGATAAAGAATTAAATAGTAGATTTTCTTTCTAAAAAAATCCGCGTAGTTGGTTAAGGTAAATGTTCGGATCACTTCTACATATTCTTGTTTCCAAAAACTGAGAGTAAATAGAATCAGTAGTGGAAAAAATAATCCAAGCAGAATGATCGTCAACGTTGGAAACAGCAGTGAGTAGCCTTTTGCTGTTTCGCTTTTGCGAAATCCTAAGCGAATTCTTTCAATAAACGTAAAGTTGGAGCTAGTAGTTGATATGCTCACGACTTAGGAGTTTGCCTGTTGAGGAGCAGTGTGGGTAGTATAGATACTTTTCACCACGATAAAGTTTGCAGCATCCCTATGGTTGCCAACAATGCCGAAACTCCCGTGTATAGTACGAGAGTTCCGGCTTTTTCTATTGAAATTTGAATTGATGAGGCCGAACTACAGTCCCGCTTTCACTTCTTCAAACATTCCTTGCAGTACTGCTTCGTTTTTAATTGCGACTTGGTAGATGCCGGCTCCAAGCAACTCATCCGGATTACGTGACAGTCCGCGCTCAGCCAAAGTTGCTTCATCAACAAGCTCATATGCCTTTTGATTAGCATGCCCATAGCCTTGATCAAGAATTTCAAACTGCCCGGATTCTGGACTCAAAAATGCATCGATTACGTCATGGGACTTCTCAATCTTTTCTGGGTCAGCATCTGCCATCAGACAAAATCCACATACCCAGGTCATGGCACCTTCCTTTGGATTCATATACTTGACGTTGTGCCCCGCATTCTTCAATGCGGTATAAGCGTCGTTCCAAGCACTGGTGGCGACAAGTTCCCCAGCAGCCATTGCATTTTCGATGTCAGTTGGGCTGGTCCAGTAGTAACGCATTAAAGGAAGTTGCTTGCGTAGCAGTTCACGCGTGACTTCGACTTCAGCTTCGGTCATGTCAAAAGGGTCTGCTGCGCCACCATAAATTGCAGCGACCATGACACCATCAATCAAACTATCAGCCATGGACAATCGACCCGCATAGCGCTCATCCCAAAGAATTCCCCAAGTCTCCTCTTCCTGGTACTTTTCGTCAACCAGATCAGGTCGATAAAGTACGGAGGTATTTCCCCAGTCAGCGGCAACAAACCACACACCATCGTCATTCGTCATCCCCGGAATGTTTTTTAGACTTGGAATAATATCTGGCCAATGACTCAAACGACTAGTATCGATGGGCTGAAGAATTCCGGCATCGCGCCACAACTCGACCTTATAGGTACACGGATGACTGACATCAAACTGTGCACCTGCCATAATTTTCGCGAAAGCTTCTTCTTCGTCACCAAAAATTGAAAAGTTTGGATATTCACCGTGCTTTTCAAAGTATTGTCCATGATGCTCGTTGGCATCCCAGCCTTCCCAAGTAAGCACATTAGGATGGTCTTCAGGAGCAGCCAGAGTTGTTCCGGACATCAGGGGAAAAGTTACTGTTGCCACACCGAGAGAAGCCAGCAAAGAATTAAACTGACGTCGAGACATCTCCCCAGTGGCAAGTTGCTCAACAATGTCGTCTTTTTTAAAGTTCATCTACGTTTACTCCCTAATTATTAAAGTTAGTTTCATCGGCATTTTATCGGAAATCTGCTTACAATATACAATCCGTTTTTCCGCAGACTCAACGCCAGAACAGTCGCAAATTGCATTATGGCAAAATTAACTGCTTTGGATGATACCTGCTAACTATTAACCAACTAATCTGTGGCAACATTATGTTGCGAGAATCTATATCAACCGTGAAGCGCAGAACACCTTTGACAAGGCATTTTAAATTCTCCGTATAATTTCTTCTTTCTTTCAAACAATAATAAAACCAAGGATTTCATTATGACTAGTGCACTGGAAGGCGTGCGAATACTTGATATGACTCACGTGCAATCAGGACCGACCTGTACGCAACTACTCGCCTGGTTTGGTGCTGACGTAATCAAGGTAGAACGACCCGGCGTAGGTGATGCGACTCGAGGACAACTACGTGATATTCCTGATGTCGACAGCCTGTACTTCACCATGCTGAATCACAATAAGCGATCAATCACCCTTGATACAAAAAGCAAAAAAGGCAAGGAGATTTTTACTCGATTATTGGAAGAATGCGATGTAATAGCGGAAAACTTCGCACCAGGGGCACTCGACCGAATGGGATTTTCCTGGGAGCGTATTCAGCAGATCAATCCTAGAATTATTTTTGCGTCTGTAAAGGGCTTTGGACCGGGACCATACCAGGACTGCAAGGTTTACGAAAACGTTGCTCAGTGTACTGGGGGCTCTGCCAGCACCACTGGATTTGATGATGGACCGCCTACGGTAACCGGAGCACAAATCGGAGATTCTGGTACGGGACTTCATCTTGCTCTAGGAATTGTAACTGCACTGTATCAGCGTGAAACCACAGGTCGCGGTCAGCGAGTGGAGTGTGCAATGCAGGATGGAGTATTAAATTTATGTCGCGTAAAAATGCGAGATCAGCAACGTCTGCAACACGGACCACTCACCGAGTATCCGCAGCATCCAAATGGCGAGTTTGGCACGACGGTGCCGCGTTCGGGCAATTCCTCAGGTGGCGGTCAACCAGGTTGGGCCGTGCGCACTGCACCCGGCGGACCTAACGACTACATTTATGTCATCATTCAGCCTCCCGGATGGGCACACTTTATGCGTATTCTTGGACGTGAAGAACTTATTGACGACCCCGAATGGTCGACACCGCAAGCTCGGCTGCCAAAACTTGATCAATGCTTTGCCATGATTGAAGAATGGACAATGACAAAGACCAAATTTGAGGTGATGGAGACTTTGAACAAACTTAACGTCCCATGCGGCCCTATATTGTCTATGGAGGAGTTGGCTAATGAAGAGTCTCTGATGGCAACTGGTACAGTAGTGGACGTAGACCATCCTGAACGCGGTACATACAAATCCATCGGCAACCCAATTAAGCTGTCTGACTCTCCATCGACGGTAACAAGATCTCCTCTACTCGGAGAACACACTGAGGAAATTCTCACGGATGTACTGGGATATGACTCGGAACAATTACAAGAAATTCAAAATAGTGGAGCCGTGTAGGATCAATAGAAAATCATCGATTTAGAGTGGATGTAGAAGGTAATTGTTAAGGGAAAGAACAAACCTCACTAGTTTAGTAATAGCACCATGGACGGCGAGTGGACGGCAATCGGAACTCACTAGTCTTAAGTTTTCTTAGAAATGGAAGTCGGGAAAGGACCAATGAGAGTGATGGCAATTTATTGCGAACTGTTCGAATATATTGGACAGTCAATAGAGTTACAACACCAGTTAACTCCTAAGTCCAATTTTCCTACATTCCTCATTATTCGCTTCTGACACAATAGTTGTGCAATTTATAATTCACGAAAATTGATAACTTTAAGATTAATTTTGTTTACTCAACATTGTAATTTTTTGCGCTTAAACACGTGAAATCAGAATCACCTGAAGTTGTAAAGTTGCGTCATCCGGGACGCGGGATACGGCGTGCTGCCGCCACTCCCAAGGGTAGACAACTCACTTCCAAAGCCCTGTCTGAAGTCGAGCAACTTCTAACAGATGCACCCCTTCGACGAGATATGCTGATTGAGCATTTGCATTTGATCCAGGATGCATTCGGCTGTCTATCTTCAGACCACTTGGTTGCACTCGCACATAAGATGCGTCTTTCGTTAACCGAAGTGTATGAAACAGCAACGTTTTATGCACACTTTGACATCGTTACTGAAGAAAACCATTCTCCGCCACCGATCACAATTCGTGTCTGCGACAGCCTAACCTGTGAGTTGTTTGGTGGACAAACTTTGCTCAAAAACCTGCCTGCATCTTTGGGCAAAGATGTTCGGGTCGTTCGAGCTCCCTGTATGGGACGGTGTGATACCGCTCCTGTTGTCGAAATCGGACACCACCATATCGATCATGCAGATGTTGATTCAATTTTAGAATCTGTAAAGGAAAAGCGTATTGAACCAGAAGTACCTGCTTATCAAAATTTAACTGATTATCGACGCGATGGCGGCTATCAGCTACTGCAGGAGTGCTTAACCGAACAGCGCACCCGTGACGAACTTGTTGATTTATTTAAGCAATCAGCACTAAGGGGTCTCGGTGGAGCCGGATTCCCAACTGGACTTAAATGGCAAATTGTTCGTGGCTATCCGGGACCTCGATTGATGGCGATTAATGCAGACGAAGGCGAACCCGGTACGTTCAAAGACCGATACTACCTGGAAAGAGAACCTCACCGATTTTTGGAAGGGATGTTAATTGCTGCGTGGGTGGTTGAAGCGCAAACAGTTTACATTTATCTTCGAGATGAATATCCGGCGGTCCGGAAAATTCTGCTTGCAGAACTTGAAGCGCTTCGCTCAGAAAACATCTGTTCTCACACTGAAATCGTATTAAGACGGGGAGCTGGTGCGTATATTTGTGGAGAAGAATCTTCAATGATTGAATCCATTGAGGGGAAACGAGGCTTACCACGCCATCGCCCTCCCTATGTTGCGGAAAAAGGACTATTCGATCGTCCCACCCTTGTGCAAAATGTCGAAACAATGTATTGGGTGCGAGATATTGCTCAAAAGGGAGTGGACTGGTTTGCCAACTATGGGAAGAATGGAGGCAAGGGATTACGCAGTTATTCAGTGTCGGGTCGAGTTACACAACCTGGCGTTAAGTTGGCACCCGCTGGAATAACCGTACGCGAATTGATTGACGAGTATAGCGGTGGCATGATGCCGGGACATCTGTTCAAAGCTTACTTACCCGGTGGGGCATCCGGTGGAATTTTACCTGCCTCTCTCGACAACCTACCACTCGACTTTGGAACTTTAGACGATTACGGATGCTTTGTTGGGTCTCATGCAGTGGTGATTCTGAGTGATCAGGACAGCATGGCTGATGTCGCTTTAAATTTGATGAAATTCTTTGAAGATGAAAGCTGCGGTCAATGTACACCATGCCGATTGGGGACTCAAAAATCAGTAAAATTGATGGAAGACAAAAACTGGGATGAACCAACACTAAGAGATCTAGGCCAAGTCATGACTGATGCATCGATTTGTGGATTGGGTCAAGCGGCAGCAAACCCACTACTGTCTGTAATTGAACATTTTTCTGATGAGCTAAAATGCTAAAAGCCGCAACTATTCAATTTGAATTGGATGGGCACCCGGTCGACGCCCTACCCGGCGAAACAATCTGGCAGGTTAACGATCGACTTAATTCCAGACTTCCGCACCTGTGCTATCACCCGGAACCAGGCTATCGAGCAGACGGTAACTGTCGAGCCTGTATGGTCGAAATTGAAGGAGAACGCCTGCTTGCTGCGTCATGTATTCGCACGCCAACTCCCGGGATGAAGGTACAAACTCATAGTAAACGGGCTGAAGCCGCGCGCGATATGGTATTCGAAATGCTGGCCTCAGACCAGCCCGCTCGAGAACATAGTCACGACCCTCAATCTAAATTTTGGCAGTGGACCGAGAAACTCGAAACAAAAACCGGTCGCCTGCCAAATCGACCGACCCCCGACCCCGACACCAGTCACATTGCCATGGGAGTGTATTTGGACTCCTGTATTCACTGCACGCTTTGCGTACGTGCCTGCCGAGAAGTTCAAGTGAATGATGTTATTGGTATGGCTATGCGAGGTCATGAATCCAAAATTGTGTTTGATTTTGACGACCCAATGGGTGACAGTACTTGTGTCGCGTGTGGCGAATGTGTACAGGCATGTCCGACTGGTGCGCTAGTTGAAACCGCCTTTGTTAACAATGAAGGCAAAGCTTTAAATCTTGAGTTGAACGAAGTCAAGAGTGTGTGTCCGTATTGTGGTGTGGGCTGCCAAATCACCTATCAGATCAAGCAAAACGAAATAATTGCCGTACAGGGTCGCGACGGCCCAGCCAATCACAACCGTTTATGTGTAAAGGGCCGCTTTGGATTTGACTACGTCAAACACCCCCATCGTCTGACTAAACCATTAATTCGTAAAGAAAGTGCTCCCAAGGGAGCAGATCTTGAAGTAGACCCCGCAAATTATCACACTCATTTTCGAGAGACTACCTGGGAAGAAGCACTTGACAAGGCTGCTGAAGGGTTTAAACGAATTCGCGAGGAGTTTGGACCAGCGGGGCTTGCTGGGTTTGGTTCAGCAAAGGGGTCTAATGAAGAAGCATACCTGGTACAAAAGTTGGTGCGAACCGGATTTGGAACCAATAATGTGGATCATTGCACCAGGTTGTGTCACGCATCTTCTGTCGCGGCGTTACTTGAGGGAATCGGTTCGGGTGCCGTTACCGCTCCATTCACGGCCTGTGAAGATGCAGATGTCATCATCGTAATCGGCTCCAATCCCACGGAAAATCACCCGGTAGCTGCCACATTTTTTAAGCAGGCAGCGAAGCAAGGCAAAACTTTAGTGGTAATGGACCCACGAGGTACCGCCCTATCGCGACATGCCACGCACATGCTGAAGTTCAATTCAGGAACTGACGTGGCAATGCTGAATGCACTACTCAATGTCATCATCACCGAAGACCTGTACGACAAGGAGTACATTGGCAGTTTCACCGAAGGTTTCGAAAACTTGCGCAGTCACATAGTGGATTTCACACCGGAAGCGATGTCCGCTGTATGCGGAATTGATGCCGACACCTTGCGTACCGTGGCTCGTAAATTTGCTAACGCTGAACGAGGAATTATTTTTTGGGGCATGGGAATTTCCCAACATACCCATGGCACGGACAACGCACGGTGCTTGATTTCATTGGCAACTATAACTGGACATGTTGGTCGACCTGGAACTGGACTACATCCGCTTCGTGGACAGAACAATGTACAAGGTGCATCAGATGCCGGATTGATTCCGATGATGTTTCCTGACTACCATTCAGTTGAAGCAGAAGACATTCGAAGCCGGTTTGAAGACGCTTGGGGTACCTCATTGGATCCGGTTAAAGGCCTGACAGTGGTAGAAATCATGGATGCTGTCCATAATGGAGTCATTCGTGGGATGTACGTGATGGGAGAAAATCCCGCCATGTCCGACCCCGACGTCCAGCATGCCCGAGACGCACTAGCAAAACTTGATCATCTCGTAGTGCAGGATTTATTTCTAACAGAAACAAGTTATCACGCAGATGTAGTCTTGCCTGCATCGGCCTGGCCTGAGAAGGATGGCACAGTCACAAACACCAACCGTCAAGTGCAAATGGGCAGAACTGCCTTGGAGCTGCCTGGTGATGCTAAACAGGACTGGTGGATCATCCAAGAAATCGCTAAACGCATCGGACTGGATTGGAATTTCACCCATCCATCGGACATTTATGCGGAAATGGCAAGTGTAATGCCTTCACTGGATAATATTTCTTGGGGACGCCTGGATGATGAAAGTGCTGTCACCTATCCTTCGGACGCACCAGATGAAGCTGGCAGGGACATCGTATTCGGTGATGGTTTTCCTACAGCAAATGGAAGGGCAAAACTCGTACCAGCTAAAATTGTTAGTCCGAATGAACAACCTGACAGTACTTTTCCACTCATACTCACTACGGGTAGACAGCTCGAACACTGGCATACTGGAGCAATGACCCGCCGTTCAAAAGTTCTGGATAACATTGAACCCGAAGCCGTAGCGAGTATGTCCACCGGACAGTTGAACTCTTTAGGAGTCGAATCAGGCGAAATGGTCCGAATTGTAACTCGAAGAGGCGCGATTGAACTTAAATCCCGGTCTGACCGAGGAATCCCTGACGGGGTTGTTTTCGTACCTTTCTGTTACGCAGAAGCTGCCGCAAACGTACTGACTAACCCGGCATTAGACCCAATGGGCAAAATTCCCGAGTTTAAGTATTGTGCAGCCAGAGTCGAGCGATTGACATAGTGGAGTGAATAATCGTTGATAACCCCTTATCGTTGAAATTCATTCTGAAAAGTTTAACAAGAATTCTTAGCCGAATATGGCGCAAGCAACCACACTATCACCATCTCGGTCCAGACGGTCGCAACTCAGAGCAAAGCGTCTAACCGAAACGCCCTCTCAGCCCATTATTATCAATGCAGGACTGAAGCGAGAAATTCCTCCTTACATCATGATGAGCGAGGAAGGTCTCGACATTATTGAAGATAAAACCGAGGAACTGCTTCAAGAAGTTGGAGTTGAATTTCGTGGCGATGACGAAGCCCTCAGAATCTGGAAGGAAGCCGGAGCTGATGTAAATGGCATACGGGTAAGGTTCGATAGAGGACTCGTACGGGACATCATCACCAACACCACACCCAGTAGTTTTATGCAACACGCTAGAAACCCGGAACGTTCTGTACGACTCGGCGGAGATCATATCGTGTTTGCTCCTGCCTACGGTTCACCGTTTGTATCGGATTTAGATCGTGGACGCCGTTACGGTACATTGGTAGATTTTGAAAACATTATCAAACTCGCATATTCCTCACCTTGGCTTCATCATTCCGGCGGTACGGTTTGCGAACCTGTAGACATTCCAGTGAACAAACGCCACCTGGACATGGTGTATGCACATATGCGCTACTCCGATATGCCATTTATGGGTTCTGTTACAACACGTGAACGAGCACTGGACTCAGTAGAAATGGCCCGAATTCTATTTGGAGCTGACTATGTAGAAAACCATTGTGTGATCATGGGGAATATCAATATGAACTCACCTTTGGTTTATGACGAAGCCATGTCAGGCGCACTGCGGGCCTACTCTGAAGCGAATCAGTGTCCGGTGGTTGTGCCCTTTGTACTTGGGGGAGCAACTGGACCGGTTACGATAGCCGGCTGCATTGCTCAGTCGCTTGCAGAAGTGATGGTCGGTGTCGCATTGGGGCAGTTGGTACGACCTGGTTCTCCGGCGGTGTTTGGCAACTTCACCACCACCGTAAATTTGCGGGCTGGTGCCCCATCTTTTGGTACACCAGAATCGGCTGCTGCTTCCTACGTGGTTGGGCAACTTGCTCGACGCTTCAATGTCCCGCTTCGCTGCAGTGGTGGATTCACGAGTTCCCAAAGCGTTGATGCTCAAGCAACTAATGAGAGTGTAAATTCGTTAAATGCAGCAGTTCTGTGTGGTGCACACTTTGTTCTGCATGCTGCTGGATGGATGGAAAGTGCACTTGTAATGAATTACGAAAAGATGATTATTGATGCCGATTATCTTGGTGCTTTACACAAATTTGTTAAAGGAATAAACGTGGATTCGGATCAGTTTGCCATCAGTTCATTTGAAGAAGTCGGCCCCGGAAATCACTTTTTCGGTAGTGCCCATACGATGAAGTACTATCAAGAAGCCTTTTATGAATCTGAGTTATTTAGCACACAGTCATATGAACAGTGGGAAGATGAGGGAAGCAAGAATGTTGTTCAGCGGGCTAATGCCAAGTGGAAGAAGATGCTGGAAACCTACCAGGAACCTGGATTAGATCAAGCCAAAGACGAAGAATTGAAAGAATTTATGAATCGTCGCAAAAACGAAATGCCTGATATTTGGTACTAGACCTGAGTTAGCTTCCTCATCCTCAAAATGATTAGTCTCTCAAAAGTACACCTAGCTTAGCATATCCCTCACGAGTTCACCGATCCCGGCAGGATTGTCGGTAACTTGAACTCCGCATTCACGTAACACGGAAATTTTTTCTGAAGCCGTACCTTTACCACCTGCAATAATGGCACCGGCGTGACCCATTCGCTTCCCGGGAGGGGCAGTTAAGCCTGCGATAAATGCTGCAACAGGTTTAGTTCCATTGTCTGCTATCCAGCGACCACAATCCTCTTCATCCGTGCCACCGATCTCGCCGCACATCACGATCAGATCAGTATCTGGATCTGCCTCAAACCACTTCACTACATCAAGGTGTTTCGTACCGTTAACTGGGTCACCCCCAATCCCGACGCAGGTTGACTGCCCCAACCCGACTTTAGTGAGTTGGTCAACAACTTCATAGGTCAATGTTCCTGAGCGTGAAACCACCCCGATTGAACCTTTGGTGTGAATGTAGCCAGGCATAATTCCGATCTTGAGTTCGTCCGGTGTAATCACCCCCGGGCAATTTGGTCCGACTAATATTGTGTCGGAGTCTTGCATCGCATGACGAGTGCGAATCATATCCTTAACCGGAATTCCTTCGGTGATGCAGATCACCAAATCTAGTTCTGCCGCGACTGCCTCATCGATCGCTTTAGCCGCAAAAGGTGGTGGAACATAAATCACTGACACAGTGGCTCCGGTTTCGGCTTTGGCTTCCGCAACAGTATCGAAAACTGGGATACCATCAACTTCCTGCCCCCCTTTTCTCGGGGTCACTCCTGCTACGAACGCTTCTGCACCGTTTGCATACTGGACACAATTGCGTGTATGAAACATGCCGGTTTTACCGGTCATTCCCTGAGTCATGACCTTGGTATGTTTGTCTATTAGTATTGACACCAGCTACACCTTAGTTGCACCGACTGCTTTTTCCGCTGCGTCATCCATGGTCGTGGCGGTGATCAATTTAAGTCCGGATTCCTCCAAAATCTGCTTACCGATTTGTACATTCGTTCCTTCGAGCCGAACCACAACCGGAACTCTAACGCCGATTTGTTTAACTGCTTCTACTAAACCCTGTGCTATCACATCGCAACGCATAATTCCACCAAAGATGTTGACTAAAACAGCTTTCACGTTGTCATTTCGCAGCATGATTCTGAATGCGACGATCACTTGTTCGGTAGTGGCTCCACCACCCACATCTAAAAAGTTTGCTGGTTGTCCGCCATACAATTGAATAATGTCCATGGTAGCCATCGCCAACCCGGCTCCGTTGACTAAACAACCAATGTTTCCGTCCAAAGAAATATAGGATAATCCGGTATCTGCAGCTTCGATTTCATCCTGAGACTCTTCCGACAGGTCACGAAATTCAACTATCTCCGATTGACGATAAAGAGCACTGTCATCGAACGTCATTTTTGCATCCAATGCAATCAGGTCATGGTTGGGCGTCAGGATCAATGGATTTATTTCCGCCATTGATGCATCTGAATCCCAAAAGGCCTGATAAAGCGCTTTTAGAAATTCACTCGCTCTGTCGATTGCGTCTTCAGGAATGTTTGCGGCTATCGCTGCTTCGCGAGCCTCATCAGTTGTCAGGCCGCTACTTGGATCAATGTATGTTTTATGAATCTTTTCTGGTGTTGCTGCCGCAACTTCTTCGATTTCGACACCACCTTCAGAACTCGTCATCAATACCACTCGTTGGTGCACTCGATCGACTACCAACCCGGCGTAAATTTCTGACTTAATGGCTACGCCTTTTTCGACAAGAACTTGTTGAACGATTTGGCCTTCAAGTCCTGTCTGCGGAGTGATGAGTGGATTACCTAAAATAGCATCCGCTGCTTGACGTGCTTCGTCAGACGATCTGGCCAACTTAACGCCGCCTCCTTTGCCGCGACCACCAGCATGAATTTGCGCCTTCACCGCAACCAGCTCACCACCTAGTTCCGCCACTGCTGCAACTACTTCATCCGCTGATTTACACACAATAGACGGTTGCACGGCCACCCCGTAATTGGCCAGTATTTTTTTGGCTTGATACTCGTGAACTTTCACAATTACTTGCGTACTGTTAAAAAGATTATTTTAGTGCTTTTTTCATGGTGACACCAATTTCAACTGGCGAATCCGGTACATGCACTCCCACTGATCGCAGCGTTTGTATCTTGTGTTCCGTGCCACCCAATCCAGCCGAAATTATTGCACCGGCATGTCCCATGCGGCGATCAGAAGGAGCATGACGTCCCGCCACATATGCCACAACAGGCTGGGGGTAGTCAACGGAGCGCAAGTACTGTGCTGCTTGCTCTTCTGCTGCTCCTCCGATTTCACCAATAAGTAATACGCTGTCGGTGTCGGGATCGTCACGAAACAGCTCTAGGCAGTCAACAAACGACATACCTTGTACTGGGTCTGCACCAATACCAATGCAAGTGGATTGTCCCAAACCTTGATCACACAGTTGGGCCACAGCTTCATAGAATAGTGTTCCTGAACGCGAGACTACGGCAACGCGGCCCTTCTCATAAATTGAGACAGGCATGATCCCGATCTTGCACTGCTTCGGAACGATGATTCCAGGACAATTTGGGCCAATCAAACGGGAGTTGGATGACCGCAAACGCTCCTTCACTCTGAGCATGTCCAGCAATGGTACACCTTCAGTGATGCATACGATTACGCTAATACCTGCATCAATTGCTTCGATAATCGCATCTGCTGCTGCTCTAGGCGGCACAAACAACATTGAGGCTTGTGCACCGGTTGCTTCCCGTGCTTCCGCAACAGTATCGAAAACCGGTAAGTTCAGGTGTCTATTCCCGCCTTGTCCAGGCACCACACCGGCAACAATCCGTGTGCCATATTCAATTGCCTGATGCGAAAAAAAGCTACCGAGATACCCTGTAATACCTTGACAGATTACGCGAGTGTCGGAGTTTACCAAAACGCTCATTTCAATTACTCGGAAGCAATTTGAATCAACTTGCCGACAGCATCCTGCATGTTTCTGGCTAGAGAAAACTTGATGTTTGCGTTGCGCAGCAAAACCACTGCATGATCCTTACTTGTTCCAGCAAAGCGAACAATAATCGGGCATTGAATCGGCGACTCTCGATGAACGGTGATGAGTCCTTCAGCGACAGTGTCGCAATGCGTCAAACCACCACCAACGACATTCACAAACAGTGCCTTCAAACCAGACTGTCGCAACACTCGACGACATGCATCTGCAACGTCGGAACTAGTAGCCACTGGAGGCAAGTCTAGGAAGTTTGCAGGTTCACCGCCATGTAACTTAACCAAGTCGATTGTAGCCAGTGCTAAGCCAGCACCACTAACCATCAGCCCAATATTACCCTGAAGTTGAACATAGTTATAGCCAGCTTCAGAACGAATAACCCGATCAGGTTCCTCGCTGTCATCGTGAACTTCAAAATTGGTGCGTCTAAACGAAGCATTGTCATCCAGTTCCAACTTCACGTCTAGACCTACCAACTCACCTTCAGCAGTTAAGGCGAGTGGATTCAATTCAATCGCGGTGGCATCCAATTCGATCACAGCTCGATGCAGGTTCAGGCAAATCTGAATGAAATCTTCAACCTGTTTACCGCTTAAATTTAATTGCTGTGCAACTTCAGCCAGGACTGTCTGATCCGGAGGTGAGTTAACTTGCAGAGGTTGGCGAACAATTTGGTCCCGTGCTTGGTTTTCAATGTTTGTTCCGCCGCTGATTGATGCCAGCAACACTAACTCTCCAGCCCGTCTATCAATCACGCACGCGAGATACATCTCGGAATCAATATTGCAGCCCTGCTCAACATATACGTGCTTAACCGGCAGTCCACTGGAACCAGTTTGCGTTGTGACAAGGTTGGAGCCGAGCAACTCTTTGGCCAGTGTTCCAACCTCCGGGATGGACCTGCCAATTTTAACTCCCCCAAATCGTGCTCTATCACCGGCAAGAATCTGTGCTTTTACAACCCAGAAATCGGCCTCAATGGACTTAGCTGCAGATTCTGCTTGCTCTGAATTATCAGCGATCTGCCCAGGGGGAAAGTTAAATCCATGCTGGTCCAGTAGTTGCTTTGCCTGATATTCGTGGACGAACATATTGATTTGAGTTGTAGTTAAAGTTTAACTAAGCAGGTGCGAGTTCATTGTACTCTATGGCAATCAACTCACTGTAATAATCGGTTTTGAGTCCTGTCAATTTTATTTACACCGTACCAGTCCAATCACACTGGATAATTCTCCTCCCATCAAAATAAAATAAAGTTAGTTACAACGACAGCAGTATTGGCTACATAAACATGGAGAAATTCAATTGAATCAAAGTCTTGATGATGAAAAAACAAATGCCGTCAACCTGGTGACACAAGAAGGGTCATTTGTTGCAAACGAAGTCAAAAATTCACAACTCCGAGGAATTTGGGCACCCTGTCTGACACCGCTAAACAGTGACCTGTCAATTGATTTATTTAAGTTGACTAGTCACATCAACTGGTTACTGGAAAACGGGTGTGACGGGGTTGTGTTGTTTGGAACAACCGGTGAAGCTTCTTCATTTTCTGCATCAGAGAGAATGAGTGCCCTTGAACATGTCGTTGAATCGGGTATCAGTTGTTGTAGGCTTATGGTTGGAAACGGATTTCCTTCAGTGCAGGATTCGGTTTCAGTGACGCAACATGCTTTAAGTGTAGGCTGCGAACAAGTATTGATGGTGCCACCCTATTTCTATAAGACTCCGAACTTAGACGGCGTTAGTGCGGCGTATCGTTATGTATTTGACCGCATTAATGGTGAATCGCTGCGAGTGATTTTGTACCACTATCCAAAACTGAGCATGGTTCCAATTACACACTCGCTAATTCACGAACTAACTAGAACGCATGGCAACCTCATTGCTGGTGTGAAGGACTCTACGGGAGATTGGAGTAGTATGAAAGGTTTTATTCAGGAGTTTCCGGAACTTTCAATATTTCCGGGTTCGGACTCATACTTGTTGGCCGCTTTAAAAATAGGCGGTGTAGGAACGATCACTGCTACTGCAGATATAAATCCAACTGGAATTGCCAAAGTTTATGATCTTTGGTCAAAAAGAATGGATGCAGTGGCAGCGCAGGATGCGGCCAATCGAGTCAGAGAGGTGGTGTTTAAGTACCCACTATCTTCAGCACTCAAGGCAGTACAAGCACACTTTTGTTTTGATGAAAGTTGGAAGACCGTGCGCCCACCACTGACTCCTTTGTCCGAATCTCATCAATCAAGACTGCTGGCTGAGCTTGAAGAAGCAGGATTTGAGATTCCAAAATCAACCTAGTTTAAGGATTCACAATTGGCATATTTTGTCTTTTCGTGTTTTTAAGCATCAAAATCAAATAAATTGAATGTATTCTAGACGGAAAAGTCTACAAACTACGAATTGCTACTAGGGCAATATGACAATAGTAAGCCGCCATAGGAAGTAATGATGTCGTGCGGTTACTCTAACCCGAAGTTTGATGGTGCTATGAAGGAATATAAATGGCGCCTCAAACTCATCATTGCACTCAATGCGATTATGTTCATCATTGAAATGGGTTTAGGCTACGTGGCACAGTCGCAGGCTATGAAGGCGGATGCTCTGGACTTTCTTGGTGATACACTGACCTACTCAATTTCACTTGCAGTGATTGGAGCATCGGTTCGGGTCAGGACAAATGTCGCACTTGCTAAAGGTATTAGTTTGTTGTTGATAGGTACCTGGATATTTTTATCAACGGTATATAAATTTTTCTACTCTAACTTTCCAGAAGCTGAAATTATGGGAGCAGTTGCAGTCTTAGCTTTAGCGGTGAATCTATCGTGCGTTATCCTGTTGGTACAATTCAGGGATGGCGATGCCAATGTGCGTTCCGTTTGGTTGTGCAGCCGCAATGATGCTGTCGGTAATGTGGCTGTGTTGGTCGCCGCACTAGGTGTTTGGGGTACAACTTCCAACTTACCTGATTTGATCGTAGCTCTAGTCATGTCCTTGCTTTTTCTTTCATCTTCTCTCCAAATTATTAGACAGGCACTGTCTGAGCGAAGAGAATTTGAGCTTCAGGAAGCGACCTAAGACTATCAAACGAATCTTGCGTTGATAAACAGCATTGCAGTTGTGTTGGGTTAAATCATCTCTTCCAATTCCGATACGCCGTCCTCACCCTAGATAATTGACGTGAGTTAATTTTGAAGGTGAAATCAAACTCACAAAATGGGAAATCGCTGCCTTTAAGACAGCTATTAGTCCCTTAATTTCTCTATTTAAAACTTATCGGCGAATCACCAAAATTTAAGCAATTTTGTTGTCCTTAACACCTCAATCTCTACACACCTGTCAGGCAATTTTTGAACGTTGATGCCATATTACGGATGAGATTGAAGTAAAGCTCCGGACCATCCTCTACGGTAGCACCCAGTGGGTCGATGGTGCCAGTTCGTGCATCAGTATCCTCCACAATTACTTTGATGATGTCATTGTTGAACTGAGGCTCGTCAAACACACAAACGATATTTGCATCCCGCATCCTATCACGAATCTCCCGTAAGCGTTTGGCTCCGGGTTTTCGATCTGGATTGACCACTAATGAACCGGCGGTAGTTAGGCCGAAGCGATCCTCAAAATATCGGTAGGCGTCATGAAAAACGATATATTGCTTGCCGTGAAGTGTTTCCAATTCATGAGTGATCTCATCTGTCAATTCGTGTAGTTTGCCGTCAAGGGCATAGGCGTTCGCCATGTATTTTTCGGCGTTTGCGACATCAACTTCCGCAAGCACTTTGGCAATTTCTCGTACCATGGCGCGTGCATTTTCTGGGTCGAGCCAAATGTGCGGGTCAAAATCTCCATGGTCATGGTCGTGCTCATCGCCATGTGCTTCGCCCTCATGGTCATCATGGTCTTTACCTTCATGTTCTTCGTGCTCATGGTGTTCGTCGTCGTGATGTGCTTCGCCTTCGTGTTCTTCGTGCTTGTCATGATGCTCATCCTGTTCATGTTCGTCATGTTCATCATGGCCATGACCATCATGCTCTTCAGCCTCATGTTCGTCATGCCCGTTATCATCATGGTCATCGTGACCCCTGTCGCCAGCAGAGACTTCGGCCAATCCAGCATCGCGAAACGACTTCTTGGTTATACCCGGCGCATCCATAATCTTAACTATACGTGCATCACCCGTGAGTGAGCCAAGAAAAATGTCCAAAGATGTTTCAAGACTTTCGTCAATCATGAATATGACATCAGCCTTCGATAATTCCTCGGCATCAGATGGACGTAGCATAAAGGTATGTGGCGAAGACACCCCACGCATTAGCAAGTGAGGATCAGCCACCCCATTCATCACAGAACTTGTTAGTGAATGCAGCGGCTTGATGGATGTCACAACCTGAACTTCGGTAGCATTTGCAGTACAAATGAAAGTGCCAAAATACGCCACGGCGGCAACTATGATTGATTTGAATCTTCTGAAGATTGATAACGTCTGAAACACTTGAACCCCTCTCTTTAGGTTTTGGCTATGGGTAAAAACTGATTATGTGTCTACCACATACCGTTTCAAAGTGAAATATTGTAATGTTATAACAGTACATTATCAAGAGTGTATAGACGACATTTGGGCTTGGTACTACCATTTCATCTGTGGAAACTGGAATTGAATTTCGTACGGATTCAGAAGTTATTCAACAGCATTGATACGAATTTGATGTTCTGATCACTTGGAATTCGGTTTTGCGATATGCCCGAATTTGACAAATCAACTCCATTTTTTGCATTAATTGCTAATCGCTTGGGTTGAACTGAAGTTTGCTCTTAACTACTCAGTAACTTTATTGGCGCTTAAATTGAATTTTAGTTGAGCATAATTTGCCCAGATTGACCGACTTACGACTAATATCGTCCAATTTGTTATATAAATTAATCATGTCTCAATAGGAAATTTCTTACAATTCCTATTCCTTAAAATAGTAGCAATTTGCTATATTTAATATTTCGTAAATAATGTAACTAATTGATGGGAGGAATTAAATGAGATCAAGAAAGCTACTTCTTGCAGCTGCTACGTCACTTGCTATGATCACCGCCGGAATGTCACTGAGCGTCTATAGCGAAGACTTTGAGCCTCAAAAGCCAGTTGATTTTGTCATCATGGCCGGTAAAGGTGGTGGCGCAGACAAAATGGCAAGACTGATGCAGTCGATTATTGAAAAACGTGGTATTGCCAGCAAGCCTTTCGTTCCGATCAACAAGCCGGGTGGATCCGGTGCGGAAGCTCTGGTGCACATGAATAATACCAGCGGAGCAGCAAAAGACCATACAGTTATGGTGACACTGAACAGTTTTTATACGACACCACTGCGTCAGCCAAATCTTAATGTCGACATTTCGACTTTCACCCCAGTGGGCAGAATGGCTGAAGACACCTTTCTGCTTTGGGTTAACAAGGACAGCGGGATTACCAACATAGATGAATTCGTAGCCGCAGCCAAGGCAGCGGGTAAGGACTGGATTATGGCTGGAACCGGTAAGGCCCAAGAAGACCAACTGCTGACCGATTTCCTAAATCGTACCTATGGCCTCGACATGACTTACGTGCCATATAAAGGCGGCGGTCGTGTAGCCAAGGAACTTGCAGGTAACAATGCAAACTCTACAGTGAACAATCCTTCCGAGCAGCTTGGTTTCTATGAAGCAGGCACCACGATGCCCATTGCAGCGTTCACGCCAGAAAGACTGGAACTTTTCCCAGATGCACCGACTTTTGGTGAACTTGGTAATGAGTTCGTTTATTTCATGCAACGAAGCGTCGTCGGCCCTCCGGGAATGTCTGACGCAGCAGCTGCCTACTATCAAGATGTATTCCAACAGGTTTACAACACTGATGAGTGGCAGGAATACATGAAAAAGAAGAGTCTCTATGGAGATTTTCTGACCGGTGATGGCCTTAAAAATTACTGGTTAACCGAGCGTGATATTCACGAAGGTATGCTCAAGGAAATCGGAGAAATCTAAGTTCTAAACATATCTAAATTACCCAGTTATTCAATTCAGCGCTGATTTAGCAATGCGAATTGCCGAATTGGTCATGGCCATAGCTTTGGCCATTGTCTCTATAGCGTTGATGGTGAAAAGCGCGGAACTCCCCATCGGTTGGATCCCTGAAGAAGGTCCAGGCGGTGGGGCTTTCCCTTTTTGGATTTCAGCGGGCATGCTCGCATGCTGCCTGTGGACCATTGTGCGCTGGGTGAAAAAGACCCTCCCTACATCAACAGACAGTTCACCCTACATGGACCGTGAAACACTGAAGGTGTTTCTAATCGGGTCGGTCTCATTAACCGTTATGGTTGCATCAATTTATGTCATTGGAACCTACGGGGCGATTCCTCTGTTACTAATCTTTTACATGCGAATTGTAGGCAAGAACAGTTGGTTGCTAACTTCCACATTGGCGGTGACTTTTCCCGTAGCAACATTTTTCTTCTTTGAAATCGCTCTTCGAATAACCTTGCCGAAGGGTCTGACAGAACCAATGTTCTATCCGCTGTACGACATTTTTCTGTAACGGTAAGTTCACTTCATGGAAATTGTTGCCAATCTGTTCAGTGGATTCTTTACAGCGTTTGAACCGCTAAATTTGTTCCTTATCATCGGTGGAGTAATCGTTGGATTATTCATCGGTGCAATGCCGGGACTAGGCTCGGTCAACGGAGTCGCAATTCTGCTGCCGATGACTTTTCTTGTGCCGCCGACGTCAGCGATCATCTTTCTCGGCGCAATCTATTACGGAGCAATGTATGGAGGTGCGATTAGTTCGATTATGCTGGGAATTCCCGGCGCGTCAACAGCGGTAGCTACGACCTTCGATGGCCGACCCCTGGCCAGAAAGGGATACGCCGACCGAGCGTTAATTGCAGCTGCGACAGCATCATTTGTTGGCGGCACAATATCTGTGGTTTTGTTTACTCTTTTTGCTCCACCACTTGCAGAAGTGGCACTTAAGTTTGGAGCACCCGAAGAATTTGCTTTAATGCTGCTCGCTTTTGCAACATTTATTGGGTTGGGTGGCGACGATATTCCCAAAACAATTTTTTCCATACTCATTGGGTTTGTTCTGAGTGCCGTGGGGCTCGATATCGTTAGTGGTGAACCACGATTAATCTTTTTCGATATTCCCGGATTCTTTCATGGAGTTCATTTTTTAGTACTGGCAATCGGTATTTATGGCATTGGAGAAATACTGTGGACCTTAGAAACCAACCGCGGTAATGTTGAAATTTCCAAGTTGGAACTAACTTGGAAGAGATTCAAAGACGGCATTATTCGACTCAAAACTTCTATCAGTACGGTCCTCATGGGGTCATTCCTAGGATTTTTTGTAGGAATTTTGCCTGCCGCAGGTGCAACTCCGGGTTCGCTAATGGCATACGGCGTAGCAAAGACTATGGACAAGGAGCCGCAGACCTTTGGCAAAGGAAATGTTAAGGGCGTTGCCGCTCCGGAATCAGCAAACAACGCTGCCAGTACTGGATCAATGCTGCCCATGCTGACTCTCGGTATCCCGGGGTCACCAACCACTGCAATTTTGCTGGGCGGTATGGTCATTTGGGGGCTAGAACCGGGTCCACGATTGTTCGTTGATCAATCTGAATTCGTGTGGGGTTTGATCGCAAGCCTATATGCAGCGAATGTATTTGCCCTACTGGTGAATCTGGCATTCATTCCGGTGTTTGTATGGATGCTGAGAATTCCTTTTACAATCCTAGCACCCATTATCTTTATCCTTTGTATTGTTGGCGGCTATGCCCCAACGCAAGACATGCATGACGTATGGCTCATGTTGTTGTTCGGAATTGTGGGCTACCTCATGCGTAAGCTTGACTATCCGATGGCACCTGCAGTTTTAGCTGTCGTTTTGGGACCATTGGCCGAAACATCATTGAGACAATCACTACTTATTAGCCACGGTAGTCCAGCAATCTTCTTTAACAGACCCATAGCTGCGGCGATCATGATTTGCTCGCTTATTCTGTTTATCATACCCATTATCAAGATAATTCGAGACAGGCGCAAGATAGCCTAAATCGCGGTTTGCGACAAATAGTTTCGTTTGCCAAACCAGCCTGAGTATGAAACTATAGATGCCTACAGTCCTCTCCCTGTCATCGGGAATGTTAGGTATGGCAATTGATGTCACAGTATTTGAAGTATTACTGCTCTCAGTAGCGCATTGAAGATCACTTGACTTGTCTATAATTTCGGATTAAGACAGATCTGATGAATCTCCTTCATAGTTAATGATGTTCCTTTCTCCACAATGCAATCCGAAAATTCACCAGCCTTAAAGCACTTGTTCAAACCAATCACGGTTGGACACAAGACTCTCAAACATCGCTTGAATTTTGGTGCTCATACAGCAAACATGGCCGAAGGCGGACTTCCAGTCGAAAGGCACTATGGCTATTACCTCGAACGGGCTATCGGCGGTGCGGCAATGATTGTTGTTGAACCAGTGCCAGTTCATCGCACCGCAGTTCTAACGCGAGGCAATTTCAGGCATGAAGATGACACCATCATTCCACATTTTCGAAAAATTACCGATGCCTGTCACGAACACGGCACGGTAATGATTCAGCAACTCTATCACGTCGGTCAGCACGGAGATTGGGACAATTCTTTTGAGCCGAACTGGTCTCCTTCCGGGCTTCCATCAATGCACGACCATGACGGTAGTCAGGCCATGTCCACGAAGCAAATTGACGAAATTGTGGAGGCCTTCGCACGTGCAGCACTTCGCGCCAAAGAGGCCGGGTTCGACGGGTGCGAACTAATGGCCGCCTACAACGCCATAATTGAACAATTTTGGTCGACCCATACCAATCGAAGAGATGACAAGTACGGCGGCTCCTTTAATAATCGGATGCGATTCTCTGAAGAGGTGTTAAGTGCGATTCGCAACGCTGTTGGTAACGAATTCATCATTGGTATCTGTACCAGCTACGATCCCGCTATGCCAGACGTGCAAACCATCGAAGAAATGCAGCAAATTGCACAGCATCACGATGAGCGTGGCTTGAACGACTATGTCACTATCGGCACCGGGAGCTATTACGATTTCACTCGAATTATTCCGACCGCATTGCACGATGACCAACTGGGTGTTCCGTTTGCAGAAAAAATTAAGGAAGCCGTAACGAATACAGTGGTACAGGCCGAAAGCCACATCAGAACACCTGAAGTGGCCAATCAAGTGATTTCTCAAGGTTCGGCTGACATGGTGAGCATCGTCCGAGGTCAAATCGCGGACCCGCATCTTGCAACCAAAGCAATGCAAGGCCGAACTGAGGACATTCGTCCCTGTCTTTCATGTAATCAAATGTGCTGGGGAAGACGCTACAAGGACTACTGGATCAGTTGTTTGATCAATCCATCTGCAGGAAGAGAATTCGAATGGGGTGGAGATAGATTTTCTGCGTCAGGAAACACACGGCACATCCTCATCGTCGGTGGCGGACCCGCTGGTTGCGAAGCTGCCAGGGTTGCAGCAGAAAGAGGCCACAAAGTTACGCTTGTCGAAGCTTCGCCAATACTCGGTGGGCAGTTCATACTGGCTGGACGTCAACCACGCCGTGCACAGATCCTTGATTTCATTGCCTGGTATGAAAGGCAATTAACACGTCTGGGCGTCGAAGTTAGATTAAACTCCTACTTTTCTGCCGAAGATGTGGAACAGTTCGGAGCCGATGCCGTAGTCCTGGCGACTGGCTCTCTTCCTTCGTCAACCGGATGGCAGCGGGGCCTTCCGCTGGTCGATACGCTGCCTGGTGTGGAACTGGACAACGTGTGGCATACCGAAGATGTCATGAATAGATCTGCCAGACTGGGAGCAACAGTTCTATTGTTGGATGATGTTGGAACTTGGAAAGGCGGCGGTACTGCACTGTATATGGCTGAGTCAGGGCACACAGTCACGATCGTTACCCCAGCAACCATGGTTGGTCGTGAAATTGTACGCACCTCGGCAGACTTTGCACTTCGGGAAAATCTAAAGAAACTCGGGTCCAAGTTTTATTGCGAGTCAGCCGTAAAAGAGTGGCATGATGGTTCTGTAACAATTATCGATCTGCTCGACGGTTCGACGACTACACTTGAAGCCGACAGCCTCGTGCTAGCTACGGTCAATGAACCGTTTAATGAATTGGAATTAGAATTAAAACAATCTCCAATCGAAATTCATTCAATCGGAGATTGCGTCTCTACCCGACAAGCCCCTGCAGCTATTTATGAGGGACGTAAAATTGGAATGAAACTATAGCGACCCGCTAAGTTCTGGCACCTTCCGGAAGCGCGTATTCGTACAAGTCGATTTGTGCACCGGGACGCCGTTGAACAATTGAAGTCAACTCATTGCCTTTGTATTCATACCTAACACTGTAGCCTGTAATCTCGCGTACTTCCCGATTCTTGTACACAGTTTCGCAGCGAAGTTCCGTTCTGCTACTGCCAGAGTTACGATGATTTTTCTTCTCCAGATCCCGCCCGATGGATGCACCTAGCAAAGCACCTGCGACCTTAGAGGCATCAGAATCGTCCAGTTCGTTTGCTAACGAACCGCCAATGATTGCACCGAGTAATTCGGGAGTATGCGAATTACCACCGCCGCCGCCACTTACTTGCACTCTACGACATTCTTCCTCTGGCACTGTCTCAATTACTGTTGAAAAGCGCGTGGAATAACCAAGCACCGGAACTGTAGCCGTCACCGCATGACTTGATGACTCAACGGGCGCAACAAACACATCGAGATCAATTGTTGACCCCGGTCGATAGTCTAAGGCTGATGTATACAACCTGCCTTTATACTCATAACTGACATCATAGCCGTCGTTTTCACGTACTTCCGCATTCCTATAAACGGTTTCGCAACGAAGTTCGGTTCTACTACTACCGGAATTACGTTTATTTTTATTCTCCAGATCCCGTCCGATGGATGCACCTAGCAAAGCACCTGCGACCTTAGAGGTATCAGAATCGTCTAGTTCGTTTGCTAGCGAACCGCCAATGATTGCACCGAGTAATTCTGGGGTATGTGAATTCCCCCCTGAACCCCCTTTCACTCTCACTCTGTAACATTCTTCTTCTGGAATTTTCTTGACTGCGTAAACGTAGCGCTCTGAAATGCTTTTGACTGGCACAGTCACGGAATATACCGGACTGGAAAAACTTGGACCACTCGCGACCAATAGACATCCCACAGACGCCAACTGCATAAATCTCTTTAACATGACTAATCCTCACTTAACGAATTTTGGTAAGGTCACGAAAAATTTTTATCCGTAATCACCAATGAACTACTACTAACCTATAGTATACAAAGTCAAACAACCTATGAAAGTTCGTCTTGTTTGCATAACTATACTTTACAGACAAGCAAATCGGTTCATTGTTCCAATCGAGGTGATCAAGGGGAGGTAGGTGGATAGGAACTGCCAAATTAATGTTTCTGTCAGTTCACGGTGGCCAACTAAGGCACAATTTCTTCAATGACAATATCCACTTTTGTATCCGAACCGGGCGAAACAGGTTCCGACTGGCCAAAAACATCCCCACTTGAAGCTCGCGGCTGACCAGACTTAGCTATTCTGGCAACAACTTCTACACGGTCAAACTCCGATAAGCGAAGGTTAGGCATCATCGCCATACTATCGTCAAGGGTGATGTCAAGTGGTAAATCCTTTACCTGGTGTCGGACAACTGCCAAAGGCATAGGTGGCCCCTCTACAGCTCGAGCAAGAACGAATACGGTAGTATCCGGATCTATCCCTTCAGCAACAGAGGGACTCAGGGTGACCGAAACCTGAACAGAAGTTTGCTGCACTTCCGGAACCGGTATGGAAGGACTGATTTGTGCCTGAGTTTCTTGCATCAGCCGCATCAACTCCTCCCGAGCTTCGGGATCTTCAATTCCAACTTGTGCTCTGGCCCACAACTCCAAGGCTTCGGTAAATCTACTTTGCTCGGAAGCGGCTAAACCCGCTAGCCACAATGCCATTGCGTTTTCAGGATCCAACTGCAACGCCAGTTGAATCAATGTTTCCGGCTCGCCGGTCAGAACGCCGCCCTGTGCCATTCCTCTTGCGTCAGCTTCACGAACGAGAAGTTCTGCACTGTCTCCCGCGAGTTGTCTTAACTCAGCAAAAGCTTCCGCACCTTCAGTGTAGCGTTCCTGCAAGACCAGCGATGTCGCCAAAGCGAACCAGGCTCTTTGATCTCCCGGTTGCTGTTTAACTCGGTTCTCCAATTGGACAGTGATTTCTTCGATGCTCAACTGTTCTTGTGAAGACCTACCATTAGAAGTCGCTACCGGAGTCGCTTGACTGAATTGTTGAGTAATTGCTCCCGGCTCACCTAGCGTGAGATACAGCGCCCCGGAGGCAAGTGGAATAAAACTTGCAACGAATATGATTCCATTTCGATTTTTCTTCCGACCAACTTCCGACTTTTGCATATCTTCCAATACAAAGTCGTCTTCTACGTCCGTAAGCAGTTCCTTTTCAACTTCCTTTCTTATTGCATCGGCGTCACTGTCACTTAACTGCCCTTCTTTGAGTTGTCTTTCCACCTCTTCAATTCTTTGACGAGCGACGAGAATATTGCTTTGCTTGCGACCGGCTCCAGTATTCGGAGGCTTGCGCATCATGATTGGTACGACAGCTAAAACAGCGACTGCAGTTAGAACTGCAGCGATAGCAAGAAATACTACTGACATGCCTTAGTCAGCCGTCAATCAAGCGTTGTGCCTGCATTCGTTGATCTTCACTTAACTCGACTGTGGATTTGCGGCGTCGACGTGAGTAGGACCAATAGGTGATAAATACGATGCTCAGGATCAAAACAGGTGCCAGCCATAGCAAGGCTGTAGAAATATTAAAGGGTGGTCGATACAAAACAAAATCGCCAAACCGATCGGTCATAAACTTAATGATTTGATCGTCTGAATCACCCTTTTTGATCATCGCATAAGTGCGTTCTCGCAAGTCTTGGGCAAGCGGAGCATTAGAGTCTGCGATGTTTTGGTTTTGACACACCATGCATCGCAGTTCATCAATTAATGCATGATAGCGATCCTTTTGCTCTGGTGAATCAAACTGCAACAACACGTCGGCCGCATAAGCAGTTATGCAAAACATAAACAATGCGATTGCAATAATTGAGCGCCAAACCGTCATCAATCTTCCTATTGCTAAAGCAAAGGCTTGATTTGTTCAGCGATTACTTCTTCCGTGATCGGACCAACATGCTTGTATTGCACAACTCCATTTGCATCGATAACAAATGTTTCTGGAACGCCATATACGCCCCAATCCAATGCCTCGCTACCTTCCTGGTCCACTGCAGTCAACAAGTAAGGGTCACCCCAATCCCGCAACCATCTGCGCGCTTCAAGAGGACGATCTTTGTAGTTTAGTCCTATGATAGGTATGCCTTCACTTTCCATTTTCATCAGCAAGTCATGTTCCTGCCGACAGGCGACGCACCAACTAGCCCAAACATTCATTACCCAGGAACCTCCATCCATTAGACCGGTATTGAAAGTTCTAGTCGCATCACTCAATAGCGGCAACTCCGTAACAGGAGCGACTTTACCGATAAGTGGTGAAGGAACTAATCTTGAATCCAGTTTTAACCCGACTGCAAAGAAACAGGCAACAGCAACAAACAGCAATAGTGGAATTAAGAAACGAGGTTGACGAATTGTGTCGAGCATTTTTCGTCAGACGCTCATCGGAGCTGCTTTGGAATCGAGCTCGGACCGGCGTTTAATTGAACTGCGAAGTCGCCGATCGGTAGCGGCAAGGAATCCGCCAAGTGCCATTAATATTGCCCCACCCCAGATCCAGCGGACGAAAGGCTTGATGTGTAAGCGCATACTCCACGTTCCACTTTCATCCAAGGGTTCACCCATAGATATGTATAAGTCGCGTATTAATCCCGGACGAATTCCTGCTTCAGTCATAATGTCGGTACGCACTGGATACTCTCTTTTTTCGGGATAAATATCAGCAAATTTTTTACCATTTCGACTGACTTCAACGTTTGCCGTATAAGCAATGTAATTTGCTACCGCATGGCGTCTTACACCATTGAACTTAAAGGCGAGACCGCCGAGTTCGTAAGACTCTCCGGGTGAAATAGCCACGTCCTGTTCCTGCTCGTAAACGCTCACCATGGTGACACCAATAACAAAAACAGCGACACCCAAGTGTGCCAAGGTCATCCCCCAAAAGCCACGCGGTAGATTCGACAATGCCGCCAAGCGATTTGGGCGATTCTTCACTCTCAGTGCCACCCCGTACAAAGTCGACGATGCTGTCCAAAAGGCTAACATCAAGCCAACTGCAGCCAACCACTGATATTCGCCATGAAATACAAACGGCAGCAAGAACCCTGCCGCTATACTAACCATCAGCCATGGCCACAATCCCTGCATAATACGACTCATTCGGTCTTTCTTCCAACGGGCAATGGCGCCAATACCCAAAGTTGCTGCAAGCGGCATAGTAAGGGGAATGAAGACGGAATTGAAATAAGGCGGACCCACCGAAACCTTGCCGAGATTTAATGCATCCAAAAACAACGGATACAGCGTACCCAGCAAAATGGTTACCATCGCCGTAATGAGAAAAATGTTGTTCAACAAAAATCCAGACTCTTTGGAGATGGTAGAAAATGATCCGGAAGAGCGGATGCTAGGCGCTCGATAGGCGTAAATCGCCAAGGAACTAATGATCACCACGCAAATCAAGCCGAGTAAAAACACACCTCTGGAAGGGTCGTTGGCGAAAGTATGTACGGATGTGAGCACGCCTGAACGAACCAGAAATGCCCCAATGAGGCTCATCGAAAATGTCAGCATTGCAAGCAATACCGTCCATGACTTGAACAGGCCGCGCTTTTCGGTTGCAGACAGCGAATGAATGAGAGCCGTTCCGGCCAACCAAGGCATGAATGATGCGTTTTCTACCGGGTCCCAGAACCACCAGCCGCCCCAGCCCAGTTCATAATAGGCCCACCAACTACCGAGTGCGATCCCAAGAGTCAAAAATATCCAGGCAAGATTTGTCCAAGGTTTCGACCAGCGCGCCCAAGCTGCATCTATGCGACCACTGACCAAAGCTGCCACCGCAAATGAAAAGGCAACCGAAAAACCCACATAGCCCATGTAAAGCATCGGCGGATGAACCACCAGTCCTGGGTCTTGAAGCAAGGGATTTAAGTCTCGACCTTCCGCCACCGCAGGCAATAAGCGGTCAAATGGGTTGGAAGTGAGAATCAAAAATAACAAAAATCCAATACTGACAAAACCCAACACCGAGAGTACGCGAGCAAGAAACTCATCGGGTACATCACGACTGAAAACGGAAAGTGCCGCACTCCAAACAGCGAGAATTAACACCCACAACAACAGTGAGCCTTCGTGAGCACCCCAAATCGCTGCTATTCTGTAGGCAACTGGCAATGCTGTATTTGAGTTTTCCGCCACATATCTGACAGAGAAGTCATGAGTGACAAACGCATAAGCAAGGCAGATAAAGGAAAGGAGTAAAAATATAAACTGCGCTCGACAGGCGAATTTTGCCGTCGCCAGCCAAGAATACATTCCTAACTTAATTCCGGCAATTGGCAATGCGGTTTGGGCAATTGCCAAACATAGCGCAAGCATCAAGCAGTAGTTACCAATCTCAGGAATCATGACAGTTCAGTTACTCCGAGACTAGAGTCTTTTGCGCTTGCTCTATCGCTTCTGCAGCTTCCGGGGGCATGTAGTTTTCATCATGTTTGGCAAGAACTTGCGATGCAACAAAAATACCAGAGGCATTCATGGCACCCTTGGCGACGATTCCCTGTCCTTCACGAAATAAGTCTGGCAAAATTCCCGCAAACTTTACGTCGACCACATTGACGGTATCGGTCAATTGAAAATTCACATCCAGATTGCTGTCCGGGCGATTCACGCTACCTTCAACAACCAAACCACCAATTCGAAACGCTTTGCCCGCTGGGGGTACTTCACCAGCCACGACTTCGCTGGGGCTGACAAAATACAGTAGATTGTCCTGAAAAGCGTTGAGGATGAGGGCAAGAGCCGCAGAAACGCCAACGACTACGGCGAGAGCAGCTGCCAATCTTCTTTTTCTTGTCGGTGTCATTCTTGGTTCAATGCCCTGTTACCATGTAAGAAATATACTCTACCGACTTGTAATTGTGAATTGAATAAAAATACAAAGGCGAAGACAGCTTTAGAACGCTTGATAAACTCAATTGACAGAATACCGACTATGCCAGTTGTAAACTAGATACCAAACAGCAGTTGGACCATCCCAATCACCACTATCAAAAATAGGATTGTCATGATGCTTCCTGCACGCATGAAATCCGCCACGCGATAGCCACCAGGGCCCTGAATCAAAGCGTTTACCTGATGAGTAGGAATCAGAAAGGAGTTTGACGTTGCAAGTGCTACCGTCAAAGCAAACACTGCCGGATTTCCACCCACCTGAAGTGCTACATTAATTGCAATTGGTACCAATAGTACAGTCGCGCCTACATTAGACATAACCAAGGTGAAAATAGTTGCAAGTACCGCGAGTGCAGCCAGCATCACCCACGGTGGAAAACTACTTAGCAGTATGACAAACTTTTGTGCTACCCAAAAGGCGGTTTCGGTGTGTTCGATCGCTATTCCAAGCGGAAGCAGACAGGCCAGTAAAAAGACGCTCTGCCAGCCGATGGCTCGATAGGCCTCATCCATCTTTAGTACACCGGAAACTATCATGCCGACCGCGCCAACCATGAGTGCGGCTGAAAGCGGCAAGTCCGAAAAGATCACCAGTGCCATAGCGAGTGCAAAAAACAGCATCGCCGATTTAGTCTTTTCTTCACGAAAATCCTCTCTAGGCACGTTGGTGACGATAACAAAATTCATAGATTTAGCGAAGTTGTGCAGGTTTCGCCACCGACTGTGAACCACCAAACTATCCCCTGCCTTAAACTGCAAATTAATGAGATCGGCTTTGATGGGTTTGTCATCTCGATGGCAGGACATCAGAGTGACTCTGAACTTGCGCCTAAATCCCAAATCGACCATGGTCTTGCCGATGGATTTCGAGTATGGCGGTACAACTAGTTCAGCGATTCCCGAAATATTCTTGTCAAATACTTCCTTGAATACTACGATGTTCTTCTTTAGTTCCAGACCATGTTCATGGGCGTAATCCGTAATTCGGTCGTAACGCCCCATGATTGCGATATCGCAATTTTCCTGAATCACAGTTTTTCTTTCTGGCTCAACCACAATCTGACCACCTACATTGACGGCAATGATGCGTTCCTCGAAACCACTTTGGTCCTCGATATCACCAACAGTCATTCCTATCATTGAGCTTTCTCGATCGACTCGAAGCTCAAACACCAATCCTGTCACCGCGTAGGTATCTCTAATGTAGGCGTGAAATGTTCCCGTTTCAAGGCTTTTTGTTGTGGTACTCGGAAATACATAACGACCCAAGTACATGAAGTAGATAATTCCAATTATCAAAAGGACGATTCCGATTGGTGTGACGTCGAAAAATCCGAATGGCTCGATAGGTTGAATTCGGTCATGAACGGTATTGCGAGTCTGTGCCATCAAATCGTTTAGAAGAATCAACGGGCTAGAGCCCACCATGGTGAGGGTACCGCCTAAAATTGCGCAGTATCCCATCGGCATCAGTAGGCGATTTAAGGGTACTCCGCTACTTTTTGAGATTCGATCAGTAACCGGCAAAAACAGTGCAGCTGCACCGATGTTCTGCATGAATCCAGAAATAATGCCTACCGTGCCTGCAATAAAAGTCATAATTCTTTTTTCGGTGTTTCCTGCAATTTCTAGTATTGCACCGGCCAAGCTATTCAAAGCACCTGTCTTATCCAGTCCGGCCCCAATAATCATCACGGCGATAATAGACATAACCGCATTAGATGAAAATCCATCGAACAGGCGATCTATTGGTATTAGTCCAACGAAAGGGGGAACTATGCAGTCGCCCGTGCAACTGCGTTTCATGACTGACTCGACCAAATCCGCTGGAACTAAGCTGCTCAAACCCAGAACAACCAACACCAACACAGCGACAACATCCACGCGGAGTATGTCGAATACAAAAAGAACAATGGTAAACGCTAATATAGCGAGTACCGCGAGTTTTACAATGTCTAACTGAACGAGATCCATTTAAGGACTTTATTCTCGTACAGAACTGCAGTCCTCTTTCCTTGTAGACCTAATTCAGGCGGTATCCCTAAGTGAATAAAGAGGTAATTTAAGTGGGATTTCAATTCAGAAGTTTAATGCTACGTCCAAGATAGGCACCAGCAGAAATCTAATATTGCTGGGGCTTCCAATTATAGCAAAATCTTGTTCATAATCTGAAACTTACCTACAGATTCACGAATTTATCAAGCATATTTGCTACAATACCTAAGATAGACTTGGTAGAATTTTCAAATACTATGAAAAACCCGAAATTTTCTGTCTCTTGCATCCAAAACTGCGCTTCAGTTGATTTGCAGAAATCCATTAGAGACGCTGAAGAACTGACTCGTGAAGCGCATTCGGGTGGTGCAGACTTTATCTGCCTGCCAGAATTCTTTTCTTGTTTAAACATCGACGAGAATGGATTGAATACAGCTCCGCACGCTGAAAAAGATCACCCGGCATTGGCGACATTTCGTTCTTTGGCTAAAGAAATTCAGACTTGGATTTTGCTGGGGTCGATCGCTGTAATAGATGAACATAGGAATCAGCGCAATCGTTCTGTCTTGATTGACTCCAACGGCAATGTCACTTCGCGCTACGACAAGATTCATATGTTTGATGTCAATCTTCCCAACGGAGAGATTTATCGGGAATCCGATATATTCTTGCGAGGTAACACTGCTGTCGTAGCCAACCTGCCATGGACTTCGGTTGGGCTCACGGTATGTTATGACTTGAGATTTGCGTATCTGTATCGAACGCTGGCTCAAGCAGGAGCAAAAATCATTACCGTTCCTGCAGCGTTTACTCGTACAACTGGCAGAGCACACTGGCATGTGTTATTAAGAAGCAGGGCTATTGAGACAGGTTGCTATATAGTCGCACCGTGTCAATACGGTGATCATGGTCAGGCTAAAACCTACGGACATTCACTCATTGTTGATCCTTGGGGGCGAGTCATTGCAGATGGTGGAGAAGACCGATGCATCGTCAGTGCGGAACTAGACATGGACGAAGTCGACCAGGCACGTCGGATGGTTCCGGCGCTGCAACATGATCAAAACTATGACACCTACAGCGGGGATCTTCGGGTTCAGGAAGCTGTATAAACTTAAACCGATTTAACTTACTTTATTTTGAGGAAAGGGAATGAGTGAAGGATTGTTACAGGTGCTGATTTTTGCACCCATTGTTATCTGTATTGCAGTGCTATTTTGCTTCAGAGGCAAAGGCCCATCTGTGGTAGAGGATTCTCGAGACAACCATTAAGAGTACAAGCACGACTGTGCTCTGCTCTCGACCTTCAGCAAGTTCTTAAAAAAAGCCCGGCCCTCAGTTTCGGGTCAAACCAAGTTGACTTTGGCGGCATTGTCCGACCGGCATCTGCCACAGCTATCACCTCCTGTATGGTGGTGTTGAAGCAAGCAAATCCCAATCGCCATCCGTCATTTCTATAGCGATCAATTAATCCGGACACTCCAGCAACGCCAGGCACGAAACTCAGCCTGTCATCCGATCTAGCGTCTTCGATGCCAAAAATCGGTCCTAAGATTTGCGTCTGCAGTATAGATACATCAAGCGATTCAACGGGATCATCCTCAGGAACTAATTCGTCAGGAATCCGAACTCCATAGGCTGTACCGTCGACAAACATGGTGATGTCCCTGCTTTGTATGGGAAGAATGCTATCAGGGTCGGAATTACTTTTTTTACGAACCTTGAGTCCCCTTTTTTCAATTTCTGACAGTAACTGCAACTCGGTCAGCCCATTTAAGTCCTTAACGCAGCGAAAATAGGAAAAAATCCTTAGTTGATCGGCGGGGAAAAGTGCCACTAAAAGATAATCGTGATTCCCACCCGAAATCGAATCTGGGTTGGTTTCTTTTACGATATTTGCATAACGAACTGCGGCTGCACATCGATGATGCCCATCGGTGAGATAGGTGAATTCTATTTTCTTAAATCCTGCTTCCAATCTCTCACACAAAGCCGGGTCCGATACCTTCCAAACTGTTTGTTCGACAGCATCCCAGGCACTGAACTGCAGATAAGGATCTTCGCCCATCGCTTCATTGATGGCCGAAGTTACGGTATCGTTTGGATGAAACGCCACGCAGATTGGATTGGACGTCACCCCAACGGATTCAAAGTATCCGGTTAGCAGGTTTTCCTTTTCAATTTGTGTGTCTTCGTGCTTCTTAAGCCTTCCGGTTGCATACTCCTCAACCCGAATATTGGCGATAACACCAATCTGTTCGTGACCATCTATAGCGAGACGATAGAGGTAATATCCAGGGCCTTGGGTTCGAACAAATGCCTCTTGAGCGAAAAGCTGATCAAGTTGTGACTTGTTCAGCTTGAGTATGTCGTTAAGAGAAGGTGGGTTTGCATCGTTTACAAACTCCTCTTGAGTTCGCATGACGTTGACGTAGTTGTCAGGATTCTGTTCGGCAAAGTCACGTCTGTCCTGCGGCAGCATGGCGTCATATGCCGGTGTTACTACAGCATGAACCTTTGCGGGGTTCACTAGGTAACCGTCGAATGGCCTAATGACAACAGACATAAAGGGAATCCAAAGCTGGTGGCAATGTACCCTGGACTTTAAGAATTAGAGTCCTGAAATGATTGCATGAAGTCCACTAATTTCTCAACACCTGCAATATCCATGGCATTGTAAATACTTGCTCGAATTCCACCAACGCTGCGGTGTCCCTTCAAGTTTGCCATGCCCTCGGCTTCGGCTTCATCAACAAACTTATCTTCAAGTTCCTCGCTCGACAAACGAAACACAACATTCATTCGTGAACGCACTTCTCCCTTTATTGGACAACTGTAGTAGCCGCCACTGCGGTCGATTGCGTCATATAGCAACGCAGCCCTTTTCTCCGAATTTGACTTCATTTGCGACACACCGCCGTTTGCCTTGACCCACTTCAGAACCTTTCCGGTGACATAAATTGCAAAAACTGGAGGCGTGTTAAACAAGGCATCACTACTGACCAGGTTGCGATAATCCAGATAGGATGGCAGATGGCGTGAGATTTGCTCCAATATTGACTTACGAATAACAACCATGGCCAAACCGGATGGTCCCATATTCTTTTGCGCTCCCCCGTACGCAAGATCAAACAGGTCCCATTGGATTTCACGGGACAGATAGTCTGAAGACATGTCACCTATTAGCGGCACTCCGGCGTCAATCCAATTTGGCAAACGAACACCACCGATTGTTTCATTTGCTGTGATATGCAAATATCGTGTCTGCGGTTTGATGGTCAATTGGTCGGCAGATAAAGGCATCGTTGTATAGTTTTGATCCTTACCGCTCCAAGCTTCATATGCCTCACCGTATGGTTCAGCGTCGGCAATGGCTGCCTTAGCCCAGTGACCAGAATTCACGTAGGCTGCCTTATCCGAATCTCCGAGTAGATTCATTGCAATCATTGCAAACTGAAGAGTTGCCCCACCCTGCATAAAAATCAAGGCAAAGTCATCTGGAACGTTGAGTAAATCGCGTGCATCTTGCACAGCTCCGAAATGAACATCATCGTAAGTCTTGCTACGGTGACTTTGTTCGATGATGGACATCCCTGTATCGTCAAAATTGGTTAATTCAGCTTGAGCCTCTTGGAGTGCTTCAAGTGGTAATGTACAAGGTCCTGCACAAAAGTTATAAACACGATTTGTCAAAATATTCTCTCCAGTGAATGTGTATAGTTACTACAAGATAGAACTTGAAATTTCAATTTACACGATGAAGAATGGCACCGCTTTCCATTGCTTCAACAATTTCTACGACACCCTTGGCGACGGCTGTCTGAGCCTGTTCCGTGGAAGCACCGATATGGTGTGTGCCGTAAACATTAGGGTGTTTACTGAGCTTTGAATCAAAGTCAGCCTGTTGTGCACCAGGTTCACCTTGAAACACGTCAAGGCCAGCACGAATTGACTTTGCGTTCATGGCCTCCAATAGAGCTTCTTCATCAACAATTTCTGCGCGTGATGTATTCAATACGATCGCGCCATCACAAAGTTTGCTGAGAAAATCTCGACTCACTAGATGCTTGGTTGAATCCGATGCAGGGACATGAAAACTAATAATGTCGCACTTTTGGGCCATTTCATTCAAATCAGCCACTCCGACTACATCCAAGGAGCGCATTTTGTTGAGAGTTTCTTGCGAACGACCGGGTTTTTCAATCATGTGCACTTTGATGCCGAAGGCGTGTGCTCGTTCCGCAACTGCCATGCCGATCGCTCCAGCACCCACAATCCCCATTGAACGTCCAAAAAGTCCTTGGGCAGCAGAGTAGGCTTTTTTGTTCCATTTGCCTTCGCGCAGTTCTATCACGTTATCCGGAATGTTCCTGTCGACCGCGACCAGTAACCCAATTGTTAATTCGGCAACTGCTACAGCATTTTTACCCGGCACGTTGCAAACTGCGATACCCTTGGCTGTTGCGTGCGCCTTATCGATGGTATTGGTTCCGGCTCCTGCTCTTATGATTAGATTGAGCTTGTCTCCGGCATCAATGGTATTGCTATTGACTTTTGTACTGCGTACAACCAGAACTTCAAACCCACTGATATGACCGGCTAGGTCGTCTGCCTGCAAGGTGGGTTGATAATGGCACTCGTGGCCTAAATTCTTGAGTTCACCCAGTTGTGCGGACGGAAACTTATCGGCAAACAAAATTCGCATGAGCAAACTCAGTCAATCCACTGAAACCTGTTAAAAGGGTAAAAAATGAAAGAGAACCTGCGTGGGTTCTCTTCAAAAGTAAAGAATTATCTAAGATATTATCTCACTTTTTTCATTCAGTTGTATGAATCCTGTCAGTTTGAATTGCTAAGAATTTTTTGGTAGCTTTTCACGAGTCATCATTAGGCTTTTCAGCGAAAAAATGTGTGGGGCGAAGGCATCCCTCATCCACCACCTGGCGTTTCGCATTGGAACTTTGAAATCGATGGTCGGCGCGCTCCTCACCTACGATTGCAATAAATTTTTCTCGGTTTTCTCCCGTAACCCGCTCAATTTCATCACGCACAGCTTGCTGGTACCAAGCGTTTCTGTCACGTAGTTCAACAACCTCAAAACCAGATTTGTTTAACTGTGCTGCTAACTCGGGTGGCGTTGAAAAATTAAACTCCAATCCGATTACATCCAGCCACTCCCTAACAGCTTGTGACTTTTGATAACCGGCGCCTGCCAGCCAATCACTTCCGACAAACGAACCGCCGGGTTTCAACACCCGTAGTACTTCATCAAAGAATGCCAGCTTGTCATCTATATGAATAATTGCGTCTTTAGAAAACACTACGTCAAAACAATCGTCCTTAAACTTCAATGGACCTTCCTTAACAACAATGTATTCAATTTGGTCGATTAACCCTGCCTTGCGTGTGTCTTCAATTGCTCTTTGAACCAACTCAAGTTCGACGTCGATTCCAACAACCCTTTTCGCTCCAAATTCCGCTACCAATAACCGGTCGATTCCTCCTATACCGCAACCGATGTCCAATACTGTCTTGCCACTCACATCAACGTTTCGGAGAATTTCAGCAACCTCTGCTTGACCGCCGGGTGACATAAATCCCTTTCCCCAAATCCACTCTAGACCAGCAATAAAGAGCTTGTCATAAGCCATAAGTCACGATTCCAATTTGAATATTTCGATCTTATCTACTGATTTTTAACACAATTGTAATTGACAAATTTTGCTCTCAGCCAAGTTAGACTATTCTTCCTCAAATTTATGTCCTGAGAATGGGGAGTAGAATAGAATATACGCACTGACAAATGGCTAAATTAAGCAAAAGAGTTACCCAATCCCTACATTGACAAATTAGATTATTCAATTATGCAAACATTAAAGAACGCTATCGCCTCTGGTGCTTTCATCAAGACCTGTGAATTGACACCGCCGAAAGGAACTAATCTAGAACCTCTTTTCGCTATGGCTGAAATGCTAAAGGACTACATTCACGCATTTAACCTAACCGAATCACACGCTGCCAGAATGGCAATGGATCCCGTCGCTGCTGGATATCTTCTGTATAGTCGTGGAATCGAACCCATTGTTCAAATGACAACTCGCGACAAGAATCGCATTGCACTTCAATCCAGCATGTTGGGTGCCTCCGCCCTTGGAGTTCCAAATATTGTTTTCATGGGCGGTGACCCGCCAAAAATCGGAGACCATCCTGAAGCGAAGGGAGTTTTCGATTTCTTTGCCTCTCAGGTGCTTGAAGCGGCATCTGCTCTTCTCTCAGGCACTGACTATATGGGTAATAAACTGGATGGAACACCTCAATTCTCCATAGGAGCGGTGGTAAATCCGGGGTCGCCACGCCTTGATGAAGAAATTACCAACATGCATCGTAAGGTTGAAGCTGGAGCTTCGTTCCTGCAAACCCAAGCGGTGTTTGAAGTCTCAAAGTTTGAAGATTTTTTAGAAAAAGCCGGATCGGTTGAAGTGCCAGTTCTTGCTGGGGTGATACCGGTGAAATCTGTCAAAATGGCTCAGTATATGAACGATCGAGTACCCGGCATTGATGTGCCGGATTCAATCATTCAACAGATTGCAGATTGTGATGATGACAAACAAAAAATTGTTGAAACGAGTATCGGTATTGCTGCCGAAATCGTACGGGAACTCAGTTCAGCTACTGGGGGTGTTCATCTGATGGCCATTGGCTGGCAGGATAAAATTCCGCAAATTCTCGAACTCGCGAACGTCGAATAGCTTCAACTAGGCAGATCGACTGGTCGAAAAGTATGCTTCTTCACCCTTATCGACCAACCACCGCCACAAGTAATCGGCAAAACTTCGCCTGACCAGCAGTTCGAATTCGGACGCCTCGTCGGTGGTGCGATTTAGCATCGTCACTTGTGTCTGGGAGACTATGGTTTGAACGCTCTGACCAAAAGAAAACTGCCTAGGATGAAGATCGTATACGATTCCTCTACTTAGTAAATCAATTGAATTTTTGCCTCGAAAACTCAACGAAGTGTTTGCACTGGTCTGATCCGTCCAGGTTGCAAATGCACCCTCACACAACTCACTCAGTTTATCCTTTATATTTCCGTGCTCTTGATCACTTGCGATCAGCATCCATTCATCCGAACGCAGCCACAGGCAAGTGAAGTCGTCCGAGCTTGAGAAAGTGTTTGGCACCATTGGCAAATCACATTCAAAAATGCCCATAAACCTATCGGAAGCGACGGAATCAAGTCTGATGTTGAAGTAACTCTGAAATGGATTTTCACGAACGATAACTCCCCGAAGACGAAGGGTAGGAATTCCTTCGAGTTCCAGATCTGCCAATGGCGTATACCGTTGAATATCAGTCGACATTTTGTCTTGCTCCTTCGGGATCGTAGAAAACAGTACTGCAAACGGTAACGGGTACCGTTTCACCATCCACGAGGAATGCAAATATTTGCTTGCCCATACGGCTGCGTCCACCCTTAACTACTGCCAGAGCAATAGATTTTCCAAGGGTTTCACTCCAATAACTAGAAGTTACGTGGCCAATCATGGGTACGGGATAACTGCTGGCAGGTTGTTCGACTAGTTGTGCACCTTCCGGCAATACTTTTTTGGGATCTTGAGTTGCAAGCCCGACAAATTGTTTTCGATCAGGTCTGGTGCAGTCTGACCGGGCCAGTGATCGCTTTCCGATGCAATCCTTCTTCTTCGATACTATCCATTCCATACCAAGATCGATTGGTGTTACGGAACCATCGGTATCTTGACCAACAATAACAAAACCTTTTTCAGCACGAAGTATGTGCATGCTTTCAGTACCATAGGGAGTAATTCCGAACTCTTGACCCGCTGCATAGATTTGTTCCCAAACATAGTGACCATAGTTTGCCGGAACATTAATTTCGTAGCTTAACTCTCCACTAAAACTGATGCGAAACACTCGTGCCTTCACCCCGGCGACTTCGAGTTCACGAAATGACATAAAGGAGAAATCCTCTTTGGAGATTTTTTCATCCCTTTCGACTAATTTACTCAGTAACTCTCTCGACTTGGGGCCAGAAATCGAAATCACTGCCCACTGGTCAGTTACCGAAGTGAAATACACCCTCATTGAAGGCCACTCTGTTTGTTGCCAAAGCTCAAGCCAAGACAGTACGTGTGCGGCGCCACCGGTGGTGGTCGTCAGATAGTAGTGATTGTCATTGAGTTTTCCTACGACCCCATCATCCATGACCATGCCATCTTCGCCAAGCATGAAGCCATAGCGACAGGACCCCTGCACCAGGCTACTGATGGAGTTGGTATAGATTCGATTTAAAAATGCCTCGGAATCCGGTCCGAAAACCTCGATTTTTCCCAGTGTCGATGCATCAAGCATCGCTACTTGATTGCGCGCTGCCAAGCACTCACGGTTGACTGCCTGGTGCATGGTTTCGCCGGGTTTGGGATAGTACCAAGGACGTTTCCACTGGCCGACATTTTCAAACTCCGCTGCATGTCTCTCGTGCCAACGGTGCATTGCGGTTTTTCGAACTGGTTCAAAAAAATCTACACCGATGTCTCTGGCAGCGATTGCCCCAAATGTCACTGGCGTATACATGGGCCTAAAGGTCGTCGTCCCAGTATGCACAATGTCCTGTTGCAGCGATTGAGATAGAATCGCCATGCCGTTGACATTACCCATTTTGCCCTGGTCTGTTCCAAATCCAAGTGCGGTATAACGCTTCACAAGTTCGATGGAGTGGTATCCCTCCTTAGCTGCAAGCATGATGTCTTCGGCAGTCGTGTCGTTTTGAAAATCGACAAACCTCTTCGCCTTTTTTGCGGTTTTAGATTTTGGCACGAGCCAAAGAGGGCGAATGTTCAGTGGTTCATCCTGTTCATTTAACGAGTTGCCATAGGATTGTTCCTCAGATGGGGAATATCCCGCAGCTTGTGCTGCTTCTGTGCCCGCGGCCAGGCCCTGCTTAACAGACTCGCTTAGACCAAACTCACCATTTGCCGCACCCACTGACATTTGATTTTGTACAGCTTCACCCGGTAAGAAACACGCCTTGGATTCATCGAAGACCGGTCTGGCACCTGACTGTGCATGCAAATGTACTGCCGGGCTCCAGCCACCGGACACTGCAAGTAAGTCGCAGTTTAAGGTGATTTCACCGGAAACTTTACTTCCATCTTCAGATAGATGCATGACATTTACACTAGTAATTCGCTTGGAACCCCTGGCACTCACCACCGCACTTCCGGGCAGAATATAAACCTCTCGTTTTCTTACCAAATCTACGCTCTTGCCTTCAGGATTGGCTCTAGCATCAACGACGGCCACGAGTTGCATTCCGGCATCCAGAAAATCCAAGGCAGTTCGATAAGCCGAGTTGTTGTTGGTAAATATCACTGCCTTGCGGCCAGGTCGAACAGCATAGCGATTGATATAGGTAGATGCGGCTGAAGCCAGCATCACTCCCGGCAGGTCGTTGTTGCCAAAGACCAGCGGACGCTCAATCGCGCCCGTTGCGATTACCACCTGTTTGGCTCGCACACGCCATAATCGCTCTCTCGCACTTGACCGACTTGGTTTTGCCAGATGATCGGTTAGTCTTTCGTTCAGTACCAAAAAGTTGTTGTCGTAGTATCCGGTAACGGTGCATCGCGGCAGGAGTCGAATATTTGGATTGTCAGACAACTCAGCCAAGCCCTGCCATATCCAATGATTGCCGTAAGTCTCATTCAGCCTCAACAAGCCGCCGCCGAATTCGCTTTGCTCATCAGCGAGAATGACTCGAGCGCCACATCTTGCAGCACTAACTGCAGCAGCAATTCCTGCGGGTCCACCTCCGGCAACCAAAACATCACACCAAGCGTTAAGCTTGTCATACCTGTTTGGGTCCGGTTTTGCGGGGGCCACGCCAAAGCCAGCCATGCGCCGAATTCCGCGTTCATACCAAGGCCAAAGTTTACCTGGCGACATAAAAGTCTTGTAGTAAAACCCTGCCGGTAACATTGCGGCACCAATTCTGAGGGCGGAATAGATATCGAACTTTTCGTTTGGCCAACAATTTACGGTTGATACTCGAAGATCGTCGTAAATTTCGATTTGGGTAGCCCGAAGATTGGGAATGGTATGTGCGTCCGTACCTACTTGAAGAATGGCATTCGTTTCTTCAGCACCACTGCCTACAATTCCTCGTGCCCGGTGATATTTAAAACTTCGTCCGACTATGCTGACGTTGTTGGCCAAGAGTGCCGAAGCGACTGAATCCCCACTGTAACCTTTAAGTTTCTTACCGTTAAATCGGAAGGTTACGGGCTGACTTCGGTTGATTCGACCTCCACTCAAAAGCCTGCGAGATTGAGTCATCGTAGCAACTTGGGCAACCTCTCGCCGGGTTTATAAAATGTGTAGAATTTGTAAGTCACCGTGTCGCGCAGCGCATTGAACCAACGACCGCAACCCGCACTGTGGCACCACTGCTCAGCATGAATACCCTTGGGATTTTCTCGCATAAATAGGTAATCCGCCCACTGTTCATCGGACAGTTCGTCAGGATTTTCCGGTCGTGCGATGTGGGCTTCGCCGCCATAGGAAAATTCCTGTTGGTCGCGCGGGCCGCACCATGGACATTCAATGATTAACATTTTGTGTTTCCCTTATCAGTGTGCCACACCTGCAGCACCGTGTTCATCAATCAAGGCACCTGTTGAGAATCGCTCGAGACTAAAAGCTTCATTCAGTTGGTGCGGTCGGTCCTGGGCGATTGTATGGGCAAAGACCCAACCAGAGCCTGGAGTTGCTTTAAATCCGCCGGTTCCCCAACCGCAGTTGAAGTACATACCCTTTACTGGAACAGACCCAATAATTGGGCATGCATCCGGACACACATCAACGATGCCTCCCCATTGTCTTAACATGCGAACACGGGAGAAGATTGGAAACAACTCAACAATTGCTGCAATATTTCCCTCAATCACTGAAAAACTTCCGCGCTGACCGTAGCCATTGTAGGAGTCGATTCCTGCGCCAATGACTAGTTCACCCTTATCTGACTGACTGATGTAACCGTGTACCGCATTCGACATAACTACGGTATGCAGTACGGGTTTGATCGGCTCGGATACCAGAGCCTGCAAAGGATGGCTTTCAATTGGCATTCGAAATCCTGCCAGGTTTGCCAGCACGCTTGAGTGACCTGCAGCTACGACGCCTACCTTGTTTGCCTTAATGGTGCCTTTAGTAGTTTCAACTCCGACTACAGCGCCATCCTCCTGTATAAATCCCGTTACTTCGCAGTTTTGGATAATGTCCACGCCGCGGGCGTCTGCCGCCCTTGCAAATCCCCATGCAACAGCATCGTGACGGGCAACACCTCCGCGCGGCTGAAACGAAGCTCCCAATACCGGATAGCGTGCATCATTCGATGTATTCATAATCGGTACTTTGCGCTTAATTTCATCTGGAGTTAGGATTTCGCTGTCGATGCCATTGAGTTTATTTGCATTTGAGCGCCGATAAATGTCACGCATATCCTGCAGGTTGTGTCCAAGATTCATCACCCCACGCTGGCTAAACATGACGTTGAAATTAAGTTGCTGGGACAAACCTTCCCACAGCTTCATGGACTTTTCGTAAAGATGTGCTGCTTCGTCCCATAAATAGTTTGAACGTACAACGGTGGTGTTACGTCCGGTATTACCACCACCGATCCAGCCTTTTTCCAAAACAGCAACATTTGTGATGCCGTGTTCTGTCGCCAAATAGTACGCAGTTGCGAGTCCATGACCACCTCCACCTACGATGATTACGTCGTACTGTGGCTTCGGGTCGGGGTGTCGCCACATAGCCGGCCATTGCTTATGACCCGACAAGGCGTGTCGGGCCAATGAAAAAATAGAATATTTCTTCATGCCTGATCCACTGAATAGCAAATCAGGTGACGTTATTGTAGAAAAGTAGTTTTACTGGTAAACAGGAAAGCGGATACATAGTTCCTTTACCCTTTCCTTTACGCTAGCGATCGTGTCCGTATTGTTGATGTCGTCGAGAATCTCACACATCCACTCTGTCAACTCGCTCATTTCCTTTTCCTTGAAACCTCGAGTCGTAGAGGCGGGTGAACCAATCCTTAAGCCACTTGTCACGAATGGTGAACGTGGGTCATTAGGGACTGTGTTCTTATTGACGGTGATATTTGCTTCGCCAAGCGCTGCGGCAGCATCCTTGCCCGTCACGTCCTTGTCGACCAGATCCAATAAAAATAGGTGACTGTCGGTTCCGCCAGAAACAACCTTGAAGCCGCGCTGCATGAACACATTAGCCATAGCTTGCGCGTTCTTAACGATTTGTTCTTGGTACGTTACAAAGTCAGGTTCCAGTGCTTCCTTAAATGCTACTGCCTTTGCGGCTATGACATGCATCAGTGGTCCGCCCTGACCACCGGGGAACACCGAAGAGTTTAGCTTCTTTTCTACTTCTTCATTCGCTCGGGCAAGAATCATGCCGCCACGTGGTCCACGCAAAGTTTTATGAGTCGTAGTCGTGGTTACGTCGGCAATTGGGACTGGATTTGGATACACCCCTGCGGCAACCAATCCTGCCACATGTGCCATGTCGACGAAAAGGTAAGCATTATGTCTATCAGCTATTTCTCGAAACTTTTTCCAGTCCATCACTCTGGAATAAGCGGAAAAACCGGCAATAATCATTTTGGGTTTGTGCTCAGCTGCCAGTGCGTCAACTTCGTCGTAATCGAGAATTCCTTCACTGTCAATCCCGTACTGAACTGAGTTGTAAATTTTGCCGGAGAAGTTCACCTTTGAACCGTGAGTTAAATGACCACCATGATCCAAGCTCATACCCAATACTGTTTCGTGGGGATTTAAGAGCGCCATAAAGACGGCCGAATTAGCCTGTGAACCGGAGTGCGGCTGAACGTTTACGTAAGCTGCGTCGAACAGCTTTTTGGCCCGTTCAATTGCCAGAGACTCGGCAACATCGACATATTCACAACCACCGTAATACCTCTTTGCCGGATAGCCTTCGGCGTACTTGTTGGTCATTACACATCCTTGCGCCTGCAATACTCTCGGACTTGTGTAGTTTTCTGATGCGATTAGTTCTACGTGCTCTTCCTGACGAACCTCTTCATTCTGCATTGCCTCCCAAAGCTCTTCATCGTAGTCACGAATCGAATCCGATTTTCTAAACATGTCAACTCCTAGAATCAGTAATTTTGTAGTGTTTGCGGGAGACTATTCCCGTTTTGTGTTGGTCTAAAACGACTTTATCTGTCCTATGTATTTTACTGACAATAACGCTATTTGATATTGATTTTTGAGTTTAATTCTGGTGTTGAGGACTATTCTATTGACGATGGTAGGTGACAAATTCTTGAATATTGAAACAAATAAATTCATTCAAAGTCGACTTGATTTGAAGTTGCGTTGGTTCCATTTAAGGTTATGACTAATCGGTAGATTGTTAGTCAATTGACACTCCAACATATGGCTTAATATCAGCTAACTCGAAAACGCACATCATTAGTGGGAATTGAACGGATAGTCTTGCAACCTGCCCCGTAGAACACGGATCAGCAGCACAACTTACTTCGAACCCCACATGTCCAAGGCCTGAGCCGTGGACAAAAACTCCCGTTCCAATACCTTCATTTGCAAGGCTGAAAACTTGGATGTGACAGTTTCGCGAGGATTGGGGATTATATTTGTCAGAAGAAATGGCTTTGACAGGAAAAATTTGCGTTTCGTAGGATATCTCCTATATAGTGTTGAATGGATTGGGAATTGCTCAGTCGGCAATTGGGTTCTGGTTTACTGGAGCCCTTTTGTTTTTGGGGCTATGGCAATTCTTTGATCGACGGAATCGATTAGTTATGTCTCGTGTAAACACCTGTGATCAGTTGCAAAGGGGGTGACAACAAATGCTCTCGACTCTCACCCCAGCAATTGTCCTCAAACCAATTCTCGACAGACGCATCATCAGGGAACATCTGAAACAGTTCGATTGTGCTAGCTCCCTTACAGAATTGCTTACCAGGAGCCCCTTATGTTGTCTATGTTATGGAGGTATCGCTGATTCATCAATTAATTATGAACTTCCACCTAATCCATCATGCTTAGTCAAGTTTATAATTCCCTAATTAATTGTTGAGTCGATAATGGCTCATCAAAAAAACAGTCATTGACCTAGCCGACCTATGAAAGTTCAAAATCGCATTGAAAATACCCTGAATCAAGCACTGCAACCGGAACATCTTGAAGTGATCAATGAAAGCGGAATGCACAATGTTCCGAAGGGGTCAGAATCACATTTCAAGGTTATCGCTGTTTCACATCAGTTCAGCGAGAAGTCTTTGGTCATGAGGCACCGAATTATTAACGAACTACTTTCGGATGAAATCGCGGGACCAATTCATGCCCTTTCACTACACACAATGACGCCATCTGAGTGGGAGCAACAAGAAAAGTCTACTGCTGACTCACCATTGTGTCTGGGCGGTTCAAAACTAGAACGCTCGGGGTAAGTTTTTCGTTGCTTCCCGCTAATATTTTTAGAAAAAAAGTGAATGCTGTTTATCTAAGGAGATTCTGACTGGTTGCCCGATATAACACAGTATCAGATTAGCAGCAATCTCAACTGGAAGATTAATCTGTTAAACAGGTTGTGCGAATTTCAAGTTTTCAATTTTGAGAACCGAGTTCCCCGGCTGGGTTTGTTCGCACTTTTATTATCGCGAGGTCACTTTCACTTCCGTCAATCCTAGTTCGAACTTCCATATCGTATTCGGTATCTGGTGTCAAACCATTGAAACCGCGATGGGTCAATGGAGTAACGACACCGAAACTCCAGTTTCTGGAATTTGTTTCTCGCAATTGAACCACATATTGCACATTCGGCTTCCAACTCGCTTCAAACAACTATCCTTTATCTATAGGTAGCGAAACATGAATCATTTCGTTATTCCATTTGATTTCCGGAAAACCTTTGATTGTTTGTCCCATGATTTCCTCCACGCTTAACTATCTGTTCGGACACTCCGAAAAGAGTTAAATTAATCTGAAGACGCTATTTGTTACCCATACATATTGAAACAATTACGCCCAAAGGTCAAAATTATGCTGTTGCAAGATAGTCGACTACATCCATATCCGGAATCTGCTTGTCACATTGTGTGAGCATGGTATGAATTTGACCACGGTGATGGGTTTGGTGATTAAACAACGTCAGCATAACTTCGTTAACTGTGTTGGTACCCTTTACGCCGTTCATGCGTGCGTAACTAACAGATCGATTCAAATCGCTTTCGTCCCAACTGTTTACTAATTCCAGCAGGCGGTCATCCTCCTTGATTCGTGCATGTCTCAACTCATCAAAGTTCTCAAAGAGAATTTGATCGAGTGAACTGATTTCTTTGTTCTCATATCCGAGCAAGCGACAAATCCACAAGCGATCCACCAGTAGCAGGTGATTCAGTGTGTGGTGAATAGAACTGAAAAAGGACTTTCGATCCATTCTGTACTCGTCGTCATGCAATTCGGCACAGACGTTATAAATGATTTGATTTGCCCAAGCATTGAATGTGGACATTAAATGAATATGTTGCATTGCGATAAACCTCCTTCCCTATGCTGGACCAAAATAGATATAGGTGAGGATTTTCACTGTTGTTTAATCTTACTTGACTAAACACACCAACACTTAAAATCTTGATTTAATCCAAGTGCATTGACTATTGAGCGTATTGTAATTAAACGATTGGCGTGAAGATGGCGCAAAAAGTTTTTGGGTAATTACTCCAAAACTTCTCGACGCCTGTGAATTTGAACCACCCGCATTGTCATGACTACTTGTGCATTCTGATTAACCGTCGCACAATGTAAATCTACATACCCGCGATCGTTTCTAGAACTTGAAGCGCGAACACCTAACACCTTGGCCTCCATATGCAAAGTATCACCAGGACGCACAGGCCTCAACCATCGTAATTCGTCAATTCCCGGAGATCCCATACCATTAGGGAAAATCCCCTTTTGCAGCAACATCCGAAATGAAAGAGCCATGGTTTGAAACCCACTGGCAATGAGTCCCTTGTACTGCGACTTGGATGCGGCCTCAACATCGATATGAAAAGGCTGTGGGTCATACTGCAAAGCGAAATGTATGATTTCACCCTCAGTTAAAGTAACGCCATCACTTTTAAATTCGGCATCAACTTCAAAATCTTCAAAATACATTAGATAGTCCCCAACTATCAATCATCAACAACAGATCCAAAATAACGCACCAGGGTTTTTCTGGATCGGTCATAAAAGTAGTTCAGCTGCTCTTCACTATATCGATACTTTGAGCCCACTGGACAAGCAAGACGGGCCAAACATCTACGCTCGCAGGAAGATTCATTTGAAATTCGATATCGAGAACATGTCTCCAGTGCGAATTCGCCAATGTCTCGGACTGCACCTACAGGACAGGCTGTTTGACATGGCTTGTCGGTGCAGGTATCACATGGAGACCTATCATATTCATGTGTGGTAGGAGACAACTTGGCTGCAACAAGCAGGACTGCACGATATGCAAACCATGGCCCGTACTTTGGATGAATTCCAAGACCAAGAGGGGACGTAAAACTCCAGCCCGCCCGCAGTCCTAGCTTGGTCAGGGAAATCATGTACATGGATGGATAAAGCAATACTGATTTGGTATTTAGAAACTCTTTAGCATATTGCTTTGCAATATGTGCGCTATAGTCATCAACCGGATCATTGCCTTTCATTCCAAACTTTTGGAGCGAATTCCAAACTTTTGAACCAGCACTTCCGAATAGAATTACACTTTGATAATTTTCGAGTTCGGAAGCCGGCAAAACCGAAGCAACTAGATCCTGAATCTCCTTTGCATCGAACACATGCATCATATTGATGCCATGGGAATTCAAGAACTCAGTGCCAGCATCTGATTTGTTGAAATTCTCGGACAAGTTATTCATTACGTAGTTTAATTTTGTTTCGCAACAGGCGAAAGAAAAACTAGATTTCTTTCAACTTACTTCACAACCAAATGTGCAATTGTATCAGTAGCCAATTTCCTGTTCGGTGTAATCAATGAACATTGAAGTTATTGGGCATCGTGGTGCCAGAGGATTGATGCCAGAAAATTCTCTTCCTGGTTTTGAAGCAGCCTTCCGTCTAGGCGTAGATGCAATCGAACTGGATGTTGGTGTTTCGGCTGATCATGAAGTGATTGTTTATCACGACCTACGACTAAATCCTCAAATCACTCGGGATAGTTATGGTCAATGGATAGATTCACCAGGTCCAAAGATTAGTGATTTAACAATTGATGAGTTGAAGAGCTACGACATAGGAAGGATCAATCCTCGTACTAAATACTTTCGCGAATTCCCCCATCAAAAGGCACTTAATGACATAAGAATTCCCACTTTGGGTGAACTTATTGATCTCACCAATAAACTTGAATTTAAAGGGCGAATTTACATTGAAGCAAAGCGACCGTCTTCACAACCATCTATGACGGTGGACTTAGAAACGTTCGCTGAGGTGCTGGTATCAAGTGTTCAACGATTCGGAATAACATCGAATGTAATCATCAAGTCCTTCGATCGGAACCTATTAGAGCAAATACAACAAATTAATTCGAATATCCTTCTTTCGCCAATTACCTCCACACATTTCAATGTAAATGATTTTGGGGGAGGCACAAAGAGGGGAAGTGGGACTCTTGTCAGGATCTTGAGGCGAATTTTCAGCCCCTGCGATGACGCAATGGTAGCCTTGAAGGGAAGTAGAACGCTTACCGATACGGAATTATCCATGCCGAAACTGATACGAACTCGCGGCTATCACACATGGTCGAGCAATTTCCGCGATCTCAACCTGGAGACTCTCACTGAAGCAAAGGAACTAGGATTGACAGTTATTACTTGGACAGTAAACGAAACAAAAGATATGCTCCGAATGATCGACTTAGGTGTAGATGGGATTGTGACCGACTATCCGGACAAACTAATTAAACTTCAAAATCAGGAAAATTGAGATCACCAGATAATTTACGTTCCATAATGAACTCAGCAATCGCTTCATGATCGTTCAAATCCAATATCAATACTTCAGCATCAACTGACTCCGGAGAGTCTGTTGCAACAGCAATAACGTGTTTGTCGCTACGAGCAAGTAATTGGGGACCACGTGCGGCTCGATGCACTTCAATTTTTTGAAACGGCTCTTGCTTGAACCCCTCTACAACAATCAAGTCCAGTGGCTGATATTTATAGAATTCAAGCATATCTCGCAGTGTAGGTTCGTCTACATTTGAACGCTCCGTCATCCAAGCAATTCTATTGCGAGATGCAATCAATACCTGCTCTGCTCCCGCCTTTCGAAATTCATAGCTGTCCTTGCCCGGAGTATCGATGGTGAAATCATGGTGAGCGTGCTTGAGCACGCCAACTCGAAGGCCACGCTGAAGCAATAATGGAATAATGTGGCTCAGTAAAGTGGTTTTTCCGGTTCCGCTGTATGCTGCAAAGCCAATAACTGAAGGACTGGAGGAGTTCATTTAAAAACTAGTTCAGTTGCGCCTGATCCCGCTCTTCGGGAGTGTTGATGTTGGTAAACAGTTCAGACTCATCTGAAAAATCTGCAAGACGATACCTTAGGCGCATAAACCACCGATCTATTTTTCTATCGCCTGATTCCAAAAACTGTTCCAAATCATCAGTCAAGTCGCACCTGATCATCAAAAATGTCGGTTGCATTCTCTGACCATCTGAGGCAACTATGACATCATATTCGTTAGGATCGAACGAAGCCATTCTGTGAACATAATCCTTAGTTACAGAAGGACAATCGCATGGTGCACTAACAATCCAAGGCGTACTTGCCGCATGCATAGAACTCAAAAGACCTGCTAGTGGACCTTGATAGCCAGTTAACTGATCCTCAACTACTCGAACGTCGAAATTTTTGTACTCTTGCAAGTTTCGATTAGCGTTTATTAGTACTTCTTGAACTTGGGGGCTTAGAGCATTTAGGACAATTTGACACATGGGGACACCATTGATTTTTACCAAACCTTTGTCAATCCCACCCATTCTAGTAGCACGTCCACCAGCTAAAATGACACCAGTGATTGCGGACTGCTGAACCTGCTTGTCTGACATCATTGACTGCTGTTGTCAATATTAATGATTCGACCCTGGTCGAGTTCTATGGTTCTGTGAAATGTAACCTCATGTGCTGGTTCATGCATTGCTATATATACCGCCACACCATCACTTACCAAGTCATTGATCAGGTCAAACGTCTGATCCTTTGCTGCTCGGTCCATTCCCGAAGTCGGTTCATCCAGCAACAATAACTGAGGCGAAAGGATTCTAGCTCGAGTTAAGGCAACTCGCTGTCTTTCTCCACCAGACAACTCTCTGGCATTTCGTTCAGACAAGTTGGATAGTTGAGCCCAATCCAAAGCCTCCGCAACTTTTTTCCTGACTGTTTCTTTGCTATCACCACGAATTCTCAATCCATATGAAACGTTCTCGGAAACCGTTCGGTCGAACAGGTATGGAGTTTGATGAAGATAGACCACATTTTTTCTAAACCTAAAATATGCCTTACGCCAACTCATAGAGTGTCCATCGAATGTCACTTCAACGGAATCAGGTACACTCAGCCCAGCAATAATCTTCAGCAAAGTGCTCTTTCCTGCTCCATTTTTCCCACGAAGTATGACACACTCGCCCGATTTAATTTCAAGTTCATCAATATCAATCACCAGTCCACCGTTCAAACGCTTACTTAGGGCTCTTAACGAAATGATTGTGTTGTTAATACTCACTTTGAATTCCCGATAAATCAGTATCCTGCTCGGTCACGCCCACGATATGCCGCCACGATGAAGTTCAGTGCCAATGCCAATATGATTAGAACTACGCCCAACGCTATACCCTGTTCAAAATCACCTTTGGATGTTTCTAATGCGATAGCTGTTGGAATATTGCGGGTGTAGTGCAAAATATTTCCACCCACCATAATTGAACATCCCACTTCGGAAACTATACGTCCAAAGGCAGTCACTACTGCGGCGATTAATCCAAACCTGACCTCACGCATGATCGTCAACATTGCTCGAATGGGTCCTGCACCCAGTGTTCGAGCGGTCTCCAGGGCACCACGGTCAATAGCACGAAAAGAGACATGAGACATGGCGACCAGTATTGGAAATGCCAAAATCATCTGACCGATAATCATTGCTGTTTGTGTAAACAATAACCTCCAGCCTCCGAAGACACCTTGGCTATACAGCATCATGTAGAGAATGAGGCCAACCACTACTGCTGGGAGCGCAACCATCGTATTGGATATGGTAATTATGGCTCTACGACCAGGGAACTCCGCAAATGCCAAGACAAATGCCAATATCAATGCTGCCGGAATAATGTACAGAATTGCACGAAGAGAAACTGAGAAAGAGATCCCTACGATTTCCCAAATCTCTCGATCGCCGGACAGCAACAAACCCAATGCGTTCAGGGTGGCGTCAATTAATTCGTTCACTAGAACAATTCAAACTAGTATTTTTGTAAGCCCCGAGTAGACATGCTGATTGCTACAATCAGCTTGCTAAGTATTCTATGGGAGAAATCTTATAGAGGATAAAACAATTGTTCACCGTTAACTTTGTAATCGGCAATCAATTGCTTGGCATTTTCTGAAGTAATCCAATCAATAAACTTTTCGGCAAGTTCGGCATTGACATGTTTGTGGCGTTGCGGGTTGACTGCCATTACGCCATACAGATTTCTACCGTCAAGGGAGTTTTGAACGTGGATAGGCAGTGACAGCTGATTCAGCATGAACAGCCAGGTCCCCTTGTCTGTTAACGTGTATGCTTTAAGTTCGTCGGCGATTTGCAAAGTTCGACCCATTCCTTGTCCGACGTCTCGATACCAGTCAATCTGGGGGCGTATTCCTACTTCCTGCCAAAGCTTCAGTTCCTTCTTATTTGTTCCGGAGTCATCGCCTCTGCTAACAAAAGGTGAATTGGATTCACCAATCTTTTTGAATGCTTCAGCAAGACTGGTCAAGCCATTGATTCGTGCTGGGTCGCTTGAAGGGCCGACTATCACGAATTCGTTGTACATGAACTCGTGGCGATTGATGGTGAAACCTTGCTCAACAAGTTCAAGTTCGGCAGCCTTTGCATGGACTAGGACAACATCGACATCTCCGTTTTTTGCATGCGTCAGTGCCCTGCCTGTACCAACCACCACAGTGTGAATACTTACATTGTTCGCCAGTTCGAAAACTGGCAAGAGTTTAGCGATTAAGCCTGAGTTATCGGTGCTGGTTGTCGTTGCAAGCCTTAAGACGTCCGAGGAACCATGCACCGTGAGAGATGCCGAAAGTGAAAAGATTAACGCAAAGAACTGTAGCGAAAAGATCAGTCGGGCAATTAAAGGCATTGAATGCTAGGTTTGACTAATTCTGTTGACTAAATACTATATCAATGACAATTTTATCAGTAGGTAGAATTGGGATTGCTCGACCGCTTTTTCGCTACGATCATTTCAGCGATAAACTGCCTACATTCTCGTTAGTCAGATTTGTCTAAACTGGTACCGTTGCCAAATTCCTCTTTGATCTCGAACAAGTCTTGTGTGGAGCGACGGACGCCGATGCCGTTCTCAATCAATAGCGACACGACCTGCTCCCCGTTTATCAGAGTAATGGGATTGCTGTCAACCCGTGCCGCCTCTTTGACAGCTCCTTTGCTAAAGTCACTTGTGGTGATAATTAGTCCTTGTTCGTGCGCACCGAGGCTGCCGCGCACCTGTTGAACCACAGGTGACTGGATGTTGTTTTTGAGTTTCCATTTTTTTACCTGGACAGCCATCTTGATACACACCGCGCCACCAACCACCAAAGTACCCCGAACATCGATACCGCCGTCTCCGCTGAGTTTGGTCAATTTCACCATCTCAAAACCCATCTCCGTTAGCAAAAGTGAGATTAACTCCTCAAACTCCCCAGGCTTCATGGCTAGCAGACGCTTGCGGAGGGTCTTTTGAACCTGACGGTTGTGCTGCTCGATTTGGAATTCCAAACCTTGTCCCATCCATTGGCTGAGGCCAACATAGCCACCGCCATGCTGAACGAAGCGGGGCTGCTTACCGCGTTTTTGCTGGCGTTTGATTTCGGTGATCACCTGGGCATACATGGTGGCCTCCGGGGTTTTTCCGTCGGTCAACAGCCAGCCTTTGTCCAACGCCTTCTCGGTAATTTCCTTGTAGTGCATCGGCTTCTTGCCACCAAACTCCTCGAGCACTTTCTGTGCACATTCGGTGAAGGAAAAGCCCGAGTTTGCGAAGAAAGAATTTAGTGCCCTATCAGGAGCAGAAGACACCGACTCAGTACTGCTTGGAATTTCAGAAAAATCCCGAAGTGCAAAAGTCTGAGGGCTGAATCTAACAAAATCTGACTTGTCACCATTTTTCTTAATATCAGAGTAAAGTATGGCGCCAACGGTGGCATCTGGGGTCTTTCCTTCAGTTCGCCAAATTCCAGTGTTGATTGCTCGTTTTGCAATTTCTTTAGCATGCAGGGGTTTCCCTGCGGATTGTAGAATTTTGATAGCAGCGTCTTTAACAGTCATGAGCTAATTCCTTTCAGTTGAAGGCAACTCGTTAAGTTCCACTCGGGCTTCCTGCCATGATTTTAAGATTGGTCTGTCAAGAAAGAATCGGTCACTGTGAACTAACTCTTCTAAGTGGGATTGTGCACCAATTATCGTGATGCAAACTATTCTCAATACAAACTAGCAAAATTACTAAGAGACATTGAACCTTCATCGCGAAGAGGTAAACTTCAACAAGTAATGCAGGTTTCTCACCACTATGCGTCCCAGAATGGCTCTTCTTGTTTTTCATTGTTTATGCCTTTGCTTCCCACTTCATTTAACCGTCCTGTAGCACTCAATATGAACCAAATCAACGAAAACAACCTAAAAAACAGGTAGTCTTTCTCGCTACCGTCACCAACCGGTTCTCTATCCTGTTCGAAATGCCTGATTGACAAATTATTTCCAATTTTTGTCAGACTTTTGAATTCTTCCTTGATTGCCGATCGAAATTTGACACCACTATTTGATGTCGCATTCTTTATCAGTAATTCAGCACTCTGACTCTTATTGTTTGAGTCTTCGATAGTTTTGAGTCGCTCGAAAGCATCCCATAGTTTTTCCAAAGCATCTTGCCTTGACTCAGGGGCAGGTGACGCGAATCGATTGATAGCAATTTCAATAAGTAAGTTTAACTTCTGGTCCTCTGTGGAATAAACCGTTCGTCTTACCAATTTTTCAAATTCAGCTGGCAATCTTCGTTCAATCAAACCTTCATCGGTAAGGAGATATGCAAGTCCATTTCGGGAAAAAATGCGATTGATATTTTCAATAAAATTCTTCAGACCCTCTTCTCTGTCTAGTGACAAATGGTGGTGGTTGAAATAGCTATGCCATTTACCTTGGTAGGGTTGCGCGACATACCTTGCAACAAATTCAATAAAGTCGAGTATAAATAAAGTTTTAGGCGGATAAGTATCGGTGCGCTGGTACCCTGAGCAGAAATCTTGCCACGAGCCAAAGTCATCAAATTCAGGAATTTCTACTCGTATAGCTTTCCACCACGCTTCAATATTAGTACCTATGATCGCATTCCCATCGGGACAGTATGATGGAAATTTACAGGCCAAGGATCCGTTACTAACTCTAGTCTGAATCAGCGATAGAATGCCTTGCCATACGATTTGACTTATTTCTTCGTGCACTGGTTCTTTCAGACCCAATTCACGATCTGAGAAGTATGTAATCATAGTAGTAGAAAAGTTTAGACGGTATTGAATTCAAATTTGCGTTTCTGTACAAACCAAAGGTACTTACCCACAACTTATATAGTGGCATTCTCAGTTGGGTGTTTGGCAAATTTTTTAGGCATCTAGTATGTAAATTCTATCAAGGTTACGACCAATTTAGTTGGACATTCAAGTTTAGTTGTCTGTAAATCTTATGTGTTTTCAGATTAATGTCGACAGTTATGATGATTTCTCTATAGGAAGAACACAACGTATATATTCCTGCGATTTTTGCCACCACCACAGACTGGCTAGGCAAAACTCTACTGGATTACCTTACAAAGAAGCTTACCAAAGAACACTTCTAACTGATGGTGTAGGCTTGGAATAGTTCAGTTGAATTGATAAAGGAGAAAGAATGATGCTTGCCACCATATAAGCACGTTACAGTTTAAAAGTCCACGACCAAAAAACATTGAGATTCATATAGCATCCAACCACATACCGGCGCAGGATAAGAGAATAACTGGTGACAACTAGCAGGTCTGTTCCGCACATGCCACTTCAGATTACCGATGAGAATTTCTTGCTACAAGCCACTTATATGCATGTTTTTGAAGTCTTTCTTTCTTTTGATGACCTACCATAATCGGGAGGAGACAACTTTTTGTGCTGTCGGTAATTACCAATTTATATTTAGCAATACGTAGTGACTTTTCTGCCGCTGACAGGTTCGATAGTGCAGATGATGAAGCAAAACTTTGCACAAACAGACTAGGCAAAAAAGGAAAATATCCGCTAGAAAAATTGTGTTCTAGTACAAATCACTTCCATTCTGTGAAAACTTCGTAGAAAAATATGCCAAGATCGAATGGTTACAAATTTTAGATCGAACTCTGAGAAGTTGATGTAATTTTCCGCACTATTCATAGATTTTAGGAACTTAGTTCGAGACAAGCTATTGTGAGGGCGTTGATTGAAGGTAGGTTTCCCGTACGACACAACGTAAAACAAAAGTGGGCGTCAAGAATCTTGAGGCGAATTCTCAGAAACGACAAAGACTTGGGAAACACGAGCCTGGTACAAATTTGAAAGTCATCTAGAACCCAAAACAGGGTAAAAGCATCGACGAGAGGGAAACGAAAACTTGATGAACTTCAAGCCGGTCCGGAACTTCTTTGTAATATTCGAAACGGTATGTTTCAAATGCTGTCGATTGAAAAAAGTCAGGATTTAGGCAAAACGACTACGCTTTTCACAACTCGTTAGACGCCCATGTAATTGTGAACTCACTGTTTACTTGGACAAAGTTTAGTCTGTATAGTTATGGTGGGCCTGGAAGGACTCGAACCTTCGACCAATGGATTATGAGTCCACTGCTCTGACCAACTGAGCTACAGGCCCGTTTGTGATTCTCTCAAGCTAGAAATTCTAGCTTGGGTTAGCTAACTTTCTATGAATAGCCTGAGATTTTCAGATCGTGAAGGATGGCGGAGCTTGCGCAAAGCTTTGGCCTCAATTTGACGGATCCGCTCGCGCGTCACATCAAACTGCTTTCCAACCTCTTCTAAGGTGTGGTCAGTATTCATGCCAATACCAAATCGCATGCGCAACACTTTGGCTTCTCTCGGAGTAAGAGACAGCAATGCAGAATCCGTAGCAGAGCGCAAACCTACTTCCGTAGCAACATCCAATGGTGCGTGTGCCGACTTATCTTCCAGAAAATCACCTAGATGGGAATCTTCATCCTCACCCACTGGAGTTTCCATAGAAATTGGATCTTTGGCAATCTTCATCACCTTACGCACTTTATCTACGGTGACTTCCATTCGTTCGGCAAGTTCATCTACGGTTGCTTCACGACCTGTCTCTTGAAGAATTTGGCGTTGAACTCGTGCCAGCTTATTGATCGTCTCAATCATGTGTACTGGAATTCGAATTGTTCTTGCCTGATCTGCAATTGAGCGCGTAATGGCCTGACGAATCCACCAGGTAGCATAGGTTGAAAATTTGTAGCCACGTTGATACTCAAATTTGTCAACTGCCTTCATCAATCCGATATTACCTTCCTGAATGAGGTCCAAGAACTGCAAGCCACGATTGGTGTATTTCTTTGCAATTGAAATAACCAATCTTAAGTTGGCTTCGACCATCTCCTTCTTCGCCCTATTCGCCTGAGCCTGACCTTGGGAGATCTTTCTATGAATATTACTTAGTTCAGCAATTGAAATTCCAATTCGATTTTCCAATTCCTGCAACTTCCTTTTGGTATTGCGGATTTCTTCTCGATGATCTTCTATCACTGCTTGCCCTGCTTCACTACAGTGCTCTTTGAGCTTGGCAACTAGATTTCTATGCGTTAATTGAAATTTCAGAATTTCATGAATTTTTTCTCGATTTTCGATCGGAATTCTTGCTTCCTTTGTACAAATGTCCAAAATTACGCGAGCTCTTTCCTTAACCTCTCTATTCATGTCATGCGCTGTAGCAAAAATCCATTCAAAGTTCTTTGGCGCGAATTTGATTTGCAAAAACTCTTTCGCCAATGCCTCTTGATATTTTTTTGCCTTCTCGCAACCCACACCTTCGCGGTTAATAGCGTTGCGAAGCATCTTATAGTTACGTCGTATTCGATTAAACTTCTTGAAAACTTCTTCATTACTGGGACCGGTGTCTTCTACTACTCCCCCAGCGCTTGCATTTCTCTTTACAGCCGCGGAAGAGTTTTTCTTCGGAATCAAATCAACTACCAACTCGTTCATTCGCAATGTTTGAGATTGAACTCGGTCAAACTTGTAAATTAACTCGTCATAAATAATCGGACACATGGCTACTTGTTCTGTTGCCCTGCGTAGCCCTGCTTCGATTCGCTTGGCAAGCTTAATTTCCTCGCTTCTGGTGAGCAGGTTAATAGTGCCCATCTCGCGCATATACATTCGTACCGGATCTGTGGTACGTCCGAACTCACCTTCAACAGCGTTGGTGAGTACAGCCTCGGCTTCCTCTGCTGCGTCATCGTCATCAGCTACAGTTTCATCGGCCTTAAGCAGAATGCTGTCAGGATCAGGTGCTGAATCATAGACTTCGATTTCCATGTCATCAAACATGTTCACGATATTTTCTATCTGCTCAGCATCATTCATCTCTTCTGGCAAGTGATCATTGATTTCCTTATAGGTAAGAAAACCCTGCTTCTTACCCTTGATAATCAACTTTTTTAGTCCGGAAGAGTTGCTGTCGTTATCCATTTGATTACCGTTTGTGCTAATGAGTGTTCAAGAAAAAACCCACACATTTACAAGTGCTTACTTATGTGTAGGTAAACGAGTCATTGTATCACTTTCATCGAGTATGTGATACTTTACTTTCAGCAAGGTCATTAACCAACTGTAAAAATTTTTGGTCATCCTTCAGCGACGAACTATTGACCTTCTCTAAAGTTTCCTTGTTATTTAAGCGCTTTCGAATTGTAAAAATGATGCCTGAAAATTCATTTTCAAGGTTGTCCTGATCGATCCCATGATTCAAGTTGATCAATTCAGAAATACTTTGCGAATGATCCGAGTCTCTATATCTTTCTACCAGTCCGGCTGTAGTTGGATTTGAATCATCTTCCATGCTTAACGCGATTTCTCCAAGCAATTTGGTCATCGGGTTTGTGCTTCCCGCAAATACGTCAGGATGGTCAATTTTAGAAACAAACTTTGGATTTTGAACGAGCACCGCCAGAGCTTTTGTGGCCAAGTTGATTGACATCGGACCTTCTGGCACAACCCTTTGTGGGGCGTTTTTTCTAGAATGTTGCTCCGGTTCCAAACGCGAATACAGATAATTCACATCTAACTTTGTGTGACCGGCGACTTCCTGCACCATCAGTGCTCGCAACGCACTGTCAGGAAGCTTTAGATAAATTGGCTTAAATTCTTCTAAAAACTTGGCTCTTCCATCCAAACGCTTAACATCGGACTTAGCAAGCAGAACGTTGAAAACATAATCAGATATTGGCAGAGCACTGGAAAGTCTATCTTCAAACCCGGCAGCTCCTTCCTCACGAACCATTGAGTCTGGATCATGCCCTTGTGGCAGAAACATAAAACTAGCCATTTTGCCGTCTACCATCAATGGTAGAGAAGCCTGCAAGGCCCTCCAGGCTGCATTTCTGCCTGCCGTATCTCCATCAAAGCAAAATATCAGATGTGAAGCTGTCTGAAACAACTTTCTTACCTGCTCAGGTGTGGTAGCAGTCCCCAAGGTTGCAACTGAATAGTTGATGCCGTATTGCGTCAGCGCTAGCACATCCGTATAACCTTCCACGATTAGTATTTTTCCAGCATTGCGTGCTGCAGAAGTGGCGTGATTGAGCCCGAATGCCTCTCTGCCCTTGTCGAACAACGGTGTTTCCGGCGAATTAAGATACTTTGGCTGACTTGAATCCAATACTCGTCCTCCAAAACCGATCACCCTTTCTCTGCGGTCCATTATTGGAAACATCAGGCGATTACGAAATCGATCGTAAGTCTTACCGTTTTCGTTTTTGATAACCATCCCCGTCTTCGTCAGCAATCGCCGACTGTGTTCAGTTTTTCCGAATCGTGATAATACGAAATCCCAAGAATCCGGGGCGAACCCAAGTCCAAACTTAGCAGCAATTTCCGAAGAAATATTACGTGACTTTAGGTAGTTTCGCGCCGCCTCTCCACGCTTGCTGCGCATTAGGCAATTTCGATACGCGGTTTGAACTTCAGCCATTAGCTCCAGCATCTTTTGGAAGTCGCCTTCCTGCTTTGCCCCACTAATTTGCACGGGAACTTCAACCCCTACGGCCTGTGCCAGTTCTTCAATAGCATCGCGAAAATGCAGGTTGGAGTACTCCATCAAGAAGGAAATTGCAGTACCGCTCTTGCCACAGCCAAAGCAGTGGAATATCTGCCTTTCCGGGTTTACAAAAAATGAAGGAGTTCGTTCTTCGTGAAAGGGACAGCACGCCTTAAATCGCTTGCCCGCCTTCTGCAGTGGTATGTGACGCTCAATAATGCTAACAATGTCAGCTCTTGCGATTAAATCACTGATAAATTCGTCGGGAATTCTACCTGCCACGGAAGTCGATTTTCTAGGAGTGAGATGTCTAGCTTTGGAGTAATGACACGACTATATTAGCACATTTACAGAATCGAATATTTGCCTCCCAATTCGCCTTAATTCTGAAACGAAATAATCTGAAGTATCGGTACACGACAAACTCCGTCTCGCTTTCGCCAGACGAACAAATCAAAGTTGGATTAGATTGGAATCTAAGCGTCTAGTGTGGGCGATAACGGTAGTAACCGCGTTGACGCATCACCCTCTTTTCTTCACGCTTGACAGCCGCTGCAGCTTTACGTTTTCGAACGCTGGTAGGTTTTTCGTAATATTGTCGCCGGCGAGTTTCACTGAAAACTCCGGCTTTTTCGCAAGAACGGCGAAAGCGACGCAAAATTACGTCGAATGGCTCATCTTGGCGAACTCGTACGCTAGGCATTTATAATGTCATCTCCTTTGGAATTGTTAGGTTTTCGACTGATTCCTACTTATCCAAATAATTCTATACACAACATTGAAAAATAACAAGTTCGAAGTCACATTTTGTTGCCAGATTCGCTCAACGAATCGATCTAAATTCACCTACTCCGAATGATAGTTCTTGGTATTGAAACCTCCTGTGATGACACAGGAGTTGCAATTTATGACTCGAACAAAGGGTTGCTTACTCATGTTCTGGCATCACAGATAGACATTCATCAAGAGTTTGGCGGCGTTGTACCAGAACTGGCCGCACGGGCACACATCGGTAAAGTGTTACCGCTGATACGACGAGCACTGTCGAATGCTGATTTGGAAAGACATGACCTGGATGCCATTGCCTACACGGCTGGTCCCGGGCTGGTAGGCGCACTATTGGTTGGCGCAACTGTGGCAAAAAGCTTAGCTTTAGCTCTCAATATCCCCACAGTCGGTGTGCATCACATGGAAGCGCACCTGTTGTCACCAATGCTAACTTCCGAACCTCCAGAATACCCATTCATTTCATTGCTGGTGTCTGGTGGACATAGCATGATTGTTGATGTTAAATCGCCCGGCTCTTACAACATTTTGGGACAAACAAGGGATGACGCTGTTGGCGAGGCTTTCGATAAGTTTGCCAAAGTTCTTGGTCTACCTTATCCGGGTGGACCTAGCATAGAAAGAAGAGCAGTTGAAGGTGACAAAACTCGATTTCACTTTCCTCGACCAATGTTGAACAGTGATGGCTTTGAGTTCAGTTTTTCGGGATTGAAGACCCATGCAGCAACGAAGGCCGGAGAATACGCACTCGACGACAAAACTGTTGCAGATTTAGCTTACGCATTTCAGGATGCAGCTGTCGACACCTTAGTTGAAAAATGCCGTAAAGCGCTACGGTACACAGGACGAACAGGGCTTGTTGTTGCCGGAGGGGTCGGCGCCAATCAAACGCTCAGGTCACGTTTATCCAAAGCTGTTGAAGACTTAGGCGGTAAAACATATTTCCCCAGCTTGGACTTGTGCACAGACAACGGCGCGATGATCGCCTATACAGGAACTTTGCGTCTGCATAGTCAACAAGATGATGGATTGAAATTCGCTGTCTTCCCGCGCTGGCCAATGGATACACTACCGTCGATTGAAACTACAGAGGGTTAGTAAATTTATCGCTTCAGATTGATCTTGCTTTCCTCACCTGCAAGCAATCTACTGATGTTGTCTTTGTGGGAGTAAGCAATAAGGACAAAAAGTATTGCAGAAGCTAATACAACAGGAAATTCAAAGCCCAAGCCCCATGCAAATACGGGAGCTGACAGCATCGCAGAAATTGATGATGCAGATGCAAATCGTGTAACACCGGCTACGATCAGCCAGCAAGCGCTGATACCAAATCCCAAAAACAAATTTATACCCAGATAGACTCCAATTGCAGTTGCGACTCCCTTACCGCCCTTAAATCCGAAAAATATTGGATAGATATGTCCCAGCACAGCCGCTACAGCGGTGGCCGCAGTGACAAGCGGATCGTTAACCACTAGGTCTGCAGTAACGACGGGAATCGTTCCTTTCAATAAATCTCCGATCAGGGTCAGCGCAGCGGCTTTCTTGCCACTGAGTCGTAGAACGTTGGTCGCACCAGGATTTCCGGACCCGGACGACCTCGGATCCGAATACCCTAAAATTCGAGAAACGACAACCGCACTCGATACCGATCCAATCAGGTATCCGGCAACTACAAAAATGACTAAATACACGTTACGGTCCTGCGCTCTACGAAAATTTAATGCCCTTACAAAAATCTACATCCTCAAAGCAATCGTTTTGAGGACTACTCAATTTCAAGTTTACCCTGTTCGATTGCATCAAGAATTAACCATGATGGTATAACATTTTGTTAGATAAATAGCTTGGCAAAAAAGACCTTCATTCACATCAGGAACGCGGAATCAGTGGACATCATTTTTATAGAGGAACTCAAGGTAGTTGCAAAAATCGGCGTCTGGGAATGGGAACGACGAATAAAGCAAACCCTCATACTCGATATTCATATTGCGTTCGATATTTCACAAGCAGCTCAGTCAGACAATCTTGAAGATTCACTGAGCTACAAAGACGTCGCAAAACGTGCCACCTCATTTGTACAGGAATCTGAATTTCGATTGATTGAATCTGCTGCCCAGGGAGTTGCTGATTTGATTCTTGACGAGTTTGGAGCTTCCTGGTGCAAAGTCACAGTGAACAAGCCTAAGGCTGTTGAAAATGCGCGAAATGTTGGCGTAACAATAGAACGTAGCAACAACTCTCAATAGATAAATTTCACTGAGCCCGCTGACTTAAGGTTCAATTATCAAACGACCGCCATCAACCGCCAATACCTGCCCCGTCATAAAACTAGCATCACTCACAAGAAAGCTTACAGTTTTCGCAATCTCTACTACTGTAGCCGTTCTTTCCAGGGGAGTTCGCTTTAAAATTTCATCATTTGCTGGCTGACGTTCCTGCCAAAGCACCGCACCCGGCGCCACTGCATTGACCCGCACCTCAGGTGCCAACTCAATGGCTGCGGAACGGGTTAGAGATTCTAGCCCCGCTTGAGTTGCACAATAAACCCCATAGTCAACAGCCGGACGTTGAGCATAAATGTCGGAGATATTCACCACACTGCCGTGGGATTCTCTTAGCAAACTTGCAGCGGCTTGAATTAGAAAATATGGCGCACGCAAGTTAACCGCCATTAATTCATCAAACTGCTCCATGGTCGTTTCTGCCAGTGGAGTTGGAAAAAATGCCGATGCATTGTTGACTAATACATCTAATCGAGAATAGTGTCTACCGACATCCTCTACAAGTTGCTTTGGAGCCAATGAATCGACAAAATTTGCCTGAAATGTCGCCGCCGAATCACTTCGGATGCCATTTAACTCTTGCATCAATTCCAACACACCCTGCTGTGAATTGTTGTAGTGCAAGGCAACATCCACTTCGAGCGAGTGCAGGTGTTTGGCAATCGCTTTACCAATCCGCCTTCCTGTGCCTGTCACTAAAGCGACTTTACTCATGTATCCATAATTGTTTAACTGAGATTCTGTAGAAATAAAGATTTAGACCATCAGAATATAATCTTAAGCTGCCCATCCGTCCTAGTAAATTTACAAAGCAAACCCTGCCTTCTATTTTGATTCCTGAACTTAACGACACCGAACTGCTTTATCAAACTTCTCTCGAAGCCATAATTGAGAATGAAATCAATACAACTCAACATCATGCAATACCCTTTTCAAGATTTTTGAGTCATGTATTGTATGACCCAAAATATGGCTACTATACAAGTGGGACTGGAATACTTGGCGCACAGGGAGATTTTGTCACTGCACCAGAACTGGGTGATATTTTTGGCAATTGCTTGGCAACGAAAGTAGCATCATACCAACCAAGTTTTCCAGATGGGCTTTCAATTTGCGAATTTGGTGCTGGCACGGGCAAGTTGGCTGTACAACTATTAAATGAGTTAAGTCGACTACAGATTGAAGTAAACAACTACTCGATAGTAGAAGTCAGTCCTAAACTTCAAGCCCTTCAACTTGAAACTATCAATCATGGTGCACCACACTTCAGCGACATTGTCGATTGGAAAACAACGCTAGATTCAGATGTTTTCAACGGAGTGATCATCGCCAACGAAGTAATTGATGCCATTCCATTCGAACTATTTGAATTCAGCGGCAGTTCCTTTTTCCAAGGTTACATTGAAGTGTCAAATTCAAAGTTGCAGTTGGTTTTTAAAAACCATCACACTGTAGATTTCCAGCGGTCTATCCAAAATGAATCTTTGCCGAAAATTTCCAGTAACTTTCGTTCCGAAATTCACTGTCAAGCACAAGCATGGTTACGAACGGTGTTGGAATATCTAAAATGCGGGACACTTCTTATCATTGACTATGGATTTCCAGAACATGAGTACTATCACACTGATCGAAGTTCAGGAACAATGGCTTGCCATCGACGCCACTATGTTCACTATGACCCCTTACAATATATCGGTTGTCAAGACATATCGACTCATGTCGAATTTTCCACATTAGCTAGAGTAGCAGAGCAGTCCGGAGCACAATTGGGAGGATTTACGACCCTGGCGGGCTTTCTCATGGATACAGGTCTAACCGAACAAACAATCCCAGAAAACTCAAAGGAGTTAGTCGAGTTCAACCGAGAAGTTCAAACTCTGACATCACCATCTGAAATGGGCGACCTGTTTAAGGTAATGGAACTCACAAAAAATCTTGAACCAAACTCGGTTGGCTTCGAGTTCATTGATCATAGTCACCGCCTTTAGACTTTTGGGCAGTTACTTGAAGCGCATCACCAGTGTTTGAATCAATTGGTCCAACTATTCTCGCCTTGGTGCAAGGGGCTACAGAATATCTGCCTATATCCAGTTCCGCACACCTGATTCTTGTCCCTCGTCTTTTCGGCTGGCAAGATCAGGGGTTGTCATTCGATGTTGCTGTTCATGTTGGCACACTGGCGGCTTCTATCTACTATTTCAGATCAGACATAGTCGAAATTGTTCGCGACTGGTGCGGTTCATTATTGGGTAGAAACATGACCGCTTCGGCCCGAACCGGCTGGAACTTGATTGTTGCAAGTATACCTGTCGCTATAGCCGGAGCATTAGCACATGAAATAGTCGCAACTAATCTTCGAACCATACTGGTCATTGGAATTACAACACTCGGTTTTGGGTTGTTGTTGTGGTACGCGGACAGTGCAAAGCGCGGCGAACGAGAAGTTTCATCACTGCGCATTTCGGATGCTTTACTGATTGGACTTGCTCAAGCTGTAGCGATCGTACCCGGCACTTCAAGGTCTGGAGTTACTATGACTGCCTGCCTCATGCTCAAAATGAGCCGCCGTGAAGCAGCTCGATTCTCATTCTTACTGGCCATTCCCGCCATCATCATGGCTGGTAGTTGGCAGTCGCTAACGTTGGCAACCAGCGGTATAAGCATCAATTGGCTATATTTTGCTTTCGCTGCAGTAATTTCAGCTTTTTCAGCGTGGCTTGTAATTCACTGGATGTTAAAGTTCATTGAAAGAATCGGACTTTTGCCATTTGTCATTTACCGAATTGCGTTGGGCTTGATTCTGTTGGCGGTTGCTCTCATTAGTTAAATGCCAAATTGCTCTAGAACTTCTGTAACTGCATTTACCCGTTCATCAAAAATTCGCTGTCTCAGTGCTGACCTTTCGTACTTCTTGGCGATGGCTTCATGGTCAATCCTCATCATAGCAGCAAGACTCGAAATTAACTTGTCCCTCGCCACATAAGATTCATCAAACTCTGAGTTGTGTTCATTATCAATAAGATGACAGATTGTGACAAAGTCCGTTAAGCGGAGTGGCTTTCGCATTCCATCCAACCGCCCAATTAACTCAACAACTTCTTTGGGTGACAGTTGATCAAATTCAGCCATTTGGTCAGCATGTCGTACCACTAGTTTTGATAGTTCCCTGCAAAGATTTGGCGCCTTTAGTCGTGAAGATATTTCGGTCACCAGCACTTCCGCTGAATCCTTTTCTCTCAACCCGTAATACATCAATAATGCAAATTGAATTTGATAGCCATGGGTATATTTATCAGCATGCAGTAATACTTGGTACACAGGTGGAAGAACACCAACTACTGGTTCGATTATCCGGTCAAATTCTGGAATCAGTTCACTTAACACTCCGCTATGAAACAAAGTGTCCATAAAGACCGCAGAACTCCCCTCTTCAAAACCAGTCTTCAACTCCTGCCACACCCTTTCAGCTACTAATTCCTTTATTTCTCCATTTTTTACAATCTGGCGCATTAAATTCCAAGTTGCACTATTTATTTCAAAATTCAACGAATTGAATCGTGCTGCAAAGCGTGCTACTCGTAATACGCGCAATGGATCTTCCGCAAAGTGCTCCGATACATGGCGTAGAGTTCTATTTTCAATATCCCTTAGCCCACCATAAGGATCAATTAGCTCACCATCCGGCGTTTCTGCCATCGCATTAATTGTCAAATCACGTCGAAATAGATCTTCTTCAAGCGAAACGTCGTCACCGGTTTCCACTTCGAAACCCTTGTATCCTGGACCAACCTTGCGTTCTCGACGGGCCAAGGCATGCTCTTCAAATGTTTGAGGATGTAAAAACACCGGAAAGTCGTTACCAACCGGCTTAAAACCAAGTTCGACCATTTCTTGAGGTGAGGATCCGACCACAACCCAGTCGGAATCTCGATTGAAAAGATCGAGATATTTGTCTCTTACTGCTCCACCAACCCTGTAGCGCTGTAAGTCTTCGATAGAACGAGTTTCAGAATCGTCAGGCATTAAGCGACTTAGCGTCCGGCCTGCATACGATAGGAGTCAATACGATTTTCCTTGTAACGTAGCCAGGTTCGCGCAGTTTGCTGTAATTTATGCAATGGAGCAGAATGAAATTCTGGAAACGGCTGTTCAGTCACACTGGGCACCGTCATGGAAAGTAAATTGTCCTTGGTGAGCGGAGTGCCGGGTAGAAACTGCATGAATGATGCTAATAATTTAGCCATTGAATCACTAACTGGAATTAAGCGCAGGTTGTAACCACCGAGTTCGTTAATCATAGAGACCAACTCAAATAGCGAATAAACCTCTGGACCCGCAACATCGTAGCAATTACCAATTGATTGAGGCGAGTTCAGACTGCTAACGATGCATTGTGCTAAATCTTTAACATAAATTGGCTGAAATTGAGAATCCGGACAAATTACCGGAATAAACCCTCTAGAGATCTTGAACAATTTCTCATACATTTGGGTAATGCCACCGTCCGGCCCATAAATTAGTGACGGCCGAAACACAGAAGCAGCCAGTCCCCGGTCCATCGCGGCAACAACTGCCGTTTCTCCTCGGTTCTTACTTCGTAAATAGTTGCTCGGTGCTTCTACACGGGCACCTAATGAACTTACATGAATCAAACGACCCACTTGCCGTTCGATACAAGTAGCAGCCAAATTTCCAGGAAATCTCGCATGAACCCGCTCGAACGTATCATTTCCGCTTGATTCATTGAGAATTCCGATCAGATTTATGACTACATCGGCACCATCCACCAGACTTGAGATACTGGCACAGTCATCACTGGCACAGTCATGAATGTTGCCTTCCACCAAATTAAGCGTTGGAAGCACCAGCAAGTGTCTATGGCGATGCGGGCGACGGCTAACAATAACGACTTCATGCCCTTTTTGACACAATGCTATCGATAAGTGGCGCCCTACAAACCCTGTACCCCCAAACATAATGATGCGTTTTCTGTTTCGACCGTGCATAAATGACTCACCAACTAAAATTTGTTCAAATTTTAATCTTACAACTTAGGCCCCGTAACGATCCAAATAATTTCGAATTGCAGATTCATATTGCTGTAGTTTGTAATTGCTGGCAACGAACTCCAAAATATCGCGAGTAGTTGCCAACGAAAAAATATCTATGCCACATTGAGAGCGAACTTCCTGAACTGCGGAAAACTCAGAATCTACGGCAAGTTCCAAACGATCCAGCGAAATTATTACTGCTTTGGGATTGCCCCGTTTGGAGCGAATCAATCGCACTGCATTACCCACCGACAACCCTGAGGTAATCACATCTTCTACAATGACTACAGTTCCTTGAATAGAAGCACCTACCAACCACCCTGCATCCCCGTGGTCCTTAGCCTCTTTTCTATTAAAAGCGTAAGGGACCTTTAGTGAGTGATTATTAAAGAGCGCCATAGCCGTCGATACGACCAATGGAATTCCCTTGTAGGCCGGACCAAACAGCATATATTCTCCTTCCATTCTAGCAGCTATGGATCTAGCGTAAAACTCAGCCAGTTTACTGAGACTGGCGCCATCTGAAAACGATGCAGAATTATAAAAATACGGACTGACTCGACCAGAATTGAGGGTAAATCTTCCAAACTTCAAAGCACCTCTGTCATAGGCGAAAGACAGAAACTCTTGCTGAAATCTACTCATCAGACCGGATTTCTAACCAGAGAGTTTGAGGTACAAGAATAGCGAAAGAACTGGCTTCATGTTGCAGTAGATTCGCTGTTTTGATAGATAAGGCAAATGAAAAATTCTACTTAATTCAAACTCAAACGCCCGTGCACTGAAAATCGAAACAAGGAATTTAAAATTGCCGTTACACGGAATCTACGTGCGCAACACAACTAAGTCAGATTGAATCATCACCCTTCCTTAAGATCTACGAAGTACTGCATTCAATAGGGCACTATATTGAATTACCGATTATTACGGAATCAGTTTCATCTTCACGATGCAATTGGCTCGAACTTGCTCCGTGGATTGCAAATTCAATGCGAGGGCAGTTTACTGACTTCGGCCATATCAAATTCGATGTATCCCATTTATACCCGCTTCATAGTTCTTTTGTCCAAAATTCCACAGCCAGAAATCTCACTATATGTTCTGCGAATTTTCAATAAAATTTCCGTACATGACTAGTTGAGCGACAGTCTTTGCATTAATCTTGTTTGCACAATACCTACTTGAAAGTTTACCCAATTGTGTGAGCCGAGTAGACTCAACTGAGACTTTTTCAGTCGATGCCTCATTGGAAAAATATCAAGACTTAGAGTAGCGTGTTTTGTAGTAAAGGGATTGTTAAATCTGTTGTGAGTCAAACTACTCACAAACCTTTGGTTGGGTTCTCGTTAGCTTTACACAATGTATTTGTCACATTTAGCCTACCCTTCTGTAATGATTCTCCTTAGATTTAAGACCTCGCCAAATGAACTTTTGCATAGTGTCAATCGAGTCAAGTTGACTAAACCAAGGATAGAAACAACAAATCAAAGACATTCTGGATCTTTACGAACCCGCTCCGTTCAACTTATGCCGCAGTTCGGAAACATCATCCGGCGACAGACCACTGTGCTTGACAACAAACGAATCGTCTAAATTGTCGCGAAGTAAACTCTCTGCAATCTCCTGTCTAAATTCCTCTCTACCTTCCTGTATCCCTTTCTGTATTCCTGCCAGTTCGCCTTCCTGTCTAGCTTCTTGTCTGTCTTGCAGAGTGTAGGCATCTAAAATGGTCATCACTTTTGTCATGATTCTCTTGTCCGGTTCAACATTTAACTTTTCTATGTTCATCAGTCGCTCACGACTTCTATAGGTCGGGTCCCGCTGACACACGTATGCCACCATCGAAGTGTACAACGAATTGTAACCCGCCATGCCATGTAACTTTTCAGACGCCAGGCGGAGCATCTGGCCCACCACTGCATCATCCAAGTGCCATATATGTGTAAGAATATAGAATACCGAGGCAAACTTCAAATCCTTTGCTCTCCTTTGAATAGGTTCGTCCATTAAATTGACAAACACCACTCGAAAGTGCAGTGACTTGGCATCGTACTTTCGAAGCTCCTCGGACAACAGTTTCAGCGCAACAGGATGCGTGGTATCGAAGTTCCAGTGCTGTTCACCGTGATACACCACTACGGCCATCACCAAGGCTTCGATTTGTGCGTAACTAACCAGGTGCATATACCGTGCCACCTGAGCCAGCGTTTGGGAGTCCGGATGACTTTTGAATTCATACACGAACTGTACCCGAGGGTCTGCTTCACTGGCCTGGTTGATCTTCATCGACATCAATCCATCGGGACGAAGTTCCACCTGCCACGCACTGCCTAAGATCTCGGTTTGATAATCAATGTGATCAGTGTCAAGTTCCGACCGTAATGCACTGGGTAGTGACAGTTCGATCAGTTCTTTGCGAAACTCCGGAAACGACGCTAATACATCTTTGAAAAACAGATCGTGATACGGTATCCCCGAAGCAGGGTTGTCGGTTGTGGTTTTAGAACTCATTTTGACCTTCCTAATGGTTTATGGGTACAGTTTGCAATAAAGGGGGTACGTCCAATATGGATATTGACCATGCCTGAATTAAGTTGCATGCAACCACTTCGTGTTACTTCCAATATATCTTGCATCCAACCACTTCGTCACTACTTGCTCGAAGTCGAATACAACGCAACCCGTGACCACCATGAAGCGATGAACGGGTGCATCCCTGAGCCTGAATGATTGAGCATCAGGTCGACTCAAGAACGGCAATCGTCTAGGTCCTTCTCAGTGAATTGTTGAGCAATCACTCAGTCAATACACAAGCAAGTCACTTAAGTATTGTAAACCTTTTAATTTGAGTCTATTTTTGAATCAAACGTTCAATTCACCGAAATAGAACAACTGACTTTCGAATACTGAAGTCAGTTTATTTCTATATTGAAAAAAAACAGTGCCTGACAGTGATTCGAAACGACCAGTGCACCCAAATTTCGATATCGATGACCAACTGCCTTATACTTTTTGCTGATTCAACACCTGAATCAAATTCATCTATTCTCTAGTCAATATGCCGCACCAAGCGACCGTCTACCACCACCATGATGAGCTTCTTTTTCTTTTCATATTGTTTTTTAAGTTCGGACGTTTTGTTCTGAATTTTCTGACCTCGAAATCTTTTCGGTCTTTGAAATCAATGGGTGACCCATTCTGATGGTGCAATACTTACATAATCCTCCAGGTAGTGTTTGAGATCTTTTAGTACCTGGCATTTGACCCAACTTTCCCTCTTATTCCATATTGGTTCATTCGAACTAAATTTGACTTTAACCGCAACGGCTATCGCGACCGACGAAAGATTGCCCGACATGTCGGTATCGTCAAAAGCCAAACGCATCTATCGGTGTTGAGGATTAACCTGGGTCTCGGCCCCCTTTGCGCTCCCCAAAGGACGATCGTCTCCAGCGAGTCGTTAGGTCTTCTGTTTTCTTCCTGGCATCCGAGCGACCCATGTAGTGCTCATTTTGACTTGTGGTTCTTTTATATCAATGACTCACAAGCGAAAATGTCGGAAGTCAAGAAATATGTCTTTGCCTTGCGTCAATCATATCGAGTTAACTACTCGAGGGATAGGCACGGCAAATCAAAGACATTCCGGATCTTTAAGAACCAGCTCCGTTCAACTTATGCCGCAACTCGGAAACATCATCCAATGACAGGCCACTGTGCTTGACAACAAACGAATCGTCTAAATTGTCGCGAAGTAAACTCTCTGCAAACTCCCAATTGCGTTCCTGAGTTGCTTCCTGTCTACCTTCCTGTATCCCTTTCTGTATTCCTGCCAGTTCGCCTTCTTGTCTAGCTTCTAGTCTGTCTTGCAGAGTGTAGGCATCTAAAATGGTCATCACTTTTGTCATGATTCTCTTATCCGGTTCAACATTTAACTTTTCTATGTTCATCAGTCGCTCACGACTTCTATAGGTCGGATCCCGCTGACACACGTATGCCACCATTGAGGCGTACAACGAATCGTAACCCGCCATGCCATGTAACTTTTCAGACGCCAGACGTAACATCTGGCCCACCACTGCATCGTCCAAGTGCCATATATGTGTAAGAATATAGAATACCGAGGCAAACTTCAAATCCTGTGCAACCTTAACCACTGGCTCGTCCATTAAATTGACAAACACCACTCGAAAGTGCAGTGACTTAACATCGTGCTTACGAAGTTCCTCGGACAACAGTTTCAGCGAGGCGGGATGCGTGGGATCAAACTCCCAGTTCTGTTCACCGTGATACACCACCACGGCCATCACCAGGGCATCGGTTTGCTCGTAACCGACTCTGTACATATACCTTGCCACCTGATCGATTGTATGGGAGTCCGGATGACTTTTGAATTCAAACACGAACTGTACCCGAGGGTCTGCTTCACTGGCCTGGTTGATCTTCATCGACATTAGACCATCGGGACGAAGTTCCACCTGCCAGCCGCTGCCTAGAATCTCGGTTTGGTAGTCAATGTGGTCGGTATCAAGTTCCGACCGTAACGCACTGGGCAGTGACAGTTCGACAAGTTCCTGGCGTAAGCCGGGAAACGAGGTTAATACATCTTTGAAAAACAGATCGTGATACGGCATCCTCGAAGCAGGGTTGTCGGTTGTGGTTTTAGAACTCAATTGGACTCTCCTAATAGTTTATGAGTACAGTTTGTAATAAAGGGTATGTCGATGTTGAGGTTGACTATGTCAGACTGAAGACGAAATCAACTACTTCGAAACTACTCACACCAAGTCGAATGCAACGCAACCCGTGACCACCATGAAGCGATGAACGGGCACATCCCTGAGCCTGAATGATTGGATGTCAGGTCGACTCAAGATCTGCAATCGTGCCGGTCCTTCTCGGTGAATTGTTGAGCAATCACTCAGTCAATGCCAGGTAGCTCACCAACGCAACTTAAGTATTGTAAACCTTTTAATTTGACTCTATTTTTGAATCAAACCGTCAATTCACTGAAATAGCACAACTGAGTGTCAAATACTGAAGTCAGTTTATCTCTATAATGAAAAATATTAGTGTCTGACAGTAACTCGACGTCATCAGTGAACTCAAATCTCACCTTTGATGACTTAAGGCTTCATGCTGTTTGCTGATTGAACACCTGAATCAAATTCATCTATTCTCTACACTAAGCGGCCGTATACCACCATGATGAGCTTCTTTTTCTGGACCAAGACCTTGCACATTGTTTTTATAGTGACTTGGTTTGCAGGAATTTTTTACCTGCCGCGACTATTCGTCTATCACGCACAAGCCGATGACAAAATCAGCCTGGAAAGATTCAAAGTGATGGAGCGAAAGCTCTTTTACGGAATTACCACTCCAGGAGCAGTGCTAAGTTTGATTACAGGATTTATGATGATTTGGCAGCTTGGTTGGATAGCACCACCGTGGCTGCTGCTCAAGCTTGTCGCAGTGCTTATTCTAATCGTATATCACGCGTTTTGTTGGCGTTACCTCAATGCATTCAAGCAGGACAGCAACACTCATTCACATGTGTTTTATCGATGGTTTAACGAAGCTCCAGTACTGCTACTTGTAGTGATTGCAGCACTGGTCGTTTTTAAACCAATGTGACTCTTTGACATTCTAAAATTCACGAAGCCGTACATTGTGCTGCACCGACAACAGGTCCGGCCACTCTCTTGCTCCGGTCGTATTTTTGCACGATCACCGCACAGCCTTGATTCTGTGCAGGCGAGGCATTGTTGGCAACAATGGTGACTGGCTTACCCTTCCATTTACCGACGGATTCCATATTTCGAACGATGTTGAAATTCTCCAACGTCTTTCCCATATTCTCACCTGCTGGAATTTCGGTTACTTGCTTTACATCAAAGGTTACTAGGTAAATGTCAGCAGATCCTTTAAAGTCTCCCATCACTTCAATTGACACACCACCGTTGTTGGTGATTTCTGCGTTAACATCAAGCACTAGGTTGGACTCTGAATTCATTTGCTTTTTTGCTTGGCGCTTGTTGCTGCCAACAAAAGCGTATTGCCCATCCACAATCATTTGCGGGGTATACACACCTTTGCGTCCCTTTAGTCTCAGTCGATTGTAGTCTCGCTGACGTTGGCTAAATTCTTTAGAAGAATACGGGTCTTGCCACTGTCCGGCAGAACCGTAAACCAGGTTATTCCAGTAATCCACATGAAATTCCAGTGCCAGAATGTCTTTTCGATCAATGGAAATCTCACCAAGAAGCTGCTCCGCAGGTGGACAAGAGTAGCAACTTTGCGAGGTGAACAACTCCACTACGTGCTTAGGCTTTTCACCCGCAACTACACTCGATGAAAAAATAATTACTATGCATGCCGTAACAATCAATTGAATTGTTGCTGGAATTCTTTTCATGGTTTTGCTCCGCTAATTGTTGTTGTGGCAGTTATTATGCAATTGAGACAAACAGCGGTTCAAATAGTTCTACAAGAGTTTTTCTAATTTTTCCGGAATATCTTCGTGCCAACCTGCAAACCGCTTAAACCAAGAATATACCTAAAACAGCCACAAATCCTCTCAGATAATGCTGCCGATAAGAACATTTTCTCGCCTATTCACAAACTAACTCGAAATCACAATTTAGCGTTGTAACCTGTGTTTAACATCGTCCTCGTATCACCGCAAATTCCACCAAACACTGGAAATGTCATTCGTCTGTGTGCAAACACGGGTTGTTCGTTAACATTGATAGAGCCGTTGGGCTTTGAATTAAGCGACGCAAAACTAAAACGTGCCGGGCTGGATTATCGAAGTTATGCAGATGTTCAAGTATTCAATGCCTTTGAAAACTACCTGCAAGAAGTCAACCCGCTAAGACTTTTTACATTCTCTAAGTTCCACACCCTCCTTTACACAAAAGTCGAATACCAGCCAGAGGATGTATTGGTTTTTGGCTCTGAAACAACCGGATTGCATCCGTCAATCCGAACAAGCGTTCCACCAAACTTTCAGGTGACACTGCCAATGATGCCCAAAAACAGAAGCTTGAACCTCTCCAATACAGTCGCTGTTGCTGTCTATGAAGCTTGGCGTCAAAACGAATTCGCAAGTGCCAAAGGTCATATTGAATAGTTTGTTGTTTGATGAATTATTCGCACTATTGAATATTAGATACAATACTTCTATCTTTCAATCGAAAGCACATCCCAACCTACTCAGTGTCACACTGAAACTCAGATGGGTACGCATCAATTGATTGCATAGTTAACTAAGAATAAAAACTCCACTACTTCAATAGGGAAAAAGTATGAAATTAATCAAATCTTTAATTGTAGGACTTGTAGCGCTGGGGGTTTCCTCTGCTGCAATTGCAGAACAATGTACGAACGACACTTGGAACAAAGTGATGGAACGAGGCAAACTCGTTGTTGGCGTCAAGGCGGACTATAAACCTTGGGGGTTCCGCGATCCCGACGGCAACATCGTTGGCATGGAAATCGACATGGCCGCCAATGTAGCAGAAACCATGGGAGTTGAACTCGAACTCGTAGCCGTGCAATCCTCCAATCGTATGCAGTTCCTTGAGCAAGGAAAAATTGACCTGATGATCGCCACTATGTCAGACCGAGCAGACCGTCGGGAAATCGTCGGAATTGTCGGGCCAAACTACTACACATCAGGCACCAACGTTCTTTCACCCACAGCACTCGGACTAACTGATTGGGAAGAACTAAGAGGTAAGCCCGTATGCGGTAAGCAAGGCGCATTCTATAACCAAATCGTTGAAGAGCGATATGGTGCGGTTGTCACAGCATTTACCGGTAATGCAGAAGCCAAACAGGCACTGCGTGACAAGAAGTGCATCGCCTGGGTGTATGACGATAGTTCAATCATGGCCGACCTTTCCTCCGGTGAATGGAATGAATTCGAAATGCCGTTGCAGACCGAGGATGACAATCCTTGGGGATTGGCAGTACATAAAAGTGAAGAAAACTGCGTTTTCGGCCGATTCATGTCAGGAATGCAGTACAACTGGCATCGTGATGGCACCTTAATTGAGCTGGAAAAGAAGTGGGGGATTCAATCCACTCAATTTCTGGCAAATCAATCAGAAAAGTTTTCTGATTGGATCAAGTAAATTCACACTGTGAAGATACGGCTCGGAAATTCCGAGCCGTATCACTTTGGTTCAACAATTAAGCGGTGTTCATCACCCGCCGCTAGTTTGCCAAATCATGCACTTAACAGGCATGGGAAAGATCTTCACAAATATCCGCAAATGGAATGATTGAAGGCATCCAAGAATTCTTTCGTGCTGTAGCGGAACAGTATCCGACGTGGAACTTTATCTTTTTCTACGAAGAGCGTCAGTGGAACAAAGTTGTCAGCGGTTTTGTACTCACAGTTCAACTTGCGATCACCTGTGTCATATTTAGCGTCATTATTGGAATTGTTGGTGCTGCGATGCAGGGTGCTCACAGCAGATGGATTCGAAGTATCGTTGCCGGTTATATTCAGTTTTTCAGAAATACACCACCCTTTGTACAACTAATATTTTTTTACTTTGCCCTCGGGCAATTTACGCCAACATACAGTCCGGACGGCTGGCTTGAGCTGCCGATTATTTCCAATGTCGGCTGGGCGATCATCTCCCTGTCATTCTTTGCAGGGGCTTTTAATGTAGAAATTTTTAGAGCCGGTGTTGAAGCAGTTCCTGAGTCAACCCGGGAAGCTGCCGAATCGCTTTGCTTTAAGCGTCTTCAGACCTACAGATATGTGGTTCTGCCATTGGCTTTTCGTGTGTCACTGCCGGCATTGAACAACAATCTTGTTAATTTGGTAAAGACAACTACGCAGGCCTTCGTTATTGCTGTACCTGAATTGCTCTATCAGTCCGTAACTATATGGAATGACTTCCCATCCGCCCAAAACCCCATGATGCTGGTTTTGTTTCTATCCTATCTAGGTTTAGTGGGAATACTGGTAATGGGAATGAATCGTTGGGAATCTGCCATAAAGATCCCAGGGTACGGAGGATGATTCGGTTATGAAACGAATCCCCTCTTTGAATGCCCCAACTCAAACGGATTTACCGGTATTGCTGTCATTTAAGAGCATTTACCGTCAGCCCAGTGAGTTGGCGTTTAGTCAGTGGATTGCATCTTTTCCTATTTGGATTCCGCTGACACTAGCATCAATGGCAATTTTTTACCCATCCTATGTCATTGCCCAAGGTAGCGGATACACCATGTTTGATGCGTTTCAGGCACTGCTTCGATGGATACCCTTTTTAGTGACTAGTGGATTTGTATTTACCATCATCATTAGTTTTTTGACAATGGTGATTGGTACGATATTCGGCATCTTCTTAGGTTTGGGTCAAATAGCCAAAACTCCATTGCTGGTGAAAACGTGCTGGTTTATCACACAGATTTTTCGTAACTCACCGTGGCTCGTGCTGTTATTCATTGTCATGCTCTCATTGCCATTTGAAATAGTGATAGGAGATACCATCATCACCATACCGGACTGGATGAAGGCCGTATTCGGACTTTCACTACCGATCATGGCAAACATTTCTGAAATTGTCCGTGGTGCGGTCAATTCAGTGCCTTCCGGACAGTGGGAAGCTTCCGAAAGCCTGGCATTCTCTCGCCGTCAAACATTGTTTCAGATCATCTTGCCACAGTGCTTCAAACGAATGATTCCGCCGTGGATGAACTGGTATGCCATACTCACCATGGCGACGCCACTCGTCTCAATTTTGGGGGTGGAAGAAATATTGAATTTGACGGCTCAGGCAATTGAAGCGGAAAACAATAGACCGGAACTTCTGGTTCCGTTTTACACTTTTGTGCTTCTCATATTTTTTGCATACTGCTACCCGATCGCAAGATTCACTTTGCGACTAGAACGTAAGTTTGCTGTTAAGTTATAAGGGGAACTCGAATGGAGTGGACACCGGATCAACCCATCGTATCTTTGCGGGAGGTACATAAATCTTTCGACACACTTGAAGTCCTTAAGGGCGTCAACATGGACGTACAAAAGGGCGAAGTCATATGCATTATTGGCCCATCTGGATCAGGAAAATCCACCTTGATTCGCTGCATCAATGGATTAACCACCATTCAATCAGGTTCAATCACCGTTGAAGGACAAGAGGTTCATGATAAAAATCTCGATAAAATCGAATTGCGCAAGAAAGTTGGAATGGTTTTCCAACAATACAATCTGTTCCCACACAAAACAGCACTGCAGAACATCATGATGGCGCCGCTATTGGTGCTCAAAAAAGAGAAAACCGAAGTTGAGCAACTAGCTCGTGCCTTGATCAAAAAAGTGCGGCTGGAAGGAAAAGAAGACTCCTATCCGGGCGAACTATCGGGCGGACAACAGCAGCGTGTTGCTATTGCCAGATCTTTAGCTATGAATCCGGATGTTATGTTGTTTGATGAGGTGACAGCAGCCTTAGACCCTGAAACAGTCAAGGAAGTTCTGGTGACGATAAAAACCCTGGCCGCAGAAGGCATGACCTGTATCCTCGTCACTCATGAAATGGGTTTTGCGCGGGAAATCGCCGACCACATCTACTTTATTGACAACGGCGTTTTTGTCGAACATGGACCGCCAAAAACATTCTTCGACAACGCCCAAGATCCCAGAACTAAACAGTTTTTAAGTCAAATTCTGTAAGGCATTGAGTTTGGTCGTAAAGTAGCCACCAAACTCTTACACTTGAATTCCTACATTATCGCCCGTAAGTCATTCATTCAAAAACACATGTTTAAAAGAAGCACTACATAAGAAGCTCTGATATAAGGTAAAAGGAGACAAAAGCCTAACGGGCCGGTAGGCTAACCGTCCCGAGGGAAAGGCAAAGAATGCGGTATTCCAGGTCAACCTCAAACACCAATTGATGCATTTGGCTTGTGCCGTCGACCGACTTGATATTACATACTTTTCAGACGTGCCTGGACGATGCAAATTACTCATTTGCATCGCATTGAGGCGCTGACGGATAACTTCAAGGCTCATGGAAAACTCAAACTGGCGTAACCGGTAACTTAGATGTTGGACACAACTAAAGGCCAGATAGCAAATGGCCAAATGCGCCCGGATGCGAGCCGGCTAGAAATAAAAAATCAGGCAAATCCGAAGATTGTGTTTATTAGTTCGAAAAACGCGGTCAATAGTTCACAACTCACAATAGTGACTGAGCAGATGTTCGGAGATTCAGAACAAAACGCCCGAACTTAAGTTGCACCCTTAGTTCATTCAAATCTCGAAAATTCACGCGATTTTTGTAACCTCCTGAAGGCTAGACAAAGTCTCGGTTATTTTCCGTACGAATATCAATGTGCTGGTAAGCGATGCGAACAAGCGCAGTTCTTCTTTATCCCGTTCCTTTCCAACCGTGCTGTCGTGAAATCTCCCGGACAAGCATATCGAATGGCATTGTGTCCATTCGCTGACGGTCTCATGCACCAAAATGCGTATTTTGGATAAATAATGCGCGCTATAGAACAATTCTGGATTGATTTCGATCTATTGTGGTGAGTGCTCAGCATCTTCCTCGTGCAGGGAAGTGGCGTCTAAAAGAGACATATCGCTTTTCGGATTATCTGTGAAAAGCGAGGTCGCTTCTGCAAACTCATGCTCTGCCATTCGTTATGGTGATGGAAGACCACGAGTTTCTGGAATGTCCTCTAGTGTCGAAAGTCTCAATGGTGCGGATTCGACACCGATATCCCTTTTGGCTGCAGCCTGTTGCTCCCGGAAATCGGTCAGCAATGCCTCAAGTTGCTCACACAACCGCTTTATGACTGCATTTGAATCCCGGAACCAATCAGTCGACCAAATTCGAAGTATATTCCAGCCAAGACCTTCCAAGACCACCTTGCGCACCTTGTCCCGGTCGCGCGCTGTGGCCGAGCTATGATATGTTGCTCCATCGCATTCGATGCCTGCCAAATAAGTACCAGCGCGGTCGGGATTGGCTACAGCTAGGTCGATTCTGAAGCCAGAGACTCCGATTCGAGTGTGTACCTCCCACCCCTTGGTCCGAAATGCCTCGGCAATGGCATCTTCAAAGGGGTTTTCGTAAGGGTCGAGCGATACCGCTTTTACATTTGGCAAGGCGACAGTGCCACGTTCTGCATAATCCAAAAAATTTTTCAGATGTTGGACACCCGTTGCCCTCGTGCGGGTGGTATCAACCTGGTCGTGCCTGATGGAGGAAAAGACATGCAACTCTTGTCGTGCGCGCGTCACAGCTACGTTGAGACGATTTTCGCCTCCATTTTGATTCAGTGCACCGAAAGCCATCGACAACTTGCCGGCAGAATCTGGACCAAAGGTAACCGAAAATAGCATAATATCGCGCTCGTCCCCTTGAATGTTCTCAAGATTCTTGACGATCACGGGCTCCGCTCGGTCTTCCGCAAAGAACCACTCAAATTCGCTTCGTATTCGCCGAAGTCCATCTAAAAGGTCAAGAATCAACGACTGTTGTTGCGAGTTGAACGTGATGACACCCAGAGTTGGCCGGTCCTGCTCGGGCAGTTTTAACCAACCGGACAAGCGGCTATCAATCATGGAAACAATAGCCTTTGCCTCGTCTTGGTTGGTCCGCCCAGAACCACGTGCGTAGGTTCCTTCAATATTGTGGAACTTGACGGCCTCGGAGTTTGCCACTGGCGCAGGAAAGGTTACGAGTCTATCGCTATAGTAGTGATGGTTCGAAAAGGCGATTAGAGCTTCGTCGCGGCTGCGATAATGCCAATTGAGTTGGCGAACGGGAACGCCAGCACTTTTTACCTCTTCCAAGATTGACGGCATATCCTCAAGCAACGGGTTACTTTCATCATCTCCGTCATCCGAACGACCAAAGAAATTGGTCGGTGGAAGTTGCTTTGGATCGCCAACCACAATGGATTGCCGCGCCCGTGCGATTGCGCCTACGGCATCCCAAGTGGTAATCTGGGAAGCTTCATCAAAGATCACCAAATCATAGACGGCCTGCCCAGCTGGCAAATACTGTGCGATTGACAAGGGCGACATCAGTACACAAGGTGCAAGACGTGGCAGAGTCTCTGTAAGGTTACCGAGCAGGGTGCGGATCGACATGGAGGGTCTTCGCAATCCGAGTTGGTGGCGAAGCATGCCGAGTTCCGAATTTCGAGGCACGACGTCACGCGCCGGTAGCTTATGATGAATACGGCGCATAACCTCAGTTGGGGCAAGTTCTGCCGCTTTGGCATCGAGATCGTAGAAAGCCTTGATAATATCCTCATGTTCCCAATGGAGGAACCGCTTGAGTGGCTCTGAGGCATCAAGGGCGAGAGGCAACCACCAACGGGCATAGGCACGGCGGAAGGTCTGAACGGCAGGTTCGTTAACCTCTCCGGCCTCAATCCAATCCGCCAGTTTGCCAAGGCCAGCGGCATCAGCTTTTTCGCGCACTTCGCACCATCGTGTCCAATCTCTCAGGCGGCCCTTGTTGGCTATGATTAGGTCCAATTCGCGGATGACTTCCGTACCGTTCATATCGTCGGGGATTTTACCGTTAAGCGCCTCAAACTCTTTGGTGCCGGCAATCTGCGCTCCACGAATATCTTGCCACGCCAACAGAGCGTCCTTTAAGGTGCCGTCGATACCTGCGACAAATTGAGCTTGCACAGCTCCGAACGCGGCCGTGTCCTGCACATCACCGCTCAAAATAGAAAGAGCCTCGCGCAAAGCGATCGCCTGTTGGCACACCGTCGCGGCACTGTCGGTCGAGCGGTCTTTGCCTGCGATAGGCGCGATAGGGTCAGTCGCTAAATCGTCAAGTGCTTTGCGCATTTGGCGCAAGGCAGGCAAATCCCTTTCCGGTGTCGCCTTGCCGACTTTCGCATGACTTTGAAGCAATTTCTTCACTTTGCGGCGTTTGAAGGTCGCCATCGGCCACATGGCTGTATTTGCGGCACGCCAACTATGGTCAAGCTCTTCTAATGGCATGCGCAAAACGTCATCTTCTGAATAATACGCTGCAAGACCAGCCGTGGCAGTAGCAATCTGGTTGACTAAGTCTCTAAAGGTATTTAGCGCGGCTAAAAGATCAGTTTTGCTGAGGTCTGGAACGTTTCGCAGATCACGTGCCTCGTCCTGTGCGCGCTTTGCAAGCTGATCTAGTATGTCAGCACGATCAGGTGTGATGGCCGCAGCGATATCTATGCCCAGACGCCCTGCCAACGACCGACCCTGGGACAGTACGCGATCAGTCGTTTGACGCAGTTTCTTGACTGCTTCCAAAAATTCACTTTCCCACCTGAAGGACCACTCCTGTGCCTCGACCAGTGCCATTCTGGGTATGTCTGATGTCGCAGAATGCGTGTAGCTAAGTTCTTCGGCCAAATTTTCTAGTACGCGAAAACTCTCAGCATCATTGGCATCTTTAGTTGCAAAACTCAGCTGAAAACCATTAGGCTGGGCCGCAACCCATCCCAGTGCATCAAAGATGGAAAAGCCTTGGGTGCCTTTGCGATGCAACGCCTCAACATAAACATTCAATTGGTCACGCTTGATAAGCAAGTCATGGTTCACCTGTAGCCAATCTTGCTCGCTCTGGCCTGCCGTGCGATCCCAACCGCGTCCGAGTTGGTTTAGGACCCGCTTCCGCTCGGTCTTGTTTGAATGTAATTCCAATACCGCATCGCCCAGCCCGTGCGCCTCGAGACGTCGTTGGACTACATCAAGAGCGGCGGCTTTCTCTGCAACAAATAGCACGGTTTTGCCGTGGGCGAGGCACTGGCAGATGATATTCGCAATCGTCTGGCTTTTACCTGTTCCGGGCGGGCCAATGAGAACAAAGTCGCGTCCTTCATTTGCAGCAACAACTGCAGCAAGTTGCGAGCTGTCCGCAGGTAGGGGCGTAACCAACTCGTGCGGGGTAAACTGTTGGTCAAGGTCTTCCGGTAAAACCGTGGCTACGCCGTCCCCACCCGCATCGAAGGTCTGGTCAGGATTGTCGACAAGATGGGCAACCAGTCGGTTGTTACGCAAATTTTCTGTGCGATCGACCAAGTCTTTCCACATCAGGTATTTGGAAAAAGAAAAAGTCGAGATCGCCAATTCTTCCAAGACCTCAAAGCCACGTACTTCGCGCACCTTGTTTCGCATCGTCTGAAAAATCAGCGGCAAGTCTATACCACTTTCATCTCTGGGTAGGTCACCTTCTAATTCGGGCAGTGAAAGTTCAAAATCGCGTTTTAGAAGTTCGAGAAGCGTTGCATTGAAACGCACCTCGTCTTCGTGATGAACTATTCGAAACTCAGAACGGGCAGAGCGCCGTTCCAATTTGATTGGGATAAGCAAAAGTGGCGCACGAAAAATTCTGCTATCCCCTTCACGCTGCCAGCGCAAAATACCAGCGGCCATAAACAGCGTATTTGTACCACCTTCGGAAAGATCGCTTTTGGCTTTCCGAAATAGCGTCAATAGTCGTTTGTCGGTTTCGGACTTGTCAAGCAGTATTGTGACTTGGTTGTGTTTATAGGCCTTTTCCACAGCATCTGAGATTATGGCCTCACGTTCTTCTGTGCTAACTTGGCGTTCACCAATCGGGTCTTCTTCCATCAATGGATAGATCTTGAAGGATTTACCAGCCGCAAGTGCATCTTCTAGGGACCCGACATCGGGTACGCAACAAGGCACTGTTTGTTTGGTCGTTTTTAAATTGAGCAAGCGGTTGCGAAGCGACAGGTCCAACAGTTTGCTTTGCCACCTTTCGATGCGGCCCTTGGGTGTGTCTGGCAAGGGCTCGCCTAAATCTTCAGACAGCATCCCAAACTCCATCGGTTTAGGCAGGTCCGCAGGCACTACTTTATCCTGATTCTCGGGGTATCCGGCCTCGACCCGGTGACTGGCAAGGGGACGAATCCTAGCGGAACGTGCGCGAGAAATGTCTATTGCCAAAACAAACTCATGTTCCCGCTGCTCGGAAAGGCGTGCTCGGCCTGCGCCAACGGCTTCTTCGAACCCAATTGTTGGTCGCTTGGTCAGCAGAGTCGTCTCAACAGCAACAAACTCCCGCGCCTGAATGGCTTTGCGCACCGCAACAATATCTGGCTCGGTTACCGCACCGAAATCTTTTGGTGTCAACCAAACGCCGCAAAACGCATGTCCTTCGCTAAAGAGGATGACTGGATGGAGACCCGCTTGCTCCCAGGCAGCGGCTAACAAAAGCGAGGTGTCGAGGCAGGTGGCGAGACGCTCGCTCTTAATACGATCTGACGAGCGGATCTTTTGCCCGTACTCCTCGAAGGATGCCGCTGGGTTAACATAGGACAACCCGAGACCCGTCGTGGCGGACCATATAGCACCGGCGATCATCCATGCACGCGCAGGGCTGTTAGATTGATAGCCCTCAATGGAACTTTGATGTCCAGCGGATTCCAGCAGCCTTGAGGCATCTTTCAGCAAAGAAGCCACCCACGCATCATTGGGCGAGACATAGGCTGCAAGCAGGCGATCCATATCTGTCAAACCGCCCCAATGGTCTTTTGCCAAAAGCCTTAGGTCGTGTTTTTTATAAAATAGAACTTTGTCCCTTTGGAGAACTTCAATTGTGAGAGTTCCAAGCTCAGTTTCATTTAAGCCTGACAGTTTTTCTGTATCAAGTGGTGTGGCGAGATCTTGAAGAGAGAGCACGTCGTTTGGGGGTAGGTAATCTATAACCCAGGTCTTCGCATGAATAACAGAAGGAGACGCAGAAACGCGAATCTCAAGGTCGGTGGCCGCTATTTGGCCGTAGTTTCTAAGAGAAAGTGCCCGAACTATCGGAATATCATTCTGAGCAGAGGCGAAATTCACACAATGAGTGAGATCGGTATCCAATGAAATTGTTGGATTTTGTTCAGCCTCAGAATTAGCGTTAAATTCCATTTTTATCTGAAATTCCTGAGCAGATCGAAACTATCCGATTAATTATAATGTAATTGAAAAAATTCAAAGGGCCGCGTATTAGTCAAACCATCTTTTCTGAGTAACATAAAAAAGATCCTAACGCATCTTGGCTTTTCCAATGTGTCAAGACACATGGATGATGCCGTTAGTGAGCTGATCCACTTATGTTATACATTTTGGTTAACCTTCGACTAATGATCATAATTCACTTTACTCACGACAATCGGATGCCCTATACAAAGGGTGACTCACCGATCTTACTGCTCACCCTCTACTCGACCTGGCCGTTGTTGGCAGACCCATTGAAGCGATATCCGAGGTGAAAGAACTCAATCTCGCCAACTTTTTCCTGGGGCCAATCGCTTCGTGCTGCAAGTGAATGAAGACCCCATGATTGATACGAGCATTCACGACCGGGATTATGTCATCGTCCAATTTTCTGACACCCCTCATAGAGGGGATGTAGTGGTTGCTCTTGTGGATAACTTCGAAGCCAAATTGAAACGCTACAATGGATTGCCCAACCAACAAATCAAGCTGGTGCTAGAAAACTCAACAATGCAACCGATAAGCTTTCCTGCAAACCTGGTGCTGAACGAGGATGTCATTGTGAGACAGAGTCGAACTTACTGAACCCCTTTCCTTACAGTCGGTTAACACGAATTAAGTCGAGATTTTTTGATATGGCATGAGAAGTCAGTACTTCATTATGCTGAAGTGACAAAATGACGACATCAGTAATTCTAGACAAAGATCGTAATCGTCGGGTCCGAGGATTGGCTGAAGTGCGAAATTGTTCTGCTCACTGGATCATGCGTGAAGCTATCCGGGATTATGTTGAGCGTGAAGATAAGCGGTATTTTTAAACAGAATGCACTACGCGCTTGGGAGGTTTATCAGGAAAACGGACTACGACTGACGCCGGAAGAAGCTGGCGCTTAACTGGAAAGGCTTGAAGCTGTAGAAAATGTCGACCTGCCAGAGTGCCACGTTTGATCTAATCGCCGCCTACTCTCGTAGACATAAAGCAACTCGACATTTTCCTCGCCAAAAAGAAGACAATTCGGTCCACCATGCCCTCAATCAATACGGTAGGCTGCTTCCTAGTCTGAACTTCCCGACGGATTTTCAGATGAGGCTTTGATTTACAGTGATTCTTGTCGATAATTCGCTCAAAGTGTCTCCATTACATGTGAAATATCTAAACATCAATTGTTGACTCCTGAAGATATACGTACTATTGCACCGATGCATATCGACACCATCCTCAACTGAAACTCCCTCCTCTTTAAGTTCGGACATTTTATTCTAAGTCTTCTAACAAAGAAAATATTCTGTTTCTCAAATCAATGATTCAAAAGCGAAAATATCGAATGTCAAGAAGAAATGGGTTTTGCGCGGGAAATTGCCGACCACATCTACTTTATTGACAACGGCGTTTTTGTCGAACATGGAACGCCGAAAACATTCTTCGATAACGCCCAAGATCCCAGGACAAAGCAGTTCTTGAGTCAGATTTTGTAAAGCATTGAGTTTGGTCGTAAAGCGGCCACCAAACTTTTGCAGTTTTAGACTTTCAAACTCGGCCCAACCGCCATAAGTTCCTGAGCTGCCTGCATTGGATGGAGGTTCTCAAACAGCACCCGATAAACTCTTTCCGTCAAAGGCATAAATACATCTAATCTCTTGCTAACTTCAAAGGCGATTCGCACAGCTTCAATTCCTTCGACTTCCTGACCTATTTCTTTTACCGCTGATTCCGCAGACTGTCCTTTCCCGATCGCCAGACCAAGGCGTCGATTTCGAGATAAATCAGTAGAACAAGTCAAAATAGTATCGCCCATTCCTGATAATCCACTCAAGGTGGAGGCCTGACCACCCATAGCAACACTTAACCGACCTATTTCTGCCAGTCCTCGTGTAATCAGCATGCATCGGGCATTACTCCCAAAACCCAGACCGTCAGCCAACCCGGCAGCAACAGCGATAATATTCTTCACCGCTCCACCAACTTGAACTCCGACTACATCCGAAGTCGTGTAAATTAAAACTCTATCACTACGAAACCAGTCTGCAATTCTTTCAATTTGATCCGAATTTTTACATGCTAAATCTAATCCAGCGGGCAAGCCGTTTATAATTTCCAATGCAAAACTGGGACCGGAAAGTACAGCTGCAACTGCGGATGGATCTAGAATTCTTTGCGCCGCATCACTAGGCAAATCACCCGAATCCGAAACAAAACCCTTAGTTCCCCAAATCACCACGGGTGCACTGGAGGTATCCATACACCTCATGTGACTTGCAACCTCGTTTAACGCAGCCGAAAAAACTCGACTCGGCACAACCAATACAATGCACGAACTGCCATTCATTGCAGTTTCCAACTGCAAGTGGCCGTGAAGATTTTGTGGCAATTCACACTCAGGCAGATATCGAGAATTAAAGCGTGTGCTGTTAATGTCTTCGATGACTTTACCATCTACATCCCAGATGTGAACTTCATGACCGTTTCGGGCAAGCCAGGCTCCTATTGCAGTTCCCCAAGAACCCGCACCGACCACTGTCATTCTCAATTGTTCTCTAGAACTCATGATCATGTTCCCTATGTTAATTTTGAAGTTTGCGCCGTCCCGGCAAACTATAGATGATTCCCCAAAAACGAGGGAGCGCAGCAAGCATTTTTGCTACTCTTTCAGCTCTTTTCAATAGGCAAGTTTTCTTTGGACCATGCAGCAAATCCACCATGCAGGATCCGAATGTCACTAAAATCATGCTTGCGCAGTATGTTAGCTGCCTTTGAACTTCTATTCCCGACACGACACGCGATCACCACTGGTCTCGACTTAAACTTATTCAAGCGATTGACGTCGCTGTCGATTCGACTGAGTGGCACATTGCGCGCTTTTGGAATGTGCCCAGATTCGAAATCCTTGGGGTCTGATATGTCGACTACAATTGCCTTTTCGCTTTTCATCACCCGCGGCAGTTCCAAAGCTGATACTGAGCGAATTCCACTGGTTCGCTTGCGGATAGGATCCAATATCAACAAGGCAACAATGACAGCCAAAGCCAAAAACAAATGCCAGTTTAGTTTTACAAATTCAATGTCCACTGTCTACGATCTGGCTACATTACAATACTGTTGAATTGTGTCCAATTATCAGTTCAAAAAAAGAGTGACCCGCTGATTTGTAATTATAAACAACCGCTTCATCTACGAGTTCAAATTGATATAGAAAATCTAAATCAATTTACGCAGAAACTAACCAACATTCTTGCATCTCGATTGTCAATTGATAGAACTATGAAATCATAATTCATGACTAAAATTTACACGATAATGAGATCAATAAACTACAATCAAATAACGCGATTAAATCAAAATTCAATAAATAGGTAGACTCGCCATGAGAATTAATCGAATCTTCAAGTTCTGCTTCTTCAGCCTTGTATTGATGTTGCCGATTTTTCAACCAATTCAAGCTCAAGATACCAGGGCGCCAATCCCATACGAAGAAATTATGGCGTTTAGCAGAATTTTTGAAACGATCAGAGAGTCCTATGTCGAACCTGTCGATGACGCTAAACTGATGGAAGATGCCATTCGCGGAATGATTGCGGGATTAGACCCTCACTCTACACTACTTGACCAACGAGACGCCTCTCAAATTCGCATCAATACTTCAGGTGAGTATGGCGGACTTGGAATGGAGGTAACCAAGGATGGCAACGTCATTAAAGTTATCTCACCCTTCGATGACTCTCCGGCAGACCGAGAGGGAATACGTCCCGGAGATCTCATCATTCGCATCGGTGGCACTGCCATTGGTGATTTGAGTTTGCAAGAAGCCGTTGAACTAATGCGAGGAGTTGCCGGATCGGAAGTTGAATTGACAATTGTGCGAGCTGGGCGTAATCAGCCGTTTACGGTTACATTAACAAGAGAAGTAATCAAGTTAAAGAGCGTACGAAGTTATGCCTTAGAGCCAAATTTTGGCTATACGCGCATCACAATGTTTCAAGCAACCACAGCAAACCTGCTGAACGCCGCAATACGAAGTCTATACGAAGAGGAAGGTGACTTATACGGAGTAGTATTGGATCTTCGAAACAACCCAGGTGGTGCACTGAGAAGTGCGGTCGAAGTATCCGATCTTTTTATTGATGACGGAGTGATCGTTTCAATTAAGGGTCGAGATGGAGTTAAAGGAGAATTCAAAGCAAGCCCCGGAGACCTGCTGCAGGATGTGCCAATTGTAGTGCTAGTAAACGAAGGCTCGGCTTCAGCGTCTGAAATCGTTGCTGGGGCCCTACAGGATCACGAGCGTGCAGTAATAATGGGGACTAAGACATTTGGAAAAGGTTCTGTCCAATCCATCCTGGATATTACTCAAGATACAGCGATCAAGCTAACAACATCGTTCTACTACACACCAAACGATCGTTCATTTCAGTCTCGCGGAATTGAACCAGACATTGTTGTCGCCAATCGGGTAATTGAAGAATCTGGAGAAAACAGTCAAAGTTTTAGTGAGTCGGACCTTCCTGGTGCATTCGAAAACGAAAACGGAGAAGAAATTTCTGAAGATGAATTGGTTGTCCAACATCCTTCAGTGGCTCAGGACTATCAACTGCAACAGGCACTGAACCTGTTGAAGGGCCTGCGCATCCACCGGTCTCTTTCTGCTTCCGGCTGATTAGGCTCGTATCTTACAGCATTGCTGAGAACTGACTGTCAGTAGGCTCCGCACAGCAATACCAGGCTTCTGTCATGTGCGGAATTACTTCGTTTTGCTGATCAGGTAAGTCAGGTATTGGCAAGCGTGCGAATCGATGAGCAATTTGCCATATGCCTTGAAACACCTGTTGCCGAGGCATTTGGTCATCCGCATCCATGACCCACTGTTGAACACTTTGCTGTAGTTCGTCTACCAGTGGTTCTGGATGCACCCATTCATACCCCAGCAATTCGGGATTAAAGCTCTTTAGCCACACTTGGTGACCGTCCGATTGAACCAAGCGCGACCCTTTCGGCAACAATAATCGAATGGCAAGTTGCACCGGTGCGACTGCATTGACCAAATCCAGTTCGACGAGTTGGTAAAGCAACTGACAGTACCCTTCGGTCGTAGTCCATGGCGTAAACGGTACGAATGTCGGTGAAAGATAAATCCCAATATCTCTCATCATCTGTAGCGCATCAACAAAATCCTTCGCTGTGTGCCCTTTTTCAAGTCTTGTAAGTACCACATCTTCGGTTGATTCAACTGCACTGGTGACGAACAAACAGCGCTGTTTCGCAAACACCGACATCAACTCGGAATTCTTGAGCAAATGCTCCACTTTGATGGTTGCATCCCAGGTGATGTCCGGATACTGCTCCGTCATTTGCTCGATGACTCGACGTGCATGTGTTGGACCATTGAGAAAATCCGGGTCACCAAATGAGATATGTTCCGCACCAGCACTAATCTGCTGACCTATATCTTCCATCACGACGGATTGAGGGATAATGCGAAACTTTCCTTCATAAACCGGAACTACAGGGCAGTGCCGACATAGATGCTTGCAACCTCGACTTGCCTCAACAAACCCCACGGTCTTAATGCTTCCATCCGGCAAAACAAGACGCGAATATTGATCTATAGCAGGCAAGCCGGAACGCTGAGGCTTGATGAACTCAATCTTGTCCATGCGCACGTAAGTGCTGGATTTATTGACTGATGTGCAATTTTTTCGGGTGTTTTGGCAAAGCTGAAGAATGTCTGGCTCACTTTCCCCGCCGAACACATGTCTCACACCAAGCGACCGAAAGTAATCTTCGTTCACTGGGGCATATAGTCCGTATATGCATATTTCTGACTCGGGAAATCGATCAGTCAGTCTGGGAATAATGTCTGCCGCAAGACGTGCTCCCGTATGCATAGCAAGATGGATGGCAATGACACCAGACCCCTGTAAAGATTCAATTTCCAAAGGAGCAACTGAGGTGTCAAAACAAACAACTTCAAATCCGTCCTGTATCAGCCATGCTGCTGGCTGCGCCAGTGCGAACGGTTGACGTCCAATTTCGTAGGGACTGATCAAGGAGACTTTCACTGGTCTGTGTGCCAGACAGCACCTTCGGCTACGAATTTGGTTAAAGAAGACCCAAACTCAGCAAGGCATCTTCTGTCATTCTTTCTTTAGTCCATGGCGGGTCCCAAACTAATTCCACCTTGGCATCATTGATCCCGTCCACACACTTGACGGCACACTCAACTGTTCCTGGAAATGTTTGAGCAACCGGGCACCCCGGCGAAGTCAATGTCATGTCAATAGAAGCCACACCGCCATCGTCAATCTCGACATTGTAAATCAGCCCAAGATCGTAAATATTGACTGGGATTTCAGGATCGTAAATATTGCGTAACGCATCAACCACCTGCTGTTCAAGCAGCATTTCCTGAAGAGAACCTCCATTAGAGGTAGACACACTCTCTTCAACAGTCTGTGAAAGCGATTCTTCCTCTGTCATAAACTGATTGATAAAGTCATCAGCTACAGTTGATTCTTTTGGATTATTTTGCATGATTACAGTTTATAGGATTTTATGGGTCACTCTGTAGTTACTACTTCATTTGAATGATTTACCGCGGACATCGCAGTATGCCAAGGAAGCGTTGCGCATTTTATTCGCGTCGGAAATTCCTTGACACCGCTCAGCACTTCCAGCTTTCCAAGGTCAACATCGTCTGATTCAGGTTGTGGATCAGTTCCGGTTAACAAAGCATGAAATTTTAAAAACAAGGCTTCCGCCTCACTACGAGATAAATCTTTGATCATCTCGGTCATAATCGAAGCTGATGCCAATGATATTGCACAACCTTTTCCAACAAATCTAATTTGTTGAATCACATTGTGCCCATTGAGGTAGCACTTAACTTCCAGCTCGTCTCCGCACAGCGGATTGACTCCTTCGGCAGAACAGTTAGCATGTTCCAAGTCACCAAAATTTCTTGGATTGCGACTGTGATCAATAATTACTTCCTGATACAGTGAACGCAGATCATCCATCATAGTTTGAATAGTTCTCTAGCAACATCAAGGGCATCAAATAATCGGTCAATTTCGTCCAACGTATTGTAGACAGCGAACGACGCCCGAGTAGTTGCTGCTACGTTAAAGTGATCCATAACCGGTTGGGCACAATGGTGACCAGCACGAATTGCCACGCCTTCCCGATCCAATATCGTACCGATATCGTGTGGGTGAATTCCCTTTAACTCAAATGCAAAAACACCAGATTTGTGCTTTGCGTTACCGAAAACTCGAATGTCCTTATATTCACTTGCACGTTCTTGCGTATAACTCAATAATGCATCTTCATGGCTGCCCAAGCGTTCATAACCAATGTGTTTCATAAAATTGATTGCTGCATCAAGTGCACCTGCATCAGCAATATTGGGTGTACCCGCTTCAAACTTATGTGGTATGTCCGCATATTCCGTTTTCTGGAAAGTCACACGCTTGATCATTTCACCACCACCCTGATAAGGCGGCATCACCTCCAAAAGTGATTCACGACCATAGACCACACCGATACCCGTTGGGCCATACATCTTGTGCCCCGAAAACACCAAAAAGTCGCAACCGAGTTCCTGAACATCTACCTTCAAATGCGGAACCGCTTGAGCGGCATCGACTACGACTACAGCATCTGCTTCATGTGCCTTCTTGGTCATTTCCTGTATTGGATTGACAGTACCGAGAGAATTAGCTACATAGGTGATGGCAACAACGGAGGTGTTTATGTTCAGTAGTTTTTCGTACTCCTCTTGCATAATTTCACCATCGTCGTCCATGGGAATCATGCGGACCGTCGCTCCAGTACGTTCAGCAATCATTTGCCACGGAACGATGTTGGAGTGATGCTCCATTTCACTCACCAGAATTTCACTGCCAGGCTGCAGATTTTGTCGCCCATAGGAATCCGCAACCAAGTTAATTCCCTCGGAGGCTCCTCTGACGAAAATAATCTCTCGAGTACTCTTGGCGTTTACAAAATCTCGAACGCTTTCCCGGGCTCCTTCATATACCTCTGTCGCACGTTCACTCAATGCGTGTACACCTCGGTGAACGTTGGCGTGCTGGGTCGCATAGTAATTGTTGAGACATTCGGTCACCGCCAAAGGCTTTTGTGAACTTGCTGCATTGTCCAAATAGACCAAACTCTTACCATAAATCTGTTCGCTGAGAATTGGAAATTGCTCGCGAATTCCGGCCAAGTCCGAGTCGTAGCTTGTGGCAGCTGACTCTCTTGATTCTACTGCTACGCTCACGAGTTCAATTCAACTCCAATGTTGTGATGTAACTTGTCGTACACCAAGTTATTGACGTATTCTCGAATGGGTTCAGAATCAATGCGATCAACAATATCAGACGCAAATGCTTTCGTCAGAATTGACCGAGCATGTCTTTGGTCCAAGCCACGCGACTGCAGATAAAAAATAGCGTTCTCGTCCAATTCACCAACCGTTGCACCGTGTGCACATTTCACATCGTCAGCATAAATTTCCAGTTGAGGTTTGGTATCGGCCTCGGCATCTCGGGAAAGAAGAAGATTCCGATTTTGCTGGTGCGCATCAGTGCGCTGTGCATCCTGCTCGACTCGAATTCGACCATGAAATACCGCTCTTGCACGATCATCCAAGATACCCTTATAGAACTCGCTACTCTTGGCGTCACAGCTGCTATGGACGATGTTTGTAAAGCTATCCAAGTGTTGCGTGCCATTACCAATGTACAAGCCATTTAATTCACAAACCGAGTGCTCACTGTTAAGTTCTTGAGTAACATCATGTCGACTCAATGAAGCACCCAACGAATGCGAATGTAATCGATACTCACTATGAGCACTTTGGTTGACATGGGTAGACCCTACATGGAAGGCCTGCAGACTTTCATTTTGAACGCGACAATGCTCCAGCCTACTGCCGTCTCCAACAAATGCCGAAAACGTCGAAACGGTTAAATGGTTGGTCGCATCCGAAGATAGGTAGCGTTCAATAATTGTGGCACTCGAACCGCTTGCAGCGAACAGAAAGTTGCAGGTATTACATAGCACCTGTTCAGCAGAATGACTACTCAAGAAAAGCAACTCAATCGGCTTGTCCAGTTGAGCGTTGTCGCCTAAAAATATAACTGCACCATCCGCAGCGAAAGCTGTATTCAGGGCAATAAAGCCATGTTCAGCTGACTGTGCTTGTGCATCAAGACACTGAAGTAGTTGATTCGAGTACTGGACTGGTAAACTACTTGGTGCGTCGGTCAGCACTTGAGCCAAAGTTGTCATTACCACGCCTACCGGCGCATCGGTAATGGTAGATTGTTCCGAATCGAACCAACCATCTACAAACACCATGCGATATACGTCAAATTCGGATGACACTGAAGCGTCAACTGAATGACCATTACTGAACGTCGGGGCGAAGCTGTTTTTCTCGATCTTCCGAATGTTGGTATATTTCCAACCTTCATCCCTCATTCGAGGCAAGCCAACGGACTTCAATTGACCAATCGCCTGACAGCGTAAATCTGCAATTCGTTTTGAGGACGCACCGGGAAATTCGGGTGAAACCGAACCATGCACGTTGATGAAGTGATCGAGTAGCGGGCTTTGCTTCATGCTACTGCTCCGGTCACGGTAGGAGTTTCCTCAAGAATCCATCCGTAACCATATTTTTCAAGTTCATGGGCGAGTTGTTGATTACCAGACTTCACAATCTTTCCGCCCACCAGAACATGCACAAAATCCGGTTCAATGTACTCAAGAATTCTCGGAAAGTGGGTGATGACAATAATGGACTGCTGATCGCCACGAATCGAATTGACCCCTTTGGAAACAACCTTCAAGGCATCGATGTCCAAACCCGAATCGGTTTCGTCCATTACAGTAAGAATTGGTTCGAGCATTGTCAGCTGCAGAATCTCGTTGCGCTTCTTTTCACCCCCCGAAAATCCGTCATTAATCGATCGATGCAGAAAAGACTCATCAATCCCAAGCTGCTTCGCCTTGACGCGAACTAGCTTCAGAAAATCTATCGCATCGAGTTGTGATTCTCCACGATGCTTTCGCATCGCGTTAACTGCCGCTCTTATAAAGTACAGGTTGCTGATGCCAGGAATTTCCACCGGATGTTGGAAAGCAAGAAAGATGCCTTCGCGTGCACGTTGTTCCGGGTCGAGATTAAGCAAATTTTCTTCTTTAAATAGTACTTCGCCTCCAACCTCTTCAAGTTCCTTTCCCACAATGACGTTGGCGAGGGTACTTTTACCGGAACCATTAGGTCCCATGATTGCATGCACTTCCCCTGGATTAACTGTCAGGTTTATGCCGTTGATGATCTGTTTTCCACCGGCACTAGCAGTTAAATTACGTATCGACAGCACGGCTGCTTTCTCCTTTGTTTTTGTTAAATTGAAATGTGTAGCGCGGCTGGGCTTTTAGCCCACGGCGCCTTCTAGACTGATGCCGAGTAATGCCTGTGCCTCTACAGCAAACTCCATTGGCAGTTCCTTGAACACTTCCTTGCAGAAACCGCTCACAATCATTGAAACCGCATCCTCCTCGGACAATCCACGTTGGCGGCAATAGAACATTTGGTCCTCACTAATTTTCGATGTGGTGGCTTCATGTTCTACCTGTGCACTCGAATTTTTGACTTCAATGTAGGGAAATGTGTGTGCGCCGCAGCGGTCACCCATCAACAGTGAATCGCACTGTGAATAATTGCGGGCGTTTTCTGCTCCCTTCAGTATGCGCACCAGCCCCCGGTAGGAATTCTGTCCACGTCCAGCGGAAATACCTTTGGAGATAATGGTGCTGGAGGTGTTCTTGCCCACATGAACCATTTTTGTGCCAGTATCCGCCTGCTGCATATTGTTCGTGAGCGCCACCGAATAAAACTTTCCAGTTGACCCGTCACCTTCCAGCATGACGCTCGGATACTTCCAGGTGATTGCAGATCCGGTTTCTACCTGTGTCCAGGAAATAATTGAATTGTCACCCTTGCACGCACCGCGCTTGGTCACAAAGTTGTAGATTCCGCCGCGTCCTTCTTCATCTCCCGGATACCAGTTTTGCACGGTTGAATACTTAATTTCTGCATTCTCCATTGCAACCAGTTCAACCACCGCAGCATGCAATTGATTTTCATCACGCATGGGTGCTGTACAGCCTTCAAGATAACTGACGTAACTTCCCTCATCTGCGACGATAAGAGTGCGCTCAAACTGACCGGTATTCATCGCATTGATTCGAAAATACGTAGACAATTCCATTGGACAGCGAACCCCCTTCGGCACATATACAAAGGACCCATCACTAAAAACAGCAGAGTTCAAGGCGGCAAAGAAGTTGTCACCAGTTGGGACGACCGAACCAAGATACTTTTGTACGAGTTCGGGATGTTCCTGTACGGCTTCAGAAAAGGAACAAAAAATTACACCGGCTTTGGAGAGGGTTTCCTTAAACGTAGTGGCAACTGATACACTGTCAAATACTGCATCAACAGCAACGCCGGCAAGAATCTTCTGTTCAGTTAGCGGGATGCCTAACTTTTCGTATGTCTCAAGTAATTTCGGATCAACTTCGTCCAGACTATTAGGCCCATCGGCATTAGACTTGGGTGCTGAATAGTAACTAATCGATTGATAGTCTATAGGCGTGTAGTTCACGTGCGCCCAATCGGGTTCTTCCATGCGCTGCCAACGCTCAAATGCCTGCAATCGCCATTGAAGCATAAATTCAGGTTCATTCTTGATCGCCGAAAGCTCTCGTATGACATCCTCGTCGAGACCCGGGTCAAAAGTTTCGGATTCGATTTCAGTAATGAAACCTTCCTTGTATTCGCGCTGAACAAATCCGTCAATATCAGTTTCTAATGCTGCATTCATTCGTATTTCTTAGTGATTGCTTACAGGTTCTAGGTGGTCAAAGGTAACTTTCTGCTGAGCCCTGGCCACATTGTTTCGAAGAAATTGCCTTTGGGCAACCTCCTGCACTTTAGGCGACTCAATTACGTTGGCGAGTTTGATGTTGCTTAAAAATCTGGACATTTGATTGCTTAAATCAGTCCATAACTCGTGCGTCAGGCAAATTTCACCATCCAGGCAATCCTGTCGTCCATCGCACCGGGTCGCATCAACCGATTCGTCAACCGCATTAATAATTTCAAAAATTGAAATATCCTCGGCTGATCTCATCAGTCGGTATCCACCATTTGGACCTCTAACTCCCCTAACGAGACCTTGCGACTTCAGCTTGGCAAACAACTGCTCAAGATAGGGAACTGACATTTGCTGATTTTCCGCAATTGTTTTCAGCGTCACGCTACCTCGATTGGGTTGATTCAGCGCAAGGTCTATCATCGCAGTAACTGCATAACGCCCTTTTGTGGTTAATCTCATATTGAAACACCAAGAATTTTATTTCTGACTAATTTACTTGGTATTATAGCTTCTGTCAAGATTTTGGTCGACAATATTTCATGTTCGCCATAGTTTTTCTTGCATATTCAGCTACTAGCGAACACAAAAATAACCGCCGAATTTTAAGCGGTCATTGCTGCAAGAGTGAGAATAATACTTGCATTCAACTAAAATTCAGTGAGATGTTGAATTTTTTTACATCAGCATCATCTAGAAAGCTACGCAAAGGACTTTCGAAATGCAACACCGTTGTGACCACGATACTGCCAACTCTTTGAAGGACCCCGTATGTGGCATGTCCGTTGCCACCGACTCTGCTCATCAGTTTGAATTTGACGGCACGGTCTACCGGTTCTGCTGTAGCGGTTGTTTGAACAAGTTTAGGTCCGACCCAGAGGAGTATCTCAACCCCACACCCAAACCAATTTTGTCTGGCTCCGAATTGGTGGAGTACACCTGCCCCATGCACCCCGAAGTCATGCAACTTGGTCCAGGGAGTTGTCCCGATTGCGGTATGGCGCTCGAACCGATGGATGTTTCCGTAGAAGATGAAGGTGTAAAACTTGAAACCATAGATTTCACCCGGCGAATGAAACTCGGAATTCTGTTGGGCATCCCCGTAGTTGTCCTGGCAATGGCACCGCACTTCGGAATTCCACTGCACACTGTAATTCCCGAACCAATGTCCCAGTGGATTCAGTTGATTCTGACTACACCAATAGTCTTCTGGTGTGGCCTGCCATTACTGCAAAGAGGGCTGCAGTCCGTACAAAATCAATCGTTGAACATGTTCACACTGATCACCATTGGTGTCGGTGCCGCTTATTTGTTCAGTATCGCAGCAGTGTTGCTGCCGGGTATTTTCCCACCTGAAGCAAGCAACACTCACGGTTTAGTTGATGTTTATTTCGAAGCGGCTGCGGTCATTGTTGTGCTGGTTCTCGCCGGACAATTGATGGAGCTCAGCGGACGAAATAAAACGGGCGCGTCCATTCAATCTCTGGCCAAACTCTTTCCGGACGATGTGACTCGTGTCGAAAGCACCGGTGAACATAGACAAATACCGCTAAAGGATGTCAGCGTAGGTGACCAACTCAGGGTTAGAACAGGAGAAAATATTCCTCTAGACGGCACAATTGTATCCGGTGGTGCATCAATCAATGAAGCACTCCTTACTGGAGAGGCAATACCGGTAGACAAGAGCACTGGCGACTCGATATCAGCAGGCACTCTTTTGGTCAACGGCTCCGTCATCATGGAAGTGGAACAGCAAAAGTCCGATACTATGCTAGCGCAGATTCTTAAAATGGTGGTTCAGGCCCAACGAAGTCGTGCCCCGATTCAACAAATGGCAGATGCCTTTGCAAAGGTGTTCGTGCCGGCAGTGGTGGGCATTGGAGTTGTATCTTTTGTCATCTGGCTAGCCGTCGGTGCTTCTTTATCTTCCGCCATTACCGCTTTTGTATCCGTTTTAATTATCGCGTGTCCCTGTGCGCTGGGTCTTGCTACGCCACTGTCGGTAGTTACCGCTGTGGGCCGCGGCGCCCAAGTTGGTGTTCTTGTCAAGGATGCAAAGGAACTGCAGTTGCTAGACAAGGTTGACGTCATGGTGCTCGATAAAACGGGGACGCTAACCAGCGGAAAACCTGTAGTTACCGACATAATTTCCTTATCCAATCAATCTGCAGACGAATTACTGGCTATGACTGCCGCTGTAGAACGGGGTAGTCAACACCCACTGGCCGAAGCGATCACGAATCATGCACAGGAACAGTCAGTACCAGTATTGAATGCATACGAATTTAATGTGGTCGCAGGCAAGGGAATAACCGCAAAGGTTAACCAACAGGTCATCCTGATTGGAACCGCGGAATTTTTCAACTCCGAAGGTGTTGATTGTGCAGCTGGAGCAGCTCAGGCGGAACAGTTGCGCAGACAAGGAAAAACTGTGATGCATGTAGCCATGCACGGAGAATTGGCTGGGTTGATCGCCGTTGCCGATCAAATCAAGAAAACAACGCCTGGGGCCGTTAACGATCTGCAACAATCAGGGTTACAACTGGTTGTTCTTTCTGGAGATGCTGAAACTACAACTCAATACATTGCAAACCAGCTAGGAATTACCGAAGTGAGGGGAGAAGTACTCCCGGAAGAGAAGGCTCAAGCAGTCATTCAACAACAAAACTCCGGTAAGCTCGTCGCTATGGCCGGGGATGGGGTCAACGATGCACCGGCTCTCGCCCAGGCTGATGTTGGAATCGCCATGAGCACCGGTGCTGACATAGCTATGGATAGTGCTGGAATCACCGCTTTGCACGGAGATTTGCAAGGAATTGTTCGGGCACGACAGCTTGCAGTTGCGACAATGCGCAATATTCGCCAAAATTTGTTTTTTGCATTTGTCTACAACGTGGTGGGGGTGGGAATTGCTGCAGGATTACTCTATCCCACCTTTGGATTGTTGCTTTCGCCCATGATTGCGGCGGCGGCGATGAGTTTATCTTCAGTTTCGGTTGTGTTTAACTCACTGAGACTAAGAAATCTAACCCTGTAAGTATCAACTGGTTTTGCAATCGGACTACCGACGATTTCGAGTGGGAATTCTCGGCGCAGCGCCAAATAGGCAACCGAAGGCAACCAACAGAAAAAGGACCACAATGGAACTTAAGCCATCAGTGTCCCACTTGATAACACCGTAGGTTCCAACAACCAATCCAATGACACCGAAGAATATCCGCCGATAAACGGTTTCCAGTTTTCTAAACGTCAACTCTTCTCCTCGCAGGTCCAAGTTCCGAATCTGTTGCTCACGTGCATTCACAAGCACTTCGTGAAACAACCGAGGCATTTCGTGTGAATGTGCGACCCAATGCGGCAATTCATCTCGAAATCGTTGGGCAATTGCTCCCACACTGTGTCTTTCAACTACCCATCTTTCCAAATGAGGTCGCAAACTCTGGCTTAACTTGAGCTCCGGATAAATAAGCCGAACCTCTCCTTCAATGCTTGCCATGCAATGCTGTAGCAAAATCAAATGCGGCTGAATGTTGATGTCAAATTCCTGAAGGATGGTAAACAGCCTGCCTAGCACCCATCCAACGGGAATATCTTCAACCGACTTATCAAAAACTGGCTCACTTACTGCTCGAATTTTCAACTCTAGAGCTTCTGGAGACGCGGTGGCAGATGTCCACCCCGACCGAATACCTGCTTCGGCGACGGCTCGGTAATCACGATGGGTGAGTCCGACCAAAAGATCTGCGATCAAGGAACGGTCGGCGTCGGTAATTGTGCCCATAATGCCGTAGTCCACAACTCGAAATTGACCGCTCATCCCCACGAAAACATTGCCTGGATGAAAGTCACCATGAAAATAACCGTCCCTGAAGATCTGCTTACAAAACAGTTCGACCAAATGAACTGCCAAGCCATGCAGATCGATTCCAGCTGTTTTCAGTTGATCAACATCGGACAGCCTAATTCCTTCAACAAATTCCATCACCATCACTTCAGTTGATGTGTAGTCCCAGTAGACTCTTGGTACATAAATGGAGTCATCATCAACAAAGTTAGCTCGAAATCGACTAGCATTAGCTGCTTCAATCACTAAGTCGAAACTGTCTTTCAGTGCGTTTTCGCCATGCCTGATGAGTTCCGACACACGAAATATTTTCGTTTCCGGCCAGATCCAGGTCACAACGGCAGCCACCAAGTACATCAGATCAACATCCCGTTGAACCTCCGCTGCGACATTGGGTCGCAAGACCTTGACTACCACTTTTGTCCCATCAACCAGTTCAGCTTCATGCACTTGAGCAACCGAAGCAGAGGCCAAAGCGACTGTATTGAAACTACTGAACACTTCATCAAAGGGTTGGTCAAGAGACTTTTCCACAATATCCTTAGCCAATTGGCCCGAAAACGGTTTTACTCGATCCTGCAGTGCTTGAAGTTCATTGATGTAGTCCTGCGACAGCAAGTCGGCACGCATCGAAAGCAACTGTCCAAACTTAACGAAAATTGGTCCTAGCGTCTGCAGCGCCTGACGCAGTCTTTCACCACGTGACAGTTGCTTTACAGCAATTGAAGGTCCTGGAACGAAGTAGAGAAGCTTGCGTGCTAATCGAGGGTAGCGATATTTGTCGAGCAGCTCATCTAAACCGTAGCGACGCAGGACGATCAGAACTTCGAAAAGTCGTCGCAACCGTGAAATTGATTTCATTTAGTTGCGGCCTCGGTCAACCTCTCTACCCGAATTTCCAATCGTTCAACATCAGCACAAAGAGTATCTACATCGTCCTTGTACTGTTCAACGCGCTCCCGATCAGGCACCACCTTAGCTTGAGACTTCATGTATTCACCCACGGTTGGGCCAACCTGCCATGACTGTGCTTTCAACTTGACCCATCGAAACGTGTTACAGACATTCCGAGCCGAAATATCTCCGATGCGTCTCGCCAAAGCTTCTTCATAGTCAAAATTCATATTTTGATAAATGCTAAATAACTTTTGAGCAACCGCTAAATCGCCAACAATTTCGACTTTGTCAATTTCAAACGGGTTGTCAACTTTTCGCATAGACATTAAGGCAAGTGAAATCATGGATCCCCTTATCACCACATCTGCCTGTTCCTCTAGGCCAGGTGCAACTTGAATACCTTGTTTATGTACTGTACCCATGAGGTTAATCCCAACATCGGTGACTTCAACCCGAACTGAATTTCCAACCAGTTCTGTCAGGGAATCTCGAATCGCATCGTCGTGCTTAATGAATTCACCGACTGCTTTCTGTATAACTTCGGCAATGACATAACAAGTAGTTTTTGCAAATGGAATTTGCATTTTCCAAACCCTCGCTTAAATTTTTCTTCCAATGTGCAATGCGACAATTCCGCCACTAAGGTTGAAGTATTCGACACGTTCAAACCCGGCAACTGCCATCATATCTGCCAGAGTCTCCTGATCTGGATGTCTACGAATTGATTCCACCAAATATTGATAACTATCGCGGTCTTTAGCCACTACCCCACCTAGTTTTGGAATAACGGAAAAGGAGTAAAAATCATAAAATAATCGCAAGGTTGGAAAGACCGGCTTGGAAAACTCCAAAATCACGACACGTCCGCCAGGTCGAAGCACAGCATACATCGATTCCAAAGCCTTATCGATTCGAGTCACATTTCGCAAACCGAACGAAATTATCACCACATCGAATGTATTGTCGGAAAAGGCCAGTTGTTCGGCATTGGTCTGTACGCAAGTGAAATTGCCAGGGATATCGCTTTGGGGCAATCGTTGAAGACCGACCCGTAACATCGACTGATTGATATCCGACAGTACAATTTGCCCTTGAGGACCAATTTTCTTGGCCAAGGCACGCGCGACATCACCAGTTCCGCCTGCTACATCCAGTACTTTGCTGTTCGGTCTCACACAACAAGTAGCGACCGCAGCCTTTTTCCAAAGTCGATGTAGACGAAACGACATCAAGTCGTTCATCAAGTCGTAATTGTGTGCCACGGAATCAAAAACACCGTCAACCAGGGATTGTTTTTGAGTCTGTTCGACCTCCTGATATCCGAAATTGGTGGTATTTTCAGGCTGAGTATTCTCAGTCACTATTGAGTAGATTCCGCTTTCCGTTGATAGCCTGCTTCCGTGAGCCGCTTTAAGTATGCCTGCCAATACTCCTCGTAGTTCACTCCGAGTTCATACAGTAAGTCCCAGGTATAGATTCCGGTGTCGTGACCATCACTGAACTTTAGGACTACTGCATAATGCCCCACGGGTTCAATATCCATGATGTTGACGTATTCCTTTCCATATTGAAGCACTTGCTGACCTGGCCCATGGCCCTGAACTTCTGCAGAAGGAGAATAAACCCGCAAATATTCGCAGCCTAGTTTAAATGATTTTCCGTCATTAAACCCGATCTCAAGTACTCGTGACTTCTGATGGAGCTTTAACTCAGTTGGTTTAATCTTCTCAGGCATCCTTTGGCCAACCCGTTCCTCAATCCGTCAGCCATGCAGCCACTTGTTCAGAAAAATAACTCAGCACCCCATCTGCACCGGCTCGCTTAAACGCAGTAAGCGACTCCAGTATCACTGCTCTTTCATTCAGCCATTCATTTTGAACCGCAGCCATAATCATGGCGTATTCCCCACTCACTTGATAGACATAGGTGGGCATTGCAAACTCGTCTTTGACTCTTCTGACAATGTCGAGATATGGCATTCCGGGTTTTACCATCAACATATCTGCTCCTTCGGCGACATCCAGTGCCGCCTCGCGAACCGCTTCATCGCTGTTGGCAGGGTCCAGTTGATAAGTACGCTTATCGCGTCCGCCTAGATTGGAAGCTGAACCGACAGCGTCGCGAAACGGTCCGTAAAATGCCGATGCGAATTTAGCAGAATAGGCAAGAATTCGAACATGTGGGAACCCATTACCTTCAAGTGCTTCTCGAATCACAGCAACGCGGCCATCCATCATTTCTGAAGGAGCAACAATTGAAACCCCGGCTTCGGCGTGACTCAAGGCCTGCTTTACCAGCACCTCAAGTGTCGAATCGTTATCTACATAACCCTCCGAGTTGGTTAATCCGTCATGGCCATCCAGCGTGTAGGGGTCTAATGCGACATCCGTAATGACTCCCATTTCAGGTACCTTTTCTCGAACAGCGCGCACCGCTTGTTGCACCAATCCATTTGAGTTGTAGGCCTCTTGTGCATCGGCACTCTTTTTCTCAACCGGTACCACAGGAAATAATGCGACAGCCGGTATACCCAGCTCGTACAGGGTTTGGACTTTCTCAACAGCCAAATCAATGCTCATTCTCTCGATTCCGGGCATTGATGCTACCGGCTCACGACTACTTTCACCCTCGCACACGAACATTGGTTGAATTAAGTCCGCCGTCGTCAGCACGTTTTCGCGCATCAGCCGGCGACTAAATTCATCTCGTCGCATACGGCGCATGCGGATTTGTGGAAACTTACTTTGAGTCAAGTCGTACCTTCACACAGGCAGTTTTTCGGTTATCCCAGATGGGTTCTAAAAATCATGTCAACGTTTTGCGCAATCGACTTCTCCGAGCCCGCGGCATCGACTGTTTTAAGCAATCTAAGATTCTCATAGAATGAAAGTACTGGCGTGGTTTGCTCCTTGTACACGTCGAGTCTTTGGCGGATGGATTCTTCGTTGTCATCGGCACGATGGATGAGTTCCCCATTACATAAATCACAGATGTCTGGAAGTTCAGAAGGTTTGAAAAAAATGTTGTAGATTTCACCACAATTCGCACATGTACGCCGACCTGACAAGCGCTTTACCACCAACTCGAGATCAACGTGTAAGTGTAAAACAAAACTGAGCGAACGTTTCCTTTTTGCTAGAACCTCCTGCAGCACTTCGGCTTGAGTGATGCTTCGAGGAAATCCGTCCAATATAAATCCGCTGTCCGGACCAATGTGGTCCACATGATCGCCAATCAACTCAATCACGAGGTCATCTGGTACAAGATCACCCGTACGCATGATTCCGGCAACCTTTTTGCCGAGAGCTGACTTAGCCCTTACCGCATCACGCAACAACTCCCCGGTTGAAATGTGAACAAGTCCATAGTTATCAGTGATAAATTTTGCCTGACTACCCTTGCCCGAACCAGGTGGGCCGAGAAAGACAACTCTGAGATTAGATTTAGATTTCATTCTTCTTTTTACAAATTTCCATTTTTCTGACAAACTGTCATCCATTCAACTTCGCCATTTGTCACAATTCAAATGTTTATCCTGTTTGAATAAATCATTTTAACGCCTATACAACCTGTTTCCACTTAAATGACAATCTGACTAAGGGAAGTCTTTATGCTACTGTCCCAAAGTAGTCTATTTACCTTAACCACTCTAAGTTTTTCAACCAATAACATTTATCATATTGGCCACAATCCGTTCTTGCCTGACTCACCGTTAAATCCTGTAACATTGCTCATCGCTTCCGCTATGATTGACAAGAAATTTTTTCAAGTTCAATCGAAACCATCAAGATCCGGTCATCTTTTGGTTTTTTCTATAAACTAATCTGCGTTTATGATGGATTTTACAGACGAAGAAATTAAATCTGTTCAACACCTGGTCGATTCGCGCTACAAAGAGTCGATCGAACTGCATTTAGCCGACTGTGAAGTGCAACTCGACGTCATCAGCGCAAATATTGTTGAAAAACCAGCACTGTTTTGGCATGCCAGACAATGCAATTTTGTGATGATTAAATTGCATTCCGACTGTTTTCGCGGACAGTTTTTCTACAATCCTGACGAACAATTTGACAACGATCAACTGGAATACTCCGATGCTGTCAACTGTGCAGCAGCCTTACTGCAAAGTCAGGCAGATCATGAACGTGAATCACAAGGTGTGCTATCCGGCTCGACTGGTTCCGACCTCAATTAACATTGTCATTACTTTGTAACTACTCCCTCAACTGACTATCGTGACCAAACCAGGCAATATTCTTTATGCGCAATCCGGCGGAGTGACTTCCGTCATTAATGTCTCCGCTGCCGCAGTGATAGAAACTGCTAGAAAATACCCCGACAAGTTTGGGAAAGTTTACGCCGGTAAAAATGGAATATTGGGAGTTTTGAATGAGGAATTGCTAGATGTAACGCAAGAATCGACTGAAACGATCAAAGCTCTCAGGCACACCCCCTCAGGTGCCTTTGGGTCCTGTCGCTACAAACTACAAGACCCCAAGAAACAACAGCGCGAATTCGCAAGAGTTGTGGAAGTCATGAAATCACACAACATCCGTCACTTTATGTACAACGGCGGCAATGATTCTGCAGACACCTGCCTTAAACTTTCGCAGGCACTGCAAGGCACAATCGAAGGGGTGACGGTAAACCATATTCCCAAAACAGTCGATAATGACCTGGCAGTCACAGACAACTGCCCGGGTTTTGGCTCCGTCGCAAAGTACGTCGCTGTTTCGACTCGTGAAGCGAGCCTGGATGTGGCATCCATGGCCCGAACCTCGACCAAGGTATTTATTCTCGAAGTTATGGGAAGACATGCCGGGTGGATTGCTGCCGCCGGTGGGCTGGCATCTACTCAAGACCTGAAAATTCCTATTGTCATACTGTTTCCTGAAATTCCATTTGACCAAAAAAAATTTCTTGCCAAAGTGAAACAAATGGTAGCGCGTCATGGCTATGTATCGATTGTTGTATCTGAAGGTACAAGCCATAACGATGGCACTTTTTTGTCGGAACAGGGAACTCGCGACGCCTTTGGACATGCGCAGCTTGGTGGTGTGGCATCTGTTGTTGCTGAAATTGTTGGTGCCGGGCTGGGTTATAAATACCACTACGCAGTTGCTGACTATCTGCAGCGTGCAGCTCGACACATTGCTTCGGCTACGGATGTGCAGCATGCCTATGCTGTCGGTGCTGCGTCCGTAGAATATGCCGCCCAGGGTCGTTCGGCGTTGATGCCGGCCATTCGAAGAAATTCAGATGACCCGTATAACTGGGACATTGTTGCGGCAGACTTGCGGGACATTGCAAACGTAGAAAAGAAACTGCCCCGCAGCTTTATAACAAAGGATGGCTATGGCATAACCGCCAGTGCGCGACGCTACCTTACACCGCTGATTGGCGGCGAGGACTATCCACCCTTTAGCGATGGACTGCCAGACTATCGCAGACTGAAAAATATTATGGTTCGTAAAAAGACTTCTTCAAACTGGAAGGAAGAGGTATAGAACCCACATCATAGTAGGTGATTAAGCATGGCAATGACAATCGACCGGGCCAGAGAGCTACTAAAAGTTCAGGTGGATTTTGGGGGATACTACAATCGAAACTCGACTCGGATGATTTTGGCCGATGTGCAGCGTGAACACGGTCAGCAGGCAGCCGACGACTTGATTCGAGAATTCGACTTGGAAAATGTGTTCGGTATCAAGCCGGGCATTACAATGAATACACCCGGCTCAACACCGTAAAACAGGCAGAACTAATTTATAGCAACGGTGCGATCACCAAACTTACGATCGCCATCACGTTGATCAAAATGTTCATTGATGGGCCAGAAGTGTCTTTGAATGGATCACCGACTGTATCACCAACTACGAGAGCTTTGTGAACGTCGGACCCTTTTCCACCCATATGTCCACCCTCAACATACTTTTTTGCATTGTCCCAGGCGCCGCCTGCATTGGCCATCGTAAGAGCGAGAAGTACGCAACCTATCAGTGCACCACCGAGCATTCCGCCCAGCGCTTCTGCACCGAGCGGCGAAAATCCGACAACCACTGGGGCCGCAACCGCTAAAACGCCTGGCGGTACCATTCTCCTCAGCGCAGCCTTTGTCGCAATGTCCACGCAGCGATCGGTATCAGGTGTAGCCTTGCCTTCGAGCAAGCCGGAAATCTCCCTAAATTGACGGCGAATTTCATTGATCATATCGAAGGCGGCATCACCGACCGCCGTCATCGTCATACTGCTGACTAGAAATGGGAAAATTCCTCCAAGAAACATTCCTGCAAGGACGGTTGGATCATTAATTTGCAGACTAAATTCCGGATTATTGCTGGAAACCGTCTCGATAAATGCAGTGATAATCGCTAAAGCAGCAAGTGCTGCGGCACCGATAGCGAAACCCTTGCCAATTGCTGCAGTAGTGTTTCCAAGCGCATCAAGCGAGTCTGTGATTTTTCGTGTTTCCTCTCCTAGACCTGCCATTTCAGCGATGCCGCCGGCATTGTCCGCAACTGGACCATAAGCATCAATCGCCATGGTCATGCCGACAGTAGCAAGCATACCGACTGCTGCTATGCCAACTCCGTAGAGACCAGACACCAAACTAGAAATCACGATAATCGCACATAGCGTCAGGATGGGAATCACGACTGATTGCATACCAATTGCCAATCCGGCGATCATCACGGTTGCAGGACCCGTTTCACCGCCTCTTGCGATCTTCTTTATCGGTCCGCCACTGGTGTAATAGTCGGTAATCAATCCAATAATAATTCCACCGACGGCACCGACCAGGACTGCTCCCCAAACTGACAAGCTTACGCCGACCCATTGAGTGACTATCGCCGCTGCAACAATAAAGATAATAGACGCTGCAATTGTGCCTACTCTGAGAGCTGTCTCAGCTGATTTACTGGACATCATGCGAACCAAGATGATGCCTAGCAGTGAGCAGATAATGCCCGCTGACGACAAGGCTAGCGGCAAGAACATCAGACTGGTTTGAGCGCCTAAATCGGAGTTGCTGAGCGTAGCGGCAATTGCGATACTTGCAATCATTGCTCCGCAATAGGATTCGAAAATATCGGATCCCATACCGGCAACGTCACCCACATTGTCACCCACGTTGTCTGCAATCACTCCCGGATTACGCGGGTCATCTTCCGGAATACCTGCTTCAATCTTGCCCACTAAGTCGGCACCAACATCAGCACTCTTGGTGAAAATTCCGCCACCAACTCGTGAAAACAAAGCGACGGAAGATGCACCCATGCCAAATCCATGAATGGCGTGTGCGGACTCGGGGTTAGCACCAAAAAACAAATACAACAGGCCAAGCCCTAGCAAGCCCATGGCGGCAATAGTCAGCCCCATGATCGAACCCCCGAAAAACGCCACCGTCAACGCATCCGAGGCGCCGCTGGTATGCGCCGCCGTTGTCGTTCTTACATTGGACTTAGTGGCCGTATACATGCCAATGTAGCCGGCACTTCCGGAACATAGGGCACCTAGGATGAAGGCAATCATTGTTTTGATGCCAAGATCAGAAATAGCAATCAAAACCGCGACCACTACAACAAAAATGGCAAGAATTGTGTATTCCCGCCGCATGAAGACCATTGCTCCTTTGTGGATGAGGTCAGCTATCTCGACGACCTTTCCTTCACCTTCGGGATAGCGTTTAACTAAACCGAATACTATCCATGCCGATAATAGGCCGAGTATTCCTAGTGTTACGGGTATCCATCCTTCGAGAGTCATGTGTATCTCCTGATATTTTTAAAATTCAATATATTTGCAACTGACTATCGAACCTGAATCGATAGCAAATCAATAGCAAATTGGATTTAAGATTGCGCTAGGTCGTCAGTTGCTCAACTAGCGTTAATTTGTGGGAGTTTACTGATTCGCCCCCTTGCGAATACAAACAGCGAAGAATAGTGTTTTTTGCATTTAAATTCAACGGCTATTTCAAGATTTGTCATTCGAATCGGATGAAATTCCACCATAGCGACGCAACTGATTCACCTCACTTATGGCCACCGAAAGCGTTGCAAAGTCATTGCTCCCCGCGGACCTTAACTCATCGACCAAGTTATTCAACTGCTTATAGGCTGACTCCCTGCTATCGATCCAATCCGAAACCGAAGCACTGGCATTTTTTCCCGCAAATTGCTGCACTATATCAAGCACAATTCCGGACTGATGCCCGTGTACATCATCTCGCAGTCGTGACTTCGCCAACTGGTGCCACAAGTTTTCTGCTGGTAACAAGGCGACCTGGTCTCGAATCCACTTCAAGTTCAATCGTGCCCCAGCCTCAAAGTATGCTTGCGCCACGTAGGGAACCGGTGTATCGGAATTCCTTGACACCTCTACTATATCCAGCGCGGCTGACATCGGAATAAACTCCGCAACCCGTTTTGCCAGTGTTTCAGGAACATTGTTAGCCGTCAAAACTTTGATCTGCTTTCTCATTGGTTTTAGATCGCCCTTAGACAGTACTTCCGGAAAAATACTCGATAGCTCCGCAACTCCACTTTGGAAAAAGTTAATGACGGACTGAATATCAATGGGGCTTTCGCAGTGCCGCAAAACCCACATGCAAGCCCGTTCAATCAAGCCACCGGCATACAACAGCATTTGAATCTGTGTCTGAGCATCCACCTTGTTGTCCAGGGCTTCAATTTCACTCCAAATCGCTCGCATGCCAAACACCTCTCTAACGGCAGTGTAGGCACAGGCAATTTCCGGGTAACTTGCGCCGCTTAGTTGATGCAATCTAAATGCGAACGTAGGACCCACACGATTGACCATGCTATTGGTTGCATAGGTAGCGACAATTTCCCGCTTTAGTCGATGTTCGAACATGACATCGAGATAGCGATCAACTAAAACATTCGGAAAGTACAGCTTTAACTCATTGCTTAAGTAGGATCCTTCCGGAAAATCAGAGTCGAGCAAACGGTCAAACAAAGTTAGTTTTGAATATGCGAGCAGGACCGATAATTCAGGCTTGGTCAATCCCTGCCCGTTCATGGCTCGTTCTTTGATCGTTTCATTGTCCGGCAAGAACTCCAATTCTCTATTCAGTTCGCCTGCCCGTTCCAGCTCACGAATGAATCGGCGATGTTCATGAACCAGTTCAAGTCCCTGCGTATTCGCCAAACTGATTGCCTGTGATTGATCGTAGTTGTCGGCGAGTACGTATTCGGCCACAGTGTCCGTCATCTGCTCCAACAACTGATTGCGTTGCTTTATCGTTAGGTCACCGCCAGCAACCACTTCATTGAGCAAAATCTTGATGTTGACTTCGTGGTCAGAACAATCCACCCCGCCGGAGTTGTCGATGAAGTCGGCATAGCAAAGACCGCCATTAAGTGAATACTCTACGCGACCGAGTTGAGTCATCCCAAGATTGCCTCCTTCACCAAACACTTTGCATTTGAGTTGTGAACCGTTGACCCGCAAGTCATCATTTGCCCGGTCTGCTGCATCATAATGTGTTTCCGAATTGGCCTTGACATAAGTTCCGATTCCGCCATTCCAGATCAAATCGACCGGAGCCTTTAGCATGGCGTTAATCAAATCATTCGGAGTAAGTCTATTTCCCTTAATTCCAAAAATTTTTTGAGTTTCCGGACTCAACTCAATCGCCTTTGCCGATCGGTCAAATACGCCGCCACCTTTAGAAATTAGCTCCGGGTTGTAATCCTGCCAACTAGAACGCGGTAAGTTGAACATACGCTGACGCTCTACAAAGCTTGTTGCAGGATTAGGATCAGGGTCAATGAAAATATGCATATGATTGAATGCTCCTACCAACTTGATATGCTTTGACAGCAACATTCCATTACCAAATACATCACCTGCCATATCTCCAATGCCAACCACAGTGAAGTCCGTGGTCTGGATATCAGTGCCTAGTTCTCGAAAATTTCGTTTGACGGATTCCCATGCACCACGAGCGGTAATTGCCATTCCTTTGTGATCGTAGCCCACTGAACCGCCAGAGGCAAATGCGTCACCCAGCCAAAATCCGTATTCCGCTGCGAGCTCGTTGGCAATATCGGAAAAGGTGGCCGTGCCTTTATCTGCCGCAACCACTAAATATGGATCATCGGAGTCGACCGCCTTTACGTTTTCTGGCCTCACCACCTCACCACCAATAATGTTGTCTGTCAAATCCAACAAACCTGAAATAAACGTCTTGTAGCATTCCACCACTTCTCGTTGAACTTCTTCTCTGGTTTGCGGCATTTGCTTAACGACAAATCCTCCCTTGGAGCCGACAGGAACGATGACAGCGTTCTTAACCAGTTGAGCCTTGACTAACCCCAGTACCTCGGTACGAAAATCCTCTCGGCGGTCCGACCATCTCAAGCCTCCGCGAGCCACTTTTCCTCCTCTAAGGTGAATTCCTTCTACCCGCGGTGAGTAAACAAAAATTTCATACATTGGCCTTGGTTCGGGCATATGAGTAATGCGCACCGAGTCAATCTTGAACGAAAGATATGGTAAGTGATTGCCATCACTGCCTTTCCGATAGTAGTTGGTACGCAAGGTTGATAGAATCACGTTTAGAAATGTTCTAAGAATGACGTCTTCATCCAGACTAATCACCACTTCTAGTCTGGACAGTACAAAATTCACTTGCTTGGTAAACTTTTTTGCGTCATCGGCCAAACTGGGGTCGAACATCATCTTAAACAGATCGATGATTCGTTTGGTCATGTTGGGGTGGAGCGTAAGCGTTTCGATTAAATATGATTCGCTATATTGAATACCAATCTGCTTTAGGAACTTGCTGTAGGCACGTAGCACCATGACTTCTCGCCAATTCAAGTTTGCTGTGAGAACGAGACTGTTAAATCTGTCGTTTTCTGCTTCTCCGTGCCATACTTGCAGAAATGCCTCTTCAAATCTGCTCCGATGTTCTTCTGGGTCAAACTCCAGACCGGAAGACGGAGATAGTTCATAGTCGTGAATCCAAACCTGTTCGTTCTCATTCGGTTTCACTACATACGGGCGAGTGGCTACGATTCGCAAACCCATATTTTCGATAACGGGTAATGAATCGGATGGTGAAATGGGTTGATCTAGGTTGTAGACCTTCAGATGCATGGTGTCCTTTGCCTCTCTCAGCCGCCGATAAAAGAAGACAACAATGGGATTATCTTTGCCCAGCTTCTCCATGCGCTCCATGTCAGCCGCTGCACTGCGTGCTGAAAAGTCTTCCTGATAGCTGACACTAAATGCGTCTTCATACTTGTCCAAGTATGCAATTCGCTGCTTGTCACCAAAGCGTCGCAACGTTGCTTGGTTCAGTTCGTCACCCCAGCTTCTCGTAGCGGCCTCAACCCGTTCTAGAATCTGCATTTCAGAATGGCTGCGCACCGAGTCAGGACTGAGAAAAATTGTGTAGTTGATGCGCACCAGCACTGATTCTGTAAAGGTGGCATCGAATTGTGTAGCAGTGCCCTGAAGGGAATCCAGCAATATGTTCTGAATTCGAATCCTCATTTCTCTGCTATACCGATCTCGTGGCAGATAAACGAGGACGGTACAGAACCTGGCGTAAGGGTCATCTGTCATGAACACCCGAACTCTCTGGCGTTCCTGAAGCTCCATAATGCCGGCGACATCTCTGAACAGTTCTTCTTCGGAAATTCTAAAAAAGTTGTCTCGAGGATAGTTATCAATGATGTTTGCCAGCACTTTGGCGTCATGACTGTGTTCGGGTAAGGCACTGTTTGTATGTACGTATTGCTTTCGGCGTCGCAGCAACGGAATGCTTTGGACGCTGTGGTTGTACGCCGATGAGGCAAATAGTCCGATAATGACCATCAGCCCAATTCTGTTTCCATCAGCGTCATACCTTTGAATGGTGACCAAATCCAAGTAGGAGGGTCGATGAATTGGCGAACGAATATTCGCCTTGGTCACCAACAGCGGTTCTGTTCGCAGTTCACTTTTGAACCCGGTTATCGGCAATGCAGTTTGCACCAACTCGTTGTTGGTCAGAATTCCTAATTGAGAAGTCTTGTCCAGCACAAATTCCTCATTCGCAGCGCGCTTGAGTTCGCAGTAACCCAAAAAGGTAAAGTTGCCGTCTTCCAGCCACCGGCAAAATTCAATCTGGTCTCCATCATCTTCAATCTGTCTTCGAACTTTCTCCTGTTGAATCTCGTCGGCTGCCTCGAGAGCTCGCTGACGCATTGCCGGCCAGTCCATGTAGGTTTGTTCGATAGATGCAAGCAAGGATTCCACCTGATCTTTGAGATCATCAAAGGAATCACTTTCAAATCGTCTATCAAACTCAAAGTGCAGATAAGACTCAGAGTGTTCCTCCAAAGTATTTCCCATGCTAGGCGCCAGTTTCTCTACGTTCCCATCTTGGTTTCGCTTAACGATGAAGATGGGGTGAACTGTTAGGTGAATCGTCATGCCAATTCGATTGAGCATCATTTGAATCGAGTCAACTAAGAACGGACGGTCATCGGTCACCACTTCAATAATGGTGTATTCGGACTGCCAGCTATGTCTTTCAGCATCCGGGTTATAGACTCGGATATTTGGTTTACCTCGTTGCCGACTGAGACCCAATTCCCAATGAGCGTGCGCGCAGCCACAGAGATCTGCAATGTGCCGTTCACTTAGATCATCAAAAGGCACGCTGTAAAAGTAATGACGCAAAAAGTTTTCAAAATTGTCCGACGTGTCACCGAACCGTGTAGTACTTTCACCGATGACTCTGTCAATCAGAACCTGTGTTTCGTGTGAGTGTAGAATTGACATGACTAACTTCCTGAATCCTTAAGTTGTGTGGGGCCACACTGTTTCTTTCTTGCTCTGGGATGAGCTTTATCATATGCCTTGGATAAGTGGCCGAAATCCAAATGTGTATAAATTTGAGTTGTAGAGATGTCCGCGTGACCCAGTAGTTCCTGTATCGCTCGAATATCTCCACTTGACGCGAGTACGTGGGTTGCGAAGGAATGGCGCAGCATGTGCGGGTGAACATGCATCGGTACTCCTTGCTCTTTCACCCGAATCTCAATTCTTTTCTGAACTGTTCGGACACTGACCCTATTTCCGCTACGGGTAACAAAAAGTGCAGATTGGCTGTCACTAACCCGTGTCTTGCGTACTGCCAGCCATTCCTGAATTGCATCAAGCGCCTTGCTGCCTATTGGTACCAAACGATCTTTTGACCCCTTGCCGACTACTTTCACCAGTCGTTCCTCGAAGTTAAGACTTAACAAGTCCAAGTCGACTAATTCTTGCAATCTAAGACCGGATGAGTAGAACAGTTCCAAAATTGCCCGATCGCGGATGCTGACAATATCACGACCCTTTATTTCAATCAGTTGATTGACTTGCTCTACCGTGAGTGTTTGCGGGAGCCTCTTGCCAGACTTTGGTGCCTTTACCCCTTCAAAAGGATTGAGTTGGCACTGCTTTTCTCGGATCAGGTATCGAAAAAATGCACGAGCCGAGGACAGCATCCGCATGATAGTATTTCCGGATAGTTGTTTTCTAAATAATTCCGCAGGAAATAACCGTGCAGCACCTGAATCGATATCCTGCCAGTTTGTGATTTTGCGACGGTCGCAAAACTCCTGCAAAATCTTCAAGTCGCGTCCATAGTTCGAAACCGTATGAGGTGACACACGGCGCTCTGTTTCCAGATGACCAAGAAAACTGTTGAGTTGGCGGTCCATCTGCGTCGACTCGCTTGATTGATCAATGACTGTCATTGCACCACTGTCCATCAAAAACATAAGTAGTGGGACCAGTGAGGGTGACTTGCTCCCCCTCACCTGGCCATTCCACCTGTACGGTGCCAGTTGAAAAATTGACTACAACACTATGATGCAACAGTCCAAGGCGTATTCCAGCAACAACAGACGCACTTGCACCGCTGCCGCATGCTTTTGTCTCTCCAACACCTCGTTCGTGAACACGTAACCTGATGGTACTGCGGTCCACTACCTCCATGAATTCAACATTGGTGCGTTGAGGAAAATTCTTATGAAATTCCACTTCAGGCCCCAACTCTTCAACACGAGCCTGCGTTACATCAGGCACGACAAATACAGCATGGGGATTACCGATGGACAACGCAGATATATTGAACAACTCGGACTTCACCTCCAACGGGTATTGCAATAGTTCTTCATCAGCCTGAAACGGAATTGCCTCTGGAATAAAATTTGGTATACCGAGTGCCACACAAACATTTTTCCGATCAAGCACCTTACATTGTAAAATTCCCGAGTCTGTTCGAAAATCCACAGAAGAATGGGTTGCATAATTCAAATCGCTCACAAATCTTGCGACACACCTTGCACCATTGCCGCATTGAGCGGATTGTGATCCGTCGTTATTAAATATTTGTAAGCCAAACACACCACTTTTGTCTGCAGGCGTGATCTTCAATATCTGATCGCATCCAATTCCAATGTTACGGTCGGCAATTAGTTTTGCATCGCTTGGCGTTAAGTCTATTGTGTCTGCAATTCCATCCAACACAACGAAGTCGTTGCCTAAGGACTGCATCTTGGTAAATTTAAACACAATCAAACTCGCAAATTTTCAATGAGTGCCCGGAAATCAGATAGATTTCTGAAGCAACTTCGAAGGTTTCCTACGCCGCTTCGTAAAGCGATGGGCATCCTTCTAATTATCTTCGGATTTTTGGGATTCCTCCCGATTGTTGGGTTTTGGATGATTCCTTTGGGATTGTTAGTACTATCTGCCGATTACCGTATCGCTCGCTATCTTTATATTAATCTACGCCTTTGTGTACGCCGCTTTAGGCGAAAATTCTCACAAAGAAGAAGACAAAGCAGTCAGGTGTGATTTAGCCAAGGAAATTCACCACCACCGGATGCTACAAACCATGGATTACGCAGATCCTCTTTGTTATACCGAAGGGGTTTACCATTACTCATATCAACAACCCTGCCACCGGCACATTCAACTATACATTGTCCAGCAGCGGTATCCCACTCGTGCGTATTACCAAACGCAGGGTAAACATCTGAAGCCCCCTCAGCCACTCTGCAAAACTTGACTGAACTACTAACCGTGTTCACTTCACACTTGATGTTACAGGAGTGCAAAGAACTGATAAACTGGTCTCGTGTCTTTTTGCCGCGCCAACGATTGCCAATGATTGAGGCGGTGCCGTTCACGAAGTTTTGCACCTTAATTTGTTGTGAGTCGCTCGCCTGATCCAATAAACAATAAGCACCCATTCCCTGCGCGGCATAGTATGTGTCGCCGTCCACTGGCACATATATCACACCAAGGATCGGCTTGAAGTTCTCAATTAAAGCTATATTGACGGTAAACTCCCCAGTGTTGTCAATGAAACCAGCTGTTCCGTCAATGGGATCAACCAGCCAATAACGATGCCAGTTTCTGCGCTGGTTATAATTTGGAATACTTTCAGATTCTTCCGACAGTATGGGTAGTGCAGGATGTAGTTCCTTCAAGCCGGATAATATGTGATCGTGTGACGCAATATCCGCTTCGGTCACTCTCGAACCGTCAGACTTATAATTGAAATCTACTCCACCATCCGACTCGTAGAACTCGAGACTTTTCTGACCTGCTTTAATTGCAATCTCAACCACATCACGCAACAATCCTGATAAGTCAATCGTTTGTGAATGGTCCGACATATCAAGAAGTTCTCGGTTGCTTCAAAAAGTACAATGCGTGCTGTGAATTATACTTCTTCGCACTTGTGGAACCAGGCAGACATCCCCATCGAAGCTCAACTAGAGGTTAGCAACAAGTAGTGTTTGATATCAGCTTCACAAAATGACTCCGCTGCAAATTTATGAGTCGTCAGTTCAGTCGGGGCAGATTGTCGGTGACCTTGAACAGCGCAAAGCGGTACTCGCGCTACAACAGATCTACGACCAACTTGAAAAAAAATCTTCAAGATTTGGTTGGTTTAAATCAAAAAAAACAGGCATTGCCAAGGGACTCTACCTGTGGGGTGGGGTGGGTCGTGGTAAGACTTGGATGATGGACCAGTTCCATGATTGTGTGCAGAATAGATCAAAAATCAGAATTCACTTTCATCGGTTTATGCAATCGATGCATGATGAGTTGAAACAGAATCGAGACATATCCGACCCTCTGGCCAAAATCGGTAAACAGTTTGCCAGAAAGTATCCTTTGATCTGTCTCGACGAATTTTTAGTCAAGGATATTGGTGATGCTATGATTCTTGCAGGCTTGTTGAAGGCACTGTTCGAACAAGGCACTACTATGGTGATGACATCGAACACGGAGCCTGACAATTTGTACCAGGACGGGCTGCAACGAGCAAGTTTTTTGCCTGCGATAGAATTGATCAAAGCCCACACTGACGTACATTTCATTGGAAACGGCGTCGACTATCGACTTAGAGCCCTGTCCGGTCATCAGTTGTACTATTCTCCCCTCGGCGAGGAAACGAGAAAACTGATGGAAAGTGAGTATCAGATGCTAAGTTGTGATGATTGTGAAGACACTGATCGGTCAATCACAGTGATGAATCGTGAAATTTCCACGATTCGAAGAACACGAAATTTGATTTGGTTAGACTTTTGGCAGATTTGCGATGGGCCGCGGGCGAGTGCAGACTATATCGAAATTGCCAACTGTTATCGCACGGTGATGATTTCAAACGTGCCGATACTGACTTGGGAGTATGAGAATCAGGCTCGCAGATTTATTGAACTGGTGGACGAATTTTATGACCATGGGGTTCATCTCGTACTTTCAGCCGAGGCTGAGCCGGATGATCTATACACCGGTAAGCGACTTGTTCAAGATTACCAAAGAACGGCCAGTCGGCTCAAGGAAATGCAAACAGAGCATTATCTGTCCAAAACTCACGGTATTTAGTTCGGTTTAGGTAGTTTGTACTAACAACGCCAATCGATCTGTGAAGAATAACTTTTAGGGAATCGCGGCGTATATTGACCGCATTTGCAGAACCGATACAGCATCGAATTCAAAAACGATTCGAATCACTTTTTGATGACTGATTTGCTTTGTTCTGATAGAGAAAATCGAGAAAATCTTATGTAGTGAAAATTATAAAATTCTTTCAACTGATTACATATTCTCAGTGACAGAACTACGCAACAACCAACTCAATTTATTGGACAATTCAAAACATGAAATCTCCAAATTTTCTACTGATCATGGCCGACCAGCTTGCACCACACTTTACGGCTACGTATGGCCACGAGGTTGTAAAGACTCCAGCAATCGATAAGCTTGCCGAGCGGGGTTGCCGCTTTGATTCGGCCTATACTCCCGCTCCTCTTTGTGCACCTGCACGCTACTCGATGCTGTCCGGTAAACTGCCAATCAAACTGAAAGCCTATGACAATGCAGCCGAATTTTCTTCGACCGTCCCGACCTTCGCACACTACCTGCGTCTATTGGGATACCACACCTGCCTGGCCGGCAAAATGCATTTTATCGGGCCTGATCAGCTACACGGATTTAACGAACGGCTCACCACCGACGTCTATCCAGCTGACTACGCGTGGACGCCTGTTTGGTCTAAAACTGGCGAACGAATAGACAAGTGGTATCACAACATGAATAGTGTCAGGGAGGCAGGAATCGCCGCGACAACATTTCAGTTGGAGTACGATGATGAAGTGGCATTTCACACCAGGCGTCGGCTGTTCGACTTTGCTAGAGACTCGGACAGCCCACCATTTTTAATGACAGCCGCATTCATTCATCCGCATGATCCCTTTGTTGCTCGTAAAGAGTGGTGGGATTTGTATCAATCAGATGAAATTGATCAGCCAGTCCTGGCCCTCGGGGACTGTCCAGTCGATTCACATAGCCAGCGACTGATTTCGGATTGCCAGATTGATAGACACCCACCTTCCGCCGAGCAGATTCGAAACGCCAGGCATGCCTACTATGCGAACACTTCTTATTTTGATAACTGGATCGGACAGTTCGTAGCTGTTCTGGAAGAAACCGGATTGGCCGAAAATACTATTGTCATCGTTACTTCAGACCACGGTGAAATGCTCGGTGAGCGAGGCTTGTGGTACAAGATGAACTTTTTTGAGAACTCCGTACGAGTCCCACTAGTCGTAGCCGGCCCCGGAATAGTTCATTCCACCATCGAAACTTCGTGCTCCTTGGTTGATTTAATGCCAACACTACTCGACCTTGCTTTACAGAACGGTACGCCGGATGCTCATTTGCGGGCACCGATTGATGGCAAAAGCTTGCGGCCCCAATTGGAGGGATCAAAGGAACAGACCCCTGTGACTATTTCCGAATACTGTGCTGAAAGCACATCGTATCCCATGTTTATGCTGCGCAAAGATAGCTACAAATACATCCATTGCGACTCCGACCCGGTGCAACTATACAATCTCGACGAGGACCCACTGGAGATTAATAATCTCGCAGATAATCCGGAATATTCCGACGTCGCTGCTGACTTTGCCAAAATTGTAGATGACCGTTGGGACAAAGAGGCAATTCGAAACGATGTTTTTGCATACCAAGATGCTAGACTACTGGTGCACGAAGCAATGCAAAGAGGCGCGCGAACATCTTGGGAGTATCAACCCATGGTTGATGCTGCGAATCAGTATGTCCGGAATCACTTGGATTGGACGGTTCAAGCGGCGAGAAGCAGATTTCCTCGAGTATGAAGCTGGACAGCCCTGCAGGCAGCAAACTCCTCAGGCATCTTTCATTTCGCCAATTTCATTCAGCAAGCGAGTTGCTTCGACAGCTGCCGGGGCTGGCAGGCTTCAGTGGGCCGGTCGGTCTACCCTGCCACAAGAGACAGGTTTCTCCAGCAGCGTTGTCATAAACCGTAATAACAATGCCCCTATGAGGTGAATCTGCACTTTCAAATACCAGCCAACTCTTTGAGGAAACTCCGTCTATCGCGACCTCGTTTCACCTCAAGATTTCTATCGCAACAGAATTGGGCTCAGATTTTGGTTGACTGCCAGCACGGAATGAATTGAAATTATCGGAACCGAGCGAACGCAACAGTGCATTTAAGATGATGCTCTGTGCTGAATTCTCAGTACACAAAAGTAGGCCATTATGTTTCCTCAGACGATTCTTGATGAACTCGAAACAAATGTTGTGTGACGGACAAATTTTATAGAATTACAGGTTATGTTGGACAAAAACAAAAAAATTATGCTGGTCACCGGCGGCAGCCGTGGAATAGGTGCAGCAACCTCACTCCTTGCTGCAAGACATGATTATGCCGTTGCCGTGAATTACGTAAAAGATTCAGATGCTGCTGACTCCATTGTGGAACAAATCGTTGCTAATGGCGGTACGGCAGTTGCATTGCAGGCGGATGTTGCGAATGAATCAGAAGTTGAAAACATGTTTGAGCAGCTCGATGACAGACTTGGAAGAGTGACCACCTTGGTAAACAATGCCGGAATATTAGCTCCGCTATCCAAACTCAAGAACTTCGACTCTAAGCGTATGCAACGAATATTTTCCGTCAATGTCATTGGATCTTTTCTATGTGCACGTGAAGCTGTTAAAAGAATGTCTACAGCCAATGGCGGTGATGGTGGTTGTATAGTCAATATTTCGTCCGGCGCTGCGCGGCTAGGTGGAGCGAACCAATACATTGACTATGCATCATCTAAGGGCGCTATCGATACATTGACGATTGGGCTTGCGAGGGAAGTTGCCTCTGAAGGTATTCGAGTCAACGCAGTACGTCCTGGATTTATTAGAACAGACATGCATGATTCATTGAATTTTGAGGATAGGATGAAAACAATTATGCCCACTATTCCGCTTAATCGAACTGGGTCTGTCGAAGAAATAGCCCATGCAGTTCTTTGGCTACTATCCGACCACGCGTCCTATTGTACGGGGACAATTTTAGACGTCACTGGAGGTCGGTGACTTCTCTTGAGAATTATTTGTTAATTTAATCATACCTTTAAGTCAGACTTACCTGCCTAACACACCACATCTTATTCAACCTCTTGGCAAAAGCCAACGTCGCATCTCAAGGCGAAATTGCTAGTTTGAAAAAAGTAGTTGCAAATAAGAATGATTATCATTTACAATTCTCTAAATGAGAACGATTATCATTATCGATATATACTTAATGCACAGACTAATTTGAGGTTAAGGAACTATGGTAACTATCAACAGCCGCTCTATTTTTGCTGTACTGGTATTCAGTGCTGTTTCGATTTCTGCATTAATGGCACCTAATGTAGTGAATGCAGATAAAAAAGTAGTGAACATTTACTCCGCACGCAAAGAGCAACTTATTCTTCCATTGCTGGAGCGATTTCAACAAGACACTGGCATCGGGTTTCAGTTAGTTACCGGTAAAGCCGGCGAGCTGATAAAGCGCTTAGAAGCCGAAGGGGATGCAACCCCTGCGGATGTCATGATCACGGTCGATGCAGGAAATCTACACAGGGCAAAGGAAGCGAGACTTTTGCAACCAATGAAAAGTGAGGTTGCCGCATCGGCTGTACCTGAAAATTTACGCGATAAAGACTGGTATTGGACGGGTTTGTCACAGCGAGCCCGAACCATAATTTTTGCTCCAGATCGTGTTGACGCATCAAAGCTATCCACTTACGAAGACTTGACCAATTCAGAATGGGCTGGTCGAGTTTGTATTCGTTCCTCCAGCAATATTTACAATCAGTCACTGGTTGCTTCAATGATTGCGGCCAATGGTGAAGAAGCCACATTGCAGTGGGCAACCGAGTTTGTCAAGAACTTTGCCCGACCACCAACAGGAGGCGATACTGATCAATTGAGAGCGGTTGCCGCCGGAGAATGCGACCTGGCTGTTACGAATACTTACTATTTCGGTAGACTGAACGCCAGTAAAAAGCCAAAAGATCAGGAGGTAGCCGCCGCGCTCAAGGTATTTTGGCCGAATCAAGGCGACAACGACCGAGGTACTCACGTCAATATCAGTGGCATCGGAGTCACTGCTCACGCAAAAAACTACGATTCAGCTATCGCACTAATTGAATACCTCTATAACGAAGAATCTCAAAACTGGTATGCACAAGTGAACCATGAATATCCAGTAGTTGCAGGTATTCCTGCTTCAGCAGTTTTGCAAGCATTTGGAGACTTCAAATCCGACAACTTAAACCTGACAATTCTCGGCACCAACAATCAAATTGCCGTGAAAATCATGGATCAGGCGGGTTGGAAGTAATACAAATGACCCTGAAACAAATTTTGCTCTCCTAATTATTTCACTAAATCGAATTGGTAGTTACCGGTGCACAAATCATGACTAAAAACACGGGATCCGCTTTACTTGGTTCTGTAGCACCGGTGATTGCCCTTGCAGTTTCCATTCCCATTTTCATAATCGTATTTTCAATATTCAACAGCCATGATTCGGAAGTATGGGATCACTTAGTCAATACGGTACTCGACGACTATGTCATCAACTCTTTACTTCTGATGCTGGGTGTAGGATTTTTAGTTTTTTTACTAGGTGTACCTTCTGCTTGGTTTATAGCTGTCTGTGACTTTCCTGGCAGACAGCTCTTTTCTTGGGCACTGCTTCTGCCTTTGGCGTTTCCGGCATACATCATTGCGTACACCTACACTGGAATTTTGGATTTTGCAGGACCGGTTCAAAGTTGGATCCGGGATATAACGGGGTGGGGATATGGCGATTACTGGTTCCCACGTATTCGCTCGCTAGGCGGTGCGATCGTCATGCTTGGACTGGTACTGTATCCGTACGTCTATCTATTGACACGCGCCTCTTTACTGGAACGCTCCTCAATCAATTTTGAATCCTGCCGAACTTTGGGATACAGCTATCCATCGCTGTTTTTTCGACTGGCTATTCCCATCACGCGCCCGGCCATCGTCACCGGAATTTCACTCGCGTTGATGGAAACCTTGGCGGACTACGGCACAGTGCAATTTTTCGGAGTCTCTACGTTCACCACAGGCATCTTTCGCACCTTTTATGGTCTTGATGAATTAACTGCTGCGCTTCAATTGTCTGCGATGCTACTTGGATTTGTTGCATTGTTGATATTTCTTGAGCGTTACTCTCGGCGTAAAACCGATTATCAATCCACCGGACAAAATTCGCTGCATGATTACCGAATTCAGCTTCGTGGCATACACCGTTTCTGGGCCTGGATGTGCTGTTTTTTGCCAATCCTTTTCGGTTTCATCGTTCCGGCCCTAATTCTGATCAAATGGACGATATTTGATGCTGAATTGTCCCAAAGATCATTTTTTGATTTAGTAGTCAATTCATTCTTTCTGGCCCTATCGGCAGCACTGATTGCAGTGGCCCTTGGTCTCATACTCAGTTACGCCAGACGGGTTCGCAACACCCCCGTCGTAAAGACCGCAATCAGTGTTTCGGGTCTTGGCTACGCGATCCCCGGTACCATCGTTGCAATAGGAATTATCGTACCTCTTGCCTGGATTGATCACCGCATTATTGATTTGGTTGAATCCCTAACCTCTCGGCAGATCGGTCTGGTGTTTTCTGGCACCATACTTGCACTGCTACTCGCATACACTGTTCGATTTTTAGCCATTTCCTTAGGCACGATTCAAAGTGGCCTAGAAAAGATTAGACCGGAGTTAGATGATGCTGCCCGGTCACTCGGACGCCGCACGATCGAAGTATTAAGGCATGTTCACATACCACTTATGCGAAGTACTGTACTCACAGCTCTCCTCATAGTATTTGTTGACGTCCTAAAAGAACTGCCTGCTACTTTGATCTTGCGGCCCTTTGACTTCAATACACTCGCGGTTCGAGCATATGAACTAGCATCCGATGAAAGACTCGTAGATGCCGCACTACCATCTGTAACCATTGTAATGGTGGGTGTCATACCGGTAATTCTACTGAACAAGTTTATTGCCTTCAGTAAATAGTTGACTGTTAAAATAGAGTTTTTCTCAGTTCGTTAGTCGATGTTAGAAGTTGATAACGTTTCGCTGTCCTATGGCCGCAAATTGGTCATGAAGGAGGCATCCTTTTCCGTTGCACCATCAGAAATTGGCTGTCTTTTGGGACCTAGCGGTTCAGGAAAAACTACTTTACTTCGCGGAATTGCCGGTTTTCACACACCCATAGACGGCTCTATATCATGGAATGGGAAAGTACTGTCTACACCTGAATTCGTTATTGCGCCTGAGCAACGACGGATTGGCATGGTGTTTCAGGAATTTGCACTCTTCCCACACCTAACCGTCGCTAAGAACATCGCATTTGGACTCAGAGATTTGAGCAGACGAGATCAAATACACCGTGTTGGGGAACTGCTGGAGCTGTTTAATTTAGAGGGAGTGGGAGACCGTGCACCGCATTCTCTTTCGGGTGGAGAACAACAGCGTGTAGCCCTGGCTCGGGCTCTGGCACCCAAGCCATATTTGCTCTTGATGGACGAACCCTTTTCCAGTTTGGATGTTGAACTGAGACAGGTATTGGTCCCTGAAGTTAGAGAAATTCTAAAACATGAAAACATGAGCGCAATACTTGTCACCCACGACCAGCATGAAGCATTCGCATTGGCCGACCGAATTGGTGTGATTGAAAATGGCAGAATTCATCAGTGGGATGAACCTTACGGCATCTATCACCGACCAGCCACTAAGTTTATTGCAGAGTTTATTGGTGAAGGGGTCATGATTGATGCAACCACCACAGATAATGGAGTGATCCGCTGTGCACTTGGTGAATACAACCTACCTAAGAAAAAGCAACTGCCTGCAGGTCGTCGAATTAAAATTTTGGTGCGACCTGACGACATTCTTCACGACGATGCAAGTACCTTTAAAGGCAAAATATTGCAAAGACTATTTAGAGGTGCACACTACCTGTATCGCCTTGAACTTGAAGATGGCACAGAACTTTTTTGTTATGCCGAATCTCATCACAGGCATAGTTTGGGCGAAAAAATTGGCTTGGAAGCCAACCTTGAGCATCTAGTCATTTTTGATCAGGAAGATTCAAGCACAGTCGATTTGCATCTCACGCATCCCCAAACCATTACCAACAATCGAAATGGGATGAGACTCAACAAGAGTGCGTTGTCGAATCACTGACCTGTCGGTCATTTATCCGAATCAACAATGCGTCTGATTCTTTCTTGAAATTCAATCACAAGTACTTCCATGTCCGGGGATAGGGGTCCGGGTTCAAAAGTACCTGCCTTCATATTTCGATAAACACTCGAGCAAATTCCAAGGTCTTCATTGACTATGGTTTTACCCCAGTCGAAGGAACTGGAGACTTCCGACTCAGACATATCACCAAACCAAGACCAATTATGCGACCGAATGCCACCTACACTGCTTGGATCAACTCTTTCTGCCTTGAAAAGCCTTTCACCCAACACCATTTGAAATCCTGGAAAGCAGTAAACCCATAGTCCTCTTCCGGCTCTCAATTTTTCCTTATCGGCTAGGGATTTGTAGATCACATCAAACACAACTGCATATCCATCATTAACTGAATATAAGTTTACGCTCCCGCCGGCAAGTGACTTGCCCAGTCGTGCATGAACTGAGTTTAAGTGATAACCCTCTACAGTATTTTCGCAATACAGTTTCCAGTTAATTTCCCCAGATATAGTAAAGTCATCGTGATAATTTAAATCGCTCGGTCCCGGAAAATCTTGACATAGGCGGTCAACCTCGCCAATCCACTGGTTGAACTCATCACCTTCACCTCTTCCAATTTTCACAAAGACCAATCCATTCCATAGGTGTACATCAATTTCATGTAAACCCAGGTCATCCACGGGTAAATTCGAATCTCCAAATTTTGGAGCAGCCAATAACCGGCCATCATCGGCATAAGTCCAGCCGTGATATGGGCACAGAATTCGCTTCGTTTCTCCACTACCACGCTCGAGCAGAACCGCCCCACGATGTCTACACACATTTTTGAACGCTCGTAAACTTCCGTCATCTCCTCGTAGTGCAAAAACCGGCCAACCAGCAATACAGTCGCTGAAGTATGACCTGTGCTTTTGCACCATGTGTTCTGGACATAGCAGCCACCAAGCAGATTTAAAAATCTTGTGGCGCTCTTTCGCGAAAACATCAGGGTCCAAATAGTATTTTGCCGGTAGAGTCTTCATCAAAATCACTCAGTGTTCAATTTGATTGTGTACTATTCATAGCATGGCTAGTTTAATGAATTTGACTGTTTGTGGTTTCGGACCGTTTGAGAGAGTAGAGGTCAACCCGTCAGAAACTTTGATTCATAACATAAATATACGTTGTGATTATCGTCAGCAGTTCGAATTGAGCACGCATGTGTTTTCTGTCGCTTACAAAAATGCGAAGGAACGTATCGAAACCGTAATCGATGATACGCAACCTGACATCTTCTTTATGATAGGCGTCAATCAAAATGCACAAACATTACAGCTTGAAAAAATTGCAAAGAACATAGATAACTGTGCTACACCTGACAATCAAGGTACAACTCATGTTGAACAAGCGATACTAACTGAAGATGCACCGCAATCCTATGTAAGCGACCTGCCCTTGGAAGACATGATTACCAGGCTGAATGCTGACCATCCAATCGCAACAATCTCCGAAGACGCCGGCGGCTATATCTGCAATCATTACTACTTTATGGCTAACTGGATATTGAACACTCGGCAATCACATTGCAAGTGTTTATTCATACACATTCCAATGCTTCCATCTACTCATCAAGGTTTTGCAATGTCGATTGATGTAGTTGCACAAAGCATACTCACGATCGCAAACATGATTGCAGACACTGCAACCCAACAAACAACTTAGTTCCGACTACGTTTGGCGCAGTCCGAGTCTGTCAAACACCTCTATCAGGGCATCAACCAGATCTCGAATCATTTCCTCGGTATGCAAAGGAGTAGGTGTGATCCTTAAACGCTCAGTTCCAACGGGCACAGTTGGATGATTGATATGTTGCACGAAAGCTCCATACTCGTGTAGCAGAATATTGCTAGCCTCGCGACACAAATTTGCGTTTCCTACCATCACGGGAATTATGTGACTAGGAGTTTCAAGTTGTGGAACTTTAGCTTTTCGCAGCAACGACTTTAGCATATTGACGTTTTCATGGAGTTTGATTCGTCGCTGAACGTCCTGACGCACTAACTTTACGCTTGCTAAAGCACCCGCGGCTGTTGAGGGCGGCATAGCGGTGGTAAAAATAAATCCACTACCGTAACTTCGAACATAATCAACCAATAAGGAATCGGCAGCAATATAGCCACCAATCATGCCAAAAGCCTTACCCAGTGTACCCTGAATTATGTCGACTCGATCTTCAAGCCCTTCCCTTTGAGCGACACCACCACCAAATTCACCGTATAGACCTACTGCATGAACTTCGTCAAGATATGTCAGTGCATCATACTGATCTGCCAAATCACATATCTCCTTGATTGGTCCGATATCACCATCCATAGAGTAAACCGATTCAAAAGCGATTAGCTTGGGACGGCCCTGAGCCACACCACGGAGCAGTTCTTCTAAGTGCGCGACATCGTTATGCTTGAAAATATGGCGCTCACACTTGCCGAATCGAACGCCCTCGATCATCGACGCATGATTTAACGAGTCGGAAAACAGCACCATGTCAGGCACTCTTCCAAGCGTACTCAAAACAGTCGAATTAGCCACATATCCTGAGGTAAATACTAAGGCTGTTGGCTTGCTGTGAAGACTTGCTAGTTCAGACTCCAGCGCGACAAGCGGATGACTGGTACCTGCTATATTGCGGGTACCGCCAGCGCCACTACCAATCTGACGAACTGTGTCACAAATTGCATCTGCAACTTTGGGATGTTGTCCCATACCAAGATAGTCATTGTTGCACCAGATCGTAATGTCACGACCGATCGTGTGATTGGTTGCATGCGGATAGTCGCCAGCGTGACGTTCCAAGTCGGTAAATTCTCGGTAGTTTCCGGCATCCTTAAGACGATCGATCGCCTTTGTGAAAAATCCATCGTAATCCATATGCTTAATTCTTACCGACTTAGCCTGTCTTGGCCTGCAAAAGAAAAGATGATTATACCGACTTCAATTAGTCAACAAGCGGCTTCACAAACTCAGCGATTCAACCTATACGAAAACTTAACGCCTTTGTCCTGAGAGCAAAGCCCATTCGGATGCGTAATCTACCGTCAGTTTGATGTGCTTTTGATAGACGCTGGTCACCCTATCTACCTGTGAGTCAAGAATTCCCGAAATTGCCAGCCAGCCATTGGGCTTTACCATATTGGTAAGCTTGTTGGACAACTCACAAAGTACTTCTGAGTGAATATTGGCGACTACAACATCGGCTGACAACTTTTCAGTTTCTGCTTTGTCTGGTGAGAGTTCTTGAAACTTTGTCTCGAATCCATTGCGCTTCGCATTTTCGTGACTTTGGGTCAACGCCTCCGAATCGTTATCTACTCCCCAAGCAAACTGCGCACCCAGTGCAATGGCAGTCAACGCAATGACTCCACTTCCGCATCCGTAGTCGATGACTTTGGATTTGGTTAGGTCAAGTTGTGTAAGAAACTTCAAACATAATCGAGTGGTAGCATGATGTCCCGTGCCGAATGCAGTTCCCGGATTGATCACCACCGTGGCTAAATCATCCTTGGCGGTCTTATGCCACGGTGCAATGATCCTTACTCGATGGGCAACATCTATAGGCGAAAACTTCGATTGCGACTCCCTGACCCAATCGCGGTCCTCTAAAATCTTCCCAGAATAGTCGGGGATGCCCAAGACACTTGGTAATTGCCCTGCAATTTCCTGCGTAGTATAGAAGTCTTTCTCAAAGAGGGCGTGAACTGTCGCTAAAGGTGGTGTGTGATGATATTGAATGTCGACCACACTTGTTGCCTTAGCACCTAATTGTTCAAAAGTAGTGATGTTGTCGTCAATGTCTTCAATGGGGCAGGTTATGGTTACATTGACCCAGGAAACGGGCGAAGCGGAATTAGACGTCAACCAGCTGCTCGATGTAGTGAATATCTACTTGTCCTTTTAGGTAGGTGGGGTCAGTGAAGATTTTGCGATACAAAGGTATGGTAGTTTTGACCCCTTCAATAACCATCTCTTCGAGGGCACCATTCATTCGTGCAATCGCTTCGCTTCGGTCGTTGCCGTGGGTGATCAACTTGCCAATAAGTGAATCGTAAAACAGAGAGATTTCGTATCGACTATATACATGTGAATCAACGCGTACTCCCGGACCTCCCGGTTGGTGATAGTCAGTAATCTTTCCAGGTGATGGAAGCAAAGTCTCGGGGTCTTCTGCATTAATTCGACATTCGATGGAGTGTCCTCTGATTTGCACATCCTGCTGAGCGAAGGATAACGATTCGTTGCTAGCGATGACAATTTGCTCCTTCACTATATCGATTCCAGTGACGAGTTCGGTAACCGGGTGTTCCACCTGAATACGAGTATTCATTTCAATGAAATAGAATTCCCCTTCGGATTGCATAAACTCGAATGTTCCAGCCCCGTGATACCCCACTGCCTTGCAGGCGTTTATGCATAAATCTCCGAGTCTGTTTCGAGTCCACTCATCAATTCCCGGTGCAGGAGCTTCTTCGACAAGCTTTTGCCGTCGGCGCTGGATTGAACAATCCCGGTCACCAAGATGAACTACATTGCCCAACTTGTCTGCTAAAACTTGAATCTCAATGTGTCTGGGATTGACTAAAAATTTTTCCAGATATACAGTTCCATCACCAAACGCTAAATTAGACTCCTTTTGCGTAATAGCGATCGCCTCTTCAAGCTGTGATTCGTACTCAACCAGGCGCATACCCTTACCACCGCCACCTGCAGCGGCCTTAATTAGCATGGGATAACCTATTTCATTAGCGAGCCGCTTTATTTCAACCAGTGGTTTGTCAGTCAAACTTTCTGAACCGGGTACGACAGGCAATCCTGCGGCCTTCATTGTCTTTATCGCTTCAAGTTTGTTGCCCATCACCCGAACCGCTTCCGGAGGCGGACCAATGAATGTAAAGCCACTTTGCTCAACTTTTTGAGCGAAATCAGCATTTTCGGAAAGAAATCCGTACCCCGGATGTATAGCAGTTGCATCCGTTACTTCGGCAGCGGCGATTACCGCGGGAACATTCAAGTAGCTGGAAGCAGCTGGGGCGGGTCCAATACAAACCGACTCATCAGCCAATTTTACATACTTTGCCTCTCGGTCGATTTCCGAGTGAAGCGCGACAGTGCCGATCCCAAGATCTCGGCATGCACGAAGTATGCGAAGAGCAATCTCACCGCGATTGGCAATGACGACTTTTTCGATCATTACTTGATCAGAACTAAGGCTTCGCCGAACTCTACCGGTTCTCCGCTATCCTTGAGAATCTCAACCACAGTTCCGCTCTTGTCGGACTCGATTTGGTTAAAGATTTTCATTGCTTCAATCAGGCAGAGTGTTTGACCCACTTCAACCTGATCTCCTACCTCAACAAACGGCGGATCCTTTGGTGATGAAGCCCTATAAACCGTGCCTACCATCGGTGAACGAACTGCATGCAAGTCGGAAGGTAATTGGTCATCAGTCGGTGTGGCTTCGGGCAGTTTTTTCGGTGGCTCAACGGGTGTAGTTGGTGCTTCAGCATAAACAGGCTGAATCAACGTTGGGCCTGTGGGAGGTTGTTTGGTTCGCGTAAGACGAATTGATTCCTCCCCTTCACTAATTTCCAGTTCATCCAATTCGGAGTCGTGAAATATTTCAATTAGCTTTCGAACTTTACGAAGATCCATAGCTTTTATTCGTTGTTTGATAAAGTTTGAAGAAAATTGATAGCAGCAGTTACGGCTGCTACATAGCCTTGTGGGCCAAGTCCACTAATCACACCGGCGGCAATGTCGGAAAAGTACGACTTATGCCGAAACTCTTCACGTTTGAACACGTTTGATAGATGAACTTCAATAAAGGGTATCCCGGAACCGAGTATCGCGTCACGCAAGGCAATACTTGTATGGGTAAATGCTGCTGGATTGATAATCATATAGTCGATGCCATCGGCAACAGCAGCGTGAATGAACTGGACCAGTTCGTGCTCAGCGTTACTTTGCTTGGCCACGAGTTGACAACCTGAATCTGCAGCCAGTCGTGCAACTTGCTCATTTATGTCATCCAGCGTTGCAGTGCCGTAGTGTTCAGGTTCTCGCTTGCCCAATAAGTTTAAGTTGGGTCCATGCAGAACAAGTAATTTAGCCATGTCGTATCAGAGGTTGCGTGAATTCATATCAGCTTTAGAAATTTTTTCAAACGGCTACTACCTGTCAAATTTACCTAATGAGTAATTCTTAATGTATTTTAAGCGATTTTGTAAGCAAGATTACAACATTTAACTTCATTAAGACAATTAAATGCATGTCCTTCACTCATTCTAAAAGCGGCAAAAATGTGTAGAAAATATGAAGAACGAAGTACTCTTTAAACAGTAAGGGAGGATTTGCCGAAGCGGGTGGAGGTTGTTAAAGTTTGGCTACATCAGTGATTATTGCATCTAGCTCAGCCTCATCGAACGGTCCAAGCTTAACTTGACTAACGGATCCGTCGGAAGTGAAAATGAGCGTAATGGGCAGTGCGGGATTATCCTGTTTGTAAAGTGCCATGATGTCATCGAAAACTCCAACGTCTAGATGGACGGAAAGAAATCTGATTTCGTTGTCGCGATAGAACTGTTCGGCTGCATCTCGATCATCAAGTGCCATGCCAACAACCTGAAAATCCTCCTCTCCGTATTCATCATTGAAGCGGTCTAAAAGTGGCATTTCCGCGACACACGGAGGGCACCAACTACCCCAAAAATTAAGCAATATGGTTTTGTCATGCCAATCTGCCACCGATGCGGCACGACTAGCCAACGCTTGCCAACGATGTTCGAATTGACTTAACTCGCTTAATTTTGGAATGGATTCAACGTAGTTTCGAAGTATTAACCCAGCACCCATGCCGATGCCGGAGAATACAACCAGTAAAACAAAAATGACTGAGCGCTTATGCCTCATTGATCCGATTACGAAAAGAAGTACTAGAGGCTAGATTCGAGCCAGCACGGCGAGCATTTTTTTAGAGTCTAAATAACCGTACTCGGTTGCACTAACCTCAGAGCCATCAGTAAACACCAACGCTGGAGGACCAAATACCTTGAACCTCTTGCGAATCGTGCGCGAGAATTCATCGTTGGGATCGGTTACATCAATCTTCAGTCCTACAAACCGTTCGTTTAACACAGAAACTACAGTTGGGTCTTTAAACGTAGTTCTGTCCAGTCGAATACAGTCCAAGCACCACTCTGCAAAAAAGTCCACAATAACTGGTTTTCCTTCTGAGACCGCTTGAACAATGTAACTATCGAACTCTTCCATGGTAGCGACCTTTTTAAAGGGACTGGTATAAGCAATTGAGTCGGATCCAGAAGTACTGGGTTGACCAATCACTGCAGCGATACTGGGTAACGGGCGCAGAATATCTCTATTCCCATACATCGCACCAATCAGAGCAAGAACACCCCAAATCATGACTACTGTTCCGGCACCCTTCCACAGGTAACGCCAACCGCTGGCCCCTTCGGGTAGGGCTTGAGTTGCTCGAAGAAAGACGCCAACAACAATAAACAATGCAGCCCACAGCAACAGTACGGGAACTTCAGGGATGGTTCCCAGCAGATAAATAGCTACTGCAAGAAGCATCACTCCAAAAACTTGTTTAATGCGGTCCATCCATGGTCCTGCTTTGGGCAACGTAACTCCCAAACCAAATCCGATAGCGATCAGCACCACACCCATTCCGAGTGCCAAGGAAGTCATCATTGCGGCACCCAGCACGGGGTCGCCCTTTGCGATTGCAACACTTAGAGCAGAAATTAACAATGGTGAGACGCAGGCACTGACAATCAGGGCAGAAAACATTCCCAAAACAAACACCCCACCAATCTTACCGCCGCCAATTTTTGACGAACTTTCATGAACTCGTGATTCAAAAGCGGAAGGTAATCGTATTTCATAAAGCCCGAACATAGACAGTGACATGAGAACAAAAATCAGGCTGATTGACCCAATGGCCCAAATGTTCTGAAAGTAAGCATTTAATTGGTCCCCCGTTGCACCGGCAACTGCACCTATCGAGGCGTAGGAGACAACTGTTCCGAGAACGTAAATGATTGAAAGGGTTCCACCACGCATACGCCTTCCCTGATCGCCTTCACCGGCAATAATTGAAGACAAAATTGGTATCAGTGGTAGAACGCACGGAGTGAATGTGAGTAACAGTCCTGCTCCGAATGCAGAAATAATTAACCAAAATCCGCTGGAAGAGGTAGCTAGATTACCGGAATCACCATTACCGAAGGACTGTGCTTGAGCGGCTGGTATCAGAGAGGCTAGGCTAAGTTCTACATTATTCTGAATGGGTGGGTAGCAAATCCCAACTGGCTTGTTGCATCCCTGCCCCCATGCTTCTAACGCCATTGATGTTAGGGATACATCGCGTAAAACTGGCGCACGTATTTCTACAAAACCCGTGTAGATTTCGACTTCGCCAAACAAAGGGTCATCTATCATCTCGCCTTCCGGCATGATGGGTTCGCCAATGACTACACCTTCGGTATTGGACAAGAACTTGAACTTATCCTGATACATGTAGTATCCATCGGCGATTGTCCAGGAAGTAAGCAGTTCGTCACCATCTACTACAGCGTTGAATGCAAACGCCTCCTCAGCCGGTAAAAGATCGTCGTCAAACTGTGCATTAGCCGTGGCAATGACCAATAGACAACCAATAATTTGAAGCAGTTTTTTAGGCATTATCAATCAGTAAATTGTGCTGTATGAAGAGTTTGGACATTTAGACAGCAGATATTATCATTTGTTCGTGCAGTGCCGTCAGCCTTACCGATTTTATGTTTGGGTCGGTTTTAAAGCAATTTTACCAGCATCAATTTGGACTTCTCTAATTTGCTCGCTTGATTTTCTACGATCAATAAATTCAGATTTCCGGGTAAAACAACGAGTTTAAGTCCAAAATTTACAGTTGTTATGAACGAACAGGATTTTTTCGAAATCAATACCAACTCTGGGGAGTGTCTTCGGGGTTACTATTCAGATTCTGGCAGTGGCCCTGTTGGGATTTATGTCCACGGATTCATGTCTAATGCAGACGGAACGAAGTCAATGTATCTTTGGGAAAACGCTAAACGAAATGGTCGCTCTTGGCTGAGATATGACCAGCGTGGACAAGGTAGATCTGATGGTACATTCGAACAATTTCGCATTTCAAGAGTGATGGAAGACATGAATTGCGTCTTGGAGTTCATTGGCAATAGACCAACTATTCTTGTGGGCTCCAGCATGGGTGGCTGGATTTCAGCCTATGCGGCACTGTCCGGCAAACACAATGTGGCGGGTCTTGTACTGATTGCTCCCGCAATAAACTTTATTGAAATGATTTATGAGTCATTTGATGTCGAGCAGAAATTGAAGTGGGATGCAGATGGAAAGTATTGGTTTCCAAGTGACTATGAAGAGGAAGGCTTTAGTTTAGACTTTGCGACGATTGAAGATGCCAGGAAATTCGACATTTACCACAAGGATGTCAAATTCGATTGCCCGGTCACTTTGCTGCATGGAGAGTTGGATGAGGTTGTTCCACTAAGTGTGAGTGAAAAACTCGTCCACGCGTCATCAACGGACATTGAAATGGAAATTGTAGCGAAAGGCAACCATCGTCTGTCTGACCACACGGACCGAGTTCAACAGGCGGTAGATTCAATTTGGCCGGTCTGAGTAGTCAGTTCACGAAATTAGAATTCAGCAAAACTCAAATATCACACCCGTCAAATTCATTGCGCACTACTCGACCAACAACATTTGGTGTCGTCCAAAACATCAAATCTCTATAAACAATTCCATCATATACGGTACCTCGATGCCCTATTTTGATAATCACCACCCTAGCGTGGTATTTGTTAACACGATATAGCACCCTGTAACTTCCAGAACGAACAATTCTAACATTCTTGACTCGTCTCATAGATTTTGAGTCACCTGGATATGGATTTGATGTCAATCCACGAAAAGTTTCATGAAGGTCTTCTTTTTCGGCATTTGGAATGTCTAGTTCATTAATAAATGTGACATAGTTGAAGTGGCAACTTATCTTCCACTTTGTCCGACTTCGCGGCATCACTTAGGATCAAGAAACTTTTTCTTTGGGTTAAAGAGCATTTTTTGGGCTTCTTCCCAGGGAATAAAATTTTCTGGATGTTCATCTAACTCCTTTAAGATTTTTATGGCGTACTCTGTATCTATCCTTTCTTCCAACTCATCTATTTCTTCTTCAGTCAAATGTCCTATTTCATATATTCCATCGAGCTTTGGCATTTTTGGTCCTCCATGTTGGCTATGCGTTATTGTGTTCGATGATTATTTGTTAGTGATGAATGACTGTTACATCAATCATAACAAAGTCATTTACTCGATGCTACCAATCGAGTTTGTCGTTAGTTCTTGTGATTATGGAATTTGTCACTGCGGAATTATTGCGCGCACCAATGAGTGACTTTTCAGTAAAAATGCACGAATTAGACTCATTCCGCAGACAAGGGGTTGGGTCGTGGTCTACGAATGAAGCCCAAAGATTAACTAGTTGAAACTTATCTGTCAAGAACAGCGTTACCCTTATGAACTATATCGACGGCGGGCAGTGGGCTCTTTGCCTAGTTGATACTAGTCTTGAGGCGCACTGACTTAAGGCATGGTATGTGAGTACGTAAGTTATATTAACTAGTGAACCAATATTTTCATCGTGACTCATGAGAAAATCAAAACTTACGACTGATTTTGAACGTTCATTAAGGAATCGGCTGAAAGTGAATAATTCGCTAAACGAGGGTTGATAAAATCAATTTTGACTCCAAATTGTTGGTCATTGAATATTCCGCTGAAAACTAGTTAAAGATTGATGAGACCTGTAACTCTTCTATTTGTAATTTTCCTGATTGTTCCAATCGCTGAGATTTACCTTCTCATCGAAATTGGCGATGTCATTGGTGCTCCGTGGACAATTGCAGGTGTTGTTGCTACTGCATTAATGGGTGCTTGGCTCGTAAAGCTGCAAGGCATTCTTACATTTCATCGAGCCTTGCAACATGTCAAGCAAGGAGAAGCACCAGCGGTAGAAATTGTGGAAGGTCTCTTTTTGCTTATCGCTGGAGCACTGCTGATTACGCCCGGATTTATGACCGATGCTATAGGTTTTGCGTGTCTCACGCCACCCATAAGACAACCCTTGGCGAAACTGCTTTTGTTGCGGCTAGTTCGAACCGCATCTGTTCGCTCCCGGCAACAAGGGGCTCCCAGCTCAGCTCGCAATTACACTTACGACACAGACTATCGTGACCTTCCCTAAGGAGTGTGGTTATTTAAGCGCAATACCGGTGGCAAACTTTGCCTATTGATTGCAAGCCACCAAAAGCCTTCTCACTCAAACCTTAACCCATTGGGTTTGGAAATCGTCTGTGAACCGCAGCAATATCAGCGAGAACCGAATCATTCAGTCGCACATCTGCTGCAGCGATACATACCTTCAACTGGTCCATTGTCGTTGAACCAATGATCGTGGAAGCCATAAATGGCCGCGACATGCAAAATGCAAGTGCCATTTGACATCGATCTAGGCCATAGTGGTCAGCAATGCGGACGTACTCATCAACAACCGGTATCACTTCTTCGGTATATCTGCCTCCCAAGTCAGGTGAGAATGTACGCCTGGAATTTGGTGGTATTTTCCCTCCTTGATACTTTCCACTCAGAATTCCAGTAGCCAGAGGAGAAAAAGACAATAAACCCACATTTTCATTGTGCGCTAATTCGGCAAAATCCAGATCAAATTTTCGGTCTAGTAAGTTGTATTCGTTTTGGACCGAAACGACTTTCGGCAAGTTATGCGTTCGGGCAATTTCCAGAAATTGCGAGGTCCCCCAACATGATTCGTTCGACAGACCAATGCTTCTAAGCTTTCCAGCAATAACAAGTTCATTTAGTGCATACAACACTTCCGATATGTTTTCTCGAGTCTCTTCAACATTTTGATTAGTCGGGTCGAATCGCCACGATTGACGAAAATGATATGAACCACGATTGGGCCAGTGCAGTTGATAAAGGTCTATGTAATCCGTTTGCAAACGCTGTAAACTGCTTTCGACAGCCACTGGAATGGATTTTGCAGAAATTGGCTCTCCTTTTCGAACGGTATTTGAACCTGCACCAGCAATCTTGGTCGCAATAACTACCTTGTCACGCTGGCCTCTAGACTTAATCCAAGTTCCGATAATGGATTCGGTCGCACCTGATGTTTCTCTCGATATTGGATTAACGGGGTACATTTCTGCGGTGTCAATGAAGTTTACGTCGTGGTCTACTGCATAATCAATTTGTTCATGCCCTTCGGCTTCGGGATTCTGTGTACCCCACGTCATACTGCCTAGACATATTTCACTTACTTCAATGTCTGTTGTTCCAAGTCGATTAAATCTCATTTGTTTTATTCCTCATTTGTCGATGCAATTCAAGACTAGCAGGTCTCACGATACAATTCGGAATTACATCGTGTCGAAATTCTTTGTAAACTTTAAATTTACGCAAATGCGATAATTAAAACCTTCTGACCGCATTCTTGCAATTCAAATTTAAAAATAAGCACGGAGCGTACAAAAGATGTCCACACTGAAATTTGCTAAAAACTCTACATTGATCGCTTTGGTCATCGCGCTGATGACAGTCACTACCGCAGTATTCGCCGATGAAGACCCGGTATTTACCGGTCGCGGTAATTTTGCAATCAGAGGTTATGACGCAGTTGCCTATCACTTGGACCAAAAACCCGTAAAAGGAAAGCGCGAATTCACAACTGATTGGAATGGTGCAACCTGGCGCTTCAAATCCGCGGAAAATCGAGATAAATTTGTTGCTGAACCAGAACGTTGGGCACCCGCTTACGGCGGATATTGTGCATGGGCAGTATCCAACGGCTACACCGCAAAGACCGACCCCGATGCATGGAGCATCTATATGGATCGTCTGTTTCTGAACTTCAACAGAAGCGTTCGCAACACATGGAGTCAAGACATCCCTGGAAACGTCCAGCGCGGTGACGCAAACTGGCCAGCTGTACTCTCAAAGTAGACACATCTGGGTTGTCAGGTTTATTTCAAATAGCGACCTAGTTTGACACTTTCAATATCCCAGCGAGTTGCCGCAGTTCAAACCCCGGTAATTCCCGAAGTCGCTGACCTGATAGATGCGAATCCCGGGACAATTTCATTGGGCCAAGGTGTCGTCTACTATCCTCCGCCGAAGGAGGTTTTCAATGGCGTATCAGAGTATCTTGAGTCTGGAAATCACCTTTACCAAGCGGTAGAGGGCATCCCTTCCTTACGAGTCGCTTTCGAAACGAAAGCGGAAATCGAAAATGGGATCGACTCGTCACAGTACTCGGTGGTAGTCTCTGCCGGAAGCAATATGGGGTTCCTGAATGCGTTACTTGCAACCTGTGACCCCGGTGACGAAGTCATATTACTACAACCTTGGTTCTTCAACCACGAAATGGCCGTACGGCTGGTTAACTGTGTTCCGGTTTCTGTTGATACCAACCAATTCTACCAACCGGAATTGAGTGCCATAGAAACTGCGATTACAAGTCGAACCAAAGTTGTGGTCACGGTATCGCCAAACAATCCTACCGGAGCCGTATACAGTCGGGATGTTTTGCGACAAATAAACCAACTATGTGCTGATAGAGGCATCTATCACGTCAGCGATGAGGCTTACGAATACTTTTGCTACGATGACTCTGAGCATTATTCACCGGCTGTCGCTGTAAATGCTTCAGGCCATACCATTTCGTTGTTTTCTACAAGTAAGTCCTTCGGCATACCGAGCTGGCGAGTTGGATTTATGCTGGTACCGAAGCATCTATTCGAGTCGGTTAGAAAAATTCAAGACACTAACGTCATTTGCCCACCGGTGATTAGTCAATATGCCGCACTTCAGTGTCTGAAGGTTGGGCGGAAGTTTTGCAAATCTAAATTGACTGAAATTGCCAAAGTGCGTGAGCACCTGTCCTGTGAACTAAAGAAAATTAATCGAATTTCGGTTGGTCCCATGCAAGGTGCATTCTATGCATTGATTGAAGTTCCGGATGTGGCGATGTCCGATATGGAAATAGTCAAGTGCTTAATTGAAACACATGGGGTAGCGGTCATCCCAGGTCAAGCATTTGGCCTAAAGAATCGTTCCTGTCTAAGAATTTCCTATGGAGCTACGGAAGCACAAACCGCAGTTAAGGGAATTGAGCGTCTAACTAACGGACTGCGGTCACTCTTGAGTATCTAAGTTAGTTCCAGATGGACACATTCGTATATAGAAGGGACCTACTTTCTGTTGAGCAGTTTAAGTCACTATCTCAGAAAAGCGACTTTGCAGGATTGAAGAGACTGGTCATCCATCTTTTGTTAATCGCCATCACTGGCACCATTGTTGTGCTATCCCTTGGATCGTGGTGGGTTTGGCCAGCCTACATATTGCACGGAACCGTAACCGTGTTTTTATTCTGTCCGCTCCACGAAACAGTTCACGCCACTGCCTTTCGCAGTAGAAAACTTAATTCGATTGTTGGGGCTGTTACTGGATTTTTGCTGTTCCTGCCTGCCCAGTACTTTAAGTTCTTTCACTTCGCCCACCATCGCTATACAGGGGATAAACAATTGGACCCTGAAATGACAGTGTCCAAACCGACTACTGTTCGAGGCTACTATTGGATGATGACCGGAATTTCGTCCTATTGGATACCGCAGTTCAAATTACTATTTGGTCATGCAGCAGGTAGAGTAAACCTCCACTTCATACCATCTACGAAGCAAAGGTCAATTATTGTAGAAGCGAGAATTCACCTAATTGGTTATTCGGTTTTAGCTGTAGGTTCGATAACGCAAGAATCAGCAATATTGATTCACATATGGATTCTACCGCTGCTATTCGGAATGATTTTTCTTCGAGGGTTTTTGTTTGCCGAACACAGCGGTTGTGAAACTAGTGACAACATGCTGCAGAACACACGAACTACGATTTCGAATCCATTCGTCAGACTATTGACGTGGCATATGCCATATCACGTTGAACACCATGCCTTTCCTTCGGTGCCCTTCTACAACCTACCAAATTTGCACAGATTTTTGCAGAAGTATCAACCAAACACCTCCTCTGGATATTTGAGAGTTCACCAAGAATTAATTCAATCGGTCCGCTAATTGAATTTAATTGGTGCAGTCATCAAGCTGCGTCTTTCATTAAAGCGTCAATATCGAGACTTTCTTCGAGAGTATTGGCAAGTTGCTCCAAGCTGGCTTCAACCTTCGCATCGTAGGCTAATTCTGATGATGAGTTTTTTCGAAGATCTTCTAGCCAACTGATTCGAAACGCGTCACTCCAAAATAGCCCATGCGCATAGCACCCGGCAACATTGCCTTCAGGGTTAATGGCACCATCTTCACCGTGTTCCGAGCGTATCCATCTACGAGTTGTATCTGGGCCAGTGGTCTCGCCAATGTGAATTTCATAACCGGAGATCGCGGTGTTGTAAATCTTGTGCATACCTCTGTACGTCCGTACAACCTTTTCTTCGTACATTTCGGTTTCTATATTTAACAGTCCTAAGGCATCAGCCTCACCCGGTGGGCCTTCTATTCCATGAGGGTCTCGTATTTTTCGACCCAGCAACTGGTAACCACCACACAATCCCAGTACCTTGCCGCCGGCGCGAGCGTGGGCGATGATGTCGTGGTCCCAACCCTGCTCCCGTATAAATTCAAGATCAGCTAAAGTTGACTTGGTTCCGCCGAGCACGATGATATCCACATCCCGAGGTATGGCCCGACCTGGTTGAATAAACTCGAAGTCCACTTTCTTTTCGAGCCGCAATGGGTCGAAGTCATCGGAGTTAGCCAATCTAGAAAATATGGGTACAACGATTTTAACTGTGGGACTAGCCCGTTCACCAGATGTCAAAAATAGTGGTCCTGTAATAATGGTATCTTCTTGTGGCAAACTACGGGCTGCATTGATCCAAGGAATGACTCCTCGACAGCCCCAACCAGTAAAGTGCTCAATGTCGCGCACGCCGTCATCAAATAATGCCAACTCACCACGAAACTTGTTTACCATAAAACTTCGAATCAGTGCTGAATCTTCTGGGTCCAGTACGATCTTTGTGCCTACAACCGAAGCGATTACACCGCCCCGCTCTATATCCGCCAACAAGCAGACTGGTACGTTTGCTTCGCGGGCGAATCCCATATTCGCGATGTCATTTTTTCGTAGATTAGTTTCGGCTGGACTTCCTGCACCTTCAACCAAAACTAGTTCATACTCACTGGCCAACTTACGGTAACTATCCATTACTGGTTCCATAAGGCTAACACGATGAGTGAGGAAGTTTTTCGCTTCGAGTGTTGAAACCACTTTTCCGTGCAGGACAACTTGTGCCTCACAATCTGACTGAGGCTTAAGTAGCACTGGATTTAAGTGAACATCGGGTTCAATCCCGGCTGCTTTGGCTTGCAGAGCCTGTGCACGCCCTATTTCTCTGCCACGGGAGCAGGCAGCAGCGTTATTTGACATATTTTGCGGTTTAAAAGGTGCCACAGAGATGCCTCGCCGACTCATCACTCGACACAATCCAGCAACGATTATCGACTTACCTACATCAGAACCCGTGCCTTGAATCATTAGTGTCTTGGCTGTCATTTTTTTGTTTCCGACTTTTAGAATTATTGTTTTGAAACTTTATTTTTACTATACTTCTTTATAGCAATGGTTCCTTAACTTTTAGGAAGCAATAAGGAACAAGGTAGGAACACTAAGGGTGTTCAAAGCCTTGACTGCCCCCGCAACTGTATGCGGTGAGCAATTGCTCAATTAAGCCACTGGGAAACTGGGAAGGCAGAGCAAACGCAAAGACCCGCGAGCCAGGAAACCTGCCATTGCCAGCGTTACCCAACCGCCGAACGGGGTGTTCTGGCGGGACGGACGCCCGTTTGTGGTGACGTGTTTATTTGTGTAAACGCAATGGTCGCCACACGATGGGAAGTTTTCTTCACATTATGCATGTCTTCGTATCGATGCATCAATCAGATGCCTCGTACACTCCATATTTTGTTGGCTTGCCGATAAAACTTTGGCCGTTGCGTCTATTCACCTAAAACGTACGTAACGAGGTTAACCAATGTCAAAAATTAAGCATACGCTAAATTTTAGCCAATTTATTCGCTTTTTTCTTCTTGTAGTGGTGGTAAGTCTAGCAGGCATACTTTCAGCAAATCTTTATGCACAGGAAAACAGTGAATCAAATCAGTCTGAATCTGAAAGTGTAGAGGCTGTTGGGGAAAATTCTGAGGAGATAGTAGTTTCAGCTAGTCGGGTGCCCGTACCGGCGAGACATGTGGGAAGTTCTGTCACGGTTATTGATCGAGAACACATAGAGCAACGCAATCGTATCTTGTCACAAGATTTGCTCCGTGAGGTACCTGGTGTCGCAGTAAGTCAGGCGGGAGCAGGAGGGGGCATCGCTCAAATCAGAATCCGTGGCGCTGAAGCTAATCACACCCTGGTACGGATTGATGGTATAGAAATGAATAATCCCAGTAGTGCTAGTTCTGAATTTCCATTTCAGCACCTTCCAGCATCACCGATCAGTCGAATTGAAGTTCTTAGGGGCCCACAAAGTTCAATTTTCGGAAGTGAGTCGATCGGAGGTGTCATTGACATTTCTACGCGTGTTCCTGAATTTGGAACAGAGGCAACCGCGAATCTCGAACTTGGATCAAGAGACACGAAAAATCCGAGCGTATATTTTGGATCTGCGACAAACAGTGAATTCTATGCCCTCTCTGTTTCAAAAATACAAACAGATGGAGTCTCTGCAAAAACAGACAATGACGAGCCAGATGCCTTTGAGAACATGTTCGTCAATGCTAAATTCGGTGCAAATTTAACGGATACTATTAACTTAACTGTCGTAGGCTTCAACTCACAAACTGATGGCGAATACGATGATTGTTATTTAACAATTGATGTTGAACCTTACTATAAAAAAACTAACGTATGTTTAGGGAAAGACCGAAAATCTGCCTACAGTGCCACACTGAATTCTGATCATATGGAGGGACAATATAGTCAATCTTTGAAATATTCCAGCACTCGTCATAAACGTGAAGATATTTTGAACAGCGACTTCAATAACGACAACAAAAATAATAGATTTGGCAATGGGGAGAAAAGAAAATTTGAATATCAAGGAAGGTTAAATTGGAATAATCCGAATTCTGAACAAACCACAATATTCGCTTTGGGTAGCGAAAAATCCAAGGCTCGAAATCGTCGATTTGGGGCACAATCAATAGGCCTTTAAATTATCGCAACTACACGATTGAGCACAGATTTGGAATTGAGAATAGTTTTTACTCTATCAGTGCACGTCGGGACAAGAGCAGTAGCGTCCAAATTCCTGGCAGAACAACCTATCGAGGAACAGTGGCATATGCTGTCAACGACAGGAATAAAGTTCGAACCAGCTACGGTACTGGAAGTAAGAACCCAACTATTACTGAGATTATTTGGGTGGACGAAGTTGGGCCCCAAACCCTGACCTTTTACCAGAAACTAGCGAGGGATGGGATATTAGGATTTGACGGTAATTTGGACAACCTGATGTAAGTTTCAGTGCAACCTACTTTGAAAACCGATGAAAAATCTTCTATATATATGCTGTAATCATTGTTCTTCGCCTCCAGATGATGCAATAAACCAAAAATTTATAAGGCGTAAATCTTCCTGGAGTTAGCAAAATAAAGGGTTTAGAGTTTTTGCCCAACGCAAATTTGGAAATGAATTCGACATTTCTACAAACATGACGCTGAGTCGAGGTTTCGATTCAGAAAAGAATGAACTCGTACGAAGACCTCACAAGTTAATTGGCTTAAACTTAAACCAAAAATTCAATTTCCGACAAGCGGCTGGAAATATCAATCTCAATGTTCAGCATACGGGCACCCAGAGCGATGTTTCTGCCAGCTATATAAACCTTCCGGCCTTCACTCTCGTAAATTTATCAAGCTCTTTCGAATTCTCCGAAAACCTTGAACTAACCGGACGAATTACAAATTTAACTGATGAAAAATACACTGAAGTTAACAATTATGGCGTAGAGCCAAGGTCATTCTATTTTGGAGCACAGTACAAGTTCTAAATAAATCACATACTGCCCAACTCAAAATTTGAAATAGTGCAATTAAATTGGAATTATGCATACCGTCTGTTCAACAATATTCCGCCAAACTCTATTGTGGATATTCGCAACAGTACTGTTTGCACAATTCCATCTTGCAACAGCACAAGAGGCGCATAACTCACCAATTAGAATCGCTTCAACTCATCTATGTACTGACCAACTACTGACACTGGTTGCAAAGCCTGAAAGAATCTTAACACTCAGTCATTTTGCCGGTGACCCTGATATGTCTATGATTGCCGATTCAGCCAAGAACTATCCCACCAATCGTGGATTAGCCGAAGAGTTGATTGTTCTGCAACCCGACTTGATTCTAACTAGTCAGTTCGGCAGTCCCAATGTTCTGCTACTGAGAAGACTAGGCTATCAAATCGTTAATGTGCCTTTTGCTCTTAGTATTGATGACATTCGCAAGAACATTCGCATTGTTGCCAACGCTATTGGTGAACCTGAACGAGGTGAACAGGTGATAAAGGAGTTCGACCGGAGAATGAGTTCGCCAGACGATACAAACGTTCAGTCCAAACCTAAAATTATTATGTATCAGCCGAACGGATACACCTCCGGTTCGCATACTTTAAGATCTGAAGTCATCGAACATGCTGGTTTTTCCAACCTCGCCGTTGAACTCGGTATGTCCCATACTCAGCACTTGCCTCTTGAATTGCTCATCGCTCACAATCTAGACGCTTTGATGATTGACACCAACTTTGACCATCCTGCCTTAGCGCACGAACTACCCAATCATCCAGCAATTCGTGCAAAGTTTCAGGACCTCCCACAGATTAGAATTCCGGGGAAAATGTGGATTTGTGGAACGCCATTTGTGACTGAAGCCCTGGATCAACTTGTCGAGTTTCGCAAACAACGAGTTGAACAAAACTCATGACATCAGACCACGCCTATTCAACTCACCAATTTCGTGTGCTAATAACCGTACTTGTCGTTTTGACAACGCTGTCGTTTTTAATTTCGCTGTTGGTTGGTCCGGCAGGTATCGGTTCACTCGATGCCATCAGGGCACTTTTTTCAATTGAAGCAAGTTCTGCGGCAATTATCGTCCAACAAATTCGTCTTCCACGAGCACTACTTGGTTTAACCATTGGTGCTACATTGGGAATATGCGGAGCAGCGATGCAGGGTTATGTGCGTAACCCACTTGCAGAACCCGGCTTGATTGGTGTGTCCGCTTCCGCCGCACTCGGAGCAGTATTAACCATTTACTTTGGTTTATCAACACTCTTCGCTTGGGCACTGCCTATCGGCGGGATGCTGGGTGCAACCATTGGTGTTGTCGTAATGATGTTGATTGCAGGTCGAGAGCACTCAACTTTGATCTTGATTCTAGCAGGTGTTGCGGTGTCGACTATGGCAGGTGCTTTGACATCACTTGCGTTAAATCTCGCACCAAATCCATTTGCTTCGCTGGAGATTGTGTTTTGGTTGCTAGGTTCGCTAGCTAATCGCAGTTTTGAGCACTTTTGGCTCACAATTCCATTTATGGCCACCGGCATCATATTTATGCTGACTTTGGGACGAGCCCTGGATAGCCTAACACTCGGAGAAGACACCGCTTCAACACTTGGGGTGAATCTGCGGTCGGTAAAATATCGAATTATTTTCGGAGTAACCGCTTCTGTAGGCGCTGCAACTGCTATTGCCGGTGCTATTGGATTTATCGGATTGGTTGTCCCTCACCTGATTCGACCCTTTGTTGGTCATCGACCAAGTTTGTTGCTGCCGGCGAGTGCGTTGGGAGGAGCTTCATTACTACTTCTTTCTGACACTGCTGTTCGTCTTTTGTCCGTTGGAGTGGAATTAAAACTTGGGGTCTTTACTGCACTCATCGGTACACCTGTGTTCCTGTGGGTAGTTCTACGAATGCGAAGGCAGTACCTATGAGCACGTTAGCAGCAAATAGCATCGATGTTGCTCGAGAGGAAGTCTCCATTTTGTCTGGTGTGAATTTTTCTGTTGAAAAAGGTGAACTGGTAGGATTAATTGGACCGAACGGAGCAGGAAAGACAACTTTGCTTCGCGCGTTGTTGGGATTGGTTTCCATTGAAAATGGAACGATTACTTATAACGGATCGCAGGTCCCTAGAAACAAACATCAGACCTTGTCTCAAAAAGTCGCCTATCTCGAACAAAGTGGTGCCAGTTTTTGGCCATTGTCTGTTGTCAATTTAGTGATGCTCGGTAGAATGCCACACCTTGGGCAGTGGCGACAACCTACCGAATCGGACTGGGAAATTGTTTATCAGGCAATGGAAACTTGTGATGTCGCGCAATTTGCCTCACGTTCTATCAATACATTATCGGGTGGTGAAAGAGCCCGCGCACTGCTTGCTCGTGCACTTGCTACCGACCCGGAAATTCTTCTTGCAGACGAACCTGTCGCGGGGCTTGACCCTGCTCATCAGTTGGCAGTGATGGACACGCTGCAGAAATTGGCCAACGAAGGTGCCGGCATAGTCGTAGTCATGCATGATTTAACTTTGACCACCCGCTATTGCGACCGAGTTTGTCTGATGTTCAAAGGTAAGGTAGTGGCTGATGGTACCGCCAGGGAAGTGCTCTGCGAATCTCGACTTGCTGAAGTGTATGGCATTGACGCTCACTTTCAAGAATCTGAACATGGCGTATTCATTGTTCCATTTAGGCGGTCGATGAACAAAGTATGAATATTTTGTCACTCATTCGATTGCCCGCCGCAATCGTCGGTTCACTGCTTGTACATGCTGCAATGGCGCTACTGCTTCTTGCCGCAGTACCTGCTTCCGTAACCCTACAGACAACTAATCCCATCAGTGCGTCACTGGTCAAACTTCCGGGTGATAGTGCAGCAACCAACTCAACAGAACAATTCGCCAGTAACGACCACAAATTAACAGCCACTAGTGACGCTCTTTTTGTTCACAAACCCGAATCCACGAAATTAGTATCAGTTGAAAAAACAATAACCCAAAAGCCTGTTGTTGAACCCGAAGTTGATTCCAATCAAGAGGAAGAGGTAACTGAATCGACAGAACCCGAACAGATTGAACCAAACTCAGTGGCAACTGATGAACAAGTTGAATTGGCGATGAGTTATGAAGTTGAGCAAGCCATTGTTAAAGACGAAAAGATCGTGGCGAGTGAACTGGATTATTTTAGCCCTTTGGTTGAGGCTGCCGGCAACGAAAAAGTATCGGAGCAGCATGTTGTTGATATGCATTCAGTTGAAGAAGGCTTTGAGACTATCGATGAAGTCAATGAGGAAGTTGAACCAATTCAAGTTACCAAACCTACTGAAACAGAGAATCTCTATGCTGAACCCTTGCCGCAACCTCTGGACGAATTAGTCACTAATATCTTAGAACCGACAATGACTTCGGAACGAATTGTGGAACCAAATTCACCTGTGATTGAACTTGAGCAATTTGAACCTGCTGTAGTTCAACTACTCAATGAACCTACAGAAAATTCGGAGGTAAACGAGCAACTTGAACTGGACATTGACCCAGCAGAAGAAGTCATTGAAGTGGTTGAGGACACAACGACAGTGGCTGAAACTGAACAGGTTATTGAGGCAGACAAAGCTACAAGAATCGAAGCGGATGACCTACCGCAACCGGTAATGGAAATTGCAAGAATCCTCCCGGATTTTGAAACGGAATTAAGTCATCAACTAGTGTCCGCACTTGAATCTGAAGACCAACAATCAAGCCAATCACTACTTGAACCTGTTAAGCAGCCAGACGAACTCACCGAAGCAAATATTACGGATAGCGAAAGCTCCTTGCAGTCTGCTCAGGAAGACCAAGTCACTGACATGGTTGATCTGCCCGACCCAAATGTTCACCTAGAACCAAATTCTGAAAGAGTCGTAGACGCTGAACTAGGTCTGGAAAAACCTAAAACCTCCAAACTGCAACTGGTCATGCTGGATGAATCCATTCAAAAAAAATACTTTGACTTTGAAAAGGTAAGTCTGGCAGTCGAACCTAAATCTATAGCTTTACCAACAGAACCGATGAATGAAACAGCTCTCTCTACTTCTGTTGAAAAGCCGGTACTGCAACCCACGGCAGTTAATCATGAAAATCTAACTGCTAAAGAATACGCACTTCAGGTTGCTGTAGTTGAAAAACAAACATTGATTGAAACTCAAACATCAACTCCACAGTTTCAGCAAACCAAAGAGAAATCGCTGGACCCCGACGTCACGCACGAAGAGACTGCCAATACCCTTAATGAACAAATTGAGACTGAACCTGCAAGCAAACACGAGCAACAACAAATTGTTGAAAACAGCCTGGTTAAAAATGGCGCCAAACAACAAAGAACTGAACTAGATAGCAAAAACACCACCGAGCTGGCTGCTTTGGGAACAGCGGCCGCAAACATTGGAACAAACCGTGAGGCGATCTACACTGGAAATGGTCTGAATAACAAACCACCTAGATACCCCTATTTTTCTCGGGTAAACGAGGAACAAGGCAGGGTCGTTCTTCAAGCTCGTATTGATCGTAATGGTAAGCCAATAAACATCACTTTAATGAGTTCTAGTGGATTCGACAGATTGGATCGTGCTGCATTAAAGGCAGTTAAGAAATGGAAATTTCTCCCTGCTCTTATTGCTGGTGTACCCACCGAATCTGTGATGAACCTGCCAATAAGATTCAACCTCAAAGACTCATAATCTTACCGCTTGCTTGAGTGGTCGCACCACTTAAAAATTCACCGAAAAAAGGTGCAATTTGATAACTACAAACTCTCCACAGCGAATATCAAACAATTAAAATGAACTTATATGAAAATAGTCCAACTTACGATTAAAGGAATAATTGAATTGGAGGCTTAGATGATCAATTCAAAGATTAAAACATTTGTACTTGCTGCCGTATTAATGGCATTTTCAGCCGAAGTACTGGCAGTGGAGTGGAATGTATCCCTGTGGGGCAAGAGACGTGCTTTCACTGAGCATGTAGAAAAACTGGCTGAACTGGTGTCCGCTAAAACCAATGGGGAATTTTCCCTCAATCTATCATATGGTGGGCTGTCCAAGAATAAGGAAAACCTTGATGGTATTTCCATAGGTGCTTTTGAAATGGCCCAATTCTGTGCGGGCTATCACCGAGACAAGAATCCAACAATAACTGTTTTAGAACTACCCTTTCTGGGAGTACAGACATTGGAACAGGAACGAGCGCTTAGCCAGGCTCTCTATCAACACCCGGCAGCCGTCGCAGACTTGGCCCGCTGGAATGCCGTCTTACTGATGCCTTCTCCTCTCCCGCAATACAATTTAGTGGGCGTAGGCGACGCTCCGATGACACTAGCAGATTATGATGGACTTGCAGTAAGAGCTACCGGCGGAATTGGTAAGGCTATGGCAGCAATCAATGCTATTCCTACATCCATGACAGCAACAGAGGTTCGACAGGCACTTGATAGTGGAGTTGTTAAAGCAGTAGCGTTTGCACCTCATGCTCATATGGCATTCGGAACTGTGGAAACAGGCAAGTGGTGGACAACCAATCTAAATCCCGGTACAGTCAACTGCCCGGTGGTCGTGAACGCCGATGCTTTGGCAGCTCTTTCGGATACACATCGAGAAGCTTTACTGGGTTCAGTGGATGAATCGCTCGATTACTACATTGAAAGTTACAACGGAAAGACAATGGCCAAATGGGGACCGACCCTGGACGAAAAGGGTATTAGCCGAGTGACCTACGGCGAAAAGGAACTGACCGCCTTCCGTGAAGCTGTAGCTGGTCCGGCCGCTGAAGCATGGATTGCAGACAATACGGCCAAAGGATTGCCAGCTCAAGAGCTTTATGACTTCATCACAGGGATGATTAACTAAAGCAGTTAAGAACTTTGCGTTGAGTAACTATAAATCGACCAACGCATAATTGTTTCGATAACCTTTCCCGGCTCCTGTAAAGTGGAGCCGGGAAGCCGAACTCTCAAATCTATTGGCAACCTCCTCAACGGTACGCACTAATCGGTCTGTACTTAGTCGGTTAGACCAGCGTCTCTATCAACTTGAGCAAGCACTGGCTCTTGTCAGTGGTGTTGCGGTGTTTAGCTTGATGGTGCTTGCAGTCATTTCTGTTGGCGGGCGCAACTTCTTCAATCACCCGCTACCAGGATATGTCGACTGGATCGAACAGGTCATGCCTCTGATCGTGTTTATGGGCATCGCCTACGTTCAACGAGACGGCGGGCATATCCGAATGGATATTTTCGTTAGTAGACTTAGTGGCAGACTGCTTTGGGCTGTAGAGTTCATTACTGTGTTTGCGATATTGCTTCTTATCGCTGCTCTCGTATGGGGCTCTTGGTCACACTTTCTGAGGAGTTTTGACTTTGCCGCACCACTGTGGAGTCGGGACAGTTCAATGGATATTGCACTGCCCCTTTGGCCTGCCAAACTACTAGTACCATGTGCTTTTTTTGTTTTATGTCTCCGCTTGGTACTTCAACTTTGGGGTTACGCTCGGGCGCTTATTGTGAATGATTCAGAACCCGTTGGAATCCCGTTTATTGAGGACGCCGCTTCCCGAGCTGCTCGCGAAGCCGCACAGGTTTCGGAAAAATGACTGAACTGTCACCTGCAACGATTTTCTGTTGATTCACAACAACTGATCTATGGACCCGATAGACATCGGTATCGCAGTTTCCGCCGGAATGTTGGTTCTGGTAGTGTTGGGTATGCGAGTGGCGTTTGCCGCGGCACTGGCGGGGTTAATTGGCCTAGTATGGATATTTTGGGCGAAAAAGGGCTACGACCCATCAGCCTTTTGGTGGGCCGTCGAGATTGCTGTGAAGACAGCCGGTCAAGTGCCTCACTCCAAGGTTTCCAGTCAGGCACTATCACTGATTCCTACATTTATACTTATCGGTTTTCTTGCCTATCATGCAGGCCTAACTCGTTCGCTGTTCGAAGCAGCAAAGCGTTGGGTAGGTTGGCTTCCCGGAGGGCTGGCCGTCTCCACGGTTTTTGCAACGGCGGGTTTTGCCGCCGTATCGGGTGCATCTGTGGCCACCTCCGCAGTTTTTGCTCGAATCGCGATTCCAGAAATGCTGCGCATCGGATACGACAAAAAATTTGCAGCAGGTGTCGTAGCAGCGGGTGGTACATTGGCATCCCTTATTCCACCCTCAGCCATACTGGTGATTTACGCCATTATTGTTGAGCAAGATGTCGGTAAATTACTTCTTGCAGGGTTTTTACCTGGAATGTTTTCCGCCTTGATCTACGGAGTGCTGATTGTTGGGATGGCACTCACGATTCGAAACTTTGGACCTCCTGTCTCAGGCTTTAGCTGGGGTGAAAGACTCAAGTCGCTACCTCCTGCACTACCCATTGTTTTTGTCGTGGTAATCATTATCTTCTTCATCTACAACCCGCTTGGTGGAGATGCTTGGGGAACACCAACCGAAGGCGGAGCACTCGGAGCCTTTGTTGTATTTTGCCTCGCTGTTTACAAGGGAATGAGATGGCCGCAACTGAAAAGCGCCTTAATCGAAACCGCAAAACTCGTTGTGATGATCTTCACCATTATCTGGGGGGTATTGATTTATGTGCGCTTTTTGGGATTTGCCGACTTACCGGGAGCATTCTCGGACTGGATCACCTCACTGGATCAAAGTCCACTGCTAACCCTGGTATTGATCTTGCTGGCCTATGCCGTACTAGGCATGTTCATGGATGCCATTGGTATGCTGCTTCTCACGCTACCCGTGGTTTACCCAGCGGTGATGGCACTTAACGGCGGGGAATCAGTAGCGGCAGTCAATAGCACCTTTGGTATGTCCGGTACACTTTGTGCAATTTGGTTTGGAATTTTGGTTGTAAAAATGGCGGAGTTATGTCTAATTACACCACCCATTGGTCTAAACTGCTTTGTTGTTGCCGGCGTACGACCGGATCTCACAGTACAAGATGTCTTCAAGGGAGTATCTCCCTTTTTCATAGCCGATGCTATCACAATTGGATTACTGGTCGCTTTCCCAGTCATTGTGCTGTGGCTACCTTCCCAGTTACTATGAAGTTCCTGTACGGTTCGTATTTCTTTGGCTCGGTTTACATAATCCTATTCACCGAATCTCCAACCTAAGCCTAATCTACGCACCTAAGTTTCAAGAGGTTAGCACTATTGGCTAAATCGCGAAATGAGGTGGCATTTGCCATGTGGATCACGTTGGTCGCTATGATCATGCTTCCCGGAATGGACGCCATTGCAAAATGGCTGTCTGGAACAATTTCCTCCGGACAGGTGACCCTAACTCGGTTTCTGGTCCAAACCGTAATGATGATTCCGATTTTGCTCTGGACCCGCGGAAAGTGGAAGATAAAGAATTTTCCGCTACATGCACTTCGAGGGGCACTGCTGGCCGTGGCCACAGTGTTTTTCTTTCGTGGCCTGCTCTATCTTCCGATTGCAGATGCTATCGCAATCTTCTTTATTGAACCGATGCTGGTCACATTACTGTCCGTAGCATTGCTTGGTGAGACCGTGGGTTGGCGCAGATTGTGTGCGATCATTGTCGGATTTGTGGGTGCGGTGATTGTAATCCGTCCAACATTTGCTACCGTTGGCTGGCCGGTATTATTTCCAGTGGCAGCAGCAACCTGCTTTTCATTCTATATATTGCTTACACGAAAACTCACTGCCGTAGAAGATCCCATTCGAATGCAGTTCTTTGCCGGAATTTCCGGTTTAGTACTCTTGGTAATAGCTCTTACGATTGGCACCCTAAACAAAGTTGATATGTTGTCTGTAGTTTGGCCAACTCCCTTTGAATGGCTCTTGTTGGCTCTGTTGGGAGTAATCGGAACGATTGGTCATTTATTGTTTGTATACGCTTACCAACGAGCTCCAGTCGGAGTTCTTGCCCCCTTTCAGTATGTCGAAATCGTGAGCGCGACAATTTTAGGATTTATCTTCTTTCAGGATTTCCCAGATGGAATTACCTGGGTTGGAATTGCATTAATTGTAGGTTCCGGAGTCTATATTTTTCGACGTGAATCAAAACTTAATGAATTTCGTTGACTTTCAACTCAATCTTAGACCTGAAACGAGAACTATCGTTGATGGGTATCAAAAAATAAAGGGGAGCGCATGCTCCCCCTAATCTTTTATTATAGGAATCAAATATGAATTAGTTGATCCAGCTGTTCACTGTATCCATATTGTCAGCAACCCATTCTTCTGCTACGTCCTGTGGATCTTCCCCATCTCGTCCGATTCTCAAAATCCAGCCGTTCACCGTATCTGGGTCAAGCTTTATTTTAGTAAGGAACTTGGCTACTGCCGGATTACGTTGTTCCAACGAACGTGAGTGGGCAACATAAACCATTGCATCAGCATGCTTGCACCCAAACATAGACGCTTCAAGCCAATCTTCCTGGTCCAATTTTAGGTCCATGCATCCTTCTGTATAAGCTGGTTCATCAACCGATGACAGGTCATATGCTGCGTGCAGCCACTCTGGACTCCAATAGTAAAACATGATGGGTTTTTGTGCTGCATAAGCGGCCTTTAGTTGAGCCTTAAATGTGGCATCAGAAACAATTTCTGGTTCCCAAAGTTCATTCAAGCCATAGTCCTTGAACTTGACCTGCCACATTTTGGTGGATTTCCAGGCGGCATCTCCCGCCCAGTATTCTCCCTTGCCGTTGTTGTCCTTATCAAACATCGCTGCAATTTCGGGCTTCATCAGGTCTTCGACAGTCTTGATTTGATCTGCCATATAGGTTGGCACAAACATGCCCTGAGTTCCAAGATAGGCTTCGTTGTGTGCAACACTCTTGGCACCATCAATGTACTTGTCCCATATCGCCTGTTGGTTGGGCATCCACATGTCAGTGTAAACATCTACCGAACCATCACCTTTATCCATACCTTCGGCAACAATTGCCTGGTCGGACAGCCCTTCGACTATTTCAGATGAAGAGCCGAGAGGTCCATCGATGACAGCCTTGATAACATGGCCAATGGCCTTTGCTCCGGTCCAATTCAGATCCGAAATCCTGACCAGTTCTTGGGCTTGTACCGTCACCGACCCAAAGGTCAGCGCAAGACTTAAAGTTAATAAATATCGCAGTTTCATATGAAGTTTTGCCTCCTGCTTTTGGGTGTTTCAATTGTTATGAACATAATATTTTGTATGATTTTAAGCATTCCAACACCAAAATTTCAATTGATTCATCACAATTTGCCAAATTTGGTCAGTTTGGTCTTTTCAAATCGCTTTAATTCACTGAAAAAATGAGCGTTCTGAGATAGTTAGACGTACTGTCGTTGTCTGAACTGATTAGTTGTTCTAGTGTAAGTCAGAGCATCAGAATTAACCAAACTACGGCATTGTTATCCGAATCAAGTTCCACTTCAAGTCATGCTGCCACTTTATTGGCCTTTTGCACCAGCCGATCAATAATCATTGCAATCAGCGCAATTCCAAGACCAGCCAATAATCCTCGACCGACCTCAGTTTGGCCAAGTGCATCAACAACGATAAATCCCATTCCACCAGCACCAATAATCGCTGCGATCACCACCATAGACAGGCTCATCATCACAACTTGATTGACACCCGCCATAATTGATGGCAAGGCCAACGGTAGTTCTACTTTCCTCATCAACTGAGCCGGGCTTGCTCCAAATGCCAAAGCTGCCTCTTTGGTACTTTCAGGCACTTGCTTGATACCGAGTGCGGTTAGCCGCACCATGGGTGGCATGGCAAAAATTACTGTTGCTAAAATTCCCGGTGGCTTCCCTATCGAGAAAAACGCGACTGCGGGCAATAGGTATACGAATGAAGGAATGGTCTGCATGATGTCCAGAACTGGCGTTACCAATGCTGACCCCAACCTGGACTTGCCTACCCAGATACCTAGCGGTAGACCTCCAACTACACAAATGATTGTTGAAGCCATCACCAAAGAGACTGTAGACATAGCCGTCTGCCAAAACCCGAACAGCGCTAGATAGACCAGTGAAGCCACAACGAAAATTGTGATTCTCACCCCACCTAACTTGTAAGCAATCACCGCGAACATCGCTGCCGTGACAATCCACGGTGTGCCGACAAACACCGCCTCGATCGCGTTGAGCATTGTCCTAATCCAATCTGTAATCGAATCAAAGACCCATCCATAGAACGCCTTCAGATACCCGATCCCCTGATCGATGTATTCGGACACAAAAATATTCATGTTCACCGGGCGCTTCGCTGTAGATTCTTTAACAACTATGCTACGAGTGCCGTCATCGTTTCTCGGATAGAGGTATTGCGGGGGGCGCTTAAACCAGATAAGCGTTGGAAATTCCGAAATCGTCCAACAGTCAAATCTGTCTTTCAACGGTACTGTCTCGCCACCCTGTATTTGCCGCGTCAACTTAATGCACGCTCGCTCTTCCGGCACAAATTGCGTTGCCCGATACAAAGTTAGCGGTGCGATCAAAGTTAGAATCAACACTGCAATAACAACACCTTTCATATTGGTTCCGAAGTGTTGTGAGCGGTTCATTCTCCAACGGTTGTACTGTCGGTAATACAGCCGGTCTGCAAGCCAGCCAAGCAACAGCCTGCCAACAACAAGTGCAAGAATAGCCGCAATTAAGTGAGAATCCGTCCAGGTCTCATAGCGAGTCACTAGAAAATCCTTACCATCAATCAAAGCCTGGTCTGCGGCGTTTGAGAACTTGTATACGAGCGCTAAATTCACCGCGGCTATCATGTCTACAGAAAACCCAATCCAAAAGAGAATCCAATTCCCACGTATTGCTGCCCAGAAAAAACTTCCGAGCAGTGCTGAAACATTTACATGCCACTTCGATAAAGAAGCCCGTTGAATTTCTAAAAATACGTTGGTGTAATACTTTGCGTTGCTATCGGCAAAACGCTCAAATGATGCCAATGTTTCCTGGTTTGCATCGTATGCTTCCTGATTCATCAGTTTTCTCCTTGGATTCCTCTCAATAATGCGTCCTTAGTGACAATACCTACGACTTTCCCGTCATGTTCCACCAATATCGGGTTGTCCTGACCGATTGACATATTCACAAGGGTATCTAAATCCGCGTCTTCGGGGGCTCGTTGGCATTGACTAAGGTCAACTTGTTCCTCATCACTTGCATTGAACTCGTCAATTGAAATCATGACAGTGTTGGCAAATACCAGTTTCAATCGCGAAATTCCCTTTACGAAGTCCGCAACATAGTCGTCAGCAGGGTTAGTCACGATATCTTCCGGTGTCCCTGTCTGAACTATCTCACCGTCCTTCATTATGGAAATGCGAGTACCCATTCGAATCGCCTCATCCAGATCATGGGTAATAAACAGAGTGGTTTTGTTCATGGTGTTCGACAATTCCAAAAATTCATCTTGAAGACCACGTCGAATTAACGGATCCAGCGCCGAAAATGGCTCATCCATCAGCAGGATTTCCGGGTCGGCAGCAAGTGCTCTGGCCAGCCCAACACGTTGCTGCATTCCTCCGGAAAGCTCATTCGGCATGCGGTCACCATAACCCTGCAAGTGAACTCTTTCGATTACCTTGTCAGCGACCTGATTTCGTGTATAGGCATCGACATTGCGTAGTTCAAGGGCAAATGCGATGTTATCGCGAACGGAGCGATGTGGCAGCAGTGCCATATTTTGAAACACCATTCCGATGCGGTCGGCACGCACGGCTCTCAGTTGCTCAGGAGAAAGGGCACCTACATCCTGATCTTTGATGAAGATTTTTCCGTAAGTGGGCTCAATTAACCGATTGATGTGACGCACTAGAGTCGACTTCCCTGATCCCGATAGACCCATAATGCAAAAAATCTCACCCTCATAAACTTCAAAACTTGCGTTTTTTACCCCGATTACGGACTCAAATCGCTCAAGCACTTGCGCTTTATCAAGATTGTCCTTGCGCACCGCTTCAAGGGCGTCAAGGGCGCGGTCGCCGAAAATTTTCCAGACTTCGTTGGCGGTAACGACGGGGGCACCTTTCACTTCACTGTTCACTGGACACTCCTAATTGTTTTTTCGATGTTTGAACTATGTTATTTCAAATATTTAAAGTTGATGTCTAATTTAGCCGTAATGCGTATCCCTTAGCATAGCTTCTGACGATCAAGTCAACCGCCTGGTTACGCGACATTTTTTGCGAAAATCTTAAAGGAGATACAGCAGGTATTTCATAAGGGGGATTTCCTTTCGCAATCCAATGGCTTAAATATTTTCCGGAACCGCCTCCAGTACCTATACCGATGCTAAAACCTGCTGCCAACCATAAACCAGGCATACTTACAACGGGTCCAAGCAACGGACAGCCGTCAGGCGTATAGCAAATCGGACCATTGTGAACCGCCTTAATTGGCACTTCGGCCATCATGGGAATTCGCTCAAACAATCGCTCCAAATGCGGTTCCAATCGCTCAATATCGTTCTCTAGCAATTCTTCACCAAAACTGGCAGGTATCCCATCTATCATCCAAGGTTTCGGATTTGATTCATATATGCCAAACAAGAATCCACTACCTTCCTGCCTGATATTAACTGGTGGATAAGGATCTCGCACCGTCGGCAACTTGCAACAAAGATTTTCCACTTCGACCAAGCTGTCAGTGATTAATTCGTGATGTTCCAGCGCATATAGAGGTAGATTCAAACCTAAAGGCTCAAGCAGTTCTCTCGCCCAAAAGCTGGTTGCAACCACGACGTGTTCCGCCAAGACCACTCCATCAGTAGTTTGGATTCGCCACTTGCCGTTGGCATCGATGACTAGTTTTTTTACTTCGCAATGACGTTGAATTTGTGCACCGGCTTGAGTAGCGACTTTGGCTAAGGCTCTAGTTGTAGCCGAAGGGTCTACGTGTCCGTCATCAGGAGTGTGTGCAGCACCAAACAACCCTTGGGTATTCAATAACGGGTGAAGTTTTTCGATAGTCTCGACATCTACCACTTCATAATTCACATTCATTGCTTCGTACAATCCTGTAAGATTCTGATAAAAGCGTAACTCTTCAGTAGTTGTCGCAAGTCTCAAACTACCAGTTTGATGAAAGCCGATTGGGTCCCCGCACTTGTGTTCCGCTTCCAGGTAGGTGGCAAGCGAATCCACATAAAGTTGAGTGATTTCCGGGTAGTGGCCAAAGAAGGTGACATTACCGGCGGCATGCCACGTTGAACCAGCAGTTAAGTCACGTTTTTCAAGCAATAACACATCATTCCAACCCACCTTGCAAAGATGGTACAAAACACTGCATCCCACAATCCCACCGCCAATCACGACTACCTGCACTGACGTTTTCATAGCGCAGGTGGAGCGGTGTTACTAATCTCCAGATGGATCGGATACTCGCTTCGAATCACTTGGTCTGCAGTGCTATCGATGTAGTTTGGATGATGACTATCAAGAATGCTTTTCACTCGATCCGTCGCCCGTTGCCATAAGTCCTTGCCACCATCATCCTGCCAATCGTCGATGGAAGTTCTATCTATCATTTCGGAGTACACATACTCTCGCTTCATCAGTTCTAGAGTTTGTGGGTGGCCCAAAAAATGTCCGGCGCCGTGAACGGACTCGTCGATGACCGATAGCGAAAGAGTTTGCTCATTCACTTCGATGCCTTGCGCAATTCTTCGAACATAGGACAGCAATTCATTATCGACCACCATAGATTCAAACGAACATCCCAATAGACTACCCAACATGCCAGCGGATTCGTACACGAAGCCACCACCACCAAGTGCCGCTAATGTCGAAGTGAGCGCCTTTTCAAATCCTGCCTGTGCATCCGGAACCTTCGAATCCGACATAGATGCACCTACCCCTCCTGGAATTCCATAGAACTTTGACATTTGGCTGGATGCGGCTCCCAACAGTGCCTGTTCTGGCCCTCCACCACTAAACGCTCCGGTTCGTAAATCGGAGACCATAAGCCAATTACCAAAAATTACCGGATGCCCAGACTTTAGGAGGTTGACTACCGTCAGCGTCGCCAGACTTTCTGCGCAACCCTGAGCCAAAGTACCTGCCAGTGCTGCCGGAGCCGTTGCGCCGGCCTGCGGACCCGTAAGTGAATTTATCGGCATTCCAATATCAACCGCAGCACATGCCACATCCAAAGCGTCCGGAGCAAACGACAGGGGTGAAACTATACCCGTGATATGAACAGTGCAAAATGGGCGCTCAAAAAACTTTCCTTCACCGCCTGCGAGGTGGTTCAGTAAGGGCTCAGCGCGATACACGTTTTCACCGGTTACAAAACTAGTAGCAATATGTTTTTTGGTGCCTGCAGCACAGGCATAGATGGTATTGACGTCGAGTTCGTAATTGTCCGTCATATCCCTGGCCACCACAGGTCTGGTAAACCATTGAATGTTTTCCAGACAATCGCACAATCGTGCAAGATCATAGAGATCCCTTAATGTACTGCTTCGGTACTCGCGGCTGTCAATGTCAAGCATCGACACCGCTGCGCCACCTGTACAAAAGTTCAGATTGGAATTATTAGCTTGGAAGTCAAACTTGGCATCTCTGCCATGTACCACAAAATCCTTTGCAGCCAGAGCAATTTGATCTTCAACCAACGACTCTGGAAACAGCACCCTGCCGCTGCCGCTGATCGAACAGCCACGCTCAATTGCAACCTTAGTTACCCGGTCAGTAGCATTTGCTACCCCAACCGTTGCCAATAGCTTTATGGCGGTTTGATGAACTTGCTCCATCTCCCGCTCTGAAAGTAATTGGAATGGGGCGTTGATCTTGGAGCCGCCCACCATCGATGCAGAAGGAATTCTGCTCTGCTCAACCTGACGGCGTTGTCGAATCCTAACTGTCTTCTTGCCACGCATCAAAACAGATAACGTTACTTATCGGAGAACCTCGACTCCACAGTTGAACCGGTTGAAAGTAAAGCAATGAAGGGAATTCTGGCTCCTGGTCACCAATACTAGAGCAGAAACTGGCAGAACTTCTAGATGAAATTTGAATATCGACAATTTATGTCTTGCTGTCACGAATCTGGTGAATTCCAACTTGCCCCTTTTCCGACACGGAACATTCACCAGAGTCGCTCATACCCTTGCAAACCCCATAAAGATGCAAAGAATGACTTTCCAGTTTGAAACCGAATGATTCAGCGACCGCAGTTTGACGCGATTCTATTTCATGATCTACAAATTCAAACACACGCCCACAATTTACACAGACAATGTGGTCATGATGATCTTCGTCATTTAATTCCCAGTAAGCCTTGTCCTCTCCGGTGAATCGATGACGCAAAACAATTCCGGATTGTTCAAATTGCGTCAGCACACGATAAACTGTGGCCAGTCCTACTTCGCTACCCGAGTCGCGCAGAAGTTGATAAATATCCTCTGCGCCTAAATGACGCTCAGCGGATGTTTCAAGTATTTCGAGTATCAACCGCCGCGGCTGAGTTGGCCTCAACCCTGCTGACTTTAAACTGGTAGTAGTCACGATTCACCTCCGAAGCTTTGGAGTGCGCCTATGACCATTCAATTTATCACGAATTCAGTGCTCACGCAGAAGCACTGATTTTAAGAACCCTAACTGTTGATCGGCAGCATCTTCCTTTTTGGCAGACTCGGGCAGGTCTCCGGTAATGCCACATGCATATTTCATTATGCGGTGCTTTACGGAGCCGAGCGAATTTGTAACACTCAATCCAAATCCTGATACGGCTGGCAACAATGGCGCAAATTTGTTAAAGCCGAGATTGAATCCGTGTACGACACTCATCATTGGCTGATTAGCCGCCTTTCTCCATCTTTCGAATTTTCGAATCTGTCGCAACTCCCAAATGTCGGTCTCAGATTTTTGAGAACTGTTTACAATTTGAGCAAGAGACGCCGCGTCCATCAAGCCAAGATTGACACCCATTCCAGCAAGCGGATGAATAACATGTGCAGCGTCTCCGATTAACACTGTACGATCGCTTTGATAAGAATCGGCTTGCATTCGTCTCAAAGCGAAAGATGCCCGTTCACTTGCCAACTTTGTCGTGCCTAACCGATTATCCAGTTTCTTTGCAAGAATTTCGCAAAATTCTACTTCCGGGACACTTAATAGCTCCAGAGCCTGCTTGTTGCTTAAGGTCCACACAATGGATGAAGAGCCATCATCCAATGGCAAAAATGCAAGCGGTCCGGTGTGCAAAAATCGTTGAAACGATGTGTGACAATGCGGTTCGGAAGTTTCTATCTTAGCGACAATTGCAGTCTGCTGATATTCAGATATTTGTGCCTGAATTCCCGCACACCTGCGCACCATCGAATCACCGCCATCTGCACCGACGACCATACTCGCATTCACCCTGGATCCATCCTCAAAGTGCACATCCACTGAATTTCCTTGTGACTCGATGCTTTGTAGCAACTTGCCTGTTTGCAACTCAATCGCCTCTGAATTCCTGGCGATGTCCAGTAAAGCAGACAGAAGCACGCTTCGTTCAACGATATGACCCATGCGGTCTTCGCCAATTTCACCAGCAAGAAATTCAATTCTACCTACAGATTCACCCCATACCTCAATGGCTCGAAAAGGACAGGCTCGAAAGTTCTCTACGTTATTCCAAGCTCCGATGTTGCTCAAAAACCTCTCTGACCCCAAGTTGATCGTATTGACTACAATGTCATACTCTTTAGTAATTGAGGCGTCCAGATCTCCTCGTTCAGCTACGAGCACACGCCTGTTCGAGTCTCTGAATGCGCAGGCAAATGCCAATCCAACTATGCCTCCGCCAATAACAACAATGTCGTAATCCATCATTTGATCAAAAAGTGTTCAGGTTTATCGTTTTTTACTGCTTGTGTTTTGCAAACTGCGTAGTCCGGTAGTTCTGCGCAACAAAAACCGACGAGACGGTGAATAGTTGCTAATCGCGAAAATTCCTATCCTTCTCGCCAGTCGCATCCACGGTCGGCTATCTGCAAATATTCTAACCAATCCGTGGGTAAACAACACCACCGAACGCCCCTCACTTTGTCTGCGCCGTTCATAATTCTGTAACACCGTCAGCGAACCAACATCCCATCCACGGTTGCGATATTTGATTAATTCCTCAGCCAACATCGCTATTTCACGCAGTCCAAGGTTCAACCCTTGTCCAGCGACGGGGTGCACGACATGGGCAGCGTTTCCTACGGCTACGGCACGCTCAGAGACAGCGCACTTAAGCCAACTTCGATATAGAGGGTAAACGACCCGCTTGTTAATTAATTTTACAAACCGCGGACTTTTCTCACCCAACTCCTGTTCCAACTTTTGAATAAATTCCTGCTCGCTATATCCCAAAAGGTCATTTGAGGCAGCTGCCCGATGTGTCCAAACCAACGCATAACTTCGGTCACGAATTGGCAGCAGTGCTATCGGACCATGAAGCGTAAAGATTTCATAGGCTCTGCCAAAGTGCTTTTCGTCCATATCTAGTTGGCATACCAGTGCGTTTTGCCGATAGCGCCTTTGCTCGAGTTCAAACCCAAGCTGACCACACAATTCCGAGCGTCCGCCATCAGCAATCACGGCCAGATTGGCACTGATTCTGCGTACAGATTTCCCTATACTGACTGTAACGGTTGCGGTATCTCTTGACACGTTAATGTTATGAGCCTTTGCCGGTGTAATGACTTCGACATTTGCCCTGCCATTCAATCGCTGATAAAGACTTTTACCAATGGCATTTGCCTCCACGTTCCAACCCAGTGCTTCGCAACCGATATCGGTGGCCGACATAGTTGCCTTGACTCGACTTCCCTGCTCTGTTACAAAGATGTCATTGATCGGTGAAACCTGACGAAAGGGTAATTGGTCCCAAATGTCCCAGCTTGAGAGAATTTTCTTAGCACTAAATGTCAGCGCTAACATGCGGCTGTCGAAGCTCGGTTGCTGACTGTTGCCGAGTATCGCCGATTCAATGAGTGCGACTTTCAGATTTGAGGAGTCCAGTGCGACAGCGAGACTGGCTCCAACAAGTCCACCGCCACAGATCACAATGTCAAATTCGTTCGTTGAACTCATTCATTCACTAGCAATGCCAAGCAGTCCTACAACTTAAGTTACTGAACACCTTCCATTAGAGCTTCTATTTCATCGGGCTGTTTGGGAACCATCGAGGTCAGTATTTCGTTGCCCTGATCGGTTATCAAAACATCATCTTCAATTCGAATACCAATTCCGTGAAAACTCTCTGGCACATCCTGTGCGGGGTTAATATAGATTCCGGGCTCAACGGTCATGCACATACCAGGTTCAAGTTGTAGAGACTCACCTTGTTTGGCGTAGTTACCGGCATCATGTACATCAAGACCCAGCCAGTGGCCTATTTTGTGCATGTAGAATCTCTTGTATGTCTCCTGCTCAATAATTTGGTCAACGCTGCCGTCAAGCAGTTTAAGTTGCTTCAACCCATCGGCTATAACGGCAACAGAAGCATCGTGCACTTCCGCAAAACGACTGGATGGATTGGCTTTTTCGATCGCTTGTTGCTGTGCGTCAAGCACAATTTCATAAATTTCCCTTTGTGCCTGGGTATAGCGACCATTAACCGGAAATGTTCGAGTAATGTCAGAGGCATAACAGTCCAACTCAGCTCCTGCATCGATGAGCAACAGGTCACCGTCACGAAGCTGTGAGTTGTTTTCAATGTAATGCAGTATGCAGGAATTATGCCCCGATGCAACAATGCTTGGGTAAGCCGTATCGCAATTTGAACACCGAAATACATTTTCAACTTCAGCTTGAATTTCGTATTCCATCATTCCCGGACGACACACTTGCATCGCCCGTCGATGCGCTTCAGCCGTAATTTGTCCAGCTTTTTTCATCACTGCGATTTCATCTTTATCCTTGCGCAGTCGCATTTGCTGAATCAGGCGACTGACATCCATGATTCCGGCTGGAGAAGAAACTCCCTTACGAACTTGTGACTTCATTTTCTTCAGCCACTTTATGACTTTCTTATCAAAAGACGGCGAAAAACCTACGGGATAGTAGACATTATTGTGATGGGCTATGAGCTTCGGCATGATCTTATCCAAATCAGAAATGGGGTATGAATGTGTCGCACCGTAGTCTTGAATAGCCCCGTTCTGTCCTGCTCGAATTCCATCCCACTGCTCCCGGTCTGGATCTCTTTCGTTGCAAAACAGGATAAATTTGTTTTCTATCGAATCGGCAGCCAGTACCGCAACCGCGTTCGGCTCCGGAAAATGCGTGAGATAGTAAAAGTCGCTATTGGGGCGAAATGGATAAAACACATCAGCATTTCGTTGACGCATTGGCGCCGTTGGAATGACCGCAATTCCGTTGCCAATTTTCTCAATGAGAGCGTCTCTGCGGTTTTTGAAGTTCATGTTGCTTGCGCTTCTCTATCGGTGACTTCAAAAGTTCGATTGAGGTTTATTGCTGAATATTCGTAATACAGTTGAACAGCCGTTCGCACATGCTCACTGACCGTTTCAAACGCAAACTCCTGTTCGTCAAGAGATTCTTCCGGGTCCACTTCAACATAAGCAATTGAACTAATATCGTCGATGACTTCCCGACACTCCCGCGGCAGACTTTTATCAGGAATGCTTCCAGCCAAATCCAAACCTTCAAGAAATCCCACACACCATCTCGATAAGTTTTCAACTCGGTCGTGCAGTGAATCGTCATCGCCGGGAAGCAAAACCTGAAAGTTGAACCCATCTTCCTCAAACTCACCACGCATGTCGCGACAAAAACTGACGACTTGTTCGGACAAGGGGTCATACACTTTATCCGATATGTAGCCCCCAGTGAGCATCGCAGGCAGCCAGTCATCGACACCCTCCTCTTCGTATCCGGAGCAAACTAACGCAGTCAACTGACCGTGAAACTCCGATGCCTCAACTCGAAAGGGCAACAAACTTAAGAAATCCTGCACATCTTCAAATTTCATTGTTAATTCGGATCCTGTAATGAATCGATCTCCCTAATGCGTCTGTCGACGCGCTCCACCATACCGGCCGCAATGAAACCGGCGATCATGCCATCCACCACAAGCCAGTTAGGAGTCACAAGCGCTCCGGAAGATATTTCGACAACAACTGACAGGTCGGGGGCAATTGTACTTGCTAACACTGCGACCATAAAATTCATCCATGCCCCAAGCATCAACCCACGCAACCACCACGGCAAACTGATGTTCATCCACGGGTAACGCTCAATTCCGCTCGCCAAGGCTACCACCGCCCCAAGAGTCATGTACCAAAATACCAGTCCGACTGCTACAGCAACAGTATAGTTCTCATTGAGTGGCAAAAGAACCAACGCAAATATGCTGCCCGTTAGCAAACTGATAAGTTTGCCACTGGCAATTCCTGCCAGCGTCACAGTTGAAATAGGGTCAGTGAACTTCAATTGGTAATCTCCTGAAGTGAGTGAATAGATGCGTTTTGAAGAAGTACATCCGGATTCTTTGCCTAGCAATTCTACCACACGGGACACAGTCCAATTCGTGCTGAAAGGCGAGCTAACGAAGAACTGTCAAGGATTGTCGGTGTTGAGTACAACTAAAGTCGAATTGCAAACTACACAAAATAATATTCTAATATATGCACTACTTAGCGAATAAACTTAATCTATAAAGTTCGCGAAGGCTAAGATCAACCTTGGATACTCAACTCGAACAGTTAGAAAAAAATGTCACTCAACTAGTTGAGTTGTGTATTCGACTGCAAGACCAAAATAAGCAACTGATTGCCGAATGCGATTTGTATCGATCCGAGCGTGCTCGAATGTTCAGTAAGAATCGTGATATTTCACGTGAAATTGATGCAATCATTGACGAGTTGTACGAGATCTTAGACAGTTGAAACCTACACCTCCTAGTGGCAGCATCTCCATTCGGATTGCTGACTGCGAATACTACGTGACTTGCTCCGAGGGAGAGCGCGAAGGATTGCTTAGAGCTGCACAGTTTCTCGACAATCAAATCAAACAGGTCCAGACGACCGACCGCAGCATGTCGGTAGAACGAAGCGCCGTAATGGTGGCCCTCAATTTAGCTGATCAACTTATCAATAAGAATAAAGCCTCAGTGGCACTGGATGATGCCACTGGTCGGATTTCGGAACTGTCCGAAAAAATTGATGAAGTATTGAGCAAAAACATATAATTTTTAAATTAGTTGTTTTAGCCGCCTGTAGTGTTCGAGTCGACTTATACGCCTTAGAACCTAAAGCACGAATTGGGAATTGTCCGCGGTGGCCGTTGTGAGCATCGTCTTGCAATAGTTGCAAGTTGCGAAGCACCTGAAGCCTCTGCCATTATTCCCCCTTGAACACTCTGGTTCAAGGTCAAAAATTCGGCACGGCACGTGCGGGCGGTTTTTGTGAGTTCTTCTTTACCTACATATCCTCTTGCACAATATTTGAAGCAAACTGAAATTCGAAAACAAATTCGAGCCCAACGCCGTTCGCTGACCACCCAGCAGCAACGGCAAGCCGCCAACAACCTGGCTCGTTCGCTCAGCAGGCATCCATTGTTTCTGAAAAGCAATCGCATTGCCTTTTACTGGCCGAACGATGGTGAGATTGACCCAACGGATGCTCTGGCAATGGCAATGGCGTTAAAAAAGACTTGCTATTTACCGGTTCTGTATCGCGGCGGAGTCAATCGGCTGCTGTTCGGTCGAGTCACTCAACACACCCGATTTTTACCCAATCGATTTGGTATTCCCGAACCAAATATTGCGGCACAAGAATGGCTGCACGCGCAGTCACTCGATTTATTACTTGCGCCACTCGTCGCATTTGACAAAACTGGCAACCGAATAGGCATGGGTGGCGGTTTTTACGACAACTCACTGAAGCAACTAAAACACTCGCGCAGGTGGAAAAGACCGAGTATTCTAGGTTTGGCGCATGAGTTTCAATGTGTCGAATCCATTACCAGCAATGCGTGGGATATTCCATTGCATGGTGCAGTAACCAATCAGCAAATCTACAATTTCAACCTATAGAAAGAGAACTATGAACTACTGGCTGATGAAAAGCGAGCCCGACGCTTATTCTATTCAGGATTTGCGTGCTGAACCCAACCAAACCGACTACTGGGATGGTATTCGCAACTACCAGGCTCGTAATTTCATTCGAGATGACATGAATATTGGCGACCTGTCATTCTTTTACCACTCCAACTGCTCTCCACCGGGGATTGTGGGCACCATGAAAATCGTGAGTGAAGCCTATACCGATCCCACGGCATTTGATCCGAACGAAAAGTACTACGATCCGAAGAGTAATCCGGATAATCCACGCTGGCTAATGATTGATGTCCAACTGGTCGAAGTATTTAACAGAATCATCTCCCTTTCCGAAATGCGAGGCGAACCAGAACTTCAGGAGATGCGGGTGTTGCAGCGAGGTAACAGGCTTTCAATTACACCCGTTTCCAAGCACGAGTGGAATCACCTAATTCAGTTATCAAAATTAGACCCGCCGAGTTGATTTTAGCGGGTATCGAAACCCTCGGTAGTTCCAGCCGATACCAGCGGTCGTCACACAGGCAATGATGTCTTCGATTGGAAAAATCGGTGTGACTTCCCAAGGCAGACCATCAGGACAAATCAATGCCGTAGAGGCAGATTCGTTTTCGCCGAGTAGATTAACGCAGTTCATCTTGTAGTAGACTCCCACACCCTTGGCCTTGCCATAAGACTCCTTGCGGGTCCACAGCGACAGAAAGGACACTCTACGTGCTTCCTCATCTGCATGACTTTGATATGCTGCAAACTCGTAGTCAGTGAGTTTGCGCTTGGCAATCAGACTGTGACCTACTGCACGGTTCCTCAATTCCACATCGATACCGACTTCACTGGTCCAGCACAATGCAAATAGAGCAATATGTTTGGAATCTGTGGAATTAAAGTTTAACTGCACAGGCTGTTGAGTAGCCAGGTAAGGCTTGCCCTGCAATCCCAGACGAAACTGAATGTCCTTGGCTTCACACTTGACATACATCGCGATAATTTCCTTGAGAATTCCGCGCGAGGCAATGAATCGTTCGCGTGCTTCATCGTGAGCGTAGCGTTGTGCTCGATCGAGTTCGAAACTGTCCAGGTAGGATTTGTACTGCTTGAGATTACAGGCTGACTCTTTTAGGTCAGCAAGCCACAAATGAACTGTTCCAGGTTCTAAGTCGGGACACAGATACGGGTGGCGCCAATCCAGACCATCTGCTCCGGCTGATTTTAAGTTCAAAACAAGTCGGGTAGACTCGCATTGGTGATTTGATTAAGTCTCGCCAATGCCTGCTCCTCGCCTTCGGTATTCTGTCCAATCTTTCTTTTTTCAAGGATTCGGTGTTGAAGTCCCTGCTTATCAAACAGCATGGTGCCGTTGGCACCTCGAAGCGCAACCACCGGACCTTCACCGGCAACGGCATATAGTCCGGAAAACTCTACTTTTCCATTTAGGTTACTACCTGACAAGCAATCGCACCTCGTTTTCTTTAGGTAAGGAACATTTTGTATGCAACATTATCGGACTCATCGAAGTAACGATAGCCGACTTCGTCTAGGAAGGTGGTGAATTCAGGCATTTCATTTGGTGGAATCTGAATCCCGCACAAGACTCTACCGTACGCAGCACCGTGATTTCGATAATGGAACATGCTGATATTCCATGATTGTCCCATTTTCTGCAGAAAACCCAGCAACGCTCCAGGGCGCTCAGGAAATTCAAAGCGATAAATACGCTCGTTCATAACATTCGGTGCCCGACCGCCAACCATATGTCGCACATGAATTTTCGCCATTTCATTGTCGGTCAGATTGATTACCGGATAGTTCTTTTGCCTCAAGGAATTTATGAGCCGGTCCAGATCACTGGGACCAGCGACTTGAATTCCAGCATAAACGTGGGCCTTTGAAGAATCAGCATACCGATAGTTGAATTCAGTAATATTAGTTTGGTTTATGGTTGAGCAAAATTCTTTAAAACTTCCCGGACGCTCAGGGATGGTGACGGCAAGAATTGCTTCTCTACTCTCACCGATTTCGGCTCGTTCGGAGACATGTCGCAATCGATCAAAATTCATGTTCGCACCGGACATGATTGCAACTACCTCTTGCCACTTTTTGGGATTCGATTTTGCGTGACGCTTGATGCCAGCTACTGCTAATGCGCCGGACGGTTCAACAATTGTTCGCGTATCCTCGAAAATATCCTTTATTGCTGCACATATTTCGTCCGTACTGACCTTCACTATGGCATCTACATGATCGCGCACGAGTTTAAAGGTTTCAACACCTACTTGTTTTACTGCTACACCGTCAGCAAATATACCCACATCCTTCAACTTGACGCGACGGCCAGCCTCAAGGGAGCGGGCCATGGCATCGGAGTCCTCAGGCTCCACACCGATGATCTTGATGTGGTTCGCCACCCTGCTGACGTACGCGGCGATTCCAGCAATCAACCCGCCACCGCCAACCGGGACGAAAATTGCATCTAACTTTTCCGGGTGGTCTCGAAGAATCTCCAGGGCGATTGTGCCATTTCCGGCAATGATGTCCGGGTCGTCATAGGGTGGGATCATCCGCAAACCTTCCTGCATGCAGAAAAGCTTGGCCTGCTCGGCAGTGGCGGAGTAACTATCGCCAACCAGAATGACTTTTGCACCGAAACTGCGAACCGATTTCACCTTGATTTCTGGACTGGTTTGCGGCATGAAAACGGTGACGGGACACTTTAGATGCTGACCGGCCATGGCTACGCCTTGTGCATGATTTCCAGCAGATGCCGCGACCACACCCTTGGCCAGTGTTCTTGTCGGAAGACGCGACATTTTGTTGTACGCACCTCTGATCTTAAACGAAAAAATCGGCTGTTCGTCCTCTCGTTTTAGCCATATTTTTTGTTTCATTCGCCAAGATAGATTTTTGGCAAAATCGAGTCGCGTGCTGTGTGCGACGTCATATACACGTGAGGTTAGAATTCGCTGAAGATAGTCGTGCGCCATTTCAATAAAATGAAACTCAGATAAAATTAATTTTCAAACTAACCAGCCGCAAGCGTGAACAACAGTGCGTGATGTAGAACAGATTAAGCGCATAGCTGCAGAAGCAGCATTGAATTATATAGAATTCGGTGACATTGTTGGTGTTGGTACCGGATCTACGACGAACTATTTTATAGACGCCTTGGCAAAAAGTAAGGGCAAGATTGACGGTGCCGTAGCCAGTTCACGTGAAACACAAAGACGTTTGGGCGAACACGGAATTCGAGTTTTGGAACTGAATAAAACCGGCGACCTGCCGCTATATATTGATGGTGCCGATGAAGCGACCAGGAATAGACATTTGCTCAAAGGTGGTGGTGGCGCATTAACACGAGAGAAAATTGTTGCTGCCGCCAGCAAGCGATTCGTCTGTATAGTTGACCAAACTAAACTAGTTGACGTTTTGGGAAGGTTTCCCTTGCCAATCGAGGTCATTCCAATGGCACAAAGTTATGTCGCTCGCCAAATTCTAAAACTCGGTGGACTTCCGGAGCTACGATCCGGCTATGCAACGGACAATGGCAACGTGATATTGGACGTGCGGAATCTAAACTTGCTTGATGCCGCTGAAGTTGAAAGACGCATCAACTCAATTGCGGGCGTCGTTACCAATGGCATCTTCGCACAGCGCCCGGCAGACGTACTCATTGTCGGACACGACGAAAATAGAGTCGAAAAGATCTAATCAGATTTTTTGAAAGATTAAATCGAACACCGCTCGATCATCGACCACAGCACGCTGTTCAAAACGGGTATTAGCACGTTCAAACCGAGTGGCGAAACCTTTTCCGGCAACATTTTGTAATCCAGGTGTAACTTCAAGAACAGCTAATGAATGAATCGCGTAATCCTTAATATCTGTTGCCACAAAAAGTTGACCGCTCGATTTAAGACAGTTAGCACAGGCTACAGAAAACTTCGGTTGAATCAGACGCCGTTTTGCATGTCGCTTCTTTGGCCACGGGTCGGGAAACATTACATAAATTTCATCAATGCTTTGTGGCTCGACTCTTTCACACAGTACATCGTAGGCATCCTGTTCGGCGATTCTGATATTAGATAGTCCCAGATTTTCCATTTGAAGCAATAGCCGCCCAATTCCGGACCGATAAACTTCAATGCCAAGGTATCCTGTTTGAGGATTGTTGGCCGCCATCTGCACCAGTAGGGCACCAGTTCCGAAGCCCACTTCAATGGCGACTTTATCTGATTTTGGGAAAATTTCAGAGAAATCAATCTGGTCTTCAGAATCGGGAATTTTGTACTGGGGGAGAAGCTGCTTCAAAGCACGAGATTGCGCAGAAGTAATTCGTCCTTCACGTCGCACAAACGATCTAATTCTATGCACTTTAGTATGACTGCTACTGCTCATAAAGAAAGGAGTTTCAACTTCAAGTCAGTATTACGCAATGATGTTCCGAATACTCGATGAGGTTGCACGTCTCATGGTTGGTAACCAAATACAGTACTATACACACGGGTAAGTAACCAAATCTTGATTGAATCGAATAACCAATATGCTCGAAGTTGTTGATCTGTCTATCGAGCGCGACAACAAACGGATTTTTCAAAACCTAACGTTTTCGCTGCAAAGCCATCAAGTGGTGCATGTGATTGGCGGCAATGGTTCGGGCAAAACAACCCTGCTTCGGGCCCTTAGCACTCTGCTGTCAGCAGAAACTGGTCAGATAATTTTTCAGAGCAGGCCGATTGGAGAGGACCTACTCGATTATCTGCGTAACTTCGCTTACGTCGGACATGAAAACGGACTAAAGGGTGAGTTAACACCACTAGAGAACTTACGATTTGAACAATCGCTTGGTGCTGGTAAGTCATCTGTTTCGTTGCTGGAGTTGTTGCGCAAGCTCAACATTTCACACTGCTCCAATGTCCCGTGCCGATACCTGTCTGCTGGCCAAAAACGGCTTGTCGCACTGACTAGATTGCTGGTGTCGGATGCCAAACTGTGGCTGTTGGACGAACCGCTAACTGGACTTGATACGGATGCTCGAAAATTGTTTACCGCGATGCTTGCCGAGCATCTGGACGCAGGCGGTGCTGCAGTTGTGACTTCTCATCAAAAATTTGACTGGAAGACTATTGAGGTTGTGCAAGTGCAGCTCAGCGACTACAGGAACGAGTAATGTTTCGGGCTTGGCTTACCATACTAAAGCGGGATTTGATGCTGATGCATCGAAACCTCGGCGACTATGCAACACCAATCATGTTTTTCGTAGTAGCAACGACGCTGTTTTCATTTGCAGGTGATTCCAATCCTCAGGTCCTTAGAGAGATTGGTGCTGGCGTAATTTGGGTCAGTGCCTTGTTGGCGGCAATGTTGTCTCTCGATGGTGTCTTTCGGGCCGATCATGAAGACGGCTCACTGGATCAGTTGTTGAGTGCGCCGGTGCCAAATACTGTAGTCGTATTGGCAAAGGTTTGTGCACACTGGATCGGTACGGGAGTTCCATTAATTGCGATTAGCCCCGTGCTGGGTATACTTATGAATCTTGATTTTTACGGAATCTGGGTTTTAGTCTTGACGCTCATTGCCAGTACACCAACCTTCAGTGTAGTCGGCGCCTTCGGCGCGTCTTTGGTTGTCGCTCAAAAGCGTACCGGTGTGTTACTGTCTTTGCTCATGCTTCCGTTATGCGTACCTGTTTTGATTTTCTCGATAACCGCTGTCGCAGCTGCTCAGGCTGCCCTACCGATTTCCGGTCATATGTCGTTGCTGTTTGGCTATTTGATCTTTAGCCTGTCGCTGGCTCCTTTGACAACGGCGGCTACTTTGCGAATTACATCAGGTAGTTGACTATGTGGCTATGGTTTCATCGACTGGGGTCGGCACCATACTTTTATCGGTTTGCGGGAAAACTGACCCCGTGGCTGGCTACGTCATCCCTGCTATTGATGGTTGTAGGACTGTATTTGGGTCTAGTGGTCGCTCCCAAGGACTATCAGCAATTGGACGCCTACCGCATTATGTTTGTACACGTACCCTCGGCTTGGATGTCTATGTTTATTTATGTATTTATGGCGGTCGCGGGTGCTATTGGCCTGATTTGGCGCATCAAGCTGGCACATCTTTGCTGTACGGCAGCTGCGGTGCTTGGTGCATCTTTTACCTTGATTACACTGGTCACTGGCTCAATTTGGGGTAAGCCTATGTGGGGGGCTTGGTGGGCTTGGGACGCACGACTGACTTCCGAACTTATTCTGCTATTCCTGTATCTGGGATTTATATCTTTGCAAACAGCGATCGCCGATCGCAGCAAGGCGCAGCAAGCCGGTGCTATCCTGTTGCTTGCCGGAGTGGTCAATATACCTATCATTCACTATTCAGTAGTTTGGTGGAATTCTCTGCATCAAGATGCTTCGATCAGTAAGTTGGGAGTTCCCTCCATTCACGCGAGTATGCTGACCCCCTTATTGATCATGGCCGTGGCATTTATGCTGCTGTTTGCCACCATTACAATGTTGCGGATGCGGGCGATGATTCTGGAAGCAGAACAATCCAGTCGATGGGTCCGCGACCTTAGGACTGCAGGATGAGTATTGCTGACTTTATATCAATGAGCGGCTATGGCGAGTACGTTTGGAGTGCTTATGGATTTGCACTAGCCGTACTCGCACTCAATTTTTACACTGCCTTACGGCGCCTGCGTCGAGCGCAGAAAAAAGTGGTGTTTACCGAAGAGAACCAAGAAACGATTAAGTTCAGTTGAACAATCCTTTACAACTAGATTTTTGAGGTATTTAACTAATTTGCGAAAGTCACTTCAGTCAAATTTTTTACGTTCATTAAAGTTTGATAAGTGATAAAGAGTTATGGTAAAAGAACGGGCTCATGTCGTTTTACCGTTTTAAATTGTCGTTTTATTTATTAAAGAGCGATAAAATAACACCAATTTCAGGTCTTGAATAGTATGCCGGAATTTGGCACAATGGATAAACGTCAACAATGCCAATCATAGGAGGAAGAGTGATTATGCGCACTACTCAAATTATTCTTGGGCTTGTTCTGGCCATTCCCCTGGCCTTTTCAGCACACGCCGCAAAGTATAAAGAAGCCGAAGTGTCTAACGGCGGTGCAGTCCAGGGTACCATTACCTACAACGGAGCAGTCAAAAACAGAACAGTTCTGCCAACCAAGGATAAGGAAGTCTGTGGTAAAGCTCGCAAAGTGCCTCAAATTATCGTTGGCGGTGGCGGTGGTGTTGCAGAAGCTGTAGTTTTCATCAGCGGCATTGATTCAGGTAAGCCTTGGCCAGATATGGGCAGACCGGTCATCAACCAAGAGGGCTGCATTTTTGAACCGCATGTTCAGGTTGCTCGACGCGGCAAGGTAGACATTGTTAACAGCGACCCCGTTCTGCACAATACTCATGGCTATTACGGTAAGGCGACTGCATTTAACGTTGCACTGCCAATCAAGGATGCCAAGGTGACCAAAATTCTGCGCAAGACTGGTGAGTTGAAAATCGATTGCGATGCGCACGGTTGGATGCTTGGTTGGGTCTATGTAGTGGAAAACCCCTATTTCATGCAAACCGGCGAAGACGGCAAGTTTATGATCGACAACATTCCACCAGGTGATTACACCATGAGCATTTGGCAGGAAACGCTGGGGCTCACGGAAGTAGCAATCTCTGTAGGCGGTGGTGAAACAGCAACTGTTGACGTGGAGTTAAAGTAACCAAAACAGTTCAAAAACAAATGAGAAAGAATCACAAGGAACGCGGCGCATCATCGCCTGGCGTTCCAAAACACTAATAACTAAGAATAAGTCTTTCAACGCTATATAAAGCAGGAGGTACACTATGCAAGATAGCAAGGTTCACGGCGACGCGAAGGGGCGCGGCTTCGATATTACTCGTCGCACCTTTCTTCATAAGTCGTTATTGACCGGAGGTGCCATTGCCACAGGCAGTGCAGTTGGAGTATTCCAGACTTTGACTTCGATGACTGTCGCGCATGCCGGTGAGCCATTCTCATTCGCTTGGGTATCGGATACACACCTTTATCCTCGCGAACTGAATACAAGGTTCATTGATAAGGCGTCGCGTGCATTCTCCGAAGTTCAAGCTATGGGAGACAAGCTCGACTTCATGATCTTTGGTGGTGACCTGGCACAACTGGGCGACCCCGTTGAGATAGAACTAGGTGCAGAACTGCTTCAGGAAGTAACCCTTCCCAAGCATTTCATTCCTGGCGAGCACGACTGGTATCTGGACATGGGAGAAAGTTGGAATAGTCATTTCGGCGAATCACCCTGGACGTTTGATCACAAAGGCGTGAAAATCATCGGTCTGGACACCGTGGGGAACGCTCCGGATTACTGGAGTGCCAGGGGCATGACGAACGAAGAGCGTATGGGGCATATGTCGGCGCTCGACGGATCACAGGCTGGGCCATGGTCCGGACTGGGTTCGGCACAACGTCAATGGCTATCGTCACAACTTTCCGACGTGGCTAAAGATGCACCTATCATTATTTTCAGCCACACACCGCTTTGGGAGTGTTACGCACCGTGGAACTTCTGGGTTCGCGACTGGCGCGAAGTACATGAAATCCTCGCTGGATACACCAATGTGACCAACATTCATGGGCACGTTCACCAACCTCTATACAACGAGATTGGTGGCATGCGCAGTATTGGTCAGTTGGCAACTTCATGGCCGTGGCCATATGCTCCGGAAGGAGTGCCCGCGCTGACTACACCAATGATCAGAGTTGATCCGGGTGATCACTTTGACGGAGTCGGCTGGAGCAAACTTTCCATGGGCGACATGATGGACGTTGAGTACATGATGTGGCGCGAGCAGGTTTTTGCAGACCCCAATTCCAGATCAGACTCTGGAACCGGGGATAACACTAACCAGAGGCTGTCACCGCGTATCGCTGATCGCGGCTGGACAGGCGATTAATTAGAGAGGGAATATCAATGAAGAACACAAAGCTCATAAGCTCTATAGTAGCGATATTGTGTGTTTCGCTGGCATTCGTTTTCATGGTAAATCGCGTGTCGGCACACAAAGTAGCGCATGATGCTGAAACATTGCAGGCTTTCCAAGATGCCTTCATGGAGCAAGTCATTTATGGTGACAATTTGTTCCACGGCGGCACTGCACCGGGAATTAATCTTTCCAGCACTGGGATGGCGTGCGCTATGTGTCATCCGTTCGCATCTGACATTCACCCGCATGAGTATCCGAAGTTCCAGGAGCAAATGAGCGAATTCGCGACTTTGCGTGACATGATCAACTGGTGCATCGAAAAACCCAATGAAGGTGAAAAAATTGATCCGGATGGAGATGAGATGAAAGCGCTTGAAGCGTATATGTATTGGTCAAATCGCGGTTCAGTATTAGACCCCGGTCGACACTAATCAACTCGCTAGGCGTTGCTAACATGACATACGGATTGATTAACATCGTCTAGCAACCGATAAGGACGCTCGAAATTTTTGCATGAAGCAATTTCGAGCGTCTTATTTATTTTGCTCGGGCAAACATCTTTTTCCTAAAGATTAGCCTGTGATCCGACCAATCAAGAAATCTAGTTCGGAGTAGATATCAGTGAAGAAATTAGTTGTGACAGTTTCCGTAGTAGTTACTGTCGGTTTAACAGCTGTAGTTGCGCTTACTTTACAAACAGCTGGGGGAGCGCGTACTCCAGGAGAATTAACCTTCATGGACTATGACGCCACAACCGGAAACATTGAACCCGTTAGCGATGGCATTCCAGTCACTCCGAAGTTGCTGGCACATGGAGAATGGGTATTCCGCGGGCTGTGCATTGGATGTCACGGAATAGAAGGAGACGGTAATGGTGCTGTTTGGGAACTTGCCGATCAATACTCACCCAATCACAAGTTGCCGCGCAAACCCAGAGATTTCACAGAAGCAGTATTTAAGCTTCGTTCAACCCCAAGCGGGTCACTACCCACCGATGCGGACTTGTTTAGATCCATATCACGCGGGCTCGTTGTCGAAAAGGACATGCCTTCATTTCAATATCTTCCCGAGCGAGACCGCTGGGCGGTTATCGCATACATCAAACAGTTTTCTGACCGCTGGGAAGAAGAGGCAGAATGGCAGGAAGACCCAATAGTAGTGACTGACCCGCCGCCACCCACAGAAGAAATGTTGATTGCCGGGGCGGGTGTATATGAATTAATGCAATGCAAAGAATGCCACGGTCCCAGCGGCAAGGGCGACGGCCCCTCTGCACCGGGTCTTGAAGACGACAGCGGGCTGCCCATTATTCCGCGCGACTTTAGCGATGCCTCGCAGTTTGTCGGGTCACAAGATCCCAAAGGCATCTACCAGACATTTACAACCGGATTTGATGGTACACCAATGCCGTCATTTGCCGATTTCCTAGATGAAGACCAGCGCTGGCAACTGGTCTGGTACGTGATTTCACTGCGTCCCGAATTCGATTTGGCGATGTGGCAGAAGAAAATCATGGATGAGCAACAAATGATGGCTCAATCCGAACAAACGGACACCATGTCAAATTAGTGTTTTATGGCTATAAATCTGCATGAACAAGGCTACGACTTTACTGATTCCATGCGGTATAGTGCTTGCGGTCATGTTTGGTTGGTTAGCAACAACTTTGCTTCCACCAGACGAAGCAGCGTTGCAAACAGCACCGCAGGTTGCGCTGGCCGCAGTGCCATCAGACATCAGTCTGGCGGAATTGGAGCGTGGCAGAAGCTATTACGTGCAGTTGTGCCAAGCCTGTCATGGTGCATTTGGCGACGGTCGAGGCGAATGGAGTTATCGAATGGTGCCGAAGCCATCCAATTTAGCCGCGACCAAAGTTCAGGAAAAGACGGACCAGGAATTACAGGAGGTGATTCGAGTGGGAATACAAGGTACCGCGATGCGTGGCTGGGAAACCAGTTTGAATGTTGCCCAACGGCGGCAGGTAATCGCCTATATTCGATATTTGGCCAATGCCGCAGAGTAACGACAACGTGAATGAAATGACTGCAGAAATTGCGACTGCTGGTATTGCCGCTACCAACTCTGTGTCGACCGAGTTGATCGACACCACAATGGTATTGAGGTTTTTGGTACTGTCAGTGGCTCATTTATTCATTGGCACGGTACAAGGAGTAGTGCAGACCTTTCCCGAAGTCGCCCAGTGGATTCGAGAGGCAGGTCCTGCAGGTCACCTGATCGACCCACTGGCTCATGCCCACATCAATTTGGTAGGCGGTGTCACCATGGCCATCATGGGTATCTTTTATTACCTGCTACCCAAGTTGCTGAAGCGGCCTGTTTTCAGCGCATTACTTTCGAATACATCATTTTGGTTTTCAACCCTGGGTGTGCTGGGATTTTTCTGTTCTTTGGTATATCTTGGCATAGTGGAAGGCACTATGATTCACAATGGTATGACGTACGGTCAAGCACTGGCTGCGGTTGGCCCAATGCATCATATCCTGATCATTTCAACAGCATTTATGATGGGCTTTGGATACTGGTTTTTCATCGCAAACATCATCTTGACAATTTTTAAAAAAGCACGGAGGACGACCTAATGCACCGACTGCTTAACTTTTTGTATAACGGATTTATTGTCGGTGTCGGGCTCGGCACAGTATTTCAACTTTGTTTGCTGCCGTTACTAGGCATGCGCATGCATGAAGACTGGACTGGGTTGCTATGGTGGGGCTTCGTGATCTCTATCGGCACAGGCGTGGTTTCAGCCTTGAGTTTTTGGTTTATGAACTCAATGATGGTCAAGCAAGGCAAGTAGCTGACTGCTACAGAATCGGAGTAGAACTATGGTAGTGGAATTTTTAACCAAGAACGATTATCGGGAAGGAACAGCAGCAAAACACTTTTTCTTTTCGTCGATCGTGATGTTAAACATCGGTGTATTTCTCGCCTTGATTACATCAATGCGACTGGCCTGGCCGGATATTTTTCCGAACGACATCCCTTGGCTACACTTTGGCAGGGTCCGACCGGTACACGTACATTTTGTGATTTTCGGATGGATTTCAATGGCGTTCGCTGGTGCCATGTGCTACATGTCTCCTGCACTGTGCAAGACTAAGCTTTGGAGTGAAAAGCTGGGCGTGTGGAATTGCTGGGCGTGGAACATCGGAATGGCTGCTGTATTTTTTACATTGATCAATGGCATGACCTCTGGTCGTGAATATCAAGACTTGATTTGGCCGATCGATGTTTATGTCTTGATCTTCATATTCGCACCCTTGGCAGTCAATATTTGGATGACCATGCTTGACCGTCAAACTAAGGGCCTGTATGTCACCATGTGGTTCTTCGGTGCTTCATTGCTATTTATCATCTTGAGCTACTTCATTGGCGCATTACCGGATCTGTTCCCGGTAACTGGCTTAAGTGAAGCTTACATGACCTGGTGGCACGCACACAACATTTTGGGCTTGTGGATTACCCCAGTATCCGCAGCAATTGCCTACTACATTATTCCGAAGATTTCTGGAAACACACTCTACAGTCACAAGATCGGGCACCTGCACTTTTGGTCGATTGCGGCGTTTTATTCTACTCCTGGCGCACATCACCTGATGGGAGCACCCATTCCGGAATGGCTCAAGTCATTTGCTTCGGTTTCCGGCGTTTTGATCATGATTCCGGCGCTCGCTTTCGTAGTGAACATGCTGATGACCATGAAGGACAAGTGGTGGATGTACACCAAGAGCATCCCATTACAGTGGGCACTGACTGGCGTATTGTTTGCAATTCCGTTGAATATTCAAGGCGCATTCCAGCAGACGCGTTCGCTCAACTGGTATATCCACGGCACACATTGGATCGTCGCCCATGCGCACTTGGCGTTACTCGGATTCTCGAGTTTCATTGAAATTGGCGCAATTTACTACGGATTACCAAAATTATTGAAGCGCAAACTTTACAGTCCATTCCTGGCACGACTGCACTTTTGGATGATGGCCATCGGCTTTCTCGGATTCTGGTCGGTATTGACCGCTGCCGGATTGGTTCAAGGTGCGGCAAAAGTTTATGAGATTCCGTACATTCAGTCAGTGGTTGCCACGCACCCGTACATGGTCGGACGAGTGCTGTTTGGCGCCTTGATCATCTTCGCTCAACCCATCTTCCTCTACAACATGTGGATGACTGCGAAGTATGGCGAAAAGATTACGACAGAGCCTGCCAGCGGCACAGCTACGGCACCGGCGGCTAGCTAGATTATTGGAGGGATACACCTATGCCTAAGTATGTAATTGGAGCAGTCCTTCTCGTACTGGTTATTTTTTCATCCATTGCGATAACGATTGTGGGTGGGTCTACGCACATGAGCCAGATTCAGCCCAACGAGTTCGCTAAGGAAAAGGCTGCCCTGTGGGGTCACAGTGCCTGGACGATTCACGATCCCTGGATGAAAGGAAATGACTCTCCCAGTTTGGCTGGAAAGGGCAAGAAGATCTTCATTCGAGAAGGTTGCTGGTGGTGTCACACCCTACTACCTGAACAAACTCAGGATTGGGCATATTTTGGCGAACCTCCCAAGGCACGCGATGTGCAGTGGGAAGCACCAAGTTTGTTCGGCTCTGATAGAAAGGCACCGGACCTGTTGCATATTGCCAGTCGCAATCGAGTGAAAGCCTGGCACTACGTTCATCACAGAGACCCTCGCGCGGTTACACCGGGATCAATCATGCCGGCATTTAAACATTTAACTGATGATGAACTGGATGCGATTATCGCATTTTTGGATACATTGAAGTAGTCGTATACGACACAAATTTCAGAGAGAAAAATCATGGTAGAGCATGACCGAAGTGAAGAATTAGAAGACAAGGGGGAAGTATTCGGCCGTTTTGGCGATGAGGAATATGACGGTATCAAAGAGGGTAATGGAAAAATTCCCTGGTGGCTGGTACTGATTGTCGGAGTGACTGTATTTCAGGCATTTCTGTGGACTATGCCCTGGCCCGGATTTGGCCAACGCTACGATTCTGTAACGACCACGTTTATCAGCGCAACCGGCGCACAACCCTGGTGGGACTGGGGCTACTACATGGTGCTCTTCCAAATCATCATTGTACTATCAGCCATTTCCGGAATCATTTGGTATATCAATGTTCAGAAGTGGAAAGAGCGCGGCGGAAGAAAAAACAGACCACGAGGACAGGATTCATCGGAATAGTGCTCCGAGTAGCCGTTATCAGTGGAATTCACAGATAAGATATCGGCACTCATCTTTGTACTGATTCTAATCGGTGCTTTCGTCTATGTGATCATGTCCAAATTCGTAATCGGTTCGATTGCGAAGTTGAAGATGGCCGAAAGAGTCATCCTCGGGGTAGGTTTGTTCGGTATTGTCTTGGTTGTGGTCTACGCAGCTGTAGAATTGTTGTTTCACGTCGTCTTTTGATTTTCAACAACTATTCATTGCAGTGAAACTTGGCGAAAAAATAGTTTTTGGTTTTGCGGCGGTAATTGTAATCGCAGCGGTGGCTAGAGGTTATCAGGTGATCACTGCAACTGAACCCAGCGTTCCCAAGCACTATTATGAGTGGGACGAAACTGGTCTTCAGGGACACTATCTATATCGTGAGTTGGGCTGTAAGAATTGCCATCGTGCAATGGGCACGGGAGAAGTTGGCGTAGCTCCCGTACTGGATGGCATTGGCACCCGCAGGACACCTGAGTGGATTCGACAATACTTAACGGAACCAGGGTCCTTGGTTGATGGTACTGCACATGACGGTTCGTTTGCACCTAATTTTTATGAATTGGATGATGCGCAACGAGATTTGTTGACAGCGTATCTTTCAGGGCTACATGCTAATCCGAATTCACCGAATTATCCCAGGCAACAACCACCGGAAGGTTATTCTGATGATTCATAGAAGTTTTTTTGGTTTGACTTGCTAAAATTGACTTCCAACTTATAAGATTGTTGAAGTAATAATTATGTCAGGAGAAGTACTGATACCTTACATCTGGGCCGGCACAGGGTTGGTCATGCTGATCGCAATTGTGCTGGTAATTTACTGGGCATATAAGCACAACCAGTTCGACGAGGACATCAAGGACCAGATCTTCACCGATGGTGATGACGACCGCTACGATTAACAACTACTGGATATTTTGGTGAAAATATCTAGTGGCGAGTTAGTCGTCATAATTGGCTCTGTAGTCATCATCGGGTTTGCTGCTGTTGTCGGCAGTGTTATCTACCTCAAGCCCCCTCCGGTTCAGTTTACCTATACGGCGAACGAATTGACTACCAAGGGGGAAGTTGTTTACCGTCGAGAAGGCTGCCTGTCATGCCATGAAATTTTTGGAAATGGTGCATCTTACGGTCCAAGCCTTGACGGAGTTGGTAGTAAGAGAACACAGCAGTGGCTTAGACGTTACATGATGGCACCTTGGCCAGGTGTAAGTGCGAAGCCCTATAGATTGGTGATGCCACCGTATGATCACTTGGCAGTCGAGGATATGGACGCCTTAGTTGCCTACTTGAAGGCACTCAAAGTCAATCCCACCTAACGGACCGTTAGGATTCGTATCGGTTTTCTTTGTCTTTATCGATCAAGCCAGTACCAATACACGCCCAAGGCACAACCGCCAGCGCAATGGAACCACCGAGACCAAATACCGTCAGAGCCAGTATTATTAGAAGAGGTAATTCTTGCATGGAATCATTACAAAATAGAAACTATACTTACAGAATGCTTAGTATATTTGAAATGAAGATGAAGTCAATTTTGAACAAGGTTATGCTCGTCTTGTGTGCTGGGCTTGTTACATTTGGATTGAGCGGCTGCAACGATGACTTGACCATCGGCGAAAAGATTCGTGTGGGTGAAAATGCTCCTCGAAGCAACAACCTGACTGTAGCCAACCCCGAAGAGTGGTACAAGGTCTCTACCATGGAAACAAAAGTACCACTGTACTCTTGGGAGATAGCCGACCTGATTGATCAGGGTAAACCTTTTCTTACGGTTTTTGGAACACCACAGCATTGCACCATGTGTGTAGACCAAATCGTTCGGGTCGCAGTCATGCAGGAAAAATATGGTGACCAATTCGCCTTTGTTCACGTAGATGGCTACAAGGATAACGATATATGGGTCGAATGGGGCGTCAAAGGAGAGCCGTGGACCTATTTCGTAGATCAAAAGGGCATAGTCACACAAATTTACCCAGGTCAAACCGAACTCGGATTACTTGAGTTGAATATTGAGCAACTCCTGAACGATAAATCGTGACGTTAAAATTTAGAGCAAGCCAATTTCTCTTTGCATTTTTCGTCACCATGCTGGTGACGACACCTGTGTGGAGTCAGGAAAATCCCTACACCTATGTTCGCATGTCGCTGGGAGTGCCTTGGTTTCTGTACTTCGTATTCCTCGCGTGCATTTTGATTCCATTTGCGATTCTAATCATCATCGCTTGGCGCCGTTACCTGATTGGTGCTGATGACGAAGATAAGCCAATTACCAAGCGTCGTTTCTAGAATCAAATTACATCAAATAATTTAACGATCGATTATGGGACGCTTCCTTCGTATAGTTCTACCTTTGATTCTAGCAGCGGTATTTGTTGTCATTGCACTTTATGTCTACAACTCAATTCAGTCCATGGAATTGATGGAAACGACCCAGCGCGCCGGGCCGACACTACTGAATCAGTAAACTGAGCAATCGAACCCGTTAACTGTGACGGATTGACTTTGACTCACCTGAAGCAAAATTTAAAATTTGTTCATCGGTGATTCTTCCTGCCTGCCATATTCTCACTCGATATTGACCAGGTTCAATCCCGGTCCATTCAATATTGCCCGTTGCTTCCCGCACACTGTGGAAGCGATTAGGCGGAACAAAAATCCAAGCATGCATTCCGGGATGCAAATCACATTTCACGAACAGCATTCCAGTCGCAGACAGAGGCTTTTGAACTGACCCCGACTGGAGTGGAGTGGCAACATTAAAAACTGTATCTCCTTCACTAATTATGTGAGCATTGTGCAAAATTCTGTCTTGATTGACGACTGCAAATGTCCCTCCCGGTCGTACAACCTGGAAAATTGGTTTAAATAAGTTGTTCTCAATAACGAGTTGTACCAGCTCACCACTGGGCTCAATTGGCTGTTGTTCCAATGGCCAGCGTTCCATATACACCACCAATGGCACGGCTATAATTGAAGATACTTCAATCGCAAGGCTTGCACTGCGATCTAGGGCTCTATTTCCAAAATTTAATTCGTAATTTTTTACAACAATGAAACTTGCAATGACTACACATCCAAAGATAATTCCGGCAGCCCAAGTGCGTGATTTGAGTGCCGTGCGCTTCGAATTTGGATTATTTACAGACTTATCCTGCCATTCAGCGCCGAACTGACGATAGCGCTGAAGAAACAATCGATATAGCAGTTTAAACATGAAGTGGAATAGTAGTTTCAGCTAGATTCTGTGCAATGATAGTTATGGATCTTAGTCAAACGCAAACGAATTATTTTGCCTCGACGAAAGTGTTTCAGGAGTAGTAAGTGGCTATCCCTGACCTACCCTTTTATTTGCCACTGGATGATGAGGTGCAGTTGTTTCAATCTGCATATGTTCGTCAACTAGCGGTGCTGTTGAAGGGACCTACCGGCTGCGGCAAAACCCGATTCGTCCGATATATGGCGGCAAGGTTGGAGCGTCCGCTATATACCGTAGCATGTCACGACGAGTTGTCGGCGGCTGATCTATTGGGACGCTTCCTGATTAAGGGTAACGAAACAGTTTGGCAGGATGGGCCATTAACCATGGCTGTGAGGGAAGGCGGAATTTGCTATTTAGATGAAGTCGTAGAAGCTAGAAAGGACACTACTGTTGTGATCCACCCTCTCAGCGACGACCGTAGAACCCTGTTTTTGGATAAGATCGGCGAGGCAATCGAAGCTCCTCCGGAGTTTATGCTGGTTGCCTCCTTCAATCCCGGCTATCAGAATCTGTTCAAGAATTTAAAACAAAGTACTCGACAACGATTTGTCTCGCTGACGTTTGACTTTCCTCCGTTGGAGCAGGAAAAGCAAATTGTGTTGCGTGAATCAAGCTTAGATGAGCAAAGAGTAAGTATCCTAGTGCGTCTCGGCCGAAACCTGCGCGAAGTTGAAGGACACGATCTGGATGAAGTCGCATCAACACGACTACTCGTACATGCTGCTCAAATGATGAGTGAAGGCGTTCCTGCTGCGCGAGCTTGCAAATCTGCTTTAGTCGATGTATTAACCGATGATCCTGCAATTAGAGAAGGATTACTGGAAATCGTCCATGCGTTTTTCACCGAAACATAACACTGTTACATTGTCTGCGTCGGTCATCTGGCACGGAGTGTTGTTCGGACTGGCTGGCCGGTTGCGTCACCCGCGGGCCGCCGTATTGGGAAAGGATATTTGGCGCAGTCTAAATCTTTACTATCACGCACTGGGCGGTGATTTGGCGAGCAGACTCGGTGGAGAATCAGTAGCACCAACTCAGCTATCGACTCACCGAGGATTGGATCTTCAGGCTTGGTCCGAACCCGGAATATTACACCTGCCCAAAAGCATAAATCGATATTCAACATCAAAGCTCAATCAGGAACTGTATTACTGGCTCACTGCATATCTGGCTTTTGACAAAGATTTACCGGGTACACAGAATTTGGCGCCAGGAATCAGGCATTTGGCGCAGGGGGTTTATATCAGTACTACGGTACTTAAGGAATTTCCAAGTTTAAAGTTCAGATACGAGCGCCTGTGTGAGCACGAACTCAAGCAGAGACGACTGGCATTCCCAGATTCAAAATCTTCAATGCCTGCTCGACTTTTGGAGTCGGCTTTTCGTTACGCCCTCGGTAGTGAGCAACCACCAAAGTCCGACTATCTGATTGAGGTGGTCGAGAATGCCTCGTGTAGTGAAGCAATTTCATCCAGTTCGGATTGGAACAACAAAATCATCCCATTTTTGCCAGTACCTCTTTGGTCTTACAAGGGACCCGAAAGTCCCGGCATAAGAATTCCATGGATTAAGCGTCGGGTTCAACCTAAAGACGATGGAATACAAAAGCAATTGAAGGAACCCATGTTTAATCCAGATATTGGGATTCAACCAGCGGATGGGCGATCGGCAAACGATCGATTTACCTATCCAGAATGGGATTGCTTTACAAACTCATACAGACCTGACTGGACTCGAGTCACGGAGCGTTCACCGAAGGATTCCAACGAAGTGAAGTTTGATTCCTCATTCGAACAATTGGTCGCTCGGATAGGTAAGCGCTATGCTTTAATTCATCCGGAAACTTTTTGGAATCGAAATCTAGAAAACGGTGAAGAACTGGATATTGATGCCTTTGTGAATATCTATAGTGACTCGGTCGGATGTGGACATAATCGTTCCAATTACTATCGTGAGAAGGTTCGTCGCTGGCGAGATCTCACGGTTGTAGTTCTTTTGGACGCTTCTCGGTCTACTGACTCACTAGTGGGTGAAAGCAGAGTGATTGAAGTGGCAAAGCAATCGGTAGCGGTGCTTTCACAGGTGCTGGCATCAACTACGGATCAATTTGCCTTGTATGCCTTCTCCAGCGATAGTCGTATTCGGGTGCGCTGTGACAGAATTAAGGAACTTGACGAACCCTATGATGAAGTGGCATGCAAAAAGTTGTTGGCTATACAGCCTGCAAATTACACCCGTATGGGTGCAGCGATTCGTCATGTAGGGTCAAAGTTGTTTGATAGCAAGTCAAACAAGAGGTTACTTTTGGTGCTGAGCGACGGGCGTCCACATGATCCGACTGACCAATATGAAGGTCGCTATGCTTTGGAGGATACACGCAAGGCAATCATGGAAATGCGCCAACGAAATGTTCAGTGCTTCGGCTTAACCATCGACAAACTCGGACATAGGTACATCCGTCACCTGTATGGTCCAGGCCACTACGCAGTGTACTCACACCTACATTCGCTGCCAAATGCACTGCCGCACCTGTACGCTCGACTAACCGACATGCCAAACTGATGAAACGAAAACTGCTTGCTTTGATTTTGATCACGTTTATGGTGCTTGTTCCGGGTCAGGCAAGCAGTGAGTCTGAGAGTGTCCTAATGTTTGTCGGTGAAGTACTCCCCTTGAACAGCGGAACAATTTGGCGAAATTTAGTGAAAATTGCCAACCGCAACGAAGGTGAGAATGTCATTATCCCTGCCGCTCATCAGCGACCGAGAGTCTTTGGGCAATTTGCCCAACGAGCGTTTCAGCACTACGGCGAAGACACCCAATTAATTCCAATAGCAGAGTCAATGCAGGAATTTTCCACAGATCATCGATTTGCGGTTAATGACCGTGAATTCAATAATCGAATTCGTCAATCAAAATCAATCTACTTTGTGGGTGGTGCTCCTCAGCGACTTTCGCATATTTTGTTGAAAGATGATGGTTCATTGACCCAAATGGCTGAATCCATTCGTTTTGCATACAAAAAGGGCAGCCTGATTATAGGTGGTATACCGGGAGTTGCCGGAGTAGCTACCGATGTAAATCCGATGGATGTTCTGCGTGAATTGGAGATAAAAGAAGAGGGAATCTACAAGGGGCTCAATTTGTTTGACGGCTGGGTTGTCGATCAGCTGTTTTTCTCGTCGGCACGGTTCGCAACTACCATTATCGCTATGCATCAGTTGGGGATTAAGCATGGCATTGGCGTGGACATTGAAACAGCTGCCGTTGCATATGGTAATACTGTAGAAGTTCTTGGAGAACGTGGAATCATAGTGCTTGACCTTAGTAAAGCATCACTAGTTTCAATCGGGCCGAATAAGTCATTGAGGGGAATTCAACTCAGCTATCTCGAAAATGGAGACGTCCTTCACACGAATAGCATGAGAGTAGTGCCGCACACTCACAAATTGGAGGGATTTGAACTAAACCCGGTCTTGCCTAATGTTGATTCAAACTATACCTTAGTTTCTCAGGACATGTTTGCGCCCGGAGAAATAGTTGACCTGATGTACGCAGCTGTTGAGGGTGACACCGGGCAGGCAGTTGGCTACGCATACTATCCGGATTCGGAATCCGGATACCGTTTTCGGTTTTATACAAAAGAAGATACGTTGGGTTGGTTGTCAACGTACACCGGCGAAGAAAGTAAAACTTTGATTAATGTCTACTTAGATATTGATCCAACCGGCCTAGCCACGAATGGAGAGGTGAGCGACAGCATGTCGTAAACGATGTCTATTGAACTAGACGAATATGAAAAAGTTGAATTATTGTAGCAAGTTGGATTTTCAATGACTAAGCACAAACACGCACATCCACCGACTGAAGTCGAACTCAAGGTCAAGGCACTGGAGTCACTCTTAATCGAAAAGGGGTTGGTTGATTCCTTGGCTTTGGATGAGTTAATTGACATCTACGAAAACCGGGTCGGACCTCGCAATGGAGCCAAGGTGGTCGCAAAATCCTGGGTTGATAAATCATTCAAGCAACGGCTGTTGGACAATGCGAGTGAGGCCATCGCTGAACTCGGGTTTACGGGCCGACAGGGTGAAGATTTGGTTGCTGTGGAAAACACGCCATCTGTTCACAATATGGTAGTGTGCACACTGTGCTCATGCTATCCGTGGCCGGTTTTAGGGTTACCGCCGGTTTGGTACAAGTCAGCGCCATATCGTGCACGAGCTGTGTCGGAACCTAGAAACGTTTTGCAGGAATTTGGGGTAGAACTTGACGATAGGGTGGAGGTAAGAGTCTGGGACAGCACTGCCGAAGTTCGATACTTGGTCATACCAATGAGACCCGAAAACACCGGTCACCTAAACGAAGAGCAACTTACGGAACTTGTCACTCGTGACTCCATGATTGGAACGGGAGTTCCCAAGTTATCAGTGTAGTAACGATATGAACGGTGCACACGATCTTGGCGGCATGCACGGCTTCGGGCCAATAAATCCCGAACCCAACGAACCGGTATTCCATCACGAATGGGAGAAGCGAGCCTTCGCCATCACGCTGGCATGCGGATTTCTCGGCAAGTGGAATCTAGACATGTCCAGATTTGCCAGGGAAACGATGGAACCAGCAGAGTATCTCGCCACTAGTTACTATGAACACTGGCTACATGGCCTGGAAACGCTACTCGTCGAAACAGGTCTTCTGACGAAAGAAGAAATTGAACAGCGAATGGATGAGCTGACGTGAGCAATGGCAAATTTATGAATCCATTGAACTCAAATAATGCCTGGGACCTGCTACATCGAGGGAATTCTGCTCGAATGGACGAATTCAACCCTGCTCGATTCAACGTGGGAGAAGAAGTTGTTGCTCGCAACCTAAATCCTTTCGGCCATATTCGTCTGCCGCGTTATGTTCGAGGACGTAAAGGAGTGATTGCAAAGGATCAAGGTGAATTTATTTTTCCCGATAGCAATGCGGAAGGAATCCGCAAGGCTGAAAGGCTGTACAGTGTACGATTTGAAGCCAAAGAACTGTGGAATAACGGCAGCGGCGATACAGTTTATGTTGACTTATTTGAGTCTTATTTAGAAGGAGTGTAGTGGAAGATTTAACACAAGACTCAGAGCCAGTATTCGCATCCCCTTGGGAGGCTCATGCATTTGCCTTAACGATCAAACTGCACGAAGAGGGTCTTTTCAGTTGGTCTGAGTGGAGCCGGTACTTGGCTGAAGCAGTGTCTGCCACTCAAACCAGTAGCAATGCAGGTGATTCCGAAGCGTACTATTCGGCTTGGTTGGCAGCACTGGAGAAACTTCTCATCGACAAAAATCTTGTTGGCACTGAGGAACTACTCACTAAGCAAAAAATTCTGGCAATCGACTCAAATTAGTAAAATGGTTACTGATACTTTTACGGTTGTAGAGTACCCCTTCAATTCATTAAATTCGCACCGACATCTTCGGTAGTGTGACACATGTGGTACGAACTCGTCACCACACCGATATACCTATACTCGATACACCACGCCCCACCAATGCCGTTTCTTAGGTGCTGTAGACCCAACAGCTTCCTATTCCATGCCAAACGTCACCCCAGTGGCAACTAACTGGCATGCCCAGTAACACCAGTATTGCTATAGGATTTCAACAAAATTTGGTGAATCAACAAAATATCCTCCAGTGTTATCGTATTTTCCTGCTTTTGAGTTATGCTTGAGTGAACCGCTTATATCGCAAATTCGTTTTGACTATTTACTTAAAATAACTTATCGAAAAAATTAACTTTCAAACAATCTGGAAAAATACAGTTCATACAGTCAGTCAGGAAGTTGAGGATATGAAACGCATATCAGTGCCACCGGACATGCTCCTTTGGGCCTGCGAACGTGCCGGTTATGAAGTGAACGACCTTGCGAGGCAAATACCGCAACTCCCGGCTTGGATTCGGCGTGAAAGGCAACCTACTCTGAAGCAACTGAAAAAACTAGCCAAACGTACTCATACACCACTCGGCTATCTGTTCCTTCCAGAACCTCCCCAGGAACGCCTTCCAGTTCCTGACTATCGCACTGTGAAAGGTGTTGCGGAAGTTAGGATGAGCCCTGATCTGCTTGATACGATCCACACGATGCAACTCCGACAGATGTGGCTGCGAGATATCCTCATTGAGAACGACGCAGAACCGCTGACCTTCGTGAGAAGTGCTCGCCTTGAAGACAAGCCAAGTGCTGTGGGTCAAGAAATGCGGCGCGCTCTTAACCTAAATGATTGGTGGTCCGTTGAAGTGCGCACTTGGGAGGATGCCGTGGGTAAGTTACGTCGAGCGATCGAGAGAACAGGCGTGATGGCGATTATTAATGGTGTAGTGGGTAACAACACTCATCGTCGGCTGAAGGTACAGGAGTTTCGTGGCTTTGCACTCGTTGATCCATACGCACCTCTAATTTTTGTGAATGGTGCGGACGCGAAGTCGGCACAGATGTTTACACTCGCTCATGAGTTGGCACACATCTGGCTCGGTACAGAGGGTCTTTCCAATTTCGACACTTTGTTACCCGGCGATGTAGCAGTGGAGAAGTGGTGTGACCAAGCGGCAGCGGAGTTCCTCGTACCCGCACAGGAACTCGGAACTTGTTGGTTCGAAGTAAAGTCGCATACTGATCGCTTCGAAGAACTCGCCCGAATTTTTAAGGTGAGTCCTGTAGTCGCCGCCCGTCGCGTACTCGACCTGAATCTCATCGACCGCCGAGAATTTTTTGACTTTTACGAACTCTACAAAAGTAAAGAACACAATAAAAGCAAGAGGTTAGGCGGGGGCGATTTCTACAAAAGCCAAGACGCGCGTGTCGGTAAATTGTTTGCGACACAGGTGCTTCGGGCAGCGATGGAAGGACGTATCGGATTTAAGGAAGCCTATGATCTAACAGGACTGAATGGAGGAACCTTTCAGAAGTACGCTAGACGGTTGGGAGTGAAACTCCCATAATGGCAGGCCGAATCTACATTTTGGATTCGGATGTGTTCATCACTGCAAAAAACCTATATTACGCGTTCGACATCTGTCCCGGCTTCTGGAAGTGCTTGCTCTATCACCACCGGAAAGGTAAAGTCTTCAGTATTGACAGTGTTTTGCATGAACTACTAAAGGGTAACAAATCGGAAGACTTAGTCCAGTGGGTTCAGAAAAAGGTTCCTGGTAGTTTCTTCTGCAAGACGGATAACGAAGAGGTAGAAATTGCCTATAAGAAAGTAATGAGTTGGGTTAATTACGATGTGGAACACTCCAAAACACTCGCGAAGAAAAAGTTTTCGAATGGTGCGGATGGCTGGCTCGTCGCATACGCAATGGTTCATAGCACTACTATCGTGACCAACGAGCGAAGTGCTCCAGAATCGAAAAAGGAGATTAGGTTACCCGATGTATGTAATCAGTTCAAAGTACAGCACGACAACACGTTCGAAATGCTTCGGGCACTGAACGTCCGACTGAATTTCGAAGGCGATTAAGGGACTCGCGGCATGTGTGAATCACCTTCAATTCGCTGCGCTTTGTAGAACGGTAACAGTGTTACGAGAAACTTCCGCGACACGGAAAGCAGATCTGTTGGGTATAAAATTTAGGGTCTATGCTCTAACTAGGCAAAGCAATTAGGTCATTCAAAACATATAGAAAGTCCTTTGCATAAATCGTTTAATTCGAATCCAGTCTAGCTGGAAAGCCACTTTCAGGCATAGCGTTAAGTTCACCGGGTTGTTATATTTCCTAACGTTGTTCCGCAGTTATTGTCTTGTTAGCACTTGACTATACTTGGCGTGCCTGGATTAATTTGATAGCGTGTCTTAGACTTGACCTGTGGAGATCTCTATACAGTTGATTGTTGTTTCTTGGAAGTTTCATTGTGACATTCCGCATGTCAAAGTTAATGATTGATTTTGAAAGAATGTATTGCAACAGTTGACAATCACAATATTCACATTGAATTACCACCACATATTCTCGTTAGTTGAAAATTGTTTGTTATCGTAATATGCCTAAATTCACCTCTGAGGTGAAGTCAAGTCACCAAACCTAAATACAGAATGAATCCACCAGCTGAAACAAGAGGGTTTCGGTTTTTTCTCGACAACCTGCGCCTTTACTCGCGACTGCTCACGTATCTGCGTCGACATTGGGTTGTATTTGCAGTAGGACTGTTCTTCATCATCGTCTATTCGGCGACGACGCCTGGTGTCACGATATTGATGAAACCTCTTTTGGACGGTACCTTTGTTGACAAAAATCCCACTTTAATTTTATGGATGCCAATTCTGCTAATAGTGTTGTACTTCGTTAGAGGATTGAGCAACTATTTCAACGCACTGTGCATGAGTTGGCTTTCCGAACAAATCGTATACGAACTACGCGAGGAAATGGTTGATCGCATAGTCGCCCTGCCCACTCGGTTTTATGATCATTTTCCTAGCGGGCAATTGGCTGCCCGAATAACCGGAGACGTCACTGCATTGACGTCCGCTGCAACCAATGTTTTTGTAGTTGTGGTGCGCGAAGTTCTCACCATTATTGGACTAACTATATGGATTGTCATTCTCGACTGGGTGCTGAGCATTACTTTATTGATCGCAACACCGATGATCTGTGCACTGATTTACTTCATTGCAATTAAACTGCGTAGTGTAAACCGACGCAGTATGGAGTTAAGTGCGTTGTTTCTACATCGAGTAAACCAGGTCACAGCCAACAACCGTGCTGTCAAACTTTATCGTGCCGAAAACCATGAAAGGTCGAACTTGTTTGAGTTTGCCAACAGGGTACGGCAATTGAACTTCAAGGCTAGGGTAGCATCTGCGATCGGAGTGCCGATTGCGGAGATGATTGGCGCATTGATTACAGCTGGTGCTGTGTATTTCACATTGACCCGAGAGATAACCGACCCATTGACTGTAGGCGGATTTGTCTCCTTCATGACCGCTATGGCACTCATCTTTAGTTCGGTAAAGAAGTTGATCAACATCAATGACACTCTGCAAAGGGGTCTAGTGGCTTCTGAGCGCGTGTTTTTTATCTTGGACCAAGAAATTGAAGCTGAGACCTTGGAAGAACCAACAAAATCTTTCGATAGAGTCACTGAAGTCGAAGTAGAAGATGTGTCATTTACCTATCCAAAGTCCAATCGATATGCACTGCAAAATGTCTCACTCAATATTCGTGCGAATGTTGTTGTCGCTTTGGTTGGAGCCTCCGGAAGTGGCAAAAGTACATTGACTGCACTGATTCCGAGGCTCTACGAACAGCAGCAAGGCAAAATCAAAATTAATGGAACCGACATTCGCGAGTTTTCGCTGTCAGAACTGCGCAGGATGATTTCCTTTGTAAGTCAGGAAACTGGGCTGTTTGACGATACCGTTCGTGCCAACATAGCTTATGGAGACATTGATAATGCCACTGATGAGTCAATCAGAGCAGCAGCCCAAGCAGCATATGCAACTGAATTCATTGATCAATTGCCTAATGGATTCAATACTGAAATTGGTGAAAGAGGTGTTCGTCTTTCAGGCGGTCAGCGCCAGCGCATTGCAATTGCTCAGGCATTTTTGAAGAATTCACCCATTGTGATTCTGGATGAAGCCACTTCTGCACTCGACTCCACCAGTGAGCGTCATGTTCGGTCTGCAATCACTGCACTTAGGAAAGACCGAGCACTACTGATAATTTCCCATCGCCTATCCTCTCTGACTAACGTCGACAAGATTGTTGTCATTCAAGCTGGACAAATTGTGGAGGAAGGCACCCATGAAACTCTTATGGAGCAAAAAGGCTACTATTACGCTCTATACACCGCAGGTGACTCCTAAACGGGTACTACTTGCCACGCATTCGTGCATTGAGTTTTTCCGAGAATGCCAATGAACGCTCGGATAGATGCTCCTTCCGCCAGTTACCAGCAACAAATCGTGCTGCTTCAGACAGGGTGGGATAAATATGTATAGTTCCCAAAATCTTTTTCAACCCAAGTCCATGTTGCATCGCCAGTACGAATTCTGCAATCAGTTCGCCAGCGTGTTCGCCACCAATCGTCACCCCTAGAATCTTGTCCTTGCCAGGTACTGTAAGCACCTTGATCAGGCCATGGTCTTGTTCATCGGCTATGGCTCTGGACAAGTCCTTCATGTCGTAGCGGGTTACTTCGTACTGAATCCCCTTTTCCTTGGCTTCAAGCTCATTGAGCCCGACTCGAGCCACTTCCGGTTCGGTAAAGGTTGCCCAAGGTATCACCGAGTAGTTGATTCGGCTCTTATACAAAGGTCGAAACAGAGCATTTGTGACCGCTGTAGTTGCCTGATGGGAGCACACATGGGTAAATTGATAGGGACCGGACACATCGCCACAGGCGTAAATATTGGGAAAGTTGGTTTCTAAGTACTCATTAACACCAATAGTGTTGGTCGGTGATAACTCAATACCCAGTTCCTCGGCACCGTATCCTTCGATGTTGGCTTTACGGCCGACGGCGACAATTAACTCATCAAATTCTACGCGCACCTCTTCACCTTGGTGGTCGCAGACCATAGTCTTAGTCCCATCTTTGATCATAAAGTTGGTTGCACGATGTTCGAGCAGCACATTGACGCCTTCTGACTTGAACCGCTCCAATACCATTTGGGAAAATTCCTCGTCTTCACGCGGCATGATTCGTGGCAACATTTCCACCTGAGTCACCTGCGAGCCAAGACGAGCAAATGCCTGGGAAAGCTCACAACCGATCGGACCGCCGCCGAGTATGACCAGTCTAGCGGGAAGCTCGCGCAACTCCCACAAGTTTTCAGATGTTAAAAATCCTATGTCTTCAATTCCGGGAACCGGTGGAACAAATGGTGCTGCACCAGCAGCGATGATGATGCTTCGGGTGATCAACTTTTTTCCGTCCACATCAACACAGTAGGGCGATTCAATTTTTGCATGACCGTTTATACATTCAACCCCAAGAGAGGTATATCTCTCTACTGAATCGTGCGGCTCAATCTTCGAAATCACGCGGTGTACTCGGTCCATCACTTCCGAAAATTCGTACTCTGCGCTAGCAGTGTGTATACCGAGTTCACCACTACGCTGTTGTTGTTGCATAAACTTTGCTGATCGAATCAGAGCTTTTGATGGGACACAACCGGTATTTAAACAATCGCCTCCCATTTTCGACTTTTCAACCAAGGCTACTTTTGCCTTCGCAGCAGCGGCTATATATGAAGCAACCAGTCCTGCCGACCCTCCGCCGATAACTACAACGTTGTAATCAAACTTTTTCGGCTTATCGTATTTACTCAACGCCTTACGTGCTTTTATGGCTTCCACAATTTTCTTGGCTATGAGTGGGAATATTCCCAATAAGGCGAAAGACACAATTAATGCTGGGGATAGTATTCCACCTAGCGATTCAATCTTTGCAAGTTGTGTACCCGCATTGACATAAACGATGGTGCCAGGAAACATACCGACTTGGCTCACCAGATAGAAAACTAAGAGCCGGATTGGGGTAAGACCCATCACCAAATTAATGACGAAAAACGGAAAGATTGGAACCAGTCTCAGGGTAAACAGATAAAAAGCTCCATCCTTTCGAACACCTTTATTGACTTCCTCCAATCGATCTCCGTAACGGCCTTGAATAAAGTCTCGAAGAACATACCTGGAAACCAAAAACGCGCATGTAGCACCAATAGCAGAGGCAAATGAGACCAAAACCGTCCCGATAGCGAGACCAAAGACTGCTCCCCCAATCAGTGTGGCTATTGCGGCACCTGGAAGGGATAAACCCGTAATTGCGATGTAGATGGCAACGTATATCGCCGCAGCCTTAACGGGATTAGCCTGCGAATAAGCCATGATTCGATCTTGATGAGTCTTGAAAAATTCAAGATTGAGGTATTGGCCAAGATCAAAAATAAAGTAGCAGGCAATGAGTGCAGCCACAATTCCAATGGCGATAATTTTCTTCATTTTATTGGCCCGTGCACGCCGTTATTGAGAGAGTTTTGGGTGCTTTAGCGTGTTGATTTAACTGTTGTTTTCAATGGGTTAATTATTCGTTTACCCCAAAAAAAGGGCATTTTTACCCGGTTTTAGGCGCTGCACCGAAAAATCTACCCCACAGCCCCCAAATACGCCACTATCAAACACTTAAGCTATTGATATTGCTTAATAAAAAGCCGCATCCTCAGGGCTTTTAAAGTATCATAGATACCCCCATAAACTACCAGGAATCCATCAGATGCGACCATGCTCAATAATACTCTGTTTTCCTGGCACATGTTCGATGAGAACAATCTTCGCACCATTGGCACCTTGCCACGTAACACCTATCAGTGGAAACGACTGTACTCCGCACGCAATGCGCTTGAGCGTATCAATGCCCGCTCGGCTCGAGACTTCAACCTGCATCATCACTGAATCAGAGGACTCGGCGCCATGCAGCTGGCAGTGGATCTTTCACGACTGACCATGCAGGCGCTCACGATCAGTGCGATTCGCGCTCATCAACCGGCACGAATGCGCTCGTGAGTACGGGCGGCGGCCTGACGCGCAACTGGCCCAATCACTGACGCCGCCCAAAAGGAGCGGCACCGCCAGGCGTGTACTTTTTCTGCACATTGTCGTCCACTGGCGCTGTTCGGCGACCCATCAGCGCCGGACCCGCCAATACTCACGCAAATCGCACGGATGACCCGCCGATATGCCTTCCAATTTAGCTCTGGTTGGGCAAAATATCGACTTTAAAGATGTAGAATAACTTCAAACGGGAAACTCTCTTATTTGAGGAGTTAAGCATTTACAGGCAGTTCAGTATAAAATATCTACCCTAGAATGCTTCGCAGAATTCCGCAATGGCATTGTATTTCATTCGACACGGGCAGACTCACTACAACGCAGCAAAACGATTTCAGGGAAGAAAGGATATTCCTTTAAATTCGGCAGGTAAAGAACAAGCCACACTGTTGAGGAATCTGCTTGAATCCCACCAAATCTCACTCAAGAGATTGGTTAGTTCACCGTTGTCCAGAGCTGTAGAGACTGCCAAAATAATCTCCAGTGGAAATATTGAAATTCTTATTGAGCCGGACTTTACTGAAATCGATTTAGGAAGTTATGACGGCTGTTTGGAAAGTGAACTGGCAGATTCAGTGGGTGAAAAAGAATATAGCGAATGGAGGGCTAGTCAATTCATGATTGCTGCACCAGGTGGTGAATCAATGGAAGATGTACGTAAGCGCGTCGGCTCGGCACTAAAAGAGAGTTGTATACTGGCAAAAGACTCGCATCTTGGAATAGTTGCGCATCAAGGTGTGCTTATGGCCATGAAATCAGTTCTGTCAAATTGTAAGTCAACGGCTAAATTGCAAGACTATAAGCAGGCCAATGATGAAATTGACATTTGGGATGTTTCCAAGTCAACTCGGATTGGAACTCTACAACTGGCAAACTGATGACAACTTAAACTTCCACAAAGAGTTTTTCTAATTTATGAATCAAAGTTTGTTCAATCACTTCGACTGGAGGATTAGGCTATGAAATCGCCATATCCGTGGATAGTTTCTGCAATTTTTGCACTTATCGCCGTCATAAGTTGGGGAGCCTTTATTTTTGCACCAGACTCTTCTGAAGGTCCTGAAGTCGTCTCGACAGATATCGAGGTATTGAACGAAAGAGTCGATCAAATTAGTGCCCAAAATGAACAATTGGAAGTTCAAATTGCCAAAGTCACGGATGAACGCAACAATTTGCAAGTCAAAATTGAGGAATTATCAAGTTTAACAACCGAATTTGATGGTCTGACGGTTTTAAATGAGGATCTTAGAAAGAAGCTTAATGAAGCTGATGAAAATAATACCGAGCTGATTCAAGAAATTGAAACACTGCAGGCAACTATAAATGCAGTGTCTTCTACCGAATCAGTACAGTCGACGGATACAGTTACTGAAGTGGTGACTACTGCTTCTGAAACTGCACAAAATGAGCCAGTTATTGAGGTAGCATCCACTTCATCCGAAACTGCACAAGTGGACTCAGTCACCAAACTGGTTGCAAAACCCACCATCAACACTATTACTAAACCTGAATTTCCTGAACCGTTGGAAGATTGGCAGTACTCCACCTTGTCTGAACAACCAAAGTACTTGGAAGATATGTTGGCATATTCGCGACGTCAGTTACGCAAACTACGCCAAGAAAAAAGAGCATTGATTGAACAAAGAGACGCTTTGCTTATAGATAAGAATCAAGTAGAAAATTCACAACAGGTAGAACTTGTAAATAGCCTCGAAGAATGGCGGTATACCGCCTTATCTAAAGATCCAAAGTACTTGGAAGACGTGTTGGCATTTACTAGAAATCAGTTACGTAAGTCACGCCAAAAAAGTAGAGCATTGATTGAACAAAGAGACGCTTTGCTTATAGATAAGAATCAAGTAAAAAATTCACAACAAGTTGAACTTGTAAAAAACAAAGATGTAACCCAAAAGATCGAGCTGCTTGATGCCGAAAATGCTGCATGGGAGAGCGTGGCTCTGCAATATTCCAATCAATCCAAAGAACTGCAATCGCAAGTAGCTATGGTTGAAGTGGAGAATTCCAGACTGGTAGAACAGTTAAATGAACTGAATGAAGACATAACTGAACTACAACTAGACAACTCTGTGAAGATATCAGATCTTAAACATCAGATAAAACAACGAGAAGATCAGTTGCTCATCATTACCATAGCCAGCGACATATTATTCGACTCCGGCTCTGCAGCTTTGACTGCAGAAGGTAAAAATGCTCTTAGGGTAGTCTTTGATCAATTGATTGTAGATACAGACCGGATTGTCAGCCTTGAAGGACATACAGATTCCGTACCGGTTTCAGAACGGCTGACCCATATTTATCCAACCAACTGGGAACTATCCGGTGCCAGGGCTGCAACAGCCGCACGCTTGCTTATTGCCAACGGATTGCCGCAGGACAAAGTACTAGTCTCAGCATTTGGCGCAACTAAACCGATCGCAGACAATGATACAGAAGCAGGTCGTCAAATGAATCGTCGTCTAGAGATTCATTTGCGTCCTAATCTCGACAAGTTCCAAAAGGCAAATGGTAATTGAAGCAGTCAGTGCACCCTACCCTTATGATGTCGATGCTGCAACAACATACCTAAGAAGATCAGATTCGGTGCTTTCCTACCTTATTGATCAGGTAGGTGACTACAAGTTGGAATACAGGTCAAATTTGACACCATTTCAAGCCCTAGTCGAATCGATTACTTTCCAGCAATTATCCGGACATGCGGCTTCAGCAATTCATAACCGGGTGCTTCAACTATACCCGCATACGGATAATCCAAGTTCGAAAGACCTGCTAGAAACACCGGATGAGACGCTACGAAGTTGCGGGCTGTCAAAGTCCAAAGTCAAGGCAATCAAAGACTTGGCCTTCAAAGCGGACAAGGGAGACCTTCCGGAATTAGCACAAATCGAACAAATGGAGGATCAACAAGTCATTGATGCCTTTACTACCGTCTGGGGGATTGGTCAATGGACCGTAGAAATGCTTTTAATCTTCAACATTGGTAGACCGGACGTACTGCCAATTGGAGATCTGGGCGTAAGGCGTGGATTCATGCACACCTACGGTCTGGAGGAAATGCCCGACCCTAAGAGTCTACTAGCCCATGGTGAAAGGTGGAAACCCTATCGTAGTATTGCCACCTGGTACTTGTGGCGTGCTGCAGATGGTGGCGGGATAGGCGGTGGAAATCGATCCTGATTAGATACTCAGGTCATGATATGCCGAATTAGGGCATCAGCAAATTGACTCGTTGAAACTTCTGTAGAATCCTCCATTTGACGGGCAAAATCGTAGGTGACCGTGCCTTGGGCAATAACCTTAGGAAAAGCGTTGTGAATAAGATCGGCAGCTTCGTTCCAGCCAATATATTCAAGCAGCATCACACCGGATAAAAGAAGTGAAGAAGGATTAACTTTATCTAAGTTCGCATATTTGGGTGCTGTTCCATGAGTTGCCTCAAAAACTGCGACATGGTCAGCAACGTTCGCACCTGGCGCAATTCCAATACCTCCTACTTCCGCAGCTACAGCGTCTGAAAGGTAGTCGCCGTTTAAGTTGGTAGTCGCGATGACATCGAATTCCGCTGGTCTTAACTGCATCAACTGAAACATGATGTCGGCAATTCTGTCCTTAATAACGATCTTCCCTTCCGGCACATGTCCGTCGTGTAGATCCCAAACGTCGCTTTCAGCGATCGTTTCTTCTGAGAATTCCTCCGCTGCCAGTTCATAACCCCAAGCCCGAAACGCGCCTTCGGTGTACTTCATAATGTTGCCTTTATGAACCAGTGTCACGCTCTTACGATTTTGTGCAATTGCATGTTGGATTGCCTTACGTACGAGCCGCTTGGTACGTGTTGCACTAACCGGCTTTACACCAAGCCCTGCTTGTGATTCAAAGTCGACATTCATTTCCTCTCGCAGAAATTTGGCAAGTTTTTCGTTCTCGGGCGTACCGCTTTCAAATTCAATGCCTGAATACACATCTTCGGTGTTCTCACGAAAAATGACAACATCAACTTCTTCGGGTCGCTTCATAGGTGAAGGAACCCCCGTGAAATACTTTACTGGTCTAACGCATGCGTACAAGTCCAAAGCTTGACGTAAAGAAACATTCAATGATCGAAACCCACCTCCAACAGGTGTGGAAAGAGGACCCTTTATGGCAACGTTTAGGTCTACTATGGCTTCAAGAGTCTCTGCGGGGAAAAAGTCCCCATCGTACAAAGTGCCTGCCTTTTCTCCCATAAAAAGTTCACACCAGCAGATTTTTCTGTGACCACCATAAGCCTCTTCAACGGCAGCATCCCAAACACGCAGTGATGCTTGGGTAATGTCAGGACCAATTCCGTCACCTTCGACATAACCAATAATTGGGGTATCGGGAACGTGCAGGGAATTCCCCTCTACGGTAATTTTTTCACCGTTTTCAGGTATTCTTATGTGCTTGTACATAGTGCTACTTCCAGTTCGATTGATGCATACCACTGGTCGGTATGGCTTGTTGTTCTAGATTGCCGAAGGCGGTTTTGCCTATGAAAACCTTGTCATGATTGCTCTTTGCAAGCGCATTCAATTTTAACATTGCCTGCCGCAGTAGCCCTTCAAAAAGTCGTCAACTCGTATTCAAAATGACTAACGCCATTGTCGCTGCTGGACATGAACTGACTGCTGAAGCAGCAGGAAGTATTCTACGCGCTGGCGGCAATGCCTTCGATGCCGCCATCGGAGCATTGTACACCGCCTGTGCCTGCGAACCCGCACTGGCATCTTTAGGTGGCGGTGGATTTCTTTTGGCTCAACCACACAATGACAGCCCTGTGCTGATTGACTTTTTCTCACAAACACCGGGTAGTTACAAACCCACCGATGAACTGGATTTTGATTCATTCGTTTGCGATTTTGGAAGTGCACAACAAATTTTCCATATAGGTGCCGGAACTTGTGCCGTGCCGGGTTGTGTTAAGGGGATTTTTGCGACGCATAGAAAGTTCGGCACAATGCCTATGCACGAGTTAATCCAGCCGGCATGCGAAATGATTAAGTATGGAGTCGAAATTACTTCAGCCCAAGCTTACCTGGTCAAAATTCTCACACCTATTTTTATGATGCCATCCGCTCGCCAATTTTTTGAAAGCACAGTAAACCCTGGATTTCCTGTTCAGGGTGGCGAAAAAGTTTACCTGCCGCAGTACGTGGATCTTCTTGAGAACTTAGCCAGTGATGGTGATGACCTGTTTTATCGAGGCGAAGTTGCACAAGCACTGAACGATATCAGTCGTGATGCAGGAGGAGTCGTTACCCGCCAGGATTTAGAGACCTACAAAGCAATTCTGCGCAAGCCCCTGCACGTTAAATATCGCAAGTTTGATTTACTGTTAAACCCGCCACCTTCGGTTGGCGGAATTCGGATAGCGATCGCATTGGCGATCTTGGAACAACTGCCATATAGTTCTGATGGATTCGGTTCGGTGCAACACCTGAATGCGACTTTAAAAACTCTGCAGCATGTCCACGACCTGGACCCTGCCGAAGGGCACCAAGAGTTTGCTATTGACGAATATCTCCTTACGGAGTATCGAAAGATTATTGAGTCAAAGCGACTAGCCACTCGTGGTACAACACACATTTCAATCATTGATCGGCAAGGCAATGCGGCATCCGTAACGATAAGCAACGGCGAAGGATGCGGTGTGATGATTCCGGGCACCGCAGTGATGATGAACAACATGTTGGGGGAAGAAGACTTGAATCCTGTTGGCCTGACAGGATGGCCCAAGAATACCCGTCTCAGTTCGATGATGTGTCCTGTGATTGGTCGTCAGGATAACAGTAGACTTATTGCTCTGGGCTCCGGTGGTTCAAACAGAATTCCGTCGGCTATTCAGCAAGTTCTAACCAGTCTAATTGACTATCACATGTCGCCTGAACAGGCGGTTCGTGCCCCACGCGTGCACTACTACGATGGCGTTGCCTATGCAGAAAACTTCTTTGAAGAAAAATCATTGCAGACATCACTTGGTCGATTTGATGAGCATGTTCTGTTTGATGAACGAAACGTATTTTTCGGCGGCGTGCACACCGTATCCCAGTCCGCTACCGACTCGGATGGGTTCGCCGACGAACGTCGCGCAGGGCACTGCATCAGCGTCCCTTAATGAAACTGTTTGCATCGATGATCCCCGACCCTCATCGGCGTCGGGTACTGCTTTCAATAATCGCAGTGATCGCAGTCTATGGCCTATCCATTGGTTTGCTGTTTCCGCTGATCAGTTTAAATATGGAGGCTCGCGGCTATAGTCGTACGATGATTGGCCTGATGGGAGTGATGCCATTTTTGTCATCAATAATTGCCTCTCCATTTACACCGATCATAATGCGTTCAATCAATATAACCCGACTATGCGCAATTTGTATTGCAGCAGAGGTAGTGCTACTGATTTGCCTGCCACTTTTTGACAGCATTGTTGCATGGTTCATCATTCGATTTTTGATGGGAGTCGCTGGAACTGGACTTTTCGTCGCCAGTGAAACCTGGATTAACGAAATTGCAGAGGATCACTATCGGGGACGCATCATTGGCATCTATACTTTTATGATCAGCATCACCTTTGCGATTGGCCCTCTGTTTGTTTTGGTGCTGGGGGTTGAAGGATTCTTACCGTTTGTTGTTCCCGCTTTAATCATTGGATTAGCATTCATCCCCTTGTGGCAAACTCGAGACTCCAAACCAAATTTTTCGGACAGCAAAGTTTCTCAGGTTTTCGGATTCCTTTGGATATCGCCGGCGCTGGTTGCGGCAGCTGCAATCGTATCTTTTGAGGAAGCTACATTTGTTACATTGATGCCTGTTTACGCAGTCCGTAATGGTCTGTCTCAAGACAACGCTGCAATTTTTCTTACGATTCTTGCAACCGGTTCTATGGTGGCACAGCCGTTTGTGGGATGGCTGGCCGATAAACTGGACCGAGTGGCAATTTTGAATGTCTGCGCCGCAGTCACCGTAATTGGGCCAATATTGTTGCCATTCGCCATTCAAAACGCAGTGTTTTCTGCAGCAGTGCTGCTGGTCTGGGGTGCAGGAGTAGCTGGAATTTACACAATCGCGATGACACTAATGGGTCAACGCTTTCGCGGTGCACAACTGGCTGCAGGTAATGCAATGTTCGGGTTAATGTGGGGTGTGGCTGGATCAGCTGGACCAGCCATCGGCGGTCCGTTGATGGATGTTTGGGACCCTCACGGATTTATCGCAGTACTGTTGGTTTTTTCAATTCTGTTTCTTGCCTTTTCGTTATTTCGCAGTAGCCACGAAATGCGCCGCTACTAAGTCGCAGTTGAGCTTGAGCTTCTGAGTTGTTCTAGCAACTCCTCAACCGTGTGACACGGAAGACCGCAGGTATAGTGCCTACAAACATATCCGACAACACCGGAACCACTGGTTTGTCTTTCGCGTAACACCCCGGGAAGTGCTTTGCAATCATTTGGGATTGCAAGGACCATTGCATCAAGATCTGGGTGACAATCGATTTCCATCTGCCACGGAACCATCTGCTCAGATTCACCTCGAATAACTACTATTGCGCTAGGATGAAACTTTTCGGTAATCGCCATCGCCGCCGTCGCAAAGGCTGCCGGGATCACCTCAATCGCTGGCTGGATTGCTTCAAGAATTCGTTCGGCGGCACTGACATATCTTGTTTCACCCAACAAGTATCCCAACTTCAGTAGCACCAGAGCTGCTACTCCGTTTCCGGAAGGTGTCGCATCGTCACTGGCAGGAACAACCTTAGCAATTAACTCTTCATGATCGTCAGACGTGAAATACAAAGCACCGCTGTCAACTTTTACAAAGTGCTTTAAAACGCAGTCGGCTAAATCGATAAGAAAATACAAATCACCTTCATTCCAACGTGCCTGCAATTTTTGAAGTATGCCGTGAATCAAAAAGACATGGTCATCCAAGTAGGCGTTGAACCTTACATCACCGTCCTTAGCAACGGCAAGCAGTCGACCCTGTTGCCATAGATTATGCTTGATGAACTCCAAAGCACGTTCGGCTGAATCAATAAATTTGGGTTGCTTGAGCAGTCTGCCTGTCGTCGCCATCGCACCGATCATCAAGCCATTCCAAGATGTGAGTATCTTTTCATCTCTACTCGGTCGCACCCGCTTCCCTCGTTCGGTAAACAACTTTGACCTCGCCGACTCTAGCAAAGTTACAGTGTCATCCGTTGATAGATTGCTGCGCTTGGCAACGTCTTCGATACCGGTTTCAATACATAGATTCCATTTTCCTTCAAAATTGGGTACACCACGCAAACCATGACGTATTTCGAGGGTGGTGAACTCCTCTTTGGTTAGAACATTTTGCAATTCACTCACTGTCCAGACATAAAACTTGCCTTCTTCACCTTCAGAGTCAGCATCCAGAGTAGAAAAATAACCACCGTTAGAGGATTGCATTTCACGCATCACCCATTTTCCGGTATCAATAGCTATCCTTTCGAAACCGCTTTCCTTTTTCAAATACGCAGCTCGCGCATAAACCGACATAAGTTGTGCATTGTCGTAAAGCATTTTTTCAAAATGTGGGATTTTCCATTGCGCATCGACTGAATACCGGCAAAACCCTCCACCTACTTGGTCATAAATACCACCTGCCGCCATTGCTTCAAGCGTGTGGAGTGCTATGAGGTGAGCTGTATTGCCAGAGCCGGATTCACATCCACCCTTGTCCACAAAATTCAGCAAAAAAGCCAATGGTGCTGGACTTGGGAATTTCGGTGGCTCTCCAAATCCACCATAAACGGGGTCGTACTGCTCGTACAATCCGTCTACAGCGATGGCTGGCAGTTCCTTGTCCTGTAACTTTGTAGCTTGACTAGGAATATCTCCAATCGTATTGAGAGCCACTTTAAGTTCACCATACTTGTCGTCAAACTTGCCTTTGCTGGCCTTAACATGATAGTTGACTCGTTCAAGCAGATGCTTGAAACTGGACATATCGCCAACAGGAACCGGCGGGAAATAGGTGCCCATGAAAATAGGCACTTGATCGGATGGTCTCAAAAAAGCCGTCAATGGCCAACCACCGGGTCTATGGGTTAAAAGTTGATGAGCCAGCTGATAGATTTTGTCTATGTCTGGTCGTTCCTCTCGATCAACCTTGATAGATACGAAGTACTTATTCATTAACTTCGCAGTTTCTGGGTCTTCAAAAGATTCGCGTTCCATGACATGGCACCAGTGGCAGGCTGAATATCCAATTGAGAGCAAAATTGTCTTGTTTTCTTTTTTTGCCTTTTCAAGAGCTTCGGTTCCCCAAGGAAACCAATCTACGGGGTTATATGCATGCTGAAGCAAGTACGGACTTGATTCACTAATGAGTCGGTTTGGGTTGTCTGACTTTTCCATGAATTAATCGAATATGACGGTGAATAGGGTATTATGATTTAACGGCACACGAACCTGAATCAAGGCAACCTCCGATACAGATAAAGGCTTTTTGGCTTACTCCACTTAGTGTGTTCATTCATATTGTCAGTTATGCTCAATGATTTTTCAAATTTTCTTTTTATTGCGACTAATTTAGTGATGAACTTCCCGGTAATAGATGCGGTAGCTTTCTCACTTGGTCCAGTCAGTATTCACTGGTACGGCCTGTCCTATATTGCTGGAATATTGGCAGCTGTTATACTCGGTCGCTATCGAGCAAAAAAGCAAGATTTTATGGTATCAAAGGATGCTGTTATTGATCTTGTCGCCTATGTTGCATTTTTTGCAATAATTGGCGGAAGGCTGGGATATACGCTGATTTACGAGTTCGGTCACTACGCCTACAACCCCCTCGATATTTTTAAGGTATGGCGAGGCGGAATGTCGTTTCATGGTGGATTTGTTGGTTCTATTGCAGGTGTCTGGCTTTACGCCTATCGCAGAAATTATTCCTTTCTCGACTTGACTGACTTTCTTGCACCGCTATCTGCCGTAGGTCTGTTTTTTGGACGAATTGCCAACTTCATAAATCAAGAGTTGTGGGGCCGGCCGGCCGAAGTGGCTTGGGCAATAGTCTTTCCGAACGATCCGGAACAATTACCAAGACATCCTTCCCAAATCTATGAAGCCGTATTGGAAGGTGCCATATTGTTTGTTGTGTTGTGGGTTTTTTCGCTAAAGAAAAGACGGCGAGGATTGATCTCGGCATTATTTTTGATGCTTTACGGTGTATTTCGTTTCCTTGTGGAATTCACCAGAGAACCCGATGCCCACTTAAACTTTATTCTTTGGGGCTGGCTCACAATGGGGCAATTGCTTTCAGTACCTTTAGTCGTGGCTGGCATCTGGATGTGGCTTAGGATGTCAAACGCAAACAATAACTCTAACTAAGTTAATTAGACATCTATGGTTGACAAACAAGCAATTCGTTTGGTCCAGTCACTCGATGCTTTAGGAGTGGATTACGAATTACTCGAGTGTGACCCTCAACTTGCGGACACTGAAACCTACTGTAAGAACTATGGCTGTGCATTAAAAGACTGTGCTAACACCATCGTCGTAAAATCAAAAACCGGCGAAGCAAAATTCGCTGCATGCGTGGTCTTGGCAACAACACGTTTAGACGTCAATAATGTCGTACGAAAGAAACTTGGCAGTCGTAAGGCATCATTCGCATCAGCCGAAGAAACTCAGGAAATGACCGGTATGGCAATTGGTGGCGTCACGCCGATAGGACTGCCGTTAACCATACCTTTATGGGTTGACCAAGCGGTTATGGGGCGAAAATCAATCGTTCTCGGTGGGTCGAGTCGCTCGCTTAAGTTAAAGGTGTCGCCGGATTTGTTTCTTCAAACCCCAAATACAGAAATTGTCGAGCAACTTGCCCGTCCGTTCACTCGGGAAGCAACCTAGAGTAGAACGGCCACCACGCTGCAAAGAGCAACACCATGGCGAGCAAGTCATATAGAATCATTTTGCGATAGCGGCTTTTGGCTGACTCATCTTTGCCCGACATCATGATCCCGCACATCGTCATATCCAGCGGAAGCACAAAAAACATCATTGGCACGATTGCAGGAACGATCAATGTAGGAAATATCATGACCCCAGTCTTTTGCATCTCCCCAAGCGAAAATGCAGCTGTCACGATCATCAATATGATTGACAAATAGAGCATAAAGCGCAGTGGACCAAAAAAATTTATTAATCTTCGAATCATTTTGTTAAATCTAGACTTAAGACGAAAAAAGTGTCACCTGGTTTTGCCGGCTCGTGCTCGCACTGCCTCACGATACTCAATAATTCGCCCAATTAAATTTGGAGCTTGAACTGATCGTCTCAAATCTTCCATGTCTTGCTCCCGTGAATCAGGTGTAGTCATCACAAGCATATTATCCACAAACTCCTTCTTGACTGCGCTTCCAGCTTGAGTGGCAGCTTCGATAATTTCGGGCCATTGTGATGAATCAGCAATTTGCGTCAAAAATCCAATTCGGGATGCTTCTTGTGCATCGAGAACGGGTGTATTAATCAGCATTCGCTGGGCGTTGTCGCTGCCAATCTTCTGTGCGAGACGTCGCGTGCCAAGATAGATTCCAAAATTCAATCCCGGCAGGCAAAAATGCGAGTCACTGGTTGCAATTCTCCAGCGACAAGCACATACCAGATCTGCACCGGCCCCAAATGCCTTGCCGTGAACCAATGCCACACTCAGCAACGGCGCATGATGTAGTGCCTGAAGCATCTGTTCGACATTCAAGATTCGTTCTGCTACAGCAGCGTCGTTGGACAATTCAAGATTGCCAAGATCGAATCCTGAACAAAATGACTTACCATTCCCCATAAGAACGAGAGTTCGTGTTCCGTCTTCACAGGAAGTATCAATGGCGTGCTTCAATTCAGACACCAGTTCCGCACTAAGCGAATTTGCTCGCTCCGGACGGTTCAAACGCAGAATTTTTGTTGTGCTATCACGTTCTTGAAGCAATAAACTCAAAGTATTTCTCCCAGATTTCAATGTGTTCAATAGTATTGAGGCTTGTTAAATGCTTTATCGAAAAAGGCTCGCTAATTGGAGCCTATCAATGTTGCACTTATAATTTTGCCAAAATAATTTCCGTTCACGTCACTTAATTCTAACCAGTAAATTATGCAAGCGAACCCAATTTTAGTGGAATCCATCCGTGGTGAAATGGTAGAAAGTTTTTATCGCGGAGCCATTGCTGTAGTAGATGCCCAAGGAGTCTTAATCGATGAAGTTGGAGACATTCGACGACCGATATATCCAAGGTCGGCAATCAAACCATTGCAGGCTACAATCCTGGTCGAATCAGGAGCACTTGATTTTTACAATCTGACAGACAAAGAACTTGCTCTTGCGTGTGCTTCACATTCGGGTCAATTGCAACACGTCAGTGGGGTTGCGAAGTGGCTGGAGCAAATCGGCCTGAACGAAAATGCACTGGAATGTGGAGCACATCCTCCCACCCATCGGGAAAGCCGTAACCAACTGATTCGTGGTAACTCGTCTCCTCGTACTCTTCACAACAACTGTTCGGGAAAGCATTGTGGTTTTCTGAGTGTTGCAAAATTTAGAGACTATCCTACTGTGGGATATATCAACATTTCGCATCCGGTTCAGCAAGAAGTCCTGAGTATGCTAGAGGAATTGACAGAAGAGTCCTTGGCATCGCCCCCACCGGCCGTAGATGGTTGCGGAATCCCCACTCCTGGAATTTCACTATTTGGCATCGCCACTGCATTTTCAAAGCTGGCTGCTGGTAAAACCCCTGCGTCCCTTCGGATTATTGATGCAATGAGGAAAAATCCGTTTTTGGTTGGCGGTACCAACAGATTTTGTACTGCTGTACCAGAACAAACCCATGGTAAGGTGCTCGTCAAAGTTGGCGCCGAAGGGGTGTATGCAGGAATAATGCTTGAAGGTCGCAAGCTGGGCTTTGCACTGAAGATGGACGACGGTACAAGAACCGCAGCGGAAGTCGCTGCGGGAGGCATCGTTATCCGGCACGGTAATCTGGACAATGATGAAATAACATCCCTAAGAGAACGCTTCAACCCAATTGTGCGGAATGTTGCAGGACGAGATGTTGGCGTGCTTCGAGCAGTTCAGAATTGTTAAGTCACGTCAATGGCTCTGGAGCATCGATGTTGATAAAGCGTGTTTTCGCGAATTAGCTAGTCAGAAAGAAGTTTTTGAATCCTGTTACCAGACACTCCGCCGCCTCACGACCGACGTCCAAGTGGCAGACAATTCTTAAAGGCTCAGTATCGTACAGCAACACTCCATGCTTCCGTAGATAGGCAACTAACTCCAAAGCTTTACCATCTTTCACTGCAACAAACACCATATTCGTTTGCATGTTGTGAAATTTCACCTCAATTCCATCAATGCCATCGAGTTGGTCAGCGAGCCACTTTGCGTTTTCGTGATCTTCGGCTAGACGTTCCACGTTATTTTCGACAGCATAGATTGCTGCTGCCGCAATAATGCCACCTTGGCGTGTCCCGCCGCCAAGTAGTTTTCGCCACCTTCGGGCGCGTCGAATGATTTCATGCTCCCCGCACAAAATGGACCCAACTGGAGCACCGAGTCCCTTGGAAAAGCATGCTGAAATGGTGTCGAATTTTCTTGTAATCTCTGCCACCTCTACTCCACAACGCACCGCAGCATTAAAAACTCGAGCGCCATCCAAGTGCGAAGCCAAGCCGTTGTCCTGCGCGAACTTACTGGCTTGCTGTAAGTAGTCTAGCGGCAGTGCCCTACCGCCATTCGTATTTTCCAAACAAAACAATCGGGTATTTGCAAAGTGATCGTCATCTGGCTTGATCGCGTTTTTTGCCATTTCAAGATCAATCGTACCGTCAGCAGTGAAATTTAAAGGCTGCGGCTGAATGCTGCCCAACACTGCTCCGCCGCCGCCTTCATACTTGTATGTATGGGCAGTTTGGCCAACAATGTACTCATCACCACGTTCGCAATGCGCCAGCAAACCGAGCAAATTTCCCTGAGTACCGCTGGTTACGAATAATCCCGCCTCCTTACCGAATTTTTCTGCCATCAGTTCTTCCAGCCGATTGATCGAGGGGTCTTCACGGCACACATCATCTCCAACTTCTGCCCGATACATGGCATCTCTCATGCCGTGTGTAGGCTTTGTAACAGTATCACTTCGAAAATCGTAAACCACTATCTAAATCTCACGTTAATATAAAATTTGAAAAATCATACACGACAATTGCTTAATTTGTCCCAATGTTCGCTACCATACAAACTCAAATTCCCATTAGCAGTCGATGAAACAAGAACCCTCATTCACCATCGGAATTGAAGAAGAGTATATGCTGATACATGCAGACACTCTCGACCTTGTCCAAACGATGCCTCACGGTTTGATGGAGGATTGTCAGAAAACTCTCGGCAAACAAGTGACTAAAGAGTATTTGCAGTGTCAGATAGAAGTTGGCACAATGGTATGTGAATCCGTCCAACAGGCTCGTGAGGAGCTGGCTTACTATCGACGTACGCTGAAGAACATTGTAGAAAACCATGGGTGTCACATTTTTGCGGCATCCACTCATCCGTTTTCACAATTGGCCGTTCAGCACTCTGATGGTCAAAGATACACGGACATGACAGAACAGTTACAGGCTGTTGCCAGGCGTCTGACTATTTCGGGCATGCATGTACACGTGGGAATTGACAATGATGACTTGCGCATTGACTTGATGAATCAGGCAATCTATACGCTGCCACACTTTCTTGCACTGAGCACTTCATCACCGTTTTGGAAGGGTCAGGACACCGGATTGAAGGCTTATCGCACTACTGTGTTTGACGAACTGCCGCGAACTGGGCTGCCCGAGCAGTTCGACAGTTATTCAGACTACAAGAGCATGGTTGATGTGCTAGTAGATGGCGGCATTATTGAAGATGCATCAAAGTTGTGGTGGGATATTCGACCAAGCGCCAAATTTCCGACATTGGAAATGCGCATAACAGATATTTGCACCAACATAGATGACACCGTCGCCATTGCGGCTGCTTTTCGATGTTGGCTGCGCATGCTGCATCGACTCAAGCAGAATAATCAAAGGTGGCGGATTTACAAAAGATTCCTGATTGCTGAAAACCGCTGGCGTGCGGCTCGGTATGGAATTGACGAAAGGTTGTTCGATTTTGGCACTGGATATTTAGTCGAATTTCAACAATTACTAAATGAATTAATTGAGTTGATTGATGAAGACGCAAAATTCTTCAACTGTGTCAATGAGATTAATCACCTTCAGACAATTTACCAGCGTGGTACAAGTGCTCATCATCAACTGGAAGTCTTTCGGTCTGCCGTAGAAGGCGGACAATCTGAAGAGCAGGCTCTGAAGGGAGTAGTACGCTACCTGATTAAGGAGACTCAGTCCGGAGTTTAAACCACACCGTCGAGTCAACAATAAAATTCAGCTGTCCCATCTCTGTTGACCTGGTCCATTAACTGAACTTCCCAGTCAAGGTAGGCCTGCATACGTTGTTCCTGCCCCTCTTCGCGATCATATGGCCGGTCCCACACGTCATCAACTTCGCACAGTACCGGCTCCATACCCTCAACAAAGTTATAACCCTCCTCAGTCCACGACTGGTTTCCGCCCCTGAGTACACGAACTAGTTGGCGGGGGTTAGATTTGGCAAGATCGTTGGCGGCCAAGTGAGCCACGATACCATCCTCGGATGTTAGCACTAACAGTCCGATGGGAGGTATAAGAGCAAGTGCAGCATCAAGACGCTGGCGCACGCACCAGATTGCAGTTTCGATATGTCCTTTTCGAAAGTTTCGACTGCTTGATAAATCGATAATGCTTGAGGATTCACCTGACTGCATTACCGCTTTCAATTCGCCTGCCTCAATGATTTGAGCTTCCTGAAGCCCAGCAACATTATTCACGGGTGGTCCGTGGTCAGTCAACGAACCTTCCAATCCATCAACCAATACGTGGATATCACGGTGTCCCATTTGCATTAGCCACGAAGCGGTCATAACGGCACGAACGGTTCGGTCGTCTACCAACACCGTCCTGGCATTATGCACTGCAATGTGCTCATCAGTTGTTTGTACCAATTGACCCCCTGCGACATATTTTGCATCAGCCAGATGTCCTGCCTCATACTCTTCAATCGTCCTAACGTCAAATAGATACAAGGTACGAGACTCGTCTTTTCGCCAATCAATCAGTGTATCCAGACTGATAAATGACACATCGTAATCCTTTGCTACCTTGTTGGCTGCTTGTTGGGACTTGTTGAAGCTTAACTGTGAAGGCCAAGGAGCCTTTTCGACCTTTTTACTGTCTAGATTCAACCCAGCAAGATGCCAACCCATCGTACCGTCCTTGAGCAACATAACTCGGTTTGGCACACCGGCATTGATTAATGATTGTGCTCCCACAATGCTTCGTGTTCGACCAGCACAATTGACAATGACGTCGGTGTCGGGATCGGGCGCAACTTCAAACACTCTATGCACCAACTCTGCCCCTGGAGAGTCAATACCGTGCGGAATACTCATTTCGTAAAACTCATCTGAGGGACGTGAATCAAGAATCACCAAGTTATCGCCGCCCTTTACTCTGTCGTTGAGTCGTTTCGCTTCAATTTCTGGGGGCTTGCGGGTTTGCAGTAAAAATTCACCAAACGCTTTACTGGGAACATTCAACCCCGAAAATAATTCAAACCCTTGTTTCCGCCAACCATCAACTCCACCCTCCAGAACACTCACTTCTGGATAGCCTAATTCGAGGAGTTTAATCTGAGCCCGAAAAGCCGGGCCATTGTCCTTACCTGATGTGTCGTATACAACAATGGAAACTGTTTTTCTGGGAATTAACGCAATGATTCGAAGCTCAAGCAGGCTCAGAGGGATATTGGAAGCCCAAAACAGGTGACAGTCAAAATATACCCCCTCTTCCCTGACGTCTAATATTGCTAGTTCTGTTCGTTCCAGGATCGTCCGCTTTATCTGTTGTGGATTAAGCGTCTTTTTCATGCGGAAACATACCTGGCATCAACAATTTCGTCAAAAATTGGAAATGCTCTCCACTGCTGCTTTCTGTCGTCAAAGTATTCTCTGTCATACAAGTATTCAAGACCCAGTCCATACAGATGAAAGTTGATAACAGGATCTTCATCGTGAACATGAATGGAGTGCAAGTCATCCGGCAACATGGCGACTCCGCTACCAGGTTCTACCAGATGTGATCCGGTCTGAGTGACTCCGTCTTCCGTGCGGTCATAAAATCGATTCAGTTCACCGCCGTCAATCCCAACGATAACTGCCCAAGTTCCATGATTGTGCGCTGGAACATCAAGTGGAGCAATGGCTGTTTGAATATACAGAGCACAGCGATTAGTTTTCTCATCCTCGAACAGACGATAGACACAGGACTTGTCCTTATTGTCCTCGCAAGGAGGCGGAAACTCCTCTGTTGTAAACCATTCACTGTTGGCAGCTAAGTTCAACAGTTCATCTTTAATCATATTAAGGGATTCTCTTGTCGCGCCGTGATTTTCTTCAATTTCCTGAATCTTTTGGACCGTTGATCGAACCGTTGCACTTCTATTGTTGTTCATTTAAATATTCCTCCTCTAAAATACGTCTGGTTTTCTCGTCATATCGCTTACATTGGTTAAGAAATTTCTGAGTTCGCGGGATGGGGACTCGCGCACCTGCAATATAAGAAATTAGGCTACGTCCAGACTGAAGCAACCTGGCCCCCTCAATCAAATGACTTTCCATCTTCTCCGAAACATTTGACGGTATAGCAGGAGAAAAGGCTTTCACGCTATCCTTCGCAGCAACAAATTTTGGCCACACTTCAAAGATTTCTGTATCAATTTTTCGGGTCTCACAGTCTTGTTTGGCGGCCCATGCGTAGGCCATCAGTCTTGCCTCAATCCCCTGGAATGGGTAAAGACGACCCAATGTATCAATCAGTGCGGTCGTAATATCGTCAATTTCGCGCATACTCATGCTAAGTTTTACATAGCGACTGACGTAAAACTCCTCTATAGTCATGGTAAATGCCTTCAATGGTTCACCCCAAAGTTCATCAATACCTTCCATTCCACTGTAGTGACGAACATTCTTGCCGAGTTCCATCGCTTCTTCCAGACAGTCACTGCATTGCTTCATTAATTCGTTTTCAATGCTGACTTCCACCTTTTGAGTTCGAAGTTCAACTATGACCGTGAAAATATCGGTGGCACGATTGAACAAAGCACCAGCAAGCATGGCTGCATTGACACGCTTTTCGTCAGGGTTGGAGGCTTTCTTGTAAGCACTGCGGGCATGGTCGAGATTCACGCCTGGAGTGTTTATGCCCGGCTCGGTATGGTGAAACGCCCGTCGGGTAAGGCTGACGATCAGGTTCTTTTTGTCAGCGAGGGTTTCTGCCGGCGGCTCGTAAAACACGATCCAATAGCCGTTATAGTAAATGCGTTTACGGCCATCAATTTCTCTAATGGTACCATTGGGCAGATTTGATTCTGATTGATTCAATTGCTGTCATTCCATCAATTGAAGTAAGCAAAGTTCATTTTACTCGGATTCAAACAAACCATAAGAAGTTGCAAAGAATGTCAATCAGTCTTTTATTTGATTTATAGGCATAAGTAGTTTTACAATGATATTCGTGCTTAAGTGAAGTTACCTGAATTTGATGCCGATAGAATTTATGCAAAAGATTTAGAGTTATAGAAATCGATGAATCTCACATTTGTAGAAGAAATATTACTGGTGATGCTTGATGATGAAAAAGGCACTTTGCCGCCTATTCCTCAGCTTACGCTACATTTTGTGATAGCCGGCGCAATTCTGATGGACTTAGCAGTGCGCAACAAAATTGACAACGACTTGGAAAATGTCACACTCATCGACAGCACCCCAACTGGCGAAGCCTGCTTAGATGATGCGCTGGCAAAAGTCGCATCAAGTCCGGACGGTCACAAGACCAATTACTGGTTAAACGAGATCGCCGACGAAGGCACAGTGATTGTCGACCAAGGCTTCAAAAGCCTAGTTCAGCGCGGAATTCTCGATGAACATGAAAAAAGGTTTCTCTGGGTGATGAAGTCGCGAACCTACCCAACCATCGATGGGACGGCAGAACGCGAAGTTAAACTTAGAATTATGAATATTCTCTATAGCGATGAAATCCCAGATCCCAGAGATGTTGTGGTAATTTGTCTATTGGATGCCTGCAATATGTTTCGCGCCCTGCTGGGGCAAAACGAAGTAAACAGAGTTCGGGAGCGGATTGATCAGGTAGCTCGTTTGGATGTGATCGGGCAGGCCACCACCAAATTGATTCGTGATATTCAAATAGCCTTCGTAGCCACTCACGCCCCTCTATTCTGAATCGCCTTCTCTGGCGAAATTTACTTAAGTTTAGACGCCCGACAAAACATCCGTCAGTACGGCGGTTGAGGAAGTTCTCTTCGTCTACCAGTTTAATGCATTGCTTGCGGCAGCCATGTCGCAAGAGATGGCCAAAACCAAAGCACCACCAACATCAATATCTGAATAGCTACAAATGGAATAATTCCCTTATAAATTTCGACTGTTCGAATTTCAGGTGGAGCAACTCCTCTCAGATAAAAAAGTGAAAATCCAAACGGGGGTGTCATAAACGAAGTCTGTAAATTTACGGCCATCATGACACCGAGCCATATTGGGCTCATTGCCACTCCGGGAGCAATTTCCATTTGCAGTAAGATTGGCCCAACAATTGGCACGACAATAAACATAATTTCAAGAAAATCGAGAATAAATCCAAGCAAGAACATGACAAGCATGACGATAAGAAGTACCGTGATGGTGCCACCCGGCAGGCTGTTTAGGAAATTCTCAACCACCTCATCACCACTGAGCCCGCGAAATACCAGTGCGAAGAGTGATGCACCAATCAGAATGACGAACACCATCGTTGAAACAATCAAAGTCTGCCGTAGAATTTGCGGCAAAATTGACTCACCGGTAGCATCTTTAGCAACATAGACTCGAAGGATAGAAACAGCGATTCCGATAACAAGTCCGCTACAACCAAGGAGTGCTGCAAACACCGCCCACCATTCAGCGATTGTCAGCTCCTGCCGCTGCATTCGTAAATCAAACCCTGCATTGACAATCAGCACAATGACTAAGCACAAAGCCCCGAACAAGATTGGCTTGCCCTTTTGTGGTGCCACTCGATAGCCCGCCATCAACAGCGCTCCGATACCTCCCATTGCCGCCGATTCAGTCGGCGATGCAATTCCCGTCAAGATCGATCCCAGTACCGCAATAATTAATGCAATGGGAGCAATTAAGGATGATATTAAAGTCCAGAAAAATGACTTTCCGTCATCTGGACAAAGTTCGCTCTTTGGTATGGCTGGTGAACTCTCTGGTTGAATGATTGACACAATGATTTGATAACAAATGTACAGCCCCACCAAAATGAGTCCCGGAATTAGTGCCCCAGCAAAAAGGTCTGTGACAGATACTGCATCCGGTGAGAAGTTGCCCTTTGCAAACTGTGCCTGTTGATATGCGTTCGAAAGTTGATCTCCCAGCAAAACGAGCACTATGGACGGTGGTATGACCTGCCCCAGGGTTCCGGACGCACAAATCGTTCCACATGCTAACGACCTGTTGTAACCCCTTCTCATCATGGTAGGTAACGAAAGTAAGCCCATCGTCACCACTGTTGCGCCAACAATTCCCGTCGAAGCTGCAAGTAATGCACCGACCAGGCAGACCGAATAACCCAAACCACCAGGAATGCTGCCAAACAACTTTCCCATGCTTTCGAGCAAGTCTTCAGCAATCTTTGAACGTTCCAGCGTCACCCCCATAAAGATAAATAAGGGTACGGCCACCAATACTTCGTTACGCATAATGGAAAATATTCGCTGCGGCAGTGCAATCAGAAAGGAAATGTCAAACAATCCTATAGACGCGGCGAACAATGCGAACAGTAATGAACTTCCAGCCAGACTAAAGGCAACCGGAAATCCAAACAATAAAGTAATGACGACACAAATAAACAGTGCCGAACACAATATTGCTGGAGAAGCGATGACTTCGAGCATCAGGTACCGATCACTTCCTTGCGACTCGGGTCCGTCAGATAAAGAAAAGACTTTAGCGCCAGTGAAATCCCTTCTACAGCCAAAACAACGGAAAATACTAAAATTACTGACTTGAACAAATACAGATAAGGAAGCCCAACTGTTTCAACAGAGCCTTCCTTAACGGCCCAGGAGTTTTGTACTAGCGGCCAGGCAAAGTCGAAGTTGACCACACAAAATGGAATCAGAAACAGAGCTGAACCCACAAGATTAATCCACGCCTTAGTGGTGTCCTTAGCATTCCTGTAGAAGATGTCCAATCTAACATGACCATCCTTGGCAAGGGTGTATCCAGCACCAAGCATAAATAGCAGTCCGTGCATGTACCAAATGGATTCCTGCATCTGCACCGACCCATATGCGAATACGTACCTCATCACCACAATGACAAACTGCATCAAGGTCAGATAAAGAACAAGCCAGGTAGTCACTCGTCCAAGGACTGTATTGGTGAGAGTCATCCATATAGATGAAGCTCGCAACACTCGTCTCCAAAACAATTTCTCTGTATTTTGATCTCGCCCCTGCCGCAATAATTTGAAGATCCCGTCACACTCCACGCGAATCATCAAAACTAAAGGAATTAAAAACAGACACACCGTCGATAACAAAACAAGTGCGTAAACTGCAATGCCAATCGGCAGAGGTAATCGCTGCAGGGAAAACCAAAGTTCAATGAAGCCAATATCCATATTGAATATAGATACCACAAGCCGAACAACAATAAAGCCGCTTTCTTAAGCAGAAAGAAAAGCTTACGTCAATCTAATGGTCTTAAATTTGTGTCTAGATAAATCTGCCGCAAGTTTCCGCTTTAGAAAGCACTTGTGCAACTTGCGTTTTGAATTAATCGTTTGAGTTAATTACGATTCGGTTTCGACCATACTCTTGACAACGGCACACCAGCCTTCGGAAATGTTGCGCAGGTTATAGCCACCCCCACCCCAAGAGATAATCCTTCCGTCACAAAACTCATTCGCAATTTTGCATAACTGCTTTGCGGCATGTGCGTGAGCTTTTGGAGTGAATCGCATATGAGTCAACGGGTCTCCATCAATACTGTCCGCACCTGCTTGAAACAAGATAATTTCGGGCTTGCTAGCGCGTATAAACGTTTCCAGAGCATCCCACTTTTTGAAAAACTCGTCATCCGTACTATCCGGTAATACTGGAAGATTTAATTTCGTGCCAATAGCGCTGCCTTCACCAGTTTCATCTGCAAATCCGGTACCGGGGTAAAGGAATCGACCGTCTTCGTGAATATCAGCAAAAATTAAATCCGGATCTGAATTGAACGAGTACTGCACTCCATCGCCATGATGTGCATCAATATCGATGTACGCGACACGCTGTATGCCGAAACGCTCTCGCAATGCCTGAATTACGATTGCAATGTCATTAACCGCACAAAACCCAGCTGCCTGTTCCCGTGTGGCATGGTGCATGCCTCCAATCGGCACAAAGACTCTCGCCACTTCACCACGAACCATCTTGCCAATGGCATCCAAATTGGCACCGACTATCGCCTTTACCGCCTCCAATATTCCGCGAATGGCAGGTGTGTCTCCATAATCAAGATAGCCCACTCCAGTAGCCGAGCCTTCTACCAGTCGGCTAACGTATTGTGAAGTATGAAAACTTCTTAAGTCCTCTTCTTCGCAGTGAGGAGGCGGTGAAAAAATGTCTAAATTCTGGTCTAGCCCGCGACGTTGCGCCTCGTGCCAGAAAGCGTTGTGACGGTCTCGTCCAAATGGGTGATCTTCAAACCCATAGTTTGCGAGGTCTCCCCCTACATAGACGCCGACCATATGTAGTTAACTACCAGGAGGTGATTTGCCAACTATTTGTGGGACTGGTACCAAAGTCGTCATTTTTTTGATGGTCAGAAAGCAGGCCACCCTGATTCAAGTAATAAGTGCCACTACCTTCAGGAGTGACTTCGACATACAACAGTCTGCCATAGAGCCGAAATTCTCTAACTACGGTGCTTCCAAGTTGTCTTGTGGTTATATCGATGTCTGGATTGGAAGCATCAATGGCTGGTTGCTCAGTAGTAGTGGTGGAAGACGAAGTAATTGCGACTCCGGTTTGAGCAGCCGGCTTTGCTTTAAACTCAATGGTGTCAACCAAGTTTTGTGCATATACACTCCCTGATAAAAGTGCAAAGACGAAGGTTAGTGGCAACACAAACTTCTTTGCAACAGCGATGCTGGTCACGGAAATCTTATCCCTCTTGTGTAAGCTGATGAAAAACATCTGTCAGATTACCTCGTTGAATGTAAATTTGTTGTATTTGGCAATTTTTCTCTTTCGATAATTCATTAATTCTGAAAATTATCGAATTAGGATTATCGGTGACGATACTTAATACCTTCTTGCCTACATTGTATATTTCAACACGTTCAGCCACCGATTGCAATTCTTCAGAAAGTTCACCAGAGTCAATTCCATCCAGTTGTAGATGAATCGCATTGTGATTTTTGGCTAACGCTGCAACTTCACTGGGGGTGGAATCTACAATGATTTTCCCTTGATTAATCACAATTACCCGATTGCACACGGCATCGACTTCTTCCAGCTGATGTGTGGACAAAATAATGACCTTGTCTTTGGAGATCTTTCGAATCAGTTTACGAATTTGCGCTTTTTGATTTGGGTCCAGTCCGTCAGTAGGTTCATCTAGAACCAAGTATTGAGGTTGGTGCAACAATGCTTGGGCCAAACCTACGCGACGCTGATAACCCTTAGACAATGTTTCAATTCGCTGCGTGAGAACCTGTTCCAAATTTACTGAAGCTACCACATCCTTCATGCGTTCGATGAGTGATTTGCGATTTAGTCCACGAACGCTTCCTATAAATTCTAAAAAGGAGTGTACAGGCATTTCCCCATACAAAGGTACTCCTTCAGGCAGATAGCCAAGTTGAGATTTAACCTGCTTGGGTTGTTCGACAACGTCCACACCGTCAAAGGTAACTCTGCCTGCATCAGGCGTAAGAAAACCGGTGATGATTTTCATCGTCGTAGACTTGCCCGCACCATTTGGTCCAAGAAACGCCAGCACATCGCCCCTTGACACGCTGAAACTGACATCTTGTACAGCGTGTATGGGACCGAAGCGCTTTTGGATTCCCTCTACGACAATCATGCGTGAGTTTTAAATCAAACTTCTATTGGTTAAAGTTCTTCAGGCGGCAACTGAGGGCAATCCTGCAAGTGCCATGGCGACTTCTTCTGCAGAGTATTCATGATTTACCATTGAGCCTCCGAAGTAGTCGGTATAGGCCTGCATGTCGAAGTGACCATGTCCGCAAAGATTGAATAAAATGCTCTTGCTCTCGCCTGATTCCTTACATTTGTTTGCCTCTTCGATGGTCGCTGCAACGGCGTGATTGGCTTCTGGGGCTGGCACTATTCCCTCCGCTCTTGCAAACTGAACACCAGCTTCAAAGCAGTGAAGTTGAGAGTAGGCCCGAGGGTGAATATAGCCCTGATCAGTCAGTAGACTCACCAATGGTGCCATACCGTGATAGCGCAGTCCGCCGGCATGAAAGCCAGGCGGCACAAACTTTGAGCCAAGCGTATGCATTTTCACCAGCGGGGTCAGGTTACCGGTATCGCCAAAGTCGAAGGCATATTTACCCTTGGTCAAAGTCGGACATGCCGATGGCTCTACAGCAATGACCTCCACATCCTGACCGCCCCTGAGCTTTTCGCCAATAAACGGAAAGGTCAGTCCGGCGAAATTGCTTCCTCCGCCTGTACATCCGATCACCATATCGGGATAGTCATCTGCCATATCCATTTGAAGAATTGCTTCGGTACCGACGACCGTCTGGTGCATCAATACGTGATTCAAAACACTGCCTAATGCGTATTTGGTGTCGTCACGCTGAACGGCACGTTCCACTGCCTCGCTGATCGCAATACCTAAACTGCCCGTACTTTCCGGGTTGTCCTTAAGAATTGCCTGACCTGTTTGAGTGATATCACTGGGACTTGCTATGCAGGTTGCACCAAAGGTTTCCATTAGTGCTCTTCGGTATGGCTTTTGCTGATAGCTTACCTTGACCATGAATACTTCTATTTCAAGCCCAAAAAATGCTCCGGCCATTGACAAAGCCGAACCCCACTGACCAGCACCGGTTTCGGTGGTAATTCTCTTAACGCCTCCATCCATCGAATAGAATGCCTGTGCGATTGCAGTATTGGGTTTATGCGAACCTGCCGGAGAACCGCCTTCGTACTTGTAGTAAATGCGCGCTGGCGTGTCCAAGGCTTTTTCCAAACGTCTTGCCCGAAACAATGGTGATGGACGCCACAACTTTAGTGCCTCTAGTACCGGTCCTGGAATATCCACATAGCGTTCAGTACTGACCTCTTGAAGAATGATGTTCATGGGGAATAACGGTGCCAAGTCATCAGGTCCAACGGGCTGTCCTGTTCCCGGATGAAGAACGGGTGGTGGCGGTGAAGGTAGATCAGCAGCGATGTTGTACCAGGACTTGGGGATTGAAGATTCTGGAAGCAGGAATTTTGTATTTTGAGACATTCTTGTCACCGTAATGTTTCGTCATGTAAAGTGTAGGTGATTATATGGCACGCAGCTCTGCCATTACTTTGGTGGAGAAGTTGGTGGTCGGCGGTAGTGGTTGAAGTTCAACTTAAGATGACCGACATGTGTGGTTGTAGGTGGTTGGTGCCCCATAGGTAACCTGAAAGGACCATTTTCTGCCATCGACAATACTTCAAACGGTTGCTTGTTAAATTTACACATCACTAATCCATTCTGAATCGGTTATGCGCAACGGTTAATTGATGGATATTATGAAATTTGTATGTGGAGGTAACATAATCTACCTTGTTCAAACACTTTAGAAACTGTACCTAATGTCGTCAAACCAAAAAACACTGTATTTAGTCGATGGCACAGCCTATGTCTATCGTGCCTACTACTCCGTTCGCGACCTGACAAATTCCAAAGGCCAACCAACCGGAGCAATTTTTGGATTCAGGAGACAAATTGACGCAATTATGCAAATGTCTCCGGAATACCTGATCGTTGCATTCGATGCAAAGGGCCCGACATTCCGAGACGAAATTTATCCGGAATATAAAGCCAATCGCGACCCCATGCCCGATGAGTTGAGGAGCCAATTTGATGTGATACGCAAACTTGTGCCAGCACTGGGCGTTGCCAGTTACAACATTGAAGGAGTTGAGGCTGATGATGTAATCGCGACCCTTGCTCTGCAAGCATCCCAACAAGGCATTTACACCGTCATTTTTACTAGTGATAAAGACATGGCGCAACTGGTGACGGACCAAATCATTTTGCGCGATGAGAAGAACAATACTGAATTAAACATCGAAGGAGTGCGTAACAAGTTCGGTGTCCGACCGGAGCAGATGATCGATTACCTGTCACTGGTAGGTGACAGTGCAGACAACATTCCCGGCATCCGTATGGTTGGCCCAAAGACGGCTGCCAATTGGCTAAATAAGTATGGGACACTCGAATCTCTTATCGAGAATGCTGAAGAACTTAGCGGAAAAGCTGGACAAAACTTTAGAGATTCCTTCAACTCACTCGACATGGCAAAGAGACTAATCACATTAAAAGCTGATGTGGAGGTTAACTTCGACCCTGAGGCACATCGAATTTTTTCGCCTGATATTAAGTCTTTGAAAAAAATTTATACCAACTACGAATTCGGAACATGGCTGAAATCACTTGACGAGGAACGAGAGCAAATTGAAGAAACAGGACCTCAATACACCTGCGTTCTTGACGAAAGCGAGTTTGGAGACTTAATCGAATCACTACGGCAGTGTGAGGCATTTGCTATTGATACCGAAACTACCGGTTTTGATTCTTTTAAAGACAAGTTGGTGGGCATATCCGTAGCCATAGACCCCAATCAGGCGTTCTACATTCCCGTCAGCCATAGTTATCCAGGTGCTCCTGCTCAGCTTAGTGTCGATTTTGTGCTGGACAAATTTAAGCCAATTTTAGAAGACCCGAGCATTTCCAAGATATTTCACAACTTAAAGTTTGATGCCGCGGTTTTCAAAGAATACGGCATTAATTTGGCAGGGAAAAACCACGACACTATGCTTGCTTCATATGTGTTTGATAGTACGGCAGTAAGGGCACATAGTATGAGCAATGTAGCGCTCAAGTATCTTCAACTAAAGCCTTCAACCTACGAAGAGGTCGCAGGCAAGGGTAAGGAACAAGTTACATTTGATAAGGTAGACATCAATAAAGCTAAAGACTACGCAGCAGAAGATGCAAAAGTCACCTGTCAACTGCATGACTATTTCCGACAGGAACTAGCATCAAAGGCAGGCTTAAGGGAAGTCTACGAAAAAATCGAATTGCCGCTAACTCCAGTACTTCAACGAATGGAAAGAAATGGAGTTCGTCTAGACCCGGAGGCACTCAGACGGCAAAGTGCCCAAATTGACGGGCAACTTATAGGGTTACAAAGAGATATTTATGCCGATACTGGTTTCGAATTCAACCTTTCTTCGCCCAAGCAAATTCAAAACGCTTTGTTCGAAGTACTGAATTTACCGATACTGAAAAAAACTCCATCTGGACAGCCTTCCACTTCCGAAGATGCTCTAGAGGATTTGGCAGAACAATACGATGTACCGAGAATGATTTTGGAGTATCGAGGCTTGTTTAAGCTGAAGTCAACCTACACCGACAGTCTTGCAAAATTGATACATCCCAAAACTCAGCGAGTACATACTTCATATAACCAGGCAGTGTCTGCAACTGGACGACTTTCATCAACCAACCCCAACCTGCAGAATATTCCTATCGGCACGCAGGAAGGCCGGCGTGTCAGAGAGGCATTTATTGCCAGCGAAGGCTGCCGGTTGCTGGCAATTGACTATTCGCAGATTGAATTGCGAATCATGGCACATCTATCAGGAGAGCCAAACTTGCTCAATGCATTTCAAAACAACGAAGATGTCCATCGTGCGACGGCTTCAGACGTATTTGGCGTACCGATTGACGAGGTAACTGCGGAACAAAGACGCAATGCCAAGGCAATTAACTTTGGCCTGATGTATGGCATGTCTGCCTTCGGCTTGTCCAGACAGTTAAGGATTGAACAAAATTTGGCACAAGACTTCATTAAGCAATATTTCGGTCGCTATCCGTATGTCGAGGCATATATGAACAACGCCAGGGAAACAGCAAGAGATCAGGGATACGTTGAGACTTTGTATCACCGACGCCTGCATGTTCCTAACATCAATTCAAGAAACTATGGTATTCGCCAACATTCGGAACGAACGGCAATAAACGCTCCACTTCAGGGCTCTGCTGCAGACATTATCAAACTCGCTATGATTGAAGTGGATCAATGGTTGCAAAAATCAAACTGCGAAGCGAAATTAATTATGCAGGTTCATGATGAATTAGTACTGGACGTGCCAATAGATGAAATGGATACTGTTCGCAAAACTGTGTGTGAGATTATGGAAGGCGTGGCACAATTGAAGGTGCCTTTGTTGGTTGAAGCGGGAGATGGGATAAATTTATCGGAAGCTCACGCCTGATTCGATTCACCAAAACTTTCAGTATCGCCGCTGAGCCAATTGCAGACCTTTGTCTGAGCCTCTTGTGCACCGATTCCCTTCAAACTAGAAAACGTCTGAACTGTCACACTTGGCAAATCTTCTAAGGAACGTTTGACCTTCGACAGCGCAGCATTGATTTTGGGTTTTGACAACTTGTCACACTTGGTCAACAAAATATGCATGCTGATCGATGACTTTGTACACCATTCAATCAGTTGCCAATCCAGCGGCTTAAGCGGATGGCGAATATCCATCGTATGAATCAAGCCAGCAAGACTTTGCCTGGAACAGAAATACTGTTCAATGATTCTTGCCCAGTGCTGGCGTTGTTTTTCTGGCACTTTTGAATAACCGTAACCAGGCAGATCCACCAAACGCATTTCAGGTGTAATTGTAAAAAATACTATTTGTTGCGTGCGGCCCGGTGTTTTACTGGTAATGGCCAGACGCTTATGGCCTGTCAATGTATTTAGGGCACTTGATTTTCCGCTGTTGGATCTTCCGACAAATGCAACTTCGCGACCAGTATCAGGTAGCCATTGGCTTCGATTGTGCGCGGCGACTGCAAAGGTGGCTTGATTTAAGCTGGAGTTTACTGGTTCCATCAGGGTTTGAAGATTTTGGGGGTGTGTTTTGAGTTCATCTTTCAAATTCAGTGTAACGATGTCAACAATCTTTGGCAAATTTTGACTGCTAAATCATCACTTGTAATCAAACAGAATGATTTTCTCGATCAAGTTTTGCTTCACTCAGATTTTGGCTTTGTCCTGTGAAAGAATAGATTGAATATTCCTTGGGGCATTTGTCCTTTTCTGAAGATATTTTGTAACCTCACTACATCAACCGTACTTAGAGTTATTCGGACATTCAGACGTAATTTCAAAATTGAGGTCGTGATATTATTACTGCTTTGCAAGTGAATCTCATTACAGTTTGCATCACTTGTATATTTTTTTGAACTTACTCAAGATATTCGATTAATGATGAAAACTTCGCCGAGTTTATTGTTTGGAATTTCTATGTTGCTTGCTATTGTGCCGTGGTCATCTGCAAATTCAGTTGGCGATCCAGTTGCTGGTGAGGCAAAGGCAGCCACCTGCGTAGCCTGTCACGGTGACGATGGTAATGGTGTTGCCAACAATCCCACATTTCCAAAATTAGCTGGGCAAGTTCGAGGCTATTTGAGCCAAGCCCTTCTCGACTATAAAAACGGTCAACGTCAAGACTCGACGATGCGTGGCTTAGTAATGACCCTGACGGAAGAAGATATCATGGACATTGAAGCCTATTATCTGCAGTTCGAAGCCTCGCCCGCCAGCATTTCTGAAGAGCAATTACCGGCAGCGCAAAGAGGTAGGGAAATCTATCGCACTGGATTACAGCAATATTCTGTTCCGGCATGCATGGCCTGTCATGGCCCAGCCGGTAAAGGCATACCTTCTCGCTTTCCTAGAGTAGCTGGGCAGTACATTGATTCTCTCATCAAATCCCTGACTGATTACAAGACTGGCAAGCGTACCAGCGATGAAATGAACCCTATCGCATTTCGGTTAAGTGAAAGTCAAATTATGGATCTTGCAATTTACATGCATGGCTTGAATTGATTTTAGTCAGCCAGCGTTAGACATTGAAAAAACCAACGATTGGTTAATCTCATCTAATACCTCAACCACTGGTTCATTCAGTTTGATCTGATACACCGGTCTACCAAGGGTCCTCAGGGCGTCGTAATCTGCGGTTGCCTGTAACTCGATCAGGTCACCGAATCGATACGGTTTGCTGCTAACTTCGATGTCCTCACTGACCTCTGAGGTTAACATCAAAAAATGGCCATTTTGCCTTCCTCCCTTGAAGTATTGACCAGTGGAGTGCAAATACTGTGGTCCAAAGTTGCAAATCACCTGACCCAGCACAAGTGAATCAAGTGTCTGTCTAAACTTGATGAGAGCAAGTTTGTTTTCAGCAGTCGGATCGATAAAGGCCAGAATCGACAAATATTCAGACTCAGACACCGATTCAACCAAGATTGAAAACAATTGGACAAAATCCTGTTTGGAAGAGTCCATACTGAATTTAACGACTTGATCAGTTTGTCTTGAATCTTCATCAACTTGTTTGGGTGGCCAATCCTTTAAGACCGCATCAACACGAGTTTTATTCCCTTCTACGTCTGGCTGGTCGAATGGATTAATGCCAAGAAGAAACCCAGCCGCTGCCACAGCTAACTCCCATTTGAAAAAATACCTAGATAAATCGTACTTACTTTCAAACGTTTGAAAGTGAACAAATTTGGCTCCCCCAACTTCCGAGAAAACTTCTGCATTGCCTAAAGTCACCTTATCCGGCAGTTCGTCATACGTATCTTCGTCACAACTAAGCTCCTTTATGACGCACAACACCCCTTGATTGTGCTTGCCTAAACTTTCAGCGACCAATTGCTCAATCCACCTTGATAGAGAATTAGGGGATTCACGCACTTCAACAGTAATTGTGTTTTGTTGCTTCTTACACAATGTTGCGAGTGCCGCCGCTAACACCATCACTTCATCAGCGATATCCCCTTTCTTTTTGCGCAGTTCATTCTTGTACTGCTGATAGGAATAGTAAAGTTCCGTCAAGTCAACTCCAAGCAATGAAGCTGGGATGAGTCCCAACTTGCTCAATGCTGAAAAACGCCCGGGAACACTCGGGTCCGAATCCAAAATAGACACTCCAGCAGAACTTGCCCAGTCCCTTAACTTGCTACTCATTGGGTCTGTGATTGCAGTTAACTTGTCTGCTGGTAGATTGAGACTCTCAACAAGCGTTCGCGATAGGTCAAGTGATTCAATCGTATTACCTGACTTGCTCGAAACAACACAACTATTGAATTGCAGTGAATTACCCTTAAGATACGGTGCTATTGACTGAGGGTGGGTGCTGGACAAGGCATATACCATGCAGCCAGTATCCGAACCGAATACTTCCCCATAGACTTCCGCCGCCAAACTAGCACCACCCATTCCGATAAGGAGCAAGGACTGCTTTGCAGCAAGGTTATGCTGCTTGACTTCATCAATGGAGCGTTCAAAGGCATCAACCCAATTCACGCACACTGGAATTTCAGATTGGCTAATCCCAATTTCCGTCCACAGTAATGGATCTTTGGTCAAGATCCTCTCGATGACGTTCTGTTCGCGGAGGATTTTGCTATAGACTACAAAATCATCTCCATTTTCGCGGACTTCCTCCGCGTCTGAAGAATCATCTACCGGAATGCGGATTATCAAGTTCTACACTAGAATGAACTTCGTCCCGCAATAGGGGCACTGTGCTTCCCCGGTCTTCTCTATGGGTAGATATACTCGAGGATGCGAATCCCAAAGCCGCATTCGGTCCAGCGGACAATGCAGCGGCAAATCTTCCGCGGTCACCTCAATAATCGTTTCCAGGTTTGGGGTATCACCAGTTTTAGGCTGATAAGTAGCACTCATAGATGTTAGAGAATCATTCAAAAACTTGAACTATAGATAACTTAACCAGTGACTATGCTTCTCGCTTCGGCCAGAAACAATATCAAAATACATGGACTGCAATTTTTCGGTGATCGGGCCGCGACCGCCGTTGCCGATTGGCCTTCCATCGAGCTCACGGATTGGTGTCACTTCTGCTGCCGTACCCGTAAAGAAAGCCTCATCAGCGATATAGACTTCGTCACGGGTGATGCGTCTTTCGACAAATGGTAGATTCAATTCGCGAATGAGTTGAATCACGGTATCCCGGGTGATGCCTTCAAGTGCGGAGGTGAGATCCGGAGTGATGACCGTACCGTTTCGAACAATAAAGATATTTTCACCAGTCCCCTCCATAACATAACCTTCTGTGTCCAGCAGAAGGGCTTCGTCTGCGCCATTATCGAGAGCTTCGTGGAGTGCCAGTATGGAGTTGATGTAATGCCCGCATGCCTTTGCTCGACACATTGAGACATTGACATGTAGTCGGGAAAAAGATGAGGTTTTTACCTTTATGCCATTGACAAGACCATCTTCGCCGAGATAGGCTCCCCACTCCCAAGCTGCGATAAAGACATGTGTGCGTAAATGTGATGCGCGAATCCCCATACCTTCGGACCCATAAAACAATAGTGGTCGAATATAGGCACTCTCAAGTCCGTTTTCTCTAACGACAGTCAGTTGCGCTTCATTCAATTCTTCAGGTTCATACTCGATATCCATCTTTAGAATTTTGGCAGACTTGAAAAATCGATCGGTGTGATCTTGCAATCTGAACACTGCGCTACCTTGATCTGTCTTGTAGGCACGTACGCCTTCAAACACTCCCAAGCCATAATGCAGGGTGTGGGTGAGGAAGTGTACGTTCGCTTCACGCCAGGGAATGAGCTCGCCGTTCTTCCAGATGGTGCCGTCTCGATCACTGAATGATGGTGTCATGAATGTCCTGAACCTCTGTAATTTAATTGTCCAAACGAATTAATTCGAGCTAAAAATATGTAAGCAATTCAAACATATTAGAATAGCAATAAACCCCTCTTACTTAGTGAGTTTGTGTCGTACAAGAAAATGGTTTACGAGCAAAAATTCTTCTCACCATCGGCTCGAAAAAATCCAATGGAAGTGATTCGTAATCAGGATCGAAGGAGCACTGATCCCACTTTTCGCAAAAGTCAGCACACGCTTGATAATGTGGATGCTCTTTGTATTTATCCCGCTGGTCACGGTCTTCGCCCAAATGATGAAAATAGTAATATCCTTGAAAAATACCATGGTATTTAATAATCCAGTAGGTTCGGTCCGAAACATAGGGTCTGAGTATTCCGGCAGTGACTTCTGAGTGGTTGGTCGGTGACAGGCTGTCACCGATGTCGTGCAGCAAAGCAGCGACTACCATTTCCTCGTCTGCACCGTCTCGATATGCTCGCGATGCAGTTTGCAGTGCGTGTTCAAGTCGCGTCACTTTGTAACCTGCAAGACTGTGTTCCAATTCAAGCAAGTGAGCCAGCACTCGATCGGCGGTACCTTCTACAAACGGTATTTCAGCTTCGGTCAGAAGATCGTAATCCTCTTTGGTTCCGTCTTCCATTCGTGTAAAGCTTACAACTTTCATAGTCCATTACTCCAATAGATAAAACATGCACATTAAACAACAATCAATTCTCTCAAAGGGTTATTTTTGGAGTTGCAATTTACCCGTCTCAGCCTGTATCCATTTTGAGCCCACATCATTGAAATGAACTTTAACCGTCAGCATTCCACTCAATTGCCGAATATCTCGTACTTGTCCGAGACCAAAGTATGGATGCCGTACCTGATCACCAATTTCATAGGTTGAATCTTGTAATTCAGCATCATAACTGTCTTGGTAGCCTTGTTGATAGGATAGGTACTGCATTAACTCACTTGGTACTTCCCTTACAAATCTCGAAACTTTTTGTCTCATTGGCCCCCATTGACCGGCTTGAGTTCGAGTTTGCGAGCTGATCAAATATAGTTGCTGCATAGCCCGCGTCATACCGACGTAACATAGCCTGCGTTCTTCCTCGACCTGGGCTTTATCCTGCAATGAGTTAAAGTGAGGAAACAATCCTTCCATCATGCCCGCCATAAACACGGTAGAAAACTCCAAACCCTTTGCGCTGTGGATCGTCATGAATTGTACAGAGTCATCCTTAGATTGATGTCGATCGCCAGCATCCAACATCGTCTGGCTCAAGAATTCCTGAAGAATTTCTATATTGCCAGCTAATTCATTATTTGCCAAAAACCTGATTGCGACACTTTGCAATTCATTCAAGTTCTCAATTCGAGATTGATTTTCTACTTTACCTTTTCTTTCGTAGTGCTTAATCAACTTAATTCGGTTAATTATGGTAAAAATAAGACTTGGGAGTGAAAGTCGTTCAAGGTCTTTAGTAAAACTATCCATCAGGTCGACAAAGAGGGTTAACGCTCTAGTTACCCGTCTATTGGTTAGTGGGTCATCGATGGCCAACTTAGCCGCCTCGAACATGGAATATCCGGTACTTTCGGATGTTTCTTGCAACATTTCTATGGTTGCATTGCCTATTCCTCTCGGAGGGTTGTTGACGCATCGAACAAAGGCCATATTTGCATCCGGATTTATCAGTAGATGCAAATATGCCATAACTAGTCTGATTTCAGTCCGATCAAAAAACCTCATGCCACCATAGACTTGAAACGGTATACCTTCTCGAGTAAATACCTGTTCAAGTATTTGTGACTGGGCATTGGTTCTGTACAACACTGCAAATTCGCTGTATGATTGACCTGCTTTGTGAAGTTTCTCGATTTCTTGTGCAATAAAATTCGCTTCTTTGGTTTCATCAAATACCTGATAGTATCGAGGCAAATTTCCTTTGGCACCATTGCTCCAAAGTGACTTGCCTAAGCGCGAATCGTTGTTTTCGATTAAGGCATTTGCAGCATTCAATATGGACTTGGTGGATCGGTAATTCTGTTCCAAACGAATTACACGTGCATTGTTGTAGTGCCGTTCAAATTGAATCATGTGTTCTACCTGAGCACCGCGCCATCGATAGATCGACTGATCATCGTCTCCAACTGCTGTGATACTCTGATGCTTAGCGACAAACAGTTGCAGCCAAGTGTGCTGCATCGCGTTGGTATCTTGGAATTCATCAACAAGAACATGATGAAATTGTTCCTGATATCTGTCACGAACCGTAGCATTGTTCTTCATCAGTTCCACGGTCCTCAAGATTAGTTCTGCGAAGTCTACCAGCCCCTGGATTTCGCACTGCTTTTCATATTTTTTGTAGACTTCTACGATTAACTGGTCCTGACGTGATGGATCCTTCAATTGGCCATTCGACCGGACTCCTGCTTCCTTCAACCCATTTATTCTCCATTGAACAAGATTTGGCGTCAACTGGTCCAGACCTGCTACGCCAGTCATGTCTGACATAATTCCCGAAATCATCCGTTTTTGATCATCAGTGCCTAGAATTTCAAAATATCGAGGTAACCCGACTTCTGCATAATGGGTCCTGAGCAACCTGTTTGAGATTCCGTGAAAAGTCCCTAAGAACATTGAACTGGGCAGGTAATCTACCATGGCATGCACACGTTCTTTCATTTCCCTCGCGGCTTTGTTGGTAAACGTTACCGCAAGGATTTGCCAAGGATTGACATCGCCACTTTGCAAAAGTAGTGCAATTCTGTGAGTCAACACCCGAGTTTTACCGCTTCCTGCGCCTGCTAGTACCAGAAGTGGTCCCGCCTCTGCGGTTACCGCATCCATTTGGCGTTCATTCAATCCAGAAAGTATGTGCGTTAAGTCTGTCAATTTAAAATTTTCCTTATAATTGATTAACCATCAAGCCGGTCGCAGAGTGCGATTACGAATTTTCTTGCAATTCGTTCTTGAATGTGTAATAACCAATGCGCATATATTAAATTGTTTGTGAATCCATAAATTTACTTCCCGACAAACAGCAGTGACAATTAAACTAGCAAAATTCAACATTGGTCAAATTGTGAGACATCGGCACTTTCCATTCAGGGGAGTAATTTTTGACGTCGATCCGGAATTCAGCAACACGGAAGAATGGTACGAGTCGATACCGTCGGATATCCGTCCGAAAAAGGATCAACCATTTTATCACTTGCTCGCAGAAAACGAGAAGACCAGCTACATTGCATATGTATCAGAACAGAACCTCGTTCCCGACGAAGAAGGTGGACCGGTGATGCATCCAGCAATTAGCGAAATTTTCGGCGACGACCGTGAAGGGGAGTATCCAGTGCGCCCCTATCCCATTCACTAACATTTATTTTTATAACTCCGAAATTTGTTCAAGTTACAGCACTTGAATCAATTGAAGATAAGATTTACTTTATATTAAACAACCACCCCCAGCATGGACTCAGAAATCGCAAGATATAACATGGTTGAACAACAAATTCGACCGTGGAGTGTGCTTGATCGCAGGATATTGGATGTGGTGATGGCGGTCTCGCGGGAAAATTTCGTTCCCGAAAAACACCGAAATTTGGCGTTCGCCGATATGAGCCTGCCTATCGGCTGCAATCAAGTGATGATGCAACCTAAAGTGGAGGCTCGTCTAGTACAGGCTTTGCAACCAAAATCAACCGAACAGGTATTGGAAATCGGTACCGGGAGCGGTCATATGGCCGCCTTGCTCGCAAATTTGGCACGCCACGTTCAAACAGTAGAAATTCGCGAACAATTAGCCAAGACTGCAAGACAAAATCTAGACAGTCATAAAATTGACAATGTCGACATTTACATTGGAGATGGTGCATCCAGGTGGGACGCCGGTTTCACGCCCGACTGTATAGTGATATCCGGTGCTGTTCCTGAATTGCCCCAAAGCTATCGATCCATAATGGCCATAGGCGGTCGATTGGTTGCTATCGTCGGGCGAGACCCAATCATGAATGCCATACTTGTCGAGCGACTGAGTGAGGCGTCCTGGGATACTACCTACTTATTCGAAACTCATCTTCCCTATTTAGATAATGTTGAAGTCAAGACAGATTTTGTCTTTTAGAATGTTTACTAAGGCAGTGTTACGCAAACACTTTTTTGCGTTCGCACTAATCTCATTACCCCATTTGGCACATTCCGCTGATTTATTGGAAGTGCTGGACTTGGCACTTGAGAATGATGCGAACTTAAGAGCGGCACGCATTTCAACAGATGCTAGTCAACTTCTTCCCGATATCGCAAAGACTTACGCCTATCCAAGTTTGAGTTTGTCTGCTTCGGAAATTAAGGAAAGAAAACCGATGTCACGCTTTAGAGGCACTGAAGGTGAAGTGACTGTTCGCCAACCTCTTTGGAATGCAGTTGTGGGGGCTGGATTGGAAGTTGCGGAAGCCCAAGCAGGAGTCGCTAGATTGTATCTGCGAAGAGCCGAACAAGGTTTGTATGCGCGAGTTGCAGAAAGTTATTTTCGGGTTCTTGCTGCAGAGGACAACTTGAAAACCGTAGACAGCGAGGTTAAAGCTACCGAAGAATTTCGTGATTTGGCGTTTGACCGATTTGATGCTAAACTCGGAACACTGCTAGACCTGAATGATGCTGAGGCAAGATTCAGCCAAGTGAAGGCTGCAAGAATTCAGGCCGACCATGAGACTGTATCTTCAAAGGTTGCACTGACGGAAATTACCAACACGGAAATTGGAAAACTCAATGCACTTGCCGAAGATGCCAATATCTCCAATCCGAATCCCAATGACCTCAATTGGTGGCTGGAAACGGCACTTCAGAACAATCTTGAAATAGCAATTGCCACAGCCGAAGTAGAGCAAGCACTGGCAAACATTGACGTCGAAAGATCTCTGGGGCAGATACGCTTTGACCTGGTAGCCTCTCACAATAAATCCCTTTCCGGAGATCACTTACGATCAAACCGTGACTTTGTTTCAGTGGTAGCATCCTATCCTGTATTTCAAGGCGGTTTGGTACAAAAGCGTACAATGCAGGCAGCTATCCAGCATGAGTCGTCACTGGAAGCGCTGGAAGCGGTAAAGAGATCCGTAACCAGTCAGACATCAAGTGCTTTTTTAGACATCATTCGAAGCGTCAACCAAGTCAAAGCCTTGCAAGATGCATTAGTCGCAAGCGAAAGCTCATTGAAGGCAAGGGAAGAAGGATATAACGCAGGTATTTTTACAACTTTGGATGTGCTGAATGCACAGCGTGACAAATTTACTGTCGAACGAAATCTCAATCAGGCAAAATACTCGCACTTTTTGAGCATAGTTCGCTTGGAAAGTCTCGCCGGAACACTTGATCGTGCCGATTTTGAAGCCCTAAACGAATCGCTGAACTAAGCGCCTGGCTTAAAACGACAAGTTTTCCATTGTACGCTGCAAGGCACCGCGATTTGCTCCCAGCAGCCTCTGACCATTTTCTACCGTTGTCCATCTGAGAGCTGCGTCATCCAGATAGGACTTAATTGCCCTAAAGATTCCTTCAGCATCAGAAACCTGTTTACCGGCACCAATCTGATTGACTAACTCTGCAACCTCTGAAAAGTTTGACATGTGAGGTCCAAAAATAACTGGCCTGCGTGCGATTATTGGTTCTAGAACATTGTGTCCGCCAACATCGACAAAGCTTCCGCCAACAATGGCAATGTCTGCAGCACTAAAAAACTCCATTAGTTCTCCCATGGAGTCCACCAGCACTATATCTATTGCGTTGTCTTGCAAGGAATTATTCCACTGAGTACGTCGTAATATTTGGTAGTCTGATTTGTTGAGTTGTGCATAAACAGAGTCAAATCGCTCCGGATGGCGCGGCACCACAATACAAACCAGATCTGCATACTCGCTCCGCAGCCGTTCGAACACTTCCAAAACTATCCTTTCTTCGCCTTCGTGCGAGCTGCCCAGAATCATTGTGGGTCTACTCCCCCAACGTTCGCGCAAAGTTGCACCTCGTTGTTCAAGGTCTTTCACTACTGCGGTTTCGAACTTTAAGTTTCCAGTGACGTGAACTCGAGAACTATCCACCCCCAAAGCCTCAATACGGTCACGGTCGGACTTGGTTTGGACATTGAATGACTTGACGTCGCTTGTCACAAATTTGAACAGTGATTTAGATCGTTGAGCCAAACGATAGGTTCGGTCAGATAGTCGCATGTTTGCAAAACTGACGGGAATGCCCATTTTTGCACTGACTCTAATTAAATTTGGCCATAGTTCAGTTTCCAGGATGATCAAGGCTCTGGGATTTACTCTGGACAGGAAATTCGTAACAAACACACCTGCATCGATAGGTGCATAACAGCAAGCAACAGAATCCTTAAATTTCTTTTGAATCTGGACGAAGCCGGTGGGCGTGACGCAACTGATAACAACTTGGTGATCGTTCTTCAGTAGCTCATCAACCAGTACGGCAGCTGCGTTGACTTCGCCTACCGACACCGCATGAACCCAAATTGGATTTTGAGAACTGATCTTCGGAGCGAAGCCAAATCTTTGCGAGAATCGATTGAAATAAACGGAACGCCGAAATCCCTTGAACAAGTACCTAGCGAGGATGACCGGTAAAAGCAAATACATGGCCGCATTGTAGAGTCGGAATGCAGCGTGGCCCATAATTAAACTTAACTTGCGTTTAGCCAGTCTCTCGGCTGCAAAAATACTTCGTACAATTGGTGCTCTGGCGTGTCCTTCTGTGGGGTCCAGTTATAGTTCCAAACCACCTTGGGCGGGAGCGACATCAGTATGGATTCGGTTCTGCCGCCGGACTGCAATCCGAACAAAGTCCCGCGGTCGTAGACTAAATTAAATTCCACATAACGTCCACGGCGGTAGAGTTGAAACTCCCGCTCTCGCTGAGTGTAAGGGGTAGCGACTCGGCGCTCTACAATTGGAACATAACCCTTTAGAAACTGGCGCCCAACACTTTGTACAAATTGGAAACTTTGGATAAACCCACCTGTGGTGTAGTTATCAAAAAACAATCCGCCAATCCCTCGCGGTTCCTGACGGTGTTTTAAGTAGAAGTAGTTGTCACACGCTTGTTTGAGTGTTTCGTAAAGTCTTTCACCGAAACCATCACAAGCGTCGTGGGCAATTTGATGCCAGTGCACGGCATCTTCCTCAAAACCATAGTATGGCGTCAGGTCAAATCCGCCACCAAACCACCAGTGTTGGTTACCGACCTGGATGTAGCGAACATTCATGTGAACGGTCGGAACGTAGGGATTTTCAGGATGGCACACTACTGAGACGCCAGTCGCAGTAAACGGCGAATCACTTAATTCACTTCTGTGCTGGGTGGCTGCAACCGGGAGACGATCACCGGTGATTGAGGAAAAATTAACGCCAGCTTTCTCAAATACCTTGCCGTTTTCCAGTATTCGGCTGACTCCCCCTCCGCCTTCTTTATGTACCCATGTATCTTGTACGAACTTCCTATCACCATCTAGAAGTTCGAGGCTCTCGCAAATAGCTGACTGAAGTGCCTGAAAGTACGTCTCAGCTTGATGCAAACACGAGCTGTTTTGGTTCACTGCGCAATACCTACCTATTGCCTAGCCGGCACGAATCACTCGCCCGGTTTTGGCATCCCGAATCTCTGTGGGCCTGCGCTGTTTTCCAATGGCGCCACGAACCACAAAATCTAGTTCGTTACCAAACGACTGTACGACTCTAGTACTGCTTCGCAACGGCAGCGCGCCATGACGATTGGCGCTGGTGGATACCAATGGATAACCAAGGACGCGACACAACTGAGCAGCAATGGGGTGTGCGGTAACCCGGACAGCGACCGACAGATTCGCATTTACAGCAAAGTTCTTCACTCTTGGTTTGGCCGGAAAGATCCAAGTAAAGGGTCCTGGCCAGGTGGCAAGCGGCTCTCGAAGGGTGGTTTGATCCGCAACATCCAAAAATGGAAGCAACTGTTCAATTCGATCAGAGATTAGGATAAACCCCATTCCTGCTGGACGACCCTTGATGTGTAAGATTCGCTGCACCGCAGTACGATCGGATGGATTGCAACCAATGCCAAAGCAAGCTTCCGTTGGATAAGCTATAACACCGCCTTGATTGACAACTCTAACAGCCTGCCCGGTGTCGATTAAACTCAAAACTGAAATTAACTAGAAGTCCTTTCCACCAGTTGACGATTCTTTTCGAGTACAGCAGCAGTATTGTTCTCTCGGTCTGTTTGAATGGTCTTCGCAACAGTCTCATCACCTAAAGCAACAATTCTTGCGGCCAAATAGGCAGCATTTTTTGCACCTGCTTTTCCCACTGCGACACATGCCACCGGCACTCCACCGGGCATTTGCACGGTAGCCAGCAGCGCATCCATCCCTCCCAATCCGCCGGCATCGAGTGGAACTCCAATAACTGGTCTTAATGTATGCGCAGCAACTGCACCCGCGAGGTGTGCTGCTAAACCCGCAGCGGCGATAAACACCGCACAGCCTCGCTGTTCTGCATCCAAGATATAGTCGCGAGTTTGTACTGGAGTTCTATGAGCCGAGAGGATCCGTGCTTCCCACTGTATGCCCAAATGATCCAGTGCATCAAGTGTGGACTGCATTACACCAAGATCCGAGTCGGAGCCCATCATTACTGATACGAAAGCATTACCTGCATTAGTGTTTGACATAAATTATTCCTGAGTTAAGAGTGCGCCGCTAGATAGCGAATTTTGAAAATTATACGCCCTTGTAGCGATTATCGGCTTGCGTCATGTCTGAAATAAGTAGACTGTTGCTGTAGGCGTTTTTGTAGGGATGTTCTACACTGAAACTACCGTAATACGTGAAAAACGACTAATTTCTAAAGTGCAATATGCCGAAAGACATTGATGTCCATTCGACTCTATGGCCGAGTGGCTTTAAACTGCTCGGTGCCCAATATCCGTTCGGTAATGCATGTCTTCGAACGAAATCTTTTGTAATGACCGATAAGCTATTGCCTGTGCGTCCGCAATCCCATCCCCAAGTGCTGTAACACATAGAACCCTGCCGCCATTAACCACCAACTGGCCTTTGGGATCAATCATCGTACCTGCATGGAAAATCTTTACATTTGAATCGGTTATCGAATCGACACCTTGGATTACTGTACCTTTTTTAAATTCTCCCGGATAACCGCCAGCTGTTGCAACTACACCGAGGCTCGCTCGCGGGTCCCACTGCGTCTCTGTGCTGCTGAAGCCTTCACCCGCACCTTCCAGGCACATTTCAACGAGAGACGTCTTAAGGCGCATCAGGAGGGGTTGGGTCTCAGGATCGCCCAAGCGACAATTAAACTCTAACACTCGTATCTGACCATCGGTTCCAATCATCAAGCCAGCATATAGAAAACCCTTGTATTCAATTCCCTCTTCTCGCAGCCCATCAATGGTTGGTTGAATAATCGTATCAACAACTTGCATTTGCATTGCATCATTCAGAACAGAAGCGGGTGAATACGCTCCCATGCCGCCGGTGTTGGGACCCTCATCTCCATCATAAGCAGCCTTATGATCCTGTGCAGCAGCCATTGCAATAATCCTTTTGCCATCAACCATGCAAATAAAACTAGCCTCTTCACCCTCTAAAAACTCTTCAACCAATATTCGGTTACCCGCTGCACCAAATGTTTTCTTCACCAATATTTGGTGTGCTGCAAATTTAGCTTCCTTTGTGTTGCGAGCTATAACTACGCCCTTTCCAGCAGCCAACCCATCGGCTTTGATCACTAAAGGCGGTTTCTTGGAATCGATAAAATCGTATGCTTCATGCACGTTGGAAAAGGCCCGAAAACGAGCTAGCGGGATACCGTGACGTTCCATGAATGACTTTGCAAACAGTTTGGATCCCTCAAGTCGTGCTGCCTTTTGAGTTGGTCCAAAGCAAAGTAACCCCGCCTCCTTAAACCGATCAGTGATGCCGTTAACAAGCGGAATTTCTGGACCGACAATGGTCAGATCCAATTTTTTGCTCGATGCAAATGCAACGAGTTGGTCGATATCGTTTGAGTTAATATTAACGTTGGTGGTATTGAGTTCGGATGCTGTTCCGATATTTCCGGGGGCGACGTAGATATTGTCCACTAGTGGTGACAACGAGACTTTCCATGCTATAGCATGCTCGCGACCACCACTGCCAACAATTAGAACGTTTAATCCTATGGCTCTAACCCTACAACTAGTGTCTAAAATGTCGCATACCGGTAAAGGTCATGGCTATATTGTATCCATTGGCGTAATCAATAACTTTCGCGTCACTCACCGAACCTCCAGGCTGAACAACCGCACTTACACCAAATTCCTGGGCCACTTCGAGAGTGTCCGGAAAGGGCATAAATGCATCGGAAGCCATCACCTGTTCCGGTGAGTCCAGTCCCGAATTACGTGCCTTGTGAACTCCAATGGTTGCCGAATCTACGCGACTACTTTGTCCGCTGCCGATACCTGTTGTCATCTTATTCAATGCGAAAACAATTGCATTAGATTTTACGTGCTTAACCACTTTCCAAGCAAATTCCAAATCCTCCAACTCGCGATCGTTAGGGCGTCGGTCAGTTACCACATCCCAAGTTGATTTTGGCTTGATTGCGGTATCTCTATCCTGAATCAACAACCCTCCTGAAATAGACTTCACAGCCGATTCTTTGGTTTTGGGTGGATCTAACTGGAACTCCAAAACTCGAACGTTGGTTTTTTGTGAAAATACTTCTGCTGCCTCTTGTGAAACCTTTGTTGCTGCAACTACCTCCACAAATTGTTGATCAATGATTGCCGCAGCGGTGTCACTGTCAATCTCTCGATTGAATGCAATAATCCCTCCAAAAGCAGAAGTTGGGTCGGTTTTAAATGCCCGCTCGTAGGCTTGCTTCACTGAAACCGCAGATGCCACGCCGCAGGGTGTACCATGCTTGACGATCACACAGGTCGGCTCGTCAAATTCCCGAACGCATTCGATGGCACCATCCGCATCAGCCAAGTTGTTGTATGACAATTCCTTACCCTGAAGCATTTTTGAGTCCAAGAAGTTTCTTTGAGGTTCTCCCTGAAAACCAAAGAACGCTGCGGACTGATGAGGGTTTTCGCCGTAACGCATAGTTGATTTTTTTACTAAAGATAAATTCAAATAATGCGGAAACTTGTCATTCTCTTCCTGCATTCCCGCCAGATACTGCGAAATAGAACTGTCGTAGTTTGCAACTTTTGAAAATGCCTTGGCCGCCAGTCGAAATCTAGTCCGTTTACTGATACCTCCGCTCAGACCAATCTCTTCTGCAATCCGGTCATAGTCAGCGGGGTCCACCACTACACATGTTGATTCAAAGTTCTTTGCCGCTGCTCGAATCATGCAGGGACCACCAATGTCGATGTTCTCAATTGCACCTGCCAAGTCATCGGAGTTATTGGCGATGAATGACTGAAAGGGATACAGATTGACGACAACCAGGTCGATAGGGTTTATTTCGTGTGCATCCATTTCTTGCGAATCTTGATCAGTGCGTCCCAATATTCCTCCGTGGACTTTAGGATGCAACGTCTTTACTCGACCTCCCATAATTTCTGGAAAACCAGTGTAGTGCGAGACATCAATGATGTCGAAATCACGTTCGCGCAAATGCTTTGCTGTACCACCGGTCGATAGTATCTCGACATTTTGATTTGCTAGAACCTCTGCGAGTTGAACGATACCCGTTTTGTCGGAAACACTGACTAGCGCCCTGCGTACAATCAGCGAATTCTCGGTATTCATATCATTCATTACCTACATCCTTGCATGAACTAGCGCTTATGCAATTTTGTATCGGATGAGTTTCTTTTTCAATGTGGTTCTGGTGATTCCAAGAATAGCGGCGGCTTGGGTCAGATTTCCATCTGTGTGCTTTAAGACAAATTGAAATAAATTTCTTTCCACTTCTTCTATTACCTCGGCATGAAGATTGGACACCTGTTCGTTTTCCATGTCCTTGAAGTACTGTTTCAAAGAGCGGACGAGATAATGACCTAAAGACTTCTTGAGTTTTCCCACAAAAATTCCCGTGTCAACTAAGACGGCGTATTATTTTCTTATGAAATCGCGAATTCGTTCTACACATCAAATAATTTTGCATTCAACTAGGAACTAATTATCAACTCGCAAAAAAATAGCACAAGACTGTTTGTGCCCCAATAATTTGCGGATGATTGACTATAACAGTGTCAGAGATTTTATTTTAATCATCATCACCCACCTTTTTGCAAGACTTTGCAAAAATTTAATGAAGAAAAAGGTCAGCCATTAGCGAGTGTTTGTAGGTACACACAAACTACTAGTCGCTGTCCTGAAATTACAATTTCTCTTTAGCTGGCGCTACGGTAGACTTAGTTCGAGCCAGGTAGCGGAGCAGTCATTCACCTTTTATTAGTGGACTATAACCATGCGTGAAAACCTAACTGGCAGGATTTTCGTTATGTCAATGCCGGAATCATCCTTCTCCAGCAGCACCAAATCTTGAAACTCATCGGGACCGACAGGTATGGTCATTCTTCCGCCAACACGCAACTGATCAATCAGTGGTTGAGGAATTTGATCTGCCGATGAAGCGACAATAATTTTGTCAAATGGCGCCAGGTCAGGCAAACCAGCCTGTCCGTTACCAATACGGACCTCAACATTGTCATATTCCAAGCTCTCGAGAATAGCGGTAGCTTCAACGGCAAGTTCCGAAATTATGTCAATAGTATAGACCTGCCTTGCCAGACGACTCAGTACCGCTGCCTGATAACCGAGTCCTGTACCCAATTCCAATACTCGGTCATCAGGTTCAATTTCAAGTAAATCCACCATAAGCGCCACAATAAAGGGTTGCGATATTGTCTTTTCATGCCCTATTGGGAGTGGTTGGTCTGAATAGGCGTATTCACGCACCACTTCTGGTACAAAATTGTGCCGAGGCACCTCCATCATGGCCGCATTTACGGTATCACTGATTACCGGTCTTCCCGTTTGCCGACCAGAGGTTAAGGCATGCTCGGCAATCGTGTGAATCATTGCTTCACGTTGGTCTCGATATGACACGTCGCTCATCCGTATTCCTTTACTTTATTAATATGCTAACGGTAGGATTACCGTGCCATCAATCAGACTACATGCATTCGCTGATGCCGAACGCATGGTAGTGATTTTCCTTAAAGTTATTGCGAAACATGTTGCGTAACCCATTCGCAACTTGATCATACTCTCCTGCTTTCTTCCAGCACTTTTTTGGGTCCATGATTGCTGAATCAACCCCATCACAGGATGTCGGGTAGCGCAAGTTCAAAATCGGATGAACCTGATACTCAATTCCGTTGCTCTCGTGAAAATCGCCTCTCATAGCTGCATTTAAGAGTTGCCGGGTGTCTTTGATAGAAATTCTTGGTGCCTTGCCTGCAGCACCTCCAATCCATCCGGTGTTAAGCAATACACAGCGCACTTTGTGCTTTTCGATTTTCTGTTTGAGCAACTCCGCATAAACTTGCGGCTTGTGGGACATGAACGGGGCACCATAGCAGGCACTGAAAGTCGCTTCCGGATCCTTCACACCGATTTCCGTACCCGCTACACGAGCAGTAAATCCCTGTATGAAGTGATACACCGCGTCTTGTGGTTCAAGTACAGATATGGGAGGCAGTACACCAAATGCGTCGGCAGTCAAAAATACGATGGTGTTTGGGTGCGTACCGCAAACCCCTTCGGCGACATTTGGATTGCAGTCAAGTGGAAACGAAAATCGAGTATTTTCGGTTCTGGAAGAGTCAAACAGATCCAAATCCTGAGGGTGTGTCGTTGCATATGGCTGTCCGGGGAGCTGCGGGACGTTTTCAATGATTGTGTCTTTCATCGACAACGCTTTAGCGATAACCGGCTCTGCTTCCTTGTCTAAGTTGATCAGTTTCGCATAACAGCCATTTTCCAGATTGGAAATTCCGTCATCGGTCCAGCCAGTTTCATCGTCGCCAATCAGCTTTCTTGAAGCGTCGGCTGACAAGGTGGTCTTACCCGTACCGGACAGGCCGAACATGATCGCAGAATCATTGGAATCTCCTACATTTGCCGCACAGTGCATCGACAGATAACCTTTATTAGGCAATAAGAAATTCATTACCGTAAAAATGGTCTTCTTAACCAAGCCGCAATAGTCTGCTCTACCGGCAACCAGGCAAATGCGATTACGAAAATCAATAATTGCAGCCCGATTTGAACGAGTACCGTCACGTTCCGGCACACAATCAAACGTCTGCACATTAAGCATAGTCCAGCGCTTGCTCGCATCTGACTCATCGGTGACATCCGTTCGAAACATGTTACGAGCGAACATGGCATGGATGGCGAATTGTCCAACGAAACGATATGGAATCGAGTAAGAATCTTCATGTCCAACTACTACATCTTGGACGTACAGGCGACTGCGCTGTTCGTTCAGATGTGCAATGACTCTTTTGAGTAAAGATTCATAGTGGTCGGGATCGAATTTTTTGAGGCTGTTCTTCCACCATATCTTTGCTTCGAACTCAGGCCATGCCACGGCGAATGTGTCATCTACCGGTCGACCAGTACACTCGGGATCGGTCAAAAAGACAATTGGGCCATCTTCCTTAAGCGATGTGCTAAACGCTTTATTTTCGGTATATTCACCGCCAAGATCGACTCTGCCACAATCGTTGTTTAACGATTCGTGAAAGAGCCTGCGGCTGGATGGGTTATGGAGGATATTGGTGGTTTCTATACCAAGTTCGGTTCGAAGTGAATCGAGAATATCTATCGTCATAACAAAAGATTCGACTACTATATCGATTGATGTTTAGGTAAGTGTTCATTTTAACTGAAAGAAAAAAATCATTTGACAACTTCCCCCTGAGAAGTGAGTCAACATGATCACACCGCGAGAACACTGGAACCAGAAGTCTTTCTTATCATTCAATACTTTAATCCAAAAAACCACCTCCTTAACAAAAAGTAAAATTTTTTGAAATGAATCGCTCCATTGATGTTTTCACCATGCATGGGCTAGAGAAAACGAAGATCCAAGCGTATTCAGCGAGAATTTCTGAGCTACGTCATCTTGCAGCAGATGACGGATATTCATTGAGTCATTCTTCCGAGAATGACTTTTGGAGGTTTGTTCAATTTGAGCCTCAATTGAGGGAAGGTGAATTGATTTTGATTGATAATGGGAATCTGCGTGCTACTTGGCAGGACGATAAAGGAACCCATGTTGGTCTTCAGTTCCTTGGTGATGGAATAGTGCAGTACGTCATATTCAAGAAACGCGACCCCACAAAACTGATTTCTCGAGTCGCCGGGCGTGATACGTTCATGGGAATAAGACTGCAGATTGAAACCTTCCAGTTGCAACAGTTGCTGTACAGTAACCAAGATAAAAGTGACTTGCCTGATGATGACAATGTTGTCGATCCATCAAACCCAGTTTGAAAATAAGTCGAAAAGGTGGCTGGCTCCGACTTAAGTTCTGGCCGCCGAATGCTTGTTTAATTTACATCCGGCAGTTACTGATAAATGATATGGTGAGAATTTCTAGTTTCGAAAATTATCTACCAGGGTATATTTTTCTTGACCAAGAGAAATTTTAAGTAATTGTTTTTAATTACTTTCTCCCTATCCACGTAGTCCCGTTTCTGTTTTGGCTTCGCTTGTAATTCCACTTCGGGGATTCAATTCTGACTTTTTAGATTAGACGATCGGCTCTTCTTGCACTGGAATCGTGTTGATTCATCGCTTAATGCTCTGATGGGTCATAAGTATGTCATAAAATGTTCAACTACCTCTGCAGCTTCATATCGCAAAGCCTGTTGACCAGGCGCAAGATTCCATCCACAAACTACGCGTTCCATAGCTGCGTTTTCTGACTTCAACTCTTCGTTTCAGCCAAACCTCTTCGCATCCTGACTGGCATAACCTGCAACTAACTTATCTGCCGCTGTAGTCTCCCGTAAGGCTTCAAGTACTTGCGGTAACTGGCTAGCCGGTATCGCACAGGTCATTTCACTATTTTGAAGGCCGGTTCTAGCCCGACTGAGCATGCACCCTACACTGACGGCTGGAGCATTTTGTTCCTTAGCAATAGCGATTATGTGGCACTGTGGCTTACCTTCAAACCTCAATGAAGGTACCGCTGAATGAAGTTGCATGGTTTGTTTTGCATTCATTCTTAGAAACACAATGTCCGTACTGCCGTTCGATTCGGCCAATGGTCCGTAAATTACTGCTTCCGGTCTAGATTTAACCGTTGGAATGTGAGGAAATATTTCTGGGTTTACCCACTTTGCTTCGCAAACCGCCTGAACATCAGCTTTCGTTGCAGCCTCCTCTAAACTGATCATGCCGTGAGTCAGACTCCCGACACTACAGTTTCCGTGATCTTCGGGAACGGTAGCAAAGGTTCGGTCTTCCGCCTTAACCCAGAACACACATCCTGCCGGCACCGCCCCTGTTCGTCCATCCTCCGTCTCGGGTGGATAGTCACTACCGTATCTTTCTACATTCTGAGGAACGTCACCACTAAAAGTGATTGCTAATGGTGCGTGGGCTAGACCAAGTAGCTCCACCAGTTCATTGGCCATGGCTTTATTGTCTGTCATTGGGTTAATCTCCAATTGATTTTTATGTGAAATTTAATTATGCGCCTAAGTTATGGATGAATTCAGCTTAGTTGGGGTATCAAGTAAAGTTGTACTGAACAATCGAATTCGTCAAGGGTATTATGAATCCCAACTCTTTAGGAAGTGAAAACTACAAAATACCGAATGAGAGCTTACAACCCAATAAGGAAAATACATCGGTATCGCCCTAGAGTTGCGATTGCAAGTTTACAGTCGCAATAAATCGGTTTAAATTCATCGACTCAGATTTACACAAAGTATAGCAAGTACGTCAAGTGAAATTCGTTAAGTCAAAATTCTTCGTACCCTCACTTGTACTGGCAGTGGTTGCGACAGCCTCATACTTTATCAACTGGAAGCTTCTACTATCGCTGGATTTTTCCGTTGTGTGGGAGTATCGAGTAGTTCTTCTCAAGGGGATGGGGCTTACTCTTACACTCACTGCATGTGCAGCAGTGCTGGGCTTGTTTTTTGGCACAATCCTGGCCGTTGCAAGTCAGTCTCCGTTTGCCTTGCTACGCTGGCTGGTCACTGGATTTGTAGAAATTTGGCGAAACACTCCCCTACTCGTTCAGCTCATTTGGATTCACTATGCTCTGCCTCTGGTAACTGGCATCAATACCACCGCGTTGGAAAGTGGTGTGCTGGCAATCGTGCTGCAGGCCAGTGCCTATTTTACGGAGATCGTTCGAGGTGGTATCGACGCCGTACCAAAGGGTCAGTGGGAAGCAGCCTACTCACTAGCACTTCCTTCAAGAATTCGCTGGAATCGCATCATTCTTCCGCAAGCCATTCGGACCATGATTCCGCCACTAGTTAACTTGACAATTAGTTTTTTTAAAGGGACGGCAATACTGTCAATTTTGCACATCAGCGAGTTGATGACGGTCACCAATCGTATCAGTAACGTCACATTCAAGCCGATCGAACTTTTCAGTTTTATCGCAATTTTATATTTTGTAGTCGGCTACTTTTTGAGCAAAACAACATTGCGACTGGAATATGTCTTGCAACGAAGGGAACGATAATGAGATTTGATTGGGACCAATTGATTCGTTACAGCCCGGATTTGCTCGAAGCATTCTTAGTTACGATCGTAATTTCTGCGATTTCTCTAGTCATTGGCATTGTCCTTGGAGCCATTGCATGTCTGGGAAGGCTCAGTAAAGACCGAACGGCATTTCGTTTATCAACATGGTTTGTTGACTTTTTTCGGACGATCCCGGAAGTCGTACTTATTTTCTGGGTTTATTCTTGTCTACCCTTGCTGTTGTCGGTTCGAATTTCAAGCGAAGCGTGCGGCATTATTGCTCTATCACTGTTTAGCGGTGCTTATCTTGCAGAAATCTTTCGTGCAGGGGTGCTTGCTGTACCACGTGGTCAGGTTGACGCAGCTTATGCCTTGGCTATACCCAAAGTTCACATTTGGCGAAAGATCATCATTCCACCGGCGATCCGTCGAATGATGCCTGCCTTCGTCAACTTCTTGACTGAACTTTTGAAAGCAACCAGTCTGCTGTCAGCAATTTCTGTAGGTGAAATGGCATATACCGCAAACATACTGGGTGCGCAAACACTCAGCTATTTCGAATTTTTAAGTGCTATTGCCGTGCTTTACTTCATATTAATCTTTCCCTTCAGTATGCTCGCTCGAAGGTCGGAAATGAAATTGCAACGAAGAACCGGAAATTAATGCAATGGTAGTTGCCGAAGAAGCCGCTAGAAATATTTTTATTGACTGCAGAAATGTCATCAAGAGGTTTGGAGACTTCGTCGCTTTGGACGGCATTTCTGTTGAAATTGCGGAGGGTGACATCGTTTGCATCATTGGTCCGTCGGGGGGTGGTAAGTCCACGTTTATCAGAACTATAAATGCCCTCGAGATCATTGATGATGGAAAAATCGTTGTCGATGGAATCGAACTGCCGGGCAGCCAGCAAGATGTTGAAAACATCCGCCGAGAAGTAGGGATGGTGTTTCAGCAGTTCAATCTATTCGAGCACATGTCAATTCGAGAAAATGTCGCCTTCGCGCCCGTCGTTTCCAGAGGTATGCAAAAGGATAAAGCCAGCAAATTGGCCGAAACACTGCTCGGTAGAGTCGGAATTGCTGAGCAGATTGATAAATACCCCAATCATCTTTCGGGCGGTCAACAGCAGCGTGTTGCCATAGCCAGGGCCTTAGCCATGGAACCGAAAGCAATGTTGTTTGATGAACCCACTTCTGCACTTGATCCCGAAATGGTAGTAGAAGTCCTAAATGTGATTCGCGAACTTGCTGCCTCTGGCATGACCATGCTTATTGTCACTCACGAAATGGGATTTGCAAAAGAGGTAGCCAACAGAATTATGTTTATAAGTGACGGCAAAATTGTTGTTGACGAATCACCTGACGACTTTTTTAAAAGTCCCGAAAACCCACAGTTGCAAAGGTTCTTATCCGCTGTTTTGTAACTGTTGAAGAATTACTCGACGGCATAGGGTTGATTGCGGTTGGGTGTTGATAAATGATAATATTGATTTTCTGACAACAATATTAAATTGGAGAGTAGCGAAATGAAGAAATTTGCCATTTTATTTAGTGTGCTTGCATTTGCACTTACGACAGGCACGGCTTTTTCAGCCGACGACAAAATTACAGCGATAAAGGACAGCGGACAACTGCGCGTCTGTCACGCTGAAGCGTTGCCATGGGGGGCTAAAGACCCCAAGACAAACGAATGGGTTGGCACTGACATTGAGGCGGCTAAACATTTGGCAGGAATCATGGGAGTTGAGTATGTTCCTGTTGACTCACAGTGGGGCACGCTGATTCCTAGTCTTGAAACAGACAAATGCGACATTGTAATGTCACCTATGTTCCGAACCGCAGAAAGAGCAATGCGGGTCTTGTTTTCAAATCCATCCGGCTATGAAACTCAAGGAACTGCAGTACATCAGGACTCTGATGCCCAAACCCATGCAGACCTGGATAAGGAAGGCATGATCATTGCAGTAGGTTCCGGAACTGCCGACGAAGCGTTTGCAAATCGCTTCTTCAAGAGCGCCGAAGTCAAGCCACTGGTTAGCGACAAACTTTCCACATATTTTCTTGAAGTTGCCAGTAAGCGCGCTGATGCAATTTTGACAGACAGTTCTTCGTTAAGAAATTTCATCGCTGCCAATCCTGAAATGAACTTGCGGATAATCGATGATGCACCACTCAATCCTCAAGGCTATGCGTATGCCGTACTTCCCGGTGAATATCACTTCGTGAATTTCATCAATGTATGGCTTGAAACTATTAGTCAACAAGGTTTGACTGACCAGTGGTACGAAATGGTAACTTCAAACTAGCATTAACTTTACTCCACTACTAAGACGTGCGGAGATTCGTGCTGACATCTGGGTAAAAAACTTGGAAACAGCTGAGCAAATCTGGGAAAGGCAGAAATCGACAATCGCCGGCGGCGTAATGTCGATAAATCGTGCCATTGATCCGATGCGGGTTTTTGTTAAGGCCAAAGGCGCTTACATGTGGGACCATGTCGGTAACAAATACATCGACTACCACGCTGCATTTGCTCCCTACTTGCTCGGTCATGGTGATGAAGACATTGATTCAGCTGTGATTGAGTCCATCAATCGCAGCGAATCTCTGATGGGGGCTGGCACTACCCCATGGGAACGAGAAATAGCTAATTTGTTAGTTGAGTCCATTCCTTATGTAGATCAAGTACAACTCACCAGTAGCGGGACAGAAGCAGTCGCTTGCTCGCTTCGACTCGCACGAGCTGCCACTGGTAATGACGGCATCGTAATTATGCAGGGCGGGTACAACGGATGGATGGATGCCGTTGCTTTCAACCTAATGGATCCGACTGATGCGGTACGATTTCATCAGCAAGGAGCTGAACACGAACTTCGACCGATCTCAGCAGGTATGCCGGCCAGTGCGGCTGACTGTGCGCACGCCATTGAGTTCAACGACGAAGAGGCTTTGGAAAATACTTTAAAGCGAGGCAATATCGCAGCGGTTATATTGGAACCAATTCTACAGAATGTTGGAATTGTAAAACCTAAACCTGGATACCTTGAAAAAGCTCGCTCACTTTGCGACCAGCATGGGGCACTTTTAATCTTTGATGAAGTGAAAACTGGATTTAGGCACGCATTGGGAGGGTATCAGTCCATATGCAACGTGGCACCAGATTTGAGCGTTTTCGGAAAAGCAGCGGCAAATGGATATCCTATGGGTGTTGTGGGCGGAAAACGGGAATTTATGGCCTACAGTTGTCACCCGGATCTTAGTCAACGAGTTCTGATTGCAGGCACCTACAATGCTCACCCCTTCACTGTTGCAGCGGCAATTGCAACGGTAAAAAAACTCAGAGAGCGAAATTCAGAAATTTACGGCCACTTGGAAAATCTTGGCCAACAAATGGAAAATGGCTTAAACGATTTGTTGAAAGACCGCAATTACCCGACAACTGTTGTCAGGCAGGGATCGGCTTTTGTAGTGTATTTCATGGACCACGAACCGGATTGTTGGAGAGATATCGCTTTGCATAACGATGCACAGTTGGATGTTGCTTATCGCAACAAGTTAATTGAACAGGGTGTATTCCATTTTCCGGTGACGACCAAGCAAGGCAGCATCTCCTTTGCTCACACGCGCAAAGATATTGATGAAACGCTGTCGATTACTGAGTCGGTACTCAACAGCCTTCACGATTAGTCTGCTTCGAACCACTATCACTTATATCAGCCGAAGTGTTGTGACAATCAAATCTGGCTTACCAAAATTGTCTAAACGACATCGATGATTCCGGTCATTCCACTTTCTTGGTGCTCAAGAACGTGACAATGAAACATCCATTTTCCGGGGTTATCAGCAACAAAAGCGATTTGCGCCCTATCTCTGGCACGGAGTAGAAGGGTGTCGCGCAAATAAGGGTTGGGAATTGACTCGCCATTAATGCTAATGACCTGAAATATGTGGCCGTGCAGGTGGATTGGGTGATCTCGAACCGTATCGTTAACCAAATCGAATATGTAGGACTTCCCGAGATCCAACCTTATGAGCGGTGGTTCGCTGTGTGCATCGACTACAACTCTATCATTAACTGCCCAAAACCTCCCTGTACTTCTAGCAATATCAATAAAGTCACTATACTCACCGTTAACTTTGGCTCTTTGCAATCTTCCACCCGCACCCCCCTGGAAGACAAATTGATGAAGCTCAGCGTTCGCTAGATCCGGCAACGCAATTGGGTTAGGATTTATTGGTTCCGGTACGTTGAACTGTGGTTGCAAAGATTCGGTGGAATCATATTTCAAGTTCATAAAGTAATATGCAAACTCCGCTCCGTATTCAAAATCGATTACTGATGAAGTCGAGCCGGGCTGACCAACCATGTCTATGATCAGATCAACCCGTTCACCTGAAGACACCGATACGATGCTGTCCTTTGCTAGGTACGGTTGTACTGGCTGACCATCCCAAGAAATGATCCAAGGTTCCAAGTCATTGAATTTCAGTGTGAATATTCTTGCATTTGCAACATTAATCAATCGCAATCGCAACCGCTCACCTGAACGAACCGGGAATTCATTACCGATGGTTCCGTTTACTGTTACCACATTTCCCAATCTTCCATCGTGCGAATGGTCATGCATGGATTGAGTATCGAATGACGCAATTTGGGCCTCTTGGTTTAGGCGCCAGTCGTCAATTACCCAAATCAAATCTCTGTCAACCTGTGGCGGATTTTCTTCATCCACAATCAAAGCACCATACAACCCCATACCGATCTGTTTACTACTGGCAAGATGGGGGTGATACCAAAAAGTCCCGGCATCTTCGAGTGGAAATTCGTACAAGAACGAATTTCCCGGCTCTACCGGTTCCTGGGAAATGTGAGGTACACCATCCATACTGACCGGTACACGAAGTCCGTGCCAGTGAATGGTAGTTGGTTCGGTCAGATGATTTTCAAGCAGCAGACGTAACGTATCACCTTGCCTGTATCGAAGAATTGGGCCAGGTACTTGGCCATTGTAGGCCCATACTGAAGTATGGTAGTTTTCATCAAGAACCAGGTTAACTTTGGTTGGGCTGGCCGTTAGTGCCTTCACACTGGTTGAGGCGTGAACAAGCGGCAGCGGCGAAACTACAGATGCCACTGCACAACTGCATCCTTGCAAAAATCTTCTTCGTGTTAAATCAAATACTTGGGCCGGCACTTTCTTTCAATAATTAGATTGAACTAGTCTGCAGCCTCGACATACATCGTTTCGCCTGCAAAGCCATTCATCCACACCTGCAGACAACTTTGAGCGAAGCTCTCCAGTTCTTCGATATCTGCAGCAGTAGCAAAAATATTTCCTGTGTTCCCGCCGCCTGGTCCGTAAAGATTATTTCCCCTGTCGTAGAACAATGCTATGTCCACAATTCGTTGTGGATTGTCCGGGTCGTAAACATTACGCGGTAATAAACCGTCTGGATGAAAGATGTACATTAGGTCGCCAGGTGCTGGAAACATGCAAAGCCATTCTTTCGGCGGATCCTGTCCAAAGACTTCAGCGACTGAAAGTAACGTGTATATTTCGTGATTGGCGTACTTGGCATGCCAAAGATCACCTTCAAACGGAAGTGCTTTACTCACTATAGCGCAAGTTTTTGGTGAGTTATCCCAACGAAGCTTCAATTTCACACTTGCACCATTTTTTCTTAAACCTACTCGAACGTATTTCAACCGATCTTCCACAATCTCACCTTTAGTTTTATTATTTTTTACTTGTTTATGACTTCTCTAGAATGGAGATTCACAGGGAACTGTTCCCATCTTGGCTGGCACGGATAACTCCAAAATTTCCATGTCGTCGGATGCAGCTGTTTCATTGTGCCGCATACCACCCGGTATGAAAAGTGATTGGCCCTTCTCGATGTGCAACTTGTCACCGGTTTCAAACTCTAAGTCAATCCATCCATTCAGCAGGTAAATGAACTGACCTTCGCATTCGTGATAATGCCATCCGGTTGGCTTAGTCATGCCACGCTTTGCAGCCATAGTCTGAGCCCTAAGAATACCTAGACTTGCTTCTGTCACACCAAGATCGTGATAGGTGAAAAAATCCCTACGACCCTTGATTTCGTCAGCTGTTTCTTTAGTTGTGTACGCTAGTTTAGGTCCCGATTCTGGCATTATTCAACTCCTGAAAAGTAACTTTCTAGATTAAAGTATAACCTGAACAAGCGCAGCATTTTGTTGCGACACTTTGGTTGACTTAAGGAAATTAAACTCTCAAAACGATGGCTGACAAACCACGAATTGCAATCGGTGGCGTGTGGCATGAAACCAACACCTTCGCAGTTGGCTTAACCACATTTGACAACTTTGAAGATTATCAGTTCGCTCGCGGTACTGAAATTTTGCAACGTTATGCCAATACAAACACCGAATTGGGTGGATTTATTCAAAAATTGGCCGAATTCGATATGGAGCCGGTGCCACTGTTGTATGCAGCCGCAGTACCCTCTGCGATTATTTCGGCAGATGCAGCTGAGAGAATTTGTGATGAACTCATCGACCACTTACGTAAAAATGCCCCAGTGGATAGTCTGGCCATTGCTCTGCACGGTGCTGCCGTAGCACAAAACGCACCAGAATATGATGCGTACGTGCTGAGAAGAATTCGAGATGAAGTTGGCGATGACATACCAATTGTCTGCCCATTCGACTATCACGCTAACTTAAACAGTGAAATTGTCCAACAAGCGACCTTGTTAACGGGGTACGACACTTATCCACATATTGACATGGCGGATAGAGGAGCAGAATCGATTGAAATTCTCAATGCCATTCAGTCGACGGGGAAAGTTCCGAACAAAGCATTTAGACGAATTCCCGTTGTTACGACTCCGTTGAAGCAGCAAACTGATGAACCTCCAATGCGGGACATTATGCAGTTGTTACGCGAAGTTCAGCAAAAGCCTGATGTGGTGTCAGCGTCGGTAGCCATGGGTTTTCCCTACACGGACAAACAGTACCGTGGTGCAAGTGTGCTGGTCTATTCGCACATTCAGGAAGTGGCGGATGAATATGTGAACTTGTTGACCGATGCGATAGTGGATGCAAGTGAAGAGTTTCAGCCCGAAGTTGTGACGGTAGAAGATGGGGTTAGACAGGCTGTGGTGAGTCGAAAAACCCCCGTAGTAATCGTGGAATCTGCTGACAACGTCGGCGGCGGCAGTGCCGGTGATGCAACTGATGTACTTCAGGCTTTGCTAAAGCAGAACGCTCAAGGTTCGGTCATTGTTATCGCTGACCCGGAAGCAGTCAAGGCGGCCAAGCAGGTTGGCAAGGACGGTAAGTTTGAATTTAGCATTGGTGGTAAAACGGATGACCACCACGGAAACCCTGTTTATGTGGAAGGTGTTGTGACTAACATCTGCGACGGAGTATTCGAGCACAAGGGTTCGTATATGACTGGATTCATAACTTCTATGGGCGACACCGCAGTAGTAGATTCGAATGGAATCCTAATTGTACTTACCTCACTTCGCACCATGCCGTTTGATGCAGAACAACTGCGCTGTGTCGATATTGAGCCTAAAGGTCAGAAAATTATCGTAGTTAAATCCGCAATCGCTTGGAAAGCAGCATATGGAAATATTGCGAATAAAGTGGTGCTGGTAGATTCGTCAGGTGTCTGCCCCGTAAACGTTTAATCCGTCATTTAATGGTTCCTTGGCGCGAGTTAATCAATGTCTATTACACTGGTCATCTCGGTATAGGTGTTTGTAACTATCCTTACCGCAATGCGACCGTTCTTTGGTCTTCTGAATGGTGTCGATTTGAGTGAAATACATGCTGTCACGAAGTTCTGGAGCCAAACTTCTACAGAAACCCTTAATCTGTTTGGACGCCTGCCTTCCTGCTTCTCATTCGTGGCGCGAAAATTCGCGTTAAACTTCCAATGTCCACTAGGTTCAACGTAGGGATTATTAATAACCGGATTGATCGGTTCGGTGCCAGTCACTGATTTGGAAATTCCCTCATCGGTCAAATCAGATGTTCTGAAGATCGATTCTACGTCACGTTAACATCCCTGTGCAACTTGTGGCACACACCCCTAAGACAGGTGATCTCAAATTAGAAAGTAAAAGCTAATTTGCATGCGAGAAGTTCGGCCTAACCAGACTCTCAAACCATTAGGTTACAACCTGTTTGCTAAGGAATACTTCGGCCAGTTACGCAAGGTTGACGGATTGGAGTAGTGCTTACGGGGGACTAACTGCGCCATCACTTTATACTTCGGATTGAATTGTATGAATCCTCAAAGAAACTCTCCATTATCCTCAAAGCAATCCTCGTTCTTCCAAAACTTTTCTTGCAACTCTAAAGCATTGAAGACTTTGAGGAACGCCACAATAAATTCCAATAACGTGAATGATTGATCTGATTTCCTCCTTACTCACTCCGTTATTTATTGCTCCATTACAGTGAATCTCCCATTCATGCATCTTGTCGAGCGCACCGAGCATAGTCAAATTCATCATTGATCGAGTTTTTGCATCGATGGTGTCATCGCCCCAGCCAAATCCCCAACACCACTGCGTCATCGCTTCCTGAAAAGGTCGGCTAAATTCGTCAGCGCTTGCTAGATTTTGCTCAACATACTCTTCGCCAAGTGTAGACTTGCGTGCATTTAAACCTCTTTCAAATAGTTCCTTGTCCATCCAGTAAACTCCTCTCTTGCAATTTCGATTTATGACCCCTGTACTCAACTGCTTGCCGCATCCAGCCTTGCAATACTTTTATCGAGTGCTCTGAATTCACACCTGAGTTGGGGTCAACTACCAAAGGTCCAGGTCGATAACCTTTGCTGTTCAAGCCTCGCTGCACCGATTCAACCAAATGAATATCTTCCTCTACTGTTGTTTCACGATCCTGAATTGCCAACTGGCGAATAGTATCGGATTCTTCTCCACCGACTGTAAACCAACCCCGCCAAACTTCAACCGTATCCACACTTAGTGGACGCCAATGGTAAGTGTTTAAAACATTGCCGGGATACACTTGAAAGGAAAACATCGGCCATAAAAACCATGATGAATATTTTCCGGCATTAAGATTCGACTCCGTATTGATTTCGTAACTCATTTGGTCCAAGTTTTGGCACTCTGTGGTATGTCGCAAACAATGTCCTTGCGGTTGAATGTCATAGGTTTCAGGTTTAATCACGCCGCTTGAAAATGTTTTGTGATTGATTCGACAGTGATAGCACTCTGAGTAATTTTCAACTGATAACTTCCAATTACAGTTTTCTTCAACAGTGACCCACTCCAATAGTGCCAATTCAGCGATTTGCGGCACATACTCTTGCAATTCCTGACGAGCATTCGGAAACCACTCGTCCATTGGCGCAGCATGGTCATCCAAGTTGATGAAGATAAAGCCATGAAAATTCTCAACACGTACTTCAGTCAGGCATATTTTGGAAATGTCCAAACCGGGTACAGACTTTAAGTTAGGGCCACCCATAAGTCTGCCAGCCAAATTGTAGGTCCAGTTGTGATAAGGACATACCAATAGTCTGGTTTGACCACTTCCGGACACCAACTCGTGTGCTCGGTGCTGACACACGTTGTAGAAAACACGAACTGCATGATCCTTTCCCCGCACACAAAACAAGTTTTGTCCAGCAACTTCAAATGAAACGTATTGACCAACCTGACGTACTTGAGATTCATGACAGGCAAACTGCCAGGTTTTCGACATCATACCCAATTGTTCCTGACTGAAGACTTCAGGTGCCAAATAGTATCGAGCTTCAAGTGAATGTACGAGATTGTTCAACTCATCTCTCCATTGGCAGTTTCGTATATTTGTAGGCTGTAGCGTCGTGCATGGATTTGTTCAATTCTTGAAGTTGCCTCCCGGTCCTCCCCTGCAATCACAAATGCCATCATAGCCTCAAGCAATGCCGCTGCCGCCACCGTAGACGGAAAAAATTGAGGCGTATCCGTATGCACTATGAATTTGTAATCACTTGCAGTTACGATTGGCGAGGCCAAACTGTCCGAAATAGCTGTGACAGTCACATTTTGTTGCTTCGCAACTTCCACAGCACGAACCACCTCTGCACGATAGGGTTTAAAAGTCATTGCAATTAGAACATCCCCTTCAGTTGCTCGTGCTAAATCATCAATCGCATTACTGCCATTCTTCGGAATAGCAATGAAATTATTTCTGGCCATATCACCTAGATAAGCAAATCCGTTTGCCAATGTCGAATTAACACCCACCCCGAGTATATACACCCTCTTCGCCCGCACGACCGCGTCAGCAACCTCCTTCATCTGAATGGCATCTGCTGATGCGAAGGTGTTCTCAATGTTAACTATGGCGCTTTTAGCCAGGTCAGCATAAAGGCTCGATAGCTTACCCCCCTTGGATAGCGATTGCAGCCAAATTGCCCGGTCCAGAAAATCCACCTGCCCACTTCTGATCTGCTCACGAAAGGGTTTACGAAAATCTTCATACCCACTAAATCCAACAGACTGCGCCATACGCACAACCGTGTTCGGCTTAACCCTGGCGGCATCAGCAATTTCGCGAACCGAACAGACTCCCACAGCATTGGGATTATCTAAAATATAGGTGGCAACCTTACGAACTTCTGGTGTCATGACCGACAACTTCCCTGACATCTCATCCAGCATGCTACGTGGACTAAGGCTATCTTCGTTTGGTACATTTACTCCTTTCATATATCATTATGGTATATTTGTACTAATACATTGTCAAACCATAAAGCGCCGTTTCGAGCTAGAGTGAACCGGACCAATTCATTACCTACTTCCGCCAGGGTCGTGGTAATTGGTGGCGGCATTATGGGCTGTGGAATTGCCTATCACCTTGCTCACGAAGGCTGGAAGGATGTTGTGTTACTGGAAAAGGCCGAATTGGCCTCTGGCTCAACCTGGCACGCCGCCGGACAAATCACGCAATCCGTATCGAACATCGGTCTTGGCAGATGTGTCGGCTACAACATAGACCTGTATTCAGGCAAACTTGAAGCAAAAACAGGTCAGTCCGTGACTTGGCACGGTTGCGGTTCAATTCGACTCGCCTATACCGAAGATGAAATGGACTGGCTGCGCCACACCATCAGCGTGGGTCGGGCTTTAGGGTTTTGCATGGAGTTGATCACCTCCAAACGTATCGCTGAACTGCATCCTTTCTATAACTTGGACGGAATTATTGGCGGACTCCACACGCCAGACGACGGACATGTTGACCCATCAGGGGTCACCCATGCACTGGCAATTGGTGCTAGAACGCTTGGTGTAAAGATCATTCGTCGTTGTCGAGCAACTGACATCAATATGAACAACAGTGGCGAATGGATCGTTAAAACAGATCAAGGCGATATCACCTGTGAACACGTTGTCAATGCCGCCGGCACTTATGCAAGACAAATTGGAGAATGGAACAGCCTCCAACTTCCCATGACATCAATGACTCATCACTATCTTGTAACTGACACGGTTCCAGAGTTTTTAGACTTACGTTCAGAACTCCCGGTGATTCGAGATGATCGCATGGTATCCGGCTATGTGCGTATGGAACAGAAGTCCGGTTTGATTGGAATCTATGAAAAGGAATCACCTAACACTGTTTGGCTAGATGAATGTCCCTGGGAGGCAGAAAATGAACTGTTCGAAGTGGATTACGACCGCATCATGCCTTGGCTCGACAATGCATTCGAGCGAATGCCCGTCTTGTCCAAACTTGGAATTAAGCGAGGTGTTCATGGAGCAATATCTCACCCTCCGGACGGTCATCCGCTGATTGGGCCGGCACCCAAAACCACTAACTACTGGTGCTGCTGCGGAACTCAAATTGGAATTGGCTGGGGTCCGGGTCTAACCCGAGAACTGGCTCGCTGGATGGTGCATGGAGCAGCCGATATATCCATGCGTGAATTTGATCCCAGACGATTTGGCGATTACGCAAACAAGAAATGGCAAGTCATTAAGGCCAAAGAAGATTACTGCCTGCGACATGAAATTCCTTTTCCACATTTCAACCGAAACGCCGGACGTCCGGTAAAACGTAGTGCACTCTACCACAAGCTTATGCAAAAAGGTGCGGTATTTGAAGAAGTTTTTGGCCATGAACGCCCGCGCTGGTTTGCAAAAAATGGTATCGCGCAGCACGATCACTACTCTTTTAAACGAAACGAACTGCATGACATCCTAAAAAATGAAATACAAGCTGTTCGTGAACGGGTTGGCCTAATGGACATCACTGCATTTACCAAAGTGGAGGTCTCGGGAACTGATGCGCAAGCATTTATCGATCGACTTGTGGCCAATCGCCTGCCAACGAGAAAAAATGGGATCATTCTGACCCACCTCCTGAACAGACGAGGTCGAATCGAAATAGAACTTACCGTAGCTCGAATCAGCCAAAAACGGTTTTATCTCATCTGTGCGGCGTTTTTTGAACAACGTCTGGTTGACCACCTCAACCAATATCGGATTAACGAAGACGTAACGATTGAAAATCTTACCGATCAATGGTCAGCTGTCGCCATACAAGGCCCGCGGTCACGAGATGTACTGGGGACTAACACCGATGCAGCTTTAGATAATGCCAACTTTCCGTGGCTGACGGCCCAGCAAATTTCGATCGTGGGCAAACCTGCCGTAGCAATGCGACTGTCATATGCCGGTGAATTGGGTTGGGAAATCCATTGTCCCAACGAGTGCATGCCGGCAATCTATGATAGTTTTTGGGAGTCGGGAATAGATTACCGAATTACTGACTACGGATCATTCGCAATGAATACAATGCGAATGGAAAAGATGTTCAAAGGCGCAAATGAATTAACCAATGAAGTCACTCTGCCAGAGGCAGATGTAATGCGCTTTGTGAAACTCAAAAAAGGTGACTTTGTAGGCAGAGCAGCAACCGAAGCCAGCTCAACTGCTGACAATAAGTGGCTTTGTGTTTACTTGTCGATTGAACCCGATGGAATCTATGACGGCCATGGCGGAGAAGCGGTGATTTATAAGGACAAATGTATAGGCTCTACGACATCGATGGCGTTTAGTCACACAGTTGGAAAAATATTGGCATTCGCGTACATTGACCCCGAATTTGCAAACCCAAACTTAGAGCTCGAGGTTCTGATTGCAGGCAATCCTCGTCAAGCTACACTATTGGAAAGACCTGTATACGACCCAGAAAATATTCGCCCGAGGACAGATGCCTTATGAATTCAATACCAACCGAAATGCGGGCCTTTGTACTCACTGGCCACGGTGACCTCTCAAAACTTGAATATCACACTGATTGGCCAACACCAACACCAAAGTCTAATGAGGTGCTAGTGCAGGTTAAGGCCTGTGGGCTAAACAACACGGACATCAATACCCGAACAGGTTGGTATTCAAAGTCCGTCACTGGTCAAACTTCCTCAGATGGCTACAAAAATACCGAAGACTTTGATGCTGCCTGGGGTGGTAGTTCAATTCAGTTTCCGCGAATTCAAGGAGCTGATATTGCCGGTATAGTGGTGCAAATTGGTGGAAGTGCTAATGGTGACCTGCTAGGGAAGAGAGTGCTGATTGATGCTTGGCTACGAGATTGGGACGATCCCACTGACTATTATCAGTATGGCTATCTTGGTTCAGAAGCAGATGGCGGGTATGCAGAATATGTTGCTATAGATGAACGTCATATACATCCAATTAAGAGCAACCTGTCAGATGCCGAATTGGCGACATTTGCCACAGCTTACGGCACAGCGGAAAACATGCTGGACAGGATTGGCGTAGACTCAAGCGACACAGTATTAATCACTGGTGCATCCGGCGGAGTCGGCTCCGCACTCATTCAGTTGGCAAATCGACGTGGTGCAACAACTATTGCCATGACGAGCTCGTCCAAATACGATCAAGTTCAGGAAATTGGGCCGAATGCCATCATTTCCCGCAACCCTAAAAATCTCCAATCGGAACTACAAAAGGCCATAGGACAAGACTGTGTCAGCGTTATTGCGGATGTTGTAGGTGGCGATTACTGGCCAACACTCATCGAAACTATTCAGCGCGGTGGCAGGTACGTGTGCTCCGGAGCAATTGCCGGACCAATTATCAGTGCTGATTTACGAACGATATACCTCAACGACTTGACGTTATGCGGTTCTACTACACCAAAATCTCACACATTCGGGAATATGGTGAAGTACATCGAACGCAGTGAAATCAGGCCGCTTCTTTCAAAAGCGTTTCCGCTTCATCAATTGCACGATGCACAAAAAGCCTTTGTGGAAAAAGCATTTACCGGAAAAATAGTGGTAACAATGGATGACTAATCTTGAAGAATACTACCAGTGAAAATTAGTCGTATTTCGATCTGGCAGTTAGACTTAAATCTCAAAGAATCATACTGGTTGTCCGGCGGAAGGCTCAAATTTGAAAAACTAGACTCAACACTGGTTTGCATCGAATCAGATGAAGGTGTTTCAGGTTGGGGCGAGGGTTGTCTCTGAGGACACACTTATCTGCCGGCTCACGGCCCAGGAATTCGGTCTGCTATGAGCATTCTTGCATCAGCGATTCTTGGTTGTGACCCGCGTTCCATCGCATCAGTCAATCGCATAATGGATCAAGTATTACCCCGACCATGGCTATGTCAAGTCCAATGTGAAAGGTCTTGGTTCAGAATAACAAGTTAATCATGGTGGTATGCGGCCGTTTGGTGTAGCATGTTGGGTGGAGAACAGAAGAATTTAACTCAGGTGTTTTGGTCAGCAACAAGCATGAAGCCTGAAGTGACCAAAGGCGAATTTTCAGTTCACGGATGGCGTTCAGTCCTCGTTCGACCTGTTTTTTTCATGATAGAAGATTAACTGACTTCAGATTTCGACACTCAGTTGTGCTAGTTCGGTGAATTGAAGGCTTGATTCAAAAATCGCTACAAACTAAAAGGTTTACAATGTCACTGAGTGATGGACCATCACGGCAGGACAGAAACGATGGAAGTTTTTGAACCGCTCTGACACTTAAAGATACAGGCTTAGGTACTTTAATTGCTTGATGGTGGCCATGGGTGTCGCACTCGGATTCATTGCGTTCGACTTTGTGTGCATCGCGGCTGAGTTGTTTTACTGCAGATCATGCAGTCGTGGCATGTTTTGATAGTTCGGCATGGTCCAGCGCAACCTTTGACGTATAGCACAGTCATCAAACCACCCGGAGAGTTAAATTGAGTGTAACCACCAAGCCAGGCAATCCTGCTACGGGCAGGCCGTATCATGATTTGTTTTTCAAAAGCGTCTTAGCGTCGTTTCCGGAGTTTCGCAAAGAACTGGTCGAACTGTCACTGCCCGATGCGTTACGGTTGGAACTTGACACTGATCACATTGATTATCAAACCGAGATCTTAGGCAGTGCATGGCAGGTGGAACTTCGTCCCGATGGATTGATGTCGATGAAGATCAACCAGGCCAGCGAAGCAGATCCCCGGGCACAGTTCGTGTATGAATTCAAAAGTCATCCGGACCCGCAGACGCTGGCTCAGGTGGCACGGTATATGTACAGTGTCGGCTATGCACATCCTGATGCGTTGGTGATGGCCGTAGTGGTGTATCACGGTGAACAGCACTGGAACTTCGATACCACGCATCCTGTTGCGTTGAAACTGTCGTCCGAGGAACTTCGAAAGTACGATGCCAAGTCACTGCACATTCGAGCGCTGTTTGTCAATTTAATGGACGAGTTAATTCAAAGAAGAGCAAAGGATTTGAAGTTTGCCCCGGTATTCTATATTCTTACGCATATATGGCATTTGGATGATGCTGTGGTGGGCCAGATGCTGCGACTGGCGTCTGAAAGGTTATATGGCATGGTGGGTTACGAATTACTGTATGCCTCGATGGTGGCATACGTGTGTCAGCGGGACCCGAAATATAAAGATCGAGAGCGACTGATGAAAATAGAAAAGTTAAATGTTGAACGGGACAGGAGAATGATTAGCAAAGTGTTGCCGATATTAGATGAATACACCAGGCAAGACAGACAAGAAGCTAGACAAGAAGGTAGACAGGAAGGTAGACAGGAAGGTAGACAGGAGATTGCAGAGAGTTTACTTCGCGACAATTTAGACGATTCTTTTGTTGTCAAGCACAGTGGTCTATCGCCGGATGATGTTTCCGAGTTGCGGCATAAGTTGAACGGAGCGGGTTCGTAAAGATACGGAAAGTCTCTGATTTGTCGTGTCTATGTTTTGAATAGTTAGTTCGATATGATTGACGCAAGGCAAAGTCTTATTGCTTGACTTCCGCCATGATGGCTTGTAAGTCATTGGTTTAAAATGCCCACGGATCGAACTGAGGCACGCCATGGAAGGTTTTGCAAACACCGCACAATCAAGTTTTGTAAGCCATTGATATCAAAGACAGATAATATTCGTCGTTCGAAGACTTAAAAAAATTGTCCGAACATTAGTGTTTCAGGTTGGGGCGAGGGTTGTCCCTGAGGACACACTTATCTGTCGGCTCACGGACCAGGAATTCGGTCTGCTATGAGCATTCTTGCATCAGCGATTCTTGGTTGTGACCCGCGTTCCATCGCATCAGCTAATCGCATAATGGATCAAGTATTACCCCGACCATGACTATGTCAAGTCCCTATCGATGTTTGGTGGAGATTCAGCACAACCTGCTCCGGTTAATTCATCCATATCCACCGACACTATCGAGCAGATGATCAACTCGATAGAGACTGCGATCAAAGACGGCTATCGATGGCATTCAGCAAAGATTGGTGGCAGGCATGCCGAACTGGATCATAACTGTATTGAAGCACTGAATGAAGCCTTACCCGTGGGTTACAACCTGACCTTTGGTGTGAACCGCTCGTGGACACCTGCCACAGCTATTTATGTCCTAAACAGCGCAATGGCTCAGAACAAATTCGAACAGCCTTGCGAAACACTTAATCAGTGTGCACAGGTCGCTTCTCGCGTTTCCCAGCCAATAGACTTAGAGAAATGTCTACACACATTTCAAGACTATCTTGACACTTGGAAACTGGAAGCATGTGAGGCTGTCAAAATCAAACCTAATCGCGTCGGCGGACTGGCCAAGGCTCGACAAATTCGAGACTTTGGCGTTTCCGGTTGGTAGGTAAATGTACATTGAAGATACCGGCGGTAACGTGCTTGCCGACTCCACAGCCATTCATCTGGCATCATTTACTCCAGAACAAAACCGACTTGCAAGCTGGCTGTGCCACTATCACCTCGCTGAAGACCCTTTTCCAACCCAGGGAGCCCTTAACAATAAGGGCGTGACAATACCACCTCAAGCACCTGGAATTGGCATTGAACCGAACATTGAATCACTTGGAGATCCATTTGCAATGTGGGAATTAAAATGAAAATTACACGAGTTTTTATTTGGCATGTCGCACTGACCAGCCTCGAACCCTACTACATGGCAGACGGTAAGGACTGTGAAACCGTCGAATCGGTAGTAATCAGAGTTGATACTGATTCGAAATTTTCCGGCTGGGGAGAAGTGTGTCCCATACCTCATTATCTGGAAGCCTATGCTCGCGGTGTCGCTCCGGCAATTAAAGAAATGGCCCCGGTACTGCTAGGTGCAGATCCCATTGGTGCAGAATCTCTTATGAGTAAATTAAATGCCTATCTCATCGGACACCGCTATGCAAAATCGGCAATCGACACTGCACTGTGGGATATTACAGGCAAAGTCGCAAATTTACCGCTATACAGTCTTCTAGGTGGTCGACGACACCAATCAATGCCTGTTTTCCACTCCATCACGTGTATCGCACCTGACGAAATGGCAAAAATTGCAGTAGATACGCACCAGCAAGGAGTACGTCAATTTCAAGTTAAACTCGGAGCGGATAAAGATTGGCAAGCGGACGTTGAAAGACTGATCAAGGTACGCGAGGTTATTAAGGACGGTTCAATGGTTTTTGGGGACTGGAATTGCGGTTCATCTCAACTGGATGCAGTCCGGGTTGGTCGAGCAGTTGCTCATCTCGACATTATGCTCGAACAACCATGTCCTACAGTGGAGGAATGCGCAGCTGTAAGGTCAGCGACGGGATTACCCATGAAGTTGGATGAAAATGCTCACGACACTGCATCATTGTTAAAGGCTCATTCTTTAGGCTGCATGGAGGCTGCTGCGATCAAACTTTCCAAGTTCGGTGGTATTAGTGCAGCACGTCGAGGTCGGGATCTTTGTACTTACTTTGGAACGAAACTCGGCATCGAGGATACTTGGGGATCCGATATCACAACGGCTGCTGTATTGCATCTTGGTTGCACTACCAGTCCCGCAGTTCTGCAGAATGTCTGTGATCTTTCCGTTTACGTTTCGCCTCATATTGCAAGCGATGGATCAAAGCGTGTCAATGGCTGTATTGCGCCACCTGAAGGTCCGGGGCTGGGCGTTACTCCCGATTTAGACTTACTCAAAGAACCCGATTTAATCATTGACTAGAAATTTTCGTCGTGTCGCAAGAAAATCTTATTGATCGAGCAAGAGCGATTCTGCCCGGTGGGGGATTCGGTAATTTTGATCCAGGAATCATTGTGCGCAACGGCAAAGGCTCTCGTGTATGGGATGAAGACGGTAATGAATACATCGATTACTTGATCGGCTCAGGTCCCATGTTGTTGGGACACGGACACCGCGAAATTTTAGAAGTCATCACTGAGCAACTGACCAAGGGTATGACTTTCTTCGCTAACAATGCCCTTGGCATTGAATTGGCAGAGGAAATCTGCAAGGCAGTAGCCTGTGCCGAGCAAGTGCGATATGTCTGCACTGGTAGTGAGGCTGATATGTATGCAATGCGACTGGCAAGAGCCTACACCGAGCGAAATTACATTCTTAAGTTTGAAGGCGGGTATCACGGCATGTCCGCTGAGGCACAGATGAGTCTGGCACCAAATGAACTGTTGGACTTTCCTAATGCGCAGCCGGACTCTGCAGGAATTACACAAGCCACTCGAGATGGTGTTTTGATAGCACCGTTTAATGACGCAGAATTTGTTAGAGAGTTTCTTTCACAACGAGGAGAACACATTGCTGCAGTAATCGTCGAGCCTCTGCAACGAATCATTCCACCCGTACCAGGATTTTTAGAAACGTTAAGGGAGGAATGCACGAAGCACAATATCGTTTTGATATTCGATGAGGTTGTTACTGGATTTCGGTTTGCTTATGGCGGAGCTCAACAGCTGTACGGTGTAGTTCCAGACTTGTGTACTCTCGGTAAAGTCATTGGTGGGGGTTTTCCATTAGCTGCGATTTCAGGATCGTCAGAGATCATGGCACATTTTGATTTGAGCAAAGTAGGTTCGGACGGCTTTTTGATGCAAGTAGGAACTCTGAGTGGAAATCCCGTCGCTTCTGTTGCCGGCCTCAAAACAATGGAGATCTTAAGGCGAGAAGGGGTTTACGAAAAGCTCTACACAACCGGAAGAACTCTCATGAATGCTCATTCAGAGCATTTGACCAAAGCTGGAGTGGCGCACCAGATCCTTGGTCACGAAACTCTGTTCGATGTTGCGTTTACTGATTCAATTGTTAGAGATTATCGTGACCTGCATCAAGAAGATACGGAGCTTCACAAAAAGTTTAACTCGCTTCTTCGTCAACAGGGAGTGTTCAAGTCTCCTAGTAAAACCTACGTGTCACTTGCACTAACAGATTCGGATATCAATCAGACTATTGATGCCATCGCGTTTGCTTCCAAGCACTTATTTGCTTATTCCTAACTACGACTAAACTCTCCATAAATTCGAAGCTGGAAGTTAAATAGCGGACCTCATCTAACATAACTAAATTTTCGCAAAACTGGAAACGAAATCGTTGTCTCTGTTTAGTAGGTGTGTAAATTGTTATTAGAATCGGGCGATGCTGTCCTAGACCTCTATAAGACGAATTTGCCAATGAAGATCTAAGCCGCCGGTCCCAAGCATTTCGCCGGACTGGAATGTATCTGGATACCAAATCAGGGTGGCCTGCTACTCGAACCGCTCGAATCGGTTGGGGCAGTAATTTTTTCCTAGAACTAAAAGAGCCTTCCTGGTTTGAGCGGAAGGCTGAATCCAATACGTGATACATCTGACCGGACCTATCTATATGCTGACAACATTGCCATCGATGAAGACCAGCAGCAATCCGACCGTTTCGACTAGGTAAACCGATACGACTGACGGACAATCATGGTACGAATTTGTCGGTCACTATCGTGGACATCCTCGGCCAGTCCTCCCTACTTGAGTATCAGCCGTTCAAGCCGTGAGAGTCGCCAATAATCAGCAACACCACCTAAACGCGAGTCCAGCAAGAATCCGTAGGTCCCGTGTAGCCTTTCAAAGCGGCCCATGTGGGTTTGCCAGTCCTTATACGCAACCGAAGGGATACGACTCGTCGCTTATACGATCTCTATGCCCCTATGTTTTTTTATTAAAATGATTGACATTAGTATCACTTTACCCACTACTGAACAGAGGCTAATTGTTTCTCTGTATTTTGTCATTTACGTCAAATTCATGTCCATACCAAGAGAACCAGTTTTCAAACAAAGCGAATTTGAAACTCGCCGGCAAGCAGTTCGAAAGGCTATGGCTGAAAGTGGCATAGACACTCTTATTGTTCATTCTGCTCCAAACATTTATTACTTGTGCGGCCACCACACCCTAAACTTGTGGGATTATCAGTGCCTGGCTTTGCCCCTAGAGAAAAAGCCATTTATGGTTCTTTGGCAGTTCGAAAGAGGAAGATTTGAAGCATCTGCTGTTGATACGCAATTAGAACTATTCAATACCCACGACGACCCGATTGAAGAAACAGTAAAGGCACTCAGAAAGCACCGCCAACTTGGCGGAACGGTGGGAATCGAAGCTCAAACTCGTTATTTGGTTCCCAACACCCATGACGCACTCATTGCCGCTTTGGAGGGAACTACTGTTGTAAATGGGTCAGGACTCGTCGACCAAGTTCGAAACATAAAGTCAGATGCCGAACTTAAGTTAATGCACCAAGCTGCGCGAATTACAGATCAGGCAGTATTAAAGGGATTTGAGAAAATCGCACCGGGAGTTTCGGATTCTGAAGTCGCAGCTGAGGTTGCAGCGGAACTCATCCGCCACAATAGTCTTGGGTTTTCCGTATACCCTATCGTTTCTGCGGGTTACCGAGCAGGAATGCCACACAACAGCAACAATGGATACCGGATTTCTGAAGGAGATACTGTCTTCATAGAGTGTTCGCCAAGTTATCACTGGTATCACTCACCCATTATGCGCACCGCTTCGGTTGGTGTTGTTTCTGCTCAGGTACAACAGTTTGCTCAAATTGCCAACTCCGCAGTGAACGCGATGCTGGATGTCGCCAAGCCTGGCGTCTTGGCCTCGGAATGTGCAAACGCCGCTGCCAACATAATCAAACCCATCAGAGACGAAATTCTCTTTCACGAAGTTTATGGCTATCCCGTCGGAATCGGCTTTCCTCCTACATGGGGTGAAGAGTCCGGGTTTGCATTGGTTGTCAATAATCACCGACCGCTTGAAGCTGGAATGGTCTTTCATATTCCTTTAACATTGAGATTGAATGGCCAGATGGGAGTGGGCTTGAGTCATACATTTGCAGTCACAGAAACAGGTGTTGAGGTGTTCAGCAATCTTCCACTGGAGCTTCATCCGATTGACGTATGAGTCAATTTATCAAATCTCAAGAACTATACGACTTCGGCGGGCAATACCTGGCCGGTGGGGTAAGCAGCAACTTTAGATATGGAGGTTATGGCGAAAGTCCAGTTCCTTTGTATTATGCTGAGGGTAAAGGTTCACATTTGTTCGATGTGGATGGTAATCGCTATATCGACTACGCCCTAGCCAACGGCCCAATCATATTGGGACACGCTCCACTCTCAGTGTTGGACAGAGTACGTGCAACTCTCAACATGGGTCAGTTGTTTGCAGGCCAAACTGAACTTGAAGCGCAATTAGCAAAAAAAATTGTCGAGATCGTTCCATGTGCTGAACTCGTTCGATTCGCCTCCAGTGGCACCGAAGCGATTCATGCAGCAATTCGATTAGCCAGGGCTCACACTCAAAAATCGAAGGTTGTTAAGTTTGAAGGCCACTATCACGGCTGGACGGATAACGTCTTTGTCAGTGTGAACCCACCGCTAGACTCTTCCGGAGATGACAATTCTCCCAAAAGCGTCGCCCAATCACCCGGACAATCGATAAAAGCTTTAGAGGACATCATTACACTACCGTGGAATGACTTAGATTTAATCGCAAAAATCATTCGTGAACGAAGCTCTGAGATCGCCGCAGTGATCATGGAACCCATCAACTGCAATACTGGCGCGATGGCACCTGAACCTGGTTATTTGGAGGAAGTACGACAGCTCACCTCTGAGCATGATGTAGTACTGATATTTGATGAAGTCATTACGGGTTTTAGGGTTGCATTGAAAGGTGCTCAGGGAATGCTGGGAGTCACGCCGGATTTGGCTGTTTTTGCGAAAGCCCTGGCTGCCGGATTCCCACTCGCAGCACTGTGTGGCAGAAAAGACATAATGGAATTGGTTTATACACAATCAGTCATGCATGGCGGTACCTACAATGCGAATGTTGTTGCGGTCGCAGCTGGGTTGGCTACGATAAAAGAACTGCAACGAAACAACGGTTCGGCTTATCGAGACATGAACACACGTGGAGAGCGCTTAATGAATGAACTACAGTCAATCTTCGCAAAACGCAATCAAAATGTTCACGTTCAAGGATTTGGCACTGTCTTTCATCCTGTATTTTGTATTGATTCAGGAAGTAACGTCAATAACTATAGAAGATTTGCTTCCGTTGATGTAGTCCTAAAGAATAAGTTCAACGTAAAACTGCAAACTGCTGGAACCAGAGTCACTGCTCGTGGTACATGGTTTTTATCTACTGCCCATACCGATACTGACATTGACGAAACGCTATCGCACGCTGACCGGGCAATATATGAGGCACTCAATGACGCATGATGTTTCCCGCTTAGGTTTTGTTTGGCCCGGCGGTGGGTCCGAACATGATTTTTATCAATTTGTTGAAGCTACCGGTGATGTCGTTCGCATATTCTTTTCCTGCACGCGTGTGGGTGGAAGTGGTGATGACGATCATGACCTATACGCACTTCACAGAACCGCTCGTCTAGACTGGTTGGAGGAAGCGGCTAAACGACTAGTCAGTTTGAATTTGGATTGTGTTTACTGGCCCTGTACTAGTGGTAGCTTCGTATTGGGTAGAAAACATGCTGAAGCACAACTCGAAACTCTAACTAACACCGTGGGTGTCCCTTCAGGAAGCACTTCTTTAGCATTCATTAAAGCTCTTCAACATGCCAACTTTGATCGAGTGTCCGTGCTTGCAACTTATCCAGAGCTAGCGTCCAGGGAGTTTGAGAAGTTTTTGGGAGAGTTCGGAATTAACGTGTTGCGTATGAAGTGGTTGGATGCTGCTAGCGGCTGGGATGCAGCGGTATTTGAACCGCAATTCATTGTTGACCATATTCCAGATGTTTTGCATTCCGGCGCACAAGTATTACTGATTCCAGATACAGCTTTTCCTAGTATGTTTTCTATCGAGGAATTCGAAAAAACTGCTGGAATACCTGTGTTCACAGCAAACGGAGTATCGCTGTGGGATGCGTATCAAATGATGCGAAAAGGCTTCCGAGCTGATGGTTTCGGAACCCTAATATCAGGGCAATTGTCGCCGTAGTGGCAAGGATTCTACAGTAGAGTAAAATTTTTTACTACTTCGAATCAGCAACTTCTCGAGTCACACTTTCGGCTGCAGACATAAAAGAGATTCTTCTGATTGTACAGTGTGGTCAAGTAACTTGGTTAAAGCGTAGACCGCCTTAATGTTTGGCATGTCCACGCCAGTTAACTCGCCAAGTTCCACTACAGTTCCGATTAAGGCGTCAAGTTCCAGTGCCTTTCCAACTTCGATATCCTGAAGCATTGAAGTCTTGTGTTTTCCGACACTTTCTGCACCTTGAATACGCCGTTCGTTGGATAATCGAATTTCAACACCCAGACGAGCTGCGACTTCACGACACTCAGTCATCATCAAGTCCACCAAATTTCTCACTGGCTCAAATAGACACATGTCTACTAAAGTGGCATGAGTCAATGCACTAATGGGATTGAAGGTAAGATTGCCGAGAGCCTTAAGCCATGCTTCTGCGCGAATGTCTTCAATGACAAATGACTTAAAACCGACACGATTGAGCAGTTCAGAAATCTGCTGCGTGCGTGGTGTCTCGACCTTGTCAAGTTCGCCTACCGGAAATCGAAATCCTTCAATGTGCTTAATCACACCAGGTTCAACAATTTCAGCCGCGGGGTAAGCTATCGTTCCCAAAATTCGTCTAGGATCGAAACTATCCTTGAGCACACCACCGGGGTCTACGGTTGTAACTGTACGGTTGTCATACTCTCCACCCAATAGTTGAAAATACCACCATAGAATCCCATTTTGAACGGTAAGGAGCGTAGATTCTGGACCAAGCAAGTTGTTGACCTGTTTGGCAATCGGGGCAATTTGATGTGACTTGACTCCGAGTATGACGAGGTCTTGTTTGTCAACTGAATCCAAGTCACTGGTAGCCTTTATGTTATTGGCTACTTCTACCGACCCATCATTCATAATCAGCTTCAGTCCATTAGCCTTGATTGCTTCGAGATGTGGACCTCTTGCAATCAGCGTCACATCCTCGCCAGCATTGTGCATTTTGACGCCCATCATTCCACCGATTGAACCGGCACCGACTACGCAAACCTTCATAAAATTCTTACTCCAATTAACAAAAGTAGAAATTATACGGAATTGAACTGAAATATCGGCATAGCGTTCTAGACCAATTACTGAATGCTATTAAGCAGAAGACCAATTTATGTTCAATAAACTGATGGCGAAGATTCAAATCGCACTAAAGTCAAATTGTTATGCTTGCCTGTAAACACAGTGTTGAACATAACCGCGAACTAAATAATCAAATAGTCAATAATCTATAATATACGCTATTTCGTATACATTTTATTTATACGCTTTATCGGATATTATTGTGATAACTCATGAACTTCGAGATTATTAGAAATGAAAAAGAATTCGGTGTTGTAGTTCGTCAAGCGCGTCAAAACAAAAACTTGCGCCAGGTTGATGTAGCACGCAGGGCAAGAATTCGCCAAGCACTGGTATCAGACATTGAAAATGGCGTAACAACAGCAAAACTCAGCACAATTATTAACATACTGGATGTTGTGGGCCTCGATCTAACTGCAGTACCTCGAACCAAGGAAATTACTGACTCCTTTGATCACTTGTTATAGGGTATCCCTGTATCAAGTTACAAGTAGCAGTAACTGCAAACTTCTTAGGCTTTTTGCACCTAAACGAATTACTCTTTGCATGCATCAACTGTAAGCCGCTTAAATGGTCTAGACGTTGCTCGTTACATCGCTTTTGTTGGAATGGTAGTCGTAAACTTCAATGTCGTGATATACGGTGATGGTGTTGATACACTGCTTGGACAACTTACGCAAGCATTAGACGGACGTGCGGCGGCTACCTTTGTGGTATTGGCTGGTATTGGTTGCGGCTAGTTAGTGCCGAAAATACCTGCCAGACTGTCAATGCCACAATCAAAAAAGCGCTCTTCTTAATTGTGCTTGGGATGGCAAACCTACTAGTCTTTCAAACTGACATCCTGCACTACTATGCAACTTACTTTTTGATTTGGCGTCACTTTGCTCTCTATCAGCAATCGTTTACTGGTCTCCATAATTTTGGTCATCAATTTATGTTTGTCATTTAAGTATTCGTTCTCGACTGTGATGTTGGCTGGAACTGGGAAAAAGTAAGTTATCCAGAGTTTTAGACTTCAACAGGATTCTTTCGCAATTTACTTTTAATGGCCAGCATCCGGTCATAGCGTGGCTAGGGTTTCTGCCATTTGGGATAGTGCTCCACCGTACCTCACTTGCACAGCGGTCGACACAATGGAAGCTCGAAATTGGCGAAGCGCTGTATGTTGCATTGGCTGAAGCGCTTAGCACCATTTTTTAGTCTGTAGTTACAAATATCCATCCTAATTTATTCCTTTTTGTAGCAACATCTTCAGTCCACCCAAATGCCACTTAATACGTTGGCCGGTATTGGTGTGGCTAGCGTCGTCACCGGTGTTTATTTGTTGACTAGTAGATGGTTTGAAGATCAGCGAATATTGAAGTTATTGCTTCCTGCCGGTAGACAGTCGCTTACCCTATACATCGCTCATATTTTATCGGGATAAACAGTCTTGTACTACTGTCTACGGTTGGATGGCAATCTATTCCAACCTCGGTTTTGCTGCTTTAATAATTAGTTTGATCGCTACAATATTTACCATGTGGTGGGCGAAGCGATTTAACCGTGTCCGTTTGACGCATTGATGAAAAAACTCTCCAGATTCCAACCTGCAAGTTGATTGCGGTTGTTTTGAATCGTATGGTTTCATAGGTAATCCCACCTCTGCTGTATACTGCCGACTTTCTGTCTAAGATTACAAGCATTTTTTTACCAACCATCACTATGGCAACAAGAGACGAACTAAACTCCAAAGAAAACAATTGCTCAAGTGTGGGCGACTTCATCTCACTGGCTGAAGAAGCATTAACTGAACCAACCGACGAGGAATATGCTCGAGAATTGCTGGAACAAGCAGAATTGGAATGCCAAGATCCGGGAGAATACGTTCGTTTGGCAACAGTGTTGTTTACCCGTCTTAACGAACGCGATTCGGCAGCACAACTGTTGGAAGATGCTGAAGACGCTTGTTTTGATGCCATGGAATATGCTGAAGTTGGAGCAGCTGTCGCCTCAATTCTTGGTGAAAAAGAGAAAGGAAAGGAACTCATTCAAAATGCTGCTGCTGAGGCAGTTACCTCGGATGAAAAAATCAAACTTTCCGCATATGCTTCATCTGCAGGAGATTCGGAACTTGCAAACTCCTTGCTGTCCTCTGTCACGTCCAATTTAAGCGATCTTTCGGGCTATCTTGGCCTTGCAAAAAAACTGTTAGAAGCCGGCAACGAAGAACAAGCGAAAGCCATTACCTTAAGTGCGGAAAGGTATTTAGAATCGGTGGCTGATATTGTGAATTTTGCACAGACAATGATTGAACTATTCGATGACCGGGCTAAGGCAGAACAACTCCTCGAAAATGCTGAAATGGACTGTCAGTTTCCTAAGGACTTTATTGACCTAGCAACTGGCTACCGGGAGGTACTTGACGATGCTAGCCGTTTGGATGAACTGCTTGATGAAGCGGCAAATTGTGCAATGGAGGGTCAGGAATTTTTGGAAGTTGCACAAGGTTATTGGGATCTTGCACAGGATGCAGACAATGCAAAACAATACTTCGAGCAAGCCCTATCTGACATCAATGACCGACAAATACTTCTAGATACTGCGGCTCTCGCAAGCGAGCGGCTAAATAACCCCGAACTTGCCGCACAGTACTATCGTCGCGCGGTGTCAAAAATTACAAGCCCCTCGGAAATTGCAAAACTTGCTGCAGAAATTTGGCACAGAACTGAAGACAAGGCCTACGCAATTGAATTATTTGACGAAGCCAATGACAAAATTTCAAACCTCTCCGAATTGGTTTCACTGGCCACTTTAGTCATGCAAACTGCCAAAGATTTGGATAGAGCAGTGAAGGCTTATCAAAAGGCTTTGGCTACCGTCAGAGATTTTTCTAGTGTTGAAAAACTACTCGAATCTAGTAAAGAAGTCATTGACGATTTATGTTTTACGAAAGAAGTCATCACCAAAATGAGAAGTGTGGCAAGTAGCACGACTGAGTTTGTCGCTACTTGCCGAAATGCAAATTCTGTTTTGGATGATGCATTTCAACGTGAAGTATTGCTGGCCGCAGAAGATGCCGCAGCTAGCCCCGACGATCTTGAGCTGGTTCAGACTACGGTAAAGGAATTCATACCGGAAGATGTGAATTGGCAGGATCAACTGGCAGACAAAATCACGAGACGAAGGGCAAATGTGGCGAAGTACTCAGAAGTTCAAAAGAAGGAGGCAGTACTCAAAACTGCACTGGAGTCCATGCGACTGGCGAAGGAAGTAGCAGTCGAACTGGACGATACTGCTTACGCTGCGAAACTGGTCGAACGGTCTAGGGATATTTTGAACTCCCAAAACTTTGATGGTGCACAATGGCAAACCATGATTGAGGTTGCAGCACAGCACATCAATGACCCGGAGTTGACGGAATCAATTGTTACTGAGGCGACTCAACACTGCCACCACTTTTCCAGTGCATGCCAACTCGCACACACCGTAGTTGCTACAACCAAGGATAAATGTGAAGGTATGCGACTGGCGACTTTCGTGCTTGAAGAACAGCAAAACAAAACTAAGACCTGTGCTCATCGCATCAAATTGGCTAAAGTTACTAATGAACTGTTGAAGGATGCAGACCAGGTTGCCAGTATCATCAATTCCTGTGATTTAAGTAAGTGCACTTATTTGCAAACAGCCGAACTGGGTGCTCTTGCCAATTCGATTGGTAGATCAGATCAAGCAAATGAACTCTGTCAAACAGCCGCCCGTAAGTGTGGTAACACGACTGAATTGATACAACTAGTGAACAAGCTTAAGCAGGATGGTACCGACCCGTTCTTAATTAAGAAAATCTACTCCGAGTTCGGTGAAACACTGACAAATGAGGTCGAACAACTTCGATGGGCTGAAGGGATTTTGGAAGTGTTTGCCGATCGTGAATGGGCGAAGTCTGCTTATCAACAAGTTCTACCAACGGATAAGCAAAGTCCGCTGTATGCTTCCTTTCAGGCTAGCCGTCGACAGCGATTGGAAAATCGACTTTGAATAAAAGGTTGCACCAACTCTTCAGTGTAACTATTAATTCAGGGCAGAAAATGTACTCGCCCACGGTTATTGATAAAGTCTTGTTCATAGAATCGTTGCGCTCGAAGACTAGACGAAGTCTCACAACCACACATGCACAACTTTAAGGCCAAACTTAAGTTCGGACGTTTTATTTTAAGTCTTCGAACGACGAATATTTTCTGTCTTTGAAATCAGTGGCTTACAAAACTTGTTTGTGCGGTGTTTGCAAAACCTTCCATGGCGTGCCTCAGTTCGGTCCGTGGGCATTTTAAACCAATGACTTACAAGCCATCATGGCGGAAGTCAAGCAATAAGACTTTGCCTTGCGTCAATCATATCGAACTAACTATTCAAAACATAGACACGACAAATCAGAGACTTTCCGTATCTTTACGAACCCGCTCCGTTCAACTTATGCCGCAACTTGGAAACATCATCCGGCGATAGACCACTGTGCTTGACAACAAAAGAATCGTCTAAATTGTCGCGAAGTAAACTCTCTGCAATCTCCTGTCTACCTTCCTGTCTACCTTCCTGTCTACCTTCCTGTCTACCTTCCTGTATACCTTCTTGCCTACCTTCCTGTATTCCTTCTTGTCTAGCTTCTTGTCTGTCTTGCCTGGTGTATTCATCTAATATCGGCAACACTTTGCTAATCATTCTCCTGTCTTGTTCAACATTTAACTGTTCTATTTTCATCAGTCGCTCTCGATCTTTATATTTCGGGTCCCGCTGACACACGTATGCCACCATCGAGGCATACAGTAATTCGTAACCCACCATGCCATATAACCTTTCAGACGCCAGTCGCAGCATCTGGCCCACCACTGCATCATCCAAATGCCATATATGCGTAAGAATATAGAATACCGGGGCAAACTTCAAATCCTTTGCTCTTCTTTGAACTAACTCGTCCATTAAATTGACAAACAGTGCTCGAATGTGCAGTGACTTGGCATCGTACTTTCGAAGTTCCTCGGACGACAGTTTCAACGCAACAGGATGCGTGGTATCGAAGTTCCAGTGCTGTTCACCGTGATACACCACCACGGCCATCACCAACGCATCAGGATGCGCATAGCCGACACTGTACATATACCGTGCCACCTGAGCCAGCGTCTGCGAGTCCGGATGACTTTTGAACTCATACACAAACTGTGCCCGGGGATCTGCTTCGCTGGCCTGGTTGATCTTCATCGACATCAATCCATCGGGACGAAGTTCCACCTGCCACGCACTGCCTAAGATCTCGGTTTGATAATCAATGTGATCAGTGTCAAGTTCCAACCGTAACGCATCGGGCAGTGACAGTTCGACCAGTTCTTTGCGAAACTCCGGAAACGACGCTAAGACGCTTTTGAAAAACAAATCATGATACGGCCTGCCCGTAGCAGGATTGCCTGGCTTGGTGGTTACACTCAATTTAACTCTCCGGGTGGTTTGATGACTGTGCTATACGTCAAAGGTTGCGCTGGACCATGCCGAACTATCAAAACATGCCACGACTGCATGATCTGCAGTAAAACAACTCAGCCACGATGCACACAAAGTCGAACGCAATGAATCCGAGTGCGACACCCATGGCCACCATGCAACAATTAAAGTACCTAAGCCTGTATCTTTAAGTGTCAGGGTGGTTCAAAAACTTCCATCGTTTCTGTCCTGCCGTGATGGTCCATCACTCAGTGACATTGTAAACCTTTTAGTTTGTAGCGATTTTTGAATCAAGCCTTCAATTCACCGAACTAGCACAACTGAGTGTCGAAATCTGAAGTCAGTTAATCTTCTATCATGAAAAAAACAGGTCGAATGAGGACTGAACGCCATCCGTGAACCCAAATCTCCTCTTCGATGACTTAAGGCGTGTTTCATTTTACTGACCAAACACCTGAGTCAAATTCTTCTGTTCTCCACCCAACATGCCACACCAAACGGCCGCATACCACCATGATTAACTTGTTATTCTGAACCAAGACCTTTCACATTGTTGCTTAAGTGCGAACGTTTTGTTCTGAATCTTCGAACCTCGAAATCTTTCTGAATTTGAAATCCATGAGTGACACGATAGTGTCGAAAGTCAAGGGGTACCATCACGAATACAACTGGGAGTATCACTTAATGCTGCTTTAACTGTCTGTGCTACATAATGAGTATACATAAGGTTTTTTCTCACACGCATATCAAAACACTGCAATTCAAATTGAAGTGTTCGTCCAAAAGGGATTCTCTATTTGACAATACGAGATTACAAGTCTATCTGTGCGGGAATACAAACCCGTGGAAAAAGGATATACCTTCGGTGGAACTAAGGAGGATTCAGAAGTACTTGCCGACCGCGAATGGGTTAACTTTGTTTGTCAGTTAGCACTAAAGACAGATAAGGATAGTCCGCTGTTCGCCTCCTTTCAGGCGAGACGTCGACAACGACTGGAAATTAGACACTAGAACAATGGCTGCTCTAGTTCTTGACTGCAACCATTAAGCCATCACGAATTGTCAGCAGGATGTTTGTCACGCGCGGATCGTTGTGCACATGCTCGTTATACTCATGCAAACTTTGCGAGCTCTCGTCCTGCGGATCCAGTACCTTGCTACTCCACAGCACGTTGTCTGCAACAATTATTCCGCCAGATGGTAACAACGGCAGTACAGCTTCGTAGTAGTTAATGTAGTTTGCCTTATCAGCGTCAATATAAACCAAACCAAAACTACCGCTTAGAACTCTCAGTGAATCGAGTGCTGGTGCAATCACGATCGATACTTTCCTTCCATGTTCACTTTTGTCGAAGAAGGCACGTGCAATTTTCTCACGTTCCGGTTCTATATCTAAAGTAATTAACTCCCCTTCTTTAGGAAGTGCCTCCGCCATGGCTAGTGCCGAATAACCGGTGTACATGCCGATTTCCAATACTCTCGTAACACCGGATGTTCGGATCAACATTTGTAGTATTGCAGCTTGAATGGAGCCAGATAGCATCTGGGATTGTTCCACGTTCTGGATTGTCCAGTTGTGGAGTTCTTCGGCATTTTGTGAATGTGGTTGAGTATGTGCGTGTGCGTACTGCTCAATCCTCTCATCGATAAAGTTCATTATTACTCACCAATTTTCGACTGAAGTTCTAACATCGATCTCAAATGACCAAGAATTTCTCGGTTGCTGATATAGAAATTCATAGGCATCGACAATACCGCCTATCTTGATCATTCCATCTTCTCCAAGTTGTTCAGCAACTTCAGGAAGTCTTGTGATGAATCTGTCTCCCGCAATAACACCATCTACAATAACGTGTCCGACATGAATCCCATCTGGTCCATACTCCTTGGCCATAGCCTGTGCCAATAGGCGTTGAGCACCCTTTGCAGCATTGAATGCACCAAAGTTTTCTCTGCCACGCATTGCTGCACTCGCGCCGGTAAAGAGCAGAGTACCACCGGTTGACTCCATTTCCTGAATAGCTCCTCTTGCAAACAAAAATGCACCAAAGCAACACGACCTCCAGCAGTGCTCAAAATAGCTTGCTTCCATTTCGACGATTCGACCCGGCATATTGGTACCAGCGTTGTAAATTGCCAAAGTAAGCTCTCCGGGTATATCTCGGGTGGCGGCGAACAACTCCAATACTGACTGTTCATTTGTCGCGTCAGCAACGATGGGAGTAGACATTCCACCGACTTTTTGAATTTCTGCTGCAACTTTCTGCAACTTCTGTTCGGTTCGTCCTGCAATGATGACATGATGGTTTTTGCTTGCGAATCGAATGGACAGTTGCGCACCTAGTCCGTTGACTGCCCCTACACCGATCACGATAACTTTTCTCACACCCTTTACCTCACGCTTTGATCCCTACTGAAAAACTACCTCTATGCTGCTTGAATTTGTGATAGAAAATCAACACTCCGTTGTTGACCACCGAGATTCAGTGAAGAATTCTGCGGTTCTGACGTTGCAATCACCTTACCTTTTCGCAGTACAAAAAGTCTGGTAGCACGCAAGCGAATGGCCTCTACCGGATCTCGAGCTTGCAGTATCACCATATCCGCGTTGCAACCCGCCTCAATCCCATAATTATCAAGATGCAGTATTTCGGCAGCGGTGGTGGTCACGCCATCAAACATCGACTTGATTTCATCGATCCCCGTCATTAAGCCAACATGTACTGCCATGTGAGCAACTTCAAGCATGTCATGACTGCCTAATCCATACCATGGATCCATGACGCAATCGTGACCCAAGCCAACCGGAATCCCCATAGCAATCATCTCCTTAACCCGTGTCATCCCGCGGCGTTTCGGATAGGTATCATGGCGTCCCTGGATAACGATGTTGATTAGCGGGTTTGCTACGGCAGCGACACCCGCTTCCTTCATCAACGGCAACAGCTTACTGACATAGTAGTTGTCCATTGAATGCATGGAAGTCAGGTGCGAGCCTGCTACTCGGCCCTGCATGCCATGTCGCTGAGTTTCGCAGGACAAAGTTTCTATATGGCGAGAAGTCGGATCGTCCGTTTCATCACAATGAAGGTCAACCAGCAGTCCCCGGTCCGCAGCAATTTCGCATAAAGCCTTTACCGATGCCGCACCATCAGCCATCGTGCGTTCAAAATGCGGTATTCCGCCAACCACATCTACGCCTTTGTCCAAGGCTCGTATCAGGTTTTCGGGAGAGGTTGCATACCGATAGAATCCGTTTTGCGGAAATGCTACATACTGCAGGTCGATCCACGGCGACATTTCTTCACGCAGTTCGATAAGCGCATCAACCGCCATTAAGGAGTCGTCGGTCACATCAATGTGACTGCGTATCGCCAAACACCCTCTTGCTATCGACCAATGACACATCTCACGGGCACGGTTTTTGATATCTTCTGGGGTAAGTTGAGTAACCAAGTCACCCCAAATATCTATCCCCTCCAGTAGTGTTCCGCTTCGATTGATCCTTGGTCGACCAATGCTGAGCGTCGCGTCAATGTGAAAGTGAGGATCTACAAACGGCGGCGAAACCAGCCAGTTATCCAAGTCCAATACTTCTTTGGACTGCGCCTGAATATTGTTACCAACCTCAGCGATTACTCCGTCCTGAACGGCGATATCAATACTGCGGCGTCCATCAGGTAGGTTTGCATTGCGAATGAGTAAGTCCAGCATAGTTAATCCCCCCTAAATTCAAATGCGTTCGCCGCGACGAAATGGTTTTAACAAGGCCTTGGGATAGGCGGTTCTTCGAGACATTATGATCATTGCAGCAATACTAAGAATATACGGTAAAGCAAGAAAGAATTGATATGGAATAACAGCACCGGCAACCTGTTGCGCCCGAACTTGCAGTGCATCCAGTCCGGCAAACAACAACGCAGCAATCAGTGCCTGACCCGGTCGCCACGATGCAAATATAACAAGCGCGATACACACCCAACCTCGACCATTAATCATTCCAAAGTAGAACGCATCAAACGCCGACATCGTTAAAAATGCTCCGCCAACGGCCATGAACGCAGATCCCACAACAACAGCGCCGGTTCGCACCAAAAGTACATCAATTCCTTGTGCTTCCACTGCTACTGGATTTTCACCAGCCATTCGGATAGCAAGTCCCATTGGCGTGCGATACAAAACGTACCACACAATCGGCACTAACAAGAAGGCCAGGTAGGTTAAAGGAGTCTGACTGAAGAACACCGAACCAACCAATGGCAAGTCGGACAGCAAGGGAACTTCATAAATTTCAAAGGGAATAATCTTCGGCGGCGTTGTCACGGACGGTAGCAGCATTCTGAAAATATACGAACTCAATGCAATTGCCAGCAAGGTGATGCCGATTCCTGTCACGTGTTGAGAGGCACCAAGATACACCGTAAAACTGGCATGCAACAAACCAAATGTAGCACCGACGAGTGCGGCAAATAACACTCCGGTCCATAAGTCGCCACCTTGATAAACCCACATCCAACCTGCCATAGCTCCAATTGTCATGATGCCTTCTATTCCAAGATTAAGCACTCCAGCACGTTCACATATTAGCTCTCCTAAGGTACCAAACAATAGTGGTGTGGCAATTCTTAAGGTGGCCGCCCAAAATCCAGCGGTGGTGAGAATTTCAAGTATGTCAATCATTTGACTTTAATTTTCAGGACTCGGATTCACTGTCGCCACCTAATGCGAAACTGCACAAATATCACGCTGAGCAAAACCATTAGCAGAGAAACTGCGGTCACCACATCGGCAATGTAGCTTGGTACGGTTATCGACCTACTCATCGAATCGGCACCGACGAATATTGCGGAAAGAAATATGGCTGAAGCGATCACCCCCAGGGGATGAAGTCGAGCCAGCATCGCCACAGCAATTCCAGCGTAGCCAAAGCCGGGAGAAAGATCGAGAGTCAGATATCCCTTCAGTCCTGCAATTTCTGACACGCCCGCCATCCCGGCAAGCCCACCACTGATCATGGCCGTACGCAACACAGTAGAATTGATGGATATTCCGGCAAAAGACGCTCCTTCAGAGTTGTACCCAACTGCTCTGATTTCATAACCCCAAACTGTAAACTTGACCAATAGCCACACCAGTAAGGCGGCTACCAAAGCAATCGCAAACCCCAAGTGAAGTCGGGTACGTTCCAGTATTTTCGGTAACTCACCTTCAGCAACGACCGGTGCTGCCTGGGGCCAACCAAGAGACATTGGATCCTTCCATGGACCTTCTATAAGATAGCTGACAAACAGGATAATAACAAAGTTAAGCAATAGTGTTGTCACCACTTCATCAACCTTTAGACGGGTCTTGAGAACTGCTGGGACATACAGCAGTGCACCCCCTGCCACTGCACCTGCAATAAAAAGTATTGGAATCATCAAAATTGACGGCAAAGTAAACCAGCCCGTTCCAATCCATGTGACCGCCAACGCTCCAAAATAAAATTGACCTTCACCGCCGATGTTGTAAAACTTCGCTCGAAACGCAACCGCTACTGCGAGACCGGTAAAAATTAAGGGAGTAGCCCGTGAAAGGGTTTCGGAAATCGCGAACTTTGATCCCATAGCTCCGTTAACGAGCAGTGCATATGCCTTTAATATTGGTTCTCCGCTCCAAAGAATCAAAATCGAGCAAATGAATAAACTTATGGCGATGGCAATAATTGGAGCAACCCCCGCCAGCCAAAATGGCACTTTTTCGCGAGGCTCTATGCGCATCAGGCGGCCCCCTGACCACTCATCATCAAGCCGATTTTGGCGACATCCTTTGCTTCAACTTCAGAGGCTTCTTGAATTTGTCCACGATAGATCACCAACACCCGATCAGCCAGTGAAAGCAGCTCGTCAAGGTCTTCGGAAATCAACAAAATTCCCGCACCACTTCTTCGAGCATCAAGCAGTTGTCCCTGAACATAGGCTATGGCACCTTCATCCAAACCCCTAGATGGTTGATTGGCGATAATGAACTTTGGCTCTCGATTTAACCCGCGCGCCAAAATTAACCGTTGTAAATTGCCACCGGATAGCAATTGAGTTTCAGCTAGTGGTCCTGAGCAACGGATATCGAATCTATCAATCATAGTGTCGGCGTGACTGCACCCGGCCGCCTTGTCGAGCAAAATCAACTTGTGCAAAAATGGCGGTTGTCTTAAGTCCTCACTAATCAGGTTCTCCCATACCGCCATATCACCAATGATCCCCTTGCTATGACGATCTTCGGGTATCCGACCGATACCGGCATTGACGAAGGTGCGGCAATCAAATTTTTCTATCGCACTTCCAAGCAGTTCAATGTTGCCAGAATCGGGTGCTCGTTCACCGCAAACCAGACTGGATAAGGTGTTCTGACCATTGCCCGCTACTCCTGCAAGCCCTACAATTTCATGTTCGCGTACCGTAAGATTGAAATTCGCCAGAGACTCACTGGCTCTCGCAGTTGCAACGCTAATACCCTTCAAACTAAGCAAAGGTTTACCGGGAGTAATCGGTTCGGCTTTTGGTCGCACCACTTTACGCCCCACCATCATTTCTGCCAGCTGACTACGGTTAGCATCTTTGGTGTCCAAAGTAGCAACCACCTTGCCGCGACGCAACACTGCAATTCTGTCGCTAAGCTTAAGAATCTCATCGAGTTTGTGCGAGATGATGATGGCAGACTTGCCCTGTGACACAAGATTGCGCAGCGTCACAAATAGGCTATCTGTTTCCTGTGGTGTTAGAACCGCTGTAGGTTCATCCAAGATGAGTATTTCAGCGTCGGCATAAAGGGCCTTGAGGATTTCAACCCGTTGACGCTGACCAATCGTCAAATCCCCGATCTTGGCGTCGGGCTGTACTTCAAGACCGAACCGACTTGCAATATCGAGTAGTTTTTTGCGCCCTGCAGACAACTTGTGCCACAAACTCCATAGGGGCTCTCGCCCTAATATGATGTTTTCCAGCACGGTGAGATTTTCGGCCAAGGTGAAGTGCTGATGCACCATGCCAATTCCAGCCTTGATTGCTGCCTCTGACGACCCGGCAAGCCACCGCTTACCCCTGACTTCAACGCTACCCTCATCGGCCACGTAATGACCGAAGATGATATTCATCAAAGTTGTTTTACCTGCACCATTTTCACCGAGTAGCGCAAGAATTTCGCCTGAAGCCAACGACAGTGAAATGCTGTCGTTGGCCTTCAGGGCTCCGAAAGATATGGAGATACCGGTGAGCTTAAGAACTTCGTCCAAGATTACCGGCTACAGTTTAGTATGTGGACTTAGGCTCGTCGTCGATTATTTCTACAACGTAATTACCGGCAAGAATGTCAGCTTGAACTTGCTCCACTTTTGCTTTCGCATCAGCCGGAATCCTGTCTTCAAACTCATAGTAAGGTGAAAGACTTGCCCCACCCTTTTGCATCATGGTCCACTCCTTGTAGTCGGCCGCCGTAAAACGTCCTTCCTTAACTTCCTGAATTGCATTACTGATTGCTGCATCCATATGCCACAATGCAGAAACCACTACAACATCAGTACCGTTTTCTTCCTTGTTCATGTCATTCACATTACCAAATGCAATGATTCCATTTTCACGGGCCGCATCAACCACTCCGGCTCGTTCAGCGTAAAGCACGTCTACCCCTGCTTCGACCTGGGCAAAAGCTGCTTCCTTGGCTTTGGGCGGATCGTACCATGACCCAATAAATGTCACCTTAAACTCGACATCCGGATTTACTGATCGTGCACCGTTCATGAATGCGTGAAACAGTCGGTTGACTTCACCTATCGGGTAGCCGCCAACCATGCCGATGCGATTGGTCTTAGTCATGGCCCCAGCCAAAATGCCCATCAGGTAACAGGGTTCGTGAATGTAGTTGTCAAATACAGCAAGATTTGAACCATGGGGGCCGAACGAGTCACCCATTAGGTAAGCAACATTGGGATAGTCATCTGCGACTTTCCTTACTTCACGACTAATGCCAAAGGCTTCGCCGACAATTAAATCTACGCCACTGTCGGAGTATTCACGCAACACACGGATGTAGTCAGTGTTCGCAACCTTTTCTGAAAAGACGTACTCGATGTCACCCCTCTTTTGGGCTTTATCAAGTGCTTGGTGCAGCACTGCATCCCACTTTTGCTGAATCGGTTGAGTGTAAATTCCGGCGACTTTAATTTTGTCCGCCATAACTTCCATTGATCCGAACACAGCGAAGGCGGACACGGCTGCAATCATAGTTATAAATTTAGATATTTTGCTCATAAGCTCCCCTCGGTTTATTGAATTGTTGATGGTGTAATCTAGTAGTGTCAAAGTTACGATTAGTCTGGATTGACAGACTATTTTGTTCCATACATCCGATCTCCCGCATCCCCCAGTCCGGGCACAATATAGCCATGATCGTTTAGATAGTCATCGATGGCAGCCGTATAGATTGGCACGTCGGGATGCGCTTGACGAAAATTTTGAATTCCTTCAGGTGCTGCCAGCATGCAGGCAAACTTGATTCTAAGTGCACCAGCACCCTTCAATCGGTCTACTGCGGCAATTGAAGAATTCGCAGTCCCCAGCATTGGATCAACAACTATCACTGGACGACTGGCTAAGTCTTCGGGCACTTTGAAATAATACTCCACTGCTACCAAAGTTTCAGGATCTCGATACAACCCAATATGACCGACCCGCGCCGATGGAATCAATTCCATCATCCCCTCTAACAGGCCGTTTCCAGCACGCAAAATTGAAATTAATGCAAGTTTCTTTCCGGATAAAAATGGAGCATCCATAGGCTTTAATGGCGTGTGAATGGTTTGCTGTTCCGTTTCCAGGTCACGCGTTAATTCGTAACCCAAGAGCAGGGCTATTTCACGCACCAGCTGCCTAAACTTTGCAGTACCGGTTTCGCGTCTGCGCATAATTGACAGTTTATGCTGTACTAAAGGATGATCAATTACCGTAACGTTATCCATTGTTATCACCATATGGAATAAATCTAAAACACTGTTCCGTCTAATTGCAGTCGAATCGGCGGGTCCCCATCCGGACGTTTTTGTTTTGCAATCATCCGCCCTGCAAACCACGTCCCGCCTTCCAGCATGGATGCAAGAGAAAGATCATTATTGTTCAATTGCTTCTGCACTAAGGGCAGTAACTTGTCGAGCAGAGCAACCGTTAATGCCCGCCACTCGACGATGAGTTCTGATTCCGGCGCATAAGTGTTTTCGCAAATTCTACTGTCCTTTAGCGACAGTACCCCTCCGTCTAGCATTAGACCTGCATTCCTATATTCGGCCAGTCCGGTTAACTGATCAACGCTGCTTACCTCCACTCCAGCTTCTTGTAAGGGTTCAAGCATGGAGTATGTGAGCCATTGAGAGAGCTTGTGAAATGGAACCAGTTTATCGCTAGCATTGGTTCTTTGAATGTTGCTATGTCGCCACACATCACCTAAGCTTTCCTCGTGCATCACAATGCGATTTGGCCAGATTGGTTGCAACAACTCCAGTACAGTCTGAAAAATGTCTACCGCAGTTGGTTGCTCATACTTAGACCGAATGTAGTCGTATATCGACCCCAACCGCTGCGACCCGTCAAACAAGTCTGATCTGGCAACAATGACTTCACCCAGAGAACGCAGCATGTGGGCCCGGCCTTCAAGTCCGTTAAGGGGATTATTGTTGGACACTTGAAAGTGGGCTGCCAAGGTGTCAGCATCAATTTTCATCAAAGCCTCAGCATCAGTTCTAAGTGGGTCTGCATCGGGCCTAACCGAAAACCCTCCGTTGCGAAAGATCTCAAAGCTGGCAATGGCCAAGCCTTCGGACCTGAAGTAGCGAAATCCGGTTTGTGGTTCCGTATATCCCCACTGCATCCAAGCCCCTGCATCGAGCAGAACACTGGGAATGATCAGATCAAGTGCTGTACGGGCCCGCTCGTCACCGTGCAAATTTTCTGCCAAACTGCCCCATCGGTCTAGACCATCCAACTCAAAATGTCTCCAGCGACTATGCCCTGGTACATTACCGTCGGGATATCTTTGTATGGTAACAGTTGCCACCAAGGAGGCGACATCCTCTAATCGGTCAGAATGAATGTCAAAGTACTCTGAGCCATTTTGTTCAACAAATTGCAAAACCTCATGGCAGCGAATACGTATTTCATGAGGATGCCTTAAAGTACTCAGGGCAATCAAGTCTTCTTGGTAGCAACACAACGCTGGGTCATTCATCAAGGTCGCGTTATTCATGAAGCCCACGTCCTGTCGTCTTCAACAACTCGTGCTCTTCGATTTCAGTTTGAGTGAAATAACCGGCTGCCTTTTTTGCATCAATTTCTACGTCAGCATCAACCGGCACTAGTTCATCGGGTATTGCAATTCTTTCGCTTATCTCAATGCCTTGACTACTGATCGCATCGTACTTCATATTGCTCATTGAGACAAACTGATCAATGCGATTAATCCCCAACCAGTGCAAGACGTCCGGCATCAATTCCTGAAAGCGCATATCCTGAACCCCGGCGACGCATTCAGTACGCTCGAAATATGTCTCCGCTCTATCACCACCGGGCTGACGCTTGCGTGCGTTGTAGACTAAAAACTTGGTAACCTCGCCCAAAGCACGACCTTCCTTGCGATTGTAGACGACTACACCGCAACCACCCTGTTGCGCTGTTTCAATGCAGACTTCAACGCCATGTGCCAAGTAGGGTCGGCAAGTACAAATATCTGAACCGAACACATCCGACCCATTGCATTCGTCATGTACCCGACAAGATACTTTTCTGCTCGGGTCAGTTATCGCCTCGAGATCACCAAATAAATACACTGTAATCCCCCCAATAGGAGGCAGAAACAACTTAATGTCGTTACGCGTTATCAACTCCGTATACATGCTTCCAGCGTGTTCGTACAGAGAACGTCGTAGTTCGCTTTCACTCACTTGAAAGCGTTCCGCAATACCGGGCAAATACCACACCGGCTCAATGGCAATTTTGGTGACGCGAGCTCCGAAATTGTCAGTCAGTACATTGCCATCCACCTGCAACCGACCAGCCTCAATTGCCTGGCTAAATTCCGGCATCGTCAAGCGCGCTTTTGTGACTGCAATGGTGGGGCGAATATCCCAACCTTCTTCCAATAAATCAGACCAGGCGTCACTGACTAAGTGACCATAAGGATCAAGAGAAACAATCCTATCCGCGGAAGCCCACTGAGTATGGGGGCCTATCTGTTCTGCAGGGGAGGTGTCGGTTAAGTCGGGAACGTGTACGGGGTCAAGCGTTCCCGCCGCAATCGCTAGTGCTCGATATACCGAATACGAGCCGCAATGAGCCCCAATTGCGTTGCGCTGTGGCGTTAACGTACCTACCACCGGACCACGTTGCCGATGCGAAGGTGCGCCCCATTGAAGTGACGCGGCTGTTTTGTAACTTTCAGGATGAGAAGTCAGCCTAATGTGTTTTGTACTCATCCCATCAACTCCCCCAACCAATACTGGCAAAATGCTTATATTAGCAAATTCACAGGTTTAATGAATGAACTCATGACATAGCAATCATTTGAACTTCTGCCGTCGAATCAAAGTTACCACAATTACAGTCCGTACCAATTCAATGGAATTGTTATAGAATAGATTTTTTGTTTTTATGCATCGCCAAGACAAATGGACTAGCCTCTGATTATGTGTGGAATAGTAGGCATTTACATCAAGAATCCTGATCTAGAAGAACGACTCGGTGCTTTTGTTTCCGATATGCTCGTAGAAATGAGCGATCGGGGTCCAGATAGTGCCGGGGTGGCTTTTTATCGCAACCCGGCACCCGAAGGTGGCTCCAAAGTATCCCTGTTCAGTGCCGCTGAGACGGAGGACTGGCCCCAGCGAGTCGCCGAAATATCTACTGCTTTAGACTCTGAATTTGAACTTGAAGTGCATGCAAGTCATGCGGTAATTGCAAGTGCCGCACCAGTCAATCAAGTTGACTACTGGATTCAAAACAACTGGCCTGAACTTCGCATCATGAGCATTGGTGAGTCGATAGAAATCTACAAGGAAAAAGGCAATCCCAAAGATGTCGTAGAACGCTTCGACTTTGCAAAGTTTAGTGGCTCGCACGCTGTCGCACATACTCGAATGGCAACCGAAAGTGCCGTCACCACGGAACACTCCCACCCGTTCACTACCGGGCTGGATTTGTGTTTAGTGCATAATGGTTCCCTATCCAACCACAATCGTCTTCGTAGATTTCTTCAGCGTCAGGGAGTTGGATTTCAAACGGATAATGACAGCGAAGTTGCAGCGGGATTCCTGACTTGGCGACTGGCTCAAAATGAAAATATTGACGAAGCTTTGAACCACGCAATTGACCAATTGGATGGATTTTATACATTTGCCATAGGTTCAAAAAACGGATTTTCTGTGTTGCGAGATCCCATTGCCTGTAAACCCGCCGTTTTGGCCGAATGTGATGACTGGGTTGCAATGGCATCAGAATTTAGAGCAATTGCAGGTCTTCCGGGTGCCAACGATGCATCAATTTGGGAACCAGTTCCGGCAAAAATTTACAACTGGGAGCGCAGCGATAGAAGTCTTTCTGCATCAGTATGAATTTCAACTTAAACCAACAAACCTTACGGGAAGTTAACGCGGCACTTCATGCAGCGAACGACAATTCTTCGCCCTGCTACATTGAAAATCCGAATGGCCTACACTCAATAGCAGTAGGTTTGGATGCGCAAATCAATGTCACCATCGGTGGGCATGTCGGATATTACGGTGCGGGGATGAACCAAAAGGCCAGCATTCACATTGAAGGTAGTGCAGGCCCGGGCCTGGCAGAAAACATGATGTCGGGGAGCGTAGTGGTAGACAAAAATGCTTCGCAATATGCCGGTGCTTCCGGACATGGCGGATTGCTGGTCATTCGAGGGAATGCCAGTTCCCGCTGTGGGATCTCCATGAAGGGGATCGATATAGTAGTCGGCGGGAGTGTTGGTGCGTTCAGTGCGTTCATGGCACAGAGTGGCCGCTTGGTCGTATGTGGTGATGCTGGACGTGAGTTTGGGGACTCAATTTATGAAGCACGTCTTTATGTAAGGGGGGAGGTAGAAAGTCTTGGTTCGGACTGTACAGAAAAGGAAATGCGACCAGAACATGTTGCTGAACTGAATATGCTGTTGTCCTTAGCCGACATGCATGGCAGTGCAAAAGACTTTCGTAGATACGGCTCCGCCCGAAGTCTCTATAACTTTAAGATAGACAACGCAGATGCCCTCCAATAAAGGTTCAAGTGACAAGGACCCTAGACTGATTCGTCCGTCAGCTACTTTCCCTGAGCACGTTCTCGCGGAAATTCATCGTGCTGCTGACCAAGGTGTCTATGAAATCCGAGGCTTTGGTGCCAAGCGTCATGTCCCCGACTTTGACGACCTGGTTTTTCTCGGGGCATCTATGTCTCGCTATCCGCTTGAAGGATATCGAGAGCAATGTGCAACCGACGTTGTGATTGGCAATAGATTTGCCAAAAATCCACTCCACTTGGATATACCAATCACCATAGCTGGAATGAGTTTTGGGGCACTAGGTGCGCATGCGAAAGAGTCCATTGGCCGGGCTGCAACTGAGATGGGTACGAGCACAACTACCGGCGATGGCGGCATGACTGACGAAGAGCGCAATTCCTCCAAGACACTGATTTATCAAATTCTGCCATCCCGCTATGGACTCAACCCAAATGACATTAGACGAGCAGATGCATTGGAAGTTGTCGTAGGTCAAGGTGCAAAGCCAGGTGGCGGTGGCATGCTATTAGGCCAAAAAATTACTGAACGCGTGGCACACATGCGAAACCTGCCAGTAGGCATTGACCAACGCAGTGCGTGCCGACATCCGGACTGGACTGGTCCAGATGATCTGGAAATTAAGATTCAGGAATTGCGCGAAGCTACAGATTGGAAAGTTCCAATTCTTACAAAAATTGGTGCCACCCGAGTCGACTATGATGTCGCTCTTGCCGTTAAAGCTGGAGCAGACGCTATCGTACTGGACGGTATGCAAGGTGGAACTGCTGCGACTCAGGATGTATTTATCGAGCACGTCGGAATTCCGACCCTGCCGGCCGTGCACCGAGCAGTTGCCGCACTGGCGGAATTGGACATGCATCGCAAGGTTCAACTTATTGTGTCGGGCGGTATTCGAAGCGGTGCGGATGTCGCCAAGGCACTGGCACTTGGCGCTGATGCCGTATCAATCGGCAGTGCAGCTATGGTGGCACTTGGTTGTAACAAACCAGTATTTGTTGAAGATTATCAAAAACTTGGCACTGAACCTGGATTTTGCCATCATTGCCATACTGGACGTTGCCCAGTGGGTATCACAACACAAGACCCTGTACTTGAAGCAAGACTAAATCCTGAGCAGGGAGCACGTTGGCTAAAAAATTATTTGGCCACCATGGTGCTTGAAACTCAAACGTTGGCCAGAGCTTGCGGAAAATCACATGTACTTAACTTGGAACCCGAAGACTTGGTTGCATTGACTATCGAGGCGGCCGCCATGGCACAAGTTCCATTGGCCGGCACCAGTTGGATTCCAGGAAAATAGTTTGCAATGACCTTTCGTCATTAAATAGGAGGTGTATATGACAATTTCTCTATCACAAACAGCAAAAGAACAATCAATCAAGTATTTTCTAGTCAGCTACGTTGACCTTTTTGGTGGTCTACGGGCAAAGCTGGTACCGGCTGGAGCCATCGGCGATATGCAGACGGATGGTGCCGGGTTTGCCGGGTTTGCAACCTGGTTAGATATGACACCGGCCCACCCAGACATGCTGGCAATTCCAGACCCAAACAGTCTCACTGTACTGCCTTGGCGCCCTGAAGTCGGTTGGCTTGCCGCAGACTTGTGGATGGATGGCAAGGAAGTTGAACAATGTCCCCGTGTGATGCTCAAGCGACAACTGGCTAAGTATGAGGAAAAGGGACTTACGCTCAAAACCGGAGTCGAATGCGAGTATCTATTACTGACTCCCGATGGCACTGCGATTTCAGATGAGCGAGACACGCAGGAAAAACCCTGTTACGACCAGATGGCGCTGATGAGGCGATTCGATGTCGTCAGTGAAATCTGCGATGTCATGATTGGCCTTGGCTGGGGACCGTACCAAAACGACCACGAAGATGCCAACGGGCAGTTTGAGATGAACTGGGACTACTCCGATGCACTAACCACCGCAGACCGTCATGTATTTTTCAAATACATGACCAAGAGTATTGCCGAAAAGCATGGTTATCGCGCTACGTTTATGCCAAAACCGTTTTTGGACTTGACCGGAAACGGGTGTCATGCCCACGTATCCGTGTGGGATTCCGCTGGCGAAAATGTTTTCTTGGATGAATCTGATGAAATGGGGTTATCCGGTACAGCTTACAACTTTCTCGGTGGAATCATTCACAGTGCGGATGCACTTTGTGCCTTTTTTAACCCGACGGTTAACAGCTACAAACGAATCAATGCTCCGCGGACCAGATCTGGTGCTTCTTGGTCACCAAATTCGGTCACCTACACCGGAAACAACCGTACTCACATGATTCGGATTCCGGATGCCGGACGATTCGAGCTTCGTTTGATGGACGGCTCCGCCAATCCTTATTTGTTGCAAACAGGGATAGCGGCGACTGGCTTGGATGGCATGGAAAACTCTCGTGACCCGGGTAAGCGGCTGGATATCGACATGTATGCAAACCCGGAATTAGCCGGTGATGATGTGAAGAAACTGCCTCTGAACCTACTCGACGCAATTCGCATTACCAAAGATAGTGAAGTGCTACGAAACGCAATTGGTTCTGACATCATCGACAGTTACTGTAAACTCAAGTGGAACGAGTGGAACAGTTATATGACGCACCTTACGCAGTGGGAGCGTGACAACACCATGGATTGCTGATCACTACCACAAAACCCTGCCCCCTAAAAGCAACACCGGCACTCGTAGCCGGTGTTTGCTTTTTTAGGGCTCCCAAATTTTGCCTAGAATTGCGGGTCTGTCAGCACCAGTTACAGATGGCAAATTACCAGGTAAATCGGCCAGTCGCTGATACGCCAGCCAAGCAAACGCTACCGCCTCAACATAATCCGCTGATAGACCAAGAGCGTTGGTGGATTCAACAAGAACTTGACTACGTTGTGCCAGCTGCTGCATGATCGCTCGATTGTTTGCACCGCCACCACAAACAAAAATCTCATCAACTTGTGGCATAACCAGTTTGATGCCTACCAATATGGATTCTGCAGTGAATGCTGCTAAGGTACTTTGAACGACCACCTCGGATCTGTTTGCTTGCAAACTATTGAGATGATTCTGCAGCCACTTCAAATCAAAGTGTCGCGCATCAAGGCTCTTGGGGGGTTGAAGTTTGAAATACGGATCCTCCATAAAAAGTTCCATCAGTTGTTCATCAACCTCAGCCGACAGAGCCATCCGTCCTGCTGCGTCGAATGGCAGGCCGTGTTTGAGCTTTATCCACTGATCGCTTAGCGCGTTCCCTGGCCCCGTATCAAACCCAGTGACTGACTGTGCAAAATCTGCCGGCAATAATGTTACGTTGGCGATACCGCCAATATTGACTATCGCCCTGTTCTTCTCGGTAACGGAAAACAGATACTGGTGAAACGCCGGAGCCAATGGTGCCCCTTGACCACCAGCTGCCAAATCTGCGGAGCGAAAGTCAGCTACAACCTTGAGCCGCGTATACCTTGCAAGAAGTGCAGGACTGCCTGCCTGCCAAGAAAACGGGTTCTTGCTGTCGGGTTGGTGCAGAATCGTCTGGCCATGGCATCCGATTGCAACAATCTCCGCATCGTCCCAATCAGTCAAAATGGCTTGAACAGATTGTGCGTATAGAGCAGCTAAGTCAGAATCTACAGCCTCTGCAAGCTTGGACTTAGGCTCCGGGTTATCAAATAAAGAGCGTAAATCTTGAGCAAGTGTTTCGGGGAATTTATCGTGTCGCACCTGATGGACTTGCAGTCCTCGGCTGGCGGATAAATGCACTAATGCTGTGTCGACCCCGTCCATGCTGGTACCGGACATTTGACCGACATAAAAACCGTCCATGTAGTCGGCTACAGTTGCAACCCGACTATCTACTCGGACTCTGTCAGATCAGTGGCAGGTGTATAGGCAACCATGGGCTCTTCCTTATTGATTGCCTCAAGTCCAGCTAACCAGGAGGTGGTATCGTCCTTAAACCGCTCCAGGTGATCTTCAAGCACCGAATCACCCTTCGGCATGGGATATTTCAACGGATCATGGTGAACCCCATTGACCCTGAATTCATAGTGCAGGTGAGGCCCGGTAGCCAATCCTGTTTTACCCACATATCCGATAATCTGCCCCTGCTCAACAGCAGTTCCCACACGAATACCTTTGGCAAATGCATTCAAATGTGCATACACCGTGGTGTATTTTGATCCGTGCCTAATGAATAAAACATTACCGTAGGCTTTGCCTCGTTTACGCTCTGAGACTACCCCATTTGCCGTAACCATAATTGGTGTACCGGTTGGTGCACCGTAATCCACACCCTTATGCGGGCGCCACTTCTTCAACACTGGATGAAAACGACGCTTGCTGAAGTTTGAAGTGACTCGCCCGTACTTCAATGGAGACCGTAAAAAATGGCCGCGCAGGTTATCGCCATTCTTATCATAGTAACTTATACCTTTAACGGGCTCTTCAAATCGAAATGCATGAACAATGCGATTGTCCTGGCGATAAAACGCAGCCAGAATGATCGGTTCTCCTACTGGATTACCGTAGTTTAGATACCCTTGTTCATAAATCATGCAGAACTCATCGCCTTTGCGCAGCTCTCTCGAAAAATCGATCCTCGTTTCAAAAACTTCCACGTAAGCATTGAGCGCAGATAACCCAAACCCCTGATTCAATCCAGATCCATATAGCGATGTCTTGATAACACCACAACCCTCATGCTGCTGCATTTCAGGCTCAAGGACTTTTTCCAAGTAAAAGTAATAATCTTCTCCTGCAAGCAATACACCAACGGTCAACGGAGATGTATGTGATTCAAGAACAGCAAATTCTCCGTCGGGAAAGGTCCCGATTCGAATCTCTTGCCCAACTTTCAGTTTGGCCAGCCATTCGCCATTCTTACTGTCAGCAATTTCAATAGCTGTAACTGTGGGCAGACCGGCACGCTTAAAAATACGAGTCAATGAGTCACCGCTTCTCACTTCAACGCTGACCCAACTTAATCTGGTCTCATCAATTTCAGGAATTTCATACTGAGCAGCTTCGTTGCCGTCTGCATTATCAGATTCAAACTTTTTCTCCAAAACCACGGAAAGTGAACTGGATTTGGGCACTAATTCGAACTCGCCATCACTAATTACAAAACTGACTGTTTTGGACTGCGAACGAAAAAATTCAAGACCAATCAGTTTTCCGCCAGGACCATGAGCAAATCTTACTTGATCGCCGGGCGCAATCACATGCATGAGTTTAGCCTGCTTCATTTTTGCAAGCTTATACGCATAGGCGACGTTAAACCCAGCTCGTTTAAATACTCTTGATAGATTGTCGCCGCGTTGAATACTTTCAGTTGTCCAGCGAACTAAAGGTAGACCGCTGTAAGTGGAGTTTTCGGATTCGGCACTATCTGCAGCAGAATCGATGGAGGGATAGGCGTTGTTTGTGGAAAGCATGGCGCAAACCACAATCGCAAAAAAGGCGATACGCAATAAATTTAGTGATTCCCTAATTTTTCTCCGAACCATGCAGATTGCGGCAGAATGTTAACGTAGTAAATTGACGCTTTAGACAGTAACTTGAACAAAGCATGCGTAGAGTTCGTATTATATGCCAGTTATTTTCAGACATGAACCACATTTCCGACAACACCAGCGCCTTTAGGCTATACCAGCGGTGGCTCATTGAACTGTTCGTTATAATTCCCTCTCAGTACATTTTTGGTAAATAAATATCAAACTTTTAACATCTTTAGTGACTTAGAAATTGCAGCACACTGTTGAAGAATCACTGGCCGTCATTCGGCGCGGAACCAGCGAAATCCTGCTGGATTCGGAACTTGCCGATCGACTGAAGCTGGGCAGACCGTTGCGAATCAAGGCTGGATTTGACCCAACTGCACCAGACTTGCATCTCGGGCACGTTGTCTTGCTAGAAAAGATGCGCCAGTTTCAGCAACTCGGACATGAAGTGACATTCCTGATCGGTGACTTCACTGGAAGAATAGGTGACCCTTCCGGAAAGAACACTACCCGACCGGCGATGAGCGACGATGAAATCAATCAAAACGCACTCACCTACGAGAAGCAGGTTTACAAAATTCTCGACCCAGAAAAGACCATTGTCAGATTCAATTCTGAGTGGTTTTCAAAACTCGATGCTGGTGACATGATTAAGTTGGCTGCGCGTCACACGGTCGCTCGAATGCTTGAACGGGATGACTTCAGCAAACGTTATGCAAGTCAACAACCCATCGCGGTCCATGAGTTTTTGTATCCGCTAGTTCAAGGTTATGATTCGGTGGCTTTGAATTGCGATGTTGAGCTTGGTGGAACTGATCAAAAATTCAATTTGCTGGTGGGACGAGATTTACAGAAACAATACGGTCAGGAGTCGCAAATTGTCATCACGACCCCCTTGTTGGAAGGACTGGATGGGGTGCAAAAGATGTCCAAGTCCCTGAACAACTACATTGGAATCAACGAGCCGGCCGGTGAAATTTTTGGCAAGGTAATGTCAATATCCGATGCCTTGATGTGGCGTTATTTCGAGCTCGTTAGTTCGCACGATATGGCACAAATCAACACCTTCAAGCAGGAAGTTAAACAAGGAGTCAATCCGCGCGACATCAAGTACAAACTGGCGTTCGAACTGGTTCAAAGATTTCACTCCAAGGCACAAGCAGATCAAGCAAAGAGTGAATTTATTGCTCGTTTTCAGAAAAAACAAGACCCTGAAGAGATTGATTCAACTGAACTGAAAATTGAAGGTCCGAGTATCCAGCTCGCTAATCTTTTGAAGGACTGTGGTCTAGTCTCGAGCACCTCCGAGGCGCATCGATTAGTACGAGATGGTGCTGTCAGAATTGATGGAGATAAAGTCGAAAACTCAAGAGCAGAGATTAGTGCTGGTACGGATCATGTTTTTCGCGTTGGTAAGAGAAGAATTGCACGAGTTGTTGTCAATTAAATTTCTTCTCTGTGAGAGCCGATAAATTCGGGCCACAACATCTGCACACGGTTTACCTAAATATTGGCCGACCAGTTCCGAAATAAAATTGCAGCACAATCAGCCAAGTAGTCTTGATAAATCTTGGACTGTTCACGTAATTTATCAGCCCCGTCAGGACCGAAAGAATTTCTTAGGGCGCGTTCATATTCAGGAATTGCGTTCCATTCATCAATCGTAGCCGGGGTCGTTTCGATGTGAAACTGAATGCCCAGCACTGTAGTTCCAATGGCTAATGCCTGAATTCCGCATACTGGCGAAGACATTAAAGTTGTGGCATCCTGCGGTAATCTCTTCACTTCCGCACTGTGCCACTGCAAAGTCTTGAAAGTTTCGGGGAGTCCCTGTAAAAGGGCATGGTCTGACACTTCGCTTCGTTGGTGGACATCCAGCATGCCAACTTCCGGAACCTCCGAAGGACCCACTTCACCACCCAATGCGTCTGCAACCAGTTGATGGCCTAAACACACTCCAAAAAACGGCATTCTTCTTTCCAGTATCGCCTCACGGATGGCTTCCTTTTCATCCACCAGCCAAGGATGTTCCTCTTCCTGCCAAACATCCATGGGTCCGCCCATGGAAATCATTGCATCATAGTCGACCAAACTTGGAATCGATTCGCCTTCATCCAATTCGACGGCATCCCAAGTCATGCCTTGAGTCTGCATAAAGTCGCGATAGATTCCAGGGTGCTCACATGCAATATGCTGCAAAACGATGATGTGCTTCGATTGATTCATTGCAGTTGATATTGATTAATGACCGGTTTGTTAAGGTCTCAATAAAAAATTCATGACTAACAAAGAAAAGTTGATGTTAAGGATACTATTTATTTGTAAATCAGTTTGTATACTTATCGCAACTGAAGACTCAACCAAACCCGAAAAGCTATTGTGCTGTATGTAAGCACGCGCGGAAGCGCGCCAAAAATCAATTTCGAACAGACTGCAACCAGCGGTTTGGCCAGCGACGGCGGGCTGTATGTTCCGGCACAATGGCCTAAGCTCAGCACTGAAGAAATCCGCCAAATGAAGGGACTCTCATACACCGAATTGGCAACCCATATCATAGGATTGTTTTGTGGTGATAGCATCCCTCAGAATAAATTGCAGCAGCTCATCACCGCTGCGTATTCTGATTTCGATCATCCGGATGTCGCCCCGTTTAGCGCCGTAAGTTCAAGACTCGGATTGCTCGAATTGTTTCACGGTCCTACCTATTCATTCAAGGACTACGCACTACAGTTTTTGGGGAACTTGATGAACTGGTCGCTCGAAAGCGATGGAAGACACCTAACAATTGTGGGTGCTACTTCGGGCGATACTGGATCAGCCGCGATTCATGCAGTGCAGGGATTACCAACTATCGATCTATTCATGCTGCACCCACACGAAAGAGTGTCGTCGATGCAGCGCCTGCAGATGACAACAAGTCATTATTCAAATATTCATAATCTTGCCGTTGACGGTACTTTTGATGACTGTCAAGCCATGGTAAAACTAATTTTCGCAGATCAGGAGGTATCCAATCAACTCTCGCTCGGAGCAGTTAATTCAATCAACTGGGCTCGAATTGCTGCTCAGGTGGTGTATTACTTTTATGCGGCTTTGCAACTCGGTGCACCTGATGTAAAGGTTTCTTTTTCAGTACCTACAGGCAACTTTGGTAATGTCTTTGCCGGCTATGTCGCATCCGTGATCGGTCTCCCAATCGAGCAAATGATTGTGTGTTCCAATGAAAATGATATTTTGACGAGATTCTTTGCAACAGGCACCATGCGGAAGCATGATGTCAAGTCAACATTGTCCCCTAGTATGGACATTCAGGTGTCAAGCAATTTCGAAAGATTTTTGTTTGAGATGCTGGACCGAAACAGTGATGTCGTAACGGAGAAGATGCAGGAATTTGCCAATACCGGTGAATTCTCCGTAGACCAAAGTGTTTTGAATCGTGCCCAATCTCATTTCATCGCGCATCGAATTAATGATGAGCAAACTTTTGAAACCATCGCAGCTCTGCACGCAACATCAGGATTGATAGTTGACCCACACACGGCCATAGCATGGGCATCAGCGGAGCAATTTCAATCGCAACTCAATGGTCCGATTGCAGTTATTGCCACCGCCCATCCCGCTAAATTTGCTGCAACCATTGAACGGTCCACGGGGACTAAAGTGCAATTGCCCTGTGGCCTTCAATCACTCGTCAGCAAACCTGAGCATTACAAAAACATTGCAAATGATGTTGATCAATTGAAGCAAATCATGCTTCAACATTAACTTTGGGGTGCTTAAGTTTTAATCAATGACTTTCACCCTATTGAAAGTGGATAAATCAAAAATTGCCGTTATTGCAGGCATAGTCGCCATGGCGACCATAGTGTCAGCGTCTAATTATTTGGTTAATATTCCGATTAACGAATGGTTGACTTATGGCGCATTTACCTTTCCCATTACATTTTTTGTCGCTGACATCATCAACCACCACTTCGGTCCTGCAAATGCACGAAAAGTAGCCTACGCCGGTCTTATCATCGCTGTTGTCATTTCATTTTGGCTCGCTACTCCGAGAATAGCGTTGGCGTCGGGCACGGCATTCATTATTGGTCAACTGCTCGACATTTCAATTTTTCACAAATTGCGTCATACTCATTGGTGGAACGCTCCGCTTGCATCTTCGACCCTGGCCTCGGCTATGGATACTGCGATATTTTTCGCGATAGCTTTTGCTGGAACCGACACCACGTGGGTTACCTGGGCAATTGGCGATTATGGCATCAAGATGGTCGTTGCACTGACGATGCTGCTTCCGTTTTACGCACTTATGGGAAGAAAGCCTTTGGACCTTACTATCAATTAGGCTTTCAAAGTCCAAATGACTGGCAGATTACACCTTCGATTATTCAAATAAAGCAACTCGTGCTAGCCTGTCATTGGGTGAACATTAAACCCAGTACAAATACGAGACTGAACTGAACCACCAAGCGTTTGTGCAATTCGCCGACCTTCAGATTCACTGCCAATCTTGAGAAACACGGCACCTCCACTACCCGACATGCGTGGCTGTCCGTATTCGCGCAGTGTTTCCAGCAACTCTTGGACTTGTGGATAAAGTCCACAGGCAACTGCCTCCAGGTCATTTTTTGTATGCTCAAAGCAGTAACTATCCAAAGTTTCCAGCTTTCGACTTTCAATTAGTTCGAATTTTGAAAATATCTCTTTTGTCGAAACTGCGACTGGCGGCACTGCAATCAAATACAGACATTCAGGCAGATTGGCTTTGAGCAATCGTTCACCTATCCCTTCCCCCCAGGCACTATGTCCAAACAAAAATACCGGAATATCTGCGCCTAATGAAGCACCAATGTCAGCAAGTTCCTGGTCGGACAAATTAATCCCCCAAGCGCGATTGAGAAATTTCAGTGTCGTCGCCGCATCTGAACTTCCACCACCTAGCCCCGCACCTATAGGAATGTTCTTGTTGAGTCTGATGCGAACTCCCTGCTTGACATCAAAATTCTCTTGCAGTAGTTGTGCCGCCCGACAAGTTAAATCATTCTGTTCGGAAATTTCCGGAATGTTTTTAGGGGTTCTAGTAATTGAGCCGTCGCGGGTTAATTCAAACTGCAACTCATCGTGCCAGTCGATGAACTGAAATATGGTTTGCAATTCGTGATAACCATTTGCCCGTCGACCGACTACATGCAGGAAAAGGTTGATCTTGGCTGGAGCAAAAAGTAAAGGGCTCAAAACTTATTCAATTCCCCAAGAGTAGATAGCAAGTCGCAACTCTTTCGGACCGTCGGTTTGATCTATATCTCTATCGTATATGGGGTCGTAATCACTTGAGGCTATGCGAACCTGCTTGGGAAGTTTATAGCGACCGACATCTTGGTAATTGAAACACAGAACCTTCCACCCTGATTGCTCAAAGGCAGTGACGTAGCCGGACTCACTCCAATTTTTGTCGGTGGCTGAATCCAGTGACAGGGAACAAAGCACCCAGTCGTCAAATTCGTGTATTGGAGGTAGTGTCCAACCGGTTCGACGATAAAGCAGTTCATCAGCACTGCGACCGGCAAACACCTCGCCTTTAGAATCCGTCAGTATTGCACCGTTTGAATTTTGGATGATTCGGATTCGGTTGTCACCAAATGACCCGAAAAGTTCGATGTTATGTTGGTTTCCGATACGCTTCCAAACTAAAGTGCCTGATCCGCCCTTATTGCCTGTTCGGAACGCAAGTTTAGCCCGAAGGTCCCAGCGATCAATTGCAGACAACCTCTGAATGTGTTCTTGAAGAGCCGTTTGATCTGAATGATCAACTCTTTGGATGCCAGTAACGCAACCCACCAAAACAATGGAAGCGGCCAGCGCAAACAGTCGGAAAATCAATTGGTAAATTTTTCGACTGTCTCTAGCAGAGTTTCATTTTCGGAGTCGATGTCCAGCGCACTTTGCCAAATCACTTTGGCCTGATTCTTTTCACCAACTGACCAAAGAACCTCTCCTAGGTGCGCAGCTATCACCGGATCCAATCGAAGTCTGTAAGCCTTTTGCAAAAACTCAAGGGCGAGATCGAAATTGCCGAGTCGATAGTGTACCCATCCCATACTGTCCAATATATAGGGGTCGTTGGGTCTAAGCTCCAAGGCCTGTTCTATAAAAGCCAGTGCCTCGTCATGCCGGTCCGTCAAATCTGTCAAGGTATATCCAAGTGCATTTAGTGCGGCAGCATTTTGGGAGTCACGCGACAACACCGATTGAATGTCGCTCTCAACCAGTTCAATTAACTGCAACTCGGCTGCTACAAAACTTCTGGCTAAACGAAGCTGCGTGTCTTCTGGAAAAATCTCGATAGCTTCATCAAGGGTTAGCTTCGCGTCTACCCATTGCCCGGCCGAACTGTACAAATTGTTGATCGCAATGTAGGTTCGAATTTGTTCGGATTCGTTGTTCAGCGGCAGATTGCCAAGAATTCTAATCCCAGCATCAATCCCCTGAACTTCGCTCGCAAATCTGGCTTCTAAAATTACCTTTTCGAAGTGAAATTGGCGGTCGGTAATTCGATTCAGTGTATCTCGGCAATCTTCAAAATTGCCGAGTTCGATCTGAATTTCAGCTAGACTCAGCAACGCATTGGTGTCTTCCGGGCTTCTTTCAACGTATTCAGTAAACTTGTCGAGCGCAGCATCCAAATCATTAGACCTATAGTAAATTCTTCCGGCACGCTGCAGTGCCTCGGGGGTCGCTGCTTTGGAGAGCTGCTCCAATGCCTTTTCGGGTTCTCCGATTTGCATGAAGTATTCCGCATAGGCAAGTTTCAGGTCATCGGAGTCGGGATACTTATTTATTTTTCTCTGGATATAAGCAACGGCTTCATCTTCCTTATCCTGCTCTAGATACAACGAAAACCGCAGCACCGCAGTCTGTGGATGTGGCTCCAATTCATAAGACATTGCAAGATAGTCATCAATGACTTGCTGATCCTCTTCCGTTGCCACTGCAAATCTAACTAAAATTTGGTAGGCATTAGCATTTTGAAATTGACCTGCAATCTTCTTAAACATATCGTACGTGAGTTGCGGATATGTCGCACTACTGACCGCTCTCGCTATGTCGGAGAACAATGCAGATTGCCGGTCCGGCGAAAGTTCCAGCGTTTTAATGAAACTGTCGACAGCACCATCAAAGTCATTTGTTGCGACTTGAGTGACCCCTCGCACCCACCAAGCGTGAGCATTCATTGGAGTCAGTTCTACCCAAAGCAAAGTGGTTCGGTCAGCAATGTCAAATCGCCCGGCGTTGTAGGCTCTTTGCGCTACAACTTCTACAATTCGGTAATCCTCGGTTTCGGCGGCGATAGCAGCCTGCTGTTCAATCGACTCGTCCGACCGAAACCGATTGTATTCAATCTCAGTACCGATCAAATCCGACAACAGTTGTGCTGTGATGTCAACATCCGGAAGCTCAACAACTGAAACCGATGGTTCAGTCGTAGTGCTGGTCATTTCAGTCTGCTGATCTTCTACTGGAACGCAACCACTGACAAACAGTGCTGCAAACGCTATCAGACCAAGTGCTGAAATCCAATTTGAATGTCTACTCATCATGCACGCATTCCGGGATGTCGGACTTGCAATAAGAATTTGTCGAACTTTGAAAATCATTCGTTGTTATGCACGGTGTCGCAGAATATAAAGTAATGCATTGTGTAAGTTCGATGCCTAAAACTTTGGTGAATTTCTAATCCTATTGATCTAAATCTCAAACGCTAGTCACCATTCATATGATGCTCGTAACTTCGATTTTCTTCCAGAAAAGATTGTGCTCGACCCGAAGAGTTAAAGACTTGGCAAACCTGCCCCTAAATAGAATCCATCCCCTAGTTGAATATAATAGTAAAAATTGGTAATTGATTGGGAACTGTCCACACCAAAATACTTCAAATAAATCAAATTCCAATAGACAACACACAGCGCCGATCATTCAAACCTAACTTATTGCGTTGCTGTGCAACACCTTGGAGCAAAACAGCTCCATTTATAGTGCAACCGACTTTTAACCGTGAAAGATTCACTTCGAGAAAAATTGAACTTGCTTTCAGCCAAGCAAGAAGAGTTGAACGCGCAGTTGTCTGACCCGAAAGTTATTCACAATGTGGATCAGTTTCGGCAGTTTTCCATTGAGTTATCAGACATTTCGGAAGTGGTTTCAACCTATGAACAGTATTCTGCGTTGGAACAGGAAATTGAGGAAATCACAATCCTAACGGATGATGGTGATGCGCAAATTCAGGAAATGGCTCGTACTGAACTTGGCAGTTTGAAGGAGCAGTTGGACGCTACACTCGTCACGCTGCATAAGTTGTTACTACCTAAAGACCCAAACGACTCGCGCAATATTTACCTAGAAATTCGGGCCGGTACAGGCGGTGACGAAGCGGCTTTGTTTGCAGGTGATTTATTGCGAATGTACAAACAGTATGTGCAAAACCGAGGATGGAAGTCTGAGGTTGTCAGCAGCAGCGAAAATGAATACGGGGGATATAACAAAGTCATTCTACGGGTAGTGGGCAAAGGTGCATATTCGCGACTGAAGTTTGAATCCGGTGCCCATCGAGTTCAACGCGTTCCCAAAACCGAAGCCCAAGGACGGATTCATACTTCAGCTTGTACTGTTGCTATTCTCCCTGAAGCTGACAAAATCGATGAGATTGAAATCAATCCACAAGACCTCAGAGTTGACACCTTTCGCGCATCAGGAGCAGGCGGCCAACATGTCAACCGTACTGACTCCGCGGTGCGACTTACACACTTTCCATCCGGAATTGTGGTCGAGTGCCAAGACGAACGCTCTCAGCACCAAAATAGAGCTCGGGCGATGGCCATGTTGAGTGCACGGCTGCTTGAAATGCAGATTCGTGAACAGCAGGAGCAGCGGTCTGCTGCCAGAAAACTAATGGTCGGTTCAGGTGACCGTTCAGAACGAATCCGTACCTACAACTTTCCGCAGGGTCGTGTGACAGACCACAGGATCAATCTCACTCTTTACAAGCTCGAAGAAATTCTCACAGGAGTGATGGATTCGATTATCGAACCCCTTATTACTGAATTTCAGGCTGCACTGATGGCTGATCTTGAAGGGTTGGATAGTTGAGCGACCAAATTTCCGCGCCAATATCAGTTAACGAAGCTCGAAAACTCGCAAAACACCTACTATCTAAAGTTTCAGATACTCCTCAACTAGATGCGGACATCCTTATCGCCGACGCTGGTAATGTTGGGCGTGAATTGTTGCAGATTAAGCAAGACATAAATCTTGAATCCCGCCACGTCCAACGACTAAATGAACTGCTTTCGAGACGACTGGTGGGGGAGCCGGTTGCATATCTCACTTGCGTAAAGGAGTTTTGGTCTTTACCGATTCGGGTCACTCACTCAACCCTGATACCCCGTCCAGACACTGAACTGCTGGTAGAAAGAATGCTGCATCGTGCTCGATTTATCAACTCGGTCAATATTGCTGATTTGGGAACCGGTTCTGGTGCAGTTGCATTGGCGGTGGCATCTGAATTGCCAGATGCGGTAGTGATAGGAACCGACACTTCACCAGCTGCTCTTGAAGTAGCCAAAGACAATGCATGTGAATTGGGAATCAACAATACACGGTTCATTGCCTGTGACTGGGCCACAACTCTTCCGACTAGTCACTTTAATGTTATTGGAAGCAATCCTCCATACGTAAAGGATGATGATCCCTGCCTGAGCGACTCCCCATTGAAATTTGAACCTCGCGAAGCACTATCGGGTGGTAAAGATGGTCTTGCTTCGATTAGACGAATCGTTCAGTCAGTCAAGATGAATCTAAAGCAATCTGGCTGGTTGATAATAGAACATGGATGGGATCAGGGCGCATCGGTAAGGCAGATCATGGAGGAAAATGGCTACGATTCGATTGAAACTAACCTCGACCTTTCCGGAAACGAACGGGTTACAGAAGGTCAATTAGTGGTCGATTTGAATTGCTGAGCCGCAAACTCAAACAGAGCCAAAGCTGACCGCTGCTAACATAATCACGTTGCAAAGGGGCAGGCGTTTGTGCTACTAAAAGGCGATCAGTTCTGGAAAGTCCGTGCGCCGTTGCTGGATAACCGAGAAGTCACTGACATGCTGTTTCTAAGGAAACAGATAAAACTGCTGAGCCGGTAATACCGTCTTAGGATGGCCATTTGCAGTCCCACCGGAGAACTGTTGCGTGTCCCGTACTATCTCATGGGTGCTAACAAGCATTGTCCAATGTCTTAAATGGTAGTTTGTTTCTTTACTCTTTTTGGCTCTGGCCGACTGGTTCATCTTGCTATTTACACTGGCATTCTCCTTTGCTATGACTATGACCGCAAGTAGCTTTAAGAAGTATCTTTGATAATTTTGACTGTAATGTTACAGTTTGTTAGACTGTATTGTATCGCTGTAAGGTTACAGTTATAGAGATACACATGATCACTCAAGCTGAACAATTAATACACCGTGGTTCCAGTGTCACCAGTTCACTGCTGCCAGCGATTTTTAATATCTTTAGCGAGTGGCAACTAACTGGTGTCCAGCAAATGACTTTGTTGGGGCTCAGCAATGAGAAAACGCTGTACAACTGGAAGAGTCAGCCGGAAAAGGCCAAGTTGACACGAGATTTGTTGGAGCGGGCCAGCTATATCTTGGGTATCTATAAGTCTCTGCAAATCTTGTTGCCCGACGAGGTGCTGGCCGACCAGTGGTTGTCTTCGCCCAATGACAATCCGCTGTTCTACGGCACAACACCGCTGAATCGCCTCCTAGCCGGTCAGGTGGTAGATCTGGCTGTGGTTAGAAACTTCCTTGATGCGGAGCGAGGTGGCTCGTGATTGCTATTGAAGATCTGCCATTTAGCGAGGTGAATGAACCGGTGTATCGAGTCATTCTTTCTCGCTATCCCCAGATTGACTTGTTCGAACGTGTTTCCAGTCCAAAGGATTGGAATGTGCTCTATGCGGTAGAGTCTCTGACCAATTCCAGGTTGCGTGATAAGGTGGGTGATATTCGACTGGTACCGCCGGAAGACCGGGTTTACGGAAATGGAGCATCCTGGATTATGGCTGCTTTCACTCATCCTCCTGTGGACGGTCGTGGGGGGCGTTTCAACCGGGATTTCGGTATTTATTACTGTGCCGCCGAGGAGTCGGTAGCCATCGCTGAATCTTCTTTTCATCGAGCTCGGTTTCTCCGGGAATCTCGAATTGAACAATCCACCCAGGAAATGCGCGTTTTACGAGCACAACTGGGTGCTACATCTTTGCATGACCTGCGGCAACTGATCGGGCACGCTATGTACAACCCGGACGATTACGGAGAAGCACAGCAACTCGGATATGCGTTACGGGATGTCAATAGTTTTGGCGTTCACTATCAAAGTGTTAGGACCCAGGGTGAGTGTTACGGCGTGATGCGCCCTCGAGCGTTATCAGATGCCGTCCACTGGTGCTACTTGCGTTATTACTATGAGAAGGGTGCAATTGTGCAAGTTGAAAACTTGAACAACAGTGACAGTAGGTAATCGGCATGCAGAACAAAATGCTATGGCTCTATACTCAACTTTTCGACAATTTTATCGTTCTCGATACCGAAACCACCGGGCTACCAGACGAGAATGGCCTGCCCGATTTTGCTACCCTAAGCATAACGGTCGTTAGGAACCAAGCATACTTTTGAACACTGACCAGCTCACCGAGTTGGCGCAAAGGTTCCAGTTCAGTTTCGCTGTGCGCGATGCCGACTTGCCGGATGATCTTTTGTTGAACATGATCGAGGTTAAGCAGCAACTTGACTATCTGGACGTGATACCGGGCACTGTCGGGGTCAAACTTGGCGCGAATGAACAGGCGGAGAATGATGGATTAAATTTCAAGTATAAATTATCTAGGGTTTCTACATGGAAGGTTACGTAAATACCACACTATCGGTGTAGGTCACCCATTGATTTGAAAGACAGAATAAATTCGACGTTCGAAGACTCAGAGCAAAGCGTCCGAACGCAAGTTTATCGGGTGGTGAAGACGCGGTCTTACTTCAATTTTACAAATCATTCGGCCAGTTAAATCGAATCTAAAACTCTCTGGTTGGTTGATCGAACCCAGATGGAATTAGGAAGAATCAGTAATACGACACATAGAAGAAATTAACTACGAATCGGTTGAAACCTAGCTCGACCTTTCCGGATACGAACGGTTTACAGAAGGTTAATTTATGGTCGATTTGATTTGCTGATTTGCGAACTCAAAGAGTTCAAATACTGAATTCTGCGAAAACCGGAGCATGATCTGAAGGACGTTCCAGTTTACGGGGTTCTTTGTCAATCGCACAATTTGTGCACTTTTCGGACAAATTCGAAGTTGCAAGCACGTGGTCAATTCTCATTCCAAGATTTCGTCTAAATCCAGCCGCTCGATAATCCCACCAAGAGAAGCTCTCAGGCTCCTGTTCAAATAGTCGGTAGGTATCAGTAAGACCAGATTGAATGAGTTTTTGAAACTTTTCACGTTCTGGCTTACTGCACAGAATTTTATCTCGCCACAATTCCGGGTCATGTACATCCTCATCGGCAGGCGCAATGTTGTAGTCACCTGTTAGAACAACATGTTCGAATTGTTGGATTTGCTGTTTCACAAACTCAATCAAATGTCCCAGCCACTCCAACTTGTAGTTGTATTTTTCCGACCCCACTTCACTGCCATTTGGAATGTAAACATTTATGATGCGAATCGGACCGCAGGTGCCGGCCAAAAGCCGTCTCTGATAGTCATCATAGTTTGGAAAATCGGTGATCGGATCTTCGATGTCATGTTTGGAAATTATCGCAACTCCGTTGTAGGTCTTTTGACCCGAAAACTGCACCTTGTAGTTCATGTTGTGAAACACGTCGGCAGGAAACTTTTCATCCACCATTTTAGTTTCCTGCAAGCACAGGACATCAGGCTCGTTTGCCGCTAGCCAATCGATGACGTGGTCGCGACGAACATTGAGTGAATTGACGTTCCAGGTGCAAACTTTCATATGAGATACATGAATTTCAAATTTGTACGAAATATGCTGCAAGAATTCGCTTGTATAATACTCTCTGGTCTAATTCACCTTGATTGAATTCTTCCCACTTTGTGGCTATGTAGCTCAGACGGTTAGAGCGCTGCACTCATAATGCAGAGGTCGGTGGTTCGATCCCACCCATAGCTACCATTTACCAAAGTGTGAATAGATTTAATCTATATTCACTCCAATCAGACTGATTCCAATAGCCGTTACGTTAGTATGAACGTGCCAGTTGATGACACTGACATCTTTACCTACACCGCAGAGGAGTTGACCGATCGACTAAGTGAATTAGATATTGTTCCACAACTCATACTCAATCTTAGCGTAAAACCTGATCCTATTGATCGACTGCTGCTAGATACGTTTCCGACAGCAAGCGTCATCAATAATACCCAAACTTCGGAGCAGTCAGGTAAGCCGAGCGATCGCATAGTTACGCGAAAACTCCGCCCTGATAGATTGGATATATTGGAAGAATCTGTCGATTTGGTGGTCATCAACTTGCCGGATGCCCGATACGATCTTTCTACAGTTATTGCAGAATGCAGGCGAGTTTTGCGTCATAGTGGAATTTTGATGTTTGTCGTAATTGGATCTGATTCTTCCTTAATTTCCAATCTACGTTTACCAATCATCGGAGCTTACGAAATAATATCCATCGGCGATGAACTGAGTAACCATGGTTATGCCAAATCAGTGTTCGATGCAGAACGCAAAGGGTATAAAAAGGCTGAACTTGTTGACATTTATCGAGAACTTGAGGAATGCGGTTGCTTACAATGCGCATCTAGTAGTGAGGACAATTTTCTGAGTTTGGTCCAGCAAGTAGAGGGCAATGAATTACCAAATTCAGCATCGTTGACGCTGGAGCTCATATTCGGTATTGCGTGGAACGATGCCGAATCACCTCAGTCGGTGGATGTGCGATTCCATTGAGGTTTGAAGGACATCAAATTGTGCATCGAACTAGATCCTATGGGCTTGAAATGTTGTCTTCAGTTTTGACTCTCTGACTCTTCCCGCTCTTTTTTCAAGGCTCTGAAGTCTTCTCGCTCTAACAATCCGGAAACCAAAAATCCAAATACCAACCCCCAGAAGGGTGCCCCAATATTCCAGATCGACAAGTCTGACACTGTTACCAGCAACGTTACTAGCCCACCTAGTGTAAAACGCGAACTAAATGTCGCGACAAACGCCTTCTGCAGGACCGGAAACAAGGCCAAGCCTCCAAGTACGGCAACGAAGGCGAACGGCAAACTTAACATCAACCAAGTAGCGCCAAACGCAAAAAAACCAAAGACTATCGACAGTAGAGCGTAGATGACCGCACCAACGTACTGACCCTTTGGTTCTCCCTGACTAACCAATACAGCATTGGAGGGTCCGGTCACACAAGTGCAGACGGCACCAAAAATCGCATGAAACAGCGAACCGATGCCGCAAAAAACTGTCATAGCATTAATTGGTGGTTTGTGGCTAGCCGCCGTCAATACTGCATAACCCTGTCCGTTCTGCACAGCCAAAACGGTAATGGCAATCGGGATTACCAACTCCACGATTGCCTGTCTGGAGAACTCAGGCCAGTAGAGATTTGGGATACCGATCCACTGATTGACTTGCTGCGTTGTTGTAGATGCACCAGTCAACCAAACAACCACTGCACCTGCAACTAGCGCCATCACTATGGGTGGTAAATTCTGTTTCAGTTGAGGTGAAATAGCGACCACGATATAGCCGACAACCATCGCTAGTGCAATCCACAACTCTTCGGTAAAGGCGAAAATTAGATCCAACCCGAGTTGCATAAACACACCGGCCACCATTCCCATAATGATCGGCATTGGTATCGCCTGCATTGCCTTTCTCACGCTTCCGGTAAGACCAACCACCGTCATCAAAATTCCTGTCACCCAAAATGCACCAATTATTTCCGCATAACTGAGGTGATCAAATGCAGATGCTAATAGAACTGTTCCCGGAATGGTCCAAGCGAAAGCTATCGGTTGGCGATAAATCAACGTAAACCCAAGCGTTATTAAACCGCTGATAATAAACGCACCAAATATCCATGATGCCAACTCTGTCTGGCTTAGCCCTCCGGACATTCCAACCGAAACAATGATTGCTACTGGACCAGTACATGAAAACAAAAATGCTGTAATCGCGTTGGAGATATAGACACGATTGGTATCGTGAATGAAGTCACCTATCCCGGCCGGTTTTTGTGACGGTTGCTCGAATATTTTCACTTGTTGACTTCTTTCATTGAATATTGCTCCGAAAGATAGAGATTATCACCTTGGGCTTTAAAAAAAACGCAACTGCATGCCAGTGAAATCAGGTAAACCAATATAATCTGGAACTATCAATAAGGCAGTTAACTTTCGCTTCGACGCCAACTGCCTTTTAATGCTTTGTTGTCAAACAGTTAACCGTGAATTGTGTTGTATTCTACGGGCGATTTACAGTTAGCGACTTACTTTTTTACCAATCCATCAATGAAGTTTCAGCAAATTCATCGATTTTCCGACCTTGCCAGACGAATTGGTATCGGCGGTGCAGAAGCCTGGGAGGTTCACTTCGAAGCCGCAGAGCGTAAACGTGCAGGTGAGGATATTGTCATTCTGACTATTGGTCAGGAAATGCTTGCCGCCACTTTCGAACCCATTGTTGATGCCGCCGTTGAAAGCCTGAGATCCGGGCGTCATCACTACAGCGAAATTAGTGGCGAACCCGAATTGCGTGAACAAATTGCTCATCACTTTTACCGACAAACAGGCATAGAAGTATCAAGTAGTCATTGTGCTGTCTTTGCCGGGGCACAAAACGCCTTGTTTGCCTCATCGCTGTGTACTTTAGGTCCGGGTGACGAAGTCATAATTATCGAACCGTACTATGCTACCTATCATGCTACATTTACTGCCGGTGGAGCAAAACTAATTCCAATTCAGACTGACCCGAGAAGCGACTTCCAATTCGAGCTCGATTGCATTCGAAGCAAACTCAATGACAACACCAAAGCTGTGGTAATGAACTCACCCAATAATCCAGCTGGAGTAGTTTATGACGACTGGCGGGTTCGCGAATTAGTTGAAATTTGTCAATCAAATGGTCTTTGGCTAATTTCCGATGAAGTTTATGCAACACTCGTTGAACCTGGAACATTCACCAGTCCTGCATCACTTCCAGACGCCCTTGATAACGTCATCACAGTTTCCAGCATTTCCAAGTCGCACCGCATGACTGGCTGGAGACTTGGATGGGTCGTTGGCAGCGAAGAATTGATCACAAATCTTTCGAATCTGTCACTTTGCATGGCTTATGGATTACCCATGTTCATCCAGGACGCGGCGACGTACGCTGTCAGCGAAACAGAACGCTACTCGGCACTGGTCAGACAAGATGTGAATGCTAATCGAGAACTTGTCATCTCTTTATTAGAGGGACTGGAAGAAATTCAAATATGTGGTTCTTCAGTTGGAATGTTCGTCGTGTTTGACGTGCGTGACCTTGGCGTTACGGATAAGGAGTTTGCTTGGCACTTACTCGATAATTTCAATATTGCCGCACTACCCTGTGAAGCATTCGGTAAGTCCGGTAGCGGTCTATTGCGCATCAATGTTGGTGAGTCTGAGCAAAATCTGCGTCGTGCATGTGCCATGATTCGTGAATGCGTGGGTGACCTGAAGTCCCGTAGTTTAGGTTTGCAGACGGCTTCTGCTGTTTGACGGAATTCGATTTGTAAGTTGACAGTAATGCTCAAAGCCCCGCCATTCGACCCCGCCGTTGAGTCATTCCGTATCCAAGTGCGCGAGTTTATTCGCACCAATTTGCCAGAAAAAACCCGCACCATGGTCGCACGTGAGCAAATGGACCTGCCCCGCAAGGCACAAGTGCAATGGCATCGAATATTGCGCGATGCCGGAGGATGGTGTTGCCCCAGTTGGCCAAAAGATTATGGCGGTCCCGGCTGGTCTGACCAGCAACAGTACGTCTTCGAACAGGAGATTTCCCTGAATGATGCACCGCGCTCGATGATTTATGGAGTGGGAATGCTCGGTCCAACATTGTTCAAGTACGGCACCGAACAGCAGAGACGAGACATTTTGCCCGGCATACTCGATGCAAACACACTGTGGTGCCAAGGATTTTCCGAACCTAATTCCGGTTCAGACCTGGCATCCCTACAATGTCGAGCTATAAGGGAAGACGACGAATACGTTATTAATGGATCGAAAATTTGGACTAGTGAAGCGCATATTGCAGATTGGATATTTGGAATCTTTCGCACTTCCGTCGAAGGCAAAAAACAAGCTGGGATTACTTTTTTGCTGGTTGACCTAGCTTCACCGGGAGTGACTGTCCGACCGTTGTATTTGTTCGAGGGAACCCTGGAAGTCAACCAGGTGTTCTTTGAGAATGTTCGAATTCCGGTCAGCCAACGTGTTGGAGAAGAAAATCAAGGTTGGGAAGTTGCAAAACACCTGTTGAGTCTAGAGAGATTTGGCACTGCCGAACTTTCACGCACTAGAGCAACCCTCGGTCGCTTAAAGCGTCTGGCGCGAGCAAAAAATCCGATCACTGATAAACGTTTAATCGAAGATTCTTGCTTTGCCGACCGAATTGCAAGAATCGAAGTCTCTCTACATGCTCTTGAACTCACGGAACGACGCTTTCTTTTTGAAGTAGACAGCGAAGACCAAGGTGCCGAGGCTTCAATGCTTAAAATTCGCGGCACAGAAATTCAATGTGATACTTTTCGTCTGGCTGCAGAAGCCAGTGCAACTTTATCGCAGATTGATGTCCCAAGAAGTCAGGACATATCGTGGGCCACTGATCCGTTTTCGCAATCGGATGCCGCTCGCAATTACTTTAACTATCGCAAGACTCCAATTTATTCCGGCTCCAATGAGATTCAACGCAACATTATCGCAAAAGCGGTTTTAGGCCTGTAGTCATGGATGATCTTGTAGATATTCGAAACCTGCTTTCGGATTCCATCGACCGATACATTCGGGAGCAATATTCCTTTGAACAACGCCGAGAATTGATCGCTACCCCCGAAGGTTTTTCAAAGGAACACTGGCAGACTTTCGCAGAGTTAGGCTGGCTTAAGTTACCGTTTGCTAGAAAGTTTGGAGGATTTAACGGTTCAGCGGCTGACTTGCAAACCGTTATGCACCAATTCGGACGTGCTTTGGTGATGAATCCCTACCTCTATTCAGTAGTCATTGCCTCCTACTTGATTGAATCTGCTGCATCTAGACGCCTTGCAGATGACCTACTTGATGAAGTTGGTAAAGGAGAGTCGATCGTTGCCTATGCCGCAACTGAAGAATTCTCAGGCTACGATGCCAATGTCGTAACAACCACAGCCACTCCAGACGAGTACGATCACCAATACCTCATCAATGGCAGAAAGGATTCTGTGGCTTATGGAAACGTTGCCAATCGAATCATTGTTGTGGCACGAACCAACGGTAAAATTACAGACCGTTTCGGTCTTTCATTGTTCGTGATGCCCAGTTCTGCCTATGGTATTAAAAGAACTGACTTCGAAACACATGATGGCGGCCGAGTTTCCTCAATTACCTTTAAAGACACACCCGCGATATTGATTGGCAAGGAAAATATGGCGACCCAGTTAATCGAACAGGTTAATAATCGGGCTGCTGTTGCAATTTGCGCAGAAATGTCTGGGGCAATGTGGGCCTTATACGAACAAACTCTTGAATACCTGAAAACCCGTACGCAGTTCGGTACTACAATTGGCTCGCTTCAGGCTTTACAGCATCGAATGGTCGAGATCTACATGCAGTGTGAGCTCGCACAAAGTCTCGCTACTGATGCGGCACGAGCGATAGACGACCTGCAAGGCTCTGAACAGGATGCTTTGGTTTCGGCTGCAAAATGGCAAGTGGGTGAGGCTGCTGTTCAAGTGGCTGAGGAGGCCATTCAATTGCATGGTGCCATGGGTATGATGGACGAACTGCCGATTGGCCATTACTTGAAACGCATTACTTCATTGAATCAGCAGTTTGGTAATTCGATGTATCACCAATCTCGCTACCGACAGATCATCACTAGCTGATTCACTCTTGAAATTTGAAAAATCAACACTATCTTTATGACCAACTAAGCCTAACGAAAAGTTAAACGTAAGAACACCTACCTGTAGATACACACTACCTTGAAATACGACAACATTTTGCAGACCATCGGTTCCACTCCGATTGTCCGACTCAACAAAGCTGACATTTCCCAAAAGGTAAATCTATGGGTCAAGGTCGAAAGCTTCAACCCTGCAGGATCTGTCAAGGACCGCCCAGCCTTGAACATGATTGAGGACGCTGAGCGAAGCGGTGCTCTAAAATCTGGCGACACGATTATTGAACCCACTTCGGGAAATACTGGCATTGGACTTGCAATGGTAGCGGCCTACAAGGGTTATCGTGCTGTATTCACTATGGCTGCAGACATGAGCGAAGAGCGCAAGCGAATTCTAAAGGCCTATGGCGCTGAAATTGTGCTAACGCCCGCGGAGCTAGGAACTAAAGGCGCGATCGAACACGCACGCGAATTGGAGAAAAAGCACGGATACTTTTTCGTCGGTCAGCATTTCAATCCAGCAAATACAGCCTCCCATGAACAAACGGCGAAGGAGATTTTTGAGGATTTCGAAGGAGACCTTGATGCGATTGTTTGCACCACGGGAACAGGTGGGACCATTTCTGGAATGGGGCGATATTTAAAGAGCTTGATTCCCGAGGTGAAGGTCGTTGCGACTGAGCCAGCTGATTCACCAATTCTATCAACAGGCGTTGCCCGTAAACACAAGATTATGGGGACAGCACCCGGGTTCATCCCAGAGATACTTGAAACCGATGCCTATGATGAAATCCTGCAGATTACTACGGAGCAGGCCTATAGCGCGACTCGCTATATGGCACAAAAGGAAGGGATTTTCGTTGGAATATCCTCCGGTGCTGCAGTCAGTGGCCTGCTTCAAATCGCCTCACGCTCAGAGTATTTGGGGCGCAACATTCTTGCGCTTCTTCCGGATACCGGAGAGAGGTATCTCAGCACCGATCTTTGGAATGACAGTTGAGCGATTTTCTGACCAACTTATTCATCATAAACTTCTAAGCTTCAAGTTGAGACTGTTTAGAGGGTTTCGCGTTATGTAGCGCATTGAATTCACTATTGTTTTCGATGCTTTGTTTTTCGCTCACCCCACAAGTCGGGCTATTAGCCTAGTTTCAGACGCTTCACCATGCAATTGAACAAAGTCCGGCGTGACACCGCCTGTCTGAGCCGAATACGCAGAATGTCGGCTCATTGATTGCATAATATTTCCAAACGGGAAACTCTCTTGAAACTTTTGAACATTCAATTTGATTTCAATACAATCTACAGTTGATACAATACGCACATCTAAGACAGAATATAGATCAATCCACACAATACTTAAGCATTGAGTAAGCTCAAAGCACGCATTCGTTTTAAGTCTGCAAACGTATTCACTTCCATTGCTTTAAACAACGTCTTTAGTCCACTTGTCAAATGATGGAACGTAAACTGTATATCAAGACCTTCGGTTGTCAGATGAATGAGTACGACTCTTCTCGTCTGCTAGATTCGCTGTCTGACTCACATGGCTATCAGGCAGTTCAGACACCTGAAGAAGCAGACTTATTGTTACTCAATACCTGCTCTGTGCGAGAAAAAGCACAGGAGAAAGTGTTCTCGCAATTGGGTCGTTGGCGACCTTGGAAAAGTTCCAATCCAAACCTCATCATTGGCGTTGGCGGGTGTGTTGCCAGTCAGGAGGGCGAAAACATTTTGGCCAAGGCTCCGTACGTTGACTTTATCTTTGGTCCGCAAACTTACCATCGCGTTAGCGACATGGTCGATGAAGCGATACTTGCAAGAAGACCGCGAGTAGACATTTCGTTTCCAGAAATCGAAAAGTTTGATTGCTTGCCGCCGCGTCAGGTGGATGGACCACGAGCATTTGTTTCAATTATGGAAGGATGCAGCAAGTACTGCAGTTTTTGCGTAGTGCCTTATACCCGCGGAGAAGAGTTTAGTAGACCATTTGATGATGTCATTACCGAGGTTTTCGACCTTGCTTCCAAGGGGGTTCGTGAAGTGACGTTGCTTGGTCAAAACGTCAACGCCTATCGCGGACAAACTCATGATGGGAAAACAATGGACTTTGCAACGCTACTTCGTTATGTTCACGAAGTGGACGGTATAGGCAGAATTCGCTATACGACATCCCATCCCTTAGAGTTTACCGATGCGCTTTGCAAAGCTCATGGCGAGTTGCCAAAACTGGCAAAACACGTTCACCTACCGGTGCAAAGCGGGTCCAATCGAATTTTGGCATGCATGAAGCGGCGCTACAGTAGAGAAGACTACTTGGCCATCATTGCAAAACTGCGTGAATATGCTCCTGAGGTCAGCCTGTCTTCAGATTTCATAGTAGGATTTCCAGGTGAAACTGAACGTGATTTTCAGGACACAATGGAATTAATTGACGAAGTCGAATTTGATCAGTCCTTCAGTTTTTTATACAGCAGCAGGCCGGGAACACCTGCAGCAGAACTAATGGATAAAACACCAGCGAAAGTTAAGACTGAGCGTTTGCACCAATTACAAGCTAGAATAAATCAATCGGCCAATACAATCAGTCAGGCCATGGTGGGTCGCGTACAATCTATTCTTGTGGAAAATGTTTCGAAAAAACGTGCTAGACAAATGTCGGGGCGTACAGAAAATAATCGTGTCGTCAATTTTGACGCTGACCCCAGCACCATTGGACAATTTGTCGATGTGCGTATCACCCGGACAATGCCGAACTCGCTACAGGGAGTTCAGATAGGTCCTGAACACTGAATTCATTGGCTGATAATTCGAATTGGACACGGCTCCTGTAGCAAACGTATTTGCACTCACTCCAGCAGACAGTAAAAGGCTTGTCTCACTGTGCGGCGAATGCAACACCAACATTAAGTCCATTGAGTCCCACTTCGATGTCAAGATATCTCACCGCGGTAACCTGTTTCGAATCGATGGAGACCAAAGCAATGCTCAGGTCGCTGAGCAGCTGCTACGCGACCTCTACGAAATTACCAACTACACCAGCAATTTGAAAAGCGAATCCATACATGACGCTATTGCTGCCATTCAATCCAAAGCACAGCGCATCAGTGACTTTGCTTCGATTAAGGTGCGCAAAGCAACCATTCATGCCCGTAACCTCGCTCAGCATGAGTACATTAGAGCGATTGAGAAAAACGATATATGTCTGGGAGTTGGTCCAGCTGGAACGGGTAAGACTTATCTTGCTGTCACTTGTGCCGTGCACGCGTTGGCTGCAGAATCCGTCAGTCGTATCGTACTGGTAAGACCAGTGGTTGAGGCTGGCGAGCGCTTGGGATTTTTACCCGGTGATATTGGTCAAAAAGTCAATCCATACCTTAAACCACTTTATGATGCCTTATATGAACTACTCGGCTTCGACCGTGTTGGAAGATTACTAGAAAGGGAGATCATTGAACTGGCACCTTTAGCTTTTATGCGCGGACGAACGCTCAATGACGCTTTTGTTATTTTAGATGAAGCGCAAAACACGACTCGTAAACAAATGAAAATGTTTCTCACGCGAATTGGATTTCGTTCCCGGGCTGTCATAACAGGTGACATTACTCAGATCGATTTACCAAAACCACAGGAATCGGGATTGAAGCACGCGATCAGAATTCTAGACGGCATCGAAGGAATTGGAATTTGTAGATTTGGTACTAAAGACATTGTGCGTCATCCTTTAATTCAATCTATCGTCGAAGCCTACGAAGATGACCAACGCTATTAGTTTCGAGTGATGCACAATCACACTGACATTCAAATTGCCAGTTCCTCAAAGGACACTCCTAGCTCTACCGACATCGACGATTGGATACGAAGCGCACTCGATTCCGTTCAACGCACTGGTGTTGAACTCACTGTGCGGGTTGTCGATGAGTCTGAGATCGTAACTTTAAACAAACGTTACCGCAATAAAGATCAGTCTACAGACGTACTGGCTTTTCCAGCAGAACCTTTGACCCAGATTGATCCGACTCCACTGGGCGATGTGGTGGTTTGCGCGCCGGTGGTTGACCGTCAGGCACAAACACTGCAACAACCGCGAGATTCACACTGGGCCCGAATTGTTGCACATGGCGTGCTACATCTATGCGGTTACGATCATCAAACCCCCGACGAAGCAAGCGAAATGGAAAGTATCGAAGATGCGATACTCAAACGGCTAGGATTAGCAACTTACGCAAAAATTAACTAAACCTCATGACCGAAGATTCAGAAAAACACTCAGATTCACCAGTATCCATGCTCAAAAAGTGGGCGGACAACTTGCGCCTTCCCTACCCAGAGACTAAGGAACAACTTATTGCTATGGTTCGTTTAGCACGACACAAGGGAGTGGTCGGCGATACAGTATTTCAGATTATCAAGCGCGTACTTGATGTGGAAACCAAAACTGTTGGCGATGCAATGATCAATCGAGCATTGGCTGTTACAGTTTCAGCGGAAACGAAACTTGAAGATGTCCTGCAGACTGTCACAGACTCCGGTCACTCTAGATTTCCCGTGATGAAGGAGGACGAAGATGAAGTGGTTGGAATCCTGCTTGCCAAAGACATTCTTTCGCACTTTCCCAAGAACGGTAATGACCTGAAAGTTAAAGACATCATGCGCCCTCCGGTATACATCGTTGAAAGTAAACGATTAGGGGAATTGCTAAATGACTTTAGGTCAAATCGCACGCATATGGGTGTGGTCGTCGACGAATATGGTGGTATGGCTGGTTTAATTACCATCGAAGACGCTCTTGAGGAAATCGTAGGAGAAATCGAAGATGAATCCGACCCCGCTCAGTCTGAGAACATAATTCAAGAGTCGGAAAACCAATTCATTGTCAATGCACTTACCGAAATAGCCGACATTAATGAGCACTTTAACATCCATTTAGAAGATGATGTCGACACAATAGGCGGTTTTATCATCAAGGAAGCAAACGAAGTTCCGGCTGTCGGAGAGGTTGTTACGTACGATCAGCTTGCCTTCGAAATCACCAAAGCCGACAAGCGCAGAGTGAAGGAATTGCGTGTTACACGATTAGGCCAAACAAGTCCTGAAGAAACTCTATAGCCGGGTAGTTCGGTGAACTTAAAGCGCGAGTTCCTGGCCTTTGCAACGGGATGCACCACCGTTGTAGCGTTTGCCCCTTTCAACCTTTTCCCCCTCGCAATAATCTGCCTTGCAATCCTCTTTAGAACTTGGCGTGATCTTACGCCAAAACAGGCCGCACGAGTAGGGTTCTCGTTCGGCTTCGGATTTTTTCTAGTTGGTATTCACTGGGTCTATATTTCAGTAAATGTTTTTGGGCAGACTTCCGCATTTATTGCAGTGGTAGTGCTGCTTGTCCTGGTTTCGCTACAAGCATTTTTCTTCGCTTTAGTCGGAGCACTGCAAGCACTTGCGACAAATTTGCACTATGCTCGATATTTGCTACTTATTCCATCGCTATGGGTTTTAATGGAATGGACTCGAGGCTGGTTTTTAACTGGATTTCCTTGGCTGTACGTTGGTTACTCTCAGATCGACTCTTGGTTGGCCGGTTGGGCACCCTATTATGGAGTACTGGGTGTCAGTTTCGCAGCCTGTATATCAGCCGGTGCGCTATCGCTTGTTAAACTTCAAAAAGATCGCATCCAAAAAAATACGATCATGCTGTTGGTGGCATCTATGCCTTGGATTTTTGGATATATGGGAAATACTTTAGATTGGGTGAAAGACCAAGACTCCTCGCTCAACGTAGCGATGATTCAAGCTGATGTTTCCATTGAAAGTAAGTTCAATCGACAAAGTGCACAAAGAACTTTGGAGTTTTTTCTGGAAAAAAGCAATGAAGCCTACGAATCTGACTTGATTATATGGCCTGAGACAGCATTGGCTTACGCTTCGGAGCATTTGGAAGACTCAAAATTTTGGGATTTTTTGAAAAGTCACCCAGCAGATTTTCTGATCGGAATTTTGGACTATTCCCAGGAGAGTTTTGATAAGGCAGCTTACAACAGTGTATTTGGTGTGTCCGAAGAAATTCAAGTCTATCGCAAGACACATCTGGTACCTTTTGGAGAATATGTACCTGCCCGATGGCTGTTTGAAATGTTAGGTGATTTGGTTTCACTACCCGACGATTTCACCAGTTTCACTGATGCTCAAAAGCCGATTGAAGTAGCTGGATATAAAGCTGGCGTATCGATTTGCTTTGAGGATGCGTTTCCTTCTGAAGTTCTGAAGATGCTGCCTGATGCTTCGTTTCTTGTAAACCTAAGCGAAGATGTATGGTTTGGAAGATTTGTAGCCCCTGACCAGCAACTACAAATGTCTAGAATGCGTGCGAAGGAGTCTGGCCGACCAATGCTCCGAGTGGCGAATAAGGGATTATCCGCGTCGGTCGACAGTAAAGGCAGAATTATTGATTCACTGCGACAGGAGGACGGGACTTTATTGCGGACCACAATTGTCCCAACTCATGGCGAGACTCCTTATGTCGCTGGAGGCCATAGACTAATTCTGCCAATTTGCTTAATTGCAATTTGGTTATGCTTCATGATTGCTAGGCGCTATTCACGGAAGGCGGGATAGCTCAGCGGTAAAGGTCTTAAGTTGGAACACCATCATAGAACATGCACCTTTGTTCCTGTTCTTTTGACAAATACAGACTGGATATCCACTCGCTTGTTGTCATCAGAAAATAGGTCGCCTAAGTCCATTTTTGCCTTTAAAACTTTCCATATTCCAAAAAAATGTTTGTCAATACGTGAAATTTATTACGGCAATGGACGCACCTATGCCTACCCAAATACTTTTTTATTTGGGAGTCAACTCATCATGATTTCTGCATCGATCGCACGAAACCAATCCGTTCTATCAAATACTATCAACAGGCAACTAAGAGACTGAATACCCGAATAATATAGTCTCTAATCCCTGAATAGTAATCAAGAGTTAGACTGTAGATTCGGGACCCTACCTCGCTCCAATGTGTCGAACGCGTTTAGTACATATCGTTGCGTTCGAAACTCACCGAACTCCTTCAACTCGTTCTGCTTTAGAGTTGGAAAAGAAGAACTTGGAGCCGGCGCGTCCAGAATCCACTCGATATCGGAGCGATTGAGACCGTACATATGAGCGAAGATCGCATCCAACTCACAACGCAGGCAATGGCGACGTTCTTCATCCCACGGAAACGGTGGACCTTGGTAACCGAGATCATTGGCATAGTCCTTTACGTCTATCGACGTATAAGTCAATTCAAGCACACGCGGTACAACTAACTGGACATAAAGATAGCCGCAACTGCTCTCTTTCAGATAGTCCTCCGGCGGCAGAACAGGGAGTTGCTTGACAATATAGAAGTTCAAGTTAGATCCGCCGACTGATAAACGTGCTGCCCAGTCAAACGGCAGACTGTTCATGTTGGCCAGTACCAAAGTGGCAGCAACCGCTCGTGCATTCTCATAATCGATAATTGGAGCACTGTTGCCGACCCCACTTCTCGGTAAAAAATTTGTAATAATGGACCGCTCGTTCGTTGAATGTGTAATCCCGCGGAATGCCTGCAACCAACTATTCCAGTCAATTTTCAGAAGAGGAGCCTTGTTGTTCATCGCCGTTCCTCGTACAACTACGAATATCGCGGTCCTTTGGTCAGTTGCTCTGGCAATGTCTCTGAATGCGACGAACCAATTAAAATTGTTGTTCCGGAATCGCTCAAACCGCAGTTCGTTATCATCGAAAGAACCCCCGTTCTTTCGTTGGTTGCGTTGGTGATTTTCCTGAAAGCGAGTTGCGTGCCAGACGCTTGAGAGCGTCGAATGTGGATGACTGATTCTGGCTGCCCTGCCCCCCCCCATATCAAACTTTTTTATCACTTCTAGTTCCGGCACCCAGTAGCGTGGTAACACCACAGCCTGAATATCAGCCTTCTCCTCGGATGTCATTGTTCGGGCATTGCCATTCTTGACATCTCTTTCTGAAACTCCGTCAAATGTGGCGAAGCGGTGATCGTACTGATGAAACAACTTCGCCTCATAGAGAGGTAGATAGCGCTCCTCGCCACGCACGAACACATTACCGTTAAGCTTCCACCCATCGTCCTCCATTTCTTTTTTATTTGCGAAGAGTCCAGAATCACTAGACATGCTAAACATCAATTGAAACGAAACACCCCAAGGATTATCCTCCGGGTGCTCACCGATAGCCTCCTTCCAGAACACACCAGCCCGCCGGTACATCTTACGTGCAATCTCTATATCGTACCGTGTGCGGAATATTGGACAGGTCCTAGTGTTCGGATTGAATAGGTAGAAGTCACTTTCGGACAACGTGAAGCGCCGCTCAGCCTCCTTAAGCTGCTCTGTCTGATGCAGGAAAAAAGCAAACTCGGCCTCCAGTATCGGGTGGTTCTCTCCACTCAATGTCATGAGGCAAAACTTCATTCGGCTATCAATGCTTGAAAATATGGCTTTACGATTTTCGAAATCGAAAAGGCTGACGAGTCGCCGCTGGCTGATGATATGGTTAAAGTATGCCTTGGTGGAGTGGTCGGTAGCAATCCCGGTGGGCAGAATCAAGCCCGCACGTCCACTTGGATTAACGAGTTGCAGAAAAGTTTCGGCAAAGACAGCATAGGTGTTAAGGTCGCCGACTCCAGTTAATGGAAAGCGACGTCCGGTGCGAGCAAATTTACTGACAGCTTCAACCTCACGCTTTACAGTTTTGAACTTTCGGTACAGAGCTTTATCAGCAGGCGTAGCTTCGTCTCGATTTAATTGGCGGATTAGTCGCTCCCGAGCAGCCTTATTTGGTGCATTCACAATTTCCGAAGAACAGGAAGCAAAGAACTCCTTTTCCTGAAGTTTTATACGCTCCCACGGCGGGTTACCAAGCACTACATCGAAGCCGCCGTCCTGCATAACGTCTGCGAATGCAAGATGCCAGTGAAAGAAGTTATATGTGTCTGACAGACCATCAACGACTTCGCCAACGCTGTGCCGCAGTGATCGTCCGCTCTCGAGTCGTTGGAGATCCTGGGTCTGTGGTACAACCTCGATAGTTTCGTGCGTCTTGGGCATGAAGTACGCTCCTAGGTAGAGGTTGGCACGTAGGGTTTCTCGGGCACGGATCGGGTCGTCTAGCCCAGTCTTCCACATGGCTCGCTTGTGCTCGACCTCATCCAATGTATCCTCTGGCATTTCATCGATATCAATGCTTGTTACGGCGACTTCTAGCACCGCGTCTTGGTCAAAAAGGTCCCCTTGATTCGGTTGCTGGTTGCGTTTTTTAAGATCTCGACAAACAACCTTGTCGTCTCCCGTTAACGCTTTGTAGGCATCATCAGGAATTCCAGTCGCCATAATCTCGGGGTCAAGAATACCCATAAGGCTATCGCCTTGGCGAATGTGGGAATCTAAAAATGTGAGCGGCTTGCCTGGCTCAAGAGTCTCCATCCAAAGCGCAGTTCTACACAGTTCGACAGCAAGTGGATTGCGGTCGACGCCGTAAATGCAGTGCTGCACTACTTCGCGTAACGCATGCTGGCGGGATGACTCGATTATCGAGTCATCGCCCGATTCAATTCGGACGATCTCAATTGCGAGGCGTCGCGCCGCCGCCAGCAGAAAATGCCCTGAACCGCAGGCTGGGTCAACAACGTTCAGTGCGAGTATAGCGTCACGAGGATCATTGGGACGAGAGGTTACAGCTTGTTGAATAACTGGATCGAGTGTTGAGGTAATAAGTTCTCTCACCAAGGTAGGCGGTGTGTAATAAGACCCCGTCAACTTGCGCGCAGAACCTTTGACCTGTTGTTCACTCCCATCTCCGACAAATGCAAAATTCCAGGGAGAGGTTTTTACGTTGATGATGGGGTGAAGTTCCAGCAAACTCTCATAGACAGACCCCAATTCCTCTGTATCCATGTCCCGGTAATTAATACGTGCGAGACTTTTGTCAGACTGAAAAAACGCCACTGTACGAACAGCTGCCAGAAGATATTTATTCGCTATAAACGACGAATCTAGGTCGGGACATTGGTCATCTCGAAATAGACCACCGAGGGGCGGCAAACCAAGTCCGGTTGCACCCCTTGCGAGAGCACCAAATGTGATCAGAAGTCCCTGCCAGAGATCTCCCTTTCGGTCGTAGTGCCGGCGTCGAAGAGTGCGCTCGCGTAGTCTGGCTAGAGAGTAGCCCTCAGCAAACACCATACGCTGTCCGTCCGTAGCATCTGGTGCGTGCAACAAGTCTCGGTCTTCGGCCACAGAAAGAAAGAGCAGGCGATACACAAGCCGAAGAAGTTGCTGAAAATATGATTCTGTAGAGAGTGTTCCGTATTCAAGTCTTTTCCGTAAGTCTTTGTTCTCAGGATTCTCTAAAAATCCCGTCCCCAACTGCCGAAGTGACTCTGTGACACCATCTCGAAGATTTTCGCGAACACGTTGCCCCTGTTCGTGCGCTTTGGCACGCCAAGATTCAATGATGCAACCAGATGGTTTGTCATCGATGGGTTTCAGGCGGCTAGAATGAGCCGTAAGCCATAATGCTGAAAAGTCTGAATAGAGTTCTTCGGCAAATAAAAGATCAAGGTCAGCCTCGATAAATGCAGGACGGGTCAAACTGGTATTGTTGCGTAAAATTCGAAACTTCGAGCCATTGGAGACAATGCCCCACAATGCAGAATCCTCGGCATTGAGATATTCCTGCATCAATCCGTGTGGTGCCTTACGGCGATTATCCTGCCCGAAGTGCAAGTAGGCTTGATCAAGATCGAAACTATGCGTTACCAGCAGTAAAGGGACGGCTCCACCAAATGCATGATGAGTTAACTTAAATTTCTGGTCATCCATTTGGACATTGCCGACAACCGTTAGATCGTCATAGCCCAATAGTGAACGAAAGAACGGAATTAGCCAGTCTTCGATACCGACTTGTGATTCACCAATGTCTGTACGAGGGCGACGTTCGAAGTAACGTCCATACAGGTCGCTGCCGATCCGCCAGTATCTTGCAATTTCCTCCTTGACTGACAGCGACTTCGATAGCCCGTAGTCAGGTCCGAATTGGCGAGGAGCCTTTAGCATAGCAATGTCCTGAAGAAACTCGGGCGGCAGGATACCACCTTCGATTCGTAAAGCCGTGAATCCCCGATTGCTTCGCATTTCCTTAAACCTAAATTTTCACCATGGGCATAAAGATGTAGACTCCGATGGTGTCAACCGGTAAAGCAGGGATGACATCATAGCGTAACCCCTTTGCATCGCTGGCCTCACGGATTCTACGATGATCCTCAAGCAATCGTCTTGCTCGCTCGTGCGCCACTCGCTCGAATGTGTCATTAAGATCTGGCAATGCGTCAATCGCCTGTCGTAGCAGGTGCACCTTCTGTCCCTCCATCATGTTTTGAGTTGGTTCCAACGAAAGAAGCGACAATGCGTCATCCTCAGTCAGAATTTTTGAAGTCGCGTCACCCCGAACAGCAATGCCCAGACATTCCTCAGCAAGAAGGTACTTGGCAGATGAGTAACGGTTATCGTCACCACGTTGTTCTACAAGTAGTTGACTACGCAGGCGCAACAAATAGAGCACAGTGCGAGAAGTAACACCGCTTGTATAGATCGCACTGGCACGGGCACCCAGTCCCGATCTTTTATCATCGAGTACCCCTTCGGTCACATGGTCAGCAAACGCCTCTACGACTGGGTGAGCACGATGAATATAGATTGCACCTGCCGGAGCAGGCTGTGTGAACGAAATTTTAGCTGACTTGTCAAAGCCAATATTGTTCAGACGATCCTTGAACTCGACAGGTAAATGCGCGATTGGTAGCCGGTAATATCCATCCCGCGTGTCAAGGGCGGCACCGAGTCGCTCGGCAGAATGGCGCACGAATCGTTCCACATCTTCCGTCCCACCCAGCACTGCAACCGCCTTTTTCCATTCGGGTATTACTTCCTCTGGTGTCAAGCGCTTTTGTGCGAATACGGTGCGCGTCATCTTCCTGCTTACTGTCTGCCAGATTTTATCTACGTGAATTTCAGTTGGCCCAAAATCAAGATCCATCTGATCCGCTTGGGAAGGTAATTCACCGTGCAAAAGGACAGTCTGCATGATGGTTTCGACTAACCGGTTGTTCTCTGTTGGCAACGGAACCGAGACACCAAGTTCTTTTCGAATCTTATCGGCTTTTCGCAGGATTACTTGAAGCACCGCGCCATCGACCGGGTTGTTCTCACCGTATAACATCAGGGCACGAACGATTGGTGATGCTTGCCCAAATCTATCCGCGCGGCCTTCACGCTGCTCGTGGCGTGTCGGATTCCAAGTGAGATCGTAGTGGATAACCGCATTAAAGTAGCGTTGCAGATTAACACCTTCAGAAAGACAGTCCGTAGCGATCAGTATTGGTGCAATATTGTCATCAAGATTTTTAAGCTCCTCAATTCGTTCTTCGCGCTGATCGGAATTCAGTTCCCCGGTTACCACGAAGACATATGTGCTCTTGCTATCCAGGATCTTTTTTAACTCCTGTCCGATGTAGTGTGCAGTGGCAATAAATCGACAAAACACGACGGGGCGAAATCCATCCTGTAAGAGTTGGCGAAGTTCGTTAACGAGTGCTTTGAGTTTTGGATCGTTAGAAGAACCGCGTAACCTATCGGCTCCCTGTATAAGTCGGCACAAGGAGGCAGCATCTTCCGATTCGTCGATGGTGCCCGCGGGTACACTTTCTTTAACAGCAAGGAAATCATCGCCTGATTCGTCCATTACGGTCTCACCGGCTACTCGATCTATGTGTTCGATCTGCGCCTGTTCGGTTTCTCCCTTAGCAGCTTGAAGACGGGTACGAAGCGCTAACGATGCGGCTGCAGGACTCGATGATATACAACGTAGAAGTGCCAACGCGGCCCACCAGGACATGCGCTGCTGGAGCTTGTCGCCACTTTCGGAACGTCGGACCATGGTTCTGGCATAGGCGAGCACATCATCGAAAAGTCGTCCCCAATCGCCGGTCAGCCGGTAGGTAGCCTCTCGACTTTCACGAATAGGAAAGCCAGCCTTGTCTTTCCACTCGTCGATGTCCCCACGTCGGCGCTGGACAAAGTGCATGGCGAGTTGGTCACGTAAGTGACGACGTGATTTACCTTCGGGCATGTCTAATAAAGAAGCAAATTTCGGCTTCAACAATCCAAGGAGGTTATGAAAAGCCGTATCATCGCCCGAATGAGGGGTTGCGGTGAGAAACAACATCCCACGCAGTGGTTCTTTTTCAGCAAGACTCTTAAGAAGTTGGTAGCGCTGATGACGTGTCGTTGTGTTGTTCGACTGCACGCAAGTGTGCGCCTCATCTACAATGACAAACTCGGGGCAAACACGCAAAAAATCGCTACGTCTGCGTTCCGATTTGATGTAGTCTAAAGACACTACAGTGAATGGATAGACCTCGAAGATCGACTCGTCGTGCCGTAGCCCCCGCTCAAGACGAGTGATCGTGCCAGTGCGAACGACTTTAGCCACAATGCTGAACTTCTCTGCTAATTCCTGTTGCCATTGTTCGCACAGATGAGGAGGACAAATAACGACCAGACTTGTAATTTCACCTCGGTCGAGTAACTCGCGTGCAATTAACCCTGCTTCAATGGTTTTTCCGATGCCGACATCGTCAGCAATAAGTAGGCGAACAATCTCTTGTTTGAGCGCCATGAGTAGCGGCACTAATTGATAAGCCCGTGGTTCGACATTGAGGTTACCAAAACTCCGAAAAGGGCCCGCTCCCGCCCGCAACTTGAGTCGCAGTGCATCCCGCAACAGCAACGCTTCCAGATGGGTGCCTGGTTGTTCAGGGTCGGGCGGTTGAAACTTCGCGGGCACCGGCGGTTCAGCTTCGAGCGGAAGATAAACGAGCGTTGCATCTTCTTCTGCTCCACCAAGTGGCCGCAGTCGCAGGAGGTCCTCACCCAACTCCGGAAGCACCACCCATTCTCGACCACGTGCTCGGACCAGGTTGCCCGGCTTGAATTCAATCGCCGTGTCCATTATCCCGACCCCTATTTCATAATTGATCTGGAGACGAAGTTCCTGGCCCGAAAACCCAAGAAAACTTATCTACTATAACGGGCCATGTTGCCAAGTCATCGGTAAAACGAACAACCGTGTATCCTGCAACTTCAAGTCGTCGGGTGACGTCAGAATCCATTCTTTGCGCGCGCTCCCTTCGATGGTGCGGACCGTCAATATAGATCAGAGTCTGACACTTTGTGTAGGCAAAATCAGGCCGCGTATGGAAGTCTTCCAAATATGGTTGCCCTCGATCAGGTAGATTGTGCCCATTCTCCTGCAAGTAGTTCAACCACGCATTCTCCAAGCTAGAGGTGGAAGCATTTTTTAACTCTTCGAGGCTGTCGCTATTACCTATTGATCGGCTGTGGTTTTGTCGTTCGCTTCGAGTCAAGCGGCAGAGGAGGCCCAGCATGTCACGGTCACGTCGATCAATCTGTCGATGGTCTAGTTGGTTGTAGTAGCTGAGCAAGCAGCGATAACAACCAGCCTCACAATCATCATTGTGATCATCAAGGTCTTCAAATCCATTGTATTGACCGGATTTTGACCGGTAGTGACAAATTTCAAGCGCTTTGCGTGCAACCCGGCCTAAAGCACCGGGATCGTTTGCTAAACGGGTGAGTACACCAGCACCGCCTTCGGCGGCCTCGTAGAACAAGATCGTTTTTCTGTTGGAGCGGTCAGGCAGCGGTTCGGCAGATAGTTCCGCTTCCTCGAGTTGAAACTCCTGCTCGATGCCACGCTTGATCGCATATTGAAGAGAAACTATGGCGGTTTCCGACAGTTCAATCGCTGGTCGGAGTACGAGAACGTTGCGCGTATCTTCGACATACGGTGTGATGCGTTCCACTGTATTGCCTTGACCGATTAGATCGTCTTCTGCGTCGGTGGGTGCCTGTATGTCCTTGGTCCATTCTCCGGTATTGGCATCAACGCTGAAGCCATAAACCGACTTCTCTTCGCGCCGACGCCAGCCAAGATTAATACGCCAAAGCCTGGCAGCGGGTCCATAGCGCAATTCCAACAACACTTCACTCCCCTCCACGACAGCAGCTTCTTCGAACCTTAACTGGCCGCGGCTCTCATCACTAAAGCGAAGAGTTGTTATCATCTCGTAACCTTGTCGCTGACGCTCTTCCTCGTCAGAGGTGATTCGATTCGCCCGCCGAGTGGACACCTGCTCAATGCGGTAAAGGTTCAATATGACTCGTCCACCGTCAAGTGGTTCGTTGCAGCCGACACAACGCTCACTATCCCTTTGATCACCGAAATGTCCATAGCCACACGCCGGACAAATCCGGGCTACCTGCAGCGGCAGTTTGGCCGAAGTGGTGACAGAGGTCTCATCATGAACCGAAAGTAAGGCGCGATACACTCGATAGGTACTGCCTTCGTGATAGACAATCGATTGAGGACCAAACTCAGTAAGTCCTAGAAACCGCGGCCTGCTCAGAAACGAGTCCCTAACCACCCTTTCACGACGACCTGGTACAAAAGCAATTAGTGGCAGACGCGGAAAGTTGTAGCCCGGCAAAAATCCCTCAGCCGCCAAATATCGATAAGTGTAAAAGTCGGAATTCATGTTGGGACGGCTGTCACGCAGCATATTTTGCTGATGGTACGCTTCGTCGTAACGTGCCTTCGCTTCACGGCGTTCTTGGTCGGATGCCGCAGCGTTGTTAATGACATCATTGGCTGCCATTATCTGTAAGGTGGTTGCTCGAAATACCGAACGCCATCGGTTGAAAGAATCTTCAAAGTTCCGCTTCGCAGAGTTCATAGCACTGTCGAGCCATGTGTCCGTGTACCAGGGTGCGACCTGCTGGGAAAGGTCGAACGAGAGTGTCTCAAGTATGCGCTGACCACGCCGTGTAGCTTCGGCGATCGCGCGGGATGATCCGACCTGCTCGGTCACTTCATTAAGCGTAGGCAGTGTGTCGGTTACCTCCAGATTAAGCACGTTATGTACGTGAGGATCAAGTTTAACTCCGGTCTCCGCCAGCCAGATCGCATGCAAGTGGCTGCGGACAAGGTCCTCGTTAGCTAAGTCAATATTCGGTGGATTGACCGCACCCACCACCATGCGAGGCGGATTGGAAAAGAAATACTGATCGTGAGGCGATTTAGCTGCGCAATAAGTGATTACCAGTGCCGGTTGGCCACTGCGCCCGGCGCGCCCACTTCTCTGGGCATAATTAGCGGGCGTTGGCGGCACGTTCCGCATGAAGACTGCATTCAGGGAGGATATATCAATGCCGAGCTCCATGGTCGGCGTACAAAAGAGTACGGGCAACCCGCCCGTCTCTAACCCATTACGAAATCGCGACTCGCGATCTTGACGAACTTCTGTGTCGACCTGGGAGGTGTGTTCGCGGGCTTCTAGTTGGTGGAGAAAGCGATCTTCGTCACGTAGGAGTGAGGCGACATTCTCGTAGAGGTTGCGAAAGAACTCGTTGACGGTATCTTGACCAGCGCTCGCCCCCCCCCCCACATTCTTCGGTGAATCGCCATTCGAGCACTGAACTGTCGATACGAAAACCAATGCGACCGTTGTCAAGTTCTGTGGATTCGACGTAGCCGTAGGTCACTAGGACAGCCAGAATATCGTCCATAATGCTGTTGTAGACATCTTCGTCAAACTTCGATGGATAACAGGAATTGTCTCGCCCCCAGAATGCTTGGGACTTTAGTTTCCGACCGAAAACAGAGCGATGTGAGATATGGAGAATCCGGTAACTTTGCCTGCGCTCACGCTCCTTCGGTCTCGGCACCATGAAGGCATGTGAGAATAACTGCTCGTCTCTCGAAAGCCCCCAAGGTTCTTTCAACTCGTTGTAACTTCGATTGCGGATCTGTTCCTGAAAATTTGGGTCCAAATAAATCGTCTTGATACACAAGGCACTACGCATGCGCTCCAGAAGCTCAAGAACTATCTCAAAGCGACGTTCCGGTTGGATGGAACCCAGCAACGGATGGCACGTACGCCATGCTTGTTCATCTTGGCAGCAGTTCATTAGATGCCGGTATCCAATTTCCAGCAGTTTCAACTGTTCAAGGTTCGGGTTGGTAATTCGCCAACCACGTTGTAGGTCAAAGTACAATCGGTACCCGAGGACATCCCGCAGCGCTCTTAACGTGTTCTCAGCTTTGATGCCTTTGGTATCCGGATTTGCCGCATAGTCAGTCACATCAAGACGCAGGTGGGCGAGCGTTTTTTGGGTCAAAACATCGTCTGTAAGCACTCCGCCACTTTCGTTTTGAATGGCCGCGAGCAATGCACCTCGTAGAAGAAGAATTTGAATGAAATCGTTGAAATGACCTGCTTGAAGACTCGCGTCCTGACGGTTGTCGGTGAAAGCGAGTAATTTCTTAGTTCGCTCGTCGAGATCCGTACCAATAAGATGCTTTAGAGAGGCTAGTGTGAGAACGGTCGTGGCGGAACTACGACCTTCACTCGAAAGTCCTGAGAGCTTGCTGAGATCGCTCCGAATGCTGCCATCGAAGTAGGCGTCGCAGTCGGGATTCAGGCAGAAACGGAACGAGCCCGGGATGAACCACATTGGTAGTCCGTCCGCGGCTACTTTGCCAACCGTGTCCACTCGCACTCCTTTAGGACTGTAACGGCGATAATGAGGTTTGAGCCGAATCTCTTCACCACGAAATTCCAGCCAACTCTCGGGGAACTGTGATTCAGTAGCTTTCGGGTCGAATACACCAGATGGATCTGGCATGAGGTAACCGAACTCTACATCCTCAGCGTCATTCGAGCGCTCCGAGAGATCGCGGGGCTCAAACTCCTGGGGCTCTCTACCAACTAATTTTACCCAGACAGGGTTATATTCTTGGCCGCATGTCCGGCAGAAACAGAGCGAGTATAGGGGACGATCGCGGTCTCCAGGTTTAAACTGCTGACCGTGCAAGGTAAGATAGCGTTCACCTGGTGCTTCGAGCGTTGAGTAGGCGTTCCAAGCACCGCTGATAAACTGATGAAGGCGAAACGCAAAGAAACTCTGACCCCGATCATTCCGGCTGCGGTGGGCGGTCAGTAGAAATCTCGCGAGGTAGTCACGACAGCGTTGCGCATCATGACCGCTATCTTTCGCAAGTTCATCGGAGGCTTCAAGTATTGTCAAGGGTTGCGAAATTCGTTCGAGCTTTGAGTTACGTTTTTCTAACCCCAAATTACGCTCCACCCAAGCCGCGACAATATGTTTTGATAACTCCTCATAAGTTGGGTTTAGCGGCACGCCTCGTTCAATGGCGGCATGCAATACTGGGCTGTCGATAATCTCATCGTAATCTGTGACCGGTCTAAGTGTTTCTGATACGACGTTGGCTGCATCAACGTTGTCACCAAACAGACGACTAGCGATTTGTGCAACAGTGGTGTCCCGGTCTACTGACGAACCTTCCGAAGCCATCGTCGCTGACGTACCAATACAGAGAAGACTCTCGTTAAAACGTTCTCGTACACGGCGAACTAGCATGGCGACATCCGCACCCTGCCGCCCACGGTAGGTGTGCAATTCATCCAGCACTAAAAATCTGACGCCTTCGGCATGTTTTCGCACTGCCTTATCAGTCTCGTGAAACCGCGTCATGATCAACTCAAGCATGACATAGTTTGTGAGAAGAATGTCAGGTGGATTCTTCGCTATACGCTCGCGTTCTTCTTGCGATTCCTGCCCGGTGTAGCGAGCAAAGGTAACTGGCATCCGATCTTCTTCATAACCAAGCTGTAAATATTTTTGGAGTTCTTCTCGCTGGCTGTTACAGAGTGCGTTCATCGGGTAGATGACGATGGCGGTGATGCCTTTGCAGGTATCACCTGCACGTTTACGCCGTAGTACATCGTCGATGATAGGGATAAAGTAGGCGAGCGACTTACCCGAACCGGTACCTGTTGTCAGCACGTAACTTTCTTTCCGCTTAGCGATGGCAATAGCATCGGTCTGATGCCGATGCAGCAACAAGCGATCACCGAAGTGATTATCTAAACTCTTCAGTCGGAATATCTTTGCACATTCCGAGTCGAGAGTACCATCAGTGACGAGGTCATCAATCCATCCACCCGGTTCGAAACTAGGATTCAACTGAATGAGCGGCGCTGGCCAAAAATGGCCTTCAGCATAGGCCGCATCGATCTTGCTAGAGATGTCTTCAGCCTTAATTCTTGTAAAACTTCGCGAAAAGCGCTCGTACTCGGTGACAAGTTCTTCACGGAAAGCAAAAACGTCCATCAGCAGCTACTTGCTCCTATCCTATTGATTTCGGGAATAATATACCCTAATCCCGCAACAGGAAATACTAGGATGAAGATGCCGCGAAACTTATATCGATGGCAAGAAGCCCTACATGAACTAACATAAGGACTTGCATTCAATTGAAATTTGATTAGGAAACTAACCGCTGTCGGTATGCCTAAATGAAACGCAAAACAAGAGGCATGGCGGTTCATTTGGAAGCAAAAGCAGTCGCTAAGAAGTGGAACGCATGGTTAGAGTTAAAGTGCAAACTTTATTAGATACCCCTTAACCGCTAGTAGCCTTCACATCACATGCGCCAAAAATCGTCTATTTAGTAATCATTATCAACACAATTGCAACGATTGATCACATTTGTTCCTAATTCTCCTACACTTCATTTCAAGTACAAGTGTTGGATAGATCTAAACTAGAAGCAAAGCAGCCAGTCCAAGAATCGCGAAAAAACCTACCACGTCGGTAACTGTAGTCAGCGCAACTCCTCCAGCCAATGCAGGGTCAATCCCCAACCGCTTAAGCAAAAGTGGCAAAATCACCCCGAAAATCGTCGAGGTACCGATATTCACCACCATCGCTATTGCGACAATGAAGGCTAGGCCGATGTTCTGATACCAGAAAATTGCAATGACGGCGACCGCCAACGCCCAGATCAACCCGTTTAAGCCACCCACAAAAAACTCTTTAATTAAAACAGTTTTTGCATTGGACTTAGATATAGTGCCAAGCCCTATTCCACGAATGACGCTGGTTAGTGTCTGTGTACCTGCGTTACCACCCATACTGGCAATAATTGGCATTAGCACCGCCAGTGCGACCAACTGTTCAATCGTTGACTCAAACTGCGAGATTACCCAAGAAGCGAGCACCGCTGTGAGTAAATTGACACCTAACCAAATTGCTCTCTTTCTTGCAGTGACGTTAACCGGTGCAAAAATGTCTTCTTCTTCGTCTATACCTGAATGTGACAAAAATTGATGCTCAGCCAACTCGTGAATCACACCCACCACATCGTCAATGGTGATTCGACCAATCAATACTCCTGATTCATCGACCACAGGTGCAGAAACTAAGTGGTATCGCTCGAACGACTTTGCGACTTCTTCGGAAGGGTCATTTGGAGTGAACTTAAGTGGATCTGCATCCATATGATCCATCACCAAGTCATTGGGATTTGCAGTAACCAATTGTCGCAACAGTAACGCCCCCGTCAATACACCTTCACGGTCGACAACGTAAAGTCGGTCGGTGAGCTCCGGCAATTCTCCACGCACCCTGAGATACCTCAATACCGCACTAATGGTCAAATCGCTACGAATTGTTACCTCGACGAAGTTCATCAGGCGTCCCGCTGAGTCTTCTTCGAAACTCAGTACTGTATCCAACGCCTTTCTGCGATCTTGGTCGACCGCAATCATAATGTCCGCTACCGTTCGCGACGAAAGATCGGGAACCATGTTTGCAATGTCGTCCACATCCAAGTTACGAACGGCATTGACAAGAATCTTCGGATCCATCTCACGGATTAGGCTTTCACGCACCTCTCCGGAAACTTCTTTGAGGATTTCACCTAAGGCGGGTTCGGATACTGCGAACCAAATTGCGGCACGCTGCTCGCTTGGAAGACTTTGCAGTACATTGGCTATATCCGCGGGATGCATTTCGAGAATCATCTCGCGAAATTCGCTTGCTGTGCCGGTTTCGAGGAGTTCGAGTACGGCTTCGCGCAGATCCTTATGTTCGCCTACAGCCATAATTAGAAGTCAATTATTGAGGCGAAATTCGCCTCGCCAAAACAACAGTGCAGAAATTTCATTTTAACACAGCGAGGATACTGCAGAATTCGGCTCGAGCAACAACTGTGTTGGACCTATTTAATTAAAGTTGTTGGAGCACGACCCACTGAGCAGCATGTGGATATAAAATTCGGGCAACTCAAACCCCGAAATCAGTTCGTTAAACAAACAGCAAGAATGACAACATTTGTGACTGATTTAGTTACATGGTGGCGTTACTCATCGCCGGCCCAAAGGTGATGGAGTTCAACTGTGCAAGAAGTTCCTGACGGCGAGAAGCGTTTGGTTGAACAATGATTTCATCCGTTATGGATTCAATTTGTTCAATGCTGCAGCTTCGAACCAACTGCTTAATTTCAGGCAACGCTGACGGGTTTATGCTGAACTCCTTCAACCCCATTCCGAGTAGCAATCGCGTATAAAGCATGTCACTTGCCATCTCACCACACATTGACACTGAAGTACTGGTCTGGGCACCAGCATCAATTGTGTTTTTGATCAAACGCAGCATGGAAAGATGCATGGGGTCATAAAGATAATTCACCTCATCGTCAACTCGATCGATTGCCAACGTATACTGAATCAAGTCGTTTGTTCCAATTGATAGAAAATCCAACCTTTCTGCGAACAGATCAGCGGCAATCGCCGCAGCGGGTACTTCTATCATGGCACCAATTGGCATATTGGGATTGAAATCGATGCCCTCTTGCGATAATTCTTCCCTGGTCGTTTCGAAAATGGCAAGCACTTGCTCCAACTCTTCTACCGAACACAGCATGGGAATCATGCACTGAACATCTCCATAAGCAGAAGCTCGGTAGATTGCGCGCAACTGTGGAATGAACAGTTCTGGTTGCTTCAGACAAAGACGTATCGCACGTATCCCTAAAGCTGGATTGATTGCTACGTTTCCTTGTTCCCTGCCGCCGTCAACCTGTTTGTCTGCTCCGAGATCCAACGTTCTAATAGTGACTTTGTGGAGGGTTTCGGCAACTTTAGCATAGGCCTTAAATTGCTCCTCCTCATCCGGCCAGGCAGACCGATTCATAAATAAGTATTCGGTGCGGTATAAACCAACACCGGTCGCACCACTACTCACCGCACGTTCAATATCCGAAGGCAGCTCTACATTCGCAAGCAGCGTAATGTCGTGACCATCCACCGTAGTCGGTCTTAAGTGAACCAGTGAAGCAAGATAGTTCTGGCGCTGTTCATATTTTTGTTGACGACGACGCAGTTCTTCCAGATCCTGCTCCGTTGGATCGACGTAAACAATACCCGTACTACTGTCAATAGCAACGGTGACACCGTATGGAATTTTGCTGATTTGACCATGTAGACCAACCACCGCGGGCATCTGCAGACTATGCGCCAAAATGGCTGCATGAGATACCGGACTACCCAGATCCGTTACAAACCCACCCAGCGGAGCAACATTGTTCAACATTACGATGTCAGCTGGCGAAAGATCATGTGCAACAAGAACAAAACTTTGCATATCTTCCGATAACAAATCGACTGGCGAACGGGTCGTGGCAGCCGGTAAGTTCTCTTGAATTTGCCGAATGACTTGATTCACCTCATCCTTCTTGCTACGAAGGTATGGATCGTGGATTCGATCAAATACTTCTACGATTTGATTTCTGTATTCCAATAGTGCCGTGTCAGCACTGCACTTTTGTCTATCGATAATCTCTGCCGTCACTCGCCTTAACGACTTGTCCGTAATCATCAATATGTGTGCATCCAAAAAAGCCCCTATGTCTTTTCGGGTGGCTTTAGGCAGATTGGTCTTCGCGAACCTCAGTTTGTCCGCGGCAATCTCAATCGCCTTATCAAGATTCTGAATTTCCGTATCAACACTTCCAATCGCAGCAACTGGTCGAGCCTCGTTGGTGTCTGAGCGATCAGCTACATAGGCGGGGCCGATCACGATCCCACTGCCGACACCAGACCCTTTCAGGATTAGTGTCACTCGGCTTCTCCAAAGCGATTGAGGAACAATTCAACAACTGCAGCACTAGCCTGTACCTCATCAGTCCCATCAGTTACCAACTCAAGGGTCGTACCTTGAGCTGCTGCCAGCATCATGACGCTCATAATTCCCTTAGCGTTTGCTGTTCGCTCTTTCCCTTTCAACTCAACTGTACTTTCAAATTTTGACGCTGTACGCACCAATTCGGCAGCTGCTCGAGTATGCAAGCCGAGTTTATTCAAAACTTCCACTTCTCGAGTGAACATGACTCAGTGCAATTCACTGTGCAGTTTCTGAATCGGAACATCGCGTTCAGAAAACCTCTCTGCTAGCCGTTCTACGACATAAACGGATCGATGCTGTCCGCCAGTACATCCAATGGCAACCGTGATATATGTTCTTCCCGTCTTACGAAATGGCTGCAGCCATCGAGTAATGAACGTATCGATTTGATCCACCATCTCCGTGACCGAGGGCTTTTTTGCAAAGTAGTCGGCGATTACTCGCTGGGTCCCGTCGTAGTCCCGTAACTCCATCACCCAGTAGGGATTTGGCAAGCAACGCACATCAAACACAAAATCTGCGTCCAAAGGCATCCCGCGCTTATAGGCAAATGACTTAAACAACAATGCCGGTTCGGCTGTACTTGAGGTGGACGTTGCTGCATCTTCCAAAATGAGCGTCCGTAATCCGTGAAGAGACAGACGTGTTGTGTCGATATGCTTAAAAGACTTGTCCAACAGGGGTGCCAGCAATTCCCGTTCCATGCTAATCCCTTCCGCCAAAGACACCGAGTCGCTCATCAAAGGATGCACTCTTCTGGTTTCGCCGTAACGCTGCATTAAAGTGCTATCGTCAGCATCTAGATAGATGAACTCGTACTTCATCTCAAGTTGGTCCAAATAGTCCAAATGTTCCGTCAATGTATTTATGGATTGATAGTTTCGAGAATCGACACTAACGGCGGCACAGACAATCGAGTGTCTCAATATCTCATCTGCAAAGCCAGAAAGTAAGGAAATCGGCAGGTTGTCTACGCAGTAGTAGCCAACATCCTCTAAGGCACGAAGTGCAACGCTTTTGCCGGAACCCGAAATCCCACTTACAATTTTTAGCAACTTAAATTCAGTACTCATATCAACTCACACCTAAGAACTCATCTCGTAGTGTTTGAATGAAATGAATTTACAGATGATTCGACCTAAACCTACCTACCCAGCCGCCTGCAATGGGTCACTTTCGCACAACTCATGCAATAGACTATTGCCACTTTTTGCATTAATCAGACGAAAGTGCAAATCATTATTGTCAAATGATTCGGCTAACCGACCAACCAGATTTAAGTGAACTTTAGCGCAATCTCCGGGAACCATGAGGCCACAGGCGAGAGACACACTTTCGTCATCGTTATCCCCAAATTTGATGGGTTTTCTCAATTGGACAATCGCACCGACAGGTGATGGCAAGTCGTTCAGTCTGCCATGTGGCAGAGCAATACCCTTTCCTATACAAGTACTACCTAAACGTTCACGCTCCATCAATACTCGGAAAATCCTTTTTTTCTCAGTTTTGCATCCGTGCCCTTCACTCAACAACTGCGACAACTTATCGAACAAAGTTTTTACACCGGTTACTGCAACATCCACCTCGACCCGTTCGATACAAAATACCTCATCAAACCGCACCGACTTCTCCGTCGGTGCGGCTTCCAAATAATTTCCTTCACTGTCATTCATTATTTGAATGCTGCGAGTTGAGGTGCCGATTGTGTGAGGTCAAGCGTTCCTTGTGTTTGATGACCTGTCTGTCGAGTTTGTGTGATAAGGAATCTACGGCTGAGTAAACATCACGCGCTTCAGATTTCGCATGAATTGTAATTTTACTTCCACGAATCGTAGCCTCCGCCATCCAGGTTTCCTTCAACTTTTGAAGCACGACATCAGTTGTCGTTGGACGCTGAAAGTGATTGCCAACTTTCTTAAGCCTGCGATTGACATGCTGACGCATCGTGTCTGTGATATGCAAATGATGTCCGCTGATTTGAACTTCCATTTCTAACCTCCAGTCGATTGTGAATAGCCTCTTAACTTTCGCTCACGCTTCGTTGGAATACCCAACCCTGTACGATATTTTGCTATTGTACGGCGAGCAACATGCAAACCATCAATTAGCAATTGATCGGAAAGTTGCTGGTCACTCATTGGCGATAGGTGATTTTCGTTACTGATTAGGGTTGCGATTCGTTGCTTGACCGCTAGCGAAGATTGATCGTCACCGACATCATCGGTGAGTCGAGGCGGGAAAAAATACTTAAACGGAAAGGTTCCGCGCGGTGTTGCCATAAACTTACCGGCGCATGCCCTGCTGACTGTCGACTCGTGAAGATTTACAACATCCGCTACTTCACTGAGTGTCAAAGGGCGCATGTACTGCTCTCCTTTTTCTAAAAACTTTTCCTGATGTTGTACGATCTGAAGCGCCACGCTCAATAAAGTGCTGCGCCTTCTTTTCAAATTATCCAACATTAAATTCGCTTCATTTAAACAATTTGCCAAGTATCGATTACCTTCACTTCGGGAATTTGGCACAATCATAGAGCGATACTCGCGAGAAATTCTCAGTTTTGGCAAAAATTCATCATTCAACTTCACATGCCAGTGCCCCTGAATTTTCGACACCACCACATCGGGCACAAGAGCAGCAACTGCCTCCCCAAAGCCATTTCCCGGACTTGGATTTAGGTTGCGTATCAGATCAACCGCCGCGAGTATCATGGAGTCTTCAACAGCCAGGTTTTCAGCGATGACCTGCAATGCACCACTTGCTAAGTCATCCATGCAGCTATCGACGATTTGCCATGCAGTTGCGGCAATATCTTTGGCGACCTCCGACGCTGCTATTTGTAGCTTCAAACACTCGCCCAGATCTCTCGCACCTACGCCCGCAGGGTCGCATTCCTGAATAAGATTAATAACCTGTTCGATTTGCTGTTCACAGAGATTGGGCAAATGTGACAGCACCCCCATAACTTCTGCATGGCTCGAAGTGATGTAACCGCGTTCATCGATGGATGACACAACCACTCGCGCAATCTCACGTTGGATTTCCCCAAGACCCACAAAGGTCAACTGACTTTGCACATGATCACGTATCGTCACATGCTGATTTTCGGCATTCAATGCTTCAAGCCAGTCGCCCTCAATAGCAGAATGTTCCTGAGTCACTACGAAATGGTCTGGCATCTCCTTATCAACTCGGCTGTCAACGTCAAGAACACGCTCAGATTCACTGCGAGTTTCTGTCAATGTTGTGCTGTCGGACTCTTCCAGTAGCGGGTTTGACTCCAATGAATCTCTCAATTCTTGATTTAATTGAGACACTGGCATCTGCAGCATTCGTACGGAGTTTCCAAATCTTGTGTTGAATACAAGACCTTGACGCTGCTTAATTCTTAGGCTCTGCTTCATGATTTCAACCTCATGAGAGGATTATTGCCTACTGTTTCAGCGACTACAGATTGAAGTTCTTGCCGAGATAACTTTCCTTGACAACCGGATTGGCCATAATATCGCCAGGGACTCCCGAAGCAATCACTTTTCCTTCATTCATGATGTAGGCTCGCTGACAAATTCCCAAGGTTTCGCGCACGTTGTGATCGGTAATGAGTATCCCGATATTTTCACGCTGTAAAAATTCTATCTGTTTCGCAACGTCTACGATCGCTATTGGGTCTACGCCTGCAAAGGGTTCATCCAACAATATGAACTGCGGGTCCATAGCGAATGCTCTGGCAATCTCCACCCGCCGGCGCTCACCGCCTGACAGACTCAATCCAAGTGTTTTACGAACATCTTCAATACCAAATGTATGCAACAGCTCATCAAGTCTGTTCTCCATGGCAGATTTCGACTTAAAACGACGGTTCTCTAAAATTGCGCGAACATTGTCCTCGACGGACAATTTGCGAAATACTGATGGTTCTTGAGGTAAATAACCGACTCCGAGTTTTGCTCTCGTAGGCATTGGCAACTGAGTAATCTCCAAATTATCCAATTGAATTCTTCCCGTTTCGCAGAATTCCAAACCTATGATTAAATTGAATGTTGTCGACTTACCTGCACCATTCGCACCCATTAGACCTACAATTTCTCCAGCCTCAACATACAGGCTTACGGAATCGACCACGGTACGCGACTTGTACGTCTTACTGACGTTGTCGACTGCCAAACGGCTTTTGCCACCGTCAGCAAGAAAGTCGATCGGAGACTTTATGGTGGTTTGAAACATTGGACTTACGGTTACGGTTTTAAAAGTTTTTTCAATGGCACGATATAAGCCTGTGTTTGTCCAGTCTCAACAACTTAACCGAAAGAAGACGGGCATCGAAAGGTTATCCAATTCGACACCGTCATTCAGTTGTCTAGCCAATACCAGTTAGGTCAATATAAATATCGAACAGACTGATTCGTTTCTCAAAAATTACCCTTAAATTGAATTTGGGTACGGCTGGATCCATCAACGTTTTTCGTTTCAAATGAGCCGTCTTGAGAATTGTAGTACATAGATTGAGTCTGCACTGTCGCTTCGGAACTGTCAAAGTGTACATCTCCGTGCAACTCAACTTGGCCGGAGTCACTAAGCATAATCAACTGATTTGCCCGACCGTTCACCCATCCGATGTCGTTCTTTGGTAAATCCCGAAGTTCAACAGGTGACCCACTAGCTTCCAATCTATATTCCTTCGACTTTCCTTCTTGAGGCGTAATAACCACCCTGTCGGCCTTAACTGTTAGGTTTAGCTGCTGTAACAAAACATTACCTTCGTACAATCTTTCGCCAGTATTGAAGTTGAACTTAGCAGCATCGGCTTCGATACTGATTTGGCTCTCCTCAGAAACGGCAATCGGTGTAATGAAGCAAATTGCTAAAGCAATTGTCAGCGCTTTAAAGGTACGAAATTTCATGTTTTACGACATCACTCCCAATCATCAAGAGAAATTGTTATGGTTTTTACAGAAGTTATTGAACTTTCCGAGAAATCGTCGAGTTTTTCTTCAATAACAACATTACCGTATAGTTTCAAGATTTTGGCTGCTCTCGTATATTCACCAAAATCTGCTGTAATCTTTCTGAATCCACCCTTATCATTCGTTTGCACAACATTCGGATTGACCATGTCTTGGCTTGATTTAGAAGAATATTTCAGCAGGCGATTTGTGCGTAAGGTAAACGATCCGTTTTGGGTACGATTGATTCCAGTTATGACTACACTGGTTACTTCTGCTTCCAGCAAATCCTCCCGAGTAAGTTTGTCGGATGAATTAGCAATACCGTCTGATATGTTAGATATGCTGTAACATAAGAGCACCATTGAAAGCAGTGCATGTACCCGAATTTTACACTTCATTTGACTGCTGAAAAGCATATCTACTCACACCATACAGAATTGCGCTCATCGCATCACAAGCACCCTGGCTGTGGGTGAGTTTCAAATTGAAATTTAATCAGATTCGATGTTGGAAGTAAACCCGCATAACGTTTCATTTTCCGATGTAAGTTTTTCATTCGGAGCAAAACAGGTTTACACAAACCTAAATTTACAACTTTCATACGGTGGCGTGAACGTCATTATGGGGCCGAGCGGATGTGGAAAATCTACGCTGTTAAATCTTATCGGTGGTCGCATGACAGCGTATACTGGCTCGGTCAAGGTTTTCGGTCAGGAAATTTCCAAGTTAGGAAAGAAAGAATTATATGGGCTGAGACGCAAAATGGGCGTCATGTTTCAGTCCAACGCGTTGCTTACTGACCTGAATGTCTTCGAAAACGTCGCATTTCCCATTCGCGAAAACACCAACTTGCCCGAAGCGATCATTCGCAAACTGGTTTTGCTAAAACTTGAGCAAGTGGGGCTTCGAGGCACACAAGAATTGATGCCAGTCGACCTGTCAGGCGGTATGAGCCGTCGTGTTGCACTGGCCCGAGCGACCGCTCTCGACCCTGAACTGATCCTGTATGATGAGCCATTCACCGGTCTGGACCCGGTTTCCCTGGGCGTTATCACAAAGTTGGTACGGGAATTGAATGACATCCTCGAAGCAACCTCAATTGTTGTCACACACGATGTCGAAGAAGGATTGAGTATCGCAGATTATGCAATCTTAATTGGCCACGGAAACGTCATCGCCAGCGGCACTTCAGAGGAACTGCTGGAAAATCCACTAGCGGAAGTCCAGCAATTTTTGCATGGATTGCCTGATGGTCCCGTACCGTTTCATTATCCGGCTCGAGATTTTCACTCCGAACTACTGAATCGCTCCTAATTCTGTGCAATTCGTTCAATCAATCGGTGCCAGTACCATTCGATGGATTATCGGGCTTGGTCGGGCCGGTATTTTTCTGCTGTCTACCCTTATTACATTTCCAGGTGCCCTTAAAAGATTTTCACTGGTAGTTCATCAAATCTACTCCGTCGGTGCACTAACGACATTGATTGTAGTGGTGGCTGGAGGGTTTGTTGGGATGGTTCTCGGATTTCAGGGCTACTACACGTTAGTCGATTTTGGAGCGGAATCTTCACTGGGACTGTTGGTCGCACTGAGTCTGACTCGTGAGCTGGGACCCGTGCTCGCAGCACTGCTGTATACGGGTCGGGCAGGCTCCGCACTGACTGCAGAAATCGGCCTTATGAAGGCGACCGAGCAATTGGCTGCTCTGGAAATGATGGCAGTCGATCCGATCAAGCGAATTATTGCACCTAGAATGCTCGCCGGTATTTTGTCGGTTCCCTTGCTGTGTGCTTTGTTTACCATGGTGGGAATATTTGGAGGCTATTTCGCGGCGGTAGTGCAACTGGGAGTTGACTCAGGAATTTACTGGAACTCAATCAGCGAAAACGTTGATGTTTATCACGATGTACTCAACGGACTCGTCAAAAGTCTGGTGTTTGGCTTTGTCGTGACCTGGATTGCTGTCTTTGAAGGCTACGACGCCTATCCGTCAGCCGAAGGGGTAAGCAATGCAACGACAAGAACGGTAGTCACTGCATCCATGGCCATTCTAGGGCTAGATTATGTCCTTACCGCCATCATGTTTGGCGATGCCTAGGTAACAGTTAGTTTTTTCAAGCATGCACGAAAAGACAAAACTTGACATTAACTTCATCAGAGACCAGTTTCCCAATATCGAAGACTGTGCGTTTTTTGAAAATGCCGGTGGTACATTGGTGCCGTCCATGGTCAGCGATCGAGTCTACGATTACATGCGTCGCAACCAGGTTCAGCCCGCAGCACCCTACGCTGCTTCCGAAGAGGCACAGGACCGCATTGATTGCAGTCATCGTAATCTCGCTGATATGCTTGGGGTTAACCCCAAAGAGGTTGTCGTCGGGCACTCAACAACCCTGAATGTCTATGTATTGGCAAACGCGATCCGTCATTGGTTTAAACCAGGTGACGAAGTCATTGTGACCAACCTCGATCATGAAGCCAACAACGGTGCCTGGCGGCGACTCGAAGAGTTCGGGGTCGTAATCAAAGAGTGGAAAATCGATTCCGATACCGGAGAGTTGGGAGGGACGCAACAACTAGAAAAAATTCTGACTAAGCGAACCCGTTTGGTGTGTTGCACTTGGTGTTCCAACATTACCGGTTCCATCAACGATATTAGAGAAATTACCGATTTAGTTCACTCAGCCGGAGCCTTGATTTGCGTCGACGCAGTGGCATTCGCTCCGCATCGGGCACTCGAACTGATAAAGTCTAATGTGGACTTTTGTGTTTTTAGCCTTTACAAGTTATACGGACCGCATCTTGGCGTGCTGTATGGAAAGCGCAAGCATCTACTTCAGCTACCCAATCAGAATCATTACTTCTTTTCCAGCAAGGCCTTGCCTTACAAACTTCAGCCTGGTGGCTACCTGCATGAAACCGCGGCCTCAATCGAGGGAATTTGCGAGTATATCAACCTGGTTCATGCGCATCACTTTGATGAGCAATTCAAATCCCTGGCACAACGCTATGCGCAAGTATTTGAATTGTTTACTTCGCACGAAGAAGAGATTCTGTCTCCGTTTATGGAGTTTCTAAACAGTCGAAGGGATATTAGAATTGTTGGACACACCACTTCGGATGCCCGCTTTCGTGTGCCAACAGTCTCGTTTACTGTAACGGGTCGCCAAAGCGAGGAATTTCCCAAGCGATTGGGAGAGCACAACATAGGAATTAGTTCAGGACACTTCTATGCCAAGCGGTGCATAGACGCACTGAGACTTGGTCAACAGGGAGGGGTGGTTCGGGCCAGTATGGTTCATTACAACTGTCATGCCGAAGTCAGAAAACTCATCAGCGTATTAGACTCCGTCTTATAGAACAAAAGAAAAAGCCCTGCGTTAGCAGGGCTTTTCCAATGCCAAGGGCAAGTTGATTTACATCATGCCGCCCATGTCCGGTGGACCTGCCGGCATGGCTGGTTTTTCTTCCGGAATCTCGGCAACCATCGCTTCGGTGGTAATCATCAACCCAGCGATAGAAGCAGCATTCTGAAGTGCTGTTCGAGCAACCTTCGTCGGATCCAAAATTCCGAGTGCAATCATGTCGCCATATTGTCCAGTAGCGGCGTCATAGCCTTCATTGTCACTGGAATTCTTGACTTGATTAAGCACGACAGAGCTGTCTTCACCAGCGTTGGCTACGATTTGACGCAATGGCTCTTCCAAAGCTCGCTTGACAATTCGAACACCAACTTCCTGATCTGGATTGGCAGTGTCGGCTTGTCCAACGTTGTCGATCGCACGTACCATAGCTACGCCGCCACCAGGAACAACGCCTTCTTCGACCGCAGCACGAGTGGCATGCAAGGCATCTTCAACCCGTGCCTTCTTTTCCTTCATTTCAACTTCGGTGGCTGCACCAACTTTGATCACTGCGACACCGCCGGCAAGTTTAGCTACACGTTCTTGCATTTTTTCCTTGTCATAATCTGAAGTTGCTTCTTCGATTTGAGCACGGATCTGCTGAACTCGAGCGTGAATGTCTTCCTTCTCGCCAGCACCATCGATAACGGTAGTGTTCTCTTTGGTGATTTGAATCTTCTTGGCCGATCCAAGATCATCAAGTTTGGTATTTTCCAAAGACATGCCGACTTCTTCCGAAATAACTTGACCGGAAGTAAGAATTGCGATGTCCTGCAACATTGCCTTACGGCGATCGCCAAAACCAGGTGCCTTGACACCACAGACCTTCACGATTCCGCGAATGTTGTTGACCACCAAAGTTGCCAGTGCTTCGCCTTCGATATCTTCAGCGATCACCATCAACGGACGGCTGGATTTTGCAACCTGCTCCAATAGGGGCAAGAGATCACGAATATTTGAGATTTTCTTGTCGTGAATCAGGATAAAAGGATTGTCCAATTCAACGGACATGCTTTCCTGATTGTTGATGAAGTATGGAGACAGATATCCTCGGTCGAATTGCATTCCCTCAACGATATCCAACTCGTTCTCCAATGTTGAGCCTTCTTCCACGGTGATAACGCCTTCTTTACCGACTGTTTTCATCGCTTCGGCAATGATGGTACCTACGGCTTCATCGGCATTCGCAGAAACTGTTCCCACCTGAGCGATTTCAGTGTGATCGGAACAGGGCTTGGACAGAGTTTGCAGACTTTCGACAGCTTCGCCAACGGCTTTGTCGATGCCGCGCTTCAGATCCATTGGGTTCATGCCAGCCGCAACGGCCTTGAGGCCTTCGCGCAGAATCGACTGAGCCAAAACCGTTGCTGTAGTCGTGCCATCGCCCGCTACGTCTGAGGTTTTTGAAGCGACTTCTTTAAGCATCTGAGCGCCCATATTTTCGAACCTGTCACTCAATTCAACTTCTTTAGCAACCGAGACACCATCCTTTGTTACAGTAGGTGCACCAAAGGACTTTTCCAACACAACATTGCGCCCTTTTGGTCCCAAAGTTACCTTTACAGCATCAGCGAGCAAAGTCACACCTTGCAGAATCTTGCTGCGTGCACTTTCGCTGAACTTGACTTCTTTTGCAGCCATCAGTGATTTACTCCTATTTGTATATGTTTGGGTTAAATGTTCTAGCCTTCCAAGACACCCATGATGTCGTCTTCACGCATCATGAGTACTTCTTCGCCATCCAAGCGAAACTCGGTACCGGCATACTTTCCGAACAGCACTTTGTCACCGACTTTTACATCGAGGGCGCGGATGCTCCCGTCATCAAGAATCTTGCCGTTGCCTACTGAGAGCACTTCACCCTGCATAGGTTTCTCGGCTGCCGTATCGGGAATTACGATCCCGCCCGGGCTTTTTCGTTCGTCTTCGACTCTGCGAACAACGATTCGATCATGAAGTGGGCGAATTTTCATTCAGACCTCCTAATTTTCACTCCGTTTAAGAATTAGCCAAATTAAAATTACGCACGACGTTGCCGACGCACGCTTAAAATCAAATGCCTGTTAACAAGGTCGAAGTGCTGACGGACTTTACCGACTTAATCGCACCAACCCTATTAACACAAAACTCGCCATTAAAGCGTTGTTAGCACTCCTCATAAGCGAGTGCTAACAAATTATAAGAACAAAAATATCTGTGTCAACCTTTAACGCGACAATTTGGGTCAAAGTTGCTGAGAGGAAGAAATTTCAGCGATAAATTGAGGTGGGGGATTCGTGCTTAGTGTCCGCGAAACAATGACTGTCTCGTTTCGGGTGCCAACAATTCCGAAATCATGTGATCACCAAATCCTTGTTCCAAAGCTGATTCGAAGAAGCGCCTGGTTTCGTCACTTAACACCACTTCCTCTTTGAACTCTTCGCTGAGTTGGGCAATGTAGTTCAAATCCTTGCAGGTGTTTTTTACATTAAAGATATAGCCTTTAAAGTTCCCTTCAATCGCCTGACCAATGACACGTTGCAATGCTACTGAATTACCGGAACCGCAAAGCATCACCCGATAAAGTTGCTCCCAATCAACGCTTGCGACTTCTGCAGCCCGAAACGTTTCGAATATCAACTTTGCCATGCCGAATACTAAATAATTACTCAGCAACTTTGCCCGCCCCGCACAGCCAACCTCGCCGAAGTATTCGACTTCAGAACAAAACTGACTCAACAACGGCTGAATTTTATCGAATACTTCAGGCTGTGCGCCGACCAAGGCGCCAAGTTCACCCGCCATTGCCTGGGCGGCACCACCGGCAACAGGAGATTCTGCGAAATCGATGCCGTGATGCTTTAATTGTTTATACAAGCGTTCAGTGGTTGTCGGCAATGATGTTCCCATGTCGATGACCATGTGATTGCCACTCAGGCTTGGCAGTATTTCCTGAATGATTTGCTCAACAATTCTAGATTCCGATACGCAAACCATAAGGATCTCGCAATTCTCAGCCAAGTCCGTGTATGTTTGAGTCTCAATCGCACCTCGTTGGACTAACTTGTCGACGTTTTCCCGTTTTTTATGGGCAATAACCCGTAGAGTGTGGCCTGCATCAATGAGGTTCGATGCCATACCAAACCCCATGGCTCCGACGCCTATAAATCCGATGTTGTAAGTTTGTTGCATAATTGCTCAATTCACTCCTTGGCTGTTAATTGATTTGATTTTATTTCCTCAGAATTTTGATTAAAGAGGTGCTAAATCGCCCAGCCACCATCAACCACAAAGAACTGCCCAGTGGCTAGTTTGGATTCGTCTGAAGCTAAATAAACCACTATCGGAGCGATCTGCTCGGGATATGCCATCTCACCGGTTGGCTGGCGCTGGAGCAATTCCTCATAGGCAGCAGCATAGTCTCCCCGAGCGCTCATACGTTGCTTCAAAGAGGGAGTGAGTACCGTTCCCGGACAAACTGCATTGCAACGAATTTTGTCACGCACATAATCTCGAGCGACAGCCTTGGTTAATCCAAGCACAGCACCTTTGGTTGCACTGTAGACGCAGCGGCTTGCCACACCTTTCAAGGCTGAAACTACACTTGCCATATTGATGATCGAGCCGCCGCCATTGTTAATCATTCCGGGTAAAAAGGCCTCAATGACGCGCGCATGACTGCGCACATTGATTTCAAATGAGCGGCTCCATACCTCGTCATCAGCATCAAGCAGGGTGCCGTCAAACACATAACCGGCACAGTTAAAGATCACGTCCGGTATTGGGAAATTTTCACGCAACTTCGACATCGCTTCAGTATCCGTTACATCCAACTGCGAACAGTGTAAATTCGGATGTTCATTGTCCAACGTTTCCAATGACGGCAGGTCAATGTCAGTTGCAAATACTTTTGCCCCTTCACAGGCCATAGCAATTGCACTGGCCCGTCCGATACCCATGCCTGCGGCTGTCATAAATACAGTTTTTCCTGCTAATCGATCCATTTGCGGTGATCTCCAAATTCATTTTTGTTGAATGAGTAGATTTTACTCTGACATTCAAATCTCTCTTTAAGGCGAAATACCCAATAGCTGATTCTTAATTGCTCTGTTGTCGGTCAGGTAAAATGCTTACTTTTAGTTGAAGTTTTCTGCTATGCGCTGGTCAAAGACCGTCACCTTGATTGAAGCCCATGCCGAGGGTGAAATCGGTCGCGTGATTACGAGCGGGATCATGGACATCCCAGGCACCTCCATGGGCGAAAAACTCAGCTACATGAACGGCAAAGGTGATGCCCTGCGTCGCTTTTTAGCGCTGGAACCGCGTGGGTTCGCTCAAATGAGCACGAATTTGCTTCCCCAACCGACACAAGCCGAAGCCCATAGTGGCCTTATCGTCCTTCAGGGAGATAAGGCCCATGCCATGTCAGGATCAAATTGCATCTGCACCACGACAGTACTGCTGGAAACTGGCATGGTTGAAATGACAGAGCCGGTCACAACAGTGGTATTCGATACGGCTGCGGGAATAGTACTGGCTCATGCCCAATGCCACCACGGAAAGTGCGAGCGGGTAGAAGTTGAAATGCCACCATGCTACGTCGATCAATTGGATACACAAGTCAATGTCGAAGGGTTAGGCAACATCACGCTATCCATTGTGTTTGGCGGAATTTTTTACGCACTGTTGGATCCTGCTCAGCTTGGACTCGAAATTAAGCCGGATTCTGCACGCCAACTGGTTAATGCCGGCACTCTAATTCACCGGGAAGTGAATCGAAAAATGAACATTACCCACCCAGAAGTTGAAGAATTGACCGGACTATCCTACGTGATGTTCATCAGTCGCACTGCCAATGGTCGAATGTACGGTGCCACAATTTTGCCTCCCGGCAGAGTTGACCGGTCTCCATGTGGAACCGGTAATGCCGCTCGGGTAGCAATGTTGCGCGCGCGCAACGAAATTCAGCCCGGTGAGTCATACACAGCACACTCGATAATCGATAGTGAGTTTGAAGTAAAGTTGCTAAGGGATACCACTTTCAACGGCAATCCGGCAGTGATTCCCAGTATTTCGGGACGAGGCTGGATTCATGGAGTTCATCAAATCGGAATCGATCCATCTGACCCGTTTCAGCACGGATTCATTGTGTCAGATTGTTGGGGAGACGCTTTCGACCTGCTGAACTAGGCAGGTCGTCGCTATTCTGTCGGGTCCATTTCGGCTTCTTCAGCCGCCTGTCTTTCCAATTGTTTCTTTCTGCCGATTTTAGAGAAGTACAAACCGACTTCAAATAGCACCCAAACCGGAATTGCCAACATGGTTTGGGAAAATACGTCGGGTGGGGTTAAAAACATGCCGACGACAAAGGCCGCAACGATTATATAAGGCCGCTTTGTAGCAAGAGACTCCGGTGTAGTTGCTCCGGCCTTAACCAACAATACCGTGGCAACAGGCACCTCAAAAGCTATGCCAAAGGCAAAAAATAGTTTCAGAACAAAACTCAAGTACTCGTTGATGTCAGTCATAACCGACACGCCTTCCGGTGCCGTACTGGTGAAAAACACAAAAACAATCGGAAAGACGACGTAGTACGCAAACAAAATTCCAAGATAAAACAACAGGCTGCTGGAAATCAGCAGAGGTACTACAGCCTTCTTTTCGTGTGCGTACAGTCCCGGTGCAACAAAGGCCCAAATTTGATAGAACAGAAATGGCATTGCCAAACCAATTGCGAAAGCAAAGGCAAACTTAAATGGCACAAAAAATGGCCCGTGCGGCTGCGTGGAGATCATGGTGTTGCCCTCAGGCAACGCATTCATCAACGGTGCGGCCAGGTACTCATAAAGTGTGTTGGCAAATGGCGCGCAAATAATGAAGATGATCAAGATTGCTATCACACCGCGAAGTAATCGCTGACGCAATTCGACCAAGTGCGAAATAAACGTCGTCCCTTGATCTTGATCTTCTTCGGGTTCGCTGATTCTTGCCATACTTTATGATGACGCCGTTTTGGTTTCGGCAAGTGGGGGGTCTGGTTCTTCCTTTTTACTGGATTTTGTCGGCGTCTCGGCGGCTGGAGTTTCCTTTACTTTGGCATCTGGCATGATCGACAAGTCCTCATCATCAACAGCAGATTCGTTCAAAGTCTTTGCCGCATCCTCAAATTCCGTCTTGGTGTCCTGTAATTCCTCCTTGACCTTCTGCAGATCCTTCAGTTCAGCAGCATCCAATTCGCGATCTATGTCGCGCTTGACTTCCGACAGTGTTCGACGAGCCTTGCCCACCCACAATCCCACAGTACGGGCTGTACGTGGCAGGCGCTCGGGACCAAGCACAAGCAGTGCAATCACCCCAATAATTGTCAGCTCCCAAAAGCCGACATCGAACACGTTTTATAGTCTCCAGAATTACTAATCAGTAATCAACTGCTACGCCTTTTCCTTTTGCGGTTCAGACGAGTCGGTGTCGGCCACCTTTGCCGAATCATCCTGCACTGACTCCGGGGTGGCTTCGTCCGAAGTTTCCTCCTTCACGGATTTTCTGAAGCTTTTAATTGCCGTACCCAAGTCACCGCCCATTCCGCGCAACTTCTTGGTTCCGAAAAGCAAAACAACAATTACAAGTATGATCAGTAGCTGCCAAATACTTATTCCACCTGGACCCATGTTTGATCCTCCTATTCTCCTATTACCTAAAAACGTTACTGTTTTGATTTATAAATAAAGCGATTAATTGGAGCACAACACTACCCATCATCGCTGCGTAAACTCTTTTCCTTCAGCCCCGACATTCCAAAACGCCGATGCAACTCTTCCAACACCTGAGTTTGATTCAAGTCAAATTGCGAGAGTAAAATTAAACTGTGAAACCATAAATCAGCCGCTTCGTAAACGACGTGGTCGCGGTCACCATTCCTTGCGGCATCGACTAACTCACCTGCCTCCTCCGTTACCTTTTCTGCCATCGCTTCAGTACCTTTGGCATACAAAGAAGCAACGTAAGAAGATCTAGGGTCTGCCTCTTTACGCGATTCAATCACCTTCGACAATTCAGTCAATATATCCACTCAATTCACTTTGCGTGCAATAATTAGGAATAAATTTCCGAAGGGTCTTTCAAAACCGGTTCAACAACTTGCCAATTATCATCAACTAACTTGCGATAAAAACACGACTTTCGTCCCGTATGACACGCTATTCCGCCTTTTTGGTCAACGGATAGCAGTAAGGTATCGGAATCACAGTCCAGGCGTATTTCCCGCACCAGTTGTTCGTGCCCGGACTCCTCTCCTTTTCGCCAAAGTTTGCCCCGAGACCTGGACCAGTATACCGCCCGGCCCTCTAATACCGTCAGCTGCAGGGATTCACGGTTCATCCATGCCACCATCAACACGTCACCGGATTCACAATCCTGAGCAACCGCAGGCAAGATTCCGCCTTCTGGCCAAGCCAATTCATCACACCAGTTCTTGTTCATAGCCGTTTACTTCACACACCTCAATTCCGCGTTTTTGCATGTATGCTTTAGCCTGGGCGATCGTATATTCTCCGAAATGAAATATGCTGGCTGCCAATACTGCATCGGCCCGCCCGTATTCTATTCCATCTGCCAAATGAGATAGTTCGCCGACTCCGCCCGACGCGATCACCGGCACCTCAATGGCATCTGACACGGTTCGCGTCAATTCAATATCGAATCCAATACGTGTACCGTCTCGATCCATGCTGGTCAACAGAATTTCACCAGCACCCAAGTCGTACATGCGTTTCGCCCACTCAACAGCGTCAATTCCTCTCGGCGTTCGCCCGCCATGGGTATACACCTCCCACTGCTGAGGGTTCGAATCCGGAACTCGCCGAGCATCAATCGCTACGACAATACACTGTGAGCCGAACCGGCTGGAAGCCTCTTTCACAAACTCGGGACGCTCCACAGCGGAAGTGTTGATCGAGATTTTATCTGCCCCTGCATTGAGCAAATCGTAAATGTTATCGAGGTTGCGAACCCCTCCTCCCACAGTTAACGGAATAAATACCTGCCGGGCAACCGAATTTACGATACTCAGTATCGTATCCCGGCCACTGGAACTTGCGGTAATGTCAAGAAAAGTGAGCTCGTCTGCACCTTGGAGATCGTACATGCGAGCCGCTTCAACGGGATCCCCGGCATCTCGAATATTGACAAATCGAACACCTTTAACAACCCGACCTTCGTCAACATCCAAACAAGGAATGATTCTCTTGGCAACCGGCATGCAAAATTATCTCCATCAACTCAACACTAGATTCCTGCCAATGTATGCTTGCGCCTCTCCGTAGTTCAGCGTTCCCTCGTAAATCGCTCGGCCCACGATTGCTCCCAGAATTCCATGGTTCCACGACCTATACACCTTTTTAATGTCTGTCATATTCCGCACTCCGCCAGCAACAATAACCGGTATTCTCAAATCTTTCGCTAAGCGTTTCGATGCGGTTATATTTGCCCCCTTAAGCATCCCATCTCGACTGATGTCGGTGTGAATTATCGTGGAGGCACCGCAATTTTGTAGTTTCAGTGCCAATTCGGCCGCATTCATTTTTTCCGACTGCGTCCACCCCTTAACCGCAACTTCTTTGCCGATGGTGTCAATGGAAACAAAAACCTTTCCAGGATATTCGCTAATTACCTCGGTGACGAAGTCTGGATTTTTGACCGCCTGAGTGCCCAGTATGACAAAGTCAACTCCCACATCGAAATAGGCCTTTGCCGCTTCAAATGTGCGAATTCCTCCACCCACTTGAATGTCAACACCTCGACAATGGTACGCAATCCTCTTGATGGTCTCCAAATGCATTGGACTACCGTTAACTGCACCGTCCAGATCAATGATGTGAAGCCTGACGGCGCCCGCATCAAGCCACCTTTCGGCCTGACTCAATGGATCCATTGAGTAAATAGTGGATTCATCCATTTTGCCTTGGGCAAGCCGGACACAATACCCGCCTTTAAGATCTATGGCTGGAATTAAAATCATATCGCACCATCCCAGTGTGAAAAATTTTCCAACAGTTGAAGGCCATGACGACGACTTTTCTCCGGGTGAAACTGCACCGCAAACAAGTTGTCCTTCATCGCAGCACTGGTGAATTCTGAACCATAGTGAGTGGTTGCAGCAATTTGAGAATTGTCACCGGAATCGGCGTAATAACTGTGTACAAAGTAAAACCTCTCCATTTGTTTAATACCTCTCCAAAGTGGATGTGACGTATGCTGGCGAACCTTGCTCCAGCCCATATGGGGAATTTTGATTTTGCGCCCGGCATCGGTCCAATGCCGGTCAAACCTTTTGACCGAACCCGGTAAATGGTGCAAGCACTTGACACCTCCATCTTCCTCACTGGCCGCATACATGGCCTGTAATCCCAAACAAATCCCAAGAACCGGTTTGCTGCTCAAGGCCTCTTCTACTGCCGAGCGAATCTCATCGTTCGCCAATTCATTCATAAATGTGCCAATTGCCCCTTGGCCAGGTAGCACCAGCCGACCTGCCTTGCGGATTTGTTTTGCAGAACGTGTGGTACTGACGCGTAACTTGCTGTTTAGCGCTTCAAACGCATTCCAAACGGAATGAAGATTACCTGTCCCAAAGTCAGCAATTGCGATGTCGGTCATAGAATACGCCAATTCCTTGCGGCAAAGGTCAGTCAGTCGACCGATTTACAAACTTCCCTTAGTAGACGGAATCTCACCGGCAATCCGACTATCTATTGCTGCAGCAGCTCTTAATGCACGACCGAAAGCCTTAAAGACGGTTTCGGCAATATGGTGGGCATTGCGTCCGTTCAGATTTGAAATGTGCAGTGTTATTTTTGCGTGATTACATAAAGCTTGAAAGAATTCCCGAATCAGGTCAACGTCAAATCCACCCACGACTGCTCTGGGATAGGTGACATCGTACTCCAAACTTGGTCGACCGGAAAAGTCGATCACCACCCGTGACAATGCCTCATCGAGCGGTACATACGAGTGTCCGTAACGAACAATTCCAGCTTTATCACCAATGGCCTGATCAATCGCCTGGCCGAGTGTGATGCCAACATCCTCGACAGTGTGGTGAGCATCGATGTGTAAGTCACCCTTGGCAGCGATGTTCAAGTCTACCAATCCGTGACGCGCAATTTGTTCCAGCATGTGCTCAAAAAATGGCAGCCCCGTGGCGAGTTTAGCCACACCGCTCCCATCTAAATTGAGCGATATGTCGATGTCGGTTTCTTTAGTCTTGCGGTGTACGTCTGCGCACCTGACTGTTTTGTTCATGTCTGTTTTTATTGAACTTACTTCAACAACTTTAACGATGCATTAATCCATTCCCATTCAAAAAGGGAATCCAATTATATGGACAGTATTAGAAAACACCAAAGATTACGCTTGTTGAGAGTTTCCCGTTTGAAGTCATTCTACGACTTTAAAAGTCGATATTTTGCCTAACCAGAGCTAAATTAGAAGGCATATCGGCGAGTCATTCGTGCGATTTGCGTGAACATTGGCGAATCCGGCGCTGATGGGTCGCCGAACAGCGCCAGTGGGCGATAATGTGCAGAAAAAGTACACGCCTGGCGGTGCCGCTCCTTTCGGGCGGCGTCAGTGATTGGGCCGGTTAGCGCGTCAGGCCGCCGCCCGTACTAACGAGCGCATTCGTGCCGGTTGATGAGCACGAATCGCACTGATCGCCAGTGCTTGCATGGTCAGTAGTGAAAGATCCACTGCCAGCTGCATGGCGCCGAGTCCTCTGATATAGTGATGATGCAGGTTGAAGTCTCGAGCCGAGCGGGCATTGATACGCTCAAGCGCATTGCGTGCGGAGTACAGTCGTTTCCACTTATAGGTGTTACGTGGCAAGGTGCCAATGGTACGAAGATTGTTCTCATCAAACTTCACGCGTACCACTCGACAGCGCGAATTCGGGGTACCGGCATCTTGGTAGCATTGGTCACGGCCGAGACATTCGAACCCGTAGTGAGCGGCTGGACAGTGGTACTTGAGAGTTTGACGTGTCTTTTCGACACCGTGATAGGCCATCTGGCGAATTTGGCCGGTCTGTGGACAACGACAAGAGACTATTCCACGTTCGTCATAGATGAGGTGGTCGATGACATCGGCGTTGAGCGCCCGGGTCGGGTGTACTTCGCCTGGCAGGGCTGGGTCTTGCCACATTCGGCGGGTCTCGATTACTGCGGTGCCACCACTGCGGTGAATCATACGTCGAAGCGGGTTGTCGTCCAGGCCACGGTCGGCGACGAAGGTCTGACAGCGTGCCCCTGCAGGGCTGTTCAAGTACTGCTCGACGAGTGCTTTACTGTGACGATGTTCACTTTCATTGGCGGGACGGGTGGTCCAGTTGATTGGAATTTCATAGCGTACGTCAGCTAACAAGTGTGTCTTGTAGCCGAACCAGCGTTTAGTAATCTTTTGTTCACGTCCAGTGTGGTCGGTACTGAAGTACGAGTGGCATCCCCAGGCGGCGTCCGGGTCTGATGGCTGGCCGGTGCGGGCCGTACGACGTCCAGTCGAATGCGAACGAAGGGCTTTGCCGTCGAAGCCCACATCAGCACCAAAGTCCGGCAGTAGTTCTACCAGTTCGTCGGTCAGCCGCTGCTGCATCTGGCTTAAACCGGCAGCGTCGCGTTCGACTTCGAGCACCACCGCGATAAAGCGGCTAAACGCACTTTTTGATGGCACCCGGTAGTCGATGTCGTTGTACCCATCGCCGTAATGCTCAAACCCACAGGCGCGCATCAACGATGGATTGCGCTTTAACTCTCGGCGCAGGGACTCGATTGAAGAATGCTGGTAGACGCTGCGCGCGATCAATGCGGTGAGCATCGCCTTGGCGGGCCATTCGCAGCGCGTGCCTCGGCGCCGCAGGTTGATCTCATGGACGAGGTCGTCAAGTTCCATGGTTTCGACCACCGTGGTTAAACGGGTCAGGTCACTGTACTCATCGAACATGTGCCAGGAAAACAGAGTATTATTGATCATTGCCGCACCTGATGGGTTGTTATTAGTTTATTCGAGTATCTATGATACTCGAAAAGCCCTGAGGATGCGGCTTTTTATTAAGCAATATCAATAGCTTAAGTGTTTGATAGTGGCATATATGGAGGTTCTGGGGTGGAATTTGTGGTGCAGCGCCGAAAATCGCCTAAAACCGGGTCAAAAAGCCCTTTTTGTGGGGTAAACGAAAAATTAACCCATTGAAAACAACATTTAAATCAACACGCTAGAGCACCCGAAACCCTCTCTTGTTGAAACTTGTGCTAGAGGTGCTCTAAGACACTCAACAGGGCATCGTTCTCGGAGGAAGTTCCTATGGTGGTACGCAGACACTGATTCAATACAGGGTGCGAGCCATGTAAGTTTTTAACCAAAATCCCCTTTTCCTTTAGGATTTTGTATAGTTTCTTGGCGTTGATGGACTTTACTCTGAAGGTGATGAAGTTAGCCTGTGATGGATAGATTTGAAAGGAGTCCAGCAACTGCAGTCTTTGATAGACACGGGATCTTTCGCTACGAATCACATTTGCACCCTGTTCGAATCCGTCCCAATAATCTAGTGCAAATGTAGCACTGACTGCTGAAAGAACACCAATGTTGTAGGGAAGTCGAAGTTTTTCAAATTCACTCATCCAGCTTTTGTGGCCAAACATATAACCCAGTCGTAATCCTGCTAGTCCGCTCTTTGAAAGAGTGCGCAGGATTATTACATTTGGCGATCGTTGAGCCAGGTCGATTAAAGATTGACCGGCATAAGGAAAGTATGCCTCGTCAACTACAACAATTCCGTCAACTTTGTTGGCAGTCTCTTCGATTAACTGGGCATCGAAAATGTTTCCCGTAGGATTATTTGGATAGGCGAAAAAAACACAATGTGGTTGATTCTGTAACAGCGCAGCAAACCAGGCTTCACGATTGAGCAGGAAGTTTTCATCCAACGAAACCCCCACAAAGGTCCCTCGAGTGTATCGTGCAATAATTTCATACATTGAAAACGATGGCATGGGTGACATGATGCAACGTCCCGGTCCACCGACGGCTAGTTGAATCAGTTGTAGCAGTTCATCGGAGCCATTTCCCAGCAAAATCTCCATAGAATCAGGTATAGCAAATATCCTGCGTAGCCTTGCTTTGATATCTGCACCGGTCGGATCGGGATAGCGGTTGATTTGTACATTCGATAGAACTTCCAGCCACTTCTGTTTGAGTGAATCATTCAATCCATATGGACTTTCCATGGCATCAAGCTTAATCAAGCCGCGTGAAGGCGCAACGCTGTAAGCAGTTAACTCGCGAATCTCGCGATGAATCAGATGACTGCTATCTTGCTTCGGCTTACTAGAGGGCTTCATTCTTGCAAACGGCACTTTGCAGAACGAACATGCGCAGTCAACTGTTCTTCCTTAGCAATCACAGTGGCTATCTCAGCCATCTTGTGTGCCCCTTCGGGCGTACACTGAATCAATGAGGTGCGCTTTTGAAAATCGTACACCCCCAGCGGTGAACTGAAGCGTGCGGCCCCTGAAGTTGGCAGTACATGATTCGGACCCGCGCAATAGTCTCCCAAGACCTCGGCACTGTAAGCACCAACAAAGATTGCACCGGCATTAGTAATTTCATTAATGAGGTGATCAGGGTCGCGCACCATCAATTCCAAATGCTCCGGAGCGATTTGGTCAACAATTTTAGGAATATCAGACGAGTCAGATACGTGAATGAACGCACCTTGACTTTCGATTGACTGAATAATGATCTCCCTTCTTTCGAGCTCCGGCAGTATTCTCCGCATTGCATCATGTACAGAGGAAATGAGCTCCCTGCTATCGGAAATCAGAATTGACTGCGCATCGACATCGTGTTCCGCCTGGGCAAAAAGATCCATAGCCACCCATTCGGGATCGGCACTAGAATCGCACACTACTACCACCTCGGAAGGCCCGGCAATCAAATCAATTCCGACATGCCCAAATACCTGACGCTTGGCAGCAGACACCCAAGCGTTGCCCGGACCCACAATTTTGTCCACTTTGGGAATGGTATCGGTACCGTGAGCTAAAGCTGCAATTGCCTGTGCACCTCCAACCTTAAAGACGCGGTCCACCCCAGCACAAAACGCTGCTTGTAGCACCGCATCGACTATCTCACCACCGGGAGCGGGCGAAGCCAGCACGACTTCCTCAACACCGGCTACGCGTGCTGGAATTGCGCCCATCAATACCGAAGAAGGATATGCAGCTTTACCACCGGGTGCATAAACTCCCACGCGCTTCACTGGAGTTACTCGTTGCCCGAGAACCGATCCGTACTCGTCCTCAAATTGCCACGACTGTTCTATCTGCCGTTCATGAAAACTGCGAATCCTAGCAGCAGCCTGCTGCATCGCATTCATCACTTTTGGCTTCGCTCTTTGAATAGCCTGGTGCCATTCATCCTGACTGACTTCGATTTCGGATGGGTCAAGGAGGTTCAGACCATCAAATTTACCAACTAATTCAATTAACGCCGCATCACCCTCATTGCGTACTCGATCAATAATGGAACGCACCGTCGCGTCAATGTCGGCATCAAACTCCGAACCTCGCACCAAAAGCAGTTGCAACTGTGCGGCGAAGTTTTTGTCAGTCGTTGATAGTTCAGTGACTTGTAACTGCATGGTGCTCTGCCGCTACAATCAATTGACCAATGATGTGCTTCATCAACTCTTCTTTCAGACGCATTGAAGCCTTGTTGGCAATCAGCCTCGCGCTACTATGCGCTATCGTTTCAACCTCACGCAACCCATTACTCTTTAAGGTGGCTCCGGATTGAGTCAAGTCGACAATTCGCCTGGCAAGTCCACAAAGCGGGGCAAGTTCTACTGAACCGTTGAGTTTCATCACATTAACTGCCTCACCCTTAGCGGCGAAGTGTCTTCGCGCAGTGTGAACATACTTTGTTGCGACTCGCCCAATCAGTTCATTACGTCCGTCAAGCTCGTTATCCACTCGCTCGGCAACCACAATTCTACATTTCGCGACTCCCAGGTCAGCGAGTTCATAGAGTTTGTTGTCCTGCTGTTCTAAGAGCACATCCTTACCCACAATTCCAAGATCGGCACCGCCTAAACGTACGTATGCAGGCACGTCGTAACTACGAACAATAATGAGTCTTACGGAGGGATTTTCTGTCCCAACAACCAGTTTACGGGATGTGAGCGGGTCTTCTTGCGGCTTTAGATTGGATGCATCAAGTATTGCAAGGACATCTCGAATGATTCGCCCCTTTGCAACTGCAATGGAGATCAGATCGTTTGCTACGACCATCGTTAAACACTGGGTAAGAAAGAATTGTTTAGGAATTCTATGACGCTATGGACTCAAGCCACTTTAAGGGTTGGCTCATACAATATCTCGTTTTGATCATGTCGAACACGACGAATTTTTGCGCCAATTAGTTCCAATTTTTCTTCGATTCTTTCGTATCCGCGATCAATGTGATAGATTCTCTCGATGGTGGTTTGTGAACTCGCCACCAACCCAGCGAGCACCAGACAAGCCGATGCCCTCAAGTCTGTTGCCATAACAGGCGCACTGTTTAATGTCTCGACACCTTTCACCACTGCGGTACTACCCTGCATTGAGATGGACGCACCCATCCTTCGAAGTTCCTGAACGTGCATAAATCGATTTTCAAATATCGTTTCAGTCACTGTGCCCGTCCCTTCAGCGATCGTGTTCAGCATTAAAAATTGAGCTTGTAAATCGGTTGGAAAGCCTGGAAATGGAGCAGTGGTTACATCCACTGCACGGGGTCGTTTACCGTTCATCGTTAAGCGTACCCAGTCTTCGCCGCAAGTAACTTGTGCCCCTGCGTCCACCAACTTATCGATCACTGCAGTTAGATTACCGGGTAACACATCGCAAACTGTAATGTCACCACCGGTAACCGCCCCGGCGACAAGATAAGTTCCCGCCTCAATTCTGTCAGCAATAATTTTGTGTTCAGCACCATGCAGCAGTCCGTCAACTCCTTCTATCATAATTCGGTCAGTGCCTAGCCCCTCAATTTGTGCGCCCATTGCGATCAGGCAAGTTCCCAGGTCAACCACCTCCGGCTCCCTGGCGGCGTTTTCGATGATTGTTACTCCCTTGGCAATCGTCGCGGCCATCATTAAGTTTTCCGTTCCGGTTACGGAATTTGTATCCATAAAGATGTGCGCGCCGCGTAGGCGGTCAGCTTTCGCTTTGATATAGCCATCTTCGATTTCGAAACTGGCTCCCATGGCCATTAGGCCTTCAACATGCTGGTCAACAGGGCGTTGGCCGATGGCACAACCGCCAGGCATTGAGATTTCTGCTTCGCCCAACCGGGCCAGCAGTGGACCAAGTACCAATATGGATGCACGCATGGTTTTTACCAGTTCGTAAGCAGCCCGGTATTTGGTAATTTTTTCGGCTTTGACCTCGACATCCATCAACTCGTCTACTTGCATCTGCACGCCAAGCCGACCAAGCAGATCCAAGGTGGTAGTTACATCCTGAAGGTGGGGAATATTCTTAACATGCAGCGTATCTTCGGTGAGCAATGCTGCAATTAGAATAGGAAGACAGGAGTTTTTTGCGCCGGAAACTCGTACAGTTCCTTGTAGAGGTACACCACCGCTAACGATTAGCTTTTCCATATTGAGTCCAAAATATTTTTGAAGTCACCAACCAATCGTTACTACGGGAAACACGAATCGCTACAGTACGTGATGGTACTGCAACGAAAGCTGTTCTGCAGTTACGATGGCGGATCCAGTTTCGCTTGCAAGTCGCCGCTTTGGTACATTGACATTAAAATGTCACTGCCACCAACAAATTCACCGTCAATGTAGACTTGAGGAATAGTGGGCCAATTGGAGTATTGCTTAATGCCTTCTCTAACCTCAAAATCACTCAACACATTTACCGCTGCAAATTCGGTGTTACATGCTTCTAGAATTTGTACAGCTCGGCTTGAGAACCCACACTGCGGAAATTGTGGCGTGCCCTTCATGAAGAGTACCACCCGGTTATTGGTCACCGCTTCTTTAATGCGTTCTTCTACTGTCATTTGCTGTCCTCTACTTGGTTGTATACCGGCTCTGTGATACGTTTAAACTTCCATCTTTTCCCATTGGTCGGGAGTATATGTCCTCAGTGACAGTGCATGGATGGTTTCATCCATTTTGTCGCCGAGACCGGCATAGACCATGCGGTGTTGCTCCACCATGGAGACACCGTCAAAATTCTCACTAATTACGACGGCTGCAAAGTGCCTGCCATCGCCTTCGACTTGTGCTGAAGCCCCGCTTAAACCTTCTTCAATCCAAGACTTCACCATTTCGGGGGTTATCATCAATTCAAACTATTGAATAGTGGTCCATTGCTAGATCAAAATTATATCACGGCAACTATGTTGCCCTGCACCGTGAATCGCACTAGTACTGCAATGTGAAGGAGCGAGTTATCGACTTTTTAAATTGGTCTGAGGGGTTCCACACAAAACCGCTTTATCACTGCCGACCGTAGTCAAATTAGTGCAACATACCGAGAGAAGACTTCCTTACTGCACCGAGCCATACTTTCTCCGCAAAGAAACAAAAAAGTTAATTTGTAAATCCGTTCCGAAGTGTTTCCGAACTGAATCTTCTATCAAGCTCCCTTGAAGAACAACCCTTCCAGCCGATTGATTCTAACCAACCTTTCCATCTGTTCGGGCATATTGAGCCACTCGATGCTTTGGTTATGATTCGACGCCTGTTCGCTCCAAGCCAGTAACAAAGCAATTCCCGCACTATCAACTTGGCCAACTTCCTGTAAATCTATACTGATATCGACATTTTTGGACTGTAGAAAATTTGACTGCCTGTACAGTCCTGCTACAGACTCAAAGTTCAAATTCCCCTGTAACTGATAGCAATCTGCAGATGAATTGGCTATTTTTGCCACTTTGACTATTTACTTCAGTTTGTTGTGGATCTGAACAGAAATTCGCTAATCAGGTTTTCTATGGAAAACGTCGACTGGGTCAGATCAATTTCTGACTTGTCAGCAAGATAATCATCCTCGGCGCCAGGTAAGATTCCGACATATTTTGCCCCCAGCAGACCGGCGGTGAGTATCAGAGCGTTTGAATCAATGGGGATGTTGGAGTACTCGGCGGCAATGGACAACTCAACAATAGCTTCAAAGGTATCTCTATCTACGCTGATATTTGAAACCCGCCCAATCTTCACACCGGATATTGCAACAGGAGCCTTGACGTTCAGGCCTCCTATGTCATCAAAACGGGCATAAATTCGATACCCGTCATCAAAACTACTAAGAGAACCACTGCCAACTTGAAGCGCCAGCATTGCAATAGCAACAATGCCTGCCAAGACGAATAGTCCAACCCAAATTTCGACTGCCGCGCGTTTCAATGCTCTAATTCCAACCTACACTCCAGTACCCGATAGATTATAGCAACTTGCTCTATATTCAAAATTCGAATGGGCTTCGCAAGCGCTGTAACAAAAGCCTAGATGGTAACCCATCTATTCATTTCTCAAGTACCTGAGTGGTTTGTGATTCAAGGCATTGAAGACTCCAAACAATCCAATGGCCATGGAAGCGGCTAATCCAACCGCAGCAGTACTCGCCGCACTTAATGGAAAAAAAGTCCAATTCCACCCCATCAATATCGTCAATACCGCCCAGGATGCAACTGCGCCTACAACTGCAGCCACAGTTGCCGTGATTGTGCCCTGCATCAAATACTCCAGCGAATATGCTGACAGCACATATCGTCTTGAAGCTCCAAGCGTCTTCAGCAACACGCTCTCGTAGGCACGTCTTCTGTTTTCAGACATGACCACCCCGGCGAGCACCAAAATACCAGCAAAAACCGTAATAAAACTCACGCCTTGTGCTGTATCTCTTGCCCGTTTCATGTAGTTACTGACTCGTTCCAACACTTCCTTAATTCGAACAACAGTGATATTTGGAAACAGCTCAGCTATTTGGTCCTGAAGCAGTAATTCGTCTTTACCGTTGATTTCGACCGTTGATATATAGGAGTATGGAGAATGCTGCAGCGGGTTTGGTGACAGCATGATTGCAAAGTTCAACTCCATCGACTCCCATTCCAGTCTGCGAACATTGTAGACTTCACCAGTGATATCTCGGCCCAGTATGCGCATGGAAACCAGATGTCCGATTTCCAATTCAAGACTGTTGGCTACGTCCTCGTGAATGGATAATAGTGGCGGACCTTCGTAGTCTTCGGGCCACCACTCACCCATTATCAGTTCTGTATTTTCTGGCGCTGTCCTGGAGAAAGTAAATGCCCGGTCTCCTTCAATCAGCCATTCCATATCGGGATCATCCAACGCTTCGGCTGGATCCAAACCCCGTACTCGGGTAATCACCCCTCGGACATAGGGCATTTTTTCGATACTAACGACACCTGGTGTGTTTTCCAATAAACCAAAGAACTCATCGTGTTGTGCCGCTTGAACATCTAAAAAGAAAAACGTAGGTGCACGTTCCTGAATCATGTCATTAATCTGCTTATCCATATTGGCAGACACGAGTGCTACGGTCACCAAAACCGTCAGCCCAAGACCGATCGACAGGACAATGTCTGAAGTAGAAGATCCCGGCCGATGCAGGTTAGCGACTGCAAGCCGCACCACCGGCGAACGACGAGTGCTCACTTGTCTGGCCGCTTTAACAATCATTTCGCCGATAAACTTAAATGCCAGCCATGCACCAACCGCTCCCATCACAAACCAAATTGCAAAACGCTTTTCCGGTGCCGTGCCTATTGCAATCACTGTTAGTATTACAGTGAGCACCAGTGCCGTGATCACGAACTGCTTCGGCACAATCCTGCGGATATTCGAAACCGTCTTTCTAAACAGTGCGCTCGGTGAGGTATTCAAGGCAGCCCCAAGTGGGGCGAGACTGAACAGCGATGCAGTAACAAATCCATATGCTGTGACGATAGCCAGCACGCGCAAGTCGAGATTGAAGTCCACCGGTACTGCTACCCATCTGGTCACTACGGATGCGATTACCACCTGTGCTAATAATCCTATTCCGATACCGACTAATATTCCGATGCTCGAAAGTAACAAAATCTGTATCAGGTACATCCGCAACACGAATTTGCCCGAAGCACCAACACACTTGAGGATGGCGATTGTTGCCATTCGTGATTCCATATAGGCACGAATTGCGTTGCTTATTCCAACTCCTCCGATGAGCAGGGTTGTTAAACCTGCAAGAGAAAGCAGAACACTAAGGCGATCGATCACTTCTCTAAGTGAAGGCGCAGCGTCCGACACGTCACGAATGTCCCAAGAATGTTCATCAAACATGTCCTGCAACTGTAACTTGAGCGCCTCAATAGCCACCCCTTCGCTCAACACCAGTCGATATTCTCGATTATGAATGCTGTCATCCAACAGCAATGGAGAATCCTTTAATGCGTCCCGATGCACAATGACTCGGGGCCAAAAACCGAAGTTCTCGCTTCCGCCAATCCGATCTGGCTCGTTCTCAATGATCGCTGTTACCTTAAATTCAGTGCCGCCCAGGGTGATAGTAGAACCCATACCCAACCGCTTAAAGTCCACCAACGCCTTGTCAACAACGGCGCCATAATTTACACCGTCAGACAGAATCGCTTGTTTAAAGTCTAGGTTGTCCCTAAGCTGAACTTCGCCAACTAAAGGATAGGCATTATCGACTGACTTTAACTCGACCAGCACGCTGTTTTCAGAATCTTCAGAACGCAGCAACGTACGCATTTCCGAATATGCGGTCACTTCACTTGAGTAGGGCGTGATGAATTCAAGTTGCTCCTGGCTCATCGGTCTGAATTGAGTCGACAACGCAATATCTCCACCAAGTACCGTGCGTCCGTCACGTTCGATTCCGCCAAGGACCGCAGAGGCGAAGGCCATAACTGCCGTAATTGATGCCACACCCAGCGTCAGGCAACTCAAAAAAATCCAAAAACCGCGATGTTTGCGTCGAAAGTCGCGCAGTGCAAATCGTACAGTGGTTGACATAGTCACTTCTGTGCCAAGTGGTTTAGTGCACTGTATCGGCTACTATTCTGCCGTCGGCCATTTGCAGGTTTCGGCTGCAACGAACGGCCAGCTCATTTTGGTGAGTAATCAGTACCAGCGTTGAGTTGTGCGCTTCGCTAAGTTGAAAGATAAGGTCCATCACCCGGCGAGAGTTTTCGCTGTCTAAGTTGCCGGTTGGTTCGTCCGCTAGCAGTAAGCGTGGGTCAGTAATTAAAGCCCTGGCAAGCGCGACGCGCTGCTGCTCTCCGCCAGACAACTGATCCGGAAAGTGAGTCAGTCGCTCGCTTAATCCAACAAGCTCCAGTTCTTTTTCAGCTCTGGAAAAAGCGTTTTCTGAGCCAGACAACTCAAGCGGAATCGCAACATTTTCCAATGCAGTCATGGTTGGGATCAGATGGAAGGACTGAAAAACAATTCCCACATTTTGCTGTCTGTATTTGGCGAGTGCGTCTTCATCCAATTCGTTTAGCGTCCTGCCTGCAGCAATTGCTGTACCTCCCGTGGGTTTTTCCAGTCCGCCAATAATCATCATAAGGCTAGTTTTGCCGGCGCCTGAAGCACCGGTGATACTAATCTGTTCACCTGCTGCGATGTTGAGATTGATATCTTGCAAAATGTCGACTGCACCTGCTTGGCTACTCAGTGTAAGCTGGACATTTTGCAAAGAAACTAGTGTTTCAGAGCAGTTTGTGGGGCTCATTTAGGTTTTAGTCAAAGTGATATTGAAAGAATTACGCAATATATGATGCCGAAATGTTGTAAATTCAACCATTAATCAGGTAAATTTAAACCTTAATACTGTTCTTGACTTGTCATGATCGTAAAAAATTACGCCTCAATATAGAATTTGGAAGGCGGAAATATTGTAGACGCAATTGTTATTTTCTATTTAAATGGCTAATTTCCTTTGCACTGTCTACGTCAACAAAGACACTATCTAGTGAGGAGGTGTTAACGATGCATCATGCTTCTACCGTCTCGCGTACCATGGTCCTTTCACTCACAGCGCTCGCCCTTTTTGTTAGTTCTGCGGTGGTACCGGTACGTGCTCAATTAAACCTATACGAACAGACACTGAATGTTGTCAGCTTTGGAGGCGACTGGACCCGCGGCCAAATGCTGGCAATGATCAGGCCTTGGGAGGCCGAAAGTGGCAAGTTCGTCACCATGCATGACTACGGAGGCGGGCTTTCTGAAATTCGAAGTCAGGTTTCGTCTGCCAATGTCAAATGGGATGTAATCGACATGGAGTATTCCGATCTTATCTCAGCCTGCGGAGAAGGGCTCCTCGAGCCTGTTGACACATCCGTAATGATGGATGGCTCCGACGGAACACCCCTGAGCGATGATTTGCCAAATGACGCCATGCATGAATGCGGTTATCCGACAATTGTTTGGTCAACCGTATATGCATACGACACCAACGCATTCGAAGGCAACCAGCCCAGCACCATAGGGGACTTTTTTGACACCGTAAATTTTCCTGGCAAACGTGCCATGCGTCGTGACCCCCGAGTGTTACTCGAGTGGTCATTGATTGCAGCAGGTGTTGCGCCTGAGGATGTTTACACGACTTTGTCTACGCCAGAAGGTGTTGAACTTGCATTTCAAACTGCCGATTTACTGAAGCCAAATTTAGTCTGGTGGACTAGCGGTGCACAACCTGTTTCCATGTTGTCCGAAGGGACAGTCACCATGGCTGGAGCTTGGGGTGGGCGACTTTATAGGCCAATCGCCGAGCAAGGTCTTCCAATCGACATTGTGTGGGACGGACAAATGTGGGAAGTGGAGTACTACGCCATACCTAAGGGAAGTCCCCGATTGGCATCCGCTAAGGAATTCATTAGGTTTGCAACCAGTACTGAGGCATTGGCCAATGTCTCAAAACACATTTCTTACGGTCCTATCAGAAAGTCTTCCGAATCGCTAATTGATGAAAACGCAAGACCGTTTTTACCTACTTCAAATATGGGCAACTCCCTGCGTGTTGATTCGATATGGTGGGCAGAGAACTTTGACACCCTCAAAGCACGATTTGAAGAATGGTTGAGACCACCATCTCTAGATGAAACTGAACGTCAGGTTCGATTCTAATTCAGCAGGAGAACAACTAATGAAGAAAGAACCACAAATTGAAAAAACGATATTTTGGGTATCGCTGGTCGTCATCGGCGCACTGGTAATTCCGCTCATTACTGCTCCTGAAGCTGGTCAGGAATTTCTTGGTAGCCTGCTGTCACTGACTACCGGTAAGTTGGGTTGGACCTACTTATGGTTTACCATTGCCGCGTTCGGTTTACTAATCTATTTCGCCTTGGGCAAGTTTGCGCACGTCAGATTTGGCGGCCCGGACGCCCGACCTGAATTTTCACTGCCAAGCTGGATCGCGATGCTCTTTTGTGCAGGAATTGGTGCGTCGGTTATGTATTGGGGAACCATCGAGTGGGCATACTACTACACGGGTCCTCCATTTGGCATAGAACCTAAATCTGCTGAAGCTGCAGAATGGGCGGCAATGTATGGAATGTTCCACTGGGGCTTTACCGCTTGGGCCGTCTATTGCATACCCACTCTACCGCTGGCGTATATGCTTTGGAATCGCAAGAGAGCCGTTCTACGACTATCTGCAGCATGCGCCGGTGTGATCGGCGATAGACATGCCAATGGAATCGTCGGGAAAATAATCGACATTTTGTTCATGTTCGGGCTGATAGGTGGAGTCGGTACTTCAATGGGCTTGGGAACACCGATGTTGTCTGCCGGTATCGGCGAGTTGTTTGGCGTCGAACGTTCGTTCAAGCTTGATGTCATCGTCGTCATCATTTGGGCAATGATCTTCGGATTCAGTGTTTACTCAGGTCTTGAAAAGGGAATTAAGCGACTCAGTGACCTAAACCTGATTCTGATCGTGGTGATCCTTGGATTTACATTCCTCTTTGGTCCCACGGTGTTCATGCTCACCGCATTCACCAACAGTATTGGGCTGTTAACGCAAAACTTCATTCAGATGAGTTTCTGGATGGACCCAATCGCCAAGGGCGGGTTCCCAGAAGGCTGGACGATCTTTTACTGGGCTTGGTGGATTGCCTATGCACCATTCATGGGACTGTTTGTAGCGCGAATATCCAGAGGCCGTACCATTCGGCAGCTAATTGTTGCTGAAGTGCTGGGCGGTTCGTTCGGATGTTGGATTTTCTTTGCCATTCTCGGCAACTCGAGCATGTACTACGAACTTAATGGAATCGTTTCGATCACGGAAATCATGGCCAACCAAGGTGCGCCAGAGGCAATCGTGGCAACCATTACAGCATTACCGCTGGCACCTATTGTGCTTTCGGTATTTGTTGTCTTGGCGTTTGTATTCGGTGCTACAACGCTTGACTCATCGGCATTTACCCTGGCGTCGGTGGCAACGCAGGAACAGGAAGATCCTTCCATTCAGCCCGCCCGCTGGCATCGACTTTTCTGGGCATTTGTGCTTGCAGGCGTCTCACTTGCATTGATGTATCTTGGAGGATTGAAGCCGCTACAGACGGCATCAATTGTCGTCGCACTGCCACTCATGGTCGTCCTTATTGTCATGATTTGGTCATTCAAGACATGGCTTGAAGAAGATTATGGTGAGCAGATGGATGCAGAAAAATCGGATACAACAATTGTTGTTGGTGATTCGAAGTAGCAGGAAACTTAAAATGCAATTGACTGTAAGGTGAAATTGCTTAGGTAAAATTAACCAACTATTAATGCAGTCAACCGGCTATAAATTAAGGCCGAACTGGTCATTACTGATTAGTTCGGCCTTTATCTTAGTGTCACTGCTGGGCTTATCATTAACTTTGAATGCGCAGCCGAGTCAAGTGCGGATTATCGCTATCGGTGACAGTCTGACCGCCGGTTATGGACTAAAGCAGGACCAGGGATTTACAGCCCAACTTCAAGCCAGGCTCGGGTCAGATGGAATTCAAGTAACCATCATTAATGCTGGAGTTTCTGGAGACACGACAACAGGTGGTCTAGCTCGTCTAGACTGGGTGCTCTCCGAACCTTACGATGGGGTCATTTTGGCACTTGGTGCTAATGATGCACTACGGGCAGTTCCAACCGACTTAGTGCGCGAGAACTTGACTCACATCCTTGAACAAATTACTTCACGAGATCTGGATGTCTTGTTTTGTGGGTTTTTGGCCCCTAGAAACTTAGGTGAAGAGTATGTTCAAGAATTTGACTCAATCTATCAGGACTTGGCACTTGCGTTCGATGTCGTGTTCTACCCACATTTTCTTGAAAATGTGGCCACTGACAGCAAGTTGAATCAGTCCGACGGCATTCACCCTAACGCTGATGGTGTCGGTGTTATCGTCGACAGCATGTTGCCTTATGTGAAGGAGTTAATTGAGCGTGCAAGTACTTCCTGACTTCGGCTCTTGCCAACCTGTAATGCCGTACCGAACGGTCTATGCGAACGTAGATAGTTTTGATACAAATTGACCTCATTAAAAGGACAAGGTCTATCTATATTAGTCAAACTACTGCTTATTGACCGGCAGAGGTGACGCTTTGCTACTAACTCAGAAATTTGAGTATACCAAATGCTATTTTTGGGATTTATAGACAATTTACATCACCGGTACAGGTTGTTCGTTTTGACGTTTCCTTGACCCACCCATGTTGCCATGGCCACGCCCAGTAGCCCCAATCTATTTAATGCGGTATTGACATCCGCATGTCCACACGATACCCCTTGACCCTTTGAAATTGTGTGTTCTGTTTGGCAGTGGGACCCCCACAATGGCATCTTTGACTGGTGTAGTGCGGCGCGCGACTTGGATAACCTGAGCCGCTGTGTAGTTTATCAACTGTACAACTGTAGACCAGTTGGTCGCACGTATCGACCGATTCAACTATCTGTTTTGGCTCACCTTCTTCTCGGGTTTTTCAACCGTCTGCTGAGCAGATTGAGTCATCCCTTTGATCTTCAGGTCTTCCACCACCATAGGGTTACTCTGTTGGGTCATTCGTACGGTAGTTGGATGAAGCCAATTCATCGAGATTGCTTTGATCTCACCGCAAACCCTTTGGTCTTTCCGTTGCACCTCAAGATACCGCCCAGACGGTGACCTGTGTTGCTTCCGGTTCGGTCCTGCCTGAGAGCCAGCCACCGTTGGTAACGTCTGAGTTTTGCTTCTTTTCAAGAAGTATCTGGCATTGGGCAACTCTGTCCATTCGAGAATGCACCCTGTCCCACATGACGATTGATACCCACACTCAATAACTCGGCCATCATCTCTGGCATCTCGACTTCATAAGTATGATACGCATCCCACTTGCCCAGCTCTTCTTTGTTGGAGCCTGATTTAGCAACTAGGCTGTAGTAATGGTGGTCACCACATAATTTGACCTGTCCGACTTTCTGTATAGGCAAGTAAGGGCCATTTATCTAAACTGACTGCCCCATACCCAATGGCAATGACACAGGCAAATACCACTTGGACTTAAACTTTGGCGAACCTCGATTGACCGGTGCTTTGAAGAAGTTTTGACCCTGCGGTTGAATCCCTTGCAGTGAAGGTCTGATGATAGAACTTGCATTGTCCTGCAACCAAAAGGCTTTTGGTGACTTGCTGAACTGCGTCAACTGCTGACACAGGGTGAGGTGTTTAAATCCACATTGGCTGGTTTCTTGATATTCTTTTTGCAGTTGTGCAGCAAAGTGCTGCCATATCAACCGACACGCACCGGACACAGCATACATCGGGCGATATTTAGCTTTACTCGTGCTTATCCTATAGCGAACTGTGCAGTGTTCAATGATGGTGGTAGATTGTATATAAATCCCCAATATTTCAATTTATAATGTGACTTATTGCTCTTCGCTAATCTTAATAACACGCATCAAACTATGATTACTCGCCTACTCCTTATTTCGTTAATTTCACTTGTATTAATTGGTTGCGGTGGAGCGGGCGGCGGTGATAGTGATTCCGGCACCGTCGATCTTGATGCGAACATTCCTGAAAGACACCGAATAAAAGGCGGCACTCCTATCTTTTCACTTGGTGGTGGCGGCAGGTTACGAGGTGTTCAGACCGATGACGAAGAATATCGGGAATACTTGCTTTGGAAGGAGTGGCAGGAATACCAAAACTACCTAAAGTGGCAGAAAACCCAACAACAACGCGATGGATCATCTGAGTCAGGCTCAGAATCCCAATAATCTTTAGATTAGTTTGGATTGAGGCAACCTTTTCCAAATACCTTCAATACGAAAATAGTGTCGACGTAAAGCGAATCGCGACCGCTGTACGTTTCTCCAACATGCGGGGGTTTTTGCGGGTCCCGCACGAAACAGTCATTTGTAACATCCTACTTGGGTGCGCAGTCGGTCGCAGTGTTGGTAAGTCGGGCTGGCGACCAACGCCAATGTTCGCATTGTGACACGCCAGCCGCTTACTGGCACGGCGTCAGTCGCAGATTGCAACGATATCGCAGTATCAAGGGGGTGGTCGCTCCTTCAATGGGGAGTTCAACAGTTCTCTGTCTAGGTTGCGTCACCAGGACAAATGACTGGCGTTTACCGCCTCGTATGGCCGTCTGGAGACGTCTGCGAGTGGCTGCTGGCGACTGTGACATCTCGCTGGGCAGCGCTGGAAGGCATTTTGGAGGTCGATGAGACTTTCTTGTGCCATTTTCGTAAGATCTGATTCCTGCTTTGGTGGCGGGTACCCAATTCTCGGGTCAACCTCAGGGTATTCCACAAATGGCTATAAATTTCTCGAATATCCACTGTCGAGCGCGCTTGTTCGCGACACTCACCGACATCGACGCTTGGTATCTCAGCGCTTTTGGCATGCCGGGCATATGCTTACACACTGAACAGTTCCTGTTGCGGGGAACTGGTAAGTTGAATTTCAGCGAGAATGAGTTCGCCGAATTGACGTAGAGGTTCCAGTTCGGTTTGGCTTTTGGTGATACCGACATGTCGGATGAAATTTTGTCGGGCGCGATAGCGGTTGCGGTCGGGGTCGTATTTAGTGCGAATGAATTGGTGCGGAATAATAGGGATAAGTTGGGTCAAATGTCACAAACACTAAATGGAGGATTATGTAAGTGTTTCATCAGCAAAAAGCATGCGGCCTTAAGTCATCAAAGGTGAGATTTGAGTTCACTGATGACGTCGAGTTACTGTCAGACACTAATATTTTTCATTATAGAGATAAACTGACTTCAGTATTTGACACTCAGTTGTGCTATTTCAGTGAATTGACGGTTTGATTCAAAAATAGACTCAAACTAAAAGGTTTACAATACTTAAGTTGCGTTGGTGAGCTGCCTGGCATTGACTGAGTGATTGCTCAACAATTCACTGAGAAGGATCTAGACGATTGCAGTTCTTGAGTCGACCTGATGCCCAATCATCGGGTTGAGGGAGTCACAAGTTAATCGCTTCATGGTGGTAACGGGTTTCGTTGCGTCCGACTTCGAGTAAGTAGTTTCGAAGTTGCTTCATCCAAATCATTTTTTAAAGTAACAAGAAGTGGTTGTATTCAACATCAGTCAGGCATGGTCATCCTCAACCTCTGACGTACATCTTTTTTACCGACCATACGAATCTAACGATTAGGAGAGTCCAATTGAGTTCTAAAACCACAACCGACAACCCTGCTTCGAGGATACCGTATCACGATCTGTTTATTAAAAGCGTATTAACGTCGTTTCCGGAGTTTTGCAAAGAACTGATCGAACTGTCACTGCCCAGTGCATTACGGTTGGAACTTGATACCGACCACATTGACATTCAAACCGAGACCCTGGGCAGTGACTGGCAGGTGGAACTTCGCCCCGATGCACGGATGTCGATCAAAATCCACCAGGCCAGCGAATCTGATCCTCCAGTACAGTTCGTGTTGGAGTTTAAAAGCCATCCGCACTCCCAAACGCTGCGTCAAGTGGCAAGGTATATGTACAGGGTGGGTTACCAACACCCCGAGGCCTTGGTAATGGCGGTAGTGGTGTATCACGGGGAACAGCACTGGCAGTTTGATACGCTACATCCTGCTGCGTTAAAACTGTTGTCCGAAGAACTGCGTCAGCACGATGTTAAGTCACTGCACTTTCGAGTACTGTTGGTCAATCTCAAAGCCGAGCCCGTTCAAAGGACCGCACCGCATTTGAAGTTTGCCTCGGTTTTCTATATTCTTACGCATATATGGCATTTGGACGATGCAGTGGTGGGCCAGATGTTGCGCCTGGCATCGGAAAAGTTACATGACATGGCGGGTTACGATGCGTTGTGTGCCTCCATGGTGGCCTATGTCAGTCAGCGGGACCCGAAGTATAAAAGTCGCGAGCGACTGATAGAGATTGAGAAACTGAATGTTGAACCGGACAAAAGAATCATGACCAAAGTGATGACCATTTTAGATGCCTACACTCTGCAAGACAGACAGGAAGGCGAACTGGCAGGAATACAGAAGGGAATGCAGGAAGGGATACAGAAACGCAACTGGGAGTTTGCGGAGAGTTTAATTCGTGACAATCTTGACGATTCGTTTGTCGTCAAGCACAGTGGCTTGTCACCGGATGATGTTTCCGAGTTGCGACATAAGTTGAACGGTGCTGGTTCGTAGAAATACGGAATATCTCTGCTTCGCTGTTACTATCCTTTGTATAGTTAACTTGTATTGATAATTGCTATACAAAGACTTAATTCTTGACTTCCGACATAATCGCTTTTAAATCATTGATTTAAAAGACAGAACAAATGCGAGTTTCCAAGATTCAAGGCAAAGCGTCTCAACTTAAGGCTTTTTGACGTGTCTAAATTGCGGTGATTCGAAGTGCTCGTAAGTTAACTTTTTCAATCAGTCAACCACACCAACTCCAGCTAGTTCAAATCTCCAGGGCAGTATGCCCTTAGGCTCAGCATCTTTAAACGTCATATTGTTTTTAAAGTCTCGTGCTTGATGTGACGGTATATTGATTCTCAATTTCCGACACTATCGTAAGTAACTCTTTAATTTCATATCCTGAAAATCTTTCAAGCTTGGAAGATTCACAACAAAACGTCCAAACTTAAGAAATAGTGTAAGAGGTTTTGAGCCAAAAAAAGAAGCTCATCATAGTCGTAGACGGCCAATTGGTGTGGCAGATTAGGTTGGTAACCGATGAATTTGATTCAGAAGTTTAATCAGCAATAATATGAGGTTTTTAGTGATCAATATCTAAATTTGGGCTCACTGATAACGCCGAATCAACGTCAGACACTGTTTTTATTCATAGAAATAAACTGACTTCAGATTTCGACACTCAGTTGTGCTATTTCGGCAAATTGAAGGATTGATTCAAAAATCGATTGAAGTTAAAAGGTTTACAATACATAAAGTATAGTTGGTGACCTGCTCGGAATGAACTGAGTAATAGCTCAACAATTCACCGAAAAGGACCTAGACGATTGCAGTTCTTGAGTTATCCTGACGCCCAATCATCGGGTTGAGGGAGTCACAAGTTAATCGTATCTTTGTTGCCTTGGGTGCTACACTCGGTTTCATAGTGTTCGACTTGGTGTGAGTCACTACGAAGTGGTTGTATTCAACATCAGTCAGGCATGGTCAACCTCAACCTCTGACGTACATCTTTTTTACCGACCGTACGAGTCTAACGATTAGGAGAGTCCAATTGAGTTCTAAAACCACAACCGACAACCCTGCTTCGAGGATACCGTATCACGATCTGTTTATTAAAAGCGTATTAACGTCGTTTCCGGAGTTTTGCAAAGAACTGATCGAACTGTCACTGCCCAGTGCATTACGGTTGGAACTTGATACCGACCACATTGACATTCAAACCGAGACCCTGGGCAGTGACTGGCAGGTGGAACTTCGCCCCGATGCACGGATGTCGATCAAAATCCACCAGGCCAGCGAATCTGATCCTCCAGTACAGTTCGTGTTGGAGTTTAAAAGCCATCCGCACTCCCAAACGCTGCGTCAAGTGGCAAGGTATATGTACAGGGTGGGTTACCAACACCCCGAGGCCTTGGTAATGGCGGTAGTGGTGTATCACGGGGAACAGCACTGGCAGTTTGATACGCTACATCCTGCTGCGTTAAAACTGTTGTCCGAAGAACTGCGTCAGCACGATGTTAAGTCACTGCACTTTCGAGTACTGTTGGTCAATCTCAAAGCCGAGCCCGTTCAAAGGACCGCACCGCATTTGAAGTTTGCCTCGGTTTTCTATATTCTTACGCATATATGGCATTTGGACGATGCAGTGGTGGGCCAGATGTTGCGCCTGGCATCGGAAAAGTTACATGGCATGGCGGGTTACGATGCGTTGTGTGCCTCCATGGTGGCCTATGTCAGTCAGCGGGACCCGAAGTATAAAAGTCGTGAGCGACTGATAGAGATTGAGAAACTGAATGTTGAACCGGACAAAAGAATCATGACCAAAGTGATGACCATTTTAGATGCCTACACTCTGCAAGACAGACAGGAAGGCGAACTGGCAGGAATACAGAAGGGAATACAGCAAGGCAGACAGGAAGGAATACAGAAACGCAACTGGGAGTTTGCGGAGAGTTTAATTCGTGACAATTTTGACGATTCGTTTGTCGTCAAGCACAGTGGCTTGTCACCGGATGATGTTTCCGAGTTGCGACATAAGTTGAACGGTGCTGGTTCGTAGAGATTCGGAAAGTCTCTGATTTGCCGTGTCTGTTCTTTGAATAGTTAGTTCGATATGATTGACGCAATGCAAAGACAAATTTCTAGACTTCCGATATTATCGCTTGTAAGTCATTGATATTAAAGGATCACGGTTCGAAATGAGGCACTACATCGGAAGTTCCGATGTCAGGCAGAATACAGAAGACCTAACGACTTGGTGGCGACGAGCGTCCTTTAGGCAGGGCAAAGGGGGCAGTGTTCCAGGTCAACCCTAAACACCGATAAATCCGTTTCGCCTCAGCAGTTGCCCGACTCGGCATGACATACTGGTCCGAGGTTCCCGCACGCCATAAGATACTCATCTGCAGCGCATTGAGTTCTCGACGGATGACTTCAGGAGTCATCGGATAGTTAAGCTGGCACAGCCACCTAAACGCTAGACACACGCAAAGGCCAGATAACAGATCGCCAGACGGGCCCGGATCCGGGCCGGCTTAAGGTGAAAGATCGGTCGAATGCTCTGGTGAACTGGCGGCTAGGGATGCTGTATTGAGCAGCGACTGGCTACAAATCCTGCGTACATTACGCTCACGAGTTGCGGCTGTACCACGAATCGGTGGTCGGTGCCAGTGACTACCCTGTCCGTGGGTGCTGGTATCTGCAAAGCGTTAACAATCGCCATACCCGTTTGAAACGCCTCATTAACCATCGTCTGCGTGGTGTGGCGACCAAGTGACTGGACAGATAATTGCGATGGTTAAGAATGTCTAGTCACCCACAACTATTCATCACCAACCTTTCTGAATCGTACATTGCAATAGTTTCAGCACGTAATATGAACAGTAACTAAGTATTTGTTTTTATTGTAAATACATATATCAGAGACGCTGTAGAAGAAATGATCTATGTTGTCAATCGCTCATAAAGTATGTTCATCATCTCCTCTTCTGCCTGAACGTTTTCTTCATTGGATGGATTGATGTAAATCGCAGTTGTTTCACCTCTAGTCTCTACATTGATGACAAACGTTTCAGTATCACCTACCTTTCTTTCACTTTTTTTGCGCCAAAATCTCCACTTCGATCTCTTTACTTCTTCTACGGGAGTACGGCTCACAATGTAGGTACCCTCAGACCGATTGAGGTCTTGAATTTCCATTCCGGCTGCCTCAAGCGTTCGGCCAACTCTCACCCATGCATTATCGAAAGTTTCAACCATCTCAATAACGGAACGGCCATTGGCATCCAAATAGATTCTCTTTTTCACGGCGACAGCGGAAGGCACCTCAGAACCTTCAGGTGCTACCTGGTAGAGTGCTAAAAGATAAAATCGTAACTGTTTAGCAAGTTCATCTGATGAACTGTAATCAATCTCATCTTGAAACTCACTCTTTGGAACAATAGCGATCGCATCTGCACTGATTTGTTCTAGATGAAATTCATCAATCCTGCCTGAATACTCCTGAATTCCCATTCTTTGAAGAAGAGTAGGAGACTCTTGGGGCCTGATACCCTTGACATAAATAACTCTTGCTGCTTCGTCACTTTTGACAATTCTGACATTGAGGTCATGCAGGGCTCGATTAACTCTATTCCACACCGATTGCATACTGTCGTACACAATTAACCGGGTTTTACCTTCACTGGTCTTGAACTCTTGAACTCGAAAAATGCCCTCTCCTTGAGTTCTTGCTCGGTCATAGTCTTCCTTACTTACATCCTCGCCGGCATCTTGTCGTTTAAATTCTTGATATTCTTGAAACGCCTCCCAAGATTGGGCATTACGAAATTGTTCTTTTGATATTAAAGACACACCTTCATAACCTTCGCCTACTTCATCAGGAATTACGAATTGGTCAGACTCCTCCAATGGGGTTAATCCTGGTGGAACTTCCAACGGGTCCAATATTTTGGAAGATGGAAGCAGTGAAATGTCCTCACCGCCGATATTTGCACATCCGGCAATAAATACAGTAACAAAGCAAAGTGACAAACTAAGTGCTGGCAACTGTTTCCTGTTGTTTTTCACTATTCGATATCCTATTATCTATATGATTTAATTGATTTTATCTATAATTCCATCCAGTGCATCAAGGCTGTGGTAGCGAATTCTTAGTGTGCCTTTTCCGCCATTGTCATGAATGGTTACAGGCGCCCCTAACCTTTCGGATAGGTCACGCTGCAAATTAACTATATCTGTATCTATGGTTTTGTCTCTTTGGTTTGACCCATTGTTTGCTTGGTTCAAAATTTGCTTTACCAAAGATTCGGTCTGTCGAACGGAAAGCTGCTTTTTAATGACCTGCGCAGCTGCGAAGACCTGACTATCTCCTTGAAGTCCAAGTAACACTTTCGCATGACCCACTTCAATCCGTCCGTGATTGAGATGTTCCAGCACCTTATCAGTTAGGCTCAGCAACCTTAGCAAGTTGCTAATTGTTGCCCGGGACTTGCCGACGCTTTGTGCAATTTCTTCATGCGTCAATGATAATTCTTCATTCAAGCGCTTTAGTGCTGTCGCCTCTTCAACTGGATTTAAGTCCTGACGCTGAATATTTTCTATCAACGAAATGGCCAAAACAGCCGAATCATTTATTTCTCGAACAATTACCGGAACTTCATATACCCCAGCTAACTGTGCGGCTCGCCAACGTCGTTCACCAGCAATAATTTCGTACTGGTTTGATTGGTCTATAGGCCGAACTAGAATAGGTTGGACAATACCGTGAGAACGAATTGATGCCGCCAGTTCCGCCAACGCCTCTTCATCCAGGTTCATCCGTGGTTGATAACTCCCGGGTTGCAGAAAATCGACTTGAACCTCCTTCACCTCCTCAGTTGCAGCATCAAAGGCGATCGAAGACTCTCCAAGAATCGCCTCTAAACCACGACCCAGTCTATTTTGATTCATGACTGTTTTTCTCGACTAATGATTTCACCTGTCAGTGCGACATATGCTGCAGACCCTGTACAAGATTTATCGTACTCAACTACCGGCACGCCATGGCTGGGTGCCTCTGCCAATCGAACATTTCGAGGAATAATTGTTCGAAATACCAATCCTTTGAAATGTTGCTGTAGTTGCTCCGATACCTCGTATGATAACCGATTGCGCCTATCGTACATGGTTCTCAGTATTCCTTCGATGCGTAATGCACTGTTGGCACTGCTTTGAACTTTGTTTATTGTCGCCATCAGCTCAACTAGCCCCTGTAAAGCAAAGTACTCACACTGGGTAGGAATGATTACCCGACTTGACGCAGTCAGTGCATTAATGGTTAGCAGATTAAGCACAGGTGGGCAATCAATTATCACGTAGTCATATTGGGGATTCAACTGGTTCAGTGAATTTTTGAGACGATATTCCTGACTTTTTACCGAATGCAGTTTAAACTGAATCAAATTAAGAGTTTTCGTTGCACAAGCCACATCATCTCCTAAACTCGATGTTCGAATTGCATCAGCCAATTTCCTAGTGCCTTGCAGCACATCGTACATGCTAACCATGACATCACCCGGTGCAATCCCGTAACCTGCAGTGGAATTCGCTTGTGCGTCCAGATCTATAAGGAGAGTTTTTCGTTTGGCACGAGTAAGACAAGCAGCGAGATTAAGTGCGGTTGTGGTTTTCCCTACACCACCCTTTTGGTTGGCTATAGCGTATATTTTTGGCATGTAATTATTTGTTTTTATTAAAATTATTGGTTAATAATCACGAGATGCCTTGATTCATTCAACAGCGGTGGGTCAAGTTCATGCACCGCAATACTTGCTACAGGTTCTAGTTCGCTCAACTCCTTGTCCGGATAGCGTCCCTTCATAATCAAAATTTGACCATTTTCCTGTAACAGAGGCGAACCCAGTGAAAATACCGCGTTTAATGACCCAAGAGCACGACAAATTATCGTGTCAAACTTAATTTCGGACGTGAACTCTTGCAATCTTTTATGCAGAACTTGAACGTTCGTGAGTCCAATACTAGCAATGACGTGCCTGACAAATATCACCTTTTTCAAACTGGCATCCAGCAATACCCAGCTACGACCCGGTTCGGCCAAAGCAAGCGGTATTCCTGGAAAGCCTGCACCAGTTCCCATATCGAGCGCTTTGTCGCCTTTAATAAACGGCAACACGGAAATACTATCCAAAACATGTTTAATTACCATCTCGTAAGGATCTTTCACAGCGGTTAAGTTATTGATTCTATTCCACTTTTGTAATTCTTGTATATGCGTGATGCAATCTTCTATGGCGTCACGAGATAACTTAGTCTCAAGTTCCTGTGATGCATTCTCAAGAACACCCACCAACTGGCGACGATTGAACCTGTTTTCTTGGGCCACGCTTATGCGTTAAAAGCATCCATACTCTGCAGTGCAAACCTTTAATCTAGGCAGCATTGGTCGTGCCCCGCCGTTCTAGTTTCGGCGCTACGCTTGATTCCCGCTCGAACTCAATCTTTTTCAAATAGACTTGGAGAATTGAGATAGCAACAGGGGTCATTCCGGCGATTCTCGACGCGCTACCCAGCGTTTCCGGTCGATATTCCTGAAGTTTTTGCCTGGCTTCGTTAGACAACCCATGGACCCTGGTGTAGTCAATGTCCTTTGGCAAAAGTATCAATTCATACTTCATTGATTGGTTTATCGCTGTGTTTTGTCGATTGATATAACCTTCGTAACGTGCCTGAATTTCGAGTTGCTCGGCGACAGCTGGGTCGGACACTCCGGGACCAACACCATCAAGCCGCATCAACGTTGAATAACTGACTTGCTGGTCTCGCAGTAGTTCAAAAAGATTAGTCTCTCGATTCAAAGGTCTGTCTGTGACTGAGGCGAATGTTTTTTGCTCCTGTGCGTTGGGCGTGACCGAGTGATGCAACAGCCTTTGCTTCTCAGATTCAATCAAATCTCGCTTCTTACTAAACAGATTCCAGCGATTGTCGTCAACCAAACCAAGTTCTCGCCCTTTTTCCGTCAATCTTAAATCAGCGTTATCCTCTCGCAGAATTAAGCGATACTCCGCTCTAGAGGTAAACATCCGGTACGGTTCATCGGTGCCGCGGGTCACCAAATCATCAATCAGCACGCCAATGTAAGCCTGATCTCGCCTGGGCCACCACGCCTCCTGATCCTGGGTGTATCTCGAGGCGTTCAAGCCGGCTATCAAGCCTTGGCCTGCGGCCTCTTCATAACCTGTTGTACCGTTAATTTGTCCTGCTAAGAACAAGCCCGGCATCAGTTTCGATTCTAAGCTCAGTTTTAAATTTCGAGGATCAAGAAAATCGTACTCAATAGCGTAACCCGGTCGAGTTAAAACTGCATTCTCCAATCCTGGGACTGTGCGGACAAAATTCCACTGCACATCAAACGGTAGACTGGTAGAAATACCATTCGGATAAACCTCGGAACTGCTGAGTCCTTCTGGCTCAATAAAAATTTGATGTGACAACCGGTCGGGAAACCGAACAATTTTGTCTTCTACGGAGGGGCAGTAGCGCGGCCCAACTGATTCAATGACGCCGCTATACATTGGCGATTGATGAAGTGCAGCTCGAATAATGTCGTGTGTCTTTTCCGTAGTTCGCGCGATATGGCAAGAAATTTGACGCGGATGTTGTTGGACAGAACCTGTAAACGAAAAAACTAATGTGGGAATGTCGCCGGGCTGTTCATCCAGTTTTGAGTAATCTATTGACCTGGAATCAATGCGTGGAGGAGTTCCTGTTTTCAAACGTTCCACGTGGAACATCATGTCTCTTAGCCGAGCCGCCAAGGCATTTGATGGTGCATCTGTTGCCCTTCCTCCCTGGTGCGAGATTTCACCAATATGAATAACTCCGCCCAAAAAAGTCCCGGTGGTCAGTACTACCGAGCGTGACCGAATGCACAATCCAATCTTGGTAATGACCCCGACCGCTTCGCCGTTCTCAACGATTAAGTCTTCAACTTCCTGCTGAAATATTGTTAAGTTTTGAGAGTGTTCAAGTACTTTGCGCACTGCATTGCGATACAGCGTTCGGTCTGCTTGCGCTCTCGTTGCCCGTACGGCTGGGCCTTTACGAAGATTAAGCCGTCGAAAATGAATGCCGCTGTGATCGATTGCATGTGCCATCAACCCACCCAGCGCATCGATTTCCTTAACAATATGACCCTTGCCAATTCCACCAATTGCCGGGTTGCACGACATTTGCCCAATAGTCTCGATACTTTGAGTCAATAGCAGGGTTGAACTCCCTCGGCGTGCAGCTGCAAGCGCTGCTTCAGCGCCAGCATGCCCACCACCTACGACGATGACATCGAATTTTAGTGGATAGTCCATAATCGGCTTCGAACGATTCTATTGGGAGTAATAATCATATCGCGACCGCAGAGTTTGCGAAAAGCGAACTGCTTCCGAATGCGAAATACTGTCGCCTTCGTCAATGATAATTCGTAAATACAGGCCTTCTTCACGGTCGTTCACTAGCTTAGTCAATATTTTTTCCAACTCAATAATGCTAACACGATTAAATCGTGCAATTTCATCGGGCAGGCTGTAGTAAACAACTGGTGTGTTGGTTCCTTCCGGTCTTGTATACCAAACTCTAACCACATAACGGTTCAGCGGACTTCGTGCCGGTCTTAACATAATCTGTCCTTCTTCCAGGTCCACAACCTGTTTGCGCAACAAATCCACCTCATCTTCCTTAAACTGGAATTCCTTCAGTCTTTCCTGATAAGCACTGCGAATCTCTTCGAGTTCCGCTTCAGTCTTATTTCGGTCACTTCGTAACTCAATTATTTCAGCAGTTAGGCCGGCGACTCTTGCACTTTCTACCCGCTTTGCCAACTCCAATGCTTCAATCTGCTCCTGATACTCATTGCGCAATTGTTCAATTTGTTCGCTTTGTCTACGAAATTCTGTGTTCAGTGCCACCAAATCGGCACCACGTTGTTCGCTTTTTTCTCTTAATATCAAAATTTCTTCAAGTTGCGCCTGGTTTAGAGCTTGAAGCTGTGCAATTTTTATTTCCTTTGATGCCGAAAGGTCCTGACTATCCTTTGCAGTCAGCGTAATTTCCTCTATTTTTTCCTGGCTGTCGCCCAGCATATTTTGCAAAAAGTCAATCTCCCTTTGACTTTCTTCCTGTGCTCGATTGAGCGCAGCAATTTCATCTGCCCGCTTTCGCACGATCTCTTCTTTTTGGCGAATTTCGCCTTCCAACTCGATTACTCTTTCATTTTGACCGCTAATGGTCTGATCCTTTTCCCGAGTCGCCTCAATTAGACTGGCAATTTGCTTCTGTTGATTCTGCTGTACGACGTTAAATTGCTTCAGTTCAGCTATGCGACTTTCAAGTTGTTCCTGTAGGTTCTTATTTTCAACCAACAGGGCTCCATGGGCTACCTGAAGCTGAGTGAGTTGTGTCTGCAGTTGCTCAGCAGTGGCTTCATCTACTGCTGTTTGTTCGGTCAGTTCGGCAATTCGTGCTGCCGATTGTTCGGTGGTAGCCAATAACTCGGAAACCTCTTGGAGGCTATCGCGATATTGCTGCTGCAATTGTTCCAATTCCAAATTGCGTTGCTCGTAAAGAGTGCGCAGGGCTGCGATTTGTTCTTCTTGCTCTTTGATTCTTTGGGCTCTTTGCCGTGACGACTCCGTCAAAACTCCTATTTGTTCTCTTTGGCTGCCACTTTGTTCGGCCAAACGCTCAACTTCTCGTTGCTTTTCGGTAAAGTCCTCCCTTAACAAGTCCAGTTCTTCCAACTTTTCTCGATATGCTTCGTTGATTGCATTCAGTTGGTTGGTTTTATCCGTTAAAGTGGCTATCTGTTGCTCAATCTGAGTCTGTTGATTCGCCTCTACGACCTGCAGGTCAGAATGTTCTTGCGTAAGTGCTGCCAAATCCTGAATTCTTTTTTCTAGCACTCCCTGAACAACTTCCAAATCTTGTTGAGAACCCGCCAACTCCGTCTGTAACTGCTCCAATTCACTTTGCCGTTCCTCGAGAATGCTCTGCAATTTTGTTGCCAGGTCCGTTGCCGCACTAATGCGTTGATTTAACTCGTTTCTTTCATCTCGCAATTCACCTATGTTGGATTCCAACTGTGTAATTTCGAGCCGCATTAGGTCAGCTTCAAGACCCATAGCTGCTTGAGTTTGCTCAAGACTTGATTTTTGGCGTTCAAGTTCGCTAATCTCAATGCCTTGCTGGTCCGCTTGATCCGCTAGCAGGTCTCGCTGACGTTTGGTAGAGGTAACCAAGGCACTCAGTTCATCTATCGTCGCATTCAGACGCTGCATTTGCAGCTCCAACGACTCCGTCCTCTGCTCGGCAATGGTCTCCGAAGTCAACGAACTGGTTAGCTTTTGTGCAAGTTCAACATTGCGGGTGATAAAAATAACCGAAGCCATGAGAAACACCATGACAATGACCATCATGATGTCGGTAAACGAAGGCCAAATACTCTCGTCTGAGTGGCTGGCGTGAGAGCTGTGATGGACCCTTAAATCAACGAATCCATCGGTGTGATTTGTCATCGATTACGATCTTCCGTGTCACCTAGTCTAAACCCATCTCGCAAAATATCCTTGACGTCTTCCAACATCCTTGAGTTCTGTTCCATGATTTCGCCAATCTGTTGAAACCTGTCATTTTGTTGCATGTTGACTTGGTCAATTGCCTGAACGAACTGATCAATGTGTGACAAAGCTTCTGTTGTCATGACCATTAATTCATTTAAATTTTGCTCAGGTGACCGTGTAGAAACCTGAAACCTGGGAATAAGCAAAGTAGCCGAAACGTGCTCGACTCGACCTAGAACATGTGATTGCGTATCCAACAGTTTCAAGTAAAAGTAGGCGAAGAAGAAATATGACAATATCGCTGTCATTGTTGTCGATAGCGCGGTTGACATGCCGTGAATCACGGTATTCAGGCCGGCGACGTTTTCAGTCTGCTCGATGACAGATGAAGCACCGAGCAGAGCCACCGTCAGCGATACGATGGTGCCGAATACACCCGTCAATATCAATACATTGTTGACAAACTTTGGAAAGCTGGTACGACTGGTTTCCTGAGCCAAAAGGGTGGCCGCCAAGGCATTGTGGTTTATTTCGGTTCTTGCTCTGTTAAAGTCAACCACGGTGTTGTAGCGTCTGCCAATAATAGTGTTGGAAGGCACTGCGAACTCCTTTGCCCCCAGTGGTGCTCTGGCCACTTCTTCAGTAAATCTGTCCAAGATGGCTTCCTCGCGGTCATATTGCACGAATAATTGCACAAGTCTGATAATTCCCGATAGAAAAAGAATTAGAATTGCGCCATTTACAAACCATCCCACCTGAGTGAGTTGATTTTCAAAGTACAGCCTAATCAGGTATTCGCGCTGCCAATAGATGACTATTGCCCCAATAACGAACAGCCCTAACATTCGAAGTAGTACTAGATTTGACTTACGCAAACTTTTCGCCATCGCTTTTTTCTCTTCTATGTCGATAAAATAAGTTCACTATTAGTTTACTTCAACTCATTGATAGTGAAGACTTATCAATTACTTCCCAATACAAAAACTAGAGAATATTTTACCGAGCAGGTCTTCCGAACTGACCTGTCCAACGACCTTTCCGAGCTCTTGATGGGCTACTCTGAGGTCATCAGCAACCAGTTCACCAGCCTTAGACGACCCAAGCAGTTGTTGTGCATTGTTCACGTACTCGAGCGCAGCTTGAATTGAATCCAAATGTCTTCGACGTGCGAGAAACACCCCTTCACTTGCAAAATCTGCGTTGAAGGCTCCTTCAATCTGTTTGCACAGTTCATTCAATCCTGTCTTTTTCTTAGCAGATACAAATACTTGGGTATATTTTGAGTAACTTTCATATGGCTCTTTATGACCTGTTATATCTATTTTGTTCCATACCAAAATCACCGGTACTTGACTCAATGCGCGTAGGTTATCTTCATCTTCCGCACAGACACCTTGTTCGTCATCCACAATATAAAGAACTAAATCGGCGTCTTTAGTTGCATTCCATGCTCTTCGAATACCTTCCAGTTCGATCGGGTCCTCGCTTGCTCGGAGTCCCGCCGTGTCCGTTATGTGTGTAGCTATGTTATTGATATTAATAGCAATATCGATCATATCTCTAGTCGTTCCTGGTTGCGGCGTAACGATGGCTTTATCATCTCCAGCAAATAGATTTAGCAGGCTGGACTTGCCGGCATTCGGTAGTCCTGCAATGGTGACTCTGACACCCTCGCGTAACAAAATTCCCTTTTCGGCCGCGATGCTTAACTCAACCAATTCGCTTTGAACCCTCTCGATGGAATTGTCAAGTTCGTCATCTTGCAGAAAATCTATTTCTTCTTCAGCAAAGTCAATCGCTGCTTCCACATAAACTCTCAACCGCAGAAGCTGTTCACTAATGTGATCAATTCTTTTGGAAAACTCCCCTGTGAGTGAGCGTAGCGCCGACCGTGCAGCTGCCTGGGTTGAGCTGTTAATCAGGTCAACCACTGCTTCGGCTTGGGCCAAATCGAGTTTTCGGTTGAGAAAGGCCCTTCTGGTGAACTCACCCGGTTCAGCAATACGAGCCCCGCAGTTTGTGATTTGCTCCATCAGCATGTTAAGTACCATTGGTGACCCATGACACTGAAATTCGCAAACATCTTCGCCTGTATATGAGTTAGGTTTTTGAAAATACAGAATTATTCCTTCATCTACAACTTCGCCGCTGCCATCGATAAACTTTCGATAGAGCGGTGTTAAAGGCTTGATTTTAGCGCCGCAAAGCTTTTCTCCTACGACCTTGGCGAGAGTGCCGGACACCCGAATCACACCGATCCCACCCTTGCCCGGCGGGGTCGCTATTGCAGCAATAGTTTGAGTCGCTTGCTGGTCAGCAAGCTGAAATTCTAAGACGGAATCAGCTTTCGAGTGATATACCACTGTTGTGCGATTGACAATATGTTGTTAACAAGCCAATAAAGCACCAGGCCTGCAGGGAACCATAGAAAGAAAACCGTAAACACGATTGGCAGACTCATCATTATATTTTTTTGCAGCGCATCAAGTGGTGTTGGATTCAAAAATTGCTGTGCGAACATAGACGCACCCATTAAAACTGGCAGAACATAAAACGGGTCGGCTCGCGACAAATCGTTTAGCCAGAAGATAAAAGGTGCCTGACGCAACTCAACGCTTTCCAGGAGCACCCAATACAAGGCGATAAAGACCGGAATCTGAATCAAAATTGGTAGACAGCCTCCTAAAGGATTGATCTTCTCCTTTTTGTAAATCGTCATCATTTCCGCATTCATTTTCGACTTGTCGTCACCATAGCGCTCCTTCAGAGTCTTTAGTCTAGGCTGAAGTTTCTTCATCTTCGCCATAGACTTGTAGCTTGCAGCGGACAACGGATAGAACACTATTTTGACCAGCAGGGTTAAGATGATGATTGACCAGCCCCAGTTATGGACGAAGTCATTTATCTTTTGGAGTACCCAAAATAGTGGAGATGACACGGGAGTCAACCAGCCATAATCGACCGTCAAAATAAGTCCTTCAGCTGGATCCTTAATCCTGGTTTGCTCCTTCGGTCCGACGTAAAGTTGAGAATTGAGTGTACCTATGGAGCCCCGTGCAATCTCAGTAGGGGCTAACGTGACATATCCTGCCTGATAGCGTGGTTGATAGGAACCTACACCCAGAGCCTTGGTATAAAGCCTGTATGGCCCAGCCTCTTGCGGCAGCCAGGCGGTTACAAAGTAGTGCTGTAGCATAGCCACCCAACCAGATGGAGTTTCCAACGCCAAGTCGCTATCCCTGATATCGTCGTAGTCGATCTTTTCGTATTTCTCCTCTGGCGTATAAATTGCTGCACCACGATAACTGGGTAGGGCTCTAAAAAACAGGAACCCTTCGCTTTCAGGTATGAACTCAGTACTCAAAAACTGGCTGTACTGATACCCTTGCCAGGCTTGGTCGCTATCGTTTTGCACCCGATATTCGACATCGATCAGATAGCTGTCTTGATAAAAGGTATAGGTTTTGGTGTATTTCACACCATCCGACGAAGTCCAATGTAACGGTATGGACACTGACTGGTCACCACCGAGAGAGTAAGAGCCTTTGGGTGACGTAAACTGAGTTTTGTGATTTGGAAATTCGGCTGACCCTACCAGTCCCGACTGGGCAACCAACAAATCCGGTCCGTTGTCTTTAAGTAGTTGGAATGGTACATCCGGCTGTTCGATTTCTACTGGATAATTTCGAAGACGCACGCTTCTCAGATCTCCACCAAAGGTATCAATTTCAACCAGTAGTAGATCCGTTTCCACTTTGATTCTGGTTCCGGTCTCAAGCACGGAAGCTGGACCCACACTGGGTGTAGCGGTAGGAACTGTTGCAGCTGGGGCTTTAGGTGCTTGTGGCACATCACCAGAGTCGGCCTGCGGTGCTGTAACTGTGGGGGTTGCTGGTACAGCAACTTCCGGTGTGGTACCTTGAGTGCTGGTGGTATCAATAAATTGTGGTGTGTTCTTGGTGGTGTCGTAATCGACCCAAGCCTGCCAAATCAGCAACAGAATCAAGCCAAGAGCAATTGCCAGTGCCGCGCGTTGAAAATCCATGACTAGTCTTTATTCTTTGCAGGTACCGGATCAACTCCGCCAGGATGCCAAGGATGGCAACGACCTATTCGTTTGACAGTTAACCATGAACCTTGCCAAGCACCATGAGTTTCGATCGCTTCAACTGCATAGCTTGAACAGGTAGGGTAAAACCTGCAACTTGGTCCCAGCATGGGGCTGATGACATACCGATAAAAGCGGATCAATAAAATTAAAGGTTTTCGCATAACTCAGTTACTGTTTGAAAATGATCGTTCAAACTTGCTCTAAGAACTCCATTGGATGCACTCGCACTGGACTTGTTCGCTATCACCACCAACTCACATCCTTGAAGTTTGTGCTGGAGTCGAAAGTCTTCTCTAACTCGACGTTTAATGCGATTTCTGGTGACGGCTAATCGCGATACTCGCCGCGATACCACTAGTCCGAGTTTTGCAGGCGAATTGTTATCGATAAATCTGACTAATACTTGAAAGTATTGATCTGAGATGCGGTGATTTTGGCGAAAAACAGTCCGAAATTCACTCCTACGCAACAGTCGCCTAGACTTAGGAAACTTTTGCCTGTCGCGAGCTGATCGTACTTCATGCACTCAGACGCGCACGACCCTTCGCTCGTCTTGCGTTAATAACCGACCGACCGCCTCGTGTGCGCATTCTCGCGCGAAACCCATGGGTGCGCTTACGCTTAATATTGCTCGGTTGAAAGGTGCGTTTCATAATCAAAAAATCTTTAGTTACGGTTTGAACTGATGCCTAATGCAAGCGGGAAATTATAACTCCTTGTTCCTGACTCGCGCATGAAAGAATTTTAGTAGTGAACTTTTTCTACTTAACCGTTGATATCGTGAAATATGAGACATCATTTGTAACTAATTGATTACTAAGAATTCTGAATTTCGAATCGTTGTAGCCCTCCATGCATATTCAAAATAGATTGAGAAAATATCATTGAAACTCTCGTTATTTTGTTATTATCTTACGAGTTTGCAATGTGGTAGTTTGCAAAACAGTTTGATTTTTTTCAAACGATCCAAACTAGCAAAAAGAGAATCAGAACTGGATAATCTGAGTAGCTTAATTATTGCTGGTCGTTTTCATAATCGATGTTAAAGGGTTAGTTGTCTCCGTACGAATCGCATGTTCGAAACAATTCTTAAGCGACTGGAAACTACACTTGATCCCAGCGATTATTATCGCTGGATTCGTCCACTCCAGGGAGTAAGCAACGGCAGCACACTACAAATTCTAGCGCCTAACCGCTATGTATTTGAATACGTACAAAACAACTGTATGGACGAAATAAAGGAAGTTGCAAATTCCGTCTATGGCAAACCCATGCAGATTGACTTGGGCTTCTCCAATCCCAACAATCGATCGTTCCAGAAACGCTCCACCGAAGAAAAACCCAACGGCGAAACTAAATTGTCGTTTGGATTGAGCCTGCTAAATCCGGATTTCACCCTGGACAACTACGTGTTGGGCGACTCAAATAATTTCGCCTACGCTGCAGCTGTCAGTGTAGCTGAAAATCCCGGTGCCCGTGAGGCGAATCCATTATTTATTTACGGTAACGTAGGCATTGGCAAAACTCATTTAATGCAGGCTGTGGGTCATCAGATGATCGCACTAAATCCCGCTGCGAAAGTAGGTTATGTTCAATCCTCCAACTATGTCGAACATCTTCTAAGGCAGTTCCGGAGGAAGGACGCGGACGCAGTTGAACAATTCAAATTGGCTTATCGATCTTTAGACGCCTTGTTGGTTGATGATGTGCACCTGTTTGCTGGTGCGAGAGCATCGCAAAACGAATTTTTCAACACTTTCAATCAGTTACTTGAACTTAACAAACAAATCATAATTACCTGTAATCAGTACTACCGGGAACTTAAGGAAGTAGAGTATGGATTAAGGTCCAGATTCGGACAGGGAATCGTCACTCCAATTTACGAACCTGAATTCGAACACCGAGTCAATATTTTGATCAACAAGGCTGAAAAGATTGGTATTGAACTTCCGGATAAAGTCTGCTACTTCATCGCTGAGAAGGTTAAGCCTGATGTCAGGGAACTCGAGGGAGCACTAAATCGTGTCTGCGCCCATCACCGTTTTTACGGTCACCCCATCACAATAGATGTGGTAAAGAAAGTCTTGCGCGATATGCTGCGCTACAACTCCAGGCCTTTAGAACTCGACGACATTGTGCAGGTTGTGTCGAATTACTATACCATCCGGGTCGAAGACATTCTCAGTGAAAGCCGCAAGGCCAATTTAGTCCGAGCGCGCCAATTATCCATGCTGTTAGCGCGTGAATTGACGACCAAAAGCCTGCCTGAAATTGGCAAGCACTTCGGTGGTCGGCATCACACATCCGTTATTCACTCCTGTAGACAGTTGACGAAAAAGTTGGAGGATGATGCCAAACTCGGAAATGAATATTCAACTCTTAAAAACACTCTGAACTACTGACTCAATTTCGCAGCACTGAGAGGAAAATCTGCTGCACCAGGTCAGACGAACAATCAAACTTAGCAAATTTGCATGGTTCAAACTGATTGCCCGTTCGACGCTTGCTTATGTTGCACTGAAATTCCCTTCACTACTGGTCCTCAAATCCATCCTGATGCTTGAACTGAACCGTACTTTACTTCGGTGGAATGTATCCAAATTGTGCACATATCCGTGTATAATTACAGATGCTATTGTGGATAACATTACAGCAAAAAAATAACGTCCTGGTTGTTCACTTGTTTTCACAAATAACGTGCCTTTCTATCCACAAGTCTATAAGCACCTAACTAACTGAAATAAAAAGACTAATTTTACTTATTCTATGTTTCCACAGGTACAGTAACAATAGTACTTTATATATGCTTACCTACTTATGAATTTTGTTATTAACAGAGAACAATTCATTGGGCCGCTGAGCCGTGTTTGCAAAGTAATCGAGGCGCATCCCAGCATACCCTTGCTGTCCCATTGTTTTGTGCACTCTTCAAACAACCAGATGACGCTGACCGGTTCGCGAATTGAGGTTGAAGTTTGCGAGACGATCGATGGAGTAGATGCTGAAGAATTCGATATTACTTTTCCCGCAAACAGCGTGCTGCAGTTCTGCAATCGCTTGCCCGAAGAATCCAATCTGTTGTTTGAAATGGTGTCATCCGATGAACTATTGATTAGTTTGGTTGGCGACACTTCAAATTCACGAGAAAACAGCTTTAAAACGAAGGTATTGGATCCGGCTGACTTTCCACGGATACAAGCGGCCCAGTGGACGGATAGTTTTCAGATTGATCGATCCGATTTTTCGCAACTACTCAGACGTACTGCGTTTTCTATGGCCAAGGATCAGCTTCGTTATTACTTGAACGCAATGATGTTCGAGATAGGAGAGGGTCGACTTCGAGCCGTTACCACGGACGCCCATCGTTTGTCTGCAAGCGAAGTAAAGATTGCCGATGAATTGGAAAATTCGCATCGAGCCATTGTTCCGCGCAAGTCAATCGTGGATTTGATGCGACTTTTGCCAGAACTGGTGTCGAGCATTACTATCAGACTCAGTTCCAGTCACATTAGCGTTTCTACGCCTCATGTTCAGTTCGTATCCAAACTGCTTGAGGGTCAGTATCCGGATTGGAGGGCGGTTATTCCGACTAACTTAACCCGAACTTTTGAAGTCGATCGTGAAGAGTTATCGACGGTATTCGGAAGAGTTAATATTTTGACAGAGTCAGATAACATTCCAGTCGGCACAAAAATGTCAGTTGGTGACAACAACATCAAGATCCACGCCGAAAATAAGCTGCAGCAGGTTGATGCAAAAATACCACTTGAGTATGAGGATGAGCCATTTGAGTTTCAGGTTAACTGCAAGTATGTGATCGATATAGTCCAAGCACTGGCCGATACCGAAAAGATTCAGTTCAACTACAAGAACGCAGAGTCTGCGTGCTTGTTGAAGAGTCCAGATGATGAGTTCACCACCTATCTCGTTATGTTAATGAGAAGTTAGAGCGGTTGATTAATTTCAACTCGTTCGAAGGAAGACTTCCTTTGAACACACCGATACCTATATGAGCACAGAATCGACACTACACGCTCTCGAAGTGCCTGAACAGCCTCTACAAGCGCAGACCGAGGGTTACGATGAAAGTAGTATTAAGGTCCTAAAGGGACTTGAGGCTGTTCGTGTACGGCCAGGTATGTACATCGGAGATACCGATGATGGGACCGGTCTGCACAACATGGTCAGAGAGGTAGTAGACAACGCAATCGATGAAGCCTCCGCTGGTTTTTGTAGCGAAATCACTGTCACCATCAACAACGACCACTCGGTCACGATCAAAGATAACGGTCGCGGCATCCCAACGGGATTATTAGAAGAGGAGGGCAACGTTTCCGCTGCAACCATTGTAATGACAATGCTGCACGCTGGCGGAAAGTTCGGAGAAGATGACTCCTATAAAGCTTCTGGCGGACTGCACGGTGTAGGCGTATCCGTCGTCAATGCCCTGTCAACATTTTTGAAACTGACCATTCACCGCGAAGGGGAGACCCATTTTCAGGAGTTCAAGGACGGAGAACCGGTGGATCACATTAAGGTTGTTGGCAAAACGGATAGTACCGGAACCGAAGTATGCTTTAAGCCCTCTCCGCAGATCTTTACCGATACTGAGTTTCACTATGCACACCTGCATAGTCGTTTACGCGAACTGGCCTTTCTGTGCTCTGGTGTGCGCATTACGCTAACTGATGACCGTGAAGGTGCCGAGCGACAGGATGTTCTGTTTTATGAAGGTGGCGTGTCAGAGTTTGTTGCTCTGAGGAATCAAAAGCGTAAACCACTGCATGACACGATCATCAATATTCAAGGTGAAATAGATGGCGTAAGAGTTGATGCCGCGATGCAATGGAGCGAATCCTTTCAGGAAGATGCGCGATGCTATACCAATACCATCTTTCAGTCGGATGGCGGGACTCATGCATCTGGGTTCAAGTCGGCAGTCACGCGAACTCTGAAGGCATTCTTGAAGGAAAGTGAAGCCCTAAAGAATTCCAAAGTCGACGTGATTGGCGAGGATACCAGGGAAGGATTGACCACGGTACTGTCGGTTCGAGTGCACGAACCAAAATTCTCCTCCCAAACCAAAGACAAATTGGTTTCTTCTGACGTCGAGGGGCCAGTTACGACCATAATTTCCAATGGACTTAAGGAGTTCTTACAAGAAAACCCTAAGGAAGCCAAGCAAATTACTGAAAAAATTGTTGAAGCTTCGAAAGCTAGAGATGCAGCACGCAAGGCTAAGGAGATCGTTCGCAAGACAAGCCTGCTCGGAACTGCGGGAATGCCTGGTAAGCTGGCGGACTGCCAAGAAACCAGAGCCGATCAAAGAGAATTGTTTTTAGTTGAAGGTGAGTCAGCCGGCGGGTCTGCGAAGCAGGCCAGAGACAGACTGAACCAGGCAGTGCTTCCGCTTAAAGGAAAAATACTGAACGTAGAAAAAGCCAGAGAACATCAAGTGCTTAGCTCACAGGAAATAGTTACCTTGATTACGGCATTAGGGACCGGAATCGGTGAAGAGGATTTTGACCTGGAAAAACTCCGCTATCACCGCATCATTATCATGACAGACGCTGACGTCGATGGCTCTCACATCCGCACACTGTTACTGACATTTTTCTATCGGTTGATGCCTAAAGTCGTCGAACACGGCCATTTGTATATTGCACAGCCACCGCTGTACAAAGTCACAGCGAACAGAAAGGAACGATATTTGAATGATGAAAAGGACTTTCAGCAATTCATGCTAGAAAGTGCGCTTGATGGGTCGGAAATTGTCCTGCGCAATCGCGAAGGGAAGACGACCATGGTGGGTAAGGAACTGGAAGACTTGTGCGAAATTCATGCCAGGGCTAAGAAAAACGTCGAACTGGTGGCAATGCATCACGATAAAGACATCATTGAAGCACTTTCAGTGCTGCCGTCAATCAGTCGCGAGGACTTTTCGAACGAGGAGATTTTGGTGCAATTCAAGCAGCAATTGACCGAAATATTGATTGCCGATTCCGTAAATGGTAAGAAGCGTCATATTGAACTTATTCCTGATGCTAAGAGCAACGGACACGAGGTATACGCACTAAGAGTCGATACAGAAGATTTGGGTATCACCAGTTCTTTTGTACTTAATCGAAATTTTGTTGATTCTGTAACCTATCGGTCACTGACCGCAATGAGCGATTTGCAACAGTCGCTGGTTACCAATAATGGCGAGGCACCGGTTAAGGCCATCACAAGCAAGAAGTCTTCAGAGCATAACCAGATTTCGGATGCGATTGATTGGCTGCTGGATGAAACCCGCAAGGGAATCTCAATCCAACGCTACAAAGGTCTCGGTGAAATGAACGCCGATCAGTTGCGTGAGACCACCATGGACATCAATTCCCGTTCGCTAAGAAAGGTTCAGATAGACGATGAACTAACGACTCAGGATACCTTCGTGAACTTGATGGGCGAAGTTGTAAAACCACGCCGTGAGTTCATAGAAGAAAATGCCTTTTCTGTCGTTAATTTAGATATCTAACGATCCTCAATCAGTGCAGATACTGGCTCGCGCTTAGTACAAAGCGCGGTATATTTACTTCGAAATGATTGCCATCGTCGGCGATCATGTAATAAACTCCCTCCATCGTGCCAACAGGTGATTCCAGCACAGCACCACTGGTGTATTGGAAAGCCTCTCCTGGCAGAAGGTGCGGTTGTTCACCAACAACGCCTTCGCCTCTTACTTCTTCAGTGCGTTCCTCCCCATCTCGAATGTGCCAGTAGCGACTGAGTAATTTAGACCCTACGGATCCAGTATTGAGGATGGTAATGGTATATGAAAAGACATAGCGTTCGCTGTCTTCGAAGGTGCCACGCTCCACGAAACGAGGTTGAACTTTGATTTGAATGTCGTAATTTTTGATTGACTTTTGAGGCATGACTTAACGGCACTTAACTTTGGTAATATTGATATCTGAAGAATCCAATCTAGCCGCGCTGAGACGTCTACCCCAACAACAGCCAGTGTCTAGTGACAACACCTCGTCTTCCTGATAAATTTTCAGTGTTGACCAGTGTCCAAAGACTATTTTAGGTAAGATTTTGATACGAGATGGATGTTTAAACCAGGGCACCAGATGCGAAGGCTGCAAACCTGGTTTTTCGCTGCAACAAAAGTTCAACTTACCGTCACGTGTCAAATAACGCAGGCGGGTAAGAACATTAACAATAAATCTCAATCGTTTGTTTCCCTTTAAGTCGTCAGACCAATGTTGTGGGGTGTTACCGTAAAGCTTTTTTAGAAACTTTGAATAACTTTCACTTTGTAGGGTATGTTCGACTTCGCCGGCGTAGTTCAAAGTATCCTGTACGCTCCAAGTCGGGTAGACCGAAGCGTGAACCAACAGGACGTTCAATTGGGTGTTATATATGGCTAGCGGTTGGCGGCGAAGCCAATAGATTAAATCGCTGCGGTCGGGAGCGTTAAGCACGTCGTCGAAGGTATGTCCATTGCGAATCGCTGACAGGCCTTCACTGCAGGCTAGCAGATGCAGATCGTGGTTACCTAGAACCGTTTTAATACTCGCTTGGTTGTTGATGATATAGCGAAGCACTTCAAGAGAATTTGGTCCTCGATTGACCAGGTCTCCTGTCAGATAAAGCTGGTCGTTGCTGGGGTCGAACTCAATTTTGTCCAGCAACTGCCTAAATTGCTTGTAGCAACCCTGCACATCTCCAATTGCGTATACCGCCATGACGATTACGACTTACATGTACTTAAGGATTGCAAATTTGATCGAGTCTTCTTTGACGGTAGCTTTCCCGGACGAAAATGTAAGGGTCGGGTTGTTGATCTACGATGTCTGTAAATGGAAGTAGGTTTGCGCGGGTATCCACCGCTCCGGTGACTTGCACACCGGTGCGCAAGTCGGTGCCGGTTATATGTTTAGTAGTGTTGAGTTGCGTATAGTCAATCAAATTACCAATACTGTCGCGTGTATTTGACGGACCTAGAAAGGGAATTACAACATAGGAGCCGTCTCCTACTCCCCACTGTGCCAGCATTTGGCCGAAGTCATGGTTCCGATATTCGAGCCCAGTGTGTGAAGCCACGTCAACCAATCCCACAAAGCCAATGGTGCTGTTCATGCCGAATCGCACAGCAACTTTTGCTGATTCTTCGGGTTTTCCCTGCAGCGCCGAAGATATGAAGTTCCTAGGTTCTTTGAGGTTGTTGGTAAAATCTCGCACGCGGTCTCGAATGCCTTCCGGCAGTTTTTTATAGGCGCGAGCCACAGGCTCAGCTATGGTTTTATCAACAGATTCGTTAAAGGCAAAGAACTTTCGATTCAGCGGTTCAAACGGGTCGAATGTTTCCGTGTAATTTTCTGGGTCTAGTGAAGAGCAAATTCTTGGCTGGTAATCGGCTACGCACCCAGCAACAAATACACTGATTGTGATGATTACCGTTAACTTTAAGAATTTCATTAATCTATGGTCTACGAACTAGGCTTCTGTTATACCACAGCAGGATTTAACGAATAGGTACCCATCATACTGGCTGATTCAATGACGTGATTTTGGATTGCCTGCACCGTTTGTGGCCCATCGAATTTACCCTCAATCGGAACGCGATCCAAGTCCAAAGCGTAAATCGTAAAGTGGTAATGGTGAATAATCGAGTCATTCCAGGGTGGACAAGGCCCGTCGTAGCCATAGTAGTTTCCGCCCATCTCCGTGTCACCTGCAAACCAATCAGTGTAACTATTTACGCCATGGCGTGTTCCATTGGGTCCTTCGGGGCCTGATTTACCACGGGCAGTGACGCCGTCACTATGTGACCCGCGGGCGATACTCGTTACACAATTCGGAATGTCGATTAGCACCCAATGATAGAAGTCAATTCTTGGCAAGTCGGATGGAACAAATCGGCCTTCCTGGTTCACGTCATCCGGTTTGCTAGGGACGTCTGGGTCGTGACAGATCAACGCAAATGACTTAGTTCCAGACGGTGCTTGTGACCATGACAATTGTGGATTTTGATTACGGGATAGTGCAGCGTGAGTTGCGTCATCTACCTTGCAAAATGCAAGTTGAGATGGCATTGGAGATTGGTCTTTAAAATCGTCACTTAGAAGAATCATCATCGTATCCTGTCAGGTTGTAGTCCTTGAAGAGCGATATGAATACGGGTTTATTTGGTAGGCTGAATTATAAGACAAGGGAGGACGGCAAACAGCCAATATACAAATACTTCAAAGGTGACGATAAATTTATAGGGTGTTTCATTCGCTATAATCAACAGTGAAAGGCCTAAGATAAAAATCAAAATTTAAGCAGGATGTTTTTGGATAAGTGAGTGATGGTCAATAGCGGTTAAAAAATGAAAAGTAAGTGCAGCACATCCAGATCTTCATGGCGAATATCCATAGTCGCAAGTGCCTTCTTAGTCGTTTCAACGGGCCTCACCGCTGAAGAATTTAATGTTGAAACTACAGCCGTTGCATTATTCGAGTCATTTTCAAAAATAAGTCAGCAGCAGGAGCCCATATTGGTGGAACCGGGTCGGGCTATTGAGGTTCAGGATTACCTCATCGCACTGATGCGCCCAACTTGGGGAATGGACGTCGGTTATTTTGCAGAGGGTGTCGATGAATCCGGTGCACCGTCCACAGGCATTTTATTGGAGAATCACTTCACAGGTACTCGCGCTGTCATAAATCGTGCCTATGGCATTAATATGCACGCAGCAGGTGAGTTGATGTTTAGGGTAGGTTCTGAGTTCATCAATGATGCAACAGCAAAGGATGAAGTGATTGCATCTTTGGAAAGCGTCATTCCTGCAATTCGTATGACAGACCGCCTGTTGCCTGACCAGGCACAGGAAGACTCAGAACAGCACCTAGCAGCAAACTTGCAGGTCAGAATGTTCGTTCTTGGTGGCGAAATACCTTTAGAAGATTCATCCGACGTAATCGACCGCCTGTCGGATGTTCAAATAAAGTTGCTTGATCAGAGTAAATCGATCATAGTCGCGTCAGACGCTGCAAAACAGCACGGTCATCCGATAGATGCGGTGTGCAATGTAGTTGAAGCGTTGAAGCAGCGCGGTATCTACCTGCGGCAGGGAGATGTTATCGGCATCGGTTCTTGGACCGATAGTTATCCGGTTGCTGATTTGACTAGATTGTCAGCAAAGTTTGATGGGTTGGATGCTGGAGATCCAAACAAAATTCTAGTGGGATTTCGTTAATCGCTAGCCGTGGAATTACCACCGCTTACCAGTGGGACGATTCTCAGGCGCTATAAGCGTTTCTTCGCTGATGTAGAAGTTCCAGTTGCAGGAGTAGTTACTGCGCATTGCCCCAACACTGGATCAATGAGAACCTGCTGGGAACCGGGCGCGCCAGCACAGATTAGTCATAGTGACAATCCTCGCAGAAAACTCAAATGGACATTGGAGCGAGTGGATATGGGTGCCGGATGGGTCGGTGTCAACACTGCTCGAGTCAATGCAATAATTGCTGAAGGAATACTAAGTGGCTGCATCGAGCAATTGAAGGGCTACGCACACCTGCAGCGCGAACCTGCCTGTGAGCTTGAGAAGTTTCCAAAGTCGCGATTAGATATACGATTAGTGAATTCTTCAGGGCCTGATGCCTGGGTTGAAGTGAAGAATGTGACGTTGTTGGAAGATGATTGGATTCGCTTTCCAGATGCCGTTACATCGCGAGGTCTGAAGCACTTGAAAGTGCTTTCGGAACTTGCACAAAGCGGTGACCGAGCGGTGCTTGTATTTGCTATCAACCGGCCCGAAGGAAGGGGGTTTCAGCCGGCAGCGGCAATTGACCCGGACTACGCTAAAGGCTTGGAGCGTGCAATATCACTGGGTGTAGAGGTGTTGACGGTGCGCTTAAAGCACGAAAGCGCTTCTATCAGTGTCTTAAATTCAACTAGGTATCCTTAACAATTTGGCCCAAGCAGTTGCAATTCAAGGCTTGCATAAGGTCTACATGGAAGGTGACCAGGAAAGACCAGTACTTCGAAACTTAAATGCTGAGTTTGAACAGGGCAAGATCCATGCAATTGTTGGTCGAAGTGGTTCCGGGAAATCTACCCTGTTAAATTTGATTGCCGGAATCGATTTGCCAGACACCGGTACAATTCAAGTTGCGGGTCGTGAGATTACCACGCTGGACGAACGACAGCGTACTTTGCTGAGAAGAGAACAGATCGGCATAGTCTTTCAATTCTTCAATTTAATTTCCTCCCTGACCGTCGAAGAAAATTTAGCACTACCGCTTGAGCTGAATAAAAAACCAAATCGCTCCTCGCAGATTGCGGAGGCGCTGCAGCGAGTGGGACTCATGCATCGTGCCAGTAGTTATCCTGAATCACTTTCTGGCGGTGAGCAGCAACGTGTGGCGGTTGCCAGGGCATTCGTACATCGCCCCAACCTGCTTCTCGCTGATGAGCCTACCGGAAATCTGGATGAAGAGAATTCTAGTCAGGTTTTGCAAGCACTTGAAGATCTACGTGGCGAGTGCACAGTGATTGTTGTGACGCACAATATGGAGTTGGCAGGGAACTCAGACTGTTTGTGGAAGTTGCAGACAGGCGGTCTTGAACTGCAACGTTAGACATGAAAATAGTCTTGATTGCGTGGCTGCGTGAGATTGCACGTACGCCGATGCACTCGTTCCTGTCAGTGATAGGAGTTGCTCTGGGTATAGCGGCAGTGATTGCCGTCGAAGTGGCCAACCACAGTGCGCGGGAGAGTTTCATTGCAGCCAGTGAGGTGATGACGGACAACGTGACTCACACCATAACAGGTGAGGTGACGGACGATCTATATAGGCAGATTCGGTTGCAGTTGAACCATCCCACTCAACCGATAGTTCAAGGTTCGGTGCGCATTACTCAACCGATGCAAGTGTCAGCAACTCTTTTCGGAATTGACCCGATCTCACGATTACAATTCGGTGATAGCTTAAATGTGATTGCACCGGACGCGGAAAATTCGAATCAATCGATTATGGAACCTTTTACCGCACTGGCAACCATTGAAACGGTAGAAGGGTTGGGACTTGAAGTGGGAGACTCTTTGGAAGTGCGGTTTGGAGAGCAATCGCATAAGCTTCGAATTGTCGGATTGCTTGAAGCCACTACAGCATTGGAAAAACAATCCCTTGGGTCGTTGTTTCTGACGGACATCGCTACGGCTCAAGCCGTTTTAGGCCTGCGCGGCAGATTGTCATCCATTCAGATGAAAATAACCGGCGATGAGAGTCAACTAGATGCCGTTGAAGCACTGTTGCCAGCAACAAGTGTTTGGCTAGAGGGTAAATTGAATCGCAAGCGATCACTGCTTTCGGTCACTCAGGCGTTCCAGACTAATTTAACCGCATTAAGCATGCTGACTTTGCTGGTAGCAGTCTTTCTGATTTACAACACAACGACTTTTTTGGTTATGCGTAGGGAGCCTCGAATACGGGTTTTTCGAGCACTAGGTGTCACTCAAAGGGAAGTAGTTGGTTGCATAGCACTTGAAGCGATTCTTATTGGGATTATTGCCTCTGTAATTGGTTTTGCATTCGGGGTCTATTTGTCTAAGACTCTGCTTGCGTTAGTCGAACGATCCATCAACAATCTTTATTTTCCAATCACTGCTGAGGTTACATTGCTGTCACCCTCAGCCGTGACTGTGGCGATTTTTTTGGGAGTGTGCATCACATTACTTTCCGCAGTACCAGCAATGCGGGAGTCCATGAACATTAAATTTTCGTTCAGCACTACAGAGCCGTTGACAAGATCTTCAATAAGTAGCCGAAGACTAACATTACTGATAACGAGTGCTATCTGTTTACTAGTGGGAATTAGCGCCATGCAATTGAATTCTAGAAGCATAGGCTTTGGATTTGCGAGTATTTTTCTCATTATTTCAGGGCTCTTGTGTTTAGTACCCATTCTTTGCGAATTGTTGAGCCGTTACCTGCGCAAACTTGGTAAGAGTATTTTTGGAGTTAGAGGTGTTTTGGCGAGCCGTGCTTTCGTGATGACGGGCGGTCGAACACCAGTCGCAATCTGTGCATTGTGTTTGGCTGTATCGACTACTGTCGGTGTAGGGGCGATGATAGGAAGTTTTCGTGTTGCTGTAGACAATTGGCTGGGTGACCGTTTAACTGCTGACGTATATGTCACTTTTGAGGACCGTGGCGATCAATTGAGTGACAGAGAAATTGAAAAGTTTAAAAGCATACCTGGCGTGAATTCCGTAGGCGTAGCGAATTGGTCAAGGCTCAGTGGACCGAACGGTGAAAGTAGAGTATTCGCAGTCGATTATGGTGAAGCGTCGTTTTGGGGTTATCGATTTAAGGATCGAGTAGAGCAACAACTATGGGAGCGCTTCGAGACAGAAGGGGTCATCGTAAGCGAGCCCTACTCTTGGCGCCACCAGGTCGGTGTTGGAGACTACTTAGAGTTTTGGCAAGAAGGCGCTAAAGTGAAGCTTCCTGTTTTGGGAATTTACTACGATTACAGTTCGGATAGAGGAGTGGTGTCTATCCATCGCGATGTTTATATTTCGAATTTCGAGGACGAGAAAATCACGGCAGCTGCAATTTTTGCTGAAGAAAATATCGATCTGGTAGATTTAAAGAGGGAGGTTAACGAAAGCATCAGTTCGCCGGGAACCACTGTGTGGAGCGGTCGAGGATTGCATGATGCTTCAATGGAGATATTTGATCAAACTTTTGCCATTACCGCAGTTTTACGCAGTTTGGCAATTGTAGTAGCGTTTATTTCAGTTCTTTCAGTATTGGCTATGATTCAAATCGATCGCGAAAATGAATTGCGAATTCAAAAAGCCGTTGGATTTAGTACCAGGCAAATTTGGGGATTGGCCAGCGCCGAGTCAGGCGTGATGGGTCTGCTTGCAGGACTGTTGGCACTACCGGTTGGGCTACTGATCACCTGGCTACTGATCTGGGTGATCAATCAACGGTCTTTTGGTTGGACAATGGAGTTGCAACTTGACTTGCCAATTTTATTAGATGCGATCGTGTTGTCAGTAGGAGCGGCTCTTTTGGCTAGTTTAGTACCGGCTTGGCGTTTGGCAAAGCGCGCTTCAGCTAAAAATTCTTTAGTGGTGCGATAGTTGGCCGTGGTCAATCGAAAGTCGCTGGTACTGGTAGGTGGTTTTGCCACTGCTTTGGTATTGATTTGGTTAATTAACAATGATTTAAATCATCTTCCAGACCGGGTGGTAGAGTCACTGGCACTTGACGGTTTGTTTCGAGGAGAATTGGCAGGACACCAATTTACTCAAGCAACTGAAGTTAGAAAGATTGAGTTTCCTGAAGACCATGGACCGCATTTCGAATTTCAAACCGAATGGTGGTACTTTACGGGCAACTTAACTTCAACAGACAACCAGCAATTTGGCTTTCAATTCACAATCTTTCGGCGTGCAATGTCCGCTAGTCAGGTTGAAGTGGACTCTGATTGGTCCGGTAATCAAATCTACTTGAGTCATATCGCCATCACAGACATCGGTCGGAACGAATTTCTTATCGACGAAGTCTATAGCCGTGATGCCTTGGAGTTAGCTGGTGCTACAGCGCAACCATTTGCTATTTGGGTTGAGAATTGGACCGTAAAGGCGGCGTCAGGGCGTTGTGAGGGGTGTTTAGACCTTCATATAAAAGCAGATTCTGACTCGTTTTCCATGGACCTTCAACTCAACAGTAAAAAACCAGCAGTCTTGCAAGGTGACCGGGGGTTGAGTCATAAAGGCAGTTTGCCAGGCAATGCCTCGTATTACTATTCACTGACTCACTTGGAGACTAGCGGTTCCATCACAGTTTACGGACAGAGTTCAGACGTAGTCGGATTGAGTTGGATGGACCATGAGTGGTTTACCTCTTTATTTGAGGAGGAAGTAGACGGTTGGGATTGGTTTGCTCTACAGCTGGACGACCGCAGGGAGTTGACACTATTTCAAGTTAGACAGGGTAATAACTCTGATGAGTTCTTTAAGTACGGTGTGTTGATCGATGCGCAAGGTAATTCGCAAAAACTTGCTCCAGAGAAAATTCTGTTGAAACAGGTTAGATTCTGGCAAAGTGCGGAAAGTGAGGCACGCTATCCCGTAGGCTGGGGAATTGAAATTCCAGAACTCGGTATGGAGTTAATCATCGAAGCCGCTGTCGATCATCAAGAACGCATCGATTCGTTTCGCTATTGGGAAGGTGCAGTAATCATTAACGGATCGGATGGTGCAAATCCCGTTTCCGGAAAAGGATATTTAGAGATGACGGGGTATTAATCTTGGTTAATAAACCCTCCAGACAAAACTCCTGCAAGGCACTGATTTGTGGGTTCGGTTTGTGGTCTGAAGCGTATCGCCCAACTATCCAAATTAACCAAGACAGCAGTGAAGTTTTGGAAGATTCTGCCGTCGGTGCAACTGTCAGGTGCCTGGCTGCTGCAGGAATTGAAGACTTCATTTTGGCCGCAACACCGGAATGTCTGTCAAACTTTCAATCCGTGCTGGATGACGGAGGTCGTTACGGTGTTAAGATTTCATACCTGCTAATGAACGATGGTGAAGAACTGATTTCAGCACTGAGCATAGCGGGTGAGTTCATTGCACAGTCATCGGTTGTGATCGCTGCTGCCGGATTTCACGAATTTGGATACGAATTCAAAGACATGCTTCAACGGGCGATAAAGAGTAATCCAGGCGCAACGATAATGTCAAAAACCTCTTGTTTTGATCTTGGGGAGTGTTTGTCGAGCAGTCTAATTATTGCAGACCGTCGCTCGCATCAATTTGCACGCAACACGCTTAGTGAAGTTGGTAATTGCGCTGGTTCGGCGGAACTACTAAGCGAGTACCAGTCAATTGGTGCATTTAAAACTTTGGTGGTCGAGAACTAAGGGGGGGCTTTGTGTAATGCTGTTCTAACTTATGGAAAACTCGAACTGGTTGGGTTCAACCAATTCTACGGTTTGACCCGAAAAACCACTGGCACGTCTTATGAATACGATGCTTCGGTACAAAATTACCTTTTTAAGCGTCTGATTGTAACCAAATCCGCCAGTAACAACCCCTTTTTCTAATCGCTCAGAGTTACCGTTTAAAGGAATGAACTTAGCTCAAACCGTACACGTACTAGCAAAAATAGTGAGGGATAAGTTTCAATCTAAGTAATTTATGTGAACTATATTATGAGAGGTAACTCACAGAAACTTACCTTTTTCGAGAGGGTTAAACTAAATGAACAAGGAAGTCGAATTTATCAATGTAAATAAAATCAAGTACGACACCGATAATCCAAAAATCAAGAAAGCATTAGAGAAGGTAGGTGGAGATTTGAATCCTGAAAAGATTCATTTCGCACTACAGGCGGCTAAGAATGACAATCAGGCGGCTTCATACGAAAGGCTCCGAGATTCCATTAGAGCCAGCAATGGAATAGTCGTACCTATCATTGTGGTCAAAGACGCCTCAGGATTCGTTTGTATAGACGGAAATACTCGACTTTCGATTTATCAACATTTTTTAAAGGAAGGGGTGCGAGGTGACTGGTCAGTGATCAAGGCGACGATTTTAGATCACCCCAGCCAAAAGGAAATTGAAACGATCCGTGTAGCTGCCCACCTAGTCGGCGCACGAGCGTGGCCTGCATACGAAAAGGCGAGATATCTTCACTATTTGCGTAACACGAAATTCCTAGAATATGCAGAAATTATCGCGATATGTGGTGGCAATAAGACTCAAATTGAGCGCCAAATCGCTGCTTATGAAGATATGAATGAGTTTTATAGAAATAGGGTCGATGACGCAGCATTTCGTATAGACAGATTTAGCGGTTTCGTTGAGCTGCAAAGACCTAACATCAAGAAGTCAATTTTTGATGCTGGTTTGGACTTGAAAGATTTTGGAGAGTGGATTCGAGACGGGAAGATATATCGATTGGCGACTGTTCGGAATCTCCCGACAGTATTAAAGGATGATGAGGCAAGGAAGATTTTTCTTAACGGAGGTTCGCAGTCAATCGAAGAAGCTTTGAAATTCCTTGACCAAAACAAATCAACAAGTGAACGTGATGCAAAGGTACCACTAGATGAGGCGAGTATAGGTCAAATTTCCAATGTGCTTACAGCACGAATCAGAGAATTGCCATTTTACAAAATTCAAGACTACAAAAGCCGTTTCGACGAAAGAGTTGTAAACGAATTAGTTGCACTTGAAAATCTAGCGGACGAGTTGCAAGTTTTATTACGCTACGTCTCAGAGTGATCAGTATCGAGGCCTAGTTCTTCATGTCGAAGTCGAGTCAAAAACAACCACACTACTACAACCATTTAGGTTGAAAAACGATGCTTTTGATCCGGAACAACTTGATGAAATGGGAGCAAAATTGGGATGTTTCTACATAAACGGCCGAAATTGTAAATCTGATAGTATCAATCAATTTAAAGTATCTACAAGAACATATTTTCTGTCTTAACTCGATTTCACTCTCGCACGAATCTGCAAATCGTTCAAGAGTTAAATTGGACAAGTCCGAAATGCATATTCTGATTGTCTGTAGCAACACCATAGTCGCCTATAGAGGGTTCATTTACGGGACCAAATATCACGCTGCCCCCAAGCTGTAAGCACTTATCCAAAGTCGCACTTAAGTCACTCACACAAAAATAGACCAGCCAGTGATTTTTTCCATTGGTTGGAGAGGCGTCGGTTTGCATACCTGCAATCGGCTTGTCATTTAGCTTAAACATCCAATATTCGACTCCTTCTTTGGGCGTCCTATGAGCACTCCATCCATGGACAGCTTCGTAGAACTGGATTGCTTCGCCAGGGTTATCAGTTATTAATTCAAACCAAGCGATTGACTCGGGCACTCTCATCAAGTTCGGACCGTAGTTGTTATATGATTGCCACAGAATCATGCTGTTGCAAAGACTGTCTTGGCATATCGCCATACGGCCGGCATTCATTACGTCCATTTGAGGCACAGTCAACAGACCACCGGCATCAAGCACCCGCTCGACTGATTGATCTACATTTTCCACAAGCACATGTGCGTGCCACGCACTTGCGTTGTTTTCGGATTTGCCACCCCAATGGGGTGCAATACCTGCAACTGCATGAAGTTGCTCTTCGTCAGACTTTCGAAACGCCATGGAGTAAACTCTCAGTCCCTCAGAATACCGGTCCTGGTAGCTCCAGCCGAACAGTTCGGTATAGAAGGTCTTTGCCTGGTCGACATCAGCGACAGAAATATCCGCCCATCTAGGTTCATTGTGTTCAATTTGTGGCATTTTGCTCATCTCATCATCTCAATGTTTATACATAGTGGGGGCAATAAATTCATTAAGAAAGCAATGGCGGTCGTCAAGTCCACGGACACTTCAAACAGTTCTGGATCTTAATTGAGCGAAACCGCTAATCAATTATCCGAGTTTCTGTAATAATTCCTTTCTCATCTTGTCACTTTTCGACTGAATTTCACGAATCAGGGCTGGATAATTCACGCGTTTTGGCAGATTTGGACCGTATTTGCCTGTCACTTCGCTGCGCATTTTGGCGATTTTATTTTCAGTAATTCTGATTCCTTAAATATTTTGCGTGTTCATTCTAATTCCTTCGAAACCTTCGTCATAGGCTCTTTCCTCTGTGCACATGTCTGCGATTCGCAGAAGCATCAAACTCTTGAATTGTTATTTGCCAAGTGCTTTCGGTAGCAAAACTTCATCACCTGGGGGTTACATCACAGAGCGACCGGAAGCCAAAAATTACTTTGGTATGTAACTCCCCTGACATTGGTGGTTACAGAAAAATTCTAGTCCGATAAAGGCCAAGTCGGGAAAGTGTTGAAGTTCTAGTCGGGAATTAGCAGACAGCAATGTTGCTTCTCCACCTGTCAGTAATACACCAGCATTCTCGCCGACTATCTTACGATAACGTGATACAAGTTCGTCAACCCCAGCAGCCGTGGCAACTATAGTTCCGCTAATTGCTTCGGATGTGGTTCGAGCCGGCATTGTAATTTCATCACGGGGTGGTTCTGAAATTCCCCTAGCATTGATTGAAAGCGTACTTTGTGCCAAAGAAAACCCCGGAATGATTGATCCACCGATAAAGTGACCTTGGTCATTCAAGGCATCAACTGTAATCGCTGTGCCACAGTCTACAACAATGGCAGGCAGTTCTCCCAATTGACGTGCGCCAATCAAACAAACCCACCGGTCTGCTCCTAGTTGGCGATAATCTAGGTATCCATTGGTAACGCCGTGGGCCTGCTGCTCAGACTTTACGAAATTCGGCAAAATTCCCCAATTCTCGCTGGTCCAGTCCGTGATAATCTTATCCACCTCGTTGCCGGCAACATTGACCAAACAGACGCAGTCAACTTTTTGTAGGTCTCGCCAGTAGTTATTGAGACTTTGGCAAAGCGTTTCGGGATTAGACAAAAACCCCCCTGCCTGTGACCCACATCGCCACTTTAGATTTCTGTTGCCAATGTCTACAAGTAAGTGCATATTCCTTCTAAGCGATTTTGCTCAGTACTACAGTTAATGTTGCCACTGATATGGCGGTTGAAATTAGAATACTCGCGGAAATTCGTGCTGTATAGGTGTCATACTGCTGGGCAAGTACGTAAGCAGTCACCGCTACCGGCATAGAGGCTGAAATGATTGCGCTCGTTGCCCACAATGTATTGACCGGGAAAAGATAAAACATGGTCATCCACACCAAGATTGGATGAATCACCAGCTTTAGAAAACTTATTGTTAATGTTTGACCCTTCTGTGGCCGAATGCTGTCCTCCACCAAACTCGATCCCAGCGCAAACAATGCACAGGGTGCTGCAGCCGAACCCAATAGAGAGACGAAACGATCCACTGTATCAGGAATGGAAAGGCCAGACAAAGACACCAATGCGCCTAAGAACACAGCAACAATCAATGGGTTGGCCACAATAGAGGTAACAATTGTTTTCAGTACATTAATCGCAGATAAACTCGCTGACGGTTTTGCTCGTTCCAACAGCACGGATGCCAATGGAAGCATTACCGCTAGGTCAATTGTGGTGGTGACGATGACAGGCACGCTTGCGTTGTGGCCAAATGCAACGATGACAAAAGGCAATCCCAAATAACCCGTGTTGCCATAGATGGCACCGGTTGCGAAAACGACACTGAATGAAAATTGAAGGCGAAAGATTAACTTCGCAATCACTATAGAAACAAAAAATAAAGCCAGTGACGCACTCAACCAGGCATAAACAAAGGTTGACTGAAACTGACTGCGCAAGTCCGCGGTGGCCATTAGGGAAAAAATTAAAACCGGAAGCGCAAAGTAAAATACGAATTGATTGAGTCCCAAACGGCCCGATGAATCAATAATGCCCCGCCAGGTTGCAAAGTAGCCGCAGGCAATTAATGCAAAAAATGGGGCGGTGATAAGCAGTGTTGTCACGGTAAGATGCTTGGCTTTATCAGTTCTAAGTTGCGTATATACTTTTAACGACGGGAATTATCCTGCAAGTCGCTTCCTCGCTTAACTAATTCGCACAAATTATGTCTAGGGCCATAGAAATCAAATACTGCGTTGCCTGCGGAAGTGAGGTCAACTACAAAATTCCACCAGGAGATACATTGCCGCGTTACGTTTGTAAAAACACATCTTGCGGGTTTATTCACTATCAAAATCCAAACGTAGTCGCGGGTTGCATCGTTGAGTGGCAGGACGAAATTCTTCTTTGCCGCCGTGCGATTGAGCCTCGCAAAAATTATTGGACTATACCCGCAGGCTTTATGGAAAATAGTGAGACTGTAGAATCTGCAGCTGCCCGAGAGACTTGGGAAGAGGCACGCGCCAAAGTCGAATCAATCAAACTTTTCGCAGTTTACAGCATACCGCACGTCAATCAGGTGTACATTATCTTTCGCGGTAAATTGGCTACTCCCGCCTATGCTCCAGGTGAAGAAAGTTTGGAAGCTCAGTTGTTTACTCAAGACAAAATTCCATGGGACGATCTGGCATTTCCGGTCGTGCACAAAGCATTGAAAATCCACTGCAGCGCGTCTGATCGGGAGAATTTCCCGGTCGTACTTGGTCGAATCGAATACCCTACAAATTTCAAGCGGCACTGACATCTTAAGTGACAACGGATAAGATCCGACGCATCATTGATTCTGCCTGGCCAAGGTAGACTCTGCCGAATAAATTCAAATGGTTCAAAATGTGATACAACTGATAAAGATCAGAGCGCTCGTGGTGTCCCTCGGGAAACGGCCAGGCTTCTAGGTAGGCATGGTAGAAGTCTGAAGGGAATCCACCGAACAGCGAAGTCATGGCGATATCTGCTTCGCGATCGCCATAGTAAACTGCAGGGTCAAAGATGACAGGGTTGCCTTTAGCATCGAACGAGCAGTTACCTGACCACAAGTCTCCATGCAACAGCGATGGAACGGGAGTATGGGAACCAAGCAGGTTGACCAAATTATCCAATAAACGAGTTCCGAGAGTTTGAACGTTACCGCAATAGCCGTTTTTGTGAGCAATTCTTAATTGATGCGATAGCCTATTGGTGCTGAAGAACTCAAGCCAATTTTTATTTTGGGAATTTGGCTGTGAAGTGACGCCAATATAATTATCTGAAGCCCAGCCGTGTTTTTCGTGTACAAATCGATGCAGCATTGCCATTTGATGACCGAGCCGTCCAAAGGAGTCCGGTCTTGGTCCGGCAAAAGAAATGCACTCCGTTACCATATAAGTTGTATCTCCCGAGCAGCCCAGAAGAATCGGTCGGGGTACCCGCACAGTATTGGATTTTTCTAGTTCTTGCAGACCTTCAAATTCGGCAGTTATCCGTGAACCTGTGGTACCAAATTTAACAAAAAAGTTTTCAGACTTGCTTTGAGCAATGCAGGTTTGATCAAACGTAGCTCCTCCTACGGGCTGCATTTTGATAATGGGGGTCTCGAGTAGTAACGAAATGTCACGCTTGACATTAGGCAGGTTGGGCATAGTTTACTGATTTACTGGGTCAGAATTTGAAATTGAGAACAGTATTTTAATGATTGGATAGCGTTGATTTGAAAGACATTGTTCGTGTAGCTATGCCGATTTCAAGAAGATTACTCTTCGATTATCGGTTAAAGCCAAATCTTTCGGCATCAGTGGGATGTCGAGTATTAGTGCCATTTGGCAGAAACAAGAAAGTGGCGCTGATTGTTGACCAGCCCTCTAAGCCCAGTATTCCCTATGAAGGCTTAAAGCAGATTGACTTAGTCATTGATGATGAACCCATAATAAATCAAGAATTAGTGGGCACTTTGAATTGGGTGTCTAATTACTATCATCAACCCCTTGGAGAGGTACTGTGGACTGCACTGCCGTTAGCGATTCGCAAAGGACGACCGCAAACACCGAACCTCAAAATGGGAGTGCGTTTGACCAGTGCAGGTGCCAGCCTGGAACTTGAGGATTTTGCTCGCGCGAAAGTACAAAGGCTCATCTTTGAAAAATTAGCCAATCGAGATTCATTACTGGATATTGAATTACTTAAGTCAGCAGGCAGTTCGTGGCGCAGTTCACTGAAGAAAATGGAGTCGCGAGACTATGTTGAAATTAAACCCTTAGCGATGCGGCCGACATCAAGTGAAATTAACCTAATTCAGGACTTAAACCTCGAGCAGCAAAACTCTTATAAGCAGATTGTGGCATCGCTGGGAAGGTATGCCAGTTTTTTACTGCATGGAGTCACCGGAAGCGGTAAGACCGAAGTGTATCTTCATGCGATCACCGAAGTGCTGGCCCAAGGTGGACAAGCCTTAATCATGGTGCCCGAAATTAGCCTTTCTCCTCAATTATTGGGACGTGTCGGTAGCGCCTTGGCAGCTCGGGTGGTAGCCTACCACTCAGGCTTAACCGACGCAGAACGCCATCGGTCCTGGTGGCTGGCAAAGACTGGTGAAGCACAGGTTATTGTTGGTACCCGTTCAGCGGTGTTTCTGCCGATTAAGCGTCTTAGCATCATTGTAATGGATGAAGAGCACGATAGTTCATTCAAACAGGATGAGGGTGTTCCCTATCATGCGCGAAAAGTTGCTTTACGTAGAGCGATGACGCTGGGTATTCCAATTGTCTTTGGTTCTGCAACCCCTTCATTGGAAACTGTTCAGGCAGCTAAAAGCAACAGAGTTTCCGTTTTAAGTTTGACGAAGCGAGCAACTCAGGTAGCAATGCCAACTGTTCAAATCATTGATTTGAACAACATCAATGTCACGGATGGTATGTCGTTTCCATTGTTAAAGGCAATTCAAAAGAGACTGGACGCCAACGAACAGTGCTTGATTTTTATCAATCGCAGAGGCTATTCGCCACTGGTCTTCTGTGCGGATTGTCAGTGGTTCGCAACTTGCCCCAACTGTGATCTAAAGCTAATTTATCATTCTATGGACAATTGTTTGCGCTGTCATCAATGCGGCTTTAAACAAAACAATATTCCCAAATTTTGTCCACAGTGCGAATCTGCCCGTATAGAGGTATTTGGAGAAGGAACTCAGAAAGTAGAACAGATACTAAGACAACAATTTCCAGGGGTCCGCCTGCTTCGTATTGATAGCGATTCAATCAAAGGATATGCACAAATTCAAAGCGCTTTAGACAAAGCTCAATATGGTGATGCTGATATTTTGGTTGGCACACAAATGTTGTCAAAGGGGCATAATTTCCCCTATGTTACGTTGGTTGGAATATTGGATGCAGACAGAGGATTCTTCAGCCATGATTTTCGCGCAATGGAATACTTGACTCAACAAGTGTTGCAAGTAGCCGGTCGTGCCGGAAGAATAGAGAAGTGCGGTGAAGTCTATATTCAGTCCATGTATCCGACCAGCGATGTGTTTGAAACTATTCGTTCTCACAGTTACATGCAATTTGCTCACCAGGAGTTGGAAAATCGAAAAGAAGCGCAACAACCACCATTTTTGGGACACGCGCTGTTGCGAGCCAACTCACCAGAGCAAGATCAACCCGAAGAGTTTCTTTTACAAGCAAAGGAACGAGCACACCAAATCATTGAACAAGATAAGTTCTCAGGAATCACTGTGATGGATGCGATCAAGTCTCCAATTGGGAGAATTGCAAATAGACACCGAGCACAGTTGTTGGTCACGGGCTCGAATACAGTTACACTTGGTCGGTTTTTAACTCAATGGGTTGATCAGTTGGAGAAGTTTCGTAAAAAAGGCAAGCTTCGCTGGAATTTGGATGTAGACCCAATCAATTATTTTTAATCACAATACTAGGATAAATCTTTGAAATTTCGAATTCGCGAACTGGTTGAACAATCACTAGAAAGTTTGCTGCAAACACAACTCATTCCAGCCGCCAGTATGCCCAGCAGTATTGCCATTGAGCACTCACGGCGTGAGGGCCATGGTGACTTTGCTACGGCCATCGCTTTGGGAATGGCAAAAAAAGCAAGCATGCAGCCACGTGACATCGCCGAATTAATTCGTGAACATATGCCTGAGTCATCTTTGGTTGAGCACACTGAAATTGCTGGCCCCGGCTTTATTAACTTTTTTTTGACTACCCATGCATACTGCGCTGTCGTAGCCGAAATTCTGGAAAATGGCGACAACTACGGCTCGCTTGTCAGAAGCGGGTCCAACAAAATATTGATTGAGTTCGTTTCTGCAAACCCTACAGGCCCACTACACGTTGGGCATGGTCGTGGCGCCGCGTACGGTGACACTCTTGCGAGAATTATGCATAAGGCCGGCTATTCCGTTGACACCGAATACTACGTGAATGACATCGGTCGTCAAATGAGCATCCTAACGCTCAGTACTTGGGTGAGGTATTTGCAAATTGAGCAAAACGATCTCGACTTTCCCAAGGGAGCCTATCGAGGCGACTATGTTATTGAACTAGCCAAACAGGCAAAAACCGAGTTTGGGGAGTTGTTTGTTCGTACTGTCGAAAATTTGTTGTCTGACCTGCCTGATGGTGAAGACGCGGCATTGGACCAATTGGTCGGAAGATGTCAGGACCGTCTCGGCGATAGTGATTACGAAACGCTTCGACAATGGGTTTTGGATGTAATGGTGGAGGACCTGCGTGATGACCTGAAGGGTTTTGGTGTCGAATATGACCAGTGGTTCGCAGAAAGCCAGGTTGTCAAAAGTGGAGAGGTTGAGCATGTAGTCAGTCACCTTAAGGCGCGCAGCCACCTGTATGAGTCGGACGGTGCACTGTGGTTTAGGTCTACGGAATACGGAGACGAAAAGGACCGGGTTGTGGTTCGCTCCAACAACGCACTGACATATTTTGCGTCAGACATTGCCTATCACCTGAACAAGTACCAGCGAGGGTATAATATGATGATCAATATCTGGGGTGCTGATCATCACGGCTATATTGCTAGGATGAAGGCTGTTCTTCAAGCAGCTGGTGAAGATCCCGAGCAACTAATCATACTACTCGTTCAATTCGCATCGCTGTATAGAAAAGGCGTCAAAATATCGATGTCGACCCGTGCCGGAGAATTCGTTTCCTTAAGACAACTGCGGGAAGAAATCGGCGAGGACGCAGCACGTTTCTTTTATGTCAGTCGAAAGTCCGATCAGCATTTGGAGTTTGATCTTGATTTGGCGAAGTCTCAAAGCAATGACAATCCCGTCTACTACATCCAGTACGCACACGCAAGAATTGCCAGCATATTTCGGCAGATGCGGGAAAGAGGTGTATCAAGGAACTGCGATGCGAACCACTCCCTATTGGAACGGGACGCCGAGATCAGTCTTATGAAGTGTTTAGCGCGCTATCCAGAAGTTATCGAAAGTTCGGCTTCTGCGTTGGAACCACATCAAATTGCATATTACTTGCGCGAATTGGCGAATGAGTTTCATTCGTTTTACAACAAAGAGCGGGTGTTAGATTGCGAACAATCATTGCGTGATGCACGTTTGGATCTTCTTGAAGCCACCCGGCAAGTGCTGTCCAGTGGCCTTAATCTGATTGGTGTTTCTGCACCAGATTCCATGTAGTTTACCGAGGGAATTTTACCTATGGCGAAACGGGCAAACAAGAAAGCGGTTAAGAGTTCTTCCGGATTTAAGCCTTTCGTTTTGGGGCTCCTGGTAGGGGCTTCCGGCATGTTTTTATATGTGGGAGTGATTCAGGAAAATCGTCCAACAAACGTGGGGTCTGGACTGCAAAACTTAATAACAGCCGCAACGGAAGCACAGAAGGCTGAACAGCAAGTGGCTTCTGTCGAGTCGGTCAGTGACCAGCCTGCCAATCCAACGGATGGATTTAAGTTCAACTTTTATGACGTCTTGCTGGAAGATGAGTACATCTTGCCTCAAACTCCTGAACCTGAATCCAACAACGAAGTTGCTGCAGTAGACCAGCAGCCCGAACCAGCTGCAAAACAAAAAGAAGTTGCAAAGACTGTAGAAATTCAGTCGTTCTACGTTCTACAAGCCGCCTCGTATAAAGCTTATGGGGATGCTGACAAGTTGAAGGCACAGTTGGCTCTATCCGGACATAGCGCTTATATTCAGAAGGTAACAATCGAGGGTCGTGGAGAGTACTTTCGTGTGCGCTTAGGGCCGTTTGATAACTTGACCAAGATGCGTTCCACCAAGAATGCATTGGCAGACTTGGGAATCAAGACGCTATCCTTCAAAATGAAAGGCGAAGCCTAACTCCTGTTTGATCTTTCTTCGAGCCAACTAGCGATTCGAATTGGGATGTCTTTGCCTGCCTTGCTGCTAACGTAAATTCCTATATGCCCAGTGTCGTAGGTTGCTTCACCGTAGTCTTGCGAACCTACTACTGATCGCAAAGCCTGAGAAGCACTCGGTGGCACCAAGTGGTCCTGCTTCGCATAGATGTTCAGAATTGGAATTTCCAAACACTCGAGATCAATCAAACGACCTTCAACTTTGAGTTCTTTGTTGATTAACTTGTTCTCCTGAAAGAAGTCCTTGATGAAGGTGGCGAACATTGCGCCGGCTTGATCAGGACTATCGAATATCCACTTTTCCATGCGCATGAAGTTCTCAACCTTTGCTGGTTGATCAACAATCTTGGCGAAGTCCAGATACTTTTCCATGCCAAGTTTATAGGGTTTTAGGGATAGAAACATGCTATTGAGCATCATGCCTGGGACATTACCTACAGCACTTACTAACAAGTCAACATCTAATTCTTTGAACCAGCGTGAAAGGGTGTTATCAGGGGTATGAAAGTCCACCGGAGTGACCATGGTAATGAGATTTTCTACCTTTGTTGGATGGAGCACGGAATAACAGAGACTCATAGTCCCGCCTTGACAAATTCCGAGTATGTTGACTTGGGATGCTCCAGAATCTGCAACAACTGCATCCACGCAACTGTCAATGTAGTTGAGGTAGTGCGGCAAATCTAAGTTTCGGTCTGCGGGTTGCGGATAGCCCCAATCGATCAGGTAAACATCTGCACCCTGGTTAAGAAGTCCTCTGACGAGAGAACGGCTTTCATGCAAGTCAGTAATGTAAGGTCGGTTGACTAAGGCGTAGACGATTAAAAGAGGGTTGGTTTGACTAATTGCTGAATGGGTTGGCTTTCGGAAATGATGCAATTCAAGCCTGTCCTTTGTCAGCACAACATCTTTGGGAGTTTGACCAACCTTTATTTCTCCTATGTTGGAAATAGTTCTTGCGCCTTCGGTGAGTTTCGACTGAAACTCCATTGACTCTCGAATCAGCTTTTCGTAGGAAACCATCAATCTAGCCTTTAGCAGTGCTTCCTTTGGTTTTCGCTACTGTCTTTTTTCTTGTTGTAGAGGTTCTTGTTTTAACCATGCGGCCTCTCTTCAATTCACCGATTTGTTCTTCAAGTTGACCGATACGTTCATGTAGTTTTGTTTCGTGGTCTTTCAACATCGCTTGAGAGGCGTGCAACTGTGCAATTTCACTTCGAGTTGGTATGTTGTTGATACGAGCGTTTTTGTCCTGCATCAAGTATGAGTGTTGCAGCAGTCGCATGGTTGCATCAATGAGTGCGCCGTACGCTTTGGAGTACGCACTTGAACTTGAAATGACTTGAAATTCATCTTCGCAGCAATCTATCCAAACTCGACAAAAAAGGTCGAAGGTCAAGTCTTGTTGATCGACTTCAGTCAACTGACTCTTGAGTCGGTCAGTAACATTTTGTGAAAACTTTGAAAAAAGTTCGATGTAATTCTTTTGACACTCAGCCAGCTGTTGCTGTAGCAACATCAAGTGAGTAAAGTCCTCTTGCCATTCACGATACAGGCCAAGTGCTGGAATGTTTCCGGGTGTGGGCGGAATACTAGGAACAAATCCCTGTACTTGTGGCCAGTTCGGCATTTGAAAAGGATTCTGAGCGAGTGGAATATTTGGCAGTGGTGAAAAGAAACTACTAGACTTGAGCAATTCTTCAAAATTTTCAAAGTTCAAAGAATCACTTCCTTGGTTTTGCATTGACTCGAAAAATGACCTGAATGCATTGCTAAAATCAAAAAGTTGAGCATATGCGGGTGCAGGTGAAGGGTTTTGCGGAACAGACCAGGGACTCCACAAGTTTGCAGGGCCGAACTGGTTACCAAGGGTTTGAGGGTTCCAGTAATTAAACATAACAATGTAACAGTTTAGATCGATGGCTCAAGTTTTTCGTGCTAACACTTCATTTATAAAAGAATACCAGCCGAATCAAGGAGGTAAAAGGAGATTTCATCATCGCTACATGAAGGTGATGGTGTAAAAATTCATTTAAACCTGTAACTTTGTGCAAGGCATCAAAATTTAGTAGTTACGTTTTTCAAGAACAATGTTTTTTTTGTATATGGTGTCTTTAGTTTTTGATGCACCGCAAAACATTAGCATCAATTTACTTGTAGTACAATGTTCAGTTTTGATAAATATTCTCATTTTCATGGAGGAATTAAATGCATTCCCATGTTGCTGTAGTAACCGGCGGCACTCGCGGAATTGGTGAGGCGGTATCAGTAGCCTTGCAGCGTGCAGGCTTTAAGGTGGCTGCCAACTACGGCGGAAACCACGACCGCGCCAATTCTTTTTCTGAGCGAACAGGAATCCCGGTCTACCACTTCGATGTTAGCGACATTGAACAATGCAAGACAGGGGTGGCAAAAATTGAACATGACTTAGGTGTTGTCGATGTACTTATCAATAACGCTGGAATTACTCGAGACTCCACACTACATAAAATGGATTTTGAACAGTGGAATGCGGTTTTGCAGACCAACCTATCCTCCTGCTTCAACATGTGTCGTTGCGTTATCGATGGCATGCGTGAGCGTGGATTTGGTCGTATAGTCAATATTGGCTCAGTGAATGGGCAAGCCGGGCAGTATGGTCAAGTCAATTATTCCGCTGCGAAGTCGGGAATTCATGGATTTACCAAGGCTTTAGCAAAGGAAGGCGCGCGTTATGGCATCACGGCAAATGCTATTGCACCGGGTTATGTCGATACTGATATGGTGCGAGCTGTTCCAGATGAAGTATTGCAAAAGATTATTCGAACCATTCCGGTAGGCAGATTGGGTCGTGCCGAAGATATCGCCCGAGGCGTGCTGTTTTTGATTGATGAAAACGCTTCGTTTATTACAGGTTCTACCATCGATATCAATGGTGGACAACACATGTATTGATCGATTACCGCATGAGCGAAACCAGAATTATCAAGAAGTACTCAAACCGTCGGCTTTACGATACGGAACGTAGTGTTTACGTCACTCTTTCGGATATCAAGGAATTGGTAATCGAAGGCGTAGACTTAACCGTGTTGGAGGACCCTGGCGGTAATGACATTACCCGTCAAATATTGCTTCAGGTCATCACAGCGCAGGAAAATGGCGACCACCCAATGCTCACCAAGGATTTGCTCGAACAGATGATTCGGTTTTATGGTGGAGCTTACCAGAGCATGTTCACTGACTATATGAACCAAACTGTAGTAATGTTTAGCGAGCAGCAACAAGCCTATCAACAGCAGATCAGGAACATGCTTGAGGCTACAGGGATGTCGAGCGCCGGCGAAATAGCCGAGAAAAACATGCAACTGTGGAAGGACATGCAAACCAACATGCTGAAGTTATACGGCTTTTCGAGCGAAAAAGATAAGTAGCTTTGTCTGACAATCGCTCTGTCCTCAACTTCTTCAATCACTACAATTGAACCGATGAACTACAAAGTGTTCATGTGCGTTGTATGTGGGTTTGTTTACGAAGAAGAATTTGGACTTCCTGAAGAGGGCATACCTCCCGGTACACGATGGGAAGACATACCGGAAACTTGGATGTGCCCGGATTGCTCGGCGACCAAGGATGACTTTGAGATGCTGGAGATCTAGTCCAAACTTTCAGGTTTTTCAAAGTGCTCGCGATACTTCAGCAAATCTGAGCGACTGATTAGCATTACGACCGATTCACCAGATCGACTGGTTAGCCAAAAGAAGGGGACTTTTGGAAACCTGGCTTCCAACGCTGCAACCGCATCACCGGCCTCTAGAATCAAATAGCCGTGATTACTGAGATAATCTGCGGCTTCTAACAATACTTGCTGAATGATCTTCGTGCCATTGTCACCCGCCGCCAAAGCAAGACGCGGTTCATATGAATATTCTTTGGGTAATTCATCCAATAGTTCGTCATCAACATAGGGCGGATTGCAGAAAATTAGATCGTATTGTTCGCCGTGAATTTCAGTGAATAAGTCACTGCAAATAGTGCGAACTCGGTCATCTACTTCGTAGTTGAAAATGTTGATGTCGGCAACCAGTAATGCCGACTTATCTATGTCGGTAGCTTCGATCGTTGCAGAGGGATAAAGATGCGCAAGAGTAACCGCGATACATCCACTACCCGTACACAAATCAAGAATTTTGTTAACCTTACCGTCATTTGCGAGAAACGGTTCTAGCCCATCTTGCAATATGTCGCCAATGTGAGAGCGAGGTATGATCGCACGTTCGTCGATGTAGAACAAACGCCCCGCAAACCACGCTTGATTAAGCAGGTATGCCATTGGTTTTTGGGTCGTGATTCTCTCAATAATGACCCTGTTCACTGCATTCACATGTTGCTTGAGTAATTTTTTGCCCATTACGTCCTGATATTCATGGTCCATCAGGTTTGATACAGTTAACACCAGCCACACGGCTTCATCGTGGGGTGTCTGACAGCCGTGTCCGAAATGTACTTTAGAAAATGAAAGCAACCCACCAGCAATATCGACTATATCCTCGACAGTTAGGTTTTCAAGTAGATCCTCAGGAAACATGAAATAGTTGAGTGAGTACTAGTTTGAATCAATCGTTGAAAAAACACTCACATAGCAGTGCTTTTGCAAAATTTAAAAAAATTGAAAATGGTCTACGCCACACCTGAATTTATGCGGGAGAACAACATATTCTACCAAATTTGAAAAACGGCGAGTTAACGTATAAGTTTGCCAGACATGAATCACCAAGCATTCTTTGGCGGCCCACTCATTGCGGCTTTAACAACTACGTCAGATGTTGCGTGAGAGCATGCTAGAGATTTTTTTGATTTCCGTTTGTTCACTGACATGCCAACTTCTAAACAGGTCTGCAAATTGGCCAATAGTCTTGTGCGTTAAGCAAACATCGCAATGGTTCCACAGATGCCTCAAGTCATTAAACAAACAATGTTCCATCATCCGCCAATAGGCGACTACACCCAACCAGCCATTACCTTGTCCATTTTATGTACTCAAAAAATTCAAGATTATCCTTGTAGGTGTTGTATTTCTTGTTCAGATTGAACCGAGGGTCGGCAAAAATCATATTCACCGACTCAGATGGCATTGATCGCATCAGTCTTAAGCTGTCAACACTATGAATTTTTGCAATGTAATCTTGAAGTGGAAATGAAAAAAAGTTTTCTTGTGCTGCTAATGCCATTCGATGATCTCGTTTCTAAATCTTTATCGTTTTCGTTGATCGACTGATTGTAGGGGAAATTCTTAACAGCCAATTTCAGCGCGATAGAATTCATATGATCGATAGTGTCGAGATTTTGAATGTTTTGACTGCTCGCAAACTCACTGAATTAGCGATAGAACTGCTTGATACTGAGTTCACGGACAGTACTCTTGTGTAGCTAGCTCAAGCGTTGCCCAGAATGACTGCATACCGATGATTTGAACTTGCGCCGTCCTGCAAATTGTTGCGAATCAAGCCTTGAAGAGTCGGTCTCCTAGAATCTCGATAACTTTAGCAAGTTCCTAATAAAATTTGTGTTCTATCCTGCCTATATCCGTTGCCTTGCTAACGATTCCGTGACCGCAAATGCGTGTTTGTCCCAAAACTTATTCTGCTCTATAGCGCCTTTTTTACCCCCGCCCGAGTATGGTGACTGAAAGCGGCACTCTACATATGAGCGTGAGTGCCGGTCTTTGCAAAGAAGGACATTATCCGGACAGCACTTTGGGCAAATGACAGTATCTTCCCCAGAGGTTTTTTGCAAACCAGTTTGCGGTGGCTTTATCTAGGGAACAGCACGATTACATGCGAAAATTGGGTGCCGGTTTGGTAATGCTCACCCAAGGCTTTCTTCATGCATATTGAATACTTCCCGTGTTTCAGGATTGGTGTGCAACGTTTGACACCATCGAGAGACAGCCAAAGGAAAGTTTTAGAAGGTCGGGCGAGGTTATGGGCTATACCTGGTTCCCAATTAGCCAGTGGACAATACCGAGTGTCCACCCTCAGATAAGCGCTTTGCTTATCGCTATCTAACTTCGATAGCCGTATTTTTCCTTGAATTTCCCTACGCGTCCTGCGGTATCAATAATTTTTTGCTTGCCAGTATAGAAGGGATGGCAAACAGAACAGATTTCGATGTTGAGGTTGTCGTTTAAGGTGGACCGAGTCTCAAAGGAATTGCCGCAGGCACACTTCACCGTAATGGTCGAAAGGTTTGGATGAATGCCTTGTTTCATTTTTTACAACTCCAGTCGGATGGTTGTGATGCAACCTAGATCGGTTTAAGGAATGCGAATAATACTTGAAGAGTAATATACCGTCAATGGTATTCAAGGTTGAATCTTGTTTGGTCTTAGGAAAGTCTCTTCATGGAGGCGAAAAACTCTTCATTGTTCGAAGTGGCTCTAAGTCTTTCGGAGAGCAATTCAATGGATTCGAGCTCGTCATAAGAATGAAGCAGTTTACGTATTGCCCATATCATCTTTAATTCACTAGGCTCCGTCAGCAGTTCTTCTCGGCGAGTGCCTGAGCGGTTAATCACTATAGAAGGATAGACCCGCTTTTCAGCAATTCTGCGGTCCAGATGAATTTCCATATTACCCGTTCCTTTAAATTCCTCGTAGATCACCTCATCCATTTTTGATCCGGTTTCGATCAGGGCAGTGGCCAGGATTGTTACGCTTCCGCCCTCTTCCACGTTTCTTGCAGCACCAAAAAATCTTTTTGGTTTTTGCAGAGCATTGGAGTCGACGCCGCCGGTCAATACCTTTCCGGAAGCCGGCGCCACTGTGTTGTATGCACGTGCCAAGCGGGTGATTGAGTCAAGCAAAATTACCACGTCCTTTTTGTTTTCGACCATGCGTTTGGCTCGTTCGATAACCATCTCTGCCACTTGTGTGTGCCGAGATGCGGGTTCATCAAAAGTAGATGACACCACTTCGCCTCGAACCGATCGTCTCATTTCCGTCACTTCTTCCGGACGTTCATCAATGAGCAGAACAATCAGTTCGCACTCTGGATTATTGGCGGTGATGGAATGAGCGATTTGTTGCAGCATCACTGTCTTACCGGTTTTGGGTGAAGATACAATCAGGCCGCGTTGACCCTTACCTATCGGTGCGACAAGGTCAATAATTCTACCGGTCAGGTCTTCAGTCGTACCATTGCCTCGTTCCAAGCGCATTCGTTCATCGGGATGCAGGGGAGTCAAGTTTTCAAACAGAACTTTGTTTTTCAGGCTATCGACGGGCTGGTGGTTTATTTTTTCTACTTTGAGCAGAGCAAAGTAACGTTCTGAGTCCTTTGGTGGTCGCACCAGTCCGGTAACCGTATCGCCGGTGCGAAGGCTGAACCTGCGAATTTGACTGGGTGAGACATAAATGTCATCTGGTCCTGCCAGATAGGAGCTCTCTGATGAGCGTAAAAAGCCAAAGCCATCCTGTAGGATTTCCACCACCCCTTCGCCGGTAATATGCCCGCCACTTCTAGCTTCTGCTTTGAGAATCGCAAAAATTTGATCTTGCTTGCGCATTCTCCCGACGCCGTTGATTTGTGCCGCTCTTGCAATTTCTACGAGTTCGGTTGGTGATTTAGACTTTAACTCGGTGAGGCTGATACCCATAACTAATAAACCTTTGGTTGCAACGACGAAGTGAATTCGTAGTTGAGAAGAAAACGAAGAAGAAAATTTAAATTAAAGAGTTTAAAGAATAGAAGTAAATGGAAAGAGTAAATCGCTCAGGCTTAGCAATTTTCGGACCGGTTTAATTAGCGCCAATTCGACGCACAGCCTAGTCAATTCATAACCGTATTATATATGCTCGTCAATAAATGCTGTCAATTGGGTTTTTGATACTGCGCCGACTTTGGTTGCTTCCACTAAGCCATTTTTAAAAAGTATGAGTGTGGGAATGCCTCGAATGCCATATTTTGGTGGCGTCATCGGATTGTCGTCGACGTTCAACTTGGCGACCCGAATCTTGCCTTCATACTCGGTGGCCACTTCCTCAAGAATCGGAGCAATCATTTTGCACGGGCCGCACCACTCTGCCCAGTAATCCACAATTACAGGCACTGAAGAGTTAAGGACGTCGTTCTCGAAAGAGTCGTCAGTTACGTGTGATATTGTTTTTATTGTAGGTTCTTGCATAAGTCAGGTGGTCTGCGCGATTAGGCTGTTGAACAAAGTTGCCTCTTTGCATGCGGAATGTACCATTTTTCACAAAAAAACAACTTAGTCAAGCAAAATTATTCCAAAAACTAGAATCTTAATTCAGACCACACTGAATTTGTTGCTGATTCAACAATAAAAACAGATAGATAGTTCCAGAGAAATAATTTGCCGGTCAACAGTGCAAAATTGCGAATTAATGCTTAGATGTCAATGGCTAATTTAATCAATAAAAGTCTCAAACTATTGGCTTAGCAGTCATTGGTGTTTAAAAAACAAAGCCTTCTAAGCGCCATTTTAATGACTTTGAACCAGTGGACCGCTTGCGCAAGTTGCGTGGCGTTGTTAACTAATATGTAGCCACATCAGAAGAATACAACCCCTTGTAATCTATAATTGCTAAGGCTGACAATTGTCAAAAATATTAGCGATGAACATCAGTCAAAGAGCCCGCGAAGTTCTAAACTCAGAAGCACAGGCGATTCGTTCTGTCGAGATTAACGAATCATTTGAAAGCGCCGTCCACCTCATGCTTGATTGCAAGGGTAAACTCATCACCACTGGTATGGGCAAGGCAGGGACTGTAGCCAAGCGATTTGCTGCCACGTTGTGCTCCACCGGATCGCCCGCGGTGTACGTGCATCCCGGCGAGGCAGCGCACGGTGATCTCGGCGTCATTGGCCGCAACGACTGCATGCTCGCATTTTCGACCAGTGGTAAAACCCGAGAGGTTGTAGAAATATTGGAACTGGGAAAGCATCTGGACCTGCACAAGGCAATCGGAATCACCTCTCATCCGGATTCTCCACTGCGTGAGTACTGCGACTTAATTATTGAAATGGGTGTAATACAAGAGCCTTGTCCTTTGGGATTGACGCCATCCGCAAGCATTGCCGTGATGAATGCCATTGCCGATGCTTTGACTTTGGTTTTGATGGAGTTAAAGGGGATAACCAAGCACGATTACGGTCTTCGTCATCATGGCGGCTACCTCGGACGCAAGGCCCGGTTGGACAACGAATAACCTAACTGCTTAATCCTGACTCAAATTCCGCCACGTTTGATATGGCGTAGCAGGTGTTTTAAAGGCTGCGAAAGAATCTTCGCCGAACAGGTCGGACAACGCGTTGAATAATGCACCAAGCGCACCAAGACTTGCGACTTCACCTGCGCCTTTAGTACCTAGCACGTTAACCTGGCTCAAAGTTTCCAACTTGTCCAGTGACAACGGCGGCATGTCATCGGCTCTCGGTATGCCGTAATCCATAAAAGTAGCATTCATTGGCTCACCGGTCGCTGCTTCATCATATCGGGCCATTTCCATCAGTGCTGCGCCTATGGCTTGAGCCCAAGCCCCAAGCAACTGTCCGTCCACCAACTTCGGAAACAGTATTCGTCCTACATCATCTACGGCAGTTAAGTTGACAATGTCAACGACTCCAGTGTTCGGGTCACACTGCATTTCTGCAACATAAGCACCACTGGGATGTGTCCTGTTGTTTCCTTCAAATTGTGTTCTGCCAACACAATTACCCATTGCAGGTTGTTCTTGACACCGTTGAGCGACTTCACCAATCGATATTCGATAGTCCGTGCCTGCAACGGTAAATTGTCCATTCGCATATTCTAAATCGATGGTAGCCACCTCGAGCAATTCGGATGCGGAGTTCTTGGCGTTTGCAAGTGCGATGGCGGCTGCACGTTGAACCGTACTGCCCACGATCGCCAGCATCGAAGATCCGCCAGTGCCGCTGCCAACGTCGTGTGCTTTAGTGTCACCTTGAATGACCTTGATTTTGGATAGATCAATTCCTAGTGTCGCACCGACCAAAGCAGCGATTGTGGATTCATGGCCTTGGCCTCCGGTTTGGGAGCCGGTGAGTACTCGGACCATTCCACTAGGTTCGAACGAGACTTCGCAGGTTTCGCTGATTGAGCCACCTGTGGTGTGCATGTACATGCCAAGTCCGATACCTTGAAGTAATCCTTTTTGATGTGCTTGGTTGCGTCGTTGGGGAAAATTATTCCAATCTGACAAAGCTACCGCGCGGTCGAGCAAAGCTTCAAAGTTGCCACTATCAATCACCTGACCGCTGGGCATTGAGTACGGCAGTTGTTCGGGCGGTACTAAATTCTTTCGTCGTAACTCAATTCGATCTATTCCCAACTGTCGAGCTGATTTGTCCATTAGCTGTTCTACGGTGGCAATAGTTTCCGGTTTACCGGCTCCACGAAAGGCATCGGTAGGCGGTGTGTTAGTGAAAACACCTCGCGAACGCAAAAAAATATGGGGAATACGGTAGGTATGTCCGATCACGGTCGCGGCATAAATTGATGGAACCGCTGCAGCTCCATGCGACAGGTACGCGCCCAGATCACCAATGGCGTCGTAGTGTAGGGCCAGCATCCGTCCCTCTCGGTCGAAAGCAATACGAGCTGTATCAATTCGACCTCTGCCATGTGCGTCTGATAAAAAGGACTCAGAACGCGTGGCTGTCCATTTCACTGGCCGGCCAGTCAATTTTGCGGCAAGCAAAACCAAAACATATTCCGGATAGGGAAAGATCTTCATGCCAAAACTTCCACCGACATCCGGAGTGACCACTCGAACTTGATCGGTCGACACATTCAAGACTCTGGCCATGACATCACGCACGCTGTGTACACCTTGAGTTTGAACATAAAGGGTGAAACAGTCGTTATCGACGTCGTACTCGGCAATCGCACAGCGTGGTTCCAGCGGACAAACTACCATGCGCGGATTCGCCACTTCAACTTCTACCTGATGTGCTGCAGTACGAAAAATATCTTTTACCGTCTTTAGGTCACCCATTGACCAGTCGTAACACTGATTGTTAGGCTCGCCCGGCCAAATTTGAGGAGTGCCAGTTAACGCTTGTTTGGGGTCGCTGGATGACGGTAGCGGGTCGTATTCAAGCATAACTTGATCGGCTGCATCCAAGGCTGTCAGGATTGAATCGGCAACGATGAACACTACCGGTTCGCCAACATGGCGTACGCGGTCTATTGCCAAAATGGGTCGTGGCGGTGAAAATGGCTGTGACCCATCTCGATTTTCAAACCCCACCGAGCCTGATAGGTCGCCAATGCCTTGAGTCTGAAGGTCAGCACCGGTTAGTACGGCGTAAACACCCGGCAGTGATTTGGCATCCTCGACGTCAATATCCAAGATACGTGCATGGGGATATTCAGACCTTATGACATGTCCAATACATTGACCTTCAATAGACAAGTCATCAACAAAACTCCCCTTACCAACCAATAGACGGTGGTCTTCAAGGCGATAGCGAATATCTTGTGGAACGTCTATCATTGACTATGATTTACGGAAATTGTGATCAATTTGCCAAGAATTGCTAGTGCAAAACAGTTTGTCGGATTGTCAGAATTGCAATTATCCAATAACTGCTGACAACATTAAAATAAAATTGCTCCCAAACAAAGTCCAAAATACGTACAACAGAAACGAAAATGGAACAAAACAATTGGTCGATAGATCAAGTTGAAGAGCTCTTTGATCTTCCCTTAAATGATTTACTCTATCGTGCGCATACCGTCCACCGGACGAATTTTCCACCAAATTATGTGCAGAAAAGTAAACTGGTAAACATTAAGACCGGCGGATGTCCAGAAGACTGCAAGTACTGTAGCCAGTCAGTGCGCTATCAGACTGGTGTTGCGCCTGTTAAGTTGATGAGCGTCGCAGATGTAGTGACGAATGCCAAGGTCGCCAAGGCTGAAGGTGCGACTCGCTACTGTATGGGAGCAGCTTGGCGAGGGCCAAAGCAGTCCCATATGCCGCAACTTTGCGAAATGATTAAAGAGGTTAAGGCACTGGGACTGGAAACCTGCATGACACTGGGACTGCTCACGCAGGACACGGCGAACCAACTCAGTGAAGCAGGACTCGACTACTACAACCACAATATCGATACATCTCCAGAGTTTTACGGTGAAGTCATCACGACCAGGACTTTTGAAGATCGACTGGAAACACTCGGCTATGTTCGAGACGCAGGTATGAAGGTGTGTTGCGGGGGAATTTTGGGTATGGGCGAAACTATGCGTGACCGAGGACGAATGCTGCAGGTTTTGGCGAATCTAAAAGTTCAGCCCGAAAGCGTGCCCATCAACATGCTGGTACCGATACCCGGAACTCCGCTTGATGGGGCGGAGGCCGTCGCACCGCTGGACTTTGTGCGGGTTATAGCAGTTGCACGAGTCATGTTGCCAAAGTCCGTGTTGCGGCTTTCTGCCGGAAGGAGATCTATGACTGATGAGTTACAGGCTTTGTGCTTCTTCGCCGGAGCGAATTCGGTATTCATTGGTGATCGATTGTTGACAACAGACAATATGGAGCATCTGCACGATGAGGCGATGTTCGAGAGTCTGGGTTCCGAGAGCATGCCGACCGAAACAACCCTTTCACCGGTCAATCAAATGAAAGTTCCCATTCCTTCACAGGTCGAAGCATGACCACAGCGATAGCTTCTCTCAATGAGAAGTTTGCCAAAGACAACGATTTTTTAGTTGAACGTACGCAAGTCCTGTTCTCTCAGTTTTGCGGTGAACACAATTCAACTTGGCGATTTTTTAACACATTGTCCTATATGGAGCATATCGGCAGTTACAAGATTATGGCTACACAGATGGGCAGTAGTATGGATTACCAAACGCTCAAACACCTGCAGGAAGAATCCGGTCACGCTGTTTTATTCAAGCGACACGCTGAGCGCATTCGGGGAGACAATCTTGATTATTCCGATGCCATGTTGATGGTTCCTGCTACGGCGTACAGGTACTTCGCACGTCTTGAAGTTCTGATATCGCAGATGTTTAGGGCGTCCATGAATCGTCGCACCGTCTACCTGTACATGTCCATGATTGTGGAGTTTCGAGCAGTGTGGGCCTACGCTATTCTGCAGCAGTCAATTGATCAAGCGGGACTGGATCTCTCCCTAACTAAGTTACTCGCTGAGGAACAGGGTCACCTATATAGCATGGCACGTCGCTTGGAAGCTGACGGACACTTCGACTATGAAAAAATCGATGCACTTTGTCACAAAGAACGGGCACAATTTGTGCGCCTTTTAAACGCACTGGATACTGAAATGGCTGTCTTGCCAAGAACAATTGGTCCACCAATTCAGTTTGATGGGGTTTTACGCGAAGACATTGGCCGATTAGAGGTTCATTAGAAATTCTTTATTCCTTGTGTGAATTGCCAGGCCTTTTGTGCGACCTAAAGCAATTCAATTTCAATAAATGAAAAATCCTTGCCACTGTCGTTAATTACATTGTGCTCGACACCTTCGTTGCGAAAATAGGGTTCACCTGTTGTCAACGCAGAAGTCGATTCCTTCCCATCGTTATCAATAATTAACAAATTGCCGGTTGTCATTGGCACCACGATATAGTCTGCTTCGTGGCGGTGATGTCCTGTTTCTGCACCTGGTGTAAAGCTCCACTCAGTGATTCTGACCTGTGCATTGTCGAGCTTGATGGTTGGCGTGGCCTGAGGTCTCATGTCAATTTATTCCCCATAGTGAGCATATATTCAATTCAATCAGGATGGTTATGGACTTAGCGCTCTTCATTGGGCAAGACTGGCTTTATATTTTTGCAGTGCGTCTTCTATGGTTCCGTAGATTTGGTTGAGATCCTCGGCCGTCACACAATATGGGGGCAAAACGTACAGCGTATTCCCCAGTGGTCGAAGCAGTACCCCGCTATTTTGAAATTCTAAATACAGTTTGGTACCAATGTTGGATAGATAGCCTTCGTCCTGCACGCGAATATCCATTGCCAAAATAGTTCCGGTTTGCCGTAGATTCGTTAAGTACTTGAGACTTGATAAGTTCTTGAGTGCCTTGGCCTGCAATTTGGCTACTTTATCCACTTGTTTTCGCACTTCGGGTTCCAGCCACATTTCAAGGTTCGCCGCTGCTGCGGCACAAGCTATTGGGTTTGCAGTATAGGAACTCGAATGAAAGAATGTCTTGGAACGATCGGTCGAATAGTGTGCATCAAAAATCTTTGCATTGCACATGGTTACGGCTAGTGGCAAGAATCCACCCGTGATCCCCTTGGAATAGCACGCTATGTCTGGAACAACTTTTGCCTGCTCACACGCAAATAAGGTGCCGGTGCGCCCCCAACCAGTCATAACTTCATCGGCGATAAACAGTACATCATAACGTTCGCAAATTCGCTGCATAGCTAAGAGAGTATCAGGTTCATACATCAGCATGCCACCAGCCCCCAGTACCAGTGGTTCAACGATGAGAGCAGCAACATCGTCGTAGGACCTGCATTTGGATTCAAGTGCATCCAAAGTATCCTGGCGGGCATTGGCATGCGGAAACGGAATTTTTTCAACCTGGTACAATAGCGGGTTATAGGGTTGGTTAAATACGCCCCGTTCCCCCACTGACATCGTGCCTATGGTGTCGCCGTGATAGCCATTTTCTAAAACCAACACTCGATGCCGGTCAACGCCAATGTGATACCAGTAACCGAGTGCCATCTTTAGTGCAACCTCTACTGCTGTTGAACCCGAATCCGAAAAAAACACGTAGTCCAAACCGTCAGGTGTGAGTTCGATTAACAACTCGGCAGTTCGTTCAGCTGGTTGGTGTGTATATCCGGCAAATATGACTTGATCAAGTTGCTGAATCTGCGCTAGAACAGCTTGTTGAATTCTTGGATGACAATGCCCGTGGGTAATCACCCACCAGGAAGAAACGGCATCAATCATTCGTTTGCCTTCATCGGTGTAGAGGTAGGCTCCAGAGGCACTGGCAATTTTTAAAAACTCAGGAAATACGGCGTGTTGCGTAAACGGATGCCAGATGGGAGATTTTTTCATGACCGGTTACCGCTAAATTCTATTGGAAGTCATTGACATTGAATTCAGTTTTAAAGGTGTCGTGAAGTGTTGTGGAATTTAATTTGCTGAGTATGGGGATTCGCCCCAAACGTTTTACATTTCCGATGCTGCAAATAGCTGATTCACTGGACGCTACCGGGTCGCCAATAAATATGATTCCCTGAATAGGGATATTGCGTGTGCGAAGTGCCTCAATGGAAAGCAGACTGTGATTGATGGTTCCCAGCACGGTGCGGGCACACAAAATGACCGGAAATTGCCACAACTCAAAAACATCAATAAAACAAGTTGAACCATGCAAGGGCACCAATAACCCTCCCGCACCCTCAACAATCAACGTTCTGTTTCGTTCCGGTAGGGCGAGGTTGCCTATTTCAATTTCGGTCCCATCGACTTGTGCTGAGTAGTGAGGTGATGCGGGCGTGTTGAGGCGATAGGCTTCCGGCACAATTCTATCGTCGCTAATGCCGCAAAGTCGTTGTACAGTTTGTGTGTCTGTTTGTTCATCCAAGCCGGCCTGTATCGGCTTGTAGTAATCGGCTTGCAATGCTTGCACAAGCATGGCACTGGCAACCGTTTTGCCGATTTCGGTGTCAGTTCCAGTTACGACGAAAACCGGTTTCATGGCAAATTGTTTTCCAAAACAAATTTGAGGTGATCAAACATTCTATCGATTTGTGCCTGGTCTACATGCAAGGTGATTGATAATCGCAAACGGGCAGTTCCCGTCGGAACTGTCGGCGGGCGAATGGCACGAATATCGAATCCGGCCAATTGCATTTGCTCGGCAATTTTCAGGGCGGTTGAGTCTTCACCAATGATTACGGGAATGATTTGAGAATTTGAGCCTTCCATATTAAGGGTTGTGCGTATTTTATTGTTTGCAAACTTGATATTCTCATGTAATGCCAGGCGAGGATACCGACTGTTTTGCAACAATTTAATGGCTTCGCTCACAGCCAATGCAATCAGTGGCGAAGGCGCAGTGGAGTAAATAAATGGTGCCGACTTCGAAATTAAGTAGTCGATGACACTGGCTGCGGCACAAACTAACCCGCCGGATACCCCAAGAGCCTTGCCGCAAGTGTGTAATGAGATGAGGTTGCTACGGCGAGCAAACATTTCGGTAAAGCCACCGCCACTATCCCCCCATACTCCCGTAGCGTGTGCTTCGTCAACAATAACCATCGCACCGAACCGGTCGGCGATTTGAAATATTTCATGCAGGTCAGTTGTATCACCGTCCATGCTGTACAAACTTTCGACATAAATCCACGGTGTTTTTGATGAATTTGTCTTGCGCCAGTTACCAATAATTTTCTTTAGTGACTCGAGATCGTTATGCCGATATTTGACACTTTTGGCGAAGGAGGCTTGTATGCCCATACGGGCACTTGCATGCGCCAAGGCATCATAAACGATCAAGTCATCTCGTTGCGGCAAGCAGGTCAGTAGTGCGAGATTTGCGACAAATCCAGTTGAGAAAAACAATGCCTTTTCACTGCCAAAGAACTCGGCTGCTTGCTGTTCGAGTTGTTCGTGCTGAGACTTGTTTCCTCGGAGCAGTCTTGAGCCGCCAGAACCGACTGGTACCCGGTCTTCGATGCCTTGACGAATAATGTTACGGATTGGTTCGGCTGTGCTAAAAGCCAGAAAATCGTTGGAAGTAAAATCAATACCGCCCTCTGGCTCTAAATAGCGGCGTCTTTGGATTTGCTCCAGACGCTCTAACTCACTTTGACAGCGTGCCAACGCGGATGAAGAGGTACATGAAGTAGGGTGATTCAAAACTAAGCCGCCAGTATAACGATACAGTGCAACTAATAACCTTAATCTATGGTCAGAGGTTATTTGGAAGCATTAGACATCGGAGTGATATAGTAATCTTAAACAACTAAGGATAACAATGAATTAACAAATTAACGATGGGAATTTATCAAGTGAAAATAAAAATGACTCTAAAATCAGCGATTATGCTCGCAATTGCATCCATCTTTGCATTTTCTGCACAACTCACTGCGACTGCACATGAGTCGGAAGCGCTTGAAGAGCGTCATGAACTTATGACAGGTTTAGGCAAATCGATGAAAGCGTTCAGTAATTATTTGAAACGCGGCGACGGTGAGCCCCTCGAACTTGCAGCAATGGCTGAAGCAATGGCTGAAGCAGCTGGGAACATTAAGAATGTGTTTCCACCTAATACGGGAATGGAAATGATCGAAGATAGCGAAGCCAAGTCCAACATCTGGGAAGAATGGGATGACTTTGTAGCGGCAGCCGAAACTATGGGTGATTATGCTGACGCTGCCGAGGAAGCATTTGAGTCAGGTGACAAAGGAAAAATTGCCGAGGCAGTCGGAGCGCTGGGAAAGCAGGGATGCGGAGGCTGTCACAAGCGATTTAGAGAGAAAAAAGACGGATAACGCACAACTTAAATCAGACAATCCAGACCACCAGGGAGAGTGAGACGTGAAAATTGAAGCCCTCCTTGGTGACATTACAACAGAAAATGTTGATGCTATCGTCAACGCCGCAAATTCTGGCTTACGAGGTGGAGGTGGCGTAGACGGTGCAATTCACCGCGCCGCGGGGATTAAGCTGGCTCAAGCATGTGCCGAAATTGGTCACTGCGCAACTGGCAGTGCGGTCATTACAGCGGGATTTGAACTTCGCTGCAGGTATGTCATACATACAGTCGGTCCTGTGTGGCAGGGAGGCACGCAGGATGAAGCCCAACTTTTGCAATCTTGCTATGCTTCGTCCTTTCACTTGGCGCTCGACCATCAGTTGCGGTCGATAGCCTTTCCGGCAATTTCAACAGGGGTCTACGGCTACCCTTCAGACCAGGCTGCAAAGATCGCAATTGACTGTGCTAAAAATCAATCTGAATTTGATCTAATTCGATTTATTTGCTTTGACCAGCAAACGACGGACATCTATTACGAGCTACTTTGCCACTAGACGTTGTAGTTGACTACACAATCAGTGGTTCCGCACAATTAGCCGAAATAGAAAAAGGCAGAAAAAGTCAAGGCGAACGCTGCGGCCATAATTGACAGGCTCTTCCATATCGAAGTGAGTTCCGGTTCGCTGTGAAGAGTTTGATCCGGAACTTCCCGCATACCTTTGAGCATAGGTGTAATTAAATTGTCTTTTTTGTAAATCAAATAAAAGATGACTGCGGCTACATGCACACCAATGAAAACCAAAAGTATTTCTTCCACATCAACATGGATTTCTGAGGCGAATCGACTCAACTCGTATGGAATGTAGTAGGCGTAGGGGCCTTCCTCCAGGCCATCAACGTCTGTCGCAATCATTCCAGTGACCACCTGTATCAATAGTGTCGACAATAGTGCAATAACGGCAAGTGACCCGATAGGACTGTGCCCCAGGTTGTAGCTTGGTGCTCTGCGAAAAAGTGATTTGACGTAGGACATGTATGCACTTGGTTTGAAAATGAACGCCTTGAATCTAAGGTTTTCGCTTCCCCAAAATCCCCATCCAATGCGCGTGATCAGCAAAGCGCAAATGATTTGACCGAAGATAATGTGAATGTCTAGCCGGTCCAACTTGTCGGTAATAAACATTGCTGCCACTGATATAGCGAGCGCCCAATGGAATATTCGAACCGGGAGGTCCCAGATGCGAATGGTTGTGAGATTCCTGTTATCCATTGGCAGAATTTATTTGCACAATCGTTTTAGTTGCTTGAGTTTTGTTGCGGGTATACCCACTGCGCAAAACCAGTATGTTCAGTGCGGCAATGAATACGGTATAACCGATTCAAGTTGTTATCATACAACTTCAGGAAGAGCCAGGATGCATTAATACAATGGTAATTTGACTCGATGCCGAGGCTTATCCCTTTATTAAATTAATATATTCACACATTCAATAGGGAGTCTTGTGATGAGATTACATCGTAAATTAGCCGTACTACTGTGCGGTGCGACATTAATGATAGCAACTGGTGCTCAAGCCGAAACGCTGCGCTTACTCACTTGGGGATCTTATGCGCCAGAAGGCCTGATTCAGAAATTTGAAGAAAGGTATCCCGACATCAAAGTTGAAGTCACTTTCTCAAACAACGAAGAAATGATTGCGAAACTGCGCGCCACTGGCGGCGCCGGATACGACCTGGCCCAGCCTAGTCACGATCGTATTCATGCGGCACACCTTGAATACAACATATACAAGCCGATGGATCTTACCAAGATTAACACCGACGTTATGGAGCCCAAGCTGCTCGACGGAGTTAAGGCCAATACGACTATCGACGGTGAAGTCTATGCCGTTCCACATCAGTGGGGAACATCGGGTCTTATGGCAGACAAAACCAAGGCTCCAGATCTGAAAAGCTGGGCTGATCTTTGCGACCCTAAGTACAAAGGCAAGACTTCGATGCGTTTGAAGCGAACCATTTTGCTTGGCACAGCGTTTGCGATGGGAGAAGATCCATTTGCAGCCTATGCTGATCTCGATAAGTATCAGGCTATTCTGGATCAGGTAGTCGAAAAGCTAATTGCCTGTAAGGACAACATCAAAGCTTACTGGAAAGGCGGTGACGATTTGTCAGCCATGATGCTTTCCGGTGAAATTGTTGCTTCTGAAACATGGGATTCAACCGCATATCGCATCTTTGGACAGAATCAGAACATCGTTTTTGTGCCACCAGAAACCGGTGCACTGGCATGGATTGACACCTTCGCGCTACCGCGTAAGGCAGAGGCTGACGATGCAGCTTACAAGTGGATCAACTTTGTTCTCGAGCCCGAAAACGTAACGGCGATGTCCGCCAACACCGGCGCGATCGCAGCGGTCAAGGGTGGCCAGGATTTGCTACCGCCAGACAAGAAAGCAGCAGTTAACGCAGCGTTTTCCTCGGAAGACATCGATAATCTTCAATTCTTCGCGAACATTCCTCCTGGCATTGAAGACATGGAAGGAAAAGCTTTAGAAAAAATCAAGGCAGCTACCGGCGGCTAGTCAAACTTTGATCATACTTGAGTCTGCGCGGCTGTTAGGCAGCTGTGCAGACTCCTAACTTAAACAGCTTTACGAGCTCTGGAAGGTCGCAGGACGAATGAACAGTGCGAGTTACGATCTGGAATGCATCAATATCTCCAAGAATTTTGGTGAGGTTCGCGCAGTTCAAAATGTATCTCTTGCAATTCGGCCAGGTTCGTTTTTTTCTATTCTCGGACCTTCGGGTTGCGGCAAAACCACCATAATGCGAATGGTCGCAGGATTTGAGTCACCGTCATCGGGCGATATCAAAATACGCGGTCGTTCCGTAGTCAACACCCCCGCCAACAAGCGCAATGTCAAGATGGTGTTTCAGCATTTGGCGTTGTTTCCGATGATGAATGTCTATGAGAACATCGCCTATGGGCTAAAGTGCAAGGGGGCGAGCAAAAGCGACATACACAGCAAAGTGACTGACGTACTGGAACGTGTCGCATTGCCTGAGTTGGGCAATCGAGAAATTCACGAACTTTCCGGTGGTCAGAAGCAAAGAATTGCCATTGCCCGTTGCATGGCATTGGATCCAGATGTGCTGCTGTTAGACGAGCCATTGGGAGCGCTGGATCTAAAACTGCGCGAGGCAATGAAAATCGAATTGAAGATGCTCCAACATCAGTTCAATACAACCTTCGTTTACATCACTCATGATCAGGGAGAAGCACTGGTAATGTCCGATACCGTAGCGGTAATGAAAGAAGGCCGCTTCGAGCAGGTAGGTGCACCGCAGGACTTGTATCACGAACCGAAGACAGCGTTTGTAGCCGGATTTGTTGGCGACAGCAACCGTTGGCAAGGCATCGCAGTAGATACTCGAGGTGATAGTGTGATTGTAAATGCCGAAGGCGGACTCCGCCTGGTTTGCAATGCTAAAAACCTAGTCTCCAGACAATCTAACCAAGCTGTTGAGGTGTTCGCTCGTCCTGAATTTATCAATCTTCAGCCGCTAGATCTACCAGGCGACTTTTCAGACGGCAAACACAACTCTTGTGAAGGGGTAGTGGACAGTGTTTTATTCAATGGAGCTAACAGCAGAGCGCTGATACGTTACCGAGAGGATCAGTTGATTGAAGCATCGGCAACGTTGACCGGCGGCACTGGGGACATTCGAGCCGATACCCGGGTCAGACTGGTTTGGCCCATTGAACAGACAATGTGTTTCAGCACAACCTAACCGAAAGTAAGTGCAACAGAATATTACGCGCCTATCGCTGATTCTGCTGTTCCTTCCGTTCGCACTGTGGATCAGCTTGCTGATAATTGTGCCTCACATCGGGATGGCGGTGCTTTCCTTACGAGAAAAGGTTGCTCCTCGCGTCTACGAACTTGGCTTGGGCAACTATATCGACTTCATTAATGAACCCATCTACTGGAATACCTTGCTCCGCACCGGTTCGATTTCATTGCTGGTCACGATACTGGCACTGATCATCGGATTTCCCATCGCATACTACATTGCTAAAGTGGCAGGGTTTCGAACCCGAGGTGCCCTATTTTTGTTCTGTCTTATTCCGCTATGGGTGAGTGATCTGATTCGCGCGTTCGGATGGATACTGTTGCTTCGAGAAACTGGCGTCGTTTCTGGCGTACTGCAATGGCTTGGTGTGGTTCCAGGACCGGTAGAGTTTCTTTATAACGACATGACGGTAATCGTCGGGCTGATTTATACGGTGATTTTGTTCATGATAGTACCGATCACTTCCACACTTGATGGGATGGACAATTCATTAATTGAAGCAGGCTACAACCTTGGCGGCAGTCGACTTACGGTGTTGAGAAAGATCATCGTGCCCTACGCCATGCCTGGAATTGCTTCCGGCTGCATCGTAGTGTTTATGCTGACGGCCGGGAGTTATTTAACGCCAATTTTGCTGGGAGGCAAGAACTCCAGTTGGTTTACAGAGCAAATTTACGACCAGTTTATTACCCGTTACAACTGGGAGTCAGGGGCGGCATTTGGGTTCTTATTATTAATTTTTACATCGGTTGTGGTTTGGTTCGGACTTAAGCTGACCGGGCAGACGCTGAGTAGTTCGGTTGCGAGGGACTGACAGGCAGGACTTAACCAAATGCAAGTGACTCGAACCAACCCTTTACTGTGGCTCTACCGATGCTATGTCTTGGCATTTTTAATTTTTCTAACTGCGCCGCTGGTATCAGCCAGCATATTTGCGTTCAACGATTCGTTGTTCCCGGCCTTGCCGTGGCAGGGATTCACTCTAAATTGGTTCTTTAACGACTCCGAACCGCAGTTGGGGATGTTTCACGACCGAAGACTGCTTAGGGGGCTGTATTACTCTTTCGTCATCGCAGTTGTCGTCTCGACGTTATGCGTGTTCATTGGCACCTGCAATGCCTTTTTGTTCGAGCGTGGGCGCTTTAGAGGCAAGAACTTTTTCTATGTCTTGATGATTTTGCCTTTAGTCATCCCAGGCGTGATTCTTGGGATTTCAATTTTAGTTCTGGCCAGCACCATCGCCAACGGATTGGAAGAAGCGTACAACATCGACGTAGGATTTTTACGCCCGGGGATTGTGCTGGTGATACTGGGACAGATTTCTTTCACCACTACGATTACTACGCTTGTCATAGCGGCACGGTTGAAAAAGTTTGATCGGTCTATGGAAGAAGCCGCCTTGAATCTCGGCGCAAACTGGCGAAGAGTGCTGTTCACAATCACCCTGCCGTTTCTTCGGCCTGCGATGATCGCATCCGGTATCGTAGCCTTTTTAGTTTCGTTTGAAAACTTCAATACCACCTTATTTCTGGTTGGTTCGGAAGCGCCATTGACCATCACCATGTACGATCGAATGGCAAAAGTCGGCTCAACGCCCGTTTTAAATGCCGTTTCATTCCTGCTCATAATCGGCTCCGGGTTACTGGCGTTGCTTTCTATCGTAGTTAGTAGAGCGAAGAACACCAATTAAGTTGATGCTCTGTTCGTATTGGGCTGTGTGACGTACTTAGAACAAGCCTGCCCGCCCACCCGAGTAAACTGGTGAGTTTATGCTGTCCGACTTTGTACCAAGCTTCATCATCATAGGTGCCGGTTCGGCTGGTTGTGTGCTTGCCAACCGTTTAACTGCTTCAGGGAAACATACTGTATGGGTGCTTGAAGCCGGGGGAAGCGACCTGAACCTGTGGGTGCAGATGCCGATTGGCTATGGCAAAGCTTTTTACAGCAAGAAAATCAATTGGATGTATCAGACCGAGCCCGAACCCGAACTAAACAACAGGCGAATCTACTGGCCTAGAGGAAAGGTTATCGGTGGTTCCAGTTCGATCAATGCCATGGTTTACATCCGTGGTCATCGTCGCGACTTCGAAAGTTGGCAGGCGATGGGTAACATAGGATGGGGTTGGGAGGATGTGTTGCCATACTTCAAGCGCTCGGAATGCAACGATCGTGGTGCTGATGAAATTCGAGGTGGAGATGGTCCGCTGTTCGTCACCACACTCGAGCGCGACCTTCATCCGACTTGTGAGAATTTTCTTCGCGCCGCCGAAGAGTGCGGCATTCAGCGTAATCCGGATTTCAACGGCGAAAGTCTGCAAGGAGCAGGGTTGTATCAGAACACTGTGAAAGACGGCTTTCGCATGTCCGCTGCCAGAGCGTATTTAAAGCCCGCAATCAAGCGCAACAATGTGCACGTCGAGAAGCATGCCCATGTTACAAGAATACTGTTTGAAGGTAGTAAAGCGGTAGGTGTTGAATACCTCAAGAACGACCGTGTTGTTCAAATCACAGCGGGATGCGAAGTAATGCTCTGTGCCGGTGCCATCAACTCCCCTCAAATACTGCAGTTGTCCGGCGTTGGACCGGTGACACACTTAAGGAAACATGGCATCGAAGTTGTTCAGAACCTGCCGGCTGTGGGCGGTAACCTGCAGGATCATCTGTGCATTGACTATCTTTATCGGAGCCGGGTTGCAACGCTCAACGATCAGTTAAACCACTGGACAGGGAAATTAATTAAGGGACTGCGGTATGTTCTAACCCGTCGAGGCCCCTTGTCCCTTGGTGTGAACCAGGGTGGTGGGTTTGTGGGTGGTGAAGACTCGATGGACCCACCTTCGATTCAACTGTTCTATTCTCCAGTCAGCTATACCAAAGCCCCACCCAGTAAGCGCCCACTTATGAATCCCGATCCTTTTTCCGGATTTTTGCTGGGAGCTCAGCCGCTACATCCGACCAGTCGAGGGCGTGTTGACATTGCATCCAAAGATCCGCTTGCAACTCCAAAAATTTGCTCGCATTACCTGTCTACTAACAAGGACATCAGTGACATGATCGAAAGTGCGAAACTGATTCGAACGCTTGCAGCGGCACCTTCTTTAGCACAAATCATAGACTACGAGTTGTTGCCAGGAGACTCGGTTCAGTCAGATGAAGAGTTGCTTGAAGACATTCGAGATCGTGCCAGTACTGTATTTCATCCGGTTGGGACCTGTCGCATGGGCCCGAAAGGTGAAAAGTCTTCGGTTGTCGATTCCAGACTCAAAGTGCATGGTATTGAAGGATTGCGCGTCGTAGATGCGTCGGTGTTTCCGACTCTGACATCTGGTAATACCAATGCTCCGACGATGATGGTTGCAGAGAAGGCTTCGGATTTAATCCTTGAGCAGTACTCATAATGGCAAAACCAACAGATCAATGCCAAGTTGTTACGAGAATTGATGGCCTTGAGTCACAGTCTTGGTGTCTTTGACATGCTCAACATGACAACTAAGTCGTTAACCGTCTGACAATCCTCTAAGTCGCCAGCAATTGTGAACTAACTTACATCACACGATTGAGAGGGGTTGAATTTTCAAATACAAATCCCATTTTCAGTTATACTTACGCGTTTGCTAAAATATGTAAAATCTTCTCCGTTGCTGCATACGGAGTACCCTATTCTGCGGAGCAATTCATGGCACGAATCACTGTTGAAGATTGTCTGGAAAAAATTGACAACCGATTCCAATTGGTTCTGATCGCAACCAAACGTGCACGCCAACTCGAAAAAGGTGCAGCACCTATGGTCGACCCAGATAATGACAAATTCACCGTCATCGCACTACGCGAGATCGCCGCTGGGTTTATCAAGGAAGATATACTTGATGAACCTGACTCCCCAGCAGTGCCGATGCCTCTTGATTTTAGCGACGAAGAACTTGATGAGATTAGAAAGACCGACTCGATTGAATCTCTGAGTAGCAATGTCAGTTTCAACGAAGAAACAATCAGTTAGTGGGCCGTTCACGCGACTATACAGATTCGTTAGACACGACAAGGATAAACGCCTACTTTACACACTGCAAGAACAACTGAGTGGCTATCTACAAAACGATGCCATCTCGGAAGTTGAACGTGCTTACGAAGTAGGAGCTAAAGCACACGCAGGCCAGCTTCGGGCAGCTGGCGACAAATACATCACCCACCCCCTTGAAGTCGCCCTTTTGCTGGCAGGGCTTGAATTGGACAGCGACATTATTGTTGCCGCAATTCTGCACGACACGCTCGAAGACACGGCACTGCTGAAAGAGAACTTAGTCGAGTTATTTGGTAATGATGTGGCCAATCTAGTCGATGGAGTAAGCAAAGCAGATAAAGTTGAAGCAAAGTCCAAAATGGATGCCGAAATCGAGAACATCCATCGCCTTTTCCTGGCCATGATCGGTGACCGTCGCGTTGGGCTGATCAAGCTAGCAGACCGACTGCACAATATGAGAACATTGAATGCGTTCAACACGGACAAGCGCAAGCGAATAGCCAAACAGACTTTGGAAATCTACGTTCCCCTGGCTAGAGTGATTGGTATGTTCAACTGGCACCGCGAGCTCGAAGACCTTTGCTTTAAGTATCTGCATCCAAATCGCTATGAAATTATTGGCAAAGCGGTCAAACAGGGAATGGGTATTCACAGCAAGCGCATAAACAAGGAAGTCAAAGCAATGCAAAAGGTGCTCGATGAGTGGGAAATTGAAGCGACTATTTCCGGGCGGGAAAAGAATTTGTATGCGCTGTACAAAAAAATGAAGCTTAAGAACAATAGACTTTCACAGGTACAGGATGTTTTCGCATGTCGGATTATCGTTAAACGTAAACGTGACTGCTATTTAGCGCTGGGTGCGATTCATAATCACTATAAGCCTATTTCGGGAGAATTCGCAGACTACATCGCCATCCCAAAAATGAACGGCTATCAATCTTTGCATACCACAGTTTATGGTGACTTTAGCCGTTCGCTTGAAGTGCAAATTCGCACCGAAAAAATGCACACAGCTGCCGAGTACGGTATTGCATCACATCTTCGATATAAGGCGAGTGTAGGATCTTTACCCGAAGACGGATTGATTCCAGGCTCTGATTGGTTTCTAGACTTGCCAAAAATCTTGAACGAAGATGACAGCCCGAGCGAAGTTCTCGAAAAAATAAAACGCAGCCTGTATCAGGAAGAAGTTTATGTGCTTACCCCAAAAGGCGATGTGAAGCGGCTCCCCAAAGGTTCTACCGTGGTTGATTTTGCCTACTCAATCCATACAAAACTCGGAGATGCGGCAAGGTCTGCCGTTATCAACGGCGAGCCCGCCTCCTTGCATGCCATACTTAGCAACAGTGACAGCGTCGAAATAAAACGTGTCAATAACAAAAATGCCAAACCTGATGCTGCCTGGCTGAAATTTGCCGTGTCCGGAAAAGCACGCACCGCAATTCGCAACAGCATCAAGGAAACATCAAGGCGCGACCGAGAAAAAATGGGTGAAAAACAATTGAAACTCGCCATTCGCAATAGAAAGGTTAGAGTTCGCGATGTGACTCAGAAAATGAAGAACACCCTCATCAAAAATCTTGAGTTTGCATCATGGGAAGACTTGCTCAATGCCATTGCAATGGGCGAACGTAATCCTGAAATAGTCGCTAAACAATTGTTCAATCAGGATCAAATGACGGGTGACAACAGTACGCCACTCGCTATATTCGGCACCGAAGGGTTGGCAGTTGCTTACGCTACCTGCTGTAATCCCATACCGAATGAGCCAATTGTTGGTTTATCGCTGCCCAAAAGAGGCTTCATTGTGCATGCTGAAAACTGTAACAAGCTTTCAAGGTACAATTACGAGCCGGATAGATGGCATAAACTGCATTGGGCAAAGTTCCCTAAAGGCGTATTTTCGGTTCCCATTCGAGCTGAAATCATTAACAAGCCGGGTGTGATGGGCATAGTGTCCACACTCATGGGTGAAATGAATGCCAATATCGATAAAATTAAAGGCGATACAGTCGTTGGAGGTTCGACAAGAGTAGACTTTATTATTGAAGTCAATAATGGTGCCCACTTAAACAAAGTGTTAAAGGTGCTGCAAGAAGACGCGCATGTTGAGCGTGTCGCACGCCTCACAGCTGTCCCACCTAAACTTCTCGAGGAAAACTACTATGCCTCCTAGAATCGCAATATCAACAGACCGTGCCCCTCAGGCCATCGGCGCATACTCCCAAGCTGCTCGCAGCGGTAATACTGTATATATTTCTGGTCAAATACCACTAAGTCCGGATACCCAGGAACCGGTTGAAGGTGACTTCAGAGCCCAGGTCAGTCAAATTTTCGACAACATGAGCGCAGTGGCGCAAGCAGCCGGCGGCGGACTGGATGACATAGTGAAGCTATCGGTGTACTTGGTTGACTTGGGTAACTTCGCAACGGTCAATGAAGTCATGGGAGAATATTTCAGCCAACCCTATCCTGCCCGTGCCGCAATTGGTGTGGCTTGTTTACCAAAAGACGCGGCCGTTGAAGTAGAGGCAGTAATGCACCTATCGGATTGACCCGTATAAACCAAGTATTGCAATACGAGGAGCAGCCTGTAACAACGCTGTATCGAGTTGGTACAGCATTAGCAGGCAAGCTGGAAAAGCTTGGTATTTCATCTATCAAGGATCTGCTGCTCCACCTGCCCTATCGGTATGAAGACCGAACTAAGATCCTGCCGATTGATGGTGTGTCAATCGGTCTTCCGGCTTTAGTTGTAGGCCAGGTCATTGATGTCAAGGTTACCTTTGCCAGGCGTCGCAACCTGATTACAACTTTTGACGATGGTAGCGGTGAAATGGTGATGCGACTGTTTCACTTTAGCGTATCGCAGCAACGTGACCTGCAACCCGGAAAATGGCTCAGGTGCTACGGTGAGGTTCGCCGGGGAAGTTCTGGGCTGGAAATGATTCATCCGCACTATTCGGTTCTAAGCCACAAACCCACTGCATCCGATGACGCTACATTAACGCCAATTTATCCGTTAACCGAAGGTCTGACGCAAAACAATCTCAAGAACATTATCAAGACGGCTATCGATAATTCAAAAGGCAAGATCCCCGAGCTCCTTCCCCAAAGTGAACTCAACAGGTTGCACCTGCCCGACATTAATGTTGCAATTGAATTCGTGCACGCACCGCCGGTCGACGCCTTACACGGAGAAGACAATCGCGACATTCCAGCCATGCGGCGTCTCATCTATGAAGAGTTATTGTCCAATCATGTTGCTCGGCGCTGGATGAAAAAACGCAGACAGGACTTCACCGCACCGGTCATGGAACCAGCGGGTGATTTATCCAGCCGACTAAGAAAATCACTTAAATTCGAACCGACAAATTCTCAGCGAAGTGTCATTCGCGAGATCATTCAGGATCTTCGAAACCAATCACCGATGCTCCGACTGGTTCAGGGAGATGTGGGATCCGGCAAAACCCTAGTTGCGGCTGCGGCTGCGGCGTGGGCGGTGGACTCTGGATACCAGTTCGTCATTATGGCGCCGACCGAACTACTTGCCGAGCAGCATTTGAAGTCATTTGTTGACTGGTTTAGCCCGCTAGGTATAGATGTTCTGCTGCTTACGAGTAGCTTAAAAGCCAAAGAGCGGCGGTTAACGCAAACAGCCATTGAAACTGGAAATGCCAATATCGTGGTTGGTACGCACGCCCTGTTTCAGGAAAACGTAAAGTTCAAAAAACTCGGCTTGATCGTCGTTGATGAGCAACATAGGTTTGGTGTTGATCAGCGCTTTGCCCTCCGCGAAAAAGGCGTGGTAGAAACTCAAGTTCCCCATCAACTGATTATGACAGCAACCCCAATACCCAGATCACTTGCGATGACCTATTACGCAGATTTGGATGTATCCAGTATTACTGAGATGCCACCTAACAGAATTCCGCCGATGACTAAACTGGTATCTGCTCAACGAAGACGGGAAGTGATTGAGAGGGTACGCAGAGCATGTCGTAATGGTGCTCAAGCGTATTGGGTTTGTCCATTCATCGAAAAATCGGAGCACTACAACATTGAAGCTGCGGTAGAAACTGAAAAGTTAATTAACAGTGCCATGCCCGACTTAAGGGTCGGATTAGTACACGGTCGGGTAAAGGGTACTCAGCGAGACCGGATAATGAATCAGTTTAGGAAAAGACAAATTGATGTACTGGTTGCAACTACGGTGATTGAAGTAGGTGTGGATGTTCCCAATGCCACGATGATGGTCATCGAAAATTCTGAGCGGCTCGGACTTGCGCAGCTGCATCAGTTGCGCGGGCGAGTGGGTCGGGGGGCGTCCCAGGCACAATGCATACTGATGTTTCAAGGCCGTCTAGGCAAAGTTGCCAAAGAACGTTTGAAGGTGATGATTGATACAACAGACGGTTTCAAGATCGCTGAGACAGACATGCAAATACGAGGTGCGGGTGACATACTTGGGACACGTCAGACAGGGGTCAAAATGTTTCGAATCGCAGAATTCCCTCGTGATGTCGACATGATTCAAGATGTTCGGGAGACTGCACAGCTAATTCTTAACCGGCATTCCAATCTGATACGTCCTTTGATTCGTCGTTGGATGCCCAACTACGGAAATTACGGTGATGTCTGATCGGCTTGGTGCCTATATGCGTCTGATGCGTGTTGATAAGCCGATAGGCAGCTTGTTGCTGCTATGGCCGACACTTTGGGCACTGTGGGTGGCCGGACAAGGGTATCCGGAGCCTCACATCGTACTGATTTTTGTGGCCGGTGTGTTTCTAATGCGCGCTGCTGGTTGTGTTATTAACGATGTCGTTGACCGCAACATTGATTTGCATGTTGACCGAACTCATGACCGACCCGTAACTACCGGGGAAATTTCGGTTCAATCCGCACTAATTCTGTTTACGGTGCTCTGTCTGATATCCTTCGCCATGGTAGTTTTGTTTCTCAATCGAACTACCGTCTACCTGGCCATAGTTGGTGCCGTCCTCGCCGCTTCCTATCCGTTTTTCAAACGATTCACAAACCTCCCTCAGTTGTACTTGGGTATTGCTTTCGGTTGGGGCATTCCGATGGCCTTTGCCGCGCATTTGGAAACTGTGCCGGCGACCGGTTGGATGATATTGCTGGCCAATGTATTGTGGGCAGGAGCCTACGACACGTTTTACGCCATGGTGGACCGGGATGACGATGTGCGAATTGGAGTGAAATCTTTGGCGGTTTTGGCGAAAACCAACGACCGTCTCGTCATTTGTGGATTTCAGGCCGCTGCTTTACTAACTCTGATGGTCGTTGGTTTCATGGAATATTTGAACAACTACTATTTTCTAGGTTTGGGTGTCGCAACGTTGATTGCGGCGTGGCACCAGTACTCCTGCCGAAGGGACGACAAGGAGAAATTCTTTAGGGCTTTTCTGGGAAATTCCTGGTTTGGTGCGGCTGTGTTTGGTGGCCTTGTGCTGTCTTATCTTTAGTCAGCAAATACCAGTTTGCTACACGTGGTAATCATGCCGTGGTTCTCAGATTATCCGCCAAACAGAAAGGACCCTACAACACGATGTGGGTCTAACGTAAAGAGGCCGGCAACTACGACTCCAGCCAAACTGCCAATCATAGCTGACATGTGTGCTCGACGACGACCCTTGCGGATAGAGTAAATCGCGTAGATGACCGCCAGAATTGTAAATGCGGAAATGGCATGAATAATACTCAAACCACCATCTGGGTTAAGCTCGCGAATTTGAAATGAGCCGATTGCAACTATAGCCATCGCGCCTACCCAGATTCGACCCAAAAGCTTGTGTCGTGGAGTTCCCTTTTGTTGCACCAAAACAGAGATTCCGATCGCTAGTGCGAAAAGTGCGAATGCTAAATGTACGCCAACAGCCGTAGTCATAGAAATACCTCAAACAATAAATCAAATAAGAGATACAAGCCAACGTTGTAGAGAAACCACCGATTTTAACATCAAAAAAATTTGTTGCGTGTAGGGTAATTTGAGAGTCGTCGAGCCGTTATCGATTTATTTCAATGGTTTCGGTAAGAACGCTTCGACCCTGCTTTGACCTATTTTGCTACACCGCAGATAATATCAATCCAGATTGTTCGACCTATCGCTCATTTGGAACAACCTTATGAAAATTCAAAAAATTGAAACATTTACAAACCAATATGTATGCTTTGTGCGTGTGACCGCCGAAGATGGGTCACAGGGATGGGGACAAACTGCCCCTTACCATGCCGACATTTCGGCACAAGTCCTGCACCGACAGGTTGCTCCATATTCCTTAGGGCATGATGCCTTCGAAATCGATGCATTAATTGAATTGGTTGGGGACCGAGAACACAAATTTCCCGGATCGTACTTGTGTCGAGCCATAGGAGGTGTAGAGACGGCAGTTTGGGATATGCAGGCAAAGCTTCAGCGCAAGCCGGTGTGTGAGTTGATTGGTGGCAGTGCCGGCAAACTGCGGGCCTACGCTTCATCTATGCGGCGTAACATTACGCCAGAAAATGAGGCACAACGACTTCTCGCTCTGCATCATGAGTCGGGTTTTGATGCCTTTAAGTTTCGGGTTGGTTCCGAGTGCGGACACGATCAAGACGAGTGGCCTGGAAGAACGGAACAAATTGTTCCCAAGATGCGGTCGGTGATGCCGGACAGCGTCGATTTACTCGTTGATGCAAACTCCTGCTATTCACCCCCAAAGGCAATCGAAGTCGGTCACCTTCTTCAGGACAACGGCATCAGTCATTTTGAAGAACCGTGTCCCTACTGGGAGTACGGACAAACAAAATCAGTTACCGATGCGCTAACAATTGATGTGACGGGCGGAGAGCAGGATTGCCACATCCCCAACTGGAAGACCATGATTACACAACGAGTAGTTGACATCGTTCAACCTGATGTTTGCTACATGGGTGGATTGAGTCGCACTCTGAAAGTAGCAAAAATGGCACAGAATGCCGGATTACCCTGCACGCCTCATTGCGCAAACTTGACCATGGTCACTTTATTTACAATGCACTTGCTTCGAGCCATCCCGAATGCCGGTAAGTACTTGGAGTTTTCGATTGAAGGTGAGGATTATTATCCTTGGCAGCAGCAATTATTTGTCGACTCACCCTACGAAGTGGTAGAAGGCAAAGTTGAAGTAACCGATACACCGGGTTGGGGTGTAGAAATCAATCCCGATTGGCTACAAAATGCAAATTATCAGATCAGCGAGCTATAGTTGGAATTGATGATTCGTTTGATTGTTGAGTAGACTGTCGTTTAACTTTTGAATCAACTTAGGTACCTAATTAGCAGTTTCTCTGTTCCGCATTAACCCCAATCTTTATGCGACAAACTCCGATTTCGTTTGACGTAAATGTTAGCCAAATTGAAACTTCGATAGCCGTTATGGCACAATATTGATTATCCTAAGGCTACTGCTTCGAATAAAATGTTATGATATATCATCACATATTGCTTATCGAATCACACTTCAGCTTAACCAATTTATGCCATGAAATCACTGCTGGTGAGCCTAAAGTCTGTCGGTGTCAACCGGAACGATAGCTGGATCATTCGCGATGTAAGCATCGACTTTCATCGAGGTCAAATTGTTTCCATAGTCGGGCCTAATGGTGGTGGCAAAACGACTGTCGCTAAAGTGCTCGCAAAGTCAATCATGCCCGATGCTGGCATTGTCAACAGAGAAGACAGATTATCCATTAGTTATGTACCTCAGCGCATCAAGATCGATGCTGCTCTACCGATGACTGTGCGACGGTTGATGAGCTTGAACAATATTAGCGATCGTCACGAAATTGACAGCACTTTAGAACAGTTGGGAATTTTGGAATTACAAAAACGACAAATTCAAAACCTTTCCGGAGGTGAATTTCAAAGAGCAATTCTGGCACGCGCTCTGTTGAGGAAACCTGACTTGATGATTCTGGATGAACCTACCCAAGGACTTGACCACACTGGTGAATTAAACATTCATCACCTTATTGCGAATATTCGCGAACGGCTGAACTGTGGAATACTTTTGATTGATCACCGAATTCACTTGGGAAAGGTGAAGGCTGATACCGTAATTTGCCTAAAAAATCACATTTGGTGCCAGGGTACGCCGGAGCAGGTAGTGAAAGATGAAGCGTTTACTCAACTGTTTGGAGAGAACGCTGCAAATGCGCCTGCGCTGTGTTTTCATCACGACTACGAACATGTCGTACTCAATTAGTGACAACCTATAGTAAAAATTAGTCAGGAGTAAAGCAGGACGCACCCTTCATGACCGAATTTTTCGATGACTTTCTAACTCGAGCATTCGTGACTGGCATAGTGTTTGCAATCATTGCGGGTCCGCTTGGTTGCTTCGTCATATGGCAGCGTTTGGCTTACTTTGGTGATTCAATGGCTCATTCGGCCTTATTCGGTGTGGCCTTTTCGCTATTGCTTGACATCAACATACTTATTGGTGTCTTCGTTATCTGTTCCATCGTCGCTTTAGTAGTTTCAAGAATCGGCGAGCAGTCGAGTTTGCCCAGCGATTCCGCACTTGGGGTTCTATCACATTCAACCTTGGCGCTTGGTTTGGTGCTAGTCTCGCTGCTCACCTGGATTAGGGTCGATGTGCTGCACTTCCTGTTTGGAAACATACTGGCTGTGAACTGGAGCGAAATTTTAGTTTTATTGGCTGGCGGAGGTGCAATAATAGGGATATTGGTTTGGAAGTGGAAGCGCTTAATTTGTCTAGCTGTGAGTGAGCAGATTGCGTCAGCTGAAAATATGCATCCGCAGCAGACGAGAGTACTGATGATGATAATGTTGGCTACAATCATTGCCTTTGCAATGAAGGTTGTTGGGATTATACTGGCAGTCGCATTATTGATAATACCAGCAGCAACATCACGTCAGTTGTCCCAAACTCCGGAACAAATGGCAATTTTCGCTTCAATTTTCGGCGTAATATCAGTAATCGGTGGTTTGTCGCTGTCAATCGAACTGGACTCACCTCCTGGTCCTAGTATTGTTGTAAGTGCGTTTATGGTGTTTTTAGCGTGTTGGCTCGTGAGGCAAATTCTTCGCCAAAAGTACCAACAAAGTAATAAATTTGCACAAAATTGATATGTTTAACTTAACCCAGAAGCAGCAATTAGTCTATGAGCATCTTCGAAAGAATAATACCGCTCAAAGTGCATACGATATACTTCACGAATTAAGTGATCATGGATTTCGTGCGCCTAGTCAAGTGTACAGAGTGCTCGATAAACTACTTAAATTCGGTCTAATCCATAGAGTCGAAACCCTAAATGCATACGTGGCCTGCGAGCACGAGCATGACAATGGAAATTCAATGATGGCAATTTGCGATGAATGTGGCGCCGTGGAAGAGTTATCACTTGAAGGAGTTTCTGGAACAATTGAGAAATTTGGCCAACAACAGGGGTTTACTCCTAGAGAATTGGTCGTAGAGTTAAGGGGGCATTGCTCGAGTTGTGATTGAATACGATGACAAGAATGGTCCAACGAACTTGTTTGACTTCGTTACCAAAAAGAACTTGTTTGCGGTGATGGGTAATCCGATCTCGCACAGCAAATCTCCACAAGTACACACCCTGTTTGCCGAGCAGTTCGGAATCAAACTTGAATATCGCGCGATACGGGTTGATGTCGGTGGATTCGAACAGGCCGTTAGTAGTTTTCAAGCAAGTGGTGGCGGAGGACTAAATGTAACCATTCCATTTAAGACCAATGCATGGAGTTATGCCGACGATCTTAGCGAACGAGCGGCCCTCGCCGGTGCGGTAAATACTTTGGTTCTAAGAAACCATATTTATGGAGACAATACCGACGGTGTTGGCTTAGTAAGCGATATAGAAAAAAATCATCAGGTGCCAATTGAAAGTGCCAAAATACTGATGATCGGCGCCGGTGGTGCTGCACAAGGTGTGCTCGGACCACTACTGGGAAAACAGCCGCAATTGGTTGCTTTGGCAAATCGAACCAAGGACAAAGCTATGTGGCTTGCTGAAAAATTTCGTAGTACCGGTAATATCAACGGCAGTGGGCTCGAAGAGTTGGAAGGCCAGGAATTCGATATTATTATTAATGCTTCTGCCTCAAGTCTAAACAAGCAACTTCCGGCAGTCCCAAGGGGAGTTTTTGCCACAGCAAAACTTGCCTACGATATGGCATACGGATCGGAAGTGACGCATTTTCAAAATTGGTCAAAGGAATGCGGTGCGAAAGTTTCAGTTGATGGATTGGGAATGCTTGTGGAGCAGGCAGCAGAAGCCTTTTACATTTGGCACAGAGAACGGCCAGAAACAGCGTCTGTTATTGAAAAATTGCGTTCCGAAATAAGTTGAGTTCGGAATCAGTTACCGCATCGTTACAAACTCTTCTGAAGCTGTCGGGTGAATCGCGACAGTGTTGTCAAAGTCGCGCTTGAGGGCGCCCATTTTTACGGCGACAGAAAATCCTTGAATGATCTCATCTGCGTTGTCGCCAACAACATGTGCACCGATGATTTTTTCTTCAGCACTCGTGGTGATTAGCTTCATGATTGTAGGGGACTTTCTTTCGGTTACAGCGTAGTACATATTGCTGAAACTGCTTTGGTAGACTTTGATGTCGTCACCATACTTGGCGCGAGCGCTCTGTTCACTCATTCCCACGGTTCCGATGGGTGGGTGACTAAAGACAACTGACGGTATGTTTTCGTATTCGAGGCGAGCATTTTTCTGACCTCCAAATACTCTGTCGGACAATCTTCTGCCCGCTGCAATCGCGACGGGCGTCAGCGGTGCTCTACCGGTTACATCACCCACTGCATAAATCCCAGAAACCGGTGTATTTTGGTACTCATCAGTTCGAATGAAACCACGTTCGTCCGGTTCGATCCCCGTAGACTCCAAACCAATGTTCTCGGAGTTTGGAGAACGGCCGATAGCCACAATTAATTCATCAGCATCTGTGATTTGTGAGCCACTGTCCAGATGAAGGGTGAGTTTGCTATCGTTTTTTTCAATACCGTCGATTTGGGTGTTCAAAACAAATTCTACACCGGCATTTTTCATTTCGTCCATAACGGCACCGGCTACGGTTGCATCAAATCCACGAAGCAACAAATCTTTACGCAACACCATAGTGACGTGACTGCCAAGTCCATGCAGCATACCGGCGAATTCGGTAGCTATGTAACCTGCCCCTGAAATCACTACCTTCTTGGGCAAGTTCTCCATTTCGAAAAATCCGTCGCTGGTAATGCTGTGTTCGATACCAGGAATGTTGGGAACTGAAGGTCGCCCCCCGGTAGCGATAAGAATATGGGGAGCCGTATAGGTTTGGTCTTCGACAGTGATGGTGTTCGGGGCAATAAACTTTGCAGAACCGAAAATTCGCTTGACCTGTGAACCATCTAAGTTTCTTGCATAAATTTGGTTGAGCCGCTTGATGTATTCATCACGGGATTTTTTGATCTTACCCCACTCAAATGTTGGTTTACTGAATGAAAAACCGTAATCTGGGGCATCTTGTAGTATTTCAGCAATGCGGGATGTAGTCCACATCACTTTTTTTGGTACGCAACCGACGTTTACACAAGTACCACCAAGTCTTGCATGCTCAATAACAGCACAACTTGCACCATATTCAGCAGCTCTTCGAGCAGACGCGATACCTCCGCTTCCTGCGCCGATAACAATGTAGTCAAAGTGTTGTGCCATTAGTTTTTCCTTCTTGTTGAGCAGTGATTGCGAATTATTATTTTTGATCAGTCTCGGTAATAAGGTGATACAGTCATTTCGAAGTTCAATATATCAAAATCGATCATGTACACTCTAACTTAGAATGGTTGTTGGGTTATCGATTGCACGGTCATTGAAATCGAATTCGCAGTATGTCGCCGTCTTGAACTTGATACCCCTTTCCTTCAAATCGTACGCTTCCCGAGTTTCTTAGACTCTGTTCACTTCCGGACTTTGCCAGTTGTTCGAACGTAAAAACTTCTGAACGGATAAATCCTCTTTCCATGTCTGTGTGAATCATACCTGCGGCCTGTTGTGCAGTCTTACCTTTGGTGAATGTCCACGCCCTGACTTCACTTTGATTGAAGGTAAAAAATGTATTTAAATCCAACAACGTATATCCAGCCCTGATGATAGTTTGCAGTGCCGAACCTTGCATTCCCAGTGACTGTCTGAAATCAACTTGTTCCTGTAGTTCCAATTCAGTTAGTTCCGACTCAAGTTTTGCACAAACCGAAACAACAGGACCATCAACCCTGGTGGTGATACTCAATTCATCTTCACCCTGTGCTTCTTCGGCAACGTTTAAGACATAAAAAACCGGTTTAGTAGTGAGGAGATGCAGATCATGCAAGTCCTTTTGCTCCTGTGTCGTCATTTCGATTTTTCGAACATTAGTACCCTTCTCGAGCAACGGTTTTACGCGCTCAAGAGTTTGCAGAATTCTTAAGGGCTCCTTATCACCTGAACGGGTTCGCTTAAGGGTTCTTTCGATGGCTCGCTGAACAGTGTCTAAGTCAGCAAGCAGCAACTCTGTATTTACGGTAACAATTTCATCAAGTAGACTCGAAGCATTTGACTGCGGTTTTCCATTAAAGGAAGACACCACGTGCGCAATGACATCCATTTCTCGAATGTGGGCGAGGAAGCGATTACCGAGCCCTTCTCCACGGGAAGCACCTTTAACCAGTCCTGCGATGTCTACGAAATTTAAAGTTGCAGGTACTTGCTTTTGGACACCGACGATGCCGGCTATAGATGCGAGTCTTTCATCCGGTACAGGAACGATGCCAACATTTGCATCAATAGTACAAAACGGATAGTTTTCGGCTGGAACTTGGGAATTAGTTAATGCATTGAAAAGCGTAGATTTCCCGACATTGGGTGTACCAACAATCCCGCACCGAAAACCCATAGTGACTGAAAACCTTTGCCGGTCGTTAGTACGGTTGTGTTCAAGGACTGTGTAGTTTATTCATTGCAGTTTCAATTTGACCGCTCAGAATATCCGGTAACACAGCCGCTGCGTCATCGATCGAGTTTTCAATCAAAGATTGATCATGCCTGTTGGGAGTTCCCAATACAAATGGGGTGGTGGACTGTCCAACGGCCGGTCGACCAATACCAATACGAATTCGAAGAAAATCTCTTGTGCCGATATGTTTGAGAATATCCCTCAATCCATTGTGTCCACCGTGTCCGCCACTGCGCTTTATGCGAGCGCTGCCCAAAGGAAGATCAAGGTCATCATGTACCACAATCAGGCTGGAGCTATCGAATTTGTAATAGTGAGTAAAGGATCGCACCACAATCCCGCTAGTGTTCATAAAAGATTTGGGTTTGACTAGCCAAATTCGCTGACCGTCGAAATTCATTCGGCCTATGTCAGAAGTAAAACGAACACTTAAGTTCAGTTCTGCCTGATACTCGGCCGCCAAGGCGTCTACAAAACGAAACCCGGCGTTATGTCGCGTGTTGTGGTACTGAGCACCAGGGTTGCCGAGTCCAAAAATTGCTCGGATCTCGGTCATAAGCGTGTTGAATCAGTGGACTATCTTTAGCAAGCTAAATTGTGAGCGATGCGAAACCTGTCCTTAGAATGGAGATTTTGCTCATTATTCTTCGGATTCTTCCTCGATGTCGAGTTCTTCCAGTAATTCTTCGCCTTCCAATTCTTCTTCCAGATCGGCAGCTGATACTCGAGCGGGTGCCACTGAGGCGATCGCGTAGTCGTCCGTATCCTGCAGCGATGTCGAAAATTCAACTCCTTCAGGTAGCGTAATGTCTGACATGTGAACCGAATCATGCAGTTCAAGTTGCGACACATCTATATCAATAAATTCCGGAAGATCTTTCGGCAGGCATTGTATTTCTACATCCAGCATCAGTCTGGAGAAGATTCCACCCTGCGTCTTCACGCCAGGTGCAACATCGTCGCCGAGAAAGTGAAGCGGGACTCTGATGGTGATTTGTTCGGTGGCCTTGATGCGCTGGAAATCGACATGCAGGATTTGTGCACGGTGAGGGTGCATCTGTACTTCACGCAAAATAGCCTGTCGCTTTTTTCCGGCACCGTCGAGGTCGATGATTGCTGAGTGAAATGCCTCGACTTCTAAATTGTGAAACAAAGCGTCGTGATCAGCGGTGTAGTGTTCATTTTTTGCGCCAGTGCCGTATACGACTACAGGAACTTTGCCGTTACGCCGCAACCTACGGCTGCTGCTGCTGCCAAAGTCGTCACGGGTTTCCAAAGCCACAGTGTAATTAGATGCCATGATCTACTTCCTTTGTAAATTTAAAATTCTGATTCTTATTCAGTCAACGAAAATGGAACTGACGGAATCGCCGGCGGCAATTCGTCTCATTGCCTCGCCAATTAGATGCGATACATCAAGTTGGCGAATTTTATTGCATTTTTGTGCTTTTTCCGAGAGTTTTATTGAATTACACACAACAAGCTCATCAAGTCCTGATGATACGATGTTCTCGACAGCCTTTCCGGAAAGAACCGGATGCGTACAATAGGCCTTTACCTCCACGGCCCCTCGGTCCTTTAAAGCATTCGCGGCCTGACACAGTGTATTAGCTGTATCTACGATGTCATCAATAAAGACACAGGTGCGTCCTTCGATCTCACCGATGACATTCATCACTTCTGCGACATTCGGTCGTGGCCTTCTTTTGTCAACTATGGCGAATTGCGCTTCCAACTGTTCGGCGATGGAGCGTGCACGAACCACCGCTCCCACATCCGGGGATACTACAGTCAAATTGTCGGGTCGTTTACGCCACAGATCTCCAATTATTACCGGCCTCGCATAAACGTTGTCGGTAGGAATATCAAAAAAGCCTTGAATTTGATCGGCGTGGAGATCCATTGTCAGTACATGATCAGTACCCGCTCGGTCGATTAGCGACGCGACTAGTTTGGCA
>CBDAUN010000003.1:1735000-1794440 GCA_965200645.1 Arenicellales bacterium
ACCGACCGATAGTGAACCAGTACCGTGAGGGAAAGGCGAAAAGTACCCCTGTGAGGGGAGTGAAATAGAACCTGAAACCGTATGCGTACAAGCAGTCGGAGCCTCGGCCAGGCCGGGGTGACGGCGTACCTTTTGTATAATGGGTCAGCGACTTACTTCTCAGTGGCAAGGTTAACCGTATAGGGGAGCCGTAGGGAAACCGAGTCTGAATAGGGCGATTGAGTCGCTGGGAGTAGACCCGAAACCGGACGATCTATCCATGGCCAGGTTGAAGGCGCGGTAACACGCGCTGGAGGGCCGAACCAACCAATGTTGAAAAATTGGTGGATGAGCTGTGGATAGGAGTGAAAGGCTAATCAAGTCCGGAGATAGCTGGTTCTCCCCGAAAGCTATTTAGGTAGCGCCTCGTGTCTCACTCTCGGGGGTAGAGCACTGTTATGGCTAGGGCTGCATCCAGCGGTACCAAACCATTGCAAACTCCGAATACCGGGAAGTGCAATCACGGGAGACAGACTGCGGGAGATAAGTTCCGTGGTCGAGAGGGAAACAGCCCAGACCGCCAGCTAAGGTCCTTAAATCATTGCTCAGTGGGAAACGATGTGGGAAGGCCGAGACAGCCAGGAGGTTGGCTTAGAAGCAGCCATCCTTTAAAGAAAGCGTAACAGCTCACTGGTCGAGTCGGCCTGCGCGGAAGATTCAACGGGGCTCAAGCAATGTACCGAAGCTGCGGATGCATACATTAGTATGCATGGTAGGGGAGCGTTCTGTAAGCTGTCGAAGGTGTGCTGTAAGGCATGCTGGAGGTATCAGAAGTGCGAATGCTGACATGAGTAGCGATAAAGGGGGTTAAAAACCCCCTCGCCGGAAGCCCAAGGTTTCCTGCGCAACGTTAAACGGCGCAGGGTGAGTCGGCTCCTAAGGCGAGGCCGAAAGGCGTAGTCGATGGAAATCAGGTTAATATTCCTGAACCGGTTATTACTGTTATGGGGGGACGGAGAAGGCTAGACCATCCGGGTGTTGGATATCCCGGTTTAAGCAAGTAGGGAGTGAGTTTTAGAAAATCTGGACTCATAATTCTGAGATGTGATGACGAGCACGTTAGATGCGAAGTGGTTGATGCCATGCTTCCAGGAAAAGCCTCTAAACATCAGGTAATAATCGACCGTACCCCAAACCGACACAGGTGGGCAGGGCGAGAAGCCCAAGGCGCTTGAGAGAACTCGGGTGAAGGAACTCGGCAAAATGACACCGTAACTTCGGGAGAAGGTGTGCCCCTTTTACGTGAAGGCCCTTGCGGCTGGAGCGGAACGGGGTTGCAACAAAGAGGTGGCTGCGACTGTTTATTAAAAACATAGCACTCTGCAAACTCGTAAGAGGACGTATAGGGTGTGACGCCTGCCCGGTGCCGGAAGGTTAAGTGAGGAGGTTAGTCCTTTGGGGCGAAGCTTTTGATCGAAGCCCTGGTAAACGGCGGCCGTAACTATAACGGTCCTAAGGTAGCGAAATTCCTTGTCGGGTAAGTTCCGACCTGCACGAATGGCGTAACGATGGCCACACTGTCTCCACCCGGGACTCAGCGAAATTGAACTCGCTGTGAAGATGCAGCGTACCCGCGGCTAGACGGAAAGACCCCGTGAACCTTTACTACAGCTTCATACTGGATTTTGAGCATATCTGTACTGACTAGGTGGGAGGCAGTGAAACTAGGACGCTAGTTCTAGGGGAGCCGAACTAAGGAATACCACCCTGGTATTTTTGGAATTCTAACCGAGGTCCGTTAGCCGGATCCGGAACAGTGTGTGGCGGGTAGTTTAACTGGGGCGGTTTCCTCCCAAAAAGTAACGGAGGAGCGCAAAGGTACCCTAAGTACGGTCGGAAATCGTGCGGTTAGTGTAAAGGCAAAAGGGTGCTTGACTGCGAGACAGACACGTCGAGCAGATGCGAAAGCAGGTCTTAGTGATCCGGTGGTTCTGTATGGAAAGGCCATCGCTCATCGGACAAAAGGTACTCCGGGGATAACAGGCTGATACCCCCCAAGAGTCCATATCGACGGGGGTGTTTGGCACCTCGATGTCGGCTCATCTCATCCTGGGGCTGGAGTCGGTCCCAAGGGTATGGCTGTTCGCCATTTAAAGAGGTACGCGAGCTGGGTTTAGAACGTCGTGAGACAGTTTGGTCCCTATCTGCCGTGGGCGCTGGAGACTTGAGAGGAGCTGCTCCTAGTACGAAAGGACCGGAGTGGACATACCTCTGGTGTTCCAGTTGTCACGCCAGTGGCATTGCTGGGTAGCTATGTATGGACGGGATAACCGCTGAAAGCATCTAAGCGGGAAGCCTCCCTCAAGATTAGGTCTCCCTGGACCTTCGAGGTCCCTGAAGGGTCGTTGAAGACTACAACGTTGATAGGCGGGATGTGGAAGTGCAGTAATGTATTAAGCTAACCCGTACTAATTGCCCGTGAGGCTTGACCATATAACGCTCGAGTTGTTCGAGTGTAGTATGGCATAGTGTTGCACCAACGCTTTTGACTACCATTTTATATAGGCGCAGATTGCTTTTACGGGTCTGGGTCTAAAGATTTGCCCGGCGGCCATAGCAAATGGGTACCACCTGAATCCATCTCGAACTCAGAAGTGAAAACGTTTCGCGCCGATGATAGTGCGGAGTAATTCCGTGTGAAAGTAGGTACTGCCGGGCATTAATTTTGTACGATTATCGTACGTGGTCGCCTCAAATATGCTTGCAGGGTGGGTGAAGGACTTGCGGTATTCGTGTGTTCCTGTCTGAATCGAGTTTTGGTGAGGAACACGATTTAGTTGATCAAGTGTAGAAACTCCAGTATTCCGATAGATTCAATATCATTTTTCATTGAAAATCTTTCAGAGCCTGGATAGATCACAAACTTTCCTGTTGCTTTGATGTCCTTGCACCCTACGTGAAAGCCACGAGTAACACCCGGGGCCGTTGAGTGTTTGATGTCTACGGCGAGTACTTGGCGGCGCGGTCCTTCTAGAACTAGGTCAACTTCCGCTTGTGCTCGAGTTCGATAGTAACTGTAATCCCAATAATCGGGCAGTTCGCGGAGAATGTTTTCAATAACAAATGCTTCCCAGCTCGCTCCGACCATGGGGTGTCCGAGCAAGTCTTGGTAGCTAGTGATACGGAGTAAGCGGTGATTAAGTCCCGAGTCACGTAAATAAATCTTCGGTGATTTAATCAGCCGCTTCTTCAGGTTGCCAGACCATGGCCTCAATTCCCGAACGACAAATGTCGCCTTTAGAATTTCTAAGTATTTTTGAATAGTGTGGTAGCTGACACCAAGGCTCAAACCGAGTCGCGAGTAGTTGATTGGCTGTGCGTTTTCCCATGCTAGTTTAGACCAGAAGTTATGCATCGTAGTTGATGGGATGCGCACTCCCAATTTTGGAAGCTCACGTTCGACGAATGTCAAAATGAAATCTTGCCGCCAATTCCAACTGCCGTTATCATTATCTGCAAGATAGCTATTTGGAAATCCGCCTCGAAGCCACAACTTTTGAACTTCAAAATTATCAATATTGGAATCGTAGACTTCGTTTACAGAGAAAGGATTTAACTCCAAGTGTCGGATTCTGCCTGCTAAACTTTCGGACGATTGGCGCAAAAATCTGGGTGATGCGGAGCCAAGAATGAGAAACTGTGATGTTCGCTCACCAGCACGAATACGCTCGTCAATTACGCTTCGCAGTAGTCTAAATAGTTCAGGTTTTCGCTGAACTTCGTCAATGACTAGAAGTTTATTATTGCGAGTTTTTAAGTACGCTTCCGGGTCATTGAGTTTTGAAATTGTGGGTTTATCTTGCACTGGATAGTCTTAACAATTCTCGTATTACTCTTTTTCAGTATGACGTCAATTGGCCGAGACCTTTTTGCAGTGTTAATACTATTAATATTAATCGTAATAATATTAATAACATTCATGCTGGTGTGGTTATAAAACTGTATCTAAATGTAGTCTTAGAACTTCCTAAATTTATCCTTAAACCCATATTTAAATTAAGTATCAGGTCAGTAGGTTGAAGTGAATGTAGAACGTAGCGAACACTGTTACTTCTGCTGAATATCATAACTAACTTTAAAACGACTCATGTACTCCCCCCCCCCCCCCCCCCCCCCCGCACGTTGTGCGAGGAGGGGGGGGGGCTAGCACCTAATCCAGGACAGCTATAATCCGGAAATGTTGACACTGCAAATGAAACTGGGTTGTCCTAGCACCTAATCCAGGACAGCTATAATCTGGCACCTGGAATTCATGACTGTTCGAAATGTTGTCCTAGCACCTAATCCAGGACAGCTATAATCTGGCACCTCGAATTCATGACTGTTCGAAATGTTGTCCTAGCACCTAATCCAGGACAGCTATAATCAGTTTCTCGACCTCATCGATGCAATGGTACCAGGTTGTCCTAGCACCTAATCCAGGACAGCTATAATCTAGTTGTCCTAGCACCTAATCCAGGACAGGGAGCGCCCGATAGTCCTGCCTATAATGTTATTATGGGTGGCGAGTTGTCCTAGCACCTAATCCAGGACAGCTATAATCCGCGAATGCCGGTTGTCCTAGCACCTAATGACAGCTCCTGCCGGATATTGAGTTGTCCTAGCACCTAATCCAGGACAGCTATAATCTGTTCTCGGATAGCACCTAATCCTATAATCGACCGCCGTACCAAATGGTTGTCCTAGCACCTAATCCAGGACAGCTATAATCGCCTCGACTGGGATGATACCGAATGTTGTCCTAGATCCAGGACAGTTTTTAAGTTGTCCTAGCACCTAATCCAGGACAGCTATAATCCCGCCATGCAAGGCTTCGTTGTTGCGACAAGATGTTGTCCTAGCACCTAATCCAGGACAGCTATAATCAAGCTTCGATATGGACTAGCACCTAACGACACCGACGAATTCAATCGTGAGTTGTCCTAGCACCTAATCCAGGACAGCTATAATCGTCCGACTGAAGTGCGATTCTGGTGAGATGTGCATCGTGAAGTTGTCCTAGCACCTAATCCAGGACAGCTATAATCGACCGGCTCGTACAACATTAACATATGCATGTTGTCCTAGCACCTAATCCAGGACAGCTATAATCCGATCTGGTATTTGACCCCATGTGTGGCAGGTTGTCCTAGCACCTAATCCAGGACAGCTATAATCTGGGACGGACTCGTAGCGTTACATACCGATCGTAGCGTTGTCCTAGCACCTAATCCAGGACAGCTATAATCTAACTATCGTGACCTAAAGCCTATATCACCCCCTCCGTTGTCCTAGCACCTAATCCAGGACAGCTATAATCTCTGGTCCGGCATCCTCTCTGACAGCTATAATCTGGGACGGACTCGTGTTTAGGTTGTCCTAGCACCTAATCCAGGACAGCTATAATCTGCGCAGGTTGTCCTAGCACCTAATCCAGGACAGCTATAACTACATATACGTTCAGGTTGTCCTAGCACCTAATCCAGGACAGCTATAATCCGGGATGGTGTCACGCTTCCTGTATTCGTGTTGTCCTAGCACCTAATCCAGGACAGCTATAATCTCTGGTGGTGGCCGGAACAATCCTTGAAAGGTTGTCCTAGCACCTAATCCAGGACAGCTATAATCGCACTCCAGCCAGAGTGCTACAGGTGACTTGTTGTCCTAGCACCTAATCCAGGACAGCTATAATCCCACATCCTCTGCCACAACTTTCGCTACAGGTTGTCCTAGCACCTAATCCAGGACAGCTATAATCCTTTAATTCTGCCGCCTCTCTGCCAGCCGCGTTGTCCTAGCACCTAATCCAGGACAGCTATAATCGGATCGCTTTGATGTAAAGATTCGCGGGTCGTTGTCCTAGCACCTAATCCAGGACAGCTATAATCCTGCAAATCAGCACGGGCGGGGTTGCATCCGTTGTCCTAGCACCTAATCCAGGACAGCTATAATCTGATGTGCCAGTCTCACGCCACTCCAATACGTTGTCCTAGCACCTAATCCAGGACAGCTATAATCCCATTCTTCTGAATCTGCAACTGGCGATCTGTTGTCCTAGCACCTAATCCAGGACAGCTATAATCTTTGGAATTTGGGACAATCATCGAATAAATGTTGTCCTAGCACCTAATCCAGGACAGCTATAATCTACCCAGTCAATCAGTAAGCGGTCGTTGTCCTAGCACCTAATCCAGGACAGCTATAATCCTACGGCAAAATGGGTCCGAAGCGATGAGTTGTCCTAGCACCTAATCCAGGACAGCTATAATCTATTCGATACGGCAGAAAGTTGCATATCAGGTTGTCCTAGCACCTAATCCAGGACAGCTATAATCCGCATATGCTACGGATTCGCTCGAAAATCTGTTGTCCTAGCACCTAATCCAGGACAGCTATAATCTCGTGTCAATGTACAGGTTTTGACTACCGCGTTGTCCTAGCACCTAATCCAGGACAGCTATAATCATAAAGTTGAAACCGCTGAATTCACTTCAGGTTGTCCTAGCACCTAATCCAGGACAGCTATAATCGAACCCATCTCGCGGCAGTCGTAGAATCGAGTTGTCCTAGCACCTAATCCAGGACAGCTATAATCGCTGGCCGGTGCAGCCGTTGCTGCCGTCACGTTGTCCTAGCACCTAATCCAGGACAGCTATAATCGCTGGCCGGTGCAGCCGTTGCTGCCGTCACGTTGTCCTAGCACCTAATCCAGGACAGCTATAATCATGTTGTCCTAGCACCTAATCCAGGACAGCTATAAAACATACCGACCAACCTCAGGATGTTGTCCTAGCACCTAATCCAGGACAGCTATAATCGTAGGACTGTTTAACTACCTCAGGGATTTAGTTGTCCTAGCACCTAATCCAGGACAGCTATAATCTTCTACCGAAGCTCTGCCGAACGACCCCGCGTTGTCCTAGCACCTAATCCAGGACAGCTATAATCTGTTGTTGCTGACACAGTGCCATCATTTCTGTTGTCCTAGCACCTAATCCAGGACAGCTATAATCCAGCATCTCCACCAGTTGCTGGGTTTTGCTGTTGTCCTAGCACCTAATCCAGGACAGCTATAATCCGAAGTAATGTATGCGGGTCGACTGCGGCAGTTGTCCTAGCACCTAATCCAGGACAGCTATAATCCGAAGTAATGTATGCGGGTCGACTGCGGCAGTTGTCCTAGCACCTAATCCAGGACAGCTATAATCTTCGGAATTTTCGATCCGATATTCGCCGTGGTTGTCCTAGCACCTAATCCAGGACAGCTATAATCAGTAATCAACTCTAACACCGAGAAGGGCAAGTTGTCCTAGCACCTAATCCAGGACAGCTATAATCGTCTACACTCAGTCGTCTTCCTTCTGAAGTGTTGTCCTAGCACCTAATCCAGGACAGCTATAATCCAGAGGTGCAAAAGGCGACAAGGGCGATCAGTTGTCCTAGCACCTAATCCAGGACAGCTATAATCTCGACTCATATAATTCTTGAATCCATGCTTGTTGTCCTAGCACCTAATCCAGGACAGCTATAATCTAATACTAACTTCAATAGGTAAAGAAAAATGTTGTCCTAGCACCTAATCCAGGACAGCTATAATCTATATGCCCCTGCAGGATCGCTTTCCTGGCGTTGTCCTAGCACCTAATCCAGGACAGCTATAATCTCGGTTGTGAAGGTGCCACCCACCACGCCTGGTTGTCCTAGCACCTAATCCAGGACAGCTATAATCTAATTCGAACTACTGGGATGCAGAGCACACGTTGTCCTAGCACCTAATCCAGGACAGCTATAATCGCAGGTGATCCAACGGACGAAGGAGTATGCGTTGTCCTAGCACCTAATCCAGGACAGCTATAATCCATCGAAGGCGAGGATCTACAGATCGTTGCGTTGTCCTAGCACCTAATCCAGGACAGCTATAATCCATCGAAGGCGAGGATCTACAGATCGTTGCGTTGTCCTAGCACCTAATCCAGGACAGCTATAATCCATTTTCGCCAAGTCCGATGTGTCCTTGCAGTTGTCCTAGCACCTAATCCAGGACAGCTATAATCCGACAACAGATTGCAAGTTGTCCTAGCACCTAATCCAGGACAGCTATAATAATCCGACAAGTTGTCCATCCAGGACATATAACAATCTGCAAGTGTTGTCCTAGCACCTAATCCAGGACAGCTATAATCGGTTTAATTTTCCTGTGGATGAGGCTGACAGTTGTCCTAGCACCTAATCCAGGACAGCTATAATCTTCAATCCCGTGGCGGGTGATGCGGATTGAGTTGTCCTAGCACCTAATCCAGGACAGCTATAATCCGCTACAGATAACGGAACAATTGTAGATAGGTTGTCCTAGCACCTAATCCAGGACAGCTATAATCTCGGAACCACCGATCGCCTTATTCAGCTCAGTTGTCCTAGCACCTAATCCAGGACAGCTATAATCAAGTTTGGTGGTGGCCGGAGCAGTCGCTCAGTTGTCCTAGCACCTAATCCAGGACAGCTATAATCAGGACTGGCATACAGGGACGAACCCCACAGGTTGTCCTAGCACCTAATCCAGGACAGCTATAATCTGGCACGAGCCAGTGCCTCACCATAGTAACGTTGTCCTAGCACCTAATCCAGGACAGCTATAATCTTTGAGACCATCCAACACGAAGTTTACTTGGTTGTCCTAGCACCTAATCCAGGACAGCTATAATCGTAACGAATTTGGCTGTTTTTAATATATTCAGTTGTCCTAGCACCTAATCCAGGACAGCTATAATCCACGTGGAACACCACGACCGAACGATGGGAGTTGTCCTAGCACCTAATCCAGGACAGCTATAATCGCGAAGCAACCGTTGGATTTCCAGAAAATAGTTGTCCTAGCACCTAATCCAGGACAGCTATAATCCCAGCCGACATAACATACCAATGGCAGTTCGTTGTCCTAGCACCTAATCCAGGACAGCTATAATCTGAATTGGATTTCAGAACTTCAATCGAAGAGTTGTCCTAGCACCTAATCCAGGACAGCTATAATCCGGTTCCATCGCGGCACATTTTCAGATTACGTTGTCCTAGCACCTAATCCAGGACAGCTATAATCTGCTGGCACTGGATCGGGCACTGGCGGCGGGTTGTCCTAGCACCTAATCCAGGACAGCTATAATCCTGCGTGTCTCACCAGATCGTTAATCTGATGTTGTCCTAGCACCTAATCCAGGACAGCTATAATCACGACGGTGAGACTTGCACATCATTTCGCCGTTGTCCTAGCACCTAATCCAGGACAGCTATAATCCAGTACGAAATACAACGACTATTGATTTGCGTTGTCCTAGCACCTAATCCAGGACAGCTATAATCGTATACGATTAGCATTGTTGCTACGAATGGTTGTCCTAGCACCTAATCCAGGACAGCTATAATCGCTGACCACATTGTTCCGCACAAGGGACGCGTTGTCCTAGCACCTAATCCAGGACAGCTATAATCTCACCATTTAAGAACTAAGTAAATCCAATTGTTGTCCTAGCACCTAATCCAGGACAGCTATAATCAGATATGGCGGATGATATAGACTACATTACGTTGTCCTAGCACCTAATCCAGGACAGCTATAATCTCCTCTATCTTGTCGTTGAAAGTTAACAGTGTTGTCCTAGCACCTAATCCAGGACAGCTATAATCCGGTTCGACGGATCTGGCGATACGCAGAGAGTTGTCCTAGCACCTAATTCAGGACAGCTATAATCAGAAAAAATATGCGTCTTTTGTCAACCAGCGTTGTCCTAGCACCTAATCCAGGACAGCTATAATCCGGCTTCAAAGTGGTGGTGATTCCAGATTGGTTGTCCTAGCACCTAATCCAGGACAGCTATAATCCATGAGCGACCTCACCTACCAAGCGAGCAAGTTGTCCTAGCACCTAATCCAGGACAGCTATAATCTCGAGCTAAAAATAATGCAGGTGGAAATGTGTTGTCCTAGCACCTAATCCAGGACAGCTATAATCAGGCCTTCTATACGAAAGAAGAGAAGGCTCGTTGTCCTAGCACCTAATCCAGGACAGCTATAATCTCCCATACAGTGGCGGTATCAGGGCTTACTGTTGTCCTAGCACCTAATCCAGGACAGCTATAATCAGGAAGCTTCAACTCCATATGTCGCGGGGTGTTGTCCTAGCACCTAATCCAGGACAGCTATAATCCGAGGATGCGGTGGACGAGCGAGAGCAATTGTTGTCCTAGCACCTAATCCAGGACAGCTATAATCGCTTCCACATGACTGCCTAACATATCAGAGGTTGTCCTAGCACCTAATCCAGGACAGCTATAATCCTACCTCCTCAAGTTATATGATGGTGAGACGTTGTCCTAGCACCTAATCCAGGACAGCTATAATCTGCCAAGTGAAGCAGGCGTATCAGTCAACCGTTGTCCTAGCACCTAATCCAGGACAGCTATAATCAATATTACTCACGCAGGAGACAAATCGGTAGTTGTCCTAGCACCTAATCCAGGACAGCTATAATCTATTCCGCCAGCCAGTCAGTCATTAAGTTAGTTGTCCTAGCACCTAATCCAGGACAGCTATAATCCCTGCCTGGCCCAACCAATGTCAGGGTGGCGTTGTCCTAGCACCTAATCCAGGACAGCTATAATCCGAGGCCATTGCGGCCAAAGCGTTACAGTCGTTGTCCTAGCACCTAATCCAGGACAGCTATAATCTTCAACTGTATCAACTGACGCCACCATAACGTTGTCCTAGCACCTAATCCAGGACAGCTATAATCCACCAATCGCATTTCTGGCGGCTGTTTTTTGTTGTCCTAGCACCTAATCCAGGACAGCTATAATCGTGGGCTTCCACGCAGCTGACAGGGTGGTTGTTGTCCTAGCACCTAATCCAGGACAGCTATAATCTGAGATAGAGAGGCTGAATAGGCAGACGGCGTTGTCCTAGCACCTAATCCAGGACAGCTATAATCCCTCGAGGGCTGCCTCAGCATGCTGCAGGAGTTGTCCTAGCACCTAATCAGGACAGCTATAATCTATTGTAATCTGCTTCAAAATCGTTTAAGGGTTGTCCTAGCACCTAATCCAGGACAGCTATAATCGTTAACGCGGCTATTTTGTATTTACGATTAGTTGTCCTAGCACCTAATCCAGGACAGCTATAATCTTTTCGATTGTGTTTTTCAAAGTGACTGGTGTTGTCCTAGCACCTAATCCAGGACAGCTATAATCTTCCAGTGAATTCATCCCAGTTGTTATTATGTTGTCCTAGCACCTAATCCAGGACAGCTATAATCACATATCTCGAACCGCCAGCATGAGCACTCGTTGTCCTAGCACCTAATCCAGGACAGCTATAATCACCAGTGGTCGCATTGATTGCGATACCTGCGTTGTCCTAGCACCTAATCCAGGACAGCTATAATCACGACATGGTTGCAATTCGACGTTGTCCTAGCACCTAATCCAGGACAGTTGTCCTAGCGTTGTCCTAGCACCTAATCCAGGACAGCTATAATCCTGATTGCGATACCTTTCGTTGTCCTAGCACCTAATCCAGGACAGCTATAATCACGACTGCAATTCGACAGGACGTTGTCCTAGCACCTAATCCAGGACAGCTATAATCTTTTCGAAGTCCTCTACAAACTGACGTCCGTTGTCCTAGCACCTAATCCAGGACAGCTATAATCCTGACGCTGATGGTAATTTTCCTGTACAGGGTTGTCCTAGCACCTAATCCAGGACAGCTATAATCTACTGGTTATGTGGCTACAGCCACTCCAGAGTTGTCCTAGCACCTAATCCAGGACAGCTATAATCCCTGCTTCAGTGTGAAAGTGGGGTCATCCCGTTGTCCTAGCACCTAATCCAGGACAGCTATAATCCTTCGAGGATCTCTTTTTCAATGTCGAATCGTTGTCCTAGCACCTAATCCAGGACAGCTATAATCGGCAGGATACCGTTCTAATATTTGTCTTTTGTTGTCCTAGCACCTAATCCAGGACAGCTATAATCTGTCAGTAGGTACGTTACTCGTGATGTCTGGTTGTCCTAGCACCTAATCCAGGACAGCTATAATCCATTGATAAGATCCGCATGGCCAGAGTTGAGTTGTCCTAGCACCTAATCCAGGACAGCTATAATCCATCCTCTCCATGCTCAACCTCACAACAAGGTTGTCCTAGCACCTAATCCAGGACAGCTATAATCGCAATCGGGTTAATCACCGGTGGAGTGTTGGTTGTCCTAGCACCTAATCCAGGACAGCTATAATCTTGTATCGGTAGCGACGGTTGAAAGACTTCGTTGTCCTAGCACCTAATCCAGGACAGCTATAATCTAGCCGTCCCGCAACCGCCGATAGTGTCCCGTTGTCCTAGCACCTAATCCAGGACAGCTATAATCTTTAGTTCATAATCCATATGTGGGTATTGTGTTGTCCTAGCACCTAATCCAGGACAGCTATAATCTATTGCGGATGCGTTTGGACAAGCCGCTAAGTTGTCCTAGCACCTAATCCAGGACAGCTATAATCTTACGGATTTTGAGACGCTAATCGAAGCACGTTGTCCTAGCACCTAATCCAGGACAGCTATAATCGCGACGGTTCGGGAAGGTCTGGATATTCTGGTTGTCCTAGCACCTAATCCAGGACAGCTATAATCGGTACTGCCCTGCTGTGCCCAGTGAGGCAGGTTGTCCTAGCACCTAATCCAGGACAGCTATAATCACTGGCAAACATCAACCGCCAGCGTGACCTGTTGTCCTAGCACCTAATCCAGGACAGCTATAATCCGCAATCACTTATGAGGCGTTTGCGATTGAGTTGTCCTAGCACCTAATCCAGGACAGCTATAATCAAACATTAGTCGCTCTCCTCGATTAGGATCGTTGTCCTAGCACCTAATCCAGGACAGCTATAATCTACTCTCTGAGTCAAAAGTCCCATCCGTATGTTGTCCTAGCACCTAATCCAGGACAGCTATAATCTGCGGGACTGTCCTGCTTTATCTCCCTGCAGTTGTCCTAGCACCTAATCCAGGACAGCTATAATCGTGAAGATATTCGATATGCAATTGACGGCGGTTGTCCTAGCACCTAATCCAGGACAGCTATAATCGTGTATCAATCAACCCAGGACTCTGACTAAGTTGTCCTAGCACCTAATCCAGGACAGCTATAATCGTGGGTCGACGAAATCACGATGAACCGAGTGTTGTCCTAGCACCTAATCCAGGACAGCTATAATCACGCCTCACCGTTATTACCCGTGACCAATGGTTGTCCTAGCACCTAATCCAGGACAGCTATAATCGGTCTTGAATTTAATTGTCGCCAGTCTATAGTTGTCCTAGCACCTAATCCAGGACAGCTATAATCGGTAGCCTTTTTGTTGGGAGCCATCATATGGTTGTCCTAGCACCTAATCCAGGACAGCTATAATCGAGCCTTTTCAAATCCGCCTACGGATTTGGGTTGTCCTAGCACCTAATCCAGGACAGCTATAATCCACAGACCACTGTTAGAGATTACAACTTACGTTGTCCTAGCACCTAATCCAGGACAGCTATAATCTATTACGACGACAGCAGCCCAGCGAACAACGTTGTCCTAGCACCTAATCCAGGACAGCTATAATCTGATGATGGTTTCTTCGGTGACTTGAACATGTTGTCCTAGCACCTAATCCAGGACAGCTATAATCACGTTGAACTTGTTGTCCTAGCACCTAATCCAGGACAGCTATAATCAATGACTGGACACCAAGTTGTCCTAGCACCTAATCCAGGACAGCTATAATCACAACCTAAAATTGCCTGATATGCTTGCCAGTTGTCCTAGCACCTAATCCAGGACAGCTATAATCAGTGAAAGCCCATTGAAGTACTGCTCGAAGTCGTTGCCGTTGTCCTAGCACCTAATCCAGGACAGCTATAATCTGCCATGAATTTCCGAAACTTGCTTAGTTGTCCTAGCACCTAATCCAGGACAGCTATAATCTTTCAGACAGTCGTAAAAGTTGGTTGTCCTAGCACCTAATCCAGGACAGCTATAATTGCTCCAAGGTTGTCCTAGCACCTAATCCAGGACAGCTATAATCTTTCGCCGCGACATTAGACGAACCTCGAGCACGTTGTCCTAGCACCTAATCCAGGACAGCTATAATCTTAATGAGAATACAAAGTTCGGTCAAGTAGGTTGTCCTAGCACCTAATCCAGGACAGCTATAATCATCGTTCGCCTGACCATTGGACGTTGCACCTGTTGTCCTAGCACCTAATCCAGGACAGCTATAATCTTAATTCGAATCTGAAAAGGCAGAGTAGTTGTCCTAGCACCTAATCCAGGACAGCTATAATCACCGTTACACTCGCAATTAACGCAGACGCCGTTGTCCTAGCACCTAATCCAGGACAGCTATAATCTGTCCTAGCACCTAATCCGGTTAATCTTTGACTGTTTCAACGTAGTTGTCCTAGCACCTAATCCAGGACAGCTATAATCCAATGGCGTACTGTATGCCAGTCCTTTCATGTTGTCCTAGCACCTAATCCAGGACAGCTATAATCACTGTCGATATGTCGATACTGTCGATATAGTTGTCCTAGCACCTAATCCAGGACAGCTATAATCTCGATAAAGAGGATTTGCCGGAGTTGTCCTAGCACCTAATCCAGGTGAACATTATACACGTCAGTCAATAACAGTTGTCCTAGCACCTAATCCAGGACAGCTATAATCCATTATGTGGTAAGTAGTTGGAAAGAAAGAGTTTTCCCCGCAACTAGCGGGGAAAAACTCAAAATAAATGGAGTTGTGAAGGGGTATCTGGTCTAATTTCTTCAATTCTTGAATGGAATCTTTTGATATTCGAGTATTGTTTATCAGTAATTGTCAGTAAGTCCACTTTTCCGCCACTAGGCAACTTTTCTTGAACTTTTCCACCTACAGATTCTGAAGTTTCATTTGAACGACAGTATTTTGTGTATACCGAAAATTGGGACATCTCAAATCCCAAATCCAGTAAGTGATTACGAAACTTTGTCGCAGCTTTCCGTTCCCTCTTCGTGCCTACTGGCAAATCAAACATTACAAATAGCCACATTATGCGATAAGGGCTTAGATGTAGACGCTGCATCAAAGTGCTTGAACTTCTAAATAGCTTGGTAATGATGGCAAAAGTAAATTTTTATTATTACCTTCGCAGTAACTCGCGAACGATTTACATACTCTGACGGCGGCTAGCGACATAGGGGTGTATTCCACACAGTCTTTACTAGTAACCAGGGGGATGTTTAGATTGAGGATTGAAGCTAATTTTTGCTTTAGAGTAGTTCCGAGTTTTTCCGAAAATTGATTTGAGTGTTGCCAAACAACATAGTCCACAATTGGCCGAAAAGGTTCAATAAGATCATCGGCTAGATTGAATGGATTTTGTGGGTTTTTGTGATGAATGCTGAATGTAGGATGCAGGCCTGCTGCACATATGCCCCGTACTATAGTGGCTCGAACTACTGTATATGCATAATTGATTGAAGAGTTAATCCCCTCTGCTGAACGATCTCTTCGAAATTTCGCCCCGAAAAGACGTCTCCAATAGAGTCGTGCTGCTTGGGCCTCGCAATTATCCTTATCACCTGATCGAACTCTTTTGATCAAATTCTTGATTTGTTCGCTTTCTGAACCGACTTGCTCCAGTACTTGTGATTGATTTAGTAATTTTGCCTTAACGACTTGTTTCCACGCTTGCTTTCGTCGAGGTTCCGAAAGTGAAGACTGTGCTCTCATAATTTGGAACTGGCGTCCAAAGCCATCAATTGGAAATATAAGGCAACTTGGAGCATAGTTAGCCCCACAAATTACTATTGGAATATTACGACCGCACAGATGGTCAATTAATACAGTTGAGATGTTGCATCCGAGTGTCGATACCATCACACAAGCGATGTCGTCTAGTGGAATTGATGCAATTTCCTTTCTTTCTTTGGAAACCTTCAAGAACCCTCGGCTCTTTTTGAGTGAGTGTCCGGGGTTAACTATCTCAACAATCTGGCCAACCATGTCTTTGAATTAATTTATAAGACTGTCAAGACTCACCAATCCAGTCGGACTTACATGAATTTTTATCGAATTTACTGATTTAAGACCATTGACTCTAGGGTTGTAATACTTAAATGTGTCTTCTTTGTTTCTATTTCGTTGGTCGACATTAGCTTCGTAATGTGGAGCAAGTGAAATAAATGAGCGTGATAACTTCTGCACTCGCATTATTTGTCTAGTTTCTCCTCGATCAACCGCAACGCAGTCATTCACTTGAAGCCGCATTACCAACCGAGCTGAGGGATGAGGACGAAAAGTTGATCCTGGCTTAAATTCAGCGTTATTTGCATCAAAACGGCTTATGGTAATACCTTGCCACTTTCCTTGATGCTCAAAAATTTCCATCCCCCAATTAGAATCCCCCTTGTAAGTCTTATAAATTTTGCCGTTACAATTTTGTATTGGTATCACACTCATTAACTCCAAGCAACGTAACGTGCGAATTCCTTTGCTCTTAGCTAATTCTTTAAGTCCATTTTCGCCATCAGTTTCGAATGCTTGAAGAAACTCTTCCCGTAATGTTTTGTCTCGAATTCCTTCAAGGTGTTTTTTCGTTTTAAATTTTTCTATAGGCCATCGACTTACAACATCACTTGGTCCATCGGCAAGATCGTCCGAAACTAAGCCATATGCTGTCTCATTGTGTAGTTGTCCGTCTGTTGCTCCTTTTCGAATAGATTTTGAGCGAGATTTGTGAGACACAACAATCTGACTTACAGTTGTAGTCACTTCATCTCTAAAACCATGCCATGGATCAATTGGGCTAGATTTATTTGTAGACTTTTTAAATAGACGTGCCAGATCTAATTCCTGTTCTGCACGATTCGCCTCCGTTGCAACTCTTTGTAACATTGAACGGGTTGTCATACCGATTACAATCGCATCAACAGCATGATGTCGATGGTCGTCACGGTTCTTTCGTTTGGTTTCTTCATTTGAAACGGGGTTACTACCATCAATTGAATTCAACACTGAATTTAATCCCCAGTGATGTCTCAAAAGAGCAGTTAGCCTTCCGGTTACCACATCAATCTTTTGAAATGGACATATGTTTTCCAAATACTCTTTCGCTAGTCGGCCTATATAACGCGTGTCATTAAGGTGGCGTTCAGAAAAATCATTTTCACTTTTTAGCCAAATTTCTGAAGCGTTTTCCTGAAACCTCCATTGTTTTGAGTAAGTTAATTTTTCAACATTTTCCAGAATATTTTTCCAAACATAGTGCTTTGGACTGTCACCGAATGCTTCAAAAGGTGTCCGATTTCCTTTATCTCTATTGGCCTCACGGGTGCAAAGAACCTTATTTGCCCGACTATCATCGAGAGACTTAGAAAATGGAATCAAATGTTCTATTTCGACAGCACCGCTAAATAACTCACTCAGACCAATATTTTTGCTGGTAAATGGACAAATTTTATTTTGCTCTTGCCAAAGACTCACAAGCAATCGATTATTTCTATTCCGCTTTTGACCCTCTTCGAACAAAATATTATCGATTGCTACGTTGTCTTGTTGGCGTTGTCTTTGCTCGCGCTCAATTTCCGATCTACCTTCTTTACCAACAGGTAGATTACGTCCCAATTCCACTGCAATAGATGTAGGCATTCCAAATCTGTCAATCAATTCATTAACTACCAGACGAATCTGATTCATTGCAATATGCACAGTTGGATTAGAGACTCTTCCGATTCGTGTTTGCTCATCTTCCTCATTCCCCCTGCCCGGAATGATGTGTCCTTCGACTGCTTTACCATAATATGGAAGTTTGGGAAGTAGTTCGCCCTCTCTGAATCTTTGCAAAGGACTATTAAACCCTTCAATTTCTTGTGTTGCTTGTTCGACAGCATCCGATTGAAGTAGCATGGATTCTTCCATTTTCTTTGTCAGGATTTTGGCTGCCTTTAAAGAAATGTTTGCTGTTCCGTCAACTAAGCGTGCTTCCATACAGTTTTTTGCTCTAAATTCACTTAAATCAAAATCTTCAACTAACTGGCTCAGTACTTGGTTGTCTTCCAGTGTTTCATCAAGAATGATTGAAATAAACTCATCCTGCTTTTCGAGTGGCCATTTGTGCCAATCCTCCCCGACATAATCTTCATGTTGCATGACGTTGGATGTTTGGTTTCCATCTAAATCTTTTCGCTTTGCAGTTTCAAAATTAATTGTTATCGCTGTACTATCCGAAACAAGCTCTAAACCCTTCAGAATTTTCTTTATCTGTGTGAATGACAATTTTGCATTGCGGTCATTCGGCTTTTCTTTTCGTGATGGTTTCTCTAGCTTCTCAACAATAGCATTCCGAACTGACCAGTAATCCCTCACACGATACTTAGAGTTCACGTATTGCCACCACTCCAAACTATTAACTTCTTGTAGTATTCGATATCGTTGAAAACTAGGCATCGCTCGATATGCTCGCTTTTCCTCAGGCATATACGAACACTGTCCAATCGGTTGAGGCTTTAAGGGGCGCTGAAAAAATATTATTTCTTTAAAAAGTTCGCGTAATTCTTCGTTGAGTACTGATTGATGAAATCTTGACTGGCTCTTCCACATCTTGTGAAATTCATCTTCGAGGATTTCTCGAGTGGGATATACCTCATAAAGACCACTTTCACTATTTGGTCTTGCACGAGTTGGCTTGCCTTGTTTATGAAGTTCATATAAAAATGAACCAAAGGTAAGACTTTCCTCCTGATTTAATTTGTCTAGAGCAAGTTTGAGATTGTCAGATTCTCTCTTATTCGCATCTCGTCTTTCCTCGCGAGATAGTTCGCTGTACTCTTCCTTTGATAACGCCGGACCAATCAACTCCATTTGTTCCAGTAATTTTCTCTTGGAATTTGCCACCATCCCACTTGTAGTCTCTTCGCTTCTATCTTTACGACTGCTTTTAAAGCCTCGTCTTTGATTGAGGTGAAACAATGCACGACCGAATTCATGTAAAGGTATTTCTTTATCTTGAACAGCTTTCGCACGCAACTCCAAAGGGTTCAAATTCTGAAGTTGAAGTTGAACTTCTCGATCTTCTGGAAAAAGTCCATGTTTGATCAATTGGTTGAGCAGTTTGCTACGTCTTTGGATATAGCGATCGCGCCTTCTTCTCGCAGACCGTGCTTCACGACGGGTGGCTTGTAACGTAGATTTAGATTTAGGTTCACGACCGTCTGCAAAAATTCTTACGCCTGCCGCGGAGATTTTAAATGGGCTACCGTCGTCGTCCAGCTCAAGAACGCTCCATCCTAACGAATTTGTGCCTACATCTAGGCCAAGTCTATAAACCATATGACACCAAATAAAAAAGTTGTTCAAGCATGTATTTGAATTTGAAAATTGACATATTTTCTAGTATAACAGCGTGCGGATTAGGTGTTACGATTAACAAGTGAATTTATTCGCAACATTGGAAAGGCGACCTACGGGTCGCCTTTTTCATTCGTAGTTAGATTCAATTACCTTGGTCAAATCAACCAATACCTAAGCGCTTAGTTGGATTTAACTAAACTTTCTATATTTCGCCACTTTTTAGACCTTGAAACCGCTTCGGTGAATAACTGAATACTATCGCCTCGGTAAGTCTCCGGTGAGTATCGTAGAACCATGCCCTCACCGTTTACTGGTCGAATGCTGGTTGCACCGGCAAGTAGAGCAGTACCAACAGCCGTAATCTCCGGGAATTTTCTGACTGTAATGCTCTTGCCAAGAACATCTGCGAGAAATTGACAAAAGTAAGGGTTGACGGAAACACCACCATCAATGGAAATTTCGTCACTGATGCTTGTCAAGTCGGACATGGCACGAATCACTTCAGCCGCCCGCAAGGCAATTCCTTCGATTAGTGCCTGAACCATGTCCCGTTCATCTGTGTCAAGTGACAACCCAATCCACAATCCAGCTGCTCGGCGGTCCCAATGTGGGCATGCCAAGCCCGACAGTGCTGGAACGAACGCAAGCCCTCTTTCTATAGCGGGTGCTTTGTCAAATGAGTTCAGAGAATCATAATCAGAAAATAAATTTATCCCTCGTGCCCATTCAATCGCCGACCCGGCACAATAAACTCCACCATCCAAGGCATAGACGGTATTTTCTCCGCTATGCTGCCATGCGACCGTAGGCAGAAGTCCTTGGTTAGGTGCACGCAACGTCTCACTACCGGTAACGGTCAAGGCAAATGCTCCGGTCCCAAATGTAATCTTGGCATCACCTGTTTCACGACAGCCGTGACCATAAAGCGAAGCTTGTTGATCAACTACACTGGCTGTTATTGGGGTTTTTCCGCTTCGGGTTTCTACATTGCCAAACATTCCTGTAGTGGGGACAATTTCTGGTAGTGCGTCAATTGGAACTCGAAAGATTTCGCATAGCGTTTCATCCCACTGACCCGTTTCCAAATTCATCAGTGACGTGCGTGATGCGGTAGTAATGTCTGTTTTATATGAACCAGTTAGTCTGTCAAGAAAGAAAGCATCTGTCGTACCAAACCTAAGCTTACCTGACTTCAATAGTTGATCGGCTTGTGGCACATGATCAAGAATCCACGCCAACTTACTCGCAGAAAAGTACGAATCTAAAGGTAATCCGGCACGAACCATCACTTCATTTGCGACCCCGTCGAATTTCAGACGCTCAATCACATCACTAGTTCGGTTGTCCTGCCAAACAATAACCGGCGAAATAGGTTCACAGGTGTCGGCATGCCAGGCAAGGCAACTTTCTCCTTGATTACTGATTCCAACAGCGGTGACATTCTCCGTTGATTGAAGAGCAGTTTGAATATGCGAAACTAACTCCAGAGGATCGTGTTCCACCCAGCCAGGCTTGGGATAGTTCTGATGATGGCGAGCGACAAAAGTGATTTTTGGCATTCCATCAGCACTCACAGCAAGCGCCCGGGTGCTGGTAGTGCCTTGATCGATTGCGAGAACTGTCATACTGGTTTTATGATGGTTCGAAGTCCAACTTAAGTGCGCCTTTTGTCGAAGAAAGCAGCTGTTGAGGAATGCGCAGAATGACTCGCTTCTCCGGTAAAGCCCTGACGAATTTGGAAGTAATCAGCTTATATTCATCTCGCAACTTAAGCAAACCTCTAGCTTGCACTGCAAATCGAACTTGCAATGACACAGTCGTTTGATTACTGGGGACTAGTCGATTGGGTACAAAATACCGAATCGCAGAACCAGTGGACTGTATAGTCAATGCCTTGTCCGGTTCTGGCAAGTCGCCAGCCAATGAGTGAGCAATTTCATCTGCAACGGCTATTCCTTCCTGCCAGCATCTTCTAGATGAGTCAGCAGGATGAAGCATGTTGCCGGCAGCAAAGTAGCGCGAGTCAGAGCAACGGCCGTACTGATCAGTGATCGGTCCGCCGCTTGCCAAGTCTACATCAAGATGACTCATTCGGACCAAAGTAGACTCAGAGACAAACTTTCCACTAAAAATTATTCCGTCGCATTCAAGTACCTCCTCTGGTTTGGATGCTTGCTTGATCACTACACTGTCAAAGGTCTGAGAACCCAATATTTTGATTAACTCAGTATTCATAAATACTCGAACACCCTGCAGACGCGGTAGCCAAGTGCAGAGGCGCCAGGCGGTAGGTCGGCTGCGGGACTCAAGCATCGCAACAGGTCGAATTTCAGCATGGCGACAGGTAAGCAAAGCAGAAAATGAAACCAGTTCTGTCCCAACAATAACCGGCCGATGAAACGGCACGCGTGACTTTAGATACACCATGGACTGCAACGCACCAGTGGTTACGACACCTGCCGGACGCATTCCTGAGACTAGTCGTGCTGACCTCGGTGTTTCCCGAACACCGGTAGCCAGAAGCACTCGCTTTGCTTCAACGTGAATCAAACCCTCTGGTGTAGATAGGTGTAGTAAAGGACCATGTTCAATGGCTGTCACCGTTGACTGTGTCCAAATTTCCACTCCTGCTGCATCGGCTGATTGTCGAAGCCGATCGGCGTAGGCTGGTCCCCGAAGAATACGACGATACTCTCTCATTCCGAATGGTGGGTGACCACAATGTCGAGGAATTCCACCTGCAGAATCTTCGCGGTCCAAAACGACTACGTGTCTCACGCCGAGGTGTTTAAGACGTGTCGCCGCTGCAAGTCCAGTTGGTCCAGCACCAACGATCGCTACGTCACATTTTATCGACTGTTTCACGGCTGAGTTACTACCCTATCGATGCATCCATTGGTGGCTGCAAATAACCTTCAGTGATTTCGCTCAATTGTGCAGAGCAGTAAAAACCCTGGCACCGTCCCATAGTGACTCGGGTTCGACGTTTAAGTCCACTTAAAGTGGTAACAGGTGGTTGCTCCTGCAATACAGTTTGTATTTCTCGACGTGTCACCAGTTCACAGTGACAAATAATTCCGCCATTATTATTGAGCATCCAATCGCGTACGCCCGCTTCGCTGATTTGAGGCACTTGCGGCCAGTGAATACTCTTTGGAGGGTTGAAAGTATGTGAGTCTTCACAGATAACACGGAATGCCTTTTGGGCTATCCCCAATGCAGCGCTAAGCCCAGTAGAGCGAATACCACCCATACAAAGATAGTGCTTTTCTCGCTCACAGTAAATTTGGTAATCCTTTGAATCTGTAGCGGGACGAATGCCAGCATAGACGGCAGTTACATCGTGATTACGCAATTCGGGCAGTATTCGCTCACCCACAGACTTCAATTTCTTCAGAGTACTTGAGTCAACGCTGGCATCTTCTCGACTTTCCTGGTCTTCAGCAGTGGGGCCCACTAGAAGGTTGCCGAACACTGTAGGGCAAACCACAACCCCCTTTGTGGTTGCTGACGGAACTGGCAGCAAGATGGTGTTGGTAAGTTTGCTTGCTGACTTGTCGTAGACGATAAATTGACCTTTACGAGGGTAAATCTTAAATGGAGAGTGACCGACTAATTCACGATTCAGAGAGTCTCCATGCAGGCCTGCGCAATTTACCACCCAGTGAGCGTGTAGATCTCCACGAGTGGTGGTCAGCCGCCATCTTTCACCTTCAAATAGCCCAGATTTAACTTCACAGTAATTTAAGAATGTAGCATCATGAGCTTGAGCTTGAAGCAAGTACGCTAGCGGCGTCGACCAAGGGTCGACTAACGACTCGCCGGGCACACTGACTGCCGCCAATACACCTGACCCTATTGTGGACACTCTCTGACGAACGTCTTCAGTGGTCATGAGTTTTACGTCTTTAACTCCGTTTTTGTGTGCATTGTTGATGATGTCGTCAAGTCTCATTACTTCTGCTTCATTCCAGGCCGTCACAATCGCACCGGACTCCACAATTGGTAAATTCAAGCGACTGTGAATCTCACGTAATTCCTCATAACCTTCCCTAATGCAGTCTAGTTCAACGGAATTGTGTGGTGCATCGAATCCTGTATGCAATATGGCGCTGTTTCCCTTACTCGCGCCTTCCAGAATGTCACCAGCCTTATCAACCACAATGACCCGTGCACCTTGCAACGCAAATCTGCGAGCGACAGCACAGCCTACAACCCCTGCACCTACGACCAGGACATCGTAGATTTGTGAAGATGATGGCTGGGGTGTGATGCGTAGGTCAGATGGTATGCTATGCTTCACTTTTATGATTTGGCATGACGTAAAAACGATTGCAGATATGATAAGGCAGTCGGTCTGGGGCAAGAGTACTCGATGTGTAAAATCAACCACTTGGTCCAATGTCGTGTAGATATGGGAAACATTGCTGATGACATTCAATTTGAAATACCTGTGAAAATGGAATGTCAATGCAGTACTATTTTCACTTTGGCTCTCGCAACTGACATGAATACAGAAATGTAGTTTTCGAAATTAATAATTTCTATGCCAGCGGTAATTACCAACTATGTTCGAGTGGTGGATTATTTTTCCACCCGCTTTGGTCGGATTGCCATGTACTTAATCTTTCTTATGATCGGTACCCTGCTGTTGGATGCCATCACTCGCAATCTGCTTAACATCCCGCTGTTCTGGTGCGTAGAACTCGCTCAATTTACGCTGGCAGCCTACTACATTATGGGCGGTCCTTACTCTATTCAACTTCACAGTCACGTGCGCATGGATTTGGTTTACGACAAGTTATCGGAGCGTAACAAAGCACGGATGGATTGTTTCACTGCCATATTCTTGGTGATTTACCTGATTGTTCTGCTGATCGGGTCAATTTCCAGCACGATTTACGCTATTGAAACTAATCAAAGACTGTTTTCCATGTGGAATCCATCGGTCATTCCAATCAAGTTGATCATGGTTTTTGGTATTTTTCTGATGTTGCTTCAGGCTTTCTCCACTTTCTTCAAGGATTTAGCTAAGGCCCGAGGCATTAATATGTTTGAATCACCAGGTGCTGAAGCGGCATGAGTTACGAAGCCATTGCCATCATCATGTTTGTCTCCATGCTGCTGATGCTGCTTACAGGTCAGCGTGTGTTTGCAGCTATCGGCGTAGTGTCTACCATTGCAGCACTGCTACTATGGGGAGAAGGCGGTGTTGAGATTCCCTTTACCGCAGCGTTCAAACTTTTCAAGTGGTATCCGCTGCTAACTCTGCCTTTGTTCATTTACATGGGCTACATTCTGTCAGAGTCTGGTATCGCTGATGATCTCTATCAGATGTTCCATGTCTGGTTTGGCGGACTCAAGGGTGGTTTGGCGGTAGGAACAATTGGACTCATGGTAGTCATTTCTGCGATGAATGGACTCAGTGTGGCTGGAATGGCTATTGGTGCCACAATTGCACTTCCGGAAATGTTGCGACGAGGTTACGACAAAATCATGATTACCGGGGTGGTGCAGGCCGGTAGCTCGTTGGGAATTCTTGTTCCGCCCAGCGTAGTGTTGGTTCTGTACGGAATGATCGCACGCGAATCGGTCGCCCAACTTTGGCTCGCAGGGGCGATCCCAGGACTGATGATGGCAACGCTGTTCATCATTTACATTGTGGTTCGATGTAAGTTACAGCCACATCTCGGTCCCACAGTGAGTGCTGAAAGTCGCGCCATGCCGATGAAGGAAAAACTAAGACTACTTCGCGCCGGAATTATCCCATTTTTGATTTTCTTTTTCATGACCGGGCTGTTTGTCATGGGATTCACCAGTTTGGTGGAAAGTTCCGCAGTCGGTGCTACAGCATCGACCTTGGCCGCACTGGCCAAGCGTCGGCTAAACCGCAAGGTGATGGAAGAGACTATCCGCAAGACATTGGGTGTTTCCTGTATGTTTATGTGGATAATCTTGGCCGCACTAAGTTTTGGCGCCGTGTTTGATGGTATCGGTGCAGCCAGAGCCATCGAGACTCTATTCATTACCAACTGGAATCTCTCTCCTTGGGAAGTGCTGATCATGATGCAACTTTCCTATTTGTTCATGGGCATGTTTCTGGACGACACCGCGATGCTCGTTATCGTGGCTCCCTTATACGTGCCGTTGGTAAAAATTCTAGGTTTTGACCCTGTTTGGTATGGCGTGCTGTATACCATTACCTGTCAAATCGCATATATGACACCACCTTTCGGCTACAACCTGTTTTTGATGCGGGCAATGGCGCCGCCAGAGATTAGTTTGGGGGACATTTACAGGTCAATCTTTCCATTCGTGCTGGTCATGATTCTTGGATTGACGTTGATTATGGTGTTCCCTCAAATCGCATTGTGGCTGCCAAGTCAGTTCTACGGCTCGTAGGTAGTACAGCGAACTAACTTTCAAACTGGCCTAAAGATTCGAGTCGACTCTTCCGTAACTTTGCATTTTTAGTGAAAAATTGGCAAATTGAATGCCATTGTGATTTGTTCTAAAATCAATGCATGTAATTAGGGAAGATTAAATAAAGTAACAATTATTCAACTATTTGAAACAATCAGGAGGCAGAATATGACTGACAAAATTAAAGTTAACAAACCGGCGAGCACCGAACGCCGGGATTTCGTAAAGAAGGCAGGTGCTGGAGGAATAGCAGGTATTCTCGCTGCGGGCACAGCGCCTTATGCATTTTCGCAATCCAATCCAATTAAGTGGCGCTTGCAGACGTACTCAGGTGCTCCTCTTGGTGCGCATGTGGTCTTGCCACAGATTGAGTCATTCAATAAGATCGCACATGGGCAAATGGAAATCGAACTGTACTATGCAGACCAACTTGTTCCTACCGATGAACTGTTCCGAGCGATGCAGTCCGGTGCGTTGGACGCAGTGCAAAGTGATGATGCAACAATGGCATCCCCCGTCGATATCAGCGTCTTCGGCGGATACTTCCCGTTTTCCACTCGCTACAGCCTCGACTTACCAGTCCTGTTTAAATATTACGGACTGGATCAAATTTGGGCGGAAGCCTATGGTGAAGTAGAAGGCGTCGAGTGGATTAGTGCCGGCGCTTGGGATCCATTGCACATATTTACCAAGACACCTATTCGTTCGCTTGCTGACATGAAGGGTAAGCGTGTATTTGGTGTGCCCACTGCAGGTAGATTTTGTCGCGATATGGACTGGTGCCAGTGACTCTACCTTGGGATGACATTGAAGTTGCCATCGGTACCGGTGAACTAGACGGTGTGGCCTGGTGCGGATTTACTGAAGCCTATGAAGTCGGTTGGGCAGATGTCTGCAACTATGCATTGCTTAACAATGTCACGGGAGCCTGGTGCGGTTCCTACTTCGCCAATACCAACAGTTGGAATGCCCTATCACCTAACTTGCAAGAATTGTTCCGCATGTCTTGTAACGATTCGCACTACTATCGACAAGTTTGGTATTGGGGCGGCGAAGCTCAACTTCGTGTTGAAGGCGAGAAGATGGAGCTTACTACGATACCGGCCAATGAGTGGGATCAAGTCGTAGCAGATTCCAAGGAATTTTGGGAAGACCTGGCATCAATCAGCCCGCGTACTCGAAAAGTAGTAGATGCTTTCAGCCAGTACTCAGATGTCATGGAAAAAGTTGGTGTGCCCTATCGCTACAGTTAAACATTTCCAACGTATGTAGACGTACCAACAAAACCCCGAAGAGTAATCTTCGGGGTTTTTCTTTCTCAGTGAAAAGCAATTTTCCGGGTTGTCGCTAGATACACAGTACTACAATGTGCTTCGGGTAACTTACTTATGACGAGGAGATTAAAACTTCTACTATTGGTGTTAACAATGACAGCACTCGGTATAAATCCAACAACAGCCGTTTCAGACCGTCGTGTACCAGCAGAGTGGGAGCCTCAGGAGGCTATTTGGATTCAGTGGCCAGGCAGTTATGAAAAAATGTTCGAAACTGCTTTTGCCAAGATGACAAAAGTTATTGTTGAATACCAAACTCTGCACATATTGGTGGACTCAAAACGAATTGAAGAACAGGCACGAGACGCAATTACAAAAGTTGGTGCAAATCCCAACCACCAAAAAATCGTTTGGCATTTAATTGATAACGACAGTGCCTGGATGCGCGACAATGGACCGGTTTATGTGGTAGCCAACGATGAGTTACGCGTCCAGAACTGGGAGTTCAACGCCTGGGGTGGAGCATTTGGTTCAGACATACCCTATGGTAAGGACAACAGAGTACCGACGCTGGTTGGCGAATATTTAGACCTCCAAGTCGAACAGATTGAAATTGTTCACGAACGAGGAAACTTGGAGTTCAATGGCAACGGTGCCGTTATTGCCAACTGGAGCACAATTGGTGACGCTGCTCGCAACCCTGGCTACACCAAAAGTCAGGCGGAGGAAGACTTCAAGCGTTACTTCGGTACGAACCAGGTTGTTTTTGTTGAGGGAATTCCAGAGAACGATCTAACCAAGGGACACATAGATGGTATCGCCCGATTTATTAATACGGATACTGTAGTTGTACCTCAGTGCACAGAAAATTCTAGATGCAAACCCGGTGGGCACGATGCAGTTGTTTATGACAATGCAGCTGCGACAATTGAAGCTGCAGGGTTCAACGTCGTTCGAGACCCAATTGAGGGTATCGCTCGCTACAAAAGTCGGGCCTACGATACCAACTACACCAATTGGCTCGTTGGTAACGGATTTGTTCTGGTAGTGGGGTTTGACAATCCCGGAACTGACTCACGTGCAAAAACCAGGATCGAATCCTACTTCCCGGGTCGGGATGTGCATGTAGTGGAGATGCTCAGTTCCTGGGCTTCTGGAGGTGGTGTGCACTGTCATACGAATGACCAACCTGCTCGTTCGACAGTTAAACAGACATCCTCTTAGTTATGAGTTGTCTTGCGATTGCGATTTAAGCAGCCGCTTGTTCAGTTATTTTCTGTGAGTCCGGCAAAGCTTTGTCGATTGAAACAGGACCAGTCTCACCACATTGAGAACTCTCGCAGTTCTTGATTCTGCTGATAACCATTTTTTCATGGAGAAACTCAATTCGGCTACTTCCGGTACGTTCAAACAGGAAAGGAAAAAATGCATGAATTGCACATGCAACTGAACCACCAAACATACATTTTGCGAAGCATATTGCACTACGAAAGTGCTCAAAATACCCTTCGCCGACTTCTTTCAAATGCCTGTTCCAAATATTCATTCCAGCCTCCTTTGAAAATAAGAATTTTCTAGAGTGAAAATATTACCAAAGCAAACTGAAAAAACAAACCATATATTCTACATATTAATATGAATAATAATAAATATTTCTAATAAATATATAAATAATAAAATACTTATCTATTACATTGTTCAATAGAAAAATCAATCCAATAATTTTTATTTAAAGTATAAATATTCCTCATGTCTGACCAAAAAAACGCCCGTGTTTCTATCGCTGGGCTAAAAATAAAAAAATGTTTGTATGATTTTGTCGCGAAGGAAGCTGCGCCGGGTACCGGAATCGACGCCGATGACTTCTGGGAACACATGGCCAATATCGTCGCTGAGTTTGCTGAGACGAACAGGCGACTGCTTGATAAACGTGATGACCTGCAAGCCAAAATTGATGAGTGGAATCTGGAACATCGCGGTGAGGAAGTTACTCCCAGTCAAGTGCATTCCTTTCTCTCTTCAATCGGCTACCTGGTTGAAGAGGGTCCGCCTTTTACGGTTAATGTCGCCAACGTCGACCCAGAAATATCAACCGTTAACGCACCTCAACTTGTCGTCCCCGTCGACAATGCACGCTACTCCCTCAACGCTGTAAACGCCCGTTGGGGCAGTCTCTACGATGCCCTTTACAACTCAGAAGTTGTGGAGTCAAAAGAAGGTCAGGAAATTGGAGCAGGCTATGATCCGGTTCGAGGTGAAAAGGTTATCGCTTGGGGTCGACAATTTTTGGATCAAATTTTCCCTCTGACCTCCGGCAGTCATGCAAAGGTACTTCGATACTTTTTGGTAAGCGGTGATGACTACCACCTGCAACTTAATGCGCGATTGGAAAGCGGAACCGCCGTTGGACTAGCAAACCCTAAGCAGTTTGCGGGTTTTAGAGGACACTCTGAAAATCCCCGTGAAATTCTTTTAGTTAACAACGGGCTACATGTTCGTTTACCAATTAATCGCGAATCACTGATCGGTAAGAGCGACAAGGCTGGGATTCGGGATATTTCTTTAGAAGCAGCCGTTACCACAATTCAAGATCTGGAAGATGCGATTTCCGCAGTCGATGCTGAAGACAAGACTGGAGCCTATCGCAACTGGCTGTATTTGATGAAAGGTACCCTAAATGTCGACATCGAAAGGTTCGGCAGGGTGACGAATCGCTCATTAAACAGCGACCATATATTTATTAGTTCAAGCGGCAACCCGCTGCGTCTACACAGCCGCAGCATGATGCTGATACGGCATACAGGAATTCACATGTATACCGATGCCGTGACCACCGAACATGGCGAACAAATCCCCGAAGGATTTTTAGATGCGATGGTCGCTACGCTGTGTGCCATGCATAACCTAAAGGACACTTGTGCCTTTCCAAATAGTCGCTGTAAGAGTATTTACATCGTAAAACCAAAGTTGCACGGACCTATTGAAGTGGCGGCTACGGTTGAACTGTTCAAACGGGTTGAAGAAGTACTTGGATTGCCAATGTATACGTTAAAGATTGGCATCATGGACGAAGAAAGAAGGACGACCGTAAACCTCAAGGAATGCATTCGCGCGGCAAAGCACAGAGTTATCTTTATCAATACAGGTTTTCTGGATCGTACGGGTGATGAAATTCACACAATGATGGAACTTGGACCTGCTATGCCAAAAGAGGAAATAAAGCAGGCTCCATGGTTGTTGGGTTACGAGAACTGGAACGTAGACTTGGGAATATCGCTCGGAGTGAGCGACATCGGACAAATCGGCAAGGGCATGTGGACCATGCCAGACTTACTCAAGGAGATGCTGGACGCCAAAATCAACCATCCCAATGCCGGTGCAAATACAGCTTGGGTACCTTCACCTGCAGCAGCGACTATTCATGCACTGCATTACCACTATGTCAATGTTTCATCTGTTCAAGACCAGTTGCGCGGTAATCGGCAAACGCCACTCGAAGACATTCTTAGACCACCGCTTTTAGTTCAACGAAATCTGACTGCAGAAGAAATTAATAAAGAACTCGAAAACAACGCCCAAGGAATTCTTGGCTATGTCGTTCATTGGGTGGAGGAAGGAATTGGATGTTCGAAAATACCGGACATCAACGGCATCGATCTGATGGAGGATCGTGCGACACTTCGGATATCAAGTCAGCATATTGCCAATTGGATTCATCATGACATCACCAGCGAAAAGGAAGTGAGGGGCGTTTTTGAACGAATGGCTAAGGTCGTGGACGAGCAAAATAAGGACTCTGAAGACTACAGAATGATGTCTGAAGACTTTGATTCAAGCGTTGCTTTTCAGGCAGCCTTGGATTTGGTCTTTCAAGGCTGCCAATCTCCCAATGGCTATACCGAAGAAATCCTGCACACACGTCGCCGGGAAGCAAAGGCCCGCTACGGAAGTTAAACGAGCCTCTTTCGCATAAATCAAGGAAGCGTTTTCTTGATTGCCCTTAGTTTGTTGATGAGTCGTTTCGGTTTGATAACTTCAATCGCATCACCCCAGGTGATCACGTGATTCGCCATCTCCTGTATCCCACCGGAGTGAAATGAAACTTCTATTTTGCCGTTGCGTAGCTCCCGAGTTCGTTGCGTGGGATGAAACATCCAATTGGAAACTATTTCCTTGTATTCGGACTTAAACCGCCATACTACTTGGACCGGTTTCTCCTTGAATGTACCAAAACTGTCCGCCAGGTAGTCCTGCATATTGAATGCCGGGTCAACTGTAAAGTACTGCTTTTCCAAAATTGATAATTTTTCGATGCGCGACAGCACGTAAGTTCGGTAATCCTCTCTGGCCGGGTTATAGGCCACCAGGTACTGCCGCGGGCCGTGTAGGAATCCATACGGATGAACCAATTCCGTCGTTCGCTCAGATTCCAATCTCCTGGTGTAATCAAATTGCACACTCAGAAAGGATAAAATTGCAGTCCTGAGCGATTGAATGACCTCTTCACAAATTTGCTCCCGAGGGCCGGGGCGAAAAACAAAGGCCTCTGCCGCCCTCCAGGCTTCAAGATCAACATCAACTCCGCTTAAGTGACTGGGCGCCATGTCCGCCTTGAGATATTTCAACAACTCATTCAGTTCTTTTGCCCACTGGTACATCCCTTCCTTCTCAAACATGCTCGTTGCAGTTTGCAAGGCAGTAATTTGATCGTTATTCAACTTAGGCGTTGTTAGGGCTCTACGCAATCTTATTCGTAAAGGCCGCTGTTCTAATACCTCAATGTCAAGAAATGACTCCCGTAAAGCCTTGATCATTCTCTCAGCAGTACGCCGAGATACGCCATATTTATTCTGAATGTCTGCATAGATTAGTCCTTCAGTAGAAGCTTGAAGTTCATAGATTAAATCTAAAATGTCACAATAGCGTTCGTACATTTCAGTGGGCCTTCAAGTTGTATGGCGGTAGGTCTGTTGTTATATGATGCCAGATATTCAAAATATCCCTTATGTTAAACTGATTTTTTCGAGTGTTTCAAAAAGTAGTATCGTTAATCAAAAATGCAGTTTAAGAATAAAGTCATCTTGGTTACCGGTGGAAACAGCGGAATTGGTCGCAACATATGCCATCACTTTGCCAAGGAAGGTGCAACAATTGCACTGGTTGGCAGGAATGCTGAAAAGGGGGCACAAGTGGCGTCCGAACTTTCTGAGTTCGAGGTTGTCAGAAAGTTTTATTCCGTAGATCTATCAGTTGAGGCACAAGTCGCTACACTTATTGATGAAGTTTATAATGATTTCGGTAAAATCGATGCGGTCATCAATAACGCCGGAATCGGAGCGAGACGCAGCAGTGCAGACCCGAGCAAAACGCCCGGTGATAGATGGCACGAAATGCGCGGTTGCAATTTAGATGCCGCTTACTTTGTCAGTGCGTATGCACTTAAGAAAATGCGTAGACATTCAGGCGGTGCGATGGTCAATATTTCATCGACCGCCACCTTGCATGGGAATTGGGGTCTGTATTGTGTTGCTAAAGCAGGAGTTGAGGGGCTGACCCGATCATTTGCAAGCGAAGCTGCCAAATTCGGAATACGAGTCAATGGCATTAGTCCCGGATGGATTTCACCGAGTGATGACTTTAATGCGGTAGCATCGGGTACAGAAGATGGCAAATGGGATTTACCCCCTTCATTATTGAATCGGATGGGCACTCCAATGGAGATTGCAACAGTGGCTGCCTTTCTTGTTTCTGATCAGGCATCGTTCGTAACAGGGCAGACTTTAATCGTGGACGGCGGTATGACAATCATTGACTATCCCTCCATTTCAATGCTTGATAACATTGGACATCGCTTGATGTCATCTACCCCCAAACAGGATTAAGGAGAATTTCTCAAATGAAGCTTCAAACAAAATCTGTCATTACGCCATTTGTGTGTGCTTTGTGTCTATTTTTCGCGGCAATTCCGGCTAGTGCCGATATTGATGAGGCTAGAACTACTGTAGTTAATACGCTGGACACCTTGTATGCTGATTTTGAAACTGCGGTTAACTCCGGTGCAAATTTGGATGACGAAGTTATCGAAATTTTGCGCAAGGAGTTGTTGCCGCGACTGGATGTCGACAGATTTTTAAAGTTGATTCTTGCCAGACACTGGAAGAAGGCAAGTGCGCAGCAGCGAACAGCGTTTTCCGAGATTTTGACGGAATTTCTCCTTAAATCATTTTCTATCGCCCTGGTAGGGAATGAGGAGAAGGTGATGGACATGTATCAGAAAATTGAAGTTCTTCCTGCAAAGAAGGACCGCAAGGAAGATAGAGCCTCGGTGGTTATGCGCATAAATCTTGAAAGAGGCGATACTGACATAGTTTTTAAGATGAATGACACCAGCGATGGCTGGAAGGTTTACGATATAGTCTTTGAAGGTGTGAGTTTTGCGATTAACTATCGTGCCATACTCAATTCAGAAATCGGCAAGCATGGTATAGATGAGGTTACCCGTACTTTGGGTGACAAACTTCGACCCACATAGTCCTTAAAAAAATCGTTCCGCTACCCGCAGTGTGTTGGTTGCGGCGAATAGAAACATTCGGTTTCTGATGAATCCAGGAAGAGTCGGAAACTTTAGGTGGTCCAGTTCGGTACGTCCCTCATCAGTGCCCAGCAGTTTTTGTCCGATACGCATTCCAAAATAGCTCGATAGAGTGATTCCAGACCCGCAGTAACCCATGCTGTAATAGATTCCATCCTGCTGTCCGATGTGTGGGCTAATGTCCAAAGTGTAGGCAACATAGCCAACCCATGCATTTGCAATCTTTGTGTCTGTCAACTGAGGAAAGACATCGGTCATCTGTTTTCGCAACGTATGAATTCCGGACTCAGATTCTGCTTCCATGAAGGTGACCCGACCACCAAACAGCAAACGACTGTGGTCGGGAGATAGGCGAAAGTAATTACCGATTAACTGGGTATCCGAGATGACTCGGTTGTGTGGAATGAGTTGGTCAATCAAAGAACGATCAAGCTCTTCGGTAGCAATTTGAAAACTGCCAATGGGCAGGACTCTGCGAGCGTGCCATTGAAATTGTCTATCGGTATAACCATTGGTAGCGAGCACCACATCTCGTGCAACGATATTTCCTTTTGCAGTGCGAACTCGGAATTCACTACCTATTGACTCAATTGCTGTTACCGGACACTGATCGATAACAATTGCTCCAGAGTCCATCACTCTTGTTAGGAGTTTCGCATGGTATTTGCCCGGGTGAATCGAACCGTGGTCTGGCAAAACGCAACCGCCGTAAAAGCGGTCCGAGCCGATTTCACCTCGTTGTTCCGAATTTGGAACCATGTAATGGTTTATTGCAATTTCCGACGGAAGTTCGGAATACGCTTTCGCTATACCCTCAAATGCTCGTTTGCTGTGTGTTGCAATAAACCTGCCGCTTGACGAAAGATCGCAATCGAAATTTTCATCATGAATCAGATCTTTGAGATACTTGAGTGCACGGTGGCCTTCACCGATCATTTTGATCGCGATTTCGTGACCAAACTTACGCTGCAAACTTCTGAGGGATGGTTTGAAACTGGTCCCAATTTGCCCTCCGTTGCGACTGCTGCAACCATACCCACACTGCTTTGCCTCTATGATGGTAGTTGATCTGCCGGCCCGAACAGTTTGCAGTGCGGCATTCAACCCAGTGTAGCCAGAACCGACGATCACCACATCGGACTTTTGAGGTAAGTCGACCTGATCAAGAATTGGTCTTGGCGTTGACCTCCACCAATAGGGCTGGTTTTGATAGTCGTCGGAGTACAAGTGAATGTACGAATTCGATGTTAGTCCAACTTAGAAATTGTTCATCGAAAGCAATTCATCTCCTTTCGAATCCACTAGAAGTTGGGTGAGTTCTAGCCTTTCCCTCGCCAAGGAATAGTTTTGTGGATGATGAACCGCATTAGCATATCGAAAATCAATCCGAGAACACCCATCACAATGATTGTCATCCAGATAATTTCATAGTCGGATTGTTTCCGTGCGACGTTTTCTACAAATCCAATACCAGTGGTGCCGGCAAGCATTTCAGCGGCAACCAATGTTCCCCAGCAGACACCAATCGAAATACGGACTCCCGTAAGGATTTCCGGTAGGGAATTGGGCAAAATTACTTGGCGGATAATTTGACCACTGGATGCACCGAGTGAGTGGGCTGCGTGGATCTTTGACAACTGAGTACCGGTGGCACCCGTTCTTGCAGAAATGACCATAATTGCAAAGGCCACCATAAAGAGCAAAAAGATCTTACCGTCATCCTGAATCCCAAAGATAGTAAGAATGAGTGGCGCCCAGGCGAGTGGCGGTACTGGCCGATATAGTTCAATCAGTGGATCAAAGTAGCCCTTGGCGAATCTCGACAGACTCATTGAAAGTCCCAGTGGAACGCCCAAAACGACCCCAAATAGTAATCCTACCAACACTCGTACGATTGAATCCCATATGTGACCATCAGGAATTGGGACTGAAAAGGAGGCAAATCTTCCAGTTACAGCACTGTAAAACTTGCTTTTGAAGTTGCTCTCAACGACACCCTCAGAGTTATGTCGTGGAAAATCACCGGGCACTATGTCTACGAGCCAATCCGGCAGTACGAAATCAACCATCTCAGCTACGGGTTTCATCTTAATCCACAGTAGCGGGAATCCTTTATAGCCCACATCTGGATCAGCCATCCAAAGGAAGGTGTTAAGTGTGTCAGATGGTTTTGGCAGCCAGCGTCCAGAACCCTGTTCCGAGCATGCATTATTACCCGCTAAAATTTGTCCGCCCGGCATTGCAATGGCATCGATCCAACGCAAACTACCCTGTTGTTTCCATTGAACTTCGTCCAACTTGTGCAGTGCACTTTCTACACTGTCTGTAATTCCTGGCGGGAAGATTCGGCCGTCATCGATACGACGGTAAATCTTCATGAGATTTTTAAGGAGCTCTTCTCTACTTGCTACAACGCTTGGTTCTGCATTGGTATCTATTTCGAAGTTTTTGATACGGGCTTCAATTTCCTCAAGTTGCGCTATCAATAGCGGGCCATTATTTCGAATCTGAGTGTAGTCCTTGGTAATTTGCTCCAAAGTCTGGCTTGCGGTGTCGAATTTTCTTCCTCGATCTGTCATCGGTATTGGCGGTAGTTCGGTCGAACTTCTGCCCCAACCGGGTTGCGCCAAAGCCTGTTCCATGATTTCGGGGTCAGCGGGACCGGGGTATCCCGGAGTAGCCAGTTGCTCGGCTAACGCTGATATTCTTGAGGCAATATCGTTTATCTGCCCAGAAATTTCAGGGTCGAGGAATTCTTCACTGGCATGCGCGGCCATAACGTTGCGCATTTCAGAAATAATGTTGGCTACTTCTTCCTTGTCGTCACCAAAATCTGTAGCATCCAGTTGTGCACTGAGTTTATCGAGTTCGCCATAGTCTCTCGCCAGAAGGATGGTTCCCTGCAGTTGGCGATTCAATATGGGAAAGGCGGACCGAATTGGATTGACTGCACGATCAAGTTTAGCAACTTGACACAGTTCATTGCCTGCTAGAGGGAAATAGGACCGTGCCGCATCCCAGGAAAACCAGTACCACAGGAACAGTATCGAACACACCCCCATCGAGACCCAGTGCCAGCCACCAAGAGCTCGTTCTGGGTTGCCGAATACCGCATCAGTTTTTTCGGTGCGTGCGACTTTGCGACCATACACTACAGACCATATCAATGATATGAAAAGAGCGACGAATATGATACCAACGATAATGGCGATATCCTCCTAGTCCGCGTCCATCCGACCCATTATTTCTTCTTCCATATTCCAGATCATGCTCAAGATTTCTTCTCGCTGTTCAACGAAATCATCCTGATTCTTGATATCACGAGGGTCACGGCTTAGTCCCTGTTCTGCGTATGGAAGACGATATTGTTTGTGAAGCCGTCCTGGTCTAGGTGCCATCACAAATAGTCTTTCACCCAAAAGCAGTGCTTCTTCAACACTGTGCGTGATAATCATGATGGTCTTACCGGTTTCCTTCCAGATTTTGAGTACCAGTGACTGCATTTTCTCCCGAGTGAGTGCATCAAGCGCACCTAAGGGTTCGTCCATGAGAATTATGTCGGGATCGTTAATGAGGCAACGGGCTAGTGCGACACGTTGTTGCATACCGCCGGACAATTGGTAGGTCGGTGTATCACCAAACCCTTGCAACCCGACTATATCAAGCCATTCTTCAACTTTGTTTATTGTCTCGGTGGGGTTGGCTCTTTTCATTCGAAGGCCGAAATTGACGTTGTCCTCCACGGTCAGCCATTCAAATAAGGCACCTTGCTGAAAGACCATGCCGCGGTCGACGCCTGGGCCCAGTATTTCTTTATCTCCGTGGAGAATTTGACCGCCGGTAGGGTGTAGAAAACCGGCGATGATGTTGAGGAGGGTAGTCTTGCCGCAACCGGAAGGCCCGAGTACAGATAGGATTTCGCCTTTCTTTAGAGTAAAGCTGACATCCTTAAGTGCGTGAACAGTATCACCTTTCGGTGAAATGAACACCATATCGAGTTTATCTGCGACAAGATCGCTCATTTTTATTATGAATGGCGGAAGACTATGGCTCTTCCGCCATTGTATCCGGTAATTTACTGAATAGCTTCTTTTATATCTTACTCCATAAATGAGGTATCGACTACAACACTGTAGTCATCCAATGCAGGATTTTCCGGAGTAGCGAATGCACTACCAACCACTGCAATTGCGACAGAGGCAAGTCCGCCTTCGTTGAAATATTCGTTAAGTTGCTGTTCAGCTGTCGGGAAAACGAATTCTGACATTTGATTGGTTGTCATTTCCTCGCTCAATCCAGCATCTTTGGCAATTACACCAAGTTTGGATTGGTCAGCGGCAAAGTCAGCATTGGCCTGATGGGTAACTTCCAGAAAAGTGCGAACCAGGTCCGGATTCTCTTGCGCGAAAGTTTCAGTTACTGAAACAACGTCAAAACTGATGATTCCAGCCGCCGCCTTTTCTTCAGCAGACATCAAATTTTCGCCGGCTTCACGCATTTTATCCATCGATGCCGCACCAAAACCACAGGCCATAGATACCGCTCCATCTTGCAGCGAAACAGCAGCGTCTGCAGGAACTTGGTCGATTACTTGAATCTTGTTTACATCAACTTCAAGCGCACGCATCATCATTCTGAAACTATAGTCAGCCATGGTTGCCAGCGGGACGGCAACCGCCTTACCTTCCAGTTCGGTTGCATTGCTACTGTCAATGCCTTCACCGTTACGGACTACGCAATCGTTGGCGGGGTACTGTACTGCAATCGCTATGAGCTTAATAGGAGCATTGGCGTTGACAGCGTTAATGAAAGGTGCCAGTCCCTGACTATAGGAAATATCGATATCGCCAGCGAGCATTGCTTCAGTCATTTGAGTTCCAGCATCGAAGTTAGTCCAGTTTACTGGTACGCCCATTGCTGCATCGTAGGCTTTTTCTACCTTGGCAATTTGATTGGGTGTGGCCCATTCCAGAAAGAATGCGACGTTTACTTCGTCGGCTGCTTGTACTGATGCGGAGAGTGCTACGCACAAGCCGGCAACCACCGCAGTCCGTTTTAGAAAATTAGAAGTTTTCATGAACTCCTCCAAGTAGGTTAATAAATATTGTTAATTTTTTTTAAGGCTGTCATTTGGCAGAGGTAGCGAACCGAACATGGCTTTGCAACGTACCTTAGAATTAATAGTTAAAGTCAGCCAAGAAATATTATCACGCAGATATAGAAGTAGCAAATACAAAATTTTGATTCAGTCTCGATTATTTCAAAGGACTATTGGGCATCCCGATGAAGGCTGGGTGAATCTTTCAACCGTTGGTAGCCGAATTCAAGGTGCACATCCCGATTTTGATCCAAGAACCTATGGATGTTCAAATCTCGCCAGATTGGCACAGGATTCGGGTGGATTCGAATCCAAGAGAGACGGCTCTGCAGTATTCGCGCGTCGCAAAGCATGAAAGCACCGCTTCGGTGCTGATGGAATGTGCTCCAGGCATGACTTTATTCCTGAAGCCCAACTCCAGTTGATGGTCAAATCGGATCAACTCACAGTGAACTGACCCATCATGCCACGGTCCTCATGCTCCAGAATGTGACAGTGATACATGTAGGGATATCGCTCGGTTGCCGGATGATCAAATCGCACGAGAATTTCTGACCACTCGTCGTCGTCCAGCACTACCATATCTTTCCAGCCACGCTGGTCTGGTGGTGGAGCTGAACCCCCCATCTGTTCGATCAGGAAAGAGCAGCCGTGCACATGAAAGGGATGTTCGCCCTGGTTGGAGCGAATACGCCAACGTTCCCAGACGCCGCGTTGAACCCGTTCATTGATGACATTCATATCCATCGCCGCACCGTTGATTTTCATGTCCATGGCGACATGGCCGCCATTTTGGCCATGCTGATCACTGTTATCAAAATTGCTGTCATGATTCATAGTGAGTATAAAGTCTCGGGATCGTACGATTTCCTTGGGTTGCGGACGGATAATGGTCGTCAGCTGTTCAGGTAGCGGTGCGGTATGTGTCGGCAAGGATTTGTCGACGACCAGTGTCAGTGAAGGCGGGGGAAGATCTTTCTCGGACCGGTCGAGCAGGTCCAAAAGGCTGCCAAATTTACCTTCTTCGTCCTCGTCAAATTCATCTTCGAACAAGGTCAGTAGTCCTGCGGGCTTGCCATCGGACATATCAACGACGATTTCACAACGCTCGCCCGGAGACAGTTCCATCGTAGTTAATGGCACTGGTGCTTCAAGCAAACCGCCGTCGCTCGCTATTTTGTGAAACACACGGTTATCGGCAAAGCTGACAATGTAAAAACGCGCATTGGCACCGTTCAGAAGTCTCAATCGGACTTTTCCGGCAGGCACACTGGCGAACGGTCCGATTGCGCCGTTGATGATCACGGTGTCACCAAGCCAACCGTCTTCGCTCGCGTTATACAGTGAATAGACCAATTGATTTTGCTCATCGAATGTTCGGTCCTGGATGATAATTGGCAAATCATCAATGCCATATTGGTTAGGTAACGGCAGGGAGTCTGACTGTTCATCGTCAATGATGATCAGGCCAGCGAGTCCACGATAAACCTGTTCACCGGTTTTACCGTGGGTGTGGGAGTGATACCAACAGGTTGCTGCCGGCTGCACAATGGATAAACCAGGTTGCCATTCAGCCCCTGGCTCGATTGCCAGTTGCGGACCACCATCGACCTCGCCTGGCACATGTAAGCCATGGCCGTGTACGGCCACACTTTCGGTCAGCGTGTTTTGGTAATGCAGATTCAGCTCGCTGTATTGTCGGGTTCGAATCGTAGGTCCCAGGTAATCCTGGCTAAATCCCAGGGTTGGTGTTCTTGCGGAAGTTTTAAATTGCCAAGTACTACTTCTAATTTGCAGATCAATTGGTTTTGCATCGCGACCATCAACCAAAGGTGGAACCGGTAACCGCGGTGGTGTCGTTTTACTCCAGCTTCCGGAGAAGTAACATGCACCGATAAAGGCAGCACTACTGAAAATAAAGTGCCGCCTGGAAATTGACCATGACATCATGCGAAGACCCCGATTGATTGAGATGATTGATATTGCACAAATATACGAAATTCCGGGCTGTGTTGAAATGCAACACCTGATTGAGAACTTCCCGTCTGGAATCATTCTACAACTTTATAAGTCGATATTTCGCCCAACCAGAGCTAAATTGGAAGGCATATCGGCGAGTCATTCGTGCGATTTGCGTGAACATTGGCGGATCCGACGCTGATGGATCGCCAAACCGTGCCGGTGGGCGATAATGTGCAGAAAAAGTACACGCCTGGCGGTGCCGCTCCTTTCGGGCGGCGTCAGTGATTGGGTCGGTTGCGCGTCAGGCCGCCGCCCGTACTAACGAGCGCATTCGTGCCGGTTGATGAGCGCGAATCGCACTGATCGTGAGCGCCTGCATGGTCAGTCGTGAAAGATCCACTGTTAGCTGCATGGCGCCGAGTCCTCTGATAGAGTGGTGATGCAGGTTGAAGTCTCTGGCCGATCGGGCATTGATGCGCTCAAGCGTAGTGCGTGCTGAGTACAGTCGCTTCCACTGTTAGGTGTTGTGTGCCTCGGCGCCGTCGGTTAATCTCATGGATAAGGTCGCTAAGGTCCATTGCTTCGACCACTATCATTAAGCGTGTCAGGTCACTGTACTCATCGAGCATGTGCCAGGAAAACAGAGTATCATTGAACATGGTCTCATCTGATGGATTCCTGGTAGTTTATGGGGGTATCTATGATACTTTAAAAGCCCTGAGGATGCGGCTTTTTATTAAGCAATATCAATCGCTTATGTGTTTGATAGTAGCGTATTTGGGGGCTGTGGGGTGGTGGTTGCGGTGCAGTGTCGAAAATCGCCTCAAACCCGGCCAAAAAGTTCATTTTGTGGGGTAAACGAATAATTAACCCATTGAAAACAACAGTCAAATCAACACACTACAGCACCCGAAACCCTCTCCGTCTCAGTAATGGTAACAAATTGTTGCAAAGAATATAATGTAGCCGGATATGCAGGCTGTCCTGCATAAATCGGGTACAATGTGATCAGACCTACCCTTCAGATAACGGCCAGAAAGTGATGATCATGAACAAAATCACAAGTATGCAATTCGCTGTGCTATTCACTTCGCCTGATTTACCAGATTTGACAGATGGAAAAACTTCTGCTATCAACTATCACCTAGTACACCGAGGTAGTGGAGTATATTGAACTTTCGACCGGCCAAAGCATTCCGGGACGAAGGGGGTTGAGATGACACAAAAAAAGAAGATTATCATTGTCGGAGGGGGCTCGTCGGGACTAGCCTGTGCCTTCACCTTGCTGGACCAGAGAGACGACCTGGATATCACGGTGTTGGAATCGGAATCTATGCCGGGTGGACGTATGTATGGCGAGGAGCGTGAAGGCTTTCATATAGATTATGGCGCAACAATTTTTCTTGAATCTTACGGAACGGTTCCTGTTCTGGCCGAGAAGCTGGGTGTTGAATTGGTTGAACCCAGTAATGCCAAAGCAGCCCTGATATACAACAAGGGAAGATTTCTACCTCTGCACATAACTTACTCCTTCAAGAAAGTGTTGAGGACCCTTCTTACAATTTTTTCTTTTCGGCTGATGTCTCCCAAGGCGCTGTTTCAATTCATAAGATTCTCGAACAGGTTGAGAGCACGATCCTCGGATTTGGACGTCACCGACTATACGAAGATGCTTGACTTGGATACCGAGCAGAACTTCACTGCCTTTATGCATGAAAATAACATGTTGGAGTATCTTGAGCAGAGTGGACAGGTAGATATTGGAGCCTACACATGCGGTAATCCAGAACAGGTCGGAGCTGGCTATGCAATGTTGCTGCAATGGGGGTTTTCTCTGGACCCGAACTCCCGAATTAAAGTACCGGAATTGGGCATTGGTTCATTTATCGGCGCCCTGGCAGAGAAATGTTCCCACGTCATCAGACTATCTTCGCCGGTACAACGGATTGTTCTGGAAAACGGTAAGGCGAAAGGTGTCATCGGGCATGATGGAGAGTTTATGGAGGCGGACGCTGTAATTTGCGCAACGCCAGCCACCGTCACACGAAAGATCATCCCTAACCTGCCGGATGATGTGAACAAGGTTCTGGACAAAGTAACCTACTCGACAGCCTGTGTTGTCTGCCTCGCACTTGATGTCGAAATAATTCCTGATTATTTTGTTGCCGCTTTTCCACGCCGGACTGGAGCAATGATGGGTATTATCGTCAATATCAAGTTTCTTTATCCGAAAGCGGTTCCTGAAGGAAAGACCTTGCTGCATGTAGCGTTGTTGGCGGAACAGGGGCGGCAAATGTTTAGCCTGTCCGACGAAGAAATCATCGACCGGGTAGTCCAGGAAATGCAGAAGTATTTTCCGGCCATGCCGGAGAAGCCCTTGTTTGGCAGCGTTCGTCGCTGGAACGAGGCGGTATGCCAGTGTCCGGGCGGTATGTTGTCTGCGGTTAACGACCTGCGCAACAGAAGCGGCCTGGAACAGGTGGAGGGATTATTTCTCGCAGGCGATTATTTGCGCTTCCCTGTCACTGATGGTGCATTGCAGAGTGGGGTAGAAGCGGCCGAGGCATGCATGTCCTTCTTTTCACAATCTGCTGCATGAACCGCAAGCCGGCATGCCTGCAGGAATTTATTGAATCAGGTTAGCCTTTCCGGTCGCGGCACCGGGTAAGGAGAGTCAACTGGTGGAAGTTATGAAGCAAAATCTGGAACGCTACATTGCGTTCCTGCTGCAACGCCCCTTGGTACTTACATTACTGACTTTGCTGTTGATGATGGTGGTGATCTCCGGTGCAAGATTTCTCCCGGAGCCGTCAAGCGGGTTGCGCGATCTTATGGGTGCGGACAATGAGTATATGCGGGCATTTGATGATTTTGAAAACATCTATTCGGCTTCCAACTCGGCACTGATTGCGGTTACCCCGGAAGATGGCAATGTATTTACTCATGAGACGCTTGCGGCGGTGGAGGAGTTGACAGAAGCCGGTTGGTTGCTGCCACATTCCATCAGGGTTACCTCACTCACCAACTACTCTCATAGCGTAGCGGAGGGGGATGACCTGATAGTCGGGCCGCTGGTCGAGGATTCGGCATCACTTGATGATGCGGCTCTGGCTGAGGTTGGAAATATTGCTCTGGCTACGGACGAGATTACCGGTTTGCTGGTTTCATCACAAGGGCATGTCGCCGGGGTGATGATCAACTTCGTATTGCCGGAGGACGGCGCTGACCCGTTAATAGCCGAGATCAATGCGGCTGTTCGCGAGTTGCTGGCGGAAGCCCGCATTCGTCATCCGAAGATCGACTATTATGTGACTGGCAATGTCATATTGCGGGCTGCACTTCTTGAAGTCCCACTGGACGACCTGAGTACACTGGGGCCGATCCTCATGGCTGTTATGATGATCATGATAGTCGTTCTCTTGCGCTCCCTGTTTGCTGTGTTAATCGTCATTAGTGTGGTCTTGCTTATGGCTGCCACTGCTATGGGATTCGCCGGCTGGATAGGCTCGGTTCTCACGCCCGTCACAACCGTGGTGCCGCTGATTGTGATTATTCTGGGAATCGCCCATTCCATTCACATTGTCAAGGTCACCCAGGATCATATGCGAGAAGGCTTGGACAAAAAGGCAGCTGTGGGAGAATCGCTTCGCATCAACGCCTGGCCAGTGTTTTTGACTACCCTTACCACAGCCGTCGGGTTTCTCAGCCTTAACTTTTCTGAGTCACCCTCGTTCCGCAGTCTCGGTAATCTTACAGCCTTCGGAGCAATGTGCTCCCTGATCTTTTCCATGACTGTGTTGCCGGCCTTGCTCTCGGTGACACCGATTCGTGCTCCGGCGAAGCGTGCCGGGGACGGGAAATTTCTTGAAAGTTTTGGCGATTTTGTCGTAAAGCGACGGCAATTTCTGCTGATATTCTGCAGTATCACTTCAATCGGACTGTTCGCGGGAGTGACCCAGATAGAACTGGACGACAATTGGACGCGGTATTTTGATGATCGTTACGAGTTTCGGCGTGACACAGACTTTATTACCGCAAACCTGAGCGGTCTTGATTCGCTGGAATATTCGCTGGATTCAGGTAGAGAGGGCGGCATCAGCGACCCCGGCTACCTGCGCGCTGTTGATGCCTTCGCAGAATGGGCTCGCAGCCAGCCCGAAGTGATTTCTGTTCAAGCGTTTCCCGACGTTTTAAAACGCCTGAACAAAAACATGAATGGTGATGACCAGGCATACTATCGCATACCGGATGACCCTGCTCTTGCTGCACAATATCTCTTTCTTTACGAACTCTCCCTGCCCTTGGGAAGCGATCTGAACGATCGTATCGACCTGGCAAAATCCTCAACCCGCTTGACCATAGTGCTCGGCGGAACTTCCTCCAGTGGTGTTCGGGATTTCGTAGCCCGTGCAGAGAATTGGCTTAATGCCAACCAGCCCGACATTGCAACAACTGCGACGGGATTCACCATGGTTTCTGCCAATATTGCCCAGCTCAACAATCAGAGTATGATCCTCGGCATAGCCTTGGCCATGGGCATTATTTCGCTGTTGATGATTCCGGTCTTCAGAACTTTCCGAATCGGACTCGTGTGTCTGGTGCCCAATCTGGTGCCTCTTGGCGTGAGTTTCGGGATTTGGGGGTACCTGATTGGCTATGTCGGTTTTGGTGCTTCAGCGGTCGCCGCCATGGCCTTGGGCATTGTTGTGGACGACACAATCCACTTTATGGTCAAGTATGTCAGGGGTCGCCGGGAGGGACTCTCTGCACAAGAATCGGTGCGCCTAGTTATTCACAAGGTAGCTCCTGCACTGCTGACCACTTCGACGATCCTCACTGCCGGATTTCTGGTGTTCACCGCATCAGGGTTCGAAGGCAACTGGGTAGTTGGCTGGTTGCTCTCATTTATCTTGGTATTCGCTATTTGCGCAGACTTCCTATTGCTCCCGCCCTTGCTGATGTTGATCGACCGGGCCAAACGCAATACCTCCCGGACTACCTAATCCTGTTTCCTGACATTCCTTGTCCCGACTTAAGCCGGGGGTTTTTTGCTTGCCGTAATTTCTTGACGCAAATCAATAACCCTGGTCGAACTTGTCGACAAACGGGTGGAAGCTAATTTTGGGAACAGATGACAGCGCGATAGGATGATGCACAGCCAAAGACCATGCGATTCGACTCGAATCGGTGGCTTTGCGGGCAAATCTCTGGCAGCCTTGTGAAAGCACCAGCGCAAAGTTTTGTTGCTTTGTAACCTGAGATTGGTGACCAGCACGGTCGCACCACGGAACGACGGGACATCTTGACCTCACTGGCTGAAGTATAAGCGGATTGTGCCCGATCCTACGCAGGGTCAGCACTGCCATACCGAGTCCCCACAGGCAGAAACGGCGCATGCCGGTTTGCCGTGCCGGAATCCGACGGGTGAATTCTAGTGCGTTTTCAAGATGGCCGTAAGCGATGCCGAGCAGGGAGTGCAACCTATACTGAAAGGCTTCGGTTTTGTGGTTCTCCTTGATATCTTGCAGCGGGTAGTCAACATCGCCAAACATCGATCGCGGTAACCAGCAGGCACCACGCTCGTAATCGGTCCAGATGACCTTGAGGATATTGGTCATCTGCAGTCCCTGGCCGAAAGAGACAGCCAGAGACTGCAACTTCTGTCGTTGCTCGACCAGCTCATCACACTGAATGCAAAACAGGTCGACGAGCATCTGGGCTACGTAGCCGGCGACCGTGTAACAGTAGGCATCAAGTTCCGGTATGTTACGCAAACCTGACAGACTGGCGTTGAGCTGGAATTCTGGCATGTCAAAGCACATGACCGAGACACAGCGTTCAAGAATACGGCGTCTGCAGCAGTGAATGAATGCGTAACACTGACCACCACCCGGTGGGAGTTGCACGTCAGATTCAGTTCATTTGACGGTGTAGTCCGGGAAAGCGGTAGTGATATCGAAGTAGCGAAAGCACTGGCATCTTCCTGCCCCTTGACCGTTGCCAGAAAACGTTGGAGATTCTCCTTTTTCCTGCTGAAGTCCATGTCCGGACCATCCTCGACCGTCTCTGCAATGCGGCACAACAAGTAGGTTTTAGTGAACACTTGTTGCAGACGGTTCGGCAAGGTCGGAATGGTCAGCGCAAAGGTCCGGGACACATAAGGCAGAATGGCTGCCTGGTATTGCAGGTTGCCTGCCGGTGTGTCCTAATGACTGTTTTTCTGGTCAGGCAGTATTGCTTTCTGGCTGTTGGACTGATCAGAGATACAGGCTCAAACTGAGTTCGAGAAAGCTATCCTGCCTCGCCTCGTTATAGATTTCATTGGGATTGGCCTCCAGTAAACCGAACCACTCCAGCCCAATGGACCAGCGATCGCTGAGGCGCCGGCTGAATTCGACAGCAGCAAATCTCCCCTTGCTATCAAGGTCGCTGATCAGGCCGAAAGACAGTTCGCTGTTACTGACATCATTGAAAGCGATGCGCGTGAGCACGGCCAGATCGTTTTGCAAGGTGAGCGGGTTGCGTCTGGGCACCGCCAGTGCGCCTCTATCATCATAGTTCCACTCCGTCATCAGCGTCAAATCCGCAACACCGATCACTGCCGGAAACTGGTACTCAAAACCCATCACTGCCGCTTCGTAGTCCCGTTCTTTGCGACTCAGATCGGGTTCGCCGCTGCGGTGGATGGCTTCCAGCTTCAACAGCCAAGCCCCGGTAGTTAACTGGGCATCAACTCCGAACTGGCGGATTTTACCATAGTGCTGCAACGGCGGCACGGGCTGGCCCGTCGCATCGGTTACCAGCAACGTGGGCTCGCGAGTGGTGCCGTCAAATGCTGTCAGACCCAGGTCCACAGATCCGAAGGTATGGCTGTATCGAGCAGCAAGATCCACATGCCGTTCATTATTGGTCGCCGCCCGCGAAATTGGTTCATCGGGTACCGGGACCGACGGCCGCAAGCGTCCATCAATGCCGGGGAACGTGCGTGGACGATGAAACGGCAGTACAAACAGCTCGGCCGTGCCCCAGTCGCCATAGCGGGTGAAGTGAACCATGGGCTGTCCCAGTTTCTGTTCGGCAGTCGGGTCTTCCACCAGGTCCACCTGATTGACGATGTCGACCAGATGCTGGGATTCCGTTACGCCCCAGAAAACCTGGTCTACCCCGACACGCAATTCCCACTGGTCTTCACCGATGTCGCCAAACATCAGAAAGTAGGCCTGACGCAGATCAGCGTGAGTTCGTGCCGGATCTACATTGTCGTAGCGCAGGAAAGGTGTTAGGTTGAAACTCCAGCCACGGGCATCTTCAAAGTACAGGCTCGGCGTCAATGAGAACCCGCTCGCGGATGAAGTCTGTCCGGGGTAAAGTGCCTGATCAGGAAACCAGCGACTCTCCAGCGTCAGATCGCCGGTGAGATCAAAGAACACCTCTTGACCCTGCAGGCTGGTACTTACCCCACAGAGGCAAGCGGCAAGTAGCAGGCTTCGTATTGTAAGCCTGGTCACAGCAACCATGAAACAATCCTTGTGGACGGCCAGCGGTTACTGGTGCCGAGCGTGCTGCGGCATTAACGAATTCGCCTCAAGCCTGTCTTGGTGAACTCCCTCTCGTTGATATCTCCACCATAAACGAAGTCGGACCAGGTCAGCGTGGTACTTTTGCCGGTCACATGGTTGACCATCTCTAGGGTGTGGGCTTGCCAGTATTTGTTTTCATACTGATGGTAATCGCGGAATTCTAGCGTTTTCATGTGGGTGTCCTTGCGGTCGTAATAGTCGACTCGATGGATCCGCAGTTCATCCTTGTCCCGCCAGACCACCTGACGACTGTAGCCGGATTGCTTGTCCACGGGAGTGCGCTCCGTTACCGTGCATTCGGCATCTCCGCAGGCCTCATCGTTCAGGTAGCGATAGGTGAAGTTTTCCACCTCAGGCACCCCAAGATCCTCATAGGCGAACTCGCTGCCCATAAAGGATCCGGACTTGTTGGAGGAGGCAATTCTTTTCACCCTCTTCAGGGCCGGGAGGTAGAGCCATTGCTCGTCGTCATCCTGCCGGTGGGAGTGAACCAGAAACGCCGTGCCAGCCACGTCCCTCGGTTCATCGAAGACGAACAGGCTGCGATTGCCGTCACCTTCCACCTCCAGGACCTTGATTCGCAGCTGACGCTGACTTTCCTGCCCCTGCCGATTGCGCAGTACCATACTCTGGTTGGCGGTGAAATTACCGAACCCCTTGGAGGCATCATAGGCATCCTGTGCAATGCGCAGACCGGTTTCCTCGGGTGTCTGGGATAGTACCGGCATGCTGAAAAAAACTATCATTACAGTGAATAGCACAGCGAATTGCATACTTGTGATTTTGTTCATGATCATCACTTTCTGGCCGTTATCTGAAGGGTAGGTCTAATCACATTGTACCCGATTTTGCAGGACAGCCTGCATATCCGGCTATATTTTCTTTGCGACATTTTTGTTACCATTACCAAGACGGAGAGGGTTTCGGGTGCTGTAGCGTGTTGATATGACTGTTGTTTTCAATGGGTTAATTATTCGTTTACCCCACAAAATGGGCATTTTGACCGGGTTTTAGTCGGTTTTCGGCGCTGCCCCGTAACAACCACCCCACAACCTCCAAATGCGCCACTATCAAACACTTAAGCGATTGATATGGCTTCATCAAATGCCGCATCCTCAGGGCGTTTCGAATCGCATGGAGACTTGAATAATCAAACTACAACCCATCCGGGTGCGGCCATGCTCAATGATACTCTGTTTTCCTGGCACTTGCTCGATGCGCACTGTGACCTGACAGGCTTCACGATGGTGATCGAAACGATGGGACTTGACGACTTCGTCCATCAGATCAACCAACGGCGCCGAAAGTTAGCACGCAATCCATCGTTGATGCGCGCCTTTGGGTTTGAGCTAGTTGGCCTACCACGGCGTCGAAAAGACACGTCAAACCCTCAAGTACCACTGTCCAGCCGCTCACTACGGGTTCGAATGTCTCGGTCGTAAACAATGCTACCGAGACGCCGGTACCCCGAATTCGCGCTGTCGAGTGGTACGCGTGAAGTTCGATGAGAACAATCTTCGTACCATTGGCACCTTGCCACGTAACACCTATCAGTGGAAACGACTGTACTCCGCACGCAATGCGCTTGAGCGTATCAATGCCCGCTCGGCTCGAGACTTCAACCTGCATCATCACTGTATCAGAGGACTCGGCGCCATGCAGCTGGCAGTGGATCTTTCACTACTGACCATGCAGGCGCTCACGATCAGTGCGATTCGCGCTCATCAACCGGTACGAATGCGCTCGTGAGTACGGGCGGCGGCTTGACGCGTTAACCGGCCCAATCACTGACGTCGCCCGAAAGGAGCGGCACCGCCAGGCGGGTACTTTTTCTGTACAGGGTCGCCCACCGGCACTGTTCGGTCCGCCATCAGCGCCAAACCCGCCAATGTTCACTAAAATCGCACGAATGACCCGTCGGTATTCTTGCCATATTTAGCTTTGGTTGGGCGAACTATCGACTTTAAAGTTGTAGAATGATTCCAGACGGGAAACTCTCTAGACGATAAATTACTTTTATTATCGGTCAATTTTTGGTATAAGGTGGTTAAGGGATTTAGTTTTCTGCTCAAAGTTTAATGAGTTTCTTGTTGCAGGGAAGACAACAGGTAGTTTGCACGATGATGTATTAAGATTGGCGAAATATGTTACCAAACTTGATTTTGGATCAAGGCAGATGGGTAACTTTTTCAGTGACTTTCAGGCGGGTGCTGAATCCAGATCCGAGAGGTGATACCCAAAGTGAATCACCCTTACAAGACAGACAGGAGGAAGAAACATGCTTACACCTCCGGCAGCTTATGCCGAAGGCTACGCCAAGGCTCGTAAGGTCGATCCTGAGGTAGCTGACAACTACATACGGCATACCACTATAGGTGACGAAGAGCTCGATCCGGTGATGGAAGAGTTGTTTGATCTGCAGCCCAGAGACCTGCACCGTTTCATCCGCGCTGGCGTGGAACGGGACGATCCGGCAACGCTGGCCCGCGCCCCGCAATCACTGAGAGACTTCTTTAACGTGGTCGATGACAGGGTGCCAGACTGGGTTGATTTCAGCCTGCACGAGGTGGGACAGCGGGCTTTTTTCAACAACATGAAAAACATGCTCGTGGCTTTCGCCATTGGAGCTTCGGTGGAAGGATTTGGGACCATGGTGAGCAAATCCTTTTCCATCACTGGTCGGGTGAGCGGAATGGGGGAGGGTGCCGTGCGGCGACTGCGGCAGAACAATCGGCATATGATTGAAACCTATTATCCCAACAGCATGACCCGCGATGGCGAGGGGTGGAAATTTTCGATGCGGTTGCGGTTTGTCCACGCCCGGGTGCGCAAGTTTTTGAAGGATTCCGAAGAGTGGGATCATGAGGCCTGGGGCACGCCCATCCACTGTGCTCATTTGGGAGGTGTTTCTTTGTATACCTTTTCCATCCGTCAGTTCGAGCATGCGGCCAAGATGGGCGGTAGTATGAGCCAGGAAGAAATTGACAGTATTGTCGAGATCTGGCGCTATGCTGGCTATCTGCTGGGTGTACCGGAAAGCATTCTGTTCAGTTCTGAAGCTTCGGCCAGGCGGCTGTACCAGATTGCCAATATGTGCGAACCGCCACCGGACAAGGATGCCAAGACCATGGTTAATTCGATTTTCAAGGCAATTCCTGAAATGGCGGAGGGAGTGGAGACTGAAAGCCAAAAGAAAAGCCTGGCAAAATATGCCTATCGGCTATCCCGGGCACTGGTTGGCAACGAACTGGCCGATCTGTATGACTATCCGAATACTTTAAGAATCGGCTGGTTGGTTCTGTTCTATGTCCGCTTAAGACAACGCTTCTTGAGTTCCATTATGAACAATGAGGTGCAGGATGGATTGGACAGTATTTTCGGCGCAGCGCAATATGACAAAGAAGGGATCAGCTACAAGATGCCAGACGCACTGCATGCAGTCAATCAAAGCCCGTGGTAATCCTTTCGGTATTTCACAGCATTCCCCGTCAACCACTTGCATCATTGGCACGGTAGTGACCGGTTATTACCATTTCACTGCTCAGACCATACGGTAATTGACGGCTACAGACTCAAAAATACTCCAGTTGCAACTGGCGACAGTTGTCTGGTCCAGATAACTACAAACCTGCTTCAGCTGAGGAACCATAAAACATTCGAGCAGTTTCTTGCATAATTTTTCTATACTGACGGCTGACGATTGCTCCCTGTTGTGCTGTCTGCAGCACTGAAGTTGATAGGGCAGGCGGGTACCTTGGGCACCGCTTGCCCTGACCGCAAGCCCAGGTTGACCCGGTTATGAATGCGGTCTTAAGTCCCGACATTTTATTTGAGTCTTCGCACGACGGAATTTCTCTGTCTTTAAAATCAAAGAGTTACAAATTTGGATTGTGAGTCGCTCCGCTTGGAATGTCTTTTGTTCCGCAAAATTCACTCGGAGAAGGATTTGACCTAAACGCTGTAGTAGCATTACACGGGTCTTGGGCTACCCAACCCGATGGTGACTATATCGGTCCATCGGCAACCCGCAGACCTCCTGCTGTGGTGATGGTCGAATTTGCCAATAACGAAGCGACGGGTTCCGTTGCTCCCGTCGTCTTAGGTTTTCAGCTTGAAGATGGCACTCGCATTGCACGACCCGCCGGGATCGCGATTGGCCCCGACAACGCTCTATACTTCACCAGTGACGGCGGAGCCATCGAAGGGCTGTTTCGGCTTCGACGTATAATTCAACAATCCTAACTAACTACCACCCGGGAGAAGGGACAATGTCCAGCGCTACACAGAACTTCACACTGTCAGAATTCGCTAGAAGAATCCAACTGACTCGTACCGCAATGGAACAAACGGAAATTGAACTTCTGATCATTGTCGATCCATCCAACATGAATTGGCTCACAGGCTACGACGGTTGGTCGTTCTATACCCACCAGTGTGTTCTGGTTTCGCTTTCGGAAAGCCCGGTGTGGTGGGGAAGGCAGATGGATGCAAATGGCGCACTGCGAACGGTGTATATGACCAGTTTCGATGTGGTGGCCTATCCCGACCATTATGTGATGACGCCGGAGTGCCATCCAATGGAAAATCTGTGTGAGGAAATTAAAAAGCGCGGCTGGGATAAGTTATCAGTCGGCGTCGAAATGGAAAACTACTATTTTTCTGCTGCGGCTTACCAGTCGCTAAAGAAAGGACTACCAAACGCCACTTTTAAGGATGCCACCGCACTGGTTAACTGGCAACGTACGGTCAAGTCCGAACCGGAATTGAAGTACATGAGACGCGCTGGACAGATTGTGACCAAAATGCACGAAAAGATCTTCGAACTAATCGAACCAGGCATTCGAAAAAATGATTTAGTAGCCGAAATTTACCGAACTGGAATTCGGGGTACTGATGAATTTGGTGGCGACTATCCCGCAATTGTGCCGATGACACCTTCCGGGCCTGACGCATCGGCCGCACATTTGACTTGGAATGATGAACCAATGAATTCGAATGAAGGAACCTTCTTCGAGATTGCCGGTTGTCACCGACGTTATCACTGTCCTCTTTGTCGCACGGTCTACCTTGGAAAACCTCCGAAGAAATTTCTTGACGCCGAACAGGCTGTTTTAGAAGGGATGGAAGCCGGATTGGACGTTGCACGGGCAGGGAACGTAGCTGAAGACATAGTTACCGCATTCAACACCGCTGTAAACAAGTATGGGTTTTATAAGGAAAGCAGAATGGGTTATCCCATAGGTGTCAGCTATCCTCCAGATTGGGGTGAGCGCACCATCAGTTTCAGACCTGGAGATCGTTCAGTACTGAAGGAAAATATGACGTTTCACTTCATGACGGCCCTGTGGCAGGAAGATTGGGGGCTGGAGATTACCGAAAGTTTTATTGTGCGCAATGGTGCACCTGAATTGCTTGCGAACTATCCGCGTAAGTTGTTCGTAAAACAGTAATAGTAAATTATCAACTTTAGTCAAACAGCAACAATATGGGTGAATTGTCAGGCAAATTGCAACTACATACCTGGGGCACCCCAAACGGCAGGAAAGTCTCCATTGCGCTTGAGGAAATGGGGCTGGAATATGATGTCTACCCTATCAACATCCTCAAGGACGAACAATTTTCTGAATCCTTTATCAAAATTAGTCCGAACAGCAAAATTCCGGCACTAATCGACCCGACTGGGGTCGATGGAGAGCCATTTTCAGTTTTTGAATCGGGTGCCATACTGATCTATCTTGCAGAAAAGACTGGTCAATTCTATCCCGAAGACACGCCCACTCGATCTTTAACCCTGCAATGGTTAATGTGGCAAATGGCTGGCTTCGGTCCTATTCTGGGTCAGTTGCACCACTTTAGAAAATTTGCAAAAGTCGAAGTTCCCTATGCCATTGAACGTTTCGATTCTGCGACAGACAGAGCTTACAGGACTCTTGATATGCAACTCAGCGAACTTGAATTCGTTGCTGGCAATTACTCTATAGCTGACATGGCAATATTTCCCTGGGCTGCTAGATTTGAATGGCAGAATATCGACTTGGCCACCTATCCAAATGTGAAGCGCTGGTTCGATGTGATAGCGAATCGTCCTGCAGTCAAAAAGGGAATGTGCGTGCCGTTTCTCAACTAAGAATCTATAGGAAATTTTCTGCACACTGATTCTTGGCGAAACAGATAACCAAAATAGGGCTGTTTGGTGGTATTAGCCACTTTACCTGTTGCACGCTGGAAGCATTGCTTTCGAAGCAACTCACCCCTGCATATGTCGTACTGCATGCATATGGCTCTAGTGTAGATGACCAGCCTAAGAGCATTGCTAATCTCTCCGTACCGAGCCCCCCTGAAATCGTTCGACTCTGTCGCCATCACCAAATTCCAGTTTACTATCACAGCAGTAAATCAAGTCAGGTATTCAGTCAACTTAAGAATTATCAAATCGACTACATATTGTTGGCATGCTACCCAGTAAAGTTACCTATGCATGTCACAGACTTGGCCAAAATAGATTGCATCAACATCCATCCTTCACTACTACCTAAGTATCGAGGGTCCAATCCTCTATTTTGGCAACTAAGGATGGGGGAAACAAAAACGGGCGTTACACTGCATAGAGTTACCTCCGAACTGGATTCGGGAGAAATCATCCAACAAATTGAGGTTCCATTCGCAAATGGTGCCAGATTGGAAGAAATTGAACAATTTTTGATTCAGACAGTTGTTGATGCCTTTGACAAACTTCTCCAAATCCCACACTCCAAGTGGGTGACACAGGCACAAGATTCTGCCCAAGCTACAGAGCACTGCAGTCCGAGTCGGGAAGATTATGCATTTAGTACGAATGATTCTGCCCTACTGGTTTACAACTTTATTCGAGCATATGGAAATAAGGATATTCCTTCAATGATTCGGTCAGGGGTGGAACAGTATTCGGGTCTTGATCCTATTTCTTGGTCAAGTACACCCTTTGAAGATACTGGTCAGGATAATTCCAAGTACGTAACAATCGCTTTTGCAGATGGGTTTGTGCGTTTTCAAGCCATACAAACCAGATAGGAGTATTGAAAAGATTACTATTTTAACTTCGTAACTCAAAAAAAGGCGTTATTCGAAATTTTTAAATAATTAAAGTATTGCACACATATATTTTTTGAAATAAAATAGCAAATTCAGTAAATTGAGAGGGATTACTAATTGATTGCTAGAATTAACTGTTCTAACTTCGTGTAATTGCTCATATTTTTGTTCATACCATGGTGACAGCGCAATTATGAATCAACGGAACTCTTCTCTACTGAGGCGTAACAAGTCTATGTCTGGTTCAGCAATGGGAATGGATTATTTGAACCAAGACCATTATTCGAGCTCCAACTTCTCAATCAGAACCCTCCTGGCGACAGGCCTTTTATTAGGCGCATTCGTATACCCCTATTCAGTTGCTGAAACGGTACTTTATTCTCCGGACGTATGGGGAGTTCGCAAGGAACACATCGCGGAGTCTATAACAGGTCATGTTCGAGACAGTACTGAGTTACCGACTGAGACCACCGTGTCCCAAGGCGAAAAAGAATATCCGGCACGCCTTAGTTACACAATCCGTAATGATCTTAACGACTATATGGACAGTCTGTTAGAGCGTTACAATCCAGATTATGCCGCTGTAGTGATTATGGAAGCTGACACGGGCAAAATACTTTCGGTGTCCAGTCACACTCGGGCTGACGAACCTGTTGGAAACCTGGCAATGCATTCAGGATTTCCAGCCGCATCAATTTTTAAGATTGTGACTTCTGCCGCTGTCATCAACGAAGGAAAGGCTTCCCCTGATACCACCTATAAGTTCAATGGCAAGAGCACATCTTTATATAAGAAGAATGTGCTGCGCCACAAAGATAACAAGTGGACGCGCAAAGTACCGCTGAAACAAGCGTTCGCATCTTCGATCAACACTGTCTTCGGTAAGATTGGTATCTATCACGTGGGGGGAGACAAACTAAACGAATACGCCAAAATCTTCGGCTTCAATTCACCCCTCGACGGTGACTTCATTATTGAACCGAGCGTTACGAAAATTAACGAAGATGATGAATGGTCAATCGCTGAAGCGGCTTCAGGATTTACCAGGGCGACAACATTAAGCCCTGTTCATGCGGCTTCAATCGTATCAACCATTGCAAACAATGGATTTACTGTTACACCTCATGTTGTTGATTCAGCCTACCACGAAAACGGACCCCTGATTTACTCAGCTGAGTACTCAGCTACCCGAACTTTTCCAAAGGAAACAGTTGATAACATGCGTGTCCTGATGCGAGCAACTGTCAGGCGTGGTTCCGCTAGAAAGTCATTTCGTGGGTTTTTTATAGAAGAATATGCAAAATTGGATGTCGGTGGAAAAACAGGGTCTTTGACTGGTTATGATCCAAAGGGCAGGACCGAGTGGTTCGCTGGCTACGGAGATTCCGGCACTGATAAAATAGCGATTTCTGCAGTAGTAGTAAACAAGGAAAAGTGGTACGTCAAACCAGCCTATCTCGCTCGCAAAGCCTTAGAAAAATACTTCGAATCAGGTGATTCTACAAAAGGCTAATTTCTAATCGCACTTTGCGGGTGTAAGTGCTCTTGTAACTTTCGATTAAAGTGTCAGGCATTCGCTTAGCATTCAGCGATAATCTCTAGCGGTAGTACACCGCAAGCAAGGCTCCGTTCGGGGTATACGAGTTGTGTTCCGTGTTCGCTTCGAGCCAGACAAGGTCACCTTTGCCATAGCGAAAGCCGTCATGATCAATAATTTCTCCTTCTAAAATGAGAAATTCCTCATCTCCTTTGTGTACATGCGGCGTTGTCGTGTGACCAGGCGGCATCCTGTAAATATGAAAACCGTAGCCTAACTCTTTATTCGGATTTAACTGGAGGACTTCACCATCCACTCGACCTTCGTCATCATATAAAGGCAAATACTCACCTTCGTCGATGTTGATTACGCGCCTATTTGGTGAATCAATTGGTAACATCATTTTCATCACTATCTCATTATTATTCTGCTTTCGTTTTCCTTAATGAAACTATTGCACTATTTCTTTCTGGGTAAATTGTTGTAAACTGCAATTTCTAGCATTTTCCACTTTTTTATCCTGGTTTGGCAATATATTTTGCGAGTTGGCTTTCAAATCGTTTGATTGAAATTAGTGTCGATTTTGTCATTGCCTCCTAAGCTCAATCCGCTGTGAAACAATACCTAGACATCGTGCGACATGTTTTTGAGCATGGAACACGCAAGGAAAATCGTACAGGCATCGACACTCTCTCCACCTTCAACTACAACTACGAAATTGACTTACGTCATGGTTTTCCTCTGTTAACGACTAAGAATATTTCGTGGAAAAACATCGTCATTGAGAATCTTTGGTTCTTGTCTGGGCAAACCCACATAGGCTTGCTCGATAAACATGGTTGCAAATTTTGGCACCCTTGGGCAAACGACGAAAGGCGCGTGCCCAGTGCATATGGTAATTTTTGGCGACATTTCCCCGTACCGAACGGTGCTGGCATGGCCGACAATGATCAAATCGCGTGGGTAGTGGAACAACTGAAATCCAACCCAATGAGTCGTCGTCATGTTGTTTCCGCCTGGGCACCCGGTAATGCTCAGACCAGTGCGTTGCCACCCTGTCATGCTTTTTGGGTGTTGAATGTACAAATGACAGATGGCAATGAGCCAATTCTATGCCTACACCTGACTCAAAGAAGTGCTGACGTAGCACTGGGCGTGCCTTACAACATCGCAGGGTATTCATTTTTGCTTGAACTTATCGGTCATTTGACTGACATTAAGCCAGGGATATTTGCACACACACTGATCGATACTCATGTCTACACGGCTAAATCAGACGGTTCAAAATCAGAATTCGATCATGTTCCCGGTCTTAAGGTTCAACTTTCCAGGGAACCAAAGGACTTACCAAAGTTAACCATTGACCCATCCATAAAGTCTCTTGATGACGTTACAAAACTACTCGAAGCCGATACCGAAGACATTCTTGACGTCTTTAAGTTAGCAGGTTACAAGTCTCATCCAGCCATCAACTTTCGAGTTGCAGTCTAATTGTGCGAACGTAATTTCTAAATGACCCGGAAAGCAGGCATCATTGTGGCCATGACTAAACAGGGCGTGATTGGACTAGATGGCACTGTTCCGTGGCACTATAGCGAAGACCTGAAGCGGTTCAAAAGAACAACTTTAAATTCAACAGTCATCATGGGGCGCAAAACCTGGGAGTCACTACCCTTTAGGCCATTACCACAACGAAGAAATATAGTGATTACAAGTAACTCAGACATGAGTGCTGAAAGTTATCCGTCTATCAATAAAGCGTTACAAGCAATTGATGATGGCCAAATTTGGTTTATCGGTGGGGCACAAATTTATCAGGAATCCATTCAATACTGTGACACGATCGATCTAACACACGTTCCTGATACTGTGTCCAATCCTCGGTCAGTACTTTTTCCAAGTATCGACTGGAGCGTTTGGAACAGTGGACCAAAGGTCCCTTTTGCAAGCGACCCAAGATTATTTCATCAACAATTTACTCGCATCAGTGATCAATAGTCGATGAAAATAGCAGCGAACAATATTCAAATCAATTACGAATCCTCCGGAAATCATCACGGTAATGTGGTGGTGCTGAGCCATGTGATCGGGTCCAGTCTTGTCATGTGGGATCCTCAAATAGATGTTCTCAACGAGAAATTTAAGGTGATTCGCTATGACACCCGTGGCTTGGGATTGAGCTGTGCACCGCACGAACCGTATTCGATGGCAATGCTGGTTGCCGATGCTGTCGCATTTTTGGATGCACTCCAACTCAGGCAAGTGCACTGGGTAGGGCTTTCCTTGGGTGGCATGATTGGCATGGGTCTAGCCATCCATTACCCCGATAGACTGTTGAGCTTGACTCTATGTGATAATATGGCTCGAGTTCGAGAGGAAACCAAGCACCTATGGCGAGATCGAATTGCTGCACGAAGTATGGAAAGCCTGGTCGAAGGTGCGGTGATGCGCTGGTTTACCGAATCCTTCC